>NZ_PEGH01000001.1 GCF_002737755.1 Caulobacter sp. BP25
AATTTGCCGAGTTCCTTCAGCACAGTTCTCTCAAGCGCCTTGGTATACTCTACCTGCCCACCTGTGTCGGTTTCGGGTACGGTCTCCGTTGGAGTTATTTCCAGGGACCTGTTCACTGCCAGGAGCAATCCAATAAGCCCTGACAATTTACCAGATCCGTCACTTCCAACTGGTTCAGGAATATTCACCTGATTCCCATCGACTACGCCTTTCGGCCTCGCCTTAGGGGCCGACTAACCCTGCGCAGATTAGCTTTACGCAGGAACCCTTGGGCTTTCGGCGAGAGGGTCTCTCACCCTCTTTATCGCTACTCATGTCAGCATTCTCACTTCCGATACCTCCAGCAAGGCTCGCGCCTCACCTTCATCGGCTTACGGAACGCTCCGCTACCGCGTGCTTACGCACACCCATACCTTCGGCGTCTGGCTTGAGCCCCGTTACATTTTCCGCGCAGGTTCGCTTGACCAGTGAGCTGTTACGCTTTCTTTAAATGATGGCTGCTTCTAAGCCAACATCCTGGTTGTCAAAGCAAACCCACATCGTTTCCCACTTAGCCAGAACTTGGGGGCCTTAGATGATGGTTAGGGTTGTTTCCCTTTTCACGACGGACGTTAGCACCCGCCGTGTGTCTCCCGGATAGTTCTCTTGGGTATTCGGAGTTTGATTAGAATTGGTACAGCTCGCGCCGCCCGCATCCATTCAGTGCTCTACCCCCCAAGGAATACGTCCGAGGCACTACCTAAATAGTTTTCGCGGAGAACCAGCTATGTCCAGGTTTGATTGGCCTTTCACCCCTATCCACAAGTCATCCGAGAATTTTTCAACATTCACCGGTTCGGTCCTCCAGTAAGTGTTACCTTACCTTCAACCTGCTCATGGATAGATCACCTGGTTTCGGGTCGTCATGCGACGTACTTATTCGCCCTATTCAGACTCGCTTTCGCTGCGCCTACACCTAACGGCTTAAGCTTGCACGGCACATGAAGTCGCTGACCCATTATACAAAAGGTACGCCGTCACCACGCGCGGTGGCTCCGACTGCTTGTAGGCTTCCGATTTCAGGATCTGTTTCACTCCCCTTGTCGGGGTGCTTTTCACCTTTCCCTCACGGTACTTGTTCGCTATCGGTCATTGAGGAGTACTTAGGCTTGGAGGGTGGTCCCCCATGTTCAGACAGGATTTCACGTGTCCCGCCCTACTCGAGTCTGTCGCTATTTGACGCTTACGGGGCTATCACCCACTATGGCGGACCTTCCCAGATCCTTCAGCTTTATGTCACGACAGCACTGGCCTGGTCCCGGTTCGCTCGCCACTACTACGGGAGTCTCGGTTGATGTCCTTTCCTCCGGGTACTGAGATGTTTCAGTTCCCCGGGTTTGCTTAATGAACCCTATGTATTCAGGTCATTATACCTCTTCTGATCATCCAATCCTGGACCCAGCCGAAGCTGAGACTAAGTTGGGTGACCATAAAGGTGGGTTTCCCCATTCGGAGATAGCCGGATCAAAGGGTGCTCGCGCCTCCCCGGCTCTTATCGCAGCGTGCCACGTCCTTCATCGCCTCTCAATGCCAAGGCATCCGTCAGAAGCCCTTATGCGCTTGATCGTTCTCAGCAAAACCCATGCATAATCGACCCTAGCCGCATCTCGCGGGAAGGGATCGAGCATGAGCTCTACCTTTAGTCAGACAATGATGTCTTCTTAAGTCCATCCTTAAACCAGGTCCGTATCCCAGGGGTGAGCTACGGTTGGCGGAGGAACCCTGCCTTCACAATGTCACTTCGCATCGGCTCGAAAGCCGCTGCAAACTTGATCATTCCCGATCGCGATTTTCCCAACCATACCAGCTAGCCTCGCTCAAGCAGCGAAGCGGTAGCGAGGATTGCGAGGAAAAATGGTGGAGCCAGACGGATTCGAACCGACGACATCCTGCTTGCAAAGCAGGCGCTCTACCAACTGAGCTATGGCCCCTCACACTTCAGTGTAAGTTGCTTGCCCAGCGGAGCTGGTCGGTGCGGTCCGTATGTTTGGAAAGAGTGGTAGGCCCGATAAGACTTGAACTTATGACCTCACGCTTATCAAGCGTGCGCTCTAACCAACTGAGCTACGGGCCCATAGGCCGCTCAGATCGGATCAGTTGATCCGCTCCAGGGCTCGCGATCGTGTCCTGAACCTCGACGGTCCAGAACAAGTGGAAAGAGAAACGAAGACGGCGGCGATCCGCTCTTTTTGGTGCGTCAAGCGCACCGTGTCTGGAGCTTCAATAGTCTCGTGAGAGACTGGAGAAGCATCCTTAGAAAGGAGGTGATCCAGCCGCAGGTTCCCCTACGGCTACCTTGTTACGACTTCACCCCAGTCGCTGACCCTACCGTGGTCGCCTGCCCCCTTGCGGTTAGCGCAGCGCCTTCGGGTAAAGCCAACTCCCATGGTGTGACGGGCGGTGTGTACAAGGCCCGGGAACGTATTCACCGCGGCATGCTGATCCGCGATTACTAGCGATTCCAACTTCATGCTCTCGAGTTGCAGAGAACAATCCGAACTGAGACGACTTTTAGGGATTGGCTCCCCCTCGCGGGATTGCAGCCCTCTGTAGTCGCCATTGTAGCACGTGTGTAGCCCACCTTGTAAGGGCCATGAGGACTTGACGTCATCCCCGCCTTCCTCCGGATTAACTCCGGCAGTACGATTAGAGTGCCCAGCCAAACCTGATGGCAACTAATCGCGAGGGTTGCGCTCGTTGCGGGACTTAACCCAACATCTCACGACACGAGCTGACGACAGCCATGCAGCACCTGTGTCCCAGTCCCCGAAGGGAAAACCACATCTCTGTGGCGGTCCAGGCATGTCAAAAGGTGGTAAGGTTCTGCGCGTTGCTTCGAATTAAACCACATGCTCCACCGCTTGTGCGGGCCCCCGTCAATTCCTTTGAGTTTTAATCTTGCGACCGTACTCCCCAGGCGGAGTGCTTAATGCGTTAGCTGCGTCACCGACATGCATGCATGCCGACAACTAGCACTCATCGTTTACGGCGTGGACTACCAGGGTATCTAATCCTGTTTGCTCCCCACGCTTTCGAGCCTCAGCGTCAGTAACGGACCAGTATGTCGCCTTCGCCACTGGTGTTCTTCCGAATATCTACGAATTTCACCTCTACACTCGGAGTTCCACATACCTCTTCCGTACTCAAGACTGCCAGTATCAAAGGCAATTCCAAGGTTGAGCCCTGGGCTTTCACCTCTGACTAAACAGTCCGCCTACGCTCCCTTTACGCCCAGTAATTCCGAGCAACGCTAGCCCCCTTCGTATTACCGCGGCTGCTGGCACGAAGTTAGCCGGGGCTTCTTCTCCGGGTACCGTCATTATCGTCCCCGGTGAAAGAATTTTACAATCCTAAGACCTTCATCATTCACGCGGCATGGCTGCGTCAGGCTTTCGCCCATTGCGCAAGATTCCCCACTGCTGCCTCCCGTAGGAGTTTGGGCCGTGTCTCAGTCCCAATGTGGCTGATCATCCTCTCAGACCAGCTACTGATCGTCGCCTTGGTGAGCCTTTACCTCACCAACTAGCTAATCAGACGCGGGCCGCTCCAATGGCGATAAATCTTTCCCCCGAAGGGCACATCCGGTATTAGCTCAAGTTTCCCTGAGTTGTTCCGAACCAAAGGGCACGTTCCCACGTGTTACTCACCCGTCCGCCACTAATCCCGAAGGATCCGTTCGACTTGCATGTGTTAGGCCTGCCGCCAGCGTTCGCTCTGAGCCAGGATCAAACTCTCAGGTTGAGTTGACATTGACATCAGACTTCCAGTCCCGGGGGAAAACCCAGAACCAGGTATCTGGTTTGCATAGTTTCTTGACGAGTTCCCATCACACTCCGATCAGCCCGAAAGCCAACCGGCGTATAAATGGTGTCTTCAAGAGACCGCATAACGTCAGCGTCAATGATCCACTCCGTAGAGTGAACCGCCAGAGCGCCGCCGCCTGCGTTTCTCTTTCCAAATCAACAATGTCAAAGACCCGAACCGCTCCGTTACCGGAGAACCGATCCCACCGTTTAGCGCCCGGTGTCGGCGGAGGCGGCTATCTATCCAACCTCGAATTCCGTGTCAAATCGTTTCTCGAAGAAACTTTCCGACTTTCTCAGCCAGCCAGCCCAGGAGGCTTTCGGCGTAGCCGGCAGCTTCTAAAGAAGTCACCGGAGCCAGTCAAGCATCTTTTTCAAAAGAAAGAGAAGCCCTTCCGGTTTGAAATACTTCAGCAACCTTGCGGAGGCCTCTGCATTTCAGGGAGCGCGGCCTCTAGCGAAACCGAATTCCCAGGTCAACCACCTCTCTTTTCTTTTTCTCTACTTGTGGCCAGAGCCACTTTAGAGCGCAAAAGCCACCCGAAGCGCGCCGATAGGAGCGCTGAACAAGTGGAAGAGATTCGATTGAGGCTGCGGAACCTAGCGATCTACTGCTCGAAACGCAAGCCCCGAAAGGCGAATGTTTCGTTCAGCGGCCGCGGCCCCGAAGCGAGGGGCGGCTTCTAGAGCCCCCTCCCCGCCCCGACAAGCCCGAAATGGCCGGCTTATCCCCAGACGGACCATTCCTCTGTGCATGAACAGCGTCACGCGAGACTTGCGTCGCGACCAAGCGTCGCCCAGAAGGCTGAACGCTCTTTAAGAGCCACCCTTCGCCCGCTTGAACAAGGTCACCGGCGTTCATGTTGTCCCAGAAGGCGCGCTACGCCCTGCGCGCGATGATCGAACTGGCTCGCGAGAACGGGCAGGTCACGGCCGGTGAGCTGGCCGAGCGCGCCGACGCGCCGCGCAAGTTCCTGGAAGCGATCCTGCTTTCTCTCGCGCGCGATGGCCTGGTGGTCAGCCGACGCGGCAAGTTCGGCGGCTATGTCCTGGGCCGCGTGGCCGACCAGATCAGCTTCGCCGAGATCATTCGCCTGGTCGACGGCCCGCTGGCCATGACGCCATGCGTCAGCCGCACGGCCTTCCGCCGCTGCGAGGACTGCCGCGACATCGCCACCTGCGCCCTGCGCGAAGCCCTGCTGCGGGCGCGCGACGCTACGGCCGCCGTCCTGGAAGGCTATAGCCTGGCCGACGCCGTCAAAGGCGTCGGCGCGGAGTTGATCGAAGGCTGAGGTTTCAGCCCCCTCTCTATAGCGTCTCCTATAACGTCCCCGACCTCAGCCGGCGGCGATATAGGCCTTGAGCCCATCGGCCTCGGCCAACGCCTCGTTGATCTTGTGCTTCACGAGGTCGCCGATCGAGATGATGCCCGCCAGGCGCCCGCCCTTGACCACCGGCAGGTGGCGGATCCGGCGATCCGTCATCCGCTCGAGCAGAGCGTCGACCGTTTCGTGGGGCTCGGCGAAGATCACCTTGGCGCTCATGCAGCCGGCGATCGGCTTGGTCAGGGCCGCGGCCCCTTCCTTGGCGATCACGCGGACGATGTCGCGCTCGGAGAGGATGCCAACCACCGCCTCGGTCTCGTCGACCACAACCATGGCGCCCACGCGGCGGGTGTGCAGAAGGGCGGCCGCGGCGCCGACGGTCTCCTGGGGAGAGGCCGTGAACACCAAATCGCCCTTGTCCTTGAGGATCTGAGAAATCAGCACTGAGCTACCTCCCTTGTTCTGTTATGGAACAAGGGTCTCGCAAACGGGCCCCGGGATCAATGGGGATCGCGCGGCGCGGGATCAGCGGGCTCGGCATGACGGGCGAACAGGCCGATCAGCAGGACCCCAGCGGCGAAGCCGATCAGGTGAGCCTCCCAGGCCACGCCGCCCGCTCCCCCCGTCAGGAGACCGCCGGCCACGGCCATGACGAGATTGACCACCAGCCAGCCCAAGCCCATCGACAAGACCTGCGGACCGAACATCGGACCCAGACCGCCTCGTCCATCCATCGTGCGCGCGGCCGCGCCCATCAGCCCGGACACGGCGCCAGAAGCGCCGACGACGGGTCCAATAGCGTTGGGATGCAGCACCGCATAGCCAAGGCCCGAGACGATCCCGCACGCCATATAGAAGAGACAGAAGATCGCCCCGCCTCGCGCGCCCAGGCCCAGCAAGCGCGCGACCGGCGCGCCGAAGGCGACCGCGAAGGCCGCGTTCATCAGCGCGTGCAGCCAACCGCCGTGCACGAACATCATCGTGACCACGCCTGTCCAATGACCGTCCCAGAAGTCTCTCGGGATCAGGGCTAGCGACAGAATCGTCGGCTCGTCGGCGTTCATCAGGAGGGCGTTGGGCCCCAGGATGGAAGCGGCGGCCAGCAGGGCCGGCCAGGGCGCGTTGAAAACTGGTTCGGAACGTTCAGGCGCCATCGCTACTCAATCCTCGGCGGGGCGGTCTGAATCGAAACCCGCGCCTCCTCCTTATCTAGTGAGGCCTAGCGACCCTAGAAAGGAAAGACGGCGCAGACCTAGCTAGGGGCGACCGCTGGTCTGACACGAACGGTCCGCCCCAGCGACGCTCGTCCGCCCCACGCTCCAGGCCGCGATCTTCGCCTGCAGGTCTCGCGGGTCGATCGGCTTGCCGACGTGATCATCCATTCCGCTGGCGCGATAGAAAGCGATCTGGTCGGGCAGCACATTGGCCGTCAGGGCGATGATCGGCGTCGAGGCCGCCTCGCCTCCCAGGTCGCGGATGGCGCGCGTGGCGGCCAGCCCATCCATGCGCGGCATGTGCACGTCCATCAGCACGAGATCATAGACCCTGGTATGGACCGCCTCGACTGCGGCGATGCCGTCGGCGACCGTCTCCACCTGGTGGCCCATCGCCCGGACCAGAGTCCCGATCAACTCGCGATTGGCGTCGTTGTCATCGGCGACCAGCAGTCGAAGCGGCCGCCCCGACACTGGCGAGGCCTCATCGGTCGCGACCGAGGGCGGTTCGGCGACGGGAAGATCCAGAACGCACCAGAAGCGCGCACCTTCGCCAGCGACACTGTCGACGCCGATCCGGCCGCCCATGAGCTCGACGATCTCCCGGCTGATCGCCAAGCCAAGGCCGGTGCCGCCGAAGCGTCGCGACACCTCGGGGCCGGCCTGGGTGAAGCGGTCGAAGACGTGGTCCAGCATTTCCGCTGGAACGCCGACGCCAGTGTCCGAAACCGAAAGCTCCAGCCGCTCCATGCCTGGCCTCGCGCCCGTTCTACTCTCGACGGCGAGAGAGACGCCGCCCGAGTCGGTGAACTTCATCGCGTTGCCAAGGAAGTTCACCAGCACATGACGCAGCCGTTCGGGGTCACCATCCAGCCAGCGAGGGCAATCGGGGGCGACGTGGATGCTTAGCGACAGTCCCTTGCTCCGCGCGGCGGCCTCGAACATGCCCGCCGTACGTGCGGCCAGATCCGGAAGGTCGAAGGGCTTGTGCTCCAGATCGACGCCGCCCGCCTCGAGCTTCGAGAAGTCGAGGACGGCGTTGAGGGTCTCAAGCAGCATGGCGCCGGCTTCACGGATCCGGCCCAGGTGACGCATCTGCGCATCATCCAGCGTCGCGTCCTCCAACAGGTCGGCGAAGCCAAGGATGCTGGTCAGAGGCGTGCGCAGCTCGTGGCTCATATTGGCCAGGAACGCCTGGCGCGCCGCCGCGGCGATCTCGGCGCGCTCACGCGCGTCAGCCAGGGCCGCCTGGGCCTCCACCTCTTCGGTGATGTCGGTCTCATTGACCAATACGCAGGGCCGGCCCGTCATCGGATCGGGCGTGCGACGCACGGTCAGGCTGTGCCAGCGCGGACCGCCAGCCGTGATCACGCGATAGCCGCCTTCGATGACTTCGACATCCTGGAGCCGGCTCCAGAGAATCTCGCCCGCGTCGCTGTCAGCGAAGATGTCGGCGAAGCGCCCCCCGCGATCCGGATAGGCCGCCAGCGCCGCCGGGTTGCCGAAAATGCGCCAGCCTTCGGCGTCATAGAGTGAAACCAGCGCGCTGGTGTGATGGAGCGCCTCGATCGCGCGCTGCTCTTCGGCCTCGGGGCGGAGACGCACGCCCTCGCACAACATCGCCCAACCACCATCCGGCAAGGCGATGCGCGAGATCATGGTGTTGACGGTGACCGCCTCGCCTTCGGGATAGAAGGTCCAGCGCTCCTCGACGACTCCGGTCCGCAGCCGCGCGGCCAGATCGCTCATCCGGGTCCGCACGGCTGGAGACGCGTTCGAGAAGTCTCGGGCCTGCAAGGCGTCAAGCGACGGGGCGCGCCAAAGCTCCAGCGCCGCCTGATTGGCGTACAGCGCAAGTTTGCGGACGTCGTCGAAGACCCAGACGGGACGCTGCAAGGCGTCGAAGCCCAGAGCGAGCGACGCCTGGACCTCCGAAGCCACGGTGCTTTCGACGCTCGACTTCAAGGTGGGTGTTCCGCTCTTTAACGCACAGCTTTTAGCAAAACCGCGTTTGGCCAGCTGTTAACGGGGGATTTTGTCGCACCTAGCCGACAACCAGGTTCGGGCGGTTTCGCCAGGGTAAGCGGGCGCGACGGCCGATTTGCCGTTTCCTCCGAGGCGCGCCTGGGATAGGGCCTCGCCTTCGCGATCCCGCCGTTCCATATCCGTGACCACATGGCCTCTCCGACCCGCGCGCCCGTACTCGCCCTCAAGGACGTCCGTCTCGCCGACGGCGCCAAGCCCCTGTTCGACGGGGTGGATCTAGCGCTGGAGCCGCGCGTGCGCGCCTGCCTGGTCGGCCGCAATGGCGCGGGCAAGTCGACCCTGCTGAAGATCCTGGCCGCCCAAGGCGTCGAGGCCGACAGCGGCGAGCGCTCGGTGCAGCCGGGCGCCAAGATCGTCTATGTCGGCCAGGAGCCGGAGATCGCCGGCGAGACCTTGCTCGACTACGCCACCGCCGGCGGCGCGCAGGACTACGAGGCGCAGGCGGCCCTGACTGATTTCGGTCTCGATCCCGACAAGGCGGCCAAGGGCCTGTCCGGCGGCGAGACCCGCCGCGCCGCCCTTGCCCGCGCCTTCGCTGAGCAACCGGACGTGCTGCTGCTGGACGAGCCGACCAACCACCTCGACATCTTCGCGATCCAGACGCTGGAAGAAGAGTTGGCCGCATCGAAGTGCGCCGTGATGATCGTCAGCCACGACCGGGCCTTCCTCAACAGGGTCACCGAGCGCTGCTTCTGGTTGGAGCATCGCAAGATCCGCCGTCTGGACCGGGGCTTCTCGGAGTTCGAGGCCTGGGCGGACACCGTCCTGGCAGCCGAAGCAGAAGAAGGCCGGCGCCTGGACAAGGTGCTGGAGCGCGAGAACGCCTGGCTGGCGCGGGGCGTTCAGGGGCGGCGGGCTCGTAACGAAGGCCGCCGCCGGGCGCTGCTGGCTCTTCGCAATGAGAAGAAGGATCGCCAGAGCGATCAACGCGGGACCATGACCATGGCCGTGGAGTCCTCGGGGGTCTCCGGCAAGCGGGTGATCGAGGCCAAGGGTGTCACCAAGCGCTTCGGCGAGCGGACGATCGTCGAGGACTTCTCGACCCGCATCCTGCGTGGCGACCGCGTGGCGCTGGTCGGCCCCAACGGGGCCGGCAAGACCACTTTGGTCAAGCTGCTGCTGGGCGAGCTGGCGCTGGACGCGGGCTCCGTGCAACTGGGCGCCAATCTCGAGGTCTCGTACATCGACCAGGCGCGCATGGCGCTGTCGGACAAGATCACCGTCTGGGACTTCCTGACGCCCGGCGGTGGCGACTCCATCATCGTGCGCGGCCAGTCCAAGCACGTGGCCGGCTATGCCAAGGAGTTCCTGTTCACCGACGCCCAGCTGCGCCAGCCCGTCACCAGCCTGTCGGGCGGCGAGCGCAATCGTCTACTGCTGGCGCGGGCTCTCGCCAATCCGACCAACCTGATGGTGCTGGACGAACCGACCAACGACCTCGACATGGACACGCTGGACCTGCTTGAGGACCTGCTGGCCGACTTCGAGGGCACGCTGATCCTGGTCAGCCACGACCGCGACTTCATTGACCGACTGGCCACCTCGACCATCGCGCTCGACGGCAGGGGCAATGTCGTGGAGACGCCGGGCGGCTGGACCGACCTGATGGACCAGAACCCAGGCTTCTTCAGCGCCGTCCGCGCGCCTGTCGCGGTGGCCGCGCCCAAGACGACGCCCTCGGCGCCGCCTCCCCCTAAAAAGAGCGCCAAGCTTTCGTACAAGGACCAGCGCCGTCTGGAGGAGTGCGAGGCCCTGATCGCCAAGAGCCCGGCGATCATCGCCAAGCTGGAGGAAGCTCTGGCCGATCCCAATCTCTACAGCCGCGATCCGGCGACATTCGATAAAAACATGAAGGCGTTGGACAAGGCGCGCGCGGATCTTGAGCAAGCCGAGATGGAGTGGCTTGAACTCGAAGAGAAGAGAGAAATCCTGGCGGCAGGTTGATCACGGAAAGTGCTGGGAGACGTCTTGACCTCTCGACGTCGATACCAGGCTACGACTAAGCCCCTCTTGAACTGCGCCTCGCGGCGTGCATTGTCCTTTCGACCCTTTACAAGGGCGCGGCTGGAGCGAGTCGTGGGGCGTGGCGGCTGCGGAGGCGTCCTGCGGCGAAACGACACATCCCCCGATAAGCGAGCAACCCCTGGCCGCGCGAGCGTATTGAATGGTCGCGCCGTCGCTCCGCGAAACCGGGAGCGGCGAGCGCCCGATACGCGCCGCCCCGCGACGCGGTCAGAGGGCGCGTTTTGATGTTGTCGCCAAAGGCGGCGGACTGGGGGATGAAACGCGTATGCCGCAGCGGCGAGCGCAGCATGAGCGGAAGCGGCAATTGACCTTGTTGCGAGGCCTGTCGGTCGCGCTGGTCGGCGGCCTGTTCTTCAGCGAAGTTCTAACGCGTACTCAGGTCGATATCGCGACCTTCTGGCCCGCCAACGCGCTGTTCGCGGCAGGCCTGGTGGTTCTCACGCCCAGACTTCGACTGACTCTAGCCGGCGTGTTCGTGATCTTCCATATGGCCGCCGCCCTTCTGGTCGGCGACAGCCTCTCCCGAGCCCTGCTCTATGTGACGGTCGACACGCTGGAGGCGCTCGCCGTCTGGTGGGCCTGTGTCCGCTTCTGGGGTAGGGCGCCGCGCGTTCGGACGATGCGGATGCTGGCGGTGCTGCCCGCTGTGACCACGCCGATCGCGGCGATCTCAGCCACGCTTTGCGCGCTCGTGCTGTCGATGTTCTTCGGCGCGCCCCTCCTGGCGACCTGGATCGACTGGCTGCTGCGGGGAGCGCTCGGTCTGGCCGTCGTCCTGCCCGCCACGCTGGTGCTGATCGACTCCCAGCATAGTCGGGCTTATCGCGTCTCCCTGGCGGAACAGGGCGTCCTGCTGTTCGCCGTAGCGGCGGTCACGCTGCTCTGCGCGCATCCGCTCTCGGGCGCGCCGCCCTTTCTGATCTTCCCGATCGCGCTGGTCGCCGCCTACCGCCTCGGCGCCCGGGGCGCGGCGATGGCGTGCCTGATCGTGGCGCTGATCACCCTGCCAATCGCCATGTCCGGCGCCTCGCCGCGCTTCAACGCCATCCTGGGACCGACGGCGCAGGCGCGGACGATCCAGATCTTTATCGCGGTGATCTTCTATACCTGCATGGCCGCCAGCCTAGTGCTGGCCCAACAGGAGCGGCTGAAGCGCCTGCTACAGCGCCGCGAGCAGCTGACCCGCGTCGCCCGCGCGAGGGCCCTGGCCGCCACCGAAGCCAAGACCGAGTTTCTGGCCACCATGAGCCACGAGATCCGCACGCCGCTGAACAGCGTGCTAGGCTTCGCGCAACTTCTGGCCCAGCGTGACGATCTATCCCCGGACGCCCGACGCCAGGTGAACCTGATCGACAGCGCCGGCGCCGCCTTGGTCACGGTGCTGGACGACATCCTGGATTTCTCGCGCGTCGAGGCCGGTCAGATCGAACTCCAGCCCCAACCGACCGTCACGGAAGCCCTGGTGCGCGAGACGGTGGCGATCATGGCGCCCGAGGCGCGCGCCAAGGGGCTCGATCTGGCCCTCGACATCGTCGATTCCAGCCACAAGACCCACGACCTGGATCCGGATCGACTACGCCAGATCCTGATCAACCTGCTCAACAACGCCGTAAGGTTCACCGACCAAGGCCGGATCGACGTGCGGCTGGTCATCGACCCCGGCGCGGCCGAAGACCGACTGCGGTTAGAAGTCATAGACACCGGTGTCGGCATTGCCCTGGAAAAGCAGGCCCTTCTGTTCCAGCGCGCCTCGGCAGATGTGGCGCTGGGCCGCATGCCGGCGGGAACGGGTCTTGGCCTCGCCATCTGCCGCGCCCTGGTCGACGCCATGGGCGGCAAGATCGGTGTCGTCAGCGTGCCGGGGCGCGGCTCATGCTTCTGGTTCGAACTGTCAGCTCGGCCGGTCGAGCCGACCGCATCCCCCGATCCCCTACCGGCGAAGGAGGCAGCGGTCGGCCGCATCCTCGTCGTCGACGATCATCCGATCAATCTCGAGATCGCCGCCACCTTGATGAGCATGGCCGGCTATGACGTCGATCAGGCCGAAAGCGCCAGCCAGGCCATCGGGCGCGCGCGCAAAACGGCCTACGACCTGATCCTGATGGACATGCACATGCCCGAGATGGATGGGCTTGAGGCGACGCGAGCGATCCGCGCCCTGCCCGCCCCATTCGGGACGGCGCCGATCATCGCCATGAGCGCCGACGCCCTGCCGACCCAGGTCGAGCGCTGCTACGCGGCCGGCATGGTCGACCATATCCCCAAGCCGGTCCAGCGCGAGACCCTGTACGCCAAGGTCGAGCGCTGGCGGCGCAAGCCAGGGCCGCGCCCGGCCTGACGCGGTCTGCGCGTTCCAGCTTGGAAGTCTTCGGCCTCGCCCCTAACTTGACTGGGAACGAGGGAACCATTCGATGCGTCGTCGCGCCTTTGTCACCACGGGGATCATGCTGGGCCTCACCGCCCTGATCGCCGCTTGCTCCCCCACGCCAGACAAGGACGCCGCCTCGGCGGGCGTGACCAAGCTGAAACTGGCGACCGACTGGCGGGCCCAGGCCGAGCTGGGCGGCTACTACCAGGCTCTGGCGACCGGCGAATACAAGAAGCGCGGCCTGGACGTGACCCTGATCCAGGGCGGTCCGGCGGTGAACGTTCCCCAGTTGCTGGCCACCGGCGCGGTCGACGTTGGCGTCGGCTCCAACAGCTTCATCGTCATGAATCTGGCCAAGGAAGGCGCGCCGGTGAAGGCCGTGGCCGCCTTCATGCAGAAGGACCCGCAGGTCCTGATCGCCCACTCGGATCAGGGGATCAATTCCATCGCCGACATGAAGGGTCGCCCGATCCTGCTGTCCGACGCCTCGATCACCGCCTTTTGGGTCTGGCTGAAGGCCAAGTATCGCTTCACCGACGACCAGGCGCGCAAGTACAACTATTCCAGCGCCCCGTTCCTGGCCGACAAACGGGTGATCCAGCAAGGCTACGCCACCAGCGAGCCGTACCTGATCGAGAAGGAAGGCAAGATCAAGCCGGCGGTCTTCCTGCTGGCCGACAGCGGCTATCCCGCCTACGCCTCGATGGCCCTGGTCCCCGACAGCCTGATCGCCAAGAATCCGGCGGCCGTGCAGGCCTTCGTCGAGGCGACCGCGGCGGGCTGGCGATCCTACCTTTACGGCGATCCCAAGCCGGGCGACGCGGCGATCCTGAAGGACAATCCGGAAATGACCCAGGACGTCCTCGACCAGGCGCGCGAGAAGATGCGCAGCTACGGCATCGTCGGAAAGGACAGCGAGATCGGCCAGATGAGCGACGCCCGCTGGGCCGAGTTCTTCCAGGTCGCCTCGGAGCAAGGCGTCTATCCGAAGACCATGGACTACAAGAAGGCCTACACCCTTCAGTTCCTGCCCAAGGGCCAATGACCGACCCCAAACACAACAAGGGCGTCGCCAGCCTTTCCGGCGTCGAGGTCGACTACGCCCGGGGCCGCGCCCTGGGCCCCGTAGACCTCATGCTCGCATCCGGCGAGATCGTCGCCCTTGTCGGACCGTCCGGCTGCGGCAAGTCCACCGCCTTGCGCCTGCTGGCCGGTCTGGAGGCGCCGACGCGCGGGACGGTGACCCGCGCCGCTGGCAAGGGCGAGACCTCGGTCGTCTTCCAGTCTCCCACCTTGGCGCCATGGCTGTCGGCGCGGGACAACGTCGCCCTGCCTCTGGAGCTGGCCGATATCGCCAAGACGGAGGCCCTCGCGGCCGCCGATCAGGCGCTGCGCAAGGTCGGCCTTGGCCAAGCGCTCGCCGCGCGGCCCGCGCAATTGTCCGGCGGCATGGCGATGCGCGCTTCGCTGGCGCGCGCCCTGGTCACCCGCCCTCGCCTGCTGTTGCTGGACGAACCGTTCGCAGCCTTGGATGAGATCACCCGCCGCGCCTTGGCCGACGACGTTCTGGCGCTCGCCGCCGAACTGTCGCCCGCTGTGGTCTTCGTCACCCACAACGTCGAGGAAGCCGTCTACATGGCCCAGCGCGTCGTGGTGATGACGCCCGGCCCCGGCCACATCGCCGGCGAGATTGTCATCGACGGCCCGCTGGTGAGGCCGCCGGGTTTCCGCGCCACCGAGGCTTTCCGCGCCTCGGCCGAGGCTGTCTCGACCCTACTGGCCCGCGCCACGGAGGCGGCCGCATGAAGCGGTTTCTCGCCCCCCTGATCCTTGTCGCCGTCCTGCTTGGCGGATGGGAGATCGCCTGCCGCGCCCTGGCGGTTCCGCCCTACCTGCTGCCGGCGCCCAGCGCGATCGGCGCGGCGTTCGCGGAGTCCTGGCCGCTGCTTCTGAGCTCGGCCTGGGCGACGCTGTCCACGGCTCTGATCGCTCTCGTCATCGCCAGCTTGGTCGCCTGCGCCCTGGCCCTGGCCGTCAGCCTGAGCAGCCTTCTGGAGGACGCCGTCCGCCCGATCGCGGTCACCCTCCAGGTCACCCCACTGGTGGCGATCGCGCCGCTGGTGACGATCTGGGCCGGCATCGAACATCCGGGCCGCGCCGTGACGGGACTGGCCGCCGTTGTGGCCTTCTTCCCGATCTTCTCGGGCGCCCTTACCGGCCTTAAGGCCGTCGATCCGGATCTTTCCCGCCTATTCGATCTCTATGGCGCGACGCCGCTGCAGCGCCTGATCCGTCTGCGCCTGCCCTCGGCCGTGCCCGCCCTGCTGGAAGGGCACAAGGTGGCGGCGGGGCTGGCGGTGATCGGCGCCGTGGTGGCCGAGTTCGTGGCCGGCTCCGGCGGGGCCCAGGGCTTGGCCTGGCGCATCCTGGAAGCCTACAACCGCCTGCAGACCGCCAAGGTCTTCGCAGCCCTGGTCGCCCTGGCGATCCTGGGCGTCGGGCTGAACGCGGCGATGGAGCTTCTGGAGCGTCGGCTTCTGAACACTTGGCGCGGACGTTAGGCCAAGATTAAGCGGCTACCTTTACGAGAGTATCGACGTTCTTTCGGTTCGGATGTTCATGCGCGTCGCCGCTTTCCCCGCCGCTTTGGCCGATCGGAGATCCTCCGTCGAACGTGGCGAGGCGCTGTAATGGAATCCCGCCTCCACGACCTGATCACCCTGGCCAATGAGCCCTCTAGCGAGAAGCGGCGCGAGCTGCTGCGGGGCGTCACCGACATGTTCTTCGCCGGCGAGGGCCACAGCGCGCTGGAGATGGAGCTGTTCGACGACGTCCTCGGCCAGCTGGCCGGCGACATGGAAGAGGCGGTCAAGGCCGAGCTGGCCCAGCGGCTTAGCGAGGCGCCGACGGCGCCGCGCGGCCTTTCCCGCGCCCTGGCCTCCGAGACGATCGCGGTCGCCGCGCCGATCCTTCGCGGATCGGGCGCGCTGACGGACGAGGACCTTGTGCACGTCGCCCGCACTCAGGGCCAGGATCACCTGCGGGCGATCTCCCAGCGGCCCAGCGTCTCCAGCGTTGTCTCCGACGCCATCGTCGCGCGCGGCGACGACGACACTCTGGGCGTCCTGCTGCGCAACGAAGGCGCGGTGCTGTCGCGCGAGGCGCACGAGACCGTCGTCGACCGGGCCGTCGCCAACCCGGCTCTGCACGAGGCGGTGATCGACCGCCAGAGCCTGCCCGTCGATCTGCTGAACGAGATGTATTTCGTCGCTGAGGCGCGCCTGCGCAACCGCATCCTGGAGCGTAACGCCGACGTCGATCCGGCCACGCTGGAAGCCGCGCTCGCGGCAGGTCGCAAGCGGATCGCGGCCAAGGACGGCGCCCTGCCGCCCGACCATGCCGAGGCCGAGCGGGAGTTTCGCGCCCTCCGCGAGAAGGGGCCGATCTCGCCGCAGATCCTGGCCAGCATGCTGCGCGCCAAGCGCACGACTCTGTTCCTGGTCGCTCTGGCCGATCTGGCCGATGTCGACTTCCACACCGCCCGCAAGATTCTGGAGCGGCGCGAACTGGACGCCCTGTCGGTGATCTGCAAGGCGGCCGACTTCGACCGCTCTCTGTTCCTCACGTTCGCCCTGCTGATCCTCGACCCATCGGACGAGGTGATGGGCAAGGCCAAGGCCTATGGCGAGCTCTACGCCGCCCTGCCGCGCGAGGCGGCCCTTCGCACCATCCGCTTCTGGCGCCTGCGCCGGCAGACCGGGGACGTCGCCGCCGCCTGAGCCATTAAGGCCAAAACCCGCCCTCGTCGCGCCTTGCGCCCGCCATGTGCGACAGCCAAGGTGCGGCTTCCTTATCGCCTGACCTGGATTCTCGATGATCAGCGCTTCGCGCTTGGCGCTTGTCGCCGCCGCCGGTTTCTCCCTCACCGCCTGCTCACACGTTCCCACGCCGTCCCTGCCGTCGCTGAAGCGCGAGGCCTCCGCCGAGGTTCCTGCGCTGGCCGGTCCGCGCAAGAGCGACCTGAAGCCCGGCCAGTGGGCGCAGACCCTGTCCGACATCGCCCCCGATCCGGCCTGGCGCTTCGGCGTGCTGCCGAGCGGCATGCGCTATGCGATCCGCAAGAACGCCACGCCGCCCGCCCAGGCCAGCTTGCGGCTATGGTTCGACGCCGGCTCGCTGATGGAGGCCGACGACCAGCAGGGGTTGGCCCATTTCCTTGAACATATGGCCTTCAATGGGTCGAAGAACGTGCCCGAAGGCGAGATGATCAAGATTCTGGAGCGCCACGGACTGGCCTTCGGGGCCGACACCAACGCCCAGACCAGCTTCGACGAGACCATCTACCAGCTGGACCTGCCCAAGACGGACGACGACACGGTCGACACCTCTCTGATGCTGCTGCGCGAAGCGGCGGGCGAGCTAACGATCGCTCAGGACGCCGTGGACCGCGAACGCGGCGTGGTGCTGTCCGAAGAACGCGCCCGCGACACGCCAAACTACCGTGTCGCCATCAAGAGCCTGTCGGCCCAGATGGACGGCCAGCTGCCGCCCAAGCGCATCCCTATCGGCAAGACCGAGGTCCTGAAAACCGCCACGGCCCAGCGCATCCGCGACTTCTACGAGGCCTATTACCGTCCCGAACGGGCGGTGCTGGTGGCCGTCGGCGACTTCGACGTCGACGCCATGGAGGCCAAGATCAAAGCCAAGTTTGGCGACTGGGCCGGCAAGGGCCAGCCTGGCAAGGACCCGGACGTCGGTCCCGTCGCCAAGCGCGGCCCGACCGCAAAGCTGATCGTCGAGGCCGGCGCGCCGTGGAGCGTCCAAATGACCTGGACCCGCAAGCCCGACGACCTGGTCGAGACCAAGGCGGTGGACGCGCGCGACATGCTCGAGAACCTGGCCTTCGCTGTGCTGAACCGGCGCCTCCAGGCCGTGGGTCGCTCGGCCGAGCCGCCGTTCATCGCCGGCGGCGCCTTCAAGGGCGACCAGTACGGCGCGGTGCGCGTGACCACCTTGGGCGCGACCGCCCAGCCGGGTCAGTGGCAGGCGGCGATGAAGGCGCTCGACGCCGAGCAGCGCCGGGCTATGCAGTACGGCGTGCGCCAGGACGAGCTGGACCGTGAGATCGCCAGCCTGCGCGCCGGCCTCGCCGCCGCCGCCGCGGGCGAAGCTACCCAACGTACGCCGGCGCTCGCCAACCAGTTGGTCGACACCCTGGGCGACGCCGAGGTCATCACCTCGCCCAGCCAGAACCTCGCCGCCTTCGACGCCATGACCAAGGGTCTGACGGCCGAGCGCGTCAACGCGGTGCTGAAGTCGTCGTTCGCCGGCTCGGGCCCGCTGCTGGTCATCGCCGCGCCGACCAACATAGAGGGCGGCGAACCGACCATCCTGAAGACCTACGAAGAGTTGAAGGACCAGCCCGTGACGCCGCCGGCCGCGCCAGGCGTGACCATCTGGCCTTATTCCAGCTTTGGCCCCAGCGGCAAGGTGGTCGAGCAGAAGGAGGTCAGCGACCTCGACGCCGTCTTCGTGCGCTTCGGAAATGGCGTGCGCCTGACCGTCAAGCCGACCAAGTTCCGCGACAGCCAGGTGCTGGTGAAGGTCCGCGCCGGCAACGGCCTGCTGGACCTGCCTTCCGACAAGCAGAGCCCGCTTTGGTCCGGCTCGGCCTTCGTCGAGGGCGGCCTCAAGCAGATCTCGGCCCAGGACATGGAGCGGGTGCTGACCGGCAAAATCTGGAACGCCCAGCTGGGCGTCGAGGATGACGCCTTCACCCTGAACGGTCGCACGCGCCCCGAGGATCTTTCGACCGAACTGCAGGTCCTGGCCGCCTTCGCGACCGAGCCGGGCTGGCGTCCGGAGGCGTTCAATCGCGTCAAGACCAGCTACGGCACGCTGCACGACCAGCTGCAAAGCACCACCGGCGGCGTTCTGGGCCGCGACCTGGGCGGGCTGATGCATGGCGGCGACCAGCGCTGGACCTTCCCTTCGCGCGAACAGATCGCCAGCGCGTCGCTCGACGACCTGAAGACGGTGGTCGCCAACCCGCTGACCAAGGACGACATCGAGGTGGTGATCGTCGGCGACACCACGGTCGACAAGGCCATCGACGCCGTCGCCGACACCTTCGGCGCCCTGCCGCCCCGCGTCGAGTTGCCGGCCTCGGAGGCCGCCCGCCAGGCGCCCTTCCCCGCGCCTTCCGCCACGCCGGTGGTGCGCACGCACAAGGGCCGCGCCGATCAGGCAGCCCTGTTCATGGCTTGGCGCACGGATGACCTGTTCTCGAACCTGCAGCGCTCGCGCGATGTTTCGGTCCTTGGCCAGGTCCTTCAACTGCGCCTGACCGACGAGCTGCGCGAAAAGCAGGGCGCGACCTATTCGCCCAACGCCTCCGCGACCGCCAGCGTGGTGTTCAAGAACTGGGGCTATCTGGCGGTCAGCCTGGAGGTTCCGCCCGAAAAGCTGGACGGCGTGGTCGCCTCGATCCGCAAGATCGCCGCCGACCTTCGCGACAAGCCGGTGTCGCAGGACGAGCTCGAACGCGCCAAGAAGCCCCGCATCGACCAGATCGAGAAGGCGCGCGTGACCAATGAATACTGGGTTGGCGCGCTCTCGGGCGCGCAGACCGATCCGCGCCTGCTGGACGCCACCCGCTCGGTGCTGGCGGGCCTGGCGCGTGTGACGCCGGCGGATGTCCAGAAGGCGGCCAAGACCTATCTCGCCGACGACAAATCCTGGCTGCTGCTGGTCAAGCCCGAAGCGGCGGCGAAGTAGAGAACGCGACCCAGGGCCCCGTCTTCGGCGGGGCCCTTTTTCTATGGCCAGACCCGTTAGGCGCGCCGTTTTGCGTCAGAATGGGACACTCCGGCCCTTGGCCCGGTTCCTCCAGCAAGCTTCATGCGGCCGAAACCCGCCGCGCAGGAGCCCGCCGGGGAACACCCATGTTCCATCCCAGCACGGAACGACTGATCGACTATTGGCGCGATCGCCGGGGCGATGCGGCCCTGCCGCGCCGCACCGACATCAATCCGGGGGATTTCCTGGAGCTGCTGCCGCAGGTCTTCGTTCTGGGCCGCGACGGGGGACGTCTGCCATTTCGCCTGGCCGGCAGCTTCATCAGCGACCTGCACGCCCGCGACCTGCGCGGCCAAGACGCTCTCTCGCTCTGGGCGCTGGCCCATCGGCTGGAGCTGAAGAGCGCCCTCGACGTCGCCCGCAAGCGCCGCACGCCCCTGGTCGCCGTCGCCGACATCCGCGCGCTGGGCGTGCCCTCAGTGGGCATGGAGGTGCTGTTCGCCCCCCTGCGCGGCGCCAGCGGCGAGACCGACCGGTTCTTGGGCCTGTACCAGCCGATCGGCCTCACGGCCCGCCTGATGGGCCGCCCCGCCTACGAACTGGGCCTGCGCGAGATCCGGCCGCTGGGCGAGGACAATCGCGACATGCCCCGCCTGCGCCTGGCGACCCTGGACGGCCGCCGCATCGCTTAGGGCTTAGGGGCTGAAATCAGGCCTGCCGTTTGCTCCTCCACACACACTCAAACAACCGCCATTCCCGCCCTTGTGGCGGGAACCCCTGGCTCAGCTGATACGTGAGACGCAAGCGGACTGCTTGGCAGTCCGCCCCACCCGAACCTGCGGCGGACAGAGAGCTTCCCGCCACAAGGGCGGGAATGACGGTTAGATTGGGTTGGCTGACTGAAGGCGCCCTCTAAGCCGCCACCGCCTGCTCGTCGCCGTAGACCGGCACGTCCAGCGCCGCCAGAGTCGCCTTGCCTCGGATCAGGTCCGACACCCGCTCGGCGATCATGATCGTGGGGGCGTTGGTGTTGCCGCCGATCAGGTTGGGCATCACCGAGGCGTCGATCACCCGCAGGCCAGACAGTCCCTGCACCCGCAGCTGGTCATCGACCACCGCCAGCGGATCGCCCGCCACGCCCATCCGGCAGGTGCCGACGGGATGGTAGATCGTCTCGGCCTTGGCCCGGATCCAGGCGTCGAGATCAGCGTCGGTGCGCACGTCGGCGCCCGGGGCGTATTCCGCGTTGCGATAGGGATCGAAAGCCGCCTGGGCGACCGTCTCGCGGGCGATGCGGACGCCTTCGCGGATGGCGCGGCGGTCTTCGTCGGTCGAGAGGTAGTTGGCCAGGATCGTCGGATCGTCGAACGGATCGGCCGAACGCAGGCCGACCTTTCCGCGACTCTCCGGGCGCAGCTGACAAACGTGCAGGGTGAAGCCGTCCTTCTCGACCACGACCTTGCCGTGGTCCTGCATGATCGCCAGCACCCCATGGATCTGCAGGTCGGGCCGGTCGAGATCGGGACGTGACTTCAAGAACGCGCCGCTCTCCAGGAACTGCTGGCGGCCCAGCCCCTTGCCAAACAGCATGTAGTTGAGGCCCACGCCCAGCTTGTTCAGCCCCTTGTTAGCCGAATAGGCGGTCTTGAGGTTCTTGGCGGTCCACGAGACGCAGACGTCGAGGTGATCTTGCAAGTTGGCGCCGACGCCCCTGGACTCGTGGACGACGCTGATCCCCTGGGCCTTGAGGTCCTCCGGCGCACCCACGCCCGATAGCTGCAGGATTTGCGGCGACTGCACCGCGCCGGCGCTCAGCAGCACCTCGGCGTCGGCATAGGCGGTTCGGCGTTCGCCGCCCTTGCCAACGACGTACTCGACCCCAACCGCGCGGCGCTTTTCGATGATGATCCGCGTGGTGCGGGCCTCGGTGACGCAGGTCAGGTTCGGACGCGAGAGGGCTTGGCTGAGATAGGCCATGGCCGCGCTCCAGCGCTTGCCATCGCGGATCGTCAGATCGTAGGGCCCAAAGCCCTCCTGCTGGAAGCCGTTGAAGTCCTTGGTGGTCTTGTGGCCCGCCTGGCGGCCCGCCTCGACCAGGGTAGTGTAGAACGGGCTGTCGGACTCGCCCTTCGACACGTGCAACGGCCCCTTGTCGCCGTGATAGGCGTCGCCGCCAGCGTGGTGGGTCTCCGAGCGTTTGAAGTACGGCAGGACCTCGGCATAGGACCAGCCGGTCAGGCCCATCTGCCGCCACTGGTCATAGTCGCGCGCGTGGCCGCGGATATAGATCATGCCGTTGATCGCCGAGGAGCCGCCTAGACCCTTGCCGCGCGGCCACCAGAGCTTGCGGTTGTCCAGATGCGGCTCGGCCTGGGTCCAGAAGCCCCAGTTCTGCTCGCCCTTGTCCTTGATCAGCTGGCCCACGCCGGCCGGCATCTTGACCAGGATCGAGGTGTTCTTGCCGCCGGCCTCCAGCAGCAGGACCTTGATGTTGGGGTCTTCCGTCAGGCGCGCGGCGAGCACGCAGCCGGCCGATCCGGCGCCGATGACGACGTAATCATAGCGTTCGCTGGCCATGGCCTGGACGCCCTCCCCTCGAAGGTTATCGTTGTTAAGGCGAGAGTGATCCGGCTTTGCCCGCGGCGCAAGGGCGACGTCGGCGCGGGCTTCCAGGAACGACGTGTTCGCCGGCTACTGCGGCTTGGCGAGTGTGAATTCTCGGAGAACCTTGCCGCTCGAAGTGTCCACATAGGCCACCCGGGTGATGTTCGCACCGATGTAGCAGCTCTCATTCCTGAATTCGCGCGGCGCCCTTATCTTTGGTTCGTACACCGTCGCCTTGCAAAGCGCTGTCGCCGTCATGCCCTTAATGGGGGCGATCGTCCCTTCGACGACTATCCGAATCGCCTGCGTCAGGCGGCGGGCCTCTTCGCCACTTACGGTAAGGAAGAGCGGAAAGTCATCAGGCGGCAGACGAGACCCTCGTTCGAGTTTAATTTTCTTGAGGATCGGCGAGTCCTCGAACGTCGGCGCCGAGGTGATCGCGAGGGCCGACAGACGCCAGATCTCAACGCTAACGAGGGTCGAGGCTCCGTAGCTATTCTGTGCCATGTAAGACGTTCCCGGCGTCATAACGCCGGAAAAAAGAATGGAACCTACAGCGTCGTTATCCCCGAGATAAGCTTTCTCGATCGACAACGAGTATTCGAGGGAGCCGTTCTCGTACATCCAGTAGCCCGCGCTGGACGCTTGGCCGGTCGATTCCCCGCTACGCGGCGTCAACGTTACGCTAAACGGCTCTCCTACGCCGGTCGTCACTTGTGCGGCGAACTCGTCCTTGGCGAAGCCAGAGACCTTGCGGGCATCCAGGATGGCCCGTTCCAGCGGCGTCGGCGGCGCGACGGGCTTCGGCGCGGGCTTGGCGGCCATCGCAGGCTTGGTCTGCGGCAGCTTCGGTGGAGCAGGCTTCTTAGTCTGCGCGAACGCGTTTCCGGAAAGCGCAGCGAAAATCGCGACCAGCGCCATTGTTCTCTTCATGTGTCCCCCCTGAGGCCCGCTTGGAGCACCACCTTAAGGACATTCTCGCCATGTCAGCAATCAGCGATTACCCCTGAGAGAAGCTCGGAAAACGCGAGTCTCGCATTTTAACTCTACTGAGGACGTGATATATACAAGCTATGGATGAACGAAGCGCAGTATCGCGCCTCGTCCTACCTTGCGGAAGACGCCTCCAGCAGGGTGGGCTCTTCCCGCGTTGGCCCTTCCCACGCGGGAAGCGGGAGCGCCGCCTTGCGATCCCCCAAGCAGCAGGCGGCGCTCCCTACGGCGTTTTATTCTGGCTGCGAAGACGAGGACGGATCGACATTCGGCCTTGTGAATGGCTCCAAACCTCAGTCATGCCCCGGCCGTTCCTGCCTTCAGCCGGCGTTTGGAGCGAGGCTGGAGGGGCGCCAAGGCGAAGGCGAAGCTGATGAGCCGCTCGCGTCCGACCGCTTTAGGCTGACTGGTCAGCGCGCTGAGCCGCTCCAGAAGACCAGAGACCTCCCGTAGCTCCTCCTTGCTCAGCCAGCCCTTGTTGCGGGAAGCCCAGAGCTCGCGCCCAGGTCCCTCGGTCACGACTTCTGCAGACGTTAGGGCGGCCTCGAAGTCCTGGGCGGCGATCTGGAGGAGCGCGCGGGCGAACGCGCCCAGTTCGCGTCCATTTCCCTGTGGACCGAGGTCATAAGCCAGACGCAATGGGCCGTCCCCGTCGCCAGCCAAGCGATAGCGGCGCTCATCTTCGCCCACGACGGTGACCTCCTCGACCAGCCCACCGTCGATCAGGGCGCGCAAATGGTAGTAGAGCCCGTCAGCCGGACGGCCCAGATGCGCCGCCATGGCCGCCACGCTCGCCTCGCCACCAAGGGCAGGCAGCGTGTCCACGATTTCCTGTCGTAGGGCGGAGCTCAGAAGCCGGATCTGCGCCGGGTCGCGAACAGCGCGCTGAACGAACGGTTCAACCATGTCATGGACTCTTGTTGAAATTTATAGGTACTATTTCAACAGATCGACGCGCCGGCAAGCCTATCGCCGTCGGAATCGGGAGCAGGTCTTGGAAGCACATCTCTTCAAGTGGCTGGGCCTCGCCATGATGGCCGCCACTCTGGCCGGCGGCGTGGCCAGGGCGGCGGAGACTCCGATCTCCGTCGCCGGCCTCCGCTCGGATCTGCGGCTGGCGGTCGATACGATCGAGCGGAACCATCCAGATCTCTCCCATTCAGTAAGTCAGGCGCAGCTGGAGCGCGCGACGCGGCGGATCGACCGCCAGCTAGACCATCCGCTGACCCAGGCGCAGGCCTGGTCCGCGCTGGCGCAGCTCAATCCAGTGCTCGCGGACGGCCACCTGTTCATCGGATTGCCCGATTGGCGGAAGGAGAGCGCCCAGGCGGCGGCTGAGGGCAAGACCTTCTTCCCCTTCGAGGTCAGTCTGGACGCACAAGGGGCTCTACGGATCGTCTCCGCCCTGGGCGGTGCGCCGACGCCGTTCGCCGGCCAACGCATTCGGCAGATCAACGGGCAGGACGCGGGCCTGGTAGTGAGGGCGTTGTTGGCGCGCGTGCATGGCGACACGCCCAGATCCAGGTCCGCTCTGCTGGCTAAGCGCTGGTGGCTCTTCTACGCCAAGGTCTACGGATCGCCGGTCGCGTTCCACATAGACCTGGCCAACGCAGGCCGCCAGGTCATAGCGGGCAGCGGCGAGACGCCGGCCATCCTGCGGGAGGAGGCGAGCTTCGAGAGCACGTACCAATGCGACGTGAGGAAGCAAGGAGCGGTTCTGACGGTCGCAGCGTTTTCATGGCCGGACAAAGCGCGGTTCTTTGACTTCACTAACGACTGCTTTGCGAGGATAGCCGCCGCAGGCGCGACCCGATTGGTCATCGACATCCGCCAGAACGGCGGCGGCGACGACGACATGTGGCGCGATGGTTTGCTCCGCTACATCGCTGACCGGCCCTACAAGCATGGCTCAGGATATATAAAGAGGGTGCTTCAACCGCGAGCGCCGGGCGAAGTCGCCGGCGCGATCGTCTCCGGCGAGATCGAGACCGCAACCGAGCCGCCTACCGATGAGCCGCTAAGGTTCAAGGGACAGGTTTATGTGCTGGTGGGCCCTCTGACCTATTCGTCCGCCGTGCTCTTTAGCAATGTCGTCCAGGACTACGGTTTCGCCAAGGTCGCGGGAGTGGGGGGCGCGGTTCGCACACGCCAGTCTGGCGGCGTTCAGACCCTACGCCTGCCAAACACTGGCCTTCTGCTCTTCTATCCGCGGTTCGTGCTCGACCGCCCCTCAGGCGCTGCCAAGCCCGTATATATCGAGCCAGATCTGTCCGTTCCGGACGATCCGCTGAACAAACACGCTGCGGTGGAAGCCTTGCTGGGACTGAAGAGCCCGCCGACCGACACAAGCCAGTAGCTCAGACTGACTTGCACCTAGGCGCGACCACGGTGGACGTTTGCCGGGGTAGCCTCGCCATAGGGCGCGACCGACGGGCCAAAGGCCGGCGATCGAATCTCGATCGCCTAGGCCTCAACCCGCTTCAGATCCCGGGCGTAGCGCTTCCAGTTCTCGACATAGTGCAGGGCCGAGGCCTGCAGGATCATGGCGTGCTGCTCGCCGATCTCGCGCACGACCTTGCCCGGCGCGCCGACCACCATCGAGTTGTCGGGGATTTCCTTGCCCTCGGTGATCAGGGCCCCGGCGCCGATCAGGCAGTTCTTCCCGATCTTGGCGCCGTTCAACACGATTGCCCCAATACCGATCAGCGAGCCGTCGCCGATCGTGCAGCCGTGCAGCATCACCATGTGGCCAATGGTCACATTCGCGCCGATGGTCAGGGGCGAGCCAAGATCAGTGTGAAGCACCGAACCGTCTTGAACATTGCTGCTCTCCCCGATCGTGATCGGATCGTTGTCCCCGCGCGCCACCGCGCCCCACCATAGACTTGCATTCTTCTTGAGAATGACATTCCCCATCACGCTAGCCGTCGGCGCGATCCAATATTCACCCTTCGGTGGCAGCGTCGGATTTAGCTCGCCAAGGGAATATACATTCATCCGCATGCCTCGTTTCTTGCCGGCGATTTCGAAATTAACGATCCGGAAACCCTATCGTCGCCATTGTAGTCTGGCGATTCAGGGCGGAACATTCCCTCAGCGGGAATCATTCTCCTGATCGTGACAGGCCTGGGCGGCGACGCCCTTGCCCGCCCGCTGACGAAGACGAGGTGTCGCACTTGGCGTTTCGGCGTACAGCACCGCACCCCCTCCCTGGGGAAAGCTCCTCCGAGCCGCCCGGCCGCGCATGCGGCTTCGTTCAAATCCAGCTCACCGCCAAGGACGACGCCTTACGGCCTCGTCCTTTTTTCATGCCCGAATGGAGGCTTTGATGACCAAGCGAGCCCTGAAGCGGACTGCGCGCGAAGGCGCGTACGAGACCGGTCAATATGACGACGCCAAGGTGCGCCGTCTGCCTGTCGATCACCGCGGTGGCTGGTCGCCTCTGCCCGATGAGGGAGGCGCGAGAGGGGATAGTCGGGACCAGAGCTATCTGAAGACCATAAAACCGAAGTCGCCCGGCCAGGCCGAGCTGATGGAGGCCATCGACGAGAAGAACCTCGTCATGGCCCTGGGTCCGGCAGGCACCGGCAAGACCTACATCGCCATCTCCAAGGCCGTGGAGGCGCTGGAGGCCGGCCGCGTCAGCCGCATCGTGCTCTCGCGCCCCGCCGTCGAGGCCGGCGAGTCGATCGGCTACCTGCCCGGCGACATGGAGGACAAGCTGGCCCCGTATCTGCGCCCGCTCTACGACGCCCTAACCGATCGCCTGTCGGTCAAGCGCATGCGGGCCTTGATGGCCGAGGGCGCCATTGAGATCGCCCCGGTCGGGTTCATGCGCGGCCGCACCCTGAACAACGCCTTCGTGGTGATCGACGAGGCCCAGAACTGCACCTACATGCAGCTGAAGATGCTGCTGACGCGCCTGGGCTGGCACTCGACCATGGTGGTCACCGGCGACCCGAACCAGTCGGACCTCTTGCCAGGCATCTCTGGCCTGGCGGACGTGGCTGACAGGTTCGAGGCGGTGTCCAACATCGCCGTCGTCCGCCTGGCCGACCGCGACATCGTCCGCCACCCGCTGGTCGCGGAGATGCTGGGCGTTCTGTAATTTCGTAACAGCGGTTTGAACTGAACGCTTGAGTTTTGGGCGGTCGGACGTGCAAGGTCCGGCCGCCTTTATCGTTCTTTGGACATGTTCATGGCCGACTCGACCGCGCCGCGCACGGAAATGACCTTCCGAGGCATACTCCTCGGCATTCTTATCACCCTCGTCTTCACCGCCGCCCAGGTCTATCTGGGCCTCAAGGTCGGCCTGACCTTCGCCACCTCGATCCCCGCCGCCGTCATCTCGATGGCCCTGCTGCGGGCGTTCAAGACCTCGACCATCCAGGAAAACAATATCGTCCAGACGATCGCCTCGGCGGCCGGGACGCTATCGTCGGTGATCTTCGTCCTGCCGGGCCTGTTGATGATCGGCTGGTGGGCCAACGTGCCGTTCCTGCCCACCTTCGGCGCCTGCGCGGTCGGCGGCATCCTGGGCGTGATGTACACCATCCCCCTGCGCCGGGCCCTGGTGACCAACTCCAACCTCCCCTACCCCGAAGGCGTCGCCGCCGCCGAGGTGCTGAAGGTCGGCACCGGCTCGCGCGAAGGCGCTGCCGAGGGCAAGGCGGGCCTGGTCGCCGTCAGCCTGGGATCGCTCGCCTCAGCCCTGTTTGGGGCCCTGGGCGCGGCCAAGCTGTTCGCAGCTGAAGTCGCTGGCTACTTCAAGTTCAAGCTCGGCGCCGCCTCCGGCGCGACCGGCATCGGCGCCTCCAGTTCGCTGGCGTTGATGGGCGCGGGCCATTTGATGGGCATCACGGTCGGCATCGCCATGTTCGCCGGCCTGTTCATCGCCTGGGCGATCCTTGTGCCGATCCTGACCGTCGCCACGCCGATGCCGGACGCCGACGCCGCCACCCACGCCCTGACCGTCTGGAAGACCCAGGTCCGCTTCCTGGGCGCTGGCGTCATCGGCGCGGCCGCCATCTGGACCCTGGCCAAGCTGGTGGGCCCGATCACGGCGGGCCTGAAGTCCGCCTTCGCCGCCGCCAAGCAGCGCAAGTCCGGCGGCGCGGCCCTGCCCCGCGTCGAGCAGGACATCCCGATCGGCATCGTCGGCCTTGTGGCGCTGATCCTGCTGGCGCCCGCCGGCTGGTTCCTGGCCCACTTCCTGGTCGGCGGCCCGATCGTCAGCCTGACCGTGCCTCTGGTCGCCATCGGCATCGGTTATCTGGTGTTCGCCGGTATGCTGGCCGCCGCCGTCTGCGGCTACATGGCCGGCCTGATCGGCTCGTCCAACAGCCCGGTCTCGGGCATCGCGATCCTCAGCGTGCTGGGCGCCTCGCTGATGGTCGGCATGGTCGGCCGGGGCGTCATCGGCCCCGACGTGACCAAGGCCCTGATCGCCTTCGCCCTCTATGTCACCACCTGCGTCCTGGCCGTGGCCGTGGTCGCCAACGACAACCTGCAGGACCTTAAGACCGGCCAGCTGGTCGACGCCACCCCGTGGAAGCAGCAGGTGGCGCTGATCATCGGCGTGCTCTCGGGCTCGGTGGTCATCCCGTTCGTGCTGGAGCTCTTGAACCGCTCGAACGGCTTCGCCGGCGCGCCGAACCTGCACGCGATCTCGGACGAGCCTCTGGCCGCCCCGCAGGCGACCCTGATCTCGACCCTGGCCAAGGGCGTGCTGGGCGGCAACCTCGACTGGGGCCTGCTGGGCGTCGGCGCCCTGATCGGCCTCGCCCTCGTCGCGGTGGACGCCATCCTGCGCAAGACCAGCAAGGACCGCTACAGCCTGCCGCCTCTTGGCGTAGGCCTGGCGATCTACCTACCCAGCGCGGTCACGGCCCCGGTCGTGGTCGGCGCCGTCGCTGGCTGGCTGTTCGAGAAGATCGTCGCCAAGGACCGCGCGGCTGAGCCGTCCCGCCGCCTGGGCGTGCTGATCGCCTCGGGCTTCATCGTCGGCGAGAGCCTGTTCAATGTCGCCCTAGCCTTGATGATCGTCTCCACCGGCAAGGGCGATCCCCTGGCCGTCCCGTTCGCCCCGCCCGAGCAGGTCGGCATGATCCTGTCGCTGATCGCCGCCGCCGTCGTGGTCTTCGGCCTCTACCGCTGGGCCCGTCAGGCCGGCGCGAAGGCGTTGGAGGCGTAGGGCTTCTACACCGGCCTAAAAAGAACCCCGGAAGGTCCGCCTTCCGGGGTTTTCTTTGGGCGATTTAGCGCCCCCTCCGTCTCGTCGCTTCGCGCCGATCCACCTCCCCCGCAAGCGGGGCAGGAGGGGAGCCGCATCCTCCTCACCCGTAAAACGGGGGAGGTGGCGCGATGCGGATACGCATCGTGACGGAGGGGGCGCTGCAGCCGCCTACCCCGCCGGCCGCAACACCGAGAACGCTAGTTCCCGCCGGCCGCGATAGCCCAGCGACTCGTAGAGCCCGATCGCCGTGATGTTGTCGGCGTAGCTGTGCAAGAACGCCTTTTCGCCACGCGCCAGGATCTTGGCCGTCACCTCGCGCAGCAGGCGAGCGGCGTAGCCCTTGCCGCGATGGTCGGGATGGACGCAGACTCCGCTGGCCTCGGTATAGCCGTCAGGTCGCATCCGCTCGCCGGCCATGGCGACCAGCCGCCCCTCGACACGGACACCGATGAACGCGCCCATCTGGTGGGTGCGAGCGAAGAACGGGCCGGGCTTGGTCAGGGTGGCCAGGGCCAGCATCTGGGCCGCGTCGGCGTCGCCCAGCGCCAGCATGTCAAAGGGAGCGTCCCAGGCCGGCGCGACGGTCTCGGCGACCATCTGCAGGCAGACGGCATTGGAGACGACCTCGGTTCCAGGAACGGGCGGCGGCGCTTCGGGCTCGACCAGACCGACCGCCCCCATCTCGCGCACTAGGCCGCCGAGCGCGGCCAGGCTCTCGGGATCATTATCCGTCATGGCGGCGAAGAGCCCATAGTCGGGCTGCATCCGGATCGCGCGGCCGTGTCGGACGGCGAGCTCCGCCTGGCGTCCGTTCAGCGTGGCCCACACGGGGCGATCAAGGATGTGCGCGGTCATGTCCCCATTGAACAGGGACGGCGGACGGGGATCAACGCGAGAGCGCGCCCCGTCCGGTCAAGGTCGGTCGAACGGACCGAAAAGATTAGTCCAGGTCTTCGGCCAGGATGGCCATCTCGAACATGAACGAGCCGTCCTCGTCCTCGTCCTGGAAGATGACGCCGATGAACTCGCCGGCGACTTCGACCTCGGCCGAGTCCTTTTGCTTGGGGCGCGGCTTCAGCTGGATGTGCGGGTTCCCGAAGGTCCGCTTCAGGTGCTTTTCGATCTTGGCGATGGTGTTGGCGTCCACGGGGGATCCTTGTTCTTGGCTAGAAGCGCCCGGGGCGCGTCTCTCGGGGCGAAACTAGCGTCCGGCGCGCGACTGGCAAGCGGCTTCCGGTGGAACAGGTGTGGACGCCCCCTCGGCGACGAGCCAATCGCGGAACAGGGCGGCCTCGGGGGTGCACCCTTCCGGCGGCGTCACGGCCACGATCCGGGCACTTCCAAACGCGAAGCCTAGCGGCGCAACCAGGCGCCCGCTGGCGAGGTCGCGCTGCGCAAAGGCCCACGGCGCCACCGCGACGCCCAACCCCGCGGCGGCGGCTTCCAGCATATAGAAGAAGTGGTCGAACTCCTGCTCCCGGACAGCCGGAGGCAGGGCCTCCGCGCCCGTGTCGCGTATCCAGTCGCTCCAGCTCTGGGGATAGGTCCGGGTCAGAAGGCGCGGCATGGCGCAGAGTCGCTCCATGGTCATCGGGCCGGACGCCGCCAGCTCCGGTGACACCACGGGCCCATGGAAATGATCCATGAACGGCGTGGTGATGGAGTCGTAGGTCACCGGGTCGCCCAGCCACCGCATCCGGATCGCCAAGTCGATCTGGTCCTCGCGGAAATCGAACGGACCGTTGGACTCCGCCACCCGCACCGGGATGTCCGGATGCGCGGCCTGGAAGCGCGGCAGGCGCGGGATCAGCCACTTCATGGCGAAGGTGGGCAGGCAGGAGACCACCAAAGGCTTTGGGCCGGCCTCGACCGGACGCGGCGTCGCCGCCTCGATCTGATCGAAGGCCGGCGACAGAGCCTGGGCCAGCTTCAGCCCAGCCTCGGTCATGCGCAGGCGCGTGCGCGGCCCCTCGGTCAGGGCGACGCCGAGGTGCTCTTCGAGCTGCCGGATCTGACGGCTGACCGCGCCGTGGGTCACGCAGAGCTCGTCGGCCGCCAGCGTCATGCGGCCATGCCGCCCGAACGCCTCGAAGGCGCGCAGAGCATTCAGCGGCGGCAGGTTGCGGCGAGCCATGTGAAGAAACCTCACAGAAGGCTGACGGATAAGTCGTTATCCGGCGACGCGCAATCGGGAGATAAGGCCGACATGCCGCCTTCAGCGCCCCGCCGTATCACCCCGCTTCAGATTCTGGCGCTGCTTGCGATCTGGGCGGCCGCGATCCATGGACTTCTGAGGCCCTGGCCCGGACCCGATACAAGTTCGATCACCGCCAAGGCGCCGCCGAACGTCGCCTGCGCGAAACCACTTCGGGAAAGCTAGACCCCAGACAAGGTTGAGCCCCGGCGGCGATCCGCGACCGGGGCTCAGGTCCGCCCACTAGGTCGGGGGGGCGTAGAGGGGCGGACACAGGGTAAACGCCATCCCCTGAGCACGGTTCCGCGCTGGCGAGACAAATCCGCCTTCCTGGGCCTTGTGCCCCGGACCCATCGTTCCGAACCGCCGAGCTGGACCAGTCTTCTCGGCCGCGAAGCCTCGCTTGGCCTTTTTGACACGCAGCCAGCCGTCAGCATGGGTCCTGGGCACAAGGCCCAGGAAGGCGAGCCACTAATTTCGAGTGATGGCTTGAAGAGCGATCCTCTAGCGCGTCGGAGACGCCGGTTTGATCTCGAAGAGCTTTGGCCACAGCTTGCCGGTGACGAACAGGCGGTCGGTCGCCGCGTCATAGGCGATGCCGTTCAGCACGTCGTCCCGCTGGCCGGTGGCGCCGGCTTCCTTCAAGAGGCCCGCGAGCTCGATCCAGCCCAGCACCTTGCCGGTCTTGACGTCGATGCGGGCGATGCGGGTCGTCTGCCAGACATTGGCCAGAAGCTCGCCCTTCACCCATTCCAGCTCATTGAGGTTCCGCACCGGGACGCCGTCGTCGGTGACCTCGATCCGGCCGGTTTCCTTCAGGGTGTCGGGATCCAGGAACCGGATGAACGCGGTGCCGTCGCTCATCATGATCCGCTTGTCGTCGCGGGTCAGGGCCCAGCCCTCGCCCGGATAGCTGAACTCGCCGAGCTTCTCGAAGCTGTCGATGTCGTAGATGAAACCGGTCTCGTTGGTCCAGGTCAGCTCGTAGAGCCTGTTCTTCCAGTCGACGATGCCCTCGCCGAAATAGCGACTGTCGATCAGGCGCTCCTGCTCGACCGAGCCGGTCTCGAGGTTCCACTTGCGGATGAAGGAGCGACCGCGCAGGCCCGTGCTCTCGAAGATGAAGCCGTCGCGGTAGAACAGCCCCTGGGTGAAAGCAGTGGCGTCATGCGGATAGGCGCGGACGACTTGATAGCCGCCCACCGGCGCGGGCGCGGCCTGGACGGCGATCGCGAAGCCAAGCGCCAGCGCGGCGCACAGCAGGGAACCGCCGAGGTGAAAACGCTCGGAAACCAAGGACCAGGCTCTCAGATGACGTAGTCGCCGGCGGCGTAGACCGTCTCGGCCAGGGTGTGATCCATGGTCTTGGCGGGCTCTTCGCAAGTCGGGCAGTTGACCAGGCGCGCGGGTACGCCGGCGGCGGTGCAGTGGGCCGGCACCGGGCGCAGCACGACCGAGCCCGAGGCGACCTTGGCGTAGTCGCCGACCGTGATGTTGCCCAGCACCTTGGCCCCGGCGCCCAGTAGGACGCCCTTGCCGATCTTGGGGTGGCGGTCGCCGCGCTCGGCGCCGGTGCCGCCCAGGGTCACGCCATGCAGCATCGAGACGTCGTCGCCGACCACCGCCGTCTCGCCGATGACGATGCCAGTGCCGTGGTCAATGAACACGCCCTTGCCGATCTTGGCGGCCGGATTGACGTCGACCTGGAAGACCTCGCTGGAGCGGCTTTGCAGGTAAAAGGCCAGGGTCTCGCGGCCTTCGTTCCACAGCCAGTGCGAGACGCGGTGGGTCTGCAGCGCCAGGAAGCCCTTGAAGAACAGGAACGGCTGGACATAGCCCTTGCAGGCCGGATCGCGCTCGAACACCGCCTTCAGGTCGGCCTCAGCCGCTTCGACGATCGACGGATCGCTCTTGAAGGCGTCGGCGGCGAATTCGCGCGCCGTCATCGCCCGCATCTCCTGGTCGCCCAGCTTGCGCGCCAGCTGGAAGGTCAGGGCGTCGGCCAGGTTGTCGTGGCTCAGGATCACCGCGTTGAGCAGCGAGGCCAGGGCCGGCTCGGCCTTGGCGGCGTGTTCGGCCTGGTTACGCAGGGCGACCCAGACGGGGGTTTCCGTCTCGGGGGTCACCACTTCCAAGTGCTTGGCCATCGGGCTCTCCCTTCCCAGCAGGCTGGGCGTGTGGCGCATCTATATACGAAATGCTCCACAAATCCCGAACGGATGTTCAAGACTTCCGGCCGGACGCGCACTGCTCAGATCAGGGCAAAAGCGCCGGCGTCAAGGTCTCGATGAAGAAAGACACGATGTCGCCGGTCCGTTCCAGCGGGTTCAGACCCGCCTCGCCGCCCGCGAGCATGGCCGAAAGCGTGCTGCTGGACTGGGCTTCGGGCCCGGCCGGAACGACGTCCGAGATCACCCCGCACTGGATGGCCCGCATGGCTCGCCCGGACGAATTGATCCGCGCCGCCGCGTAGAGGTGAGCGCAGTCCAAATTGACGATGTCGCAGCCCTCCAGCCGATAGGCCTCCAGCATCGGGTCGTATTCGCGATAGATCGCATCGCCCGTGGCGACGCGGACGGGCTTCAACGACGTTGGGCCGGGCCACAGCTCGAGCGCGGCGTCGACCAGCGCCTGGTCCGCCCGCAGGATGCGGGCCCCGGTGTAGTGCGGGGTCGTGCCGTCCGCCGCCAGGGTGTCCTCGGCGAGGTAGAAATCGCCCATGCCCAGGTCGCCGGTCCCGAGGCCTCCAGCCAGACCGTAGGCCAGTACCAGCTCGATCCCGTAATAGGCCAGCTCCTCGGCCGTGGAGCTCGACACCGGGCCACCGTAGACGTGGGCCAGCGACAGGAACTTCCGACCGCCATGGCTGAGCAGTCGTACGCTGTCGGGCGACACGTGGATGAAATGCTGCCCCTCCACCCGTTCGGGCTGGTAGCGCGCGAGCGCCGACGGCGGCGGGCAGTAGCCGACCAGAGCGACCTTCACGTCGCCGAAGACGTCGGGCGGAAACCGGCGACCGACCAGGCTTTGCGGGGTGAGATGGGGCGATTGAGTCATGACGATCCTGGCGATTCCGCGGGTGGGCAAGCCGGTTCTGGACCGGAACGCGACCGCGCGACACGATCAGGATCAATTCGCGGACGCGCTAGAGCATGAGGGCCGCCAAGGCCGCCGGCAGCTCGCCTCGCGCCGCCATCAGATGGGTCCGCAGCAGCAGCGCCACGGTGATCGAGTCGGGCATGTGGCCGGCGATTGCCGCGTCCAGCGCCTCGCTGAACGGAACGCGGACCACGGCCAGGTCCTCGGTCTCGTCCGGGGCGGTCTCGGTCGGCGACAAGTCCATGGCGAGAAAGCCGTAGGCGATTTCGTCGGTCACGGAGTTGGAGAGCTCCATCCGCAGGATCGGCCGCCAGTCGCGGGCCGTAAGCCCCACTTCCTCGGCCAGTTCGCGCTTGGCCCCGTCCAGAGGGTCCTCGCCATGCGGCGCGCCGCCTTCGGGCAGCTCCCAGCTATAGTTGGCCAGAGAGAACCGGTTCTGACCGACCAGGGTCACGGTTCCGTCCGCGTGCAGCGGCACGATCCCGATCGCCTGGTTCTTGAAACCGACCTTGCCGTACAGCGCCGGTCGGCCCGTAGGCGCGATCGCCTGGTATTCGGTGACCGTGATCCAGGGGTTGTCGTAGACGACCTGGCTGGAGGCCACGCCCCAGGGCTTTCCGTGCGGCTTCAGCCAGGCGGGCTTGTCGGACATGATCACTCCAAACACAAAGGCCGCCCCTTTTTCTGGGGCGCGCGGTTCCATCGGGGCCACGCAAGGCCTAACTGAACGGCCTTACAACGCCGCAACGCCCATGAGGAGGCCGTCATGGCCGGTTCTGTTCCCCCTGCTCCCGAATTTGGCGAAACCCTGCCGATCGAGGCCTCGCCCGAGACGGTCGCCTTCCTGGCCCGTCGCCGCTCGGCCAGCGCCATGACCCTGACGGCGCCGGGACCAGACAAGGCTCAACTGGCCGACCTCCTGCGTCTGGCGGTTCGCGTGCCCGACCACGGCAAGCTGGCGCCCTGGCGGTTCATCGTGCTGGAGGGCGAGGCCAAGGCGGTGTTCGCCGAGCGCATCACCGCCCTCGCCCCCAGCCAGGCCAATCCGCCCAAGGCGACAGCCGCTCTCCGCAAGCTGACCAATCCGCCGGTCTGCGTCGCGGTGATCTCGCGCCACCTGCCCGGCGAAATCCCTGAATGGGAGCAGCGCCAGAGCGCCGCCGCCGTCTGCCATCAAATGCTGCTGGCCGCCTCGGCCCTGGGCTGGGGCGCCAACTGGATCACCGACTGGTACAGCTATGACCCGCGCGCGCTGGAAATCCTGGGCGTCGGCCCGGACGAGAAGGTCGCGGGCTATCTCTATATCGGCGCGGCGAACGAGCAGCCGCAGGAGCGGCAGCGTCCCGACGCTACGGCGCTGACCAGCTATTGGAGCCCGAACTAGCGCCCAGGCGTTGATGGGGCCAGCACGGAGAACGATTGGATGACGCGACGCAAGGACCCTTGGACCCGCCTGGCCTTCGACAGCTGGGCGCTGGGACTGGAGGCGTCGACCGTGATCGGTCTGCGCATGATGAAGCTGGCTGCGGGCGGCGCGGCGGCCCAGGCCGAAGCCCAGCTGATGGTCAGTGAGAAGCTCGCCGCCGGCCTGGCGCTTCAGACCCTGGCCGCGACCGGTAAGCTCGGCGCGAGTGGGCCGGCCATCGCCTCGGGCTCCCTCGCCCACCTGCGCCGCAAGGTCCGAGCGAACCGGCGCAGGCTCTCGAAGCTCTAGATCAGCCTCGCCCGCGATAGGGCGCGACGCCCTGCTCGGGGACCCACAGGCCTTCCGGCGCCGGTCCCGTTTGCCAGAACACGTCGATCGGGATGCCGCCGCGCGGGTACCAGTAGCCGCCGATGCGAAGCCAGCGCGGCTGGGCGATCTCGACGATCTTGCGCGCCACCTTGACCGTGCAGTCCTCGTGGAACGAGCCGTGGTTGCGGAAGCTGGTCAGATAGAGCTTCAGCGACTTGCTCTCGATCAGCCAGTCGCCCGGCGCGTAGTCGATGACGAGATGCGCGAAGTCGGGCTGGCCGGTGACGGGGCACAGCGAGGTGAACTCCGGCGCGACGAAGCGGGCCAGATACAGCACGTCGCTCTGCGGATTGGGCACGCGCTCAAGGACGGCGGCCTCGGGGCTGTCGGGCGCGTCGACGACGCGGCCCAGCTGGGTGACGTTCAGATCGGTCATCGCCGCGATTTAGGCCTCCCCCCCTCTCAAGACAAGACTTAGGCCCACGAGACAAGCCACGCGCCCCTCGCTACAACACCTCCAACAAGCGTTTGGGGAGAAAAGCGATGCTGGGACGGGACTTCGACGGCTTCACCGTGGTGATCACGGGCGCCTCCACCGGCCTTGGCCGCGCGATCGCGGTCGAGACCGCGCGACGCGGCGCGGGCCTTGTGGTCGTCAACTACGCCCGCAGCGCACAGGAAGCCGAAGAGACCGCCCGCCTGGTCGAGGCTCAGGGCGCCAAGGCCGCGCTGGTCCAAGGCGACGTCGCGCAGGACGCGGACTGCCGCAAGATCGCCGAGGCCGCTTCGTCAACAGGCCGGATCGACGCTCTGTTCAACAACGCCGGCGTCACCAAGTTCGCCCCAAACCACGCCGATCTCGACGCGGTGGACGCCGAGGACTTCCTGCGCCTCTATTCGGTCAACGTAGTCGGCGCCTTCCAGATGGTGCGCGCCGCCCGCTCGCTGCTGGAGGCCGCGCCGGCGTCGGGCGCGGTGGTCAACACCGCCTCGATCGCTGGTGTCGTCGGCAACGGATCGTCGGTGCCCTATGCAGCCTCGAAGGGCGCCATGACGACCATGACCCTGTCACTGGCCCGCGCCCTGGCGCCGCGAATCCGTGTCAACGCCATTTGCCCCGGCTTCATCGACACCCCGTGGTTCGGCAAGGCTATGGACGCCGATCGGGTCGAGCGCCTGAGGGCCGGCGCAGCGGCCGCAACACCCCTCAAAGTCGCCTCCACGGCCGAGGACATCGCCGGCGCGGCCGTCTTCCTAGCTTCGCCCGCCTCGCGCCATGTCACGGGCGAGACGCTTCTGGTGGACGCCGGGCTGCATCTGGGCGGCGCCAGCCTGTCGATGCGCTAGGGGCGATTCACCGCGTTCACGGCGGCAATCGCGCCACACGACAAGCGTGTTTCGACTTTCCCCTGCCTGTTGCGCACGTGCGTACGTTCTGAAGCAAAATCGTCACACTGCGCCCAAACTTTGAGCGCGAGGCGCCCTTCTGGCTGGCGCTTCGCGCGTCCCGATTGCAACTAAGGACACGTCCACCGCTAATCAGTGAGGGACGCAAATGCGCTTGCAGGCGCGTCGGGGCTCGGGAACCAACCCGGGAGACGACACACAGAAGGGGATAAAACAATGAAAGCCATGAAGATTGCACTGGCCGCCGCTGCGGCCACGGTCGCCCTCAGCGGCGCCGCGATGGCTCAAGAGCTGAAGCTTTCCTACAATGTCGGCGTGGCCAGCGACTACGTCTTCCGCGGCGTGAGCCAAACCCAGGAAGATCCGACCATCCAGGGTGGTGTGGACGCCACCTACGGCATCGGCTACGCGGGCGTCTGGGCCTCGAACGTCGATTTCGGGACCGATGACCCGAGCACCGAGGTCGACTTCTACGCGGGCCTGCGCCCGACGGTCGGCGACACCTCGCTGGACTTCGGCGTGCTGTACTACAGCTACGCCAAGGACAAGGGCGCCCCCGGCGCGTTCAGCTATTTCGAGGCGAAGGCTGCTGCCTCTCGCCCGGTCGGTCCGGCCACCGTCGGCCTCGCCCTCTACTATTCGCCGGAATACTCGACCGATCTCGGCAAGTCCTTCTACTACGAGATCAACGGCGCGGTCCCCGTCATGGACAAGGTGACCGTCAGCGCCGCCCTGGGTCACCAGGAGTACGACAAGTCGGCTGGCGACTACGCGACCTGGAACATCGGCGCGACCTACGCCCTGACCGACAAGCTGGGCCTGGACGTCCGTTATCACGACACCGACGAGCACGGCCTGGGCAAGATTTACGGCAGCCGCTTCGTCGTTGGCCTGAAGGCCGTCTTCTAAGACAGCCCGCCAAGGTTAGATAAGGGAAAGCCGCCCCGGTTCGCCGAGGCGGCTTTTTCTTTTAGACCGCCGGCGCCTTGGGCGGCCGCATGAGCAAGACCGCGACGAACACCACCGCAGTCACCGCCGCGAACAGCTGGAAAGTCGGGGCGAAACCACCCAGCCGGTCGCGCATGGCCCCGGCGATGAAGGGCCCCGCCGCCGAGACCGCGCCCACCAGGCAGGTCAGCGAAAAGAGCTCCAGATTGCTCTGGCGGCCGTAGTAGTTCAGCAGCAGCACCGTGACGGCCAGCACCGTCAGGCCAAAGCCCAGACCCGTGCCGATCGCATAGACCAGCATCAGAGCCGGGGTCGCGGCATTGGCTAGGGCCAGCAGGCCAACCACCAGCATCGCTTGGGCGAAGACCAGCAGCCAACGCGGATCGACCCGGTCGCCCAGCGCCCCGCCGCCTAGCCGCGCCAGGGTCTGCATCAGGGATTCCAGGCTCAGCATCTTGGCGGCCAGGGCGCCCGCCGCGACCGCGCCGACGCCAGCGGCCACGCCCAGCTCCGTAAGGTGCGTGACCGAAACGCTGGCCACCGTCACCCCGACCAAGAGGTGGCTGAAATAGGCCGCGACGAGGATATAGAACTGCGGCGTGCGCAGAGCCTGCGGCACGGTCCATTCATAAGGCGTGAGGTAGATACGCGCGGTGGCAGACGCCTCGCGGGCTTCCTGCTCGACCTCGAGATCGACCTCGTGGGCCGCCGCGGCGAGCCACTTCGAGCCGCCGACCATCAGGGCGCAGACCAGGCCCACCACCGCCGCCAAGACGGCCTGGATGATCCAATACTGCCGCCAGTCGTCGCCGCTGGCGCCCATCAGAGTCAGCGCCATCCACGGCCCCGCCGCTCCGCCCAGCGAGCCGAAGGTAAAGTAGATTCCGAACGGCAGGGCGCGCTTCTTGAACAGCGATGACAGCACGTGGGTGCCCGGGATCAGCGCCGCCATCTGGAAGCCGACGCCGCACGCCGCCGCGCCGGCGTAGTAGCTGATCAGGCTCTCTGCGTTGGCGATCCCGACAAAGCCGGCGGCCAGTACGGTTGCGCCGGCCAGCAATGTCCCGCGCACGCCAATCCGCCGGATCAGGATGGCCGGCAGCCAGGACGAGGCGCCGGTGAAGACGCCCAGCACCGAAAAGCCCAGGAACGCCTTCTCGAAGCTCCATTTCAGCTCACCGATCATCGCTGGCAGGACGACGCCCAGCGAGCCATAGGTCGAGGCTGTGATCAGGAACAGCAGCAGGCTGAACGCCGCCAGCAGCAGCCATGGGCGGAAGCGGGTCTCGGAGCTGGTCAAGGTCAGAACGTCCGCTTCAAGGTGGCACGCCACTCGCGTCCCTTGCCCGGCAGGGCGCCCAGGTTGGCGTAGGTGTCGGCGTCAGGTGTGACATAGAACGTGTCGAACAGGTTATCGACATTGATCGACACCGTGTAAGGCCCGCGGGCGACGAACGCCGACGCGTTGACCAGGTCATAGCTGGGATAGTGCACCGCGTTCTGGACCGTGCCGGCGGTGCGGCCCACATGGCTGACGCCGAGCGTCGCGCCCGCGCGTCCCCAGTCATGATCCTTGCTGGTATAGGTCCCATACAGGCTGAGCACCGACTTGGGGATCAGCGTATAGGCGTAGTCGCCGCCGCGCCCTGGCAGGCTGGCAAAGCTCCAGACGACGTAAGAGCCGCCGTAGCCTTGCGCGCCCGGGATGCCAGCCGTGTAGGCCGGGATGTACTGGAACGACGCATCGGGACCCTTCACCGTCGTGCGCTGGTTATTGCCAGCGAAGGTGAAGGACAGCCGCTCGGAAGCCAGCCAGCGGACTTCCAGCTCCACGCCCTTGGACCGCAACCCTTGCACGGTCGGCGGCGAGATCGCGCCAGCGATCTGGGTGCGGGTCTGGCGATAGGCGGCCAGGGAGCCGATCAGGGTCCCGCGCAGCAGCTGGAACTTCACCCCGGCCTCGGAGAGGTCTGAGCTGGACAGCCAGGAGCCGTCGGCGACCAGGCCCGGTGCGATGTCGCCGCCCTGGCTCATCTCCAGCGCCGAAGCCTTGGCGTAGCTGGCGTAGGGCATCAGGCCGGCCGGCAGCTTGTAGGTCAGGCTGGCGCTCCAGGTGGCCTTGTCACGGTCGGCCGACTGACGGCCCGCGACCGTATAGCTGAGGAAGCCGGTGTCCTGGCTCTCGACCGAATACCGGTCCCAGCGACCGCCCAGCACCAGATTCCAGCGCCCGGCGACGATGTCGGAGGTGACGAAGGCGCCGGTCTGCTTCCAGGTCGAGCGGTTGTCGTTCTCCCAGCGCACGCCGATCCCGCCGGGCTCGTCGTCGAACGGGCTGTCGATCGTGTCGGTCGCGGTGGCGCCATAGCTGATGTCGCGACGGTCCAGCGCGATCAGGCCGCTATTATAGCTCTCGCGCCGCCGCCCTTCGAACCACCGGTGCGACACGCCCGTCAGGGTGCGCGCGCGCACGGGGCCGAACTCGGTGGGGAAGGCGTAGGTCAGACGGACCTCACTGACCTTAGCGTCGACGGCCGAGGGATAGCCGTACGAGACGAAGCGCTTGTTGTCCTGGCGGTCGTGGAACAGCTGCAGCGTCAGCGACCGATCTCCGCCCAGGTCCTTAGCGAGGTCGAAGTACAGGGTCTGGGTGTTGGTCTTCGAGAAGTCGGCGGGGCTGATATAGACCGTGCGGCGGTCCAGCTTGGTGGTTCCGACCCCGACGTCCAGCGTGTGGACGGCGTCCGTGGTCGGGTAGCCGTAGTACGGCAGATAGAGGGCGCTGGCGTAGGGATAGGCGCCGATCTCACTGGGCGTGATCTTGCCGTTGCCGTCGGTGTCCCGAAGCGTCGCATCACGCCCCGTGATGTAGGTCCGGTTGTCGATCAGGTCTTGCGTTAGGCGGTTCCAGCCCGGCGTCTGCACATCGCCGTCGCTGTGGAAGGCCATGCCGCCGAAGGCCGTGCTCCAGCCGTTGCCGAGGTCGAAGTCGGCCGAGACCTCCAGCGTCTGGTGACGCGGATAGATCCCCTTGTAGTAGCTGTGGCTGTCCTCGGCCTCGCCATAGACATAGACGCCGCCCTGAACCGGCCCCAACGTGATCGGCGCGCCGAACTGGCCGGTGATCAGCTTCTTGTTGTAGCTGCCGAAGGTGACGGCGATCTCCCGTTCTGGCGCGGCCAGAAAGCGCCCCTCGTCGCGGGCGGACTTTGGGATGAAGTTGACCAGACCCCCGACCTTGCCCGCGCCATAGACCGGCGTCGGCGGCCCGCGAAGGATTTCGATCCGCGCCGCGCCGCCGATCGGGGTTGAATAGGTCCCTCGGTTCTCCACCCGCTTGAAGCCGCGGAAGTAGTTCTCGGCCAACGCCCCGCGAATGTTCAGCGATCCGGGCACGCCGTAGAAGCTGGCGGTGTGGGTCCCCGGCGCGACCTTGGTGGCGTCATCCAGGGTCTCGACGCCGTAGCGCTCCAGCGTCAGGTCGCTGATCAGGCTGGCCGAGCGCGGCGTCTCGATCAGCGGCTTGTCGATCCCGAAGACCGTGCGGCTGGGCGCCTTCTCCAGAAGGCCCGCCTTGTCGCGCGCCACGATCACCACCGCGTCGACCTGGTCGGCGACCTGGATCTCGGCGCGCGCGGCGACGGCGGAGAGCGCCAGCAGGCTTGCGGACAGCAGCAGGGTTCGAGAGGGCATCGCACAAGATCCTCACGCCGAAGCTCGGCGGTTACGGACCGATATCTGGGGATGGCTTGATCTTCGTCAAAATGCCTTCTGACATTTTAGTTTAGATTGCGAAGACCGTGTGACTTGAAAGCCGCAGGTGACGCAGGGGCCTTCAGGTCGCGCCGACGTGGGGTCGCGTCTGCGCCTCGGGCTGGACATTGAGGATGCGCAACATCGCCGCGCGGGAGGCCTCGACGTCGCCGCCGGCGATCACGCGGGCGACCTGGCGGTGCTCCTCGATCTCATCCAGCAGCTCCTGCTCGGTGGCGCCGTTGAACGAGAACACCCAGAACCGAGCGGCCTTGTGCTGTAGCGGAATCAGGATGCGGGCCAGGGCGAGATTGCCCGAGCCCCGCGCGACCAGGGCGTGGAAGCGCAGGTCCATCGCCACCAGGGCCGGCAGGTCGCAGGTGCGGGCGGCCTCTTCTCCGTCCGCGAAGACGTCGTACATCGCCTGGGCGTCGGCCTTGGAGGCGTTGCGGGCGGCCAGCGCCGCGCAGTGCGGCTCGATCAGCACCCTCGCCTCATAGCCTTGGCGGAGCTCGACCAGGTCCAGCGGCGCGACCGTGGTGCCCGAGCGGGCGCGGCGCATGACCAGCCCCTCCAGCGCCAAGCGCCCCAGGGCGTCGCGAACGCCCGCCAGACCCGCCTCGTAACGCGCGGCCAGTGACTGCTCGTCCAGCCGCGACCCGGCCGCCAGCTCCCCCAGGATCAGGTCCAGCAGGATGCGCTCATAGACCTTGGTCTTCTGCAGGTCTGGCGACCAGTCCTCCAGCCCTGAGGAATTGGCGACATCCAGCACCAGGGTGCGATTGCCGGACGATTTCAGCGAGGGCGAGGCCATGGGGTCTCCGAGGCGTACGGACGCTGATAGGTAGAGTGAAATGTTAGGGGTGACTAGCGGTTAGATCCTCCCCCGCGACGCGGGGGAGGTGGCCCAGAGGGCCGGAGGGGGCTAGCTCGGGCTAAGCAGCGCTTGCCCCGTCAGTCGCTCCGCGACAGCTCCCCCGCATCGCGGGGGAGCATCTTTGTCGTAGCCCCTCAGAACGCCGGCACCACCGCGCCCGAATACTGCTTCTCGATGAAGGCCTTCACCTCGGGCGAGGTAAGCGCGGCGGCCAGCTTCTTCACGCGCGGGTCGTCCTTGTTGTCCGGACGGCCGACCAGGTAGTTCACATAGGGGCTGGTCTTGTCCTCGATGATCAGGGCGTCCTTGGCGGGGTTCAGCTTGGCGTCGAGGGCGTAGTTGGTGTTGATCACCGCGAGATCCACCTGATTCAGCACGCGCGGCAGGGACGGCGCCTCCAACTCCTTGAACTTCAGGTTCTTCGGATTGCTGGTGATGTCCTTCAGGTTCGACAGAGCGTTGGTCGGGTCCTTCAGGCCGATGACGCCGTTCTTGGCCAGCAGGATCAGGGCCCGGCCCTCGGTGCTGGCGTCGTTAGGGATGGCGATCGTGGCGCCGTTCGGAACCTCGGCGAGCGACTTCCACTTGGCCGAATAGGTCCCGATCGGCTCGACGTGGACGCCCACGATGGGGATCAGGTTGGTCCCCTTGTCGCGGTTGAAGGTCTCCAGATACGGGAGGGTCTGGAAGTAGCTGACGTCGATGCGCTTCTCGGCGACCTGGACGTTGGGCTGGACGTAGTCGTTGAAGACCTTGATCTCGAGGTTCAGTCCCTCGGCCGCCAGCTTGGGCTTGATGAACTCCAGCACTTCGGCGTGGGGGATGGCCGTGGCGGCGATGGTCAGGGTGTTGGCGTCGCTGGCCTTAGGCGTCTTGGAGCCGCACGCGGCGAGCGTCATGCCGGAGACCGCCAGGGCGGCGAGACCGAAAACGAGAACAGCGCGGCGGGCGACCATGAACGGCTCCATAAGGCGATCGAACGGGTAGGCTTTTGCCCTGATACGGCGGTCGGAGGAAATCAGATTTCCTGAGGCCCCGTCGAGGTCCGCCGGCTTTGCCCGGACAGCGCTTGACGCCGCCCACGAACAGGCCGCTTGGATGGGGATGGCCAAGGAAACCGTCCACATCGTGCAAGCCTATGTCGCCGGGCGCGGCAAGGGCCTGAAGGCCGAGCAGCAGATCGGCTGCAAGACGGCCGAAGAGGCGCGTCGCAAGGCCGAACGGCTGGCGCCTCTACGCGAGGGGGTCGTCGCCTTCTCGGCCAGCGCCGATGTCGAACTGGGCGACTACGACGAGAACCCCGACATCCTGTTCAAGGCCGGCCGGCTGCCGTTCCCATTCGATCAGGCCTGATCGGCCTCATCATCAAGGTCGTTGGCGACATCCGGCGGCCCGTGGATGATCCAACTGGCCACGAAATCGGGCTTGTCGCCGGCCAGGCTGATGACACCGGCCTCCGCCGCCTTGATGGCCGAGGTCTGAGGCGGCAGCGTGTAGGTGTCGCCGTCGTGCTCACCCAGCAGGTCCAGGGTGATCCCCTCCCCTTCGTCGGCGTCGATCACCACGCCGAAGAACTGCTGGCGCTCGACCACCTCGCCGTCGTCGTCGAGGAAGGTCAGGTTCATCAGCAGGGTCTTGCCAATCAAGCTGGCGGCGAGCACGGAATCCCAGTGGAGGTCGATGGTCTCGGTCATAGTCTTTTTCGTGTCATCCCGGGCGGAGCGAAGCGTAGACCCGGGACCACCACGAGCGCGGCGCTTCCGACGGTCCCGGCTCGGCGCGCTCCGCGCTTGGCCGGGACGACAGTTTTAGCGGTGCGAAACGCGGCGCACCACCGCGTCGCCGACCATCTGCAGGATCTGCACCAGCACCAGCATCAGCACCACGGTCACGATCATCACGTCGGTCTGGAAGCGCTGATAACCGAAGCGCACAGCCAGATCGCCCAGGCCGCCCGCGCCGACGACGCCGGCCATGGCGGTGTAGCCCACCAGCGCGATGGCGGTGACGGTCGCCGCCGCGATCAGGCCCGGCAGGGCCTCGGGCAGCAGCGCGCCCAGCACCACCTGACGACGCTTGGCGCCCATGGCGAAGCTGGCCTCGACCACGCCCTTGTCGACCTCGCGCAGGGCGGTCTCGACCAGGCGGGCAAAGAACGGAGCCGCGCCCGCGACCAGCGGCGGGATCGCGCCGGCCACGCCCAGCGAGGTGCCGACCAGGGCCACGGTCAGCGGGATCATCACGATCAGCAGGATCACGAACGGCACCGAGCGCAGGATGTTGACCAGCAGCGACAGCGCGCCGTTGGCCAGACGGTTCTCCAGCATCTGGCCCTTGCCGGTCAGGAACAGGATCACGCCCAGCGGCAGGCCCAGGGCGATGGTCAGCACCATCGAGCCGCCCAGCATGGCCAGGGTGTCCAGCGTCGCTTGGCCGATCTCGCTCCAGTCGACATTGGCGAAGTCGAAGGTTCCAGCGCTCATCGGGCGGCCTCCCCGGTCAGGTCGTCGACGCGGACGCCGGACGCCTCGAAACTCTTGATCGCGGCGGCGACGTCGCCGCCGGTCAGGGCCAGGGTCAACTGGCCATAGGGCGTCTCGCGTAGGCGATGGATGCGCCCGCCCAGGATCGAATAGTCGACGCCGGTGACGCGGGCGACCTCGCCCAGCACCGGCTTGTAGGTCGCCTCGCCCTTAAAGGTCAGGCGCACCAGGCGGCCGCCGACGCCCGGCGCCGTGACAATCTCGCCGTCCGCCTCGCGCACGAAGCGGCGGGCGGTGTCGCTGACCGGATGCAGGAAGACGTCCTCGACCGCGCCCTCTTCCACCACGCGGCCGGCTTCCAGCACGGCGACGCGGTCGCAGACGCGGCGGACGACGTCCATCTCGTGGGTAATCAGCACGATGGTGAGGCCAAGCTCCCGGTTCAGGCCCGAGATCAGGTCCAGGATCTGCTCGGTGGTTTCGGGATCCAGCGCGCTGGTGGCCTCGTCGCACAGCAGCACCTTGGGACCGGTCGCGAGAGCCCGGGCGATGCCGACGCGCTGCTTCTGGCCGCCCGACAACTGGGCCGGATACTTGTCGGCATGTGCGATAAGGCCCACCCGTTCCAGCAGCTCGGCCGTGCGCGCTTTGACCTCGGCGGCGGGACGGCCGGCCAGCTTCAGCGGAAAGGCGACGTTCTGGGCGACCGTCTTGCCTGACAGCAGGTTGAAGTGCTGGAAGATCATCCCGACCCGGCGGCGCAGCGCCCGCAGACCCTCGACGCCCAGGGCCGCCACGTCGTCGCCGTCGACGATCACCTGGCCGCCGCTTGGGGTTTCCAGGCCGTTGATCAGCCGGATCAGGGTCGACTTGCCTGCGCCCGAGGCGCCGATCACGCCGAACACCTCTCCGGCGGCGACGGACAGCGACACGGCGCTGAGCGCCGGGTGGCCGCCTTTAGCGTAGGTTTTGGAGACGTCCTTAAAGGTGATCACGCGGCCAAGTCCAAACGGGGTTTCGGCGGCCCAAGGCCGCAGGCCGCTCGATTTAGGCGTTCAGCCGGCAAAGGTGAAGAAAAACCACCGCCATCAGCCCGCGCGACGCGTATCGGCCGCCATCACCTGACCGATCCCGTCCAGCAGAGCCGCGACCGTGACCGGCTTGGCGACATGCAGGTCCGCCCCGGCCATCAGGGCGTCCTGGCGGTGGCCCGCCATCGCGTTGGCGCTGAGCATGATGATCGGCGTGCGCCGCCCTCCAGCCTCGCGGGCTCGGATCGCGCGGGTGGCCGCCAAGCCGTCCATGACCGGCATCTGCATGTCCATCAGAACCACATCGTAGGGCCGTGCAGCCACAGCCTCGACCGCCTGGGCCCCGTTCTCCACCACCGTCACGGCGGCCCCGCAGGGCTCGAGCATCAGCTGCACCACGCGCTGATTGATCGGATGATCCTCGGCCAGCAGCACCCTCAGACCTTTGGCCTGGACGCCCGGCAAGCTGGGATCGACGTCGATGGCGACTTCCGCCTCGGTTCGGTGCAGCGGCAGCACAACCCGGAACAGGCTGCCCGAGCCTGGCTCGGACCGCGCCGTGATCTGCCCGCCCATCATTTCAACCAGAGCCTTGCTGATCGATAGACCCAGGCCCGATCCGCCAAACCGGCGCGTGATCGTGCTGTCGGCCTGGCTGAAGCGCTGGAAGATCATCTCGACCTTGGCCGCATCAAAACCGACGCCGGTATCTTCGACCTCGACGTACAGACGCGAGGCTTGGTCGCCGTCCTGGTCCTCGACCTCGATACGAACGGTGACCTCGCCCCGATCGGTGAACTTCACGGCGTTGGACAGCAGGTTGCTCAGCACCTGACCTATCCGCACGCTGTCGCCCAGGAAACCGCCGCGGGAAGTCGGGCTCCGCTCGACGCAAAGTCCAACACCCTTCTCCTTGGCCCGCAGCCGGGTGACGTCCAGCAGGCCATCGAGCACCGCGTCCAGGTCGAAGGCTTGCGCCTGGATGGTCATCTGTCCGGCCTCGATCTTGGAGACGTCCAGGATGTCGGAGACCAGCCTCTCCAGGGTCTCGCCGGACCGCCGGATCAGGTCGACCATCTCCGCCTGGCGCGAGCTCAGAGCTGTCTCGCCGAGGGCAGCGGCGATGCCGATGACCCCGTTCAGCGGCGTGCGGATTTCGTGGCTCATATTGGCCAGGAAGTCGCTCTTGGCCTTGTTGGCCGTCTCCGCCGCGCGCCGAGCCTCGGCCATCTCGGCCTCGATCCGCAGGCGTTCGGTGACGTCGCGCGCCACGCCAAACACCAAGTCGCCGCAGCGCCGCGCCCGCCATTCCAGCTGGCAGTAGGACCCATCGGCGCGCCGATAGCGGTTCACGAAGCCGTTGACCTCGCCATCCTCGTCGGCTTGCTCCATGAGCGCGCGCGTGCTCGACAGGTCGTCGGGGTGCAGCAGAGGCAGAAGATCGGCGCCCTCAAGCAGCTCGACCGGGTGGCCAAGAACCGCCTCCCAGGCTCGGTTCACCTTGACGAAGCGCCCCTCCATGTCGCGGATGCAGAGCAGGTCGGCCGACACGTCGAAGAAGCTCGACAGGTTCCGCGCCGTCTCCATCGCCTGTTCGGCCGCAAGCCGGGCGCGAAGTTCGCTGGCCGCCAGTTCCTCCTCGGCGCGTCGACGGTCGATGGCGATCGCCGCCAGTTGCGCGGCCGCCTCGATGAACGCGATGTCCTCCCTGTTCGGCTTGCTGACCTGGCGGTGATAAATGGCGAAGGTGCCGACCACCGCGTCGTCCAGCGCGCGGATCGGCTCCGACCAGCAGGCCGCCAGGCCGGCCTCGGCCGCCAACTCCCGGAAGTCCGCCCAAAGCGGATTGGTCTGGATATCGTCGACGGTCACCCGGCGCCCGAGATAGGCCGCCGTTCCGCACGAGCCAACCGAGGGGCCGATCTCCACCCCCTCGATGGCCTGGTTGTAGAAGTCGGGCAGGCTGGGCGCGGCGCCCATGACCAGACGACGGCGATCCGCGTCCAGCAGCAGGATGCTGCAGAGGATCTCAGGATCCTCGGCCTCCACCGCCTGGACGATGGCTTTCAGCGCCAGCGCCAGGGGCTTACCCCCGGCGATCAGGTTCATCGTCCGCCGGAAAGCGCGATGGGCGGTTGTTCTACTCATGACGGCGTCTCCACGGCCGTCGACCTTGCCATCAGCGAGGCAAGCGAGCGATCCGGTCGAGGCGCGCCAAACCGCTGAACCGGCGCGGCATATTGGCGCGGAGCCCCGAGAGAGCCCTCGCCTCGCGCCCCGACGTCTTGTCAGAAATCCCGACCTAGGGTCGCCGGTACACCGCCCCGCCCTTCATCACGAAGACCGGCTTTTCCAGCACCGTGACGTCCGTCAGCGGATCGCCCGCCACCGCGATGATGTCGCCGTAGCGCCCCGTCGAGACCTGGCCCAGGTCCTTGCTGTGGCCCAGAGCTTCGGCGGCGGTGATCGTCGCCGACTGGATCGCCTGCAGCGGCGAGGCGCCATAGCGGACCATGACCGCGAACTGCTTGGCGTTGTCGCCGTGCGGGTAGATGCCAGCGTCGGTGCCGTAGACCATCTTCACCCCGGCCAGCAGCGCCTTCTTGAAGTTCTGACGCTGGATCTCGCCGATGTCGCGGTCCTTGCGCAGATTGTCCTCCAGGACGCCGTTCTTCTTGCCCTCGGCCTGGGTGTAGTCGGTGTTGTAGATGTCCATCGAGAAGTAGGCGCCCTTCTGGACCGCCAGCTTGATGCCCTCGTCGTCGACCAGGCTGGCGTGCTCGATGGTGTCCACCCCGGCCCGCACAGCCTCGCGGATGCCCGAAGCGCCATGGGCGTGCGCGGCGACCTTGAGGCCGGCCATGTGCGCCTCGTCCACGACGGCCTTCATCTCCTCATAGGTCAGCTGCTGCTGGCCGGGCTCGTTGCCGCGCGAGAAGACCCCGCCTGTGGCGCAGATCTTGATGACCTGGGCGCCGTACTTCTTCAGCGTCCGAACGGCCTTGCGCGCCTCTTCGGGACTGTCGCTGTTGAGCGGGTTCTTCTGGTCCATCGACGGCGGGAAGAAGGTCGAGTCGCAATGGCCGCCGGTGGCGCCGAACGAGATGGCCGCCGTCACCACGCGCGGACCGGGGACATAGCCCGCGTCGATGGCCTCGCGCAGGCCCACGTCGTCATAGTCGGCCGCGCCGACATTGCGAACGGTGGTGAAACCCGCCTCCAGGGTCTTCTTGGCGTTGGCGGTCTGCACCACGCTCCAGAAGCGATCGCCGTACTGCAGGCTGTTGTAGCCGCCGATCTCGGCCAGGCTGTCGAGGTGGACGTGCATGTCGATCAAGCCGGGCAGCAGGGTCGCGGCGGGCAGGTCAATCAACTTCGCGCCCTTGGGAACGGGATCGCCCTTCTTGCCCACCGCCGTGATCCGCCCGTCGGTGACGATCACCAGAGGCTTGTCGACATACTTGCCCGACGACACATCCAGAAGCCGCGCGGCGCTGACCGCCGTGACCTCGACCGCCCCGGCCGCGCCGCCTATCGCAAGCCCCGCCATCGCCGCCGTCGCCGTCGCCGTCGCCAAAGCCGCGCCCTTGATCGCCCTAAGCATCGGACCCTCCCCTCGTTTGACCAAAGAGGGACGCTAGCACGCGTGCATCCGGCGTCGAGCCCAGCCGGTAACCACCTCAGATTGAGCCCAACAGTCGCTTTCCCGGGAGATCAAATCGAAACTCATTTTGAGGAAGACCCGATTGCACTTTTAAATGGAGTTAATAGAATTGGTCACGAAAAAATTGATCAATCTTTGAACGCCCGTGACACTTTTTACGGCAGCCCTGGACAATCAATCATAATAGGAAAATGCGACAATATATAAAATCCACAAAACAATTGCCGCATAAATAACGATGAATCTATCCCAGGAAGACAATACTACCTTCGACTCAAATAGGCGGGAAAATATAACTCGAAATTGGATTTGAATCCGAAAATCCAAACCGGAGCATCAACAGCATGAAAATTTACAAATCCATGGCCATCCCCGCCGCCGCTAGCATTGTCTTGATTTTCGCTAGCGCACCCTCTTCGGCCCAAGACTTGACGTCTACTGCAACTACCTTAGCTCCCTACGAGCAGCTGGATAAGCCACTGAGCCGCATGGAACGCGGCAACGACTGGCTCGCAACGAACGAGTTGAAGCGCGCGGTCGAGAAAGATCCGTCGATCAAGAACCGCTTCAACCTCGCCACTGGCTACCTGCGCACCGGCCGCTGGGAGCAGGCCAAGCACTACTACGAGACCGTTGTCGTCGAGGGCGGGGGCAAGACCCTGGCGGCCGTGGGCGTCGCCCGCGTCCCAGGCGTAGGCCCGACTTTCGACGTGGGCATGACCGCCGCGGATCGCCTGCTGTATATCGACTGGCTGCAGAACCGGGTCGCTCGCGGTTCCGGCGCGGTATCGGCTGAACTCGCGGCGACGAACGCCTCCACAGGGGCGACGAACTACGAAGTGACCGACAGCCAAGCGCGCGCGCTCGATCGTCAGCGCGCGACGCAAAAGCCCTGAAGAAGGCGGCCCTTCTTTCCCAGCCAAGAACGGCGAGGAGGAAGGGCCTCCGCCCCCACCCCTTCGGCAGCCCCGCTTGCCAAATGACACGGACCGCGCCCGGCCTCCTTCACCGGCGGCTTAGCGAGCCTGATTGCTCACCGTCCCGCCGCTCGAAGGTCGAGCCCACGCCTCACCGCCTTCAAACAAACTCGACGCAAGAATTACGGGCATGCAAGGCCTTGCTTGCACATGGGGACGCGGCGGAATCGGTAGACGCGCCGGACTTAAAAACCGCTCGAGCATGGCATTAGTCATCTGTTTTCGTTGACTTTCTTTTCTTGAGTTTCGTCACTGTGGTCGATTTTGTGACCGAGCGCGGCGAGCGTGTCGGCGCGATTGGGGTGGGCGTAACGCTGTGTCGAGATGATCGAGGCATGGCCAAGGACGACCTGGGCAGCCTTCAGGCCACCGCGTCGCGTGATCTCGGTGGCGGCATGGTGGCGCAGGTCGTGCGCGGGTCGCGCGTCCTCGATCCCAGCCTTGTCGAGCGCCTTGCGGGAGGCCCACGCAAAGCCGCCGTAGGTAATGGGACGCAGGCTCCCGTCCTTCATTTGCCGAAGCCACGGCGTGTCGATCCCTGCCGCGCGCGCTCGGCCGATCCGGGCCGCGAGGTCTGAAACGTCCTCGGGCAGGAGTGGCAGAACATGGTCGTCGCCGGCCTTACGCGTTCGAAGCACGACCTCGCCGCGCTCCAGATCCACGGCGTCGCAATGGAAGAAAGCTTCACCCAAGCGGACGCCGTAGCGAACGAAGAAATCGAAGACCGGCCGATGCCATGCGGGCAGGTTGGCGCGCCAGGCGGCCAGCTCCTGGGCCTTGAAAGTCCGCGTTCTGCCCCGCGGCTCGGGAAGGCGCAGTTCGCGCCATACGATCTGCTTGATGGGGATTTCGAGATTGTGCGCGGCGAAGCGCAGCATCGGCCGCAGGGTCTGGTCGATCAGATCGCGATTGATCGTTGCGTTCGAAAGTGGCCGCCCTCGCCTGGAAGGCTCCAACCGTCGGGCCTGGATCGCCGCCTGGATGACTTTCGGGCTAATCTCGGTAACGAGCATGTTGGGGCCAATGAGCCGCACTGTCGTCTCTAGCCGCGCGGCGATATCAGCGGCGGACTTCTTGTCGGCGCCTCGGGCGGTGAAAAACAGGTCCGAAACGGCCTCTAGACTCCAGTCTTCCTTGTCGCGCGATAAGCCGCCCAGCTCGGCATGGCGCCGTTCGCGCTCTTCGACGAGGAGCGCGTCGCTTTTGCGGCGGCAATGGGTCGAGCCGCGATAGCGCCACCCCTTGAGCGTGAAGCTGTAGTGCCAGACGTCGCCGCGTTTATAGAGGGCCAATCATGCCTCCCGAAATTCTCGAAATCGTCGGAACGAAAGCGCCACTGGGCTCCGACCTTGGTCGCCGGTAGCTGACCGGTCAGGATGAGCGTGCGCAGCGTCTTGTCGCTGATCTGCAAGGCCGCCATCACCTGGGTGAAGGTCATGAAGGTCAAACTCGAAGTCACCGACGCCCTTTCCTGGCATGGGATCTGAATCCGGTATTCGTCCCCACGGATGGGAACGGCCCGCGCGGACGTGGTGTCGTTTTGAACGAAGGCCGCCCCGAACTCGCGATGAACGGGCAGGCGCGTTTCAAGCACCCGCCCCCAGCCGAGGGGAAAGCTCCAGCACGTCGAACAGTGGGCAGGCCGCCGATCGCGCGAGCTTGCTGCCAATCGCCTCGAAATTGATGACCGAGAACGAATCCTCGGAGGCGAGACCCCTGCCCGACAACAGCGACGTGAGATCTCGAATATCTTCCATGAATTCAAACGCGATCCCCTCAGGCCCCGCCGCGAAATTCGTGACCAGCATCAGTTTCGGAGGATTTTCGAGGTGGAAGTATTCTGGGGTGGATTCAATTAGCGCACGCGGGACGCTCGGCGCGTATTCGATCGCGCCATCAACACGGAGCGCCGCGTTGGTGATGGCGAGCTTTCCCCAGTGCAGCACGTTAATGTCGGGCTCTAGGGGCAGGCCGGTCCGGCTCAAGACCTGGATCAAGGCCAAGGCCGCCAAGTCCACGGGATCGTATTGAACCCGCCCGGCCTCTTCCTTTCGGCCGATGATTTTTCGACGGCGCCAATCACGCTGCACGTGCTGGCTAACCCCCGTGATGCGCTCAGCTTCGGCCGCCCCGAACCTACGGGGCTCCCAGCGCGCGAAGATGTCGTTTCTCGAGTTCATTCGTGTGTCGTCTCACGAAATGGCCAAACGGTCAAGCGATTTCGTGTGACGCATCACGAAATGGATTTATGACTGTCCGACGCGATAATTCCAGCCTTGATCGTCGCCATGCGTCGCCAGGGGCGGCGCGAGGGCGCCAAGACAGATGCAGCTCAGCATATCGACGATACGCCAAGACGCTCCACCGCTGTTGGATCGACAGCCAAGTGTAGTCAGCCACCGATTTGAGTCTTCGCGGCCACCGAAGATGACTCGCTTTTGCCAAGTCGATGACTCACTCAATCGGCACTCAAAGCTGCCGGAAGCGGCGAGGCGCGTAGCCAACTGATCGGCCAGTCGGAGCCGCTCCAATGTAAATGGACTTGCGGCGGCCGAGCCGCGGAGATCCCACAACGCGCATCGGATCGGCCGTCGTCGCCGCAATGCTGTTCAGCTGCGGCCCTTCTCTACCGAGCGAGCAACTACCTCGCTCGGCTCTGAGCAGAGGTGATCTTGGCTAAGAAAGGCAATGGAACTCGTCGTCCTAGAGCATTTTCCGATAAGTGTGAAACGGTTATCGGATCAAAAAATGCTCTAAACTTTTGAATTAGAGCCCTTTTTATCCGATCTGATTGATCCAATCAGATCGGAAAGGGCTCTAGGTTTCCTTTCGACGCCGCCGTCGTCGCTTGGTCCCAGGCCGAGCCTCCGTTACGGGAAGTATTGCGCCAAGGCTTACGAATGGGCCGTCAGCCGGGGGAGGAGTTGGACGTTCATGATCACGACCGAGCCTCTTATTGGAGAGCTCAAAGCAACGGAAATGGGCTCATGACGCAGGGTAACCATCGTGAGGATAATGCCTGGAAGCGTTTGCTGCCGATGGCGGTACGCGATACCCGCGTCATGGACGGACACCCCGACGCGCCTCCCTGTTCAGCGTTTGTGGCGCGCGAGCAGGAACGGTTCGCTGATCTCACGCTTCCGACAGATGGATTGGTCGTCGTGCTTGAAGGCAGGAAGGATGTGCGGGTCGGCATCCACGAGTACGCCTATCATGCCGGTGATGCATTCGTGGCGAATGCGGGCGTCCCGATAGATGTAACAAACGTCCCCGATAGCCGATCGGGCTTCTACCGGGCGCTTTTCGTACAACTTCCCCGCCCGATCCTGATCGAGGCCGCGCGGCGTTGGCCGCAATTCGTCGGTTCGACCGCGCCAGCAAGCAGGCGCCTCGTCGTGGACGTAGACCTTACCGAAGCGCTCATTCACGCCTTCGGGCGCGACGAGGCGGTAGGTACGCCCCAGTCATCGACTCTACGCCAGCACCGCGTCCTTGAGGTCGTCCTCGTCCTGGCGGAACGAGGCGTCATCGCGCTGACGCCGAAATATGCTGATAGGCCGCTTGGTGACACGCTTCGAGGGCTCCTGGCTCATCGGCTGCACCATCCCTGGACGGCGGCGGAAGCGGCGAGCCTTCTGGGCTGCTCGGAAGCGACGCTACGTCGCAAACTTCGACGTGAGGGGCTGAGCTTCGCCAAGCTGGTGTCGGCCGAGCGCATGGCGGCTGCACATGTCCTACTGACTGAGCGGGGCGCCAACGTCGCGGACACGCTGGCGGCGACGGGCATGACCTCGCGCTCGCACTTCGCGACACGGTATCGACGGCTCTTCGGTGAGCGTCCATCCGAGGCGCGAGCAAAAAGGACGGTTGCGGCGACCTGATCGTTTACGGCCCATCAATGATCGGTACGGGCCGCCGCGATATGCCGAGCGAGCGTAGCGTCAACAGGGTCAAACGGACTCGGAACGGCCATGCAACGCTACATAATTTCAGCAATTCTCGCGGCGGCGACTTGGCTACCTTTTCCGGCGCGATCCGAGACTAGCTTGGTGGTCTCTCTCAAAGGCACTGCGGCCGATGGCCGTCTTGCCGATGGTCAGGCTTTCTGCCCACCGCCCGGCTCGGCCGAAGCCAACATCAATCCTGGCGTGACGTGGTCGGCCGGGCCGGCGGGCACGCGATCCTATGCCCTGCTCATGCGGGACATCGATGTACCCGCCGACTTCAGTCGTATCGACAAGCCGGGCGAGGTCATCGAGAGCGAGGCGCCGCGGATCGCTGTCGATCATTGGGTGCTCGCCGACATACCGGAACGGGTTCGCTCGATCGCTCCTGGCGCCGACAGCAACGGACTGGTCCAGGGCGGTAAGCCACTAGGCCGGACCGAATATGGAACCCGCGGAGCTAACATCTACGCCCGTTTCTTTGCCGCCGCCCCTGATAAGGCTGGCCCCTACGGCGGCTATGATGGGCCGTGCCCGCCTCGCAACGACAAGAAGGCGCACCGATACGTCGTGCGTGTGTTCGCGCTCGACGTCGCAAAGCTGGATTTAGCGGAGGGCTTCACGGGCGAGACGATGCTTGCCGCAATGAAGCATCACGTCCTGGCGGAAGGCCACGCGACCGCAACGTACAGCCGAAAGGAGGCCCAGCGATGATCCGCAGCCATCACGATCTGACCGACGCCCAGTTCGGCCCGCAGGCGGCAGCCTACGTTGCCAGCACGGTCCATTCGCAAGGCGCCGATCTCGAGCGCTTGGCGAGCCTGTCGGCGGCGTCTCCGGGTATGCGCGTGCTCGACCTGGGCACTGGCGGCGGCCACGCGGCCTATGCGCTGGTGCCCCCCGCGACCGAGGTTGTAGCCTGCGACCTTTCGGCAGAGATGGTCTCCGTGGTTGAAGGCGAAGCCCGGCGGCGCGCATTGTCTAACATCCGTGGTCATGTCGCGTCGGTGGAACGGCTACCATTCGATGCGGCGCACTTCGACCTGATCGTCAGCCGCTTCTCGGCGCATCATTGGCCCGATCTGGTCGCTGGGCTGCGCGAGGCGCGGCGTGTGATCAAACCGGGCTGTGTGGCGGTATTCATTGACATCGTGTCGCCGCCTGCCGCCGCGCTCGATACGCACCTCCAGGCAGTTGAGCTTCTTCGCGATCCGTCACACGCCCGTGACTATCGAGTCGCTGAATGGGGCGTGGCCTTGGAACAAGCTGGCTTCGCGATGGTCGAGGTGCAGAGCTGGCGCTTGCGTATGGATTTCGCGGCTTGGACAGCGCGGATGAACACCTCGCCCGAGGCGACTTCCGCGATCAGATCCATCCAAGCGAAAGCATCGGCGGCAACGCACGCACATTTCGAGATTGAGCCGGATGGTTCGTTTCAGATTGACGCTGCTTGGCTGCGAGCAGTCGCCGTCTGACGGCGAAACTACCCTCTCGAATCTTCGATAAGATCTCTGGGGATGGCTGCCTTCGGCGTCTCGCCCTGGAGCGCCTAAACTCTATCGATCTGGTCTCCTCAAAATAGCGTCAGGTGGCGTTCATGCGATTCTCCCTACGATCGGCGATCGTCTTCGCGGCCATGGTGTTGAGCGCGTGCGGTGACGTAAGACGCCCCACCACCATCAAGGGGGCCGTCGCCGAGGGAGCCGCCGGCGCGGTGGAGGCCAAGGCTCCGAGCGCGGCCGGCGGCTTCGTCATCGAGAACAGCACGGTGATCCCACTGCGCGCGACGGCGTCGGGTCGGGACTACGAAATCTACGTCAAGACGCCGCCTGGGTACGACAAACCGGAGAACGCTGGCCGTCGGTATCCCGTGCTCTATCTCACCGACGGCCCCTACACCTTCCAGGTCGCTTCAGGCCTGACGCGGGTCCCATTCAATCACGGGCGGTTCCGTGAGTTCATCATCGTGGGCCTTTCATACGCGCGCGGCGAGGTTCCCGCAGACAGCCGCCGGCGCGACCTGACCCCCTGGCGCGATCATGAGATCAACGGCGTTACCGGCGGCGCCGAAGCTTATTTGACCTTCCTGAGACAGGCGGTGTTGCCGCTGGTGGAAACGCGCTATCGCGTCGACCGCGCCGACCGTACCTTGGCGGGGCAGTCCTATGGCGGTCTCTTTGGACTGTGGGTGGCGTTCCATAAGCCGGAGCTCTTTCGCAGCTACATCCTCACCAGCCCTTCGATCTGGTTCGCCGACCGGGCGATCCTGCAAAGCGAGGCGGCCTACGCGGCCAGCCACAAGGATCTGCCGGCAAGGATCTATCTGGCGACGGGTTCGCGCGAACATCCCGGTCCCGGCGGATGCGCTGATTGCGACATTAACATGGTCGCCGACCAGGCTCAGCTCACGACGCTCCTGAAAAGCCGCGCCTATCCGGGACTAGAGATCAAGACGAACGTCGTGGACGACGGCTTCCACGAGACCACCTTCCCGATCGGCCTGATGCAGGGCCTTCAATGGCTTTACCTTAAGGAGTGATGGGCGCCCTGGCCCAACCTGACGGGCCATCGCGGATTGCGCCTCGAATGTCCGACACGTTTTCGGTTGAGCGCCATCGGACTAAGCCGCTCGCGCGGCATGGGTGACCGGCGCTGGCGCCGTAGTTGAGCCTGAAGTGGCGGCGCCTTGCCCGTCCTGTCTGAAGATCAGGGGTCAACCCTGCAGACAGGAGACCCCTGATGAGCTCTGCACCCACGACCCCGCTGCGTCAGCGGATGATCGAAGACATGTCGATCCGCCAGTTCGGCGAGAAGACCCAGAGCGACTACGTGCGCGTCGTCGCCGACTTCGCCCGGTTCCTCGGTCGCTCGCCCGATCAGGCCGAGCCCGAGGACTTGCGACGATACCAGCTGCACCTGGCCTCCGCCGGCGCCTCGCCGGCCAAGATGAACGCCAGCGTCTCGGCCCTGCGGTTCTTCTTCAAGATCACACTGGGTCGCCAGGGCTATGGCGAACGGCTGGCCACGGTCCGCAAGGAAGACCGTCTGCCCGAAGTGCTCAGCCCCGAGGAAGTGGCGCTGCTCCTGCACTGCGCGCCCAGCCTCAAGCACAAGGCCGCCCTCAGCATCGCCTATGGCTGTGGCCTGCGGGTCTCGGAGATCACCCACCTGAAGGTCAGCGATATAGACAGCGCCCGCATGCTGATCCGCGTCGAGCAGGGCAAAGGCCGCAAGGACCGCTATGTGATGCTATCGCCAGACCTCCTGGCCCTGCTGCGCGATTGGTGGCTGTCAGCCAGGCCCAAGGGGTGGCTGTTCCCAGGGCGTGACCCCGGACAGCCCGTCACCGCCCGCCAGCTCGACCGGGCCTGTAAGGCCGCCGCGGCGACGGCGGCCCTGGGCAAGCGGGTGTCGATGCACACCCTGCGCCATTCGTTCGCCACCCACCTCTTGGAGCGCAAGACCGACGTGCGGGTGATCCAGGCGCTGCTGGGTCACAAGAAGCTGGATACGACCGCCCGCTACACCCGCGTGGCGATCAAGACCCTGGGCGCGGTGAAGAGTCCGCTGTCGCTGCTGCGGCCGCCGCCCGCCTGAGCCAGTCGCCATGTCCCGGCCATCCCTGGAGGTGGCCGACATCTTCCGCGCCCATGGGCCGGCCTATCGCCGTGACCATGCCGGACACCTGAGCCTTGGTCAGCTCAAGGCCATGTCGGCCATTGAGGCCTGTCGCACCGCCGAGTTGGGCGGTCATGTCGCGCGCTGCGACGACTGCCAGCGCCTGGCGGTGAGCTACAACTCCTGCCGCAACCGCCATTGCCCCAAGTGTCAGGGTTCGGCGGCCAAGGTTTGGCTGGCCGAACGTCAGGCCGATCTGCTGCCCGCGCCCTATTTCCATGTCGTCTTCACCCTGCCAGGAGAGATCGCCGCCATCGCCTTCCACAACAAGGCCGTGGTCTATGATCTGCTGTTCAAGGCCGCCGCCGAGACCCTGCGGACCATCGCCGCCGATCCCAAGCGCTTGGGCGCGCGGCTGGGTCTGATCGCCGTGCTCCACACCTGGGGCTCGGCCCTGACCCATCACCCCCATGTCCACTGCATCGTCCCTGGCGGCGGGCTCTCCCCCGACGGCCGGCGCTGGATCGCCTGTCGCAAGGGCTTCTTCCTGCCCGTGAGGGTGTTGTCGCGGTTCTTCCGGCGGCTGTTCCTGGAGAAGCTCACGGCCCTCCACGCGCAAGGGCGGCTGCGCTTCTTCGGCGACCTCGCCGCCCTGACCAAGGCCCAGGCCCTCGCCGCATACATGGCGCCGCTGCGTCGCGCCGAATGGGTGGTCTACGCCAAGCCGCCGTTCGGTGGGCCGGCCGCCGTGCTGGCCTACCTCGCCCGCTACACCCACCGCGTCGCCATCTCCAGCAACCGTCTGGTCAGCTTGGACGACCGCGTCGTCCGTTTCCGCTGGAAGGACTATCGCCGCGCCAACCCCGCCACCGGCGCGGTGAAGATGGCGACCATGACCCTGGCGCCGGCCGAGTTCATCCGGCGGTTCCTGATCCACGTGCTGCCGTCCGGCTTCCACCGCATCCGCCACTATGGCCTGCTGGCCAAGGGCCCCAACACCGTGCCCCTGGAGACCCTGCGCGCCTTGATCCTGGAGCGAACACCGCATCCGGCCGCCGTCCACGAGGCCACTCCCGAGCCCTCCGAGCCCAAGGCCCCCTCGGCCCTGGTCTGCCCATGCGGCGGCGTCGTGCGGATCATCGAGGTCATCGGCCGCGGCGGCGCCTGGTGCGCCCGCCCACTCGCGCCGCTGTGGTGCGACAGCTCATGAGCCCGGCTGCGACGATCGTCCGCGCCTATTCCCGCCATTGCCCCCGGCCTTGGCGCAAGACCCGCTGCGCCTCGCGTCCAGCCCCGCCTCAAGCGCCGTCCTGCCACCCCCAATGTCGGCGCCTTGCACCGCTAGGGGCCCAACATGTTGGACGTTTTGGGCTCCTAGTGGCCACCGTCCAGACCTCTTGGGCCATCGTCAGCACCGCAGCGACAAGCGCTATCGCCATAGCCTGACACGCCCGGGCCGCTGAGCGCGGCTTCCTCCCCTGAAGGCTTTCGGAAGCCGGCCCTCAAAGCCGGCGGCCCACCTCGTGCACGGGCCGGCATCCGAAACCCTCAACATAAGCGGTCCCCGGACTGTCTCCAGAAACCTGACGTTCCGGCCGCTGTTTTCACCGCGCTCAGCGCCACCTTCAACTACACGCACGCCAGCCCTGCGGAGAGCGTCGGCTTTGCTATCGCGCCGCTGGCGCATCTCCTTTTCGGATGCGATCGACGATCCAACTGGCCATGAGGTCTAGCGCCTGGGGAGATATGGTTTCATCGATTTCGGCGTACTCTTGCGGACTGCCGGTCTCCGCCCGCTGGAGCAGATGGTTGAGGCCAGGCAGTTCGACGACCGAGGCGTCCCGTCCGCCCTTCAAGACCTCCCGCGCGACAGACACATTGTCGGCGGCCGGGACTTGGGCGTCGAGCCCACCATATACCGCTAGCACCGGGGTCTTGAGCCCGCGCAGGACGGGCGCGGGATCGTGACCCAGGAAGTGGCGTTGCCATGGCGAGGTTATGCTCTTGGCCAAACCTTCGGCCTCGCCGGGGTCCACGAGCTTGCTCTCGACACCTCGCACGATAATCGCCTTGGCCCCAGCACGCGCAGCCTCGGCGGTTGGGGCGGCGAGGACTGCTGCATAAAGGTCTCGATCAAGAGCCTGTCGCCCGGCGACATAGGCTTCCGGCGCTCCGTAGAGCCTGGCCACCTTGGCCGACTGGGCCACGAACAGCCTGTCGCCGCGAATGGCCGGCGCGGCCATCATGACGATGAAGGCGACCTCGGGATCTGCCGCCGCCACGAGAGGCGCGATCACGCCGCCTTCGGAATGACCTAAGACGCCTACGCGGAGCGGGTCGATGTCAGGGCGCGCCTTCAGAAACCGAACTGCGGCGGCGGCGTCAGTCGCGAAGTCGGCTGTGGTGGCGTCCCGATAGACGCCGCCGGAACCACCAACGCCCCGCTTGTCGTAACGCAGCACGGCCAAGCCCCGTCGTGCAAGCGCATCGGCCAGCACGGTGAAGACCTTGTGTCCGTCGACCTCCTCGTCGCGCGTGTTAGGGCCCGTCCCCGAGACCAGGACTACGGCCGGAAACGGTCCCGGGCTCTCGGGTAGGCTAAGCGCGCCTGCCAGGTCGATCCCCGTCGCCCCGTTCCTGAACACGACCTCCCGCTCGACATAGGGCCGCGGACCGGACGCGATGGCGTCCTCTTGGGGACGCTTGCGAACCCTGGGGGGTGTGCTTTCGGGTACGGCGCGCTGCAGCAGCAAGGGGTGGCTGCCCTGGAAGACGAGATCGCCTCGCCATCCCTTGCCGGTCTCGTCCCAGGCGCCGTCATAGCGTAGGCCCAGTTTCTCGACGGCGAAGCTCAGCTGTGTGCCGTCAGAAGCCACAGACTCAAGGGTCGTCTCCATGTTGCTCGGATTGATCAGAACGCCATTATAGCCGGTCGCCGCCTTGTCGATGCGCAACCTGACCTTGAAGCCCGACGGCAGGCGACCGGTCCAGTTGCCAGCAGCCTCCTCGGCCCCGGCCGGCGCGCTGACAGCCAACACCGTCAGCACGATCGCGCCGATCGCTCCAAATTTTCCCACCAGTTGTCCCCCACGGCGATATTTTGGCGCGAGCATCGACTAACCTGGGCCGGCAGCAAATTAATTCGCGCTCATCAGAAGCCCAGTTGCGCCAATCCGGAGGCTCTTGGTCTTGGCAGCGCCATGAGCATGCGTAATCGGGCGGACCTGTGAAGGATCAAGCTCCCCAGTAAGGTCTCTGTTTTCAGCCGAGACGAAGGGAGACGACGATGTTCTACGCTGCGTTGGATGTGTCGCTGCGGTCGGTGGCGATCTGCATCATCGATCAGGACGGCAAGGTGCGCCTCGAGCGGTCCGTGCCCTCCGAGGTTCCAGGCCTGGTCCGCTGTTTGCGCGAGTTCGGCGAACCGATCCACCAAGTTGGACTGGAGGCCGGCACGCTGACCCAGCACCTGACCTACGGGCTGACCGAAGCCGGCTTCGACGTGGTGTGCATGGAGGCGCGCCAGGTGAACGCGGCGCTGTCGGCGATGCGCAACAAGACCGACAAGCACGACGCCCGCGGCATCGCCCAAATCCTGCGTTCAGGCTGGTACAGCCGGGTCCATGTGAAGAGCGTCGAGAGCCATCACCTGCGTGCCCTGATCTCGTGCCGGAAGGTCATGCAGCGCAAGTGCATCGACCTGGAGAACGAGATCCGCGGCCTGCTGAAGATCTTCGGCGTGAAGTTGCCACTGCGTCTGTCGCGCGGCGGTTTCGACATCGCCATGCGCGACACCATCGAGAGCGATCCAGCGCTGAGTCACGCGATGCTCCCGATGCTGCAGGCCAGGCGCGTCCTCTTCGACACCTTCACCGAGCTCGATCGCCGCGTGCGCAAGGCCGCCCATGCCGATCCGGTCTGCCAGCGCTTCATGGGCGTGCCGGGCGTGGGTGAGATCACCGCGCTCAGCTTCAAGGCCGCCGTCGATGACCCTGCCCGCTTCAAGAGCTCGCGCACCGTCGGCGCCCACTTTGGCCTGACGCCCAGACGCTTCCAGTCAGGCGAGAAGGACAACCCCGGCCGCATCTCCCACGCCGGCGACGCCGACGTGCGCGCCACGCTCTACGCGGCGGCCAACGCCATGCTGATGCGCTCGATCAAATGGACGAGCCTGAAAGCCTGGGGCGTGAAGCTGATGAAGACCAAGGGCCGTCGGCGCGCCATCGTCGCCCTGGCCCGCAAGATCGCTGTCGTCCTGCACCGCATGTGGGTCGATGGCTCAGACTTCCGCCCCGGATCGGAGGCTGCGGCATGACCTGACCCTCATAGCCCACCCTCAAGATCCTGGCCGGATCGTCCCATGCGGACGACGGGATGGATGAAGCCGAAAATGTCTGCTGCACCTGAAAAGTGCGTCCATTAGCAAGGCTCTCCAGACCCTGTTCCCATGCATGCGTGCAGCGGCTCCGCTCGCAAGGAGCCACCAGACTGCGAAGAGAAGCGTGACCCGCGTGAACGACCCCGGCCGCTAGATCAACGAGCTTGACCCCGATGCCCGATTAGAGAAGCTGACATCGGCGCGCCTCCAGCAAGGCGACTTACGTCACCGCACTGCGCGCGCGTTCAGCGTAAGCCGAGCCAGCTTCAAAAGCGCACGCTGGCGCTAATCCATCGGCTTTCCCGATAGATAACATCACAACATACCGGCTTTCGCGCCCCCATCCGCCGTGGGAATCCTCCGCCATGTTCAACGCGATCAAGACTTTTCTGTCTCGCATCAGACCCGCCCGCGACGGCGGCCGGAGGACCATTCCGTGAAGACGATCCTGCATATCGATTCCAGCATTCTCGGCGGCTATTCGGTAAGCCGTGCGCTGACCGCCGACATCGTCGCGCGTCAAGAGGCGCTTCATCCCGGATCTCGGGTGGTGCGACGCGACCTCGTCGTCGACGCCGCTCTGCACCTGTCGGACGCTCACATGGCCGTCTTCCAAGGCGGGGAAGTTGGCAATGCCGCCTTGGGTCAGGACCTGGCCACCGGCGCGGCCTATATCGACGAACTCTTCGCCGCCGACATCATCGTGATCGGTGCGCCGATGTACAATTTCAGCATCCCCACCCAGCTGAAGGGTTGGGTCGACCGCGTCAGCGTCGCGGGCCGCACCTTCCGCTACGGCCCCAATGGCCCCGAAGGCTTGGTGACCGGCAAAACGGTCTTCGTGGCCTCGGCGCGCGGCGGCGTCTACTCGGGCGACGCGCCGGGCGCGGCCATGGACCATCAGGAAACCTACCTGCTCAGCGTCCTGGCCTTTATCGGCCTGACCAATGTCACGGTCGTCCGCGCCGAAGGTCTGGCGCTCGGCGAGGAGGCCAAGGCCGCGTCGATCGCCGGGGCGAAAGCGCAAATTCAAGCGCTGGCGGCCTGATCGCCAAGCCATTGGATCTGCCGCGGTCCCGCGCAGACCAAGACCGCGAGCATCGGGTTGCTTGACCTCATGCTCGCGGTCGCTCCCATGCTCTGACACCATCCCTCCGCGCCGGTCTGACCAAGACGCCGGCCACAATCTTTCTAAGGAGCGACCTCGGAAATCGGTATCGACAGCTTCGCGGCCACGATCCCAGACCCGCAGACCGGCCATACCGTTTCGGCTGCCGACCGAATGGAAGCCCTGCTGGCTGAGGTGGAGACCGCTGATCGCGTCGGGCTGGATGTGTTCGGTATCGGCGAGCATCATCGCAAGGAATTTCTTGATTCCGCGCCGGCCGTGATCCTGGCGGCGGCGGCGGCCCGCACCAAGCGCATCCGCCTCACCAGCGCGGTGACGGTGCTTAGCGCGGCCGATCCCGTGCGCGTCTTCCAGGACTTCGCGACCATCGACCTGATCGCAAAAGGGCGAGCCGAAATCGTTGTTGGGCGCGGCTCGTTTGGCGAAGCCTACCCGCTGTTTGGCTTTGCCATGCAGGACTACGACGCCCTGTTCGCCGAAAAGCTCGATCTCCTTCTGAAGCTGCGCGACGAGGTCGGCGTCACCTGGCGCGGACGTTTCCGACCGCCGCTGACCGGCCAGGGCGTCTTTCCAAGACCGCATCAAGCCAAACTGCCGATCTGGTTAGGGGTTGGCGGCACACCGCAGTCGTTCGTTCGCGCGGGAACCCTGGGCCTGCCTTTGATGGTGGCGATCATCGGTGGAAGCTTTGATCGCTTCCGGCCCTTGGTGGATCTCTATCGTGAAGCCGGCCGACGTGCGGGCCATGGGCCAGACACCCTCAAGGTCGGCGTCCATGCGATGGGTTTCGTCGGCGAGACCGACCAAGAGGCCGCCGACGCCTTTTTCCCAGGGTGGGCGCACATGTTCACCGAGATTGGCCGCGAACGCGGCTGGTCAACGGCGACCCGCGCGCAATTCGATGCGATGCGCGGTCCAGACGGGGCGTTCCTGATCGGGAGTCCTCAGACGGTGCGCGACAAGGTGCTGGCCGCCGACAAGGCGCTTGGCGGCATCTCCCGCCTGACCTTTCAGATGAGTTCGGCGATGCTGGAAACGCGCGCCATGCAGCGCTCGATCGAACTGCTTGGCGCTGAGGTCGCGCCGGCCGTCAAGGCCGCGCTTGGTTAGACCTTGCCGACGCGCTTGGCCTGACGAGCGCCGCTTTAGCGCCTGCTCCGGAGGCGCATAATATAGCGTGCGAACGCGTTGTTAGCCGCCGACCGAGCCGCCTCGGGCGACCAGTTCATGATCCCGGAAACATACAGGGCTGCCTGTCCGACACAGAAGGCGAGGACATCGCGCGCGGTTTCATGGGCTTCGCTCGGCGGCAGGTCCCCCGCACGGATACAGGCTCGCGTCGCTTCCAAGAGGACGCGGTAGGTGGGCAGCGCCACGGCCTTGACGGCTTCACGATCGCGCAACCCTGGAAGAGTGCGGCTGGATAGGAAGAGAAGCTCGAAATAGCCGGGGTTCTCGATCGCGAATGCGGTGAAGCCCTCCGCCATCCGCTCCAGGCGCTCGATCGGCGTGACCCCGGCTTCACTCCGCGCGAGGTAACCGCCAAAACGCGTAAATCCAGCCTGTAGCAGATGAAGCTGCAGGTCTTCCTTGTTCTGGAAGTGGCGATAGAGCGCCATCGGCGTGACGCCCAGTTCGCCAGCCAATTGGCGCATCGACAACTGCTCGTGCCCAGGCAGCAGGAAGCGGTCGAGGGCCAGGGTCAAGATCCGTTCCCGCAGAGGGATGTCGGCGGCGACCGTCACGCCGGGGCCCCCGACGCTTGGCGGATCTGGCTCATCATGTCCCTGCCCAGCATCGCCGAGGCGCAGATCACGCCGCCGGCCAGGGCGCCGATCACGCCGTCGGTCGAGACGTCCTGTCCGGTCAACCAGAGTCCTTCGATCGGCGTTCGGGCGCGCAGCCAGTCCTGCCGAAAGCGCTGGGGCGAGCTTTCGATCCCCATGAACCCGCCGCGCTGGCGCTTGGCGAAGGTCTCATAGGTGAGCGGCGTGGAGACCTCCACGCACTCGACCGCATCGCGCGCCGCCGGCGCAAAGTGAAATAGGCGCTCCAGCAGGCGCGCCTGGATATCGGCCTTGCGCGCCAGATAGTCGTCGCCACGCTTCATCCAGCGGGTGTCTGCCCAGCGCTCGAAATGCCGATAGTCGGTATAGGCGTACATCTCGACCGTAGCCTTGCCCGGATAGGCCTCGTCCCAACTGGGGTCCTTGGTCGACGGGAAGGTGATGAAGCTCCAGGGAAAGGGCGCGTCGAAGTCGGCGCGATGGGCTTCCAGATTGGCCTGCAGGTCGGCGGTGGGGTGGTCCCAGATATTGGCAGGCCTGAAGCCCAGTTCGGCCGCCGACCGATTGAAGCCGATATTGAGACCGACGACGGCGTAGGTGTCGACAACCTGGGTCAGTTTGGCGTCGAGACCTGCGGCTCGCGCGGTCTCAACGTCCAGAAGCCGGCCGAAGGTGTTCTGGACCCCGGCGTTGCTGATGACCGTATCACAGAGGATTTCGGCGCCATCGGCCATGCGCACCCCGCGCGCGCGCCGGCTGTCGACGAGGATTTCGGCGACCTCCGCGCCGTGCAGCACCCGCCCTCCGGCGCCTTCGATCAGCGGCGTCATGGCCTCGGCGAAGGCGGCTCCACCGCCGACCGGATAGCTGCCGCCGTTCATATAGTGCTTGGCCAGCATGCAGTGCATGGCGAACGAGCTCTTGGAGGGCTCCAGGCTGTAGTCGCCCCAGTTGGCGCACAGGACCGCGATCAGTTCGGGATCGTCGGTCAGATCACGTAGGACATCAATCGTCAGGCGATCGGCCTGGGCCAGAAACGGACCGCAGCCCTGCTCCAGCACGGCCCGCGCCATGGTCTCGGGCAGGGCCTTCTGGGCGAAGAAGGGCGCGGATGCCTTGGACACCTGCCGCACCAGCGCCAGATAGTCGTCGATCGCCTGGGTCTGGGCCGGGAAGTAGCCCTTCAGGGCCTCAGCGTAGCGCGCCTCGCCGGCCGGTATCTGGTACTCGCGGCCGTCGATGACCATGCGGTTGAAGAGTTCGGGCATCTGCGCCCAGCGCACGCCGCCGCCGGTCACGTAATCGAACAGCTTATAGGTCATGGTGCGTGGCGAGGCGACGTCGCCGATATAGTGCAGGCCCACCGTCCAGCGATAGCCGTCGCGCTGGTAGGACTGGGTCATCCCGCCCACGACGCTGCTTTGCTCCAGCAGCAGCACCGCCTGGCCTTCACGCGCCAGGATGGCGGCGACGCTAAGGCCGCCCATACCCGATCCGACAACGATCGCGTCAAAGCGTCCTTCGACGGCGCGTCCCTTGCGATAAGGCGATCCCGTGGTCCGCATGGCGTCCTCCCAGACACGCCCGTTCACCAGGCGATGTATACGCTCGTATACAGACTCCGCAGGATCGGCCTGTCAACCGCCCCCTCCTCCTAGGAGCCGTCGTCTGCGGCGCGTCGCTAATCGAAGTCGGCGCGCGCCCGGTTGACCACCGTCAGATGCGCAAAGGCCCATTGGCCCAGAGCCTCGACGGGCGCGCGCAAGGACTGGCCTTATCGCCCGCCGCTGACCGCCCGGTCGATCAGCAAGGTGTCGGCGAACTGCTCGAAGCGGCTGATCTTGCCGTCCTTGACCTCCCAGACATGGGCGACACGCGCGGTCATGAACTTGCCGGTCTTGCGGTAGGTCCCCGAATAGCGACCGATACCGACGACCACGTCGCCCGCGTCGATCAGCCGTTCCAGGGTGAAGGTGTAGTTGTCCCACTCACTGCCGACGCGCTTGACGACATTGTCGACGATGGCCTGCTTGCCAATGTAGGTGCCGTGGTAAGGAAAGCCTTCCATTTCCGTCCAGCGAACATCGGGCGCCAGGGTGCTCAGCATCCCGTCTAGGTCGCCCCGCGCATTGGCGGCGTATTGGGATTTGACCACCTCATAGGCGGTCGGCGCGGAGGGCGGGGTTTGGGCGAAGGCCGGAGCCGACAGCCCGGCGGCCAGAAGCGACAGGGCCAGGGCGACGGGCGTGAGGGTCTTGATCATTCTGAGTGTCTTCCAGGCGGATGGCGGCTTCAGGCGGCGGGCTAGGTCAGGGCTCGCAGCACCATGCCGCTGTCCACGATCTGCTCCATCGTGGCGATCTTGCCGTCCTTGAACCTGTAGAGGTGGGCGAAGGTGGCGGTCATCGCCTTGCCGGTGGCGCGGTAGGTTCCCGAATAGACCCCGAAGGCGGCGACCGTGTCGCCGTCCTCGAGATAGGTGTGGACCTTCGCATCATAGCCCTCCCATTCGGTGGCAAGGCGCCGGAAGACGCCGGCCGCAATGGCGTCAAAGCCGACATAGGTTCCGGCATAAGGAAAGCCAGCCGCCTCGGTCCAAGACGCATCGGGCGCAAGCGCGGCTTGCAGGCGCTGGCCCTTCTGCTCGGGCGAGGCCTCATAGGTGGCCCGGATGATGTCCTTGTTGGAAACCATCGCTCAGCCCCACTTCATTTCGCCGGTCGCCACCTTGGCGCCGATCTGCAGCGCCACGCCCATGCCCGCGTCGGGATAGCGGGCGGTCATCGCGGCGATCAGGGCGGCGCTGTCCTTGGCCTTGGCCAGTTCCTGCTCGAAGGCCAGCAGATAGTCGCGCGTATAGGTCAAGGCCGCCGCGCCGGTCGGCGCCGCAGGCGTCATGTGACCGGGCACGACCACGGCCGGCTTGCGGGCCAGCATGGCGTCGAGTTGCTTGACCCAGGCCGCACGGCCTTCCGCGCCCACGGTGTCGGCGGTCCAGACGTGGACGCCCGAGAACACCAGCACGCCGCCGAAGATGGCCGACAACGACGGCACCCAAAGGTAGCGACGATTGGCCAGCCCCTCGGCCGCGACGATCTGGATCGCCTGGCCGTCGACGGTCAGATGCTCGCCATCAAAGGCGGTGGGCATGACGATGTCGGACAGGGTCTTGGGACCGTTGTCTCCCAATTGCGGTCCCCAGGTCGCCAGCTTCTTTTCTACATTGCCCTGGATGGCCGCGATCGTGTCCGAGGCCGCCAGCACCTTGGCGTCCGGGAAGGCCGCCTTGATCGGTCCCAGGCTGAAGTAATAGTCCGGGTCGCTCTGGCTGACATAGATCGTGGTCAGTTTGCGGCCCGTGGCCTTGATCGCCTCGACCAGCGCCCGGCCATCGGGAAGCGTGAAGCCACCGTCGATCAGCACGGCCTCGGTAGAGCCCCAGACCAGCACCGGCGCGCGGAAGAAGCCGTTTTCACCGGCCGGGAAAGCCTTCCATTCCAGCTTGCCGCCCGCAGCCAGGGCGTCACTCTGGCCAGCCAGGATTGCGGCTGCGCCGCCTGCGATCATCGTCATCATCATTCTCCGGGTGGGCATGGGAAACGGTCGCTCTGTTGAGGGTGAAACGGCGGTGCGGGGCATCAAGCGACGCTAGCCGTCAAAAGAAGGGAAAGCGGATTGCGGTAAAGGGCGCTGGCGTCGGCCAGGGCCAGGCCCTGGCCATCGTCGCGGATGAGGCTAGGAACGCCGCTGAGACCAAAGCGCCGCATCAAGGTCTGTGCGTAGGCCATGCGGCTCTGATCGGCGGCGACCAGCGCGGCCTGAGGCTCGGCCATCATCGCTGCAGCATCGGCCAGAGACAGGCTGGCGAGTATCTCGATCAAAATGGCGGCATCGGTGATATCCGCCCCGTCGACGTAGCGCGCGGTCTGGATGGCGCTCAGCGCTTCGCGCTCGCGCGCCGGCGCCGAGAGGGACACCGCCGTCAGGGCCAGGGTCGCAGGCCCGCTGTCGAGCCGGCCGCCGGCGGCGACCACCTGATCGCGATAGCGCTCGGTAAAGGTAGCCCCGTCATCTGGGCGATGCGCTGATCGGCGGCCCAGATGTGGCTGGTCATGCCTGCATCGAGCCCGCGAGCGCCGCCGCCGGCGAACAGGCCAGTCGGCAGCAGATCCACCGTAACATCAGGCCGGCAGGCGAGAACATTGATCCCCGCCGAGGCGCCGTAGCACCAGCCGCAGAGCGGATCGAACAGATAGATGAAGCGGTTGGTCATCCTGCGGCTCCAAGTCCGCGATGAAGATGCGCCTCGCCCATTGCGATTCAAAGATCGGGAAAATAGACATTCTGTATGCCCAAAGCATACAATCAACCGGATAGCGCCAATCGCGGGATCAACAATCTCAAGCGGCTGGCCTACTTCGCCGAAGTCGTTGAAACCGGCTCGTTCACCGCCGCCGCGCAGCGGCTAGGCATCACCAAGGCCGTGGTCAGCCAGCAGGTGGCCAAGCTCGAGCAGGCGTTCGAGACGACCTTGCTGGTGCGCACCACGCGCAGCGTCCGCCCCACAGAGGAAGGCCGCGCCTTCTATGAGCGCTGCGCCCGCGTGCTGTCCGAGGCTCAGGAGGCCTTCGATGGCCTGGAAGCCGACGATCGCGCGCCCAGCGGCATGCTGCGCCTGACCGCGCCCTTCGACTATGGGGTCGCTGTGGTCGTCCCGGCGATCGCCGAGTTCCAGCGGCGTTATAGCGCCTGCGCCGCCGATATCCTGATCAGCGACCAGACTCTCGATCCCGTCGAGAAGGATATCGAGCTGGCGATCCGGGTCGGCTGGCTGAACGACAGCAACCTTCGCGCTCGGCGCATTGGGTCATTCCAGCAGATCCTGGTCGGCACGCCAGACCTCGCCGCGCGCCTCGCGGATGGAGCCAAGCTCGACGAAATCGCCGCCCTCCCCTTCGTGGCAAACAGCCTTCTGCGTGATCCGGTGGGCTGGACCTTCTATGACGGCGAGGGACTCCAGCGATCCGTGCGCTTTTCCCCGAGCCTGGTGATCGACGCCACCCTGGGGGCGCTGGAGGCGGTGCGCTCGGGTGTCGGCGTGTCGGTCCTGCCCGACTATGCGGCGCAGGCGGATCTGGCGAACGGGCGATTGGTGCGCTTGCTGCCGGATTGGAAACTGGAAAGCGGCGGCATCTACGCTGTTACCCCGGCAACGCGCTTTCGACGCGCTCGTGTCAGCGCCTTCCTCGACGTCCTGGTGGAATGGGAACGGCGCAGGATTCAGGCCGACGGCGCAAACACGACCTCAACTCACGCCTGACCACTCGGCGTCGCCTAAGCCCAGAGACGATTTTCTCGTCGCGCGGCGAAAATAGGTCTTGCCCGACCCTCAAGTATGTCATAGTGATGGTTACACACAAACGGAACTAGACATGCCAACCAGCACCCGCTTCGCAGTCGCCGCCCACGCTCTCACGGCGCTCGCCGTGAGCGGCGGAAAGCCGCTGCGCTCGGAAGACTTGGCCTTTTCGGCCAACACCGGCGCGGTCGTCATTCGCGGGCTTCTGTCACGCCTCAGCGAAGCGGGTCTCACCCGCTCGCAGCTCGGAGCTGGCGGTGGCGCGATGCTGGCGCGGCCTGCCGAGGAGATTCGCCTTCTGGATGTCTACAATGCCGTCGAGGATACGGAGCTGTTCTCGCTCCACCGCACGCCGCCCTGCAAAGGATGCGCGGTGGGTGGAAACATACTCGACGCCCTGCAACCCACACTCGACCGGGCGCGCCAAGCCATGGAGGCCGAACTGGCCAAGACGACGATCGCCGACATCGCGGCCGATGTCGCCAAGCTTGGCAAGTTCTCCATCCCCCTGGTGTGGTGAAGGCTTGCCCTTAAATGTCACTACGACATTGACACACAATCGTTTCAGCGCCCCACAGGCCTGAAATTACGCCACGGACCGTTCAGCCTTGAGGGGCGCTGGCGGCTCTTATTTCACGCCCCCAAGTCGAAGGAATAGACATGAGCATCGGTATCATCGGCGCTGGCGCCCTGGGTTCGAACATCGCGCGCGCCTTGGCCAAGAAAGGCATTGCCGCGACGATCTCCAATAGCCGCGGCCCCGCGTCCCTGGCCTCGCTGGTCGAGGAACTGGGCCCCTCCATCAAGGCCGGCTCGGTCGAGGAGGCCGCGCAGGCCGAGATCGTCTTCGCCGCAGTGCGGTGGACGGACGCCGAAAAGGTGTTCACGGCCCTACCGGCCTGGAACGGCCGCATCGTCGTCGACGGCACCAATCCGGTCGAGTTCCTCGATCCGAACTCGCCGGACGCCAAAGACCCGACCAATCCGCTCGCGGCCTATGGCATCAAGGCCGTGGACCTGGGCGGCAAGCACTCGAGCGAGGTTTTCAGCCAGTTCGTACCGGGCGCGCGGGTCGTCAAGGCGTTCAACCACCTAGACGTCAATGTCCTGCCCGAGCCCAAGACCGCCGGCGGCAATCGCGTGCTATTCTACTCCGGCGACGACGCCGACGCGAAGGCGAAGGTCCGCGGCCTGATCGAGGCCATGGAGTTCTTCGCCGTGGACTTGGGCGCGCTCGATGTCGGCGGCCCGCTGGCGTCGCTGCCGTTCGGCGCGCTGTCGACCCACAACTTCATCAAACTCTAGGCGCCACCGAGGCTGGAGGGCGTTCGCGTCGCGCGCGCCCTCCAGCTCCTTCGCCGTCTCGGTTAGCCGTCGAAGCGGGCGCCGCTCATGGCGTTGAGGAACGCGAGCGGATTCCAGTATTCGCGATAGTTGACGATCAGGCCGTCTCGGAAGGTCACGAAGGTGGCGTAGCGCATCTCGTAGGGATTGCCATTGGCCAGCACTTGGCCAGACGCGCTCCATTCGGCGATCGCCACGGCCGGGTCATCGGTCGCGTAGGTCTTCAGGGTTGGCAAAGCGCGCACATCGATCGCGTCGGGATACCCCCGCAGGTACTCATAGAGCGCCGCGCGCCCTTCGATGCGCGCCGGGGAGCCCTCAGGCGCGAAAGGGAATTCGGCGATAACGTCCTCGGCGCACAGCTCGCTCCACCCCTTCATGTCCTTGGCCAAAAAGGTGTCGAGGCTGCGGCGCAGCAGGTCGACAGCGGTTGGGTTGCTCATGTCAGTTCCTCTTCGATGAATTTAACGTCCGTGCTCGGCGACCGTATCGTCTGGCTGGGCGAGATCGACGACGATGACCTTGGCGCCCCGCTGCGCCAAACCCAGCGCGATGGCCGAGCCGATGCCGCGACCAGCGCCGGTCACAACTGCGATGCGCCCCTCATGAGTGTGGAGCATGGCGAGGTCCTTCCCTGATCCGCGACCGGTCGGGTCGCACCGTCTCGGCGCCCCTAACCACAGGTCACGAGATTGCATCCCGGCCCGGCTCAAGGCAGCCACGAAGATCCGATGCCAGCCATCGCCCGATCCGATAGGAGAAACGACAGTGGCAGACGCCCTTTCCTTGGCCCAGATGCGCATCTTCGTGGCCGTGGCCGACGCGGGAAGCTTCTCCGCCGCGGCCCGCCGCGTGCGCCGAACACAGTCGGCCATTAGCGAGGCGATCGCCAATCTGGAGGCCCAGCTCGACGTTCAACTGTTTGATCGCAGCGGCCGATACCCGCGACTGACCGCAGAGGGCAGCGTCCTTCTGGACGATGTTCGCGCGATCGTAGCCGGGGTCGATGACCTTCGAGCGCGCGCCAAGGGCATCGCCGGCGGTCTCGAGCCCGAACTGACCGCCGTGATAGACGTGTTCCTTCCCCTGGAGCGCGTGGCCGAGGTCGCCAAGGAGTTTCGCGAGGCATTTCCGGTCACACCGCTTCGCCTATATGTCGAGGCGCTCGGAGCGGCGGTGCAGCCCGTTCTCGAAGGCAAGGCAAGCTTCGGCTTCGTCGGCTCGCTGCCGACGCTCCCGGACGGCCTCACAGCGGAACGGATCACCAGCATTCGTTGCATCATGGTCGCTGCGGAAAGCCATCCGCTAGCACGTCATGAGGGGGCCATCTCACGCGACGAACTGAAACGCCACGTTCAGCTTGTACTGACTGACCGCTCCGATCTGTCAGCCGGACGCGAGTTTGGGGTGATGTCCGTATCGACCTGGAAGCTGGCGGACCTGTCGGCCAAGCACGCCTTCCTGATCGGCGGGCTTGGCTGGGGTAGCATGCCGCTCCATGCGGTGCGCCAGGACATCGCCGAAGGCAGACTGGTCGAACTCTCTATTGAGAACATGCCCGCCGACGGCTTCCTGATGCCGATGTCGGCGGTCTATCGAACCGCCGCGCCTCCAGGCCCCGCCGGCCGATGGATGATCGACCGGCTCAAGCAATGCCCGAGCGAGCGCTTGGATTAGTCGCCTCGCAAGGACATTCGTATGAGCAATATCCTTATATTGGGGTCAGAATCTGCTTCGGCCTGGCACGCCGTCCGGAAACCAGGCCAAAGACAAGCCCTGTACCACGTGTGACCTCGAACCGCGGAAGGCCAGCGCCACTTCCTGACATTAGCGCCGCTTCAGCTTCCTGACGCTCCGACGCCCGTGCTGACACAACGTCGCACCAGTCGGTCAATATTGCTCCGCGCGCCTGTAACCCGCGCGACACGTCAGATAACCGGGTCCCTCCCGAGCGATGACGCCAAACGCGCGTGACCGGCCAGCCCGAGGCGCAGCGGTCGCCAAAACACCGTGATCCGCGCGATGAGACCTTCCGCGTCGAACTGGATCAACTCGGTCCCGTTGCCGGTCACGTCACCGATGATCACTGTACTGAACTGGACGATCCTCGCCTTGCGCCGCGCCCGTTCGCTCAGATGCGGTGATGACCGATTTGAACGCGCCCCTGACCCGATGACGCGCCGCTGGCCACGAGATCCTCCAGGCCTCGCGGCGAGGCCATCGTAAAGTCAGTTTCAAGGCCTGCGCCAAGCCCACGGCGGGATGGTCGCCTTTCCACCCCGCCCGGACCTTGATCGCGTCGGCTAGTCGGACCTAGCCATTGAGGAGTTCATCGGCTAGCTCCCTAGAAGGTGAACCGCACCGAACCGGTGATCGTCCTGCCGTTCAGCACCTGGGCGTTGGCGACGCCCCCCGAGGGAATCGCCGCGGAGCCGACTTGGACCAGCGCAAGCTTGTCGAACACATTGTAAGCGTTCAACGCGAGTTCAACACGGTCGACGGGGCGAATCTGGACGAACGGGCTGACCACCACATAGCCAGACTGCTTGAGCAGATTGCTGTCCTGCGCAAAGCTGCTGGTGGTGCCAAGGATGTTCGCGCCGATAGAGACCCTGCGCGACTGATACTGCGGCATGACCCGGAAGATCAGGTCCGGTTGGTGCCGGGGCGTATTTCCGGCTGCGGTGGCGTCGCCCTTGTCGCTGTCGATCTTGGCTTTGGTATAGGTTGCGCCGAGGCTCAGGCTGAAGGGCCCGCGTTCGAGTTGCGCTTCGAGTTCGACACCTTTCGCGCTGTACGAGCGATCGATGGGGAGCACGACGGTGGCGCCGGTGGCGTCGGACGCGATCTGGTAGTTTTTGTCGGTTGTCGACGCCCAGAACCCGGTCGCGAACAATGAGATTCCGTCGCGACGGAACTTTGCCCCCAACTCGGCCTGCTTCACCGGGCTTTCTTCTAACGCTGGATCGGTGAGTTTGCCGGTGTTCGCGTTCAGCGAGGGGGGAACAGCACCCGGTCAGAGCTGGCGCGGCCACCACGGCTGTATCGGCCAAACACCGATATCGGATCGCTGATACGATAGTTCGCGCCCACGGAGTACGACGCATAGCCGTAGTTATACGCCACCGGCCCCGGGCGCGACAGCGGCAAGGACGCGGTGAACCGCTCGGAAATCACACCATCACGGTTAAGGTCCGTTGGCGTTATGCTCGTTCTTCCGCCGCCCAGATCGCCGCCATACACCGCGCCGCTGACCTTGCCGAAATCGTAGCGCAGGCTGCCACCGATCGAGAGGCGCCCCAGCTGATAGTTCACCGAGCCATAAGGCGCGACCGTCCGATAGTTTACATCGTAGTACTGGTGGTAGCTCGAGGGGCCCAGTTGTAGGCTGTAGAACAGCATGCCGTCCTGCGTGATGCTCGCGCCGTTTGGTGCGAACAAGTCGATGAGGTGGCTATTCCCGCCTGAAGCGATGTCCGTGATCGGCGACAGGAATGTCCACATCATATTGAGATCCTGCGACGAGGCGTAGAGGCCGGCCGTCGTCGTGATCTTCCCCGCGCCAGCATTCCACACGCGGCTCGCGCGGAAATCGTTGGTCACATTGTCCAGACTGTTCAATTTCGAATTGATGTAGAGACCGCGCGCGAGAAGGCCGTTGCCGTTGAGCGTCGCCGGGTCACCGATGGACTGCCCGCTATTGGGTCCGCTAGCGAACCGGGCGGTGGTGCCTGGACCCGCGCCGAACGCGATGGGAAGCACGCTGGCGGGCAAGGTGATCGCCGGCAGGTTCTCGTTGTAGCTACCGGAAACCTCGGCGTAGCGTAGCCGGTTGGACAGCGTCCAGTCCGCCACGTCGAATTGAGCTTCAAACCCGATCGACCTCACCTTGGCGCGATTGCCTTCATGGGCGTCAAGCGTGTGAGGATTGTTGTTCTGGTCAAGCGCTAGAAACGAGTTGATGTACCGCGACGACATCGTGTCGCGACGTGGATCGAAGCTGGGTAACGGCGCGTAGCTCGGCTTGGCGTTGGAGCCGGTCACACGAATGGGAACGAGGCCATAGCCGGGTTCGCGATCGTCCAGGAGCTTGGCGTAGATGCGCACGAAGCCATGATCGAACTCCTTGGTGACGTTGAGCTTGATCTGCCCGCCCTTGAAAGCGTCATAGCCGGTGGCCCGAGGCCCTTCACCTTGACGGTAATAGCCCCCGATGTTGAAGCGCAAGCTGCTGCTAAGGCGCCCCCCATAGCTGAAATCGGCGCGACCAAGTTCGTGATCAATACCCGACGACAGTTGAAACGTGCCGCCGGTTTCCTCGCCGGTTTTGGAAATGAAGTTGACGATGCCGCCAGGAGAATTGGACGCGAAGGTTGAGGCGGAACCCCCGCGGATAGCCTGGACCTGCGACAGGCTCAGGTCGGTCCGCAGAAACATCGTCGTCGGGGCGAAATGGATATCGCCAAACTCGACGACAGGCAGTCCGTCTTCCTGAATCTGGAGAAACTTGGAACCATCGCCCGAAAGGGGAAGGCCGCGAATGGTGATCGCGGTCATGCCGTCCGTGCCGCCGGTCTCCGATCGAATGCCGGGAATGTTGGACAGAACCTCCGCAATGGAGCGGGTGCCAATCTTCTGAATTTCTGCCTCGCTTAGCGTGCTCGCGGAAATAGCCGTGTCAAGGAGATCACGCCCTTTGGCGACGCCAGTCGTGAACGCTTCGCGCTTGGGCGCGGCGCCTTGTTCCGCCGAGTTGCTGGCGGCCCCATCCTTTGGCGAAGCCTGCGTGATTTCTTCTGCACTGGCGACACCGGCCAAAGCGAAAGAAGCTACAGAAATGAGCAATGCCATCTTGTTCAAGACGTTTCCCCTATTTTGATTGTCTGCTTTGCGCGCTCTAATCGAGCCAAAATCCCGTAACCCGAGATTCTCACCCTTGCCGTGATTGCGACGCGATTACGGAAGCTTTCTGGTTTCGCGTCTTCGACATAGCCGTCGCTTTATTTTTCACTTTCAATCGGCACTCGCCGACGACAGTGAAGCAACTCATAGATCCGAGAAATGTCGCAGAATGTCGCACGCCTCTCGATATAATCGGCGCGTTATGACCGGCCCAAAAATGCGCGATATTTATGCATTACTAATTGCTAACCACGTCAGAGCAGCCCCAACAACTCAACTGGCGAGAGAGCGAAAATGCTGTGCGGTCGCGCGTTGGCGGAAACGCAATATCCCGTATCGCAGTCACAATGCTTGTGGGAAGCGACTTGGGTTCGTCGTCGCCGCGCTGGCATATTGATGAATGGTCTGGAAAGACCGGTGGCAAGCAGCCTACCGATGGCAAACCTTGGACGACGAAGGTCGGGCGCTCGACGTCCTCTTTCAGCGGCGCTGAGACGTCGACGCGGCCAAGAAGCTCCTGACGAGATTGCCGCGCGAGCGGCCCATGGAACCACAATGGATGGCGACCAACGGCCTCAGGCCCCATGATGCGGCGGTGAAGGATCTGGAGCGCGGCCTCCTTCATCTTTCAGGTAGCCTGCGCGAGGACAACAGGACGGCTGGCTGGACCAGGCCACCACGCCCTGCCCCTTACCGAACAGACCCAGGCTGGCGCATCGCGTGTTCAAGAGCAGGTCGCCCACCGCCAGCGGGTTCACCTTTCGACCTCGGCTCGCATCTGACCCCGACCATCTGTCAGGAGCGCCGGCCGCTTAGACGCTGGTTGAGATCGTCGGCGCCCTTGCGAACACCTGCCTTAGCCGCGCTCAGGGCTCCGACACTGGCTTTGATATTCATGGCGTTGGGATATTGTTTGACAATCTCCGCGCCGAGCAATTCGCCGCTGGCGGCGTCATGCAACTCAACGGCGTACATGACCCAGCCGGTCAGGGCAGCTTCACGCCCCCGCGCGGCCTGCACGGCGTTGTAGGAGCCGCCGGCCAGGTCAAAATGCGCTAGCGCGCCGATTACGGCCTTGGTGGTTTTGGCGCCGGTGAGCGTCAGGCTGACGCGGAGAACGCCTGGGCCAGGCTGTTCGACCTGCTTGTAGTTCTCGCTAAGGCGTGCGGAGAACTGATCGCGCATGTAGGTCGCCAATTCGCGCTTGTCGGCGTCGGAAATCTTTTCGAACTGCTGATCGGCGCCGCGATAGATCACGACCGGATCAATCAGAACGCTGTGATAGCGGCTCGTCCAGTCGACAGGTTTGGAGAAGCTGTAGGGCGCCCTTCCCGACCGGTCGTTCAAGTTCGGGCTCAGTCGCCCCGAGGAGGCCAATTCCTTATAGGGCGCGGGACGGGAAACGGCGCATCCGCCGAGCACGGCGCTCGCCAGGGCCAGGCTCATGATCAGACCAGACCGGGACGTCATCTTGGACATGAAACTCTCTTCCATTCCGGACTCGTGCGCATTGCGCGCGAGCGTGGGACGGCCGCCCCCCCGGGGGGAGGTGGGGACGTCGGGGCGGCCGCCGGGAGGAACGCCTGCGCTAGAATACGTAGCGCAGGCCACCCGTCGCCGAGACGCTGCTCAGCTTGGGCTGGAAGTCCCCCCCAACCGCGGCGTTGACGCCGTCGTACTTCAGCCGGCTGACCTGCGAGTAGCGGGCGCCCAACTCAAGGGTCATTTTTGGGTTCAGGCGGTAGCCGACACCGGCATCGGCGTGCCAAAGCAGCCCCCAGTCCTTGCCGTCGAATCCGGTGGTCAGACCTCGGGCGCCGACGCCCGTAAGCCGGGTCTCAACACGCGCGGCGCCCGCGCCGCCGCCGACGTAGGGCACGATCCGATCGGTGACCGGGATATCGAGATAGCCGGAGACGATGATGTTCAGGGATCGCGTGCGGCCGTCACCGTTCAAGCCGCTGGAGGCCAGCTTGCCGCTGTTCACGTCGCTGCTGGCGTAGCCGATCGTTTGCTCCACGCGGAAGCGACCAAAGTCGTAGCCGCCGCCGATCTCACCGGTCAGGCCCGTCTTGTACTTGGCGTCGTTGGGAAAGGCGGCCGAGAGGTTGTCGACGTCGATATCCTGCTTGGGGGAAACCACGCCGCCGACCCGGCCCACGGCGTAAAGACCCGTTTCGGCCGGCGCTTGCCCCTGGGTCTGAGCCGCTGCGTTCTGGGCCGCGGACAATGAGATGACCGTAAGGGAAACCAGCATGAATCCGTGGGTCAGTCGTGTCATGTTGCAAAACCTTCGCTGCTCGACGACCTCCAAGCGGTCGACGTTGAGACGGAAGGTGCGGGAGGAAGATGGAGCCCCGAGGGGGGCTTGATGGAGGAGCGATTGAGACGCGCCTCCATGATCTCTCCATGAAATGCGTCCAAGACAGACGGTCGGAGGACCACCGATGGGTAATCGTATCCTGATCGTCGAGGATGAGCGCGAGATCGCCGACCTGCTGGCCGCCTACATGGAACGCGGCGGGTTCGAGGTGACGCGCGCGACCACGGTGCAGGACGCAATACGCCAACATGCACAGACCTGTCCCGACCTGGTTCTACTCGATATCGGATTGCCAGGCGGAGACGGCGTGCAAGTGCTCACCACGATCCGGCGCCGCTTCGACACCCCCGTGATCATGGTCACCGCGCACGATGATGAAGTCACCAAGCTCTCGTCGCTTCGGGTCGGCGCCGACGACTATGTCGTTAAGCCCTTCAACCCATCCGAGGTCGTCGAGCGCGCGCGCGCCGTTCTTCGCCGCGCTCAGGGCGCGACGCACCGACGAGTCCTGAGCGTCGGCAAACTCGTGATCGAACTGGACGCGAAGATCGCCTTTTGCCTGGACGCGCTAGGACGCAAGGACCGGCTGCCGCTTACGCCGACGGAGTTTGAAATCCTGGCCCACATGGCGCGCCAGCCGCGGCGAGCCTTTTCCCGCGCCGAGTTGCTGGAAGCCGCCGCTCCCGATAGCGAAGCATACGATAGGGTCGTAGATAGCCATCTGTCGAAGCTTCGTCAGAAGCTGACCGGCGCAGGCTGCGGGGCGATGATCGAACCGGTCCGTGGCGTGGGATATCGACTATGGCCCCAGTAAGAGACCGCATCGTCACGCGCCTGCTGCTGCTGGCGGGCCTGACCGCGCTGATCACGGTGGGGGTAGGACTAGCGGCCTACTATGCTTCCACCTACTATCAGCTCTACGACGCCAGCCACCGCATGCCGCCCAAGGTACGCGCCGAGCTGCAAAGCTTGATCGACGCCAACCAGCGCGGCAGCGATCGTTATTTCGAACTCTATGATCGTTACGGCGGCGCGCCCGACCTCAGCAATCTTGGGTTTATCAGCATGATCGCTCTGGTCTCGACCGCGACCGGTGGCTGTGTGGCCGTCGTGCTGGCCCGCCGGATCAGCCGCCCCATCGCCGAAGTCGCCCAAGCGGCCGTACGGGTCTCGGCCGGCGAACGGATGGTGCGGGTCCGTCACCACGGAGCCTCGGGCGAGATCGCCGATCTGGTCGACAGTTTCAACCGCATGACCGCGGAGATCGAATTCTACGAGCGCGAACGGACGATCATGACCGCTGGCATCGCCCACGAACTACGTACGCCGTTGACGATCCTCAAGGGACGGCTGCACGGGCTGGCCGACGGCGTTATCGCCCCCGTCACTGGTGAGGCTGATCGGCTGCTGCGGCAAGTCGAGCAACTGTCGCGGTTGGTCGAGGACCTCAAGACACTCGCTCATGCCGACGCCGGCGAGCTCGACTTAGACCTGCGTCCTGTGCGCGTCGATGAGGTGCTCCGGGCCGCAGTCGCGGACCTTAGGAGCGAAGCTGAGCGACGGGAGGTCCATTTCATCGAACTTTATGAATCCTCGACGGCGGTCTGCGACCCGATCCGTATGACCCAGGTGTTCACAAACCTGCTGACCAACGCCATCAAACACTCTCCCATCGGAGGCGCAGTGACGGTCGCAACCGCACTCCAGCAGGACCTCGTCCAGGTTCTTGTGATCGACGAGGGTGATGGTTTCGATCAAGCCGAGGTTGATAAGCTCTTCATGCCGTTCTGGCGCGGAGCTGCGGATCGGCAACACGGACGTCCTGGGAGCGGCCTTGGCTTGGCGCTGGCCGCGAAGCTCGCAGAGGCTCATGACGGGGCGATCATCGCTAGAAACCGGGACGATCGTCCGGGCGCAAGCTTCGGCGTCCTGCTACCGACCTCAAGGGCCAGTCGCCACGGGTGGGGGCGACGCGGTCCGCGAATACGGTAGTGGAAGAACCTGGCTGCCAGCGGACGGTCGGAATCTTGGGCTAAGATCAGCGGGCGACGTTGGCGGCTGCGTGCCCCACGAGCTGCCGCGAGACGAAGATGACTAGGGCCGGCCGCCTGTTCGGCTCCGGCCCCGCCACCACCTTAGAAGGCCACTCGAACCGACGCCGCAACTGTTCGCGGATCTATGACGCGCGCGGTCGTTATATTGTTGGCCGGAACGACGGTGTCATTGACCTCGACGAGGCCGAGCGTATTGAACATGTTGTTGACGTTCAAGCTCAGCAACAGCCGATCTTTCGGCCGATACTGCACGAAGCCATTCACCACGGTATAGCCTGGCATTTTCAAACCGCTATTGTCGCCCGCGAAGCTGTCCGTCGTGCCCTGGATATTGGCGCCGACGGTGAAGCGTTCGGTCTGGATCTGTGGCGTCACCTGGAAGATCAGGTCCGCTTGGTGCTTTGGCGAATTGCCGACGGTGGCGGGGTTCAACGCGTCCCGAGTGATCTCGGCCTTGGTGTAGGTCGCACCGCCAGTCACTGAGAAGATGCCACGGCGGTAGGCGGCTTCCAACTCCAGGCCATAGGCCCGGTAGGACCTGTCCAGGTTGATGTTGTGTTCGCTGGTTTTGGCCCAGAAGCCGGTCGTATAGATCTCGATGTTTTCGCTGCGGTACTTAAAGCCGCCTTCGGCTTGCTGGACAGGATCATAGGCGGCGTCCTTGACAAGCAGGCGGCCGCTGGTCGGCGAAACATAGTTCGCGAACAGGATCCGATCCGCGTTCGCACGCCCCCCTTTTGAATAGCGGGCGAACATCGAATAGTTCTGCGACATACGATAGTTGGCGCTGAGCGAGTAGGACAGATAGTTGTAGCTGTAGTCGACAACGGCCGGTTGGCTGTAGGGGATGATGCTGACCTTGGTTTCGGGAAGCGAAATTGTCCCGTTGCCATTAACATCAAAGCTGCTGAACCTGGTGCGGCCTGGCAAGGTCGTACCCGCGAGGGAGCCCTTGGCCGTGCCGGAGTCACGGCGCACGCTGGCGCCCAGTGAGACCTTGCCAACGGTGTAATTCAGCGAGCCATACGGCGCGTTGACCCTGTAGTTCAGGTCGTAGCGGTCGTTGCGCGTACCGCCTATGAAGACGCCTGAATAGCCAAGAACGCCGTTCTCGGTGAGCGAGACCGGTCCGGCCGAAATGTTGATCAGGCTAGCTTCGCCGCCCCCCTTCACATCCGTGACCATGGTGAGATAGCGCCACGTCGTGTCGATGTCCTGAGACGAGTTGTAGAGGCCGGCGGTGAAGGTCAGGTCGCCAGCGCCCAGCTTCCACTCCTTGCTGGCGCGCAAATCGTTCGTGACGTTATTGAGACTGTTGAGGTCCGTGTCCTGCAGGGTCATCACCGCCAGGAGCCCATTGCCGTTCAACGACGCGGGGTTGGCGATGGTCTGGCCGGCGTTGGGACCGCTGGCGTAGCTGATGCTGGTGGCCTGCATCATGCCCATGATGGACGACGCCGAATTGATCAAGGCTGGCAGGCCCGGGATCGTGTTTGGCGTGTAGTAAGGCTGCACCACGTGACCGGACTGATCGGCGTATCGGAACGCCTCGTTGATCGTCCAGCCGTCGACCTCGAACTTGCCTGAAACGCCGAAAGACTTGGCCTTGGCATGCACGCCGTCATTGAACGAGTTGCGAACCGGCTGGTTGTTGCCGTCCAACTTCAGGAAGCTGCCGAAATAGCGCGACTGGACTGCGTCGGTCTTGATGTCGAAAGCCGGCAGGCTTTCGTAGCTCGGATCGCTGTTGGAGCCCGTAACCTTGACCGGCATGTAGTGGCTGGGCGTGCCCTTGTCATCCAACAGCTTGCCGTAGAAGCGGATGTAGCCGCCGGCGAAATCCTTGGTGACGTTGAATTTTATCTGGCCGCCCTTGAAGCCGTCGATACCCGTTTGGCGCGGGCCTTCCCCCTGGCGATAGAAGCCGCCGACGTGGAAGCGCAACCCTTCGCCGATGGGCGAGCCATAGTCGAAATCGATCCGCTTCATGTTGAAGTCGACACCTGTCGACGCCTGGATTGCGCCACCTGCGGTCTCGCCGGTTTTGTCAATCAGGTTGACAATGCCGCCCGGCGAGTTCGAGGCGAAAGTGGAGGCTGAACCACCGCGGATCACCTGCAGGCCCTGCAGATTGAGGTCAGCCCGCAGGAACTGCTCGGCCGTGCCGTAGGCGATGTCGCCGAATTCTAGCGTCGGCAAGCCGTTTTCCTGGATTTGCAGGAACTTGGAACCACCGAGCGCGATGGGCAAGCCGCGCACCGAAATATTGGCCGAGGAGTCGCCGCCCGCGCTCTCGGAGCGCATGCCCGGAATGGCGCGGAAAATCTCCGCGACCGAGCGGGCACCCAGCTTCTCGATGTCTGTCTCGGAGAAGACGCTAGTCGACGTGGCGCTATCGAGGCGACCGCGCGCGCGGGCGACGCCGGTCGTCATCAACGCGGCGGCCGGCTTATTCGCCGCGTCGCCATCCCTTTCAGCGCTAGCGCCTTGGGCGCCGATCTCGACAGCCACGACTGTCTCGGCCGCCTGCCCTCCTGTAGGCATAGTAAGCAGAAGCGGCGCGATCGCCGCAGTAAAATATAGGTTTCTCATGTTGCCTCCCCATTCGTTCCCATTACTCGCGACCTTCAAAAATTCAGTCGTGATGGTGGAGGGGATGTTACCGCATTGCGGATTCATTCCGGTTGCGACATATCGCCATGCGACATTCGATCCATAAATTTGAGAAGCATTTACTTGAATCTCAAGTCCATAGCGCTGGGATATTGAAGTTAATCTATCCGGCAATCCGTTGGTGGTACACATCCAGCGCGCTGGTGTTGTAGACCTACATGCGCAAGGCGATGTTGAACGTCTTGCCGCGCGATAGAGCGTAGAGGTGGAAAATCGCTAGTCCATCCTACCACTTTCGAGCGCCCGAGACTCCGCTGCGCATGGCCGACATCAGGCGGCGCGGGCCCTGAACATTGAATCGTTGGCGCCTTCGGCCGCTTTCGACCGAGGCAGTGAACCCCGCAGCTGGCCGGCTGCGAAACCTGAACATCTGCGCCGGCCAAGGGCCAGTCGTCCCTGGCGTGAGCAGCGCAGTCCTCGGCTATCTGTCTGGGCGCAACCTCGATCGCGCCGTCATCGGCGAACTACTTAGCCCGGCATGGATCCAGAACCATCTGAACGTCGTGATCTCGGGCTCCACGGGCACAGGCAAAACATGGCTCAGCTGCACTCTCGGGATGCAGGCCGTCCAGAACGGCTTTTCTGTGAATTACCATCGACTAGGCCCGCTTCTGGAAGAGTTGCAGATTGCCCATGACGACGGCTCGATCGTCCGGATGCGCAATGCTCTGTCCAAGGCGCCGCTGCTCATCTTGGATGATTTTGGCGCTACGATGCGGTGAGTCTTTGCGGCAAGCCGCTGTCCGTCAGCAAACCTAAAACAACCGGCTGGGCGGTGCTGCCGCCCAGCCACTCATGTTGCCGCCGAGCATCTAGCCCTGAGGCCTCTGCAGCTACTTTGACGCCCAACAGAGCTATCTCCTGCGCCGAGACGACTCATTTTCAATGGCCGATTGGAGTCATGTTCATGGCGGCCTGCAGCCAAGCCAAGATGTGAAGCGACCAAGATGGAAGCTTAACGCTTCCAGGGCGGCGTCCTGGTCAACAAACGTTTGAGCTTTGGACCTGGCTCCGGCGGGCTATCTAGCGCTTGCGCGAAAGCGTCAAAGTGCTCCGAGGCAAGTCGAAACACCCGTTGGTCGAGGAAGGCATCGGCCGCCCCCATCCAGGCCTCGTCTTCGTCATGCTTTGTAACCATGGGTCGAAACCTCACCCCTGTTGAAAAGCCTAAGGCGGCAGTTGCCCGGCCTACGCACGGCTCACGAAAACAAGAACCGCCAACGCGATTGTCGTCATCGCGACAGCGCCGAAGCAGAGGCGCCAGATGGGGCCCTTCCACGCAATCATCCGATCCGTTGAAGCCTCCAGAGCGGCGATCATCCGGTCGCCCGGGAGTTCCGAGCGGGTGGCCATGTTAGGATTGGATCGCGAGTCCATCATGTCATGCTCCATGCTCACATCACCATGCCAGGCCGACCGCCGCGCGCGCTGTGATCGGCATATCCAGGATAGAGCGCCTCCGGCCACTTGCCAGCGCTAAGGCGCTCGGCCTTCCGCGGCCCTGGCAAGCCGATGTGCTCGGGGTCGATCCGCAGGATATTCAGCTTGCGCAGGCCCGGATCGACCGGATCGGCGGGGATGAACCTGTTGCCGTAGTAGATCCAGAGCCGCAGCCGGTCGTCGGGCACCCGCGCCAGCTTCACGATCGACTCCTCCCTCCAGCAGCTGTCGATCTCGAAGACGATGGTCTTCCGCGCCTCAGGCGCGAACCAGACCACGTCGAACCGACCCTGGTAGATCATGGCGCGGTGCCCCGTGCACACCTCGATCCTGGCCTCGTAGCCAAGGTCACGCCCCAGCTGGGTCACCCGCCTCTGCACCAGGTCGTGGCGTTGCTGCTTGGACAGGTCAGCCGGCATCGGCTGGGTGATGGTCTTCTGGATCGTTTCGATCAGATCGACCGGCAGACGCCAGTCGGCGTCGGGTGCAGGCCAGAGGGTTGGAGGAACTTTCATCCGAGGGTCCTTTGAAAAGCGCGATTGCGCTCTCCCCCTCCCTCACCTTCTCCCTTTCCAAGAGACGCTCGTCAGATCTCCAGATCGTTGTCCCGCTCGTTCTCGACCTTGCGCTTCAGCTCGCCCCACAAGCTGCCCCACCCCTTCGGCCCGGCAAGTCCCAGCTCGGCGCGGCGCGACGCTAAAGCGCCTTGCAGGGCGGGATCCTTCTCAAGTTCGCCGATCAACCTCATGACCTTAGCCTCGACCGCCGGGTCGTCCGGCGAAGCATCCCAAGCCCTATTGAGCTTCGACCACTCATCCACGAAAGCGTCAGCCTGCTTCGGAAGTGGCAGATCGGACCCGATCTGCTCACGCGCCCCCAGCACCTCGTCATGTGGACTCTCGGAGACCTCGCTGGCGTTATGGCTCGTAGGTGCCTGCAATCGGACTTCCGCGGCGCCAAGTCCGATCCCCTCACCGAAGCGGCTGGCGCGCTCCCACAGCTCGGCAACCATCGACTTAACGATCCGGATGGGCTCGGCCGGCAACCAGCGCCGCTCGGCGAAGGTGGCGGCATAGTCCAGCGACGTGTCCTTGGACCGGTCTCGCCCCAGCGTCCGCACCACCTCGTCCCAGGATCGGAAGTCGTCGGCGCCGTAGTGCACGGTGACGGCTTGGCGGTGGCGGCTGAGGCCGACATAGGCGGCATGACGATCCAGGCCGTCGGTCACCAGCAGATGCGCCCAATCGACGGTCATCCCCTGGCTCTTGTGCAGAGTTGCCGCATAGCCGTGGTCGATGTGGTTGTAAGCCTTGAGATCGACCTCAAGGCGTCGGTTATCCTCGCCATCCAGACGCACCACCATTCGATCGTCAGCGATCGACACCAGCGTCGCCAAGGACCCGTTCTTGACGCCCAGCGAACGCTCGTTGCGCAGGAACATCACCCGGTCGCCTTGAGCAAAGGTGCGAGCCCCGCGTTCCGTCGCCACGAGCTGGCCAGCGCCCAGGACGCCTTCGCCGGCGAGCTGCTCGCGCGCCAACTCATTGAGGCGCGCCACGTCGGCGCGGGTGTGGGCCAGCATCACTTGGCTGAGCTCAGGCTGCTCGTGGCGGCCGTGGGCCCAGCTGGCGACCAGCCCGCTGGCGGCATCCTCACGCGTGGCGTAGCCGCGCACCATGCCGGCGGACTTGTAACCCTCCAGCGCCTCCCGCGTACGGCCGGTCGCCAGGGCCTTGGTCGCGTCACGTTGCCAGCCCTCGCGCTGGCGCTGGATCTCGGTGACCTCCACGGCGCCGTGGCGCTCGGTCAGCGCCCGGAACGCCGCCCCAGCCTCGATGGCCTGCAACTGCTCGGCGTCGCCCACCAGCACAACCTTGGCGCCAGCCTGCGTGGCCTCGGCGAGCACCCGCTGCATCTGGCGAGAGCCGATCAGGCCGGCCTCGTCGATAACGAGAACATCGCCAGCGGTCAGGGGATCACGCCCCTGCGCCCAGGCATGTTCCAGGCTAGCGATGGTGCGGGCCGGAATGCCGGACCCATTCTGCAGCCCCTCGGCCGCCATACCCGACAGCGCCGCGCCACGCACGCGGTAGCCTTGGGCCGTCCAGGCCCGCTGCGCCGCGCCTAGCATCGTGCTCTTGCCCGATCCGGCATAGCCCACCACCAGGGCAAGATCCTGCGCGCCCAGCACGTGGTCGAAGGCCGCCGCCTGGGTATGGCTCATCGTGACGCCCAAGCCCTCGCGCGCGCGCAGCGACGCGGCTGGCGACACTCGATGCCCCTTGCGCTCGGCCAGCATCGTCGCGTCCTGCTCAAGGCGACGCTCCACCTCAAGCATCGCCCGGCTGGTGTAACGCTCGTGCCCCGCGCCATCCTTGCCTAGGGCGACCAGGTTCGGCGCGCCCTTCACCGCCCTGACCAGTTGATCGAACTGAGCCTTGTCGTCGCTATGGCGGTGCACGAACCGCTGCAGGTCCAGATCCGTGAAGGTGCTCTGCTGCTGGGTGATGGCTTCCAGCGCCAGACTCGGATCGGCGATCATCCGCTCGCCATTGCGCCGAGCGATCTCGCGATGACGCAGCGCCTGGTCGGCCTCCTCCCCGCGCGCCGCACGGCCGGCATCGGCGGCGCCAATCTTCTGCTGAGGTTCCAGATCAAGGCCCTGAGCCTCGAGGCTCCGGTGATCGACGCGCGCATCAATGTCGAGTTCGGCCAGCCGCTGATTGACGTGGTTGGCCCAACTTTCGCGCCAGGACTCCAGCATGCCGCGATCGTTCCAGGCTCTGACCTTCAGCCCGAACCCTTCAGGCGTCGCCTCGCGCAGGCTGAGCATGACGTGGGCGTGCGGCTTGGGCTGGCCCTGGTCATCGAAATCCCAGTGAACGTTCAGGTCAGCGACCATGCCTCGGGCGACGAATTCACGCTCTACGAACGACCGCGCCAGGGCTACGCCCTGGGCCTGATCGAGCTCACGAGGCAGAGCAAATTCCACCTCGCGCGTCAGCTGCGCATCCTTGCGCGCCTCCTGCTTCTCGACCTCATTCCAGAGCGTCTCGCGGTCACTCCAGCGCGCCGGCGATCCGGCCGGCGCCAGGATCTCGGAACACACCACGCCGGTCTTGTTGGTGAAGTCATGGGTGCGGCCGATGCGCAGATCATGCAGCGCTGACGCCGCGCGATAGGCGGCGGCCGCCACGGCGCTACGGCCATTGGCGCGGCTGATGATCTTGACGCTGAAATGATAGATCGCCACCCGCGAACCTTAGCCTTCAAGCGACGTCGTTCCAACGACGTATAAGCGCGCACTCAAAATATCTTTCTCGTGTTGCGGTTGACGATCTTGGTTCAGAAGTGGTTATTGGACGGCTCGATAGCGTGTCGTCTCGCCGCTAGATCGGAGACCGAGGATGGCCAGAACTGAAGCTGAGAGGCTCGAGCGCCGCGAACGGCTGGCGGCTCAGGCCAAGGCCCGAAGCGACAACGCCGCCGCGCGGGAGACGACCGCCGAGCGCAAAAGAGACACGCGGCGCAAGGTCATCATTGGCAGCCTGCTGGTCGATGCGGCGGAGAAGGACCCGGCATGGCGCGGCCTGTTTGAGACCCTGATGCGGCGCGTGAATCGCGAGCAGGATCTCAAGGCGTTCGAGGGGTGGTCGCTTAGTGCCGACGACGGTCGCGGGGCGGCGCCTGCTGGGGCCTCAGCGCCATCTGCCGCCGCAGCCTCGGGCGCACGGATGGCGCAGCTCGAAGCGGGCCCGTTTCACGCCCCCTTCCGTTGGGATGAGGACCCCGCCGCATAGGCATCTTAAGGCTCGCCGGCCTCCACGGCCGAGGGCAGACACGACAGAGCGCGGTGGCGGCGCCCCCCTATCGCCGCAGCGATCGCCACGACGTCCGGTGGCTTGCGGCCGACCAGCGGGAGAGAGATGGGCAACGCGGATAGATCGCCACCATGCGATCGGATGGACGCCTAGGAGACCAAGTCCCGTTCGGCGAGCGAGCGATGCCAGTTCCAAGCGGACGACAGGATCGCGTCCAGATCCCGCCTTGCCGTCCAGCCCAACTCAGCGCGCGCCTTGGCGCTGTCGGCGATCAGGATTGGCGAGTCCCCATCCCGCCGAGGGGCGATTTCCGTGGGCAGGGCCCGACCAATCACCCGCTCGACACCTTCGATCAATTCACGCACGGTCGTCCCCGCGCCCGTCCCCAGATTGAATGTGGTGGATGCGCCGCCGGCCAGCAGTCGCCGCAATGCGGCCAAATGGCCGTCCGCGAGATCCTGCACATGGACATAGTCGCGCAAGGCCGTCCCATCACGCGTATCGTAGTCGTCGCCGAAGATCGTGAACCGGCGGCGTTTGCCAAGAGCGACCTCGAAGGCCAGCGGGATGGCGTGGGTCTCGGGCTCGTGCCACTCCCCGATCCGGCCCTCGGAGTCGGCCCCAGCGGCATTGAAGTATCGCAGCACCGTGCTCTTGAAGCCGGTGTAGCGATCATAGTCGGCGAGCGCCTGCTCGATCATCAGTTTGCTACGGCCGTAAGGGTTTAGCGGCGCCTGAGGATGACTTTCACCCATCGGCAGCGTCCCAGGATCGCCGAACGTGGCGCAGGTCGACGAGAAAACCAGGGCGTTAACCCCGGCCCGACGCGCGGCCTCGATCAGCGTGATCGTGCCCGCGACGTTGGTCTTGTAGAATGGGCCCGGATCGCGCGTTGACTCGCTCACCTCGATACGGGCGGCGAAATGCAGAACCGCCACGGGCTGGTACCGGGCGAAGACATCATCCAAACGCGCCGCGTCGCCGATATCTCCCAGCTCCAGCGGCCCCCACTGAACATGCTCGCGGTGACCGTTGGAAAGATCATCGAACGTCACGGGCGTGAAGCCGGCCTCGGACAGCGCCAGACAAACGTGAGAGCCTAGATAGCCGGCTCCGCCGGTAACGAGCACAGTTGGCATCGAATCCTCATTCCTCGATGCACCATAGCGTCAAAGGCCTTCATCAGGTTAGCGGCCGCCCGATCTCTGCCGTGGCGGCGACAACGATTTTCCAGTCGACATGGGATAAGGGCCCGAGCCCAGATCACGTCCAGTCGGTGGCCACGCTCCGCCTTGAAACAGCCCTTGGCGCGTTAGAACATGCAGCCGCTGATCGAGGCCCATGCATGCGCCACCTCTGGCTTGTCATCGCTGCTTGCTTCTTCGCCGCCACGTCGAGCATGCCCGCCGTCGCCGGCGCGCTGGACAATGTCGCTCTCATCAACCGCCTGACCTGGGGGCAGACGTCTCGGGAAGCGGCCGACATCGAGCGCCTGGGGCCCGATCGCTGGCTGAAGAGCCAGCTTCGCCCCAAGAGCCCCGCTCAGCTCCCTCCAGAGATCCAGGCTCAGATCGACGGCTTGCGCATATCCCGCGAGTCCATGGCGCAGATCGCCGTGGCGATGGACGCCGAGAACAAGGCGGCCGCCAAGCTGCAAGACCCCGGCGCGCGCCAGGCGGCCCAGCAGGCCTATGGGAAGACGATGAACGACCTGAAGCAGCAGGCAGCCGCGCGGTCGTTGCTGCGCGACCTCTATTCGCCCCATCAGCTCCAGGAGCAGATGACCTGGTTCTGGATGAACCATTTCAACGTCCAGGCCGATAAGCGCGACATCCGGGCGATGATCGGCGACTACGAGGATCAGGCGATCCGTCCCCACGCCCTCGGCAAGTTCCGCGATCTTCTGAAAGCCGCCGATCTGCATCCGGCGATGCTGCGTTATCTCGACAATGACCAGAACGCCGTCGGCCGGGTCAATGAGAACTACGCCCGCGAGATCCTGGAGCTGCACACGATGGGCGTGGGCTCCGGCTACAGCCAGAAGGACGTCGAGGAAATGGCGCGCGTGCTGACGGGCGTCGGCGTCAGCCTCTTGCCCGAGACGCCCAAGCTGAAGCCTGAACAGCAGGCGCTCTATGTCCGGCGCGGCCTGATGGAATTCAATCCGGCGCGCCACGACTTTGGTGACAAGGTGATCCTGGGCCGCAAGGTCGGCGGAGCGGGACTTTCGGAATTCGAACAGATGCTGGACGCGCTCGCCATTCACCCCGCGACCGCCCGGCACTTGTCGCGCAAGCTGGCGCTCTATTTCATGGGCGAGGCGCCGCCAGAGCTGATTGATCGCATGTCGAAGACGTTCCTGCGCGACGATGGCGACATCGCGGAGGTGCTCGGCGTGCTGTTTGAGTCCTCGGCGTTCAAGGCCTCGCTGGGCCAGAAGATCAAGGATCCGATCCACTACGCGGTCTCGGCCGTGCGGCTGGCCTATGACGGCCGCCCGATCGCCAACACGGCGCCGCTGCAGGGCTGGATCAACCGAATGGGCCAAGGCCTCTACAACCGCGATACGCCCGACGGCTATCCGCTGGAGGACGCGGCGTGGTCTGGCCCGGGCCAGCTCACGACCATGTTCGAGGTGGCCCGCCAGATCGGCTCCAACTCGGCGGGTCTCTTCAAACCGAGCGCTCCGGGCGCCGAGGATCAACCCGCCTTTCCTCAGCTTCAGAACGCGCTCTTCTACGCCACGCTGGAAAAGAACCTCTCCCCTCAAACACGGTCGGCCCTGGCCCAGGCTCGGTCGCCGGCGGAGTGGAACACCCTTTTCCTGTCGTCACCCGAGTTCCTGCATCGATGAGACCGCCGCCATGCATCGTCGACACTTTCTGACCGGGAGCCTCGCCGCGACGACGACCGCAGTGGGCGGTCGCGCATGGAGCGCGCCGGCCACTGACCAGCGCCTGCTCGTGATCTTCCTGCGCGGCGGCTACGACGCCATCAATGTGGTGATCCCCACCTCCAGCGACTTCTACTACGAAAGCCGCCCGACCATCGCGATCGCGCGTCCGGATCCGGCCAATCCCAACGCCGCCCTGCCCCTCGACGCCGACTGGAGCCTGCACCCCGCGCTGAAGGACAGCATCTATCCGCTCTGGGTGAAAAAGCAGATCGCCTTCGTGCCCTTCGCGGGGACCGATGACATGACCCGCAGCCACTTCGAGACCCAGGACACCATCGAACTGGGCCAGCCGGTGGGCGGTCCCAGAAACTATCGTTCCGGCTTCATGGGTCGCCTGGCCCAAGAGCTATCAGGCGGGCGCCCGATCGCGTTCACCGCTCAGCCGCCCCTGGCGTTCCAGGGGCCGTTGTCCGTGCCCAACATCGCGATCACGTCGGTTGGCAAGCCCGGCGTCGACGATCGGCAGGCCAAGCTGATCCAGGAGATGTACCGCGACCATGACCTGCGGGCGGCGGTCGCTGAGGGCTTCTCCGCTCGAGACAAGGCCTACGCGGCCTTGGCCGGCGAAATGGCGGCGGCCAACCGCAACGCAGTCTCTCCCAGCGGCTTCGAACTGGCCGCCCGCCGCGTCGCCCGGCTGATGAAGACGGACTACAACCTTGCCTTCCTCGATGTCGGCGGCTGGGACACGCACGTCAATCAGGGCGGGGTTACAGGGGTGCTGGCGGACCGGATCGGTCAACTGGGTCGCGGCCTCGCGGCGCTGGCTGAAGACCTCGGCCCGGAGGCCTGGTCGAAGACGACCGTGGTGGTGATCTCGGAATTCGGCCGCACCTTCAAGGAGAACGGCGACAGGGGCACCGACCATGGACACGGCAGTGTCTATTGGGTGCTCGGCGGCGCGGTGAAAGGAGGGCGATTTGCGGGAGAGCAGGTGGCTTTCGCGCCAAAGTCTCTCAATGAAAGCCGCGACCTGCCAGTCTTGACCGACAACCGGGCCATGATCTCTTCGATCATCCAGCGAGTGTACGGAATGCGCCCGGATCAAATCGAGAAGATCTACCCCGGTGGGCCTGGACCTATGGGCAGCTTGTCTCTGGTTTAGCGCCCCTAGCATTTGCCTCGGATTAGCCTCCGAGTCTTATCTCGGCGGCAAATGGCTCGAAGAGGGCCAGCATGTTCGTTTTTTTGTCGCGCTTGTCGCTGAACTTCGAGTAATGGCGTCATAAAGGCGCGCGACAAGTGCGCGGCTAGAAATCAGCCAAACCGGCGGTGGGGACTAACAGAACCATGACTAATCTGCAGGGCCAACGCGCCCTCGTCACTGGCGCGTCCGGCTTCATCGGAACCCATCTGGCTCGACGCTTGGCCGATATGGGCGCTGAGCTCGTCTGCCTCGATCTCAAGCCTCCGCGCGAAGAACTGCCCGGGGCCCTATACGTGCGGGACGATGTGCGGCGCTTAAGCGCGCTCAACCTGCCCAAGATAGATCGCATCTACAATTTGGCCGCCGTCCACACAACGCCCGGACACCCGGATCACGAGTACTACGACACCAATGTCTGGGGAGCGCTCGAAGCCGTGAAGCTGGCTGAGCGGGACAACGTCCAGCATATCACCTTCACCAGCTCAATCTCGATCTACGGCCCCTCGGAAGAGAAGAAGGTCGAAACCAGCGAACCCGCGCCCGTGTCGGCCTATGGCAAGTCCAAGCTGATGGCCGAAGAGATCCATCGGGGCTGGCTGCGCCAGGCCGCCGATCGCAAGCTCACCATCGTCCGTCCCGCCGTCGTGTTCGGCGCCGGCGAAGGCGGTAACTTCGCGCGCATGGCCGCCCTGTTGAAGAAGGGCTTTTTCGTCTTCCCCGGCCGCCGAGACACGATCAAGTCGTGCATCTACGTCGAGGACCTGCTCGACCTCGTGCTGGCCGCCGGCGCGACGGATTCGTCCTACGAATTGCTCAATGGGGCTTATCCCGAGTGCCCGACGCTGGAGACCATCGTCACCAGCCTGCGCGACAACTATTTCCCGTCCGCCAAGCTTTACGACGTCCCCCAAGGCGTGGTGATGGGCGCGGCCAAGACCCTGGCGACGTTCAAGGGCTTTGGCCTGGGCATTCACCCCGATCGCGTGACCAAGCTCGTGCGCTCGACCTATGTGTATCCGGGGTGGGCCACTGAGAACGGCTTGCTTGCCGACCAGGCTTTTCGAAATGGCCTGCGCAGATGGGCCGACGCGACGCAACGGTCGTTTGTCTAACAAAAATGACGTCCGCCCACTTGGAGTTGACATAATGAACCCGCCAATCGTGCTGACTGGTGCTGCAGGTTTTATCGGTATGCACGTCGCGGAGCGCCTGCTGGATAGAGGCGAGACAGTAATAGGTGTTGATATCTTCAACTCTTACTATGACCCGGCTCTGAAGAATGCTCGAGCTGGCCGTCTAGAAGCACGTAGGGGCTTCAAAATGGTCCGCATGGACATCGCAGAGCATGAAGCCTTCGCCTCACTGGTGAAAGCCTCGGGTGCCAAACGTATAGTCCACTTGGCCGCTCAAGCGGGCGTCCGCTACTCGATTGAAAACCCCTTCGCATATGAACGCAGCAACCTAGCTGGTCACCTATCCGTGCTTGAAGCTTGCCGTCATGCCCCAGTTGAACATCTGGTCTACGCGTCATCGAGTAGCGTTTACGGTGATCGCCCCCTCAACTCCGATGGTTTTCGCGAGACCGATCCAGCTGAGACGCCCGTATCACTGTACGCAGCGACAAAACGATCATGCGAGCTACTCAGCCAGAGCTACGCGCGCCTTTATGGCTTCCCGCAATCAGGTTTGCGCTTTTTTACGGTTTATGGCCCCTGGGGCCGGCCGGATATGGCCTATTTTGGCTTTACTGAGAAGATGCTGAAAGGCGAGGCCATTGAAGTCTACGGGCAAGGCAAGATGGCACGTGATTTTACTTATATCGACGACATTGTAGACGGTATTTTAGGCGTTCTAGATCACCCCCCATCCCCAGGTATTCACGAAGTTTATAACATTGGTGACAACGATCCAGTTGGCCTGATGGATATGATAACTACTCTGGAAACCGCTCTTGGCATCGAAGCAAAGAAGATATTCCGCCCGATGCAACCTGGCGACGTTCCCGCAACCTTCGCCAATATAGACAAAATTCACGCCCTATGTGCCTACAAGCCGAAAGTTAAACTCGCTGAAGGGCTAAAAAGATTTGTTGATTGGAAACTAGATTTTTCCCCGCAATGAAGTTTTTTGGTAGATTGGGCAGGCGATTTGCCGCCATGGCATCGTATGGCTATCAAGCCATCGCTGCACTCGCGCTTGTCCTCCTAGTGGGGCGGTTTCTGAAGAATGCTGAGTACGCACACTTCTCACTAACTATGGCTACGGCGCAGTTTGCCGCGATAGGTGCCTTTGAGTGGGTTCGGCTCGCCGCGACGAGGTTCTACCCAGGCCCCGCCGCTAAAGAGTCCCCAAAGCAGCTCGCAAGTCTCGCTACAGCATTTGCGATTTCGGCGCTTGTAGGTTTATTTGCAGCTGCGTCAGCATTGCTGGGCGGTATTTCCGCAGACGTGATAATCATTGGCGCGCTACTCGCAGTTTCTCAAGGAGCGACTGATCTCCAGCTTACGCTAGCGCGCTTTCGTGGCGACCTAAGCCTCTTCTCCAGGGGGCAAGCGATACGGGCCTCCCTACTTTTGGTTGGCGGTATTACGGGCGCAACGCTTACTCACACGGCCATCGGAGCCTTGTGCGGCGTGCTGAGCGGCTACTTAGTTACACTTTTCATTGCTCTGGCATCTGACCGCCCACTCAGGGAAACGCCCTGGGGCGAAGCGTCAAAGGCATTGATACTGGCGCATGTCAAATATGGTGCTCCAGCTGCGGCAGCGTCAGTATTACACCTCGGCGCGACCCTTGCCGCTCGATACGCGATAACACTGATCGCACCGGGCGTGACTGGCGCAAGCGCGCTCATGGCGTTTGATCTAATGCAACGCCCATTCTCGGTCGTCACTGCAGCATTACACGGCGTACTCTATCCCCCCGTAGTTGCTGCATACGACAAAGGAGGCTTCGCTTATGCCAAACCGATGCTTCAACGCCTTTATATTGTTGAAATCGCCTGCATCGTAGTACTTGGCAGCACTATCGTCGCCACCCTACTACTGCCTCAAATTATCTCGATAATTGCTCCACCGGCGTTCCAGCCCAGCTTTGCCCTGCCGGGCATATTAGCTGCGATCCTGTTTGCCGTGAGAGCCATCTTGATTAACCTGGCCCCGCTCGCAGCTCACCTTGCTAAGAAAATTTCGCTAATAATGTTAACAGCGACTTTTGACATTATCCTTATGTCGGCTCTCGTCGCTCTTACGTTCGCGATTGGGCACAAAGATGCGCCATCTGTAATTGCCGCGTTCTTGGCTTCAAGCTCTATCACCATCATACTTGCCAGCGGGATCACACTCCGGCTCCTATCGAGCAACGCTCAACTGACTCGCTCTCCGACGTGATGGCGTGGACGACCTCCACCTGACCTTGCCCCCAACCTTGGACCAGGTCGGGCCGGGATTTCTCGCCGGTTAGGCGTGACGTGACCCCCATTTCTCATCCAGCCATAACGAGAGTCCTGGGTTGATTTGAGCCTTGGTGTTGGTGGGTGGCAAGAGGCCGGTGCGCGGAGCGATCAGCCTGCGCAGCGTGCCGGCCGGTCTCTCCGCAGAAGGCGCTGGCGTACTCCTTGGGTGTCATCCAGCCGAGCTTGGAGTGCGGCCGCCGCTCGTTGTAGTCGCGCCGCCAGGTTTCCAGCACGGCGCGGGCGTGCGGCAAGGATCGGAACAGGGTCTCGTTGAGCAGTTCGTCGCGCAGCCGGCCGTTGAAGCTCTCATTGTAGCCATTCTGCTGGGGCTTGCCCGGGGCGATGTAGTGCCAGCCCACGCCGCTGTCGTCGGCCCAGGCCAGGATGGCGTTGGAGGTGTATTCCGTGCCGTTGTCGCTGACGATGGTGTCGGGCCGCCGGCCACGCTGGGCGATGATGGCGTCCAGTTCGCGCGCCACCCGCCGACCCGACAGCGAGGTGTCGGCCACCAGGGCCAGGCACTCGCGCGTGCAGTTGTCGATCACCGTCAGGATCCGGAACCGGCGGCCGTCGGTCATCTGGTCGGACACGAAGTCCAGGCTCCAGCGCTGGTTGGGCGCCAGCGGGACCTCCAGGGGCCGCCGCGTTCCGATCGCGCGCTTGCGCCCGCCGCGCCGACGCACGGTCAGCTTCTCCTCGCGATACAGTCGCTGGACCCGCTTCTTGTTGACCGCGTGGCCCTCGCGTTTGAGCAGCACGTGCAGCCGGCGATAGCCGAACCGGCGTCGCTCCTGGGCCAGGGCCTTCAGCCGCTCGCGCAGGACGCCGTCGTCGGGCCGCGTGGCTTGATAGCGCACGCTCGTCCGATCCACGCCCAGCACCCGGCACGCCCGCCGCTCGCTCATCTCGTAGGCCGACCGCAGATAGGCTGCGGCCTCCCGATGCGCGGCGGGCGTCACCACTTTTTTCCCAGAAGATCCTTCAGCGCGACGTTGTCGAGCATCGCCTCGGCCAGCATCCGCTTGAGCTTGGCGTTCTCGTCTTCCAGCGCCTTGAGCCGCCGCGCCTCCGACACGTCCAGCCCGCCGTACTTGGCCTTCCACTTGTAGAAGGTCGGCGAGCTGAGCCCGTGCTTGCGGCACAGGTCCGCCACCGGCACGCCCGCCTCCTGCTCGCGCAGAATCCCGATGATCTGTTCTTCCGTGAACCGTGATCGCTTCATTCGTCCGTCCCTTTCCTGGGGCGGACTCTAATTATTCCTGGAGGAGTTTCAGGGGGTCACGTCACTCCTTCACTCGTGCCGGCACACCGATCGCTGACGCTCCAGCCGGAACATCTTTCACGACAACTGCGTTCGCACCTATCGATGCACCAGGACCGATTTTCACCGCGCCGATAATCACTGCTCCCGCACCTATGAAAACGTCATCTCCAATGATTGGAGTGTCTCGGCGGGAACGACTGGCAGTACCGATAGTCACGTTCTGAAGAATCGTGACATTTCGCCCAATTGTCGCATCACCGACCACTATCCCGTACGGATGGGGGATGTAGGCGGCTGGGCCGAGCTGTGTCCCAAGGGCGACCTCGCAGCGAAAGATATTACAAGTCAACACCCAAGTAATCGAGCTGAGCGGCCGACCGATGATCGGAACTTTGCGGACCAAGCCTACCAAACGATGCGCAGCTATGAAGTGGAGTCCCGGCGTGAGAAGAAAGGTTCGCACGCGATTCAGAACAGACGGCTCCCTACCGCTTCGGCGTACCCAACAGTCCAAATCCTCAATAAAAACTCCCAACCGACAGCCTTTCGCATCAACAATTACGCCCTCGGCGCATCATTTCATTCTCGAGTAATAATCCGAGCTGGCACGCCAACAGCCAATGATCTAGCAGGAACATCCTGTCGAACAACTGCATTGGCTGCTATTATGGCTCTTGTACCGACATTTATTGGGCCAATCAAAACTGCGCCCGGATACACAACGACTTGATCGCCCAGCACCGGATAGCTTGGCTCGTCGACCTGCGCGCGCCCCATGGTGACGTTCTGATAGACAGTCGCCCCCGTACCTATCACCACACCCTCTCCAATCACAATTCCGGTTGGATGCGGCAGACAGATTCCTCCACCGATCTCAGCTTCCAAAGAAAAATAGCAGCCAGAGCTGGATACAGACCAACGCCAAAGAACCTTTGGGATTAGTGGGATACGCTCATTCTGAAGGTAACGAGCCAGTCGGAACAGGATGAGCAATCGCAACGCGGGCGAAAAGAACCACCCTCTCAGAAAACCAAGCAAGGAGGGCGAGTAAGAGTTTGCCCTGAAATCGGCCGCGATATTGGCGCTAAACATTATGTGTGGCCCCAAAAGGCTTCACTGCAAGCTCAACTGTGCTTCCACTAGATATGCGGCGGAAAGCGAGCGCAGCAACGATCAATACAATCGACTTCACTCCAAATATGAACCATATATTTCCCATAGTGAATCCAGCACAAAGCCAGATAAAAACCTTAAACCAGATAATTGACTCGATCAAATTCTGGTCCACGAGTGCCAAAAATGCTCTGTACGAGCACCAAGAAAACATCAGAACGCTAAGAAATCCGACCACCGACATGCCGAAATATCCGGACGACATGAGCCAATAGGGCATGTGAGCAAAGACGAAACCACCCTGTGCATACTGCACCCAATACATCGTCCATGAGTCCGTGAACGGCCTCATGACGTAATACATGCCGTGATCAGGTGCCATTCCAGGCGATTGGTAAGCAACATTGACGATCGACCTTAAGGCAGAAGAGATCGAGGCAGCGTCAAAGTTGATGAGTTTCGCAAAGTTCTGATCCGCTAGAAACCAGAGCTGCCCTTGGAGTGCAGCGCGATTGAACATGCGCTGGTAAGCGATATCCGCCCCCTCGTCCAAGAGACCATAATTGACTAGCACAGCTGGAACAGTAACGAGCAACACCCCCAACGACGGCATTACTATCTGGGTCAAGGGCAGCCTTCCCCGACGGGCCAGGCGAGCAAGTGCGCTCGGAATAAGGAAGAACAAGAACCCCTGGACGATAGAAGTAAATTTCTCGCCAAATAGAATAGATACAACTATCGTTGCACCAAAAATAACCGCCGAAAAAGCCCTCTCTTTCCCAAAAGCGAAAATACCCCCTAGAACTGCGAATATAATAATTCGGTTATCTAGAAATGATGAAAGAGCCGTGGATCCGAAACCTGCGCGGTAAGCAAAGCGATCCGCCCCCAAAAATACAGGAAAGCCCCTCAGGAACCCAATCACAAAGAAGATCGAGAGGAGCAATATCACACAGAGTAGAAAAACTCGCTCACCCGGAATCGCCAAAAATTCTTTCTTCGAAGCCAACTCGACACGAGTCTTGAAATTCGCAGCAAATATCGACCATACAAAATAGCTAAGAATAAGGAATCCTGAATAGAAAAAAGCCAGCCTAGAAAACGCGCCAGTAGAAACACCAATGGATCGCGTCTCCACCATTACCGCCCCACTTTCGATGAACATGCCCGAGAACAATTCAGTCACCCAGAAGAATAAAAGCGGGGACATGCATACTACATAATACTTATCAACCATGTATATAGAAGATACAAATAGGCCAAACAGAACAAATGCTGTTAGAGAAAATAGCGGATGAGGGAACAAGGAGGCAAAAGTTGCACTCAGCGCCAGCCCAAGACTAAAAAGAATTGGGTGAATGATTTTATTGTTCATCACTATAGACGCGCAGGTAAGAGAGAAGATTATCTTCTCGTTTTCGTTCAAGGACGGGAAGCCCCCCGGCCAAAGAGGCCTCCAAAGCTTTCAACAGCCCATCCTCCTCTGATGGATCGTAAATCCAGCCATAAGGGGGCTCCCCCATCGCCTCCGGAGTGCCCCCGCGGTTGGAACCAATGACAGGCCGAGCATAACTTATGGCGTCGATCACCGATCGCGGCAATGGCTCGTGCCAAAGTGAAGGTGCCACAACGATATCGACCGCCTCATAGAACTCGCGAGGCGGCACAAACCCCATGAAATTGATTTCCCGGCCACCAGAGAGCCGCATAAGTCGGTCTTGCACCCCAGCGTCCCCCTCACCGGCAATCACCAACCCCGCGCTTCCCTGCGGCAAAAGGCCGTACGCCTTCGCCAGCTGCTCAACGCCCTTCTCCTCAGTCACCCGTCCAATATAGCCGAAAAGGAGCTTCGAATCCCCACTACGATCTCGAGGCGGCAAAGGCCTCGCGCCAGATTCCTCTAGGCTACCGATCGCGGTTCGAATTCGCGCGCCGCCGAACAGCCCCAGGGCTGTATGTAGATTGAGTGTCGCTAGGCTGTTCCCGACTACCGCATCAGGCACACGAGTTTTTTGGCGCCGGCGACTTGTCAGAAGCGAACAGTCTTTGCAGGGACCGTCGCAATTTGACCCATTCTTATAGTACTTGGACCTTGGACAAATTAAATAATAGTCTCTCAAAGTATGAACGACGCGCACATTAAATCTTTTTGCCAGACTCCACACATTCGTGGTCAGTCCAGTTAAGGTATTGGTATGCATAACATCAGGCTTGAATTCTCTAAGACGCTCCGTAACGATCGGAGGAGCACACCCCCAATCATCGATCAAGTGCCATAAAAACTTCAACCAAGGAGACCTCTCCTTCCCGTCGAAAGGCCAGTAAAGATTTTTACTGGGGGCAGCATAAACGACAACGCCATTCACTACCTCTCGAGTAAGCACACCGGAAGGAGCCGCCGCTCTAATAACCTCCACGTCGTGTCCATGGGCAACTAGCGCTTCCGCAAGATTGCGCACCGATCGCTCCGCACCGCCGACAACCTTCGGGTGCATCGGTGTCGGATAAAGAGCATTTAGTAACAGAATACGCATTCAGTTTACCGACCCATCTCTTCAAGTCGCGCACCGGACGGACGATCTCTTTGCCTTCTTAGCCGGAAGAAATTTATTAAGGGGTGCTCAATTGTATGGTGAACAAGGGCACCCGCGCACACCGCCGCCGCAATTGAAGAGAAGAAAAAGAGCCAAGGGCTATTCATATCTAATCTATGAAATATTAGAGCGGCAACGTTTAGAGAAAATGGATGCGAAAGATATATAGCGTAGGATAAGTCGCCCCCATAAGCCGCAAATCGCCCGACAATACTATTCCCGCTATTCGGACGGAACGTCCATCCTGCAAAAATTAGCACCGCTGGTAGACCAGCTTTCAGAACGCGCTCAATGGGCCATGAGTGCGCTACGACCAATCCCAATATACCTAAAAGCATTAGAGCTAGGCCAGCGATACCCGGAATACGCAACCCTCTCTTGAATGCCCAACCTAACCAGACGCCGGCAAGGAACTCCAGAACGATAGGATTGGTCCAAAAATCAATAATCCAAAGTTGCTCAGGCACGAAGTTATGGCAAACAGAAAGCACTACAAATATCAATGAAAGAACATATAAAAATACTGACCTCTTAAAGGTCAACATCGCTGCAAACATTATGTAGAAGAACATCTCATAATTTAGTGTCCAGCCAAGCGCTAGAACCGGCCTGATCGCGCCATCGGCTCTAGGCCAAGGCACAAATGAATACGAAGAAATCACATGAAATATTGACAAATTACCATGCGTCACAGCAGACGGCACAGCAAAAGATGAAATTATCATCAAAGAAGTGAACAGCCAGTACAGCGGAACAATTCTTTCGAACCTTCTTTTTAGAAATTCAACCGGATAACCCCTGACTCCTACGAAACTGGCGGAAGTCAAATACATAATGAATCCACTTATTACAAAAAATATGTCGACCCCAACTCCCCACTCAAACATTTTTTCGTAGTTCTGGGACATGCCGAATTGGTCATAGACCTCGTGAAGCGTATGACCGATAAGAACAAGAGCCGCAGCGAGAAAACGCATCTGCTGCACAGAAATAATCTGCCCAGCCGATTTTCCGTCAGATGTTTCCGGAGACAAAATATCCTCCCGCGCAGCTATAGAGCAAATACAAACATTGTATTATTCAGTAACCTCTTCCAGATACTTTAGAAGAAGCCTCGCTGACCTATCCCAAGTGAACTGGCCCGCCCTTTCTCGCCCCGCCACAATCAGCGCCTCACGGCGATCAGCCGATTGAGCAATGTCAATCATCGCCCGTGTCCATGCTGCCTGGTCCTGCGGATCTACATAGAGAGCCGCCTCGCCACAGACCTCCGGTATTGCCGCAGCGCTCGAAACGATGGCGGGACAATCACAAAGCATCGCTTCTAGGGGCGGCAATCCAAACCCCTCGGTAAGAGAGGGGAATACGAATGCTATTGCATTTGTATAAAGCGAACGAAGCTCTTCATCAGAAACCCGACCAATAAGGCGGACGCCAGGCGGTGGACTAAGGCCTGCATCCGCAAACACGCGACTATTACCGCCCCCCGCGACAATTAGAGGTGGAGCACCTGCAGGACGGTCCGCTGCAGCTCGCATCAACATCGCCAAGTTCTTGTGGGGGCTAAGATTGCCAATCGCGAGAAGGTAGCCCCCCTCTCGAGCCCATAGCGCGCAAGCGTATTAGGATCAGACTCGATGGAGAGAATATGATCAGCGCCATTTGGCAAGATCCGAGCTTTACCCGGCGGAATTACACCAAACTGTTCGAGTTTCGCTCGAGAATATTCGGAAATAGTTAATACCAATTGCGCTCGGCGCGCCAACCTCGGAAGTAACAATTTATACCAAGACCGGAACGCCCAAGAATAGGCGCCTGGCTCCAGATATGTTTGAGCATCGTGAATTATTACGGCTTGATTTCTGAAGGCAGCCGGACCTGTATTGCATAAATTCAGCAAGTAGTCCTTCGAGTGCCTGATAGGCAGCTCGATCTGCTCCCAGATATGCCCCCGGAATCTGCCACGTTCGATGTTAATGGGAAGCGGCGTAACCACGTCAGCATTTGGGCCCGTTGCGCTCAGGGACACGCCCTCGCTGCCTAGCGCTAGTAGCGCCTTAGTCAGCTCCACCGCGACCCGATCGACGCCCGATAGCTGTCGTGTCGCAAAACGTGCATTTACGACTAAATTGACAGTCATGACTTGGCCCTGGCCCGAATAGCGCTGCTATAAACCGCATTGGTTTCTTTCGCCATTTTATCAGCACCAAATTGCGACGCCATTTCGCTTGAAACGGCGGCGAATTTTTTACGCTGCTCGTCGGCCGCAGCGCTCAAGATTGCCCCTACTAGCTCTTCCGGAGACGCGCTAACCGGGACCACGAATCCGTTCTCACCATTTCGTACTGTTATCGACACTCCGCCGACCTGCGTAGAAACGATCGGCAAACCCGCTTGCAATGCCTCGAGCAGGACGTACGGCATCGCCTCATACTTGCTGGTCATAGCGAATAGATCGAAGGCCGGAAGAAAATCCCTCGCGTTGCAGCCCTCAAAAATAGTCACAGCATCACCGCCGGCTGACTTGACCGCTGACGCCAGTTCTCCGCTCCCGAGGATTATGCCTCGGAGCCGTGAGTTGGACTCGCGGGCAATTTTCAAAGCCTGAGCAAAGCGAAGAGGATCTTTTTGGTCCGCTAGACGCCCAACGAACCCAACAGCAAGCTCGCCCGGCGCGATACCAAGTTCGGAGCGCGCAGCCTCTCGATCAATTTCGCGGGCTGGCGTAACCCCGTTGACTACAAGATGTATCTTGTCGGGAGGAACGCCCAGCGAATGAGCGTGTTGGACTTCTTCTGGCGCCACCGCGATCAAGGCGTCGGTAAAGTATCGAGCCAAAATAGCCTCAATAGTGCCGAAAACGACGCGCCCCTTTGCCCCCATTGTTGGGTCCATAGTTCTGAAGGCATGAGGAGTATAAATTCGCGTGCTGCCACGGGGAGCCACCAATCGAAGCAACGCTCCCGCTTTTGAGCTATGGGCATGCACAATATCGAACGGACCCGATTTACGTATCATTTGCGCAAGGCGATATGCCGCGCCTAGGTCCCACGGCCCAACGGACCGCTTCATTGGTAGGTCTCGAATCGAACGGAGAGGCAACGCGTGTAGCTCGCTGTTAAAGCGTGGCTCAGCGCGAGTTGAAGAGTATATTACAGAGACTTCGTGACCTAGGGCGCATAGGCCCTCAGCTAGATCAACGACGTGACGTCCAGAGCCCCCACCTGATGGCTCTGTGATCAGAAGCACTCGTAACATAGCTAGCCGCGCCCAATGCTGGCGTAGGTGAAACCGTGCCGAACCATCTCGGCGGGCTTGTAGACGTTGCGCAGGTCGACCACGACCGGAGCCTTCAGCAGCAGCTTCAGACGGTCCAGGTCCAGGGCGCGGAACTGATCCCATTCGGTCAGGATGACCAGGGCGTCGGCGCCCTCGGCGGCTTCATAGGCGCCGGCCTTGAACTCAACGCCCTCAAGCATGTGCGCGGCTTCCTTGGCGCCTTCCGGATCGAAGGCCTGGACCTTGGCGCCCATGGCCTGCAGGGCCGGCAGGATGTCGAGGCTGGGCGCGTCGCGCATGTCGTCGGTGTTGGGCTTGAAGGTCACGCCCAGCACGCCGATCGTCTTGCCCGACAGGTCGGTCGAGCCGATGGCGTCGGCGACCTTCGTGGCCATGGCTTTCTTGCGGGCGTCGTTGACCTCGACCGTGGTCTCGATCAGCCGGGTCGGCGCGCCGTATTGCTGGGCGGTCTTGACGAGAGCGATGGTGTCCTTGGGAAAGCAGCTGCCGCCATAGCCGGGACCAGCGTTCAGGAACTTCGATCCGATCCGCTTATCAAGGCCAATGCCCTTGGCCACCGACTGGACGTCGGCCCCGACCTTTTCGCAGAGGTCGGCCATCTCGTTGATGAAGGTGATCTTCATCGCCAGGAAGGCGTTGGCCGCGTACTTGATCAGCTCGCTGGTCCGACGGCCCGTGAAGACGATCGGGGTCTCGTTCAGCGACAGCGGACGGTAGAGGTCGCGCATCACCGCCTGGGCCCGCTCGTCGTCGGTGCCCACGACCACGCGATCGGGACGCTTGAAGTCCTCGATCGCCGCGCCCTCGCGCAGGAACTCGGGGTTCGACACCACGGCGAACTGGGCGTCGGGACGGACCTTCTTGATGATCGCCTCGACCTCGTCGCCGGTGCCCACCGGCACGGTCGACTTGGTCACCACGACGGTGAAGCCGTCGATCAGGCCGGCGATCTCCTCGGCCGCGGCATAGACGTAGGACAGGTCCGCATGGCCATCGCCGCGACGGGTCGGCGTACCGACCGCGATGAACACCGCGTCGGCGTCCTTGATCGCCTGGGCGCCGTCCAGCGTGAAGAACAGGCGGCCTTCACGCACATTGCGGGCCACCAGGTCATCCAGCCCCGGCTCGAAGATCGGGATCTCGCCCCGCTCAAGCCGCTCGATCTTTCGGGGGTCCTTGTCGATGCACGTCACCACGTGACCGAAGTCGGCGAAACACGCCCCAGACACCAGGCCCACATAACCCGTGCCAATCATCGCTACGCGCATCGATGCTTCCTGATCTGATTTGAGCGACGCCAAGCGTCAGCGCTCGTCTTGTTGAGGCAATTGAGTGTCTGTATCGCCATTATTTGACGACCTGTTCTCGGTGCCAGCGCCAGGCGCTGGAGAGGATGGTGTCGAGATCGCGAGACGGCGACCAGGCCAGCTTCTCGCGCGCCTTGGCGTTGTCGCCGACAAGGATCGGCGCGTCGCCCGGCCGGCGCGGCGCCATCTGCAACGGCAACGGCTTGCCCGTGACGCGTCCAACGCCATCGACCAGCTCGCGCACCGTCGTGCCGGTCCCCGTGCCGAGGTTGAACGCCTCGGACGATCCGCCGGCCAGTAGGCGCTTCAAGGCGGCCACATGGGCGTCAGCCAGGTCTAGGACGTGTACGTAGTCGCGCACCGCGGTGCCGTCGCGCGTGTCGTAGTCGTCGCCGAAGATCGTGAAGTGAGACCGTTGGCCCAGAGCCACCTGGATCGCCAGCGGAATGGCGTGGGTCTCTGGCTCATGCCATTCGCCGATGCGGCCCTCAGGATCTGCGCCGGCGGCGTTGAAGTAGCGCATCACGGCGCTGCGGAAGCCGACATAGCGGTCGTAGTCGGCCAGGGCCTGCTCGACCATCAGCTTGCTGCGGCCATAGGGATTCAGCGGCGCTTGAGGATGGCTCTCGGCCATCGGCAAGCTCACGGGATCGCCGAAGGTGGCGCAGGTCGAGGAGAAGACTATGGCGTTGACGCCGGCGCGGCGAGCGGCCTCGATCAGGGTAATTGCGCCGCCGACATTGTTGTCGAAGAAGGCGCCGGGATTCCTCACCGACTCGCCGACCTCGATGCGGGCGGCGAAGTGCAGGACGGCCACGGGCGCGTGGGCGGCGAACACCGCGTCCAGACGCGCGGCGTCCCGGATGTCGCCGAGCTCTAGCGGTCCCCACTGGACGTGCTCGCGATGGCCGTTGGAGAGGTCATCGAACACGACGGGTCTAAACCCCGCCTCGGCCAAGGCCATACAGCAGTGCGAGCCGACATAGCCCGCGCCGCCGGTTACCAATACGCTTTGCATGCTATTCCCCCGACCGTGATGGCGCCCGCCATCACGGCTTAGCGCCTAGTAGGCGTTTTCAGCCATCAGGAGGTGCGGCACCGTCATCAGAAGGATCTTGATGTCGCCGCTCAGCGTCCAGCGTTCGATATACTCGTTATCGGCGTCGATGCGCGCGGCCATGGCTTCCACCTCGGTGGTGCCGCCGCGAAGACCCTTGATCTGCGCCAGGCCCGTCAGGCCGGGACGCGCGCGGAAGCGCAGGTGATAGTTGGCGATCTGGGCGCCGTAGTGCTCGTCGTGCGCCAGGGCGTGAGGACGCGGCCCGACGATCGACATGTCGCCGCGCAGGACGTTCAGCAGCTGCGGCAGCTCGTCGATGCTGGTCTTGCGGATGATCCGGCCGACCGTGGTGATCCGGTCGTCGTCGCGCTTGGCCTGGACGACCTTGGAGCCGTTCTCCTGGCACCGCATCGAGCGGAACTTGAAGATCGTGAAGGCCTGGCCATTCAGGCCGCCCCGCGATTGGCGGAAGAGCACCGGACCCGGCGACTCCAGCTTGATCAGGACGGCGACGAGCGCGAGCAGCGGCGCGAAAAAGAGCAACGCGCCCCCCGCCACCAGGATGTCCATCGCTCGCTTAAGCGGATCCTTCGCGACCGGCGACGCCTGCACGGCGCGCGATAGCTGTTCCGCTGTCGGATTAGATACGATCAGCACGTGGTCCCCACCAGTCTCTGCGTCCGGGTCTTTGCCCGATGATTTAGAAAGCCTTTACTAAATCGACGCTCATCGAACAACCGCTCGCGTGGGTTGTTAACCAACCTTTTTTCGCGATCAGATGTTTTTTTGCGCGATCTGGCGACACCCGAAGCCCTATTGGCAGGCGCCCACACGCATGGCGGGCAGGCTCGTTAAGTCTAAAAATCATCCTTTTCGCCCGCGAATTGTGATAAAATGCACGTTTCAGACGAAAAGAACTTCGCGGCTCTGTTCCACTTGCGACAACGATAACTTGTCTGAGCGGTATCATTATCGAACCATCCAAGATCTATTGATCGGACGTCCATCGGCGTTCGCGCCGCGCTGTCAAGGCCTCCGCACTGTAGCGACGACTCAATACAGTCCGGCTCCACCCCATTGAAACTGACCAACGCGACCCGCTAACGCTGTCCTCAAACTCAAAACCGAGCCACCTCCAGCGGCAGGCAATCGTCTCCAGCCCGGATGCAGCAATCCCGCCAGGCCCTCGCGACCGATGGGCGCGACCAAGCCAAACTCATCCAAGCCAAACACGGATGGTGCGCGTCCGGCAAAGCGACGTTCGGGTGGCGTTGCTCGAGACTTAGATTAAGCGCTTCGCCCCAACATGCGACTGAATGGGCCTGGCCTGGCGAGCAGTGCTCTGGGCGCGCCATCCTCCACGACACGCCCGTGATCGAGGCAGACAACGCGGTCGGCGTCCAGCAGGCTGTCCAGACGGTGGGTAATCAGCAATACGGCGCCGCGTTCGCGGAAACGGGCGATCACCGCCTCTCGAATCCTGTCCTCGAGCGCGCCGTCCACCGCATTCAGGGCTTCATCAAGCACCAGGATATCAGGCTCCGCCAGCAGAGCCCTGGCGAGTCCCAAGCGCTGACGTTGCCCCCCCGATAGGCTGGAGCCACCTTCTCCGATCCACTGGTCGAAGCCGTCCGGCAGGGCTTCAATAAACTCTAGCGCGCCCGCATCCGCCGCGGCGCGCCGCACGTCCTCGAAACTGGCGTCGGGCCTTGCAAGGCGGATGTTCTCGACGACCGTGTCGTCCATCAGCTCGACATCCTGGCCTGCCACGGCGATACGACACAGCCAGTCCTCGCGCTTGATCTCGGTGAGAGGCGTCCCGTCCGCCCGGATAACGCCAGCCTGCAGATCGTAAAGACGCATCAGCAGGTTGACGATCGTGGTCTTGCCGGCGCCGCTAGGCCCGGCCAAAGCTGTCACCTCGCCGCGCCGGATCGAAAACCCGACCTCGCGCAGAGCGTCTTCTTCGGCGCCGGGATAGCGAAACGTCACGCCCTCGAAAGATACGTCCTCTTGAAAGCCGGCATAAGACAAGCGCCCCGGCTCCGGATATCGCCTGCCGATACCTCCTACAGCGTCACTGAGCCTTGTGAGTACGGAGCGGATCTCAAGCAAGCGCATCAGACTTTGCTCGAGCTCCCGGAGATGCGGCTGGAGTCGGTACAGAAGCGCCACCGATCCGATGATGACGGAGGTCGTTATGCCCAGGCGTCCACCGGCAAGAGCTATCGCGCCGAGCAAGACCAGATAGCTGATCTCGCCCAACGGATAGAGCATCGCGCGTAGCTGTTCGGCGGCCACCGCGGATCGGCGCGCCTCGCCGGACGCCTCCTTGAAGGACGCCTCATATCGCTTTTCCAAAGCGAAGACTCGCAAGGTCTTCATGCCATGAATGGCCGAAACCATCTGGCCAGAGAGGTTGCGGTAGGACTGAGAAATCGTCTCGTCCAGACGACGGGTCCTGAACGATATGAGGCGCACGGCCAACAACACCAGCAGAGCCGTGGGCAGCGCGATCACGGCGATCTGCCATGAGAGAACGCACAGGAACGCGCAGAACACCAAAGCCGCGCCGAGACTGATGCCAATCTGAGCGGCGCAGAAATAGGCTTCAGCGGCCACGAAGCTTTCGGTGGCCAACGTGTTGATAAGGTCTCCCCTGCGGGATCTTGCGATGTCCTGATACGACACCGTCAGATACTGCCGGTATATTTCCTCACGCGTCTTCTGGCTGATCCTGTTTCTGATGCGGCTCGTGACGAGGTTGTAGGCGAGCGTGAACAGTATCCGGGCCAGCATGAAGACCAGGATCAGGCCGATAATGGCGGCGGCCCCTCCGCCCAATCCGTGGGTGAGGGCCATGGCCTCGCGAAGAAGAGGGTTCGCCGAGCCAGAAGCCCCGGCGCCATCGCCGATCGCGACGTAGAGAAAGACGACGACGAAGCTGATCCCGAGGCTCTCGGCGAGTGACGCGGCGACGCCCAACAGAAGAACCAGAGGCAGAAGGCCGACCTCGCGCGCGTTCAGCCGCAAAAGCGGCCGTATCGCCTCTAGCCATGCGAGGGAGGGCGCTTTGCCGAAATCGCTTATGTCGACCTCCCTAGAGGCCACGCGGTCTTGGACCGAAGGCCCCGCAATGGCCGCAGGATGCGACCAAGGGCTCTCTTCGCCAAGAACCAGAGCAAGAGAGACGGAGCCGATCGCAGGAGGCCCTGAGCAATCTTGCTGGCCGCATCGAAGCGTCGCGCCGACACGGCCCGAGCGAAAAGCCAGATCTTCAGACTCGCGTCCGCAGCCTTGATATCGCGCTTTTGCGAACCTGACTCGCGCAGCATTTCTTCGCGCACAAGGTCCCATGAGCGGAGCATTTGCAGAACGTCCCCCGACATGTTGTCGGGGGTTTGCCGATAACCCAGGAGAACTTCCGGCACACAGGCGAAAGGGTGGCTCCGCGCAATGCGATAGTAGAGCAAGTAGTCCTCACAGCCCTGAGCCCGCTGGGCTCTTAGACTGGAGTCATAGCCGCCCGCCTCTAGTATCGCCGCCTTGCGAATAAGCGGCGCGCTGCCGTTGCCAATGAAGTTGCCCCGACAGATATGGCGCAGGACATCGCCGCTATAGGTCGGCGTGGAGTTGCCCCTAATGGGTTTGTCATGAGCGTCTATCAGGGCAAACCAGCAGTAAGCCAACGCCGCTTCCGGCAAGGCCTCAAGGGCCGCCAGCTGCTTCTCGATCTTTTCCGGCGCCCATAGATCGTCCGCGTCGACAGGCGCGATGAGATCGCCCTTGGCCTCCGCAACGCCCAGATTACGAGCCGCCGCTACGCCGCTGTTTGGCTGCGTCAGGAGGCGAACCCGGCCGTCGCGCGCCGCCCACCGATGAGCGATCTGGGCGGTCTCATCTTGAGACCCGTCGTCGACAACGAGAATTTCCAGCGCGGCGTATGTCTGATCACAGACCGACTTGAGCGTACGGTCCAGAGTTGACGCAGCGTTGTAAGCGGGGATGACCACGCTGACCAGTTTGGGCGCCAAGGATGTCATGCTGGGAGTGATCCGTCAGGCCAGTTGGAGCTCAAACGATCCCGCCGACCCTATGCAGGCCCGAACGCGGATCACACGTCGCGGCGAGCTCGCGCCGGAACCATTCCACCGTCCGGTCTATTCCCTCTTCATATGAAACTTGGCAACGCCAACCGGCCAGATGCGCGCGCGCCAGGGCGAGGTCTGGCAGCCGATTGTCAGGATCCTGGGGAACAGGGGGGAGGAAATTCACCCCTGCTTGTCCGCCGTAATTGGCCGCGATGTAGCGCGCGACATCCGCCACCGAGATTTGCCGGTCGTTTCCGATATTCAACGGGCCTGGGAACTCGACGCCATCGCGCCAAAAGAAGCGCTCCAGAGCATCCACGATGTCATCCACATAACCCCAGCATCGCGTCTGCTGGCCGTCGCCATAGACGGTCAAGGGTTCGCCTCGGAGCGCCTGGGCGATGAAGTTGGAGACCGCTCGACCATCGTCAGGTCGCGTGCGGGGACCAAAGGTGTTGAAGACGCGGGCGATCTTCACCCGAACGCCGTGAACCCGGCTCGCCTCCAGAAGCAAGGCCTCTGTGCAGCGCTTTGACTCGTCGTAGGAGGCGCGGGGACCCGTGCAATCGACGGATCCTCGGTAGGACTCCGGTTGGGGCGAGACCTCGGCGTCTCCGTAAACCTCGGACGTCGACGTGTAGCAGATCAATCCACCAGGCTTTAAGGCCCGGAGCATGTGGATGGCGCCGCAGACATTCGCCGATATCGTGCGAACGGGCTCCGCCATGTACGAGAGCGGCGTGGCCGGAGAGGCCAGATGATAGATCTCGTCATATCGACCAAGGTCGGCGCGCTCGATGTCCTGGATCGTCAGCGAGACCCTCGGGTCGTCGATATGGGACAGGTTCTCCCTGCGCCCCGTCCATAGATTGTCGACAATCTCGATCCGCTCGACATCAGACCGCCGCAGAAGACGATCAACGAGGTGCGACCCGATGAAACCGGCCCCTCCGGCCACTAAGACGCTGATGCTCATGGGACCACCTATTCATGAGCTTCACCTGAATTTCAACCTTAACAACTCCAAATCAAATCCAGAATGGCGAATAGACTGAAACCTCCATTTTAGATTTCCTGCCGATTTCCTGGGGATTGTTGACGCATTCGCCGACTTCGGACTATGCGGTTGCTAAGGGAGCGGATGGGATCGCGCGCTGCGCCCCATCTTGATGCGACAGGTCGGCGCACGGCGGAGAAACGGATGCCCCCGGCAGGTGCGGAGCCGAAACTGACGGGCAAGGGCGCCGAGACGGAAGGCCAGGAGGCCCGGCCGCTTGTGAGCGTCGTTATACCCGCTTACAACGCCTCTCGTACAATAATCAAAACTATTGCCAGCGCTCAGAACCAAATTTTCGATAACATCGAAATAATAGTTATAAACGACGGCTCAACCGATAATACTTTAGATTTATTGAAAGACCTGGCTCGATCGGAGCCCCGCCTGCACATCATAAGCCAAGACAATTCCGGCGTGGCGGCCGCCAGGAATGCGGGAATTCATAAGGCGCGAGGAAAGTACATCGCGCCGCTGGACGCGGACGATATCTGGCTACCCGAGCACATTGAGCAGCAGGTTCAATTGCTGGAGCTTCACCCTAGGAAGCCCGGCCTGAGCTTTGGCCTGTCGGATCGAACCGACGAGAATGGCCGCGTCATACAACGCGCGCGTGGCGTTGCGTTTGTTGGCCCCGCCACCCGTCAGCTTGCAAGCGGCAACCCCATTGGCAATGGGAGTGCGGCGGTGTTTAGGCGCGACCTCGCGATGGAGATCGGGGGATACGACACAACGCTGCGCGCACGGGGCGGTGAAGGCGTGGAGGATTGGAAATTCTGCTTCGAGATGTCGATCATCTGCGAATTTTCATGCACGGGATCGACCTCCGTACACTACGCAGACCTACCGAAAAGCATGTCAAAGAACTACTTGATCATGTTCAAATCATCCTCACTTGCAATCAAAGAGTCAATGAATAAGCGAGAATGTTACAAACGTAGACTCGAAATTCGGCTAGATAAACTTGCTATTATTTATAGCATTAAATGTATAAAGAATCGCAACTTAACAGACGCCATACAAATTGTTCGAAACGCATCAGAAAATCGAGCAGCGACCTTCTTCTTGTTCGTACCGATCAGCATTTTTGAGCTTTCTGCAGCGAAGTTGATCTCGTTCGCCAGATGAAACAGCGACACGGGCACCTAAACCGACAGCACTCGGAGCTGCCCCCTTTCCGGACGGCTCATCTCGTGCCGAGGCCATCGTCAAGCGCCACCTTGGCTAGCGCGTATTCCAGGAGCCGCGTGGTCGACGTAGTGCCTGACCTCCCCTTCGCTTCCTCGACGAGCCGAAGCGCCAGCCTCGCGCCGATCCGTCTGGATTGACCGCTCAGCAAGCCAGCCTTTCTCGCCGCCGCGAGGACGGCCTCCCGACGCGCGGCTGCCGGTTCAGAAATCGGATTGTGGGGCATCGGCCGCTTTTCTCGTTCCCTGCTCGGATTGTCGGTCAGAACATCCCTCCCCTCCCCTAAACATCCAGCGCCCCCGCCATGGCGGTAGGCTCGACGATCGAGATCGACAGGTCGCGCAGAAGCTGGCCGAGTTCGTCGCGGAGCTTGCGCGCGGCGAAGCCCGTTCGGGGACGCAGGGCGCGCATCGCACCGGACCAGGCGCAGGGCGCCAGATAGCTTCTGGCCCAGGCCACGCCCTTCCTCTCGGCCACGGCGCGCCAGATGTCCGCCGGCCCTTCGAAGTGCGTCGCTTCCGCCGACGAACGCGTGGCGAGCGAGCCGGACGCGGGCCTGCCATCGGCCCAGCATCCGCCGCGCAACCAGTTGATGGGCGATTTGATGTACCGGGCGCCCCGGCCGAGCACCAAGACCGCATAGCGCTTGGCGCCCTCGATCAGAACGTCGATGGAGGCCTCGCCGCGTTGGACCAGCCGCCGGAAGGCGATCCGCGCGCCACGCTCCTCGATCTTGCTGGGATAGGCCGACCAAAACTCGGCAAAGCCTGTCTCGACGTCAGCCGTCTCGCGCGCGTCTGGTTCAATGAAAGGTTCAATGATCGGTTCTTCTATATAGGGCGGCGCCAATTTGGCGGGTGGCGCCGTCGAAATTGGCGGGCGGTCGCCGCCAGAACGGCGGCTGGAGCCGCCCTGGTCGTCCGTCGTTCTGGCGGTCTTTTCACCGTCGTCGCCTGGAAACTCGCCATCGACGTCGCCAGTTTTCTCCCGGCGAAGCACATAGACATACGCGCTGTCGCTCCGACGCCGCCCCGGCCGGACCTCGCGGCTGATCCAGCCTTCGGCGATAAGCCAGCTCAAATGGCGCTCGATGGTGCGCTCGCCTTGCGAGGTCCATTCCGCGAGGCGCTTGATCGACGGAAAGCAGGTCCCGGCGTCGGGCCCCCGGTCGCTGGCGTGCTCGGCGAGCGCGAGCAGGACGAACTTGGCGCCGGAACGGCGGATCTGGGCGCTGAACGCCCACTTCATCGCGTGAAGCCCCATCGCTACGCCCTCCGCACGGAGAGCGCGCGGACGACGCGCCGGACCAAAACGGGAACGTACTGTGGTCGATTTTGTGACACGACCGTCCCACGCACCCACCGATGTTCGCGTATCGTTCCGGTTTTCGCGAAAGGCCCGGCCTTGTGATTAGCCCCGAAAACCCTTACGGCACGGGGGACGGGGACGTGGCGGAACGGTAGACGCGCCGGACTTAAAATCCGTTGGAGTAATCCGTGTGGGTTCGAGTCCCACCGTCCCTACCAGGCCTTCGCGACCTGGCCCTCGACCGGAAAACGATTTCCCGCCTTGGAAGGCTGCTACTCCTGGCAGAGTCCGCCGACAGACTTCGCGCATCGGCTGAATCGACCGCGAAAACTGCAATATTGATTTCTCGATTGCTCGACTCCCGCCAGAATTGCAGAGGTTTCTAGGTGAGGCTGCGGCGCGCGACGATTGGTCTGTTTGGCTGATCCTGTCTCGTATGCCTAAGTCGCTCCTGGCGCGACGAACGGCTTGCCCGATCGTCGGGCACGACTATCGTCCGTCCTCTGTTGCGTTCGAGTGCTTGACCCATGGCTGAAGACAAGACCCCTGATCCCGTCGACGTCCATGTCGGGCGCCGGCTGCGTATGCGGCGCAAGGATTTGGGTTATTCCCAGCAAGCGCTGGCCGACGCTCTGGGACTGACGTTCCAGCAGGTGCAGAAGTATGAGGGCGGCGCCAACCGCATCAGCGCCAGCAAGCTGCATGCGACGGCCATGTTCCTGAAGACGCCGATCGGCTTCTTCTTCGAGGGCCTGGACGATCCGGAAGGCGCCGACAACACCGCCGCCGATCTCGCCAACGAGATGGCCGACTTCTGGTCCACCCCCGGCGGCCCGGAACTGGCCCGCGCCTATGTGGCGATCCCCTCGGTCGGCATGCGCCGCCACCTGGCCGACCTGGCCAAGGCGATCGCCGACGACGAATAGGGCCCGGGCGTCCCTAAGCCGGGTTCGCCAACAGCTCGATGTTCTTGGCCCCGGCTTCGGTCAGGGCCGCGATCAGTTCGGCCACGGCGGCATCCAGCTCGGCGGCGTCGCGACCGCGCAGCACCAGGTTGGCGCCATAGACGTCCGGCGGGCTGAAGAACGGATAGCTGCCCAGCGACATGTCCGGATGGGCTTTCGCCACCGCTTCCAGCGGCGCGGCGATCACGCCCTCGCCCGTACCGGTGACGCGCACCGTCTTGGACAGCACCACCGCCCCGGTCTTCAAGCGCGGCCCCACGTCCTCCAGCATGCCACGCATGATCGCCGGCACACCGGCCAGGACGAAGACGTTCTCCTTCTGGAAGCCGGGCGGGCCCTGGACAGGATTCTTCACCAGGCTGCCGCCTTCGGGCACGTGGGCCATGCGACGACGCGCGGCGTTCGGCTCGCCCCAGCGCTCGCGCAGCATGGCCATGATCTCGGGATGCTCGGGGGCGGTGACGCCAAAGGCCTTGGCGATCGAGTCGGCGGTGATGTCGTCATGGGTCGGACCGATGCCGCCCGTGGTGATGACGTAGTCGTACTTGGTGCGCAGGGCGTTGACCGCGTCGATGATCTCCTGCTCGACGTCGGGCACTACTCGCGCTTCGCACAGATCGACGCCATAGGTCGCAAGGTACTTGGCGATGGCCGACAGGTTGGTGTCCTGAGTGCGGCCCGACAGGATCTCGTCGCCGATGATCATCACCGCGGCCGTCACGCGTTCGGATTGGGTGGCCGTCATCGTCGCTATCCCCTACATCGCCATCATCTTCTAGGATCGACTTAGGCCTCGCATGCTGCTCCCGCAACCGCTCGTTCGCGGCCGATTGGTGTCGCGCTACAAGCGCTTCTTCGCCGACCTCGTCCTCGACGACGGGCAAGAGGTCACGGCCCACTGCCCCAACCCCGGCGCCATGCTGGGCGTGAAGGAACCCGGCCAAGTCGCCTGGGCCTCGTGGTCGCCCGATCCCAAGCGCAAGCTGGCCTACACCCTGCAGATGGTCGAGCAGGGAAACACCCTGGTGGGGATCAACACCCTGCTGCCCAACAAGCTGGTCGCCGAGGCCCTGGCGGCCGGCGCGATCCCCGAACTGGCCGGCTACGACAACTTCCGCCCCGAGGTGAAGTACGGCGAGGCCAGCCGCGTCGACTTCCTGCTGACCGCCGAGGGGCGCCCGCCCTGCTGGCTGGAGGTCAAGAACTGCCACCTCTCGCGCAAGCCGGGCCTGGCCGAGTTCCCCGACTGCAAGGCCGAACGGTCAACGCGGCACCTGACGGAGCTCGCCGCCCGCGTGGCGCTGGGCGAACGGGCGGTGGCGCTGTTCGTGGTCCAACGCGAGGACTGCGAGGCGTTCAACGCCTGCGCGGACCTGGACCCGGCGTTTGCGCGGGGGCTGGACGCGGCGGCGCGGGCTGGCGTTGAGGTGCTGGTCTATGCGTGCGAGATGCGGGTGGATTCGATAAAGACCACCCGCAAGATCGAGTGGCGTCCGTAGGCATCGTCACCAACGCGGCGACGCGATCATTCTTCCTCAATTCACTGAAGGGCTTCGACGGCTTTCGAGAGTTATCCACAGACAAACTAGCCACCAACGCCATCGCCATTATTTTTTGTTTTTCAATAAGTTAATTGCAAAATGGCGCAATAAGGACGCGAAGTACGCGCTAACGAGCGCTTTTCTGATCTAAGCCATCACTAGGGTGCCCCCTTGACCGAACGCCCGCGTTTCGGCCTTCATAACGAAGTGACCTCTCAAATATTTTGCTGAGAGGACCGCCGTTGAATTCCCCCCGAAAAGCCAAAGCCCTTCCGCCCGACGACCTGTCGAAGGATCGCCTGACGTTTTCCGCATGGCCTCCCAAGGTCGATGGCGTGGGCAAGGGCGTGGACAAGGCTTTCATCATCGCGCTCGCCGTGGTCGGCCTATTGGTGCTGATGGTAATCGTCGGTGCCGTCAGGCCAGTTTCAATAACCTCTTCGCCGGTGGAGCCGGTGGCCAAACTGCTTTGGGGAAGGCGATGATTGAAACGCGATGTCGGGGATGCACTACTGTTCTTGTTCGGCAACCCGCTAGGCTGTCTCCATGAACGTGTTCGACTTTTTCACTCAGGACGAACTTGACGACGCTCCGGAAGATGGCGCGCAAGCGTTTGCTTATCTGGTGCGGATTGCGCAGACTCGACTCGCGGACCGTTGCCGCGCCCTCGATGACGAAGACCGCATACAATACTCGATGATCGAAGAAGCGCGTTACGGCTTCATGAATACCGTTGTCGGACTGGGAAAGTCGCTCGGCGTTGAACCATTCAGCAGTATGGAGGTGCCCCGATACGATGATTTCAACGAAAGCACACATCGTCAGTTAAGGGCAGATATCGACCACTACTTGACGCAGCTTGTCGTCGGGAATGCACGGCAGGCTCGACGCGACTCGATCAAGGTGGCGCCGGCCGTAAAAGAGACGATCCGTACGCACCTCCATCACATCAAGGTTCACCTTGATAAGGCGACCATGCCGGAAGCCAAGCGCGCGACCCTTCACGCAAAGCTGGCTGAGTTCGAGACCGCTCTAGAGAAGGATCGCTTGAATGTCTTGGCGGTCGGACGCGTCGTGCTCGAAATCTTGTCGGTCTCGTGCAACGTGTTGGCTCTAGCCGATAGCGCCACACTGCAAAGGTTGTTGACGACAGTCATGGTCGATGTCGCCGAAGCCAAGGCCGCCGATGACGAACAGCGCCGTCTTCCCCCGGTCGAACCCATCCAAGCGATCCTGCCTCCCCGTCGCGAGGAGCCGAAGCGCGGCAAACGGTTGGACTTCAGCGCGGACCTAGACGACGAAATACCCTTCTAAACGGAGATCGTTTAGGTCTTCACCTAACACCGATTTAAGCTGCATTCCCCGCGCCTTGCGTTACCCCTTCACACACCCGCGCGAGAGGGGCGCGGGTGTGGGGGAGAGCGTATGAAGCGGACCGTCCTGGCTCTGGCCGTCCTGGCCGTGGCGTTGTCGGGGTGTGGCCCCGCCGACCCCAGCAAGCCCGAGAGCAAGATGATCACCGGCCTGCGGGTGGTCTTCGCGTTCAAGGCCTGCACGTCCGAGCTTCGGGAGCGCTTCGGGCTCAAGGCGATCGAGGGCGTCAACTCCGACGACATGGACCCGCGGCCGACGGGCCGTCCCGGCGAATGGGACGTCAAGTTCACCGCCGATGTGACCGAAAAGGGCTCGGGCCGGGTCACGCGCTACAAGGGCGTCTGCCATGTGCGCCGCGACAAGCCCACGACGCTGGACGCGACCTTCGTCAAGGAGGTCCATGCGGGTGACGGCGTGGTGCGGCGCAGCGCGCCGTAGCGGACGCTCGAACGCGAAAAGTTCGGGGCGCTGGCTTAAACCCCCGCCTTCCTGGGCCTCGTGCCCAGGACCCATGCTCAAGGCAAGTTGTGACTTTCGCTTTCCGCACAGCCGACAGGCCCGGAGCGCGCCCATCCATCAGCGCGAGCGGCGCCATGGGTCCTGGGCACAAGGCCCAGGAAGGCGAGATATTTTCGGTCTTTGTCCCTCCAATACCGGACCTGTGACACTCCGGGCGGGCCAAAAGCTTGAAATCCGTGCTAGGATCGCGAGATACGCCTTTCCCAGACAAGATCGCCGCCCGCGCGCGGCGGTGACGCCGAGTAGAGCATGACCTTGGACAACACCCTCGAGATCGAAGCCGAAACCCGCACCGGCCAGATCAAGATCCACAAGCCGGAAGACTTCGAGGGCATGCGCCTGGCCGGCAAGCTGGCCGCTGAATGCCTGGACATGCTGATCCCGCACGTCCAGCCGGGCGTGTCGTCCGACGAGCTGGATCGGCTGGCTCGCGAGTTCATCCTGGACCACAAGGCCCTGCCCGCCTGCCTCTACTATCGCGGCTATCCCAAGACGGTCTGCATCTCGCGCAACCACGTGGTCTGCCACGGCATTCCGGGCGACTGGAACCTGAAGGAAGGCGACATCGTCAATATCGACGTGACCGTGATCGTCGATGGCTGGCACGGCGACACCTCGCGCATGTACGGCGTCGGCGAAGTGGGCCCGCGCGCCCGCCGCCTGGTCGAGATCACCTATGAGGGCATGAAGCGCGGGCTTGAGGCCGTGAAGCCCGGCGCCACGCTGGGCGACATCGGCTACGCCATCCAGTCCTATGTCGAGGCCCAGCGCTGCAGCGTCGTGCGCGACTTCTGCGGCCATGGCCTGGGCAAGGTGTTCCATGACGCCCCGAACATCCTGCACTTTGGCCGCCCCGGCCAGGGCGCCGTGCTGAAGCCCGGCATGTTCTTCACCGTCGAGCCGATGGTGAACTTAGGCAAGCCGGCCGTGAAGGTGCTGAACGACGGCTGGACCGCCGTGACCCGCGACAAGTCGCTGTCGGCCCAGTGCGAGCACTCGATCGGCGTGACCGAGGACGGGTATGAGGTGTTCACCGCCTCACCGGCCGGACTGTTCCAGCCGACGATTTTGGGCGGGTGACACGCCGATAATTCCTCCCCCGCGACGCGGGGGAGGTGGCCCAGAGGGCCGGAGGGGGCTAACGGGGCGATCGCGCAGCTCGCCCCCTCAGTCGGCTCCGCCGACAGCTCCCCCGCAACGCGAGGGAGCATCTAAAACAGCTGGACAACCCTAGAGCGATAACGCCTACTACTCGCCCAGAGTCGAGGGCGGCATGGTCAGCGTTTCATCCCTGACGATCTCAGACGGCGCGCCGGACGAGCTGGCGGCGCCCGCCGCAGCCAAACCCGCCCCCGCCAAGCCAGCCCGCAAGTCCGCCCATGCCCACCACCTGGGCCACCGCGATCGCCTGCGCCAGCGGGCCAAGGTTGGCGGTTTCGTCGCCCTGCCGGACTACGAGCTCCTGGAGCTATATCTCTTCCGCACCTATCCGCGCGGCGACGTCAAACCCCTGGCCAAGGCGTTGCTGACGCGGTTCGGCTCGCTGGGCGCCGTGCTGGGCGCGACGATCGAGGAGCTAGCCACCGTGCCGGGCGTCGGCGAGACGGCCGCGATGGACATCAAGCTACTGCACGAGGCGTGCCTGAGAGCCGGCCGCGACAAGATCGTCAAGCGGCCGGTGATCTCGTCCTGGAGCGCCCTGCTCGGCTATGTCCGCGTCGCGCTCGCCAACGAGTCGCGGGAACAGTTCCGCGTGCTCTTTTTGGATAAGAAAAACCAGCTGATCGCCGACGAGGTGATGAACCGGGGGACCGTCGATCACGCGCCCGTTTATCCGCGCGAGGTGATGCGCCGGGCGCTGGAACTTTCGAGCAGCAACATCATCATCGTCCACAACCACCCCTCGGGCGATCCGACGCCCTCACGCCCCGACATCGACATGACCAAGCAGATCGTCGAGGCCGGAAAAGCCCTGAAGATCGCCGTCCATGATCACTTGGTGGTCGGCCGCGAGGGCGTGGCCAGCTTCAAGGCGCTGGGGCTTCTATAGCCCTTCGAAACCGCTAAGCTTGCGCCCAGCGCCGTAGCGCGCGGGAGTCGAGCACCCGGGGGAATACGTGAGGGGTCTGTTCAACATCATCTGGTGCGTCGTTTTTTGGGCTGCGGCGCTTCTGTTCACCCTCGGGTGGGCGATCCTCCCTCTGGGCTTGTGGGCGTTCATGGTCTTCCTGGGGGCCGACCGCCGCGCCGAGCGATGCCGGGAAAAACTTAAGGGCCTGCTGATCAAGAACGAGGCGGTGATCGCCGACGCGATGCAGACACGCGCCCAGGCCCTCTTCGGTCGTCGCCAATATGTCGCGACCACGAACACCCGGATTCTCCGCCTGCGTCGCGGCGTGCTCGGCGGCTTCCGCATGCTGGACTATCAATGGAAGGACCTCGTCGACGTGACGACGCAGGAAAACACCTTGCCCCTGATAAACGGCTCCAGATTGACCTTCGCCTTGATCAACAAGTCCTCGTTCTTCGTTGATGGCTTGGCGCCCGAGCCCGCGCTGGTGCTGTACAAGCAGTGCCAGGCGCAAGAGCAGATTTGGGAGGAAAAGCGCCGGATCCGCGCCGTTGATGAGTACCGGGGCAACTACGTCCAGCAAGAGGTCGATCAGATCGGCAGCAAGCTAAAAAAGATCAAAACCCTGCTCGAAACCGGCGCAATCAACGACGTGGAGTTCGAGGAATTGAAGGCGAAGATCATCGCGCGAGGTTGAGATCGCGCCTCGCCGCTTGACGCGGTCGAACCAAGCCTTGAGCGTTGGCGCTCCTGTTTGCCCGGAGTCGTCCATGCGTCGCTTGCTTACCGCCCTCCTCGCCTCGACCGCCCTGCTGGGCGGGGCCGCCGACGCCCAAGCCCAGACCACGGCCAAGGCCAAGGCCCCGGCCGCCCCGCCGGCCGTGTCCAAGGCCGACAAGGCGCTGCACGACAAGTTCCTGACGCTGGACACCCACCTCGACACCCCGACCCACTTCGGCCGCCCCGGCTGGAACATCACCGACCGCCACGAGGTCGAGCACGACTTCAGCCAGGTCGACCTGCCGCGCATGAACGAGGGGGGCCTCGATGGCGGCTTCTTCGTGATCTACACGGGCCAGGGCGACCTGACCGCCGCTGGCTATGAGTACGCCCGCAACTACGCCCTGCGCCGCGCGATCGAGATCCGCGAGATGCTGGCCGGTAACAAGACCGGCTTTGAGCTGGCCCTGACCTCGGACGACGCCCGCCGGATCAACAAGGCCGGCAAGAAGTTCGCCTTCGTCAGCATGGAGAACAGCTGGCCGCTGGGCGAGGACCTGACCCTCTTGACCACCTTCCACAAGGAAGGCCTGCGGATGGCCGGGCCGGTCCACTTCCGCAACAACCAGCTGGCCGACAGCTCGACCGACCCCAAGGGCAAGATCTGGAACGGCTATTCGCCGCTAGGCCTGCGCTGGCTGGTCGAGGCCAATCGCTTAGGCATCGTGATCGACGTCAGCCACGCCAGCGACGACGTGGCCGATCAGTCCGTGGCCCTGTCCAAGGTTCCAATCATCGCCTCGCACTCAGGTCCCAAGGCGATCTACAACCACCCGCGCAATCTGGACGACGCGCGCATCAAGAAGATCGCCGACGCCGGCGGCGCGATCTGCATCAACTCGATCTACCTGACCGACACCACGCCCAGCCCTGAGCGCAAGGCCGCGCTCGAAGCGCTCGGCCGGATGCCGGACATGAAGACGGCCACGCCCGAGATGGTGAAGGCCTATGGCGACAAACGCGCAGCCATCGACAAGGCCTATCCGGCCCCGCGCGGCGACTTCGACCTCTACATGAAGAGCATGCTGCACGTGCTGAAAGTGGCCGGGCCCAAGGGCGTCTGCGTCGGCGCCGACTGGGACGGCGGCGGCGGCATGGACGGCTTCGAGGACATCACCGACCTGCCAAAGATCACCGCCCGCCTGAAGGCCGAGGGCTATTCGGACGCCGACATCGAAGCGGTCTGGAGCGGCAACGTCCTGCGCATCGTCGACGCCGCGCAGGCCTATGCGAAGAGCATGGCGAAGTAGGAGATACTCGCCCCCTCCGGGCCTTCGGCCCTCCTCCCCCAAAGGGGGAAGAAGGAACCTTCCGCCCCCTCCGGGGGCGGACGACCTGCGCAGCAGGTCAGGTGGGGGCCCGCTGCGTTCGCCGCCCCTCCCAAACCCGCCAGGCCATCAGCGCCCCAAACACCGCGCCGTAGATGATCGGCGGCCGGTGGTCGGCCTTGACCAGCAGGTAGTAGTGAACCACCCCCAGCGGGACGATCAGATAGACCAGCCGGTGCAGCCGGCTCCAGGCCGCGCGGCCCATGCGGATGACCCAGCCGTTGGTCGAGGTCACCGCCAGCGGGATCAGCAGCAGGAAGCCCAACATGCCCAGCGTGATGAAGGGCCGCTTGAGGATGTCCTTCCACAGCTGGTTCCAGTCGAAGAACAGGTCGACGCCGACATAGCTGACGAGGTGCAGCAGGATGTAGGCGAAGGCGAACAAGCCCACGGTGCGCCGGAAGCGAACCAGCCGGGGCTGCTTGAAGATCCGCGCGGCGGGGGTGATGGCCAGGCCGACCAGCAGCAACCGCAGGCCCCAGACACCCAATTCTCGGACCAGCTTCTCGATCGGATTGGCGCCGAGCTCGCCCATGACGCCGCGCCAGGCCAGCCAGACCAGCGGCGCGAAACACGCCAGCCAGACCAGGGCGTAGACGAGATTGTCGCGCGCCTTCGAGGGGCGCTTCTTGCGGGGAGGATTAGTCACAACGCCCCTCCTGCCCGATTTCCCCGGCGAATGCCGGGGCCCAGATCGAAACCACGGGCGAACGGGGCGATGTCAAAACGGCAGGACGAACCCACCCCAGACGCTCAAGCTGAATCTGGGTTCCGGCATTCGCCGGGAAGGTCGGAATTTGAAGAACCATCAATAGAACCGCTTCAGATCCATCCCCCGATACAGATCCGCCACCCACTCGCCATAGCCGTTGAACGGAAGGGTCTCGCGGCGGCGGAACTCGCCGATGCGGCGCTCGGTGGCCTGGGACCAGCGGGGGTGATCCACGGCCGGATTGACGTTGGAATAGAAGCCGTATTCGCGCGGCGCCAGCTTGTTCCAGGACGTAGCGGGCAGCTTCTCGACCAGGCTGATCCGCACGATCGACTTGATGCCCTTGAAGCCGTACTTCCACGGCACGACCAGGCGCAGCGGCGCGCCGTTCTGGTTGGGCAGGACGTCCCCGTAGAGACCCACCGCCATCAGGGTCAGCGGATGCATGGCCTCGTCGATCCGCAGGCCTTCGCGATAGGGCCAGTCCAGCGTGTTCCAAGCCTGGCCCGGCATTTCCGAGGGCCGCATCACCGTCTCGAACGCCACGAACTTAGCCTTGGAGGTCGGCTTCACCGAGGCCAAGAGGTCCTTCAGCGGAAAGCCCACCCACGGGATCACCATCGACCAGCCCTCGACGCAGCGCATGCGGTAGATGCGCTCCTCAAGCTTGTTGGCGCCGATCAGGTCCTCGATGCCGACGGTGCGCGGGGCCTCGCAGGCGCCGTCGATGCGGACCGTCCACGGGCGCGGCTTGAAGCGCCCAGACTTCTCGGCCGGGTCACCCTTGTCGACGCCGAACTCATAGAAGTTGTTGTAGGTGGTGATGTCCTCTTTCGAGGTGGGCTTCTCGGGGGTCGAGAAACCCTTGGTGAAGGAGAGGCCGGCTTGAGCCTGCCCGGCCGCCGCGCCGGCCAAGCCCACCCCCGCGAGCCCCGCCATCAGCGTTCGGCGCTTCAGATAGAGGCCGTGGTCGGTGACGTCGTTGTCGGTCAGGTCGGGGGCGTGGCGGATCAGCATGGGGCGCTCCGTAAGCGGCTGTCCCTACAGATACGGGCCAAGCCGCCGTTTGGTTACCCGCCGCGTGAAATTCAGTTGGCGTCCCGCATCGCCCGTCGCACCGCCAGGGGCGTGTAGACCTTCGTCAGGCCGTCGGCGAGGGCCGCGCGCTCCTGCGGCGACAGGGTGGCGGTGAAGGCGGTCAGGGCGGCCTCGACATTGGCGCGGGCCTGCTGGTCGAGATCGCGGGCCGTCGCCAGCCGGCGGCTGACCTCGGCGGGGTCGTAGCCGGGCGAGGTCAGGGCGGCCAGGGCCGCCTGCCGCTCGGCGCGGGCCTGCTGCGAGATCGGACGGTTACGCCTGTTGGCCTCGTTCAGCGCCCTGCGGAACGCCTGGCGACTCTCGGGAGACAGCAGGTCGCCGGCGGAGATCAGCGGCGGGCGGGCTGCGCCTGCGCTCTGCGCGGCTTCGGGCACGGGCGCGGGCGACGGCGGCGTGCTGGCGGCGGGGGCGAGGGCGGGCCTGACCGGCGGCGGCGTGACGGGCGCAGGCGGCGTCTCGAAGGCTGGCGAAGGCGCGGGCGACGGCGCGGGCTCAACACCCTCGGGCGCCGCACGCGGCGTCACGATCGGAGCGGACGCCGGAGCCGGCGGCGAAGCCGTGGGTGGCGCGGTCAGGCGGACGAAAGCCATGCCGGCCAGGCCGCCGACCAGGAAGACATTGACCGCCGCCGACACGGCCAGGGCGATCACCAGAGGACGGGGAGCGCTCATAGCTCGGCCGCCGGTTCAGCCAGGGCGTCCTGCAGCGACGCGGAGGTGTCCACGGCTGTCACGACCGGATCAGGCGCGGGCGCGGCGGCCATGGAGGGCGCGACCGCCAGGGGCGAACGCTCCATCATGACACCGGTGGCCACACCCGCCACAGCGGCGGCGGACAGGCCCAGCGCGGCGCTGAGGCCGGCGATCCAACGCCGCGCGGGCGCAACGGCCTGGGGCGCGGCCGAGATCAGGCGCCCCATCAGCGCGGCGCTCGGACTCTGGGCGGGGGCGAGATCCAGCAGGCGATCCAGTTGAGCGGCGGCCGCCAGCACCGGGGCCAGGCGCTCGGCTTGCGCCGCCAGCAGGGCGCGCGCGACCTCACGCTCGCCTTCCGGCCAGCGGGCGATATCGCCGCCATAGATCTCGGCCAGGTCCTCGAACCGCTCGAGAGACATCATGACCACGTCTCCTTCATCCGCCCGCTCCCCGCAGATCCGCCAACGACGCCTTCAGCGCCCGACGTCCACGCCCGAGCAGGCTTTCCAGAGCCTCGACGCTGATCTCCATCAGCGCCGCAGCCTCGATATTCCCTAGTCCCTGATGGTGGCAAAGCACGATCGCCTCGCGCTGGCGCGCGGGCAGCGCCGCCAGCGCCGCCTCGACCCGTCGCGAGAGTTCCGCCCCCATCAAGCCCGCGTCCGGGGCCGGTCCGGTGTCGACCTGCTCCGGCGGCGCGTCGGTCGCGATCTCGCGCCGCCGCCGCAGGCGATCGTAGCACAGGTTCAAGGCCACGCGGTGCATCCAGGTGTCGAACCGCGCGCCACCGGGCTTCCAGGATCGCGCCTGCTTCCAGGCTCGCAAGAAGGTCTCCTGGGCCACATCCTCGGCCTCGCCGGGGTCGTTCAGCATGCGTCGGGCCAGGGCGAGAATGCGCGGCAGACGCCGGTCCAGCAGCTGTCGCACGGCGGCGGGCTCGCCTCGGCTCACCCCCGCCAGCAGGACCTCGTCGGGATCGTTCCCGTCGGACGCCAAGCTTCAACCCGCCGCGCACGTCGCCATCAGACCCCGACCTTGGCCCTGCCGGCCTTGGCCTGCAACTCCTCGATCGTCAGGATCCCGTCGTTGTTGGCGTCCATGCGCTTGAACCGCATGGCCAGCACGTCGCCGGCCTCGGCCCGCGACAGCGAACCGTCCTTGTTCTTGTCGAAGCGGGCGAACATGCGCTTCCCGCGCTTGCCGGCCTTGGTCGCCTTGGCGTCGGCCTTGGCGTTGCTCTCGCGGAAGGCGGCGAACTCCTCGGGCGAGATCTTGCCGTCCTTGTTCGTATCCAGGCGGTCGAACATCTTGTCGGTGTTCCTGGCCTGGAACTGTTCGAGGGTCATGCCCGAGGGGGCGCTGGTCTGGGCCAGCGCGGGGGCCGCCACGGCCAGCACGGCGCCGGCGGCGATCAGGGTGCGTAGGGTCATCTGTCTTAAAGGTCTCCGAAGCTGGAAGGCCCGTCCCGGAGACTGGAACGCGTGGGGGTGGGGATTCCGTCGCGTGTGGGCTGCGCATTTCCCCACCATCCAATTCTTCCGTCATTCCCGCCCTTGTTGTTCAGACCGGGTAGATAGCGGACACCTGTTCGGAGACATGGCGGACACTTTTGGGAAGGGTCAAGTCGATGGTTGCGATCTGGTGTGAGGCGAAGAAGACGCCGTAGAGGCCGTCGCGTTCCAGGGGGCGCAGAGCGAGGGTTTCGCCTTGGAAGGCCTTAGGGACCCGCCAGAAGCGGCCCTTGAACTGGACGTAGGCCTTGGTGGTGGAGACGGTGCGGAGGATATCGGCGCTGTCGTACTGGGGCTGGGGGGCTTGGCGGGGCATGGATCTTGGGCTGGTCCGATAGCGACTGGCGGGACAAGCCTGGTCGAGCGCTTCGTGGGGACGCTCGTGATTGTAGAGTTCGCGCCAGCGATCCAGGGCGCGCTGGACCTGAGCGAAACTGTCGAAGGGCTGCAGGTCGAAGACCTCGGCGGCCAGGGAGCGGTGGAAGCGCTCGATCTTGCCCCGGCTCTGAGGATGGTAGGGGCGGCTGTAGAGCACCTGGACGCCCAGCTTGAGCAGCCAGACAGCCAGTCGCGTCCAACGCTCGCCACTGGCCTCGCCCCAGGGCGGTCCATTGTCGACGAAGAAGGCCTGAGGCAGGCCGTGATGGCGGAAAGCCCGCTCCAGGTGAGCCTTGACGGTGGCGCCGCGCTGGTCGGCGCAAGCCTGCAGGCCAAGCGAAAAGCGCGAATGGTCGTCCAGGATCGTCAGCGGATGGCAGCGCTCGCCGTTGGTCAGCTTGATCCAGCCCTTGAAGTCCATCTGCCAAAGCTCGTTGGGATGGCTCTTCTCGAACCGGTTCCAGGCCTTGCCCGGTGAGGGCGGGAAAGCCTCGATCAACCCATGCCGGCGCAGGATCGCGTGCACCGTCGACACCGCGGGCGCGGCCGTTCCGCGCGCCTCCAGCCAGGCCTTCAGCTTGCGCGCCCCCCAGGCCGGATGCGCCTCCCGCGCCGTCAGCACCGCAGCCTCGATCTCCGATGAGCTGCGTCCTGGGCTCTCACGCGGTCGACGCGAGCGGTCCGCCAGCCCCTCATCCCCCGCCGCCGCCCGCGCCAGCCACTTGTAGCCCACGTCCGGACTTATCCCGAACCGACGGCATAGCTCCCGCCGGTTGGCTCCCTCCAGCAGCGCAAGCCTGACAAACGCCCGCCGCTCTTCCATCGCCGACACCTCGCGCCAAGGCATGGACCGCACTCCTCAAGAGCCTCATCCAGCCGATGATGTGTCAGCTATCTCCCCGAACAACCGTCAGGCATGTCCCCGGTCTGAACAACAAGGGCGGGAACCCCTGGTTCAGCTGCCATGTGAGGCGCAAGCGGACTGCTAGCAGTCCGCCCCGCCTGCCCTAGAGGCGGATAGAGAGGTTCCCGCCACAAGGGCGGGAATGACGGACGGTGTAGAGGGCTTGGGCTGCTAGCCCCCTACCCCCGCACCACCGCCTCATAGGCCGCCCGCGCCTCGGCCTTGGCCTTGGCGAGCTTCGGTTTCAGTGACTTGAACTGAGCCACCCCGCCGGCCTTGGCCAGCAGGGCCCTGAAGGCCTTGGGCTCGGCCTCGGGGTCGCCGCCGTCTTCCAGCGCCACCTTGATCAGCTGCGACAGGTCCTGCTCCAGCCGCCAGGCCGCTTCCAGCCGGGCCAGCGCGCCCTCATCCGCCAGCCCCGCCTCGCGCAAGGCCGCCAGGGCCTCGCCGGTGTTCTGGCGCAGGGGACCGCCGCCGGCGGCGTGGGCCAGTTGCAGGAACTGGGCGGCGAACTCGATGTCCACGAGACCGCCGGGATCGAGCTTTAAGTCCCAGTCGCCCTTGCCCGGCCGCTCGCGCTCCATCAGTTGGCGCATCTCGACGACCTCGGCGGCGGTCTTCTTCGGGTCGCGCGCGCGGCGTAGGGCGTCGGAGATCGCGCCCTCGGCCCGTTCCCGGAACGGCTCGGAGCTGGCCCAGACCACCCGCGCGCGGGTCAGGGCCAAGAGCTCCCAGGTCTCAGCCTCGCGCTCATAATAGTCCTCGAAGGCCGCGAAGCTGACCGCCACCGGTCCCTTGGTCCCCGAGGGCCGCAGCTTCAGGTCGACTTCGTACAGCGTCCCCTCCCCCGTCGGCGCCGACAGGGCCGAGGTCAGGCGCTGGGTGAAGCGGGCGTAGAAAACGTCAGCGCTCCATTCCTTGATGGCGGAATGGACCGCTGGCCCATCGGCCGCATAGACCGTCATCAGGTCCAGGTCCGACTTGGCGGTCATCTCGCGCGAGCCGGCCTTGCCCAGGGCCACGACAGCCACCTGGCCGGGGAAGGCGCCGCCGAGCCGCTCGACCTCGGCCAGGGCGGCGGGGGCGAGGCCCTCGATGATCAGGTCGGCCAGCTCGGCGAAGGCGCGGCCGATATCGCGGGCGTCGGCGCTGCCGCTCATCACCCGCACCCCGATCCGAAAACTCTGATCGCGGAACAGGCGTCGGGCGGCGTCCATCGCGCCTTCGAAGTCCTCCGGGTCCCAAGGCGCGACGGCAGGCGTCTCGATGGGCCCGAAGAAGCTGGGATCCAGCAGGGCGTCCAGCGCGGTCGGCCGCTTGGCCATGGTGCTCGCCAGGCGCGGGGCGAAGGCCATGACCTCGACGATCAGCTCGAACAGGCGCGGCTGGGCCAGGAACAGCGACTGGATCTGCACGCCCGACGACAAGCGCCCGAAGAAGTCGGCGAAGCGGTTGAACGCCTGATCGGGCGCGCCGGTGGCGTTGGCGGCGTCCAGCAGGCGTGGGGCCAGGCGCGTGAACAGCTCCCGCCCCCGCTCGGTGCGGGTGGCGGCGATATGGCCATGGTGCCAGCTGCGGATCGTGGCGGCCACCCGCTCGGGGCTGGAAAAACCCATGCGCTTCAAGGTCGCCAGGGTCTCGGGATCATCCTCGACGCCGGTGAAGACCAGGCTGCCAAAGCGCGAAGACAGTTCCTCCTCGCCCGCGAACAGCCGGCCATAGCGCAGGTTGACGCCCTTCAGGATCTTGCCGACGGCGGCGTCGAAGCTGCGCAGGTTCCCCTCGCCCCACAGGGCCGCAACGCGCTTGCGGTCGGTGTCGGACTCCGGAAGCTTATGGGTCTGGTCGTCGGCGATCATCTGGGCGCGGTGCTCCAGCGCTCGCAGGTCCTTATAGGCCTGCGTCAGCCAGGCGGCGTCCTCCGGCGTCACGTGGCCCGCCTGCGCCAGGGCCGCCAGGGCGTCGAGCGTGCGCGGGCTGCGCAGGTCCGGCTGGCGACCACCCAGGATCAGCTGCTGGGTCTGGACGAAGAACTCGATCTCGCGAATGCCGCCGCGCCCCAGCTTCAGGTCCGCGCCCTTGGCGGTCAGGCGGTCGTCGACCTTGTAGGTGTGAATCTGGCGCTTGATCGAATGGATGTCGGCGATGGCCGCAAAATCGAGGTTCCGCCGCCAGATGAACGGCTGCAGCCCCTCCAGGAAGGCGCGGCCTTCGGCAAGGTCGCCCGCCGCGATCCGGGCCTTGATGTGCGCCGCCCGCTCCCAGTTTTGACCGACGCTCTCGTAGTAATCCATGGCCGCGTCGACCGGCATGGCCGGCGGGGTCGAGGACGGGTCGGGGCGTAGGCGCAGGTCGATGCGGAAGACGTAGCCGTCGCCGGTTCGCTCCTGCAGCACCCGGCCCAGGTGGTTGGCGATCCGCACGGCCACGGCCTGCGGCTCGTGCCCCTCGGCCACCGGCAGCGTCTCGGGCGCGTAGAAGATCGAAAAGTCGATGTCGCTGGAATAGTTCAGCTCGAACGCGCCGTGCTTGCCCATGGCCACGCAGAAAAGGCCCGGAGCGGGGCCGTCCGGGCCTTCGCCGACATGGGTCAGGGCGCCGCGATCGACCTCCTGGCGCACGGCCTGGGCCAAGGCCGCATGCAGCACGGCGTCGGCGAAGCGGGTCAGGGCGCCGGTGACCTCGTCCAGGTCCCAGACGCCGGACAGGTCGCATAGCGCGGTCAGCAGGTGCAGATCGGCCTTCAGCTCGCGCAAGGTCCGGCGGGCGGTCTCGAAGTCCGGCTCGGCCGCGACGGCCTCGGCGGCGTTCAGGATCGCGGCGAGGCGCGCCTGCGGCTCGGCCTCCAGCAGCGACGGCAGCCGAACGCCGTCGCGCCGCGCCAGGCTGGTCAGATAGGGCGAGGCGGCGAACACGGGCGCCAGCGCCGGCCAGGCGGCTTCGACCGTCGGGAAAGCCTCGCCCACCCGCTTGGCGATCGCCTCGTGGGCGCGCTCGGCGGCCTTGGGATCGACGATGGGGCCACAGGGCGTCAGGCGGTGGGCAAGGCGAGTCATGGCCGCACCGTCGCGCGCCTTGCGGCCGCGAACAAGACTCCGGCTTGACGCAGCATATTACAGTTGTAACCATCGCATTCGAGGAAACGGCGGGAACCGTACGCGAATGATCGAGCTCTTCGCCCTAGCCCTGATCCGCGCCCAGGTGGCGGCCGCTGCGGCGGTGCTGCTGATCATCGCCCTGCGGCCGTTCGCGCGCGGGCTGTTCGGGCCTCGCCGGGCCTATGGCCTGTGGATCGTGGCGCCGGCCGCCGCCGCCGCCGCGTTCTTCCCCAGCCTGGCCGAAACCATGGACCTGGGCGCGCCCGCCCGGCCGCTCGGGGCCTGGGCGCCCAAACTGGTCATGCTGTGGCTGGCAGGCTGCGCGATCGCCACGGTCGTCCTGGTGATCCGCGAGCACCTGTTCCGCCGCCGCGTGCGCGACGGCCAGGCCGGCCCCGCCGTGATGGGCGCGCTGTGGCCGCGCATCGTCCTGCCCGCCGACTTCGCCCAACGCTTCGACGCCCGCGAGCGCGAGATGATCCAGCTGCACGAGCGCACCCACATCCATCGCGGCGACCCGATCGCCAACCTGGTCATCGCGGTGTTTGGCGTGCTGGGTTGGTGCAACCCGGCCGTGGCCCTGGCTCAACGATTGATCCGCATCGACCAGGAGCTGGCCTGCGACGCCACGGTCGTGGCCCTGCGCTCGAACATCCGGGCCGACTACGCCAAGGCGCTGATGAAGGCGCAGATGAGCGTCCAGGTCTCGCCGCTGGCCTGCGGCTGGGCCACCCATCCGCTGATCCTGCGGGTCTCGCTGCTGAACCGGCGCGAGCCCAGCGCGGCCCGGGACGTGACCGGCTTTCTCACCATGACCTTCCTGGCGATCGCGGCCATGGTCATCGTCTGGAGCGTCGCCCCGCGCGGTCCGGACTATCGCGACCTGCGGCCGGGCCTCACGGCCCATATGGACCCGTACACCGGCGCGATCATCTGGGCGGAGGGGAAGTAAGACGGCCGGGCGCCGCCGTCCTTCTTCCCCCTCCGGGGGAGGAGGGCTGAAAGCCCGGAGGGGGCAAGGCAGAGACAAATCCCCCTACGCGCCCCCACCTGACCGCGCCTCGCGCGGTCGTCCGCCCCCGGAGGGGGCGGAAGGAGTCAGCGGCCCCCTACTCTACCCGCGGCAGCACCAACGCCACCCGTAGGCCAGGGCCCGTGCCGTTATACTCGCCCGGGCCTTCCGACAGCTCCAGGCGTCCGCCGTGCGAGGCGGCGACGGCCTGGACCAGCGACAGACCCAGGCCCGCGCCCGGCTCGCTGCGACTGTTCTCCAGGCGCACGAAGCGCTGGACCACCCGGGCGCGATCGGCCTCGGGCACGCCGGGGCCGGTGTCGGTGACCGAGAACTCCAGCTCGCCCGACGAGGTGCGCCGCGCGCGCAGCATGATCGCCCCGCCCTCGGGCGTATACTTGATGGCGTTGTCGAGGATATTGGCCAGGGCCTGGGCCAGGAACTCGCGGTTGCCCTTGATCGACAGGGCGGGCGTGATCTCGGCCTTGAAGTCGAGACCCTTGTCCTCGCAGGAGAGCTCGTAGAGCTCGGCCATGTCGCCCGCCAGCTCCGAGGCGTCGAACACGCGCTGGTCCGGCGCAGAGCCGGCGGCTTGCAGGCGGGCGATGGCCAGCACGGCATTGAAGGTCTTGAGCACCCCGTCGGCGTCGGACAGGGCCGTCTCCAGCGCCGCGACCGGGTCGCCCTTGCCGTTCTCGGCGTCGATCAGGGCGACCTCCATCCGCGCCCTAAGACGGGTCAGCGGCGAGCGCAGGTCATGGGCAATGGCGTCGCCGGCGTGGCGCAAGCCGCCCATCAGGCGCTCGATCCGGTCGAGCATGTCGTTCAGGCCCTCGGCCAGCTCATCATACTCGTCGCGCGTGCCGCGCACCTTGGCGCGAGCTTTCAGGTCGCCGGCGCGCACGGCGTTGACCACGTCGACCAGGCCCTGCATCGAGCGACTGACATTGCGGCTGATGACCACCCCGCCCGCCAGGCCCAGCAGGATAACCAGCGCCCCCGCGCCCCACAGCGCCCGGACGATCTTGCGGACATAGGCCTCGGAGGCGTCGACATCCGCGCCGACGAACAGGATCTCGCCGTTGTCCAGCCGCTGCTGCACCCCGCGCGCGGCCGCCTTGACCTCGGCGCCGTCGGGGTCGGTTTCCGTGACCTTGAAGCTGGCCCACTCTGGTCCGTCGCCGCTGAAGTTGGCGATCGGGGACTCTTCGATCGAGCCCGAGATTCGCTTGCCGGTCGTGTCGGCCAGGAAATAGAGGAATGGCCGCTCGCCCGTGGCCCGCTCGACGATGGTCTCGTTCAGGGCGTCGACGCCGCCCTGGCGATAGGCCGCCTCCAGGCTCTCGAACTCGCGGCTGATCTCGGCCTGGGCGCGCCGGTTCACCTCGCCGGCCGTGGCCACATAGATATAGCCCAAGAAGGCGCTGGCCGCCCCGGCGAACAGCGCCAGGAACAGCAGGGTCAGCCGGAACGGCGTGGTGCGGAGAAGGCGCGGCAGACGCATGATGTCGTAGGCGCTAAGGCCTCCTCGAATCCGACCTCGCTAGAGCTCGGAAGAACAGTTTCCCGACCTTCCCGGCGAAGGCCGGGACCCAGATTCAGCCTGAGCGACGGTCCAGTCCGGCGCCGCTCGGCCCTTCGATCTGGGCCCCGGCCTTCGCCGGGGAGATCGGATGATGAAGCCTACGGATCCAGCCGGTAGCCGGCGCCGCGCACCGTCTGCAGCATCGCCCGGTCGAAGCCCTTGTCGATCTTGCTGCGCAGGCGCGAGATATGGACGTCGATGACGTTGGTCTGCGGGTCGAAGTGGTACTCCCAGACCTTCTCCAGCAGCATGGTGCGGGTCACCGACTGGCCGGCGTGGCGCATCATGAATTCCAAGAGCTGGAATTCGCGCGGCTGCAGGTCGATCTCCTTGCCCTGGCGATGGACCGTCCGGTTGATCAGGTTCATCTCGAGCTCGCCGACCTTCAGGGTCGTGGCGACCGCGCCCGTCTCGCGGCGGCGCGACAGGGCCTCGACCCGGGCCATCAACTCGGGGAAGGCGTAGGGCTTGACCAGGTAGTCGTCGGCGCCGGCGCGCAGGCCGGTGACGCGGTCGCCCACCTCGCCCAAGGCCGAGAGGAACAGCACAGGCGTCTGGTCGCCCTCGCGGCGCAGGGTCTCGACCACTTGGACGCCGTCCATCTTGGGCATCATCCGGTCAACGATCAGCACATCGAAGCCACCCTTCTGAGCCGTCGCCAGGCCAGCCTCGCCGTCGGGGGCGTGCTGCACCTCATAGCCGGCCTCCGTCAGGCCGTGCGCCATGGCGCCGGCCGCTTCCAGGTCGTCCTCGATAATCAGAATACGCATCAGCCAGCCCCTCATGCGCCCGGACAAAATAGCGGAACGCTCGACGTTCCCCCGATTCTGCGCCAGCGCGCGATAGTTGCTGTCGAAATACCGTTTTCGACGACCGGCGTAACTTAAACCTTGGTCAGAAACGAAAAAGCCCCGCTCCGGCGGACCGGAGCGGGGCTCTGTCGTTCAGAAAGCGTCAGCTTACGGCGCGATCTTCAGCGGGATGAAGCCCGGACGGTTCTGGCGGATCAGCTTGATCAGCACGCTGGTCCGCCCAGCGCTCTTGGCCGCAGCGATCGCCTTATTGACGTCCGCCACGGTCGCGACGGGCGCGCCGTTGATGTTGGCGATCACGTCGCCCTTGGCCAGGCCCTTCTCGCCCGCGTCGCTGTCGCCCTTCACGCTGGTGACCAGTAGGCCCTTGATCTCGCTGTCGATCTTGTAGGTCTGGCGAGCGGCGGCGTCGATCGGACCGAGCGTCAGGCCCAGGGCCTCGACCCGCTGGTTGGCGGGCTTGTCCGGCGACGGCGCGGCGCCGCCGTCCTGATCGTCATCGTTGGCGGCCAAGGAGTCCTCGGACGGACGCGTGCCCGAACGGACGTCGATGACGCGCGGCTTGCCGTCGCGCAGGATCGACATCTTGATGATCTCGCCCGGACGGGCCTTGGACACCTCGCGAGTCAGCTCCGAGCGGTCGGCGACCTTCACGCCGTTCACTCCGACCAGAATGTCGTCGGGCAGCAGGCCGGCCTTGGCGGCGGGGCCGCCGGCGACGACATCGGCGACGATCGCGCCCTTGACGTCCTTCAGGCCCATGGCCTCGGCCGCCTCGACGCTGAAGTCCTGGATGCTGACGCCGATATAGCCGCGCACCACCTTACCGCTGGAGATCAGCTGCTTGGCGGTCGCCTCGGCGATTTCGGCGGGGATGGCGAAGCCGATGCCGACCGAGCCGCCCGACGGCGAGTAGATGGCGCTGTTGACGCCGATCACCCGGCCATAGATGTCGAAGCTGGGACCGCCCGAGTTGCCGCGGTTGATGGGGGCGTCGATCTGGATGTAGTTCACGAACGACGAGGTCGTGTCGCCCAGGTTGCGGCCATAGGCCGAGATGATGCCGGCCGTGGCGGTGCCGCCCAGACCGAACGGATTGCCGATCGTGATGACCCAGTCGCCGACGCGCGGCTTGGCCTGGTTCTCGAAGTCCACGTACGGGAAGTCGGCGCCCTTGGCCTTGGGATCGACGACCTTGATCACCGCCAGGTCCGTCCCCTCGTCGCGACCGACCAGGGTGGCCTTCAGCTCGCGACCGTCCTTCATCACCACCTGGATGTCGTCGGCGTCGGCCACGACGTGGTTGTTGGTGACGATGTAGCCGTCAGCCGAGATGAAGAAGCCCGAGCCGGCCGACTGCTGCTTCTGCGTGGCGGGCGTGTCACCGTCCTCGCCATCCTGGCCGTCCTGACCTTGGCCCGGCGCCCTACGGCCGCGCGGCACGATGTCGAAGCCTTCGAGGCCGGGAATGCGCAGCGACGGAGGCGAGGCCTTGGAGGTCACGTTGATCTGGACGACCGCAGGCGAGACCTTCTCGAAGATGTCAGCGAACGACATCGGCGCGCCGGGGGGCGGCGCGAACGCCGGAGCGCCCGCGACGTTCGTGCGGACGACCTGAGCCTCGGCGGCGTCCGCCGAGCCCATCCGCATGCCCACGCCGGCCAGCGCCGCGCAGGCGACGCCCGCGCCAGCCACAGCGCCCACAATGAAACCCGACTTCCTAGCGGTCATTCTCGTCTTTCCTCACCCGCGCGTCTCCGCGCGGTCCCTTATGCCTCAAGATGCCAAGCCGCGCGGCGCGGTCCCTTTGACTTCAGAACCTAGTCCCGCCCGTAAAAGGTGCAATGGCTTCGACCCATTCTTTACGCCGCAGCTAGCGCTTCTTGCGGCTCCTTTTCGGCGCAATCGTGTCAATCTTCCTCGAGCAGGCGCCGCAGCCGTTCTTCCTCGTCCCGCGAAAGCTCGCCCTCAGCCGGCTCGCGTCGGCGCAACAGGCTAACCATCAAGGCTCCGCCAAGCAGCAGGATGCCTGCTGGCGCTAGCCACAGCATGGCGTTGCCGGCCGAAAACGGGGGCTTTAGCAGCACGAACTCGCCGTAGCGCTCGACGAGGAATGCGCGAATCTCTCGATCGCTGCGGCCGGCCTTGACCTGCTCACGGACAATTCGCCGCAGGTCGCCGGCCAGCTGGGCCTCGGAGTCGTCGATCGACTCGTTCTGGCAGACCAGGCAGCGAACCTCGCGGAACAGAGCGCGCGCTTGGGCCTCCTGCGCCGGATCGGAAAGGCGCTCGGAAGGCTCAGACGCGCCGGCCGTCAGGGCGATGGCGCACAGGGCGACGGCGAGGGCGCGGAACCGGCCTTCTTCCCCCTTTGGGGGAGGAGGGCCGAAGGCCCGGAGGGGGCGAGTGATGACGCGGAGCACGGCCCGTAAGGCCCCCTCCACCGCCGTTCGGCGGTTCCCCTCCCCCAGAGGGGGAGGAAGGAGAAAACCCATCCACCTCACGACACGGTCTCCTGAGCCCGGTGGCCCACGCCCAGCCGCACGCGGCGGTCCGACAGCGAGACGACGCCGCCGATGGCCATCAGCAGCGGCCCCAGGAAGATCAGCCGCACCCAGGGGTTCACATAGGCGCGGATCAGCCAGGCCGGCTTGCCGCCCTCGCCAGCCCGACGCTCGCCCATCACGACATAGATGTCGTCCAGCAGAAGCGGGCAGATCGAGACCTCGGACGTGGTCTGGCCGCCAGTGGGATAGAAGCGGCGCTCGGGCGCGGCGCGGCAGATCAGGCGACCGGCCTTGTCGACGACATCCACGACGCCGCGCTCGGCCAGGTAGTTGGGCCCCTCGATCGTGCCGACCTGCTTCAAGGTCACGGTATAGGCGCCCAGCGGCTGGCTACCGTTCAGGCTGAGGGCCTGAGCCGCCTCAACGCGCCAGGCGGTCTCGAACGAAGCGCCCAGAACGAAAATCCCGAGACCGGCGTGCGCCAAGGTCGTACCCCACGCGCCACGCGGCAGGCCGCGGGCGCGACGGGCGCTCTCGGCGGCGGGGACGCGGAACAGCTTGAGGCGCTCGGAAAGCTCCAACAGCGCTCCGCCGATCAGCCAGAAGCCGACGACCAGGCCGCCGCTGGCGAGAACCTTGCGGGGCTGGACAACGGCGTAGGCGATCAGGCCCAGCACAAGAGCGGCGGCCAGAACCACCCACAGCTTGCGCGCCACGCCACCGGCGTCGCCGCGCTTCCAGGCCAACAGCGGCCCGGCCGGCAGCACGGCGAAGGCCAGGATCATCAACGGCGTGAAGGTCAGGTTGAAGAACGGCGCGCCGACCGAGACGGCCTCGCCGTCCACGGCCTCGCGGATCAGCGGGAACAGCGTGCCCAGCAGCACCACCGCCGTCGCCGTCGACAGCAGGATGTTGTTGAGCACGATCGCGCTCTCGCGGCTGATCGTGCGGAACTGGCCGCCGGGGTTCAGGGTCGGGGCGCGCAGGGCGAACACCAGGAAGCCCGCGCCCGCCGCGACGCCCATCATGATCAGCAGCAAGACGCCGCGCGTCGGGTCAACGGCGAAGGCGTGGACGCTCGTCAGCACGCCCGAGCGCACCAGGAAGGCGCCCAGCATCGAGAAGGTGAAGGCCGACAGGGCCAGGAACGCCGTCCAGCCCGGCAGAGCGCCGCGCTTTTCGGTGACGATGGCCGAGTGCAGCAGGGCCGCGCCGATTAGCCAGGGCATGAAGCTGGCGTTCTCGACCGGGTCCCAGAACCACCAGCCGCCCCAACCCAGCTCGTAATAGGCCCAGAAGGCGCCCAGCGCGATGCCGATGGTCAGCATGCTCCAGGCCGCCAGGGTCCAAGGCCGCACCCAGCGGGCCCAGGCCGCGTCGATCCGGCCTTCGATCAGCGCCGCCAGCGACAGCGAATAGACCACCGAGAAACCGACATAGCCGACGTAGAGGAACGGCGGGTGGAAGGCCAAGGCCCAGTCCTGCAGCAGCGGGTTCAGCGACTTGCCCTCGATCGGCGCGTCCAGCAGGCGCGCCATCGGGTTCGAGGCGAACACAGTGTAGGCCAGGAAGAGGACGCCCAAGCCGCCCTGGATGGCGATGGCGTAGGACCGCAGGCGCGGCGGCAGGCTGTCGCCGAAGACGGCCATGGCCGCCCCAAAGCCCGTCAGCACCAGGCACCACAGCAACATGGAGCCCTCGTGGCTGCCCCAGGCGCCGGCCACCTTGTAGAGCATCGGCTTGGCGGTGTGCGAATTGGCCGCGACGTTGGCGACCGAGAAGTCCGAGACCACGAAGGCGTGGATCAGGCACGCGAAGGCGACGGCGACGGCCAGGAACACCGCGACGGCCGCGCCGCGTCCCGCGCCCGCCAGCACGATCGAGCGCCGCGCGCCGCCGACCGCCGACAGGCCGATCTGGGCGATCGAAAAGGTCAGCGCCAGAACCAGGGCGAAGGAGCCGAGTTCAGTGATCATTGGAACGCTCCCCTTCTCCCCTTGCGGGAGAAGGTGGCCGCCGAAGGCGGTCGGATGAGGGGGCGCGCGGACAGGATCGAGAAACCCCTCATCCGTCGCTGCGCGACACCTTCTCCCGCAAGGGGAGAAGGAAAACGAAGGGCGGTCATTTCGGATACCCCTCGTAGGAAGGCTTCGCCCCCTCGCCGCGCCACTCGCCCTGCTCCTTGAGGGCTTTGGAGACCTCGCGCGGCATGTAGCGCTCGTCGTGCTTGGCCAGGACCTGCTTGGCGACGAAGACGCCCTGGTCGTTGAAGGTTCCCTCGGCGACGATCCCCTGCCCCTCGCGGAACAGGTCAGGCAGGTCCCCGTGATAGACGATCTTGGCGGTGGCCAGCTGGTCGGCGACCACGAACTCGACATTGCCGTCGGGATGCTTGACCACGCTGCCGTGCTGCACCAGGCCGCCCAGCTGCACCTTGCGGCCCGGCTTGACCTTGGCTTCCTGGGCCTGGGCGGGCGTGTAAAACAGCGAGATGCTGTCACGCATGCCGTAGAGCGCCAGGCCGACAGCCAGGGCCAGCACCGGCGCGACGGCCAGCAGGATCGTCAGGCGCCGACGCGCCTTGCGGGACTTTGGTAGCAAGCTTTGGGGCCAGAAGCTCATTGCGCGGTCTTTTGCGGCGGCGTGTCGGCGGCCTGGCGCAAGGCCGCCAGCACCTTGGGCTGATCCTTGAAGCGGGTCGAGGCCGTCGCCAGCGCCGCGTCGCGCTTGGCGGTCTCGCCCAGCACGGCGTAGGCGCGGACTAGGCGCACCCAGCCGTCGGGATCGTCGGGGGATTGGGCGAGGCGCGCGCCAGCCCCTCGACCATGCCGGCGATCATGCCCTGGACCTCGGGATTCTCGGCCGCCGGCGGCTGCGCGGCCGGCAGGCCGCCCGCAGCCTCGACCTCGGCGATCTCGCGGCCCAGCGCCGTGCGCGCCGGATCATCGGCGGCCAGACTGCTCAGCAGGGCGCGCCAATCGCCCACGCCCCCGGCCACGTCGCCCTCGGCGATGCGAGCGCGCCCCAGGTAGTAGCGGGCGCGCAGGTCCGCAGGATCGGCCTTCAGCGCGCGGTTGAAGGCCAGCTTGGCGTCGGCGCCGATGTCGCCCTCGGCCTGAATGACGAAGGTCTCGCCCAGCAGGCTCCAGATGTCGGCGCGGCCCGGCGCGCGGCCGACGGCGCGACGCAGGGCCTGCTCGGCACCGGCCATGTCGCCAGCAGCGGCGCGGGCCTTGGCCAGGTACACCAGCGGCTCGGCGTCGTTGGGCCGCTCGGCGGCGACGCCTTCCAGCACCGCGGCGATCTGGGCCGGCTGCAGGGTGGCCGGATTGGCCGCCTTCCACTCGGCGACGCGCTTGTCATAAGGCTGATCGGAGAACTCGGGATGGCCCAGCCAGACGTAGAGGCCGACGCCCGCGACGCAGCCCGCGCCGGCGACGGCGACCACCGCCTTGCGCGCGCCATGCCCCCGCGCTCCCAGATCTCGCCCTGATCGGCGGCGGCCAGCAGGCCCCGCCCCGCCTCGGCCCGGGCGGCCTTCAGCTCATCCTGCGCCAGAAGGCCATCCATGGCCAGGCGCTCGACCTCGGCCAGACGGCGGCGATGGGGCTCAAGACGCGCCTGCGCGTCATCGACGGGCCGAGCTCGCGCGGCGCCGCGCAGCACCAGCCCCGCGGTCACGGCCGATAGGCCAGTCGCGGCGATCCAGAATGCGATCATGATGGGCGTGTTAGCTTGTTCTGACGCCGGCCGTTAGTGGGAAAAGCGCGTAAGGGGCTTCAAACGGGCGCTTGCGGGAAAGGCGCCCCAAACACCCGACCTCCCCGGCGAACGCCGGGGCCCAGATTCATCCAGGGCGATCGAAGCTTTCGCGACTTCGGCGGCGCTAGCCAATCGAGTCAGCGGGCTCGATCTGGATCCCGGCATTCGCCGGGAAGATCGGATGGAGAGGCCTACGCCGCGACAGCAGCCGCCGCTCGCCGACGCACGATCTCGGCGGTCTTGTCGTCACGGGTGTAGGCGATGAAACTGGCGGCGACGGCCAGATACTGCATGGCCAGCGCCGGATCGCCGCCGTCGCCCGTGCGGGCCACGTGCAGGACGTCGTCGATATACGGGTCGAGATAGGCGTTCAGCTTCTCAAGAAACTTGTTGCGGCTGCTGCCATAGCCCGCCTTGTCCGCGCAGGGACGCAGGTCGGCGATGAAGGCCAGTCCTCCCCGGGCGCGGTCCAGCATCGCCTCCTCGGGCGGGGCGACCAGCTTGGCCACGCCGCGCGCGCCCTTCTTGGCCAGCATCGAGATGGGCCTTGTCGGCAGCGCCTTGCCCAGCTCGCGCTCGATTTGGTCCATCCGCGTTTCGCAGGCCTTGGCCATGGTCTGCTTGAAGCGCGCCACGCGCCGTCCCCAGGGGCCATCCTTGTTCAGATCGACGACTGCTCGAACTCGACGATCTGCAGCTGCACCTTCTGGGCTCGCTGGGGGCCTCGCGCCCGGCGCCTCGCCGCCGCCAAAGTCGAAGTTCTCGACATGGGCGATCGAGGCCTCGATATCGGCCAGGAAGCGCTCGCCCAACCCTTGACCTCGGACAGGCCAGATAGCGATCGCTGGGGCG
>NZ_PEGH01000002.1 GCF_002737755.1 Caulobacter sp. BP25
GAGCACGGCCGCCGAAGCGCCCATGACCAGCAGGCTCCGCGTACGCAGAGTTTGCGACATTGAATTCCCTCCCAGACGCAAGCGGCGCCTTATGGGTGGGCCTGCCGCGTCGATGTTTCCTCGACGCCGTACTGTTTTTCACCACGCGGGCGTACGGCGAACCCATCGCAGCATTGCAAGATTGCATACTTGCGTTCTCTGACTGTCAACTGGCGCAAAGGTAAGTGATCGGTGATAGGTTACGGCTTTTCACTTAAAATGCGACCTCATTGTCGCCAGGCGTACAAGTCAATCCAAAATTAGAAGATTGGGTTTGCCGCTTACGTAGCGGAAGTTTTGCCCATCTTCCGGATTTTGTCTCGCTATTCATGCGTGATTGCGTGACAGCGCTCTCAAGAATTCGACTCACTTCGTGAACTGAGTATCGACGGTTGGGCGCGTCTCCCAGGACGCTGGGCCGGCGCCGGTTCCGGCGAGCGCCTGGCTCGTGTAGAGGAGGGCGCATGTTCCCCTTCCCGAAAAGCGAGCGCCGCGCATGAGCCCGCTAGAGCGCCCCTCCGCCGATCAAGCGGCCCTGGTCCTGTTCTCCGGCGGTCAGGACAGCAGCGTCTGCCTGGCCTGGGCGCTGGAGCGCTACGGCCGCGTCGAGACCGTCGGCTTCGACTACGGTCAGCGCCACGTGGTCGAGATGGAGGCGCGCCAGGCCGTGCGCCGCCAGATCGCCGCGCGCTTCCCCCAGTGGGCCGACCGCCTGGGCGAAGACCACGTGCTGGACATCAGGAGCTTTGGCGCCGTCGCCCAGTCGGCCCTGACCGCCGACCGCGCCATCGAGATGACCGGGCGGGGTCTGCCCTCGACCTTCGTGCCGGGGCGCAACCTGGTGTTCCTGATCTACGCCGCCGCGCTCGCGGACCGGCGGGGCGTCGACGCCCTGGTTGGCGGCATGTGCGAGACCGACTTCTCGGGCTATCCCGACTGTCGCCGCGAGACGCTGGACGCCATGCAGAGCGCCCTGAACCTCGGCATGGATCGCAATTTCCGGGTCGAGACCCCGCTGATGTGGCTGACCAAGGCGCAGACCTGGGCGCTGTCCAAGAGCCTGGGCGGCGAGGATCTGGTCCAACTGATCGTCGAGGAAAGCCACACCTGCTACCAGGGCGAACGCGGGACGCTGCATCCCTGGGGCTATGGCTGCGGCGTCTGCCCGGCCTGCGAGCTGCGCGAAAAGGGCTACGCCGAGTGGGATGCGGCGGGGCGCGAGAGTCTTCCTTCTCCCCTTGCGGGAGAAGGTGTCAGCGAAGCTGACGGATGAGGGGTTGATAGACGTGTCCGACCCCGCCCGCGCGACCCCTCACCCGACCCACTGCGTGGGCCACCCTCTCCCGCAAGGGGAGAGGGCGCGATGACCTACAGCGTCAAAGAGATCTTCCTGACCCTCCAAGGCGAAGGCGGCCAGGCGGGCAAGGCGGCAGTGTTCTGCCGTTTCTCCGGCTGCAATCTTTGGAGCGGCCGCGAGCAGGATCGCGCCAAGGCCGTCTGCACCTTCTGCGACACCGACTTCGTTGGGATCGACGGTGAGAACGGCGGCAAGTTCGCCACGGCCGACGACCTGGCGGCCGCGGTCGAGGCCCAGTGGACCGGCGGTCCCGACGACCGCCTGGTGGTCTGCACGGGCGGCGAACCCTTCCTGCAGCTGGATGAGGCGGCGATCAACGCTCTGCACGCGCGCGGCTTTTCGATCGCGGTCGAGACCAACGGCACGCTTCAGGCGCCTCCGGGCGTCGACTGGATCTGCGTCAGCCCCAAGGCCGATGCGCCGGTCGTCCAGACCTTCGGCCAGGAGCTGAAGCTGGTTTTCCCGCAGGAAAAGGCCATGCCCGAGCGGTTCGCAGGCCTCGATTTCGAGCGGTTCTACCTGCAGCCGATGGACGGGCCCGACCGCGACGCAAACACGCAATTGGCTGTCGCCTATTGCCTTTCGCACCCACAATGGCGTTTAAGCGTCCAAACACACAAATATCTCGGCCTGCCCTGACGGATAAGGCGCTCGACTTGGTGACAGGGTCGTTGCGCTAGAGCCTCCCAGGCCTAGTCATAAGAAGCGACATATGAAGCCCGTCTTCGAGATCACGAAGGCCGCGTATTTCGACGCGGCTCATTACATTGAGCAAGGTCCGGCGGACCATCGCTATCGCAAGCTGCACGGCCACTCGTTCAAGGTCGAGGCCAGCGTGCGGGGCGAGATGGCGCCGGCCGGCTGGGTCGCCGACCTTGACACCCTGGACGCCGCCCTCAAGGCCGTCGCCGCCGAGCTGGACCATGGCCTGCTGAACGACAAGCCGGGCCTCGAGACGCCGACCCTCGAGCGCCTGTGCCTCTATTTCGCCGAGCGCCTGAAGGTCCAGTTCCCGGGCCTGTCGCGCGTGGAGCTGTCGCGCCCGACCATCGGCGAGCGCTGCGTCCTGGCGCTTTAGGAGAAGGGTGGGGCGGTGTTGACGAACCTGATCGACGAGGCCGAGGGACTGCCGCACGCCTGGCGCTCGAAGATCATCGGGCGCACGGGCGGGGCCAATATCAAGGTCATTCGCATGGACGAGGCCGGCATCCCGACCGAGAGCCATCCCGACTTCGACGAGGGCTTTCTCGTCGTCGAAGGGCAGATGATCCTGGAGGTCGAGGGGCGTCTCGTCGAAATGAAGGCTGGCGACTTCTATCTCGTGCCGGCCGGCCAGGCCCATAGCGTCAAGCCGGGCGCGCGCGGCGTGCTCTTCCTGATCGACGCCGAATAGAGAACCCTACCGTTCGTCCTTGTCCTTGCGGCTGTCGCCGGGGATGACCGCCCGTCCGGCGGCGCCCACCGCCTTGCCGCCGACCTTGGCCGCGCCGCCGACGACCGCGCCGGTGACGCCGATGGCCGTGCCAGCTACTGCGGCGGCGACGCAGCCGCTCTGGGAGAGGGCGGCCGCGAGCAGGGCGGCGGCGACAGGCGCCTGGCGAATGAAGGGCATGGGGGTCTCACGAGGACGAGCTTGGTTCCTCTCTAGGCCATCATTCCTTTAAATTGCGCCTATCGAAGGGCGGTGGCCGCCCGTCAGGCCCGGGGCGTGTGCTTCGTTTCCGAAGGCGCGTCCACATAGGCCGAGCGGTTCTCTTCGCCGCGTCGCCAGGGGCCGGGATGGCGCGGGCTGTCGCGGCGGCGGCGGTCGGGGCCGAAATAGGCGCCGCCGCGCACGAAGGGGCGAGGGTTCTCGATCAGCTGGGTGAGGCGGTCGATCACCGAGCGCGCGGTGACGGGCTTGGCCAGGAATTCGTTCACGCCGACATCGCGCGCCTCGTTGACGCGCCGCTCGGTCGAGTGGCCGGTGATCATGATCACTGGCGTGTAGGGGTTGGGGCTCTCGGGCGCGCGGCGCAGCAGCTGAACGAAGTGCAGGCCGTCCAGCGGGCCCATGGACAGGTCGGTGATCACCACGTCGATGGCGGTCTGGCGCATCACTGCCAGCGCTTCGACGCCATCCGTCGCCTCGAAAACGTGGCGAACGCCGACGGCCCGAAGGATCTCCATCAGCAAGATGCGCATGTGCTGGTTGTCATCGACCAGCAGGACTTTCAGCAGTTCAAACCGCACGAAATCCACTCCCCTATTCGGCGAGTGTTACTGGCTTGCAATAACGTCGGTCAATAAAAAAGCTTTTGTATTACAATGAAAATGATAATTTTCCCGTATGGGGCCATGTTGGGTTGAAATACACTCACACGTTATGAGTGAAATTCAACCTCCGGTTTGACCCCGATGGCGCAGGAAGGCGTCGGCCAGAACGCAAGCGGTCATGGCCTCGACCACCGGCACGCCGCGAATCCCCACGCACGGATCGTGGCGACCCTTGGTGCGCAGGTCGATTTCCTCGCCGGCCTCGTTCAGCGTCTGGCGCGGGATCAGGATCGAAGATGTCGGCTTGAAGGCCACGCGCGCCACGACCGGCTGGCCGGTCGAGATACCGCCCAGAACGCCGCCAGCGTGGTTGGACAGGAACAACGGCTGGCCGTCGGGGCCCCGGCGCATGGCGTCGGCGTTGTCCTCGCCGGTCAGGGCGGCGCTGGCGAAGCCTTCGCCGATCTCGACCCCCTTGGCGGCGTTGATCGACATCAGGGCCGCGGCTAGTTCCGCGTCCAGCTTGCCGTAGAGCGGCGCGCCCCAGCCGGCCGGGACGCCGACCGCCTCGACCTCGACCACGGCGCCGGTCGACGAGCCGGCCTTGCGGATCTTTTCCAGGTGCTCTTCCCAGACCGGCACGATGGCTGCGTCGGGGGACCAGTAGGGGTTCTGCTCGACCTCGTTCCAGTCCCAGTTGTCGCGATTGATCGCGTGCGGGCCGATCTGGGTAAGGGCCGCGCGCACCGTGACGCCGGGGATGACGAGACGGGCGATGGCGCCGGCCGCCACCCGCGCGGCGGTCTCGCGCGCCGAGCTGCGGCCGCCGCCGCGATAGTCGCGCACGCCGTACTTGGCGAAATAGGCGTAGTCGGCGTGGCCCGGGCGGAAGGCCTGGGCGATCTCGGAATAGTCTTTGGAGCGCTGGTCGGTATTTTCGATCATCAGGCTGATCGGCGTACCGGTGGTGCGCTGGCCGTCGCTGCGCTCGTCCTCGAATACGCCCGACAGGATGCGCACCGCGTCCGGCTCCTGGCGCTGGGTCACGAACTTGCCGCTGCCGGGACGGCGCTTGTCCAGGAACGCCTGGATCATCTCGGCGGTCAGGGCGATCCCGGGCGGGCACCCGTCGACCACGCAGCCCAGCGCGGGCCCATGGCTCTCGCCCCAGGTGGTGACGCGGAACAGGTGACCAAAGGTGTTGTGCGACATGGCGCGGCTTCTAGCCGAAACCGGGCGGGGGAGCAAAAGGGGGGATGAGCTTGCTCACTTGCCCCCTCCGGGCCTACGGCCCTCCTCCCCCGGAGGGGGAAGAAGGGCGCCTTCCGCCCCCGGCGGGGGCGGACGACCCGCGAAGCGGGTCAGGTGGTGGGGGCGGCGGCGGCCGTCTAGCCCCGGACCTTCGCCGCATCGGCCAGATAGAGCTCCAGGTTCGTCCACCCCGAGCCGTCCTTCGCGAGCGCGGCGCCGTCGGCCGTCTTCGGGTTGAGACCGCGAGTCTTTTCCCAGGCGTCGGGCATGCCGTCGCCGTCCGTGTCCTTGGCCGGCTTGCCGGCGGGAAGGGTGGGCCAGCCGCCGGCCTCGGCTTGGTTGTTGACGACCTTGCCGGTCCGGGTGCGGACGCCCTCGACGATCCGGCGATCCACGGGATCGCGCCAGACCGAAGCGCCGGCGTCGGCCAGCACGCGCTCATAGGCCTTGTCGGCCGGTTCGGGCGTCACCTGCGCTACCCCGATGGGCGCGGCCAGGCGATAGCCGGCGGGCTCGGGAATGGAGAAGGTGACGAGGCTCCAGGGATCGGCCGGCACGACGCCGTCCATGCTGTTGCCGGCGAAGTAGCCTTTGGCCTCGGCGTTGCTCTCCTGGAAGGCCACCCGCTTTCCGGAGTTCGGGCCTGGGACATAGGCGTTGTCGACGAAGTTATAGGTCGCGCGCGTGGCCTTGTCGGCGTTGTAGCCAGCATAGCCCTTGCCCCAGTTGTAAAAGACGTTCGAGCGGAAATCGAACAGCGGCCCGACCGGATCCTTGTCTGGTCCGTCGTAGTTGCCCGGCCGGGGCATGCGGGCCATGTGGTTGGCCCACAGGTTGTGGTGGAAGCTGATCCTGCTGCCGTTCCCGCCCCGGATCAGGCTGCCATAGCCGTGGTCGCCCTTGGCGTGGATCGAGTGGGCTAGGCTGTCGGCGATGATCGACCACTGGACGGTCAGGTCATAAAAGCCCTGACCTTCCCGGTCATAGCGCGCCGAGGCCGACAGGGTCTCGTCCACCGACCAGCTGGCCGAGACGTGGTCCAGGATGATCCGTCGGCCGCCGTTGATCCAGATCGCGTCGCCCTCGACCTTGCTTTCGGAGCCCAGGCGCGAGCGGATGAAGCGGATCACAACGTCGTCGGCCGAGACGACCAGGGTCTGGTCGCGCAGGGTGATCCCGCCGCCGGGCGCTGTCTGGCCAGCGATGGTGATCCGACCCTCGCGGATTCTCAGCTCGCTCTTCAGCTGGATCGTGCCGGCCACGTCGAACACCACCGTGCGCGGCCCCTTGGCCTCGATCGCCACCCGCAGCGAGCCTGGGCCGGAGTCGTTGAGGTTCGTCACCCGGATCACCGCCCCGCCGCGTCCGCCGAGCGAAAGCCGCCCCGCGCCCTCTGCGCCAGGGAAGGCCGGGGTCTCGGCGGCGAGGGCGCTCCCCGAGATCAAGGTGGCGACAAGCGCGCCGACGGCGAGGTGAAGATGGCGGCTGATCATGAGCGCTCCCCCAGGGCGGCGACGGCTCGCCCGTCGTTCTGGCGGTGAAGGTGCAGCGCGAGATCAGCTTTGTCCACCGGTGTCATCTAGGCCGTGGCGGCCGTGCCCATAGCCTTGGCGCCCTTCCATTCTAGACGAGCGACGTTCGGGGGTGACAGGCGCGGTCTTGTGATTTACGAATGTAGCTCAAGATTACAAATGTGAGTTTTGCTCATGGCGACCGATCAGGTCCATGTCGGCAAGCTGCCCCTCGAAGGGCGCGCGCCTAGCCGGTGGCGTTGGCTGGTGATCGCCGTCGGCTTCGCGGCGGTGATTGGCATGGGCGGTCAAATCATGGCTCGCCAAGATCGCGCCGAGCAAGCGCGCCGGGACGCCTACTGGCGTGTCGACGGCCCGCCCTGCGCGCCGCTGGATCCGGCGATCTTCCGAAGCCTTCCCCGCTATCCGCAGGCCACGCCCTACGACGAGACGATGTATCGGCGGACCGGTGGGGCGATGACCTGCACGCACCTTTCCGATCGGATCGAGGGCGCGAAGGTCCGCTATCAGGTCTGCAAGTTCAACGCGCCCGACTATTTGGCCGTGTCGCTGGGGCGGCGCGACTGGTTCTACGACCTTACCGACGCGCGGGCGGCGGCGGTCACGGTGGTCAAGGACAAGGTGAGCTGCGTCATTATCCCGCCCTTCAAGATGTGACGGGCTCTTGCGAAACGCCTCCATTCATAGCTAGCTATATAGCGCGCTATGAATGGAGGGCGGCATGGATCTTCTGGCAAGCTATGGCGTGGGGTTCCTGGGCAGTCGGCTGAAACGCCTGGCCGAGCGGATGCAGGCCGACGCGGCCGAGGTCGCGCGGTCGCTGGACCTGCCGGTGCAGCCGGCCCAGATGTCGCTGCTGATGACCATCCGCCTGCACGGCCCCATCGCCGTGGGCGAGCTGGCCGAGCAGCTTCAGCTGGCTCAGCCGACCGTCACCCGCGCCCTCAAGGCCCTGGAGGATGACGGCTTCGTCGAGGCCCGCCGCGCGCCGGGCGATGGCCGCACGCGGCGGTTGGCGCTGACGGACAAGGGCGAGGCTCTGCTGGTCCGCATCCAGACAGAGCTTCTGCCGCGCATCGAGCCGGCGGCGGCGCAGCTGGTCGAGGGCCTGTCGGGCGACTTCATGCAGGGCCTAGCCCAGGTCGAGCAACGCCTGGCCGAGGCTTCGCTGCTGACGCGCATCGAGGCGGCCGAACCGCCCACCATGTGGGCGCGCGACTTTTCCGACGACCTCGCCGAGGCCTTCCAGCGGATCAACGCCGAATGGATCGAGGAGATGTTCGCTCTGGAGGAAAACGACATCGCCTTGCTGTCCCGGCCACGCGAGCTGATCCTGGAAAAGGGCGGGGTGGTGCTGTTCGCGCAAACGCCGCAGCTGGGCGTGGTCGGGACCTGCGCCCTGATGGTTTCCAAGGACGGCTGGGTCGAGCTGACCAAGATGGGCGTGCTGAAGAGCGCACGGGGCCTGAAGGTCGGCGAGTTCCTGCTGGCCAAGACCCTGGAGCGCGCCGCCAGCCTGGGCATGGACAAGATCTACCTGCTGACCAACACCAAGTGCGCTCCGGCCATCCACCTCTACGAGAAGCTGGGCTTCGTCCACGACCCCGAGATCATGCGGACTTTCGGGGCGCGCTACGAGCGTTGCGACGTGGCGATGGCGTATCGGCCGCGAGGCTAGGGACGGCCAGGCCCTCGAACAGCGGCCGGGCGATCGCGTAGCCCTGGACAAGTTCGACGCCCAGGTCGCGCAGGACGGTCAGCTCCTCTTCTGTCTCAACGCCTTCGCAGACGGCGGTGACGTCGAGCTCGGTCAGCATGGCCAGCAGGTGCGAGACGATCGCGCGCTTGGGGCGGTCGCGGTCGATGTCTCGGATCAGGTCCATGTCCAGCTTGACGATGTCGGGCTGGTACTTGGCCAGCAGGTTCAGGCCCGCGAAGCCCGCGCCGAAGTCGTCGATCGCCGTCTTGAAGCCCATGGCGCGATAGGTGCGCAGGATGTCCAGCACATGCTGGGTGTCGAGCGGCTCGTTCTCGGTGAACTCAAAGATCAGTCGGTCCAGCGGAAAGCCGGTGCGCATCGCTGTCGCCAACGTCAAGCGGATGCAGGCGCGCGGCTCATAGACGGCGTTGGGCATGAAGTTGATCGACAGATACGCGCCGCTTTGGGCCAGGCCCAGGCTGGTGGCCAGTTCGATCGCCTTCACCCGGCACTGCTGGTCGAAGACGTAGCGGTTGTGCTCGGACACCGTCGACAGCACCGACCCCGCGCCCTCGCCGCCGGCCCCGCGCACCAGGGCCTCATGGGCGAACACCTGGCCCGTCGAGGCGTCGACGATCGGCTGGAACGCCATGGAAAAGGGCGTCTCGAAATCCTGGCCGTCCCGACAGCCGCTGCACCCTTGAGCCACGTCCGATCTCCGCTGCGATCGCACAGGATGACGGGGGAAGGGTTGAGGTCGGGTTTAGAGGAGCGATTGCGACGTCTCGGCGCGGTCCGGGCGTTGCTTTCAGCGTTCGCGCAACTATAGAGCGATAGCGCTATTGGGGAGACAAGCCATGCTCATCGTCGCCGCGGTTATCGCCATCCTTGTCCAGTCGCCCGTGTCGGAGCCGAGCGCTCGGGTCCAATCGGCGGCCGAGCGGCTGGCGAAAGCCACTTCGCTTCCGGACAGCGAAATGTTTGTAGCCCGGCAGACGAACCTGCCGCCCGCGCGTCTTAAGTCCATGGAGGCCGCCATGGTCGAGAGCCAGGCGGATGCGGCTGGGCTTCGGAGCGCGCTAGCCGCCGCCTATGCCCGTCATCTCACGCTCGCCGAAATCGAAGCCGCGACCGAATTCTTCGAGAGCCCGCTCGGCGCGTCATTCGAGCGGAAGATGCTGAAGCGACAGGGAGAAGCTTTCACGGCCGACGAGACGCGCGCGGCGCAGGCGTTCTTTCAGTCGCCCACGGGCAAGGCCTTCCAGGCAAAGTGGCCCGCTATCGGCGAAGACATTAGGCCCGTGCTTAAGACCTTTAGCGATAAGCTGATAGGCCGCGCCCAGGCGATTCACTGTCGGACAACCAGCGAGTGCGGTCCGTTCTTCGAGAAGCCCAAGCCCAAGCCCTAGTCCACCCGCCCCAGCACCGTCTGGATCGTCTCGACCATGCGGTCGATGTGGCTCTTCTCCAGGATCAGCGGCGGGGAGAGGGCGATGATGTCGCCGGTGACGCGGATCAGCAGGCCCTGGTCAAAGCAGGTTTCGAAGACCTCCATCGCCCGGGCGGTCGGGGCGCCGGGGCGGGGGGAGAGTTCGATGCCGGCGATGATCCCGAGGTTACGCACGTCGATTACGTGGCGCGCGTCGGCCAGGCTGTGGACGGCGTCCTGCCAGTAGCCCTCGACCCCTGCCGCGCGGGCGAAGAGGTCGTCCTCCTGATAGGTCTCCAGCGTCGCCAGGCCCGCCGCGCAGGCCAGCGGGTGGGCCGAATAGGTGTAGCCGTGGAAGAGCTCGATCGGGGCGTCCGCGCCCTCCATCATCGCGTCGTAGATCTGGCCTGAGGCGGCGACCGCGCCGCAGGGCACGGCGGCGTTGGTCAGGCCCTTGGCCATGCAGATCAGGTCGGGCGTGACGCCGAAGCGGTCGGCTGCGAAGGGGGCTGAGACTCGGCCGAAGCCGGTGATGACCTCGTCGAAGATCAGCAGGATATCGTGCTTGTCGCAGATGGCCCGCAGGCGTTCGAGATAGCCCTTCGGCGGGATCAGCACGCCGGTCGAGCCGGCCACCGGCTCGACGATGACGGCGGCGATGTTGGAGGCGTCGTGCAGGGCGACGATCTTCTCCAGCTCGTCGGCCAGGTGCGCGCCGTGCTCCGGCTGGCCCTTGGCGAAGGCGTTGCCGGGCAGACCATGGGTGTGGGGCAGGTGGTCGACGCCGGTCAGCAGGGAGCCGAAGTACATGCGGTTCTTCGGGATGCCGCCCACCGAGATCCCGCCGAAGCCCACGCCGTGATAGCCGCGCTCGCGCCCGATCAGTCGGGTCTTGGTCCCCTTGCCCCGGGCGCGGTGGTAGGCCAAGGCGATCTTCAGGGCGGTGTCGACCGACTCTGAGCCTGAGTTGGTGAAGAAGATGCGATCCAGGCCTTTGGGCGTGATCTGCGCTAACCGCGAGGCGAACTGGAAGGCCAGCGGGTGGCCCATGTTGAAGCAGGGGGCGTAGTCCATCTCGGCCGCCTGCTTCTGGATGGCCTCGCGGATCTTCGGGCGGTCGTGGCCGGCGTTGACGCACCAGAGGCCGGCGGTCGCGTCCAGCACCTCGCGGCCCTCGGGCGTGCGGTACCACATGCCGCTGGCCGAGGAGAGCATCCGAGGATGGGCCTTGAACCGCCGGTTCGGCGTGAACGGCATCCAGAAGGCGTCGAGGTTGTTGGCGCCGAAGTCGGGCATGGCGGGTCTTCCTCCAAGCGCGTCAGGCGAAGTGTGTGCAGTTCGCCGCCCGGACGCGCGCCACCAAGAGTGATCGCTTGCATTGTGATCGCAATTACGCGCCAACTTGCAAGCCCTTCACGGAAAGTCCGGGATGAAGACCCGCAAGCCGCTCGCCGATCAGACAGCCGTGCACGACCAGGTCTATGAGGCGATCCGTCAGGCCCTGATCACCGGCCGGATCGCGCCGGGCAAGGGCGTGTCCTTGCGCAGCTTGGCGGCCGAGCTGGGCGTCTCGCCGATGCCGGTGCGCGACGCGGTGCGGCGGCTGGCGGCCGAGCGGGCCCTGGCGATCAATCCGGCCAACAAGCGCCTCAGCGTGCCCTCCCTGACCGCCGACCGGCTGGAGCAGCTTTCCATGGCCCGCCTGTGGGTCGAACCGGAGCTGGCCGCGCGGGCGGCGCTGGACGCCGACGCCAGCCTGGTGCGCCAGCTCCAAGCCATCGACGCCGATGTCGACGAGGCCCTGCGGCTGGGCGATGTCGACCGCTACATGACCGCCAACCACGCCTTCCACTTCGCGATCTACGAGCGGGCCGGGGCCGAGGTGCTGGAGGCCATGGCCGGCGGCCTGTGGCTGCAGGTCGGGCCGTTCATGCGGGTGGTGTTTGGCCGGGTGGGCGCCGACGGCCTGGCCGCCGACCGCCACGCCGAGGCCATCGCCGCCCTGAAGGCCAAGGATGCCGACGGCGCCCGCCGCGCCATCGCCGCTGACCTTTCCGAAGGCATGGATAAGATGCGCGCGGCCGTGGAGGCCAGCGCGTGACCGGCCGGCTTGACAGCGCCGAGCTGCGCGCAAACTGTGATCACAATAATGGGGATCAAGCTCAGTGACCCTGCCCGCCGATATCGCCGAACGCCTCGCGCGCCTTGCTCCGCCCAGCCAGGCGGTGATCGACGGTGCTCACGTCGACGCGATCTCCGGCCAGACCTTCGACAACGTCTCGCCGCGCGACGGCAAGGTGCTGAACAAGGTCGCCGCCTGCCAGAAGGAGGACGTGGCGCTGGCGGTGTTCAGCGCCCGCACGGCTTTCGAGGACGGCCGCTGGCGCGACCAGGGCCCGCGCGCCAAGAAGGCGGTGCTGTTCCGCCTGGCCGAGCTGATGGAGCGCGACGCCGACGAGCTGGCCCTGCTGGAAAGCCTGGACGTCGGCAAGCCGATCAGCGACGCCCGCAATGTCGACGTGCCCCTCGCGATCAACACCTGCCGCTGGTACGCCGAGGCGCTGGACAAGGTCTATGGCGAGGTCGGGGCCTCGCCGGTCGATCGCCTGAGCTACGCCGTCCACGAGCCGCTGGGCGTGATCGGGGCGATCGTGCCGTGGAACTTCCCGCTGCATATGGCGATGTGGAAGGTCGCCCCGGCCCTGGCGATGGGCAATTCGGTGGTGCTGAAGCCCGCCGAGGAGTCGCCGCTGACGGCCCTGAAGCTGGGCGCCCTGGCCCTGGAAGCTGGGCTCCCGGCAGGGGTGCTCAATGTCGTGCCAGGCTTTGGCGCGATCACCGGCGAGGCCCTGGCCCTGTCGATGGACGTCGACATGATCGCCTTCACCGGCTCGGGCCCGATCGGCCGCAAGCTGATGGAGTATTCGGCCCGCTCGAACCTGAAGCGGATCAGCCTGGAGCTGGGCGGCAAGTCGCCCCAGATCGTCTTCGCCGACTGTCCGGATATGGAAGCCGCCGCCCAGGCCGCCGCCTGGGGCGTGTTCTATAACCAGGGCGAGGTCTGCACCGCCGCCTCGCGCCTGCTGGTCGAGGCCTCGATCCGCGAGGCCTTCGTCGAGCGTGTGGCCCAGGTCGCCAAGGGCATGAAGATCGGCGACCCGCTGGACCCCTCCACCCAGTTTGGCGCGATGATCAGCGAGCGGCAGATGAACACCGCGCTGGGCTACATCGCCATCGCCGGCACCCAAGGCGCGCGGCGGGTGCTGGGTGGCGCTCAGGTCCTGAAGGAGACCGGCGGCTTCTATGTCGAGCCGACCATCTTCGACCGCCTGCAGCCCAGCCACGCCCTGGCCCGCGAGGAGGTGTTTGGCCCAGTGCTGGGGGTGATGAGCTTCACCACCGAGGACGAGGCGATCGCCCTGGCCAACGACACCGTCTATGGCCTGGCCGCCGGTCTCTGGACCTCTGACATCAACCGCGCCCTGCGCGGCGCGCGGCGGCTCAAAGCGGGGCTCGTCTGGGTCAACGGCTGGGACGCCTGCGACATCACCATGCCGTTCGGGGGCTTCAAGCAGTCGGGCTTTGGCCGCGACCGCAGCCTTCATGCGTTGCACAAGTACGCCGACCTGAAGTCGGTGTCCGTGACGCTGAGGTAGCCCATGACCACTCTGAATCTCGTTGAAACCGAAGCCTTCATCGACGGCCTCTGGGTCCAGGGCGACAAGACGTTCGACGTGCTCAATCCGGCCGACGGGACTGTGATCGCCAAGGTCGCCGACCTGGGCGAGGCCGAGACGACGCTGGCCATCGACGCCGCCCATCGGGCCTTTCCGGCCTGGGCCGCGCGGACGGCCAAGGAGCGCGGGGCGATCCTGCGCAAGTGGAGCGACCTGATGCTCGCCCACGCCGACGACTTGGCCCGGCTGATGACCGCCGAACAGGGCAAGCCGCTGGCCGAGGCTAAGGGCGAGGTCGTGTACGGCGCGGCGTTCATCGACTGGTTCGCCGAGGAGGCCAAGCGCGCCTATGGCCACACGATCCCGACGCCCATGCCGGGCAAGCGCCTGGCCTCGATCAAGCAGCCGATCGGCGTATGCGCGGCCATCGCGCCGTGGAACTTCCCGATCGCCATGATCACCCGCAAGGTCGGCCCGGCCCTGGCGGCGGGCTGCACCGTGGTGGTCAAGCCAGCCGCCGAGACGCCGCTGTGCGCTCTGGCCATGGCTCGCCTGGCGATCGAGGCGGGCGTGCCGTCGGGTGTTCTGAACGTGGTGACGACCACGAATTCGAGCGCCGTCGGCAAGGTCCTGTGCGACGACGGCCGGGTGCGGAAGCTGTCGTTCACCGGCTCCACCCCGATCGGCAAGGTGCTTTACGAGCAGTGCGCCGGCACGATGAAGAAGCTCTCTCTAGAGCTGGGCGGCAACGCGCCCTTCATCGTCTTCGACGACGCCGATCTGGAGGCTGCCGTCGACGGCGCGATCGCCAGCAAGTACCGCAACACCGGCCAGACGTGCGTCTGCGCCAACCGACTGCTGGTGCAGTCGGGCATCCACGACGCCTTCGTCGCGCGGCTGGCCGAAAAGGTCGCGGCGCTGAGGGTTGGTCCGGGCACAGAACAGGGCGTCCAGATCGGGCCGCTGATCAATGACAAGGCGCTGTGCAAGGTCGACCGCCTGGTGACGGACGCGATCCGCGACGGGGCCAAGGTTCTCACCGGCGGCGACGCCCATGGTCTTGGCGGGCTGTTCTACCAGCCGACCGTGCTGGTCGACGCCAGGCCGGACATGGCGCTGTTCCAGGAGGAGATCTTTGGCCCGGTCGCGCCGATCGTGAAGTTCGAGACGGAGGCCGAGGCTATCGAACTTGCCAACGCCACGCCGTTTGGCCTGGCCGCCTATTTCTACAGCCGCGACGTCGGCCGCTGCTGGCGCTTAGCCGAGAAGATCGAGGCCGGCATGGTCGGCATCAACGAAGGCCTGATCTCCACCGAGGTCGCGCCGTTCGGCGGGGTCAAGGAAAGCGGCCTAGGCCGCGAGGGCGCGTCCGAGGGGCTCGAGGAGTATCTGGAGACTAAGTACCTGTGCTTTGGCGGGGTGGGATGACGCTCTCTCAGCCCCAACAAATACATCCGTCATTCCCGCCCTTGTGGCGGGAACCCCTGGTTCAGCCCACATGTGCGACGCCAGCGGACCGCCAGCGGTCCGCCCCCTCTGCCCTTGCGGCGGACAGAGGGGTTCCTGCCACAAGGGCGGGAATGACGGTTGAATGGGGAAGGGTGATTGAATGATCACCAACCTCAGCCGTCCCCTCGCCGATCTGCTGAACCAAGAACGCGCCCGCTTCACGGCCGAGCATCCGCGCTCGGCCGCCATGGCCAAGGCGACGGCCGCGCACTGGCGCGGTGGGGCGCCGATGCACTGGATGAACGACTGGGCCAGCCCCAGCCCGATCTTCGCCGCCCAGGGCGTCGGGGCTCAGATCACTGACGTCGATGGCAAGCTCTATGACGACTTTTGCCTGGGCGACACGCCGTCGATGTTCGGGCACGGCGACGCCTCGGTGGCCGCCGCCGTCTCCGACCAGATCAAGCGCGGCGCGGGCTTCATGCTGCCGACGCCTTCCGCGGCCATCGTCGGCAAGCTGCTGGCCGAGCGGTTCGGCCTGCCGCTGTGGCAGGCGGCGACCACGGCCAGCGACGCTAACCGCGCGGCGATCCGCTGGGCGCGAGCGGTCACCGGCCGGCCGGTCGTCCTGGTGTTCGACGGCTGCTACCACGGCATGGTCGATGACGCCTTCGTGGTGCTGAAGGACGGCCAACCGGTGATGAAGCCGGGCCTGCTGGGCCAGGTCCACGACCTGACCGCCACCACCTGGGTCGTGCCGTTCAACGACCTCGCCGCCTTGGGAAACGCCCTAGCCTCCGACCAGGTGGCCGCTGTCCTGGCCGAGCCGGTGATGACCAACTGCGGCATGATCCTGCCCCAGCCCGGCTTCCACGAGGCCCTGCGCCGCCTGACCCGCGACGCCGGGACCCTGCTGATCATCGACGAGACCCATACGATCTCGACCGGCCCCGGCGGCTACACCCGCGCCCATGGCCTGGAGCCGGACGTTTTCGTGCTGGGCAAGGCCATCGCCGGCGGAGTGCCGGCGGCAGTGTGGGGCGTCACCGCCGAGCTCTCGGCCCGGATGGACGACGCCCAGGCCCGGATTGGCCCTGGCCAGTCAGGCATCGGCACCACGCTGTCGGGCAACGCGCTGGCCATGGCGGCCATGCGGGCGATGCTGACCGACGTGATGACCGACGCTGCCTACGGCAAGATGCTGGCCGGCGCCGAGCGGCTGGTGGCGGGGCTGAACGGCGTGATCAGCGCGCGCAAGCTGCCGTGGTCCGTCGTCCATGTCGGCGCGCGGGTGGAGCTGGTCTTCGCCGATCCGCCGCCCAGGAACGCCGCCCAGATGCGAAAAGTGCTGGACCATCAGGCGGTCGAAGCGCTGCATCTGTGGCTGATCAACCGAGGGGTGCTGATCGCGCCCTTCCACAACATGATGCTGGTCTCGCCCGTCACCGACGACGCGGCGATCGACCGGCTGGTCGCGGCCGTGGATGGCTTCGCGGCGGAGATGGGAAACGCATGAGCCAAGTCGCCGACCTCAAGGAATGCCAGGACTTCCTGGCCGCCAACCCCCAAGTCCGGTTCGTGGAGGTGTTCTTCACCAGCATGACCGGCGTGCCGCGCGGCAAGCGGCTGCGGGTGCATGAGCTGCCGGCGATCTACGAGTACGGCCGCTTCCTGCCCGGCTCGATCCTGGTGGTCGACACCACCGGCGCCGACTGCGAGGACACCGGTCTGGTCTGGGAAGACGGCGACGCCGACCGCCGCGCGCGGCCCGTGCCGGGCACCTTGACCCTGGCGCCGTGGCTGGGTCCCGACGTCGCCCAGGTGATGCTGTCGCTGTACGAGCTGGACGGCACGCCCAATGATCTCGACCCGCGCCACGTGCTGCAACGAGTGCTGGACCGCTACGCCGCCGATGGCCTCACCCCCGTCGCCGCCTGCGAGCTGGAATACTACCTGGTCGATCTTGAGCGTGGCCCCAGCGGCGAGCTTTTGCCCGCCAAGTCGATGCAGACGGGCCAGCGGCCCACCGGCATCCAGGTCTACGGCCTGCCGGAGCTGGAGGCTCACGCCCCGTTCCTGCGCGAGCTGTGGGACACGGCCGACACCATCGGCGTTCCTTTGGAAGGCGCGATTTCGGAGTTCGCCCCGGGCCAGGTCGAGCTGACCCTGATGCACAAGCCCGACGCTCTGCGCGCCGCCGACGACGCGGTGCTGTACAAGCGCGCCGCCAAGGGCGTCGCTTTGCGCCACGGCTGCGAGGCGACCTTCATGGCCAAGCCGTGGAGCGACCGGGCCGGCAACGGATTCCACGTCCATCTCAGCGTCAACGACGCGGCGGGCAATAACCTTTGCGCTAGCGAAGACCTCGAGGGCTCGGCCCTGCTCAAGCACGCGATCGGCGGCATGAAGGCGCTGCTGGGCGAGGGCATGGCGATCCTGGCGCCCAACGCCAACAGCTATCGCCGCTTCAAGGCCAACAGCTACGCGCCCGTCGCCCCGACCTGGGGCGTCAACAACCGCACGGTCAGTCTGCGCGTGCCCGCCGGTCCGCCCAAGACCCGCCACGTCGAGCACCGCGTCGCCGGCGCCGATGGCAATCCGTACCTGGTGCTGGCCGTGCTGCTGGCCAGCGCCCACCACGGCATCAAGAACAAGCTCGATCCCGGCCCGGCCGTGGTCGGCGACGGCTACGCGGCGGCGGCCAAGGAGAACATCCGGCTGCCGAGCAACTGGTTCGCGGCGGTCGACCTGTTCGAGCAGTCGACCGTGCTGCGCGACTACCTCGGCGACCGTTTCGTGGACATGTTCGTGTCGGTGAAGCGCACGGAACAGGCGCGTTTCTTCGAGGTGGTCACAGAACTGGATTTCGATTGGTACCTGCGCAACGCCTGACGGTGCTGCGATGTAGCGTGAACTCAGCGGCGGGCCCTGGGGCCCGCATTGGACGAAGCGAGAAGGGGAGTTTCGAGACGATGAGCACGATCACCCAGCGGGGACTTCAGAAGGCGGGCCTGAACCGCCGCTCGCTCCTAACGGCCACCGGCGCGGCCGCGATTGGCCTGACCTTTACGGCCTGCGGCGAGAAGCCCAAACCCGCAGCGGGCGGCGAAGAGCCCAAGCTGAACTTCTACAATTGGGACACCTATATCGGCGAGACCACGCTGGGCGACTTCAAGAAGGCGACCGGCGTCGACGTGAACATGAGCCTGTTCGCGACCAACGACGAATTGTTCGCCAAGCTTAAGGCCGGCAATCCCGGCTTTGACGTGATCGTGCCGTCGAACGAGTTCGTGACTCGCATGGGCCAGGCCGGCCTGCTGGAGCCGCTGGATCACGCCAAGATCCCGAACATGAAGAACATTGAGCCGTCCTTCCTCAATCCGGACTTCGATCCGGGGCGGAAATATTCGATGCCCTACACCTGGCTGCTGCTGGGCATCGGCTATCGCAAGAGCAAGGTCCAGGGCGTGCCCGACAGCTGGAAGTGGCTGTTCGACAGCGACAAGTACAAGGGCCGCATCGCCCTGTTGTCGGAAAGCGCCGACCTGGTGCGGCTGTGCGCCAAGTACCTGGGCCACTCGGTCAACAACATCCCGGCGGACATGCTGCCTAGGATCGAGCAGATGCTGATCAAGCAGAAGCCGTTCGTGAAGGCCTTCCACGACGACAACGGCCAGGACCTGCTGCTGTCGGGCGAGGTCGATTTGGTTCTGGAGTACAACGGCGACATCGCCCAGGCGATGAAGGACGATCCGGACATCGACTTCGTGGTTCCCAAGGAAGGGTCCCTGATTAACTCCGACACCCTGTGCATCCCCAAGGGCGCGCCGCGACCGAACAACGCCCACGCCTTCATCAACTACCTGCTGGATGCGCAGGCCGGGGCCGAGATCAGTAAGACGATCCTGTACCCGACCCCGAACGCGGCGGCCAAGGCGCTGATGCCGGACGACTATAAGAACAACAAGGTCATCTTCCCGCCGGCCGACATCATGGCCAAGTGCGAGTACGGCGCTTTCGAAGGCGCCGAGAAGGCCAGCCAATATGAGGAACTGATCACCCGGGTGCGGGCGGCTTAAGTCGCGGAAAATCCTCCCCCGAGGGGGGAGGCGGCCGAAGGCCGGAGGGGGAAGTTCGGGTTGTCCGGTTTCTTCCCCCTCCGCACGCTTCGCGGACACCTCCCCCACTAGGGGGAGGATTTGGAGGGGTCCATGGAACAATCCTGGAAACAGGCCAAAGCCGTCTTCGCCGCGGCGCTGGGACCGCCGCTGGTGTGGCTGGTGCTGTTCTTCCTCGCGCCCATGGCGATCGTCTGGGCCTACAGCTTCGGCCACAATGCGGGCCTGACCGAGATCGAGATCACCGGCACGTTCCATAACTACGCGCGGGCGATCGAGCCGCTGTATCTGAAGATTTTCCTGAAGTCGGTGTGGGTGGCGGCGCTGACGACGGCGCTTTGCCTGGTGGCGGGGTTCCCTGTGGCGCTGGCCATCACCTTCGCCTCCGACAAGACCAAGGCCTGGCTGCTCTTGCTGGTCATGCTGCCGTTCTGGACGAACCTTCTGATCCGCACCTACGCCCTGATCGCCGTGCTGCGGACCGAGGGCTATGTGAACCAGGGCCTGGAGTGGCTGTGGAACGGCGGCAGCGGTTTGGCGGCCCTGGTTGGGCTACAGCCGCTGGGCGACTTCCAGCCGCTGGAGCTGCTGCACAACAATTTCGCGGTGATCCTGGGCCTGGTCTACGTCCACCTGCCGTTCATGGTGCTGCCGCTGTATTCGGCGCTGGATCGCCTGGACAAGTCGTTGCTGGAGGCCAGCCTGGACCTCGGCACCGGGCATCTGCGGACGATCTTCAAGGTGGTCGTGCCGCTGGCCATCCCAGGCATCGCCTCTGGCGTGCTGATCACCTTCATCCCGGCCCTGGGCGCCTATCTGACGCCGGACCTCCTGGGCGGCCCCGACAGCCAGATGATCGCCAACATCATCGAGCGCCAGTTCAAGCGCGCCAACGACTGGCCCTTCGGCGCGGCGATGTCGTTCCTGCTGATGTACCTGACCTTCATCGCCATCGCGATCCAGGCGGTGTTGTCCAAGAAGACGCCGGAGGCCAAGGGATGAGCTTTCCGATCCGAACCATAGCGCCCCCTCCGTCACGCCGCGTATCCGCGGCGCGCCACCTCCCCCGCCTCGCGGGTGAGGAGGGACGGCATCCTCCCCCGTGTAACGGGGGAGGTGGATCGACGCCGATAGGCGATGAGACGGAGGGGGCGCTCTGATGCCGAAACGCTCTCCCCCCGGTCCCCTCGAGTACCTGCGCCGCTGGCCCATGCGTCTGTGGCTGGCGGGCGTGTTCCTGTTCCTCTACGCGCCCTTGATCGCCCTGATGGCGTTCAGCTTCAACGACAGCCGGCGCAACATCGTCTGGAAGGGCTTCACGCTCAAATATTACGAGAAGCTCTTCGAAAACTCCGCGCTGCTGGAGGCCTTCGGCAACAGCCTGACCATCGCGGCGGTCTCGACCGTGGTCAGCCTGGTGATCGGCGCCCTGGCGGCGCTGGTGCTGTGGCGGTTCCGCTTCCCCGGCAAGACGGCGCTGGACGGGGCCCTGGCCCTGCCGATCGTGGTGCCCGAGATCTGCATGGGCGTGGCTATGCTGGTGTTCTTCGCCAAGGTCATGCCCTGGCCGCAGGGACTGCCTTGGCCGCTGAACCTGGGCGCGATCATCATCGCCCACGTCTCGTTCTCGTTCCCGTTTGTGGCGGTGGTCGTGCGCGCCCGTATGGCCAGCTTCAACCGCGAGATGGAGGAGGCCGCCCGCGACCTGGGGGCCGGCGAGTTCCGCACCATCAGGGACGTGATCCTACCGCACATGGCGCCGTCGCTGGTGGCCGGCGCTCTGCTGGCCTTCACGCTGAGCCTGGACGACTTCGTCATCACCTTCTTCACCGCCGGGCCCGATACGGTGACCTTCCCGGTGAAGGTCTATTCGATGGTCCGCTTCTCGGTGACGCCCGAGGTCAACGCGGCCTCGACGGTGCTGATCGTGCTGACCGTGCTGCTGACCGCAGCGGCGCTGAAACTGCAAGGCAACCCGGCCGCCACGGCGGGTCATGGGGCGGGGGGTGGGAAATGAGCATGTTCGCAGCGCCCCCTCCGTCTCGCCGCTTCGCGTCGATCCACCTCCCCCGCAGGCGGGGGAGGATGAAGCCGTCCTCCTCACCCGTAAAACGGGGGAGGTGGCGCGATGCGGATACGCATCGTGACGGAGGGGGCGCTTTGTTCGGAAACTTTTGTGTCGGGGGACCATCGAAGTGACCAAACCCATCATCACCTTCGAGAACGTCACCAAGCGGTTCGGCAAGCTGGCGGCCGTCGACAATGTCTCGCTGACCGTCAACGAGGGTGAGTTCTTCGCGCTGCTCGGACCGTCCGGCTGCGGCAAGACCACCTTGCTGCGGATGCTGGCCGGCTTCGAGACGCCGACCGAGGGGCGGATCCTGATCGACGGCCAGGACATCTCGAACACGCCGCCCAACAAGCGGCCGGTGAACATGGTGTTCCAGTCCTACGCCGTGTTCCCACACATGACCGTGGCCGACAATGTCGCCTATGGCCTGAAGGTCGACCGCGTGCCCAAGGCCGACCGCGACGCTCGCGTGGCCGAGGCTCTGGAGCTGGTGCAGCTGGGCGGCCTGGGCGAGCGCAAGCCCGACCAGCTGTCGGGCGGTCAGCGCCAGCGCGTGGCCCTGGCCCGCGCCCTGGTCAAGCGGCCGCGCGTGCTGCTGCTGGACGAGCCGCTGTCGGCGCTGGACGCCAAGCTGCGCGAGCAGATGCGCACCGAGCTCTGCACCCTGCAGGAGAAGGTCGGGATCACCTTCATCATGGTCACCCACGACCAGGACGAGGCCCTGGCGCTAGCCACCCGCTGCGCGGTGATGAGCAAGGGCGTGCTGCAGCAGGTGGCCACGCCCAGCGATCTCTACGAGTTCCCCAACAGCCGCTTCGTCGCCGACTTCATCGGCCAGGTGAACCTGTTCGAGGGCGTGCTGGCCGTCGACGAGCCCAGCCACGCGGTGATCAAGTCGCCGGACCTGCCGGTGGATATCTTCCTGGACCACGGCGTCACCGGCCCGCGCGGCGGTACGGCCTGGGCGGCGATCCGGCCCGAGAAGATCGAGCTGCACAAGAAGGAAGGCGACGAGCCGCCGAACCTGGGCGACTGCCCGAAAGGCTTCAACGCGGTGGCGGGCGTCATCAAGCACGAGGCCTATCTGGGCGGCTCCTCGACCTACGAGGTCGAGATCGCCGGTGGGCGGCGCGTGAAGGTCCAGCGCTCGAACCTGACCCGCTGGGACCAGGAAGATTTCAAGCTGGGCGAGACGGTGTGGCTGTGCTGGCACGCCTGCTCGCCGGCGGTGTTGTTGAGTTAGCGAGAGAAGCTGTCATCCCGGGCGAAGCGCAGCGTAGACCCGGGACCACAAGAAACGCTGCGCATCCGGCGGTCCCGGCTCGGCGCGCTCCGCGCTTGGCCGGGATGACAGCCTAAAACATATCGTCAGGAGCCACCGATGACCGTCCCCATTCGCAACCACGACGTCGCCGAGCTCAAACGTCTCGACCTCGCCCACCACCTGCCGGCCCAGGCCGATCACAAGGTGATCTTCGAGCTGGGCGGTAGCCGGATCGTGACCCGAGCCGACGGCTGCTACATCACCGACGGCGACGGCCACCGCATCCTGGACGGCATGGCCGGCCTGTGGTGCGTCAATGTCGGCTATGGCCGCAAGGAGCTGGCCGACGCCGCCTACGAGCAGATGCTGGAGCTGCCGTACTACAACACCTTCTTCAAGACGGCGACGCCGCCGACCGTGAAGCTGGCGGCCAAGATCGCCGAGAAGATGGGCGGTAACCTGACCCACGTCTTCTTCAACTCGTCGGGCTCGGAGGCCAACGACACGGTTTTCCGCCTGGTCCGCCACTATTGGAAGCTGAAGGGCCAGCCCAGCCGCACCGCCTTCATCAGCCGCTGGAACGCCTATCACGGCTCGACCGTGGCCGGGGTGTCGCTGGGCGGCATGAAGCACATGCATGTGCAGGGCGACCTGCCGATCCCCGGCGTCCACCACGTGATGCAGCCCTATCAATTCGGCGAGGGCTTTGGCGAAGACCCGGCCGCCTTCCGCGATCGCGCCGTGAAGGAGATCGAGGACAAGATCCTGGAGGTGGGACCTGAGAACGTCGCAGCCTTCATCGGCGAGCCGGTGCAGGGCGCGGGCGGGGTGATCATCCCGCCGGACGGCTACTGGCCTGCGGTCGAGGCCCTTTGCCGCAAGTACGGCATCCTGCTGGTCTGCGACGAGGTGATCTGCGGCTTCGGGCGCCTGGGTCAGTGGTTTGGCCACCAGCACTACGGCATCAAGCCGGACCTGATCGCCATGGCCAAGGGTTTGTCGTCGGGTTACCTGCCGATCTCGGCCGTGGGCGTGGCCGACCACATCGTCGCCGAGCTGCGCGAGAAGGGCGGCGACTTCATCCACGGCTTTACGTACTCGGGCCACCCGACCTGCGCGGCCGTGGCGCTCAAGAACATCGAGATCATCGAGCGCGAGGGCCTGGTCGAACGCGCCCGCGAGGACGCCGGCCCCTATCTCGCCAAGGCCCTGGAGCGGCTGAACGGCCACCCGCTGGTCGGCGAGACCCGGTCTCTGGGTTTGATCGGCGCGGTCGAGATCGTGCGCGAGAAGGGGACCAATCATCGCTTCCTCGACAAGGAGGGCGAGGCGGGGCCCATCGTCCGCGACATCTGCATCAAGAACGGCCTGATGGTCCGCGCCATCCGCGACAGCATCGTCTGCTGCCCGCCGCTGATCATCACCCATGCCGAGATCGACGAACTGGTCGGGATCATCGAAAAGTCCCTGACCGAGGCCGAACCGATCCTCCGCGCGTTGAAGCTGGGTGCGGTGTCATGAGGGGCGCCTATGCTGTCATCCCGGCCGCAGCGAAGCGGAGAGCCGGGACCACCCGGGGCGCGGCGTTCCTGGCGCTCCCGGATCAGCGCGCTGCGCGCTTGTCCGGGATGACAGCTCGAAAGGTCGCGTCATGAAGCCCAAGCACAACAAGGCCAAGCGCGACCAGATCCTAGACCGGGGCGTCTCGACCCTCGATGAGGCCAGGGACTGGTTCGCCCGCCAGCACATCGAGGAGATCGAGTGCATGGTGCCCGATCTGGCCGGTGTGGCGCGCGGCAAGATCATGCCGGTGCGCAAGTTCTTAGGCACGCCGTCGATGAACCTGCCGCTGGCGGTGTTCTATCAGACCATCACTGGCGACTTCCCCGAGTTCGAGGGGGCGGTGAACGCGGTGCAGTCCGACACCGACATCTTCCTGACTCCCGACTTCGCGACCCTGGCCGCCGTGCCGTGGGCCCAGGATCCGACGGCTCAGGTGATCCACGACGCCTTCCACCCCGACGGCCGCCCGGTCGAGGAGGCCCCGCGCCAGGTGCTGCGGCGGGTGCTGGCGCTGTACGACGAGAAGGGCTGGCGCCCGATCGTCGCGCCGGAGATCGAGTTCTACCTGGTCGACCGCAACACCGACCCGGACTATCCGCTGAAGCCGCCCATTGGCCGCTCGGGGCGTCCGGAAACCGGTCGGCAGGGCTATTCGATCAGCGCGGTCAACGAGTTCGACGCCCTGTTCGAGGACATGTACGAGTACTCCGAGCGCCAGGGCCTGGAGATCGACACCCTGATCCACGAAAGCGGCGTGGCGCAGATGGAGATCAACCTGCGGCACGGCCATCCGCTGGAGTTGGCCGACCAGGTCTTCATGATGAAGCGCACCATCCGCGAGGTGGCGCTGGAGCACGAGATCTACGCGACCTTCATGGCCAAGCCGATGGCGTCCGAGCCCGGCAGCGCCATGCACATCCACCAGTCGATCGTCGACAAGAAGGGGCGCAACCTGTTCTCGGGCGAGGACGGCGAGGAGACGGCGCTGTTCCACGGCTTCATCGCCGGCCAGCAGACTTTCCTGCCGGCGATCATGGCGATCCTGGCGCCGTACGTGAATTCCTACCGCCGCATCGCGCGCGATAGCGGCGCGCCGGTCAACACCCAGTGGGGCTATGACAACCGCACCTGCGGCCTGCGCGTGCCGCCGTCGGATCCCGCCAACCGGCGCCTGGAGAACCGCATCCCCTCGTCGGACGCCAATCCGTACCTGGCGATCGCCGCGTCGCTGGCGGCGGGGTATCTGGGGATGGTCCAGGGCCTCAAGCCCGCTGAGCCGGTCGCCACCGACGCCAGCGTGCTGGGCGTGCAGCTGCCGCGCAGCCTGTCGGACTCGCTGAAGCTGTTCGAGGCCTGCCAGCCCCTGGTCGACATCCTGGGCCCGACCTTCTGCGCCGCCTACGACCGCGTGAAGCAGGCCGAGTACGAGACCTTCATGCGCACGATCAGCCCGTGGGAGCGGGAGTTCCTGCTGCTGAATGTGTGAGCGCGGACATGAACCTTCTCCCTTCGGGAGAAGGGGGACCCGCGCCGAAGGCGTGGGGGATGAAGGGTTACAGCCGTGACCGCCGAAACCCCTCACCCCTACCCCTCTCCCTATGGGAGAGGGAACTGGTACGCGGCCACCGCTCCGAACTTTCCCGACCTGGCGCCTCTAGAGGGTGATGTCCAAACCGAGGTCTGCATCGTCGGCGCGGGATTCACCGGCCTCGGCGCAGCCCTGGCGCTGGGGCGCCGGGCCGTCGTCCTCGAAACCAGCCACGTCGGCGCCGCCGCCACCGGCCGCAACGGCGGCCAGGTCCATACCGGTCAGCGACGGGACCAGGCTTGGCTGGAGAAGGCCGTCGGCCGCGACGACGCGCTCGCCCTCTGGCGCCTGGCACAGGACGCTCGCGCGCACTTCAAGACCCTGACCGACACCGTTTCCTGCGACTGGCGGCCGGGCATGATCCACGCCCGTCACAAGCCAAACGGCGAGGCCGAGGACGCGGCCTATGTCGCGCTGATGGCCGACCGCTACGGCTATGACCAGCTCGACCTGATCGACGAGGACGACCTCGCTCACGAATTGGGCACAGACGTCTATCACGGCGGTCTCGTCGATCGCGGCGGTGGTCACGTCCATCCGCTGAAGCTGGCGCAGGGCATGGCGCGCCGCGCCCTGGCGGCGGGCGCGGTGATCCACCAGCACACCCGCGCCGAGACCTGGCGGCGCGAGGGCGCTAACATCATCGTCCAGACCGCGCGGGGGCGGGTGACCTGCGAACGGCTGATCCTCACCGGCGACGGATCCCTGAACGCCATGGCCGGGGTGGCGCGGGCCCGGGTCATGCCGATCAACAACTTCATCGCCGTCACCGCCCCGCTGGGGCCGTTGGCCGACGAGATCATCCGCTCCAAGGCGGCGGTGGCCGACAGCCGCTTTGTCGTGAACTATTTCCGCAAGACGCCCGATGGGCGGCTGCTGTTCGGCGGCGGCGAGAACTATCGTCCCGGCTTCCCGCGCGACATCGCCAGGCTGGTTCGCAAGAACCTCGCCAAGGTCTATCCGCGCCTGGCCGATGTCGAGATCACCCACGCCTGGGGCGGGACCTTGGGCATCACCATGAGCCGCATGCCGTTCGTCGGCGAGATCGCGCCGGGCGTGCGCGTGGCGTCCGGCTACTCTGGGCAGGGGGTGATGCTGGCGCCCTATGTCGGCAGGCTGCTGGCGGAGGGCGCTCGTGAGTCGATCGACCTGCTGTCGCGCGTTCCGACGCCGCCGTTCCCGGGCGGACGTTGGTTGCGCTGGCCGCTGACCGTGGCTGGGCTGTCATGGTACGCGCTGCGGGATCGGCTGTGAGGCGCGGCTTCTTCCTCCCCCGTGAAACGGGGGAGGGGGACCGCGAAGCGGTGGAGGGGGCGCTTGCCGCTTCAACTATGCGCCCCCTCCGTCACGCTGCGTATTCGCAGCGCGCCACCTCCCCCGCGTTGCGGGTGAGGAGGAAGTGCGATTGACTCCCCCGCCCTCCGCCCGCTCTCCTCGCCCGATGACGACCACGACCGCTCCCGCCGCCAGTCTCGCCGACGCGTTCGCCAACGCCGAGCGGCTGCTGGAGAGCGACCCGCGGCTCGCGGTCGAGCAGGCGCGCGCCATCCTGGAGGTCGTGCCGCGCCACGCCGACACCACCCGATTGCTGGCGACCGCCCTGCGCCTCTCGGGCGACCTCGTCGGGGCGCTGGACACCGTCGCACCGCTCGCCAAGGCGCTGCCTAACCTGCCCCTGACCCAGTTGGAGCTGGGCCTCTGCCTTGAGCACCTGGGCCGCACGGCCGAAGCAGCGCGGGCTTTCGATCGCGCCAGCGCCCTGGAGCCGCGCCTTTCCGAAGCCTGGCGAGGCCTGTCGGAGAACCTCGCCCTGCTGGGCGACGAGGCCGGCGCCGAGCGTGCTCTGGCCCGGCAGCTGCGCGCCTCGACCCGCGACCCGCTGCTGATCGAGGCGGCCACGGCCCTGGGGGAGAACCGACTGGGCGAGGCCGAGCGGCTGCTGCGCGAGCGGCTGAAGGCCGATCCCGCCGATGTCGCCGCCATTCGCATGCTGGCCGAGACCGGCGCGCGCCTGGGCCGCTACGCCGACGCCGAGGGCCTGCTGACCCGCTGCCTGGAACTGGCCCCCAGCTTTGCCGCCGCCCGGCACAATCTGGCGACCATGCTCTATCGTCAGAACAAGAACCGCGAAGCCCTGGCCGAGATCGAGCGCCTGACCGACAAGGACGCGCGCCACCCCGGCTACGCCAACCTGCGCGCGGCGATCTTGGCGCGGCTGGGCGAGTACGAGGCGGCCATCGCCGTCTGCGAGCGCATGCTGGCCGACTATCCGAACCAGCCGAAGGGCTGGATGAGCTATGGCCACGCGCTGAAGACCGTGGGGCGCCAGGCCGACTCGATCGCCGCCTATCGCAAGGCGCTAAGCCAGGCCCCGACCCTGGGCGAGGCCTGGTGGAGTCTCGCCAATCTCAAGACCGTCAAGTTCACGCCCGAGGACGTTGGGGCCATGACCGCCGCCCTCGACGCTCCGGGCCTCTCGGACGACGACCGGCTGCATCTGCACTATGCGCTGGGCAAGGCGCAGGAGGACGCGCAAGCCTGGGACGACGCGTTCGCCCACTATGCCGCCGGGGCGGCGATCCGGCGCCAGCAGGTGGACTACGATCCCGAGGAGAACGCCGCCGAGACCGCGCGGACCAAGGCGGTGTTCACGCCGGACTTCCTGGCGGCGCGGGCGGGGCAGGGCTCGCAAGCCCCCGACCCAATCTTCATCGTCGGCCTGCCGCGCGCCGGCTCGACTCTGGTCGAGCAGATCCTGGCCAGCCACTCGCTGGTCGAGGGCACGATGGAGCTGCCCGACCTGATCGTCATGGCCCGCCGCATCGGCGGCAAGACCGCCCACCGCGCCGAGTCCCGCTATCCCGAGGTGCTGGCCGAGCTGTCGCCCGACCAGCTACGCGAGCTGGGCGAGGAGTTCATCGAGCGCACCCGCGTCCAGAGGAAGACCGACAAGCCGTTCTTCATCGACAAGATGCCCAACAACTTCGCGCACGCGGGCTTCATCCACCTGATCCTGCCGAACGCCAAGATCATCGACGCGCGCCGGCATCCGCTGGGCTGCTGCTTCTCGGGCTTCAAGCAGCACTTCGCGCGGGGCCAGGCCTTCAGCTACGACCTGACCGACATTGGCCGCTATTACGCTGACTATGTGGAGCTGATGGCCCACTTTGACGCCGTGCTGCCGGGGCGCGTCCATCGTGTGATCTACGAGGCGATGATCGCCGATCCGGAAGCCGAGATCCGCGCCCTGCTGGACCATTGCGGCCTGCCGTTCGAGGAAGCTTGCCTCACCCCGCACAAGACCGAGCGGGCGGTGCGCACGGCCAGCTCGGAACAGGTCCGGCGGCCGATCTTCAAGGACGCGGTTGAGCACTGGCAGAAATTCGAATCGCATCTCCTGCCGCTCAAGCAGGCTTTGGGTCCTGTTCTCGCCGCCTATCCGGATGCGCCCGTTATTTGACCATCTGTCGCGCTTCCTGCCATTTCTGCAACACTCGCGCGAATTGACGCCAGACCGAAATTTCCAATCTTGCCGGATGCTTAGCTGCGGGTCGAACATCGTTCCCTAAAGATGGGGTGAGGGGAGCGACTTATGTCGTCGGGATCGGTTCTTTCGAAAAAGAAGGCGGGGATCTGTTCCGCCGCCCTGCTGGCGTCGACCATGATGACCAGCCTGGCCTACGCGCAGAGCCAAGCCGAGCAGACCGCGCTGGACCAGGTGGTGGTCACCGCCCAGAAGCGGTCGGAAAATCTGCAGGACGTGCCGGTCAGCATCCAGGCCCTGGGCGGCGAGAAGCTTGAGCAGCTGCAGGTCGGCGCGTTTGTCGACTACGTGAAGTACCTGCCCAGCGTCTCGTTCACGTCCAATGGTCCGGGCTTTGGCCAGGTCTATATGCGCGGCGTCGCCAGCGGCGGCGACGGCAACCACTCGGGCTCGCTGCCCAGCGTCGGCGTCTATCTGGACGAGCAGCCGGTCACCACGATCCAGGGCGCGCTGGACATTCACGTCTACGACATCGCGCGGGTCGAGGCCCTGGCCGGTCCGCAAGGCACGCTGTACGGCGCCAGCTCCCAGGCCGGCACGATCCGGATCATCACCAACAAGCCCACCAGCACCGGCTTCTCGGCTGGCGTCGACGTCGAGGCCAACAAGGTGGACGGCGGCGGTGAGGGCTATGTGGCGGAAGGCTTCATCAACATCCCGCTGTCGGACACGGTGGCTGTCCGTTTGGTCGGCTGGGACGTCCGCGACGCCGGCTATATCGACAACGTGGCCGGCACGCGCACCTACACCCGGGGCGATTCCGATCCGACCAACGACTACACCATCAACAACGCAGCGCGGGCCGACAAGGACTACAACACCGCCTACACCAAGGGCGGCCGCGCAGCCCTGCGCATCGAGCTGGATGACAATTGGGTGGTCACGCCCCAGGTCATGGGCCAGACCCAGAAGGTCGGCGGCCTGTTCGCCTATGACCCCAAGGTCGGCGACCTGAAGGTCACGCATTTCTATCCGGAAAGCAGCAAGGACAAGTGGGTCCAGGCGGCCATGACGATCGAGGGGCAGGTCGCCAATCTCGACGTCACCTACGCCGGCTCATACCTGAAGCGGACCACCGAAACCAATTCCGACTACACTGACTATTCGTACTTCTACGACCAGCTGGGCTCGGGCTTCTACTGGACCGACAATGCCGGCAACCTGGTCAATCCCTCGCAGTACATCCAGGGCCAGGACCGCTACCGCAAGGAAAGCCACGAAATCCGGATCGCCTCGCCGCAGGATCAGAAGCTGCGGTTCGTGGTCGGCGGCTTCTACCAGAAGCAGAAGCACAACATCTTCCAGAACTACAAGATCGACGGGCTGGGCAGCGACATCTCGGTGCCTGGCTATACGGGCACGATCTGGCTGACCAAGCAGAACCGCGTCGATCGCGACAAGGCCGTGTTCGGCCAGGCCGAGTACGACATCACCGACCAGTTGATGCTGACGGCGGGCATCCGCTTCTTCAAGGCGCATAACACCCTGGTCGGCTTCTACGGCTATGGCGCGGGCTATGGCTCGACCGGCGAGCGGGCCTGCTTCAAGGCCGCCGTGGTGGCCGGCTCGCCCTGTACGAACCTGGACAAGAGCGTCAAGGAAAGCGGCAACGTCCCGAAGGTGACGCTGACCTACAAGCTCGACGGCGACAAGCTGGTCTACGCCACCTACTCCAAGGGCTACCGGCCGGGCGGCATCAACCGGCGCTCGACCCTGCCGCCTTACCAGGCTGACTATCTGAAGAACTACGAGGCCGGCTGGAAGACCACCTGGTTCAACAACAGCTTCCGCTGGAACGGCGCGGTGTTCATGGAGGACTGGAAGAACTTCCAGTTCTCGATCCTCGGGGCCAACGGCCTCACCGAGATCAAGAACGCCAACCAGGCCCGCATCAAGGGCGTCGAAAGCGACGTCACCTGGGTTCCGGTCCAAGGCCTGACGATCAACGCCTCGGCCGCCTATACCGACGCCAAGCTCAGCGCCAACTACTGCGGTTTCACCGACAGCGCGGGCAATCCGATCACCAGCTGCGCCTCGCCCCAGGCGCCGGACGGCCAGGTCCTGCCGGTGACGCCGAAGTTCAAGGGCAACGTCACGGTCCGCTACGACTTCTCCCTGGGCGATTGGGACGCCTTCGCGCAGGGGTCCTATGTCGGCCAGACCAGCAACTGGACCGACCTGCGCACCGAAGAGCGCGGCCTGATCGGCAAGCAGCCGGGCTATTCGACGGTCGACGCCTCGACGGGGATCGACAAGGACGGCCTGTCGCTGTCGGTCTACATCAAGAACATCTTCGACAAGCGGGCCAGCCTGAACCGCTACGCCGAGTGCGCCGAGAGCCTCTGCTATCCGATGACCTACATCGTGCCCAACCAGCCCCGCACCTTCGGGATCAAGCTGGGCAAGACGTTCTAGGTCAAGCTGGGGAGAAGAAGGGGCGGTCCGGAGGGCCGCCCCTTTTTCATTCGCGTTGTCGGGGAGGGCGTCACGTCATGGGTTCCGCTAGCGCGCGTCCCTTAGGCCTTTGGATGTGTGTGGCCTTGGTCGTGGGCAACATGATCGGCTCGGGCGTGTTCATGCTGCCGGCCTCGCTGGCGCCCTACGGCTGGAACGCCGTCATCGCCTGGCTGATCACCATCGGCGGCGCCCTGTGCCTGGCCCTGGTCTTCGCGCGGCTGGCCCAGGCCTTTCCCCGTGCGGGCGGGCCCTTCGCCTATACCGAGGAGGCTTTCGGGCGGCCGGCGGGCTTCCTGGTGGCCTGGTCGTATTGGATCTCGGTCTGGGTCGCCAACGCGGCCATCGCCATCGCCAGCGTCAGCTACGCCAGCGTCTTCGTTCCGGCCTTGGCCAAGACGCCGGGCCTGGCGGCCCTGGTCACCGTCGCGGTGGTGTGGGCGGTCACCGCGATCAACTGCGTCGGCGCGCGGGCGGCCGGCTGGACCCAGCTCTGGACCACCGTGCTGAAGCTGCTGCCGCTGGCGGCGGTGGCGGGGCTTGCAGGCCTGATCCTGCTGCGCAAGGGACCGGCGGCGATCGCCCCGTTTGAGCCTTCGGCCCTATCGGCCAGCGGCGTCACCGCCGCCGCCGCGCTCACCCTATGGGCCCTGCTGGGCGTGGAGTCGGCGACGATCCCGGCCGAGCAGGTCGACCGGCCCCAGCGGACTATTCCGCGCGCCACTCTGCTGGGCGCGGCCTTCACGGGCCTTGTCTATCTGCTGGTCTCGTCCGGCGTGCTGCTGCTGACCCCGGTCGCGGTTCTTCAGACTTCCAACGCGCCGCTGGCCGACTTCGTGGCCTATCACGGTGGCGGCGACCTGCGTCTGCTCCTGGCGGCCTTCGCCTCGATCAGCGCCCTGGGCGCCCTGAATGGCTGGGTGCTGCTGCAGGGCGAGCTGCCGGCGGCCATGGCCCGGGAGGGGGTCTTTCCCGCCTGGATGGCCAAGACGTCGGCTAACGGGACGCCGGTGCGCGCCCACCTCTTGTCCAGCGCTCTGGTGACGATCCTTGTGCTGACGAACTACGCCAAGTCGCTGGCCGACGCCTTCACCTTCATGGCTCTGCTGTCCACCGCTTCGAGCCTGTTCGCCTATCTTTTCTGTTCGCTGGCCGTGCTGAAGCTGGGGCGGGAGGGCAGGATGCCGTTGTCGCCGGGGCTGGCCAGCGTCGCGGGCGTCGCCGCGATCTACTCGGCCTGGACCTTCTATGGCGCGGGCTGGTCGGTGACGGTCTGGGGCCTGGTGCTGCTGGCGGCTGGCGGACCGATCTATCTCTGGATGCGGCATGTGGGCCGCCGGACGTCGGAGACCAGGCCATGATCGCCCGTCTTGTTCTGGCCGCCTTGGTGGCGTCGGTGGGCGCCGCCGCGACCGCTAGCGAGGTCTCCTATGTCCGGGCCGGACGGCTGATTGACCCTCAGGCCGGCAAGGTGGCGACCGATCGCCTGATCCGCATCGAGGGCGGCAAGATTACCGCCGTCAGCGCCTGGACCGCGCCGCCGAAGGACGGCCCTGTAACGGACTGGAGCAAGCTCACGGTCCTGCCCGGCTTGATCGACATGCACACCCACCTGGTCGATGACGAGCAGAGCGAGAACATCGCCCAGCCCCTGATGCGCAGCGCTTCGCGGCAGGCCTATGTCGGCGCCGCCCACGCCCGCGCCACCCTGATGGCCGGCTTCACTAGCGTCCGCGACGTCGGCAGCTGGCGGGCCTTCAGCGACGTGGCCCTGCGCGACGCGATCGAGGCCGGCGACGTGTCTGGCCCGCGCATGTCGGTCGCCGGCGCCTATGTCACCGCGCCTGGCGGGGGCGGGGAGATTACCGGCCTCGCGCCGGACGTGACGATCCCGGCTGAGATGCGGCGCGGCGTGGTCGAGGACGCCGCCGACGTGCATCGTAAGGTCCGGGCGCTGCTGGTGGGCGGCGCCGACTTCGTCAAGCTGATCGCCACCGGCGCTGTCCTAACCGAGGGCACCGAGCCCGGCCAGCTGGAGCTTTCCGAAGACGAGATCCGCGCCGCCGTCGAGGAGGCCGCCAAGCGCGGGACCTATGTCACCGCGCACGCCCACGGAGCCGAGGGGATCAAGACCGCCGCCCGGGCCGGGGTCCGCTCGATCGAACACGGCTCGCTGATCGACGACGAGGGAATCGCCTTGATGAAGGCCAGGGGCGTCTTCCTGGTGGCCGACATCTACAACGGCGACTTCATCGACACCTATGGCCGCGAACACCACTGGCCCGACGGCATGATCCGCAAGAACCGCGAGACGACCGATGCTCAACGCGACGGCTTTCGCAAGGCGGTGAAGGCGGGGGTCAAGATCGCCTACGGCACCGACGCCGGCGTCTATCCTCACGGCTGGAACGCCCGCCAGATGCCCTACATGGTCCGGTACGGCATGACGCCCATGCAGGCGATCCAGTCTGCGACCACGGTGGCGGCGGAACTGATGGGAAAGACGGGGCAGGTCGGCTGCGACGCGCCTGGCTGTTACGCCGACCTGATCGCGGTCGCGGGCGATCCGCTCTCGGACATCTCGGTCCTGTCGACCGTGACCAAGGTGATGCAGGGCGGATTCGTCGTGAAGGACGAACGATAAGGCGGCGTCGCGGGTCTCGTGCGCCTGGCGCATGGGCTCTGCTTGCTGGCGCCTAGGGGCGCGCGCCGATCGGTTAAAAAACGGTCACAAACAGAGCAATTCCTTATATAGACCTATAAGCCATTCTCGTTATTTCGAGCCATTGGCCAATGATACCCGAGGCGTCCAAACATACGCTGGGGGTATATTATGAATTACAAAGCATTTCGTGGTGTAAATCGTGGCAACTTGCACCTGATTACGCCCATTATTTTGGCATCTGTGCTTGGTCTGGGCGGCGTCGCCCAGGCGCAGGAGGCCAAGAACGAAGTCGACTCTGTCGTGGTTACGGGAAAGCGCGTTTCCGAGGCGGCGATCGCCGTCGGCACCGACCAGGCCACCGCCACGGTGTCGATCACGCGCGAGGCCCTGCTGTCCGCGCCGGCCGGCATCACCGGCTTGAAGATGCTGGAGTCCCTGCCGGGCTTCAACGTCCAGGCCAATGACGCGCTGGGCATGTACGAGTTCGGCAACTCGGTCACCGTGCGCGCCTTCAACTTCCAACAGGTCGGCTTCCTGCTGGACAACATACCGATGGGCCGCAGCGACCAGTTCGGCGGCAGCCCGATCTATCGCTATGTCGACAACGAGAACCTGCTGCGCGTGACCGCCTCGTCGGGCGCCGGCGACGTCTCGCTGCCCAGCTACGCCTCGCTGGGGCCGATCGTCGACTACTTCACCCAGAAGCCCGGCGAGAGCCCGGGCGGCAAGGTCAGTCAGACCTTCGGTGAGGACAACCTGACCCGCACCTTCCTGCGCCTGGAGACCGGCGAGCACAAAGGCTGGTCGGCCTATGCCAGCGGTTCAGTCATCAACAGCGACCAGTGGCGCGGTCCGGGCACGATCGACCGCGAGCACTACGAGGGCAAGATCCGCTGGAAATTCGAGACGGGCGAGCTGACCTTCCAGACCGTCCATAACGACTATTTCGACTACGACTCACCATCGTTCACGATCGCCCAATACAAGGGTACGGCCAACGACATCTATGGCCGCAAGGGGCGTGACTTCGGCTATGTGGGCTATATCGCCAACCTGCCGCCGACATCGAGCGGCCTGAAGTACTCGAACGCCGCCTATGCCCAGTACTACAAGTTCGGTCTGAACGCCCGGAGCGACCACCTCTATGGCGTGAACCTGGACAAGGACCTCGGCGACAACCTGCGCTTCACCGGCACGGTCTATTACGAAAAGAAGGACGGCTGGGGCTCCAGCGGCGTGGGCTATGACACGGCGCTGACCTACTACAACCAGCAGAGAGCCGTGGTGACGGGCCTAAACGCCCCGCTGGGCCTGCAATTTGGCATCTCGCAGATCGACGGCATCCGCAAGGGCGCGACCGGTAAGCTGAGCTGGACTTTCGGCGATCACAAGATCGAGGGCGGCGTCTGGTATGAGGACGACGACTACCACCAGCTGTCGAACACCTACAACGTCGCCGACGGCTCGCCGGAAGGCGCGCCGAACTTCAGCCAGCCCGTCTATCGCACGCGCAACTACACCTCTAAGCGCGACACCTGGGAAGGCTTCCTGAAGGACACCATCGTGCTGGCGGACGGCAAGCTGAAGGTCGACGCGGGCTTCCGCATGCTGAGTGTCGACTACCAGATGCTGGGCAAGCGCAACCGCGAGGACTTCCGCTTCAGCCAGACCGCTAATCTGCGGACCACCTGGGAGGACCTCTTCCTGCCGCAGGTGGGCGCGGTCTACACGATCGGCCGCGGCCAGGTGTTCACGTCGTATTCCGAGAACATGTCGCTGCCGCGCGGCGCCGACGCGGTCTACTATACGCCGGCGACCACGAATGTGCCCACGCCGAAGGCTGAGACCTCGAAGAATATCGAGCTGGGCTACCGCGCCAACCACCCGACGTTTAACGCGTCGATCGTGACCTACTACACCAGCTTTAAAAACCGCCTGCAGTCGTTCAGCGAATACCTGCCGGGCACCACAAGCCTGGAGACCTACTATCAGAACGTCGGCGGCGTACACGCCTATGGCTTGGAGTTCAGCGGCCAGTGGAAGCCGGAAGCGCTGGGCGGCAAGATCTACTTCAACACCAACGCCTCGTATAACAAATCGGTGTTCGAGGACGGCTTCTCGGTTCGTAGCGCTACGGCGGTCACGAACTACGACTTGGAGGGCAAGAGCGTTCCGGACTTCCCCGAGATCGCCATCCAGGCTGGCGTGACGTTCGAGCCGGTCGAGTGGGCGGTGATCAACCTGTCCACCCGCCACATCAGCGATCGCTACAGCAACTTCATGAACAACGAGAAGACCAAGGGCTATACGCTGTTCAACATGTACGTGGACCTTGGGGAAGGCTTCAACTACGGCGCCCTGAAGGACATCAAGGCCCGGATCAACGTCGATAACATCTTCGACAAGGACTATCTGGGCACGATCTCCACCGTCGTGACCGGCGCGGCCAACTACCGCCCCGGCCCGCATCGCACGGCGCAGATCACCCTCTCGGCCGCCTTCTAAGCCCCCAACGGATGAGGCGGCTCTTGGGTCGCCACGTCCTGATTTGAGACCCCTATCCGGGGCAGGGCCTGCCTCCTGGCTCGGATAGGGACATTCATGGCTCCACGGTTCGCCACGCGAAATCGGCTAAAGCCCAAGCCGCACAAGGGATTGGACGAAATGGCGATTACTCGTCGACGGTGAAAAACCGCACATCTCCGACTGGCCCGGATCATGCATTGTGCATTGCAGCGCAATTTGATTGTGCAGTCGCGAAACAACTGTCATGTAAACGTGGTTATCACCACGTTAAGTCGTCCCAGGAGGTCGCTATGACCGAGAATCACTACTACGTCCGCCCCGTCGCTGGTGTGTGGCATGTGTCTTGGAACGACTCGGCCGAAAAGATCGGCTGCTATTCCTCGCAACACGAAGCCGAAGCCCTGGCCCAATTGCTGGCGCGCCACATGCGTGAGCAGGGCCGCAAGGCCGAGGTTCACGTGTTCGAGCCGGAAATCCGCACCCCGGCCTGGGGGCGCAACCGCGCCGCCCACCAAGCGGCGGCCTAGGCCTTTCGCGCTTGCGCGAAGTCGTGCAAGACGTGCGGAAGGTCTTCGGCCAAGTGTTCAGAGTGTGATCTCCGCGACCGCGTAACGGGTCGGCGGACATGCCCAATAAGGATCGAGCGTAGCGCCGCCCCAAAAAAGCCGAGGGCGGACATTACGGTCCAAGAGAAGGGGGCGCCCGGTCTTCCCGGCGAAAGCCGAAACTGAAGCGCAGGGGTGGTGGGATTGGCGCTGCAACGACAGCGAGCCCCAGCGTCTTCCATTCCCGGTTTTCGCTGGGAAGACTGGAAACTTTAAGTCTCTTCCGGGAGCCAAGCTCCCAGGGCGCGGGCGATGATTCCCGCCGCTTCGCCCGGGCCGAAGGTCGTCGGATCCAGGCACAGCTCCAGCCATAGTCCGTCCACGGTCGCGGTCAGGGCGATCGCTGCTGGGCGCGTGTCTCGCGCGCCCGCCTCGGCGAGCAGCCGCTCAAGCCGCGCCCGGAAATCGGCGTAGGAAGCGGCGTGGATGGCGGCCATGCGCTGCTTGGTCTTCACGAGACTCCAGAAGCCGATCCAGGCGGCCAGCAGGTTGGGGTCCAGCACCGGCGGCGCGAAGCTGGCGGTCAGATAGGCCAGGAGCCGTGCGCGTGGCGTGGGCGGCGCGGCGGGGCGAGGGCGGCCTCCAGCGCCCCGTCGATCCGCTGGCCGACGGTCTCATAAGCGCAGGCGATTAACTCGTCGACGCCCTCGAAATAATGACGCAGCAGGCCCGGCGAGACCCCCGCCTCGGCGCAGATCGCCCGCACCGAGGCTCCGCCCACGCCTTCGCGCGCCAGCACGCTCTCGGCGGCGGCGACCAAGTCCTGGCGGCGGACGTCGGGGGCGGCGCGGGTGAAGGCGGCGCGCTTTTGCGCCCCCTCCGTCACGGCGCGTATTCGCGCCGCGCCACCTCCCCCGCTTCGCGGGTGAGGAGGAACCGCGTCATCCTCCCCCGTGAAACGGGGGAGGGGGACCGCGAAGCGGTGGAGGGGGCGCTCAGCAGCCTCACCACCCCTCCGGCGGCCTCGGCATCCGCGCCTCCGGAACCAGCGCCCGCAATTTCCGGCCAAAGCTGCGCAAGCTCACCTCGCTGGTCGCCAGCGGCCCCGCCGTGAACGTCCGCGAGGCCATGCCCTGCTGCACGCGGGCGACCAGCTCTGTGTCCTCGGCGTTGACCTGCCGGTTGATGCGCCAGTTCAGATAGCGCGCTGCCTTCATCTCGCGCCGCTCGTCGGGCAGGGCGTAGGCGATCTCGCGGATCATCGTCTGGGTCGCCGAGACCGGGATGAACTGCATGAAGTCCACCTGGTCTGGATAGATGTCGAAGGCGAAGTTCGGCCACAGCTTGAAATAGGTCCACAGCCGCTTGCGGTCGGCCGGCAGGTGCGGGACGTCGGGCAGGATGTCCTGGTAGAGGCGCTCGGACGGATTGCGCGACGGCTCGTCGATCAGCTGGCCCCACATCTTGTCGACGAAGGTGTGGGCCTCGACGCCATAGCCCTTGCCGAACAGCCGCGTCAGGCCGGGATGG
>NZ_PEGH01000003.1 GCF_002737755.1 Caulobacter sp. BP25
CCTTGTCGGCCAGCATCACGCCTTGACCTGCTCGGCGATGTCGCACGCGAGCGGCGTCCGGCCCCATGACCCGGAAGGCGACCGGGAAGGGCGAGGGCGGACCGAAGACGATCTGAGTGGCGCGCAGCTTCGCGCCCGGAACCGCGCCGTTCGCCGCGAACTGGCGGAAACGCTTCTTCAGCGCGTCGCGCGCCTTCTCGTTGGGCGTCAGCACGACGATCTTGGCGAAGGACGGGTCGGGCAACTCGGGCGAGATGGCCAGGAAGAAGCGCGGCGCGCCCTGGCCGATGTAGCTCGTATAGATCTTGGCCTCTGGCTGCTTGGCCAGCCAAGCCTCGACCTTGGCCACGGCTTGGCTGGTCGAGCCGATGCTCTGGCCCTCCGGCATCTGAACCTCGATCAGAACCTCCGGGCGATCCGAGCCGGGGAAGAACTGCTGCTTGACCCCGCCCATCATCAGCACGGCCAAGACCATGGCCCCGCCGACGCCTGCCGCGACCTTGAAGCGGTTGACCACTGTCCAGGTGACCAGGGCGCGCAGCTTGCGATAGCGCGGCGTGTCGTAGATCGCCGCGTGGCCGCCCTCGATCGGCTTGATTTTGGGGATCATCAGCACGCCAAGATAGGGCGTGAAAATCACCGCCACGAACCACGAGGTGATCAGGGCGAAGGCGACGACCCAGAAGATGTTGCCCGCGTATTCGCCGGCGGAGGACTGCGCGAAGCCCACCGGCATCAGGCCGATGATGGTGACCAGGGTGCCGGCCAGCATCGGCGCGGCCGTGTGGCCCCAGGCGTAGGTCGCCGCCGAGATCCGGTCCTTGCCTTCCTCCATCTTCACGACGATCGTCTCGATGATGATGATGGCGTCGTCGACTAGGAGACCCAGGGACAGGATCAGCGCGCCCAGGGTGATGCGGTCGAAGTCTCGGCCAGTGACCAGCATGATCACGAAGACGCCGGCGAGGGTCAGCGGCACGGCCATGGCCACGACCACGCCCACGCGGAAACCCAGGCTGATCAGGCTGACCACGATGACCACGGCCAGGGCCACGAAGAACTTCAGCATGAACTCGCTGTAGGCCTCGTGGATGTTCACCGCCTGGTCGGTGATCTTCGAAAAGCTCATGCCCAGCGGCATCTCGCCCTGGATCGCCTTGGCTTCATTCTCGAGGTTTTGCCCAGCTCCAGACCGTTGAACCGATCCTTCATCACCACGCCCAGCACGATGGCCGGCTCGCCGCCATTGCGGATCAGGAAGGTGGCTGGGTCCTCGTAGCCGCGCTTGACGTCGGCGATGTCGCCGAGCTTGAGCGTACGGCCGCCGACCACGATCGGCGTTTCCTTGATGGTCTCCAGGCTGTCGATGGCGCCGTCGAGGCGGATTTGCACCTGCGGGCCTTGTGTCTCGATCGCGCCTGCGGGGGTGACCAGGTTGCGGTCATTCAGGGCGGCGAAGAGATCGCGGGGACTAACGCCCAGGGTCGCCAGGCGCGCCTGGCTGAACTCGACGAAGATCTTCTGCGGCTGCTCGCCGATGATCTGCACCTTCTTGACGCCGGGCACATGCAGAAGGCGCTGGCGCAGGGTCTCGGCCTGGCGGACCAGCAGGCGTTGGGGCTCGCCCTTGGCCTTCAGCGCATAGAGCGCGAAGGTCACGTCGCCGTACTCGTCATTGACGAACGGCCCCAGCACGCCACGCGGCAGGTTGGGCGCCTCGTCGGCCATCTTCTTGCGGGTCTGGTAGAACTGCTCCTGCAGCTCCTTGGCAGGGATCTGATCCTTCAAGGTTAGGGTGGTGAAGGCCAGCCCCGGGCGCGTGAAGGTCTCGGAGCGGTCGTACCACTTCAGCTCCTGCATCCGCTTTTCCAGCGGCTCGGCGACCTGGTCCTGCATCTCCTGGGCCGTCGCGCCGGGCCAGGCGCTGACGATGGTCATCACCTTGATCGAGAAGCTGGGGTCCTCGGCGCGGCCCAGCTTCATGAAGGCGAAGGCGCCGGCGAAGGTGATGGCGATGATCAGGAAGAGGGTGATCGACCGCTCGCGGACCGCCAGGGCGGAAAGATTGAAGTTCATCGCGCCGCTCCGGTCTGGACGCGGACCTTTTGACCCTGGTGCAGCAGATGGGCGCCCAGGGCGACGAACTGTTCGTCGCCACGAAGGCCCTCGGTGATCGTCACCGTCTCGGCGCTGACGCCGGCCAAGCGTACGGGGCGCCATTCAACGGTCGAGGCGCTGGGCTTGATCACCCAGACGCCCGGCCCCTTGCCTGCGTCGTAGAGCGCGCCGATCGGCGCTTCGACACCCTTGACCGAGCCGCTGGGTTGGGTGGGCAGGGCCACGATCATCGTCGAGCCCAGCGGCGCCTGCGCGGCCGGGCCGCTGAGGACATACTTGGCCTCGAACGTACGCGTACGCGGATCGGCCGCGTCGGAGAGCTGACGCAGCCGGGCCTGACCGACAGCGCCGCCATCAAAGCTGAAGGCCCGCGCCTGTGAACCCACCGCCGGGCGGACCGTCTCGGGCAGGGTGATGGTGGCCTCGCGGGGACCGGCATGCGCCAGGCGAACCACGGGCTGGCCGGCGGCCACGACCTGGCCGGGCTCGGCGAGGGTTTCGACCACCACGCCGTCGGCGTCGGCGGTCAGCACGGCGTAGCCGGCGGTGTTGCGGGTCACGCGCGCCTGGGCCTCGGCGGCGTCGAGCTGGGCCTTGGCGGCGTCGGCCGCGGCCTTTGCCTGGTCGTAGGTGATGGCGGAAACCGCTCCCGCCGCGACGAGGCCGCGCAGGCGACGCTCGTCGGACGCCGTCTGCAGGGCCCGCGCCCGCGCGGCTTCGACCTGCTGGTTCTGGGCCGAGACGGCCAGGGCGTAGTCGGTGGCGTCGATCCGCATCAACGGTTGGCCGCGCCGAACCGTCTGTCCGGCGTCGACCAGGCGTTCCACCACCTTGCCGCCGACCCGGAAGCCCAGGTCGCTCTGGACGCGCGCTGTGACCACGCCGCTGAACCGCCGCTCGCCTTGGGCCGCCGCGCCCGCCGTGGTCACACGGACAATGGGGGGTGTGGTGCGCGGGTCGTCCGCGCCAGCTTTACCGCCACAGGCGGCCAGGGGCGCCAGACCGCCCATGAGCAGGGCGAGGGCTAGGGTTCGAGACGACATGGCTTAAGAGTCCTGCCTGAACGGAAGGCGCTTAAGCTGATGCTTTGTGACCAATATGTCAACTGGTCACAATATCGGGGTCGTTATGTCACAGCGATGAAGCTACGGCGCGAGGCTGCGCAGCACCAGGTTGATCACCTTGGCGGGATCCTCGGGTAGGTCCTTCAGGTTATGCTTCAGCATCAGAGGGTTCATGAAGCTCTGCATGGCCAGCAGGATCGCCTCGCAGGTCTCGTCGATCGGCGTCTTGCGCTCGAACTCGCCAGATTCCCGTCCCGCCAGGATGATCGCCTTCAGCGTTTCCTCGGCGCGTTCCATGTAGGCGATCACCGAGGGCCACCGCTCTTCAGCGGCATGGGCGGCGATGTCGTAGAGCATCTTGTCTTCGAAGAAGAGCTCGGCGCTCGCTGCGATTACTCCATTGAAAAATCTGCGTAACTTGTCCGACTCCGACTTGCCTTCCGCGATGCTGGCCTTACCGCTGGCGAAAACCTGCTCGAGGGTTTGGGCGCAGATCGCCTGGCCGATCGCCTGCTTGGAATCGAAGAACTTGTAGATGTAGGCCTTGGAGAAGCCGATGGCCTTGGCCAGGTCCGCGACCGTGGTCTTGCCGTAGCCAAAGCGACTGAAATGCGCTCGCGCCGCTTCGACGATCTGATCGCGCACGCCGTGTTCGGTAGGGCCGCGCCGGCCTGCCATCGGAGAAGAAGAGTCGATCGTGCTCATACCAGGGACGCTAGCACCCGTTATCGAGATTGACAAACTAGTGACGATATTGGCATATGGTCACAACCTTGTTTGAGCTCAGCGGGAGTCCCATGCGCTCTGTCCGTTTTCCCGCCTTGCTGGCCGCCGCCGGTGTCACGCTCCTCTCGGGCTGCGCCGTCGGTCCGGACTATGTCGCGCCCCCCGCGCCCAAGGCGGGCGCCTTCATGGGGCGACCGGCGGTCGCCGCGCGGATCGCCGCCCCAGCGCCGGCCGAGGCCTGGTGGCGGGGCTTCAATGATCCGGTTCTCGACCGCTTGGTTGATCGAGCTCTGGCCCAGAACCTCGACTTGGCTCAGGCGACGGCTCGCGTGACGCAGGCCCGGGCTGGTCTTGGCGCAGCCACGGCGGCGCTCTTGCCGTCGGCGTCGATCCAGGGGCAGGCCGGCGCGGTTCACGCCTCCACCCAGACGCCGACTGGTCGTCTGCTGGCCGCCACGCCCGGCTTTGACCGGGATGGGTCCACCTACGAGGGCAATCTGGTCGCGGGATGGGAACTCGACGTCTTTGGCGGAACCCGTCGTGATCGCGAGGCGGCTCTGGCCCGTTACGAAGCGGCCAAGGCCGGCGTGGCGGTAGCCCGGCTCGCCGTGGCCGCTCAGACGGCCGACACCTATCTGCTTGTGAGAGGCCTCCAGGAGCGGCTGGCCATCGCGCGCCGCCAGGTCGAGACCCAGTCCAAGCTCGTCGACACAGTGCGTCTACAGTACGAGCGCGGCGCCGCAGCGGACCTGCAGCTGCAACAGGCGCAAGGCGCCCTGGCCCAGACCCTCGCCAGCATTCCCGTGCTTGAGGAAGGCCTGGAGGCGGCGCTCAACGCCATGGATGTCATCCAGGGCGCTCAGCCCGGGACCTATCGCGCGGAACTGACTCCACCCGCCGCGATCCCCGCCGCGCCCGGTCTCGCGGACGCCGGCGGACCCGCCGAGCTTCTGCGTCGCCGCCCTGACCTGATCGTCGCCGAGCAGCGCCTGCGCGCCAGCAACGCCGAGGTTGGATGGGCGCTCTCGCAATACTTTCCCAAGCTCTCGCTGAGCGGACTGGTCGGGACCGCGACGACCAGTCGCGGCACGCTGTTCGAGGGGCCGGCGACCCAGGCGCAGGGCGTGCTGGGGCTGCGCTGGCGGCTGTTCGATTTCGGTCGTGTCAACGCAGAGGTCAAGGCGGCGAAAGGGCGTAAGGCCGAAGCTCTGGCGGCCTATCAGCAAGCCGTGCTGCGGGCGAGCGAGGACGTGGAGAACGCCTTTGTCAGTCTCGTCAAGCGCGAGGGCCAGGAGCGCGCGCTCGCGGCGGGTGAAACTTCCCTCGCCAAGGCCAGGATGTCCTCTCAGCTCGCTTACGAGGCCGGGGCGGTCAGTCTGGTCGAGGTGCTCGACGCAGACGCGCGGCTCTTGGCCGTGCGTGACGCCAGGGCTCAAGCTAGGACGGAATCCGCGCGCGCGGCGATCCGATCCTTCCAGGCGCTCGGCGGCGGATGGACGGCGTCCTGAAGCGCTTTGGCGCCCGGTGCTGATCCGATGCTGGCCGGGCGATCGCCCTCACGGCGCGCCTGCCGATGGAGCAAGCGCGCCGACTACCCTTTTCGACTTCGCGGACTCCGGCGTTCGGCGTCTTTCCCCGCCAACCTGAGGAACGCCCAGGCCGTCGCGGGTCTGATCGCCCATCAAGATCGCCAATGAAGGAAGAGATATGTCTGATCCGAAAGTTGTCCTCGTCACGGGAGTGTCGTCCGGCATAGGGCGCGCCGCCGCCATCCGGTTCGCCAAGTCCGGGTGTCGTGTCTACGGGACCGTCCGCAACACGGCGAAGGCCGATGGCGTCCCCGGTGTTACGCTCATCGAGATGGATATTCGTGACGAGGCGTCAATCGAGCGTGGCGTTCGGACGATCATCGCCCAGGACAAGCGCATCGACGTTTTGGTCAACAGCGCAGGCGTGACCCTGCTTGGCGCGACGGAAGAGACTTCGATCGCCGAGGCTCAAACGCTATTCGACACCAACCTTTTTGGCCTTCTGCGTACGATCAAGGCCGTGTTGCCGTACATGCGCGCCCAGCGCTCGGGTCGCATCGTCAATGTCAGCTCGGTTCTGGGGTTCCTGCCCGCGCCCTACATGGCGCTCTACGCGGCCTCCAAACATGCCGTCGAAGGCCTGTCCGAGACGCTGGATCATGAGGTGCGCCAGTTCGGTGTTCGGGTTTCGCTGGTCGAACCGTCCTTCACCAAGACCAACCTGGATTTGAACGCGCCACAGACCGGGTCCAACATCTCCGGCTACAACCAAGAGCGCGGCCTCGTATGGGCGGCGATCCAGAAGAACGTTCAGAACGCGCCAAGTCCCGATGGAGTCGCCGCGACGATTGTCGACGCCGCCCTGGGAGGGTGGAAGATGCGCCATACGCCCAAGGGGGAGGCCTCCTTGCTGGCCAAGTTGCGCCGCTTCATGCCGGCCGCCCCGGTGGAGAAGGGAATCCGCAAAACATTCGGCCTCGGCTAAATCTTGCCCTTGCAGGCCTATCTGCGGCCATCGCCCGTGAGGCCGATTGCAGGTTCGGCTCGGAGATGCGTCTTGGTCTCGTCGGCATCCCGAATGACGACGAGACCGGTCTCTTAGCTGACGGCGATGGTCTAGGGGCGGGGCTCCGACACTTTGCGCTGCTCATCGGCGCTAAGTCTGCGAACTGTGCTTGGGCGGCCGATAGCTGGCGATATGGATGCCATGGCGGCGTAGCTTGTCATAGAAGGTCTTGCGCGGCGTTTGGAGCGCGGCCATGACCTTTCGCGCATCACCCCCGCAGGCGGCCAAGGTCTCGCGAATGACCGTCGCCTCGTAACGGCCAACGCGTTCGGTCAGACTCTCGCCGCCGTCTGGCGCGGCGCCGTCCTCGGCGTGCGGGGGCGAGGCCAGCCCCAGAGCCACACGCTCGGCATAGTGCGCCAGTTCTCGCACGTTGCCCGGCCAGTCGTGGCCCAGAAGATGGCTGCGCACGGTCGCCGTCAGACGTGGCGCAGGACGTCTCAATCTCGCCGCAGCGTCGGCCAGGAATGCGCCAAACAGCAAGGGCGCGTCCTCGCGGCGCTCGCGCAGCGGCGGCACAACCAGAGTGACGACGTTCAGGCGATAATAGAGATCGGCCCTAAAGCCGCCGTCGCGTACCGCCTCGGCCAGGTCGACCTTGCTGGCCGCGATAATGCGAAGGTCCAGATGGCGCGGCTCGGCCGCGCCGACGGGCCAGATCTCGCGTTCCTCGACCACGCGCAATAACTTGGCCTGCATTGTCGGCGACAGCCCCTCGATTTCGTCGAGGAACAGCACGCCGCGGTCGGCGCGTTCGATGCGGCCGATTTGCGGACGGACCCCGCCGGCGGCCGCGACCGCGCCGAAGAGCTCCGTCTCGAACACCGTCTCGGGCAGAGCCGCGCAGTTGACCGTGATCATCGGCCGCGCGCGGCGCGTTCCACCGCGATGCAGAGACTGGGCCACCAGATTCTTGCCGACGCCGGTCTCACCCTGGATCAGGACATCGACCTCGGCGTCGGCCAACTGCGCAATGGTGGCGCGCAAGCGTCGAATGACCGGCGTGTCGCCGAGCAGGAGCGATCCGCCCGTGGTCTGGGCCGCCGCTTCGAGTCGGCGGTTGTCCAGCACCAGCGCGCGCTTCTCCAGGGCGCGCGACAACGCCACGCTCAGCCGCTCCATCGGAAAGGGTTTGGAGACGAAGTCGTAAACGCCATCCTGCAGAGCGGCGACGGCCATGGCTACGTCGCCATGGCCCGTGATCAGCAGCACGGGAATGTCCGGGTCGATCGTCTGGACGCGCTGAAACAGCGCCAGACCATCCATGCCCGGCATGCGTACGTCCGACACCACCACGCCCTCGAAGTCGCGTGTGAGCGCCTTGAGCGCCGCCGGGGCATTGTCGAACGCGGCGACGTCAAAGCCGCGCAGCGCCAGGCCCTGAGTGACGGCGTTCCGCAAAGCTTCATCATCATCGACGAGCAGAACCTTGACGCCCGGCTTGCTCATGGCGCGGCCTTGCGAAGGGTCAGGGTAAACGTCGCGCCTTGCCCGGGCGTCGAGGTCGCGGTCAGCTCGCCGCCGAAGTCTGCGGCGATGTCGTGGGCGATGACGAGGCCAAGGCCCAAGCCCCGCGGCTTCGTGGTCAGGAACGGCGTGAACAGCGCGCGCTCCACTTCGGCCGATAGGCCAGGGCCGTTGTCGCCGACGATGATCGCGACCGTGTCCCCGTGATCTTGCACCGATAGCGTGACAACCCCGTCTGCTCGGCTCTCTACCGCTTCGAAGGCGTTCTGCAGCAGATTGACCAGCACTTGCTCAAGCCGGACGCGCTCTCCCAGCACGCGTAGTCCCGCCGTCCCGCCTTGCCGAACAAATCGTGCGTCCTGCCGCCTTGACCGACTGGCGGTCAGCAACACCGAACCGTCGATCACCTCGGTGACCAAGGTCGGCTCGACCCGGCCGTCGGCCTTGCGCGCGAAGGCCCGCAGTCCGTCGGTGATCCGGCCTATACGCTCGGTCATGGCGACGATGGCCGAGAGGATATCGCCGAGCGTGTCGGAGCGGCCGCGGGCGACCAGCAGTAGGCCGTTGTCGGCGTTGGCCCGGATCGCCCCCACGGGCTGGTTGATCTCGTGGGCCACGCCAGCTGCGATCTGTCCGAGCGAGGCCAGCTTGTTGGCCTGCACCAAGTCGGCCTGCAGCGAGCGAAGCTTCGTCTCCGCGCGTTGCCGTTCCTCGACCTCGTACAACAAGGCGCGATTTGTCTCGGTCAGCTCGACGGTGCGCGCCTCGACCCGCCGTTCCAACTCTTGGCGGGCCTCTTGATCGCGCAGCGCGGCCAAGCGGGCGCGTCCTCGCCGCACCCACAGCCAGAGCGCCGCAGCGCTCATCAAGGTCCAAACCAGGGCCGTGATCCATCGCGCCGCCACGGCTGCCTGTTCGGCGGGAAGGGCGGTGCTGAGGAGATGAAGTGTCCAGCCGGGCGCAACCTCGGGCAGGCGGGTCTCGATCAGGCGCTCGGCGCGGGGCGTGTCGGTCCGGATCACGGCGGCGGACGTCTGGCGCAAGGGCAGGGGACCAAAGGTCGCCGCCCCGTATTGCCCCTGGGCGCGTAGGGCGTCGCGCTCGGACGGCCGTAGAGAGCCGCGCACCAAGAAGCGCCATTCCGGCTGGCTGGTGATCAGCACCAAGCCTTGGCGGTCCACGACAAAGGCAGGTTCGCCGATCGCGCGCCAGGCAGCCTCGACGTCGTCGAACTCTAACTTGACCACGATCACGCCCAAGGGGCCCGCCGCGCCATTCACCCGGCGCGCGAGGTACAGGCCGGGCTTGCGGCTGACCGTGCCCAGGGCGAACTGCTCCGCATAGCCCTGGCGCAGGGCGTCGGTGAAATATGGGCGGAAGCGATAGTCGGATCCAACGAAGGTGGTCGGCAGCCGCCAGTTGCTGGCGGCAGCGGTGACGCCATCGGCCGTGATCACATAGACCGCAGCGGCGCGCGCCTGGGCGCCAAGCGCCTCCAGCTTGCGCGAGAGCGCGTTCAACCGGGCCGGGGAGCGAGTCGTCAGGGCTGCCTTCAGGTCGGCGTCGTCGGCCAGGACCAGCGGCAGGGCGCGCTGCTTGTCGAGCTCGCTACGCAGCACTGCCGCGTGCAACGCGGCCGAAGCCGTCGCCCGCGTCCGCAAAGCATCCATCGCCCGCTGCTCGACCAATGCTCCCACCGTCCAGGTCAGCATGGCGCCCAGCAACGCCGCCGCCACCACGAACATGGCCAGCCGCGCGTTCGAAATGGTCGGCCCAGTCGCCGGCATCTGTGAAGGAGTGTGTTTCATATTCCACACAAAGAGCTCTTGATCTGAGCGAAGTATGACACGATTTTGGCGACCTAGACGAGCTCATGAAGGCACAATATTTCTATTGTTCATGGGCTTATGCGATTTCTCACGAGGTCTCTCCCGCTCATGCAGACCCGCGCTCACTGTTGGCTTAAGCGCCCGACTTGAAAGGACGCATGGGGAAGCTAGCCCAGGAGCCCGCCGAATGATCCCGCAAGCCACGTCCGCCGCGCCGCCGCGTTCCGGCCCCTGGTATGCCCACCTCTACGTCCAGGTGCTGGTCGCCATCGTCGCTGGGGCTCTCATCGGACACTTCTTGCCGAAGTTCGGCGCTGACCTGAAGCCGCTGGGCGACGCCTTCATCAAACTGGTTAAGATGGTCATCGCCCCCGTGATCTTCCTGACCATCGTCACGGGCATCGCCGGCATGCGCGACCTGGGTAAGTTCGGGCGGGTGGTGCTGAAGGCCTTCGCCTATTTCCTGACCTTCTCCACCCTGGCCCTGGTGCTAGGCATGGTGGTCGGCAATCTGGTCCAACCCGGCGCCGGCATGAACATAGACCCGGCGACCTTGCACAGCGAGAAAGTCGCTGACTATGCCGCCAAGGCCCACGAAACGACTATCGTCGGCTTTCTCAGCAACATCATTCCGACCACGGTGACCGGGGCCTTCGCCGACGGCGACATTCTTCAGGTGCTGTTCTTCTCGATCCTGTTCGGCGTGTCGCTTGTCCTGGTCGGTGACAAGGGCCGTCCGGTGGTCGACCTGCTGGAATCGATCGCCCACGCCTTCTTCCGCCTGGTCGGCATTCTGATGAAGGCCGCGCCGATCGGCGCCTTTGGGGCCTTCGCCTTCACCATAGGCAAATATGGCATCTCCTCTGTGATCAACCTGGCCGCGCTAGTCGGAACTTTCTACGCCACTTCGCTCATCTTCGTGCTGGTGGTGCTGGGCGCGGTGGCCTGGTTCAACGGCTTCTCAATCCTCAAGCTGATCCGCTACCTGAAGAGCGAGCTGTTGCTGGTGCTGGGCACCAGCTCTTCGGAATCGGCCTTACCCAGCCTGATAGACAAGATGGAACGCGCCGGTTGCGCTAAGCCCGTCGTGGGTCTGGTCGTGCCGACCGGCTATTCGTTCAATCTCGACGGCACCAACATCTACATGACCCTGGCGGCCCTGTTCATCGCCCAGGCTACCGGCGTCCACCTTTCGCTAGGTGACCAACTGCTGTTGCTGAGCGTGGCCATGCTGTCGTCCAAGGGTGCGGCCGGCGTCACGGGCGCGGGCTTCATCACTCTGGCGGCCACGCTATCGGTGGTGCCCAGCGTACCGGTCGCCGGAATGGCTCTGATCCTTGGCGTCGACCGCTTCATGAGTGAATGCCGGGCTCTCACCAACTTCATCGGCAACGCCGTGGCCACCATCGTCGTCAGCCGCTGGGAAAAGGCTCTCGATAAGGACGCTCTCGACGCGGCCCTGGCCGGCCACGTCGCGCCTTCCGACGCCGAGCCGCTTCCGGTCGCAGCCGAGTAGTTCCCTTCGGCAGCAGAGCCGCCTAAGGCGGCTCTCGTCGTTGCACGGGCATGACGCTCGTCACCTGCCGGCAGCGGAGAGCGGGCATTGGGCACTTCAAGTACGCTCGACTCGCACTTAAGCTGAAACGCCTTGCTGCGCAATTTAAGCGCACAGCGTCGAAGTGAGGGCCTATGCAACTCCGAACAATAGGCGGCCAAATAAGAGCTGGGGCCATGTTCCGATTGATTGTGACCGGCTACATCATTGGCGCGGGAGTAATCTTCGGCCCATTGTTCTTGCTAGCGACGGTGGTGATGGGCCTTCAGTATCCGCGCGTGTTCGTGGGCGGTCTGTTGCAGCTTCTCTTTCTGCCAATCATTCTAGGGATTCAGTCCGTGTTATTTGGCGGCGTGATTGTTCTGGGCCTTTGGCTGTATCAGAAGCGCAGGCCGATCTTGGCCGTGGATGGTGACGAAGCATCCTAGGCGGAGACGCCGCGCGTCGAGAAGGAGGCCTATCCGCCGTACGACTAGGGACGGGAGCGGTCGAAGGCGCCAACGATGCAGCGCCCAGAGTTCGGCGGCGCACAATGTCGGCTATTCGCGCTCATGGTTCTTGCGGAACCTCCGGACCTATCGGTCTTGGCTGTTGAAGCAATACCGCCATAGCAGGATCGCCGGTTGGAAAATCGTGTTCAGGCTTGGGTCTGACTCTTCGCTTCCCTTGAGCGGCTTCGTGAAGGCCAAGGCGAAGTGAGCAGCAGCCTACCCGCCGGTGGATGACTAAAGATTTCGACAGCGGCGGTCGCATGGGTGGAAACTTCTAGGGAGGGTCCTAACAGCCTCTGGAAGTCCATGCGCTCGGTTCTCTCTCTCGCCTTCGTCTTGGCTCTCGTTGGCGCAGCGCAAGGCGCCTTGGCCTCGGATCATCTCGATACGCCTCGCGTCATCGCCGATCCGCGCGCCGATATCGGCGATCTCTACGCCTGGATTTCGCCAGATGGGCGAAGACTGAACGTGGCGCTGCCGATCGTGGGTCACGACTTCTCCGATCGGCTGACCTATGCCATCCACATTGAAAGTGGGCCGCGCTACGGCGCGACGACCGCCGCTGTTGCGCTATCCTGCCGTTTTCCGAAGGGCGAGACGGAATGCCGCCTCGGTCGCGATCTGGCGCGCGGTGATGGTGACATCCCTCGTGGCCTCGTCAGTCGATCAGGACGTTTCCGCGTCTTCGCGGGCCTGCGCGATGATCCGTTCTTCAACAATGTCCGCGGCACGCGCGCGGCTTACGATATCGCGGCCAAGGCGCTGCAGGCCGGCGCAACCACCGACGCGGCGGGGTGTCCCGCCTTTGCCCCGGCGACCGTGGAGGCCATACGCGATCAGTGGTCCCATACCGCCGGGGGGCCTCCGCAGAACCTGCTCGCCGGATGGAAGCCGGCCAGCATCGTCGCGCAAATCGACCTGCACGCTGTCACGCGCGGAGGACCGATCCTGGCGCTTTGGGCCACGACCACCTCCAGAGAACGCCAGATCGATCGGGCGGGCAGGGTGCTGACGGGTAACGCGTTGCTGGGCACGATCGCCGGCGGCGACGAGAGCAGCCGGCTGAAAGAGGCGTACAACGCCGCAGCGCCCGCCGACGGCGAACGCTTCGTCGCCGAGATCGAGAAGGGCCTGGGCCTCTATGACGGCTTTGACGGCCTCTGCGGCAACCAGCTTCTGGCCGGTCCGCGCGCCGAGCCGCATCGCTATCGCGCCCTGGCGCGGATGCTGGCCGACGATCGCCTCTGGCTGAACAGCGCCGCCCACATTTGCACGACCCTGATGTCTGTCGAGACGGCGGCGCTCGCCGGATGGTCCACGGCCGGCGACTGTGGCGGCCGCGCGCCCAGCTACAATGCGGTGAACGTGTACCGCTCGCTCCTTGTCGCGGGTGACTATACGGCGATCAGCGACGGCTTGAGCCGGGATGAGAAAACCTCGTCGGACGCGGATTTTCCGTTCCTTTCGCCGCCTTCGCCGCATGGCCAACCCTGATGCGCCTTCGTCATCTGGCTATCACCCTGTGCCTGCTGCCCAGCCTCGCGCGGGCGCACGATTTCTGGCTGCAGCCGCAAAGCCACCGCTTGACCGCAGGCGTCGCTACGCCGCTGACCTTGCAGGTCGGTCATGGCCCTGATCAGCGGCGCTCTCCGATCCGGAAGGACAGGATTCTCGGCTTCATCGCAGCCAGCCAGAATGGCCGGCTGGATCTCATGGAAAGCCTTCATCCGGGAGACCGGGACGAGGATGGCCAGCTGCGCCTGCAAACGGCCGGTCTTTATGTTCTGATGCTATGGACGGACAGTCGAGCGGAAAGCCGGCTGCCCGCTGCTCGCTTCAATGACTATCTCGACGCCGAAGGGTTGACGCCCGCTTTGGAGGCGCGCCGCCGCGAAGGTCTGTCCGACCGCGACGGCTCGGAACGCTATGGCCGGGTGGCAAAGACCCTCGTGCGTGTCGGCGAGGGCGGCGGGCGACCGCCGCTCACGCCCTTGGGGGCGCCGCTAGAGATCGTACCGGAAGCCGATCCCTGGTCGGATCCGACGCGGCTTCCGGTACGGGTTTACTGGCAAGGCCGCCCGCTGGCGGACGCCTTAGTCAAGCTCACCGACCTCGCGCATGACTTTGAGCCGATCGCGGCGATCCGCACCAACGCCGCCGGTCGTGCGCTGTTCGTCCTGCCCCGTCAGACCCGCTGGAGGCTCAACGTGGTGTGGACTCGGCCGCTTCCGCCGACCGCCGAGGTCGACTTCGAGACCACGTTCTCGAGCCTGAGCTTCAGCAACGAGTCGGATCGCTAAAGATCATGACAGCGACCGACCGACACAGCGTGTTTCTCCGTGGGTCCACGTCGACTTGGAGAACAACCATGGACCCGAGAACCTGCGCCGCCTGCGACTGCGAGCTGGAGGCTGATCCCATCATCGTCACGCTCGGCGGACGCACCGTCGAAGTCTGCTGCGCCGAATGCGCCAACCTGCTCGGCGAGGCGCAGGCCGCTATCGCCGGTCCGGAGGCCTGAACCATGGCCCTTCTTTCCTCCCGTCGCGCATGGCTGATGGCTGCATCGAGCCTCGCGAGCGCGGCTCTGCTGGGCACGCCCGCTCACGCGGTGACGGACGCCGAGCTCGACGCCGAAGCCTCTCGCCGCTGGGATCGGGAGCGTCGCTTCCAGGCCACCCGTTTTGGCCGAACCGCCTATGTCGACCGTGGGGTTGGGCCAGTGGCTCTGTTTCTACATGGTTTTCCCCTCAGCGGCTTCCAATGGCGCGGCGCGATGGATCGCCTTTCCAGCGTTCGTCGATGCATCGCCCCCGATTGGATGGGCTTGGGCGCCACCGAGGTCGCGCGCGGCCAAGCGGTGACGTCGAACGATCAACTGGCGATGCTGGTCGCGTTCCTCGACGCCTTGTCGATCGAGGCGGTCGACGTGGTCGCCAACGATAGCGGCGGCGCTATCGCCCAGTTGCTGGCCGTGCGGCATCCCACACGTGTTCGCTCGCTGCTGCTGACCAACTGCGATGTCGAGCCCGACAGTCCGCCCGCGGCCTTGAATCCCGTCTTCGAGCTGGCCGAAATGGGAATCTGGCCCGACGCCTGGCTTGAGCCATGGCTGAAGGACGGAGCCAAGGCCCGCGCGGCTGATGGGCTGGGCGGCATGTGCTACGCCAACCCAGCCCATCCCACGGACGCCGCGCTCCAACAGTATCTGGGCCCGATCCTGTCGTCGCTCGAGCGCAAGGACCTAGCCAACCGCTACGCCCTCGGGCTTCGTCCCAACCCCTTGGCGGGGATCGAACCGGCCCTGCGCCAGCTTCAGATTCCAACCCGGATCGTCTGGGGCATGAGCGACGATATTTTCGCCAAGGAAAGTCCAGACTATCTGGCGCGCATCTTGCCTCGCGTCGAAGGCGTGCGCCGGATCGCCGAGGCGAAGTTGTTTTTTCCCGAGGAGTATCCGGATATCATCGCTCAGGAGGCGCGGGCTTTGTGGCGTGTCGCCGGGGAGAACGGTTCGCCGCGATGAGCGGATATGTCGTCGATCAGCTTCTGGATACGCCGACCCTCTCGCTGCACGACGTGGTCTGCGACGGCGCTTGTCGACATAAGAGCCCGGAGGAATGCGCGACGGGGACGCACCTCGTCTTTCCGTATCGTGGGCTCTTTATGCACCACCTGGGCCAGGACCGCGACGCGATGGCGGAGCCGAACCAGGTGATGTTCCTCAATGATGGCGAGGGTTTCAAGGTCAGCCACCCCGTCGCCGGCGGCGACGCCTGCCTTTCGCTGTCATTGAGCCAGGAGATGCTGGCCGAGTTGACGCCCAAGGATCAGCTTCGCGCCGGCGCCGGCCTTCGTTTCGACCGTCAGCAGCGCCGGATTGATCCGCGCGCCCAGGCGCTTGTCGCTCTGCTTCGGCATGGCCTGAGGCGCGGCGCGATCGAAACGCTCGAAGCCGAAACCCTTGGCCTCACCCTGGTCAGGCGCGTCTTGGGCGAGCGTACCTCGCACGCCGCAGCGGCCAGCTGGGGCCGCCGCAAGCTGGCCGACCGAGCCAAGATGATCATCGCCGCCGATCTCTCCCGTCGGTGGACGTTAGGTGAGATCGCCACGGAAACGGGGGTGTCCCCGGTCTATCTGACCCAGGTCTTTCAGCAGGTAGAAGGCGTGCCGCTCTACCGGTACCAGCTGCGCCTGCGGCTGGCTCGGGCGCTGGATCTCCTGGACCAGTACGAACATCTCACACCCCTGGCTTTGGATCTCGGCTTTTCCAGCCACAGCCACTTTAGCGCCGCCTTCAAACAAGCCTACGGCCGCTCTCCTACAGAGATGCAGCGTCTCACGAGCCCGCGAGCGTAGGCGCGCTGCAATGGCGACCCGAGAGTAAAATCCTACCCGTTCCAGGCCATAGACTCATTTGACGCCCGCTTCACGGCGCGGTGTTAGCAGGTGCGTCATGGGGCGCGAGCGGCGTAGTCCGATGGCGCTAGCTGGCTACGGCCTGGAGCCGATAGCCCATCCCGGGCTCAGTCAGGATCAGCCCGGGACGAGTCGGATCGTCCTCGAGTTTCTGCCTGAGCTGGCCCACGAACACGCGTAGATACTGCGTGTCCTCGGCGTGCGCGGCGCCCCAGACGCTGATCAACAGCTCCTTGTGGGTCAGCACCTTGCCCGGCGACAGCGCCAGGCGGGCGAGGAGTTCGAACTCCTTGGGCGACAGCTTCACGGCCTCGCCGGCCTTGGTTACTAGACGCCGATCGAGGTCGATCACGATCTCGCCGAACGACAGCGGCCCGGCTGGACGCCTTGGAGCCGCGGACTGTCGGAGCGCCACGCGCAGCCGCGCCAGCAGTTCGCCGACGCCGAACGGCTTTTCGACATAGTCGTTAGCGCCGCGATCCAGGGCCGCGATCTTCTCGACCTCGCGGTCGCGGGCCGACAGGATCAGGATCGGGCCTTCGTAGAAGGCTCGGGCCTTCTCCAGCACGTCTTTGCCGTCCATGTCGGGCAAACCGAGATCCAGCACCACGGCGTCCGGCGACCACAGGGCGATGCCGCGCAGCCCCTCCTGGCCACTGTCGGCGCGCAGAGCCTCGTAGCCGGCCGCATCCAGAGCAGGGCCCAGGAACCGGTGAATCTGCGGCTCGTCGTCTATGACGAGGATACGGTGGCGAAGCGCGCTCATGCCGATGTCATAGCAGATGATGCGGCGTCTCGACGCCCTTGGGCAGGCTGATCAGGATGCGTGTTCCCTTGCCATCGTGGATCGGGCTGGCGGCGGCGATGCGCCCGCCCAGCGCGTCGATGAAGCCCTTGGCGATCGACAGGCCTAGCCCCGCGCCCTGTGTCCGGTCGCTGGACTCCTCCATGCGGCGGAACTTGTCGAACACCCGCTCCAGCTCCGACGGCGGGATGCCGCGCCCCTCGTCCTCGATGCTGATCACCACGTTCGAGCGGTCCTCATAAGCGGCCATCTCGATGCGGGCCTCGGGCGGACTATAGGCGATGGCGTTCTCCAGCACATTGACCACCACCTGCTCCAGCAGACTGGCGTCGGCCTGGATCAGCGACAACTCTCGGGGAAAGTCGCGCACGAGCTCGCGTCCGCCCAGGCGACGGGAGACGCGGTCAGCGGCGGCGTTGAGCACGTCGCGCGCGTCGATCCAGTCGGTCCGCAGCCGCAGCGCGCCGCCTTCGATGCGGGTCATGTCCAGCAGGTTGGCGACGTAGCGGTTCAGACGCTCGGCTTCTTCCCGAATGCTGACCACAAGGTCGTCGCGCACCGGCTTGGTCAGCTTGTCGCCGTAGTCGATCAGCGTGGTCGAGGCGCCCAGCACCGTGGACAGCGGCGTGCGCAAGTCATGGCTGACCGAGTTCATCAGGGCCGAGCGGAAGCGGTCGGCCCGGCGCAGGGTCTCGGCCTCGACCGCCTCGGACGCGAGCTGCGAGCGCTCCAGCGCGACGGCGCCTTGCTCCAGAAGGGCGAGCACCAGCCGCTCGTGGTCCGAGCCCGGCGGCGCGGCGCCGGCCTCGACGCCGGCCACGCCGGTCCGGGCGCGAACGCCTTCCATCGGCCAGAACGTCCAGCGCGCCTGGGGCAGGGTGCCGGTGCCAAAGCCCGCCGGCTCGCCCTTCTCCCAGGCCCAGCGCGCGGCCGCCATCTGCGCGGCGTCCAGCGGTTCGAGACTGGGCGAGCCGAAGGCCGGCGCGATCTCCTCGCCCTGTGGCAATAGGACGAGCGACCGTCCGCCCGCGGCGGCTGAGACTTGCTCGGCCAGGGCGCGGGCGACGGCCTCGCGTCCGGTCGCCGCCGACAGGGTCCGGCTTGCCGCGAGCAGGGTTGTGACGGCGGCGGCGCGTCGCTGCGAACCCAAGGCTTGATCGCGCACCCGCCCCGCGAGGCCGCCCGAGGCCAGGGCCACGGCCCAGAACACCACAAGGGTGATGAAGTCGGTGGGCGAGCCGACGACCAAGCTGTAGCGCGGCTCCAGAAACATATAGTTGTAGATCAGGAAGGCTACGGTCGCCGCGGCCAGCGCGGGGCGCAGGCCGTGCAGCACCCCGGCCGCCAGCACCGCCGCCAGGAAGATCATGCCCAGATCGACGCGGTCGAAAGTGACGTCCAGCCCCCACGCGGCCAGGGTCGCGGCCAGGACGAACAGCGCCCCGACCGCATAGCCTTGCCAGCGCCCGAGGTCGAGCGACCTTGGCGGCGGGGACGTGCGTTCGTGTGCCGCTTCGGTGACCACATGGACCGCCACGCCCCTCGCTTCGCGTAGCAAGGCCGTCGCGAGGGAGCGCCCGAGCAGCTCACGCCAGCGGCTTTCAACTGACTTGCCGATCACGATCTGAGTGACGTTGTGACGGCGCGCATAGGCCATCACCGTCGCGACGATGTCGCCGCCGCTCAAGGCCAAGGTCGCGCCGCCCAACTGCTCGGCCAGTCGATAGGCCTCGCGAAGGCGCGCGGTGTCGCCGTCTCCGGCCAGCGGACGATCGGTGCGCTCGACGTGGGCGATGGTCCACGGGGCGTCCATCATCATGTCCGACAGGCGCCGACCGGCCCGCACCAGGGTCGCGGCCATGGCGTCGCCGCTGACCAGGACCAGGATCCGCTCGCCCGCCGCCCAGGGCCCTTCGACACCCTTCTCGCGCATAGTGGCGACCAGTTGGTCATCGACCGTCTGGGCGGCTCGGCGAAGGGCCAATTCGCGCAGCGCGGTGAGGTTCTCGACCTTGAAAAAATTGTCGGCCGCCAGCCGCGCCGTCTCGGGCACATAGACCTTGCCCGCCGCCATCCGCTCGCGCAGTTCCCCCGGCGTGATATCAACGAGCTCGATGTCGTCTGCGCGGGAGAGGGCGCTGTCGGGCACCGTCTCGCGCTGGCGCACGCCGGTGATGCGCTGGACGACATCGACCAGGCTCTCCAGGTGTTGGACATTCAGGGTCGTCCAGACGTCGACGCCCGCCGCCAGCAGTTCCTCGACATCCTGCCACCGCTTGGGATGGCGCGAGCCGATGGCGTTGGAGTGGGCGTACTCGTCGACCAGCAGGATCTTGGGCCGGCGCGCCAAGGCCGCGTCGATGTCAAACTCCATCTGGACGCGGCCGCGATGCTCGATCGGCTTGCGCGGCAGGGCCTCCATGCCGCGCAGCAGGCTTTCGGTCTCGCGCCGGCCGTGGGTTTCGACGACGCCGATCAGGACGTCGGCGCCCTCGGCCTTGCGACGGCGGGCGGCGCGCAGCATCTCGTAGGTCTTGCCCACGCCCGGCGCCATGCCGAGAAACACCTTGAGGCGCCCCCGGCTCGCCTTATTGGCGGCGGCCAAGAGCGCTTCGGGGTCGGGTCTTTTCGGTTCGTCAGCCGGCACTAGCCGCCTTTCTGACTGGCGATTGGCGGAAAGCGGGCGTCGAGCGCCCGGTTGAGCGCCAGGACGTTGACGCGCGGCTGGCCGATGAAGCCTAGCAGCGGTTGCTGGACCTGGGCGTCGATCAGCGCCGTCACCTGGCCGAGCGGTACGCCCCGCTCTCGCGACACACGCGGCGCCTGGAAGCGGGCGTTAGCCGGCGAGATGTCCGGATCCAGGCCCGATGCCGAGGTCGTCACCGCGTCGGCCGGGATGACCGAGCCCGGGTTCTCGGCGCGCAGAGCGACCGCGTCGGTTTTCTCCCGCTTGATCAACTTGTCGTTCAGCGGGCCCATGTTGGAACCGCTGGACGCCATGGCGTCGTAGCCGTTGCCCGCCGCCGAGGGGCGGCCGTGGAAGTATTCTGGCTTGGCGAAGGCTTGACCGATCAGGGCCGAACCCACGACCTTGCCGTCCGTGTCGCGGACGAGACTGCCGTTGGCCTGGGCCGGGAAAGCCGCCTGGGCAACGCCGGTGACGGCCAGCGGATAGGCCAGGCCCAGCAGGGCGGTGAACAGGCCCATTGAAACCAGGGCCGGACGAAGATGCGAAAGCATAACGGATGTCTCTCCGAGGACTCGTGTTTACGCCAGACCCAGGGCCGAGACCACGAGGTCGATCAGCTTGATGCCGACGAACGGGGCGATCAGGCCGCCCAATCCGTAGAGGGTCAGGTTGCGCGACAGCAGCTTGCCGGCGCCGACGGCGCGGTACTTCACGCCTTTCAGGGCCAGCGGGATCAGGGCGACGATCACCAAGGCGTTGAAGATCACCGCCGACAGAATGGCGCTTTGCGGGCTGTGCAGCTTCATCACGTTCATCGCGCCGAGGGCTGGCAGCGAGACCACGAACATCGCCGGGATGATGGCGAAGTACTTGGCCACGTCGTTGGCGATCGAGAAGGTCGTCAGCGCGCCGCGGGTGATCAGCATCTGCTTGCCGACCTCGACGATCTCGATGACCTTGGTCGGGTCACTGTCGAGATCAACCATGTTACCCGCCTCGCGCGCGGCCTGGGCGCCCGTCTGCATGGCCACGCCGACATCGGCCTGGGCGAGGGCGGGGGCGTCGTTGGCGCCGTCGCCGCACATGGCCACCAGGCGAGCCTTGCCCTGTTCTTCCCGGATCAGCCGCAGCTTGTCCTCTGGCGTGGCCTCGGCCAGGAAATCATCGACGCCAGCTTCCGAGGCGATGGCGGCGGCGGTCACCGGGTTATCTCCGGTGATCATGACCGTGCGCAGGCCCATGCGGCGCAGGTCCGCGAAGCGCTCTTTCACCCCAGGCTTCACCACGTCCTGCAGGTGGATGACGCCCACCAGGACGCCGTCCTCGCTGACCGCCAGGGGCGTGCCGCCCGAGCGGGCGATGCGGTCGACGGCGGCGGTCAGCTCGGCTGGGACGCTCTGAGACTCCAGCGCCAGCGAGCGGTAGACGGCGTCGACCGCGCCCTTGCGCCAGCTGCGACCGTCATGATCCAGGCCCGACTGGCGGGTCTGGGCGGTGAACGGGATCGAGGTCGCGCCCTCCGGCGGCTCGACGGTCAGGCCGGCGTTGCGGGCCAGCTCGATGATCGAGCGACCCTCGGGCGTCTCGTCGGCTAGCGAGGCCATCAGCGCCGCCTTCATCGCCGCGTCGGGACGCACGCCGGGGGCGGGGATCACCTCGGTGGCCATGCGGTTGCCGAAGGTGATGGTGCCGGTCTTGTCGAGCAGCAGGGTGTCGACGTCGCCCGCCGCCTCGACCGCGCGGCCGGAGGTGGCCAGGACATTGACCTTCAAGAGGCGGTCCATGCCGGCGATGCCGACGGCGCTGAGCAAGCCGCCAATGGTCGTGGGAATGAGCGTAATGAACAGCGCGCCCAGCACCAGCGGATCGAGCGCCACGCCCGAGAACTTGCCAAGGCCCAGCAGGGTCACCACCGCGATCAGGAAGATCAAGGTGAGCCCCGCCAGCAGCACGGCCAGGGCGATCTCGTTCGGCGTCTTGCGACGGTCGGCGCCCTCGACCATGGCGATCATGCGGTCGAGGAAGGTGTTGCCCGCCTCGGCTGTGACCCGCACCTTGAGCCAGTCGGAAACGACTGTGGTGCCGCCGGTAACGGCCGAGCGGTCGCCGCCGCTTTCGCGGATCACCGGGGCGCTTTCGCCGGTGATGGCCGCCTCGTTGACGCTGGCCATGCCCTCGATGATCTCGCCATCGGTCGGGATTACGTCGCCCGCCTCGACCAGGATCACCTCGCCGACGCCCAGCTTGTGCGCGGGGGTGGGGATCCAGGTCCCGGTCTTGGGGTCGACGAGCAGCTTGGCCTTAGTGGTCACGCGGGTGGCGCGCAGACTGTCGGCCGCCGCCTTGCCCCTGCCTTCGGCGACGCTTTCGGCCAGGTTGGCGAACAGCACCGTGGCCCACAGCCAGACGGCGATCTGGATGGCGAAGCCCGCCGCCTGTTGGGTCGCCACCGCCGCGACCGTCGAGACGGTAGACAGCAGGGCCACCAGCCAGGTGGCGAAGATCACCGGATTGCCGGTCAGCTTGCGCGGATCGAGCTTGAGGAAGGCTTCCTTGGCCGCGCGAGCGAGCACGGCGCTGGAGAGGCCGCCGGCCAGGGCTGAAGCCCTTTTTGGGGGCCCGTCGCTAGCGTGGAGGTCGAGAGAGCTCATGGGATCACCATTCAGCGGAGGGCCGCGACCGCGCCGAGCGCTTGGAAGTGCTCGGCGATCGGTCCCAGCGCCATCGCGGGGAAGAATTGCAGGCCGCCCAGGATCAGGATCACCCCGATCAGGAGGCCGATGAAGAGACCGCCGTCGGTCGGCAGGGTGCCGGCGGTGGGGGCGAGCTTGGGCTTGGTCACCAGACTGCCGGCGATGGCCAGCACCGCCACGATCGGCAGGAAGCGGCCCAGCGCCATGGCGATCCCCAGCGTCACGTTCCACCAGGGCGCGTTGGCGGTGAGCCCTGCGAAGGCCGAGCCGTTATTGGCCGTGCCCGAGACGTAGGCGTAGAGGATCTCCGACAGGCCGTGCGGCCCGCTATGCATGAGGCCCTTCAGCGCCTCGGGCAGGACAGCTGCCAGGCCCGAGAAACCCAGCATCGACAGCGGGATGATCACCACCGCCAGGATCGAGAACTGGATCTCGCGCGCCTCGACCTTCTTGCCCAGATACTCCGGCGTGCGGCCGACCATCAGGCCGGCGACGAACACCGACAGCAGGGCCATGACGACCATGATGGCGACGCCCGAGCCGATGCCGCCGGGCAGGATCTCGCCCAGCTGCATCAGGAACATGGCGATCCCCCCGCCCAGGGGCATCAGGCTGGAGTGCATGCCGTTGACCGAGCCGTTCGACGCGCCGGTGGTCATCGCGACCCAGGCGGCCGTGGCCGGAGCGCCGAAGCGGACCTCCTTGCCCTCCATGTTCACCGACGCATCGACCTTGGCGGCTACTTGAGCCGGCGGGCTCTGCGTTTCAGTCGCGTAGACGCCGGCGGCGCCCGCAAACAGCAGCACGAAGGCCGCGATGACCAGTGCCCTGACGTCTTTCTTAGCCAACACCGTGCGACCGAAGGCGAAGAAGGCCGCCCAGCCCAGGGTGTTGATCGACACCGCCGTGATCAGGTTGGTCAGCGGCGTCGGGTTCTCGAATGGGTGAGCCGAGTTGGCGTTGAAGATCCCGCCGCCATTGATGCCCAGCATCTTGATCGCCTCTTGCGAGGCCACGGCGTACAGCGAGATCTTCTGGTCGGCGCCCTCCAGCGTATGGGCGGTGACGCTGGCGGCCAGGGTCTGGGGCAGGCCCAGCGCCACGAGAACCACCGCGACCACGAAGGACAACGGCAGCAGCAGGTAGAGGGTCGTGCGGATCAGGTCGGCCCAGAAGTTGCCGACGCCCTCGCCGCGGTTGGCGACGAAGGCGCGCGCCAGGGCGGCGGCGACGGTCGCTCCAGTGGCGGCTGAGACGAAGTTCTGCACCGTCAGCACCAGCATCTGGCTGAGCGTCGACATCGTGCTTTCGCCCGCGTAGCTCTGCCAGTTGGTGTTGGTGATGAAGCTGATCGCCGTGTTGAACGCCAGGTGACCCGAAAGCCCGGGGAAGCCCTGCGGGTTCAGCGGCAGGACGCCCTGCAGGCGCAGCACCGCGTAGACGAAGACGAAGCCGACTAGGTTTAAGGCCAGCAGGGCCAGGGCATAGGCGTGCCAGCTCTGACTTTTGCCCGGATCAACGCCGCAGGCCTTGTAGAACAAGCCCTCGACGGGGCGTATCACGGGGGCGAGGAAGGTCTTCTCGCCGTTCCAGACGCGCGAAAGAAAAACGCCCAGCGGCCAGCCGATGGCGACCGCTAGGCTCAGGGTCAGGGCGATTTCCGCCCATCCTTGCCATGTCATGGGAATGGGTCCGTCAGAACTTGTCGGGCCGCAGCATCGCCGCGACCATATAGCCGGCGATCACGATCGCGCCGGCGCCCCAGAGGATGTTCACGAGCATCGTCAGACGCGCCTCAGCGCGGCGACGAACGCGCCAAACAGGACGAACAGGCCCACGGCCAGCGCCCCGTAGAGAAGATCAGCCATAGTGGCCTCCTTTGTGTCGGAGGCCAGGGACCACGAAGCCGCCTAAAGGCTCCATGCGGAAATCACGAGCCCGCATAAAGGCGGCGTAAAGAGAGGCTCTGCGGCCAATGCCTCTTTGAGGGTTCAATCGTGACAGGATGCGGCGAGGTTTGCCGCAACGCTGTCGATGAGGTCGACGATTAGAGGATCACGATGAAGGAGGCGCAGACTAGGCCAACGCAGGCCAGGATCGCCGACAGTCTCGGCCGCCGACAGCATCAGCACCAGCAGCGCTGCGGCTACGCACATCTGGGCGATCCAGGCGGTGACGCCCAAGGCCAAGCCCAGGCGCGCCACGGGGGCCATGGCCGACAGCGCCAGCAGCACCCAACCCAGCACCCGGAGAACGCGCTGCGGGGGCAGGGCGCTCCAGCCCAGGCTGCTCCCGTGCTTTTTCACCGCCAGGGCCAGGCTGGCGAAGGCCGCGTAGCTGATCAGGCCGCTCTCATACGGAATCTGCGTTCTCCCCAACGGGCGCGGGCTTGGGCCTCGAGGCTTGGACCTGCCGAGCGGGCGCGAAGGGGCGGAGCCCTGGCTTGCGGGCAGCTTTCAGCGCGCCGAAGCCGCAGAGCGCGGCGACAGCCAGCATGGCCAGGTCGAAGGCGACGAACAGCCAGTCGGCGGCGGCCAGGTTGGCGACCAGTCCGCTGTCACTGACCCTTTAAGTCGCGACTGCAGAGTTCAACGATCGCGGAACTTGGGCTGACTCGATATGTCGCGACTGACTCCAAAATGGCGTGTTCTGACTCCAAAATACGCGACTGGTCGAAGTCGCCTTGAGGCGGACGTTTTAGACGCGGAGTTCGAACCGCGCTTTCCTGAAACGGCACCGCGCAGGCCCTGGCCAGACTGCGACAAGGCCTGTCGCCTCGTTGTGGGGGTTTCTGATGCTCGAAGCGCAACAATAGCGGGCAGGTCTCTGATCGGGGGTGCTGCGTTGCTGTGCAAAACGCCCTCTTCTCACTATTCAGAATGCAGAACGGCGTTTTGCGGTTGTTCCTATCTCCACTCCATCGCTTCCTGATCGCGACACGGGAAACAACGAAGTTTCTCGTTGGCCTGAGAGGGTCGCCAGTGGCGATGTAGCCACTCGGTAAGCTTGGACAACGACGTCCGGGGAGATCGCTGCGCGCGGTCTCGCCGGGCGTTTTTTTGTTTTAGCCTTAGGGGATGAAGGCATGAAATCCATGCGACTTGGGCTGCACTGCGGTGCGGCGGCGCTGGCGCTCGCCTGTAGCACCACGGCTTGGGCGCAGACAGCTCCAGACCAAACCTCGAAGCCAGCCGAAGAGCCGGCTGCGGAGGTGGCGGCTGAACCGGCGGTCGAACCGCCGCCGCCGCCCGCGCCGCCACCGACGATCAGCGATCAGATCGGAGCGGGGAAGCTGATCCTGGAAGTCCGGGCGCGTTACGAGACGGTCGACCAGACCCACACGGCCACGCTTCGGGACAAGGCCAACGCGTTCACGGTCCGCACCCACCTTGGTTGGGAGACGGCCGAATGGAAAGGCCTGAAGGGCCTCGTCGAGTTTGAAGACGTCCGTCAGGCTGGGCCCGAACACTACGCGGTCAACGTGCCGGGGGCCGCCACGCCGCCGCTGAATGGCGCCGACAAGGCTCGCTATCCGATCGTCAACGATCCAGACGTGACCGAGTTGAACCGCGCCCAACTGACCTGGACGCCGAGCGCGGCCTTGCAGATCACGGCGGGACGGCAGCGCATCCTGTTGGACGATCAGCGCTTCGTCGGCAATGTGGGTTGGCGCCAGGACGAGCAAACCTTCGACGCCGTCCGCGCCGACGTGGCGCTGGGGCGCTTCAAGGCGACCTACGCCTACGTCTCCCACATCAACCGCATCTTGGGCGAACTGCGCGACTGGGACAGCGACAGCCATCTGTTGAACGCCACGTGGTCGCCTGCCGAGGCGCTGCGTCTACAGGGCTTCGTCTACGCCCTCGACTTTGGCAACGCCCCCATCAACTCGTCCATCACCAAGGGCGTGAAGGCGTCCGGCAAGACGTGGCTGGGCCTCTATCAACTGGCCTACAACGCCACCTGGGCCCGGCAGTCCGACTATCATCACAACACGCCAGACTTCAGTCTCGACTATTTCGGCGCGGATCTCGCCGCGACCTTCGACATCTACACCGCCAAGGTCTCTTACGAGTCGCTGGAGGGCGATGGGACGCGCGGCTTCACCACGCCGCTGGCCACGGTCCACGCCTTCAACGGTTGGTCGGACGCCTTCGTCTCGCCGGGCGGCAACAAGAGCTTCGTCGACGGCCTCGAAGACCTAAACGTCTCGCTGAACGTCAAGCCGCGGTTCCGGGCGATCTACTTCTTCAACACCGATCTGGTGGCGCGCTACCACGACTTCGATGACCAGCGCACCGGCGCGAACCTGGGTCACGAGTGGGATCTGCAGTTCACCGCCGCCATCACGACCAAGCTCTCGGTCCAGCTGAAATACGCGGATTTCAAGCGGGTGAAGACCGTGCCGGTCGGCACGGCCGCACCGCCGGCCTCGCGGACCAAGACCTGGCTCACCCTCGAATACAAGTTCTAGCCCCCAGGACGCCTGACCATGAGCAAGACCGACAACACCAAGTCCGGCCTGACCCGTCGCCATGCCCTGATGGGCGCAGCCGCCACGGTCGCCGCCGCCAAGGCCGCTTTTCCGGCCGGGGCCCACGCCGCCGGCGCCGGACCCGAGATCGCCAAGGCGCGCCTCGGCTTCATCGCCCTGACCGACAGCTCGCCGGTCATCATCGCCAAGGAGCGCGGCCTGTTCGCCAAGCATGGCCTGCCGGACATCGAAGTCGTCAAGCAGGCCTCGTGGGCCGCCACGCGCGACAACCTGGTGCTGGGCTCAGAGCGCGGCGGCATCGACGGTGCGCACATCCTGACGCCGATGCCCTATCTGATGACCACGGGGGCCATCACCGGCGGCGCGCCGACGCCGATGTACATCCTGGCGCGCCTCAACACGAACGGGCAGGCGATCTCGGTCGGCAACGACCTCAAGAGCGTCCAGGTCGGCCTCAACAGCGCCGGCGCCAAAGGCAAGTTTCAGCAACTGAAGGCGGCGGGCAACATCGCCAAGGTCGCCATGACCTTCCGGGGCGGCACCCACGATCTGTGGATCCGCTACTGGCTGGCGGCGGGCGGCATCAATCCCGATGTCGACGTCGCCACCATCGTGATCCCGCCCCCGCAGATGGTGGCCAACATGAAGGCCGGCACTCAGGACGCCTTCTGCGTGGGCGAGCCCTGGAACGGCCAGCTGGTCAACCAGAAGGTCGGCTACACCGCCTGCCTGACGTCCGAACTCTGGATGAACCACCCGGAAAAGGCCCTCGGCATGCGGGCTGCATGGGTCGACAAATATCCGCGTGCGGCCCAGGCCATCACGGCCGCCGTTCAGGAAGCCCAGATGTGGTGCGACAAGGCCGCGAACCTGCCGGCGATGTGCTCGATCGTCTCGGGCCGCCAGTACATCAACGTGCCAATGGGCGACATTCTGCCCCGCCTACAAGGAACGGTGGACTATGGCGACGGCCGGAGCCTCAAGAACTCTCCGCATCGCATGAAGTTCTGGGCCGACAACACCAGCTTTCCGTTTAAGTCCCACGATCTTTGGTTCCTCACCGAGGACATCCGCTGGGGCGTGCTGCCTCAGAAGACCAACACCAAGGCTCTCGTCGACAAGGTCAATCGCTCGGATATCTGGCGCGCTGCGGCCAAGACGATCGGCCAGGCCGGGCCGGCTAGCGATAGCCGGGGCGTTGAGCGGTTCTTCGACGGCAAGGTGTTCGATCCGGCCAATCCGGGGGCCTACCTGGCCAGCCAGCCGATCAAGAAGCTGGTTTGAGGGGAGGGCGCGCCATGACCTATCCCAAGCCATCGTTCACCGCTGCGACACCGGTCGCTGCGATGGCGCCGACGCCGGCCAAGCCCTCCTTGCTGCCCGAGCTGGCGCGGCGCGTCAGGGCGGTCGCCGACGTCGGATTTCCCCCGGTTCTGACACTGCTGTTCGTCCTGGGGCTCTGGCAGGCTTTGGTCGGCGACTCCTACACGGGCCTACCATCGCCCAAGCAGGTCTGGCTGGAGTCCAAGGACCTGATCCTGCATCCGTTCTATGACAACGGCGGGGTCGACAAGGGACTGTTCTGGCACGTCTTCACCAGCCTCAAGCGCGTGGGGATCGGCTTCTCGATCTCCGCCGTTTGCGGGGTTCTGCTGGGCGTCTTCATCGGCTCTAACCGCTGGGCGCATCGGGGGCTGGATCCGATCTTCCAGGTCCTGAGGACGGTGCCACCGCTGGCCTGGCTGCCGATCTCCCTGGCCGCCTTCCACCAGGCCCAGCCCTCGGCGCTGTTCGTGATCTTCATCACCGCCATCTGGCCGATCATTATCAACACCGCTGTCGGCGTGCGGAATATCCCCAGCGACTACGTCAACGTCGCGCGGGTGCTGCGACTGTCGCCCATCGAGTACTTCTTCAAGATCCTGTTGCCCGCCACGACGCCCTACATCTTCACGGGCTTGCGCATCGGCATCGGCATGAGCTGGCTGGCCATCGTCGCCTCGGAGATGCTGCTGGGCGGCGTGGGCATCGGCTTCTTCATCTGGGATCAGTACAACGCCTCGCGCATCGCCGACATCATCGTGGCCCTGGCCTGGGTCGGCATGACGGGCTTCTTCCTGGATCGTCTGGTGGCCTTGGTCGGCCACTTCGTCTCACGCGGCAACGCCGTCAGCTAGGAGCGCGGACCATGGCCAAGGCCTATCTTTCCATCGAGAACGTCGGCGTCACCTTCGCCAAGGGCGCCGTCCGCAGCGAGGTCCTGACCGGGATCGACCTCAAGATCGAGAAGGGCGAGTTCGTCTCGATCATCGGTCACTCGGGTTGCGGAAAGTCCACCTTGCTGAACGTCGTCGCGGGCCTGACCCCAGTTACGACCGGAGCGGTGATCCTGGACCGACAGGAGGTCAACGCCCCAGGCCCCGATCGCGCCGTCGTCTTCCAGAACCACTCACTGCTGCCGTGGCTTTCTGTACGCGAGAACGTGGCCCTGGCGGTCGACAAGGTGTTCGGGAGAACGAAATCGGCGGCGGAGCGGCGCGACTGGACGCTGCATAATCTGGAGCTGGTCAAGATGACCCACGCCCTGGACAAGCGGCCGTCGGAAATCTCGGGCGGCATGAAGCAGCGGGTCGGTATCGCCCGAGCGTTGTCGATGGAGCCCAAGGTGCTGCTGCTGGACGAACCGTTCGGCGCGCTGGACGCCCTGACCCGCGCTCACCTGCAAGACAGCGTCATGGAGATTCACGCGGCGCTGAGGAACACGGTCCTGATGATCACCCACGACGTCGACGAAGCGACCCTGCTGTCGGACCGCATCGTGATGATGACCAACGGCCCGCGCGCCTGCGTCGGTCAGGTGATGGACGTGACGCTCGCGCGTCCTCGAAACCGCCTCGCTGTGGCGGAGCACCCGACCTATGTCCACGCGCGCGCTGCGGTGATCGAGTTCCTGTATACGCGACGGGCGGCGTGAACCGGCTCCTCCCGACAAACTGGACGGCGCCCTTGATTTAGGCAGTTTGGACTTTGCAGAGATCAACCGCGCGGCAGCGCTCCACAAACCTGTCCGACAACGCCTAGGTCAGTCTCATGCGCGTCCTCGTCATAGACCCCGATCAGGTCCGGGCCGAACTGGTGGCCGAAGGGCTTGAGGGCATCGAGCCACTCGAGGTCCGCCATTCGGCCCTCTATGACGAAGCCGAGGTCCTGGCGTTCGCGCCGGACGTGGTGGTCATCGCCGCCGAGAGCCCCGACCGCGACACGCTCGACAGCCTCAAGGAGTCGAGCCACGGCCATCCGGTGGTGATGTTCGTCGACCGATCCGAACCAGGCCTCGCCGAACAAGCGGTGCGCGCCGGTGTCGCCGCCTATGTGGTCGATGGCCTGGCGCCCAACCGCATTCGCTCCATCCTCGATGTGGCGATGAGCCGGTTCGCCCTCACGCGCCAGCTCCGAAGCGACCTGGCCCGGGCGAAGGCGGACTTGGAGTCGCGCAAGGTCGTGGACCGAGCCAAGGGCCTCCTGATGAAGGAGCGGGGCCTGGACGAAGACGGGGCCTATCGCCTGCTGCGAAAGCTGGCCATGGATCGCGGCAAGCCGATCGGTGTGATCGCCGCCGACCTCCTGGCGTTCGCGGGCGTGCTGAAAGGGGATGCTTCGTGAGCGGCTTGTCGGATCTGCGCCTCGGCTTCATTCCCCTGACCGATTGCGCGCCGCTGATCGCGGCCCAGGCTCAAGGCTTCTTCGAGGAGGAGGGCTTGGCCGTCGAGTTGGTCCGCGAGGCTTCATGGGCGACGGTCCGCGACAAGGTCGCCGTTGGCGCTCTGGACGGCGCACATATGCTGGCGCCGATGGCCCTGGCCACGGCCGCAGAGGATTCAAGAAGCGCCGTGCTCGCGCCCTTGGCCTTGAACCGGAACGGCAGCGCGATCACGGTTTCGACGGCGCTCTTCGAGGCGCTGGATGGCGTCACGGCCAACCTCGCGGGGCCGCCGCCCTCGGCCGCGCGCCTCCAGGCGCTGATCGCCGAGCGGCGCGCTCGGGGCGATGGGCCGCTGACCTTCGCCGTCGTCTTTCCTCACTCGATGCACAACTATCTGCTGCGCTACTGGTTGGCGCAGGGGGGGATCGACCCGGACCGCGACGTGCGCCTTGTCGTGATCCCGCCGCCGCGCATGGTGGAGCGGATGCGGGCAGGGGAAGTCGACGGCTTCTGCGTGGGCGCGCCCTGGAACGCCGTCGCCGAGCTGGAAGGGGTAGGACGCATTCTGGCGGCTTCGTCGCAGCTTTGGCCCGGCGGCCCGGACAAGGTCCTTGGGATCAGCGGTTCGCTGGCCGGCCAGAAGCCCGACGAGTTGCGAGCGCTCCTGCGCGCGATCATTCGCGGCGCGGCTTGGGCTGACGCCCCCGAAAATCGCGAAGCGCTCATCGCGCATCTCGCGGGGCCCGGCCGTATCGAGGCGACGCCGATGGCGATCGCCAGGGCCCTGGAGCATGAGCTGGTGTTCCACCGCGACGCCGCTGGCCTGCCGCGGCGCGAGCATGGGCTGTGGTTCCTGTCCCAGATGATCCGTTGGGGGCAGATCGACGCAGACCGGGACTTGGAGGCGATCGTCGATCAAGTCTATCGGCCAGATCTCTATCGAGACGCGGCCCTGTCGCTGGGCCCTGTGCTGGAGCCGACGCTGGTCTTCCCTGACGCCGTCGAGCCGGTCGAGGCCCGTCTGTTCGACGGGGTCATGTTCGATCCCGCCGCGGCGCGGGCCTACGCCGAACGCTTCGCCATCGGTCGCTCCCAGAACTGATCCGCCTGTTTTGCGGGCGCCTGCGTGACGTGGCTGGCGCGCAAACGTGCGCTGGGCGCTGACGACGGGGTTAGCGGCCAACCCTTCGTGACAGACAGTCCGACTTCGTTTTCCCTTACGTCCAGGCCAACGAACAACGGCGTTCACGGCTGCCAGAGGACCGCTCGGATGCGGTCACCCGCACGGGGCGATGACGCTCCGCTCTCGCAGACACGTAGACGTTCGAGGCCGCCATGATCTCCCGCGACTTTTTGAAGGCCGGCCATGCGCCGACACTGTTCGCCGCCTTCCTGTATTTCGACCTCAGCTTCATGGTCTGGGTGATCCTGGGACCGCTGGGCGTCGCCATCGCCAAGGACTTCCACCTCGACCCCGCCCAGAAGGGCCTGATGGTCGCGGTTCCCGTTCTCGCCGGCGCGTTGCTGCGTTTGGTCAACGGCGTGCTGGTTGACCGCATTGGTCCCAAAAAGACGGGCATGATCGGCCAGCTGATCGTGCTGGCGGGCTTGGTCTTGGCCTGGGCGGTCGGCATCCACGACTATCATCAGGTCCTGGCTCTGGGGATCGTCCTGGGCGTGGCGGGCGCGTCGTTCGCCGTTGCTCTGCCGCTGGCATCGCGTTGGTATCCCCAAGAGCACCAAGGTTTGGCGCTCGGCATCGCCGGCGCTGGCAACTCCGGCACGGCCTTGGCGGCGCTTTTCGCGCCGGTTCTGGCCAAGACTTTCGGCTGGCAGAACGTGATCGGCCTCGCCGCCATCCCGCTAGCGATCGCCTTCGTCGTCTACATGCTGCTGGCCAAGGACGCGCCTGAGCAGCCTGCCCCTAAGAAGCTGAGCGAATATCTGAACGTCCTTAAGGTCCCGGACGCATGGTGGCTGATGCTGCTGTACGCGGTGACGTTCGGTGGCTTCGTCGGCCTGGCCTCGTCGCTCACCATGTACTTCAACTCCGAATACGGCCTGGACCCGGTCATCGCCGGCTTCTTCACGGCCGCCTGCGTGTTCGCCGGCTCGTTCATCCGGCCGGTCGGCGGCGCCCTGGCCGACCGCTTCGGCGGGGTGCGGACCTTGAGCTTCGTCTACGCCCTGGCGGCTCTGGGCCTGACAGTGGCGAGCTTTCAGCTGCCCACGGCCTCTATCGCCCTGGCGGTGCTGATGTTCGCCATGCTGGCCCTGGGAGCCGGCAATGGCGCGGTCTTCCAGCTGGCGCCTCAGCGTTTCCGCAAGGAGATCGGCGTCATGACCGGTCTGATCGGCATGACCGGAGGCATCGGCGGCTTCTACCTCGCCTCGACGCTGGGCCTCGCCAAGAAGATGACCGGCTCCTACCAGTCCGGCTTCATCGGCTTCGCCCTGTTGGCCCTGTTCGCCCTGGTCGCGCTGCACAGCCTCAAGGCTCGCTGGCGCGCCGTCTGGCCGACGCTGCACGGCGAAGCCGTCTCGGTCCGCGTCTGATCCTTTCCCTCCGACAAGCGAGATAGACCCATGACGAAAGAACGTCTGGTCGTCATCGGCAACGGCATGGCCGGCTGCCGGGCGGTCGAGGAAGTGCTCAAGCGCGATCCCGCCCGCTATGACATCACCATCTTCGGCGCCGAGCCGCGGGTGAACTACAACCGGATCATGCTCTCGCCGGTGCTGGCGGGTGAGAAGACCTTCGATGACATCGTCATCAACGACGAGGCTTGGTACCGCGACAACGCTATCACCCTGCACGCTGGCCGCGCCGTCACGGCGGTCGACCTCGAAGGCCGCAAGGTGGTCGCCGAGGGCGGCCTGGAGGTCGGCTATGACAAGCTGATCCTTGCGACCGGCTCGGACCCGTTCCGACTGCCGCTGCCGGGCTCGGATCTGAAGGGCGTGGTCACCTTCCGCGACCTCGACGACGTCGAGGCGATGGTCGAGGCCTCCGGCAAGCCGGGCGCCCGCGCCGTGGTCATCGGCGGCGGCCTGCTGGGTCTCGAAGCCGCCTATGGCCTGGCCCGACGCGGCATGGGCGCCACGGTCGTCCACCTGATGGACGTCCTGATGGAGCGCCAGCTAGACGAGAGCGCCGGCTACCTGCTGCGCGAGGCGCTGGCCGAACGCGGCGTCGAGACCGTGCTGGGCGCCCACTCCGAGGAGATCGTCGGCGAGGATGGCAAGGCCGCCGGGCTGAAGCTCAAGGACGGCCGCGTCCTGCCGTGCGACCTGCTGGTCATGGCCGTTGGCATCCGTCCGAACGCCTCGCTGGCCAAAGCGGCCGGTCTGCAGGTCAATCGCGGGGTCATCGTCGACGACTCCATGCGCGCGTCCGATCCGGCCGTGTTCGCCGTGGGCGAGTGCGTCGAGCATCGCGGGAACTGCTACGGCTTGGTCGCGCCCATCTGGGACATGTGCCGGGCCCTGGCCGAGGCGCTCACGGAGGGGCAGGGGGCGTATCAGGGCTCGGTCCTCTCGACCCGCTTGAAGGTCTCGGGCGTCGACGTCTTCTCGGCGGGTAAGTTCGCCGGCGGCGACGGCTGTGAGGACATCGTGTTCCGCGACGCCGCCCGCGGCGTCTACAAGCGGGTGGTCATCGAGGACGGCAAGGTCGCCGGGGCGGTGCTGTTCGGCGACGCGGCCGACGGCGGCTGGTACTTCGACCTGATGCGGGCGGGGACGGATGTCGCCGAGATCCGCGAGACCCTGATCTTCGGGCAAGCGATTACGGAGGGCCTCTCGGGCCTGGACCCTAGCGCGGCCGTTGCGGCCATGCCCGACACGCAGGAGATCTGCGGCTGCAACGGCGTCTGCAAGGGTACGATCATGGGGGCCATCACGGCCCAGGGCCTGACAACGCTGGACGACGTCCGCGCGGTGACCAAGGCCTCGGCCTCGTGCGGGTCCTGCACGCCGTTGGTCGAGCAGGTCATCCGCCTGACCCTCGGAGACGGCTTCAGGGCCCAGACCGGCCCCAAGCCGATGTGCAAGTGCACGCATCACCCGCATGGCGACGTGCGCAAGGCGATCGTCGAGCTCGAGTTGAAGTCCATGCCCGCAGTCATGCAGGCACAGGAATGGACCACGCCCGACGGCTGCGCCTCGTGCCGACCGGCCCTGAATTACTACCTGCTGTGCGCCTGGCCGGGCGAGTACGTGGATGACAGCCAGTCGCGCTATATCAACGAGCGCGTCCACGCCAACATCCAGAAGGACGGCACCTATTCGGTCGTGCCGCGCATGTGGGGCGGCATGACCAGCCCCGCCGAGCTCCGCGCCATCGCCGATGTCGCCGATAAGTACGCCATCCCGGCGGTCAAGGTGACGGGCGGCCAGCGCATCGACCTGCTGGGCGTCAGGAAGGACGACCTCCCAGCCGTATGGGCCGATCTCAACGCCGCCGGCATGGTCAGCGGTCACGCCTATGCGAAGGGTCTGCGCACGGTGAAGACGTGCGTCGGCAGCGACTGGTGCCGGTTCGGCACCCAGGACTCCACGGGTCTCGGGATCAAGCTCGAGAAGTTCATGTGGGGCTCGTGGGCGCCGGCCAAGGTCAAGCTGGCGGTCTCGGGCTGTCCGCGTAACTGCGCGGAGTCGACCTGCAAGGACATCGGCGTCATCTGCGTCGACAGCGGCTACGAAATCCATGTCGGCGGCGCCGCGGGCCTGCACATCCAGGGAACCGAGGTGCTGACCAAGGTCGCCACCGAGGAGGAGGCGATCCAGGTCATCGCTGCCGTCATGCAGATGTACCGCGAAGGCGGCTGGTACCTGGAGCGGATCTACAAGTGGATGGCGCGGATCGGTCTCGACGCGATCCGCGCGGCGACGGTAGACGACCTCGACAGCCGCTCCGCGCTCTTCGCCCGCTTCGTGAAATCGCAAGAGACCGCCCAGATCGATCCCTGGGCCGAGCGCGCCACCGGCGGCGTGGCGGCCGGCGAGTTCGCACCGATGGCGACCCTTCCAATGGAGATGGCGGCCGAATGACCCTGCAAGCCCATATCGACCCGGACTGGCGCGACGTCGGCGCTGTGACCGACATCCCCGAACGCGGCGCGCGACGGGTGGCCACGGCCCAGGGCGACGTCGCGGTGTTCCGGACCGGCGACGGCCAGGTTTTCGCGCTGGTCGACCGCTGTCCGCACAAGCATGGCCCCCTGAGCCAGGGCATCGTCCATGGCCACGGCGTGACTTGCCCGCTGCACAGCTGGGTCATCGACCTGGCCACCGGTCAACCAATCGGCGCCGACGCCGGCAAGGGTTGTACGCCCGTCGTGCCGGTGCGCGTCAATGACGGCCGCGTGCTGCTGGCTCAGCCGGTGGCGGCGAGCTGACCGATGGCCGACGGCTCCAGCGCCCTGCGAACCGTCAAGACGACCTGCGCCTATTGTGGCGTCGGATGCGGCGTCGCGGGCGCGGTGGGGGAGGGGCGTTCGGTCTTGATCACCGGCGACGCGGCCCACCCGGCGAACTTGGGGCGGCTATGCTCCAAGGGTTCAGCCCTCGGCGCCACGGTTGGCCTGGAAGGCCGGCTGCTGGAACCGACGATCCACGGCAAGAGCGTCAGCTGGAATGAGGCCACGGCGCTGGTGGCGCGGCGCTTCAAGGAGATTATCTCCCGACACGGCCCCGACAGCGTGGCTTTCTACGTCTCGGGCCAGTTGCTGACCGAGGACTACTACGCCGCCAACAAGCTGATGAAGGGCTTCATTGGCTCGGGCAATATCGACACCAACAGCCGCCTCTGCATGGCCTCGGCCGTCGCCGCCCACAAGCAGGCCTTCGGCGCGGACCTCGTGCCCGGTTGCTACGAGGACTTGGACCTGGCGGATCTGGTCGTCTTCAGCGGCCATAACGCCGCCTGGACCCATCCCGTTCTCTTCCGCCGTATGGAGCATGCGAGGGCGAGCGGCCAGAAGCATGTGGTGATCGATCCGCGCCGCACTGACACGGCCGAGGGGGCGGACCTGCATCTCGCCATCGCCCCGCAGAGCGACGTGCGGCTCTGGAATGGCTTGCTTGCCGACCTCATCCAGCGCGGCGCGATCGACCGCGACTACATCGCCAATCACGTGAACGGCTTCGAGCAAGTCACCGCCGCGCTTGCGGAAATCGACCAATCGGCCAGCGCTGTCGCCGCCGACTGCGGCGTCGCGGTCGAGGATCTGCGGACCTTCTATGACCTGTTCGCCGCAAACGCGCGGACTGTCAGCCTTTTCTCCATGGGCGCCAACCAGTCCGCCCAGGGTGTGGCCAAGGGCCTGGCCATTATCAACGCCCACCTCGCCACCGGTCGGATCGGCAAGCCCGGCGCGTGCCCCTTCTCGATCACCGGCCAGCCCAACGCCATGGGCGGGCGCGAGACGGGCGGCATGGCCAACACCCTGGCCGGCCACATGGACTTTTCGCCCGAGGATCGCGACCGCGTCGCCCGCTTCTGGGGCGCCCCGGACACCGCCCGCGCGCCGGGGTTGAAGGCCGTCGAGATGTTCGAGGCCGTCAGGAACGGGCGGATCAAGGCGATCTGGGTGATGGCCACCAATCCGGCGGTCAGCCTGCCCGCCAGCGGCGCGGTCCGCGACGCCTTGGCCGCATGCCCCTTCGTCGTGGTATCGGACTGCGTCGAGACCGACACCACGGCCTTCGCGCACGTCAAGCTGCCGGCCCTGGCCTGGGGCGAGAAGGACGGCACGGTCACCAATTCCGAGCGCCGCATCTCGCGCCAGCACGCCCTTTTTACGCCTCCAGGCCAAGCCCGCGCCGATTGGAAGATCATGGCCGACGTCGCCGGCGCCATGGGCTTCGACGGCTTTGGCTGGGCGAGCAGCGCGGCGGTCTTCCGCGAATGGGCGCGCCTCACCGCCTATGAAAATGGCGATCGCTTCCTCAATCTCGCGGGCCTGTCGGCGCTGACGCCGGAGGCTTACGACGACCTCTCGCCAATCCAATGGCCCGTGCTGTCGAGTGGCGAGGGGACACCTCGGCTGTTCGCCGATGGCCGTTTCCAGACGCCGGATGGCCGCGCCCGTATTGTCCCGGTCAAACCGAATGGGCCCGCCGAAGCGACCAGCGCGGCCTTCCCGATGTCGCTCAACACCGGCCGCGTCCGCGACCAGTGGCACACTATGACCCGCACGGGGCTGGCGCCGGACCTGTGTCGTCACGCGCCCGAGCCCTATGTCGAAATCCATCCGGAGGACGCCGAGGCCGTGGGGCTGAAGGACGGCGACTTGGCCAGGGTCGCGACCGCGCGGGCCGAGGCGGTGGCCGTCGCCAAGGTCAGCGATCGCCAGCGCCGCGGCTCGCTGTTCATGCCTATGCACTGGACGGACGCCTTCGCCCCGTCGGGGCGCGCCAACAGCCTCGTGGCGCCGAACGTCGATCCGACCTCGGGCCAGCCGGAGTTCAAACACACCCCCGCTCGCGTACGACCGTATCGCGAGACCTGGAAGGGCTTCTTCTTGAGTCGATCCGCCCTGATGTCCCCGCTGGGGGCGGATCTTGTCTGGCGGCGTATTCCCCAAGACGCCTGCCAGCAGCACGAGTTCGCCGGCCGGGGCGACGCTGTCGAGCGCGACGCCCTCCGCAAGGCCCTGACCAAGAGGCTGGCCGGCGAACTCGTCACCTATGAGGACGCAGCGACCGGCGCGCGCCGAGAGGCCTGGGTCGAGGGCGATCAACTGGTCGCCGTTCTTTACATGACGACGACCGGCCGCCTCCCGCCTCGAGACTGGTTGGTCGATCTGTTCCATGTGGATCTGACGGCCGAAGCGCGCTCGGCCCTGCTGTTCGGGCGTCCGCCCGGCGCGCCGGTCGACAAAGGACCTATGGTCTGCGCCTGTCTGAAGGTCGGCGCCAAGGCCGTCACGGCCGCGATCGCCGCGGGCGCGGACACGGCCGACGCCGTCGGCGCAGCGACAGGGGCGGGGACCAATTGCGGATCCTGCCGTCCCGAAATCACGCGCATGATCAATGCCTTACCCGTAACACCAAAGGAGCCTGTCCATGCTGGTTGAAAGCAAACTTGGCAAGGTGCTGCTGGTCGGTGCGGGCCCTGGTCCGGTGGATCTCATGACGGTCCGCGCCGTGCGCGCGGTAGAGAGCGCGGGGGCCTTGCTCTATGACGCCCTGTGCTCCGAAGAGGCCGTCGCGCTGGCGCCGCCGGGCTGCGTCCGGATCCAGACTGGCAAGCGCGCCGGCAAGCCCAGCATGAAGCAGGATGAGATCAATCGCCTGATGCTGCGCCTAGCGCGCCGAGGTCTGCAGGTCGTGCGCCTGAAAGGCGGGGACCCGTCGATCTTCGGCCGCGTCGGAGAGGAGAAGGCGTTCCTCGAACGCTTTGGCGTCGAGACCGAGGTCGTGCCCGGAGTCACCGCCGCGTGCGCGGCAGCCGCCCAGTTTGGCTTCCCGCTGACTCATCGCGGCGAAGCGCGGCGCGTCGTCTTCACCACGGCGCGCGTCGAGGATGGCGCCATGGCTGGCGACTGGCGGATGGGCGGTGATCCGGAAGCGACGGTGGCGGTCTATATGGGCGCCGAAGCCGCGCCGACTCTTGCCCGGGCGCTGATAGCCGAAGGACGGGCCGGCAGCACGCCCGTGGCGGCCGTCGAGAACGCTGGCGCGGCGTATGCGCGGCTGACGGAGATGACCCTGGCCGATCTCGGCGCAGCTCCGCTCCGGACGGGCGGCGGGCCGCTGCTGATCGTCGTGGGCGAGGTCGCCGCGTTAGCGACCGCTCAATCACGCCATCACACCGAACGGCGGGCTTTCGCATGACCAAATCTTCGACACGCGAGCCATCACCTGCCAGGATCGCCAGATCGGCGCTGGGGGACGGCTGGGACGCGTGAGTTTGGCCTCGCCTGGTTCTGGCTCGGTCTGGCGCTGACATTCCTGCCGATTTCGCTTTATCGCTTGGCGACTGATCACGACCCGCATATCGCCAAGGCTGCAGCCGTCATGATCGGGCTTTGCGTCCTTCTGAGTTGGCGAGGCCTCAGAGTTTTGAGAGGCAATGACGTCGCGAGTCTGTCCCACGAGAGCCTCGAAGGCTCAGCGCGTCATGCCGGCCCTCTATGGCTCGGCTCATAACGAGTGCGTCACGCTAACGAGTGCGTTACGCGCCTAGTGACCCCAGAATCCAAAGTGCACCGCTTGTTGAGTCAGGGACAAAAACCGACAACAGGAGCGGCTAACATTAATCGTCTAAGATATATTATCGGAAAAATGTGTATGCAGCGCATCAGCGCGCGCGGCTTGCCTTGGAGAAACACCGAAGGCGCGGCGGTAAAGTCGCGCGAAGTGACTGAGATTGACATAGCCGACCTGCAGCGCCGCCTCGGTGACGCTGACGCCTTGCTCGATCAGGAGCGTTCGGGCGGCCTGCAGCCGCTGGTCTTGCAGGTAGCCGATCACGCCAACGCCAAAAAGTTGGCGGAACCCCTGTTTCAGCGTCTTCTCGCCAAGACCAATGCGGCGCGCCAGGACGGCGATGGTCCAGGGATGGACGAGATCGGCCCGCAGCAGCGCGGCGGCCTGCTCGACCTGACGTCGACGGCGCGCATCCAACCCTTCCTGGCGGACCGCCTCCCGCGACGCGATCATTTCCATCGAGAGCGTCAGGAACTCCAGAGCGCGGGCATCCAGCAGCAAATCATCGACATGATCGCCGCGAGCAATAGCATGCAACTGCTCGCCAACTTGGGCCAGGGCCGGCGTCACCGGAGCGGCGGCGACCCATATCCCGGGCCTGGACATGCAGTGGCGCGGATGCCGGGCGTCTAGCGCCATCAGGTCCTCAAGCCGCCCGAGACGGGCCAGGAAGGCGTGTGAGATCCGCAGCTCAACGAGTCGATAGCGGGCCCCGCCGGGCGCAGTCGAGCGGCCCTTCAACGTCCGCGTCGAGAAACTGGCGTACCAGGTCATGGGGCCATAGCCGACACTGAGGTCCGGGCCGTCGGCGTCTCCGAGGATGACGCCCTCCCCCCGCCCTTCGAACATCAAGGTCAAGGCCAGGCAAGGTTCGGACTTTATTTCCTGGGCGCTGGCCTCCAGCACCTCGACATCATGCGCCAGCACGTCCAACCCCTCACGGGCGGCGAAGCGTCGGCTAAAGCCGGCGACCGGAATCCGCTCCGCGAAGTACTGCGCTGCGGGCATGCCCACGCATGCGGCAAGATTCCGAGCCGCGTATTGAGCAAGGCGCCGCTCGCGAAGCTGAAAACGGCGGGGCAAAGCCGGTTTGGCGGCATCAGTGAGCATGAGCGATCTTAATTGCGAATAGTTCTCAAAGTCAATTATTCCCCGATCGCGGCTATCGGCGCCCCGATCCTGTTAGCCCCCTCTCGACGTCAGGCTTAAGCGCGGCCTCACGAGAAAGGCGCGCTGTCGGAGCGACGCCGGTCACCAGGAATTCGATATGACGTCGATCAAGCTCTGGCTGCTGAGCGCCAGCCTTTTGACGGGCCTTGGCGCGCAGGCCCATGCGGAAGCCACCGCCGGCTTCCAGTCCGAGGCGTTGATCGTCACCGCCAGCAAGCGAGCCCAGAGCCTTGAGTCGCTGAACGGCCAGGCCGTGGTGATACGCGGTGACGACATCGGCTTGTCTCGGGCGACGTCGGTCGATCAGCTGGGCGGGGTGATTGGCGACCTGACCGTTCGCCAGCGGGCCAGCAAGACCTATCTGAGCCTGACCTTGCGCGGCCAGTCGTCGGTCGACTTCTACAATCCGACGGTCCAGATTTATCTGGATGGCGTCCCTCAGGATCAGGCGACGTTCGGCCAAGCCCTGCCGCTAAATCTGCAGCAGGTCGAGGTCCTGTACGGCCCGCAGAGCACGCTCTATGGCCGTGGCGCGATGGGCGGGGTCATCAGCCTGGTCTCCAGCCCGCCGGACGGTCATACCGTCATTGCTCAGGGCGAGGTCGCCTCGCGTCTTCGCGCCGGATCGGCCCTGGCCAGCGTCGCCCTGGGCGGGTCGACGTTCCTGGAGCTCTCGGCCGGCTATCGCCAAGAGGATGGCGAATATCGTAGCCCGACGGACGGCTCGCGCCTGGGCGACAGCCGAAGCGTCAATGGCCGCGCCCGCCTACGCTTCGCCCCCGAGGGCGGCCCCGTCAGCGCACTGCTGACCCTTTCGCGCATGGATGTCCGCTCGACCGAGGAGCAGTACGTCCTGGCCTCCGATCTGCCGACCCGCACCGTTTATCCGGCCGACAGCCGTCATCGGCTGACCCATGACCTGGCCAGCCTTCGCCTAGATGCGGACCTGGGGCGGGCCAAGCTGACCTCGGTCACCGCTTACCAGGATCGCGACTATCAACGCACTGTGCTCAGCACCTTGAGTCCCGAAACCCAGAAGACTTTCACCCAGGAACTGCGCCTCAGCGATGAGGCGGCGATCGGTGGCGCGCTGTCCTATGTGGCGGGCCTGGCCTTCGAGCACACCGACTTCACCTTCGCCCGCCCCCAATACGCTCAGAGCGCGGCCCAGACGCTGAAGACCTACGCCGCGTTCGGCGAGGCGACCTACAAGCTGTCCGACCGCCTGGACGTTACGGGCGGCCTGCGCCTGGACCAGCACAGCGTGGAGGCCACCGCCGGTCAGGGCTCGCTGATCCTGGAAAGTGACAAGGACTTCCACAGCGTCTCGCCTAAACTGGCGGTTGGCTATCAGGTTCGCGAGGACACGCGGCTCTACGCCCAGGCCAGCAGCGGCTACAAGGCCGGCGGCTTCAGCCGGTTCGTCACGCCCGCGACGGTAGGCTTTTCCTACAAGCCCGAAAAGCTATGGAATCTGGAAGCGGGCCTGCGCGCCCGTCGGCTGGAAGACCGACTGCGCTTTACCGCCGCAGCCTATTTCACGCGTAGCGACGACTATCAGTACTATGTCGGCTTCGCCCCCAGTCAGTACCTGAGCAACGTGGGCAAGGTGGAGTCCAGGGGCGCCGAGGCGCGGCTGGACTGGGACGTCGACGCCGCCTGGCGGATCGAGACGCGGGTCGCCTACAACAAGGCCAAGTTCACCGACTATCATAACCCGACCAATCCGACCGCCAACCTGACGGGCAATATCCTGCCCTATGCGCCAAGCTGGACAGGACGGGCGGCCGTCACGCGGCGCGTGGCCCTGCCCGGCGCGCTCGGCGGGCTAGAGGCGCAGGTCGGCGTGAGCTATTCGGGCCGTTACTGGTTCGAGGAAACCAACACTCTTGGCCAGGCCGCCTTCGCGCTCTACGACGCGCGCCTCTCTTGGCGGCCGACGGACCGCTGGAGCCTCGACCTCTACGGCGAGAATCTGGGCGACAAGCTCTACGCGCCCTACGGCGTGGCCTTCGCCCCGGGGGTCAATGTCTATCAGGCGGGCCCAGGCCGCCAGGTCGGCCTTCGCGTCCGCGCGTCCTATTGAGGCTGATCATGCGTTTCTGGATCTGGGCGCACAAGTGGTCGAGCCTCATCTGCACCGCCTTCCTGCTGGTGCTCTGCGTAACCGGCCTGCCCTTGATCTTCCGGGGCGAGATCGACCACGCCTTGGGATATGGCGCGGGTGGTCAAGCCGAGGCTAGGCCGGCGCCGCTGGCGGCGATCGAGGCGGCCGCTCGAATCTCTCGCCCCCTTGGCAAAATCCACTTCCTGGTATGGGAGCCCGACAAGCCCGGCGTGATCACTCTGTCGATCGCGCCGCCGGGCGCTAAATCCTTCTTTGACAATGAGAACGTGCTGATCGACGCCGCCACGGCCAGCCCGCCATCGGGGGGAGATCGCGCCAGCCCCACCCAGTGGCTGATCGATCTGCACGGGACACTACTGCTCGGACCGATGGGGCCATTGGTGCTGGGCGTTCCAGCCGTCCTGTTCATCGTGGCCCTGGTCTCGGGGATCGTCATCTACGGTCCCTTCGCGCGCAAGGCCGGCTTCGCTCAAGTCCGCGTCGGCAGGACGAAGCGCACGGCATGGCTGGACCTGCACAACATGCTGGGCGCGGTCATCATGGCCTGGATGCTGGTAGTCGGCGCCACCGGCCTCATCAATACCTGGGGCGCCTCGATCATCCAGTTCTGGCAGATGAGCGAGCTTTCGACCTACGCCCAGCGCGGATCACCGCCGACAGGCAAGACGGCGTCGATAGACGCGATCGTCGCCGCGGGGCGCGCCCGCTTTCCCGACTACCAGCCCTACTTCGTCGCCTATCCGGGCTCGCTGATGGCTGGCGACCGGTTCCACGCCGTGTATCTGCGGGGGCCCGATGGACTGAAAGAGCACATCTTCCAGCCGGTCCTGGTCGACAGCGTCACCGCCCGCGTGATCGGCGCGCCTCGGCCGCCCTGGTATATTTCCGCCCTGGCCCTCTCCCAGCCGCTGCACTTTGGCGACTACGGCGGCGCGCCACTGAAGGTTATGTGGACGCTGCTGGATCTGGTGACCATCGCCGTGCTGATCAGTGGTCTGAAGTTGACCTTTTCCAAGGGCGGCAGGCGCCCGCGCAACATCAGCCCGGAGGTCCCCGCATGAAAAAGTCTCTCTTGCTGGCCGCCTTGCTGGCGGTCGCCATGCTCGCCGGACTTATCCTGGCGCTGCTTGGCGACGGAGCATGGGATGTCGTCGCCTATGTCCTGATCGCTCCAGCTCTGATTCTTGTCGCCCAGGTCTCGGCGAGGGCGATGCATGGCATGCGCGCTGCCACCACTCTCGAACAATCCCAACCAAGGCAATCGGCGAAGGAGACCTGACACCCCAAGCCGAACCCCGTTGGCTCTAGCCAGAATGTGCGTAAACAGGCGGCCAGAACGCGAACCGTCTCCGTTCGGTCAATCGTGACGTCGCGCTACAGATACGCCAATTGCTGCCGTGGCCAAGTCTCCAGGAAGGCGCGGACCGCCCAATCAACGGCGATGCGTGCGAGATCTCGGGAGACTGGCAGACCTCGCCGCCGAAAGGTCGGCGAGGTCATTTCCAGGAACGCCGCTATTAGAAGCTGGCGCGCACCACGAAGGTGTAGCGGCGGTCAGCCATGAACCACGAGCGACCGGTCTTCAGCAGATCGTTGTTCAGGATCTGCGTCGTCCGGATGGTCTCGTTCAGCAGGTTCACGCCCTGGACGCCGACCTTCACCTTGTCGTTGACGGTGTAGAAGAACGAGCCGTCCAGCTGGCCGGTCGCCTCGTTCATGATCGGGGCGTAGGGAATGATCACGTCGCGAACCGTCAGCAAGAAGTCCGAACGCCAGTTGTAGGCCAGGCGCGCCGAGATCTTCTTCTTCTCATAGATGAGCGCGAAGTTGGCGTTGTGCTTGGACAGGCCCTGCAGCGGCAGCTTGCTGGTGTCGACCGTGGCCACGCGGCCGGCGGCCACGTCGGGGTCGGTCGCCGACAGCGTGCTTTGCGGCACGCCCGAACTTTCGATGTAGCTGTAGTTGGCGTTGATCCCCAGGCCGTCGAAGGGCTTGGGCAGGAAGTCATAGAACTGCTGGTAACCGACCTCGAAGCCCTTGAGCTTGGCGGTCTGGTCCGAGTTGCCGGGGGTCGTCACCAACACGTTGAACGTGGCGCCGTTGTTGGTGAACGGCAGACGCGCGGTCGTGTTGGTCGCGACGTCGGTCATCTCCTTGTAGAACAGCGCGACGGTCAGCGAGCCGACCGGCGCGAAGTACCACTCGATAGAGGCGTCGATGTTCTTGGACTGGGTCGGCTTCAGGAACGGGTTGCCGACCGTGACGTTGCCCGTCGGCTGACCGTTGGTGATGCCGTCGTTGTTCGTGTTCAGAGACAGGTTGTAGTAGTTGCGGGTCAGGCCGATGTCGGGCGGCGTGATCGTCTTGGACAGGCCCAGGCGATATTGCAGGCCGTGCGGCGCCATGACCTTCAGGTTGAAGCTGGGCAGCCAGTACTCGAACGAGGCCTTGGCCGTGGTCTGCACTGTGGCCCCGTTCTGCCAGGCGCGCGCGGCGGCCCGAACCTGAGGCGTGAGCGTGCAGAAGGAAGACGGCGAGAACGGAGTCTTCGGTTCCGGCAGCGCCAGCCAGTCCGTGAGGGCCTTGGCGCAGTCGGCGTCGGTGGCCAGACTGGTCGAGATCGGGAAGGCCAGATAGCCCTGAGCCTTGCGATCGGTCTTGGTATAGCGCAAGCCGATATTGCCGCTGACGCGGTAGTCCCCGACATCGCCCTTGAAGCGCGTCATCAGGTAGGCTGACTGAGTCTTCTCGTTGACCGGGTTGATTTCCTGAGGACGGAAGGGCGTCCCCGCGGTGACGCCGCAACGCTGCGCCAGCGGGACCCAGTTCTGCGGGCAGCCGCCCGACAGGCGGTCGCGCCACTCATCGCCGACCAGCATGGCGAACTGCGACACGGCGCCGTAGTTGTCGACCAGGTTCTGCGAGAAGAAGAGGCGCGGCTGCGAGCCGGTCGGGACCGCCACCTTGCCTCGCAGGAAGTTATCGAACGCGACCGTCTCGACGTAGCGCTCGCTGGTCTCGCCGCCGGCCGTGGTGGGGTTGCCGTTGAGCTGATCGCTCATCCAGACCGGACCGCCGCTGCCCCAGATTTCGGACAGAACGCCCCAGTTGTAGGACGAGAAGCGGGTGGTCTGATCACGCTCGGCCCAGCGCACGCCGGCCTTCATCGAGTCGAACCAGCTATCGTCGTTGAACTTGTACTCGACGTCGAACTTGACCGCGTCTTCCGTGCCTTCGGACTGCTCAATGTGGTCCATCGCCGAGCGCCAGAAGTTGTTGTACGGGTTGCTGAACGAGTTGTTCGCACCGCGCAGATAGGTGGTGCAGCTGCCGTTGAAGGTGGTGCAGGTCGGCAGAGCCGTGCCGCTGGACGGCGCGGTGAACGACACCTCCGGCAAATCCTTGCCGTTCAAAGTGATCGCGGCGTTCTGGAACGACGAGCCCCACAGGCCCATGCTGATCGCGTCGACCTTGGAGTCGACGTGCTGGGCGTCGAACTGGAAGCCCCAATGCTCGTTCGGCGTCCACTTGAAGTTGAAGCCGTAGTCACTCGTTTCGTTGGTGTTGTTTTCGTCCCGGCGGACATTATTCGACTGCAGGCCATTGATCGGCGTGCGCGGATCCGAACCTGTCTGGTCGGAGCGCCAACCAGTGCCGCCGGTGATGATGCCGTTGGTAAAAATGCCGCTGTCATCGAAGGTGAAGGTGGTGCCGTCCGCCGGACGCGAGTCGCCGTTGCCAGCGACGTTGTCGGTGGCGATCTCGATGGCGTGTTCGGTCCACTTGGCGGTCGACTTCGAGCGTAGGTATTGGAACGCGGCCTGCATCGTGCCGTCGTTGCTCTTCCACTGGATGGCGGCGGCCTGGCCGTCGCGCTTGCGGTCGGTGGTGGTCGAGCGGAACGCCGCGCCGCGCGGGAACCAGACGCCGTTGCCGTTGGCGCAGGTGGCCACGGCGACGCCGAGGTTGGTGCGGCAGCCGAAGTTCGAAACCTGGATGGCGTCACTGCGGGTCGTCAGGCGCGAGCTGACGAGGCTGCCCAGAATGCCGATCTCGCCGAACTTGGTGTCGAAGCGATTGCTGTACAGGCCCGAAATCGTCGGCTTCCACTGCTTGGACATGTCGCCATAGCTGTTCTCTATCGAGAGCGACTTGACCTCGCCCTTATTGTCGAACGGCAGGCGCGTGCGCAGGTTCACCGTGCCCGAGATGCCCCCCTCGATCATGTCGGCAGAGGGGCTCTTGAACACGTCCACGCCGCCCATCAGCTCGGACGGAACGTCGGCGAAACTTAGGATGCGGCCGTTGTTGGCGGTGAAGGTGTCGCGCCCGTTCAGCTCCGAACGGACGAAGTTCAGGCCGCGAACCACGACGCCCGAACCTTCGACCGAGAAGTGGTCTGGATCAGTGCCTGCGGCGAAACGGTTGATCGAAACGCCGGGCACACGCGACAGCGCTTCGGTCACGGACCGGTCCGGCAGCGCGCCGATGTCTTCGGCGGTGATCGAATCGCCGATGATTTCCGACGACTGTTTCAACTGCTGGCTGCTCTTCAGGCTCTGCCGGATGCTGGTGACGATCACCGCATCGACGACCTGATCGCCTTCCGCCTTGGCCGCCGTCTGCGCCATGGCCGGCACGCCGAACACCAAGGCGCCGAGCACAAGGGCGGAAGCCCCATATTTCAGATTATTGCTGATGGATTCACGTCCGCCGGCAGCGGACAGCCTGTTGGCTGCGCCCATAGTTCCCTCCCCTAATCGTTTCTCAGCAACGCGTGAGCGCCACCACTGGTCATGTTACCGTGACCATTTTGGTCAGGTCACACGACTGACGACCGGCCGTCAAGCGTTGTCATGCAAGTCCGGCTCGTTTAGCCAAGAGGAATGGGAGCGCTATCATCGGGGGTCTGCGGGCGCTTAGCCGACCTGACGTCCCCTGGTTGCCTCCCCTTCCGTGGCCTGACCACGCGAACCGGATTCTCGATGTCCGGGTGAAATAACGATTACAGCGCGAGACAGCGTTGTCAATTAACCAGGTTGCGCTGCTGCTAAAGTGTCGGCGAAATCATGGCGGGGAGGAAACAACGATGACGCCGAAGGTCATTCGCGCAACACAGACAGCCCTTGTGCTTGCTGATCCGTCTGGCGGCGCCGCTTCACGTCGGCGCCGCGCGCGCCTTAAGCGGCGCCCATGACCTCTGTGCGTAAGATCGTGATTATCGGCGGCGGCACGGCGGGCTGGATGAGCGCGGCCGGCCTAGCGGCTGTCTTGAAGGGCCTGCCGGTCACGATCGAGCTTGTCGAGTCCGCGGAGATCGGCACGGTGGGCGTGGGCGAAGCCACGGTGCCTCACATCCGCGACTACAACGCTCGCCTGGGCCTGGACGAGGCTGACTTCATGCGGCGCACCCAGGCCACCTACAAGCTGGGCATCGAGTTTCGAGACTGGGGCCGCAGAGGCGAGAGCTACATCCATCCGTTCGGCGCCTACGGCCACACGATTGGCGGTGTCCCCTTCCACCAGCACTGGCTGCGAGCGCGCGCTCACGCCGAGGCGGCCGGCCAATCGTTCGATCCTATCGAGCGCTATAGCCTGCCGATCATGGCCAGCCGCGCGGGCAAGTTCGCCCCGCCGGCGAGCGACCCCCGCTCGCTGGGCTCGACCTACAACTACGCCTATCAGTTCGACGCGGCCCTATACGCCCTCTATCTGCGCGACTATTCAGAGGCGCGCGGCGTCACGCGCACCGAGGGCAAGATCGTCGCCGTGGACCAGCGTCCGGAGGACGGCTTTGTCACCGCCGTGACGCTGGAGGACGGTCGGCGGATCGAGGGTGAGCTGTTCGTCGATTGCTCGGGCTTCCGGGGCTTGCTGATCGAGCAAACCTTGAAAGCCGGCTACGACGACTGGACCCACTGGCTGCCCTGCGACCGCGCCGTAGCCGTCCCTTGCGCCTCGGTCGAGCCGCCGGTTCCTTACACTCGCGCCACATCCGACCAGTGTGGTTGGCGCTGGCGCATCCCGCTGCAGCATCGCGTGGGCAACGGCTATGTCTATTGCTCCGGCTATATCGAAGACGACGAGGCCGCCCACGTCCTGCTGTCCAAGCTGGACGGCCAAGCCCAGGCCGAGCCCCGCGTACTGCGCTTCGTCACAGGACGACGACGCAAGGCCTGGCTGAAAAACGTCGTGGCGATCGGGCTTTCGTCCGGCTTTCTGGAGCCGCTGGAGAGCACCTCGATCCATCTGATCCAGGTCGGGATCTCGACCTTGCTGGAGCTGTTTCCGAACAGCGGTTGCGAGGCCGCCGACCAGGACGAATACAACCGCGTCATGGTGCTGGAGTTCGAGCGCGTCCGCGACTTCCTCATCCTGCACTACCACGCCAACCAACGGACGGACTCGGCCTTCTGGAACGACCGGCGGACCGCGCCAATCCCCGAAAGCTTGGCCTACAAGCTGGCGCTGTTCCGCGAGCGCGGCGCCGTGGTCGCCTACAAGGACGGGTTCTTCAAGGAACCCTCCTGGCTGTCGGTCTATCTGGGCCAGAACGTCATTCCGAGCGGCCTTGATCCTCTGGTCGAGGCGGTCCCTACCGTCGACTCCGCGCGCGTCATGGCCGAGTTGAAAGCCGCCGTGGCCCGCGCGGTTCAGGCCATGCCATCGCATGAGGCTTTCCTACGGTCGCTGGTCGGCCCGAGAGTTCCGGCATGAAGCGCGTGCTGATCAGCGGCGGCGGCGTAGAGGCCTGGATGACGGGCGCGGCGCTCGCGACGGCGGGCCGAGGCGTCCTTGAGGTCCAGGTGGCGGATCAGGGTCGGAGGCCCGAAGGGCGTATTGCCGCCCTGCCCGCTCTGCGCGGTCTGCACGCGCGCCTGGGGATTTCCGATGAGAGCCTAGCCAGTGAGGCCGGCGCCAGACCGCGCTTGGGCGCGCGCTACAACGATATGCTCGAGCCGTTCGGCCAGACCGGCGCGGCTCTGGACGGCGTGGCTTTTCATCACCACTGGCGCGCTGCTGGAAAACCGGCCGCGCTGGAGGCTTGGAGCCTCGCCGCCCAGGCTGCCTCTCGGGGCCGTTTCACACCAGGGAGCGCCGACCCCCGCTCGCCGCTGTCGACCCTGGACCATGGTCTAACGCTGGACGCAGCCGCCTATGCCGATCTGCTGAAAGCCGTCGCGCTGAAGGCTGGAGCGGAAATCGCGCCGACCAACGCCCACGTCGAGGTCATCATCGACACCGCCGCGACGTCCCCTGGAGATGACTGGATCGACTGGAGCGCCTGGCTAAGCACGGGCCGGCGGCTCGCCGACGACACAGGATTGGTCTCGACGTTCGAGCCCGCGCCCCTGAGCGCCGGCCGCCGAACGCACGCGGTGAGCGGGAACCGCGTCGCCATCGGCGCGGCCTACGCCGCCTTCGGGGCCGGAGACGGCGGTGACCTGCATCTTTTGCAAGGCGCAATCGCCCGGCTGATCAGCCTCTTCCCCGACACGCCCGCCGCAGCCGCGGAGTTCGAGCGCTTGTCGGCCGCTTCGGCCGAGCGCGCCCGCGACATGGCCATCCTGCGCTGGGGCGACCTTTCGGCGCCGCCAGAGGAGCTGGCCTGGAAGATCGCTCAGTTCGAAAGCCGAGGACGCGTGGTGATGTACGACGAGGAAGTCTGGCCAGAGAGCGCCTTCGTCCACGCCTTTCTAGCGCGCGGGATCACGCCGCGTCGCACCGATCCTCTGGCCCTGCGCCAGCCGCCCGAGCGCGTCCGAGACCTGCTGGAGCGGATGCGGCGCGTGCTGGAACAGACGGCGGAGGCGATGCCGCGTGCCTAGACCATCCGGAGCGTCCCGATGACCGCCTCCATCCGCGAAGTTCTGATCATTGGCGGCGGAACGGCCGGCTGGATGACGGCTGCGGCCCTGGCCAAGGCTCTGCCGCCCGGCGTGCGCGTGCGCCTTGTCGAGTCCGAGCAGATCGGCACGGTCGGGGTCGGCGAGGCCACCATCCCGCCGATCAACACCTTCAACCAGGTGCTGGGCCTGGACGAGGCCGACTTCATGCGGGCCACCAAGGCCAGCTTCAAGCTGGCCATCGAGTTTGTCGGCTGGATGGGCGAGGGCCACCGCTACCTGCACCCGTTCGGAAATTTCGGCCTGGATATTGAGGCCTTGAAGTTCCATCAGGCCTGGCTGCGGGCCTTGCACGAGGGCTGGGCGCCGCCGATCGACGCGTTCAACCTGTCCGCCCAGGCCTCGCACCTGAAGCGCTACGCCCCGCCCGCCCGTGATCCGGGCCAGGTGCTGTCGAGCCTGAAATACGCTTTCCACTTCGACGCTGGGCTCTACGCCAGATACCTGCGCGCCTATGCCGAGCAGCGAGGCGTCATCCGGATCGAGGGCAAGGTCGCCGAGGTGCGCCAGCATGGCGAAACCGGCTTCGTCACCGGCGTGGCGCTTGAGAGCGGTCAGGCGCTCGAAGCCGAGCTCTTCATCGACTGCTCGGGCTTCCGGGGTCTGCTGATCGAGCAGGCGCTGCAGGCCGGCTATGACGACTGGAGCCATTGGCTGCCCAATGACCGGGCCGTGGCCCTGCCCTGCGTGACTGGCGGCGATGGCCTGACTCCCTACACTCGCGCAACCGCCGACGCCGCCGGCTGGCGCTGGCGGATCCCGCTGCAGCACCGGACCGGCAACGGCTATGTCTATTCCAGCAAGCACATCAGCGACGACGAGGCGCTGAGCCGTCTGCGCGCCACCGTGGATGGCGAGCCGCTGGGCGAGCCGAATTTCCTGAGGTTCCAGGCCGGTCGCCGCAAGCAGGCCTGGGTCAAGAACGTAGTGGCCATCGGCCTGTCCTCGGGCTTCCTGGAGCCGCTGGAAAGCACCTCGATTCACCTGATCCAGGCCGGGATCACCAAGCTACTCGCCCTATTCCCGCACACGGGCTTCGATCCAGTTGAGATCGCCGAGTACAATCGGCTGACCGCCCTGCAGGTCGAGCTGATCCGCGACTTCATCATCCTGCACTTCAAGGCCAACGGCCGCGACGAACCCTATTGGCGCGACGCCCGAGCGATGGCGATCCCCCAGAGCCTCCAACATAAGATCGAGCTGTTCGCCGCGTCCGGACGACTGTTCGTCTCGGACTATGACCTTTTCGCCGAGGCCAGCTGGATCGCCGTGCTGCTAGGTCAGGGCGTCGTTCCGCGCCGCCACGACCCGCTGGTCGACGCCCTTGAGACCGACGCTCTCAAGGCGCAGCTCTCGCGCCTAGCGGGCCTGATCCGCCAGACGGCCGAAGCCCTCCCGCCTCACGAAGCCTTCATCGCCCGCTACTGCGCCGCTAGAGATCCTGCATGACCGAGAACAACCGCCTGCGCCGTGTCGTGATCGTCGGCGGCGGCACCGCCGGCTGGATGACCGCCGCTGCGCTCGGCCGCTTCCTGAAGGACGGCCATACCCGCGTGACCCTTGTCGAGTCAGAGGCCATCGGCACGGTTGGGGTCGGCGAGTCGACGATCCCCCAGATCAACATGTTCAACCGCATGCTGGGCCTCGACGAGAACGACTTCGTCCGCAAGACCAAGGCCACCTTCAAGCTGGGCATCGACTTCGTCGACTGGCTGGAAATCGGTCAGGCCTATCACCACCCATTCGGCCCCTATGGCGTCGACATGGAGGGCGTGTCGTTCCACGCCTACTGGCTGAAAGCCCGGGCGCTGGGTCTCGAGGACGACCTGGGCGCCTACAGCCTGCAGACCGTGGGCGCGCGCCAGAGCAAGTTCATGCGGCCCAACGGCCAAGCCAACTCGCCGCTGGGCCAGATCGCCTACGCCTTCCAGTTCGACGCGGGCCTCTACGCCCGCTTCCTGCGCGACTACGCCGAGGCGCGCGGCGTGACCCGCCAGGAGGGCCGGATCCAGACGGTCCAGCAAGACGGCGAGACCGGCTTTGTCACCTCGGTCATGCTGGAGAGCGGCCAGGTGATCGAGGGCGATCTCTTCATCGACTGCTCGGGCTTCCGGGGCCTCTTGATCGAACAGACTCTGAAGGCCGGTTACGAGGACTGGCGCCCGTGGTTGCTGAACGACCGCGCCGTGGCCGTTCCTTGCGCGCTGGGGGCTCGATGGCGCCGGTGACGCGAGCGACGGCTCGGCCGCACGGCTGGCAGTGGCGCATCCCGCTGCAGCACCGCCTGGGCAACGGCTACGCCTTTTCCAGCGACCATGTCAGCGAGGATGAAGCCACGGCCTATCTGCTCTCACATCTGGACGGTCAGCCGCTGGCCGAGCCGAACCTGATACGCTTCACCGCCGGTCGCCGTAAGAAGAGCTGGCTCAAGAACGTCGTGGCCATCGGCCTCTCCGCCGGCTTCATGGAGCCGCTGGAAAGCCAGTCGATCCACCTGATCCAGGTGGGCATATCGCGCCTTATGGCCCACTTCCCCGACCGCGCGTTCCGCCAGGCCGACATCGACCGCTACAACCGGGTCATGACCTTCGAGTACGAGAAGATCCGGGACTTTCTGATCCTGCACTTCAAGGCCACACGCCGGAACGACACGCCCTACTGGGACTATCTGCGCGAGATGCCCGTCCCCGAGTACCTGGCCGATAAGATCGACCTCTTCAGGGGCTCGGGCCGCGTGTTTCGCGAGAACGAGGAGCTGTTCAACGACACCTCGTGGTTCGCGGTATTCATCGGCCAAGGCATCCTCCCGCAGGCCTGGGATCCGATGGCCGACACCATGGACGAGGGGGTATTCAAAGCGCGGATGGCCGAGATCAAGGCCGTGATCGCCCGCTCGGCGGAGGTCATGCCCGACCACATGGACTTCATTGGCCAGAACTGCGCGGCGGCGTGAGGCGGGCTTGACGCCAAGCTGGCCAGCCACAAGAACAGCGTTTCTCTGAGCCGTCTTATTCAGACCGGCGTCACGGGCGACTTTCGGGAGACGAGCGAGATTGGCGAGACATTCAGGAGCCATTCGCGGTCCCACCATCATTGATGTCGCGGCCGTGGCTGGCGTGTCGGCCATGACGGTGTCGCGCGTGATCAACGACCGCCCCGGCGTCGGTCAGAAGACCCGCCTGGCGGTCAATGAGGCCATTCGCACGCTGGGCTACACGCCGAATGTCGCGGCGCGCAGCCTGGTGACGTCAACCGAACTGCGGATCGGAGTCGTCTACTCCAATCCCAGCGCCGCCTTCATGAGCGACTTCCTGACCGGCGTCTTCGAGGAGGCCTCAATCCGAGGCGCGCGCTTGATCCTGCTCAAGGGCGGCGAAGGCGGGCGCCCACCCAGCGCGGCGGAGCTGGAGGCCTTGGCGGAATCCGGAATTCGCGGCGTCATTCTCGCGCCGCCGCTGGGGGAGTCGTCGGTGGTCCTGGAGGCGCTCGGCAACGCCGGCCTCCCCATGGCGGCGGTGGGCGCCTATGATGTCCAGGGCGCGATCTCGGTTCGGATCGACGATCACCTCGCGGCCTATGAGATGACCCGCGCGCTACTCCGCCTCGGCCATCGGCATCTGGGCTTCATCCTCGGCAATCCGAACCAGGCCGCCAGCGCCCGGCGCTTGGCGGGCTTTCAGGACGCGGTCCGGGAGATCGACGGCGCGACGACCGTCATCGCCCAAGGCGATTTCAGCTTCGCCTCGGGCCTGGCGGCGGCGGAACAGCTGCTGGACAGCCACACACCGCCAACGGCCATCTTCGCCAGCAACGACGACATGGCCGCCGCGGCCGTCTCGGTCGCGCACCGTCGGCATCTGGACGTGCCGCGCGAATTGACCGTTGTCGGCTTCGACGACACGCCGGCTGCAGTGACGCTATGGCCGCCGCTAACCACCGTACATCAGCCGGTCCGCAAGCTGGCCGCCGAAGCGCTGAGCCTTTTGACGGCCGAGATCGCCAAGCCCGTGCCGGATGGCCAAGGCGCCAGCGAGCACGTTCTCGATCACGAGATCATCGCGCGCCAATCGACGGCCGCCCCCCTTGCCTCCTAGACACCGCCAAGGTCCACCCATGTCGGGGTACACGGGCGTGGCGTCATACGCCGACTTGTGGGCGGGAAGCGGTGTCGGGATGGCGGCCATACCGGGCCTGAAACCCGAGATCTAAGCCAACTCCCTGGGGATGGTCCCGCTGGAAGCCTCAAACAGTCTGACAACTTGCCAAGCCTCGTGCGGTTGCGCTTATAGAACCTCGAACGCCGCCAGGAGTCTGACGCATGCCGACCGAAGAGCCTGAGACCAAGTCGATCCCCAAGTCGACGAGAGGCTCGGGTCGGCGTCTGCGCGGCGCGGTCGCGCACTATCTGGGCACAGCCATCGTCTCCGGCCAGATCGCGCCCGGCGAGAAGCTGACGGGCGAGATCGCCAACGCCGAGGCGCTGGACGTCTCGCGCAGCGCCTATCGCGAGGCCGTTCAGGTGCTGACCGCCAAGGGCTTGGTCGAGAGCCGGCCCAAGGCCGGCACGCGGGTGCTGCCACGCAGTCGCTGGAACATCTTGGACCCCACCGTCCTGGCGTGGGCCTTCTCGGCCGAGCCTGATGTCAGCTTCGTGAGGGACCTCTTCGAACTCCGATCGGTCGTGGAGCCCGCCGCCGCGCGCTTCGCCGCGGAGCGCCGCGACAAGGACGACATCAAGGCCATGAAGGACGCCTTGGCCGGCATGCGTCGCCACACCCTGGCGACCGAAGCTGGCCGCGCGGCTGACAAGGCCTTCCATGACGCTCTGCTGCGCGCCACCCACAACGACGCGATGATCGCGCTCAGCGCCAGCATCAGCGCTGCGGTCAGCTGGACGACGGAGTTCAAGCAGCGTTCCCGCGCCCTGCCCCGCGATCCGGTGCCAGATCACGCAAAGGTCTGCGACGCGATCGCCGCCGGCGATCCCGAGGCGGCCAGCGCGGCCATGCAGACCCTGGTCGAGCTTGCCCTCGAGGACACCCGTTCGGTGATGTGAGCGCTAGGGCGTGCTCAGATAGCCGCGCATGGCCAACCAGCGCGCATAGGCGTCGAACCGGCCGGGTCGGCCGCCTCTCTTGCCAAAGAGCCCCATAGCGTTCTCGCTCCCAGGGTTTTTGTTCGGCCACTTATTACGCGGCCCGAAATTACTCCTACAAATTCCCGATCAGCGGTCACGACGACTGTTGGCGTTCCCATGAGTTATGGCGGCGCAAGGCCGTCAATTTGACTCTAGCCGCCGGTCAGGTCGCCAAGCGTCCAGTCGATAACGTCGCCTTCGTAGGCGTTGGTACCTCGCCCAATGGCGCCGATGGCCGCGCTCATGACGCCGCCCCGCTTCAGGATATCGTCGGCCAGGGAAATCATCAGCGGGTTCGGGGTGGCCTTGGGCGACGTCGCGCGAAGTCGTTGCGCGATGGCGTGCTCATCGCCAGCAGCCCCCGCCGCGCAGGCCAGGATATAGGCGGCCGCCGGAGACCGGCTGACGCCGGCGAAACAGTGAACGAGCAATGTCGCCTCGGCCGGCATGGCGCGCCCAAGGTCGATGATCGCCTGGACGGTCCCAAGGCTCGGCGCGATCAGGCCTGGCCTTGGCGCGGCGATGTCGTTGAAGCGCAGAACAGTGGTCGCGATCGAGCGCGGCCCGACCTCCACGTCAGGCGAGACCAGGGTCAGGACATGATCCACGCGCGCGCCAGCCAATAGCGCATCGACGGCGGAGCCTGGGCAGACGATCAGCCTCATGCCAGCGCCGCCAGGCCAAGCAGGAAACCGACCTCGAAGACCTGTTCGACCGAGCCGAGAACATCGCCGGTATGACCGCCGATCAACCGCACCGCTGTTCTGACCAACACCAGCGCCGCGACGACGCCCAGCGCCAGACCTAGCCCGACGGCGGGCGCGGGTAGAAGCAGCAGAGGCCAGGCCGCGATGATGAGGGCGGCGATCACCTCGCCCGTTCGAACGCCCATCGGTGTCGGCTTCCATTTGCCGGCCTCGCCAGAGGGCGCATAGGGCGTAACCCGCATGACCACGACAGCCGCCGCCCGGCCCACGCCATGGGCCGCCAAAAGCGCCAAGGCGCCGACCTCGACAGACAAGGTCCCCAGCACGGCGACCTTCAGACCCAAAGCGACCGCAAGGGCGCAGACGCCGTAGGTCCCAATGCGACTGTCCTTCATGATCTCCAGCCGACGCTGCGCCGTCTGGCCGCCACCCAGGCCATCGGCTGTATCGGCGAGCCCGTCCTCGTGGAAGGCGCCGGTTGTCAGCAGGCCAACACCGACGGCCAGCATCGCCGCCACGCCCGAGCCCCAGAGCGAGTATCCCAGGAAGAAGGCGCCGGCGGAGATCGCGCCAACACCCTGACCAACCAGAGGAAAATACCGCGTGGCTCGCGTGATCCAGTCGGCCTGGAAGTCTTTGAGCGGAGGCGTCGGAATCCGCGTCAGGAACTGGACGGCGCAGAGCAGCAGTCGGGCCTGTAAACGAAGCCAGCCCATGCTCAGAGCCGCCCGCTCAACACGTCGTCGAGGGTGGCGACATCGCTCAACAGGCGCGAGGCCGCGCGCGCCAACGGCAGGGCCAGAAGCGCGCCTGTCCCCTCGCCCAATCGCAGATCCAGACCCAGAAGCGGATCGACCTCCAGCGCGGCCAGCAGCGTGCCATGCCCCTGCTCGGCCGAGCGGTGACAGAAGACGCAGTAGTCCTTGACCTCTGGAACCAATCGGATCGCGACCAGGGCGGCGGCGGAGACGATGAAGCCGTCGATCAGAACCGGAACCTTGGCCGAGGCCGCGCCGATGATGGCGCCGGCCATCATGGCGATCTCCAGCCCGCCGAACTCGGCCAGCACCTCAAGCGGCTCGGTAGCGGCGCTGCGCGCGGCCGCTCGCTCCAGGACGGCGGTCTTGCGCGCGAGGCCCGCCTCGTCATGCCCGGCGCCGCGGCCGACGCATTCGGCCAGGGGCGCCGGCGCCAGGCGGTGCATGATCAAGGCCGCCGAAGCGGTATTGCCGATGCCCATCTCGCCAAGAGCGAGGATGTCGAAGCCCTCCGCCGCCGCCCGCAGCGCTATGTGCGCGCCGCTCTCGAGGGCGGCGACGGCCTCGGCGGACGTCAAGGCGGGCTCGATAGCGGCGTTGCGGCTGCCGCGTCGAATCTTCGACGCGATCAGCGAGGGATGAGGCGAAAGATCCGCGTCGACGCCGGCGTCCACAACACGCAACTCCGCGCCCACGGCCCGCGCGAAGGCGTTGGCGCTGGCCTTGCCAGCCAGGAAGGTCGCGACCATCGCCTGGGTGACGGCGGAGGGATAGGCGGAGACGCCCTCGGCGTTCATGCCGTGATCGCCGGCGAAGACCAGCAACAGCGCCCGGTCAAACGACGGCGGCGGACCGCTCGCGATCAGGCCCAGCCGGACAGCTAGGTCCTCGATGCGCCCCAGGGCGCCAAGCGGCTTGGCTTTGGCGTCGAGCTGGGCGCGAAGAGCCTCGGCGCCTGCCGGGTCGATCAGTGAAACGGCGGGCAAGTTCATCGGAAACTCTCAAGGCCGGCGATGGCGGCAAGCGCGGGTATGTCAAACGCCACGTCCAGGGCCGAAGCGATTTCGTCGAGCGCTTGATCGACGCGGGCGGACTGGTCGAGGCGATCGGAAAACGCGCCGAGTTCGGCCAGCAGTTCCGCCCTTGCCTCGCCGCTGTCGAACAAGCCATGGACATAGCAGCCTCGCACCCGCCCATCGGGCGAGATGACTCCGTCCTCATCGCCATCGTCGAAACGAAGCATCGGTGTATGGCCGCCCCCGGTGCGGCCGACGTGCATCTCGTAGCCGCCGAAAGCGGCGCCGCCGGGTAGTCGTCCCGTCACGTGGCGCAGGGTCTTTCGATCCGTCATCACGGTTTCGACGTCGAGCAGGCCAAGGCCCTCCACCGAGGCGGGCGCGCCCTCAATCCCCTCGGGATCGGACAGCCAGCGCCCCAGCATCTGGAAGCCCCCGCAGACCCCCAGCACGCGCCCCCCGCGCCGGACATGCGCCAGGAGGTCGATGTCCCAGCCTTGTGCGCGGAAAAAGGCCAGGTCCGCCAGGGTCGCCTTGGTCCCCGGCAGTATGACGAGATCAGCGTCGCCGGGCAGCGGCTGGCCGGGCGGAACGAAGGCGAAGGCGACCTCCGGCTCGGTCCGAAGGGCGTCGAACTCGTCGAAATTGGCGATGCGCGACAACATCGGCGCCACGATGCGGATCTTGCGCCCGTCCTGCGGCGACGTCCCATCGAGTACGACGGCGTCCTCGGCCGGCAACCGCCGCGCCGCCGCGAGCCACGGCACCATGCCCAGGTCGGGCCATCCCGTGGCCTCGACGATCATCCGGCGGCCGTCTTGGAACAGCGCCGGATCGCCTCGGAACTTGTTGATCAGGAAGCCGCGCACCATGGCCCGGTCACCTTCGTCCAGCACCGCGTGGGCGCCGACCAGGGCGGCGATCACATGACCTCGGTCGATGTCGCCGATCAGCACGACCGGCACGTCAGCGGCGCGCGCGAAGCCCATATTGGCGATGTCGCCTGCGCGTAGGTTGATCTCGGCCGGACTTCCCGCTCCTTCGACGATGACGAGGTCGCTCTGCGCCTCCAGCCGGCGGAAGCTCTCGAGGACTGTGTCCAGCAGCTCACCCTTACGCGCCTGGTAGCCGCTGGCCTTCCAGGTTCCGGCCATCTGGCCGCGCACGACCAGCTGGGCGCCGACATCGCTCTGAGGCTTTAGCAGCACCGGGTTCATATCGACGGTCGCGGGCGTGCGGCAGGCGATCGCCTGCAGCGCCTGGGCGCGGCCGATTTCGCCGCCATCGGCGGTGACTGCGGCGTTGTTAGACATGTTCTGCGGCTTGAACGGGCGAACCCTCAGGCCGCGATTGGCGAATAGCCGGCAGAGGCCCGCGACCAGTACGGACTTGCCGACGTCGGACCCGCAGCCCTGGATCATCAGCGCGGCCATGCCAGTCCTCCACACGCCAGAAGCAGCCAGAGCATCGTACAGGCAAGGAGGTAGATGCGCAGTGCGCGGGACAGATCCTCGGTCCGGACCTCTCGTCCGCTGCCGAACACGGGACGATCGGACCGCTCGCCGTCATACCAGGCCGCCCCGCCGAGACGCACGCCCAGGGCGCCGGCCATCGCCGCCTCGGGCCAGCCGGCGTTGGGCGAGGCGTGCTTGGGGGCGTCCTGGAACATCACCGACCAGCCGCCGCGTCCAACCAGCGCGATCAGCGCTCCGGCCAGCCGCGCGGGCGCCAGATTCAGAAGATCGTCGAACCGCGCCGAGGCCCAGCCGAACGCGCGCCAGCGCGGCTCGCGGTGGCCGATCAGACTGTCGGCCGTGTTGACCGCTTTGTAGATAAAGAGCCCGGGCAAGCCGGCGACCACGAACCAGAAGATCGGCGCGACCACGCCGTCGTTGAAGCTCTCGGCCAGGCTCTCGATCGCTGCGGCGGCCACTTCACCAGCGTCCAGGCGCTGCACGTCACGCCCAACGATCAGGCCGACCGCCTCGCGGGCCGCCGCCAAGTCTCCCGCCCGCAAAGGCTCAAGGACAGCAGCGACATGCTGATAGAGACTGCGCTGCGCGAGGCCCAAGGTCCCGACGACCGCGACGACATAGGGACCTCCAAGCTTGGCGAGCAACCAGCCGACCGACCCGCTGACCACAACGATAGTCGCAAGGACTCCCACGCCGGTCATCCGCCGCGCGTCTTCCCTCCAGGTGGGACGATTGAGCGCGACTTCCAGTCGCGAGATCAGGTTTCCAATCCAGACCACGGGATGCGGAACGCGGCGGTGCAGCGCGTCCGGATAGCCAACCAAGGCTTCCAAAGCAGCGGCGGCGAGCACGATCCAGGGGCTAGTCCACACGACGCAGGATCTCGATCAGCGGACCGGCCGCACCCTTATGGGTGCGGGTCCGCACGCCATAGGCCATCGCCAGGGCCTGGGGCGTGAGGGCTTGGCCAGGAGGGCCGTCGGCGACCAGGCAACCACGATCCAGAAGCAACACCCGATCGGCGAAGCGCGCGGCCAAGGTAAGGTCATGCAGCGTGACAATGACCCCCTTGCCCTGGTCATGCGCCAGCTGGCGAAACAGGCCAACCGTGTCCAGAGCGTGCCCGGGATCAAGGCCGGTCAGAGGCTCGTCGGCGAGCAGCCAGTCGGTCTGGCCGGCCAGGGCCCGCGCGATCAGGGCCCTCGCCCGCTCCCCGCCCGACAGGCGCGTGATCGGCCGTGCGGCGAAGTCGCCAAGGCCCGTCGTCGCGATCGCCAGGTCGACGGCGGCGGCGTCCTCCGTGCTGGGGCCGAACGCGCCCAGATGCGGTGTGCGGCCCAGCCCGACGAAGGTCCGCACATCGACGTCCCAGGCGATCTCCGGTGTCTGGGCCAGGAAGGCCATCGCGCGCGCGCGGCTCCGCGCTGGGATGGCCGCCACGATCTCTCCGTCCAGGAAGACCTTACCCGCATCCGGCCGCCTCAGGCCCGCCAGGCACGACAGCAGGCTGGACTTGCCCGCACCGTTGGGACCGACGATCGCCACCAGCTCACCCTTGCGGAAACCTGTCGTGACGCGGTCGAGAACCAGACGGCCGCCCAGGCTAAGCCCAACCGTTTCGGCAAGCAGTCCCTCGCTCACGCCAGCCTCCTGCGCATCGCCATCAGCATCCAGAGGAAGAACGGCCCGCCCAGGGCGGCCATGGCGACGCCCAGCTTGACCTCCTCGGCGGCCGGCGTCAGGCGGACCAGGATGTCTGCGCCCAGCGTCAGCGCCGCGCCGCCCAGCAGCGAGGGCCACAGCAATGCGCCGGGCCTCGAACCAACCCAGGGCCGCAGAAGATGCGGGACGATCAACCCCACAAAGCCGATGACCCCCGTCACCGCCACGCTGGAGCCCACCGCCAGAGACACGCCGATCGCCAGCGAGAGCCGCGTCCGCGTCAGGCCAACGCCCAGCGACCGCGCGCCCTGCTCGCCCAGGGTCAGAGCGTCCAGCGCGCGCCCTTGCGTCAGCAGCACCAGGCTGCCCAGGATCACGCCCGGGGCGGCGATGCGCACCTCCTCGACGCTGCGGTCGGCCAGCGATCCCATCAGCCAGCTGACGATCTCGTCCACCGCCCAAGGGTTCGGGGCCAGGTTCAGCGCCAGGGAGATGCCGGCGGTGCAGACGGTCTGGATGATGAAGCCCGCCAGGATGAAGGTGACGATGCTGGAGGTCACGCCCGCCAGCGCCAGCAGGGCGACCATGCCAAGGCCCGCGCCCACCATGGCGGTCGCGGGCAGGATCCAGCCTGTCTCGCTCGCCGCGCCGAGATAGAGAGTCAGAACCGCGCCCAGCGCCGCCGCGGAAGAGACCCCCAGCGCGCCCGGATCGGCCAGCGGATTGCGGGTGTAGCCCTGCAACGCCGCGCCGCTCAGCCCCAGCGCGCCGCCGACCAGCAAGGCAAGAATGGTGCGAGGCAGCCGCAATCCGAAGATGATCGCCCCGCGCGGATCGGCGCCGCCCGAAACCCAGGCGCTCCAGGGCGTCCAGACCCGTCCGGCGCACAGGCTGAGCGCGAACAACAAGATCAGCGACGCCGCCAGGACGCCGCAGACGAACCAAGGCGATCGCGCGTTCACGCCATATCTCCCAGGATTTCGCCGCGCGCACGGGCCATGGCCTGCGCGGTCTGGATCAGCACCGGCCCGCCGCAATAGAGCAGGCGCTCGGGGAAGCGGGCCTGCTTCATCCGTCCTTTGAGCGCCCCCAGCGCCGGATGGGTCATGACCCGGTCAGCCCAGCTGCGACCGCCTGGCGCGGGTTCGCCGACCAACAGCACTTCCGGCGGATCGGCCAGCAGTAGCTCGAGCGGGACATTGCCCCAGGATTTGAGGCCATAGCGCCGGGCGGCGTTGTCGAATCCGGCCAGAGTCATCATCTCGTCGACCAAGGTGTGAGGTCCCGCCGCGAAGCCATTGGGTTGATAGATCAAAGCGCTCAGCCGTCGGGCGCCGGGGTGAACCGTCGCTGCGGCCAAGGCGGCCCGGATGCGGGCCACCAGTCGCTCGCCGCGCTCCGGATGGCCGATCAGGCCGGCGACGCGCTGGACTTGGGCCAGGCCCTCCTCGACCGTCTTGGGGACGGTGAAGCGCTCGACCGGCACATGCAGACGCTTGAGCGCATTGCGGGTCGCCAGCGCCGAGTGCTGGCTTGCCAGGACCAGATCCGGCTGCAGCGCGATGATTTCCTCCGCGCTCTCCCAGGTGAACGGCAAGGTGCGCGCCTGCGCCGCCACGGTCGAGCCCTGCTCCTCCCGCGCATAGTGGCTAAGGGCGGCGATCTGCGAGCGGTCCGCCAGATGCACCAGCATGGCGTCCAGGCACGCGTTCAATGAGGCTATCCGCCGAGGCGCCGCGACGGCGGGCGTGGCCGCGCCTAAGGCCAGGACGCCACCGACTATGGCGCGACGGCTAGGCTGCATGGCGCACCGCCTGCAGCGCCTCACGCAAACGATCGAGGTTATGGCGCGAGGGGATGCCGAACCGCAGTCGCGTCGGATGCTCCGCGAACGGCCGGGTCAGCACGCCTTGCCGGCAGAGGCCGACGAACAATCGGTGCGCGTCCGGAACCTCGACCCAGCGGAAGAGATCACAGCCGCCCACGACGGCGAGGCCCGCCGCGCTCAGCACGGCGTCGACGTTGCGGGACTGGGCCGCAAGGCAGGCCGTAGTGGTCGTACGCCAAGCCTCGTCAGCGTAGGCGCCCAGGCCCAGAGCCAAGGCGTCGGCGCAGACCGGCCAGTCGCCGAGCGCCGCGCGAAGTTTCGCCCCCAATCGCTTGTCGCAGATGACGAATCCGAGCCGCGCTCCGGGCAGGCCATAGAACTTGCCGAACGAGCGCAGCACGATCAGCCGATCGATCTCCAGACCAGCGACACTGAGATAGGGCGTGGTCTCGACGAATGCCTCGTCGACGATCGTCCAGCGCCCTAGAGCCGCTCGCGCCTCGGCAAGCTCTGCGAGCTGGGAGCGCGCGACCTGACGGCCATCTGGATTGTTCGGATTGACCAGGACCAGAATGCCCGCCTCGACGGCGCGGCGGTCTTCCACCGACGTCACCATCAAGGGATTTCGGTCGGCCCAGGCCTCGACATGGCCGCCATAGATCGGCGCGGCCATAGCGACGTCGCCCTCGCCCAGCAGGAGCGGGAGCAGCCGCAAGGCCGCGTCCGCGCCGGCGACGGCCACGACCCGCGCGGGATCGGTCACGCCAAAGGCGCGCGCGGCGACCGTTTCCAGTTCGGCCAGCAACTCAGGATCGGGCAATGTCCGCAGCGCCTCTGCTGACGCGCGCGCGCCCGACCAAGGCTCCGGATTGATTCCGGTCGAGAGGTCGAGCCAGAGCCCGCGCACGTCCGGATAGGCGGCCGTCGCCTCGCGGAGACGGCCGCCATGTCGGAGGGCGCCGAGGTGGGGGATCGACGCCATCACCGAGCTCTAGAAGCGGGCCCGCAGGCCCACGAAGGCGCCGCGACCGGGCGTGCCGTAGTTCAGGATGGTCTGGTAGTCCTTGTCGAACGCGTTCTCGACGCGGCCGAAGACCTCCAGGCCGTCCCTCAGCGGATAGGACGCGCGCAGGTCGACGAGCGTGTAGTCCTTCATCACCTGGGTGTTGAGGTCGTTGTTGTAGGTCTTGCCCACATAACGGACCGCCACGGTGGTCGAGAGCTTCACCGGCCAGACATAGGTCGCCGACAGATTGCCCATGTTCTTCGGGCGACGCGTCAGTTGCTTGCCCTTGGCCGAGCCGGAGTCGGTTTCGGCGTCGGTGTAGGTGTAGTTGCCCGACAGGACCAAGCCATCAACCGGCTTGTATTCTCCAATTAGTTCAAGGCCTTGCGCCTTGGTCTTCAGGACGTTGCTGTAGTAGCCCCAGCGCGAAACGCCGCCCGGCGCGCACAGCGGATCAGCGCCGCCCGTGCACGAGAAGTAGCGGATCTCGTTGTCGGCTTCGCGATGGAACCACGTGGCCACGGCGCGGGCCTTGCCGCCCAGGAAGCGCTGCTCGATCCCGGCGTCCCAGCTGTCGAACTCCTCGGGCGAGAGGTTCAGGTTGCCGTACTCGCTGAACAGCTCGTAGAGGCCCGGGGCGCGGAAGCCCTGGCCGAAGCTGGCGCGCAGGACCGTATTGCCCTCGTTCAGCGCCCAGGCGGCCGAGGCCTGACCCAGGGTGTGCGAGCCATAGGTGTCGTGGTCCTCGTAGCGGAGGCCCGCGGTTAGGGTGAGACCCGGAACCACCTCGGCTTGCAGCTGGCCGTAGAGACTGTCGACGCCGACCTTGCCCGTGGCGAAGGCCGGGTTCGGGTTGCTGGTCGACGGCGAGCGGGTGCGCATCCGCGCCTTTTCCGTCTCGGCGCCGAAGGTGGCCGACACGGTCTCGGTGATCGCGAAGACACCCTGGTACTCCCAGCGCTTGTTCTTGCCGGCCGCGTCGAAAGTCAGCGGCACGGCGGGGCGGGCCGGATTGATGTTTTCGCGGTCGGTGTCGGTGTAGGCGTAGCCGACCCGGTTGTTCCAGCGGCCGTCCAGCAGGCCGAAGTTCAGGCCGGTATAGATCACCAGCTCTTCGGTGCGGCCGAACTCGGGGCTATCGACGCCAAAGCCGTCAAAGTCGTTCTTGCCCTTGGAGTAGACCGAGCGGACCTCGGCCGAGACGTTTTCAGCGAGAGCCACGCGCAGGCGGCCCGACAGGCCTGAGTTCTGGTAGCCGTCCTTCTCCTTGCCCGGCTTGTAGGCCGAGAAGCCGTCGGTCGTGTAGTAGCCGCCGGACACGCGCCAGACGATCTTGTCGCTAGCGCCGCCGACGCCGGCCCGCAGATAGCCGGTCTTGCGCGAGCCGGCCTCGGCGTCGATCGAGCTGGAGAACGGCGTGGTGGGCTCGGCGGTCACGATGTTGACCACGCCGCCGATGGCCTGACTGCCCCATAGGGTCGACTGGGCGCCGCGCAGGATTTCAATGCGCGAGATGTCGCCGACCAGGAGGTTGCCGCTGTTGAAGCCGCCTTGCGTCGAGGACGGGTCATTCAGCTTGACCCCGTCGATCAGCACGACGGTGTGCTGGGTCTCGGCGCCGCGGATGTTGAGGCCGGTGGCCGTGCCCGGACCGCCGTTGCGGGTGAAGCTGACGCCCGGCGTCTGGGCCAGCAGTTCGACGACTGAGATCGCCTGGCTGGCCTCGATGACCGACTGGGTCAGGACGCTCACCGACGCGCCGACCTTCTCGATCGGTTGGGTGGTGCGGGTGGCGGTGACGACGAGTTCGGCGACGCCGTTGGCGCCGGTCGCGCCGGCGACGTCGGCCTCGGGGGCCTTCTGGTCATCGGCGAAAGCGGCGCCGGCGATCAGGCTGGTGGCAAGTGCGGTGGAGCTCAGAAACGCTCGGATCATGTTTTACTTCCCCTACTGAACGACCCACGCGCCAAGCCGTCCCGCGCGAGGCGGACCACGCGCGGACACGGACCGTCGCGCGGTCCTTTGACTGTCGCTTCTCGGGAAATCCCGTTCGATCGGCGCACCCCGGCCGAGCGATGAACGACTGCGCCGGGCAGGTCTCCTGGCTCGCGGGTCAATGCTCTTGGCGCCGCCTTCCCAGGACCCGAAGGCCCCAGTGGCGTATGGCGCTAGAACTCGCCGCTAACAGTTGCGGGGGCAGCCGAGGCCTTGAACCTCGTTCCCTTTTAATCCTCTTTCGAGGAGCCTGACGCGTCGCAAGGCCTATATGCTGCGTCGCACACCGTCAATGTGGAGCTTTCATGACCGTGACCCTGGTGCTGGGCGGCGCGCGCTCGGGAAAAAGCGGCTTCGCTCAAAAGGCCGCTGAAAAGGCGGCGGGAGCTGGGCGGCTGGTCTTGGTCGCTACGGGCCAGGCTTTCGATGACGAGATGGCCGAGCGCATCGCGCGCCACCGGGCCGATCGCGGCGAATCATGGATCACGGTCGAAGCGCCGCTTGAGCTCTCGTCGGCCATCGCCGCCCTCCCCGCCGATGCGATGGCCGTGGTCGACTGCCTGACCCTTTGGCTCTCGAACCAGATGCTGGCCGACCAAGACGTCGAGGCGGCGTGCGCCGAGGTGGTTGCGGCCGTCGCCGCCTGCCCCGCCCGCCTTTGGCTGGTCAGCAACGAGGTGGGCCTGGGCATCGTGCCAGAGACACCCCTGGGCCGCCGCTTCCGCGACGAGGCCGGGCGGCTGAACCAGCGGCTCGCGGCGGCCGTGGACGAGGTCTATTTCGTCGCTGCAGGACTGCCGCTGCGGATGAAGCCGCAGGGATGAAGGCTCGTCAGGGAACGGGCGCCCATCCTTCTCCCCTTGCGGGGGAAGGTGGCGCGCAGCGCCGGATGAGGGGTTGAAGAACCTGTCGGATAGGCTTGTCGAAGCAGAGGGTTAGGCCGCGAAACCCCTCATCCGACCGCCTTCGGCGGCCACCTTCTCCCGCAAGGGGAGAAGGGGCGTTCGACGGGCGTTGGCGCCGACTTATCCTCCCCTCCAAAACCTGCCGTATTCTCTCTTCACCTCGTCGCGAGGAAAGGGCGCATGGCCAGCGACCATTTGCGGCGGCGGGGGGCGATTGAGCGGGGACAGGTTCGAGGGGGATACTCGGACGGTCCGGGGATCTGGTTGCTGGCCAGACCCGCCCGCCGTCGGCGTGGTTGGAGGCAAAGGGATGTGTCTTAGCCTGGAGTGGCTCGTCCTCTTCGACCGCTGGGCCTCTCGGAAACGAGGGAGCCCAGGTCCCGGTAAGGCCTGAACAGGGCCACCTGACGGGACGCTGGCGGATAACGATCGCGCGGAGCGTTGGGCTTCGTCGAAACGGTACACACACTTCAATCCTCCGGACGGATGTCCGGCGCTCCGCGTCCCTTTCCATCCCTTCAGCGAGCGATCGCGTGAAGCGGCGAAGGTGTGCGTCTGTGACAGAACAGGCTAGCGCTTCGCGAACAATACTCGCACTGTTGTTGAAATGGCTGTCTCGGGCCAGGTACGAAACGCGATCAACGGCGCGGGAGGATTGAGCGATGACGGAGCGTAGATCGTCATGGGCGCTGGCCAGGTTCGCCTCGCCGGCTGTCCCGATCGCGGCGATGGGCCTGCCGCTGGTCGTCTATCTGCCCGAATACTACGTCACGTCGCTTGGCCTCTCCCTGACCACGGTCGGCGCCGCCTTCCTGATTGTGAAGCTGGTCGACATGCTTCTGGATCCGGTGCTCGGCGGTCTCATGGACCATACGCGGTCGCGCTTCGGCCGCTTCCGTCCCTGGCTGGCCGCCGGCGCGCCGGTAATCGCCATCGGCTCCTATGCTCTGTTCATGGCCCAGCCTGGCGTGGGCGCTCTCTATCTCTGGTTCTGGCTCGCCTTCATCTATGTCGGCTATTCGATGGTGGTGCTGTCGCAGACCGCCTGGGGCGCGGTCCTGTCCAGCGACTACCAGCAGCGCTCGCGCGTCTTCGCCTGGTGGCAGGGCGCCAACGTCGTGGGCATGATTCTGGTGCTGTGCCTGCCACCGATCGTGACCGGCGTGTTCAAGGGCGACCACCTGGACAGCATCGCCGCCATGGGCTGGTTCATCGTCCTGCTGGCGCCGCTCGCGGTTCTGCTCGCGGTGACCACGGTCGGAGAGCCAGCCGCGCCGGCCAGACACGGCAAGACCGGCCTCAAGCAGTATGTGGGTCTGCTGGCCCGCCCCTCGGTGCGGCGCCTGCTGATCGCAGATCTACTGATGGGCCTGGCGCCCGGCATCGCCGGTACGCTGTTCCTGTTCTTCTTCGAGCGGATGAAGGGCTTCGACAAGACCCAGTCCGGCATCCTGCTGCTGATCTATTTCATCGCCGCCCTGGCCGGCGCGCCGCTATGGCCCATGCTGGCCAAGCGCATCGGCAAGCACCGGGCGCTGGCCGTCGCTTCGGTCGTCTACGCGTTCGTGCAACTGGCGACCGCCTTCATGCCTCCAGGCCAGGTGGTGCTGGGCATGGTCATTCTGATCCTGGCCGGCCTGCCCTACTCCGCCGCGCAGCTGCTGGTTCGCTCCATGATGGCCGACATCGGCGATGAAGAGCGGCTGCTCACCGGCGTGGACAAGACCGGCCTGCTCTATGCGATCGTCACGGGCACCCTGAAGCTGGGCTACGCTCTGGCCGTGGGCGTCTTCATCATCCTGGGGGCGCTGGGCTTCGATCCGAAGACGCCGACCGCCGCCGGTGACGCGGCGCTAGTCGGACTCTACGCTTTCGCCCCGGCGGTGCTCGGATTGATGGTCGCGGCGGTGATGATGCGCTATCCGCTGGATGCGGAACGCCTCGCCGAAATCCAGCGCCAGCTCGCGGCGCGGGAAGCGGCTGAGGCCTCATCAAAGACCTCAGCCGAACCGGATCCCCATGCTCCTAACGCCAGCGCCCTCGTCGCCCCCGCCGAGTGAAGACCATCCGCTGTTTCGTCTGATCGAGATCATGGCGAAGCTCCGCGATCCCAACGGCGGCTGTCCCTGGGACCTGGAGCAGACCTTCGCCACGATCGCGCCCTACACGGTCGAGGAGGCCTACGAGGTCGCCGACGCGATCGAGCGCGGCGACCTGTCGGACCTGAAGGAGGAGCTGGGAGACCTGCTGCTACAGGTCGTCTTCCATTCGCAGATGGCGCAGGAGCAAGGGGCGTTCGACCTTAAGGACGTGGCCACCGCGATCTCCGACAAGATGATCCGCCGTCACCCGCACGTGTTCGGCGACCATGCCTATGAGGACCTCTCGGCTCAGGTCGAAGGCTGGGAGGCTCTGAAGGCCCAGGAGCGTCAGGCCAAGGCCAAGACCGGCGTGCTGGACGACGTGCCGACCGGCCTGCCCGCCCTGACCCGCGCGGTGAAGCTGACCAAGCGCGCCGCCCGTGTCGGCTTCGATTGGCCCACGGCCGCCGAAGTGCTGGCCAAGCTGCGCGAGGAGACCGAGGAGATCGCGGTCGAGATCGAGGCCGGCGACATGGCCAAGGCGCGCGAGGAACTAGGCGACATCCTGTTTGTCTGCGCGAACTTGGCGCGCAAACTGGATGTCGATCCGGAAGACGCCCTGCGCGCCACCAACGCCAAGTTCGCCCGCCGCTTCGCCTTCATCGAGGCGGGGCTGGCTGAACGCGGCAAGACACCAGAGCAGTCGGACCTGGCCGAAATGGACGCCCTCTGGAACGACGCCAAGGCGGCGGAGAAGGCGACAGGTTAGCTCGCTGCAGGCTCTATCCGCGCCTCGGGGAACTGGCGCTCGAACCGGCCCAAGGCCTGTCCGTCCAGCCGAGCGATCAGCATGACCTCACCGCCCTCGCCGTCGTGACGGCCCAGCACGCGGCCGTTGCGATAGATCCAGGCTAGAGCTTGGCCGTCCTGCGGGCCGAGGCGCACCTCGACCGGCGGGGAGTCGTCGATCAGGCCGCCGACACGGCGCAGCAGCGCCTCGCAGCCCTCGCCGGTGACGGCCGACACGGGCGAAGCGCCGACCCGGCGCGCCTGGCCCTCGACGATCTCACGATCGTCTTCGCCCAGCAGGTCGATCTTGTTCCAGACTTCGACCACGATCTTGCCGCCGTCCAGGGTGACGCCCAGCTCGGACAGCACCGTCTGGACGTCGCGGGCCTGGGCCTCGCTGTCGGGATTGGCGACATCGCGGACGTGCAGCACGACATCGGCCTCCTGCACCTCTTCGAGGGTGGCGCGGAAAGCCTCGACCAGCTCATGCGGCAGGTCGGAGATGAAGCCGACGGTATCGGACATGATCGCCGGCCGGCCGTCGGGCAGCTTCACGGTGCGCAGGGTCGGATCCAGCGTCGCGAACAGCATGTCCTTGGCCAGCACCTCGGCCGCGGTCAGGCGGTTGAACAGCGTGGACTTGCCGGCGTTCGTGTAGCCGACGAGCGCGACGGTCGGATACGGGACCTTCTTGCGGGCGCTGCGATGCAGGGTCCGCGTGCGACGCACCTCATCGAGCTCCTTCTTGAGCTTAATAATGTTGTCGCGGATCAGGCGCCGGTCGAGTTCGATCTGAGTTTCGCCAGGACCGCCGGTCGAGCCGGTGCCGCCGCGCTGGCGTTCCAGGTGGGTCCATGTGCGCACGAGGCGCGAGCGCTCGTAGTCGAGCCTGGCCAACTCGACCTGCAACTTGCCCTCTCGGGTGCGGGCTCGGCGGGCGAAGATCTCGAGGATCAGGCCCGTACGATCCACGACCTTCACCTCCAGCGCCTTTTCGAGATTGCGCTGCTGGATCGGGGTGAGCTGGTCGTCAAACACCGCGACGTCGATATGCTCGACCTCGCAGATCCCAGCGAACTCCTCGATCTTGCCCTTGCCGAACAAGGTCGCGGGCGTGACGGCGCGCAGAGGCGCGATCAGCGCCTCGACGACCTCGAGATCGAGCGCCACCGCGAGGCCGACAGCCTCCTCCAGCCGGGAATTGGGATCCCGGGCTTCGGAGGCCGCCTGACCGCGCAGTTGCCGCGCCGGATGGATGACGAGCGCCTTCAGGATCGGCGCGGCGTGGTCAATCGACCGGGATGTGGATTTTGACAAGCGTCTCAGTCGTCGGAGTCGGCGCTGGGCTCATAGAGCTGAACAGGCTGCGCCGGCATGATGGTGGAAATGGCGTGCTTGTAGACCAGCTGAGACTGGCCATCGCGACGCAGCAGGACGCAGAAATTGTCGAACCAGCTAACCACGCCCTGCAGCTTCACACCGTTGACCAGGAAAATGGTGAGCGGCGTCTTCGACTTGCGCACGCTGTTCAGGAACGTGTCCTGGAGGTTTTGCTTCTTTTCGGCAGACATCGGGGGTTCCCCTCTCATTGTTCACGGAGGGCCACACGCCCCCCACACAAACAAGTCCATGCTAGATGATTTTTCGGCGAAAGCGACAAGTCGCTAGCGAAAATTTCCGCAAGGTCACGCGGCCAACCGACGCTCCTGGCGAAAATTGCTCAGGCTTCAAACGGCTTTCTCGAGTGCCCGGGCTATATAGGCGCGGCGTAGCCGTATTGCCACCGGCCCCGGCGTTCCGTCCCCAAGCTTGACGCCGTCGACCTGCACGATCGGTGTCACCAGCGAGCCCGCGCCCGTGATGAAGGCCTCCTTGGCGGCCTGCGCCTCGGCGATCGTGAAGGGCTTCTCGCTGATCGGCAGACCGACCTCGCGGATCACTTCTAGCAAGGTCGAGCGCGTGACGCCGCGCAGGATATTGGCGTTGATGTCGCGTGTACGCAGGACGCCCTCCGCGTCGACGATCCAGGCGTTGGACGACGCGCCTTCGGTCACCAAGCCCATCTCGTCGACGAACCAGGCCTCGATGGAGCCGCGTTCGCGGGCGGATTGCTTGGCCAGAGCATTGGGCAGAAGGCCGATCGACTTGATGTCGCAGCGAGCCCAGCGGTTCTCCGGGACCGAGATCACCGAGGCGCCTTTTTCAGCCTTGGCGTTCGTGGCCGCGCGGTCGATCGACTTGGCGGTGATCACTACCGACGGCGCCACAGCGGGGCTCGGGAAGGCGTGATCACGCCGGGCGACACCACGCGTCACCTGCAGATAGACCAGACCTTCGCGCACCTTGTTACGCCGCACGGCCTCGCGCAGCACGAGGGTCAGCGCGGCCTCGCTCATGGGGTGGGCGATCCGCAGCTCATCCAAGCTCCGCCATAGACGCGCGAAGTGCCCCTCGGCGTCGACCAGCTTGCCGTCAAACACGGCCCAAACCTCGTAGACACCGTCAGCCAGCTGGTAGCCACGGTCCTCGATGTGAACGGCGGCCTGGCCGTGACGCACGAACTGGCCATTCACATAGGCGAAACGCGACATCTACTCTTCCTCTTCCGCCCGAGCGCCTGCGACACCCAGAGACTTTAGCTTGCGGTGCAGGGCCGAACGCTCCATGCCGATGAAGTTGGCCGTACGCGAGATGTTGCCGCCAAACCGCAGAATCTGGGCGTTCAGGTACTCACGCTCGAACAGCTCGCGAGCTTCGCGCAGAGGCAAGGCAATGATCCGCTCGGCGCCGATAGCGCCCGCGTTGCCAGCGCTGGGCTGGTCCCCGCCCGACAGCATCTCGGCGGTAATTACGTCGCCCGGCTCGCCAGACGCGAGGATCAGCATGCGTTCGACATTGTTGCGAAGCTGCCGGACGTTGCCTGGCCAAGTCTGCACCTGGAGCGTGGCCAGGGCGTCTTCGCCCAGGCGGCGGCGCTGAAGACCGGTGGCTTCACTGATCCGCTCGATAAAGAAGTTGATCAGCTCGGGGATGTCCTCGCGCCGCTCAGCCAAGCCTGGAACCCGCACAGGTACGACGTTCAGACGGTGGAACAGATCCTCACGGAACCGACCGCCGGCGATTTCGTCGCGCAAATCCCGCGATGTGGAAGAAATCACTCGGACATCGACCTGCACATCATTGTCGCCGCCCACGCGGCGGAACCGCTGCTCGACCAGCACTCGCAGGATTCGGCCTTGCGTCTCCCGCGGCATGTCGGCGACCTCATCGAGGTACAACGTGCCGCCATGCGCGCGTTCGAACACCCCGATCTTTCGGGGCCGACCGCCCTCCCCTTCCTCGCCAAACAGCTCGACGTCGAGACGCTCGGGCGCCATGCCCGCAGCGCTGACCGCGACGAACTCCTGACGAGCACGGGTGCTGGCGCCGTGGATCAAGCGCGCGACCAGTTCCTTGCCGGCGCCTGGCGGGCCGGATACCAGTACGCGGCTGTTGGCCGGAGCCACCTTCAGGATCAGCTGCCGCAGAGCCTGCGCCGGCGCGGATTTGCCGATCAAGCCATCCGGCGCCAGCGTCTGGGTACGGAGCCGGCGGTTCTCCCTGCGCAGGCCCGCTGCTTCCAGCGATCGACCACTAGCAGCAACCGATCGGACTTGAACGGCTTCTCCAGGAACTCGTAGGCGCCACGCTTGATGGCGCTGACGGCGGTCTCGATGTTGCCGTGACCCGAGATCATGATCACCGGCAGATCCGCGTCCAGGGCCTTGACCATGTCGAGCAACTCAAGCCCGTCCATGCCGCCGCCTTGCATCCAGATGTCCAAGATCAGCAGGGCAGGCTTGCGCGCGCGGATCGCGGCAAGCGCCTGATCAGAGTCGGCGGCCGTGCGGACGGCGTAGCCTTCATCCTCAAGGATCCCGGCCACCAATTCGCGGATGTCGGCTTCGTCATCCACCACCAGAACGTCGGCGCTCATATCATCTCCTCAACGCCACTTTGGGCCGCAGCGGGCAGACGCGCGGTCGTCGGAAACTTCAGGATTACACGAGCGCCAGGCGGCTCGCGCGCATCGGTGAGGACCAGGCTGCCGCCGTGGTCCTCCATGATCCGCTTGACGATGGCCAGGCCAAGGCCGGTGCCCTTCTCGCGGGTCGTCACATACGGCTCGGTCAGACGATCGCGGTCCTTTGCGGGAAGACCGACGCCGTTATCCTCGACCGTCACACACAGGTCCTCTCCGTCAGCGACCAAGGTCGCGGTGATCCGTCCTGACGGATCGTGTTCGACAAGACGTCTCGCGCCGACCGCCTCGCCGGCGTTCTTGAGGATATTGGTCAACGCCTGACCGATCATGCGTTCATCGCACGTCACCCAGATATCGCCGCCACCGAGCTCTTCCAACTTCACCTCGATCTCGGCGTCCTGGAAGCGCTGCGCGAAGACGGCCTGGCGCAGCATCTCGGTCAGGTTGGCTGGCGCGAAACGAGGCGCGGGCATGCGTGCGAAAGACGAGAACTCGTCGACCATGCGGCCGATATCGCCAACCTGCCGTATGATCGTATCAGTACAGCGATCGAAGGTCTCCAGATCGCTGGCGATCTCCTTGCGATACTTTCGGCGCAGGCGCTCTGCGGACAGCTGGATCGGCGTCAGCGGGTTCTTGATCTCGTGGGCGATCCGTCGCGCCACGTCCTTCCAAGCCGCGTTTCGCTGGGCCGCGACAAGGCGCGTGATATCATCGAAGGTGAGGACCAATCCAGCGGCCACATGGCCCGCAGCCCGAACGCGAAGGCGACGTGTTTCGCCCTCGCGCATGATGTCGACCTCAACGTCCGTATCCGGCCGGCTCTCTTGCAGCGCCTCCATGACGACCGCGAACTCCGGCGCAAGCTCTATCAGGTCGACGCCCAGCGCATCATCGGGCAGGCCTAACAAGGCGGTGGCGCGGCGATTGACGGCCGAGACCCTGCCCAGCTCGTCCAGACTGACGACGCCCGCGCTGACGCCGGAGAGCACTGTCTCGATGAATTGCCGACGGCTCTCGGCGTCGAGACTGGCCGCCTTCAGAGCCGCCTGCTGCAGCTGCAACTCACTGGTCATCATGTTGAAGGCGTTTGACAGCGCGCGGATTTCTTCAGGACCGGAACCTGCTCCCACCCGTGCGTCCAGGTCGCCGCTGGAGACGCGTCCCGCCGCCTCAACCAGGTCGGCGACCGGGCCGGCGATCGAGTTTGCGGCGGCGATGCCGACCCAAATCGCCGCGACCAGGACGAGCAGCGCGGTTTCCAGATAGCTGAGGGCGAAGATCGCCTGGATTCGCCCCCGGCTCCGCTCGGCGTCGCGATACGACAAGAGAGCGTCCTGGGTCTCGATCAGGTGACTCAGAATGCCCTGTTCGATCGGCCGCACCACGTACAGATAGCCGTCGGGAAACGCTCTCAGCTTGTAGAGCGCTCGAAAAAGGTCGTTTGAGACAAAGCGCTGGGCGCTGACCTCGCCACTGTCGGTGGCCTGATAGCTGGATGGAGGTGGGGCCAAGAACGGCGGCGCAGCGGCTGTCTCGGCGCGCGCCAAGATACGACCGTCGCGGTCCAGCACGTAAGCGGCCGAGAAGCCATTGTCCTCCATCACGCCCGCCAGAAAGTGACCGAACGCCACCGGCGACTGAGACATCGCCGGCGCTGCCCGGTTCAGATCCGCAGCCATCGGAGCGATGTGCTCCGATATGTAGTTCTTCTGCTGCTCAACGTACGAGTTGGCGACCTTGGCCGAATTGCCGACCACGGTCTGGACTTTCTGGCTGAACCAGCCATCCACGCCCCGATTGACCAGCACGCCAAAAAACAGCGCCACGATGACCGCTGGCGCCACGGCGGCGAGTGAGAAAAGGCCGACGAAACGCAAATGCAGCCGGGCGCCCTCGTCGCTGGCGCGGGCGTCGATCAAATCATAGAGGCGCAGGCCAACGATAGTGGCCACACCAAGGATCAGGACGAGATTGAAGCCCAGAACGATGAGAATCACCGTGCTGGCTGTGCTGATCGAGTCGGTCTTGGGCGGAGAAGACGCAAGGGCGACGCCGGCGACGGTCAGCAGGACCGCCAGCACATAGCCACCCGAAACCAGATAGCGCGACCGCAAAAGCTCACGCCACCAGGCCCGGCTGAACCGGGTCGGCGGGGCTTCCGATCCCGTCGCGTAAGCCACTGAAGCCATCACCCTGATTTTAAGGGGGTGTGCCCTGAATTCAACAGCTATGTGCTAGGAATGCTTCAGGCCTAGCGACGACCTCGGGTCATTTCCACGCCAAGATCCTGAATTTTCTTGCGCAGGGTATTGCGGTTGAGTCCCAGGATTTCGGCCGCGCGCACCTGATTGCCCCGCGTGGCCGACAGGGTCAGCTGGATCAGCGGCCGCTCGATTTCCTGCAGCACTCGGTCGTATAGCCCAGGCGGCGGCACCCCATCAGGCTGATCTGCGAAGTGCGAAGCCAGGTGCCGCTCGACTAAGGTCGAAAGCGTGACAGGCCCTTCCTCGGACCGCACTGCGGGCGTGTGGTCCTGGAGCTCGCGATCGACGATACGTGCGGTAATCAGCTCCTCGGCGTAGAGGGCGCACATGCGGCGCATCAGATTCTCAAGCTCGCGCACGTTGCCGGGCCACGGATAGCTCTTCAGTCTGTCCAACGCGCTCTGGTCGATTGTCTTAGCGGGAAGACCTTCCCGCGCCGCACGCAACAGGAAGGTTCGCGCCAGATCCGGAATGTCCTCGGCGCGGTCGCGTAGCGGCGGCAAGCGAACCGGCGCCACGTTGAGGCGGAAGAACAGGTCCTCGCGGAACAGGCCCTGCTGGATCAGACCCCGCAGATCGCGGTTTGTCGCGGCGATGATCCGCACGTTTGGTCGGCGACCGGTCTTGGGGTTGATCACCGGTTCGGTGCCGTCGATCACGCGCAGCAGACGGGTTTGAGCGTCGAGCGGCATGTCCCCGATCTCGTCCAGGAACAGGGTCCCGCCATCAGCCTCGACCAGGCGGCCATTGTCGCCCTCGCCCCGTCCGAACAGCTCAACTTCGACCCGCTCGCGCGGCACGGCGGCGAGATTCAGGACAACGAACTTTCCGTCGCGCCGGCGTCCCAGCTCATGCAGCGCCCGGGCCACCAGCTCTTTACCGGTGCCGCTCTCACCCAGGATCAGGACCGTTAGGTCTGCGCCAACGAGGCGAGCGATCGTGCGATAGACCTCCTGCATCGGCGCCGAGCGACCAATTAGCGGCAGGCGCTCATCACGCATGGCGCGCGCCTGAGCCTTGGACGCTTCCGTATCCGCCGGTCGCGACAGGGCTCGCCGAGCGGCGGCCGTTACGTCGTCGAGATCGAAGGGCTTGGAGACATACTCGAACGCTCCTGCGTCCGCCGCGTTGACCGCGGTAAGCAGGGTATTCTGCGCGCTCATCACGATGATCGGCAGCTTCGGACGTTCCTTGCGGATGCGCGGCAATACGTCGAAGACGTTCTCGTCGGGCATCATCACGTCGGTGACGACAAGGTCGCCCTCGCCGTCGGTGACCCACTTGAGTAGCGTGGTGGCGTTGCCGGTGGCGCGCACTTGGTAGCCCAGCCGCGTGAAGGCTTGGCTGAGCACCAGGCGGACCGAGCTGTCGTCGTCGGCGATCAGGATCTTCTTGCTCGCGGCGTTCATACTCACGCGTCTCCGGAAACAGTATCGGCAGCGCCATTTTGAGGCGCGATGGGCAGCAGCACGCGGAAAACGGTGCGGCCAGGCTCAGACTCGAAGTCGATCAGACCTCCGTGGGCGGTGACCAGCTTGGTCACAAGCGCAAGGCCAAGACCGGTGCCATTGGCCTTGGTGGTCACGAACGGCTGAAAGAGGTGATCGCGCAGGGTGGTCGGAACGCCAGGTCCGTTGTCGACAACCCGCACCTCGATCGGCGCTCCACTCGTAGACTTGCCGTCAGCACCGCGAACTCGGACGCCGGGTCTCCAGGCGGTGTGGATCGAGATCGCTCCTCGCCCGTCACCCCGCATGTGCGCCGCCTCGGCCGCGTTCTTGGTCAGGTTCAGGAAAATCTGGATCAGGTGGTCCTCATCGCCCCATACCGGAGGGAGCGAAGGATCGTAGCTCTCCTTGAGCTGCAAGCCGTCGGCGACCCCATTCGCGACCAGGGCTCGGACGCGGTCCAGAACCTGGTGGATATTGACCGGTTCGCGCGGTGTCGGAGCGTCATCCGAAAACGCTTCCATGCGATCGACCAGACGGCGGATGCGGTCGGTCTCGTCGACGATAAGCTGCGCCAGCGGCTGGTCCACGGCGCTGGCGCCGGTCTTCAGCAGTTGCGCGGCGCCGCGGATACCCGCCAGCGGGTTCTTGATCTCGTGGGCAAGCATCTTGCCCAGGCCCACGACCGACCGGAGGCCCGCAGTGTCCGCTCCCCGATCAATACCCAAAACGCCTTTGACATGCAGCGTAAGCAGGACCGAGCCGTCGCCCAGCGGCGCCGCCGCGCCGTCCGCCTCGAAAGGCGGCTGTCCGAACAGGTTGACCTCGACACCGTGCTCGCGGACGAGCGCGCCTTCAGAGATGGCCCGGTCGAGCAACGAGACGAGCACCGAGCCCGGCGGCAAGGCAGCCCGGAAGCGTCCCCGCGCCAGAAGAGAAAGGCCGTGGCCAAACAGCGCCTCTGCCGCCTCATTGACAGCGACGAGGCCGCCCTCGCGATCCACCACGAGCGCGGGTTCGGGACTGAGATCGAAGGCCGCGGACTTCAAAGCGTCGGCGGCGACACCGCCCAATACGCGGGCTCGGTCGGTCATGCGGCTAATCTCCCGCCCGCCAGCCAGAGGTCGCGCAGAGCGGCCTCCACGGCGGCGGGATCCTCTAGGCGGCACAGGGTGGCGCGCGCGACGCGGCGCGCTTCGCTCGTCTCGGGCCAAGGCGCGGCCTCGATGTACGAAGCCAGGTGCTTGCGAAACATCTTCAGGCCCAGCCGTTCGCCATAGAATGACAGGCTGCGACGGAAGTGGGTGATCACGATCGCCAGACGTTCCTCGGCGTCGGGCTCAACGAAGCCGCGCCCGTCCAAGGCGGCTTCGATCGCTCCAGCGATCCAGGGACGCCCATAGACGCCGCGCCCGATCATCACCCCATCAGCGCCGGATTGCTCAAGGGCCAGCCGAGCGCTCTCGCCATCGACGATGTCGCCATTAACTAGCACCGGCACTGACACGGCCTTCTTGACCCCGGCGACGGCGGACCAGTCAGCGACGCCCTTGTAGAACTGGTTACGCGTACGGCCATGGACAGTGATAGCTTTCGCGCCAACCGCTTCGGCGCGCGCGGCGATTTCCGGCGCGTTTCGGCTAGCATCATCCCAGCCAAGCCGCATCTTGACCGTCACCGGGACGTCTACCGCCTCAACGGCCGCCGCGACCAGGGCCTCGGCCAGGTCAGGCTCGCGCATCAGGGCCGAACCACAAGCCGCGCCGGCGGCGACCTCTTTGGCAGGGCATCCGAAATTCAGGTCAATGATCTCGGCGCCGGCCTCCGCGGCCATTCGCGCGCCTTGGGCCATGAAGTCGATATCGCGGCCGACCAGCTGGATCACGGTCAGCGGCAAGCCTTCGCCGACAGCCGCGCGGCGGACGACGTCGGGACGCCCCCTCGCGAACTCCGCGCTGGCCACCATCTCCGTCGCCACATAGGGCGCGCCGAGCGCCGTGGCCGTTTCTCTGAAGGGCAGGTCAGAGACCCCGGTCATAGGCGCAATCCACACCCGACCAGGGACGCTAATCCCGCCGACCTCGAGCTTGTTGCTCATTTTCTGATCATCCCCGTAGCATTCTTTTTAGGCACATTGTGCGGCGCAGTAAAGCCCGGATCGACTGGACATAGGCCGTCGTCCGACTAAACAGCCCCTATGACCTTCTCCGCCGTAATCGTCGCTGCTGGCTCGGGAACCCGGGCCGGACCAGGCCAGGCAAAGCAATGGCGTATGTTGGCCGGAAAACCCGTTTTGAGGTGGTCGGTCGAGGCTTTCCTCGCCGCTGGCGCGTCCGACGTCGTGATCGTGACGACGGAAGACGGCGAAGCGGCCCTACCAAGCGTTCTTCATGGACTTACGGATTGGCGATCGGCGCGTGGCGGCGCGACCCGGGCGCTCTCAGTCCAGGCCGGACTAGCCGCCCTCGCCCACCGACCGAGGGAGGAGCCGACGCTGATCCATGACGCGGCCCGCCCCCTGCTCAGCCAGAAAACAATTCACGACGTGCTCCAGGCGCTCAAGGACGCCGACGCCGCCCTGCCCGCCCTCCCCGTCGCCGACACCCTGAAGCGCGCCGAACCCGACCAGAACCCGGTGACGACCTCTCGTGCGAACCTATGGCGTGCTCAGACGCCCCAGGCCGCCCGCCGCCAGACCTTTGTCGACGCCTATGCCGCCTGGCTAGGCGGCGAGCCCACCGACGATGTCCAGCTGATCGAGGCTGCTGGCGGACGCGTGGCGATCGCCCCGGGCGACCCGCTACTGATGAAACTGACCTACCAGAGGATTTCGCCATGGCTGAACGTCTCGCCGGCGCCGCGCGCATCACCCGTGTCGGCCAGGGCTTTGACGCCCATCGCTGGGACCGGGCGAGGAAGTCTGGCTCTGCGGCGTCGCGATCAAGCACGATGAAACCCTGATCGCCATTCGGACGCCGACGCGGGCCTGCACGCCTGACCGACGCCATTCTTGGCGCGATCGGCGAAGGCGACATCGGAGATCACTTCCGCCGACCGATCCCAAGTGGAAAGGCGCGGCGTCGGACCAGTTCCTGAAGCACGCCGCCGAGCTCGTGACCGCCAAGGGCGGCGCGCTGGTCAATGTCGACGTGACGCTGATCTGCGAGCGTCCCAAGATCAAACCCCATCGCCAAGCATGCGCGAACGACTGGCGGAAATCCTGGACCTCCCGGTCGACCGGGTCAGCGTCAAGGCAACCACGACCGAGAAGATGGGCTTCACCGGGCGCGGCGAGGGCCTGGCCGCCTCCGCCGTCGTATCGGTCGAGACTCCGGCCTGAACAGGTTAGGCTAACGGCGCGAAGACGGAGACTTGCATGTTCCCGCTGGAAATTGGACCCTGGCCCGCCTGCTGATAGACGAGGCGCGTGGCCGTCCTTGCGCATCGTCACGGCGGAAAGCTGCACCGGTGGTTCGTCGCGGGAGCCGTCTGCGCGATCCCGGAGCTTCCGACGTCTTCGATCGAGGCTTTGTTACCTATACCAATCGCGCCAAGTCCGAGATGCTGGGGTTCCTGGCGACCTGATCGCCGACATGGCGCGGTCTCAGAGCCGTGGCCCGCATGATGGCCGAAGGCGCGCGTTCGCGAGAGCAACGGCATGTGGCGTCGCGATCACCGCGTCGCTGGTCCTGGCGGCGGCACGCCGCTGAAACCTGTTGGCACAGTCCATTTCGCCGTGGCTCGCGCCAATCGCTCGGTCATCCATCGCCACGAACGGTTCCTGGGCGACACGCGAGAGGCTGTGCAGCTTGCGGCGATCGTCACAGCGCTGGAAATGCTGCGCGAGGCGGTGGGCTAGAGCGTGACGCCGAAAGTGGAACCGGTTTCGGCACGGGTCACGCTCTAAGTGTTT
>NZ_PEGH01000004.1 GCF_002737755.1 Caulobacter sp. BP25
CAGCGAAGGGGCCTCGCTGAAGCTGAAGACGCCGACCACGATGGAACAGTTCATCCGCAGGACGGCTCGGTTTGGCGCTGTAAGGACGACCTCTGCACCACGACCAAGGTTCGGTCCCGCCGTGGCGCGCGCCTGCCGCAAGCTGGCCGGCCAGCTTGGCGAGCTGAGCGCCTTCGACTATCGCGGCCAGTCGCTGGACGACGCCGCCATCGCCGAATGCAACACGGCAGCCAAGCCACAGGGCTAAATCCTTAGGAAGAAGGCCTCCGCCGGTTCCGACAGAGGCCTTCCACCTTGGGGGTTGTAATAGTTCATGACACTTGGAGACTTACTTCACACTTGGAGACTTACTTCCGTCCTGACTTGGCGGACGATTTGACAGGCTTCGGGCTCGAACGGCCACCCACCAGCATCCCGCCCATGAAGGCGAACGAGAGCATGGCGTGGTTCATCTTCGATACATTCACAGCGGCGCGGCCTCCCAGATTGGCGACTAGGACCAGGAGACGCGCGTGGCGTTCGGAGAGGGTGATCTGTCCTCGTCGTCAGCGCGTCTAGGTACAGTTTGCGTGCCTCTTGCGTGTCGACAACGCGACAAAACGCGCTGAGCGCGACCCGCTCCGCTCGATGAACCCTGAGACGCAGCCGGAGCAAATCCCTCAGCGCACGCACGGAGCCTAGTGCAAGGTCACCGATGCGCCATCGGCCGCCGCAGCGCGCTTGGCCTCTTCGACATCGCCCAGAACCTCAGCGGCGGCCCGCAGGATGGCGGGAGAGACGCGCTCCTCATCACAGCCGATCGTATCAGCCGCCAGATCCGGCAGGTCGGCGCAGAGACGGATCTGCCCCGCGATCCGTTGCAGGATAACGCTTCCCTGAAGGTCGGGATCGTTGGCGACCACGCCGACCACCAGGGCCAGAGCGGCTTCGAACCGCGCGGCCGACAGCTTGGCTTCGCGCGCCTGGTCGATCAGCAGGCGGGCGTTGGCCTCGACCAGGGCGATCGCTTCCGCCGTCATGTGGGTCTCTTCGCCGATCATCCGTCTGCCTCCTTGCGCGTGCTTCAAGAGGTTGAACGGACGACGGCGCGGAGTTGGGCGCACTGGAACGCGGGCTGAACGAAAAAGCCGCCCGCGTCGGCGTGACGCAGGCGGCTTCGGCTCTTTTGGCGGTTCTTCCGTGGGCTGAAGCGCCAGATCAGGCCGCCGCGTCGAAGGACAGGGCCTCGTAGCGCTTCAGATGGTGGTCGACCGAGCCGAACAGGCCCTCGATCATGCTGGCGCGCTTGAAGTAGTGGCCGATGGCCAGCTCGTCAGTCATGCCCGCCCCGCGTGGATCTGGATGGCGTTCTGACCCACGAACTTGCAGGCGCGGCCGATGCGCACCTTCATGGCTGAGACGGCCTTGGCGCGCTCATCGGCGCCTTCCTCCAGCTTGATCGTGGCCATGTAGGTCATGGAGACCGACTGCTCAAGCTCGATGAACATGTCGACCATGCGGTGCTGCAGCACCTGGAAGTTGGCGATGGCCGTGCCGAACTGTTTGCGCTGCTTGGCGTAGTCCAGCGTGCCCTCGTGCAGCTTGCGCAGCACACCCACGGCCTCGGCGCCGACGGCGGCCGTGGCCTCGTCGATCACCTTGTCGACCAGAGCCAGGCCGTCCTCGGCGAGCAGGGCGTCGGCGGGGACCGAGACATTCTCGAAATAGACTTCCGAGGCGCGATTGCCGTCGACCGTCGGATAGTCGCGGGTGACGATGCCTGGCAGGCTCTTGTCGACCAGGAACACCCCGACACCGCCAGCGTCGCGCTGAGCGCCGCCCGTGCGGGCGGTGACGATCAGATGGGTGGCGAACGGCGCGCCGATCACCACGGCCTTGTGGCCGTTGAGGGTCCAGCCCGCGCCGCGCCGTCCTTCTTGGCCGTCGTCTTCAGGTCGCGCCAGGTGTAGCGGGCCTGCGGCTCGCCATAGGCGAAGGCGATGGTGGTGGTCCCGCCGATGATCCCCTCGATCACCGAGGCGGCGTCGGCATGACCCGAGTGCTTCAGGAATCCGCCGCCGATCACCACGGTGCCCAGATAGGGCTCGATGACGAGCGCCTTACCGAACTCCTCCATGACGATCATGTTGTCGACCGCGCCGCCGCCAAGTCCACCCAGCTCCTCCGAGAACGGCGCGCCCAGGATGCCCAGCTCCTCGGCGAAGGCCTTCCAGTAGTCGGCGCGCCAGCCGCTGTCGGAGCTGACGATCTTGCGGCGGGTGTCGAAGTCGTACTTGTCCTGCAGGAAGCTCGCGATCGTGTCGCGGAGCATCGACTGTTCTTCGGTGAAGTTGAAATCCATCCCTGGGTTTCCTCTATTGTTCTGCGACCGTCTCCCCTCCCCCTTGCGGGGAGGGGCCGGGGGTGGGGGTGTCGGCGCCGACGAGCGCCAATATTCTCTCGACCGCCGAATACGGGTCGTTGATGGCCTGTGAGTTGGAAACCCGGATCACCCGGTACCCACGCGCTTCCAGCCAAGCTTGGCGTTCGGCGTCGCGAGCGGCCACGTGTTCCAGGTCGTGAACCGCGCCATCCACCTCGACGATCAGCCGGTGATGGTGGCAGACGAAGTCCACGATGTAGGACCCGAAAGGCGCCTGCCGACGAAAATGAGATCCGGGAATCTCAACCTTCTTCAGCGCCTTCCAGAACAGCTTCTCCGCCAGGGTCAGCTCGCGACGCATCCGCTTGGCCGAGCGATCGGCTCGGTCGGAATGGTGCAAAGCTCCTGGCGTCCGTGCTGACACCCCCACCCCCATCCCCTCCCCGCAAGGGGGAGGGGTGCTAAGTTGACGCTAGAGCCCCAGAACCATCTTGGCGATGATGTTGCGCTGGATCTCGTTGGAGCCGCCGTAGATCGACGTCTTGCGGACGTTGAAATAGGTCGGCGCGGCGCGGTGGGCGAAGTCTGGGCCGATCGGGTGGGCGTTGTCGCCGTCGGTCGGGAAGCCGCGGAAGTACGGCGCGCCATAGTGGCCGGCCGCCTCCAGCACCAGTTCGGTGATCCGTTGCTGGATCTCGGTGCCCTTGATTTTCAGCACGCTCGACTCCGGACCTGGCCCCTTGCCGGCGGCTTCACCGGCCAGGGTGCGCAGTTCGGTATATTCCAGCGCCGTCAGGTCGATCTCCAGCTCGGCGACCTTGCGCTTGAACATCGGGTCCTTGATCAGGGCCGCGCCGTCGTCGCCGAGTTCCGTCGAGGCGATCTGGCGGATGCGCTCGATGCCGCGCTTGGAGCGGGCGACGCCCGCGATCCCCGAGCGCTCGTGGGCCAGCAGGAACTTGGCGCAGGTCCAGCCCTTGTTCTCGTCGTAGATGCGGTTCTCGACCGGCACCTTGACGTTCTCGAGCCAGACCTCGTTGACCTCGTGCTCGCCGCCCAGGGTGATGATCGGCCGCACGGTCACGCCGGGCGACTTCATGTCGATCAGCAGGAACGAGATGCCTTCCTGGATCTTGGCGTTGGGGTCGGTGCGGACCAGACAGAAAATCCAGTCGCCGTGCTGGGCCAGGGTGGTCCAGGTTTTCTGGCCGTTGACCAGATAGTATTCCTTGCCGTCGTCGCCTGTGAAGCGCTCAGCCTTGGTCTTGAGGCTGGCGAGGTCGGAGCCGGCGCCGGGCTCGGAATAGCCCTGGCTCCACCAGATGTCGCCCGACAGGGTCGGCGGCAGGAAACGCTCTTTCTGTTCAGGGGTGCCGAAGGTGTAGATCACCGGCCCGACCATGTTGATGCCGAACGGCAGGATCGGCACGCAGTCGGCGCGGGCGGTCTCTTCCGACCAGATGTAGCGCTGCACGGACGTCCAGCCAGGCCCCCCGTACTGGGTCGGCCAAGCCGGGGCCACCCAGCCCTTCTGGGCCAGGATGCGGTGCCAAGCGAGGAAATCGTGCTTGGCCATTTCCTCGCCCTCCTCCTGCTTTTCACGCAGGCCCGCCGGATAGTTCTCGGCGATGAAGGCGCGCACCTCGTCGCGGAAGGCGAGGTCCTCGGGCGAGAAGTCGAGATTCATGGCCAGCTCCCGTTCCAATCGGCCTCTCTAGAGGAAGCCGTTATTGCGTTTCGGAGCTTACGATATCGGTCGAACGGGCGTTTGGAAAGATGACGTTAGCGTCAACGGAAGCAAATGTGATCCGCGTTCACTTGGACTGACGCCGAGCCGCCTATCGGACCTCGCAGGCCAGCTTGACTAGGGCTAGGGCCGAGGCACCGCCGACGCCCTCCTCGTCCAAAGTATCGAGCGCCAGAAGCGGCCGCTTGTCGAGGATTTCCAGCAGACGGGCGTGGCCCTTGGCGGGGCTGACATGCGCCGCCAGGCAATGGTCGATCGCCTCGGGCTCGAGCGCGCGCAGAATGGCGGCGGCGGCGCAGGCGGCGTAGCCGTCCAGCAGGACCGGGACCTTCTGGACGCGGGCGGCCAAGATCGCGCCAACCACGGCGGCGGTCTCGCGTCCGCCCAGCTGGCGCAGGATCTCGAGGGGATCGTCGGTCATGCCCTCGGCCTTGGCGCGGGCGACGGCGGCGGCGGCGGGCTCGGGATCGTCGGACCAGTCCGAAGCCTCGCCGCCAAACAGCGCCAGGCAGATGGCTGCGGCTGTGCGGGTGGGTTCGGCGACGATGACGCCCGGGATCAGCAGATCAGGCTGCTTGGCCAGGGCCTCCATGCCGAAGGCCATGGTGGCGGCGGCTTCCTTCTCGCTCATCGAGGGCTTCTCGGCGGAATCCGGCGATGGACGGTCGATGGCCAGGTCGAAGGCCTCCAGCCCCGCACCCTGGACGCCCGCCAGCCGCGAAACGGTGGCTCCGCCCGAGGCGATGGCTTCCAGACGATCGCGGGCATAGCCGCGCGGCCCCACGCCCTGGCGGGCGCCGGCGTACAGCGCCACGACCGGACGGTTCACCGCCGGCGGGCTCTTACCGCTCCAGGCGGTGAGCCAGGCCGAAATCTCGGCCAGCCGTCCGCCCTGCTCCAGCGTCGGGGAAGGTCCCGGCGCGGGCGGCGAGACGGCGAGTTGGCGAATGTCGGCGAAGGGCGAAGCGGTCATGAGCGCGGACTTAAACCCGTCCGCGCCCAAAGCAACCCCTGACGGCTTGAAGATCGAAGACGGAACAGGGATGCTGCCGCCATGACGACAACGCCGCCGGCCAGACCACCTCGCCCGATCGCCACACCATGCGTGAAGGTATGCGCGGTGAACGGCGCGAGCGGTTACTGCCTGGGCTGTCGTCGCACCCTGGCCGAGATCGCCGGCTGGGCGAAACTAAGCGACGAGGAGCGAGCGGCGATCACTGCCGCCCTCCCCGATCGTCCGGACCCTATGGCCGCGCTGATGGCGGCGGCGGGGCGCTGAGCTTACTGGCCGCCGGCGATATAGGCGGCGCAGTCGCCGTCTCGCTTAGCGATCAGCTTGGCCTTCTTTTCCCCTTCGGCGGCATTGGCCTCCTTGAGGGCGGCTTGCATTTTGTTATTGGCGGACGTGCGGACCGCCAGGTCGCGCGAAGGGCTCTCAGCCCGCAAGAACGCGTCCAGCGCGGTCGTGTCCAGCTTGCCCAGGTTCTCGGACGCCGCGAGGCCTCGACAGCGCGCCGCCTCCAGATAGCTCAGGTTGGACACACCGGCCTGGGCGACGCTGGCAAACGATCCAAGCGCGACAGTGGCGATAATCAGAGCTCTCATAATGGCTTCCCCTCAACAGGACAATTCTATTGCCAGGAGGATCTATCTGCGAACACGAATTCTCTGAAGTTAATTCCAAGACATAAATTTAATTACATAAACGTAATCCAGTTTATTAAATTCATGTAATCAAGATTGTCAGAATTCAGGAATACTTTCCAGAAGAACGATAACCGCCGCGTGAAAAACCCTCGCCGGATTCACGCCTTGAAAACGCCTGCCTCCTAATGATTGAAGGAAGCCGCAGAAGCGGTCTTGGGAGCCTACAAGGCGGGATGTCTTCGATGTTTAGGTTTGCGGCGATCGCTCTGGTGGGCGCCCTGTCGGCCGTTGGCGCGGCCAAGGCCGTGGTTTCGCTCGACGATCTGCGCCATCCCGAGCTGCGCGCGCCATCCGCCGCCGCCGCGACCCTGGGCGACGCCGAGGGCGGCCCCGCCCAGATCGCCAAGGACAGTGACGGTCACTTCTGGGCCAAGGCCGCCGTAGACGGCCAAGATGTGCGCTTCCTGGTCGACACCGGCGCCACTGCGGTTTCGCTCAGCATGGCCGACGCTCAGCGTTTGGGTATCGACACCAGCAAGCTGACCTACGATTACAACGTGATCACCGCCGACGGCCGCACCCGCGCCGCCTCGATCAAGCTGGCCAGCGTCGCGATCGCCGGCGCCACGGTCCGCGATGTCGACGCCCTGGTGATCGAGAAGGGCCTCGAGAACTCGCTGCTAGGCATGAGCTATCTGGGCCGCCTATCGCGGTTCGAAGCCACCCAGGACGCCCTGATCCTGCACCCTTAAGCCTCAAACGGCGGGCGCGGTCCGGTCCTCGCGCGAGGCCAGCGCCGCGCGCACGGCGTCCAGAGCCCGATCGACGACGTCGAGACCGGCGCCTGACTTGACGCCCTCGACCGTCAGGATGCGCCGCCAGGCCCGCGCACCGGGCAGGCCGTGAAACAGGCCCAGCATGTGCCGCGTCATGGCGGCCAGGTGCGTCCCGCCCGCCAGCTCGCGCGCCAGATAGGGCCGGTAGCGCTCGACCGCTTCAAAGCTGTCGACATCGGCGACATCCATGCCGAACACGCGCCGATCGACTTCGCCCAACAAGCCGGCCTCGTGATAGGCCGCCCGGCCCAGCATCACGCCATCGACGCCGTTGGCCAGATGCTCGAGCGCCGCATCGACGCTGGGCACGCCGCCATTGATCGCGATGGTCAGGTTCGGGCGCTCGCGCTTGAGCCGATAGACCAGATCATAGTCCAGCGGCGGGATGTCCCGGTTCTCCTTCGGCGACAGGCCTTGCAGCCAAGCCTTGCGGGCGTGGACGACGAAGCTGTCGATCCCGGCGGCGGCGCAGCGGTCAACCAAGGTGAAGAGACTCTCTTCCGGGTCCTGGTCGTCGACGCCGATCCGGCACTTGACCGTGGCGGGAACCTTCACCGCGCCCTTGATCGCGGCCATACACTCGGCGACGAGGTCCGGCTCGCGCATCAGGCAGGCGCCGAAGCGGCCGCTCTGCACGCGGTCCGAGGGGCAGCCAACGTTCAGATTGATCTCGTCATAGCCCCAGTCCTCGCCGATCCGCGCGGCCTGCGCCAACTCAGCCGGGTCAGAGCCGCCTAGCTGCAGCGCAACCGAGTGCTGGCCAGCGTCGAAACCCAGCAGCTTCTCGCGATCGCCATGAACGACCGCCCCGCTGGTCACCATCTCGCTATAAAGCAGCGCCTGGCTGGACAGGACGCGATGCAGCGACCGGCAGTGTCGATCGGTCCAATCCATCATCGGAGCGACGGAGAAACGGGCGGGCTGGAACGTCATGACCGTGCTTTGCGAGGCGTCTCGGGCGCCAACTTCGAGCGCGCGTATATAGGCCAGACCTCGCACGGACGCGACCCCGCAGCGCCGAACCCGATACCACTCCGGAAAAACACGGAGGCGACAAGTTTGGCGTCTTCGACTAAAGCCGCTCTCGTGACTCGTCCGCCGCTTCACCGCAGCCTCTTGCCTCGCGCCGTCTTCATGACGCTCGCGGCGCTGGCGGTCGCCTTGAAGGTGATGATCCCGGCCGGCTTCATGACCGCGCCGGATTCGCGCAACGGCCTACCGTTCGCCCTGGTGCTCTGCACCGGCGACGGCGCCAAGCTGGTCCAGCCGGGCGAAGCCCTAGCCGGCCACCAGGACAAGAGCGGCGGCGCCGACAACTCCGCGCACGACACGCCCTGCCCGTTCGCTGGTCACGGCGCGGGCGCTCCACCGCCCAGCGCCGTCACGGTCGCCAAGGTCGCGTTCGTCGCCTACGCGCCGATCGCACCCTCGCGCGTCACCCATCTCGCCCCGGGACGAGGCCTCGCCGCCCCGCCCCTGCCGGCCAGAGGTCCTCCCAGCCAGCTGATCTAGCCTCCGGCCGAGCGCTGGAGCGTAAGCGCCGCCATGCGGTCGCGTCCGCTCGCGCACGCCCATCCGCTTTTTCAGTTCTGCCTACGCATGGCGCGCCAAGTCGCGCCCAAGGACCAAATCATGAAGTCTCTCCTCCTGGCCGCCACGGCCATCGCCGCCTTCGTTCCGCCCGTCGCCCAAGCCGCCGACAAGCCGGCCGACACCGAAGTCTCCTCGGTCATCGTCACCGCCCGCCGCAATCCCGAGGATCCGCCCGTCGTCGCCGACGCCCGCAAGCGTCTGTCCGAGACCCCCGGCGCGGTGTCGGTCATCTCGCAAGAGAGCTACTTGGGCCGCCAGACCCTGGCGCTGGACGACATGCTGCGCGACGCGCCCGGCGTCTACGCCCAACGCAAGTGGGGCGGCGACATCCGCATCTCGATCCGCGGCTCGGGCATCGGCAACGCCAGCCACAACCGGGGCCTCTTGATCGCCCAGGACGGCGTGCCGCTGAACGAGGCCGACGGTTATGGCGACAGCCAGGTCGCCGATCCGCTGAACACCCGCTACGCCGAGGTCTATCGCGGCGGTAACGCCCTGCGCTTTGGCGGCGCCCTCTTGGGCGGGGCGATCAACATGGTCACGCCGACGGGCAAGGACGCGGGCTTTTCCAACCAGGTTCGCATCGACGGCGGCTCCTATGGTCTGCTGCGCGAGCACGTCGCCATCGCACGGCAGTCCGGCGACTGGGACGTCTATGCGGCGGCCACTAACCAGACCAGCCAGGGCTGGCGCTCGCAGAGCCAGCAGAACATCCAGTTCGGCAGCCTCAATATCGGCCGCTCCTTCGGCCAGGACCGAGAGGTGCGCTTCATCGTCAACGGCTCGAACATCAACCAGGAGATCCCTGGCTCGCTGACGCTGGACCAGTTCAACAAGAACCCCCGCCAGACCGCCGCCTCCAACGCCGCCGTCGACCAGGGCCGCAACCAGCGCGGCGTGCGCAGCTCGCTGCAGACGACCTGGCGCCTGAACGACCAGCTCGTCTTCCAAGGCGCGCTGTATGGCGTCTGGAAGGAGCTGGACCACCCGATCTTCCAGGTCATCGACCAGGAAAGCCGCAACTACGGCGCCTTCGGCCGCTTCGACTGGGACGGCGAGATCGGCGGCAAGCGGGCCGATGCCTTCTTCGGCGCCTGGTATCGCCAGGGCGACCTGGACTCGCACTTCTACATCAACAACCGGGGCGGCCGCGGCGCGCTGCAGTCGATCTCTTACCAGAACGCCAAGGCCATTGACGTGTTCGGCGAAGGCCGGCTGTTCGTGACGGACCAACTCGCGGTCGTCGCGGGCGCCACCTGGGGCCAGGCCGAGCGCGACTATGTCAGCGTCGCGGTTCCGGGCGTGAGAAGCACGTTCAACCTGGACGCCTCCAAGACCTACAACTGGGTCTCGCCGCGCGTTGGCCTGCTCTGGCAGAACGAGGCCGGCGATCAGGTGTTCGCCAACGTCACCCGCTCGGTCGAGCCGCCGAACTTCAGCTCCATGACCCCGACCAATGTCGGCTTCACCCCGGTGAAGGCGCAGAAGGCCTGGACCGGCGAAGTCGGGACGCGCGGCCATCGCGGCCCGTTCACCTACGACCTGACGCTCTATCGCGCCGAGCTGAAGAACGAGATGCTGCAATATGCGGTCAGCTCGTCGATCCCGGCCGCCACCTTCAACGCCGACAAGACGATGCACCAAGGCGTAGAGGCGGCGCTGGACTGGGCCGTGGCCCCCAAGTGGCGGATCCGCCAGACCTGGACCTATTCGGACTTCCGCTTCAAGGACGACGTCGACTACCACGACAACCGCCTGCCGATCGTGCCCAAGCACTTCTATCGCTCGGAAGTCCGCTATGACGACCCGCGCGGCTGGTTCGTGGCGCCGTCGGTCGAGTGGTCGGCCACCGACCAGTGGATCGACTACAAGAACACGAAGAAGGCTCCGGGCTACGCGATCCTGAACCTGAACGCCGGCTGGAAGGTCACGCCCGCCGTGTCGCTGTTCCTGGACGCGCGGAACCTGACGGACAAGGCCTACGTCTCCAACACCCAGGCCGCCGTGGCCTGGACCACCGCCACCGCCACCCTGTGGCCGGGCGACGGCCGTTCGGTGTTCGGCGGCGTGACCGTCAACTTCTGATCCTGATCGGTCGGCGGCTCGCGAGGGCCGCCGACCAAGCCTCGGAGCTCGCGATGTCCGCGATCGAGACCCGTGAACGCCCGGCTTCGGCCGGAGACCTCTACCGCGCCTTCTGGCGCTGGCACTTCTATGCCGGCCTTCTGGTGCTGCCGATCCTGATGCTGATGGCCCTGACCGGCGGGCTCTATTTGTTCAAGGCAGAGCTTTCGGCCATCGTCCACCGCCCCCTGGTCGTTGTCGCCGATAGCCCGGCCACGACCGCGCCAAGCGCCTGGATCGCCTCCGCGCAGGCGGGGACCGGCGGCAAGGTCGGCCAGCTGACGATCCCTGCGCGGGGCGACCGGTCGGTCCAGCTCGGCGTCCAGACGACCGAGGGCAAGCGCACCGCCTATGTCGATCCGCATACCGGCCAGTACCTGGGCCAGACCCAGCCCGGCGGTTTCATGGGCTTCGTCAAACACCTGCACAGCCTGGAGATCGCGGGCCCGGTGATGAACCTGCTGGTCGAGGTCGTCGCCGGCTGGGCCATCGTGCTGGTCGCCACCGGGATCTTCCTATGGTGGCCGCGCGGTCAGGCCGGCGGGATCGTCACGGTACGGAGCAAGCCCGCCAAGCGCCTGTTCTGGCGTGATTTCCATGCCGTCACCGGCGCCTTCACCGGCCTAGTGATCGTATTCCTGGCCGTCACCGGCATGCCGTGGTCGGCCTTCTGGGGCAAGGAGGTCCGCCAGATCACGACGGAGGCTGGCCTTGGTCGTCCCAAGCCGCCCGTCGCCGAGCAGCACCACGCGGCCAAGCCCGCCCCCGAGCCCGCCGAAGGCGTGCCGTGGGCCTTGCAGACCAAGACCCCGCCGATGTCTGGCATGGAAGGTCACGACCACACGGCGATGATGATGGCGCTGGCCGCGCCGCTGGACGCCGACACCATCGTCGCCAAGGCGCGCGCGGCCGGCCTGGCGAACGGTTTCACCCTGACCCTGCCCAAGACCCCAGGCGGGACCTGGACCGCCGCTTACATGCCCGACCAGATCGAGAAGACCCGCACCGTTTACCTCGATGGTCGCGACGGCCGTGTGCTGGCCGACGTCGGCTATCGCGACTTCGGCCCCGCCGCCAAGGCGATCGAGTGGGGCATCGCTGTCCACCAGGGCCAGCAGTTCGGCCTGATCAACAAGCTGGTCATGCTGGCTGGATGCGTCGCGATCTGGCTGCTGGGCGTCTCGGCCCTCGTGATGTGGTGGAAGCGCCGCCCCAAGGGCCGCCTGGCCGCCCCAGCCCGCCCGACGACGCGCGGCGCCTATGCCGGCCTGCTGGCGATCGTGCTGCCGCTCGCCATATTCTATCCACTGGTCGGCGTATCGCTGATCGCGGCCCTTCTGATCGACCTCGTCCTTCGGCGACTGACCTCGCCGCCTCTCAAAGCTGGAGCCTGACCATGAAGATCCTGACCCTGATCGCGGTCTCTGCCGCCGCGTTCGCCTCGACCGCCGTCGCCGCCCCCGCCCCGAAGGTCGCCGCCACGGACGCCTGGTGCCGTCCCACCGTCGCCGGCGCGATGGCCGCCGGCTGCTATGTGACCCTGACCGCCAAGAGCGAGGATCGCCTCGTCTCGGTCGAGAGCCCCGCCGCCGGCAGCGGCGAGATCCACACCATGTCGATGGACGGCGCCGTGATGCGGATGCGCAAGTTGCCCGACGGCCTGGCCCTGCCGCCCGGCAAGGCCGTGGCGCTGAAGCCGGGCGCCGACCACCTGATGCTGATCGGCCCCAAAGCGCAGTTAAAGGAAGGCGCCAAGGTGCCGCTGACCTTGAAGTTCAAGTCCGCCCCGCCGGTGACGATCGACGCCGTCGTTAAGATCCCGCCCATGCCCGGCATGGCGCACTAATGCGCAAAGCCCTCCTCGCAACGGCGGCCATTCTTCTGGCCGCCGCGCCTCTGGCCGCCTGCAACCGCCAGGACGGCGCTAGCGCCGCGCGGTCACGGGTCAAGATCGGCGGGCCGTTCAACCTGGTCGACATGAACGGCAAGCCGGTCACCGAGCAGTCGCTGCTGGGCAAGCCCACGGCGATCTTCTTCGGCTTCACCTATTGTCCGGAGGTCTGCCCCACCACCCTGACGGACCTGACGGCCTTGCTGAAGATGCTGGGGCCCGACGCCGACAAGCTGAACGTGGTGTTTGTCTCGGTCGATCCCGAGCGCGACACGCCCGAGCAGCTGCGCACCTATCTGTCGAACTTCGACCCGCGCATTCAGGGCTTCACGGGAACGCCCGAGACCGTCGCCAAGGCGGCTAAGGCCTACCGCGTCTACTACCAGAAGGTCCCGCAGGATGGCGGCGGCTACACGATCGACCACTCTTCCTCGATCTATCTGTTCGACGCCAAGGGTCAGTTCGTGACGCCGATCGCCTACCAGTCCCCGCCCGACCGCGCCCTGACCCAGCTACGAGCGCTGCTGGCGCGCTAAAAAAGAAAAGCCCGGCGACAAGGCCGGGCTTGGAAAGTCAGGGAGGAAACGCCCAGGAAAGGGCAGAGGCATCGGCCTCACGGGGAGGTTAGTTATGGTCGCCCTGTCCCCATTCAAGGGGCGCGACCGGAAAAACTTCCCGTTCCGCGCGCTTGGCTTGCCGGGACCGTGTGGTATGAGCGCCGACGACGAGTGCGGGCGTGCGCCCGAAGCGAGCGCCGATCCCATGTCCGACGATCCGAACGACCTCGACCCCAATACGCCGCCGCGCCAGACCCGCGACCCGCAAGCGGCGTTGGCCGATCCTGCGCCCGCGACGAGCTCTGAGCCGGCGCCGGTTGAGCCTCCGCCTGAACCCGAGCCAGAACCCGAGCCTGCGACCACGCGCAAACCCTTCTGGAAACGCCACCTGTGGATGGTCGGCGCGATCGCCGCCTTGGCTGTGCTGGTCGTGGTGCTGGTCGCCTCGCTGTTCTGGTCGCTGCCTCTGAGCCGGGCGCTGGAGCCGCTGAACAACTCGGCCATCGTCCTGGTCGCCAGCGACGGCTCGCCGATCGCCAAGCGCGGCTCGTACAAGGAAGCGCCGATCGACGCGGCCAAGCTGCCGTCTTACGTGCCCGGCGCCTTCATCGCCATCGAGGACCGCCGCTTCTACAGCCACATGGGCGTGGACCCGAAGGCCATCGCTCGGGCGCTGGGCAAGAACGCTCAAGCCGGCGGCGTCTCCGAAGGCGGTTCGACCATCACCCAGCAACTGGCCAAGAACGCCTTCCTGTCCAGCGACCGAAATCTTCGTCGCAAGGCGCAAGAGGCCCTGATCGCCGTCTATCTGGAAGCGCGCCTCTCCAAGGCCGAGATCCTGTCGCGCTATCTCTCGTCGGTCTATTTCGGCGACGGCGCCTTTGGCCTGCGGGCAGCGGCCCGGCACTATTTCGGCAAGCAGCCCGAGCAGTTGTCGATCGGCGAGGCCGCCATGCTGGCGGGCCTGGTGAAAGCCCCCTCGCGCCTGGCGCCGACCAACAACCTCGAAGGCGCCCGCGAGCGGATGCGCATTGTCCTGGGCGCCATGGTCGAGACCGGTACGATCACCCAGGCCCAGTCGGACGCGGTGGGCGACGTCTCGCCGATCCAGATCCAGGACAAGCTGCCCACGGGCTCGTACTTCGCCGATTGGGCCCTGCCCCAGGCCCGCGCCAGCATCGGCGCCCGCTATGGCGAGACCATCGTCCGCACCACCCTGGACCCCAAGCTCCAGGAAAAGGCCGAGAAGATCCTCAACGACTTCATCGAACGCGACGGCAAGGTCCTGAACGTCACCCAGGGCGCTCTGGTGGCCATGCGCAAGGACGGTCGCGTCGTCGCAATGGTCGGCGGCCGCGACTACAAGCAGAGCCAGTTCAACCGCGCCGATGGCGAACGCCAGCCGGGCTCGGCGTTCAAGCTGTTTGTCTACCTGGCCGCCCTGCGCGAGGGGATGACCACCACCACCCCGATCCTCGATACGCCCGTGCAGGTCAGCGGCTACATGCCCAAGAACCATGAGGGCAAGTACCACGCCCGAGAGGTGCCGCTGATCACCGCCTTCGCCGGCTCGTCCAATGTCGCGGCCGTGCGTCTGGCCCATGACCTGGGTCCGGCCAAGGTCATCAAGGTCGCCCGCGACCTCGGGATCACCGAGAAGATCCCCGACGACCTGACCATGGCGCTGGGCACGGGCTCGATGAGCCTGACGCGGCTGACGGCCGCCTACGCCTCGGTGGCGGCGGGGGAATACCCGATCGTTCCGCACGCGCTGGAGAGCTTCGGTAAGCCCAAGACCACGCCCTACGATCCCAAGGTTCTGGCCAACATGCGCGATCTCCTGCGCTCGGCCACCCATCGCGGCACCGGCGTGGAGGCGGCCATTGAGGGCGCCTATGGCAAGACCGGCACCACCCAGAACTATCACGACGCGATCTTCGTCGGCTATGTCGACGATCTGGTGGTCGGGGTCTGGGTCGGCAACGACGACAACAGCCCGATGAATGGCGTGGTCGGCGGCGGCGAGCCCGCCAAGATCTGGAAGGCCTTCATGCTGTCGGCCCTGGGCCGCGACGTCTCCCTGCGTCCCGCCGAAGACCCGCTAGAGGACCTGGGCCTGCCGCTGGAAGGCGAGATCGGCCCCGATGGCCTGCCGCTCGCGCCGCTGACCGTCCCCGCCGACCCGGCCGCGCCCACCGCGCCCAACAGCGGCGCCCCGCAGGCTCCGCCGCCGGCTGAGCCAAGGCCTTAAGCCTCATCGCCCTCTTCAGCCATGTGTAGACGCATGGCTGAATACTCGCGCCGCATAGGCTTGTCGCGAGTCGAGGGGGCTGACACCGTCCCTCCGCCAAATGGGGGTGGCGGGATGAATGAAACAATCGCGCCGAGCGGCGTGGGGGAACGGCGCTGGCGGCGATTGTTGGACCGGATCGAGCGGGTCGGCGACGCCCTGCCCGATCCGGTCTTCATCTTCCTTGGCTGCATCGCTCTGCTGGTCGCTGGCTCGGTAATCGCCGCGACGGTAGGCTGGAGCGCGATCAACCCGGTCACCGGCGAGATGCTGCGCGCCGAAAGCCTGCTGTCCCGCGAAAACCTGGCCAAGCTTCTGGTCGACATGCCCGAGACCATGACCAAGTTCCCGCCGCTGGGGCTGGTCCTGGTGGTCATGCTGGGCGCCGCCGTCGCCGAGCGTTCGGGCCTGTTTGGGGCCCTGCTGGGCGATGCGATCCGCAAGCTGCCCAAGACCATCCTCAGTCCTGCGGTCTTCGTGATCGGGGTGATGTCGCACCACGCCGCCGACGCGGCCTATGTCGTGCTGATCCCGATGGCCGCCCTGATCTACGCCGAGGCGGGCCGGCATCCGCTGGCCGGCGTCGCCGTCGCCTATGCCGGCATTTCCGGCGCCTTCGCCGGCAATATCATTCCCGGCCAGTTCGACGTGCTGATCCTGGGGATCACCGCGCCGGCCGCCCAGCTGATCGACCCGGCTTTCGTCATGAACCCCCTGGGCAACTGGTGGTTCACCCTGGCCATCGGAACCCTGTTCACGCCCATCGCCTGGTGGGTCACCGACCGGGTGGTCGAGCCGCGCCTGGGCCCTTGGACCCGCGAGGACACCGCCGCCGCCGCGCCCGACCTGGTGCTGGAGGAGATCGGCGCGGCCCAAAAGCGCGGCCTGCGCCGGGCCGGCGTCGCCGCCCTCGTGGTCGTCGGCCTATTTGCGGCCCTCACGCTATGGCCGCACTTCGCGCCGCTGGTCGACGCCGAGGCGACCGGGCCAAGCCGCATGACGCCCTTCTATCAGTCGCTGATCGCGGCCTTCATGCTGCTGTTCCTGGCCAGTGGCTGGGCCTACGGCTCGGCCACCGGATCGGTGAAGTCACATCGCGACATCGTGGCGATGATGGCCGAGGGCATGCGCGGCATGGCGCCCTATCTGGTCCTGGCCTTCTTCGCCGCGCACTTCGTGGCGATGTTCGCCTGGTCGAAGCTGGGCCCCGTCATGGCCGTCCATGGCGCCGAGGCCCTGCGCGGCGTGGGGCTGCCCAAGCCCCTGTTGCTGATCGCCCTGCTGATCATGTCGTCCTTCATGGACCTGTTGATCGGCTCGGCCTCGGCCAAGTGGAGCGCCATGGCGCCGATCGTCGTGCCGATGCTGATGCTGCTGGGAATCTCGCCGGAGATGACCACCGCCGCCTACCGGATGGGCGACTCAATCTTCAACATCGTCACGCCCCTGGCCTCGAACTTCCCGCTGGTGCTGATCATAAGCCAGAAATGGCGACCGCGCTTTGGGGTCGGCTCGATGGTCGCGCTGATGCTGCCCTATACGATCGGCTTCGCCATCGCGGGCATGACGCTGGTGTTGGCGTGGGTCGGGCTGCAGCTGCCGGTTGGCCCCGGCGCGCCGGGCGTCTATGCGCCACCCGCCGCAGCGTCCATGCCTTAAGCGTCGTTCAGCGCAGGTTCACGCGGCCAAGCTTTAGGTGCGCCCGAGGGTCAAGCCCTGGGGAGGTCTAAATGCGTGCTCGCGTCATCCGATCCGTTGTCGCCTGGGCCTTCGTCGTTGTCGCCGGCTTGACCGTCACCGCCTGCGCCACGCTCAGTCAGGAAGAATGCCTGCAAGGCGACTGGCGCACGATCGGCTATATGGATGGCGTCGACGGTCGGCCCATGAGCCGCGTTGAGAACCACGCCAAGGCCTGCCAGAAGAGCAGCGTCACCCCGGACATGAGCCTCTACAGTCAAGGGCGCGACCAGGGCCTGAGACGCTATTGCACCGAGACGAACGGTTTCCGCGTCGGCCGCCAAGGCCATGCCTACGCCGGCGTCTGCCCGCCGCCCGTCGAGCCGGAATTCCTCGGCGGCTATGCCGACGGCGAGCGGGTGCATGCGGCCGTGAGCCGTCTCGAAAGCGCCAGATCCGAGCTCAGCAACGCGGACGCGCGGGCGGAAAGGCGCGCGCGTCAGGCCGACGGAGTCGAGGACGAGCTGCGCAATCCCAAGCTGACCGATGAGCAGACCCGCGAGCTGCGCGACCGCCTGCAGCGCCTGCGCCGCGAACGCCGCGACGCGATCGAGGACGGCCGTCGCGCCGAGGCCGCGATCCGCGACGCCGAACGCGAGGTCGACGACCTGAGAGCCTACTACGCGCCGCGCTATGGCTGGTGGTGAGGGCTAGTCCGCCACCAGCTTCCCCGCCGGCGGCACGCGGACGATGAAGTGGCCCTTCACGCCCTCGGGCCACTGGCGGTAGGGAACGACGCCCTCCTCGCTATCCGCATAGGCGACCGCATAGTCCAGGATCGCTCGCGCCGCCTGCGCGGTTGGCTCGAACCGGCCCAGCACATAGCCGATTTTGCCCGGCGCCCGCAGGTGCACCGAGCAGTGCTGGCCGCAGTTGAAGAGGCACGGCATGGTCTGAACCGCCACGCCCGTCCCGTCGGCCGCCTCACGCAGGGCTTTCGCCAGCAAGGCCCCGCCGCGAACGCCCTCCGGGCTGTCGCGCTCATCGGCCGAAAAGCGGCAGGTGTCGCAGACCACCACCGCCGGGCCGTCGTCCACTTCGCGAAGGACGCTCAAAACTCGATCCCCGCCTGGGCCTTCACGCCGTCTCGGAACGGGTGCTTGACCTGGGCCATCTCCGTGACGAGATCGGCGACCTCGATCAGCTCATCGGGCGCGTTACGGCCGGTTATGACCACGTGCTTACCCTCGGGCCGCGCGGCGATGACCTCCAGGACCTCGGCCAGCGGCAGGTAGTCGTAGCGCAGGATGATGTTCAGCTCGTCAGCCACAACCATGTCCCAGTCGTCGGGGTCGAGAATGCGAGCCTTGATGACCTCCCAGGCTTGGCGCGCCACGGCGATGTCGCGGGCGCGGTCCTGGGTGTCCCAGGTGAAGCCCTCGCCCATCGGCCGGAACTCGACTTGATCTGGGAAGGCGTCGAACACCACCTTTTCGCCAGTGGTCATCGCGCCCTTGATGAACTGGATGATGCTGACCCTGTGGCCGTGGCCGATGGCGCGGATGGCCATACCCAGCGCCGCCGTGGTCTTGCCCTTGCCCGCCCCGGTGTGAACGATCAGGAGGCCCTTCTCGATGTTCTTCTCGGCCATCATCTTGGCGCGAGCGGCCTGGATGGCCTTCATCCTGGCGTTATGGCGCGCGTTCTTTGCAGCCTCGTTTTGGGCCGCCTCGTTGTGCGGTTCTTCAGTCATCGTCCGTCCCTCGCCGGACACCCCGCCGGCCGCGTTGATGTGACGAAGGCCGGTCTCCTGGCTTACGCCCTCCTGTCGCGGCGCCTTCCCAGGAGTTTCAAGTCCCAGTGGCGTGAGGCCGTGACGATCAACGGGCGATCACAGTTGCGGGGGCAGCCGCGGATTGGTCACCGCGTTCCCGGAGGCCTTGCGAGCCTCCATGCCTTCACCGTCCGGCGTAGGCGCGCCGGAGACGGGGGTCAAGGCAGTTGGTCCGCCGCGCCCTCATGGCCAAGCTTCGTCCGCCTACGGACGCTGTCGCAAAACTGTCGTCGAACTGTGACAAAAGCCCAGGCATCGGTCCGGCATGTTCTCCCCACTTCCCGGACGACACAGGATTTGACGACATGAACAAGCTCCTTGGCGCGGTTGCGACCATCGCCCTGCTCGCCGTCGCCGATCAGGCCCACGCGGCCCGCGACTACGTCTGGGCCGCCGGCTCCTCGACGGTGTTCCCTTTCTCCACGCGCGTGGCCGAGAACTTCTCGAAGAAGACCGGCAGGAAGTCGCCCAAGATCGAGAGCCTGGGAACCGGCGGCGGCATCAAGATGTTCTGCGGCGGCACGGGCGAGCGGTTCCCCGACATCGCCAACGCCTCGCGTCCGATGAAGAAGTCCGAGTTCCAAGCCTGCCAAAAGGCTGGCGTGAAGGACATCGTCGAGATCAAGATCGGCTTCGACGGCATCGTCGTCGCCAGCGACAAGAAGGGCCCGGACTTCAACTTCAAGCTTGAGCAGCTGTACCTGGGTCTGGCCGACCAGACTCTGCGCGGCGGCCAGATCGTGAAGCAGCCCTACAAGAACTGGAACGAAGTGGGTCCCAACCTGCCGAAGGCGCGCATCCTGGCCTACGGCCCGCCGCCGACCTCGGGCACCCGCGACGCCTGGATCGAACTGGGCATCGAAGGCGGCGCGGCCAAGCTGCCGACCCTGGCCAAGATGAAGGCCGCCGACGAGAAGAAGTTCAAGGCCACCGTCTCGCCGATGCGCACCGACGGCGGCTGGATTGACGCGGGCGAAAACGACAACGCCATCGTCGGCACGATCGAAAAGACCCCGAACGCCCTGGGCGTCTTTGGCTACTCGTTCCTCGAAGAGAACGGCTCGCGCATCAAGGGCGCGGCGATCAATGGCGTGAAGCCGACGGCCCAAGCGATCGCTAGCGGTCAGTATCCGCTGTCGCGCTCGCTCTTCATCTACGTGAAGAAGTCTCAGGTCGGCGTGACGCCGGGCCTGAAGGAGTTCGTCACCGAGTTCGTGTCGGACGCCGCCACGGGTCGCGGCGGCTACCTGCAGGGCCGTGGCCTGATCCCGCTGCCCCCGGCTCAGCACGTGGCGATGAAGAGCAAGGCCGGCTCGATGCCCGCCATGCCGATGCCCAAGCAATAAGGGCTCAGCCTTCCTGCTTTCTTGAGGGGCGGCGGCCTTCGGGTCGCCGCCCTTTTTCATTTGGGCTGTAGGGCGCGTCGAAGCAGCCTGGCGACCAAGGCGCCTCATCCGGCGCGTACTCGTGGAACGCCGCCCGCACGCCAGGATCATCGTCCAGGCAACTGGCGGCGATGGCGACCACCCTTCCTGTCTCTGGATCGCCGAACGCCGTGCCGCAGCGCTTGCAGAAGGTGCGAGTGAAGCGGAACGGCGGCCGAGGCTTATAGCGGGTCAGCAGCGCCCGCCCCGCCAGCCAGTGCAGGGCCTCGGCGCGGACATAGAGATAGGCTGCGGAGCCCGCCTTGCGACAGCGCGAACAGTGGCAGGCGCCCATCAGGGCCGGCGGCTCGAACAGTTCGAACCGAACCCCTCCACAGAGGCAGCTTCCCTTGATGGTCAAGCGCATCTCCTTGATAGCCTAAGGAAACTGCGCCCCTCCTGCCGCCAGCGCGGTGTCAGCAGCCTGTGGATGGATGATGAGACGGGTTGTCGCGGATCACCGCGACGGGGCGCGCGAGGTCATGCCTGCCGCCGCCGCGTCCTCGGCGACCTGCGGGTCGAGTTGAGCCGGCGGCGGTGGCGCAGTGGCGGGGCCCTCGGGCGCGGGAGCCGGCGATGGGGCGGCCGGCGGAGGCGCTTCCGGTTCCGGTGCTCTGCTCATGGCCGCGTCAGCCGCCTGCTCGGCGGCGGTGGCGCGCGGCTCGAAATAGTCCGCCGGACCGACATCGTCGGCGAGGCTGAGAAAGAAGATCGCCACGAAGGTGGTGAGGACGCCGAGGACGAAGCCGACAAAAATCCAGCCGAACCGGCCGCCACGACGCTCGCTCATCTTAACTCGCCTGGGTTACGCGCCCTTCCATTGGCGCACGCGGCCGACGTCCACATGGACGAACCGGCTCTGGGGGTAATAACCCACACCACCCATGCCAAGATCCAGGGCTGCGGCCCTGACGTGCTCCAGCGCCACGTCTTCGAGATAGATGTCCATCGCCTTGCCTTCCATGTGGAGGCTGTGCTTGGCGACTTCGCCGCTGCGATTGGCCAGCATCTTGTTGGTCGCCGGCGAGCGATAGCCGGAGATCACCTGGAACGGCGTCTTGGCTTCGGTGCGCGCCTGAATCTTGCCTAGGATATCATAGAGACCAGTGTCCATCGGATGGACCTGGTCGTTGCGATAGTCGCGCAGCACCTTGTTCAGCGCCTGGACGGCGTCGGGCACGTAGTCCCCATTTTCCCAGTAGGCCGCTTCCAGCTTCTCGCCGGTATGGACGTTGTGCAGGTGAACCCATCGCGTCTCGACGGGGACAGGAGCCTCCATCGGCGTGGGCCGCAGGACGGGCGGCGCGGGAACCGGCGGCGCGGCCGAGTGTTTTCCCTGCAGGATCGCGCCGATGATGTCGTCGTCGGCGCGAGCGGCCGCGAGCGGCAGAAGGCCAGCCCCCAAAGCGCCCAGCCCCCACTGGAGCAGCTTACGTCGATGCATGCTTTACGCCCTTACCCGACACTGAAGTGCGGGCAGGACAACGCAACAGCGTCAGGAATGCAAGCTGAGCCGGGTCACAGTGCGGCGATACGCTGCACCAGCGCCTTGTCCCAACCGTACGGATCGTCGCGGAAGTTCACCTGCCCGTCCGGGGTCACATAGGCTGTCCAGTACAGTAGGAAGACCGCCATTTGCTGCGGCAGCTTAGCCCGCACGGTGTCGCCCGAGGCCAGGGTGGCGTCGATCTTTTCGGGCGTCCAGACCGGATCGCCGGCCATCAGCAGCTTGATCAGTTCGATCGGCTTCTGAAGCCGCACGCAGCCGTGGCTGGCTAGCCGACTGAAGCTGTCGAACTTCAAGCGGCTGGGCGTGTCGTGCAGATAGACGCCGTAGGGGTTGTTGAAGTCGAACTTCACCTGGCCCAGCGCCGCCTTGGGGCCGGCTTTCTGCTGCAAGCGCGTGCCGCCGTCGCCGGTCGGGATCACGATGAAGTCGTTGCGCTCCAGATAGCCGGGATCGGCCTGTTCCTTGGGCCACAGCTCCTTGGTCGCGATCGACTGGGGCACGTTCCACGGCGGGTTTAGGACGATGCTGTGGATCATCGACGACAGCATCGGCGTCTCGTCGCCCGGACGGCCAGTGACCGCGCGCATGGTCAGGGTCGGCGTATCCTGCTGGAACACCGACATGACGGCGGCGGCGACGTTCACCTGGATGCGGTCGGCCGGCAGGGTCTGGGGCAGCCAGCGCCAGCGCTCCATATTGGCCTCGATCTGGTCGATCCGCCGCTCGATCGGGACGTTCAGAGCGTTCAGCGTTCCAGGACCGACCACGCCGTCGGGATCGAGGCCAAAGCGCTTCTGGGCGCGCTGGACCGCCAGGACGAGGGCAGGATCGTAGACGTCGCTACCCATGGCGGTGACCGTCGGGTCCTCGGCCGCCAACCGCGCCCGAAGCGCCTTCACCCGAGGATCGACTATGCCTTCCGTCAGGCTGGGCCCCGATGGAACCGGACGCCAGCCGCCCTTGGCCGCGAAACCGCGATAAGTCTCAAGGCCCGTCATAAGGGTCTGGTAGCCCGTATACGGCGGCGGCAGGCTGGACAGCCAGGCGGCCAGCCGGTCTTGCTGGACGGCGGCGGCGAAGTCGGGCGCGGGATCGTAGGGCTCGGGCCGCAGCCCCCACTCGGTCATGAAGCCACTGGCCGGCAGGCGGCCGACATGGACGGCGCGGGCGTAGGCCAGGGTCAGGTCGATCAGCGCCGCTTGCCCCTTTGCCCGCCCGGCGGGATCCTGGCCGGCCAGAAGCGCCATCCCCGCGTCGGGCGCGAACCTTTCTGGCGGCAGACCATGGGCTTCGGCGCCGCGCAGCGCCTGGGCCAGGGCGTCGGCCTGGCTGGCGCTCAGCGACAAGGATGTCAGATCGACCGCTGGCTTCGCCGGGACCACCGGAACCGCCTGAACCTGGCGACCAGCGGCGACGGGCGGGCTTTGGGACTGGGCCAGGACTGGCGAGGCGGGAAACACGCTCAGCGCCGCCGCCAGGACGCCGCAGGATCTCAGAACTCGCTTCACCGTCACTGTGTCCGCCGTGCTCGCGCGGCCGCGCCACGCCTTGAAGTCAGATGGTCGCCGCGACCTTCGCCGTCAACGCGACGGAACCGCGCCCCCACCACCGCCGCGCGCTTCACGACGGATTTCTCAAGGACAGGAACCCGTAAGCCACACTGTTGGTTTCACCTCGCGAACGGGGACCGCTGGGGGCGGCAGGATAAAGACCTTGGACAAGAAGACGCTCGACCTTTTTCCGATCGGCAACTGCGCGGTCAGCGCCCTGATCGACACCGCCGGCCGCTTCGTCTGGGCCTGCGCGCCGCGGGTGGACTCCGATCCGGTGTTCAGCGCTCTGCTCGACGACGCCGATCCGGACGGCCAGGACGCCAAGGGCCTGTGGGAGGTGCGGGTGGACCGCCGCGCCGAGGTCCGCCAGGGCTACATCCGCAACACCCCGATCCTGCGCACCGAGATTGCCGACCAGGACGGCGCGCGGATCGAAATCCTCGACTTCGCGCCGCGCTACCAGCAGTTCGGCCGCATCTTCCGGCCCACGGCCTTCATCCGCCTGATCCGCCCCCTCGTCGGCGTGGCGCGGATCACCCTGCGCCTGCGCCCGACGGCAAGCTGGGGCGCCAAGATCGCTGAGCACACGCGCGGCTCGCACCATGTCCGCTACCTGTGCTCGGACATGACCATGCGCCTGACCACCGACGCGCCGGTCTCGCACGTCCTGGAAGAGCGCTCGTTCCGCCTCGAAAAGCCAATCGCCATGTTCCTGGGTCCGGACGAGGGCTTCGAGGCGCCGGTCGGTCCGACCTGCGAGCGGATGCTGCGCGAGACCGAAAACTATTGGAAGCATTGGGTCAGAGGACTGGCCGTCCCTCTGGAATGGCAGACAGCCGTCATCCGCGCCGCCATCACCTTGAAGCTCTGCATGCACGAGGAAACCGGCGCGATCGTCGCGGCCCTGACCACCTCGATCCCCGAGCACGCCAACAGCGGCCGCAACTGGGACTACCGCTACTGCTGGCTGCGCGATGCCTACTATGTGGTGCAGGCCCTGAACCGGCTGGGCGCTGTGGACGTGCTGGAGAACTATCTCGGCTATCTGCGCAACATCATCGACCGGGCCGAGGGCGGCCATATCCAGCCCCTGTTCGGTGTCGGCTTCGAGGAGGTGCTGACCGAGACCCTCGCTCCCAACTTGCCCGGCTATCGTGGCATGGGCCCCGTGCGAGTCGGCAACCAGGCCTATGAGCACATCCAGAACGACGTCTACGGCCAGGTCGTGCTGTCGACGGTGCAAGCCTTCTTCGACGAGCGCCTGCTGCGCCCCGCGACGATCGACGACTTCGAGGCGCTGGAGCCGGTCGGCGAGCAGGCCTTCCGCATGCACGACAAGCCCGACGCCAGCCTGTGGGAGTTCCGAGGCCGCGCCAATGTCCACACCTACTCGTCGGCCATGTGCTGGGCGGCCTGCGATCGTCTGGGCAATGCCGCCGAGAAGCTGGGCCTGACCGAAAAGGCCGCCTTCTGGAACGGCCGAGCCACCGACGTGCGCAAGGTCATAGAGACGCGCGCCTGGAACACGGAGCTGGGCCGCTTCGCCGCTACCTTCGAGGGTGACGAGCTGGACGCTTCCTTGCTGCAATTGGTCGACCTGCGTTTCCACCGGGCCGAGGACCCGCGCAACCTCGCCACGCTGAGAGCCGTGGAGGAAGGCCTGCGGCGCGGCGCCTATCTCCTGCGATACGCTACTCCGGACGACTTCGGCTCGCCGCAGACGGCGTTCAACATCTGCACCTTCTGGCTGATCGAAGCGCTGCATCTGCAGGGCCGCTCGGAGGAAGCGCGCGAGCTCTTCGAGGATATGCTGTCGCGTCGCACGGGCGCGGGCCTGTTGTCCGAGGACATCGGTTTCGCGGACGGCGAGCTCTGGGGAAACTATCCGCAGACCTATTCGCTGGTCGGGCTGATCAACTGCGCGGTGCTGCTGAGCCGTCCCTGGACCTCGGTGCGTTAGGCGATCATAAGGCCAGATGTTGCAAGTTCGGAAAACATTGAAATCCGGACGCCACATGCGGCAGGCATCCGCGATTTTGAGACCTTGAGACTCCGGAGACTGCGCTTGACGAACCGTAAGCTGGCCCTGGTCGGCCTTCTGGGATGCGTCGCCGCGGGCGCTGCACAAGGCCAGGACATCAAGCCCGTTGCCGCCGCTCGCGAGCCCGCCAAGCCTCCCGCCCCCGCCTCGGCCGCGCGGGCGCCGCAGACGTCCACGCCCGCCGCCAGGCCAGCCCCAGCGGCCGAGCCGGACGACACCGAGGTCGAGGCCATCACCATCACCGCCAGCGGCAAGCCCTATGGCGCGGTGCTGGGCGATATTCCGCCGGAACAGACCCTAACCGCCGCCGACGTGCGCGCGTTCGGCGTCTCATCCATGGAAGACCTGCTGACCGAGCTGACGCCGCAGACGACCAGCGGTCTCGGCGGCGCCCCCGTCGTGCTTCTGAACGGGCGACGCATCTCCGGCCAGGGCGAGATCCGCGACATCCCGACCGAGGCGATCCAGCGCGTTGAGGTCCTGCCCGAGGAGGTGGCGCTCAAGTACGGCTACGCCGCCGACCAGAAGGTCGTGAACATCGTGCTGCGCCAGCGCTTCCGCGCGTCGACCGTCGACGCCACGGTCGGCGGCTCGACGGAAGGCGGCCAGACCAGCCAACAGCTCAACTGGAGCCAGCTGCGCCTGAACCGCGAAGGCCGCACCAATCTCGCCATCAAGATCCAGAACAGCGACCAGCTGCTTGAAAGCGACCGGGACCTGGTCAGTCGCTCAAACAGTGGCCTCTACGACTTTACGGGTAATATCGCCTCGACCACGGGCGGTCAGCTGACAGCTCTGAGCGCCCTGGCCGGCGCATCGGTCACGGTCGCCGGCGTCCCCACCTCGGCCGCCACAGCGGCGCCCAGTCTGGCGGCCTTCCAGCCCACTGCGGGCCGGGCCAACATCAGCGACATCACCGACGACCGGACCCTGCTGCCGCGCAATCGGCAGCTGTCGATCAACAGCGTCACCAACCGCTACATCCTCGACAATGTGTCGGCGACGCTGAACCTGGGCCTGACCGCGTCGCAGAGCGACGCCCTGCTCGGCCCTGCTCGGGCGCGCCTTGTGATCCCGGCGGCCGACCCGTTCTCTCCGTTCGGCCAGGACGTGCTCCTCTATCGCTATCTGGGCGACCAGGACGCCTTGGGCCAGACGACGCGCAACCTCGCGGGGCACGCCGGTTTCACCCTGAACCGCGACACCGAGACCCTACGGATGTCGCTGACCGGCAACTACGACCACGCGATCAACAAGACTGAGACCGATCGCAGCGTCGACATCACCGGGCCCCAGGCGCGCCTGACCGCGCTGGACCCGACGTTCAATCCGTTCGCGCCGCTGACCGGCCTCTCCGTCAACGCCGACCGCGCCCGCTCGACCACCGACAGTGGCGATCTGGAGTTCGTCGCCAACGGCGCCCTTGCCAAGCTGAAGGCCGGCGATCTGTCGACCACGCTGAAGCTCGGGGTCAGCGGCTCGCGCCTGGAGGCGACCTCGCGTCGCTCCGGCGTGGAGAGCGATAGCGAGCTATCGCGCGGCGACGCCAATGCCCAGGTCAGCTTCGACCTGCCGCTGGCCAGCCGCCGAAAGGGCGTGCGGGCCGGGATCGGCGATCTGTCGACCAACCTGAACCTCGCCGTCCGCTCGGTGTCGGACTTCGGCAGCCTGACGACGATCGGCGGCGGCGCGACCTGGTCGCCGGTCAAGCCGGTCAGCTTCATCGTCTCAGCGACGCGCCAGGAGAACGCCCCCAGCATCAGCCAGTTGGGCAATCCGCTAATTACGACGCCCAACGCCCAGGTCTTCGACTATGTGCGCGGCCAAAGCGTCGACGTCACCCGGATCACCGGCGGCAACCCTGACCTTCGGGCCGAGACCCGCAACGTCCTGCGCTTCGGCGCGACCTACAAGCCGCAGAACATCCAGGGCCTGACCCTGACCGCCAACTACAGCCGCGTGCGGATCGACAACCCGGTCGCCAGTTTCCCGGCGGCCACCGCAGCCGTCGAGGCAGCCTTCCCCGAACGCTTCACGCGCGACGCCGACGGCGTGCTCACCCGGATCGACACCCGGCCCGTCAACTTCGCCAAGCGCGAGAGCGAGCAGATTCGTTGGGGTTTCAACTTTTCACGGCAGATCGGCGCCGCGCCGCCGCCCCAGCCCGGCGACGTCCGGCAGCGCTTGGGCGGAGACCTGGCTGCGCGTCCCAGCGCCGAGGCGACTGATCGGCCTCAAGCCCCGACGACCGACACGCCATCCGATCCCAACGCCCTGCAGCAGCAAACCCAGGCCCCGGCGGTCGGCGACACGGTTCCGCGCCCAGGCTTGGACGGCGGCGGGAGCGGCGATAGCGCGCGGAGTCCCGGTGGCGGACAGGGCTTCGGCGGACAGGGCTTCGGCGGCGGCCGGGGCGGCGGCGGCGGCAATCCGCGCGCCACCCGCCTGCAGCTGGCGCTTTTTCACACCCTTCACCTGAAGGAGCAGGTCACGATCGCCGACGGGGTTCCTGTCCTCGACCTCCTGGGCGGCGACGTGATCGGATCGGGCGGCGGCCAGGCGCGCAACGAGATCGAGGCCCAGGCCGGCATCACCCGCTATGGTCTCGGCGCACGCCTGACGGCCAACTGGAAAAGCGGCACACACGTCGACAGCGGCGCGGGCGGCGCCACGACGGACCTCGACTTCTCCAGCCTGGCCACCGTCAACCTGCGCCTATTCGCCAATCTCGGCGTCCGCCGCGAGCTGGTCGCCAAGTATCCGGTCCTCCGCGGAACCCGCCTGACTTTGGCCGTCAACAACCTGTTCGACGACAAGCAGACGGTGCGCGACGCCACCGGCGTGATCCCCGTGACCTACCAGCCGGACTACCTGGATCCGCGCGGCCGGGTGGTGCAGTTCAGCGTGCGCAAACTGCTGTTCTGACCTTTTCAGTCCAACCTCCCCGGCGAATGCCGGGGCCCAGATTTCAGCCCGAGCGTTTGGGGCTGACGCGCCATGGCTCAGCGCTTTCAAGCTCAGCCTACTGGGTTCGATCTGGGTCCCGGCATTCGCCGGGAAGATCGGGTTGTTTAGGGCTTTGGCGTTCAAGTCCGCCCCCTCACGCCCCCCGCACAAACCCGTGAGCTTCCACGCTCCGACGGGATCGAACCCGGCCGCTCGGCGTTCTTGGCCCATGTTGCTTACAGATGAGGGGGTTCTCGTCATGGCCGCGGCTACGCCGGTCGTGCGGGCGGAGTCCGTGGATTTCTCGCCCCCGCCTTTCAATCTTCCCCGTCGCGCGGCGCTGTTTCTCGACCTCGACGGCACCCTGGCGCCGATCATGCCGCGCCCCGACGACGTGGGTCCCGACGCTCGCCGCGCGCGCGTAATCGCGCGACTGCGGGAGCGGTTTGAGGATCGCGTGGCCGTGGTCAGCGGGCGGTCGCTGCCAGACCTCGACCACATACTGGACGGCGGCGTATCGACGATCGCCGCGATCCACGGCCTGGTGCGCCGCACCGCCGGCGGCGGCGTGGTCGAGCTTCAGCCGGACGCCGGCCTCGAGGACGCCCGCCGCATCCTGGGCGAGCTGGCCGACTGCGAGCGCGGCTTGCTGTTCGAGGATAAGCGCCTGAGCGTCGCCCTGCACTACCGCAACGCCCCGACCTGCGCCGAGGCCGTCGTTGAGGCGGCCGAGCGCCTATCGCGATCGACGGGACTTGTCCTGCAGCTGGGCGACATGGTGGCCGAGCTGCGCACGCCCGGCGCCGACAAGGGCTCGGCCGTGGCGACGTTCCTGATGGAGACGCCATTCGAGGGCGCGATCCCGATTTTCGTGGGCGACGACCTGACCGACGAAGATGGCTTCGGCGCCGCCCGGCGCCTGGGCGGGTTCGGCGTGCTGGTCGGCAAACCCCGCCCGACGCTCGCCCGCTTCGGTCTGGATGGCCCTGGCGAGGTCCTCGACTGGCTGGAGCGCCTGACGGAAACCAGGGAGAGCGTCGCATGAGCCGCCTGATCGTCGTCTCCAACCGCGTCAGTCCGCCAAACCCCGCCGAGGGCGGCGAGGGCAGCGTGGGAGGCCTGGCCATGGCGCTCGCCGCCGCCTTGCGCGAATATTCCGGCATCTGGTTCGGCTGGAGCGGCAAGACCATTCCGGAATTCACCGGTCAGCTGAACATGCAGCGGATTGAAGGCGTCACCATCGCCACGGTCGATCTCGAAGAGACCGACTACCAGGAATACTACAACGGCTACGCCAACAAGACGCTGTGGCCCCTTTTCCACTATCGCGTTGACCTGACGGCTTATGACCGCTCGTTCGGCGAGGGCTACGACAGGGTCAACAAGCGTTTCGCCGAGACCCTGGCGCCGCTGATCGAGCCGGACGACATCGTCTGGGTGCACGACTACCACCTGATCCCGGTGGCGCGGGAGCTTCGCCGGATGGGGATCACCAACCGGATCGGCTTCTTCCTGCACATCCCCTGGCCGGCGCATCAGCTGGTCGTCACCCTGCCCCGCCACCGCCAGCTGGTGGAGGCCCTCTTCGACTACGACCTGATCGGCTTCCAGACCGAGGAGTCACTCCAGGCGTTCGAAGGCTACGTGTTCTCAGAGGTCCAGGGCGCGAAGAACGCTCGCGGCGAGCTTGTGGCGTTCGGTCGCCGAGCCCTCGCGGCCGCCTTTCCCATCGGCGTCGACGCCCAGGACTTCACCGAGATCGTCCAGAGCGAGAACGCGCAGAAAACCTATGACCGGATGATGGCCCACAGCGTCTTTCGCAAGATGATCGTCGGCGTCGATCGCCTCGACTATTCCAAGGGCCTGGAGGAGCGACTGATCGGTTACGAGCGCTTCCTGCACGACCATCCGGAGATGCGGCGCGAGGTGATGCTGCTGCAGATCGCCCCGATCTCGCGCGACGAGGTCGAGGCCTACCAGGATCTGCGCGGACGCCTCGACGGCCTGATCGGGCGGATCAACGGCGCCTATGCCGAGATGGATTTCACGCCGATTCGCTATGTGAACCGCTCCTATCGCCGCGACGAGCTGGCGGGGGTCTATCGCGCGGCCAAGGCGGCGTTGGTGACGCCCATGCGCGACGGCATGAACCTGGTGGCCAAGGAGTATGTCGCCGCTCAGAACCCGGAAGACCCTGGCGTGCTGATCCTCTCACGCTTCGCCGGCGCCGCGCGGCAGATGAAGGACGCCCTGATCATCAATCCCAACAGCCCGGAGGAGATTTCCGACGCCCTGGAGCGCGCGCTCTCCATGAGCCTCGAGGAACGCAAGCGTCGTTGGGAGGCGCTGTTCGACAATGTCCGGCGCGAGGATGTCACCGCCTGGCGTGACGATTTCGTCGCCGCGCTGCGAGGTCGGCCGGGGCCAGAAGATGAGGACCGGAAGGACGAGCCGTCTGCCGTTCGCAGTCTGGACGTCGCCGCGCGGGCGCTGAAGGCGGGTCCCGAAGCGCGAGCGATGCGAGGTTAGGCCTTGCCGCCCTCGCCCATCTCCTCGATCAGCTTCTTCAGCTTGGCGACCTCGTCCGGCTTCAGCGGGCGGTGCTGAGCGAAATGGCTGATCAGGGGCGCGAGCTGACCGTCGAACAGGCGATCAAGCAGGCCCTGGCTCTCGGCCTGGACATAGGCGCTGCGATCGACGAGCGGCCGATAGCCGTGGCGGCCCTCGGCCCGTTCGGACTTGATGGCTTTCTTCTTCAGCAGGCGATTGATCAGCGTCTTGACGGTGGCCTCGCCCCAGGTCTGCGCGGCGCCGACCTCGGCGACCAGTTCATCGGCCGACAGCGGCGCGCGGCGCCAGAGCGCTTCCATGACGTGAGCTTCGGCGGCGGTGATGTGCATGGCGCTTACGTCCGTAATTCTCGGCGACGCTATACGCGCTGTCGCCAGTGTCAAGCCGTGCGCGGCTGGTCCCCTTTCGCCGCTGGAGCTTCACCGCCTCATTGTCAATGACACCGGTTTCCACTAGACACTTCGCAAACCCGCCAAGTCGGGATTGAGCCGAATTCTAGGGAGGATCCACGGCGTGACCGTTTCTGAGGCCCATAGCGAGGCGTTCGCCCCCGAGGCCATTGCTCCCCAGTTCGTAAAGGCCCGTCAGGAAGGGGTTTCAGTGCCCGGCTATCCGGGTGACGTGATTCCCGCGACCATGGCCGACGGCTACGCGGTGCAGGACATCGCCATCGACCTGTGGCCCGACGAACTGGTCGGCTGGAAGGTGGGCCTTGTGCCGCCGCAGCACCGCGAACGCCTGGGCGCCGAACGCCTGGCCGGCTGCATCTTCAAGTCCAAGGTCCAGCAGGCAAATACCGACGGTCAGCCCAACGCGTTTCGCGCCATCGAGGGCGGCTTCTGCGCCGTCGAGGCCGAGTTCATCATCCGCCTGGGCCAGGACGCTCCGGCCGACAAAACCCAATGGACCGCCGAGGAAGCCGCCGACTATGTGGGCGAGCTCCTGGTCGGCGTTGAGATCGCGGGCAGCCCGCTGAAGACCATCAACGCCCTGGGCCCGACGGTCGTGGCCTCGGACTTCGGCAACAATGATGGTCAGATCATTGGTCAGGCCATTTCCAACTGGCGCGACATCGCCTGGGAGGATATGCCCGTCGAGACCATCATCAACGGCAAGTCGGTGGGCACGGCCACTGCGGCGACCATTCCAGGCTCGCCGCTGGCGGCGCTGGCCTTCCTGCTGGGCGTGGTCGCCGCGCGCGGCAAGCCCCTAAAGAAGGGCATGATCGTCACGACCGGCGCCACCACCGGCATCCATGACGTGGCCGCCGGTGATGTCGCCCACATCAGTTTTGGACCGTTTGGTAGCGTCGATTGCGTCGCTGTTCCGGCCAAATAGAAAAAATAGAAGCCAGGGAAGGAGAACGTGTCGATGGATATTCCAAAGCCGCCAGAGCCGTCGGAAAAGATCGGCCGATACCGCTGGGTGATCGTCACCCTGCTGTTCTTTGCGATGGTCATCAACTACGTTGATCGTCAGACGATCGGCTTCCTGAAGCACGACCTCTCCCTGGAGTTTGGTTGGAGCGAAAAAGACTACGCCGACCTCGTCTTCTATTTTCAGCTCTCCTACGCCGTGGCCTACCTCGTCTGGGGTAAGATCATGGACAAGATCGGGGCCCGCTGGGGCTTCGGCATCGCCTTCCTGATCTGGCAAGTCGCTCACATCGCCCACGCCGGCGCGCGCGGCCTGACTGGCTTTATCATCGCCCGCATGGCCCTGGGCGTCGGCGAAGCCGGCGGCTTCCCGGGCGGTATCAAGGCCGTGACCGAGTGGTTCCCCAAGAAGGAACGCGCCTTCGCCACCGGCATCTTCAACGCCGGCACCAACATCGGCGCGATCGTGACCCCCCTGGTGGTTCCCGCGATCGTGCTGACGTGGGGCTGGCAGATGGCCTTCATCGTCACCGGCGTGGCGGGTCTGATCTGGCTGCCGATCTGGCTTCTGATCTATCGCAACCCGCGCGAGACCAAGAACCTCTCGGCCGCTGAACTGGCCCACATCGAGCAGGATCCGGCCGATCCGGTCGAGAAGATCGCCTGGACCAAGCTGCTGACCAAGCGCGAGACCTGGGCCTACGCCCTGGGCAAATTCCTGATCGACCCGATCTGGTGGATGTTCCTGTTCTGGCTGCCGGACTTCCTGGGCAAGCGCTATGGCCTGGATCTCAAGACCTTCGGCCCGCCGATCGTCGCCATCTATCTGCTGTCGGACGTCGGCAGCGTCGGCGGCGGCTGGCTGTCCTCGCGGCTGCTGAAAAACGGCGCCTCGATCAACAAGGCCCGCAAGCTGACCATGCTGGTCTGCGCCCTGCTGGCCGTGCCGGTGATGTTCGCCTCCTACGCGGACTCCGTCTGGCTGGCCGTGCTGATCATCGGCGTCGCCACCGCCGCCCACCAGGGCTTCTCGGCCAATCTCTACACCCTGCCCTCGGACGTGTTCCCGCGCGGCGCCGTCGGCTCGGTCGTCGGCATTGGCGGCATGCTGGGCGCCTTTGGCGGCATGGTGTTCTCGAAGTACATCGGCGGCGTGCTGGAGAGCATCGGCACCTACACGCCGATCTTCATCGTCGCCGGCAGCGCCTATCTGATCGCCCTTCTGGTCGTCCACCTGCTGACGCCCAAGATGGAGCCGGTGAAGATCTAGAGCGCGTTAGGTTTAAGTGTGAGCGGTTAGACCGCTCGAACGCGCTCAGAGAAATAAGCCGCGCTTCACGCGAAAGCGATCTGGGCCGGGGAGCAATCCCCGGCCCTTTTCGTTTACAGCTTCGCCATGCCCCACTCGCGCATCCTCAACGTCGCCCTGGTCGGATACGGCTATGTCGGCAAGATCTTCCACGCCCCGCTGATCGCCGCCACGCCGGGCTTGAGCCTAGCCACCGTGGTCTCGAGCGACCCCGCCAAGGTGGCCGCCGACCATCCGGACGTCCGCGTCGTCGCCGAGCTCGAAAGCGCTCTCGCCGATCCAGCCATCGACCTCGTGGTCATCGCCACGCCCAACGCCCTGCACGCCCCCCAGGCGATCGCCGCGCTGGAGGCCGGCAAGGCGGTGGTGGTCGACAAGCCCCTCGCCCTGACCGCCGCAGAAGCCAGGACCATGACCGAGGCGGCCGCCCGGGCCGGAGCCCTGCTGACGGCGTTTCACAATCGCCGCTGGGATAGCGACTTCCTGACCCTCAAGCGTCTGATCGCCGAGGGAACTTTGGGCCAGATCGCCCAGTACGAGAGCCACTTCGATCGCTTCCGCCCGGTCGTCCGCGACCGCTGGCGCGAGCGATCGGGTCCGGGCGCCGGCGTCTGGATGGACCTGGGCCCGCATCTGCTGGACCAGGCGCTCATATTGTTCGGCGAACCGCTGGCGATCGCCGCCGACATCGGAATTCAGCGACCCGGCGCGGGCGCCGACGACTATTTCCATGTGACGCTGCGCTATCCGACCTTGCGCGTCATCCTGCGCGCCAGCCTGCTGACCGCCGCCAGCGACCTGCGCCTAGCCGTCCACGGAACCGCCGGCAGCTTCCTCAAGCACGGCCTGGATCCGCAGGAGGCGCAATTGAAGGCCGGCATGATCCCCGGCGCGCCCGGCTATGGCCGCGACAGCCGCCACGGGGTGCTGACCACGGTCGAGAACGACGTCCAGGCCCACACCGATGTGAGCCCCGAGCCGTCGGACTACCGCGCCTTCTACGCCAGCGTCCGCGACGCCATCATCACCGGCGCGCCCTCGCCCGTGCCTATCGAGCAAGCTCTGCGGGTGATGGAGCTGATGGAGCTGGCGCGGACGGCCAGTGATCTTCGCCGCGAGGTCGCAATATAGGCGCCAAGGCCGCGATCTCCGACGTCTCGGGGCTTCCGCCGCGACCACGATCGAAGATCATTTTCGACTTGGACTTGAGCCCATGGCCAAGCCCCCCCAGATCATTAGAAGGCCCATAGTCACCGGGGGTGGATTGGCCGGGGCGCAACGAATCCGGCTGCAAGGCTCTTTCCCCCTCCCCCCACAACCGTCCTAGGCTCTCCCGATGCGCTCCACCATCCTCACCGCCTCCGCCGCCCTCGCCGCCGCCCTGGCCGCCTGCGGCCCAGCGCCCGCTCAACCGCCCGCGCCCGGCCAGACCGGCGCGCCCGTCGAGACTCGGTCGCCGAACTCGCCCGACCAAAAGCCGGCCTTCGCCAACCAGACCCGCGCGCCGGGCCTGAACTCGAACACCACGGGCCAGTACCAGGTGCTGGCCAGCGGCCTCGAGCACCCGTGGGGCCTGGCCTTCCTGCCCTCCGGCGAGATCCTGGTGACCGAGCGGGCCGGACGCCTGCGGGTCCTGTCCAAGGACGGAAAGCTCTCGCCCGCCGTCGCCGGCCTGCCGGCCGTGTTCGCCTCGGGCCAAGGCGGCCTTCTGGACGTGATCCTGGACCCGGCTTACGCGACCAATGGCCTGATCTACTGGAGCTATGCCGAGGCCGATGGCGGGGTGAACGGCACGACCGTGGCGCGCGGCAAGCTGGCGCTGGGCGCCGCGCCACGGCTGGAGAACGTCCAGGTCATCTGGCGCCAGGCGCCGAAGATGGACAGCGCCCTGCACTTTGGCGGTCGCCTGGCTTTCGCGCCCGATGGCAAGCTCTTCATCACCACCGGCGAGCGCTCGATGTTGGCCGGCCGCGTGCAGTCCCAGAACCTGGACTCCACCCTGGGCAAGGTCGTCCGGATCAACGCCGACGGCTCGATCCCCGCCGACAACCCGTTCGCGAAGACCCCGAACGCCAAGCCCGAGATCTGGTCGCTAGGCCATCGCAACATCCAGGCCGCAGCCTTGGATCCCTCGGGCCAGCTTTGGACCGTCGAGCACGGCGCGCGGGGCGGCGACGAGTTGAACCGCCCCGAGCCCGGCAAGAACTATGGCTGGCCCGTCGCCACCTATGGCGAGGAGTATTCCGGCAGGACGATCGGCGAAGGGATCACCGGCAAGGAGGGCTTGGAGCAACCGGTCTACTACTGGGATCCTGTGATCGCTCCGTCGGGCATGGCCTTCTATGAGGCCAGCCTGTTTCCAGGCCTGAAGGGCAGCCTGCTGATCGGCTCGCTGCGCGAACAGCACGTCGATCGCCTGGTGCTGAAGGACGGCAAGGTCGTGGGCGAGGAACGCCTGTTCACCGACATCGGCGGCCGCGTCCGCGACGTGCGGGTCGGCCCGGAGGGCGCGATCTACGTCGTGACTGACGAGGATGATGGCAAGCTGATCAAGATCACGCCCAAGCGGTAAACCTGAAAAGAAAGCGGGCGCACCCCAGGGCGCGCCCGCGAGGCTCCAGCCTAGAACTTGTACTGCAGGCCCAGGTTAAACTGGCGCCCCGTGTGGGTGTAGACGAAGGTGCTGTCACGATCGGAGTCGATGAACTGCCGATTGAAGCGGTCGAAGATATTCAGCCCCTCTAGCGTTAGCTTGAAGTGGTCGTTGATCTGGTACGAGGCGGCCATGTCGAACGTCAGGTTCGGCGAATAGCCCTCCAGGTCCTGCAGGGGATTGTTGGCCGGCAGGGCGACGATCGACTTGTCGCGGTACGAGGCCGAGATGCGGGCGCTGAACTTGCTGTCGTCGTAGTAGAGCGTGGCGTTGTAGGCGTTCTTCGACAGGCCGATCAGGTCGTTGGTGGTCACGCCGCCGGCCGCCAGGAAGTACTCGATCTGGCTGTCGACATAGGTGTAGTTCACCAGCGCCCCGGTGTGCCGCAGCAAGCCCGGCAGGAAGGTGAAAGCCTGCTGGTAGTTGATCTCGAAACCCTTCAGCGGTCCGCCCGGCGTGTTCAGCGGACGAGTCACCGTGATCGGCGTGTTGTCCGGATCAACGCCCGAAGAGCCCAAGAGCGCCATCGGCAGCCCCGTCTGGCGGAACGTCAGCTGCTGGGACTGGTTTTGAACATAGGTCTCGATGTCCTTGTAGAACAGGCCCACGCCCAGGATCGCGCCGGGCGCGAAGTACCATTCAGCACCGACGTCGGCGGTCCAGGCGCGGATCGGATCCAGCGTCGGATTGCCCGAGCTGATCGACGGCGTACCGGTCAGGTTCAGGCTGCCGCCCGGCGTCAGGAAGCCGAGATCGGGCCGCGAAACCGTCTTGGCGCCGGAAAAGCGCAGGACGAGATCGGGCGTGACGTCGACCGAGACGTTCAGCGACGGCAGCACGTCGTCATAGGCGTGCTCGGCGGTGACCTGCTGCGGGGTCAGGCCGATCTGATAGCCGCGCGACTCTAGTTCCGTGCGAGCGAAGCGGAAGCCGACATCGCCTCGGACCGGTACGCCCCCAATGTCGGTGCGCAGGTCGGCTTGCAGGTAGGCCGAGGTCACCTTCTCGTCGACCCGGCGGATACCGCCGTAGTTCGGAGCCAGATTGTAGAGGCCGGTCTTGCTGTAGAGGTTCTGGTTGGCGACGAACTTGTCGTAGTCGATCGTCGCCCAACTGCTCGGGAAGACGCCCGCGTCCAGGCCGTGGCCGCCAAAGCCCGTGACGACCTTGGTCAGGTTCTTCAGCTCCGCCGAAGTGAAGCTGGGGACCAGGAAATTGTTGGGCCGCTGGAAGGTCGAGGTGTCGAACGAGAACTCGTCATAGTGCCCGCCGACCTTGATGGTCAGGGCGTCGTCGACGGCCCAGGCCAGGTTCAGGTCGACCGTGCGATAGATGTTGGTCGTGAAGGTCTGGGCCAGCCGCACTTCGGCGTTCGGGGCGGCGAAGCTGTAGAGCGACGCGTCGGTGACATCGAAGCCGTGGGTGATGATCGGCTGGTCGCGGTTCTTGCGGAAGTCTATCGTCATGCTCGTGTTGGGACGCTGGAACATGATCGTCGTCGTCATCGGCTGGTCGTAGTCCGACTTCGAGTAGCCGATCAGGCCCTTGACCGTGATCCGGTCCGTCAGCTCATGCGTGCCCGCCAGGGTGTACTGCTGGAAGACGTTCTGGAACTCGTCGTGCTGAGTGTCGGAGCGGACGTCCACGCCGTCGAAGCGGGCGAAATCGACGTCATAGACCGTCTGGCCGAAGTTGACGCCCGCCGTGCGGCTGGTCCCGGCGTTGCGCAGGACCAGTTCGCGGACAGCCGTCTGCGGCTTGCCGTTCTGGCTGATCGCGCGGGCGAACGAGAAGCCCTCCAGCCAGTTCTCCTCGCGCTTGACGTCATAGTTGGAATAGAGGGCGTCGAAGCTGAGCGAGGTGCGTGAGGTCGGCTTCCACTGCAGGGCCAGGGTCGCGCCGGTGCGCTCCTGGTCGTGGTGGAAGCGGCCATAGCGCGGCAGGCGCGGGAAGAAGACGGTCGAGCGGTTGGCCTGATCAAAGACCGTTTCATTGGCGGCCGGCCTGGCGACGCCGGTGGCGCAGTTGGCGGCGTCCGTGCCGTTGGCGGCGTTAGTGGCCGGGTTCTGCGGCGTGCGGCCCACGGGCGTGCAGAAGCCGCCATCGACCGTGGCCGGGTTCCAGCCGCCCGAGCCCCACTGATCCTCCAGGAACTTGCGCTTGCTCCAGGCCAGCGACGCCTGAGCCCCGAACTGGCCCCAGGCCGTGTCCCAGCGATCGCCCAGCACGGCGGTGAACTTCGGGTCCGAGTTCTTGGACAGGTCGTTGTAGCCGGCCGAGGCGCCGATCACGAAGGTCCGCCCCTTCTGGTCCAGCGGGCGGGCCGTCTCCAGATCGACCGTCGCGCCCAGCGAGCCTTCGATCACCTCGGCCTGGGCGGTCTTGCGCACCGTAATGCCGCTGAACAGCTCCGAGGCGAAGGTATTGAAGTCAAACCCGCGACCCAGGTTCGCGCCGCGATCGCTGGTCGTCGCGCCGCTGGTCGACTGGGCTTCCATGCCGTTGATGCGGACGCGGGTGAAGGCGGGCGGCAGGCCGCGCACGGTGATCGTCCGGCCCTCGCCGGCGACGCGGGTGATCGAGACGCCCGGCACCCGCTGGATCGACTCGGCCAGATTGGCGTCAGGGAAGTCGGCGATGTCCTCAGCCTTGATGGCGTCGACCACGCCCGAGGATTGGCGCTTGACGCTCAGGGCGCTCTGCAGGCTGGCGCGGAAGCCCGTGACCACCACCTCCTCGACGGCGTTGTCCTCGACGGTTTGCGCCGACGCGCCCTGGGCGATCATCGCGCCCGCCATGGCCAGCGCGAAAAGCGAGCAGCCCGAACTCCAGCCGTGTTTGGACGACATGCGACCCTCCTGACAGGGCCGGTCTCGCCGCGCCCTCTGACGTTTCCAACCCGAGGCTCCCGGTTGATCCGGCTCAGCTCTCATTCCGTGAAATTTCCCACTTTGTGGGATAATGTCTCACAAGATAACATTATATGTCGGACAAGTTGGAGAACCGCAAGCTCCGGTTATGAGGCGGACTGACGATCGGACCAGGGTGAGCGTGACGCCGGACCATCACGGCGCCGGGGTCTGTGTCCGTCACGGCGGGATCGCTTACGGCTCCGTTTGCGTTCTAGGCGCGACGCATGAGCTTGGGAGCCTTTTCCATGACCAACCGCCTTCTTCTTCCCCTGACGTTCACCCTCGCCGTGGCGAGCCTGGCCGCCTGCGACAAGGACGCCGGCCGCAAGCAGGAGACCATCGGCAAGATCGAGTCCGGCGCGGGTGAGATTGTCGGCGATAAGGACCTCAAGGCCGAAGGCAAGAAGGACCAGGTCGCCGGCAACGTGAAGCAGGGCGAACTGAAGGACGCCGTGAAGGAGGCCAAGAAGTAGCGGGGCGCTTACACCCCCGCGCCCTTCGGAATCGCGTCCAGCTCGCCGCTAGCGCGGGCCTTCTTGCCGTAGACCACCTCGAACAGGGGGCTGGCCATCACCGTGGTGATGATGGCCATCAACACCAGCATCGAGAACAGGGTCGGGCCGATGATGCCCTTTTGCAGGCCGATATTGATGATGATCAGCTCCATCAGGCCGCGCGAGTTCATCAAGGCCCCGATGCCCATGGCGGTGGCGTGGTCCTCGCCCGTCAGGCGGGCGGCGGCGTAGCAGGCGCCCCACTTGGCCAGGATCGAGCAGGCCAGAATCCCCAGAGCGATCGCCAGCAGCTCCAGCGAGTTGACCATGTCCATCCGGGTGTTCAGGCCCGAATAGGTGAAGAACATCGGCAGCAGCAGCACCACGGCGACGGGCTCGACCTTCTTTTTCAGCTCCTCGGTCAGGCGGCCGCGCGGCATGACCACGCCCATAATGAAGCCGCCAAAGATGGCGTGGATGCCGACCGCGTCCATCAGGAAGGCCGAGACGCAGAAGGCCAGGATAACCAGGGCCAGGGCGTGGGTGCTCATCTCGCCCTCGCGCTCGACCATGCGCCCCAGGGGCGCCAGGATCTTGGGGCCCAGGGTCAGCACGAACAGCCCCCACAGAAGCCCGCCGCCGATCGCCAGGATCGCCACGCCCGGCCCGCCGCCGAAAGTGGCCAGGACCACGGCCAGCACGCACCAGGACACCGCGTCGTCAAAGGCGCCGGCGGTCAGGGACAGGGTGCCCAGGGAAGTCTTCTGCAAGCCGCGCTCATTGATGATCCGCGCCAGCATCGGAAAGGCCGTCAGCGCGATGCAGGCGCCCATGAACAGCGTCGCCGCGCCCGGCGTGATCGTCGGCGCGAACAGGCCCGGGACCTTCAGCAGGAAGGGCGTGATGATCGCGGCGATCAGGAAGGGCGCGGCGATGCCGGCGAACGACACGCTCATCGCGCTCTTGGCCTTGGCCTTGAAGTGACCTGCCTGAAAGGTCGTGCCGACCAGGAACATGTAGAGACCCACACCCAGTTGGGCGCCCACATAGAGGACGTTGCGCGTCTCCTTGGGGAACAGCGCCAGCTGGAAATTGGGGAACAGCAACCCCAGCAGCGAGGGGCCCAGGACCACGCCGGCGATCATCTCGCCCACCACCTGCGGCTGGGCCAGCAGCTTCTTGCCCAGCCACCCGAACACACGGCAGGCCAGCACGATCACGGCCAGCTGCAGGAAAAAGTGGATGGAGTAGTCACCCGGCGTATAGCTCTGGGCGGCGGCTGCCGTGGCCGGACCATGCGGCGACAGGATTTCTGACGCTGTCTTCAGCGTGTCGGCGAGCAGGTCTGGCACTGGTGTAAGCCCCCTAATAGGTCATCTTGGCTTTGCGCCTTTGACCCATGCCGACCAGAGATTGCCCGGCGGCGCAATCCCCGAACGGGATTTTTCGCGCCGCCCCTGAAACAAGACGGCTACAGCCTCGGCAGCCCGTCCATGATCGCCGTCAGGGCCAGCACCGTCTGGCCCTCCATGGCGCTGTGGCCGGCGTCGGTGATGACGTAGGTCGCCGGCGGCGTCCCCGTCTTCTCCAACGCCTCGACCAGGCGCGAGGCCTGGGTCAGCGGGCAGACCTGGTCGAAGCGGCCGTGGACGATGTGGACCGGAACGTCCTTCAACGCGCCGACGCCATCGGTGATCTCGCCTTCCTTAAGGAACAGGTCGTGGGCGAAGAAGTGGGCCTCGATCTGGGCGAAGCTCAGGGCGAATTCGGCCTCGCCGAACTTGCCCGGGTCGCTGACGGCTGGGATCATGTTCGAGATCGTCCCCTCCCACACCGACCAGGCCAGGGCCGCGCGTAGCTGCAGCGCGCGCTCGCCGTCGCTGGTCGGGACCCTATCGAAGATCGCCTTGTAGGCGCCCATCATGTCGCCGCGCTTCTCCGCCGGAATGACCTCGACGAAGGCCTTCCATTCGTCCGGATAGGCGATGTAGGCGCCGGGCTCGGTCAGGCCGTAGGGCTTGTCGGCAAAGGTCGCCGCATTGCCCTGGTACATGTAGAGCAGGTCTTCCTTGGACCCCAGGAAGATGCCGCGCAGGATCAGCGAGGCCACCTTGTCCGGATTGCGGATCGCGTAGACCAAGGCCAGGGTGCTGCCCCAGCTGCCGCCGAAGACGTGCATCTTGCCGGTGATGCCCAGCGCGTCGCGCAGGGCGTTGATGTCGGCGACCAGATCATCCGTCGTGTTGTGCGCCAGAGCCTTCTGCGGCCCATCGGCGGCGACAGTCGGGCGACTCTTGCCGCAACCCCGCTGGTCGAACAGGATCACCCGATAACGATCCGGATCGAAGAACCGCGACATCACCGGCGCGCAGGCCCCGCCCGGTCCGCCGTGCAGGAACATCACCGGCTCGCCGTCGGCGCGGCCGTATTCCTCCCAATAGAGCTCGTAGTCGGGCGCGGTGTCGACCCGCAGCCAGCCCGTACGCAGCGGCTCGCCTTGCGGATAGGTCCACTCGGTGGTGACCTTGCTGGTGGTGCGAAGTCGCGAGAAGTCCATCGTCGAATCCTGTCGAAAGAGGCCGCGCACTCTCGCGCCGAATGGTCGGAATCTCTAGGGTCGGATGACACGAGATTTGGAACGCCCATGACCATCGAGATCGAAGACCGCCACGCCGCCGCCGCGTTCCGCCGCCTAGTCGAACACCTCCAGATGCGCGCCGACGCCCAGAATATCGACCTAATGGGCTTGGCCGGCTTCTGCCGCAACTGCCTGGGCGATTGGGTCAGCGAAGCCTCGGACGGGACGGTCAGCAAGGAAGCCGCCCGCACGGCGGTGCACGGTATGCCGGCCGCCGAGTGGAAGGCCAGGCACCAGACGCCCGCCACGCCGGAGCAACTGGCGCGGATGGAGGAAAGCCTGGCGCTGAACGCCAAGCTGCGGGGCGAAGCTTAAGCGCCCCCGTTGCGAGCCTCGACCGAAGCGTGCTGATCTGCCCCCGTTCGTCCTGGGGTTTCCATGCCTGATCTATCGCGCCTGTCCGACGCCGAGCGTCGGGCCTTGCTGCTGCTGGCCCAAGGCCACACCGCCAAGAGCGCCGCCGCCCTGCTCGACACCACCGAAGCCGCTGTCAACGAGCGGCTGCGCGAGGCGCGGCGCAAGACCGGCGTCGGCAGCAGCCGCGAGCTGGCGCGCCTCGCTTCCCAAGAAACTCGTGACGAGAAAATCGGGGTGGCCGGGCGCGACGCCCATGCGGCAGTCGAACGACGTGTCCTCAACTTCTGGGCCCGCTGGCCCCTGCTTCTGGGAGTCTCCGCCTTGGTCATCATCGCCTCCGTCGTCGGAGCCGTCACCGCCCTGGCCGTCTCTGGCCAAGCCGCCCCCGACCCCGCCACACCGCCGCGCGTGGTCGCGACCTATCCGAAGCCCGGCGCCGTCGTGCCGGCGGGGGCGATCACGCTGAAGGTGACGTTCGATCGGCCGATGCAGCCGGGATGGTCCTTCACGAACCGGGACCTGGCGAGCATCCCCCCGTGCGACTGGAAGCAACCGAGCCAGTCGCCGGACCGGCGCAGCTTCTCGGTGAACTGCAAGCTTGAACCGGGCCGCGCATACTGGATCGGCTTCAACAGCGCCTACCACAAGAACTTCGCCTCGACCGAAGGCGTCCCGGCGACACCGGCGGGGCTACCGTTCTCGACGAAGTAGCGCCGACGCTCGTAAAGGGACGGGAGAAGAACCCCTCTCTCTGTGAGAGAGGGCGGGGCCCGCCGCGAAGCGGTGGGAGCAACCATGTCATTGTGCGGGTCGAGTGCGCCAGGGGCGTTGCTGACGGAGGATTAGGTTCGCCGCCTCTATGAGCTTTCGCATGATGGCGACAAGGACGAGCTTAGGAGGCTTGCCCTTTGAGCGCAGTCGTTCGGCGAAGGCCCTGAAGCCTGTATCGACGCGCTTTGCGGCCAGTGCGGCGATGTAGACAAGACGCCTGGGGCGAGAGCGCCCGCCCTGGATGAAGCGCTGGCCTTTGTGTTGGCCGCTTTCGCTGTCGAACGGCGCAACGCCGAGCAGGGCGGCGGCCTTTCCTGGCTCCAGGGCGCCAAGCTCGGGCATGCGGATCAGGACGGCGACGGCCACGACCGGCCCAAAGCCCGGCAGGCTTCGCAGCAGCGCCAGACGTTGGGCCAAGTCGGGATGAACCGCCACCAGGGCCAGGATGTCCTTAAGCAGCCGAGCCTTCAGGTTTTCCAGAGAACGGATCCGAGCCTGATAGCTGCGGATGATGTCCTTCAGCGTCACGTGCTCCAGATAGGTCTTCATCTGGGCGGCCTGATCGCTCATCTGCTCGTAGGCCGTCAGGCGCTCGGCTAGCTGGCTCAAGCGAGGATCGCTGGCGGCCCTGACCGCGTCGACCTGCGCCGTCGCCGCAGCGATCAGCGCCGCATCGAGACGGTCGTTCTTAGCCTTCATGCGCTTGAGACGCGCGAACAGCCGAACCTCCAGAGGCTGATGCATCACCACCTCTAGACCCGCAAAGCCCATGGCCTCACGCACCGCCCGTTCGTAGCCTCCGGTCGCTTCCAGCCCAACGCGCGTGACGCCGTGCGACTTCAGCCAATCCAGCAAGCTTCCGATCCCGGCCGGGCTATTGTTGATCACCAACGTCTCGCTCCGGCCATAAAGCGCCACGTCGAGGCGACCCTTCCCCACATCAATCCCGGCGATGATCGTGTTAAGCTTACACCGTTCCATGTCCCGTCCTTGTGCTTGCGGACCCTGTCGTCCCTGCAACCATCCGGGTCTTGAAACGTCGACGAGGGCCCAGCTCCCACGCAGCCCCTAACGGCTCAGGGTGAAACGGCCTCTCTCCGACCGTCCGCCTGGCGCGCCAACGCCGGGCGGACCTTCCGGACACCCACGCCTAACATCCCATCGGCAAACAAGGGTGAGAGGTTACTGGGCGAGCAGGAAATCCTCAGCGCCTTCAATAGCTTTCCCACGCACCACCGTATCCGGAAAGGGTGAACCCACTCACCCTCCCATGCTGCGCATGGGCCCCTCCCTCTCTCCAAGAGAGAGGGATTTTATGGGCGTTCAACGAGCGTTCGGCCAATCTCCTCCACCCCCTCCAAAACCGCCGTATCCTGTTTCCACCTCGAAGCACTGGGGAGGGCGCGCGGCCAGCGACCTTCGCGGCTTTGGGGGGCGGTCGAGCGGGGACAGGTTCGAGGGGGATACTCGAACGGTCCGGGGATCTGGTTGCTGGCCAGACCCGCCCGCCGTCGGCGTGGTTGGAGGCAAAGGGCGTGTTTGGCTGAAGGCCCGTCCTCTTCGACCGCTAGGCCTCTCGGAAACGGGAGGTCTAGGTCCCGGTAAGGCCTGAACAGGGCCACCCGACGGGACGCTGATGGAAAACGATCGCGCGAGGCGCCTAGCTTCGTCGAAACGGTAACTACTACTCACACTCCGGACGAACGTCCGGCGCCTCGCATCCCTCCCCGATCCCGGCGTTTCCGCGTCGGGCCGATTTCGCGCGCCCTCCCCCTGGATGGGGGAAGGGAGCTTGTGGGAGAGACCCTCATGCCCCTGCCCAGAAAGCCACGCCTCAAGCGCTCCACCGGCGGCACCCGCGCCAGCCGGCGTTTCATCCGAGACAAGGCTCGTCTGAAAGCCATGCTCATGGCCCGGTTCATCGCGCTTCACGACCAGATCGAACGACGCAAGCAATACACCTATCGCGGCGCGTACGGCGCGATCAGCTACTTCAAGCCCGGGGAGCCCATTCCGCCGGGCTACCAGAAGGTCGAGTACGACGAGGACGGCAACGAAACCCCGCCCTACGTCAAAGAAAAAGTCCCCGGCCTTGCGACCGAGGACTTCTCCTTGTTCTTCAGGGAACGAGAGCTTTAGCGGATGACCCGCGCGCCCTTGCCCTTCATCACGGCCTCGACCTCGGCGGCCTTCACCATCGAGGTGTCGCCGGGGGTAGTCATGGCCAGAGCGCCGTGAGCCGCGCCGTACTCGACGGCGGCCTGCGGGCCCTTGCCTTCCATGAAGCCATAGGCCAGGCCCGAGGCGAAGCCGTCGCCGCCGCCGACGCGGTCGTAGATTTCCAGGTTCTCGCGCATCATCGAGGCGTAGAACTGGCCGCCGGCGTACAGGATCGCCGACCAGTCGTTGACCGAGGCGGTCTTGGCGTTGCGCAGCGTGGTCGCGGCGACCTTGAAGTTCGGGAACTGCTTCACGGCCGTCTCGATCATCTTCTTGAAGTTGGCCGGGTCGATCGAGCTGATGTGCTCGTCCAGGCCTTCCACTTCGAAGCCGAGGCAGGCGGTGAAGTCTTCCTCGTTGCCGATCATCACGTCGACATACTGGGCGATGTGACGGTTGACCTTCTGAGCGCCTTCCTTGCCGCCCTGCGACTTCCACAGGCTGGCGCGGTAGTTCAGGTCGTAGGACACCACGGTGCCGTACTTGCGGGCCACTTCCACGGCCTCGATCACGGCCTCGGCGGTGTTGCTGGCCAGGGCCGCGAAGATGCCGCCGGTGTGGAACCAGCGCACGCCTTCTTCGCCAAACAGCTTTTCCCAGTTCACTTCACCCGGGCGGATCTGCGAGGCGGCCGAGTGACCACGGTCCGAGCAGCCCAGGGCCGGACGAACGCCGAAGCCTTTTTCGGTGAAGTTCAGGCCAACGCGCGTGTTGCGGCCCAGGCCGTCGAAGTCGCGCCAGATGACGTGCGACTGGTCGACGCCGCCTTGCATCATCAGGTCTTCGACCAGCCAGCCCAGGTCGTTGTTCGGCAGGGCCGTGACGACGGTCGAGCGCTTGCCCCAGCACTTCTTGAAGGCGCGAGCGACGTTGTACTCGCCGCCGCCTTCCCAGACGTTGAACTGGCGGGCGTTGCGCACCCGGCCAAAGCCCGGGTCGAAGCGCAGCATCACTTCACCGAAGGACGCGCAGTCCCACTTGGTTTCCGAAGCCGGGCGGATGTTCAGGATATTGTCGGTCATTTGGTCTTAGGCCTTCCCACGAACCTTCTTGATCAGATCGACGGTCTCGCGGACCTTCTTGGAGATGCCCGCGTAGTCCTTGGCGTCCAGCAGCTCTTGCGTGATCAGCTTGGAGCCCATGCCGGCGGCGACGATGCCCGCGCCGAACCACTTCTTCACCGAGGCCTCGTCCGGATCGACGCCGCCCGTCGGCATGATGCGGGTCCAGGGCATCGGGCCCAGCACCGCCTTGACGAAATCGGGACCGCCGACCGACGACCCCGGGAACACCTTGACGATCTCGCAGCCCAGCTCTTCGGCGTACGAGATTTCCGAGGCCGAGCCGCAGCCCGGCGAGTACGGGATCTTGCGACGGTTGCAGACCTTGGCGACGTCGGCGTTCAGGATCGGGCCGACGACGAACTTGGCGCCGTTGGCGATGTAGATGCCGGCGGTGGGCGCATCGACGATCGAGCCCACGCCCATGATCACGCGCGGATCGGCCTTATCGAAGTAGCGGGTGACTTCGTAGAAGACGTGGCTGGCGAAATCGCCGCGATTGGTGAACTCGATGCAGGGCGCACCGCCGTCGGCGCAGGCCTGGATCACGTTCTTACAGACCTCGACGTCGGGGTGGTAGAACACCGGGATCACGCCCTGGTCCATCAGAGCGGTCAGCACCGCCATACGGTCTTTCACCATCGTAAACTCCTTCCCGAAGGCTCGTTCTTGCGCGGCGCGCCGGAAAGACGACCGCGTGAGCAAAATTTAGCCGATGCCGGCTCAGGGCGTTCCCTTAGACCGCGTTGGCCGCGCGCGCCATATCAGGCTTGCCGCAACGTCAAACTAAAGGAGGGCTCGCGGGGGCCAAGCCTTCGGGCTCGCCACGCGCGCGAAAGTCACTGGTCGTCGTTTCCTTCCCCGAACCTTCCATATCGCCTCCCCTCGCTCCGCTCCCGACGCAAAAGTGAGGGCGCCGGTATGACCCGACGCCCCGGAGTTTGCGCAGGAGCGAGCTCAAAGAGCCGCAAACGAGACGGACCGACCATGACGTCGAGCCGAAACGTATGACACCGGTGTCACTCCAAGGAGGGGAACTGGCCAAGCCACTTCGCTACCGGTGTCATACTCAGATAAACAGAAAGCCGCGAGGAGCGCAAGCGGCGCAAGCATCGGTTTTGGCGATGAGCAACCGCTTGAAAACGAAAGACTTTGCAGGGGTGAAAGAACGACGATCGCGCCCGTCCTTCCCAGCCAAGGAAATCACCCCGTGTTGCGCAGGCCCGCCGCAATGCCGGCCACGGTCAGCTGGATCGCCAGACGCAGCTCCTCGTTCTGGTCCCCCGCGCGGCGGCGCGATAGCAGCTCAAGCTGCAGGTGGTTCAGCGGATCGACGACACGGCCCGCCAGAGTCACGGACTCGGCGAGATCGGGCTGGTTGTCGAGCAGGCTGGTCCCGCCGCGGATTGCCAGGGCCAGCTCGGTCGCCCGCTCGTGTTCGCGCCGGATGGTTGCGAAGATTCGCTCGGCGTTGGCCTTGTCCGGCGACAGATCGACATACCGCGAGGCGATCGGCATGTGGCTCTGGGCGAGCGCCAGCTCCATGTTCGACAGCAGCGAGGCGAAGAAGTCGAAGCCGCCGGCCAGGTCGCGCAGCTGCTCGACCGACAGGCCGGCCCGGTCGACGCCCGCGGCGAAGCCGTACCAGCCCGGCAGCATGAACCGCGACTGCGACCAGCTGAACACCCACGGGATGGCCCGCAGGTCCTCGATCTTGCGGCTAGCGGTCCGGCTGGCCGGACGGCTGCCGATGTTGAGGCCGACGATCTCGCTGATCGGGGTGACCGACCAGAAGAAATCCTCAAAGGCCGGATCGTCGTACACCAGGGCGCGGAAGCCGTGGAACGAGGCCTCGGCCAGGGCGGTCATGGCCGCCTCGGTCTTGGGATCGGGCTTCACGACCGGACGGTCGCTGGACATCAGCACGGCGGCGGCCAGGCCGTCGAGGTTGCGGCGGGCGGTGGGCTGGTCGCCAAAGCGGCGGGCGATCATCTCGCCCTGCTCGGTCATGCGGATACGGCCCTGCACGGTGCCGGCCGGCTGGGCCAGGACCGCCTCGGCGGCCGGTCCCCCGCCCCGTCCGACGCTGCCACCGCGGCCGTGGAACAGCTGCAAACCGACGCCCATCCGGTCGGCCTCGCGCGCCAGGGCCGAGGCCCCGACCGCGACGCCGCGCCGGCTGGCGACATACCCGCCATCCTTATTGCTGTCGGAGTAGCCGAGCATGATCTCCTGCACCGGCCGGTCGCCCAGGATCGAGCGAGCCAGCGGCAGCTCCAGCCACTGGCGCAGAACGGCCGGACCGTTCTCGAGGTCGCCGATGGTCTCGAACAGCGGCGCGACCTTGACCGAGGCGCGCGGCGCCGCGCCGCCCCAGACCAGACCGACCTGCTTGAGCAAAACCAGCGGCTCAAGGATGTCGGACAGGGTCGCCGACTTCGAGATGATGTACGCCCCCAGGCACCCGTGGCCGTAATCGCGCACCGCCTTGGCGGCGGCGGTCATCGTGGCCAGCTCCCGAGTCGTCTCCTCGCTATAGGCCGTGAACGGCGAGACCAGCGGCCGCTGGTGCGACAACTCCTCGATCAGCAGCTTGCAGCGGGCGTCTTCGTCGAGCTTCAGGTAGCGAACACCAGAGCCGGCGCGCTCGTAGAGCTCGTGCACCGTGCGCTCGTGAACGTCGGCGTTCTGGCGCAGGTCCAGGCTCATCAGGTGGAAGCCGCAGGCCTTGGCGACCTCGACCAGGGTGCGCAGGGCCGAGCCCACGAGGCGCTCGCCGCCGTTGCGCTCCAGGCTGTCGATGATCACCGACAGATCCGCGACGAAAGCGTCCGGATGGGCGTAGGGCTGGACGTCGGTGTCGCCGTTGGCGAAGGCGACAGGCTGGCCGGTCAACTTCTGCGACACGGCCGTCAGGCGGTCGAAGATCAGCTCCAGCGCCAAGCGATAGGGCTCGTCCTGGCGGTGGATCGACGGGTCCTTGGCCTGGGCGGCCAGGGCCATCAGCTCCTCGGAGACCGGCGTATAGGCCGTCGAGACCGCCAGGTTCGACCACAGCTTACGCACCTCACCGGCGTACCAGTCGAGGATCACGCGGGACTGGCTGGCGAAGGCCAGCTTCAGGGTCTCGCCATTGACGCCCGGGTGGCCGTCGCGGTCGCCGCCCAACCACGAGCCCATCTTCAGCAGCGGCGCCAGATGACCGTGCTGGCCTATCTTGCCCGTCCAATCGCCATAGAGGTCGATGATCGCCGGCAGGATCGAGGTGCGGACGATCGAGAGCGCGTTGCGGATCTCGTCCTTCACGGTGATCCGCTCTGGCCGGTAGAGGCGCGTGCGCCACATCAGGGCGATCTCGCGGAACAGGCCCTCGCGGATCTCGGCGTCCAGCTCCGGCGGCAGGTGATGGCGGCGCAGCGCCATCAGGCGGGAGATTTCGGTCTCGCGGTCGACCATGCTGCGACGGCGCACCTCGGTCGGGTGCGCGGTCAGCACCGGCACGACGTTCATCGCCGCGAAGGTCTTGGCCAGCGCCTCGTCCGTCTTGCCCTGGCTCTTCAGCAGCTTGACCGCGTCGACCAGGGTGCGGGGGCGCTCGTCGCCCGGCTGGGCGTCGACCTCGGCATGGCGACGGCGGCCGGCGACGTCCTCGCCGATATTGGCCAGCAGCGAGTGACTGGCGAAGGCGCGAGCCAGGAACACGGCCTGGTCGGTCGAAAGATCGGAGAACAGGCGGTCCAGGACCGGCGCGTCGCCGTTGGCGACATCTTCGTGAGAAGCGACCTTGCGCGCTCGGGCCACCAGGGCGGCGGCCTCCTCGCCTTCCAGATAGGCGATCGCCTCGGCCAAGAGATCGCTCAGCAGATGAGCGTTCTTGCGAACGTGTTGGCTGGTGGGACGATCGACGTCGATCGACAGGGCCGGGTTGCGCATGCGCGGACTCCGAGGACCCCCAGCGATGGGATCCTATGCAGGCAAGAGGTTCGAGGGCGCGTCACGACGGGGAGGCCTGACGCAAGGGCGCCCTCTAGCCTTGTTCACCAGGCGAGAAAACCCGCTCAGCACAATGGTTGCGCTACCATTGTGCATTTGCGTGTTTTTATTTCGTCAGCGGGCCAACCAGCCACCATCCACGGGCAGAGTAATCCCCTGGACGTAGTCCGAGGCCGACGAGGCCAGGAACACGGCCGCGCCGCCGATGTCCTCCGGACGTCCCCAGCGGGCTGCCGGGATACGCGCCAGGATGGCGGCGTTGCGGTCTTGATCGGCGCGAAGGGCTTCGGTGTTATTCGTATCGAAATAGCCCGGTGCGATGGCGTTGACGTTGATCCCCTTGGTCGCCCACTCGTTGGCCAGGATCTTGGTCAGGCCCGCCAGGCCCGATTTGGCGGCCGTGTAGGACGGCACCCGGATGCCGCCCTGGAACGAGAGCAAGGACGCGATGTTGATCACCTTGCCGCCACCCTGCTTCAGGGCCTGCTTGGCGAAGGCCTGGGTCAGGAAAAAGACGACCTTGAGGTTGGTGTCCATCACCGCGTCCCAGTCGGCTTCGCTGAACTCGATCGAGTCCGCGCGACGGATGATGCCGGCGTTATTGACCAGGATGTCGGCCTTGCCGAACGCGGCGACAGTCTCGTCGACCACGCGCTGGACGGGCTCGATCGAGCCGAAGTCGGCCTTGATCGACAGGAACTTGCGGCCGAGAGCCTCAACGGCCTTCTGGGTTTCGGTCGGCTCGCTGCGGCCCGCAGCGGCGATGTCCGCGCCGGCGGCGGCGAGCGCGATGGCGATCCCCTGCCCGATCCCGGTGTTGGCGCCGGTGACGAGCGCGACCTTGCCTTCGAGGCTGAACGGATTGGCCATGGTGAGAAGCTTCCCTTAGAGATTGTCATCCCGGACGCCCCGAAGGGTCGATCCGAGACCACCGGAAGCGCGAGCGCCTTGGGCGGTCCCGGGTCTACGCCACGCTTCGCCCGGGATGACAAGCGAAGCGCGCGTGAGCTTTCGGCCCTACTTCAGCTGGCAGATGTCCAGCACATTCATGTCGGTGTAGTCGAGGTTCTCGCCGCCCATCGCCCAGATGAAAGTGTAGTTGGCGGTACCCGAGCCCATGTGGATCGACCACGGCGGGCTCATCACGGCTTCTTCGTTGGCGATCACGATGTGACGCATCTCGTCCGGCTCGCCCATGTAGTGGAAGACCCGGTCGTTCTCGCCCAGGCCGAAGTAGAAATAGGCTTCCGACCGGCGGTCGTGCAGGTGGGGCGGCATGGTGTTCCAGACGCTGCCCGGCTTCAGCACCGTCATGCCCAGCAGCAGCTGGGCCGACTTGCAGGTGGTCGGCACGATGTACTGATAGATCGTGCGCTCGTTGGAGGTCTCCAGCGCGCCGCGCTCAAGAGCGACGGCGTTCGCGAAGGCCAGCTTCTTGGTTTCGAACGCGGCGTGGGCCGGCAGGCTGACCAGGTAGAAGCGCGCAGCTTCGCCGTTCAGACCTTCAAAGGTGACTTCCTTGGCGCCCATGGTGACGTAAAGGCCATCGCGCGGCACGATCTCATAGGCGACACCGTCGACGGTGATCTTGCCGGTGGTCTCGCCAACATTGATCACGCCCAGCTCGCGGCGCTCCAGAAAAGGGTGGCCAGCGGCCGAGGCGGGTTCGGTCTGGTCGGGCAGCTTGATCGGGCTGGTGGCCACGACGCCGCCGACGACGAAACGTTCGGCGTGGTTGTAGGTCAGAACGATCTGGCCGTCCTGGAACAGGTCCTGCATCAGATAGCGGTCGCGCAGGTCGTCGTTGCTGACCGCGAACATCATGTCCGGATGGGTGGCGTGATAGGTCTTGGCGAACATCGGGAAGTCTCCGGAAGAGCGTTCTTATTCGGCAGCGGCGCGCAGCGCGGCCGGGCGAGCCCAGTCCGGACGCTGATCAAGCTTGTAGGCCTTCTTAGGCAGGTTGTACGTCAGATCGACGATCAGCTCCTCGGCCTCGACAAGATCCATGCGGTGCTCGGCGACCATGCGGGCCAGGAAGGTGCTGTCGACGCGGCGGGCCACATCGTGGCGGGCCGGGATCGACAGGAAGGCGCGGGTGTCGTCGTTGAAGCCGACGGTGTTGTAGAAGCCAGCGGTCTCGGTGACTTGCTCGCGGAAGCGCATCATGCCTTCCGGGCTGTCGTGGAACCACCAGGACGGGCCGAGCTTCAGCACCGGATAGTGCCCAGCCAGCGGGGCCAGTTCGCGGCTGTAGGTCGTCTCATCCAGCGTGAACAGGATGATCGACAGGCGCGGATCATTGCCCAGACGGGTCAGCAGCGGCTTGAGCGCGTCCACGTACTCGGTGCGCATCGGGATGTCGGCGCCCTTGTCGCGGCCGTGCGAGTTCAGAAGGCCGACATTGTGGTTGCGGTGCGAGCCGGGGTGGATCTGCATGACCAGCCCGTCGTCCAGGCTCATCTTGGCCATCTCAGTCAGCATCTGGGCCCGGAACAGCTCGGCCTTTTCCGGCGTGACATTGCCCTTCACCAGGTCGGCGAACAGGGCTTCGGCCTCGATCTCACTGAGGTCGGCCGTGGCCGCCGTCGGGTGACCATGGTCGGACGAGGTCGCGCCGGCCTCGATGAAGGCCTGGCGGCGCAGGCGGTGCGCCTCAAGATAGGACTTCCAGCTGTAGACGTCCTTGCCGGACACTTCCGCGAAGCGCTCGAAGGCGCGCGGGCTGCGCTCGTCCTCGAAGTCGATGACCGCGTCCGGACGATAGGCGGTGATGACGTGGCCGCCCCACCCGCTCTCGCGGATCGCCTTGTGGTGATCAAGGCTCTCGTGCGGCCCCTCGGTGGTGGCGAGGGTCTCGATGTTGAAACGGTCGAACAGGGCGCGCGGACGATAGGCGTCGGTCGCCAGGGCCTCGGTGATGCGGTCGTAATAGGCGTCCGAGTTCGAGGCTTCGAGGAACTCAGTGAAGCCGAACACCTGGCTGAACACATGGTTCAACCACACCCACGAGGGCGTCCCGCGGAAGAGGTGGAAGTTCGACGCGAACAAGCGCCAGGCCTCGCGCGGATCGGTGGCGGGGATGCCAGCCTTGGAGCGCACCTTCAGGGCATCGAGGCTGATCCCCTGACTGTAGAGCATGCGGAAAAGATAATGGTCCGGGGCCAGCAGAAGATCGGTGGCGTCCTGGAAAGGCGCGTTGGTCGCGAACCAGCTGGGATCGGTGTGGCCGTGCGGGCTGATGATCGGCAGGTCCTTGACCATGCCGTAAAGACCGCGCGCGTAGGACCGGGTGGCGGGATCGGCCGGAAACAGCCGATCGTCATGGAAATTCAGAGGCCTGGGCATGGCTTAATGTCTGCTCCCTGTCTCACCGGCGACTTCGCGACGGGTCGCTTGGGCCCGCTTGGTAACCGGTGTCATGTCCCTATGCAAGCCGAAGAGGGCCGAGGTTTACGCCGGCGCCGGACCGGACGACTCGCGGACCACAAGGCTCGGCTCCGTCGTCGTCAGATCGCGAGGCTCCGCGCGTTCGACGCCAATCAGCTTTTCAGCGGCCATCCGGCCGATCGCGCGCGTCGGCGTACGCACGGTGGTCAGCGGCGGCCACACGGCCTGGGCGATCTGGAAGTCGTCGAAACCGACGACGGTCACATCCTGCGGCACCGAAAGCCCCGCCTTGCGCGCCGACTGCAGCACGCCCGCGGCCATCTCGTCATTGCCGCAGAAGATCGCGGTGGGACGCGGCTCGCGGGCCAAAAGGACGTCGCCGCAGGCCACGCCGGACTCGAAAGTGTATCCACCCTGGACGATATCCTCCGGCGTCAATTTCAAGCCGGCCTCGGCCAGGGCGTCCTCGAATCCCCCTCGCCGCTCGTGCGACGAGCGGAACGTCGCGGGCCCCGAGACAAAGGCGATCTTGCGGTGCCCAAGCGCCAGGATGTGCTGGGCCGCTTGCGCCCCGCCCAGACGGTCGTGACCCACGATCATGTGCTCGGGTTTGTCCAGTTCAACGGAGGCGATGCGGATATAGGCGCAGCCGATCTCGTTCAGCAGCTTGGCCACGCGATCGTCTTCCGACACCGAGGGCGGCAGCACGACGCCAAACAGCTTCTGCCGCTCCACGAAGGCGCGGATATCGGCCAGGAAGGTCGGGCTGGAGCGATCGCAGGGGTGAACCACCAGCTCGAAACCCGAGCCCCGCAGGCCGTCCAGAAGGCCCAGCTGCATGTTCACGACGTACTGAGGGTTGGGGTTGTCGTAAATCATGCCGATCAGGAACGACCGACGGAACGCCAAGCCTCGCGCTTGGGGATCGGGCGCGTAGCCCCACTCGGCGATAACCGCCTCGATGCGCTCGCGGGTTTCGTCACGCACGAACGGAGACTGGTTGATGACCCGCGAAACAGTCTTCTTCGAAACCCCGGCCAGTCGCGCGATATCATTGATCGTCGCCCGACGTCGCCCCCCCTCGACGCCGATGTCATTCTCGTCGGAACTCGAGGTAGATTTATTCGAAGCGGTCACGGCGTTTCCAACGGCTTTGTTTGTTTTATTTTGTCATACTCTAGCGACGCGGTGATCGCCACCTACGACGAAACGCCAGCTTGCCGCCAATCTGACACCGGTTACCATGTCACCGATCTCATCTTTTGGCGATCCCTGCCCAAAACGCGACACTTCACCATGACCGAAACGCTCCATCCGCAACGCGAATCGATCCACCCGGTCGACCCGCGAGACCATGTCGCGACGGCCTTGCGCGATATCTCCGCAGGCGAAGCGTTGGACCTCAATAGTCGGACAATAGTCGCAGCGACGGACATCCCCAAGGGCCACAAGATCGCTATCCGCGCCGCCAAGGCCGGTGAGGATGTTCTCAAATACGGCTGGCCAATCGGACGCGCGGTGGCCGACATCGCGGTCGGCGATCACGTCCACGTCCACAATGTGGCCACGCGTCTTGAGGGCGTCGAGCACTTCACTTGGACCCCGACCCAGGCCGAGCCCGCACAGGGGGCCGCGCCACGTACATTTCAAGGCTACCGTCGCAGGACTGGCCGCGCCGGGACCCGCAACGAAATCTGGGTCCTATGCACGGTCGGCTGCGTCGCCAACACCGCCCGTCGCATCGCTGAGAAGGCCAACCAGCGTTTCGCGGGGCGTGTCGATGGAGTCTACGCGTTCCCTCACCCGTTCGGCTGCTCGCAGCTGGGCGACGACCTGACGCATACGCGTAAGCTGATCGCGGCCCTGGCCAGCCATCCGAACGCCGGCGGGGTCCTGCTGCTGGGCCTGGGCTGCGAGAACAATCAACTCAAGGCTCTGCTGGAGAGCGCGCCGGAGATCGACCGGGAGCGCCTTCGCAGCTTCACCACGCAGATGGTCGAGGATGAGTTGGAAGACGGCCTTGACGCCGTCGAGACGCTGGTCGCGATCGCCGAGCAAGATCGTCGTGAGCCAATCCCGGTCTCGGAGCTTGTTGTGGGCCTCAAGTGCGGCGGCTCGGACGGCTTCTCGGGCGTCACTGCCAATCCCCTGGTGGGCCGGATCGCCGACAAGGTGGCCGACGCCGGCGGCACGCCGGTTCTAACCGAGATCCCCGAGGTGTTCGGCGCCGAGGGCGTGTTGCTGGCGCGCGCCGCCAGCCGCGAGGTCTTCGACCAGGCCGTCTGTGTGATCGACGACTTCAAGCGCTACTTCATCGACAACAACCAGCCCATCTACGAGAACCCGTCGCCCGGCAACATCGCCGGCGGCATCACCACGCTGGAGGAGAAGTCCCTCGGCGCTGTCCAGAAAGGCGGTCGCGCGTCACTGGTCGAGGTGCTGCGCTATGGCGAGCGCGTGGGTCCGCACGGCCTCACCCTGCTGGAGGCGCCGGGCAATGACGCGGTGTCGTCCACCGCTCTGACGGCGGCCGGCGCGACCGTGATCCTGTTCACTACCGGACGCGGCACGCCGCTTGGCTTCCCCGCACCGACACTGAAGATCGCCTCGAACTCAGGCCTAGCCCAACGCAAGCCCGGTTGGATCGACTTCGACGCCGGCCAGGTGCTGGCGGGCGTCTCGATGGAGGACGCGGCGGACGCGCTAATGGACCTGGTGGTCGAAACCGCCTCGGGCAAGGTGACCAAGGCCGAGCTTAACGGCGAGCGCGAGATCGCCATCTGGAAGTCCGGCGTGACCCTCTAGAAATTGGTCAAGCCAATTGTCAGCGAGGCCAGACTACAGCATGTAGACGGCCTGAACGTTCCTCCGATCCCTAGGCGTTTCCCTTGACGGCTTCCTCCGAAACCTCCCCCGCCCTGCGTCTGAGCGCGACCAGCTATCCCGGCGCGATCCCCGGCGTCGCCCTGCCCGCCTATGATCGCGACAAGGTCCAGATCGGTGTCGTGCATTTCGGTCCCGGCGCCTTCCACCGCGCCCACCAGGCCTTCTATTTTGACCAGCTGCTGGCGACCGACCCGCGCTGGGGGATCTGCGCGGTGTCACTGAAAAGCCCTGGCGTCCGGGACGCCCTGGAGCCTCAGGACGGCCTCTACACCCTGGCCCAACTCGACGCTGAGACGACGTTCCGCGTGATCGGTTCGATCCGCGAGGTGCTGGTGGCGCCAGAAGATCCGCCGTCCGTCTTCGCCCGCCTCGCCGCTCCGACGACCCGTATGGTCACCCTGACGGTGACCGAGAAGGGCTATACGCTGTCGGCCGAGGGCGGCCTCGACGAGAACCACCCCGACATCGTCCACGACCTGGCCAATCCTCGCGAGCCTAAGAGCGCCGTCGGCTACATCCTCGAAGGCCTGCGCCGTCGTCACGCGGCAGGTCTCGCCCCCTACGCCGTGGTCGCCTGTGACAACCTCGCCGACAATGGCTGGCGCCTGAAGGCGGCCGTGGTCGCCTTCGCCGCCAAGGTCGACGCCGACCTCGCCGCCTGGATCGAGCGCGAAGGCAGCTTCCCGCGCACCATGGTCGATAGCATCACGCCCGCCACGGACGACGCGCTGCGCGCTCGGGTTCTGGCAGCGACCGGCCTGGAGGACGCCTGGCCGATCCAGCGCGAGGCCTTCACCCAATGGGTGGTCGAGGATGTCCTGCCAGCGGACGCGCCGGACCTCGCCAGCGTCGGCGTCATCCTGACCGACGACGTGCGCGGCTTCGAGCGGGCCAAGCTGCGCCTGCTGAACGGGGTCCACTCCACCCTCGCCTATGCTGGCATCCTGCGCGGTCATGCGACGGTGTTCGAGGCGGTCAGCGATCCTGCGCTGGAGTCCCTGGCTCGCGAGATGATGGCCATGGACATTATCCCGACCCTGACCGCCCCGCGCGGCCTGGATTTGGCGCAGTACGCCGAGGCCATCCTGGCTCGCTTCCGCAATCCCGAGATCCGTCACTACCTGTCACAGATCGCCTGGGACGGCTCGCAAAAGCTGCCGTTCCGCGTCCTTGGCACGCTGACTGAGACGCTGGAGGCTGGCCGCTCGATCGACCGCCTGGCGGTCCCGCTGGCGGCCTGGATGCGCTTCATCGCCCTGCGCGCCAAGGCCGGCGAAGCCATCACCGACCCTCTGGCCGAGAAGCTGACGGCGCTGGGCGTCGCGACGACGGGAGACGTCAAGACCGACGTCGCGGCCTTCCTGGCGCTGGACACCGTCTTCCCGGAGGCACTCTCGTCCAATTCGATCTTCGTCGCCGCGCTGGAGAAGGCCTACGCCGACCTGGGCTAGCGGGTCACCCCTCTGGCGGTCAGCACCGGCACGACGGTGCTGACCAAAATCTTCAGGTCGAACAGGAATGAGCGGCGGCGCAGGTATTCGGCGTCTAGAGCCACCTTGTCAGGAATGGCCAGCTCGTCGCGACCGTTGATCTGAGCCCAGCCTGTCACGCCTGGACGCAGGACGTCCACGCCCGCTTCCTTGCGCGCAGCGATCAAGTCGTCCTGATTGAACAGAGCCGGGCGCGGCCCGACCAAGCTCATGCGCCCCACCAGCACGCTCCAAAGCTGCGGCAGCTCGTCCAGGCTCAGCTTGCGCATCAGGGGTCCCAAAGGCGTCAGCCAGCGATCGGGATCGTCGAGCAAATGGGTCGCCACTTCCGGCGTGTCGATACGCATCGTGCGAAACTTGGGCATCGGGAAGAGCGTCGAGTTCCGGCCAACCCGCTGTGACCAGTAGAGCCCCGGGCCCGGCGAGGTGATCCTCACCAGCAGCCACAGCACAAGCATCGGCGCGGCCAGCACGATCAGGCCGACCGCCGCCGCCAGCAAGTCAAAGGCGCGTTTCAAGTCGAGCTTCCGGAACTAGCCCAGGTCGCCGCTGGCGGCGTCGAGCAGCAGATAGGCGCGCCCTGCGTCAGAGGACAACAGCGCGGCCAACAGGAAGCCCTCACGATCCTGACCCGCCGCTTCCTCAACCATGCCCGCGTAGCGCTTGATGAACCGCTCGGCGTTGCCCTTCAGGGTCGCGTCCGAGAACAGGCGGCGGACCAGGCGTCGGATGGCGGCCGGGGCCAAGCGCTTGACCACCTCGCGTCCTCCGCCAGCGTCCCCCGTCTGCAAGGCTGCGGCGATCTCGTCGATGCGCGGCCTCGGCAGCAGGGCATGGGGATCAATGCCCATGGCCGTGATCTCGGCGGCCAGTTTCTCTCCCAGGGCGGCGTCGCCTGGAGAACTGCTCTCGATGCCGGAGAGCAGATTGCGCCAACTCCAGCCGCCCGCCCCTTCGCCTTCGGCGGCCGGCGGCGCGGACTTGCGGCTGTTGGCCTGTTCGAAGACCGAACGAAACTCCTCGTCGGTCGCGGTCGGTGTCAGGCGAAGACGGCGACGATCACCCGGCGCGTCACCTTCGTCGTCGAACTCAGCCATGGGGAGCGGCTGGGGCTGAGAGGTCTTGGCGGCTGGCGGCGGCGGAGCAGCAGCAGCAGTAGCGCGCCCCTTTGGCGCCGCAGATGAAGCCGCACGGGCGGCGACAGTGGACACCCCCGCCGCGGTGACGGCGCCAGCCGCCTCGCTGAGCATTTCGTAGTTGCGGCGCACGCGCTCCTGAAAGGCCTGGTCGATCGCCGCCGTCTCGTCGGCGGTCCGCCGCACGGCGTTCATCAGATGCTCGACGCCCTGCTCGATCGAGACACGGACCTCGGCGGCCTTGAGCAGGGCCTCAGATGGAAGTTCTGCTGTTCGCTTGCCGATCTCGGAGAGCATCGCCTCCAGCTCGTCCAGGGTGGCGCGAGCGGCCTGTACCGAATCAGCAAGCTTCTGCGAAGTGCGCGCGCCGGCCTGCTCGACCATCTGGGCGGAGTGCTCGATAATGTCGCGCGCCTCCTCCATCCGAGACTCGAACACCGCGTCGGCCTTCTGGCCGGCCGCGAAGGCGATCTCGTTCAGCTGATCCACGCGACTGCGGGCGGCCTCGACGCGCGCCTCGACGCCCTGCGCCGCCTTAAGCGCGGCGTCGGCCATGGCTTCCATCGCCGCCTTAAGCTCTTCCTCAAGCAGGGTCCGCTGGCTCTCGGCGACATCGCCGATCATTTCCAGCGTCTTCTTGCTCTCCTCGGCCAGGACGTCCTGGCGCGCCTTGGCGCCGTCGGCCATCTCGCGGAACTGATCGGCGGCGGAGCTGATCAGGCCACGCAAGATTTCGGCGCCCATGGCGGCCTGATCGGACAGCTCGGTCGCGCCGACGCGGGTATAGGCGACAAACTCGGTGAGCTGAGCGGTTCGGGTCTCGGCCTCGGCCGCGAAGTCCTCCTGCTCTGAACGCAGAGCTTGGCTGACCTCAAGCAGCGCCGCGCGCTGGGCGGCCAGGGTTTTCTCGACGGCCGAGACCTGATCACTGACACCCAAGCCGGCGGACTCGAGACCCGCGACCTGACGCGACAAGTCCTCGGCCCCCACGCGCGCGGCGTCCGAGGCTTCCGCCGCTGCGGCGGCCAGATCCGCAGCGCGGGCGGCGAGAGCGGCCTCGGCTTCACGCAACTGCGTCTCTGCGAGGTCGGAGGCCTCGGCGACCATGCGGGCCTGACTGCCAATGGCGTCGACCACGGCCGTGGAACGGGCGTCCAGCGACTGCGACAGGGTTTCCATCGCGGTGCGCTCGTGGCCTAGCCCTTGCGCAAGCTGGTTGGCCATACGGGCCGACTCCGCAGCCGCTTCGGCGAGACGCGCGGTCTCCTCCGCGAGCGCCTCGCGGAGCGATACGATGTGCTCCCGGGCACGCTCAGCGGCGGCGGCGGCCTCGTCGACTCCCTGACGCATGGCGTCCACCGCGGTGGACGCGCCGACGGCGGCCAGGGCAGCGGGCGTCACGATCCGGTCGGTCATGGTCCGCGTCCGGCGCAACTCGTCGGAGACCCTTGTCGCCTGCCGCAACAGATAGGCGCCCAGCAGAGTCATAAGCGCGGGACCGATCGCCAGGCTGGCGAAAACCGTCAAGGCGAAGCCCTCGACCTGGAACGCCGGCACGCCCCGGGCATAGCCGAAGGCGAAAGCGATTGGAGCGAGCGCCCACAGGGCCGCGATCGCGGAAGCCAGGGTCCAGAACAGCGCACCCGACATGCGTCGAGGCGCGTCCTCGACTTCCAAAGCCACCGGCGTCGTGGAGGGAGGCGGAGGCAGATCAAGGGCGGCGCCGCGCTTCTCCGCCTTGGCGGGAGCGCCGCGTTCAGGCTCGATGATCGGCGCCAAAGGCTGAGCGCCCGATAGCGACATGCCAGCCTTCAACTCGGGTTCGGCGAACGTCTTTGGCTGTTCTGGCTCAGGCTCGCGCCGGCGACGCGAGCGGACCGTGGTCGGCGGCGGCACGTCCAAATCGTCGTTCAGTGTCAACGGTTCAGCCGAGAGCGTCGCCTCGGGCTCGGGATCCGCGAATGAAACCGATTCGGTAAGCTCGGGCGCGGCCTGGCTATCCTCCACGGAAGGAGCCGTCGGCGTCGCGGAGAAATCGAACGGTTGTCGCTTCTTAGGCTTCATACACAGCCGGAGTCCCAGGGCGTCGGCGGGGGGCGCTGAGACAGCCTTCGCGCGCCGGCCCCTCCTTCGCGTGTAGGATGAACCTAACGGTGAAAAGCCTTGACGAAAAGCGGCTTTGGTTGCGTTCGCCCAGGTGCGACGCCTGACCGCGCCCCTCAGGCGGTCTTGGATGTGGCCGAGGGCGCGACACTCGAGACCGGACGGGGCTTGGCGGCGTCCGCTCGTGGCGAACGCGCAACGGTCTTCGTCGCATGAGAACGATCGGCCTTGAGGGCGCGCGTCTCGGTCGCGACTCCGAACTGGCAGAGCGCGAATGAGGACAGCCAGACGACCGCCACCGCCAACATTTCCGCCAAGAAGGCCATAGCCCGCCCCACGAACCGATAGCGCCGTTATGCGAGAGTCTCTCGCGCGGCGCGAGTGAAACTTTCGTCATGAAGGCCATAACTTTCGGTATGTGGCGCCAATCCAACTGACAGCGCCTCCAGATTTCCGGCGGTTGCCGCGCACGCCGCCACGGCATAGGTCGCAGCATAAATTCGACGCCCTTGCCCGACAGGGAGGGCCCGGACACTTTCGCTTTGCGGAACCTCGCCTTGCCCCTTACAGAATCCGCTCTCGCACCGCTCCCTCAGGATCCGATGACGACGATGCAAATCTCGCCGGCGCGACTGACGCACCTTCAGCGCCTGGAGGCCGAGAGCATCCACATCCTGCGCGAGGTGGCCGCCGAGTGCGAGCGGCCAGTCATGCTGTACTCGATCGGCAAGGACAGCGCGGTGATGCTGCACCTGGCCGCCAAGGCCTTCTATCCCAGCAAGCCGCCCTTCCCGCTGCTGCACGTCGACACGACCTGGAAGTTCCGGGACATGTACGCCATGCGCGACCGGATCTCCTCGGAGCTCGGCTTCGACCTTCTGGTCCACAAGAATCCCGACGCCGAAGCGCGCGGCATCAACCCTTTCGACCATGGCAGCGCGCTTCACACGGATATCTGGAAGACCGAAGGGCTCAAGCAGGCGCTGAACAAGTACGGCTTCGACGCGGCCTTCGGTGGCGCGCGGCGCGACGAAGAAAAGAGCCGCGCCAAGGAGCGCGTCTTCTCGTTCCGCACCGCCGAGCACCGCTGGGACCCGAAGAACCAGCGCCCCGAGCTCTGGAACCTCTACAACACCCGCAAGCATCCGGGTGAGAGCCTGCGGGTCTTCCCGATCTCCAATTGGACCGAGCTGGACGTCTGGCAATACATCCACCTGGAGAACATCCCGATCGTGCCGCTGTACTTCGCGGCCGAGCGGCCGGTGATCGAGCGCGACGGCGCGCTGATCATGGTCGACGATGAACGCTTCCGCCTGCGTGACGGCGAAGTTCCGCAGATGAAGAGCGTGCGCTTCCGCACCCTGGGCTGCTACCCGCTGACGGGCGCGGTCGAGAGCACCGCCGCCACCCTGCCCCAGGTCATCCAGGAAATGCTGCTGACCACCACCAGCGAACGCCAGGGCCGGGTCATTGATCATGACCAGTCCGCCTCGATGGAGAAGAAGAAGCAGGAAGGGTACTTCTAGATGGCCCACCAATCCGCCCTGATCGCCGAGGACATCGAAGCCTATCTGCATCAGCATCAGCACAAGTCGCTGTTGCGCTTCATCACCTGCGGCAGCGTCGATGACGGCAAGTCCACCCTGATCGGCCGCCTGCTGTACGACAGCAAGATGATCTTCGAGGATCAGCTGGCCGCTCTCGAAGCCGACTCCAAGAAGGTGGGCACGCAAGGCGGCGCCATAGACTTCGCCCTGCTGGTCGACGGCCTGGCCGCCGAGCGCGAACAGGGCATCACGATCGACGTCGCCTATCGCTTCTTCTCGACCGAGAAGCGCAAGTTCATCGTCGCCGACACGCCCGGCCACGAGCAGTACACGCGCAACATGGTCACCGGCGCCTCGACCGCCGACGCGGCCGTGATCCTGATCGACGCGCGCAAGGGTGTGCTGACCCAGACCCGTCGCCACAGCTATCTCGTCAGCCTGCTGGGCATCCGCCATGTCGTGCTGGCCGTGAACAAGATGGACCTGGTCGGCTGGGACAAGGCGGTGTTCGACAAGATCGTCGCCGACTATCGCGCCTTCGCCGACCAGATCGGCCTGTCGGTCTTCACGCCCATCCCGATCTCGGGCCTGGGCGGCGACAATATGGCGGCCCGCAGCGACGCCACGCCCTGGTTCGAAGGGCCGATCCTGATGGACTGGCTGGAAGGCGTCGAGGTGGAAGACCACCTGCAGGCCAAGCCCTTCAGAATGCCGGTGCAGTGGGTCAACCGGCCCAACCTGGACTTCCGGGGTTTCTCGGGCCTGATCGCTTCGGGGACCATCAAGCCCGGCGACCGCATCCGCGCCCTGCCTTCGGGTCGCGAAAGCCGCGTGGCCCGCATTGTCACCCTGCCGGACGACCTGCCCCAGGCCGTCGCCGGCCAGTCGGTGACCCTGACGCTGGAAGACGAGATCGACATCTCGCGCGGCGATGTTATCGCCACCGCCGATGCGCCCGCCCCCGTCGCCAACCAGTTCGAAGCCACCCTCGTCTGGATGGACGACGAGCCCCTGCCCCCGGGGCGCACCTATCTCCTGAAGATCGGCGCGCGGACGGTCGGGGCCAGCATCACCGACATCAAGCACCGGGTGAACGTCAACACGCTGGAGCACACGGCCGCCAAACGGCTGGAGCTGAACGAGATCGGGGTCTGCAACCTTTCGCTCGACCAGGCGATCCCCTTCGAGCCCTATGCCGACAACCGCCAGATGGGCGGCTTCATCCTGATCGACCGCCTCTCGAACCGCACTGTCGGCGCGGGGATGATCAACTTCGCTCTCCGGCGCGCCGACAACATCCATTGGCAGCACACCGATGTGACCAAGGTCTCGCGGGCGAGCCTGAAGGGCCAGCGGGGCCAGGTCGTCTGGCTGACGGGCCTCTCTGGCGCGGGCAAGTCGACGATCGCCAACCTGGTCGAAAAGCGTCTGCACGCCCTGGGTCGTCACACCTATCTGCTGGACGGCGACAACGTCCGACATGGCCTGAACAAGGATCTCGGCTTCACCGAGGAGGACCGGGTCGAGAACATCCGCCGCGTGGCCGAGGTCGCCAAGCTGATGGTCGACGCAGGCCTGATCGTGCTGACCGCCTTCATCTCGCCGTTCCGGGCCGAGCGCCAGCTGGCGCGCGACATCCTGGAGCCGGGCGAGTTCATCGAGGTCTTCGTCGACACGCCCTTGGCCGTGGCCGAGGCGCGGGACGTCAAGGGCCTCTACAAGAAGGCTCGCGCGGGCCAGCTGAAGAACTTCACCGGCGTCGACAGCCCCTACGAGGCGCCGGAAAAGCCCGAACTGCGGATTGACACCACCGCGATCGACCCGGTCGAGGCGGCCGAGCGGATCGTGGCGTGGCTTGAGGGCCAAGAGGTCGACTACACGATCTGACGCCCGTGGGCAGACCATGATCCTCCGCGCTCAATAGCGGAGCCTGTCGTGAGACAGGCTTCGCGATCGGCGCGCCAGCATGATCGCGCCGATCAGGCCAAGGCCCGCCATGCCCGCCATGGTGAGATAGCCGAACGGTCCCAACGCGTCGAACAGCGGCCCCGAGGCCAGGGTCGCGATGCCCAGCGTGAAGCCCGACGACAGCGCCGAGTTGATCGCCTGGGCCGGCGAAGCAGCGGCAGGCGGCGCCAGCTTCTCGATCAGCCGCAGCGACGCCAGGAACGCGGCGGCGAAGGTCAGGGCGTGCAGGCACTGCAGCGGGAACAGCGCCCACAGCGGCGGCTCGAAGGCGTAGGCGGTCCACCGCAGCACCGCCGCCATCGCGCCGAGCACGAGGAACCGCTCAGGCCCCCAGCGACGCCGCAGGGGCTCCAGGAACCACATGAAGCCGACCTCGGCCGCGACGCCGACGCCCCACAGCACGCCGATCATCGGCTCGGCGATGCCCTGCTTGCGCCAGAGGATGGCCGAGAAGCCATAGTAGAAGGCATGCGCGCCCTGGATCAGGCCCGCCGTCACGACGGCCAGCACGAAGGTGCGGTTGCGCATCAGGTCGCCAAGACCCTTCCAGCGCTCGGCGCGGCCTGGCTTGGCGCCCTCGGCGTGAACCCGTTCTGGCGGCACCAGCCAAGCGGCCGCCAGCGCGCCGACGAAGCAGGCGGCGATGATCCACAGGGCGATGATGGTCGGGGCGGCGAGGGTCAGGATCGCGCCCATGGCGAGATTGGCGGCGATGAAGGCGGTGGAGCCGACCCCGCGCGGCAGGCCGTAGTTGAAGCCCTCGGTCCGCGCTCGCCGCAGGGTGATCACGTCGATCAGCGGCGAGACGGTCGACATCAGGGTCTGGCCCACGAACCAGGCCAGGATCAGCCAGAAAAGGTTCGGACCGGCCAGCAGGCCCGCATAGCCTAGGCCCGCCCCGATCAGCAGCAGCACCATGGGCGTGCGCCGCAGCTTGAAACCGTCGGCCCAGACCGCCAGGGCCGGTCCCGTGAAGGGCTTGAGCAGCAGCGGCACGGCCAGGATCAGGCCGATCGCGCCGCCGCTCATGCCGCGATCGCGCAGGAACGTGCCAGCGTAAGGCAGGCTGACGCCCGAAACGAGGAACAGCGAGGCGTAGAACAGGCAGAGACGAGCGAGGGTGGGAAGCCCCTTCCCGTCCGCCTGCTTGTCCGCCCCCGCGATCACCCTAGTCCGCGCCGCCGAAGCGGGCCGTCCATTCAGCGATCTGGTCGTCGTCGATCTTCTTGAACAGGACTTCGGGGACCGAGATCGCCTGGCCGACCGTCAGCTTGGAAAGCTCGGCGGCGGCGTCGTTGGACGGCCATTGCGCGGGGAAGTCCAGGTTGAACGCCTCGCTGATCTTCTCGGCGGCGAACGGGATGAACGGGGCCGAGATCTTGGCGTAGAGGGCCGCAAGGTTCAGGGCCGTGCGGACGATGACGGCGGCGCGGTCGCGATCGGTCTTGATCGCGGTCCAGGGCGCGGCCTCCTGCAGGTATTCGTTGCCGACCACCCACAGCGCTCGCAGCGCCTGGGCGCTCTTGCGGATCTCGATGGCGTCCATCTGTTCGGCGAGATCCGCCAGACGCGCCGAGACGTCGGCGAACAGCTTCTGCTCCAGCGGGCCTGGGGAGCCGCCCTCGGGCACGACGCCGTCGAACTTGCTCTCGGTGAACTTCAGGATGCGGTTGACGAAGTTGCCCAGCACGTCGGCCAGGTCGCGGTTCACCGCGCTGGCGAACTGCTCCCAGGTGAAGGCCGTGTCGCTGCTTTCGGGCGAGTTGGCCGTCAGGTACCAGCGCCACAGGTCCGGCGGCAGGATATCCAGGGCCGCGTCCATGAAGACGCCGCGCTTGTTCGAGGTCGAGAACTTGCCGCCGTACCAGTTCAGCCAGTTGAAGGCTTTCAGCATGTCGACGCTCTTCCACGGCTCTTCCGAGCCCAGGATGGTCGCCGGGAAGCTGACCGTGTGGAACGCCACGTTGTCCTTGCCCATGAACTGGACATAGCGGACGTCGGCCGCGCCCTCGTCGGTGCGCCACCAGCGCTTCCAGTCGCGGCCGGGAGAGCCTTCGGCCCATTCCTGGGTCGCGGCGATGTACTCGATCGGGGCGTCGAACCAGACGTAGAAAACCTTGTCCTCAAAGCCCGGGCGCGGCGCGCCGTCCTTGGCCACCGGAATGCCCCAGGCCAGGTCCCGGGTGATGCCCCGGTCGATCAGGCCCTCATCCAGGTGCTTGTAGGCGATCGAGCGGGCCAGCGGCGGCCAGTCGGCGTGGCTGTCGACCCAGGCGCGGATCTTGTCCTGCATCTTGGTCTGAAGAAGATAGAGGTGCTTGGTGTCGCGCACCTCGATGTTCCGCGAGCCCGAGATAACCGAGTACGGATTGATCAGGTCGGTGGGGTCCAGCAGGTTTCCGCAGTTGTCGCACTGGTCGCCGCGCGCCTTCTCGAACTTGCAGTGCGGACAGGTCCCCTCGACATAGCGATCGGGCAAAAAGCGTTTGTCGTCGACCGAATAGACCATCTGGTCGACCCGCTCCTCGATCAGGCCGTGATCCTCCAGGGCCTGGCAGAAGTGCTGGGTCAGACGGTGGTTCTGCGGCGAGGACGAGCGGCCGAAATGATCCCACGACAGGCCAAAGGCGCGGCCCACGTCGTGCTGCAGCACGTGCTGCTCGGCGCAGTAGGTGGCGACGTCCTGGTTGGCGGCGGCCGCGGCCAGCTCGGCCGGCGTGCCATGCTCGTCGGTCGCGCAGATGTAGAGCGTCTCGTGGCCCCGCGCCCGCTGGAACCGCGCATAGACGTCAGCCGGCAGCATCGACCCCGCCAGATTCCCCAGGTGCTTGATGCCGTTGATGTACGGCAGAGCCGAGGTGATCAGGATGCGAGCCATGCGGGCGCGGCCTTTCGGGCAAGTCGGACGAAGCAAAGAAGCGTCCGCATATAGAAGGGTCGGGCCGCGAGGGAAAGGTTTGGCTGGTATGCCCTTCTCCCGTGATGAGGGAAGGCGTCGAGGGAGACTGAGAGCGCCCCCTCCGTCACGATGCTGCGCGTCGCGCCACCTCCCCCGTTTCTCGGGTGAGGAGGGAGACCCGTCATCCTGCCCCGCGTGCGTGGGAGGTGGATCGGCGCGGATACGCGACGAGACGGAGGGGGCGCTTACTGGACATGCGACCGCCGCTTCACGCGATCGCTCGCTGAAGGCGCAAGGGGAGGCGACGGAGCGGCCGGGCGAACCCGGAGACCGTGAGTGTGTTGTGCGTTTCGGCTCGATCGTCCGCTCCGCCAGGCTGTTCTTGTCCGTGAGGGCGACGGGCGTGAGCATTATCTGCTCGGGACTTCGCTACCCCCGGACGGGCGCGGACCAACTGGATCGGCTCCTCCGTCTCCAGCCCGACGATCCACGATAGGCGGCTTATACGATCACCGCCCTGTCGCTCCGCGTTCGACGTGATCCCGAGCGGCCCGGCCCCTCGTGCGCGCTCCTAAAGAGTAAGCCGCACGACCAGACAAAGCCTCCCAGGCGCCGAACGCGGCCCCGCTCAGCCTAGCCCCGCCGCCGTATTGGGCCGGATCCATACGCCCTCCCCCGCGACGGGGATGGCTATGATTGTGCGCGCGGTTTCAACGCGGATCACACAGCAGCGTGTAAAAGTGATAAGTCGTTGAAATCGCTGACTTCGATTACGGATACGCCGAGCATACAGGCGCTTCTATCCCCGTACTTGCCCCCTCCGCGCCTGCGGCGCTCCTCCCCCGGAGGGGGAAGAAGACGGAGCTCCCTTCTGCCCCCTCCGGGGGCGGACGACCACGCGGAGCGGGGTCAGGTGGGGGCCCGCGGCGATGGCCGGCCTAGAACACCACCGCCAGCGCCAAGACGCCCGCCAGGCCGGCCAGGAAGGTCACCAGCAACGGCGTCGCCGCCTTCACCCCCGCCGAGCCCCTGGCGATCGTGAAGGCCAGGCCCGCCTTGACCAGGGTGTTGGCCAGGATCGGAGCGGCCAGGATCAGGCCGGCGATCTTCGGGGTCAGGCTTCCGTCAGGAAGGCGGCTCATGGCGATGATAGCCGCATCGACATCAACCATGCCGGAAATCCCAAGCACGACGGCCAGGCCCGCGCCGCCGAAGGCCTGCATGGCCCAGCGGCCGGCCAGCGAGATCACCATGACCAGGCCCGCCAGCAGCAGGGCCGGTCCCAGGTCGAAAGGGTTGCGAACCGAAGGCGCGGGACCATCGCTCGCAGGCGCCGACTTCAGTCGCAGCGCCCAACCGACATAGGCCGCGCCCACCAGACCCGCCGGAACCGCCACCAGCGCGAAGGCCGACAGGGCGAACGGCGCCAGCACCGCGACAAGGACCAGCACCCGCACGATCATGACGGTCGAGGCCAGGGCGATCCCGGCGACCAGCACCGTGGTCTCGCCGTCCGACTTGCGGATACGCGCGGCCATGGCGGCGGTAACGGCGGTCGAGGACACCACCGCCCCGACGGCCGCCGTGGCCAGAACCCCCTTCTCGGCGCCCAGTTTGCGACTAGCCGCGTAGCCGATCAGCGACAGGCCCGAGACCAGCACCACCACCATCCAGATCTCGCGCGGGTTCCAGGCGTCCATCGGCCCGAACGCGTGGTTGGGCAGCAGCGGCAGAACGGCTAGTGAGATCAGGGCGAAGCGGACGATAGCCTGGAGCTCAAGCTCGCTCAGCTCCTCGACCCATTCATGCAGTCTTTTGCGCTGGGCGAGGATCAGCGTGGTCAGAGCCGCCAGCACGCAGGCCAGGCTCCATTGGCCCGCCGCCGCGAACGCGCCGAGCCCCAAGGTGATAATCCCGACGACCGTGGTGGTCGCGCTAAGATCATCCTTGGCCGCCGCGCGCGCATAGCCGATCAGCAGGGCCACGGCCGCCGCAATCAGGATCGCCGCGCCGATCGACGGCGAGATCCGCGCCGTCGCCTCGCCCGCCACGCCGCCGGCTAGGCCCAGCAGGGCGAAGGTGCGGATGCCGGCAACCCGCGCGCCGTCCGGCTCCATCCGATGCGACCAGCCGCGCTCGACGCCGATCAGCAGCCCCAGCGCGAAAGCCAGGCCCACGCCGGCGAAGGGCGACAGGGCCTGGATCCATTCCGACATGTTCTCGCTCCAGCTTCATGGAGAAATCGGCGGCAGTTCGCCGAAACACATCCGCCTTCCTCGCCCTTGTGGCGAGGATCCATCGTACAGCCCGCCGGACAGCGCTCGATGTCCGCCGACGGTTCGGCTACGCCAAGCGCCGTGCTAGCTGACCCCTGGGCCCTGGGCACAAGGCCCAGGGAGGCGGAGGTTAGGCTCGAAAGCCTTACGCCCATCGCTACAGCGGGATGTTATCGTGCTTCTTCCAAGGGTTGGAGAGTTCCTTGCCCTTAAGGCTCTTCAGGCCCCGGACAATCCGGCGGCGCGTGCCGTGGGGCATGATCACGTCGTCGATATAGCCGCGCGAGGCGGCGACGAACGGATTGGCGAAGGCGTTCTTGTACTCTGCCTCGCGGGCGGCCAGAGCCTGCGGGTCCTTGGCCTCCTGGCGGAAGATGATCTCCACCGCCCCCTTGGCGCCCATCACCGCGATCTCGGCGGTGGGCCAGGCGTAGTTCAGGTCGCCGCGCAGGTGCTTGGAGCTCATCACATCATAGGCGCCGCCATAGGCCTTGCGGGTGATGACGGTGATCTTCGGCACGGTGGCCTCGGCATAGGCGAACAAGAGCTTGGCGCCGTGCTTGATCAAGCCGCCGTACTCCTGCTTCGTCCCCGGCATGAACCCCGGCACGTCGACGAAGGTGAGGATCGGGATGTTGAAGGCGTCGCAGAAGCGCACGAAGCGCGCGGCCTTACGCGAGCTGTCGATGTCGAGCACCCCGGCCAGCACCTGAGGCTGGTTGGCGACGACGCCGACCGTCTCGCCGTCCATCCGAGCGAAACCGCAGATGATGTTCTTGGCCCACTCACTGCTGATCTCGAAGAAGTCGGCCTCGTCGACGACCTTCAGGATCAGCTCCTTCATGTCGTAGGGCTTGGTCGGATCGGCCGGGATCAGGGTGTCGAGGCTCATCTCCTCGCGCAGGGCCTCATCGAAGCTCTCGCGCTCCGGGGCGGGCTCGCGATTGGATGAGGGCAGGAAGTCGACCAGGCGGCGCACTTGGGTCATGGCCTCCAGGTCGTTGTCGAACGCACCTTCGGCGACACCCGACTTAGCGGCGTGGACGCGGGCCCCGCCCAGCTCCTCGGCCGTGACCACCTCGTTGGTGACGGTCTTCACGACGTCAGGGCCGGTCACGAACATGTAGCTCGTATCCTTCACCATGAAGATGAAGTCGGTCATGGCGGGGCTGTAAACGTCACCGCCGGCGCAGGGGCCCATGATCACGCTGATCTGCGGCACCACGCCCGAGGCCATGACGTTCTCGAGGAAGATGTCGGCATAGCCGGCCAGGCTGTCGACGCCCTCCTGGATGCGCGCACCGCCGGCGTCGAACAGGCCGATGATTGGCGCGCCGACCTTCATGGCCTGGCGCTGGACCTTGACGATCTTCTGGGCGTGGGCGTTCGACAGGCTGCCGCCGAACACCGTGAAGTCCTTGGAGAAAACGTAGACGACCTTGCCGTTAATCGTGCCCCAGCCGGTGACGACGCCGTCGCCGGGGACCTTCTGGTCCTGCATGCCGAAGTCGGCGCAGCGGTGCTCGACGAACATGTCGAACTCTTCAAACGAACCTTCGTCCAGCAGCAGGTCGATCCGCTCGCGGGCGGTCAGCTTGCCCTTGGCGTGCTGGGCGGCGACCCGCGTCTCGCCGCCGCCGACCCTGGCCTGCTGGCGACGACGCTCGAGTTCGTTGAGAATGTGCTGCACGCGCGTACTCCCCTGCCGGACTTATTCATTGGCGGCGTTCCGCCTTGTGCAGCAGGGGTAGCGAGGGTGAAGGCTTGGCGCAAGGCGGACCTTGCGGCAGCGCAGCATGGCTTTTGGGAGGGTTCGCGGAGCGAACACACCGCGCGCCTGATGCCTTGTTCTAGCGTCGCAGCGCCGCGAACCAGCGGTCGATCATCGCCGCCTCGACGGCCAGGGCCTCGGCGCGCGCCTTGGCTTCGGCGTCCTGGCCCCATTGTTCGGCCTGGAAGATCTCGTCCAGACGGGACAGGTCCAGCGCCTTCTGGCCGGTCAGACGGCCGGCGCGAACCGCGAGCGCCAGCACGGTCGAACCGTAGAGGCCGGCGGCGAAGGCCAGGCCGGTCAGGGTGAAGTCGTCCAGGGTCAGGGCCAGGGCCTCGACCGCCGCCAGGGTGGCGGGCGGCTGGGGCTGATGGATGATCCCGGCGACGTGATTGAACGACAGCCCATGCTCGGCCTGGGCCCAGTCGAGCATCGCGCCCCACTCCCGCGCCTGTCGCTCGACCAGCGCGGTCGGGTGCTCGGCGCGGTAGCAGAGATGGTCCGACGCAGCGTAGGCGGCGATCTCGCCGGCGACCTCGGCCCGGGTCTCTGACACCCGGTCGATGGCCGTGAAGGCCAGGCGCGAGGCTGGCATCAAGCTGTTGTCGATGAACTCGACCTGTGCGTCCCACTCGGCGGCGATCAGCTCGGCCAGGGCCTGGGTCGGCAACACCAGCGGGTTCCTGGCCGGCGACTTGGGCGTGCGGCCATCCAGCTGGACGGCGAAGCCGCCCTCAACCGGCGCGACGGCGGCGGCCTTGTAGAAGCGGCGGGGTTTCAGCAGCAGCTCGGCTTTGTCGGACACGGGAAACTCGTTTTCAGGCCGCCCGCGACGGAACGGCGGCGGGCCCGCGTTGAATGGGCAATGTCACGTCGTCGCGCAAGGGAGAGCGGCTTATGAGCTTGCCCAGCAAGGATATGATGGCCGCCATCGCCGTCACCCGTTTCGGTCTTGGCGCCCGCCCCGGGGAAATCGAGGCCGCCACGGCCGATCCGAAAGGCTTTCTGACCGCCCAGATCCGCCGCGAGGGCGCGGACCTGCCGCAGGATGGCGGAGAAACCTCGGCCCAGCGCTTCGAGGCGATGCGCGATTTCCAGCAGCAGCGGAAAACGGAGCGCGAGCAGAAGGACGGCGAGGCCGCCACAAAGACCCAGACCTTCAAGGACACACAGCGTGCGCTGCGCGACAAGATCGACGCCGATTTCCTGGCGCGAGCGCGGCTGGCGGCGGGCACGAACGCGGCCTTTTGCGAGCGATGGGCGCTGTTCTGGGCCAACCACTTCACCGTTTCGTCGACCAAGCAGATCACCTCGGTGCTGATCGGACCGTTCGAGCGCGAGGCGATCCGCCCCTACGTGTTCGGCAGTTTCGAGAACCTGCTGGTGGCGTCCTCGACCCACCCGGCCATGCTGACCTATCTGGATCAGGCTCAGTCGATCGGCCCCAACAGTCGGGCTTCGGGCGCCGCAGCGCGGCGCGGGAACGGCAAGGCCGGCTTGAACGAGAACCTGGCGCGCGAAATCCTGGAACTGCACACGGTCGGCGTCGACGCCGGCTACCGCCAAGCCGACGTCACCGAATTCGCGCGCGCACTGACCGGCTTCTCGATCGGCCGCGACCCCGAGGACCGCGCGGGACAGTATGTGTTCCGCGAAAACGCCCATGAGCCGGGCGCGCGCACGATCATGGGCCGCCACTATGGACAGCAGGGCCTGAAGCAAGGGCTGGCCGTGCTGAGCGACCTCGCCGCCCATCCCGATACGGCCCGCCACATCTGCGGCAAGATCGCTCGCCACTTCGTCTCGGACACGCCGCCCTCTTCCCTGACCGAGCGGCTAGAGCAGCGTTGGATGGAGACCGGTGGAGACCTCGCCAAGGTCGCCAAGGCGCTGATCGACAGCCCCGAGGCCTGGGCCCCGACGCCGGCCAAGCTCAAGACGCCCTACGAGTATACGCTGTCGACCTGGCGGCTGATCGGAGCCGAGCCCTCGGCGATCGAGCGCCTGGCGCCGATCCTGACCGGCCTTGGCCAAAAACCGTTCTCGGCCCCCTCCCCCAAGGGCTGGCCCGACGACGCCCAGACCTGGGCCGCGCCGGACGCCTTGATCAAGCGAATGCAGTGGGCGCAAGGCTTCGCCGCCGCCATCGCCGACCGCTCCGATCCAAACGCCTTGGCGGTTCAGGCTTTGGGCGCACGCCTGACGCCCGCCGTCGCCAAGGCTGTCTCGCGGGCCGAGACCCGCCGCGAAGCCTTCGCCCTTCTCGTGATGAGCCCGGAGTTCCAACGCCGATGAACGCTCCGCTGAACCGCCGCGCGCTGCTGGGCCTGGGCGCTGGCCTGGGCATCGGCGTCACCTTCCTGGGCGGCCAGGCCTTCGCCGCCTCCGAAGGCGATCTGGCAAAGAAGAAACTGGTCGTCGTCATCTGCCGGGGTGGCATGGACGGCCTGTCCGTCTCGCCTCCGGTCGGCGACCGCGACTATGCGGGTCTGCGCGGCTCCATCGCGTTCAAACCCGAGGAGGTGCTGAAGCTTAACGGCGTATTCGGCCTGCATCCGCAGCTTTCGACCGTCCACGCCCTGGCCATGAAGGGCCAAGCCCGTATCGCCCCGGCCATCGCCAGCCCCGACCGCGCGCGCTCGCACTTTGAAGCTCAGGACGTGCTGGAGACCGGCGCGGCGGGCGTCTACGGCGCCGACACAGGCTGGCTGAACCGGACGCTGGAGGTCCTGGCGCCGATCCGCCCTGTCGAAGGCCTGTCGGTCGGAACCACCGCCCCCCTGATCCTGCGCGGCAAGGTGCAGGCGGCCAGTTGGTCTCCGGGCAAGGGCGTCGATGAAAGCGCCCGCCTGCCGACCCTGCTGCAGGACCTTTACAAGACCGATCCGCTGCTGGGGCCGGCCTTCGCCAGCGGATTGGAGACCGAGGCCATGGCCCAGCAGGCCATCACCGCCATGGCGGCGACGTCGACGATGAACATGGGCGCCGCCGACGGCCAGAAGCGGCGGGGCGACGAGACCGCGCGCAAGCTGGGCTCGACCCTGGGCGGCTTCATGATTCAGCCCGGCGGGCCGCAGATCGCCGCCATCTCGCTGGACGGCTTCGACACCCACGCCGGCCAGCCCGGCCAGATCGCCACGCGCCTGTCCTATCTGGACGCGGTGCTGGACGGCCTGCACACGGGCCTGGGCGCCGAATGGAAGAACACAGTGGTGATGGCCGTCACCGAGTTTGGCCGCACCGCGCGGGTCAACGGCACCGGCGGCACCGACCACGGCACGGCGTCCACCGGCCTGATCCTGGGCGGCGCGCTCAAGCCGGGCGGCATCGTCGGCGACTGGCCGGGCCTTGCTCAAAACGCCCTCTTCGAGAACCGCGACACTGCCCCGACACTGGACATGCGCGCCCTCTTTAAGGGCGTGCTGACCGAGCACATGGGCGTCGACCGCGCCCTGCTGGAGACCAAGGTGTTTCCAGACAGCAAGACCGCCAAGCCGTTGATCGGCTTGGTGTAAAGACCGCCTCTCAAGGCGGAAGGCCGCGCGCGCCCCCAAAAAGCGCGGTCTGGTGGGGGACCAAGCGGCGCTGCGTTAGCGCCGCTTGGTCTGACGCCGCGCGAAGGGCTCTGCCTCGGCCTCGTCTTCCGAAAAGCCGAACTTGCGGAAACCTTCCTTCATCTCCGGGCTCAGCGGCGCTTCGATGTGCAGCATCCCGGCCGAGGGGTGCGGCAGCAGGATCGAGCGGGCGTGCAATTGCAGCTTCAAGCCTTCGGACAGGGGCGCGGACTTGTCGTCGCCGTACTTGGGGTCCCCAAGGATCGGGTGGCCCATGGCCTTCATGTGGGCGCGCAGCTGGTGGGTGCGGCCGGTGTGCGGGCGCAGCGCCATCCAGGTCACGCGCGGGCCGGCGCGGCTGATGGTGACGAATTCGGTCTCGGCTGGCTGGGCGTCCGGGTCCTTGGGCTGAGCGGGCACGACCAGTTCGCGGTCGCCGACCCCACGCTTGGCCAGGTGCAGCTCCATCACGCCCTCGGTCGGGTGCGGGTTGCCCGCGACGATGGCCCAGTAGGTCTTCTGCGCCTTGCGCTTGGCGAAGGCGCCCGACAGGCGCGCCGCAGCGCTAGGCGTCTTGCCCAGCAACAGTACGCCGGAGGTGTCGCGGTCCAGGCGGTGGACCAGACGCGGGCGATCGACGCCCTCGCCCCAAGCGCTGAGCAGCTTGTCGACATGCTTGGTGGTCTTGGTGCCGCCCTGCACGGCCAGGCCGGCGGGCTTGTTCAGCGCCAGGACCTCCTCGTCCTCGTACAGCACGAGCGACTTGGCGTAGGCGACGTCGCGCGCCGACAGCTTGTTCTTGTCGGCCGGATCGGGCGCGTCGGGCAGCGGCGGCACGCGGATCTGGCTGCCGGCCGCCAGCTTGGTGTCAGCCTTGGCGCGCGAGCCGTCGACCCGCACCTGGCCCGAGCGGAACAGCTTGTTGAGCTGGATATGGTTCAGGTGCGGCCAGCGCCGCTTGAACCAGCGATCCAGGCGCACCCCGTCCTCGCCGGCGTCGACATAAAGGGTGCGGACTTCCTTGGTGGTGCTCATGCGAAGATCCTGCGGGCGATCAGAAGGCCCGCGAAAAGGGCCGCCACGGACAGAAGCACGCTGGCGGCGGAATAGGAAAAGGCCTGCAGATAGGCGCGCTTCTGAATCATCAGCGCGGTCTCCAGGGAGAAGGACGAGAAGGTGGTGAAGCCACCCAGAACACCGACGCCCAGCAGCACCCGCCACTGCTCGCTCGAAGCGGCCCCGCGATGCGCCAGCCAGGAGGCCAGGCAACCCATCAGGAACCCGCCGACAACGTTCACGGTGAAGGTTCCGTACGGCCAACCGGGGCCCATCACCCGTAAAGCGCCCACCCCTACAAGGTAACGCGCGACCGAGCCGACGGCCCCGCCGGCGGCCACGAGAAGCAGTTTGTTCATGAAAGTCTTATGCTCCGAGCCGCCCGCAACGCCAAGCTCTCAAGATTGTTCCCTTGATTTTCAGCGATTTCTTTCAAGGTAAACAACTCCGGAAACCCTTTTTCATTACCACTCGTTAAGCGCGTGGACGGCACTTTGTCGCGGTATTTTTAAAGTGCAGAGCCATGTCCCGCCCACTCCCGACCTTCGACGCGACCGAACGCGTGGCCCTCCCCGGGCCGGTGCTTCAGCGCCTCGCTGGCACGGACCTGGTGGCGCGCGGCTCGGTCAACGTCATCAGCGTCAAGACCATCCGCATGTGGGCTGGCGACTGGTGGGCCCAGAAGCGGACCGACGTCTGGACCTATGTCGAGCGCAAGCTGGCCGAGCATCTGGACCGCAACGACCTGCGCGCGCGGATCTCGGAAAGTGAGTTCCTGATCGCCACGCACCACGAGCACGGCCTGGCCGCGCAGGCGACCAGCGTGCGGATTCTCGAGGACGTGCTGACCCACCTGCTGGGCGCGGCTGACCCGGCGGACTTGGGCATCCGCGCGGTTATCGGCGTCGAGAGCGGCCAGGCGGTCTGCAAGCGCATCGACCCGACCGTCATTCTGGCGGCCCGCGCGCGCCGGGACTCCGAGCGCTCGCCCGTCCGCATCACCGTAGACCCGGCCGACGAGGCCCGCCGCACGCCGGTGGCCTTCACCACAGCAGCCGGCGCTGCGCTGCGCGTGGACTTCACGCTTGAGCATGTGGTCAACCTGCGCCGCAACATCACCACGGCCGTGCGCATCGAACCGATGGTCACGCATCTGGCCAGCGGTCGCCAGGCCTCGGCGCGCGCGCTGACCAAGCTGTCGGATCGCGACGTCGCCTTCATCGACGAGTCGACCCTGAAGTACGCGGCGGTCTTCGCCCGCTCGACCCAGGGGCCGCACACGCCCGAACTGATCCTACCCGCCTCTTTCCGCACGCTAGGCACGCAACGCGGTCGCGATCTGCTGACGGGCACCGCAGGCCTGTCGCTGGGTCTGCTGCGCGGCGGGATCATGATCGAGCTGGTCGACGTCACCCGCGGCACGCCCGCCGGCCGTCTTCTGGAAGTCGTCGGCCTGCTGCGGGCGCTGACCCACGGCGTGATCGCCCGCGTGCCGCCCGACCGGGAAGCCCTGCGCGTGCTACGCGACGCGCGCCTGGCCGGCCTGGCGCTCGACGCCTCCGATCTCAACGGCGAGGCCGCCAAGATCGCCATGGACATCATGGCCTTTGGCCGCGACTCCCGCGGCCTGGCCGCCACCACGATCCTGCAAGGTCTTCCGGCCGAGGGCTATTTCGCGGCGGCCGAGACCGCCGGCCTCAGCCACGCCTCGCTGCGCGCGACCTATCCGCTGGGAAAGCAGGTCGCGGCCTAAGCCGCTAGATTCGACCGCGTCCGTAGCCGATCGTCTTGACGATCTCGCGCGCGTCATAGGCGTCGCGGTCGCGCGGCGTCGGCCCCTTGCCGAACACCACCTCGATCGACTGGGCGAATGACGGCCCAGGGCCGAGGTCGAAGCTCGTTCCCACGCCCACGCCAACGCTGGTATGGCGGCCGAAGCTGGCCGAGCCGCCGCCGACCGACATGCGGGGACCACGGTCATAGCCGGACGCGGACGTCGAGCGATACGCGACCCGGAACCAGTCGTATCCGTCGCCCAGCGCCAGCTCGGCCGCGCGCAACAGGGCGTAGTCGGCGATCTGAGCCTCTGGCGCGCCAGGCCCGCCCTGGAACGTAACGCGGTAGCGCCCCGCCTCCAGGCGATATTCAGAATAGCCGACGTCATTGGGCGCGCCGGCCTGGGCGCGATAGACGGTGGGCGCGCTGGCGCAGGCGGTCAGCATCAATCCCGACAGGACGGCGGCGACGAGCGGCTTGGCGATCTTCATGGGCTTGCCTCTTCAGACCTGTTCAACGGCGTCCGACGCCGGCTGTTCCGGAATCGGCAAATCCAGGGCCTTGAGCATCGCGACAAAATCGGACGGAAGCGGGGCCATGATCTTGCGTTCGCCGCCCAGCGGATGCGGGAAGGTCAGCCTGGCCGCGTGCAGCATCAGGCGCGGCACGGCGACGCCGCCCAGCATCAGCGCCCCGCCGTAGCGGCTGTCGCCCGCCAGAGGGCGGCCGATCGAGGCCATGTGGACGCGAAGCTGGTGCATGCGGCCGGTGTCCGGCGACAGCTCGACCAAGGCGGCCGTAGCGTTGGCCGCCAGGGTGCGATAGCGGCTGCGGGCGGTCTCGGCCTCCGGATGGTCGGGGGCGCAAACGCGCATATAGGCCTCGCGACCGATGGACTCGCGACGCAGCGGGCTGTCGATCATGCCGCCCTTGGGCTCGGGCGCGCCCGGCGCGACGATGGCGAGGTATGACTTTCGGAACCGCTTGGCCATCATGGCCTCGCCCAGGAAGGCCGCGCCCGGCTTGGTCTTGGCCGTCAGGATCACGCCAGAGGTGTCGCGGTCCAGCCGGTGGATCAGACGAGGCCGGGCCTTTCCCGGCTTGGCGAACGCCCACAAGAGGTCGTCCAGCGTATGGGCCTTGATCCGCCCGCCCTGGCTGGACAGGCCCGCCGGCTTATCGAGCGCGATGATCGCCTCGTCCTCGTACAGCACCCAAGATTGGGCCGCCGCGACCTCTTCCGGCGTCAGGGTGATCGGACACTCGACGGCCTTGGGCTTGGCGACGCCGGGCGGACGGCGGAATTTCGGAGTGCTCATTTGCCGTCCTTACGCACCTTGCCCCAGGCTTCCAAGCGCTCACGCACCTTGGCCTCGGCGCCGACGGGCTTGGGCTCATAAAAGCGCCGACGCTCCATGCCGTCCGGGAAGTAGTTCTGGCCCGAGACGCCGCCCTCGACGTCATGGTCGTAGGCGTAGCCGTCGCCATAGCCCAGCGACTTCATCAGCTTGGTCGGGGCGTTGAGAATGTGCGACGGCGGCATCAGGCTGCCGGTCTCCTTGGCGGCGCGGCGGGCGGCCTTGTAGGCGACATAGACCGCGTTCGACTTGGGCGCGCTGGCCATGTGAACGACGGCCTGGGCCAGGGCCAGCTCGCCTTCCGGGCTCCCCAGGAAATCGTAGGCGTCCTTGGCCGCCGTGGTCAGCAGCAAGCTGAGCGGATCGGCCGCGCCAATGTCCTCGGAGGCCATCCGCACCAGGCGGCGGGCGATGAACAGCGGATCCTCCCCGCCCTCCAGCATCCGCGCCAGCCAGTACAGCGCCGCGTCCGGATCACTGCCGCGCACCGACTTGTGCAGAGCCGAGATGAGATTGTAGTGCTCCTCGCGGTCCTTGTCGTAGGCCGGGCGGCGCTTTTGCAGGAACTGGCCCAGCTGGGTCGGGTTCAGCGGGCTGTCGGTCCCGATCGAGAACAGCGTCTCGGCCAGGGTCAGCAGATAGCGGCCGTCGCCGTCGGCCATGGCCACCAAGCTCGACCTCGCCTCTGTGTCGATCGGCAATGGGCGGCTCTCAGCGGCCTCGGCGCGCTGGAGAAGCTGCTCCAGCGACTCCTCGGTCAGACGCTTGAGCACGAAGACCTGGCAGCGCGACAGCAAGGCGCCGTTCAGCTCGAACGACGGGTTCTCGGTCGTGGCGCCGACCAGGGTGACGATCCCCTCCTCCACGAACGGCAAAAAGCCGTCCTGCTGGGCGCGATTGAAGCGGTGGATCTCGTCGACGAACAGCAGGGTGCTCTGCCCCGCCATCCGGCGCGCGCGCGCCTGCTCGAAGGCCTTCTTCAGGTCGGCGACACCCGAGAACACCGCCGAGATCTGCTGGAACTCATAGCCGCCGGCCTTGGCCAGCAGGCGGGCGATGGTGGTCTTGCCCGTGCCGGGCGGCCCCCACAGGATCATCGAGGCCAGGCGATGGGCCGCCGCCATCCGGCCGATGGGGCCTTCCGGCCCCAGCAGGTGCTGCTGGCCCACCACCTCGTCGAGGCTCTGGGGCCGAAGGCGATCGGCCAAGGGAGACGGCGCATGGGGCGTCAGGCCGGCGGCCTGGAAGAGATCGGACATGAGTCCGTTCTAGCAGGCCGGCGGCCTCGAACCCAAATCTAGAACCGCGCCTGGATCAGCTGGCCACCGCGTTCGATGGTGATGTTCCAGCCGCCCGCGCGCCCGGCGATGGCCGAGGCGAGGTCGGCGACGGTGTTGATCTGGCGGCCGTTGATGCTGCGGACAAAGTCGCCCGGGCGCATCCAGTTGCCAGCGTAGCCGGGGCCAATCTTGCTGACCAGCGCGCCGCGCCCGGCGAACGGGTCGACGCCCAGGTCCTGGGCCACCGCCGGCGACAAGTTCAGCACCGTCGCGCCATTGAACGGGTTGTTGCCCGACAGCGTGCGCTCGTCGCGAGGGGGCGTCTCGGGCGCGGCGTCGGCGCGCACGGTGATCGTCTGCTCGCGGTCGTTGCGCAGGATCTGCATCGGCACGCGGTCGCCGACCTTGTGGGTTCCGATGGCGAAGGCGCCGCCGCCCTCGTCGTTCACCGCCTGGCCGTCGATCGCCAGGATGACGTCGCCTTCCTTCAGGCCCGCGCGCTCAGCCGATGAGCCGGGGTAGATCTGGGCCACCAGCACGCCGCGCGGAGCGGTCATGCCCAGGCTCTTGGCGATCTCGCCATTGACCGGTTGGCCCTTCACGCCCAGCCAGGGCCGGACAATGCTGTGGCCACCGCCCAGGGCGGCGTTGACCACCTGGCGCACGACCCGGGCGGGAATGGCGAAGCCCACGCCCGAGGAAGAGCCCGAGCGCGAGATGATGAAGGTGTTGATGCCGACAAGATCGCCGTCCAGATCGACCAGCGGACCGCCAGAATTGCCCGGATTGATAGCGGCGTCGGTCTGGATGTAGCTGCCGAAGTCGGCCGCGCCGACGTCCGTGCGAGCCAGGGCCGAGACAATGCCGTTGGTCACGGTCTGGCCGACGCCGAACGGATTGCCCATGGCCAGCACCAAGTCGCCGACTTCCAGTTGCTCCTGGTCGTCGATGGCCATGACCGGCAGCTTCTCGCCCTTGGTGTCGATCTTGAGCACCGCGAGGTCGGCGCTCGGATCGTCCAGCAGCACGACTGCCGGGAACTCGCGGCGGTCGGCCAACTGCACGGTGATGTCGCTCATCCCGTTGATGTTGTGGTGGTTGGTGATGATGACCCCGTCGGCGCGGACGATCGCGCCAGAGCCCAGCGACCCCTGCACTTGCGAGCCGCCTTGGCCGCCGCCCATGAAGAAGTCCCAGAACGGATCGACCCGCCGCTGCACCACCCGGCGGCTAGCGACATTGACGACGGCCGGGGCGGCCTTCTTCACAACCGGCGAGAAGGACTGCTTCATCGACGCCACGTCGGCGGGAACGCGCCGCGTCGGCTGGGGCATGTCGGGGATCGACTGGGCGTTCGACTGGCCGTTCGGGTTCGAGCAGGCGGTCAGCAGAACAACGACCGGCAGCAGGGCGCGAAGGTTGCGCATGGTCTTCAAGGACGACTCCTAACAGTTCCTCGCGAACTCACCGGAGCTTTCGGGCGAGTCTAAGGCGGCGAAAGGTCAAGGTTTCGGCGTGAGCTTAAGAGCCTAAACGGCCTTGGGTTCCAATATAGGCGCGGGTCGGGCCTTGGCCCAGGCCAGCAGGGTCGCCGCCAGCATCAAAGCCGCCGCGATCAAGATCGGCAGGCCCGGCAGGTGCAACGTCGCGTCATGACGCACGGCGAAGGCGAACGGCAGCAGGAACAGCGATGGTCCGATGATCGACGAGACCCCCATCAGGGCCGAGTTCGCGCCTTGCAGCTGCCCTTGCTCGTTCGGGGCCACGCGGCGGGTCATCAGGCCTTGCAGCCCGGGCATGATCAGCCCCGACAGCGCGAACAGCGGCAACCCACACAGATAGAGCATGCCCGTCGGCGCCAGAGCGTAGACCATGAAGCCGACGAAACCCGCGAACAGGCCGATCAGCAGCGCGCCGCGCTCACCCACGGCCTTGACCACCCGCCCGACGACCAGGGCCTGGACGATGATGCTGGCGACGCCGCTGGCCATCATGGTCAGGCCGATCACCTGCGGGCTCCAGCCATAGCGGAAGCCCATATAGAGCACGAAGACGCTGGGCAGCACGTTGTGCGCCAGCTGGAACAGGAACCCAACTCCGGCCAGACCCAGCAGGCCCGGGCGGCTGTTCAGCAGGCGCAGCGAACCCACCGGATTGGCCTTCTTCCAGTCGAAGCGCGTCTGGCGGCGCTCACGCGGCAGGGATTCCGGCAGGACGAAGAAACCGTACAGCCAGTTGGTCAGCGCCAGGGCCGCGCAGACCAGGAACGGCGCGCGATGATCAAACGTCCACAGCCAGCCGCCCAGCGCCGGCCCCACGGTGAAGCCGATGCCGAACGCCGCGCCCATCAGGCCAAAACCCTTGGCGCGGTTCTCCGGCGTGGTGACGTCGGCGACGTAGGCGCTGGCGGTCGAAAAGCTGGCCGCCGTCATGCCGTTGAAGATCCGCCCGACGAACAGCCACCACAGGCTGGGCGCGAAGGCCATAAACAGGAAATCGACGCCAAGGCCGAAGATCGAGGTCAGGATGACCGGGCGCCGGCCGAACCGATCGGACAACAGGCCCAGGATCGGCGAACAGAGAAACTGCATCACGCCCCAGGTGGTGGCGAACAGCACGTTCCAGTCGGCCGCCGCGGCCGTGTCGCCGCCACCGAACGCCTTCACCAGATTTGGCAGCACCGGGATCATCACGCCCAGAGACACGACGTCCAGGATCGCGGTGACGAAGATGAAGCCCAAGGCGGCCTGACGCCGTCCGCCCTTGATGGTGGTGTTCATGACAGCCCTTCTTCGCCCGCCCCTAGGTGGACGCTACTGGCGCGCGCCGCAAGCCCGGCCAGAAGATTGCGCCACCACTCCCCGTGGCGGGCCAGAAAGACGGTGTTTGGAGAGCGGTGCCGCGCCACGTGCGGCGCGGGCACGCTGTCCCAGCCGCGATGCTCGACGGTCACTCGCGTCTCCTGACCCATGGCCTCGAAGCGGACCTCGACCTCCGTGTTCATGTCCGGGGTAAAGGTCGCCTGGCGCCAGCCGAACACCAGCCGCGCGCCGCGTTCCCAGACGCTGACGACGCCCACCTCGAACACCTTGCCGCTGGGCAGTCGCTCAACGAGTCGTCCATCCTCGAAGGCCATGACACCTGGCGAGCGCGGCGTAAACGAGAACAGCGCGTTAGGCCGCCACCAAAGGGCGATGTCGTCGACGAAGGCGTCGAACACCACCTCGGGCGGCGCGGCGATCCGCAAGGCCACGACGATCCGCGAACTCACGAGCGCTTGGCCTCCACATGCGCCTTTAGCGCGGAAAGCTGGTCGACCCAGTGATCCTCGGCGGCGTCCAGCCAGGCCTTAAGCTCGGCCATCGGCCCCGGCCGCAGACGATACACCCGCACCCGCGCGTCGAACTCCGGATGGCTCTCTTCGACCAGGCCCGACTGGCGCAGAGCGCGAAGGTGGCGGCTCATGGCGGGCGCGGTCAGACCCAGGCTCTCGGCCAGCTCGCCGGCCCGGCGCGGCCTCTCGCGCAGCAGATCGACCGCGCGTCGACGATACGGGTCGGCCAGAGCCGCCAGGGTGCGGTCCAGGGCCTCGCTCACGCCGAGACCTTGGGCGCGGAAATGCGAACGTCCGGCGAGATCACGTCTTGGCGACCGTGATCTTGAGGCCGCTACGCTTTTCCATTTCCTCGACGGAGACCGTCTCCACATCCGCCGAAACGGTCCAGAGATGACCTTCCAGGTCGCGGCAGCGATAGGTGCGCGCGCCGTAGAACTGGGTCGTCGGCGGCTCGACGATCTCAGCCCCGGCGGCGGCGGCCGTCTGGCAATGGGCGTCGACGTCGCCCTCGATATAGACGTGGATCGTCTGGGTGGTCTTGCCGCCCATCGAAGCGGGGCTAGCGTGGGCAGGGCTCCACTCGCCGCCGATCATCACTCGGGAGGCGCCATGGCTCATCTCCGCGTGGGCCACGCTGACGTCCTCACCCTCGATCAGGAAGACCAGTTCGAAACCAAAGGCTGCTTCCAGCCAGGCCAGTGCGGCTTTCGGATCGCGATAGGTGACAGCCGAAATCAGGCCAGCGGGATTGGACATGCGCCATTCCTTTTCCAAATTTGAAATATTTAACGCATATCGCAACTAATAGATCAAGGCGCGTGTTTGCTCGTCCGCGACGCCGCGCAACGTCAGCGCAGCGCCCGCCCCACCACCTTCAGCGAGCCATCCCCCTTCGCGGGCTCAATGCCCGTGATCCTCGCCAGCAGCGGATAGACGTCGACATTGTCGAAGACGGGCAGCGTCACGCCGCGCTTGAACGACGGCCCATGCGCGACGAAGACCGCCTGCATTGTCGGGTCGTAAGGATCAAAGCCGTGCGCACCGCCATCTTTGTCGTCCCACTTTCCCGGCTTGGCCTTGGCCGCGAGGGTCGTGGCGTACCAGCCGGTCTCCGATAGGCAGACGATGGCGGGCACCCGCGTGTTGCGGCCATAGTGGAAACGGGCCGGGATCTTGCTCTTCTTCCAGCAGGTCATGTGCGGGAGCGGCTTGGACAGGAACGCCCGCTCGACCGTCTTTCGTTCGCCCGGCTTGGGCGTGAACGAGGTCACCGCCCCCGTGGTGACCAGCTCAATCTTCGAGACGTCGACAAGGTCGTCCAGCACCACGCGGTTGGCGGCGGGCAGCGGCGCCATGCCGTGGTCGGCGACAATCACGATGTCGGTGCTCTCGAAGCGCCCCCGCGCCTTCAGCCCCTCGACCAGTCGGCCCAAGGCGGCGTCGACCGAGGCGGCGGCGGCGCGGACTTCCGGCGACTCCGGGCCATAGTGATGACCTTCGGTGTCCACGATATCGAAATAGAGGGTCGAGAAGGCGATCGGCGGGCCATCGGCGCTATCCAGCCACGCCAGCATCTGGTCGACGCGCGCCTCGCCGGACATGGCCGCGTCGAACTTCACCCAGCGGGAGGGACGCACGCCGTCGATTTCGACTTCCGAGCCAGGCCAGAACATCGCTGCGGCGCGCTTGCCCTGCTGTTCGACCGAGACCCAGAGCGGCTTGGCCTGGCTCCACCAACCAGGCTCAAGACTGCGCATGGTGAACTTTTCGGCCGAGACGCTTGGGTCCAGCATGGTGTTGGCCACGATGCCGTTACGATCGGGGCGCTGGCCCGTGATCAGCGCGTAGTGGTTGGGAAAGGTCACCGACGGAAACGAGGGCCGCATCGCCGCCCGCGCCCCGTCCTCGGCGAGGGCTTTCATTACCGGGGTATCGCCGCGATCCAGATAATCCGCCCGGAAGCCGTCGATCGAAACCAGGAGGGTCAGATGCGGGGCCTTCTCCCGCGCCTGAACCGGCCCCGCCAGCACCAAGCCCGCGACGAAGAGCAGCGACAACAGGCGACGAAGGATCATAGAGAGAGCTCGACTGGAAACGGCCGTTTCCAGCCTGTTCGGACATGGGTGTTGCAGCCGTATGACGATCGACGTTCCGCGCAAGCGTGACCGCGACTTAACTTGGCGATCTCCCGCCGGCTGGCCATAGTCGCCCCGTCTAGCCGACTCGTTCGGCGTCCAGGACCGCGCCGCATGTCGATCGCCCTTGAGGCCGACCGCCTCACCAAGACCTATGGGGCGGTGCGCGCCCTCGACGAGTTCTCCATCGCCATTCCCGCCGGCGGCGTGTTCGGGGTCCTTGGCCCCAACGGCGCGGGCAAGAGCACGCTGTTCCGCATCGCGCTGGGCCTCGTGCGCCCCACCAGCGGCTCGGCCAGGCTGTTCGGCGCCGCCCCCGGCGATATCACCGCCCTGCGCAAGGTCGGGGCGATGATCGAAACCCCGCGCTATCCGCCCTATCTGACCGCCCGCGACACCCTGACGATGCTAGCGCTGGAAAGCGGCGCCAAGACCGCCGACGTCGGCGGCTGGCTGGAGCGGGTCAGCCTGACCCACGCCGCCGACCGCGCCACCAGCGGCTTCTCCGTCGGCATGAAGCAGCGCCTGGGCCTGGCCGCCGCCTTCCTGACCAAGCCCGAGCTCGTCATCCTGGACGAGCCGACCAGCGGCATGGACCCGGCCGGCATCCAGGAGATCCGCGCCCTGATCGTGGATCTGGCCAAGCGCGAGGGCGTCACCGTCATCCTGGCCAGCCACCAGCTGGACGAGGTCAAGCGCGTCTGTGATCGCGTCGCCATCCTCTCGCGCGGCAAGGTCGTGGCCGAGGGCGGCGTGGCCGAACTGACCGCCGGCGAAGCTCGCCTGCGCCTGACCCTGGCCTCTCCCCTCGCCTCGGCGCTGGCGGTGCTGGGCGATCGCGGCGAGGCCGACGGCGCCGACGCCGTTCTGGCCGATATCCCGCGCGCCGAGGCCCCTGCCGTCATCCGCGCCCTTGTCGAGGCGGGCGCCGAGATCGTCGAGGCCCGCTGGCGCGAGGTCGACCTTGAGGGCGTCTATCTGAAAACGCTGGGGCAGACGCCCACGGCCACGACCGTGGAAGGAGCCGCCTGATGCTGGTCGACGCCATCGCCGCCGAACGCTTCCGCCTGCTGCGCGACCGTTCGACCATGTTCTGGGGCTTTTGCTTCGCCCCGCTGGTCGGCTTCCTGCTCAGCGTGAGCGGCGACCTCTTCCTGCGTTTCGTGATCAAGAAGCCGATGCCGGGCCTGGCCGTCGGCCTGGTCGACCAGGTGATCAAGGCCCTGTCGAACGGCGCCTCGACCTTTGGCGCGCTGTTCCTAATGATCGGCGCCGCAGCGGTGCTAGCCGGCGACTATCGCTGGGAGACCTGGCGACTGCTGACCCCGCGCAACACGCGGCAGAACCTCTTGCTAGCCAAGCTGGTCGTGGTCGGTGAGGCGGTGTTCTGGAGCCTGCTGCTGTCGGCCGTACTGTCGGCCCTCGCCGCGCTGGTCGGCTCGGCCATCAACGGCAAGACGGTGGCGCTCTCGCTGCTGGACCGCAACCCGTTCGACATCGTCGGCGTGCTGACCATCACCTGGCTGGAGGCCATGGTCCTGGCCGCCCTGGCCGCCTGCGTGGGGGTGCTGTCGCGCTCGACCATGGGGGTGGTGATCGCCTGCCTGGGCGTGCGCTTCGTCCAGACGATCCTGGCTGGCGCGCTGCGGGCGATGGAACAGGGTCCACCGAGCTGGAAGCTGCTCTCCATGCCGGTGTTTGACGCCGACCTCCTGCGCGCGGCGCTGCTGGCGCCCGATCAGCTGGGTGACGCCGGCAGTTCGGCGGGCGTGGCGCTGGTGGTTCTGCTGGTGTGGACCGCAGCGCTGACCGCGGCGGCGGTGTGGCTGTTCCGGCGGCAGGATCTGACGAAGGAGTAGGAAGGGCTCTTTCCTTGCTGGGCGAAACGACTCGACCTGAAGCGGACTTGCAAAGGGTCAGTTGTGGGTGGGTAGCGGAAGTTGGCTCAGAAGCGCCCCCTCCGTCTCGCTGCGTATCCGCAGCGATCCACCTCCCCCGCAAGCGGGGCAGGAGGGTGTGGCCTCCTCCTCACCCGTGAAACGGGGGAGGTGGCGCGGCACCGATAGGCGACGTGACGGAGGGGGCGCTCCAACGTCCAACTAGGGTCGATCCCAGTCTAACGCCCATCTCCAAAAACCCGACCTTCCCGGCGAATGCCGGGATCCAGATCGAACCCACTGACGCTAGATCGTTTAGCCCAGAGCGATGTCGCGTCCCCCCAGCCGCTCCGGATGAATCTGGGCCCCGGCATTCGCCGGGGAGGTCGGTTTATTTGGAAGGGCGCGACGGGTCGTTAGCCGACCTAGCTTCATTCAGCACCCCAAACGAAAAAGGCCCCGGATCGCTCCGGGGCCTTCTTGTTCAGCCTAAGCTGAAAATCTTAGTCTTCGGCTTCGTTCGTGTAGACCGGACCCGAGTCCTTGCCCTTTTCCGAGACGTCGCGGTCGACGAACTCGATGACGGCCAGCGGGGCGTTGTCGCCGTAGCGGAAGCCGGCCTTCAGGACGCGGATGTAGCCGCCCTGACGGTCCTTGTAACGCGGGCCGAGGACCGCGAAGAGCTTGCCGACTTGTTCGACGTCGCGAACCGAGCTGATGGCCTGACGACGGGCGTGCAGGTCGCCGCGCTTGGCCAGGGTGACCAGCTTTTCGACGATCGGACGCAGTTCCTTGGCCTTGGGCAGGGTGGTGACGATCTGCTCGTGCTTGATCAAGCTGGCCGACATGTTGGCGAACATGGCGGTGCGGTGAGCCGAGGTGCGGCCGAGTTTACGGTGAGCCTTACCGTGACGCATTTTGTATCTCCTGGGCGATCAGCCCGAACGGCGCAAAACCAGTGAGCGCCTGATTGTCACCAATCCTGGTCTTTCCCGACCGGGTCAGAGCGAAGCGCCGGGGCCCTCCACCGCAATGCGGCTTCAAAAGGCCCAAGCCGCCTTCCCTTTCCGAAGAGAGGAGAAGCGGCTCGGATTAAGCGCGAATGGCTTTGAGGTTCTTAGATTTGGTCTTCGAACTTCTTGGCCAGGTCTTCGATGTTCTCCGGCGGCCAGTTCGGCACGTCCATGCCGAGGTGCAGACCCATGCCGGCGAGCACTTCCTTGATCTCGTTCAGCGACTTGCGGCCGAAGTTCGGGGTGCGGAGCATCTCGGCTTCGGTCTTCTGGATCAGGTCGCCGATGTAGACGATGTTGTCGTTCTTCAGGCAGTTGGCCGAACGGACCGACAGTTCCAGCTCGTCGACCTTCTTCAGCAGGGCCGGGTTGAACGGCAGTTCCGGCTTGGATTCGTCGGCCGACTTGGCCTTCGGTTCCTCGAAGGTGATGAAGATCTGCAGTTGGTCCTGCAGGATCCGGGCGGCGTAGGCCACGGCGTCCACCGGAGTGACGGCGCCGTTGGTTTCCACTTCCAGAACCAGCTTGTCGTAGTCCAGCGACTGGCCTTGACGGGTCGGCTCGACGCGATAGGCGACGCGCTTGACCGGCGAGTACAGGGCGTCGACGGCGATCAGGCCGATGGGCGCGTCTTCCGGACGGTTACGGTCGGCCGGGACATAGCCCTTGCCGTTGTTGACCGTGAACTCCATCCGCACCGAGGCGCCGTCGTCCAGCGTGCAGAGCACGTGGTCGGGGTTCAGGATCTCGATGTCGGCCGGGGTTTCGATCTGGCCGGCGGTGACCGGTCCGGGGCCCGTGGCGCGCAGGGTCATGCGCTTGGGGCCTTCGGCGTGCATGCGCACGGCCAGTTGCTTGATATTCAGAACGATGTCGACGACGTCTTCACGGACGCCTTCGAGCGAGGAGAATTCGTGCACCACGCCATCAATCTGGATGGCGGTGACGGCTGCGCCTTGCAGCGACGAGAGAAGAACGCGACGCAGGGCGTTGCCGAGCGTCACACCGAAACCGCGCTCCAGCGGTTCAGCGACGATGCGAGCCTTGCGGCTGGCGTCGGCCCCGGTTTCGATCTGCGGCTTCTCAGGACGGATCAGCTCGTTCCAGTTTCTTTCGATCACGTGGTCGGTCCCTTGAACGCGGCTCGCCGGCCGCGTTTTGCGCAGCCGGCGAAGGAAGATTGTGGTCTAAAAAGTACTAGACGCGACGACGCTTAGGCGGACGGCAGCCGTTGTGCGGGATCGGCGTGACGTCGCGGATGGTCGTGATGGTCATGCCCGCGGCTTGGAGAGCGCGCAGGGCCGATTCACGGCCGGAACCCGGGCCCGAAACGTTGACTTCCAGAGTCTTCACGCCGTGCTCCGCAGCCTTCTTGCCCGCGTCTTCGGCGGCCATCTGAGCGGCGTACGGGGTCGACTTGCGCGAGCCCTTGAACCCCATCATGCCAGCCGAGGACCACGAGATCGTGTTGCCCTGAGCATCGGTGATGGTGATCATGGTGTTGTTGAACGAGGCGTTCACGTGCGCCACGCCCGAGGTGATGTTCTTGCGTTCGCGCTTTTTAACGCGACCCGGTTCCTTGGCCATCGGTCAGGCTACCTTATTTCTTCTTGCCGGCGATCGGCTTGGCCGGACCCTTGCGGGTACGAGCGTTCGTGTGGGTGCGCTGACCGCGGACCGGCAGGCCCTTGCGGTGACGCAGGCCGCGATAGCAGGCCAGGTCCATCAGGCGCTTGATGTTCATCGAGTTCTCACGACGCAGGTCGCCCTCGACGGTGTAGTCGCGGTCGATCGTTTCGCGGATCGCCAGGACCTCGGCGTCGGTCAATTGATTGACGCGACGCGCATCCTCGATGCCCACCTTCGTGATGATCTCACGCGCAGACCGTTGGCCGATGCCGTGAATGTACTGAAGCGCGATCAACACGCGCTTGTTCGTCGGGATGTTGACGCCTGCGATACGGGCCACGTCTAATGTTCTCCTAGTCACGCACTAAAGACGCGAACGGCGCGCCCGGCTCGATCCAGAAGACCAAGACCGGCGCGCACGGATCGCGCCCTTTCGCGGAAGCGCCCCGTTATAGGGATCGTTTCGCTTCCGTCAACAACTGAATCCACCGGACGTCCAGTGAATTCGGGCTTTCTTAGAGCGCGTTAGGTTTAAGTGTGAGCGGTTAAACCGCCCGAACGCGCTCTAAATGTATCAGTTAGAGCCTGTTCATCTGATTTAGATGGATTCATCTAAATCAGACAGGCTCTAAGCCTCTCCCGAGAGAGCGGCGTCGATGGAGGAGGCCACGGCTTCGACCGAACCCATCCCGTCCAGTTCCTTCAGCTTCCCCTGCCCTTGGTAGTACGGCAGAAGCGGCGCGGTCTGGGCGTTGTAGGCGGCCAGGCGAGTCACGAAGACTTCCGGATTGTCGTCAGGCCGTCCCTGTTCTTCGAACCGTTTCTTGATCCGTTCGATCAGGGCTGGCTCGTCTACCTTGAGTCGGAGAACCACGTCGATCTTCTGACCGCGGCTGGCCAGGATTTTATCCAGAGCCTCGGCCTGGGCGACCGTACGCGGGAAACCGTCGAAGATCGCGCCGCCGGCCGCCTCGGCCTCGGGCAGACGCTCTTCGATCAGCGCGATGACGATCTCGTCGGTGACCAGCTCGCCGCGATCCAGCACGCCCTTGACGCGCTGGCCCAGCTCAGAGCCCGAGGCGATGGCGGCCCGCAGCATGTCGCCGGTCGAGAGCTGGACCATGCCGCGCTCGCTGACCAGGCGCTTGGCCTGGGTGCCCTTCCCCGCCGCTGGCGGACCGAACAGGATCAAGTTCATGAAAGCCCCTTCGCGCGTCACCGAGTCTGCGCCCGGCTATCTCCCGGAGCAGACCTAGAGCCCCGGCAATAAAAACGGAAGCCGGTTTTGTGACAAACCGGCTTCCGACGCTTGTATTTAAAGTGAAGCCGTATCTAGCGGCCGCGGCCGCCGCGCAGCTTCGACTTCTTGATGAGGCCCTCGTACTGGTGGGCCAGAAGGTGCGACTGGATCTGCGCCACGGTGTCCATGGTCACCGTCACGACGATCAGGATCGAAGTGCCGCCCAGGGCGAACTGGTTCGACTGGATCGCCATCATCGCCAGCTCAGGCGCCACGCAGACCGCCGTGATATAGGCCGCGCCGATCACCGTCAGGCGGGTCAGCACATAGTCCAGGTACTCGGCGGTGCGCTTGCCCGGCCGGATGCCCGGCAGGAAGCCGCCGTACTTGCGCAGGTTCTCGGCCGTCTCGTCGGGATTGAACACCACAGACGTGTAGAAGAACGAGAAGAAGATAATCAGCAGAGCGTAGAAGATCAGGAACGCCGGGTGACCGTGCTGCAACGCAGCCACCACGCTCGGCAGCCACGAGGCCCATTCCGGCAGGTTGGTGGTCTGCACGAACTGCATGGCCGTGGTCGGCAGCAGCAACAGGCTGGAGGCGAAGATCGGCGGGATGACGCCCGCAGTGTTGATCTTCAGCGGCATGAACGAGCTTTCGCCGCCGATCATGCGGTTGCCCTGCTGGCGCTTGGGATAGTGGACCAGCAGGCGGCGCTGCGAACGCTCCATGAAGACGATGGCCAGGATGGCGGCCACGCAGCCGACCACGATCAGGAACAGCGGCGTATAGTTGCCCGAGGTCTGACCCTGGACCAGCATCTGGCCCAGCACGATCGGCAGACGGGCGACGATACCGGCAAAGATGATCAGGCTGACGCCGTTGCCGACGCCCCGGCTGGTGATCTGCTCGCCCAGCCACATCAGGAACATGGTGCCGCCGGTCAGGGCCACGATGGTCGAAATGACAAAGAAGACCTGTCCAATGCCCTCGACGACCACGCCCGGCTGGGCCGCCAGGCCCATGGCGATCGACGCCGATTGGACGACGGCCAGGATCACGGCCAGATAGCGGGTGTACTGGTTGAGGGTCTTACGGCCCGCCTCCCCGCCTTCCTTCTTCAGCTTCTCCCACGGCGGATAGACCGTGCCCATCAGCTGCACGATGATCGAGGCGCTGATGTAGGGCATCACGTTCAGCGAGAAGATCGCCATCCGCTCGACGGCGCCGCCCGAGAACATGTTGAACATGCCCAGGATGCCTTCGGAGTTGTTATTGAACAACTGAGCGAAGGCGTTGACGTCGATGCCGGGGATCGGAACGTAAGAGCCCAGGCGATAGACGATCAGGGCGATGATCGTGAACCAGATACGCTTGTGAAGTTCGCTCGCCTTCTGGAACGACGCGAAATTCATGTTGGCTGCGAGTTGTTCGGCGGCCGAGGCCATACAGATCCCCACGACTCAGGAGCGCGATAACCGAAAGCAGATACCGCTTCGGCGGCGACCGCGCTCTGAAATTAGGTTTCCCGGACCAGGCTGATCCGAGGAGAGCGCCACAAATAGGTGAGGCCCGCCGTGATGTCACGGCGAGCCTCAAAAACAACTGTCATCCCGGAGAGCGCGAAGCGATCATCCGGGACCGCCGGAAGCGCTGGCGCCTGTCGTGGTCCCGGGTCTTCGCTGCGCTTCGCCCGGGATGACAGTTTTATCGGTTAGGCTTCGGCTTGCGCCTTGGCCTTCTTGGTCACGGTGACCGAACCGCCGGCGGCCTCGACGGCCTTGATGGCGGCTTCGGTGGCCGAATAGACGGTCAGCTTCAGGGCGGTCTTGATCTCGCCCTTGCCCAGCAGCTTCACGCCGTCCAGTTCACGACGGATGACGCCAGCGGCGACCAGCTCAGCAGCGCCCAGCTCAGCGCCCTTCTTGATCTTGCCAGCGGCGACGGCCTGCTCCAGGCGCCACAGGTTCACTTCAGCGAACTCCAGGCGGAAGGGGTTGTTGAAGCCGCGCTTCGGCATACGCATGTGCAGCGGCATTTGACCGCCTTCGAAGCCGTTGATGGCGACGCCCGAGCGCGCCTTCTGGCCCTTCACACCGCGACCGGCGGTCTTGCCCTTGCCCGAACCTGGGCCACGGCCAACGCGCATGCGGCCCTTGGTCGAGCCTTCGCGGGGAGCCAGTTCGTTCAGCTTGGTCATATGTGCCTCTCCTTGGAGATCTGCGCCCAGCCAGCGGCTGGACTCGGCTTTTGAAAACAGAGCGCGCTTAAAACCCTAAATCGACCGAAAAATCAAATAGGGATTTCAAACGAAAACCACCCCGGCTTTCACCGGGGTGGCGTATTTCGCGTCTTGTAGCGGACTACTCGACGATTTCCAGCAGGTGCGCGACCTTGCGGATCATGCCGCGGACCGACGGGGTGTCTTCCAGCGTGGACACGCGGCCCAGCTTGTTCAGACCCAGACCGGCGAGCGTGGCGCGCTGGTCCTTTTCACGACGGATCGGGCTGCCGGTTTGGCGCACCGTGACTTGCTTAGCTTCAGCCATGACTTAGCCCTCGATGGCTTCCGGCGCCGAAGCGCCGTCGGCGCGACGGCCGAGGATGTCGCCAACCTTCTTGCCGCGCTTGGCGGCGATCTGGCGGGGCGACGACTGCACCTTCAGGGCTTCGAACGTAGCGCGCACCATGTTGTACGGGTTCGAGGAACCCGTCGACTTGGCCACGACGTCCTGGACGCCCAGGGTTTCGAGAACCGCGCGCATCGGACCGCCGGCGATGACGCCGGTGCCGGGAGGCGCCGCGCGCATCATCACCTTGCCAGCGCCCCAACGGCCAGCGCCGTCGTGGTGCAGGGTGCGGGATTCGCGCAGCGGAACGCGGATCATCGTCTTCTTGGCTTCTTCGGTCGCCTTGCGGATGGCTTCCGGCACTTCACGCGCCTTACCATGACCGAAGCCGACGCGGCCCTTTTGGTCACCAACGACCATCAGAGCAGCGAAGCTGAAGCGACGACCACCCTTCACGGTGGCGGCGACGCGGTTGATGTGGACGAGCTTTTCGACGATGTCGCTGTCGACCCGCTCTTCGGGGGCGTTGCGGTCGCGACGGTCCCGGCGTTGACCGCCTTCACCGCGCTGTTGTTCACCACGAGCCATTTTCGTTCCCTTAGAAGTTCAGGCCGGCTTCGCGCGCGGCGTCAGCCAGGGCTTTCACCCGGCCGTGGAAGATGTAACCACCACGGTCGAAAACGACGTCCTTGACGCCCTTTTCGATGGCGCGCTCGGCGACGAGCTTGCCCACAGCGGCAGCGGCATCCTTGTCCGCGCCCTTGCCTTCGGCTTCCAGAGTGGAAGCCGACGCCAGGGTCACGCCGCGTTCATCATCGATGACCTGGGCGTAGATGTTCTTCGACGAACGGAAGACCGACAAACGCGGACGACCGTTGGCGAGGCTCTTGAGGCGGGTGCGAACGCGCTGAGCGCGCTTGGCCGCCGTTTCACGAGGAGAGAGCGCCATGGCTTACTTCTTCTTGCCTTCCTTGCGGCGAACGGTCTCGCCAGCATAACGCACGCCCTTGCCCTTGTAGGGCTCCGGCGGACGAATGCGGCGGATCTTCGCGGCAATCTCACCAACCGCCTGCTTATCAATGCCGGCGATCTTGATTTCGGTTTGCTTCGGAGTGGCGAACGTGATGCCGGCCGGGGCCGCAACGTCCACATCGTGGCTGAAACCGAGTTGGAGGCTGAGGGCAGTGCCCTTCATGGCCGCGCGGTAACCGACGCCGACCAGTTCGAGGCTTTCCTCGAAGCCGGTGGTCACACCGTGCACCATGTTGGCCACCAGCGTGCGGGACAGACCCCACATGCCCTTGGCGCGCTTCGTGTCGACGCGCGGCGTCAGCGAGAGCTCATTGCCCTCTTGCTTCAGCTCGACTTCGTCGGCGATCGTCCACGAGAGTTGACCCTTGGGGCCCTTCACCGTGACCGTCTGGCCCGAGAGCGTCAGGGTGACGTTCGCGGGGATGACGACGGCTTTCTTACCGATACGTGACATGCTCTTTCCCTCCCGCGCCTAGTAGACGCGGCAGAGGACTTCGCCACCGACGTTAGCGTCGCGTGCGGCGGTGTCCGACATGACGCCCTTCGGCGTCGAAAGGATCGAGATGCCCAGGCCGTTCTTGATCGGCTTCAGGTCCTTGATCGACGAATAGACGCGACGGCCAGGCTTGGACACGCGGCTGATCTCGGCGATCACGGGCTCACCGTCGAAGTACTTGAGCTCGATCTCGAATTCGGGGAACGCACCGGGCTTCTCGACCAGCGAGTAGCCGCGGATGTAGCCTTCGTCGGCCAGCACGTCCAGGACGCGAGCGCGCAGCTTGGAAGCCGGCGTCGACACCTTCGAGCGCTTGCGCGTGGCGGCGTTCTTGATGCGAGCGATCATATCGCTCAGGGGATCGTTCATCGACATCTGATCGTCCTTACCAGCTCGACTTGACGAGGCCGGGGATCTGCCCCTGCGAACCCAGTTCGCGGAGAGCAATACGGCTCATCTTCAGCTTGCGGTAATAGGCGCGCGGACGGCCGGTGACTTCGCAGCGATTGCGGATGCGGATCGCGGCGCTGTTACGCGGCAGCTTGGCGAGCTTGAGGCGAGCTTCGAAGCGTTCCTCGAGCGGCAGGCTTTCGTTGTTGGCGATCGCCTTCAGCGCGGCGCGCTTTTCGGCGAACTTCTTGACGAGGGCCTTGACGGCTTCGTTGCGGTTGACGGCGCTTTTCTTGGCCATGGTTTGTTTTCCCTTCCCGCTCTCTTAGTTGACGAACGGGAACTGGAATTCCTTCAGGAGAGCCTTGGCTTCCTGGTCGGAGTTCGCAGTGGTGCACACGATGATGTCCATGCCCCAGATTTGTTCGATCTGGTCATAGTTGATTTCCGGGAACACCAGGTGCTCCTTCAGGCCCATGGCGTAGTTGCCACGGCCGTCGAAGCTCTTGCCGTTCAGGCCGCGGAAGTCCTTCACGCGCGGCAGCGCGATCGTGACCAGGCGGTCAAGGAACTCGTACATCCGGTCCTTGCGGAGCGTGACCTTGGCGCCGACCACCATGCCTTCGCGCAGCTTGAAGCCGGCGATGGACTTGCGGGCCTTGGTGGCGACGGGCTTTTGGCCGGCGATCGCCTGCAGGTCCTTCAGAGCGGTCTGGGCCTTCTTGGAGTCGGCCACGGCCTCGCCGATACCCATGTTCAGGACGATCTTGTCCAGCTTGGGGATCTGCATCTCGTTAGTGTAGCCGAACTGCTCCTTCATCGCAGCGCGGATGCGCTCGCGATAAACGGTCTTCAGCCGGGGCTCGTAAGCTTGATCAGCCATTGATCACCTCGCCGGTCGTCTTGGCGACGCGCACCTTCTTGTCGCCTTCGATCTTGAAGCCGACGCGGGTGGGCTTGCCGTTGGAGTCCACGACAGCGACGTTCGAGACGTGCAGCGCGGCTTCCTTGTGCTTGATGCCGCCTTGCGGGTCGGCTTGAGTCGCCTTGGTGTGACGCGAAACCATGTTCACGCCTTCCACGACAACGCGGCTGTCCTTGGGCAGGACTTGCAGGACCGAGCCTTGCTTGCCCTTATCCTTGCCAGCCAGAACGACGACGCGGTCGCCCTTCTTGATCTTAGCGGCCATTACAGCACCTCCGGAGCGAGGGAGATGATCTTCATGTGGTTCTTGGCGCGCAGTTCACGAGGAACCGGGCCGAAGATCCGCGTGCCGACCGGCTCGCTCTGCTTGTTCACGATCACTGCGGCGTTCTTATCGAAGCGGATGACCGAGCCATCCTTGCGCTTCAGATTTTGATTCACCCGAACGACGACGGCGCGAAGCACGTCACCCTTCTTCACGCGACCGCGCGGAATGGCTTCCTTGACGGAGACGACGATGACGTCGCCCACGCTGGCGTAGCGACGGCCTGCACCGCCCAACACCTTGATGCACATGACCCGGCGAGCGCCAGAATTGTCAGCGACTTCCAGGTTAGTTTGCATCTGGATCATGGTCTAAACCTTCCAGATTAAGCCGAAGCCTTGGGAAGTGCTTCCCAGGTCTTCAGCTTGGACTTCGGAGCGCACTCGATGATGCGGATAGCTTCACCGGCCTTGTACGCGTTGGCTTCGTCGTGCGCGTGGTACTTTTTGGACTGACGCACGATCTTCTTCAGAACGGGGTGGACGATGGTCCGTTCGACCTTCACCACCACGGTCTTGTCGCCCTTATCGGAGACGACGACCCCTTCGAGGATACGCTTGGGCATATCGTTCTCCTTAAGCCGCGGCCTTGGCGCGCAGCACGGTCTTGATCCGCGCGATATCCTTGCGGATTTCGTCGACGCGGTGGGTCTTTTCGACCTGACCCGTGGCGGCCTGGAAGCGCAGGTTGAACTGCTCCTTCTTCAGGCTGATCAGCGTGTCGGCCAGCTGGTCGGGGGTCATACCCCGGATGTCAGCGATCTTCATGAGCCTCAGGCCTCCTGAGCCACGCCCGCATCGATGCGGGTGACAACACGGGTGCGGATCGGCAGCTTGGCGGCGCCCAGGCGGAGAGCTTCACGCGCGATATCGTCCGGCACGCCGTCGATTTCGAACATGATGCGGCCCGGAGCCACGCGAGCGGCCCAGTAATCCACCGCGCCCTTACCCTTACCCATCCGGACTTCAGCGGGCTTGCCGGTGACCGGCACGTCCGGGAAGATACGGATCCAGACGCGGCCTTGACGCTTCATCTGGCGGGTGATGGCGCGACGAGCGGCTTCGATCTGGCGAGCCGTGATGCGCTCCGGCTCGACGGCCTTCAGGCCGTACGAACCGAAGTTCAGCAGGGTGCCGCCCTTCGAAGCGCCGTGGATGCGGCCCTTGAACTGCTTGCGGAATTTGGTCTTCTTCGGAGACAGCATGGCGATCTAATCCTTAGGCGCGATCGCGACGGTCACGACGGTCGCCCCGGTCGGGACGATCGCCGCGCTCACGGCCGCCACCTTCGCCGGCGGGGCCGGACTCGGTGGCCAGGCGCTTGTCGAGCGCCATCGGATCATGCTCCAGCACCTCGCCTTTGAAGATCCAGGTCTTCACGCCGATGATGCCGTAGGTGGTCTTGGCTTCGGCGAAACCGAAGTCGATGTCGGCGCGCAGGGTGTGCAGCGGCACGCGACCTTCGCGGTACCACTCCATCCGAGCGATTTCAGCGCCGCCGAGGCGACCCGAGACGTTGATCCGGATGCCCTTGGCGCCGAGGCGCACGGCCGACTGGATCGAACGCTTCATGGCGCGACGGAAGGCGATACGACGCTCAAGTTGTTGAGCGATCGACTCGGCCACCAGTTGAGCGTCGGTTTCCGGCTTGCGGATCTCGACGATGTTCAGGTGGACTTCGCCCTCAGTCTGAATCGACAGGTCCTTACGGAGCTTGTCGATGTCAGCGCCCTTCTTGCCGATGATGACGCCCGGACGGGCGGCATAGATCGTGATGCGGCACTTCTTGTGCGGACGCTCGATGATGATGCGCGAGACACCAGCTTGGTACAGGCGCTTCTTCAGGGCGGCGCGGACCGCGAGGTCCTGATGCAGCATCTTGCCGTACTGGGCGCCGTCGGCGAACCAACGGCTGTCCCAGGTGCGGTTCACGCCGAGCCGCAGCCCGACCGGATTGACTTTCTGACCCATTAGGCGGCCTCACCCAGTTCGCGGACCACGATCGTGATCTCGGAGAACGGCTTCTCAACGCGCGTCGCGCGACCGCGAGCGCGGGGCGAGAAACGCTTCATGATCAGGTTCTTGCCCACATAGGCCTCGGCGACGACCAGGGAGTCGATGTCGAGGTTGTGGTTGTTCTCGGCGTTGGAGATCGCCGAGTACAGCGCCTTGCGGACGTCCTGAGCGATACGCTTGTGGCTGAACTCGAGCTCGTTGAGAGCGCGCTGGACGTTCAGGCCACGGATGGACTGAGCGACCAGGTTCAGCTTGCGGGCGCTGGTGCGCAGGGTGCGAACCTTGGCCATCGCTTCGGCGCCGTCGAGGCGGCGAGCTTGCTTTTGCTTGGCCATGATTACTTCCTCTTGGCCTTCTTGTCGGCGGCGTGGCCCGGGAAGTTACGCGTAGGAGCGAACTCGCCGAACTTCATGCCGACCATGTCTTCCGACACGGAGACCGGGACGTGCTTGTGGCCGTTGTGGACGCCGAAGGTCAGGCCGACAAATTGCGGCATGATCGTCGAGCGACGCGACCAGGTCTTGATGACGTCCTTGCGGCCCGACGACAGAGCGGCGTCGGCCTTCTTCAGGAGGTACCCGTCGACAAACGGGCCTTTCCAGACGGAGCGGGTCATGGCTTAGCGGCCCTTCTTCGCTTTGTGGCGCGAACGGATGATGAACTTGTCCGTGGCCTTGTTGACGCGGGTCTTGGCGCCCTTGGTCGGCTTACCAGCCGGGGTCACCGGGTGACGACCGCCCGAAGTCCGGCCTTCACCACCACCGTGGGGGTGGTCGACCGGGTTCATGGCGACACCGCGGACGTGCGGGCGACGGCCCATATGACGCGAACGACCGGCCTTGCCGAGGTTCTGGTTCATATGGTCGGGGTTCGAAACGGCGCCGACGGTGGCCATGCACGTATCGAGCACCATGCGCAGCTCGCCCGAGTTCAGGCGGATCTGGGCGTAGCCGGCGTCACGACCGACCAGCTGGGCGTAGGCGCCAGCCGAGCGAGCGATCTGACCACCCTTGGCGGGCTTCAGCTCGATGTTGTGGATGATCGTACCGATCGGCAGCGTGCGCAGCGGCGAGGCGTTGCCCGGCTTCACGTCGACCTTTTCAGCCGTGACGACTTCGTCGCCGGCCTTGAGGCGTTGCGGGGCCAGGATGTAGGCCAGCTCGCCGTCGCTCTGATACTTGATCAGAGCGATGAAGGCGGTGCGGTTCGGATCGTACTCAAGACGAACGACCGTGGCCACGCCTTGCTTGCGACGCTTGAAGTCGACCAGACGGTACAGGCGCTTGGCGCCGCCGCCGCGGAAACGGACCGCGATACGGCCATTGCCGCCGCGACCGCCCGACTTGGTCAGGCCTTCGACGAGCTTCTTCTCGGGCTTGCCCTTGTGAAGTTCGCTGCGGTCGATCAGCACCAGGCCGCGCTGGCCGGGGCTGGTCGGGTTAAATTGCTTCAAGGCCATCTGATTAGAGCCCCGTCGTGATGTCGATCGACTGGCCTTCGGCCAGCGTCACGATCGCTTTTTTGACGTCGTTGCGACGACCCACGATGCCGCGGAAGCGCTTGGTCTTGCCCTTGGTCACGATGGTGTTGACCTTGGTCACCTTGACCTTGAACAGCTCTTCGACGGCGGCGGCGATTTCGTCCTTGGTCGCGTCGTTGGCCACCTTGAAGACAACCTTGTTCTGCTCGCTGAGCAGGGTCGTCTTTTCGGTGATCACCGGCGACAGGATCGTGTCGTAGTGGCGAGCGGTGGCGGCCATTAGGCGGCTTCCTTCTCAGCGAAACGCGCCGAGATCGCTTCGACCGCGTCCTTGGTCAGGACGAGGGTTTGGCGACGCAGCACGTCGTAGACGTTCAGGCCGGCGTTCGGCAGGACATCCACGTTCGGGATGTTGCGGGCGGCGAGCTTGAAGTTCGCGTCCACTTCCGGGCCGGCGATGACCAGGGCGTTCTTCAGACCGATCTTGTCGAAGTTGGCGCGCAGAGCGGCCGTCTTCGGATCCGTCAGAACGGCGCTGTCCAGGACGACCAGCGAGCCCGACTTGGCCTTAGACGACAGAGCGTGCTTCAGGGCCAGGGCGCGGATCTTCTTGGGCAGGTCGAAGGCGTGGCTGCGGACCACGGGACCGTGGGCCTTGGCGCCGCCGACGAACTGGGCCGCACGGCGCGAGCCGTGACGGGCGCCGCCGGTGCCCTTCTGCTTGTACATCTTCTTGCTCGTACGAGAGACCTCGTTACGAACCTGAATCTTGTGGTTACCCGAGCGGCGCTTGGCCAGCTGCCAGGTCACGACGCGCTGCAGGATGTCGCCGCGGATGTCGTCGATGCCGAAGATGGCGTCGTCGAGATCAACGGAACCGGCCTTGCCGCCGTCCAGTTTGATGACGTCGAGTTTCATTAGCCTTCGCCCTCTTCGGTCGCAGCCGCGGGGGCCTCTTCAGCGGGGGTTTCAGCAGCAGCCGGAGCCTCGCCAGCCTTGCGGAAGGCGCCCGGACGCGGAGCGTCAGCCGGCAGAGCCTTCTTCACGGCGTCACGAACCTTCACGTAGCTGCCTTCGTGGCCCGGGACAGCGCCCTTGACCAGGATCAGGCCGCGCTCGACGTCAACCTTCCAGACGGTGACGTTGAGAGTGGTGACGGTTTCTTGACCCAGGTGACCAGCCATCTTCTTGCCCGGGAACGTACGGCCCGGATCCTGGCGGTTACCGGTCGAACCGTGCGAACGGTGCGAGACCGAAACACCGTGGGTGGCGCGCAGACCGCCGAAGTTCCAGCGCTTCATGGCGCCGGCGAAACCCTTACCGACAGTCACGCCTTGAATGTCGACCTTCTGGCCGGCAACGAAGTGGTCGGCCGTCAGTTCGGCGCCGACTTCGATCAGGGCGTTCTCTTCGACGCGGAATTCGGCGACGACGCGCTTCGGCTCAACGGCCGCCTTCGCGAAGTGGCCGCGCAGGGCCTTGGAGGTGTTCTTGGCCTTCTTGGCGCCAGCGCCGAGTTGCAGGGCGGTGTAGCCGTCCTTCTCAACGGTGCGCACGCCCGTGACCTGGCAACCATCGAGCGACAGGACGGTGACCGGCACGTGCTGACCTGCCTCGTCGAAGAAGCGGGTCATGCCGAGCTTCTTGGCGAGAACGCCGGTGCGTTGGGTGGGGAGAGTCATAAGCGGGCCCTCCTTACAGCTTGATTTCGACGTCAACGCCGGCCGACAGGTCGAGCTTCATCAGCGCGTCCACGGTCTGCGGAGTCGGGTCAACGATGTCGAGAACGCGCTTGTGCGTACGGATCTCGAACTGCTCGCGCGACTTCTTGTCGACGTGCGGCGAACGGTTGACGGTGAATTTCTCGATAAGCGTGGGCAGGGGGATGGGGCCCCGCACCGTCGCGCCCGTGCGCTTGGCCGTATTGACGATCTCGCGCGTGGAATGATCCAACACGCGGTGATCGAAGGCCTTGAGCCGGATGCGGATGTTCTGACGATCCATATCGCTCGGTTTCCTAGTGGGCTGCGCCCGCGTCTCGAACCATTTCAAAGACCAACTCGAACTCCCGAGAGAGCTCGTACGCAGCGTCCGCAAAACAAAATACCCCTGCGGTGTCCCGCCGGGGTGGTTGTCCAGATATTGCGCCCCTCTCGAAAGAGGATTGCGGCGCTATGTCCGGGCGTCTCGCGAACCGCGTTTGAGCCCTAGAGCTCACAGCCGGTCCAACAGAGGCGCGCTTGTACGTTCCAGAATCGGTTTCGTCAAGCGCTCTGTCCGGTTCGTCTCGTCCGCAAGGACTCGAGTCGTCGGGCGGGTTCTGAATAGGCGCCCGGCACCTCTCGCGCAAGAGGCTGACAAACATAACGCCGGTCGGCTTTTAACACATTTAGGTCAAAGCGAAGAATGAACGTGCGCACGCTTGCGCGTAGTGGAAATTCCCATCTCCGCAAGTGTCACAAAATTGCATTATTCATGCTTGAAGCGTCGCCGCGGACCTTGAGCGAGCACCCAAACCTCCATAGATGCCGCTCCTCCCCGGCGGACTGGGCGGCCCCTCCCCCTAACAACGACCGCCCCGCCAGCCGGAGGAGCCACAGTACCCAAGGGGATAGACCCAATGCATACCAAGCTCTTCGCCACCGCCGCCCTGATCGCCGCCGCCGTCTCGGCCCCGGCCTTCGCCCAGAACGTGGGTTCGGTCGGCGCGGCCGTGAACTACACCGACATCAACACCAAGCTCGGCGGCGGCCACGGCTCGTCGGCCGTGATCGACGGCTCGGTCGCGATCCCGCTGCAAGGCGCCTGGACCGTGACCGCCAATGGCGACGTCTCGATCTCGGACAACGACCTGTCGGACGACACCATCGCCTCGGGCGCCGCCCACCTGACCACCAAGATCGGTGACAGCTGGCGCGTCGGCGGCTTCACCGCCCTCTCCCGCCCGGCCAACGACACGGTTTGGGCTGTCGGCGGCGAAGCTCACAAGTACCTGTCGAACGTGACCCTGTCGGGCGTCGCGGCCTACGGCCAGTCGAACGACCTGGACGCCGATCTGTATACCGTGCGCGGCGACGCCCGTTACTTCGTGACGGACAACTTCCGCCTGGACGCCGGCGCGGCCTGGTCGCGCATCGACACCAACACCAACGCGGACCTGTGGGACGTGAACGTCGGTGGTGAGTACAAGTTCGCCAACACCGGCTGGTCGACCTTCGCCAAGTACACCCACAGCGAATCCGACGACCTGGCCGACCTGAACGCCGACGCCATCAAGGTGGGCCTGCGCTACACCTTCGGCGGCAGCCTGAAGGACCGCGACCGCGCTGGCGCCGACCTGATCTCGGCCGGCGACCTGTTCGGCTTCGGCGTCCGCTAAGCGGCCGCTGGACCAAGGTCCGGACATGAAGAAGGCCCCGGGAGCGATCCCGGGGCCTTCACTCTTATATATATGTGTGCGTGACGCGCCCTATTGGCCGATGATCACGTCGCCGGAGCCGGCCACGTGCTTCTTCACCGGGCCATTGACCTTGGCGATCTTGACGTCGCCCGAGCCCATCACGCTGACATCGACCGCGTCGGCCTCGCCATTGAAAGTCACGTCGCCCGAGCCCATCACGCTGACGTCGATGGCCCGGCTGCGCCCCCCGCCACGGAGATGTCGCCGGAGCCGGCAATGTTGCCCTCAAGCTTGCCCGAAATGCTCGCGGCTCGGATGTCGCCCGAACCCGCGATGCTAGCCTCCAGATCGCCAGCGATCGCCTGGGTGTTCACGCTGCCTGATCCCGCGATGCTGATTTCGGCTGAACCCGCCGATCCCGTCCGGGTGTCACCGGAGCCGGCCTGGCTGACCTCCAGCTTTCCCTTGGTGTTGGCGACCGTCCAATTGCCGCAGCCGGCGTTGCCCAGCTCGACGCTGTCGGAGCGGCCTATGTCGCCGAACACGGCGCCGGCGGCGCCGACCTTGACGTTCAGCGGCGTACGGATGGCGACTTGCGGAATGTTGTCATAGGCCACCTCGCCCACGCCGCGCACCCTGACCGAAGCCTTGCCCTTGCTGTTGTTGCAGCCGTTGATCCGGTTCATCCGCAGACCGCCGTCGACAACCACGTCAGCGCCATCGGTCCTCAGGGTCAGAGGCAGGCTGGCGTTGGTGGTCAGGAACTCGACCTTAATGTCGGACCGGTTCTCCGGAATGATCACGACGCGGGCGACGGCGTCCTTGATCTTCACGGACGGCGCGGCCTGCACGACGCCAGCAGCGGAAACGGCGGCGGCCAGAACGGCCAGAGTGGTCATAGCGCGCATCGGTAAGCTCCCCATCGGATGCGAGTATCTCGATGGGGGCAAGCTAGCGATGCTTCCTCCAGACCACGACTTAATTCGCGGTCATGACCTGGGTGTCATGGAAAGCCAGTCGGCCTGGTGTCTTCGCAAGCGCACCGGTGCTGACTTATAGGCCGGCGTACCGGAGCGTTGGTCATGGTCGTCCAGCGCGATCACCACATTGGTCTCGGGATAGTAGGCCGCCAGGCAGCCAGGCGGAATGTCGCGCGCCACCACGGTGAACGCCCGCGCCACGCGCTCTCCGCTCTCATCGAAAGCCGCGCCAATGTCGATCAGGTCGCCTTCGGCGAGGCCCATGCGCGCCATGTCCTCGGGATTGGCGAAAACCACGTCGCGTCGACCAAACACCCCGCGGTATCGGTCGTTATTCCCATAGATCGTCGTATTGTACTGGTCGTGGCTGCGCAGGGTGGTCAGGATCAGCACGTCCGGATCGCCCCGTCGCGGGTCGCCAGCCTTGGGGTCGAAGACCAGGAAGTTGGCCTTGCCGCTCGCAGTCTTCCACACCCGGTCAGATGGCCCGACCGGCAGGCGGAAGCCGCCCGGGACACGGACCTTCTCATTGTATCCCTCGAAGGCGGCCGGAAAGACGCGGGCGATCAGGTCGCGAATGGCGTCATAGTCGTCAGCCAGGCCCGGCCAGTCGATCAATGGATCCTCGCCGAACGTCACCCTGCCGATCCCGGCGACAATGGCGGGCTCGGACAACAAGTGCTCGGACGCTGGCGGATTGAGGCCGCGCGAGGCGTGGACCATCGACATGGAGTCCTCGACCGTCACCGACTGACGCACGCCTGCCCGCACGTCCAGCTCCGTCCGGCCCAGGCAAGGCAGCAGCAGCGCCGCCCTACCGACCAGAAGGTGCGTACGGTTTGGCTTGGTGGCGACGTGCACGGCCAAGTCCAGCTTTCGCATCGCCGCGAAGGTCCGCACCGGATCCGGCGCGGCGACGGCGAAGTTGCCCCCCAGGCCAACGAACACCTTGGCCGTGCCCTGCTCCATCGCCGCGATCGCTTCGATCACCGTGTGGCCGTGTGCGCGCGGCGGCTCGAAGCCGAAGACGTCGCGGAGCGAATCCAGCAGCGCCGTGGTCGGCTTTTCCCAGACTCCGACCGTCCGCGCCCCCTGGACGTTCGAGTGGCCGCGCAGCGGGCAGACGCCCGCGCCCGATCGTCCGATATTGCCCTTGAGCAGCAGCAGGTTGACCAGCTGCTGCACCGTCTGGGAGCTGTCACGGTGCTGGGTCAGGCCCATGCCGTAGCAAAGGATCGTCGCCTTGGCCTTGGCGTAGGTCGCCGCCGCCTCCTCGATCCTGGCGCGCGGCAGGCCGCAGCCAGCCTCGATAGCCGCCCAGTCCAGCGCCTCGAGATGCGCGGCCAGGGCGTCGAACCCGGTCGTGTGCGAGGCGATGAAGTCACGATCCAGCACCCCGCCCTCACACGCTTCCAGCGCCAGGATCGCCTTCATCATCCCCTGCACCAACAGGGCGTCGCCGCCGATGGTCAGCTGGTAATAGGCCGAGGCGATCGGGGTCGAAGACAGGGTCGCCATCTCGACCGGGTCCTGCGGCGAGGCGAACTTCTCCAGCGCCCGCTCGCGCAGCGGATTAAAGGCCAGGATCGTGGCCCCGCGCCGGCTGGCCTCGCGCAGGGTCGCCATCATGCGCGGATGGTTGGTGCCGGGATTGTGCCCGAAGCACAGGATCAAGTCGGCGTGGTCAAAGTCCTCCAGCGTGACCGAGCCTTTCCCAAGGCCGATCGAGTCCGGCAGGCCGACGCTGGTCGGCTCGTGGCACATGTTCGAGCAGTCGGGGAAATTGTTGGTCCCGAACCGACGCCCCAGGAGCTGGTACAGGAACGCCGCCTCGTTCGACGCTCGGCCCGAGGCGTAGAACTGCGCCTGGTTTGGATGCTCCAGCGCCTTCAGCGCCGCGCCGGTCCGGGCGAAAGCCTCGTCCCAAGTGATGGCCTTGTAGCGGTCGTCGCTCGGGTCATAGGCCATGGGCTCGGTCAGCCGGCCCAGGTCCTCGATCGCGTGGTCGCTCCAGGTCAGGAGTTCACTGACCGTGTGGCGAGCGAAGACCTCGGGCGTCGCGCGCTTGCTGGTCGCTTCCCAGGCGACAGCCTTGGCCCCGTTCTCGCAGAACTCGAACGACGAGGTGTGCTTGGGGTCGGGCCAGGCGCAGCCGGGACAGTCGAAGCCTTCGGGCTGGTTGGCGCGCAGCAAGGTCTTGCCGCCCTCGACCACCGTCTCCTGGTCGGCCAAGGCGCCGGCCACGGCCTTCAGCGCGCCCCAGCCGCCGGCCGGCTTGTCGTAAGGGCGAACGCCCGGGACCTTTTCGCTCGCCATCAGGCCGGCTCCGGCTGAGTTTCAATCAAGCGCTCGCCGCCGGCGAACACCGCGTGGCCATCGGTGCGGGCCAGAGCCACCAGCGTAATGCCCGCCTCCTGCGCCTTGGCGATCGCCAGATCGGTCGGCGCCGAGACCGCGATCAGGATCGGGCAGCCCATCCGCGCGGTCTTCTCCACCATCTCGAACGAGCAGCGGCTTGTGACGACGACAAAGCCGCTGCCCGCGTCGATCCCTTGGCGCGCCATGGCCCCCGCCAACTTGTCCAGCGCATTGTGGCGGCCCACGTCCTCGCGAACCAGGACAAGCTCGGCCTCTGGCGTGAAGAAGGCCGCCGCATGGGTCGCCCGGGTCAGCCGCCCGAGGGCCTGCTGCTCCTCCAGCGACGCAAGCGCCAGCGGAATCGCTTCATGTCGGACGCGAGCGCCCGCCCCCACGGTCGGCAGCGGCCGAACCGCGTCGGCCAGGCGCTGGACGCCACACAGCCCGCAGCTGGACCGGCCCTCAAGATTGCGCGGTCGGGCCTTGCGGGCCAAGGCGCCAGGCGCGAAGGCCAAATCGACGAGGACGCCCTGCGCCTCTTCTTTGAGGGTGATGGCCATCACCTCGCTGGCCGGGGCGACACCTTCGGTGACGACGAAGCCCAGAGCCAGGTCCTGAAGGTCCTCCGGCGTCGCCATCAGCACCGTGTGCGGACGCCCATCGAACGACAGGCCAACCGCCACTTCGCGCGGCGTGATCCGCTCAATCGCCTGAGCGGCGTTTCCGGCGCGCCACTGAACGGCGGCGCGAGGAGCGATGGAAGAAACCGACATGTCAAAAGCCTACTCCGCGAGCGTCTGACGGTATAGCCGATGACGTCACAACCTGACGGCGGGCGGCCGTCGCCAATCCGTACGCTCGGGCGCCGAAGCGCGATGACATTTGAATGACGCCGTGACCTCAAAAGCACAAATTGGGCCGATACAATTGCAATCTGGCCGAAAAGAAACCCCACTTTATTCCGACTGAATACCAACCCCTATCGCAACCGAAGCAAAACCCAGCATTTGTTACCTTTGCTATCGCCCCACTTCCGCGCGCCAAGGAACAGCCAGCCAGCCGCTAACAAACCCCCACAATCGGGACACAGACGCCTCCTAGCCCTCTGCGCATCGCGAACACCTTTTCGCTGATTTTTGGCCGTCTTCTCCGAAGGCGGCGCGTTAGGGGACAGTCCTATGCTCAAGATCCAGTATCTTGGGGGCGCATCCGCCCTCGTGCTTCTATTGAACGCCGCGCCTGCGATCGCCCACGCTCAGACCGAGACGGAGGCCAGCAATACAGCGGTCGAGGAAATCGTCGTGACGGGCTCGCGGATCGCGCGCCGCGACTACGCTTCCGAAAGCCCGATCGTCACGGTGGGCAAGGCCGACATCGAAAAGCTGGGCTCGGTCACCGTCGACACCATCCTTAACCAGATGCCGCAGTTCGTGCCGTCGGTCAGCAGCACGTCGAACAACCCGTCGAACGGCGGCCAGGCCAACATCGACCTGCGGGGCCTGGGCACCGCGCGCACGATGATCCTGCTGGACGGCCACCGCGTGGTGCCGTCGAACGCCGACGGCACGGTCGACGTCAACATCATCCCGGCCGCGTTGATCCAGAACATCGAGGTGATCTCCGGCGGCGCCTCGGCGACCTACGGCTCGGACGCCCTGGCCGGCGTCGTCAACTTCAAGCTCAACAATAACTTCACCGGTCTGCAGGTGGACGCTCAATACGGCGTCACCGAGGAAGGCGATGGCCGCGAGAAGTCCCTGGCCCTGACCGCCGGCGGCAAGTACGCCGAAGGCCGCGGTCACGCCGTCTTCTCGCTTGGCTATTCCGAGCGCGGCGCGGTCTATAACGCCTCGCGCGACTTCTCCGCGGTGTCGGGCGCGTCCTCGACCACGCCCTATGGCCGCTACGACGCCACCGGCACGAACCTGCCGACCCAAGCCGCCGTCGACGCCGTTTTCGCCAAGTACGGCGTCGCCGCCGGCACGGTGAAGGCCAGCGCCAACCTCGGCTTCAACGACGACGGCACGCTGTTCTACAATGGCGTGAACTACAAGGGCTCGACGGCGATCGACTATTCGACGATCCCGGTCAACGGCACCTACAACACCGGCCCGCTGAACCTGCTGCAACTGCCGCTGCAGCGCTACACCGCCTATGCGGCGACCGACTACCGGATCAACGAGCACGCTCAGTTCTACGGCTCGTTCAACTTCACGCACTATGACTCGCAGACGATCCTGGCGCCGGCGCCGGCGGCGAGCTCCACCGGCTTCACCGTCCCGGTCACCAATCCGTTCATCTCGTCTGACCTGGCCACGCTGCTGGCCAGCCGCGCCGATCCGACCGCCAGCTTCCTGCTGCGCAAGCGCTTCACCGACGTCGGGCCCCGTGTCTCGGAAACCACCTTCAACGTGTTCCAGATCGCCGGCGGCGTGCGCGGCGACATCGGCTTCAAGGACTGGACGTACGACGTCTTCGCCTCGTACGGCCGGTCCGAACAGAACGAGACCCAGTCGGGCAACATCAGCCACTCGGCGGTCCAGACCCTGCTGAACGCCGCCGACGGCGGCGCCAGCCTCTGCGAAGGCGGCTATGATCCGTTCGGCCTGAACACCCTGTCGAACGCCTGCCGCTCGTACATCTCGCGCCAGACCAAGAACCGCACGGTCGCCGAACAACAGGTGGTCGAGGCCAACCTGCAAGGCGGACTGTTCGAACTGCCCGCCGGCGAGGTCCGCGCCGCCATCGGCGCCAGCTACAAGCGCGACACCTACCTGTTCGAGCCCGACAGCCTGCTGTCGACCGGCGACGTCGTCGGCTTCAACGCCCAGGACGCCATCGACGCCGCGACCAACGTCAAGGAACTGTACGGCGAGCTGCTGGTCCCGGTCCTGAAGGACCTGCCGTTCATCAAGGCCCTTGACCTGACCGCCGGCTATCGCCTGTCGGACTACGACACCGTGGGCAAGGTCGACGCCTACAAGCTGAACGGCGACTGGGAAGTGGTCGAGGGCTTCCGCCTTCGCGGCGGCTATCAGCGCGCCGTGCGGGCCCCGTCGATCGGCGAACTCTACTCGCCGCAGAACCAGGGCTATCCGTCGATCAGCGAGGACCCCTGCGCCTACAACAGCACCTACCGCGCCGGCTCCAACGCCTCGACGGTCCGCGCCCTCTGCCTGGCCCAGGGCGTGCCGTCGGCGATCATCGACAGCTACACCTACACCAACGGCCAGGTGAACGCGCTGAGCGGCGGCAACCCGGACCTGCGGGAAGAAACCGCCGACACCTACAGCATCGGCGCGGTCTGGACCCCGCGCATCGCCCACCCGTTGCTGGAGCGCCTGTCGATGTCGGTCGACTACTATTCGATCAGCATCAAGAACGCGATCGGCACGATCGACGCCAACACGGCGCTGGACAAGTGCTACTCGGCCGAGGGCAACCCGACGGGCGCCACCAGCAACTACTATTGCAGCCTGTTCGAGCGGAACAGCCAGACGGGTGAGATCGACACCCTGACCCTGACCAACCTGAACCTGGCGCAGTACAAGACCTCGGGCGTCGACTTCCAGGTCGACTGGGGCTTTGGCCTGGGCGCCGTGGGCCTCGACGACAGCTACGGCGCGATCAAGGTCAATGTGATGGGCACGTACCTCGACAGCTTCAAGGTCCAGAGCCTGCCGGGCGAGGGCTTCGCCGAGCTGAAGGGCACCATCGGCAACACCCAGATCAGCTCGACCGCCGTCTCCCACCCCGAGTGGAAGTACAACACCTCGGTCAGCTATGTGATCGGTCCGGTCGAGGTTGGCGCCCGCTGGCGCTACATCGGCGACATGGTCGACGCGTCCGACGCCAGCGAGAAGATCGGCGCGGTCAACTACTACGACCTGAACGCGTCGTGGAACGTCACCGACACCTACTCGATCCGTGGCGGCGTCACCAACCTGACCAACAAGCAGCCGCCCTACTTCTCGTCCTACGTCCAGGCCAACACTGATCCGTCGACCTACGACGTGCTGGGCCGCCGCTTCTTCGTGGCGGTGAAGGCCAAGTTCTAGGTCTTTCGAAACATCCACCCAACTTGACGGGCGGGCCCTTCGCGGGGCCCGCCTTTTTCTTTGGACGGTGAGTGAAGGAGGCGCGCGCACGGCGGCGCCCTTCCGCCGGTGCGGCCGGCGGGCTTGGGGAGGCGGCGGAGCGTCCGGGCAGGGCCCGGATCAATGGGTAGAGGAACACCGTTTCGGCCGAGGCCGGAGCGCTCCGCGCGACCTGTGCTCCGGAGCCCTCGACGCGCGGGGTTTTAACCCGCTTCCGAAAGAGGCCCCGGGCGGGCGGAGGAAGATGCGTTCCCTCCGGACCGCGCGGGCGATTTCAGCCCGCGCCTGCCGCGCCTGTCGGAACCCTCGCGGGTTTCTCGCCTTCGTCCCGGTTTTTCAGGGAGCCCGGTGGAGATCCGTTGCGAGCGGCGGCCATCCAAGGCCCACCGACGAGCGCTTCCCGCTCGATCACCCCCGCCGCTCGTTCGGTCGCCAGCTGAACGCCCTCCCCCGCGACGGGGCGAGGACAAGTATGGGGGCGGTTTTGGGAGCGATGCGTCGATTTTGGCGGCGCTCGTGGGTGGGAGGCGTAGGGCGTTGAGTTTGTTGGGTTTGGGGATGGTGAACGCTCGTGGGCGGACGGGCACTGAGACCCCTCTCCCTCGGGAGAGGGCGGGGCCCACGCGCAGCGTGGGAGCAACCATGTCATTGTGCGGGTCGAGTGCGCCAGGGGCGTTGCTGACGGAGGATTAGGTTCGCCGCCTCTATGAGCTTTCGCATGATGGCGACAAGGACGAGCTTAGGAGGCTTGCCCTTTGAGCGCAGTCGTTCGGCGAAGGCCCTGAAGCCTGTATCGACGCGCTTTGCGGCCAGTGCGGCGATGTAGACAAGACGCCTGGGGCGAGAGCGCCCGCCCTGGATGAAGCGCTGGCCTTTGTGTTGGCCGCTTTCGCTGTCGAACGGCGCAACGCCGAGCAGGGCGGCGGCCTTTCCTGGCTCCAGGGCGCCAAGCTCGGGCATGCGGATCAGGACGGCGACGGCCACGACCGGCCCAAAGCCCGGCAGGCTTCGCAGCAGCGCCAGACGTTGGGCCAAGTCGGGATGAACCGCCACCAGGGCCAGGATGTCCTTAAGCAGCCGAGCCTTCAGGTTTTCCAGAGAACGGATCCGAGCCTGATAGCTGCGGATGATGTCCTTCAGCGTCACGTGCTCCAGATAGGTCTTCATCTGGGCGGCCTGATCGCTCATCTGCTCGTAGGCCGTCAGGCGCTCGGCTAGCTGGCTCAAGCGAGGATCGCTGGCGGCCCTGACCGCGTCGACCTGCGCCGTCGCCGCAGCGATCAGCGCCGCATCGAGACGGTCGTTCTTAGCCTTCATGCGCTTGAGACGCGCGAACAGCCGAACCTCCAGAGGCTGATGCATCACCACCTCTAGACCCGCAAAGCCCATGGCCTCACGCACCGCCCGTTCGTAGCCTCCGGTCGCTTCCAGCCCAACGCGCGTGACGCCGTGCGACTTCAGCCAATCCAGCAAGCTTCCGATCCCGGCCGGGCTATTGTTGATCACCAACGTCTCGCTCCGGCCATAAAGCGCCACGTCGAGGCGACCCTTCCCCACATCAATCCCGGCGATGATCGTGTTAAGCTTACACCGTTCCATGTCCCGTCCTTGTGCTTGCGGACCCTGTCGTCCCTGCAACCATCCGGGTCTTGAAACGTCGACGAGGGCCCAGCTCCCACGCAGCCCCTAACGGCTCAGGGTGAAACGGCCTCTCTCCGACCGTCCGCCTGGCGCGCCAACGCCGGGCGGACCTTCCGGACACCCACGCCTAACATCCCATCGGCAAACAAGGGTGAGGGACTAGGCGCTCACCGGATAAGGCGTTGAAGAAGAGCTGAAGGACTCTGAATTCGCGGCTAACTCAATAATCCCTCACCCTCCCACCGCTTCGCGGCGGGCCCCGCCCTCTCCCAAACGGGAGAGGGATTCCGCCCCAGCCCCCCCAAAGCAAAAGGCCCCGGAGATTGCTCTCCGGGGCCTTCGCATTGTCAGCCGAAGCTAAGACGGTCGAGATTACTCGACGATCTTCGCAACCACGCCGGCGCCGACGGTGCGGCCGCCTTCGCGGATGGCGAAGCGCAGGCCTTGGTCCATGGCGATCGGGGTGATCAGCTCGACGTCCAGCTCGGCGTTGTCGCCCGGCATGATCATTTCCACGCCTTCTTTCAGCTTGATGATGCCGGTGACATCGGTCGTGCGGAAGTAGAACTGCGGACGATAGTTGGTGAAGAACGGGGTGTGACGGCCGCCTTCTTCCTTGTTCAGGATGTAGGCTTCGGCCACGAACTTGGTGTGCGGGGTGATCGAACCCGGCTTGCAGAGCACTTGGCCGCGCTCGACGTCTTCACGCTTGGTGCCGCGCAGCAGCACGCCCACGTTGTCGCCGGCTTGACCTTGGTCCAGCAGCTTGCGGAACATTTCGACGCCCGTGCAGGTGGTCTTTTGGACCGGACGGATGCCGACGATTTCGACTTCTTCGCCGACCTTCACGACGCCCTTTTCGATACGGCCCGTGACCACGGTGCCGCGGCCCGAGATCGAGAACACGTCTTCGACCGGCATCAGGAACGGCAGGTCAACGGGGCGTTCCGGCTGCGGGATATAGGCGTCGACCGAAGCCATCAGCGCCAGGATCGCCTCTTCGCCGATCTTGGCGTCGCGGCCTTCAACGGCGGCCAGGGCCGAGCCCTTGGTGATCGGAATGTCGTCGCCCGGGAACTGGTACGAGCTGAGCAGCTCGCGCACTTCCATTTCGACGAGCTCGAGCAGCTCTTCGTCGTCGACCATGTCGACCTTGTTCATGAACACGACCAGGGCGGGCACGCCGACCTGGCGGGCCAGCAGGATGTGCTCGCGGGTCTGCGGCATCGGGCCGTCGGCGGCCGACACGACCAGGATCGCGCCGTCCATTTGGGCCGCGCCCGTGATCATGTTCTTCACGTAGTCGGCGTGGCCGGGGCAGTCGACGTGCGCGTAGTGACGGTTGGCCGTCTCGTACTCGACGTGAGCCGTGTTGATCGTGATGCCGCGGGCCTTTTCTTCCGGCGCGGCGTCGATGTCGGCGTAGTTCTTGGCGGTCGCGCCGCCCGACTTCGCCAGCGTGATCGTGATCGCGGCCGTCAGCGTCGTCTTGCCATGGTCAACGTGACCAATGGTGCCGATGTTGCAGTGCGGCTTAGTACGTTCGAACTTTTCCTTGGCCATCGTCTCTACCTTCGCGCCGGCGGCTGGGTTGTTGGGAATAACTCTTTAGGGAGCTGGAGCGGGTAGCGGGAATCGAACCCGCATCCTCAGCTTGGAAGGCTGCTGCACTACCATTGTGCTATACCCGCCCATCACCCAAAAAATGGGGCTTGCGGGGTCGCGTCGGCTCCCGGTCTCTGGCTCTGGAGCACCCTATCTTTTGCTCAAGCCGCCTACCCTCGAAACTCACCGCGCGCATGGTGGGGGAAGTAGGACTCGAACCTACGAAGGCTTACGCCAGGGGATTTACAGTCCCCCCCTTTGCCACTCGGGACATTCCCCCAAGCACGCGATGGAGTTCCGAAGCCGGCGGCCTTTATCCGCTTCGACGAACGACGGCAAGCCGTCAAACGCCGATGCGAAACAAAAGCTTCTTGGACCGATGCCGGACGATGCTAAGAGCAGCGCCGGCAGGCCGAGAAGCCCTCGGGGCCCCAAATCGGAGCGCGTCTTATAGTGTCCTCTCATTCCGAACGCAACGACCGGAAACGCCCTTCTGCACAAGGCGGCGATTTTCGTTCCAAGCCCCGGAAACAAAAAGACTTTTCCAGAGGCCAAGGCGACGCCAAGGACTGGATTTGGGGGACTCACGCCGTTGAGGCCGCGCTTTCCAACCCTCAGCGGCCCACCCCAAAGCGGCTTCTGGCGACCCCGGATCGCGCCAGCCGACTCGCCCCCGACCTGAGGAAACTTGCCTGCCTGCAGGTGATGGAAGGCCAGGAGATCGCCAAGCACCTTCCGCAGGGCGCGGTGCACCAGGGCCTGGCCCTGAAGATCGACGAGCCCGAGTCGCTGTCGATCGCCGAACTGGCCGCGTCGAACGACGGCTTCCTGGTGATGCTGGACCAGATCACCGACCCGCAGAACATTGGCGCGATCTTCCGCTCGGCCGCCGCGTTCGGCGCCAAGGGCGTCATCCTGCAGGATCGACATGCGCCGGTTCTCTCCGGCGTGCTGGCCAAGACCGCCGTCGGCGCGGTGGACAAGGTCCCCTACGCGCGCGTGGTCAATCTCTCTCGCGCGCTCGAGGAACTGGCCGACCTGGGCTGGCGCGCGGTGGCCCTGGCCGGCGAGGCCGAGCAGACCCTGGACGAGGTTCTGGACGGCGCCCCGACCGTGCTGGTCCTGGGCTCAGAGGGCGAAGGCGTGCGCCGGTTGGTGGCCGAGCATTGCGACACCCTGGGCAAGATCCCGATGCCGGGCGGCTTCGAGAGCCTCAACGTCTCGGCGGCTGCGGCGATCGCCCTCTATGAAGCCTCCAAGCCGCGCGGCAAGACGGCGGTCTAGGCGCTTTCTGCCGATGCGGAGGCTCCTGGCCATCATCGCGGCGGCCGTCGTCGCGGTCCAAGGCGGCGACGCCTGGGCCTCCACGGCGCAGACCCAGGCGCGGCTGGCGACTGCGCGTCCCGTCGCGACTCAGGCGGTCGCCGCGCCTCCTCCGCCAGTGGCCCCCGAACAGCCTACGGCGCCGCCGCAAGCCCTGGCTCAAGCGCCCAGGCCAGATCTTCCACCGCCCCGGAATCAGACGCCCGCCCCGGCGCGCGCCTCTACGGCGCGAGGCCCAGCCGGGCCGATCCTGCTGTTTGTCGCCCTGCTGGCGCTCGTCACCGTCGTGCGATGGTTTGCACGGCGCCGCCAATCGACACCCAAGCGCGTTTAGGCCCTGAGCGACCGTTTTGCGTCTTGCATCGACCCGCGCGTCATCCCATTGAGGGCGCATGTTCGACACGCTGATGGCTAACCTGGACAGCTTCCAGGGCCCCCTCATGGCCCTGCTGCAAGTCCTGATGATCGACCTCGTCCTGGCCGGCGACAACGCCGTGGCCGTAGGCCTCGCCGCCGGCGGCCTGCCGCCCAAGGAGCGCAAGAAGGTCATTCTGTATGGCCTGGGCGCGGCTGTCGTTCTGCGGATCAGCTTCGCGCTGATCACCACCTGGCTGTTGGGCGTCATCGGCCTCTTGCTGGCCGGCGGCTTCCTGCTGCTGTGGGTCTGTTGGAAGATGTGGCGCGAGCTGCGCGAGCAGGCCTCGCACGACCAGGCCGACGCCATGGCCATGATCGATTCCGACCCCACCACCGAGCCCCGCGCGCGTCAGGCAAAGTCGTTCAAGTCAGCCTTCATCCAGGTGCTGATCGCGGACGTCTCGATGTCGCTCGACAACGTGCTGGCCGTGGCTGGCGCGGCGCGCGAGCATCCGGCGATCCTGATCTTTGGTCTGCTGCTGTCGATCGTGCTGATGGGCCTGGCCGCCACCGCCATCGCTGGCCTGCTGCAGAAGCATCGCTGGATTGGCTTCGTCGGCCTGGTGATCGTGCTCTATGTCGCCGTCCACATGATCTGGGAGGGCCACCGCAGCGTGGTGATGGACCTGAACCAGACCGGCGCCTACAACGCCGCTGCGCCCGCGCCGCTGGACATCAGCCCAGACGAAGTGGCCAAGCACAACCGGTATAGATAGCCAGAACAAGGCAACAGAGCCTCAGCGCCCTGGCAGCGGCGGCATGTCCAGCCGTCGCAGATCGGCCATCCGGGCATAGAGCCGCAGGATCGCGTGATGTCGCGCGGTGTCGCCCTGGGCCTCGACCGCCTCGTGCAGGCCGATCAGCGCCAGCCGCAGGCGCGCGTTCGCCGCGTCCAGCGCCGCCAGGGACAAGTCATCGGTCCCCATCAGCGCCTCGACCGCGTAGTCCCTCGCCGCCTCGTTCAGCAACGCCTGGATCGCCGCGTTCTCGGTGACTCGCGCGGCGATGCCGCGCTCGGCCTCCTGAGCGGCCAACAGCGATAAAAGCGCCACCACCGCCACCTTGCCCGCCATGAACTCGCCCTGCTGCTCGGGCGGCGGCGGGTCGATCATGCACATGAAGTTGCCGACCAGGATGTCGGGCAAGCTGGGCGTCATGCCAATTTCTCCAAGGTCAGGCCCTCCCATTTGAGCAAGGCCGCCGCCAGGATCTCGTCGTGACGACGGGCGGTGTACCAGCCCGAGATCGCCAGCACCGGGTCCTTGAAACCGCCGTCGCGATATTCCTTGGCCGCCGAGGTCCAGATCGCCTGGCCCTTCACAGCGTTGAACAGGCTCCACCAGGCCAGGGCCGTCTCGTCGACCTCAAGGCCGCTGGTTCGCCGCCAGATCGCCAGGGCCTCATCGCGCGGCAACATGCCCGAGACCTTGTCGGCCTCGAAGTGACCCCATAGTGGATCGAGCGCCCAGCCCAGGTCCTCCAGCGGATCGCCCAGGTGGACCATCTCCCAGTCCAGGATGGCGATGATCCTCCCCGTCCCATCGTGCAGGAAGTTGCCGGTGCGGTAGTCGCCATGCACCACGCGGATCGCCTGGGCCGGCGGCGGCGGGCGGCGGCGCAGGGCGCGGATCGCCGCCCACACGATCGGCTGCGGATGCTGCTGATCGGCCTCGATCACGCCAGCCCATTGGTCGAGCGCGATCTTCCAGCAGGCGTCGGGCGCGGGCGCCTCGGCGGCCTTGGCCAGCGGCAGGACAGCTGGATCGGCGGCGGCGATGGTCCCCAGGATCGAGAAGAACTGCTCCCCGATCGCCCGCGCATGCTCGCCATAGGGGACAACCGTGAACGGCGAGGCGGCGGTCCCGCCCTCGACGCGCTCCATGATGAAGAACGGCCGCTCCAGCTCTGCGCCGTCGGGCTCCATCGCCACCGGTCGGGGCACGGGCAGACGGTCGTGGAAGCTCTCGAACGCCAGATATTCCAGGCTGCGGTCGGTCTCGATCAGGCTGCCGGGCGGATCGCGGCGCAGGATCAACGGGCGCTCGCCCTTGGCTGTCCGCGCGCTGAAGCGGTAGGTTTCGCGGCTGGCGCCACCGGGAATGCGCGAGAGATCGGCGACAGCGACAGCCTCGCCCCAGACCCGCGTCAGATACGCCTCCAGGCGCTCGGCCAGGCTCATGGCGCCATATCCAGGATCGAGGCGAAGCCGGACGGCGCGTGCGGTCCGATCGCCAGTTGCTCGAAGACCCCCCGCCCCTTCCGCGTCCGCCCCGCCCCGTCGACATAGGTCACGTCGCTGAGGGCCTGGACATGCAGGTGCTGAGGAACGGCGCGGTCGAGATCGGCGGTGACGAAATCCTCGCGCTCGACCTTCAGCCTGCCCTGGTTCAGGCCGTGACCCCAGGTCGGGTGGGTATAGCCCAGGCCCAGCATGAAGAACTCTCGCTGGGGCTCGACGCTCATCGTCCCATCCGCGCCAAAGTCCAGCGTGGCGGCGCGGGCGTGCCGCGAGCCGCTCTTCCACTGGATGGCGTAGGACGCCTGCGCGAAACCGCCGAACTCCAGCTCGCGTTCGCCGTCGCCCAGCCACAGCGCTCGGCGGTTCCAGGCCCGGCCCAGATCGTCGTCATTGGTGTGGAAGAAGAGCCCGCCGTCCTCGAAATTGCACGGCGCCCACAGCCAGAAGAACTGCGGCGGGACCGGCGGGACCACCTCTTGCGGATCGCGGGCGCCGACCGGGCGCACGCCCCACGAGCGATCGCGTGTGCCCACGAACCCGTCGACGCTGGAGCGCACGCCGTCGACCTCGATCCAGCCCGAGTAGCGGCCGTTCTGGGTCAGGCGGGTGTAGTCCATGAAGGCGCGCGGGCCGTTGCGCCGGACAAAGCGCGGCTCCTCGATCGGAAAGGCCCGGCCCTCGAAGACGATCTCGGCGGCGATCCCGTGCTCGGGCGCGGTCACCGTCAGCTTCAGGCGCTTGAGGGGCTCAATCACGGTGATGGCGATGGGCCCCACCGTCAGGTCCATCCGCTCCATCTCCAGCCAGCGGCTGGCGTGCAGGTTCACCTGCTTGCCGCCCTTCATCACGCAGAAGGCGGCGTCGGCGATGTTCAGGTGGGGATAGACACCGAACGCTGCGGCGAAGAACAGGTCGTCTCCGTCTCCGGACAGCGCGTAGCCGTTGAAGAAATAGCGGTCGTAGAAGTTCCGATCCGTGCCGGCGTAGGCCACCGGCTCGGGTGTCTGATGGATCGGATAGTCGTCGCCCCAGGTGAGCGCCATGCCGTCCCTCCCTGTTCGCGCCGGGTCTCTGACGGACCGGCTTTACGTCCAGATGAACGACGTTAAGGTCGCGCCCCACGATTGCAATGTTTCCGGAGCGTCAAGGTGATGAAGGCATGGCCCCCTAAGACCTGGACAGGTCTGGCGGCGATCAGCGGGCTGCTGGCGGTGGGCTTCGGCGCCTTCGCCGCGCATGGCGTCCGTGATCCCAAGGCGGTTGAGTGGCTGCATACCGGCTCGCAGTACCAGATGAGCCATGCCCTGGCGGTGCTCGCGGCGTTCGGGCTGCACCGCGCCGGCGCGCGCGGCATGGGTCTGGTCGCGGGCCTCTTCCTGTTCGGAAGCCTGATCTTCGCCGGCTCGCTCTACGCCCTGGCGCTGGGCGCGCCGCGCATCCTGGGCGCGATCACGCCGATCGGCGGGCTATCGTTCATGATCGGCTGGGCGCTGCTGGCCTGGCGCGCCTTCACCTTGCGCGATCAAGCCTGAATCTTCTTCCCGCCCGGCAGGGCCAGGAAGAAGATCGCCAACGACGAGCCGATCAGACAGGCGAACATCACCGCCGCGACCGGCTTGGCCGTGCCGTCGTGCAGCACCCCGCCCGCCCACGAGGCCAGGGCTCCGGCCGCGAACGAGGCCGAGCCCATCAGGGCCGAGATCGAGCCCGCGCGCTGGGGGTCGACGCTGAGCGCCCCGGCCATGGTGTTGCCGCCCATCAGTCCGTAGACGGATAAGGCCGCGAACAGCAGCGGCAGCACGGTCCATTGCCCGCCCCAGCCGGTCCAGGCCGCTAGGGTCAGCAGCAGGGCCGCGACGATCGAGCCGACGCTGGCCTTGCGCAGCACCTGGTCGGGCGTCGAGCGCCGCAGCAGCCAGCGATTGATCTGGCTGGCGCCAATGATCCCGACGGCGTTGAAAGCGAAGATCAGGTTGAAGGCCATGGGCGTGTAGCCGTAGGTTCCCATCACCAGATCCGGCGCGGTCGAGATGTAGGTGAACAACACCGCTCCGTTCAGCGCGCCGGCCAGGGCGTACCCCACCAGTCGTCGCATACCGAACAGCGCGACATAGGCGCTAAGCGGGTTCTCGGAACGGGCTTGGGCGGCTGTCTCGGCCGAGCGCGACTCCGGCAGGCCAAGCATTACCCAAACCCCGATAATCACGGCGAAGAGCACCAAAACCCAGAACACGCCGCGCCAGCCAGCGACCAGCTGGACCACGCCGCCCAGCTGCGGGGCCAGCACCGGCGCCAGGCCCATGATCAACATCATCAGCGACAGGACGCGCGCGGTGTCGGTCTGACTGAAGCGGTCGCGGACCACGGCCCGCGCCACCACCGCGCCGGCGCAGCCGCCGAGCGCCTGAACGAAGCGCGCCGCGATCAAGGTCTCGATATTCGGGGCCAAGGCGCAAACCACGGAGGCTGTGAAGAAGATGGCGACGCCGAACAAGAGCGGCGGCCGACGACCAAAGCGATCGCAAGCGGGCCCATAGATCACCTGCCCGATCGCCATGCCCGCGAAAAAGGCGGCCAGCGTCGCCTGGGTCTGTTCCGGACCCGCCTGCAGCGACCGGCCGATGGCGGGTAGGCTGGACAGGTACATGTCGATCGACATGGGGGCGAAGGCCGTCAGCGCGCCCAAAAGCAGAACAAGTCGCCAGGGAACGGCGGCGGGCGGCGAAGCAGTCTCGGTCATCGGCGCTTTTTACGCGCGTTCGCACCCGAATAAACACCTAATGGCGAATTCTCGCGTCTGGCTTGCGCCCCTTCGATCAACGCTCCAATCTGAACAGCAATCACATAAGAATGCTCAAGGGAGACGCTTGCTGATGACGGCCCCGCCCCTACCCGCGCCACATTTCGCCGACGTCAACGGCATACGAATGGCCTACTACGAGGCCGGGCCGCGCGGCGGCGTCCCGATCGTTTTCTGCCATGGCTTTCCAGAGCTGGCCTTCTCCTGGCGTCACCAGATCGCCGCCCTGGCGGCGGCCGGACGGTGGGTGATCGCGCCCGACCAGCGCGGCTATGGACTGACGCCCGGCCCAGAGGCGGTCGAGGCCTATGACATGGAGCACCTGACCGGCGACCTGGTCGGCCTGCTCGATCACCTCGGCGCCAAGAAGGCGATCTTCGTCGGCCACGACTGGGGCGGCATCGTCGTCTGGGCCATGCCGCTGCTGCACCCTGAGCGCGTCGCCGGCGTCGTGGGCCTCAACACGCCCTTCATCCCGCGCCTACCCTTCGATCCGATCGAGATGTTCCGCGCCGCCTATGGCGAGGACATGTACATCGTCCACTTCCAGAAGCCTGGCGTGGCCGACGCGCAGCTGAGCGCGGACGCGGAAAAAACCCTCCGCTTCTTCATGCGCCTGCCCAAGGGCACATTACAGGACTTCGAGTCTCGCCCGACCGAACAGCGCAGCTTGGCCTTGCAGGACGCCCTGGCCCACTACGACCCAGCGATCGACGACAACCAGTTCCTGTCGCCCGAGGAGCTTTCGGTCTTCGTCGAGGCCTTCAAGCGCACGGGCTTCACCGGCGGTATCAACTGGTACCGCAACTTCAGCCGCAACTGGCGCATGGCCGAGGACCTGCCCACGCGGATCGACGGCGTCCCCTGCCTGATGCTGATGGCCGAGCATGACGTGGTGCTGCCGCCCTCCATGGCCGACCGCATGGGCGACCAGATCGGCGACCTGGAGAAGGTGCTGATCAAGGAAAGCGGACACTGGACCCAGCAGGAGAAGCCCGCCGAGGTCAACGCCGCCTTGCTGGACTGGCTGGACCGGAAGTTCCCGCTGGGGGCTTAGAGCCCTTTCCGATCTGATTGGATCAATCAGATCGGATAAAAAGGGCTCTAATTCAAAAGCTTAGAGCATTTTTCGATCCGATAACCGTTTCACACTTATCGGAAAATGCTCTAGGGAAGCGGCGCCCCTCGCTCACATACGTCTGTCACTCAGCCTTGAAGGGGCGCCGCCTCCGTTACGCCCGCCGTTATGCACGGCGCTGCCGTTTCGATCCGGCGACTGTAGCCCTTGAACAAGGCGACATCGCTGGCATAGACCCGGCGGATACGCTGAATTTGCTGCGGCGTAACATGGGTCACGGGCCTGGATCGCCGATTCATTGACGGGACCGGTCGGCCGCTGCTGAACTGGCTGGCGAGCTCGCCGACCTGCTCGAACCGCACAAGGCGGCGAACACGGATCGCACCCGCAGCGTCGGCCAGATACCAGGTTTGAGGGCGGAAGATGTGATCGACATGGTAGAGCGATGCGGCGCGCTCGACATGGTCCAATGCGTCTTCAACCGAGCGAAACGCCTTGTAGATATCGTAAAATGGCGCGGAGACGCGGTTATCCGCACTGCCGCCCGCGCGCGCATAGTCGTATGCCGAAAGAAACCTATCAACAGGATCTCGAACGACCGCGATGCTGTCCAAGTCGCGAAGTAAATCGGGTGCAACTCGCGCGTAGTAGCGCACCGAAGCATGCTTCACTTGGCAGCCATAGAGCATCTCGGAAATCGACATGCCCGCGTTCTTGGGCACGTGGACGAAGAGCACGCCTGCTTTCCGGATTCTCTCAAGGCGATCCTGGCGCCTGGCGTTCAGGATCGGCCGCGCGCCGATATCACACAGTCTTTCGGTAATATCGCTAACGAGCCTTAAGCCAAACAGCCGCGCCAGGCCCGCATTCAATCCGGTGCTACCCAATATTCATCAGTCCATCGCTTCAACTCCATGGACCTTTGCCGGCGCAGATTGCCTGCGTATTCCCCGAGCGAAACCTGCGGAAACATACTGTTTCAGACGAACGCTCCGAGCGATCAGAGGTCGCAAATTCTGAACTGTATACTGGAGGCGGCAAGGCTTTGCCTGAGGTGCGCCAGCGCGCGGTGTGGGATTATTCGCGGCGTAGTGGCGATCAGCCGGGCCGCCGCCGTATCGCCGGTTGCCCCGCGCCACACGACTGCACACGTTCAGGTCGCTATGTGCGCTTCCAGACGCCGGCGACCAATACTGTCGGGTCCTTGAGCCTATCCGAAAAGCTGGAAGCTGGCTTCGCGCCTAGCTGGCGTTCAGCAGCGCCTCGGCGCGGCGGCGCATGGCCGCCGCCAGTTGCAGCATGGCCAGGGCGGTGACCTCGTCGCGCTCAGCCGCGCGGATGGAATAGACATTGGCCATGGCGAACAGGGCTTCGACGCGATCGACGCCCTCGGCGCCAAACATCTGGCCGATTTGACGGTCAAGCTCCGCCAACTGCCGAGGGTTAAGCATCTCGAGCAGTTCTTCGTCGGTGTAGTCTTCAGGGGCCGGCTGAATCATACGCGCACAATACAGAACTCGACGAAACGTCGCGACCCCGGCGCATTCCTCCGTTCACAGGCGAACGAAAACCACGTTAGGGTTAGCGCCATGGATCGTAACGCTTCCGCCGCCGCCATGAGCTCAGTCGGCCGTCGCGGCCTCTATCGTGAGGTCGAGCCGTTCTCGTTCGGCTGGATGCCGACGGGCGGTCCGCACGAAATCTACTACGAGGAATGCGGCAATCCGCGCGGCAAGCCCTGCGTGATCCTGCACGGCGGTCCAGGCGGCGCGGTCAATCCGACCATGCGGCGGTTCTTCGATCCATCCAAGTGGCGCATGACCCTGTTCGACCAGCGTGGCTGCGGCCGCTCGCGCCCGAACGCCAGCTTGGACGACAACACCACCTGGAGCCTGATCGCCGACATCGAGCGCCTGCGCGAGCATCTGGGAATCGAGAAGTGGACCGTGTTCGGAGGCTCGTGGGGCTCGACCCTGGCGCTGGCCTACGCCATCATCCACCCCGACCGCGTCGACGGCCTGGTTCTGCGCGGCATCTTCCTGTTGACCGACAAGGAACTGCGCTGGTTCTACCAGGACGGGGCCTCGATGCTGTTCCCCGACGCCTGGGAGCGGTTCCTGGCCCCCATCCCGGCCGAGGAGCGCGGCGACCTAATGGCGGCCTATCACCGCCGGCTCACCTCTCCCGACCGCCGCGTGCAGGCCCAGGCCGCCGCCGCCTGGAGCCAGTGGGAGGGTGACACGATCTCGCTGCGAGGGCCGGAGGCCCGTCCCCCGAAGTTCAATGAAGAGGACTTCGCGATCGCCTTCGCGCGGATCGAGTGCCACTTCTTCACCCACAAGGGGTTCTTCGACGAGGACGGCTGGATCCTGAAGAACATCGACAAGATCCGGCATATCCCCGGCTGGATCGTGCAAGGCCGCTTCGACGTGGTCACGCCGCTGGACAGCGCCTGGTCGCTGCACAAGGCCTGGCCCGAAGCGCGCTTCGACATCATCTGGGACGCTGGCCATGCCTCCACCGAGCCGGGCGTCATCGACGGCCTGGTGCGGGCAACGGACGCGGCGCTGGCGGTCTAGACCAGCGAGCCCTTGCCGCTGGTCACCTCGGTGTAACGGTGCACACGCACGGCTTGGACCAGGCCGAACCCGATCATCACCGTGCCCATGACGGTGCCGCCATAGGACAGCATCGGCATCGGCACGCCCACGACCGGGGCCATGCCCATGACCATCGCCCCGTTGATCAGAACATACATCGAGAAGGTGGCCGTCACACCCCCGGCGGCCAGGCGCCCGAAGTGGCTGTGGCTGATCGAAGCGATGCGCAGCGCCATGAAGATCACCGCGCCATACAGGAACAGCACCCCGAAGCACCCGACGAAGCCGAACTCCTCGGCCAGGGTGGCGAAGATGAAGTCGGTCTGCTTCTCGGGCAGGAAGTTCAGCTGGCTCTGGGAACCAAGCCCAAAGCCCTTGCCCAGAAGACCGCCCGAGCCCAGGGCGATCTTGGACTGCAGGATGTGGTAGCCGGTGCCCGACGGATCCTGCTCGGGATTGAGGAAGGTCAGCACGCGGTTGCGCTGATAGTCGTGCAGCACGAACATCACGAAGGGCGGGATGGCCACCAGCACCGCCCCGGCGCCCGCCAGGATGATGCGCCAGGACAGCCCCGCCAGCACCATGATCGCAAAGCCCGGCGCGGCGATCAGGATGGCGGTGCCCAGGTCGGGTTGGTGCGCGACCAGAAGCACCGGCGCGATGATCATGAAGGCGGGAATCAAAAGCCGCCAGGACAGCCGCGCGCTATCGGCCGAGAGGCCGTGATAGTATCGCGCCAGCGCCAGGACGACGCCGATCTTCATGATCTCGGACGGCTGGAACCGCAGCGGCCCGATGCTGAGCCAGCGTTGCGCGCCCAGCGACACATCCCCCACCAGCTCGACCGCCACCAGCAGCAGCAGCCCGACGGCGTACAGCGGATAGGCGATGGCGAACCAGACCCGCAGGTCGATCATCGCCAGGATGATCATCATCACGAAGTAGATGCCAAAGCGCAGCAGATGCTTGTCGGCCCACGGCTCCCAAGACGCGCCCGCGATCGAGAACAGCATCAGGCTGCCGATCCCGGCGATCATCGCCAGCACCAGGCAGAAGGTCCAGTCGACCTCCATGAACTTGATGATCGGCCGGTCGCGCTCGCCGGGCCGGGTGAGGCCGCCGCTCAAGGTCATCGGGGAGCTCCTTGCGGACCAGCGGTGGGAGACGCCGAAACGCCGTCCGGCCCCGCCGCCACGGGCGCCGGTCCTGCGACCGGGTCCGCCGGCGCCGCGCCTTCCATCACCGCCTCGGGCGCGGCTTCGGGCAGCGGCGCTGGCCGCTCGATACGGGCCCGGATCTCGGGATCCTTCAGCAGGGCCACGCGCATCACCTCGCGGGCGCGGGGCGCGCCGGCGGTCGCGCCGCCCAGGCCGCCATGTTCGATGATGACCGAAACCGCGTAGCGTGGATCGTCAAAGGGCGCGAAGGCCACGAACAGGTTGTGGTCCTTCAGGCGCCAGCGCACGTCCTTGCTGTCGCGCGAAACACCCTTGTCGTAGCTGCGCACCTGCGCGGTGCCCGTCTTGCCGGCCATCTGCACGTCGCCAAGGCCTAGCTGGCTCTGCCGATAGGCGGTGCCGCGCACGTCATTGGCCACGGCCGCCATGCCGCCGCGCACATAGTCGAGATGCTCTTGCGAGAACGGCAGGTCCGGCACCTCGGCGCCGCTGGGCTGTTCGACACCGCCCACCGACTTGATCAGGCGCGGCGTCAGGGCCTTCTTGCCGTTGGCCAGGCGCGCGGTCATTACCGCCAACTGCAAGGCGTTGACGGTCAGAGCCCCCTGCCCGATGCCGTAGCTGGGAGTCTCGCCGGGAAACCAAATCTGGTTGGCGGGATTCTTCTTGAAGGCCCGCTTCTTCCACTCGCGGTCGGGCACGAGCCCTTTTTTCTGACCAGGAATACCGATGTCGAACAGCTGACCAAAGCCCATCGCGCGCGCCGCTTTGGCGATGGCGTCCGGGCCGATCTTCAGCGACGTCTGGTAGAAATAGATGTCGCAGGAATTCTTGATGGCGTCGTGCAGGTTCTGCGGCCCGTGGCCGCCCTTCTCCCAGCACCGCCAGACGCGACCGCCATAGTACCAGCTGCCGGGACAGTTGATCCGGATCTCCGGATCAATGCCGGCCGCCAGAGCCGCCAAGCCCACCGTCGGCTTGAAGGTCGAGCCGGGCGGGAACAGGCCGGTCATCGACTTGTCCAGCAGCGGCTTGCGCTCGTACTCGGCCAGCGCCTTGTATTCGGGGCCAGACAGCCCCTTCACGAAGCGATTGGCGTCGAAACTAGGCGCGGAGACCATCGTCAGGAGGTCGCCGTTCCGGATGTCCATCACGACGATGGCGCCGCTCTCGTCGCCCATCACCTCCAGCGCGCGGTTCTGGATATCGGCGTCGAGGGTTAGGCGGATCGCCTTGCCCGGCGTGGCCGGGATGTCGCCCTCCGGATCCAGCCGCACGACGCGCCCCTGGGCGTCGACCTCGGTCTTGGTCGCGCCGGCGCGGCCGCGCAGCGGCTGATCGAAGGCCTTCTCGACCCCCTGCTTGCCGATCCGGAAGCCGGGATGGTGCAGCAACTCCTGGTCCTGGGTCGCATCGCCCTCGGCGGCCTTCAGATCGCGATCCGAGACCTTGGCGACATAACCGATCACGTGGGCGAAGGCGCCGCCGAATGGATAGACCCGCACCTCGCCCATGTCGGCGGTGACGTTGGGCAGTTCGGGCGCGCGGATATTGACGCGGGAGAACTCCTCCCACGACAGGTCTTCCATCACCACCACCGGCGCGCGGCGGGGCGCGCGGTCCAGCTCCCGAAGCACCCGCGCGCGGCGCGAGCCGTCAATCGGGACCAGCTTGGACAGGTCGTCCAGCACGGCCTCGGCGTTCAGGTCCTTGTCCTTGTTGATCATCAGCCGGAAGTTCGGCCGGTTCGAGGCTAGGGAGACGCCATTGCGGTCTAGGATCAGGCCGCGCGGCGGCGGCACCAGGCGGTAGTTGAACTGGTTGCCGGCCGAGAGCTTCTGGTAGCGTTGGGCCTCGACCAGCTGCAGCTGCGCTAGGCGGCCGCCCAGGGCCAGCAAGCCCGCGCCCGTCAGGCCGCCCAGCAGGAAGGCGCGCCGATGGAAAACACCCTGGCGCTCGTTGACCTCGGAAAAGAAGATTGAGGGTTCGCTCATGACCTCACCGGAAACGCACGTCGGCGTCCTCGAAATGGTCGATCAGGCGATAGGCGAACGGGAACAGCAGCGCCGTGGCCAGGAACTGCCAGAACACGGCCAGCAGGCTCGGGATGGCCACGCTGTCGAGCATGGTGAAGATGTAGCCCGCCGCCATGCTGAGCGCGGTGATCGCCGCGAACCAGCCCCACAGGATCGGCTGGCTCTGGCCCGTCATCATGTTGCGAAACAGCAGAACGACCGCATAGCCCAGCAGCAACGACAGGCCCCAGAGGCCCGTCGGCCCGCCCCAGAACATGTCCAGGAACAGGCCCAGAAGCAGGATCGCGAACGGGGCCAGGATCGAGGGTCGGATCAAGGCCCAGGCGAAGGCCGGAACCATGGCGAAGACCGGCTCGGGTAGCTGCAGGCCCCAGAGGCGGATCGGCGCCGAGAACAGAACGGTGACCCCGACGCAGACCAGCATCGGCACGCCCAGCCACACCGTCGGGTTCAGAGAGCGCGCGCCGCTCATCGCGGGGGTTCCGTCGCCGCGACAGGCCGGGCCGAAGCCGGCGCCGTCGTCGCGGCAGCAGGGGGCTTGGGCGCGGGCGACGGCGTTGTCGTGGGCGCCGAAGGCGGCGGCGTCGGGGTCGACAGGATCGAGGCCTGCGGGTCCTCGGTCGTCACCGGCGGCAGGCTGTGGGTCTCCAGCTGCTTCTGGTCGGCGAGCTGAGCGAAGTCCTTGAACAGCAGGATGCGGACATAGTCGATCGACGCCTGGTCGGCGAACAGCACCACGCGCCAGCGACCGTCCAGACCCTTGACCGCAGCGCCCACCGGCAGGCCGCGCGGCACGACGCCGCCGTCGCCGGAGGTCACCACCCGGTCGCCCTGCTGGATCGGATCAACACCGCGCAGATAGTCGAGCTTCGGATTGGGTCCGCCATCGCCGGTCAGGATGGCGCGAGCGTTGGTGCGGTCGATCATCACCGGCGTGCGCGAGGCGATGTCGGTCAGCAGCAGCACGCGGCTGGCGCCGTTGGCGACGCCGACCACACGACCGACCAGGCCCCGTTCGTTGAGAACGGGATTGCCGACCTCGACGCCTCGCTCCGAACCCGCATCGGCCAGACGCGTGTTGGCGAACGGCCCGCGGCTGTCGCTGACAACGCGCGCGGCGGTCATCGGGATCGGCGGATCGGTGCGCAGGCCCAGCAGCGAGCGGAAGCGATCGTTCTGGTCCTGCAGCGCCAGGGCGCGATCGCGCCACTGGCGCATCTCGGCCATCTCGGCCTTCAGGCGACGGTTCTCCGAGGCCGTGAAGAAGTAGCTGCGCACATAATCGACGCCAAGGCCCGTCCAGCGGCCCGGCGCGGCGATGGCCCCGCTGACCGGCTTGGCCACGGTGTCCATCGTCTGGCGGGTCACGCCGTAGGCCTGCTCCTGGAGGGTCTCGCGCCGGTCCGCCAGCAGGAAAGCCACGGCGATAACGGCCGCCACCACCAGGGCCACGGCGGCCGTCCAGGTAAGCGGCACTTTCAGGTCGCCGAGGGGACCTTCGCGAAAGGGCACGAACTGTTCTCCTGGCGCCCCCCGGCGCCTCTAGAGGAGCTTTAAGACTAGGCCAGAGTCGATTCCAGGACGCCCTTCATCCACTTCGGATGCTCCAGCACCTTGCCGCAGCCCAGGGCGACGCACGACAGGGGGTCGTCGGCCACGGTGACCGGCAGGCCGGTGTGGTCGCGGATCTCGGCGTCCAGGCCGCGCAGCAGCGCGCCACCGCCCGTCAGCATGATGCCCTTGTCGGCGATGTCGCTGGCCAGCTCCGGCGGCGTGGCTTCCAGGGCGACCTTCACGGCCTCGACGATCTGCCCGACCGGTTCGGCCAGGGCGTCGGCGGCCTGCTTTTCGCTGATGCGCACTTCGCGCGGCACGCCCTGCATCAGGTCGCGCCCCTTGACGTCGATCGACAGCCCCTCGCCGTCGGCCGGCGCGCGGGCGGTGCCGATTTCCTTCTTGATGCGCTCGGCGGTGGTCTCGCCGATCAGCAGGTTATGGTGGCGACGCATATAGCTGATGATCGCCTCGTCCATCTTGTCGCCGCCGACGCGGACCGAGCGCGAATAGACGATGCCCGACAGCGACAGCACAGCCACCTCGGTGGTGCCGCCGCCAATGTCGACGACCATGGAGCCGGTCGGCTCGTGGATCGGCAGGCCGGCGCCGATCGCGGCGGCCATCGGCTCGTCGATCAGGCCCACGCGACGCGCCGAGGCGTTCAGGCAGCTGTCGTTGATGGCGCGGCGTTCCACGGCGGTGGCGCCCGACGGCACGCACACGATCACCTTGGGGTTCACGAAGCCCTTGCGGTTGTGAACCTTGCGGATGAAGTACTTGATCATCTCCTCGGCGACTTCGAAGTCGGCGATCACGCCGTCGCGCATCGGGCGAATGGCTTCCATGTGCCCCGGCGTGCGGCCCAGCATCTGCTTGGCCTCAATGCCCACGGCGTGGACGATCTTGCGGCCGCCGACATTGCGCAGCGCCACCACCGACGGCTCGTTCAGAACGATCCCCTTGCCCTTCATGTAGATGAGGGTGTTGGCCGTGCCGAGGTCGATGGCGATGTCGTTCGAGATCACGCCGAAGAGGGAAGAGAACATTGAAGGCCCTGACTGAGGGGTAGGAGGGGCTTAAGGGACGGGCAGGTCGAGATAGGCGGGGCAGATCGGAGAAGCGGAACCCATTCCGTCCGGACATCCGGCAGAAGAGGCGACGAAGGGAAACGGCTCCTACTTCAAATCAATGCGAGGACAACATGATTCCCGCAACTAGGGGACTTCGACCGGGTCGGCGCGCGTAAACGTCAGACGGAAGCGCCGCCCCCTGGCCGCGCCATCGTCTTGATCGCCAAAACGCTTCGACGCCAGCCCGTTTGCCCTGCGAAAGCGTTGATTTCAAGGTCTATTCAGCGCCTGTTTCAAGGCTTTTCCGGTTAAGTCGTCCGATCACCGGATCGTGGCGAAATCTAGCCCAGAGCCGCCATCACGACACCGACGGCCGTCACCACCCCACCGACGATTTGCGCCGTCGTCAGACGCTCCTTGAACAGACGACGTCCGGCGATCGCGGCGATCGGCATTTCGACCACCCCGACCGCCCTCACCGGCCCAACCGGCGACAGCGCCATGGCCGTGAACCACAGCCCCGAAGCGGCGGCGCCGCAGAAGCCCGCGCCCAGTGACTGGCGCCAGGCGGCGATCACCGCTCTCAAGGCGCCCGGATCGCGCCAGGCCAGATAGCCCGTCAGGCCTACGGTCTGGATCGCCTGCACCACCATCACGGTCACCAAGGCCGATGCGGCCGGATGGGCTGGTTCGAAAGCCAGACTCGCCTGCCGAAAGCAATTGGCGCTGAGCGCGAACACCGCCCCAGAGCCCAGGCCGGCCAAGGCCGCGCCCTTGCGCATCACCACCTCGCCGCGTGGCCAGGTCAGGGCGGCCAGGCCGATGCTGGCGATCAGGCCGCCGGCCCAGGTGACAGCGCCCACATGGTCGCCGAAGAACAACGCGCCCCAGACCAGGGCGAACGGCAGGCCGCTCTGCTGCATGGCCGTGCCCAGGGCGAAGGTCGAGCGCTGCATGGCGGTCAACAGCGCCGCCGTGGCCGCGATCTGCAAGCCCGCTCCAGCGAAACAGGCCAGCCAGAAGACCAGGGTCGGATGGGCGGCGGCGCCCGGCGTCAGCAGCCACCCCACGGCGGCGAATGCCGTGGCGAATGGCAGTCCGAACAGGAACCGCACCAGGGTCGCCCCCCAGGGGCCCGCCCCGCCCATGATCGAGCGCTGCGCGGCGTTGCGCGCCACCTGCAGGGCGGCGGCGGCGACGGTGATGGGGATCCAGATCATGTCGTCAACGCACCGCCGCTAAAACTAAGCCAGACGCCCAAGCCAGCTGGGTCACGACGAGATCGGCGCGGCTCTCTAGGCGGGCGACGAGGTCGTCGACGTTAGCCTGATGCCCCTCCGGCCAATTGAGCTGAGGCGTCATGTCGTCGATCACGTACAGCCCTCCCCGCTTGAGCAACGCCAAGGTCTCATCCAGCCCCTCGTACTTGCCCGGCCAGGCGTCGGCGAAAATCATGTCGAATGAACTCGCCTGTTGGCTACGCACGTAGTCCAGGCCATCGCCTAGCACGAAGCACACGCGGTCATCCTGCAAGAGGTCCCGCGCGACGCCTTGAACGACGGGGTCCACATCCAGGCTGACCAGACGCGCGGCGCCATCCATTCCGCTCAGAAGCCAGGCCGTGGCCAGGCCCGTGCCCGTTCCTAGCTCCAGAAACAGCCCGCCGGGCTTGGAAGCGGCCAGAAGTCGGAGCATCGCGCCGGTGTTCGCCTCCGACGGCATGTCGAAGCCCAGCGCCACGGTCCGCGCCTGGATATCCGCCCAGGCGGCCGGCGCTGCGGCCGTGTTGTCGCCAAAGGTCATGGCGGCCCTCTTCATGGGTGCAGGCATGCGCCATCGACCGGCTTTCCGCTGGAAGCCGGGCGCACGCGAACCCGCCTTACCGGCAGGTTCAAGCGATGGGGTGGCGGTGAAGGCGGCGTTCCGACGAAGCCGGAACGCCTAAGCCTTAGAACCCGCTGGCGATCGCCGCCTCGGGCCGGCTCTTCTCCTTGCGGGCGAAGAGGTTGTTGAGGGCGTTGACGTACGCCTTGGCCGAAGCCGTCAGGGTGTCGGTGTCGGCGGCCGCGCCGGTGGCGATGCGGCCATCCTCTTCCAGACGCACCGAGACCTGAGCCTGGGCGTCCGTGCCTTCGGTCACCGCGTGCACCTGGAAGAGGCGCAGGGCGGCGCTGTGCGGCACGATCTTGTGGATGGCGTTGAACACCGCGTCGACGGGACCGTCGCCGGTCGCCTCGGCCGTGCTGGAGACGCCGTCGACGTCCAGGGTCAGCTCGGCCGACTGGCCGTCGGTGCCGGCGACCACGCGCAGACGCGAGACGCGGATCTTTTCCGAACCGCGCGCCAGGGCGTCGTCGACCAGGGCGATGATGTCGTCGTCGTAAACGTGCTTCTTGCGGTCGGCCAGGTCCTTGAAGCGACCGAAGGCTTCCTTCAGCGCGTTCTCGCCCAGCTCGTAGCCCAGGTCCTTCAGCTTGGCGCGGAAGGCGTGGCTGCCCGAGTGCTTGCCCATGACCAGGCTCGACGGGGCTTGGCCCACCGATTCCGGCGTCATGATCTCGTAGGTCTCGCGGTTCTTGAGCATGCCGTCCTGGTGGATGCCGCTCTCGTGCGCGAAGGCGTTCTTGCCGACGATGGCCTTGTTGTACTGCACCGGGAAGCCGGTGATGGCCGAGACGTAGCGGCTGGCGCGGGTGATGTGGGTGGTGTCGATGCCGGTGCGGTAAGGCAGGCGGTCGCCGCGCACCTTCAGGGCCATGACGATCTCTTCCAGCGCGGCGTTGCCGGCGCGCTCGCCCAGGCCGTTGATCGCGCACTCGACCTGACGGGCCCCGCCCTGCACGCCGGCCAGGCTGTTGGCCACGGCCAGGCCCAGATCGTTGTGGCAGTGGGTCGAGAAGATCACCTTGTCGGCGCCCTCGACATTGTTGACCATCCAGTTGAACAGGTCGGCATATTCCGACGGATAGGTGTAGCCGACGGTGTCAGGCAGGTTGATCGTCGTGGCGCCGGCCTTGATGGCGGTCTCGACCGCGCGGCGCAGGAACTGGCGGTCGCTGCGGGTGGCGTCCTCGGCCGACCACTCGATATCGTCGCGCAGGTTGCGGGCGTGGGCCACCGAGCGGGCGATCACGTCGATGACGGCGTCCGGCTCCATCTGCAGCTTGTGCTTCATGTGCAGGTCGGACGTGGCGATGACCACGTGGATCCGGCCGCGCTGTGTGGGCTTCAGGGCCTCGGCGCAGCGGTCGATGTCGACCTGGTGGGCGCGGCACAGGCCGGCGATGGTCGAGTTCTTGACGATCTTGGCCACTTCGCGGACGGCTTCGAAGTCGCCGTTCGAGGCGATCGGGAAGCCGGCCTCGATGATATCGACCCCCATCTCCTCGAGGATCTTGGCCAGTTCCAGCTTCTCTTCCAGCGACATCGAAGCGCCGGGCGACTGCTCGCCGTCGCGCATGGTGGTGTCGAAAATGACGACGTTGTCGCGCTTGTCGGCGGCGCTGGCGGATACGCCAGAAATATCGGGGGTCATGGGAGTACTCGTCGAATGGGGTGTGTGGCGTGCGGGCTGCGGGTCAAATGTCCCCTGTGCGCCCGGCCACGACGATGCGCGGCCCCTAGAGCGCCCAGGGGCTGGTAAGCCGAAGCGAAAGCAGGTCGCGCGCGACAGTCATGAGCGACTTTCTACACAGACACCTTGAATCGAGCAAGCAATTTGCGCCCCGGGCGCAATCCGTCGCACACAGAGCAATATCCTTGCGCGACGCCGAGCGACAGAGAACGGATATCTCGCCAGGATGCAAAGCCGAGCCAAGCCCGCACGCCATAACGCCCTCGCCCGCACGGTTCTTGCCAAATCCCAGTACAGCGGTCGGAGAAGCGCCCTACTCCGGCGCGCCGTCCTCGGCCGCCTCGCGTTTCTTCAGCCAAGCGCGGCTGACGAGACCCATGCCCAGCCAGATGACGATGGCCAGCACGATCATGACGATGTGCTGCTTGCCGCCGCCCCTCATCGCCTGGACGATCGAATTGCCGGCGAAGGCGGTTAGGGCGATCTTCGGCACGATGCCGATGGCCGTGCCGGCCGTGAAGTCGCGCAGGCGCATGGGAGTCACCCCGGCGGCCATGTTGACGACGATGAACGGCGCCGAGGGCACCAGGCGCACGATCAGGCTGGCCATGAAGCCGTTCTTGCCGATCATCCGCATGAACTTGTTCACGCCCTCGGTGGCGAACTCGCGCAGGATCTTCGCGCCATAGGCCCGCCCCAGCCAGAACCCCACCAGCGACGAGACCAGGGTCCCGATCCAGCTGTAGGCGAAGCCGGTCCAGGGCCCGAACGCCACCACCGCCGCGGCGATCAGCACGAACTGCGGCACGCCCAGGAAGGCCATGACCGCGAAGGCCGCCACCGCCGCCGGCAAGGCCCAGGGCCCCGTGGCCGCGCCCAGCCAGTGCTCGACCGCCGCCTCGCCGTTCACGCCCAAAAGCTGCGCGCCGAACAGGAAGACGACCCCGACGCCGCCAAACAGCACGAACGAGACCCCCACCATGCGCCAGGCGCGGGCGTCCATATTGGTCACGAAGTCGATGAAGCGGCGGATCACGCGCCCTGCCTCGCTCATGCGCGACGCTGGGTCAAGCCGCGTCAGGACGATCCGCGCACCGGCTCGCCCAGCGATCGCGGATCACCCGGAGAGCTTCGCCTCGCCCCCGATCGGACGGCGTCGCCGTCCTACTGGGCCAGCTTGCTCAGGTCGTAGTCGGGCCCAAAGTCGAGGACGAAAACAGGCCCCAGCTGCACGGTCTGCTTGGCCGATCCCAAGTGCAGGGCGACAGCGCTCGCGCCAGCCGGAATGTCGATGCTGGCCCGACCGGGCACGGTGTACATCTTCCAGTCCCCGGCGACCTTCACCGGTCCCTGCATCGCGGCGTCGTAAGGCGAGGCCGCTTGCTGAACGCGCACCGCCGAGATCGTCGCCTCGGCGGGACCGCCGTCCACGCTCTCGGCCTTGGCCCAGAAGGCGACCAGCATCACGTCGCCCTTGGTGATCTTGCCGCTCAGGCTCTGTTGCGCCCCAACGCTCCAGGGCTTGTCGCCACCAGCCAGCACCTCGACCTTCATCGCGCCGCCCCCGGCGATCGCCTTGTCCTTGACCGGCGTCGTCTTCTGATTGGCGCCGTGGACGTGCCAGTTGGCGGAAGGCTTGTTGATCGCCTTCTGCAGAATATCGCCATCGCCAGACTGGCGCGCCATCGCCGGCGCGCCGAGCGACAGAGCCATCGCCGCCATGGCGGCGCACAGGACTCGCTTGTTCATGGGCGCTCCCCTTCCCTCGCCGAGCGATTCCTCGGCCTTGCGTTTCCCCTAAGGCGGCGGTCGTCTTCGCGCCCTCGCCTCACCTGGTACCGCTATCTTGAGATCCGAAGGCAGGCAAGAAGCCGCGCGAGCGCAAGCGCCATAAAAAGGGTTGGGAAACAGGTCCGCCCGCGTTGCGCCGGGACGTTCGGGGGCGTAAAGACCGCCGCAATCCTGATCCGGCCCGCCTGAAGGGCCATGCAAGCACAGGGGAGTCCTGCAAGATGTCGCTTGAGTCCGCCGCACTGCGGCGTATCGCACCGTCGGCCACCATCGCCATCAGCGCCAAGGCGCGCGCGCTGAAAGCCGCCGGTCGTGACGTGATCGCCCTCTCGGCGGGCGAACCGGACTTCGACACGCCGGACAATATCAAGAACGCCGCGATCGAGGCGATCAAGGCCGGCAAGACCAAGTATACCGACCCGGACGGCATGCCCGAACTGAAGGTCGCCATCTGCGCCAAGTTCAAGCGCGAGAACGGCCTGGAGTATAAGCCCAGCCAGGTCCACGTCGCCCCGGGCGGCAAGCCCGTGATCTATAACGCCCTGGTCGCCACCCTGAACCCCGGCGACGAGGTGATCATCCCCGCGCCGTACTGGGTGTCGTATCCCGACATGACCCTGCTGGCCGGCGGTACGCCCATCTCGGTCGAGACCACCGCCGAGAGCGGCTTCAAGATCACGCCGGCGGCCCTGGAAGCGGCGATCACGCCCAAGACCAAGTGGCTGATCATCAACAGCCCCTCGAACCCGTCGGGCGGCGCCTATACGCGCGCCGAGCTGCAGGCGATCGCGGACGTGCTGCTGCGCCATCCGCAGGTCTGGGTGCTGACCGACGACATGTACGAGCACCTGGTGTTCGACGACTTCGAGTTCACCACCATCGCCCAGGTCGAGCCCAAGCTCTATGACCGCACCCTGACGATGAACGGCGTCTCCAAGGGCTATTCGATGACCGGCTGGCGCATCGGCTACGCCGCCGGTCCCGAGCCGCTGATCAAGGCCATGGGCAAGATGATCAGCCAGACGACCTCGAACCCCTGCTCGATCTCGCAGTGGGCCGCGCTTGAGGCGCTGAACGGCACGCAGGACTTCATCAAGCCGAACGCCAAGCTGTTTCAGGAGCGCCGCGATCTGGTGGTGTCGATGCTGAACCAGGCCACCGGCCTGCACTGCCCGACCCCGGAAGGCGCGTTCTATGTCTATCCCTCGTGCGCCGGCCTGATCGGTAAGACCGCGCCCTCGGGCAAGGTCATCGCGAGTGACGAAGACTTCGCCACCGAACTGCTGGAGTCCGAAGGCGTGGCCGTCGTGCACGGCGCGGCGTTCGGTCTCTCGCCGTTCTTCCGCATCAGCTACGCCACCAGCAACGAAGTCCTGGAAGACGCCTGCTCGCGCATCCAGCGCTTCTGCGCGGCGGTGAAGTAAGACTCAAATCCTCCCCCAGCGGGGGAGGTGTCGGCTCGAAGAGACGACGGAGGGGGAAGAAGCCGGATAGCCCGAACTTCCCCCTCCTGCCTTCGGCCGCCTCCCCCTTGGGGGGAGGATTTAACGCCTACCCATCAATCCAGTCGGTCAGGCCCTCGCGAGCATGGACCTCGCGCAGCGCCGGGCGCTGGCGGATGCGATCGAGGTAGCGCTTGAGGTTCGGCCATTCGGTCGCGGGCTTGGGCATGTTGCGCGACCAGCGACACAAGATCGTGGCCAACAGGTCGACGCTCGTAAAGCGGTCACCGACGATGTAGTCGCGATCGGCGAGATGCGCGTCCAGCCGCGCCAGACCGGCCTCTATCCGCGCCCGGGCGGCGGCCTGCACCGCATCTTGAGCTTCGCCGCCGGCTGGCTCGTGCGAATAGAACCAGGCGCGGAAATGCGGTTGGAAGCTGTTGGCCAGCCAGAAGCTCCAGCTCAGATATTCCGCCCGCTCGAGCGAACCAACGGGAGGCGCGAAGCCCGCCTCGGGATGCCGTTCCGCCAGCAGGGTCGCCAGAGCGGCCATCTGCGTCAGCGGCTTGCTATCGACGATCAGGGTCGGGACCACCCCGTCCGGATTGAGCGCCAGATACTCGGGCGTCTTGTGCTCGCCCTTTTCGAAATCCAGCAGCTTCAGATCGAACGGGACGCCGAGCTCCAGCAGCATCCAATGGATGGCCGTGCCGGCCGTGCTGGGCGAACCATAGAGTGTGTACATTTTCGGACCTCCGCGCTGTCGCGACGGATAGGCGGGTGCTTCTGGCGAACCGTCAATATGAGTGGTCATGCTGCCACATACGGGACCGAAGACGGCGACCCTAATGTCCGGAGCCAAGGCACGCTCCGATACTCTAAACAGACGGATGAAGCCGCCATGCTGACCCTCTTCCACGCGCCGCGCTCACGCTCGACCCGTTTCATATGGTTGCTGGAGGAGCTCGGCGCGCCGTGCGAAATCCGTAAGGTCGACGTCTATCGCGCCGTCAGCAACACCGGCGCGCGCGACCCGGCCAATCCGCATCCGCACGGTCAGGTTCCCGCGCTGACGGACGACGGCGTGCTGATCACCGAGTCCGCGGCGATCGCCCTCTACCTGACGGACAAGTTCCCCGCTGCGGGCCTGGGTCCGACGGTCGGTGATCCTTTGCGCGGCCCTTACCTCTCCTGGCTGGCCTACTACGCCGGCGTTCTGGAGCCAGCCGTCACCAACCTCTGGAAGCAGAGGCAGGATGACCAGGACAAGGCGCAGTATCAGACGATGGACGAACGGTTGCGCGCCACGCTGGAGGCCTCGCCCTGGCTGTTGGGCGAGCGCTTCTCGGCCGCCGACATCCTGTTCGTCAGCCTGCTGCAGTTCGCGCGCCAGATGCTGCCGCCGCACAAGGCCTATGACGAATGGCTGGCGCGCGCCAACGCTCGCCCTGCCCTCGCCCGGGCCCTGGCCAAGGACGACGCCTAAGGCGAGGCGCGTCCTGGACTTGCATCCCGCGCGTGTTCGTCCGATGACCTTCAAAGCGCGAGAAGCTCACAGGTCCGGATACCGCCATGGCCGACGTCGTCAATCTGAACCAAGCCCGCAAGGCCAAGGCCAAGGCTGACGACAAGGCCCGCGCCGCCGAGAACCGCGTCCGCTTTGGCCGCACCAAGGCGGAGAAGTCGCAAGAGGCCGCTCGCGCCGAGAAGCTGCGGCGCGAGCTGGACGGCGCCAAGCGCGAGGACTGATCAGCCGACGTGTCGGTTGATGGCCACGGCGCGCGGATAGGTGGCCAGGAACCGCTCGGCCACGAAGTGCAGGATCACGTCGGGCTGCTCCCGGTCGATCAGCTCGCCGATCACGTCGCCTTCGTGCCAAACATAGACTGAGCGCGAAAAATGCTGCGCCAGCAGGTCGATACTCAGCGTGGCGGTCGAGTCTCGGAACACCAGAGCCTTGGGCAGGCTTGGGTCCTCATGCTCCATGATCACCGTCTCGCGCCCGCCGCCGCCGGGGATATAGCCCTCTGGCGTCTCGACGCGCCGGGTTCGCTTTCGCGCCTCGGGCAGCGTGTGGGACATCAACACCTCCAGCATGTTGCCGACACGGCCGAGCGATGCGTCGATCTCGAAGTCATCCTTCGCGGCCTCCGGGAGCTGGATGAAGATGTCCCCTTCCATCCCGGCCACGAAGTGCTGCAGTTGGCCAAAGGCTATGGGATCACCCACGGGCGCGCCGCCAGCCTTCAGCGCCAGGATCGCTTCGCGGTAAAGGTGATAGGCGCCCAGGAAATTGACGTGGGTGTCGCCGCGGAAGAACAGCAGCCCAAAGCGTTTGAGCTGTTCGAAGCGATCCGCCAGATAAAGGATACGCCCCGACGCGGCGCTAGCCATCACGGTCGCCGGCCGCTCGTCGTTGGCCGCGATATCCGCCAAGCCGCTCGGCAGCCACTCGCTGTAGACAACGCTTTTCTCGGGACAGATGACCATCTGATAGTGCCGATCGCCCAAGAGGGTCATTCTATCGGCCAGCAACGCTTCGACAGTCTCCCGCTCCTCGGGGCTCCAGCGCTTGAGGCCGAACTGCCAGCTCAGGAAATCATTGGTGTCGTTGATCAGGAACACCCAGCCCCCCGGCGCGGCCAGGCCTTTGGCGCCATCCTGAAAGGCTTTCAGGGATCGAAGGATACCCGCAGCCACCGGCTCTATCGCGGCTGGCTCTATCGCGGCTGGCTGCCGTCGACGGCTAAATTGAAATAGCATCGCGCGCGAACTCCACAGGCGCAAAACGCTAGACGCTGGCCAGTGCGAGATCAACGCACAATAGAGCCTCCCCCAATGGCCAACCAACGGAGGAACCGTGAGAATCTTCTCGCCCTGACGGGGGCCGTAATGGCATGGGCCAGATGCAGAAGGATCTGAGCGCGCATGGCAGGATTGAAGAAGCGATCCGTGAACTTGGCTGGTCACGCCACGTCTCTCGCGCTCGAGCCGGAATTCTGGGCCGTTCTAGACAGCGCGGCCGCGATGCATGGCTCTAGCCTGGCGGCGCTGATACAGAGGATCGACACCGAACGAGGCGATCGCCCGCTGGCCTCAGCTTGCCGCGTCTTCGCCCTTTCCCACGTCGCGAGCGACGGGACCTAGCCTGGCTGAACGGCCGGACGGCCGGACGGCGCTGCGTCGGAACCGCCGGCGGTTTGGGAACATCCTTTAGGGCCGACCATCGTGGCAAGGGCGGCGGCCAATCGGCTCCGCTTCCGACGATGACACCCAAGCGCCAGGCGCCAAACACCAGCGCGGCCAGCAGCGCCAGCACCAGCAGGGCCGCCCACGGGGTCTGGCCGTGGTGGGTCCGGTCGCGTTCGCTTCTGGTGGGCATGGCGATCTCCCCGTTACCGGACGCTTCAACGGATCAACGGCGCCAAAGCCACCCCGGTTCCGCTTCCTGCGGTTGGGGGTTAAGCCGGGCGCTGCGTGTGCTACATATGTTCCCATGCACCCCGACGCCGATTCATTCGATTTCCCGGGAGACTTTCCGGGCGATCATCCCGCTCCGCGTATTTCCGACCTGGCCCGGGCGAGACCTCCGGCTGGCATGGCGCCCGCCTATCTGGACGGCTTGAACCCCGAGCAGCGCGAGGCGGTCGAGACCACCGAGGGCCCCCTGCTCGTTCTGGCCGGCGCCGGCACCGGCAAGACCCGCGTGCTGACCACGCGCCTGGCGCACATCCTGGCCACCGGCCGCGCCAAGCCGTGGGAGCTGCTGGCCGTCACCTTCACCAACAAGGCCGCGCGCGAGATGCGCGAGCGGATCACCCACATCATCGGCCCGGAGGCCGAGGGTCTGCGGTGGCTGGGCACCTTCCACTCGGTGGCCGCCCAGATCCTGCGCCGCCACGCCGAGCTGATCGGGCTGAAGTCCAACTACACGATCATCGACACCGACGATAACGAGCGGCTGCTCAAGCAGCTGATCGAGGCCGAGAACATCGACGCCAAGCGGTGGACGCCCCGTATCCTGTCGCAGATCATCGACGGCTGGAAAAACCGCGGCTGGACGCCCGACCGCGTCCCGACCAGCGAGGCCGGCGAGTTCGCGGGCGGCAAGGGCATAACCCTCTATCGCCAGTATCAGGAGCGCCTGCGCATCCTGAACGCCTGCGACTTCGGCGACCTCTTGCTGCACAATATCAGCCTGTTCACCGGCCATCCCGACGTGCTGGACGAGTTCCAGCGCCGCTTCAAATACGTGATGGTCGACGAGTATCAGGACACCAACGTCGCCCAGTATCTGTGGCTGCGCCTGCTGGCCCAAGGCCGCCAGAATGTCTGCTGCGTCGGCGATGACGACCAGTCGATCTATGGCTGGCGCGGGGCCGAGGTCGACAACATCCTGCGCTTCGAACGCGATTTCCCGGGCGCGAAGGTCGTGCGCCTGGAATGCAACTACCGCTCGACCGAGCACATTCTGGCGGCCGCCTCGGGCTTGATCACCGCCAACAAGGGGCGCCTGGGCAAGACCCTGTGGACCCCGTCCAAGGGCGGCGAGAAGGTCAAGGTGTCAGGCGTCTGGGACGGCGAGGCTGAAAGCCGCCTGATCGCCGACGAGATCGAGCGCGCCAAGAAGGCCGGCCGCAAGTACAGCCAGATGGCCATCCTGGTCCGCGCCAGCTTCCAGATGCGCGCCTTCGAAGAGCGCTTCGTGCTGCTGCAGATCCCCTACAAGGTGGTCGGCGGCCCGCGCTTCTTCGAGCGCGCCGAGATCCGCGACGCCCACGCCTATCTGCGGCTGATCCAGTCGCCGGACGATGATTTGGCCTTCGAGCGGATCGTCAACACGCCCAAGCGCGGCATCGGCGACACCTCGGTGCAGAAGCTGCTGCAGATCGCCCGCCTGGGCGGGATCTCGACCGTCGAGGCCGCGCGGCAGATCATCGCCAGCGACGAGCTTCCGGCCCGCACCCGCACGGCGCTCAGCAACTTCATCCGCGACCTGGACCGCTGGCGCTCGCTGGTCGGGACGGTGCATCACCAGCGCCTGCTGGAGACCGTGCTGGAGGAGAGCGGCTATACCGACGCCCTGCGCCTGGACAAGGGTCCGACCAGCCAGACGCGACTGGAGAACCTGAAGGAACTCGTTCAGTCGATGGGCTCGTTCGACACGCTGGAGGCCTATCTGGAGCACGTGTCGCTGGTGATGGACCTGGATCGCGAGGCGACCGGCGACGCGGTCTGGATCATGACCCTGCACTCGGCCAAGGGCCTGGAGTTCCCGCTGGTCTTCCTGCCCGGCTGGGAGGAAGGCGTCTTCCCCAGCCAGCGCAGCATGGACGACAAGGGCGAAAAGGGCCTCGAGGAAGAGCGCCGCCTGGCCTATGTCGGCATCACCCGCGCCCGCGAGGAGGCTCGCATCAGCTTCGTGGCCAACCGGCAGGTCTATGGCCGCTGGACCAGCCAGCTGCCCAGCCGCTTCGTCGACGAGCTGCCGATCGCCCACGTCGATGCGGCGTCCGAGACCGGCTATTACGGCGGCGGTCCGGGCATGCAGTCAACGGCCGCCTCGCGCTGGGACGACCCGGGGACGTCGGCCTTCCAGGCTGGTAGCTACGACAGCCCCGGCTGGAAACGGGCGCAGGAGCGGACCTCTGGCTTTGGCGAGCGTGGCGGATCGTGGCGCGGCGCCCAAGGCGTTCGGTCGGGCTCGTCCGCCCGCTCGGCCCCGATCGAGGGCGAAGGCCGGCTGGTCGCCGTTTCGGCCCCGACCAACAGCGCCTATTCGCGCGGCGACCGCGTGTTCCACGTCAAATTCGGCTACGGCAAGGTCACCGGCGTCGAGGGCAACAAGCTGACCGTCGCCTTCGACAAGGCCGGCGACAAGAAGGTCATCGACAGCTTCGTCGAGAAGGCCTGATCAGCCGTTCTTAGGCTTCAGCCTCGGCCTTGAGCCCCGGCTTGATCCCGTCGTACTCGGGCGGGTCCTCGGACGGATGCGGCGTCAGGCTCTCCCACGCGCCGACAGCCACCAGGACCAGCGTCGACAAGATGGAAAGCATCAGCGGGCTCAGGCTCAGCGCCATGGGGACCAGGGCCGCCAGCGCAAGAAGGCCCGTGATCCGCGCCCGCGACCAGCGACGGAAGACGGCCAGCTTGAACAGCAGCGTGCCCAGCAGGAACAAGAACGGCCCGCCGATCACCGCCGCCGCGATCTTGACGTCAGCGTGGCCCAGGGGATGGTGGATCACCCACTCGTCCCCGACCGCCGCCACGATGATCCCCGCCACCGGCAGGATGTGGACGTAGGTATAGGCGACGCGGGCGATCGCGCCGGGATCCTTCGACTCCTCGATGGCGCGGCTGGCGGCTTCGGCGGTCGACGAGAAGTAGATCCACCACATCGCCAAGCTGCACGCGAAGGCGCTGGCGAACGCGGCCATCACCGGCGCGTCCCACGGCATGCCCACCACGGTGTTGCCGCTGACGATGATCGACTCGCCCAGGGCGATGATCGTGAACAGGGCGCAGCGCTCGGCCATGTGGCCGCCCTCGACCTTCCATTCCGAGCTCTTGGTGCGGCCTAGCCCGGGCGTCCAGAAGCCCACGGCCGGCGAGAGGTATTCGATCCCCAGCGCCAGAGCCCAGATCGCAAGGCGCGCCTCGCCCTGGACGAAGGCCCCCGCGATCCAGAACACCGCCGCGAACGCCAGCCAGGCCAGGATGCGCGCGAAATTGGCGCGATGCTGCGGCGCGCGCCAGGCGCTCCACAGGAAGAAGGCGGTTCGCCCGACCTGGATGATCACGTGCCCGGCGGCGAAGGCCAGACCCCGCTCGCCGAACGCGTCGGGAATGGCGGCGGCCAGCACCAGAGCCGCGGCCATCATCACGAACAGCATCAGCCTGACCGGTGAGCGCTCGGGATCCAGCCAGTTCGTCGCCCAAGCCGTGTAGATCCAAGACCACCACACCGCCAGCAGCAGCACCGTGGCGTGGATCAGGCCCGGCCCGTCAGGGTGACGCAGCACCGCGTGCGAGATCTGGGTGACCGCGAACACGAACACCAGATCGAAGAACAGCTCGGCATAGGTCACGCGGGCATGTTCGGCGTCCTTGCGCTCACGGAGCAGCGGCGTCTTGGTCGTAGCCATGTCTTGGTTGACCACAGTCAAGGCGACGAGACCAGTCCCGCAGCCGCGCGAACCAATAGCCGTTTCGCGCGCTCTAGCGACATGGAACGCCTGGACCAGATCCTCGACCGCCTGAAGGCCTTCGCCCTTACCCGCCCGGTGGCCTATGGAGCCCCCGCTTGCGCGGTCGCCGGCGCACTGGCGGGCCTGGCGCTGAGAACGGGGCCGCTGGATGGTCCCTATGTGCCCGAGATGGAGCGAGTGGAGCGCCTGGCCATGGCCGAGGCCGAGCCGATCGCCTGGCCGTCGGGCAAGGTTCCGGACTATGTGATCGGCGCTGACGCCCTGAAGGCCGCCCGCACGCCACCGCCGGCGATCCAGTACGTGGAGTACGAGCCTCCGCCCGCTCCGGACATTCCACCTTATATCCCCGCCGAACATGGCCCCGCCACGCCGCCGCCCTCACCGGACGAGATGCGATGGGCCTCGGCGCGGGGCGACATTCTGGATGTGTCCTTGCCCGAGGACGGCGCGCGCGCGGCGCCCCCGACGATCCTCGCCGGCATCACACAGTAGCGCTCAAGGCTCGCTTTTCGCCGTCTTTGCCGCTAACGGAGCGGCATGACCGACTATACGCCCCAGCAGATCGTCGCCCGCGGCGCGCGCGCCGACGCCGAGACCGCCGCCGACGCCATCGACAACCATCCCGGCCTGGAAGGCGCGACCTACTCGATCCTGGAAGAGGACGAGGACAAGAACGTCTGGCGCATCGACGCCTTCCCCACCACGGAGGAAGAAGACGAAAGCCTTATGGCCCTGCTGGCCGACTACGACCTGAAGGTCACGCGCGACACCCTGGCCGACGCTGACTGGCTGGCCATGGCGCTGTCGGGTCTGCCGCCAGTGCGCGCCGGCCGCTTCTTCGTCTACGGCATGCACGATCGTGGCCGCCTGCCGGCCAGCACCGTCAACCTGCGCATCGAGGCTGGCGCGGCCTTCGGCACCGGCCACCATGGCACCACCGTCGGCTGCCTGCAGGCCTATGACCGCCTGATCAAGGCGCGGAAGTTCAACAAGGTGCTCGACGTCGGGGCTGGCACGGGCCTCTTGGCCATCGCCGCCGCCCGCACGGGCGCGAAGCTCGCCGTCGGCACCGATATCGACAAGCCGTCCGTGCGCATCGCCAAGGAAAACGCCGAGGTCAATCGGGCGAACGCTCGATTCGTCCACGCCTCGGGCCTGTCGAACATGCTGGTCGCCGAGAATGCGCCCTACGATCTGGTCTTCGCCAACATCCTGGCCCGCCCGCTGATCAGCCTGGCTCAGGACATCAAGCGCGCCCTCGTTCCTGGCGGCACGGTCATCCTGTCAGGCCTGCTGCGCACCCAGGAGCGGATGGTCAAGGCCGCCTACCTGTCGCGCGGCTTCAAGGTCGTGACTCGCATCCACCGCGACGCCTGGGCGACGCTGGTGTTGCAGCGGCCGTAAGGACGCCGGGTCAGGCGATATCTTGCACCCGGCCGTCCAGCGACATCAGGCCAAGCTCGACCTCGAGGTGCTCGTGGCGGCGCTTGATTTCGGCGCGTAGGGTCTGAAGTTCCTTGGTGTGGGTCGCCAGCTCCTTCTCGGGCGTGTCGACCGACTCCGGTCCGAGGATCACCTTGTAGGCCCCGCAGTCGCGGTGATCGATCACCATGACCTTGTGGATAGCGTGCAGGGTGATGGCGACCTCCAGGTGGCTCCAGAAGGTCGGGGCCCAGCTGGGAAATTTGTCGTTCAGAGCGCCCAGCGAAGCGCCGGCCAGGATGACGTGATCGTATTTGTCGCGCAGCCCTCGCCCATCCATGTAGGTGACGGTGTCGTCGACCAGGCGATAGTCCATGCAGGTCAGCAGCAGCATATCTGTGTGACCGCGCGCTCGGGCGACGCTAGGCGCGAAGGTGGACAGCAGGCTGACGCCGCCGCCTAGAGCGATCAGGCCGAACGCCTCTCGGCGCGACAATCCGTTGATCCGGTGGGAACAGCAGTCTTTCATGGCGATCGCTCCGCGAGAGAATTTCGGCACGCTTCCACCTTTCCGCGAACATGACCATGCGACGTCACGACGCATCAAACCGAGCTTTCGGAAGTCGCCGCCACTTGGCGTTCGATCACCCAGACTCTAAATCCTGACCCATGCGCCAGACCTTCGACGAATCCACCGCCCCCTCCTTCGGCCCCAAGCACGTCCCCCTGATCCGCCAAGCCATGGCGGCGCAGGGGTTGGACGGCTTTTTGGTGCCGCACGAGGACGAGCACCAGAACGAATACCTGCCCGCCGCCAATGACCGGCTGGCCTGGGCCAGCGGCTTCACCGGCTCGGCCGGGGCTGGGGTGATCCTGACCGATCGCGCCGCCGTGTTCGTCGACGGCCGCTATACCCTCCAAGTCCGCGAGCAGGTCGACCAGGGCGTGTTCGAGATCCGCGACCTCGTCGAGGGCGGCGTGCCCGCCTATCTCGAGACCGTCCAAAAGGGCGCGGTGATCGGCTATGACGCCCGCCTGCACAGCCCCGCCGCGCTGGAGAGCTTAAAGGCCGCCACCGCCCGCGCTGGCGCCACGCTGAAGCCTGTCGCCGCCAACCCGGTCGACCAGGCCTGGGGCCAGGCCCGCCCGGCCCAGCCGATGGCGCCGATCGTCCCGCAGCCGATCGACTACGCCGGTGAGGGTTCCAGCGCCAAGCGCGCCCGCGTCGGCGCGTCGGTCGCCGCCCTGGGCGCCGAGGCGGCGGTGATCACCGCGCCGGCCTCGATCGCTTGGCTGTTCAACGTGCGCGGCGGCGACGTTATCCGCACGCCTCTGCCCCTGTCGCAGGCGATCCTGAACGCCGACGGCACGGCCCGCCTGTTCATCGAGCCGGCCAAGGTGTCCGCCGACCTGCCGGCTTGGCTCGGCAATCAGGTCTCTCTGGAAACGCCAGACAAGCTGGCCGAAGCGCTGGGCGACCTTTCCGGCAAGAGCGTCGTCGTCGATCCGGCCCAGTCCTCGGCCTGGTACTTCGACACCCTGGCCGCCGCCGGCGCCAAGATCGTGCGGGCCATGGACCCCTGCACCCTGCCCCGCGCCTGCAAGAACGCCGTCGAGCTGGACGGCACGCGCGAGGCCCACCGCCGCGACGGCGCGGCCCTGACGCGCTTCCTGCATTGGCTGGCCACCGAGGGGCAGGTCAATCCGCCCGACGAGAAGGAAGCCGTCGCTAAGCTGGAAGCTTTCCGCGAGGCCACAGGCGTGCTCAAGGATCTCAGCTTCGACACCATCGGCGCGGCCAACGGCCACGGCGCCCTGCCCCACTACCGTCCGACCGAGCGGTCCAACGAGCGGGCCAAGCTGGGCTCGCTGCTGCTGGTCGACAGCGGCGGCCAGTACCTGGATGGCACCACCGACGTCACCCGCACTGTGGCGATCGGCGAGCCCACGGCCGAGATGGTCCAGCGCAACACGCTCGTCCTGAAGGGCCACCTGGCCATCGCCCGTCTGCGCTTCCCGGCCGGCACCACCGGTTCGGCGATCGACGCCTTCGCCCGCGCGGCGCTGTGGGCCCACGGCCTGGACTACGACCACGGCACCGGCCACGGCGTCGGCGTCTATCTGGGCGTTCACGAAGGACCGCAGCGGATCTCCAAGGCCCCGAACACCATCGCCCTGCAGCCCGGCATGATCGTCTCGAACGAGCCCGGCTACTACAAGGACGGCGAATACGGCATCCGGATCGAGAACCTCGAGGTCGTCATGCCGGCGCAGGACGTGCCCGGCGGCGAGCGCCCCATGCACCGCTTCGAGGCCCTGACCCTAGCCCCCATCGACCGCCGCCTGATCGACAAGGCGCTGCTGACGACCGAAGAGATCACCCAGTTCGACGTCTATCACGCGCGGGTGTTGCGGGAGATCGGTCCGCGCGTGGAACCGGAGGTTCGGGCGTGGATGGAACAGGTCTGCGCGCCGCTTTAGGCGATTACTTGCCCCCACCTGACCGCTTCGCGGTCGTCCGCCCCCATAGGGGGCAGAAGGCGCACGCGCTCCTTCTTCCCCCTATGGGGGAGGAGCGCGAAGCGCGGAGGGGGCAAGTCGGACGCCCTACCGCAACCGCGTCCAGACCTGCGTCTTGCAGAGCGGCGCGACGATGCAGCCTTTCAGCTTCAGCTGGTTATCACCGATCAGTTCGATCGTGCCGGCATAGGTGCCGCCGTCGTCGGGGTTATAGACCTTGCCGCCGGTCCACTTGGCCGGGCCGCCGGTAAAGTCGTACAGCATCTGCAGGTTCTTCAGCGTGCGGACGCGCTGGGATTCGTCCTTGTTCCGGACATCCTTCAGCGTCGGGTTCTCGCGAATGTGGTTGGAGCTCACCAGCTTGCCGCACAGGCTGTTGCCGCAGCGGGCGATCTCGACCTGACCGCCATTGGTGGGGGTCTGCCAGACACCCGTGACGTCGGCGGCGAAGGCCGGCGTGGCCAGAAAGCCTAGGGCCGCGGCGGCGGCGATCATGGTGGTGCGGAACATCAAAAACTCCCTGGGTCGCGCTTCAAATGCGCGTTTGACCGCTTGGTTGCGCGATCTCCTCCCCCCGGACAAGAGCTGACACGAAAAGGCGGCGGGATTTCGAAAAGCGATCAGCTTCCGACCATTTCTAGCCACTCGTCCTCGGTCATGACCTGAATGCCCAGCTCGGTCGCGGTCTTCAGCTTCGAGCCGGCGCCCGGGCCGGCGACGACGAGGTCGGTCTTCTTGGACACCGACGAAGCGACCTTGGCGCCCAGCCCCTCGGCCTGGGCCTTGGCTTCATCGCGGGTCATCTTCTCCAGCGCGCCGGTGAAGACGATGGTCTTGCCGGCGACGGCCGTGTCGGTCTTGGGCTTCTCAACCGGCTGGACGTCGAGTTCGGCGACGAGGTTGGCGACCTTCTGACGATTGTGGTCCTCGGCAAAGAAGCGCGCTAGCGACTGGGCCGCGACCGGACCGACGCCGTCGATCGCGGCCAGATGCAGATAGTCGTCGCCCGGCGCGCCGCTGGCGGCGGCCGCGAGGCCCTCGGCGAAGGCGTCCCAGGTCCCATAGCGCTGGGCCAGGGCCGCGCGGGCGGGCTTGGTCAGCTTGGGAACCGCGTGACCGACCTTGATCTCCAGGTCGTCGGTTTGCGGCCAGGGATCGGCCTTGAGACCGCCCCGCCCCGCCTCGACCAGGGTGTCCAAGGCCTTGGGCCCGACGCCCGGCGCCGTGGACAGCTCCAGATAAGTCTCGCCCGGCAGCCCCTTGGCGGCGGCCTCGGCGGCGGCTTGCAGGTCTTCGAAGCGGTCGAAGTTGCGGGCCAGAACGGTCGAGGTGGTCTCGCCGATGTCGCGCGCGCCCAGGCCGTAGATCATCCGATCCATGCTGATCGTGCGCCGGGCCTCGATGCCCCGCACCAGATTGGCGACCGACGTCTCCCCATAACCCTCGCGCTCGCGCAGAGCGGCCAGCTTCGCCTCGTCCCGCGCCAGCTTGAAGATGTCGGCGGGCTCGGTGATCCAACCCTCGTCGAAGAAGGCCTGCAGCTGCTTTTCGCCCAGGCCCTCGATGTCGAAGGCGCGGCGGGAGACGAAGTGGCGCAGGTGCTCGACCCGCTGAAACGGACAGGCGAACTCGCCCGTGCAGCGACGCACCACCGATTCCTGACCCGAGGCGTTGACCTCACGGGCCAGCGGGGTTTCCAACGGGCACGGGCACACATGTGGGAAGACATAGGGCTCCGGCGCGGGATCGGACCGCGCCTCCAGCGCCACCTCGACAATCTGCGGGATCACATCGCCGGCCCGCTGGACAACGACCGTATCGCCGATCCGGGCGTCCAGGCGCTCGATCTCGTCGCCATTGTGCAAGGTGGCGTTGGTCACCACCACCCCGCCGACGGTCACCGGCTTAAGCCGCGCCACCGGCGTGATCGCCCCGGTACGGCCGACCTGCAGGTCAATGGCTTCGAGGACCGTTCGGGCCTTCTGAGCCGGGAACTTGCGGGCGATGGCCCAGCGGGGCGAGCGCGAGACAAAGCCCAAGCGGCGCTGCAGTTCCAGGTCATCGACCTTGTAAACCACGCCGTCGATGTCGAAATTCAGGGTCGGCCGCAGCGCCTCGAATTCGGCGTAGACGTCCAGCAGGCCTTGAGCGTTCTCGACGCGGCGGGCTGGCGGCGCCGTCGTCACGAAACCCCAGGAACGCAGCGCTTCCAGCGCCGCCCACTGGCCATCCGCGAAGGGCTCCGACACCAGGCCCCAGGCATAGCCAAAGAACCTTAGCGGCCTCTGGGCGCTGATCGTGGGGTCGATCTGGCGCAGCGAACCGGCGGCGAAGTTGCGGGGGTTGGCGTAGGTCCGCTGGCCAGCGTCCTCGGCGGCCTTGTTGAAGGCCGCGAAGGCCTCCAGCTCGACATAGACCTCGCCCCGCACCTCGATCACGTCAGGCCAGCCAGAGCCCTTCAGGCGGTGCGGAATGTCGGTGATGGTGCGCAGGTTGGCGGTGACGTCCTCGCCGGTCTGGCCGTCGCCGCGCGTCGCGCCCTGGACCAGCACGCCCTTCTCGTAACGCAGCGAGGCCGACAGGCCGTCAATCTTGGGCTCGGCCGTGTAGGCCAGGACCTCGCCGGGCGACAGGCGCAAGAAGCGGCGGACGCGCGCGTCGAACTCCTCGGCCTCGTCGTTGGAGAAGGCGTTGTCGAGGCTGAGCATCGGCGCGCCGTGCCGCACCGGCGAAAACTGCTCGGCTCGCGCCGCGCCGACCCGCATGGACGGCGAGTTGTCGCGCACCAGGTGCGGAAAGCGGGTCTCGATGTCGAGGTTGCGGCGCTTCAGCGCGTCGTACTCAGCGTCGCTGATCGTCGGGTTGTCCTGCTGGTGGTAGGCGATGTCATGCCGCGCCAGCTCATCGGCCAAGCGTTCCAGTTCCTCGACAGCCTGGGTTTCGGTGAGGTCTGCGAGGGGGATCAGGGACACGGCTGCGAATCCGGAAGGGCGGGAACGAGGCGGGACGTTAGCAACCTCCCCCTGACGGTGGGAGTCAGCGATGGGCTCGGGGCGAATGGACATTCGATCGCCCACGCCCAATTCATCCGTCATTCCCGCCCTTGTGGCGGGAACCTCTCTATCCGCCGCATGTGCACGAGAGGCGGACCGCCCGCGGTCCGCTTGCATCGCACGTATCAGCTGAACCAGGGGTTCCCGCCACAAGGGCGGGAATGACGGATAGAGGGAAGGGCTGAGGGTCGATCCGCCTTAAGCCATCAACGCCCGGGCGGCCGCCCTCGCCGCCTCGGTCACCTCGGCGCCCGACAGCATGCGGGCGATCTCTTCCTCGCGCTGGGCGGGGGTCAACGGCTCGACCTTGGTGCGGGTCGAGGTTTCGTCCCCGGATTTGGAGATCCACCAGTGCGCGTCAGCGCGCGCGGCGACCTGGGCTGAGTGGGTGACGACCAGCACCTGAGCGTTCTGGGCCAGGCGCTTGAGGCGCAGGCCCACCGCGTCGGCCACGGCCCCGCCAACGCCCTGGTCGACCTCATCGAAGATCATCAGAGGCTGCGGACCGCCGCCGCGTCCGGCCAGGGCGGCCTTCAGCGCCAGGGCGAAGCGCGCCAGCTCGCCGCCCGACGCGATGGCCTCCATCGGCCCGAACGGCGCGCCGGGATTGGTCGAGATCTCGAAGGCGACGCGGTCGATGCCGGTCGGACCGGCGCGATCTTCCGACAGCGGCTCCAGCGCCACGCGGAACCTGGCCTTCTCCAGCTTCAGCGGCGCCAGTTCCGCCTCGACCGCCACGGCCAGGGCGTCGCCCGCAGCGCGGCGCTCGGCCGACAGGGCCTCGGCGGCGTAGAGATAGGCCTCGCGGGCCTCGGCGGCGTCGCTGTCAGCAGCCTTCAGGGCGTCCTCGGACGTCTCGATCGCCTGCAAGCGGGCGGCGAACTCGGCGCGCGTGGCCGGGAGGTCCTCGACGAGGACGTTCAGCTTGCGGGCCATGCCACGCAGAGCGAACAGGCGCTCCTCGGCCTTTTCCAGCCGGTCGGGTTCGAACTCGAAGGACTCGGCGACGGCGTCGATAGCGGCGCTGGCCTCCTGGGCCTCGACGATGGCGCGATCGACAGCCTCACAGGCGGCCGAAAGCCGGGTCATGGCGCCCCCGTCGGCCGGCGCGCCAGCCTGCAGCGCGCGGTCACGGGCCCGCTCCAGGGCGCGATAGGCCTGGGCCAGCTTGCCCGACAAGCTGTCGCCGCCCAGCGCGTCCTGGGCCGCGGCGATGTCGGTGATGGCCTTTTCCGCCGAGCTGAGCAGCGCCCGCTCCTCGGCCAAGGCTGTCTCCTCACCCTCACGCGGGTCGAGGCGATCCAGTTCGGACAGGCGGAGCGTCAGTTCCTCGGTCTCGGCGGCGGCGCGGCCGGCGAGATCGCGCAGGGCGTCGGCCTTCTCACGCGCGGCGCGCCAAGCGCTCCAGGCCGAGGCGACGGCCGAAACCGACACGCCGCCAAAGGCGTCCAGCAGGCTGCGATGGGTCTTGGGATCCAGCAGGCCGACCGTTTCGTGCTGGCCGTGCACTTCCAGCAGCAGGCCGCCCAGGTCCTTGAGTACGCCGACGCTGGTGGCCTGGTCGTTGACGAAGGCTCGGCTGCGGCCGTCGGGGGACAACTGGCGGCGCAGGACAAGGTCCTCATCGCGGACGTAGTCGAGACCCTTGTCGTCGAGATAGGCGAAGGCTGGATGATCGGCCGGCAGGGCGAAGATCGCGGTGGACGAGGCGTGGCCAGCGGCCCCTCGCCTAACGAGGCCCGCGTCGGCGCGCGCGCCCGTCGCCAGGCCCAGGGCGTCGAGAATGATCGACTTGCCGGCGCCGGTTTCACCCGTGAGCGCGGTCAGGCCCTCGCCGATGGCGAGGTCCAGGCTCTCGATGAGCACGACGTCACGGATGGAAAGGCCGATCAGCATGGGCGCAGGATCGCCGGGAATCACAGTTTTTGAAAGCGCCAAGGTAGAACGAAACAGGATCGAGGCCCGATCCCGTCGCCGTTACATGCCCAACACGCCCATCAAGCCGCCCTTCTTGGACTTCTTCTCGCCGGGGGGGCCAGGGTCGTGTCCTTGTCCTTGGACAGGATGCGCTCTAGCGCGTTGCGCTTAGCGCCGGCCTTCAGCGGCTCGACAGCGGGTCTCAGGCCGTTGTCATTGAGCAACTTGTAGGCGTCGGCGTACCAACGCTCGCCCGGAAAGTTGTAGCCCAGCACCGCGCCATTGCGCTTGGCCTCATCGAGCAGGCCCAGGGTCATGTAGGCCTCGACCAGGCGGTAGAGCGCCTCGGGCGTGTGCGACGTGGTCTGGTGCCGTTCGATGACCGCCTTGAAACGACCGATCGCGGCCAGTGTCTGGCCGTTCTTCAGGTAGTAGCGACCAATGGCCATTTCCTTGCCGGCCAACTGGTCGTTGACCATGTCGATCTTCAGGCGGGCGTCCGTCGCGTACTCGCTGTTGGGATAGCGCTGGACGACGTCGCGCAGGGCTGCGAGCGCCTGTTCGGTGGCGGCCTGATCGCGGTTCACGTCGACGATCTGCTCGAAGTAGCAGACGGCCTTCAGATAGTAGGCGTAGCTGGCCGACGGGTTGCCCGGGTACAGCGAGATGAACCGGTCGGCGTCGCCGATGGCGTCATTATAGTTGTTGCCCATGTAGTGGGCGTAGCCCGTCATCAGGATCGAGCGGCGCGACCATTCCGAATAGGGGTGCTGGCGCTCGACCTCGCGGAAATAGTCGACAGCCTCGTTCCACGCACCGCGATCCAGCCGATTGGCGCCGGTCGCATAAAGCAGTTCGACGGGGCGCTCTTCGTAGGCCAGGGTCGGCTTCTTGGCTTTGCCGGCGCAGCCCGCCACCGACACGGCGACGAGAACAGCGGCGATAGTGACGGCCGAACGTCCCGAGAAATTACGAAGCACGGAGTCTCTCACCCTCGAAGCAAACATGCGCCCCTGCGCCGTGCAAGGCTTCTACACCACGCCACGGAAGGCGCAAATGCGAAGGCCGAGCCTCGACTTGAGGAGTCGCTCTTAAACCGCTTCAGCCAGTTCCGACGCGAGGGCGCGCAGGCGCCAAGCGCGCGGCTGGGACAGCAACGCCCGAACCACGGCGTTATTGAGGCCATGACCGGCCAGAACGCCTTCGAAGCGGCCGAGGATCGGCTTACCCAGCACATAAAGATCGCCGATGGCGTCCAACGCCTTGTGGCGAACGAACTCGTCCTTGCGGCGCAGGCCTTCGGGATTGAGCACGCGGTCACCGTCGATCACGACGGCGTTTTCCATCGAGCCACCGCGAGCCAGGCCCATCGCGCGCAGGGCTTCGACGTCCCGCAGGAAGCCGAAGGTGCGGCAGTTGGACAGCTCCGCACGGAACGATTCTTCGTCGATGGCCAAGTCGACGACCTGGCAACCAATGGCCTTGCTGCCGAAGGCGATCTCGAAGGCGACTTCGAATCGGTCGGCCGGCAGAAGCGCGGCGCGCTTGTCGCCGTCTTCGACCGTGATCGGCGACAGGATCTCGATGTACTGGCGGACAGCTTCCTGCTTGCGGCGGCCGGCGCGGTCCAGAATCTGGACGAAGGGCTCGGACGAGCCGTCCATGATCGGCACTTCCGGGCCGTCCAGCTCGACGACGCAGTTGTCGATCGACAGGGCAGCGAGAGCCGCCATCAGGTGCTCGATGGTCGAGACGCGAACGTCGGCGCCGTTGCCGATCACCGTGCCCAGTTGCGTCTGGCACACCGCCTCGGCGGTGACGGGAACGCGATTGTCCCGGTCATGCACGTCGGTCCGCACGAAGACGATCCCCGCTTCGGGAGCCGCCGGACGCACCACGACGCGAACGTGCGCGCCGGTATGCAGGCCAATCCCCGCGAAGATCACCGGTCCTGCGACCGTGTGCTGAAAATAACCCGAAGCCGACACTAGAGACCCTTACTGCTAGACGGACAGGCCTAGACCCGCCGTTTTCGCCCCGAGTTAGCATGTAGGAGTGATGCTGCGTCGCGGCAAAGCAAGTCCTGTTTCGGATTGTTACGCCCTAAGGCTATGACTTTGTTTCACTTTTATTACGGGCGCGCGCACAGAGAAACAGAACATCGGTCGATGATCCGCACGCGGTGAAGTCTTGAAGTCACGCTCTAGCGGCGGGCGAAAAGCGGGACTAGGCTCCGCCGCCAAAGGCATAACCGCTTCCGGGATTTTCGGTTTCATGATCAAGAGCTTGCGTTTCGCCGCCTCCGCCGCTGCGCTGTCCATGGCCTTGGTCGGAACTGCCCACGCCCAGACCCCGCCATCAAAGCCTCAAGTCTTCACGGCCAAGGACATGGCGAGCCTGGATCGCCTGAGCGACCCGCGTGTCTCGCCCGACGGCCGTTACGTTCTCTATTCGGTGCGGACCATGGACTACCCGGCCAATAAGGCCTCGATGTCCCTGTGGATCGCCGACCTGAAGGCCAAGATCGCGCCGCGCCGTCTGAAGGTTTCGGATGGCGGCGCCAGCGGCGGACGCTGGAGCGCCGACGGCAAGTCGATCTACTTCGTGTCGGGCCGCTCGGGCGGAACCGATCAGGTCTTCAAGACCGACGTCACGGGCGAGACCGCAACGCAGGTCACCGCGACGCCGTTCGACGTCCAGGCCTATAGGGTCGCTTCGGATGGCAAAACGATCGTCGTGGCCCTGGCCGTGTTCCCCGACTGCGCCGACTTCGCCTGCACCGAGGCGCGTCTGGCCGCCAAGACCGCGACCAAGGCCACCGGCGTCGTCTATGATCGCCTGTTCGTCCGCCATTGGGACACCTGGGCGGACGGCACGCGCAACCATCTGTTCGCCTACGCCTTGGACACCGTCGGCGTAGCGACCGGGCAGCCGATCAACCTGATGAAGGGCTTCGACGGCGACAGCCCCACCAAGCCCTTCGGCGGCGACGAGGACTTCACGATCACGCCCGACGGCAAGACGGTCGCCTTCTCCGCCAAGGTCGCCGGCAAGGACGAGGCCTGGACCACAAACTTCGACGTCTGGAGCGCGCCGCTGGACGGTTCCGAGCGCCTCCAGAACCTCACCGCCGGCAACAAGGCCTGGGACGCAGCGCCGGTGTTCTCGCCTGACGGCAAGTTCGCCGCGTACCGCGCCATGAAGCGCCCAGGCTTCGAGGCCGACCGCTTCGGCGTCGTCATTCGCGACATGGCCACGAGCCAAGAGCGTGAACTGGCGCCGACCTGGGACCGCTCGGCCGACGCGATCGCCTGGAGCCGCGATGGCAAGACGATCTACGCCACCGCCCTCGACGTCGGCCAAGGCAAGCTGTTCGCGATCGACGTCAAGACCGGCAAGGTCACGGCCCTGACCGGCGAGGGCCACGTCAGCGCCTTCGACGTTGGCCCCAGCGGCCTCGTCTACGCCTCCGACTCGCTGAAGAGCCCTTCCGAGCTGTTCGTTCTGCCGGCGAAGGGCCCGGCGACGAAGGTGGCCAGCGTATCCAGTGACGCCTTGAAGACCGTCGCCTGGGGCGAACCCGAGCAGTTCAGCTTCAAGGGCTGGAACGACGAGACGGTCCACGGCTTCCTCGTGAAACCCGCCAATTTCGACCCCGCCAAGAAGTACCCCGTGGCCTTCCTGATCCACGGCGGGCCGCAGGGCTCGTTCAGCAACGCCTGGTCCTATCGCTGGAACCCGCAGGTCTACGCCAACGCCGGCTACGCCGTGGTGATGATCGACTTCCACGGCTCGACTGGATATGGCCAGGCCTTCACCGACTCGATCAGCCAGCACTGGGGCGACCGCCCGCTGGAAGATCTGCAGAAGGGCTGGGCTTTCACGACCCAGAAGTACGCCTTCCTGGACGCCGACCGCGCCTGCGCTCTGGGCGCCTCATACGGCGGCTACATGATCAACTGGATCGCCGGGAAGTGGAATGCGCCCTGGAAGTGCCTGGTCAATCACGACGGGATTTTCGACACCCGCGCCATGGGCTACTCGACCGAAGAGCTGTGGTTCACCGAGTGGGAGAACGGCGGCACGCCCTGGAGCCCGGGCACGACCTACGAGACCTTCAATCCCGCCCTTCACGTGGACAAGTGGGTCAAGCCGCAACTGGTGATCCAGGGCCAGCTCGACTACCGCGTCCCGGTCGAACAGGGCCTGGCGACCTTCACGGCCCTGCAGCGCAAGGGCGTGCCCAGCAAGCTGCTGTATTTCCCCAACGAAAACCACTGGGTACTGAAGGCCCAGAACTCGGTCCAGTGGCACAAGGAAGTGCTGGACTGGCTGGACCAGTGGACGGGGAACACGCGGCCGGGGAAGTGATCGCCTCTTAGCGCCCCCTCCACCGCTTCGCGGTCCCCCTCCACCGTTCCACGGGGGAGGATGACGCCTCCTCCTCACCCGCATCGCGGGGGAGGTGGCGCGCTGCGGATACGCAGCGCGACGGAGGGGGCGCTACAGCCGCCCCGTCGCCACAGCGAAGGTCAGCCGCGCCTTCTTCTCGAGCTCGCCCATCTCGCGGCCCGACACATAGGCGCGCGCCAGGGCGGCCGGCGCCACGGCGGGGAACGCCGCCACCGAGAGTCCCCTCACCTCGCCGCGCGCCGCCTTCAGCTGCGCCTCGACCCGCTGCTTCACCTGGTCTTGCGTCCAATCCTCAGGCAGACGCGAGCGCCCCGCCGACTTCAGCCGCCAAAGCCCCGCCAGGCCCCAAGCTCTCGCCGCGCCCTTCACGGCGTGCGGGTCGGCGTTCGCATCAAGCCGCCGCGCAGCCAGCACCGCCAGCGCCCCGGCGGTGCCGTCGACATAGGCCATCACCGCCGCCTCGTCCTTCAGCGGGCCTTCATCCAGGTCGGTAAAGCGGGCGTCGGCCAAGGCGGCCAGGGCGTTCGGATCGAAGTCCGACGCGGCCAGGACCTCGACATTGGGATGCTTGCGCGGCGTCTTGCCGGCCGCGATCTCTTCCATGGCCTCGCGCCACCAGGTGATGCGAATCTCGCCCATCAGGGCGTTGGAGACGCCGCCGGCGACGCGGGCCAGCTCGTAGTTCAGGCCATACAGCGCGATCACGTCGGCGCGCGCGGCGGGGTCTGCGATGAAGCGGGTCGTCAGCCAGCGGTCCGGATCGACGCGGCGGACGAGGTCGTCGAGGGTTTCAGTGTCGGCCATGAGCTCAAAAAGAAAGGGCCCGTCGAGATGACGGGCCCTCCCCTTACACGATTTGTGGTGTGTGTTTAGCCAAACAGCGTCTGGTTCATCGCCATGGTCGCCAGCATCGGGATGCTGAGCAGGGTGTTGGTGCGCGAGAACAGCATGGCGGTCTTGGCCGCCTTGGCTTTGGCGTCCGCGTCGGCCTCGACGATGCCCAGCGCGATCTTCTGGTTCGGCCAGATGAAGACCCAAACGTTGAAGAACATCACCGTGGCCAGCCACATGCCGGTGCCGATGAAGGTAAAGCCCATGTCCGCGCCGGGCGTGTAGCCGCCGGCCAGGCCCAGGGTGAAGGCTTCCAGCAGATAGCCGCGGCTATAGGCCAGGACGACGCCCATGACCCAGGTCGCCAGGGCGGCCCAGCGGAACCAGAACAAAGCCTCGGGCGCGATGTACTTGCTGACCGCCGGCTTCAGCTCGGCCGGGATCTGCGGCATCATCCGGATCTGCACGAAGTTGAAGTAGTACAGCAGCCCGATCCACAGGATGCCGAACAGCACGTGCAGCCAGCGGAAGATGGCCTGGAAATAGGCCTCGCCATAGCCCTGCGGGCTGTGGCCGTAACCAATGACAATGACCAGCGCCAGCACGAAGCTGACGATGATTGTGTTGCGGAAGTTGGAAAGCAGTCCAGACATCGGTTTCCCCCTCGGATCCCTTTTGCTTGGAGGGACCATAGGGGTGTTTTGGGAGTCGGGCAAAGCCGGAGACCGGCGCTCTGGGAAACTCAGACCGCGATCAGGGCCGCCGCCAGCCGCCGGCCCTCGCTGGCCAGCACATTATAGGTTCGCGCGGCGGCCTCGGTGCTCATGAACTCGAGACCGATGCCGGCCGCCTTCAGGGCGTCACGGACGGGACGCGGCGGCAAGGCGTTCGCAAGACCAACGCCCAAAAGCACGAACTCCACCGCCCCGCCGGCGGCGAAGACCTCGGCGAACGACTCGGGGGTCAGGTCAGCCAGGGCCCCGACGGCCCAGTCGCGCGGCTGGTCGTCCAGGACCAGCAGCGAGCCGGGACGCCAGACGCCGGAGACTCGAAAGCCCCCGCCGCCCCAGGCGTCGATAGACGGCGGCTGGCGCATCAGGGCTGCGAGGCCGCGCCGAACTTGACCGGCGAAGCGTCGTCGTCGCCGCGCTTGACGCCCCACAGCAGGATGATCGGCGCGCCGACATAGATCGACGAATAGGTGCCGACCGCGATGCCGAAGATCATGACGACTGAGAAGCCAAACAGCGCCTCGCCGCCGAAGACCGCCAAACCCGTCAAGGCCATGATCGCCGTGACGCCGGTGATGATCGTGCGCGAGACAATCTCGTTGATCGACAGGTCGATCACGTCCTTCAGAGGCATCTTCTTGTACTTGCGCAGGTTCTCGCGCAGGCGGTCGAACACGACGACGGTGTCGTTCATTGAATAGCCGATCACCGTCAGCAGCGCGGCCACGGTGTTGAGGCTGAACTCGATCTTGAACAGCACGATGAAGCCGAAGGTCAGGATCAGGTCGTGCAAAAGGCCTGCGACGGCGCCCAGGCCAAACTGCGGCTCGAAGCGGAACCAGATGTAGAGAAACATCAGGCCCACAGCGAGCGCCAGGGCGATGATGCCGCTGCGGAACAACTCGCCCGAAATCTTGGGGCCGACCGCCGAAGGGTTGATGAACTGCACGGGGTCGCCCAGGGACTGCTTCAGGGCGTTCTTGACGTTCGTCAGGGTGACGCCAGGGTCGCCGCCGGCAGGCGTCTGGAACCGCACAAGGGCGCGATCAGGGCCGCCGAAGGCTTGCACCTGCACATCACCCAGACCTTGAGCTTCGAGCGTAGTGCGAACCTTGGCCAGATCGACCGCGCGCGGGGCGGTCGAGACTTCCATGACGGAGCCGCCCTTGAAGTCGATGCCGAGGTTCAGCCCAGGCTTGAACACGCCGATCAGCGAAGCGACCACCAGGGTAGCGCTGATCACCGCCATGACGCGGGCGAACTTGACGAAGGTGAGGTTGGTCTTCTGCGGGAGCAGCTTGATTAGGGGCCAGGCCATAGGTGCGCTCACTCAGATCGGAAGTTTTTTGGGGCGGGCGGCGCGGAACCACCAGCCGATGAGAAGCTGGCTGACCAGCACGGCGGTGAACACCGAGGTGAACACGCCGATCGACAGGGTCCAGGCAAAGCCCCGAACAGGACCGGCGCCGAACGCGAACATGATGCCCGCCGCCACCAGAGTGGTGATGTTGGCGTCGACGATCGTGGTCATGGCGCGCGAGAAACCCGCATCGGCCGCCATGATCGGCGATTTGCCGGCTCGGGCCTCGTCGCGCATCCGCTCATAGATCAGGACGTTGGCGTCGACGGCCACGGCGAGGGTCAGGATCAGACCGGCGATACCCGGCAGCGTAAGGGTCGCCTGGGTCAGCGACATCGCCGCCACGATCAGCATGCCGTTGATCACCAGCGCGATGACCGAAATCCCGCCGAACAGCAGCCCGTAGCTGAGGATCATGAAAACGACGATGGTGATGAAGGCGACGAGCGTGGAGACGGCACCAGCGCGCACGGCGTCCGCGCCCAGCTCGGCGCCGACGGTGTTCTGTTGCTCCACCTTAAGCGGCGCGGGAAGCGCGCCCGAGCGCAGCAACAGCGCAAGGTCGGACGCGCTCTGAACCGTGAAGGATCCGGTGATGATGCCCGAGCCGCCAGGGATAGCGCCGTTGATCACCGGCGCCGAGATCACGCGACCGTCCAGAACGATCGCGAAGCGCTTGCCGACGTTGCGAGCCGTGGCGTCGCCGAACTTGCGCGATCCAGAGCCATTGAACTTGAACGAGACGGCCGGAGCGCCCCGCTCGTCGAAGCTCTGACGAGAATCAACCAGTTCGTCACCCGAGACCAGCGCCCGCTTCCGCACGACATAGACGGGCTGCAAGTCGTCGCCAGGCAGCACCTCGGAGCCCGGAGGAATCCGGCCAGCCGCGATATCCCCGGGCGTAACGCTGTCATCGACCATCTGGAAGGTCAGCTTGGCGGTCTTGCCGACGACCGCCTTCAGACGTTCTGGATCGCTCTCGCCCGCCGCCTGGATGACGATGCGGTCGGTCCCCTGACGGGTGATGTTCGGTTCCTTGGTGCCCAGGCTGTCGATCCGGCGGCGGATGGTCTCGATGCTCTGCTCGACGGCCATGGCCGCGTCATTGGCGGCCGCTTCGGGGACGAAAGAGACTTCCAGACGCTGATCGTCGCGCTTGGCGACGGACACGTCGCGTCCGCTCACCGAGCCGGCGAACGGCGAGCCGACCGAACGGCGCAGAAGGTTCGCGGCGTCATCCACCCTGCCCGCGTCAGTGATCCGCAGGCGAACCGTCCCATCGACCTCGGCCAGTTCGGCGAAGGCGATCTGCTCGCCCCGCAGAACCGTGCGGACGTCCTCGACCAGATTCTTCAGCCGTTCCTGGCGCAGCGCCGTCGTGTCGACCTCGTACATCAGGTACGAGCCGCCCTGCAGGTCGAGACCCAGGTTCAGCTTCTGCTTGGGAAGCCAGCCCGGAAAGCCGTCCAGCGTCTTCTGCGGCAAGAGATTGGGCAGGGTGAACAGAATGCCGAAGATCACCGACAAGGTGACCAGGACAATCTTCCAGCGGGACAGTGTCAGCATGGATACGAGCTCGGAACGACGCCTTTCGACGCCCGGAGTTTGGCGCTGGAGCCCGCATCAGCGAAACTTGCATGACGCGAGGCTTCAAATCGGTAGTCGGAGCCCCTCGGCCGGTGATCGTTCCGAACCGAGAGACCCTCTTGCGACAAGACCGCTTGGATCAGGTCTTGGCGTCGTTGGCGGCAGCCGGCTCGCCCTTGGCGCGGACTTCCGTGATCATGCCCTTAACGACCTTCACGGTGACGCCCTGGGCGATCTCGACGCCCACTTCCTTGTCTTCGACGCGCACGATCTTGCCCAGCACACCCGAAGACAGGACGACGCTGTCGCCGCGCTTCAGGTTGGCGAGCATGTTCTGATGCTCCTTGGCGCGCTTTTGCTGCGGACGGATCAGCATGAAATAGAACAGCACGACCATCAGAAGGATGGGGGCGAGCTGCAGGATTTGGGCGTTCAGGCTGTTCATGGAGACTCCAAATAAATCCGATAAGGCGCGCCGCCTTACATAGGGTCGCGCCAAGTCGGCGGAAGCTATGCGTTCGCCTTCCCTTTTGCAATGCGAGCCGGCGAGGGTATGGAACGGACCATGACTGACCCGGCCACGCCCCTGCTCGCCCGCATCGCCGACGCCTTGGAGCGCCTGGCCCCGCCCCTTCCGGCCAAGCCGGACTTCTCGGGCGCGCGTCTGTTCCGACATGAGCCCGCCAATGGCGCCTTCGTCCCCGCGCCGGACTATCCGCTGTCGCTGGACCTGCTGGTCGGCATCGACCGACAAAAGGCGCGGTTCGTCGAGAATCTGCGCCGCTTCGCTGTGGGGCTGCCCAGCAACCACGTGTTGCTCTGGGGCGTGCGGGGCACGGGCAAGAGCTCAGTGACCAAGGCCGCCTTCGTGGCCCTGGCCGACACCTATCCGGATCTGAAGCTGATCGAGGTGGATCGCGACGAGGTCGTCGCCCTGCCACCGCTGTTTGATCTGCTGCGCGCCCGGTCCGAGCGCTTCGTGGTCCTGTGCGACGATCTTTCGTTCGAGGACGGCGCGGCGGCCGCCAAGGCCCTGAAGTCGGCGCTGGAGGGCGGCGTCTCGGGCCCACCGGAGAACGTGCTGTTCGTGGCGACCTCCAACCGCCGCCACCTGATGCCGCGCGATCACGTCGAGAGCCAAGGCGCCATCGCCGCCGCCGAGAACGCCGAGGAGGAGATGAGCGTCTCCGACCGCTTTGGCCTGTGGATCGGCTTCCCGCCGATGGACCAAGACACCTATCTGGCCGCCATCCACGCCTATTGCGACCGGTTCGGCCTGGAGACGCCCGACCTGGATCGCCGCGCCTTGCAGTGGTCGACCCAACGCGGCGGCCGCTCAGGCCGCGTGGCCTGGCAGTTCGTGCGCGACCTGGCGGGCGAGCTTGGCGTGAATCTGCCCAGCTAAGCGCGCGGCGACAGCGCGATTGCAATTCGATCGAATTTGGGAAATTCTCTCGTTTTAGAGAACCCCAGTCGAGGCCTGCTTCCTTCGTGCCACCGTCCGATCCCGAGACTACCGCCGATCAGGCTCTGGCCGCGCGTCTGGAGGCCCTTCGCCGCGAGCGCGACCTGTCGCTGGACGCAGCGGCGGCCTTGACGGGTCTCAGCCGCGCGACGATTTCCAGGATCGAGCGCGGCGAGACCAGCCCGACCGCGAACGCCCTGGGGCGGCTCTGCAATGCCTACGGCCTGACGATGTCGCGGCTGCTGGCGGCGGTCGAGACCCATGCGCCCCGACTGCTACGCGGAGGCGAGGCCGCGCGCTGGCGCGATCCCGAGAGCGGCTTCGTGCGCGCTCTGATCGCTCCGCCCACCGAGGGCTACGCCACCGAGCTGGCGTTGGGCGAACTACCTCCTGGCGCCGAGATTCGCTACGAACTGGACCGGCCAAGACGCGACGGCTACGCGCCGTCCGGCCGCGAACAGTTCTTCTATGTGATCGAGGGCGAGCTGAGCCTGGACATCGAGGCCGAGACCTATCGCCTGGCTCCGGGCGACTGCCTGCGCCACCACGGCGTCGACGCCCGGCGGATCGGCAATCCCGGCGCGTCGGTCGCCCGCTACCTCATCATCAACACCACGGCGATCTAGGACACTCGTCATGCCGCATCTTCACATCGTCGCCGGAGACTTCGAGGACGCCCAGGTCATCGCTCTCCTGGCGCACCACTTCGCCGCCATGCGCTCCACCGCCCCGGAGGAGAGCTGCCACGTCATGCCGCTGGACGCCATGCGCGCGGCCGATCTCGACTTCTTCGCCGCCTGGGAGGGCGAGACGCTGGCCGGCGTGGGCGCGCTCAAGCGGCTGGACGCCACCCACGGCGAGATCAAGTCGATGCATACGGCGGCGGCCTTCCGAGGCCAGGGCGTTGGCCAGGCGGTGCTCAACCACCTGATGACCCATGCGCGCGCCCTGGGGCTCCAGCGCTTGAGCCTGGAAACCGGGGCCAGCGATTTCTTCGTTCCCGCGCACGCCATGTACGCCCGCAACGGGTTCCAACCCTGCGAGCCTTTTGGCGACTACAAGCCCGATCCCAACAGCGTCTTCATGACGCGAGGCCTCTAGCCGCCCGGAAAAGCAAAAGGCCCGCCTCTTTCGAAGCGGGCCTTTCTTTTTAGCGCGGCAGCAGCAGCGCCGGATCAACCGGCTTGGCCTTGTCCTTGACCGTCGGCGCATAGCGCATCTCGAAGTGCAGCTGGGGCTCGTTGACCCCGCCGGTGGCGCCGACCGCGCCAATCTGCTCGCCCTGCTTGACCTGCTGACGCATCTTGACCGCAGTGCTGGAGAGATGGGCGTAGGCCGTCACCCAGCCGTCGGCGTGTTTGACCAGCACCAAGTTGCCAAAGGTCGGGACCTGGTTGCCGGCATAGGCGATCTCGCCGTCGGCGGCGGACAGGACCGGCGTTCCCTGCGGGGCGCGGATGTTCAGGCCATCGTTGCGCTGGCCCGTGCCCTTCACGCCGAAGTCGGAGATGACCTCGCCGCGCAACGGCCAGTCGAACTTGCCCTTCCCCGAGGCGATGATCTCGGCCTCGGTCGGGGCGGCGCTGCTCTCGATGATCGGACGCGACGAGGCCGGCGGCGTGATCGGTTGGGCGGCGACCGGCGCGCTGGGGCGCGGAGCGCTGGGCGTGTAGGGAGCCGGAGCCGACGGCGTCGGGGTCTCCACGCGGTTGTAGGTGTTCGAAGACTCCGTCGGCGACGGCTTGGCGACCGTGGTCGTGGTCTTCAACGGCCCCTTGTCCCGGAAGCCGTCCGGCAGTCGGATCTTCTGACCCTTCTTGATCGTGGCGGCAGCCCGCAGGCCGTTCTCGGCGGCCAGGGCCCTGGCGGTGACGCCAAAACGCTTGCCGATCTCGGCCAGGGTGTCGCCGGACTGGGCGACATAGGCCTTCTGCTCGCTGGCCGGCCCCTTGATCTTCTGGCCCAGACGCAGGGTCTGGCCCTTCTTGATCTTGTTGTCCTCGGCCAGGTCGTTGACGTTGACGTCGAACTTCTTGGCGATCGAGGTCAGGGTGTCGCCCGACTTCACCGTGTGGACCTGGCGCTTGCCGGCCACCTCGACCACGGCGCCGGTGACGCTCAGCGAGGTCGTGCTGACGGTCGTGGGCTCGACGGCGGATTGGCGCGAAGGTCGCGCGGAGGCATTGGCGCGGGTCGACGCCGGGGTCGGGGCGGCCTCTTCCTCGGCGACTTCGGTCTGAGCAGCGGCGGTTCCCGGAACCACCGAGGTCGTCTTGATCGGGCCCTTGTCCTTGTAGCCGTCGGGCAGCTTGAGCCTCTGCCCCTTCCGGATCGAGGCGCCCGTGGACAGGTCATTCTCCTCGGCCAGGGCCGAGGCGGTGACGCTGAAGCGCTTGGCGATCGCGAACATCGTGTCGCCCGTCTGGACGACATAGGCCTTCTGCTCGCTGGCCGGGCCGTTGATCTTCTGGCCAAGACGCAGAGTCTGGCCCTTCTTGATGTCGTTGTCCTTGGCCAGGTCGTTGACGTTGACGCCGAACTTCTTGGCGATCGAGGTCAGGGTGTCGCCCGACTTCACGACGTGGACTTGGGCCTTACCGTCGACCTCGACCACGGGGCCGGTGACCGAGGTGGTGACGACGGTCTTGGGCGGAATGGCGCGCAGAGCCGGCTGCGGCGCGGCGCGAGCCGGCGCGGGCGGCGGCAGTTCGGACTGGGTCACCGGCGCCAGCGGCTGGGACTGGACCGGCGCGGGAGCCGGCGCGGCGGCCACCATCGGCGCTGTCGCCACGGCGTCGCTTTCGGCGCCCGTCTCTGGCGCGGCGGCCTGGGGCGCAGCCGCTTGAGGCGCGCTTGCGGGCGGCTGGGTGATCGGGAAGTTCGGCGTGGGCATCCGCATCGCGGACGCGGGGGCCTGGCCCTCGCGCGTTGAATACTGCGGGGCGGTCGCACAGGCGGAGAGCGTTCCAGCCGACAGGGCGATCACCGCCGCTTGCGTCCACAACTGCCTCATGACGTCTCCTTTCCCGTCGGGCCTTCAAAAGGCGCCGCCAGGGTGAATCAAGTCTTAACACCAAGGCCGCCGGACCTCGCCCGACGCCCCAAACTCACTGATCCTTGGCGACGCCGGCCAGCAGCGGCACGAACCGCACGTCGCACAGGATTTCGACCCGGAAACCGCCCTTGCCGTCGCCCGCATAGCGGCGAAGGCTCTGAACAGGCCCCTTCCCCACCGGCGCGACCAGCACGCCATTGGGTTTCAGCTGCGAAAGCAGCCTCTTGGGATCATCTTCGGCCGCAGCCGTGACCATAATGCGGTCAAACGGCGCCTGTTCGGCCCATCCCTCGCCGCCATCGCCAAACTTGGTGATGACATTGGTCAGGCCCAGCTTCTGGAAGCGGCCCTCGGCTTCCTTCATCAGGGTCCGGTAGCGCTCGATCGTGTAGACGAGGCGCGAGACCTTGCTGAGGATCGTGGTCTGGTAGCCTGAGCCAGTGCCAATCTCCAGCACTCTTGCGCGCGGCTCGACCGTGAGCGCCTGGGTCATCAGGCCCACGATAAACGGCTGGCTGATCGTCTGGCCGCAGGCGATCGGCAGGGCCGAGTCCTCCCACGAACGGTCCTTGAACAGGTCCGGCGTAAACAGGTCGCGCGGCGTCGTTTCGATAGCCTTCAACACCTGGGGGTCGGTGACCCCCTGGTCGCGCAGGGCCTGCATCAGGCGCGGCAGGTCGGCCTTGGCGTTTTCGGCCGCCTTGGTCGTCCGTCCGCTCATTCCGCCACCTTCAGCTTGGGCGGAGCCCCGCCCAGCACGCCCTTCAGCGCGTGAGCGGTCTCGTAGTGCGTCAGGTCGATGTGCAGCGGGGTCACGGAGATTCGGCCATCATAGACCGCGCGCAGGTCGGTGCCCTCGGCCGGGCTGGAGGCCTTGGCCGTAAAACCCATCCAGTAGTAGTCGCGGCCGCGCGGATCGGTGCGCTTTTCCATATGGCGCAGGTGGCCGTCGCGGAAGCCCTGGCGAGTCACCTCGACCGTCGTGACCTTCTCTGGCGGCAAGGCCGGGAAGTTGACGTTCATCACCACGTCCGACGGCCAGCCCACCTCCAGCAGACGCTGGACGATGCCAGGGCCGAAGGTTTCGGCCGTCTCCCAATGGGCGACAATCTCGTCGTGGAAATAGGTCATCGACTGCGACAGGGCGATCGACGGGATGCCCAGGGCCATGCCCTCGATCGCGCCGGCCACGGTGCCCGACAAGGTGACGTCCTCGGCGAGGTTCTGGCCGCGATTAACGCCCGACAGCACCAGATCGGGCTTTTGCCCCTCGACCAGTTCCTGCACGCCCATCATCACGCAGTCGGTCGGCGTGCCCTCGACGGCGAAGCGGCGCGGGTCCAACCGGCGGACGCGCAGCGGGTCCGCCAGGGTCAGCGCACGGCTGGCGCCCGACTGCTCGTATTCGGGCGCGCAGATCCAGACATCGTCGCTGAGTGCGCGGGCGATGGTCTCAAGCGCCGTCAGGCCCGGCGCGTGGATACCGTCATCGTTGGTGAGGAGAATCCTCACGCCGCGCCCCCGATGTGCGTGATCCCGCCCATATAGGGCTGCAGCACGGCCGGGATATGGATGCGACCGCCCTCGTCCTGGTAGTTCTCCATCACCGCCACCAACGTGCGGCCCACGGCCAGGCCCGAGCCGTTCAGGGTATGGACGAAGTGGCCGCCCTTTTCGCCGGTCTTGCGATAGCGGGCGTCCATGCGGCGGGCCTGGAAGTCGCCGCAGTTCGAGCACGAGCTGATCTCGCGGTACATGTCCTGCGACGGCAGCCAGACCTCGAGGTCGTAGGTCTTCTTGGCGCCAAAACCCATGTCGCCGGTGCAGAGCAGCATGGTGCGGAACGGCAGCTCCAGCTTCTTGAGCACCGTCTCGGCGCATTCGACCATGCGCTGGTGCTCGGCCTCGGACTGGTCGGGCGTGGTGATCGAGACCAGCTCGACCTTGTAGAACTGGTGCTGACGGATCATGCCGCGCGTGTCGCGACCGGCCGAGCCCGCTTCGGCGCGGAACGACGGCGTCAGGGCCGTCAGCCGCATCGGCAGCTCTTCCTCGGCGACGAGCTGCTCGCGGACGATGTTGGTGAGGGAGACTTCTGCGGTCGGGATCAGCCAGTGGTGACCTTCACCGCCCAGTCGGCCGACTAAGAGCATATGCTCCAGAGAGGTTGGAGGATCGGGAAAAGCGGTTCTCGGAACATCAACGGGGTGATCAGCGATCAACTCCGCTACTTCATTCCAGTCTGTCCCAATCCGGAAGAGGTCATCCTTGAACTTGGGCAACTGACCCGTGCCGTATAGAGCATGGTCCTTCACCAGAAGCGGCGGGCTGACCTCGGTGTAGCCGTGCTCGACCGTCTGCAGGTCCAGCATGAACTGGCCGATCGCACGCTCCAGGCGGGCGATCTCCTTCTTCAGCACCACGAAGCGCGCGCCGCTCATGCGGGCCGCGGCCTCGAAGTCCATGCCGCCGAGGGCCGCGCCCAGGTCGACGTGGTCCTTGGGCTTGTTCAGCTTGCCGGCCGGCAGCTTGGACGCGTCGCCCCAGCGGCGCTGCTCCTTGTTACCCGCCTCGTCCTCGCCGACCGGAACCTCGGGCGCGGGGATGTTGGGCAAGGACGCCAGGAGGTCCTTCAACTGGCCGCCGACCTTCGCCTCTTCTTCCGCCGCGGTGGCCATGACGCCCTTCAGCGTCTCGACCTCGGCCATCAGGCGCTGGGCCTCGGCCTCGTCCTTCTTGGCCTTGGCCATGCCGATCAGCTTGGAGCTTTCGTTACGCTTGGCCTGAGCCTCTTGCAGCGTGGTCTGGGCCGCGCGCAGCTGGGCGTCGAGCTTCACGGCCTCGGCGGCCGCGCCTGACCGCCCCTTGGCCGACCAGGCGGCTTCGAAGGCTTCGGTGTTTTCGCGGATGGCCTTGATGTCGTGCATCGAACGCTAGCTCGGGAGAGGTAGGAGAAACGCCCTCTCTAAGGCGCGTCGGCGGGGGCGCCAAGCGCCGCGACGCCCCTATGGGCTCAAGACGATGCACTCTCCGAAAGCGGGAGGCCTAAAGGGCCTGCGACCGCACGTCGCACCTAATTCCTACCTGTTAACGGGAATTAGGCGTCCTTCCACACCCAGACTTAATCGCAATCGCCGAAAAGCCGCGACCAATTCAGTACGCGTTTTTGACCTTTACGGCCCTCCCCGGCCATCTCGATCATTCAGAGGATTTTGAACCATGAAGACCTTCGCCGCTTTCGCCGCCCTCGCCATCGCCGCCGCCGTCGCCGCTCCGGCCAGCGCCGCCACCAACGAAGTTCGCGTCTCGGTCAGCAACAAGACTTCGGTCCAACTGGAAACCGAAATCAAGACCGCCGCCGCCACCGTCTGCTCGACCGCCGCCAAGTCGCAAATCGACGACTGCATCGAAGGCGCCGTCATCAGCGCTAACCGCCAACTGGCCTCGATCCTGCGCGCTCGCGAAGCCGGCAAGACCCAAGCCTCTGAAAGCGTCTCGGTCGTCCGTATCTCGCTGAAGGGCAAGACCCGCGACCAACTGCACGCCGAAATCCGCACCGCCGCTCAGACGGTGTGCAAGGCTCAGCCGAACTTCAGCGTCGTGTCGTACCAAACCTGCGTCAGCGACACCGTCCGCTCGGCCAAGGCCCAGCTGCAAGCGCGCATCGCGAAGCCGGAACAACAGGCCCGCGCCGGCGTCGCCGCCTAAGCCTGTACACAAGACAGACGATATGAAGAGGCCCCGCGACTTCGGTCGCGGGGCCTTTTTCTTTGCCCCATCCCCATCAGGGGGACGAGAAGCGATCTTAAGTCGAGGCGCCTTCGGCCTCTTCGTCTTCGCGCTTGCGGCGCCGCTCGATCAGCCACACGCACCAGATCGAGACCTCGTAAAGCAGGCACAAGGGCACGGCCAAGGTGATCTGGCTGATGGGGTCGGGCGGGGTGACGATCGCCGCGAGAACGAAAACCGCGACGATGGCGTAGCGACGCCCTGTCCGCAGCATCTCTGAATTGATCAATCCGGCGAGCCCCGCCAGAGACAGCACCACCGGAAGCTGGAAGCTGAGACCGAACGCCAGAAGCAGGGTGGTGACCAGGGTCAGGTACTCAGAGACCCGCGTCTGCAGCACGACCTTCACGCCGTCGCCGACGATCTGCTGGCTTAGCGAGAACCACAGCACGAACGGCAGCATCACGTAGTAGACCAGCGACGCGCCGACCAGAAACAGAACCGGCGAGGCGATCAGGAACGGCAGGAACGCATTGCGCTCCTTCTTATAGAGACCCGGCGCGACGAAGCGATACAGCTGCCAGGCGATGATCGGAAACGCGATGATGATCGCCCCGAACGCCGAAAGCTTGATGTTGGTGAAGAACTGCTCCAGCGGCGCGGTCGCCTGCAGGGTGATCCCCGCCATGGCGCTGGCCGGAACGGTCTTCAGGCCCACCAGGGCCAGCAGCAGGTCGAACGACCCATGCTTGCCGCCCGCATCCTCCATGGCTTTCAGCCCCTCGGCCACCGTGAACGGCCTGACCAGGAACAGGAAGATCGGCTTGACGAAGGCGAAGCAGACCCCGAACGCCACGGCGATCGAGGCCACGCAGATGATCAGCCGCATGCGCAGCTCGATCAAGTGATCCAGCAGAGGCGCGCGCGAGGCCTCGATGTCGTCCTCGTGGTCGTTTCCGATGGCTTTGTCGTTCACGAGACGATGTCCGAAGCTTTGGAGCCGCCGGCCTTGGCCGAACGCTTACGCGGCGCGGAAGCGGCCTTTGGAACCTCGAGGGTGGCGTCGCTCTTGGCGGCCGCGCGCTTGCGAGGGGCCTTGGCCGGCTCGACGATCACGGGCTCGGCGTCCGCCTTCTTGCGCGAGGCGCGCTTGGGCTTTTCGACGATCTCGGCGGTTGGCGGCGGCAGGATGGAGTGATCGGTCGCCGGCGCGGGATCGTGCGCCTGCCCCCCCGCGTACGGATGCATCGAGGTCGCGCCACTGCTGAGCGAGGCGTCGATCTCGGCGAACACCTGATCGGCCCCGCCCTCGCGCACCGCGTCGGCGGCGGCTTGCACGGGATTGGTGAACTGACCTGTGCGCATGGCCTGGACCTCGCGACGCAGCTCGTCGAGCTCGGATTGACGAGCCATCTCGTCGAAGCTGGCCCGGAATTCCGAGGCCATGCCTCGCATCTTGCCGACGAACTGGCCAAGCTTTCGCAGCAGCGCGGGTAGATCCTTGGGACCCACCACGATCAGGGCGACGGCGGCGATGACGAGGAGTTCTGTGCCGCCGATATCAGGAAGCATGGACGCGCCTTAGAACGGCGGGGCTTTAAGACCCCCCGAGGGAAGAGTGGACCAAAACGCGCGAAGACCGTCTCCGCGCGCCTTAAATCTTACGACTTGCGAAGCTCTTCCGCCTCGGCCTCGGTGCGCGGCAGCGCGCCCTTGGCCTTGTTGTCGGCGGCTTCGCTGCTGGTGTCGTCTTTCAGGCCGTCCTTGAACGCCCGGATGCCCTTGGCAGCGTCACCCATGACGCTCGAGAGCTTGCCGCGACCACCAAACAACAGGGCGACGATCCCGATGACGATCACCCAGTGAATCCAACTCATGCTACCCATAGCGTCGGTGCTCCTTGCGACAGCGGCGCTTTAGACCGTGAGCCGCGCCGTTACAATCTCTGTATCAATATAGGCGTTCGCGTGGCGCTGAGCCAAGCGCAACAGCCCGGCCGCGATAATGAGGCCCCGCCAGCGGGTCAGGCCTTCTCGGGTTCGCCCAAAAAGTCTTGCGCGAACTCGGGCGTCTCGCCGTCCTCCAGGTCCAGCGGGTCCTCCTCGTCGCCCGCAGCGCGCAGGCCCAAGGGATCCGGCACGTTGAAGCCCGGCGGCAGATTCATCTCCAGCAGGCCTGCGGCCTTCATCTCGGCGATCCCTGGCAGATCAGCCAGAGAAGCCAGACCATAGTGCTCCAGGAAGGCGTCGGTGGTGCCGAAGGTCACCGGCCGGCCCGGCGTGCGGCGGCGACCTCGCATCCGGATCAGCCCCAGCTCCAGCAGCACGTCCAACGTGCCCCGGCTGGCCTGCACGCCACGCACCGCTTCGATCTCGGCGCGGGTCACCGGCTGGTGATAGGCGACGATGGCCAGGGTCTCCTGGGCGGCCTTGGACAGACGGCGCGGCTCCTCGCGCTCCTCGGTCATCAGGAAAGCCAGATCATGGGCCGTCTGGAATCGCCAACGCCCCGCCACCTCGACCAGTTCGATTCCCCTGCCCGCATAGCGCGCCCGCAGGCTAGCGATCGCGGCGGCGATGTCGGCCCCTTCCGGCAGGCGCTTGGCCAGGTCGACGTCGCTCAGCGGCTCGGCGGCCGCGAACAGCAGCGCCTCGATGCAGCGCTCGACGAAGAGAGGATCCAGCTCGGTGGTCATGCCCACCCCATAGCCGATTTCCCCGGCGAATGCCGGGGCCCAGTTTCAGTCTGAGCGGTTTGGGGTGATGCGAAAAGCGCTCTGTCGGTTCGTCGGACGACAACGCGCTCGATCTGGGCCCCGGCATTCGCCGGGGAGGTCGGAGATGAGAACGATCTCACGCCTCAACCTCCAGCGGCTCCGCCCTGGTCCGCAAGTAGATGTCTTGGAAGGCCTCCAGCTGCCGCGCCTCCAGCACGCCTTCCTTGACGAGCTCCAGTGACGCCGAGAGCGTTGAGGCCAGATACGAGGCGGGCGTGGGCCCGTCGTCATCCTCCAGCGCCCGCTCGATTGGCGCGACGGAGGACAGGACCGTCCAGTCCTCCATTTTCGGCAACAGGCTGCGGAGGCGGTCGCGGGCGTCTTCCAGCGGATAGGCGGTCGGCGGACGTGGGGCGTAGTGGCGGCTGTGCTCGCGTTTGCGCTGCTCGATATAGGCGCTCATCAGGCTATAGAGGTCGCCTTCCAGCCGCGTCGAGGAGACGATCTTCACGGCCTCCGGGTCGCCGCGCATGAAGACCTCTTGCCCCAGGATCGGCCGCTCCTTCAGGGCCTCGACGGCCTTGCGCATGACGTCCAGCTTGGCGAGGCGGAAAGCCAGTTGCGCGGCCATTTCCTCGGCCGGCGGCTCCTCGGCCTTGGGCTGTTCGGGCTTTGGCAGCAGCAGGCGGGACTTCAGATAGGCCAGCCACGCGGCCATGACGAGATAGTCGGCCGCCAGGGAGAAGCGCACGCGGCGGGCCTGCTGCACGAAGGCCAGGTACTGCTCGGCCAGCCGCGTGATCGACAGCTGCAGCAGGTCGACCTTCTGGCTACGGGCCAGCGCCAGCAGAACGTGCAGCGGGCCTTCGTAGCCGTCGATGTCGATGACGAGCGCGGCGCCGTCTTCGGCCGCTTCCTGAGCGGCCTCGAAGTCGAATGTGGGCTGAAAGCCCGTGCTCAAGCGTACTTTCCGTCAAACGCCGCGTCGAAGCGGGCGCGGGCCTCGGCGACATCGAGGGGCTCGGGAACCTTGACCAGCCGGTTCATCACCGCCTGGGCGCGGCGGCGGGCCTCTTTGGACATCCGACCGACGCCCGACATCACGGCCTTCATCTCGGCCATATCGCCGTTGCAGTGCAGGACGACGTCGCAGCCGGCCGACAGACTGTCCTTGGCGCGCTGCTTGAAGTCGCCGCTCAGCGCCTTCATCGACAGATCATCGCTCATCAGAAGCCCGTCGAAGCCCATGGATTCGCGGATGATTTTCTTGATCAGCTTCTTCGAGGTGGTCGCCGGGTTCTTGCGGTCAATGGCCGTGTAGACGACGTGGGCGGTCATCGCCATCGGCATGTCGGACAGCACCCGGAACGGCGCGAAGTCGCGGGCGTCCAGCTCGGCCAGCTTGGCCTTGACAACCGGCAGCTCCAGGTGGCTGTCGGCCATGGCGCGGCCGTGGCCGGGGATATGCTTGATGATCGGCAGAACGCCGCCGGCCAGCAGACCCTCGGCCGCCGCGCGGCCCAGGGTCGCCACCTGCTCGGGCGTGTCGCCATAGGCGCGGTCGCCGATGATCTCGTGGCCTTGCGGGTCCGGCACGTCCAGCACCGGCACGCAGTCGACGTTGATCCCCAGCGAATGAAGGTCGTGGGCGATCAGCCGCGCGCCTAGGCGCGTGATCTCGCGGGCGACCAGCGGATCATTGGCGACCAGCTCGCCATAGGCCCGGCCCGGGGGATAGGTCCGCCAGTGTGGCGGCTGCAGACGGGCGACGCGGCCGCCCTCCTGGTCGATCAGGATCGGCGCGTCGGGACGCCCGACCGTCTCGCGCAGGGCGGCGGTCAAGGCGCGCACCTGGTTGGGGTCGGCGATGTTGCGCTTGAACAGGATGAAGCCCCAGGGCTTCACATCCTTAAAGAAGGCGGCTTCTTCCGCCGTCAGCGTGGTCCCGGCGCAGCCCAGGATGGCGGCGGAAGAGGCGCCCATCAGCAGGCTCATTTGACGAAGCAGGACTTGCCCGAGGCGGCGATCGCCTCGCAGAAGGCCTTGGCCGCTTCACGGGTCGGGAAGCCGGTGACCGAGGTGCGGTAGAGGGTGGTTCCGTTCCGATCGACAGCCTCGACCTTCTTGCCCTTGCCGGCGGCAAGGCCGGGAGCCAGACGCACGGCCTCGGTCCAGGCCTTGTCGGCTAGGGCGGGCGAGGACAGCGCGCCGATCTGCACCGACGCGGGACCAGTGGCGGTCGCGACAGGCTTGGGCGCGGCGGCGGCCGGCGCCGGAGCCGCAGCGGCGGGCTTGGGCGCTGGCGGCGTCGCGGCGGCGACTTGAACCGGCTTCGGCGCGGGCTTGGGGGCCACGGCGTCGGTGGCCAGGGACTCGATGGTCGGCGCGGCGGCGGGCTTGGCCGGCGGCAGGGCGGCGGTCTGCACCGGAGCCGTGGGCAGCGGAACGGCCGGACGCGGCTGCGGCGTCTCGGGCGGCGCGGCGAAGGTCGCCGACGGCTGCGGCTCCTCGCTATGATAGATTTGCAGACCGGAGGCCGGATCCTGGGGCTGGCTGCCCGCCGGCGGCGGCGCCTTCATCTCGGCGACCTGATTGCCCACGGCGGGCGGCGGCGCGTTGGGATCGCGGATGCCGCCGCGATAGACCAGCGCCACGCCGACAACCAGCGTGACCAGCACCACCGCGCTGATGATCAAGGTCATGGGCAGCGGGCGGGCGCCGCGCACGGGCTGACGCGCGTCGAACGACAGAGGCGCGTCGGTGGGCGGCGTATAGGCCCCGCGGTGCGGATCGGACATCTTAAGCTAAGCTCCAAAAACTCGGGGCGCGGATCGAAAGCCTCGAATCGGACGCGCCGGTTTCAGGTTACCCCAAGCCCGCGCCGTCCCAGAAGCATTCGCGCCGCTAAGACGGCGGACGTGCCTCACACGTCCTAGCCGCTTCGCCCCGGCGCTCGGAAGCCTAGTTCCAGACGTCGAGATGAAACAGCTTGCGATGCTCTTCTATCGCGAAACGGTCGGTCATGCCCGCGATGTAGTCGCACACCACGCGCGCCCTGCCCGCTTCGTCGCGGTTCTGCGACTTGGCGAACCAGTAGGTCGGAAGGACCTCCGGCTCCTTCAGGAATAGCGCGAACATTTCGCCGAGAATACGGCGAGCCTGGCTGCGCGTGCGATTGACGCGCCAGTGGCGATACATCCGCTCGTAGAGAAACGAGCGCAGGCGGGCCAAGTCCTCGGCCATGTCCGGCGAGAAGGCGACCAGGGCGTGGTCCAGCCCACGCACGTCATCGGCCGACTGAACGCCAGTGGCGGCGGCGCGCTGCAGGGTCTCGCCCATCACGTCGTCGATCATGGCGCCGATCATGCGACGGATGGCTTCCAGATGGGTCAGGCGCGGGTCGAGGTCCGGGCGCTCGCTCTTCACCGCAAACAGGATCGGGCCGATCAGCGGCACGTCCATCAGTTCGTCCAGCGTGAACAGGCCGGCGGTGACGCCATCGTCCACGTCGTGGTTGTTGTAGGCGATGTCGTCGGCCAGGGCCGCGACCTGGGCCTCGGCCGAGGCCCAGCTGTCCAGGCCCAGCTCGTACTCGTTGTCGTATTTGGAGATGGCCTTCCAGGACGGCTTGCCCAGCTTATTGGTGACCGGGCCGTTGTGCTTGATGATGCCTTCCAGGGTTTCCCAGGTCAGGTTCAGGCCCAAAAAGTCCGGATAGCGGTGCTCCAGCTCGGTCACGACCCGGAACGTCTGGACGTTGTGGTCGAAGCCGCCGTAATCGCGCATCTGGATTTCGAGCTCGTCCTCGCCGGCGTGACCGAACGGCGGATGGCCCAGATCGTGGCCCAGGGCGATCGTCTCGGCCAGGTCGCTGTCGAGACCCAGAGCCGTCGCCAGCGAGCGCGCCACCTGCGCGACTTCCAGAGAGTGCGTCAGGCGCGTGCGGAAATTGTCGCCCTCGTGCGCCACGAAGACCTGGGTCTTTTCCTTCAGGCGGCGGAAAGCCGAGGTGTGGATGATGCGGTCGCGATCGCGGGCGAACGGCGTCCGGGTGCGACTCTCGTCTTCCTTGAATCGACGGCCCTTCGACTTGAACGGATCTTCGGCGTAGGGCGCGCGCGGGACGAAGTACGGAGCCTGAGACATAAACCGCCTTTATCGCGTTGGTCATTTGGCCCCTTCCGAAGAGGCCGCGACACCCTCATATAGGGCGAAGGTAACTTTTCCACAGCCATGACCCAAACAGACTTAACGCTTTCCGAAAACGCCGCCCGCCGGATCAAGGCCATCGCCGCCAGCGAGGGCCGCCCGCTGATGCTGCGCGTCGCGGTGGACGGCGGCGGCTGCTCGGGCTTCCAGTACCGCTTCGACTTGGTCGATTCCGTCGAGGACGACGACCTGAAGATCGAGCGCGACGGCGCCGCGGCGCTCGTGGACGTGGTCTCCCTGGCCCTGCTGAAAGGCTCGGAGATCGACTTCGTCGACGAACTGGCCGGGGCGGAGTTCCGCGTCCGCAACCCGAACGCCAAGTCCAGCTGCGGCTGCGGCGTCAGCTTCTCGATCTAACCGCGATACAGCGGCTTGAGCCGCTCCGCCTTGGGCCCTAGCTTCCGCACCCAAGTCTGGAGTCCTCGATGCGCATCGCCACCTGGAACGTCAATTCGGTCAACGCCCGCCTCGAACGCGTCCTGGAGTGGTTCGAGACCGAGGCGCCCGACGTCGCGGTGCTGCAGGAGATCAAGTGCGTCGACGAGAAGTTCCCCAGCGAGGCCTTCGAGCGCCTGGGGTACAACGTCGTCGTCCACGGCCAGAAGACCTATAACGGCGTCGCCCTGCTCTCGAAGTTCCCGGTCGAGGACGTCCGCAAGGGCCTGCCCTTCCTGGCCGAGGACGAGGTCGACGAGCAGGCCCGCTATGTCGAGGCGGTGATCGGCGCGCCGACGCCGTTCCGCGTGGTCGGCATCTACCTGCCCAACGGCAATCCGATCGGGACCGAGAAGTTCGACTACAAGCTTTCCTGGATGCGCCGTCTGCACGCCCACGCCCAGGGCCTGCTGGCCTTCGAGGAACCGCTGGTCATCGCCGGCGACTACAATGTCATTCCCGAAGCTCAGGACGTGGCCAACCCCGAAGCCTGGCTGGGCGACGCCCTGTTCCGCCCCGAAAGCCGCGCCGCCTTCCGCGCCCTGAAGAACCTGGGCCTCACCGACGCCTATATGCAGGCCGACGGCGCGCCGGGCGGCTACACCTTCTGGGACTACCAGGCTGGCGCCTGGCAGCGGAACCTGGGCATCCGGATCGACCACCTTCTGCTCTCGCCGCAGGCCGCCGACCGCCTGGAGACCGTGGTCATCCACCGCGACGAGCGCGACAAGGAAAAGCCGTCCGACCACGTCCCGGTCGTCGGTCATTTCCGGATCTGATGCGACCGCTCGCCCCTTTGGCCGCCCCTCTGGGCGGGAATCGCAAGCGCCGCTAGTCTGCGCCCCATGAGCGAACTCGCGCGTCTTTTGCTGTTCGTGGCCATCGCCGGCACGGCGGTGACGTTCATGGGAAGCTTCGCCATCTGGTACGGCGACGAGGACCGGCGCATCCGCCGGGCCTTGCGCAACGTGCTCAAGAGCGAGCCCGAGGGCGTGATCGTCGCGCGCGGTCGCGGCCGGGGCGCGGGTTTCTCCTTCTCCACCAATCTGTTGGCCGTCGCCTGGGATCGTGGCGGCTGGTGCCTGGTCTATCGCCTGGATGAGCTGACCGGCGCCGAGCTTCTGGTCGACAACCAGGTCATGGGCCGCGTCTTCCGCGGCGAAGGCCGCCGCGCGATCGACCACATGTCACCCCAGGCCGACAACGTCACCCTGCGCCTGGTCTTCGACGACCCGCGTCATCCGGACTTCACGCTGGACCTCTGGGCGCCGGGCGACGAGCAGCGCCGCGAAAGCCGCTCCGCCGGCGAACTGGTGCAGGAGGCCAATCGCTGGCTGGCGCGCTGCGAGGCGATCGTCCGCCGTCCGCTGCCGCCCAGACCGGAAAAGGCCGCGCCGGTGACCGTCGAGGCTCCATCGCAGCCGCCTCCCCCCCGTCGCCTCGGCAAGCCGCGCCGACAAGGCCTGTCGCGCCGCCGCCAGAACCGTTCGACGACGATCCGTATGAGGACGCCCCCTACGAGGACGACGAGGCGATGTTCGATCCACCTCCGCCAGCGCCCGTGGCGTCGGCGACGTCCCGCCACTCGACCTTCGACCAAGTGGCGCGCCCCGCCGCCCCACCAGCCCGTTCAGCCGAGCCGGACATGTTCGATGATCCGCCGTGGGACGACGATCCGCCGCCTCCGCCGCCAGAGCCGATCTTCAAGCCGGTCTCTAAGGCGCGCCGCGAGACGCCCAGCGACCAGAACGAGCTTCCGTTCGATCTGGACGACTAACCGCCGACCGCCTGCTCGACCGCCAGCGCCAGGTCCAGCGCCCGGGCGGCCTCGACGCCGGTCACGACCGGACGCGGCGCCTCGCCGCGCACGGCGGCCAGAAAGCCAGCGACCGACAGGCCCAGAGGGTCCTTGCCGGCCGGCGTCTCGGTGAAGTTCTCGATCAATGGGTAAGGCGTGGTGTTACGGAAGGCCCGGGTCAGGAAGTCGATCTCGACCTCACCGGAGGGGTAGACCACCTTCATGGTCCGCTCGCGCGCCTCGGCGACGCGGGAGCTGTCGAACACGGCGGTGAAGCCGTTGTCGAAGGTGGCTTCGGTCTTGACCCAATCAAGGGAGGTCGAGCGGGTAATCGCGCCCTCGCCGTCCACCGCCACGGGCTCACCGTCGCAGAGCGCCAGGGCCAGGTCGATGTCGTGGATCATCAGGTCCAGCACCACCGAGACGTCGAGGTTTCGGTCCGAGGGCGTGCCGCGCCGCACGGCTTCCAACCGCAGCGGCTGTTCAGGGATGTCCAGCAGGCCCATGGCCAGGAACACGACCCGCTCCTGGTGGCCGCAGGCCAGCGGCACGCCGGCCTTGGCGGCCGCGGCGACCATCTTGTCAGCGTCCTCCGGTGACACGGCCAGGGGCTTTTCCGAATAGACCGGCTTGCCCGCCTTCAGCGCCGCCAGCGCCGCGCCGGCGTGATGCACGGCCGGCGTGGCCACGGTGACCACATCGACGGCGGCCAGGAAGGCGTCCATGTCGTCGAAGGCCCGCGCTCCGAGCGGTTCGGCCAGCGCCTTGGCGCGCGCCAGGTCGACATCGAACACGGCCGCCAGAACCACATCCGGCAGTTCCGCGTACTTCTTGGCGTGATAGCCGCCGAACACACCGGCGCCGACGACGCCCGCTTTCAGAGTCTGGGTCATGGCGCGCTCTCTACTCCGCTTCGCGACCGCATAGAAGCACTGGAGCCTTCGTCACGGACGCGATAAACAGTCGTTTAAATTCACAACACTTGGCTCGGCCAAGGGGAGGAAGATCATGATCACGTCCCGCGAGATCCGCCTGAAGAGCCGTCCCGTCGGCCTGCCCAAGGCTTCGGACTTCGACCTGGCCACGGTCGATCTGCCCGCGCCGGGCGCCGGCGAGATCCAGGTGCGGAACCTGTGGATGTCGGTCGACCCCTATATGCGCGGCCGCATGTACGACCGCCCCAGCTATGTGCCGCCCTTCCAGATCGGCGAGCCGCTGCAAGGCGGCGCGGTCGGCGAGGTCGTCGCCTCAAACGATCCTGACTTCAAGCCGGGCGACATCGTCAGCTCGATGTTCGGCTGGCGCGAGGCCTACAACGCCTCGCCCAAGGCGCTGGCGGCCGGCGGCCTGGGCGCTATCACCAAGCTAGACACCCACGGCATCCCGCCCCAGGCCTTCCTGGGCGTGGTCGGCATGCCCGGCCTGACCGCCTATGTCGGCCTGCTGCGCGTGGCGGCTCTGAAGGACGGCGACGTCGTCTTCGTCTCGGCCGCCGCCGGCGCCGTGGGCTCGGTCGTCTGCCAGATCGCCAAGCTGAAGGGCCACACCGTGATCGGCTCGGCCGGCGGTCCCGAGAAGGTCGCCTTCCTGAAGTCGATCGGCGTTGATCACGTGATTGACTACAAGGCCACGCCCGACGTCGTCGCCGAGCTAGCCAAGGTCGCCCCCAAGGGGATCGACGTCTATTTCGAGAATGTCGGCGGCGTGCACCTGGAGGCCGCGATCAACTCGGCCCGTCCGTTCGCCCGCTTCGCCCTATGCGGAATGATCTCGCAGTACAACGAGACCGGTAAGCCCGAAGGCCCGTCGAACATCATCCAGGCCGTTGGCAAGAGCCTGCGGTTGGAAGGCTTTATCGTCTCGAACCACGTCGACATGTTCCCGCAATTCGCCAAGGACATGGCCGAGTGGATCAAGGCCGGGAAAGTCACCTGGAAGGAGACGGTAGAGAATGGCGTCGAGCGCGCCCCCGACGCGTTCGTGAAGCTCTTCACCGGCGAGAACCTGGGCAAGATGCTGGTGAAGCTGAGCTAGGACCTAGTCACGGGGCTCGAGCTTCGACAGTTCGAGCCCTGTCGGCGTCTTCTTGAACTGAAACTTCACGCGGGCCCCAGGCGCAAGCGGCGCCTCGGCCAGCACGTCGGCATAGACCTTGAAAGTGTCGCGCCCGGCCTTCAGTCCGGCACCGCTCGCGCCGTCGTGATCGAGCGTGAGAATCTGCCCCTCCAAGCTGGAGATCACGCCCCGCGCCTCATAGGTCGGCAGCGCTTCGGTCGAGGCGACGGCCTCAACCGAAGCGGGCTGAGTGCGCGATATCTTGGACGCATCGCCGCAGGCCGTAAGCGCCAGAACGCCGGCCAAAATGAAGAAACGCCGGAAATTCATCATGTTAGCTAAATTCCATCAGAAGGCGAGCTTTGCTCGCCTGGCGCGCGGCTGGTGTATTTTCTCGCAACTGCGAAACAAGCGTGATTTCTGGTAGCGAATTTGTGATCGAGGTTTTACTGTGTGCGTCGCCGGTGCTTCTCCACGCCGGTTTTCGCCGTCATGCATCCATCACGCGCGCCCGCACGGTTCCCTAGCGAACCCGAGACGACGCGGAAAGGGCCCGAGACGGCGAAACACGCGGAGAGAGCCCGGTTCGCCGGAAGAAAGTCCGAGATCTGACGATATGAGCGATCGTTCCGCCCTCTTCGACGTGCGCACCTCCACGAGCGTGTCCCTCGATCAGGTCGTGCAGCGGCGGGACACCGTCGAGATCCCCGCCGAGGCGCCGCTGGCCATGCCAGTCCAGCCGCTGGGCTTCTGGCAAGGCGGCCCGCGCCGCGCCGCCGCGATCGTCGCGAGCATGACGATGCGCCGGTGGCTCGTCGCGCTGGCGACCCTCGTGATGGGCGTGGCCGGCTGGAAAGCTACGTTCGACACAATCGCGCTGGGCGGCGTGACCCGGCTGGAAGCCATCGTCCTGACTCTTCTGGCCCCGTTGTTCCTGGCCCTGTCGCTTTGGTTCTGCACGGCCGTGGCCGGCTTCGTGATTCTGCTGGGCAAGCCCAAGGATCCGCTCGGCATCGACAGCGAAAAGCCGACACCCAAGCTGCACACCCGCACCGCCATCCTGATGCCGGTGCACAACGAGGACGCCGCCGCCGTCTTCGCTCGCCTGCGCGCCATGGACGCCTCGCTGGCCGAGACGGGCCTGAGCCGCCAGTTCGACATCTTCGTGCTCAGCGACACCCGCGACGCGCAGGTGGCGCTGGCCGAACAGGCCTGCTTCGCCCGCTTCCGGCGCGAGGCCCATAGCAACGTCTACTACCGCGTCCGCAAGGAAAATACGGGCCGCAAGGCCGGCAACATCGCCGACTGGGTCAGCCGCTGGGGCGGCGCCTATGAGCACATGCTGGTCCTGGACGCCGACAGCCTGATGACGGGCGACGCCATGGTCCGCCTCGCCGACGCCATGGAGCGTCATCCGGGCGCTGGCCTGATCCAGACCATGCCGATGATCATCAACGGCCAGACGATCTTCGCCCGCACCCTACAATTCGCCACGCGCCTGTATGGCCGCGTCGCCTGGACGGGCCTGGCCTGGTGGTCGGGCGCGGAGAGCTCGTTCTGGGGCCATAACGCCATCGTCCGCACTCGCGCCTTCGCCGAGACCTGCGGCCTGCCGCACCTCAACGGGCCCAAGCCCTTCGGCGGCGAAGTGATGAGCCACGACGCCCTGGAAAGCGCCCTGCTGCGCCGCGGCGGCTGGAGCGTGCACCTGGCCCCATATCTGGAGGGCTCTTACGAGGAGAGCCCGTCGAACCTGCTGGACTTCGCCACCCGCGACCGCCGCTGGTGCCGGGGCAACATCCAGCACGTGCCGCTGGTTGGCCTACCGGGCCTGCACTGGATGAGCCGCCTGCACCTCATTATCGGCGTGCTGAGCTACGCCCTTTCGCCGCTGTGGTTCATCGCCCTGACGGCCGGCATCACCTCGCGCGCCCTGATGCCCGAGCTGAAGAAGGCGGCCTTCACCATGGCCGATCTGCAGGCTGCGGCCCACGCCCTGATCGACTGGCGCGAGATCCAGGCCACAGCCTGGGCGATGATCATCACCTTCGTGCTGCTGTTTGGACCCAAGATCCTGGGCGCGATCCTGGTTCTCAGCCGCAAGGCCGAGGTCAAGGGCTTCGGCGGCAAGCGGCGCATGGCCGCTGGCCTGGCCGTCGAGATGCTGCTGTCGGCTCTCGTCGCGCCGATGCTGATGTTCACCCAGACCCGCGCCATCGTCGAAATCCTGGCCGGCAAGGTCGGCGGCTGGGCCACTCAGCGCCGCGACGCCGACAAGGTCAGCTTCAAGGAGGCCTCGGCCGCCATGGGCTGGATCAGCGCCGCCGGCCTCGTCCTGGCCAGCGCTTTCTGGTTCACGCCGGACCTTTTCACCTCGACCGCGCCGATCCTGCTGGGCCTGGTTCTGGCCGTGCCGCTGACCATGCTGGGCGCTCACAAGGTCGCAGGCCTGAAGCTGAAGACGAACGGCCTGTTCATGACCCCGGAAGAGCGCCGTCCCCCGGCGATCGTCCGCGCCGCCTTGGGCCCGTCGTGCGAGCCGCCGATCCGCTGGTTCGCCCGCAACGGCCGGCCGATCGGCCCGACCACCAAGATCCGCGACGCGGCCTGATATCGGCGCGTCAAGCGCTTTGATGATCTGGCCGCGAGGCTCTCGGAAGAGTAGAAGCGCCACTTCGTTTCTCTTTCGGAGCCCTGGCCCGTGTCGCGTCTGTTCAGCGCCTATGTGATCGTAGATTGGAGCGCTGCGGCCAAGCCGAGCACGGGCGCGGACTCCATCTGGATCGGCGTGCTCAAGCGCGACGTGCGCTTTCGCCTGACGTTCGAAAGCTATAATCCCGCGACCCGGGCCGAGGCCGAGACCCGTCTGGCCGCCATCCTCGACGACCTGAAGAAGCGCGGCGAGCGGGCCCTGGTGGGCTTTGACTTCCCGCTGGGCTTCCCGCGCGGCCTGGCCAAGGCCCTGGCCCTGCCCGGCGAAAAGCCCTGGCGCGCGGTCTGGGACCAGCTGGCCAAGATGGTCAAGGACAAGGTCGACAACACCAACAATCGCTTCGGCGTCGGCTCGGAGATCAACCGACGCCTGACCGGCGGGCCCTTCCCGTTCTGGGGGTGCCCGCCCAAGGACGCCCTGACGACGCTGCAGCCCAAGCGCGTCCGTGAGCACGGTCCCGACGACCTTCCCGAGTTCCGCCAGGCCGATAAGGCCGCGAAAGGCGCGCATTCGATCTGGAAGCTCTATTACAACGGCTCGGTCGGCGGTCAGGCGATCGTCGGCATCCCGGCGGTGCGCCGCCTGAAGGACGCGCGCGGCGAGGCCGTCCGCATCTGGCCGTTCGAGACGGGCTTCAAGACCCTGACCGAGGCCGATCTCGAGGGCGTCGCCGTCGTCGCGGCCGAGGTCTATCCGTCGCTGCTGAAGGTCGTCCCAGCGCCTGGCGAGGTCAAGGACCTGGCGCAGGTGCGCGAGCTGGCCGAACACTTCGCCAAGCTGGACGAAGCCGGCAAGCTGGCCGCCGCCTTCGCCGCGCCCAAGGGCCTGGACGAGGACGCCCTGGAGGTCGCCGAGACCGAGGAAGGCTGGATCCTGGGGGCCTAGTGAACTGTCATCCCGGCCAAGCGCGCAGCGCGCCGAGCCGGGACCGACGGAAACTCAAGAGTCTGCCGAGGTCCCGGCTCTCCGCTTCGCTACGGCCGGGATGACAGACGCTTGTCCCGCAAGTCCAGAATCCTGAACCGCGCCAGCAGGAAGCCCGCCGACAGGAAACTGGTGGCGATCACCGACAGCACCACGCCGTTGAGGCCCATGCCGCGCGGGATCGCCAGCCACCAGGCCAGAGGCCCCATGACCAGCGCATAGCTGATCAGGTGGGTGATGGTCGGGACCCAGACCTCGCCCCGCGCCCGCAGCGCCTGGGCCGCGACCACCTGAACGGCGTCCGGCGCCAGGAAGAAGCAGGTCAGGACCAGGGCTGGCAGGATCAGCTGCAGCGCGGCCGGATCGGTCGTATAGGCCAGGGCCACCCAGTGCTTCGTCGGATAGAGGATCAGGGCCGCGACCACGCCGATGACCGCGATCACCGCGAAGGCGATCCAGCCGGCGCGGGTCATGCCCGCCGGGTCGCGCGCGCCATAGGCCCGCCCGACCTGCACCGCCGTCGCCGAAGCCACGCCCAGAGGGATCATGAAGATGATCGCCGCCACGTTCAGCACCACCGCCCAGGCCGCGACCGCCAAGGCGCCGATCCAGCCCGCGACGAGGTTCATGCCGGCGAAGGCCGACACCTCGAAGAAGTTCGACGCGCCGGCGCCATAGCCGATCCGGCGCTGCTCGATCTCGGCCGGCCGATCTCGGGCGGGCTTGTCGAAGACGCCCAGTTCGCGGGCCTCTTTCATGCGCAGCACATAGATCGCCAGGGCGACGACCAGCGCCACACGCGCGGCGAAGGTCGACCAAGCCCCGCCCGTAGCGCCCAGCGCCGGCAGGCCGAAGGTTCCAGGAACCAGGAGCAGGTTGGCCGCCAGGTTCACCAGATTGGCCAGCCACATCATCACCGCGCCCGGCGTCGGCCGCGCCAGCCCCTCCAGCCAGAAGGTCAGGACGACCGAAACCGAATAGATCGGCAGGGATAGCGCGAACACAATGAGCGGCGAGGTCGCGCCTTCGGCCAGGCCATCCTTCAAGCCCAGACTGTGCAGGAACAACGGTCCCAGTAGCGCCTGCAGCGCCATGCCGCCCAGCCCCAGCCAGAGACTATAGGTCAGCCCCCGGCGCAGCACCGCGCCGGTTTCGTGCCGCTTGCCAGCGCCGATCGCGCGCGCGGTCATCACCTGCACCCCGACCAGCAAGCCAACGTTCATGGTCACGAAGATCGAGGACGGCGCCCAGGCCATGGCGTGGAAGCCCAGTTGCTGGGCCGAGTAGTGGCCGACCACGATCGCGTCGGTCAGGCCCATGACCATGATACCCAGACGCGACAGCACGACCGGCCCCGCCAGACGGAGCAGCTCGATCAGGTCAGTGAGGATGGGGCCGCGCGGCCGCTCCGGAAGAAGCGCCGTTCCGGCCGCGTCGCGCGGCATGGAGAGTCACCGATTTCAAAGAAGGCGCGCAAAGTGGCCCATGCCCCGTCGCCCAGCAACCCGTATTTGGCGGCGACTTAAGAACACGCGGATTGGGATTGGCCGCTCTAGTGGGGCCAGACCTCGGCCAACACCTTGGCGCGGCCGTCCTTGAGGCTGACCTCCATCGACGGTTCTTTGGGCTTGCCGGCCGCGAACAGCTCGTAGATCACCATGCCGTCCGACTGGGTGCTCTCGATCACCCGCACCGGCGTTATCGCCTTGCCGGACGCCGCCGCCGCGTCGCGCACGGGCTTGGGGGCGTCACGCCAGGCGATGTCGCGTTGGGTCTCGACAATCCGCCAGCGGCTGTTCTCCTCCAGCAGGTCAAACTCAATCTCCGAGCCGTCCGGCATGACGCCCTCGACGTCGTAGTAGCGGCGCCCTTCCCGCTCTTTCAGCTCGGCTTCCTGAATGACCATGGCCGGCGCGACGGCCTTGATGGCCGCGACCACGGCGACTGGAAGATCCTTGGCGGCGACGGGCGTGACCTTGGTTTCGGCGAAGGCCGCTAGAGCCAGGGCCAGGGCGCAGAGGACATGTGAGCTCATGACGATCTCCGAGAAAGCGGACGCCCGAACCCTAACGGCGCCAGCCGCCCGAAGGAAACAAAGTCTGCGGACGCCCCCCCTGACAGGCCGCCGACGCGTGATATGCAATGGGCCAGTCCAAGGAACCGCAAATGGCCCGCCGCGTCGCCCTCGTCTCCCTGCTTGTCGCCGACTATGACGAGGCGATCGCCTTCTATGTCGGCAAGCTGGGTTTCGACCTGGTCGAGGACACCGACATGGGCGGCGGCAAACGCTGGGTCGTCGTGTCGCCTGGAACCGACGGAACGAACTTCCTACTCGCCCGGGCCAGCGGCGATCAGGCCGAGGCGATCGGCCGCCAAGGCGGCGGCCGGGTGTGGCTGTTCCTGCATACGGACGACTTCGCTGGCGACCATGCGCGGATGAGCGCCGCCAGTGTGAAGTTCTTGGAAGAACCTCGCCACGAAGCCTACGGTGCGGTGGCGGTGTTCGAGGATCTCTACGGAAACCGTTGGGACCTTCTCCAGCCCGGGGCTTAAAGACCGCCATGACGCGCCTGCTCATTCTCGTCGCGACATTCCTCGCACTCGCGGTCCCCACCACGGCCGCGCCCAAGACAGATCAGGTCCGCGTTCTCTATCTCGACCAGTCGGTGGGCTGGGTGCATGCGCCCGTCGCGCCTCCAAAAGCCAGCAACGGCCCGACCTTGTCGGAGATCGCCATGGCCGAGATCGGCGCGCGCTCGGGCGCCTTCAGCGTCCGCTCGACCCGCGACGCCCGCACGATCACGCCGGAAACGCTGAAGGAGATCGACGTCCTGGTCTTCTACACCACCGGCGCCCTGCCGATCGCGCCCGCGACCTGGGCCGCCATCCAGGACTGGATCAAGAGCGGCCGGGGCGGTTTCGTCGGTCTGCACAGCGCCACCGACACTGGCTGGCCCTATGACGGCCCCGGCGAGACCTATACCGCCTTCATCAATGGCAAGTTCGCGGGTCATCCCTGGACGCAAGGCACGCCGATCAGCGTGCAGGCGCTGGGCAGCCCCGGCGAGCCGATGAACCAGGCCTGGCCGCGCCGCTTCGCCTATGCCGAAGAGATCTACCAGTACGAGGACTATGATCCGACCCGCGTCCGCGTGCTGCAGGCGCTGGATTTCGGCGACATGGCGCTGAAACGGCCCTGGTTCGTGCCCGTCACCTGGACCCGCCAGATCGGCAAGGGCCGGCTGTTCTACACTAACCTGGGTCACACCCCGAGCACCTGGGATGATCCGCGCTATCGTCGGCAGATCGTCGACGCCGTGCGCTGGAGCGCGGGCCGCTTGCCGGGCGCGGCGAAGCCCAATCCCCAGGAACAGGCGGCCTGGGCCCTGCGCTCTCTGCTCGCCTACAGCGGACGCCCGACGGCGGAGGTGGAGCAACGGACCGCCCGCCTCGTCAAGGCCGACCCCACGTGGCTCCTGGACGCGGCGGCGCGCACGGCGGCGCTGCGCCCGCTCTGGCCGACCAAGCCCGAAAGCGACCGCGCGCCGTTCGAGGCGGCCTATTCGGCGCTGCTGGCCGACGTGCTGGCCAAGTCCGCGCCCTGATCGAACCCGAACGCCTCCGCCGCATAGGTTCGCATTTGCGCGGCGATATCGGTCGGCCAGGCTTCGATCCGCGCCTCGAACGCCGCATCGTGACCCGCGAACAGGGCGCGCATCGCCTCCTCGAAGCCCGGCAGGTCTCCGCCTATGGCTGAAGCGAACCGATACGCCGCCTCGCGAGCGGAGCGGATGCGATCTGGCCCCTCGGCGGCGCGGCTTGCCGCCTCGACCAGCTTGCGTAGCGCCACCGACGCCCCGCCGGGCTGACTGGCCAGCCAATCCCAATGACGCGGGAGCAGGGTCACCTCGCGAGCGACGACGCCGAGCTTCGGACGCCCTCGCCCACGCGCAGACTGGGCTGGCGTCAGACGCGCGGCGATATCCTCGGGGCTTCCGCTCAGATCGAGGTCGATGACGCGACCATCTGGCCCGAAGACGAGCACGCCCGCCTGCGAGGCCAGCGCCCGGGTGGCGAGAGCCACCTCCAAGTGTGTTCCAACGGCAACGCGGTCGTGGCCGTGGAAGACGACATAGCGCTCTTCCATCAATTCAGCCCCCGCGCGTTCAGCGTGCCGACCCAGTGATCACGGCGGTCCTTCAGACGGCTCGCGCGGCCAAAGGCGTCCAGCCCCTCGGCGTCGATGGTTTCGACCGGCTCGAAGACGAAGGCGTCAGCGCCATAGGCATTCCAGGCCGCCTGCAAGCTCGGCTCGCGATGCGAGCCCAGTCGCAGAGTGAACCATACACCGCTTTGTCGCGTGGAGAGGTCCGGGGTCGAGCCGACCCACACCTCGCCGCTCGCCTGACAGCGGACGGCGTAGACTCCCGCCTCCACTTTTCGTTCCTTGTATGCGCGCAACAGCGCCTTGCGTCCGGACATGATCGCCTCCTGGACGCATTTTTACCCGGACGATAATCCGAGTCAATATTATCCGGGATAAATTACGCCGAGATGGGGCGATAGGCGATGTAGCCGCGCTCGACCATGCGGCGCATGGCCTCGTAAACCGAGGTCAGCTCCTCGTAGGTGGAGCGCAAATGCCGCAACCTGGCCACCTGAGCCTCGGACAGCGAGTGCCCGGCGTCGGCCATCGCCACCGCTTCCGTCACCCAGCGCGCCCGCGCGGTCGAGGCCGCGACGGCCAGATGCTGGAACTGGTCCCCCTCCACACGAGGGAGACTAACGGACAGAACCGCCTTGTTCGAAGCGAAGGCGGTGTAGTCGATCTGTTCGAGATAGCCGCGCATGCGGCGCTGAACCTGCGGGTCCGTGTCCGTAGGTTCGAAGTGGTCGCCTGCGCGACGCGTACCGGATGTCATGATCGACATGACGACCTCCGACCCAGCCAAATTGGCTGCCTAGGAAAACAGCGTACGACAGACAGCTTAAGGACGTGTTGAGAGCCCGCTGATCTATCGTACACGGCCTCTAGAGCAGTTTTCGGAAGCCGATACGCACCGTGCGGCCCAGCGGATCCAAGTAATCGCGCTGGTAGGCCTGCGGCGTTTTGCCGTCCTGGTCTCGCACCGTCTGCTTGGCGTCCAGGATGTTGTCGAAGTTCAACGACACCTGCGCGCCCTTCAGGATCGGGAAGCGGTCCACGGCCTTCTTCCGCGCCGGGACGCTGAAGTTGGCGAAGAAGTTCACGCCCACCGTGGCGATGTCCGAGAAGTACAGCGTCTGTCCGCCGGTGGCGCCGCCGTCGACCCAGGTCGAGTCCTTCCAGGTCCCATTGAAGCGCATACCCAGGCCGTTCCTGAAGTAGCCGCCCTGCACCTGGACCTCGTGCCGCGCCTGGCCGGTTCGCGACGTGATGGCCGAACCATTCAACTGGTCCAATGCGGGCAAACCATCGCGGATCGTGACCTCATCGGTGAGGCGCCACGTGTGATAGACGGACAGCTGGAACATGCCCTGACCGGGGCGCATCATGCCCGCGGGCGGGCCAAACCCGCCGCCAGGACCGCCTGGGCCACCACCAGGACCACCGCCGGGAGGACCGCCCATCCGCATCCCACCGCCTCCCGGGCCGCCGAAGCCCCCAGGACCACCCGCCGCACCGCCGGTCGGCTGACCGATCGGCTTGAAGAGGTTGAAGCCCCACCGGACGTTCTCGCTCTCGGCGCTGGCGAAGTTCACCGGTCGCGCGTCGATCGCCACGAGCGTCCCCGTCGCGTCGCGCGTGAAGCGCTCCGGGAACGCGGCCTCCAGATCCGGCGTGATGGCCGGGAACGAGGCGATCATGTTCTTGGTCTCGGCGCGGGTATAGGTCGCGTTGAACGTCAGCTCGGTCTTGTCGAACGGCTTGAAGTTCACGGCCAGCCGCTGCACCTGCCGATTGTCATTGCGCAGACTGGCGTTGCCGCCATCGGTTCGGGTGACCAAAACCGTCTGACCGGTCGTGAAGTCGAAAACCGAGACATTCGGGGTCACGACCACCGGATCGTTGATCTGGTTGGTGGTCGGCGCGCCCTGTTCGTCGGTGTAGCTGGCGATGAAGCTGATCTTCTTGATCGGCGACCAGTTCAGGCCGCCACCCAGCGTCGTCAGGCCTCCAAGATCAGACAGGTCGTCATAACCAAGATTGAAGTTCACCGAGAGGTCCCCGGCCTTGGCCAGAAAGTCCTGGCGGGTGCTGGTCAGCGGCAGATTGAAACTGCTTTGGAAGCTCTCGGTGGTGCGGGTGATGTCCCGCGTCGTCGTCACGCCTGATCGCACGGTCTTGGAGTCCAGCCCCTTGCTGTTGACCCCCACCTTCAGCGTCGTCTGCAAGGGGCCAGCGGGCAGTTGGAACAGGTTGCCATTCAGAACTAGGTCAGCGCTTGCCGAGGTCGAGACCGATTTTGCGGTATCGGCCGCCAGCGTCTTGTAGAGGTTGGTGGGGATCACGCCGAACGGATTGACGGTCGGATCGCCGGCCGCGACCGCCGCCTGGAAAGCCGAGGCGTCCAGACCCCGTCCCGTGGTCGTGTCCGTCGCGGTACGGTCGAAGTCGCCTGTGAAGGCCCAGCGCCAGTCCTTCACCCGGCCGTTGGCGGCCGCGCTGATCTGGGTGCGCAAGGTGTCGACGTCGCGGGCCAGGGACCCCGGCGCGTCGATATAGCGATAGCCCGTCACGGCCTGCGAGAACGGCGAGAACGGACTGCCCGCCGGCAGGGTGAACGTCACCCCCGGCAGGCCCAGCAGCGCGTGGCTGCTTGTGTCTTCCAGATTGCCGCTGATGGTCAGCTGGGTCTGCTTATTGATGTCCCGGCTATAGGAGCCGCGCAGCGTGGCCTTGTCGGACTGCGAGATCAGCGACCGGTCGCGGGTAAGGTCGCCGGTGTTGTAGCTGTTGGCCAGGCGGGCGTAGTCCGAGAGGCTCGCCTTTCCGATCAGGGCCGAACTTGGAACGCCGGCATAGGTCACCGCGCTTCCCGTCAGCCCGGACAGGTCGGCGATGCTGGCGCCGTTCACGCCCGCGATATTGCCCGTCAGATCATAGGGCTGACCGTTGGCCGCGCGGACAATGTTCCGGTCGGTCTCAAGCAGATAGGGCTCGTGGGAGAGCTGGACGTCCACGTTCCAGCGCTTGTCGCCGTCGATATGGACCCGGTTGCCGCCCGCGCTGGGAACAGTCCGGCCGCCATCGGTGGCCACGGTGGCCGAGACTTGGGTCTGCAGCGCGTTGTAGTTCTTCTTGAGGATGATGTTCACGACCCGCTGATCGGCCTTGTAGCCGTAGCTGAGCGCGACCTCTTCGGGCAGGATCTGGAAGCGCTCGATGGCTTCCGGCGGTACGCCCTGAATCTCTTGCATGCCTGAGATGCGTCGCCCATTCACCAGCAGCACGGGACCGCTGCTGGAGTCGCGACCGCGCGTGCTCGTGGTTTGCGCCGAGAGCAGGCTCAGCAACTCGCTGATGCTGGTCGCGCCGAAGCTTTGGATCTCCTCCTCGTTCAGCTCGAGGTCCGGCTTGATGTCGCCTTCGACCTTGCCCCGAGGATCGGCCTGGATGACCAGTCCTTCGACCTCGTTTGGAGCGTCGTCTTTGGCGGCGGATTGCTTCTGCTGCTCGATCACCGGCGACGCGGAAGACAACGGAGCTGTCGCGGCGGCGTTAGCGGGATCGAGCGCGGCGGCGGCCAGCCCGTAGAGAAGTACGGAAAGGGTCATTCGGCCCACGGAACATAGGGTGAAAGCAAGAAGAGACTTGGGTTGCCGCTGCTTACGGGCCAGCGTCCCGCGTCGCAACGCCGCCCAGCGTTATGAAGGGAGTATGTGTGATAAAGCGCGCACCAGTGTGTCCTTGGCGCGCCTCCCTTCGGGTGAAGCTTTGAAACCCGGTCACATTCCCAGCGGACAACCCTCAGCCTCAGCAATGATGTTTCAGGATAGAAACAAATTACAGACTGAAAGGACCGCGCCTACCTCAGCGGACGCTTCGCCGAATCTCGACCATCAGGTCCTCGATCGCCTTGGCGTGCCCTCCGGAGAGGTCCTGCGACGGGAAGATGACCATGGGCGTATCCGGCGCCAGCCCCCTACCCTCCTGATCGCCGCCGTCCGGCGCCTTGTAGAGCTCGGCCGGAAGCGCAAAGGCCCAGCCGTTCGGTAGCGGTTTGAGCAGCTGATCGGAATAGGCGCCGCGCGTGACGCCGCCGACGTGCTTGACGTTCGGAAGCGCCTTCATCATCAGGCCGAAGGTCTCTCCCGCGCTGACGGTGATGTCGCTTGTGACCAGATAGACCGGGCCAGTGAAGCGCGGGCCGTTCGCCGGCTCCACCGTCACCGCCTGCGACGCCGCCTTGGCGCCGACCGCGACCTTGGAATAGGCCTGACGCGGCTGGTCGGTGAAGCGGGCGGCGATCACGCGGCTGATCGTGTCATAGCCGCCGCGATTGTTGCTGACGTCAACGACCACGGCCTTGGCTCCAGCGAAGGCGCTCAAGGCCTCGTCCAGCACAGCGTCCAGCGGACGCGGATCATCGGGCGCGGCGTTGCGGGCGAAGGCGCCCATGGTCACGATGTTCAGGTAGCCGATGTCGTCGGCCCGCCCCCAGAAGATCCGGTTGTTGGCGGCCTGACGCCCTTTGCCCGCCAGAACCCGGGTCAAGATTCCTTCCCGATAGGCCTGCAGCCAGGCCTTTTCGCCGCCTTCGGGATCGGCGGCGTAAACGCGCGCGAGGGTCGGTGACACGCCCGGCTCCAGATCGCGCTGATCGCCGCCGACGACGCCGTGCAGCTCGACATGGGGATCATCCACGCCAGCGAGCATGTCCGAGAGAGCCGCCCAGAGCTGTGCATCCGTGGCTTGAGGACTCAGCTTGGCTTGGGCGGCGGCTTTCCGCGCGGACCAGTCCAAGCCACGCTCAGCCGAGCGCGGATAGACCTCGGCGAAGGTGTCGGCGACGAAGGCCGTGGTCCGGTCAGGCGTCCAGGGCGCCGTCGAAGCGCAAACGGCTGGCAGGCTGGGAAGGCGGTCGAACAGATAGCGCGCGCTGGCGGGGTCGCCCGCGAGCGTGATCGCACCCTGCCCCTCCGCGCGCCAGACGGCCATGATCCTGTCCGGGTCGGGCTCCCTGCGGGGGTCGGCATAGCAGGCGCCGCCGGCCGTCTGGAACAGCTTGCCGCCATCGGGACCAAACTCGACGATCCAGCCATAGCCCCGGGATTTCCAGGCGCCCCTCAGTTCCGAAGCGACGGCGCCCTTGGCCTGCACCGGCCAGAAGGGACTTTCCGCTAAGGCAGGAACTGCCAAGGTCAGAACAGCAGCCGCAGCCAGGAGACTCAGACGTTTCATGGCGCGACGGTGAAGGGCTCCCCGCCGCCGCGCCAGTGAAATCACCGCAACTGAGGCCCTACTCGGACTTCAGGTAGATCTCCGAGCCCTGTTCCTTGAACTTCTCGCTCATGGCGGCCATGCCGAGTTCGGCTTCGTTCGGGGCCTGGGCGGCCGCGAATTCACGGACTTCCTGGCTAATCTTCATCGAGCAGAACTTGGGACCGCACATCGAGCAGAAGTGGGCGGTCTTGTGCGCCTCCTTGGGCAGGGTCTCGTCGTGGAACTTGCGGGCGGTTTCCGGATCGAGCGCCAGGTTGAACTGGTCCTCCCAGCGGAACTCGAACCGCGCGCGGCTGATGGCGTCGTCCCACATCGCAGCGCCCGGATGGCCCTTGGCGAGGTCGGCGGCGTGGGCGGCCAGCTTGTAGGTGATGACGCCGGTCTTGACGTCGTCGCGGTCCGGCAGACCCAGGTGCTCCTTGGGCGTGACGTAGCAGAGCATCGCCGTGCCGAACCAGCCGATCATCGCCGCCCCGATGGCCGAGGTGATGTGGTCGTAGCCAGGCGCGATGTCCGTGGTCAACGGGCCCAAGGTGTAGAAGGGGGCCTCGTGGCAGTGCTTGAGCTGCTCATCCATGTTGGCCTTGATCTTGTGCATGGCCACGTGGCCCGGCCCTTCGATCATCACCTGAACGCCGTGCTTCCACGCCACCTTGGTCAGCTCGCCCAGGGTGCGCAGCTCGGCGAACTGGGCCTCGTCATTGGCGTCGGCGGTCGAGCCCGGACGCAGGCCATCGCCCAGCGAGAACGACACGTCGTAGGCGCGCATGATCTCGCAGATGTCTTCGAAGCGCTCGTAGAGGAAGTTCTCCTTGTGGTGCGCCAGGCACCACTTGGCCATGATCGAGCCGCCGCGCGAAACGATGCCGGTGACACGCTTGGCGGTCAGCGGCACGAACGGCAGGCGCACGCCGGCGTGGATCGTGAAGTAGTCGACGCCCTGCTCGCACTGCTCGATCAGGGTGTCACGGAAGACCTCCCAATTCAGGTCCTCGGCGACGCCGTTGACCTTCTCCAGCGCCTGATAGATCGGCACCGTGCCGATCGGCACGCTGGAATTGCGGATGATCCAGTCGCGGATGTTGTGGATGTTGCGGCCGGTCGACAGGTCCATGACCGTGTCGGCGCCCCAGCGGGTGGCCCAGACCAGCTTGTCGACCTCGTCGGCGACGGTGCTGAGCACCGCGGAATTGCCGATGTTGGCGTTGATCTTGACTAGGAAGTTGCGGCCGATCGCCATCGGCTCCAGCTCGCCGTGGTTGATGTTGGCCGGGATGATGGCGCGGCCGCGGGCGATTTCCTGGCGCACGAACTCGGGCGTCACGAAGTCGGGGATCGAGGCGCCGAAATCGTCGCCGTCGCGCACGCACGGGCCGTTCTGCTCGCGGCGCAGGTTCTCGCGGATGGCGACATATTCCATCTCGGCCGTGATGATCCCGGCGCGGGCGTATTCCAGCTGGGTGACCAGCTTGCCCGGCTTGGCCCGGTAGATCTTGCGGCCTTGGTTCGGGAACTCGGGGGCCAGGTGCTTGCCCTGGGCGAAGCCGTTGTCCTCGGGCTTGACCTGGCGGGGATCGGTGACGACCTCGACGTCGCCGCGCGCCACGACAATGGCCTCGCGCGAACGCGGCAGGCCCTTTTCGATGTCGATCGCCACCGTGGGATCGGTATAGGGGCCCGAAGGGTCGTAGACCGTGACCGGTGGCTCGTTGGCCGACGGGTGGACGGCCACCTCGCGGAACGGCACGCGCAGATCGGGGAACAGCTCGCCGGCCTGATAGACCTTGCGCGAGCCGGGGATCGGGCCGGTCGAGATTGTCTCGGCCACGGCCTTGATGGTCGTCTGGATGTTCATTTCGGGCGCTCCTCAAGCTTCCAAGGAGACCCGGACGTGCGTGCTTGAGTCGGTCTGACGGACGCCAAGAAGCTACGTCCGCGTTCCCTCCCTTCGCCGGCATGACCCGGATCAGGTTCTACGGGTCAGGGCCAAAGCCCAATCTCAGCCGCGCGCGCGGCCCCCCGGTGAACAAGGGTCCGAAACTAGGCCCGCTGACGCGGAGGTCAAGCGTTGATGCCGGTCAAGCCTGTCAGGCGTCGTCGCCAGCCTCGACCACGCCGCGCAGATGCGTCAGGACGTCCGGTAGGCCTCGCCCAACCTGGGTGAAGGTCTCGGCCAGCGCCTGGGTGGCGTCATGCAGGCTATAACGGCCATCGCCAAAGCGCAGCAGGACGCTCTCGATATAGCGGTCCAGCAGAATGCGGTCTTCGCCTGTGAAGGTCATGGACATGGTTGAAGCCTCTCACCCGCGCGATGATCGCGCGTTGATAGAGATCAACGGTTCGCGGCTGAGAAGGCGCCGCATGCCGACGATCAGCGTTTCGGTTCGCTCGCCGGGCGGATCGCCCGCATGCGGGCGTTGCTGCGCGTCAGAGCCTCTTGGGTCAGCTGGTCGATCCGGCTCATGGCGTTGACACGTTCGACCTCGCGGCGCGACGGATCGTCTAAGACCCGCGCGGGCGGAACGGTCATAGATGGCGGGGCCAGGACGGCGCCCGTCCTCTGTTGCTCAAGACCGCGCAGCAAGCCGTCGGTCCTGGCGCGCTCCTGGGCGTTGGAGGCTTCGATCTGGCTGGACAGCAGATCGCGCCGGGTATCCTCCAGCGCATGGGCGGCGGCGTTGCGGGCCTCGATCTCGCGCAGGCTCTGGGCATGGACATTGCCGCCCAGAGCCGCGAGACAAACCGATATGCAAAGGGCCTTGCGCATGCGACGGGCCGCTCCTGGTTGGACAGCCCGCCGCGCCGGTCAGGCGAGGATCAGGGCCGCTTGACGGTGAAACGCGCGAGCTCGGTCTTCGGCGCCGTCCAGTCGGGGTTAAGCTCTGCGGCCTTGGCGTAGTCCAGATAGGCCGCGCGCAGGTCGCCGAGACCCTCATGGGCCAGGGCGCGGTTATATAGCGCGCGTTCGGGATCCTTGACGCCCATCGAGAGGCCCTTGTCGATCTGGGCCACGCCTTCGTGGTAACGCGCCTGGCCGACCAGGGTCGCCCCACGATTCACATAGGCTTCGCCGAGGTTGGGATCCAGACTCGAAGCCTGATCGAAATCGGCGCGCGCGGCCTCGAATTGATGCTGGCGCATCTGCAGAACGCCTCGGTTTACATAGGTCTTCGCGCGATCGCGGAAGTTAAGGTTCTCAAGTTCGAGAGCCGTGGTGCAGGCCAGCACGGCGCGGTCGTCGGAGCGTCCTTTGAGGGCCGCATCGGAGCATTCGTTGGCCGAGGCTCCGCCTATGACGATCGTCGAGGCGCCGGCCGCGCCGGCAAACAGGAAAGCCGCCGCGCCCAGCGCGATGAACGGGATCATCCGGGTCATGTCTTCCTCCATGGGAGCCGGTCGTTGGAGCGCCGGTTCTCAAGGCCGATGATACCACCAAAGGCGCCTTTAGGCCGCACCTTATCGTCGCACCAGTCGCCGGGCGCGCGAGTAAGACCAGGTCCAAATCCGTCGCCTTTCTCCGCCTTGCCAGCCCAAGCTCTCACAGCTTGAGAATAGTGATCGCGGCCTTCAAAATCCCAGATTGCAGAAACCCGAGCCTGCGTTCACGATCGGACGATCTCGGGAGAATGTCGTGATTTTGCTCTTCGCCCTCACAGCACTCCTGGGAGCCCAAGACGCCTCGCCGGCCACCGACGCGAATGTCGTCGATCCGCTGATCATCGAGGGCCGAAGAATCCCGACAACCGACGAAATCACGGCCCAACTGAACGATCTGCTCAAGCGCGAACCCAATCGAACGATATGCCTTCTGCGCAAGCCAACCGGATCTCGTATCCAGCGCTTTGAATGCTCCACGCTGGCGGGTTGGTACAGGTTTCAGGCTGCGGTGGGCTACCGGGAAGGCCCCGCTGAGACGATCCCTCCCACCGAGCTGATCACGGCTATACAGGAGCAATACGCCCGCAAAGCCGCTCAGCCCCGCGCTCCGCGGGAGATTAAGGATCCAAGGCCCTAGCGCGCCCTTGGCGTCAAGCATGCTAGCAGAGACGAAGAGCCCCAAAAGGAACCGCGCCCCATGCATCTCGCCCGTTTTCCCCGTGCGCGTTTCGCTCACCTGCCGACGCCCCTCGAGCCCCTGCCCCGTCTGAGCGCGGCGCTCGGTATCGACCTCTGGGTCAAGCGTGACGATTGCACGGGCCTTGCGGGCGGCGGCAACAAGACCCGCAAGCTGGAGTTCCTGCTGGGCGAAGCGCTGGCGCAGGGCGCCGACACCTTGGTCACCCAGGGCGCGGTCCAGTCCAACCACGTCCGCCAGACCATCGCGGCGGGCGCGCGCTTTGGCCTCAAGACCGAGGTGATCTTGGAAGAGCGCACCGGCTCCAAGGCCGACGACTATGTCGGCAATGGCAATGTTCTGCTCGACAAGCTGATGGGCGCGGCGATCCGTTTCGTTCCCGGCGGCAGCGACATGATCGCCGAGCTAGAGGCGACGGCCGAGAGCGTCCGCCAGCGCGGCGGCAAGCCGTACGTCATTCCGGGCGGCGGCTCGAACACGATCGGGGCGCTCGGCTACGTCGATTGCGCGCGCGAGCTGATCGTCCAGGCCGACCAGATGGATCTCAAGATCGACCGGTTGGTCACGGCCACCGGCAGCGCCGGCACCCATGCCGGCCTAGTCGCGGGCTTCACGGCCCTTTCGGTGGATATCCCGATCCTGGGCTTCGGCGTCCGCGCGCCGAAGCCCAAGCAGGAAGAGAATGTCTTCAACCTCGCCGTCGCCACCGCCGAGACGATCGGCGCGGCGGGCCGGGTCAGGCGCGAGGCCGTCGTGGCTGATTGCGACTATGTCGGCGAAGGCTATGGCCTGGTCGACCAGGGCGTGATCGACGCTCTGACGCTGGCGGCGCGCACCGAGGGCCTGCTGCTGGACCCCGTCTATTCCGGCAAGGCGATGAAGGGCCTGATCGACCAGGCGCGCAAGGGCGCGTTCAAGGGTGAGCGCGTCGTCTTCCTACACACCGGCGGCGCGCAGGGCCTGTTCGGCTATCAGAGCGTGCTGGAGCCGGCGCTGGCCTAGGGAGCTATCGGATGAGCAAGGTGCTCGGCGTCCTGGGCGGCATGGGTCCCGCCGCCACCCTGGATTTCCTCGCCAAACTGCAGGCGGCCACGCCGGTCCAGCGCGAACAGGATCACCTGCGGGTCTTGGTCGACATCAACCCCAAGGTCCCCGACCGGAACCTGAACGACTCCGATCCCGGCCCTGTCTTGGCCGCCATGGCGACGGGCCTGAGAGACGCGGGCGCGCAGGTCCTGGCGATCGCCTGTAACACCGCCCACGCCTATGCCGATGCGGTGCGCTCCAGCGGCCTGCCCTTGGTCGACATGCTGGAGACGGCTGGCTTGGCCGCAAGGGCGCAAGGCGCGACCACGGTCGGCGTTTTGGGCACCAGCCTGGCCTTGGGTCTCTATCGCGACCGACTCTTCCCCATGGGCTTGGAGGTCGTCACGCTGGACGACCACGAGCAGGTCGAGTTCATGGCGCTGCTCTATCGCATCAAACACGGCGATGTCGGTACAGCCTCGCGCGAGACCATGGCCGCGCTGGCCCATCGCCTAGTCGGCAAGGGCGCTCAGAGCGTGGTGGCCGGCTGCACGGAAGTACCGCTCGTTTTGTCCGCTGACGACCTGTCGGTTCCATTCCTGGACGCCACCGAAGCGCTGGCTCGGCGTTGCGTGGCGGTCTGCCTGGGCCAGGAAGAGACGCCCTCGGGTCTTTGAGCGGACCCAAGGGCGTCATCCGGGTTTCGGATCCGGATCGCGTCAGTCGATGGTCGCCAGATAGGCCTGAACGCCGCCCTTGCTGGCCACGATGCCCATCAGGTTATTGTCGATGACGGTATTGCCAGTGCAGGGGCCCGTAGCGCCGGGGTACAGGACGGGAACCCATTTGGCCGACCCGAAGCCGCCCTTGGGAGACCGCTCGACAACGGCGTAGGCCGCGCCCGCCTCGGTGGTGGCCGCCAGGCTATAGCCGTTCGGGATGGCGCTGACCCCTTCGAAGTGCGTGATCGTTTTCGGGTCGCCGTTGTAGTTGTAGGGGGTGACGTTGGTGATCGCCTGCGTCGCCGCGTCGTAGTCGAGCATAAAGCCGACATTGATCGCCCCCTGCCCCAGATAGCCGCCCACGATGGTATAGGCCTCGCTGCCGTCCCCGCCATTCTGCCAGATGCCGTAGGCGGTCGTGAGCGGCCCCAGGCTGAGCTTGGTGAACTTCTGGGTGCGCAGGTCGTAGATGAAGGCGCTGGCCGAGCCCGGATCGTCGGAAAGATCGAAGTTTCCGACCACCAGGTCGCCCATCGTGCTGTGCGGAATGGTCGAGAACACAGCGCCGCCGGCGACGTCCTTCGGAACGTCCAGGACGGTCCAGGCCCCGGCGCCGTCCAGCGCGCCCTCATACATCATGCCGTGGTCTGCTTGGGGGTTCGAGGCCTCGGCGTATTTGTAGCTGCCGACGGCGCGGATGTTGTTCTTGCCGATGTCCGGATTGAACAGTGGCGTGTTCGGTCCATAGAACGTCGAGGTCGTGACAGTCTGCCCAGCGAACACGGGCGTCAGGAAGGCGTAGCCATCATTCGAAGAGGGGAACAGAGGCCCCTGATAGGTGAGCGCCTGCAAGGCCCCGTTCTTGTCGGGATGATTGCCGGTCAGGACGACGGGATTGTTCGCTCCGCTCGCCTGACGCACGCCGGTGACGAAGTCGCCCGGTGCCAAGATGTCATTGTATGTGATCGTGGTCTTCTCTGTGAGAGTGGCGTCGCTCATGACACACCTTTTTGTGGTTTTTTATGGCGATAAAGCCATAGGTTGTCATAACACCGTTCTGCCGCCATCACTACGACGCCGCCCGCGCGGGAGACCCGGGATCGTGCTCAGGCGCCCCAAAATGGGGGATTGCTGAAGGGAGGCGCGGCGATCGGGCTAGACGTCAACGCGATGAGCCGGACATGAAAACGCCCCCAGATCCAAGGGACCCGGGGGCGTCGTCCTGTTCCCCAACAGGACGGCGTCGATCGCCGCCGCTCCGGGCGCGGTCTCGCCTCAAGACTACGGCGGTATTGGCCCGAATAGCGATGGGCAGCAACGCGTCGCCCTGTCGCAGTCGTCCCGCGCGCGCCCCACCACGCCCATCAAGCCATTGTCTTTAAAAAGAAAAGCCGCCTGACGCGACCTGCTGTCGCGGCATAAGGCGCTTGGGTGAAGTCCTGACGGAAAAAGGGATGGTCAATTCATGACACCGGTAGCAAAATGACCTGAAGTCGTCACCATAAGGCGGCGGGCCAGCCTACGGCCGGGAGGAAACCGCGACCCTCAAGGGATCGCCTTCCGTCGTGCGCGGCTTGCCTTCATCTGGAGTTCCGCATGCCGCTCAGCCCTATTTCCCGCCGCCGCCTGATGGCCAACTCGGCCGCCGCCTTCGCCGCCGCCGGCGCGCTGGCGCCGCTGAAAGCCCTGGCCGCGCCGACCAAGGCTCAGGCGCTGGACACCATGAAGAAGGCCACGCGGTTCATGGTCGAGAAGGTCGCCTATAAGGGCGGCTATGTCTGGAGCTACCTGCCCGACTTCTCGCGCCGATGGGGCGAGATGGAAGCGTTCCCGACCATGATCTGGGTGCAGCCCCCCGGCACCGGCACGGTGGGCCACCTGTTCCTGGACGCCTATCACGCCACCGGCGACACCTATTACTACGACGCGGCCTGCAAGGCCGCCGACGCCCTGATCGCCATCCAGAACCCGGCCGGCGGCTGGAACTATCTGGGCGACCTGGCCGGCGAGGCGTCGCTGAAGCGGTGGTACGACACCATCGGCAAGAACGGCTGGCGGCTGGAGGAATTCCAGCACTACTACGGCAACGCCACCTTCGACGACGAAGGCACTGCCGAGTGCTGCAAGTTCATGCTGCGCATGTATGTCGAGAAGAAGGACCCCAAGTACAAGGCCGCCTTCGAGAAGGCGCTGAAGTTCGTCCTCGACAGCCAGTACCCGGTCGGCGGCTGGCCCCAGCGCTATCCGCTGAAGGACGAGTTCCACCACCACGGCAATGCCGACTACACCAGCTACATCACCTTCAATGACGACGTGGTCGGCGAGAACGTCGAGTTCCTGATCATGGTCTACCAGGCCCTGGGTGACGAAAGCGTGCTGGAGCCGATCCGCCGCGCCATGAACTGCTATGTCGCCTGCCAGCAACCCCAGCCGCAGCCGGCCTGGGGACTGCAGCACACCGTGGGCGACCTCAAACCCGCGGCCGCGCGCACCTACGAGCCCAAGGCCTTCGCCACCCACGCGACCGCCAGCTGCCTTTCGCAGCTGATGACCTTCTACCAACTGACAGGCGATCCGAAGTATCTGGCGCGGGTCCCCGAGGCTCTGGAGTGGCTGGACTCGGTTCGCCTGCCCGACACCGTGGCCCCTGGAAAGCCGCGCTACCCGACGTTCATCGAGGTGGGCTCCGGCAAGGCGCTGTTCGTGCATCGCACGGGCTCCAACGTGGTCAACGGCCGCTACTTCACCGACGAGAACCCCAACAACACGGTCACCCACTACTCGTCGTTCCGGAACATCAATGTCGCCGGCCTGCGGGCCCGCTACGAGAAGCTGAAAGCGACCTCGCCCGAGGAGGCCAGCAAGCATTCGCCTCTGAAGGGGCGCCGCGCGCTGCCCAAGTACTTCATGGTCAAGGATCTCTCGGTCGAGGACCTGAGCGTCGGCGGCGATCTCAGCAGCTCCGCGCCCCAGGGTGTCACCGCCGATCCGGCCAGGGTCGCCAAGCTGACCGCCGAACTGAACGCCGAAGGCTGGTGGCCGACGCCTCTGACAACGACCAGCAACCCGTACGCGGGCGACGGCTCGCCCACCCCCGCGCCGGGCGACTTCTCTGAGACCAAGGTCGGAGACAAAACCGACACCTCGCCCTACCCTGATCCGAACCCCAAGATCGGCATTTCGACAGGCGACTTCATCGCCAACATGGCGACGCTGATCAAATACGTGGACGCCCTGCTGGCCTAGGCGATCAGGCGTTGCTCGGCCGGAGCGGCTTACGCCAATCGCAAGCGGCTTCTACTGGCAGACGCGCCGAAGGTTCATCAGGACCTTCGGCGTATCGCGGCGAAGCGCTTCTCGCATCAGGGCCTTCGGGACGGGCCAGTCCACGGCCAGCCGGTTCTCGTAGAACACACGGGTGCGACGACCGCCATCCAGGGCCTGCAATCGCCATTCGCCCTGCTGGACTTTCAGGTCGCCTTCGACCAGCCGGAACCGGATCAGGCCGTAGGGCTCGTAGTCGGAGCGGAATACGATCCGCATGCCGGGGAAAACCAAGTTCCGACGGGTGATGTGCTCGCGGATGTCCCAGCCCCGCGCCTGATCGCCCTCCACCACCCGGCAGCCGGTCAAGGTTGAGATCATGGCCTTGGCGGCCGCGCAGTCGGTCATGGTGCGCCAGACACGCTGGATGGGGGCGTCGATGTCGATGACCGCCTTCACGTGGCCGGAGACGCCATCGGCGTCGGGCGTGACCTCCGCATACGCTTCACCGCGCTTGAGCGCCGCACTGGCCTTCGGCGTCAGGTCGAACGCGTTGGCGCCGAAGGCCGAGATGGCCCAGATCGCCAGGACAAATGAGACTAAACGGCGCATTAAGCCACTCCACTTCCGGAGCGATACGTTCTGACCGGAGGAACGGATGGGTGGCGATCCGCTCAGCTAGGAGGCACGCCCCAGAGCGGCGCGGACGACGTCAGGGGCATGGTCGATGACGCGCAGGTAGGCCGCCAGCGCTGGATCCAGCCGCGCTTCGCCGTGCTCCAGGTCCTGCAGCAGACTGAGGTCGATGTGGAACACAGCCGCGAAATCGGCTTGCGAGAGTCCGGTGCGCCATCGGACAGCCTGAACCAGGGCGCGCGCAGAACGGGCCCGGGCGGGGGTCGCGGCTTCGTCGATCGCGGGGTCGGCATGTCGGGTCATGGGTACGCTCCTGAACTGGCCCTCCCCCATGGCGGACTTCTAGGACATCCCCATTGCAGAAATTGGACGGCTTTGAGTCAGGAAGCCGCCGAATCACCGACGGGCCCGCCACGATCCGGTTTGGCGAGAAAGGCGGTGGTCGCTTCGATGGCCTCGACCAGCCCGAGCCGTTCGATCTGGACGCCCTCCGGCAGGCTGGAGAAGAGGCGCGTCGGCGCGGCGGCGTCCAGCATCACGAAGACCCCGCGGTCGTCGGCTCGCCGGATCAGGCGCCCGAAGGCCTGGCTGATCCGGGCGCGCGCCACGGCGTCGTCATAGCCCTTGCCCCCGAAACGCAGGCGTCGCGCCTTGTGCAGCACGTCGGGACGCGGCCAGGGCACCCGATCGAAGACCAGCAGGCGCAACGACCGTCCCGGCACATCCACGCCGTCGCGGATGGCGTCGGTGCCGAGCAGGCACGCGTCCTCCTCTGCCCGGAAGATGTCGACCAGCGCCCCGACCTCCAGCGGATCGACATGCTGGGCGTAGAGCGCCAGGCCCTGGTCAGCCAGCGGCGCAGCGATCCGCTCGTGCACGGCCTTCAGGCGGCGGATGGCTGTGAACAGGCCAAGCCCCCCGCCACCAGCCGCCAGGAAAAGTTCCCGCATAGCCGCCGAGACCTGGCGCGGGTCCTCCTTGTTGACGTCGGTGACCACGAAGGCCTTGGCGTTGTTGGCATAGTCGAACGGCGAGACCAGCCGCAGCACCTTGGGCGCGGATGGCAGCCGCGCCGCGCCCGTGCGCATCTCGGCCAGGGCGAACGGGTCCTCCAGAGCGGGGTCGACCAGGGTGGCGCTGGTCACCAGCACGCCATGGGCCGGTGACAGCACCGCCGCGCGCAGCGGCTCGGTCGGGTCCACCCAGTGGCGGCGACAGGCGGCGTCGACCACGCGGCCGTACAGGAAGGTGGCCTCGAACCAGTCGACGAAGTCGGGGTCCGTTTCGCTGGGGTCGACGTCGTCCTCCTCAAGCGCCTTCAGGATCGAGCGCCAAGCCGGCAAGGTCATGCGGGCGCGGCGATCAAGGCCCCGCAGCGCGCCCTCGATGCGGGCGCGTTCGGACGGGGCCAGATGCTCGGCCTCCTCGTCGAGCACGTCCTCCAGCGCGCGGGCCAGCGCCAGCAGCGGCGCCTCGATCGAGGCCAGGGCCTTAGCGGCTTCCGGCGCGCGCTCGCGAACGAGGTCGATGGGCGGGCGAGCATCGCACTGCAGCCCAAGATCGGCGCCGCCCCGCTCGCTGGTGCGGGCGCGTAGCTGCTCGATCACCGCGACCAGGAAGTTCTCGATCGGCCCGATCGGGTTGATCTGGCCATCGGGGGGCGCGACCCGCCCGGACCAACCTTCGCCCGGCAAGGCCGCGGCGGCATGGATGGCCTGGCTCATCGCCTGCCGCGCGCCCTCGCGGTCGCCCAGGATATCGAGCAGACGGGCCTCCAGCCCCCTGCCCCGCCGGCCGCGCCCCTCCGGCCCTCGGATCCAGCGTCGCAGTTCGGCCGCCTCGGCGCCCGACAGGGCGGCCGAAAAGGCGCTGTCGGCGGCCTCAAACAGGTGGTGCCCCTCGTCGAAGACGATGCGCTTGAGGCTGGTGGTCTCATTGTCGCCCTTCAGGCCCCGCGCCGTCCGCGCGCCATCAAAGGCGGCTTGGGTCAGGACCAGGGCGTGGTTGGCGATAACGATGTCGGCGCGCTTGGAGGCCCGTACAGCCTTTTCGATGAAGCAGATGCGATAGTGCTGGCAGCCGGCGTGGATGCACTCGCCGCGGCGGTCGACCAGGTTGGCGGGGCTGGCCTGGGCGGAGGGCGGCACGGCCGATAGGGTGGGCAGCCAGGCGGGAAAGTCGCCGCCGGTCATGTCGCCGTCGCGCGTCGCCCGCGCCCAGCGCGCGGTCAAGGCCAGGCCGATGAGGTCGCCATTGCCCAGCTGGGCGCCGTTGATCTGCTCCTGAAAGTTCAGCAGGCACAGGTAGTTTTCACGACCCTTGCGGACCACCGCCTTCTTCGCCCGCTCCTTGGGATCGGGATAGATCGAGCGGCTCTCGCGCTCGATCTGGCGCTGCAGGGCGCGGGTGTATGTGCTGACCCAGACGGACGGCCCGTTGGCCTCGGCCCACAGCGAAGCCGGCGCCAGATAGCCCAAGGTCTTGCCGACGCCCGTGCCGGCCTCGGCCAGCATCATGCGCGGCTCGCCTTCCCGCTCGCGCGGCTGGAAGGCGTAGGACGCCTCCTTGGCGAAGGTCGCCTGCGCCTCACGGATCTCCGTCAGGCCAGAGCGTTGCAACAGTTCGGTCAGGCGTTGGCCGACGCGTTCGGGGTCGATCGGTCGCGATCCGGCCTCGCCCGGCGGGGCCTGGTCCTCCCACTCGGCAAGCCGCGCCCAGACGTCGAGACCCGAGCCCCGGAACTGATTGCCAACCGGGACCGAACGCAGCGCCCCAATGACCGCCGCTCCCCACGACCAGCCGGCCTTGGCCAGGGTCTCGGCGACCGCCAGAGCCTCCTCCCGCGAGGGCGTCGGCGTCAGCGCCAGTTCGCGCAGCAGAGCGTCGGCGCTTTCGCGCAGGCTTTGGGCCTGCTGGGCCGCGCCATGCGGTTCAGCCAAGCCGAGCGCCATGGCCAAGCCAACCGCCGACGGCGCGCAGAAGGCGCCGGGGCGGACGAAGGCGTGAAGCTCCAGCACGTCGAACAGTCGCGGCGATCGCGGCGGCGGTGACAGATTCAGTCGCCGGGCGGTCATCGCCCCATGCGCGACCAGGATCGGCCCATGTTCGAACAGCTCGCGAGCGTCAGGCGCGCGTAGCATCCGTCCCTCACCGCTACCATCGGCCACGCCAGCGCGGGGTCCGGGCAGGACGACCAGAGCCGGAGCTAGGTCCAGGGTCTGCGGGGACGCGCTCACGGGTGTTCGCGGGCTCCGGCGGTGCGGGCCCTGATCGGCTTGAACTCCGAGCTGGCCTTCCAGTCCGGCCAGGCGCGGCTGTTGGCGAGATCGCTTCCGATCTCGACCGTCAGGGCGACGTCGGCGGCCGCGCCGCGCAGGTCCCAGTCCGAGCGCCAGGCGTCGCAAGGCTGGTGGTAACAGCGGGCGGTGTAGTCGGCGACCCAGGCCTCGCCCGCAGCGCGGCCTCCATCCACGAGATCGGCGCCGCCGCCCAGGCCCATCAGCAGCATGACGGGCACGCCGCGCTTGGCCAGGGAGAAGTGGTCTGCGCGATAAAACAGCGCCCGCTCGGGCTTGGCGTCGGGCGTCACGACGCGGCCGTACTTGGCCGCAGCCGCCGCCAGGGCGTCTTCCAATTCGTTCTGTCCCGAGCCGACCAGCACGATGTCGCGTGACGGTCCCTTGGTCTGCAGAACGTCGAAGGTGAAGTTGGCGACCATCTTGCCCAGCTTTTCCGGACCGGCGGCCTCTGCATAGGCCTCCGAGCCCAGAAGGCCGCGCTCCTCAGCGGTCCAGGCGGCGAACAGGATCGAGCGCGCGGGCGGCGGGCCGGCCTTGAAGACACGGGCAGCCTCGATCACGGCGGCGACGCCGATCGCGTCGTCGGCCGCGCCCGCGCGGATCGTCCGCCCTTGGGCGTCGGGCGCGCCCACACCATAGGCGTCCCAGTGGGCGGCGTAGAGGATCGACTCGTCCGGATGGGTCGCGCCCGGCAGGCGGGCGACCACGTTGCGGCTGACCAGGCGTTCAGTCTGCAAGCCGTACTGAGCGTCGAACCGCGTGTCCTTCAGCGCGACGGGCTTGAAGGCTGGCGAGCGGGCGGCGGTCTTCAGAATCTCGAAGTCGAGACCCGCCCGGCGAAACAGGTCCTCGGCGACGGGACGTTGCATCCAGCCCTGCACCAGAAGCTTGTCCTTGGCCGGATCGGCGCGGACGATGTCGTAACCCTCGCCGTTCGAGGCCTTGACCGTCGACCAGCCATAGCCGGCCCCGAGGGTCTCGTGAACGATCAGCGCCGCGATCGCGCCGCGCTTGGCGGCTTCCTCGTACTTGTAGGTCCAGCGGGCGTAGTAGGTCGCCGCCGCGCCCCCGAACTTGCCATAGGCCGGCTCGCCAGGCTTTGCCTCCAGGTCCGGATCGCCGATCAAGAAGACCGCGACCTTTCCCTTCAAGTCGACGCCCTTGAAGTCGTCCCAGCCGCGCTCGGGCGCATGGACGCCATAGCCGACGAACACCACCGGCGCGGCGGCGATCCTGGCCTCGCTAACCGGGCGCAGGGTCATCACCTGAACGTCCTCGCCCTGGCGCAGTGGCAGGGCGCCGGCCGACGTGGAGAAGCCCAGCACGGGCGTTCCCGTCACCCGCGTGCGGATCAGGTTGACGGTCTGGGTCCAGCCGCCGTTGTCGCCGGCCGGCTGCAAGCCCAGGGCCTTGAACTGGTCGGCGATGTAGTCGGTGGTCTTCTGTTCGGCCGGGCCGCCGGGCGCGCGCCCCTGGAATTCGTCCGAAGCCAGCACGCGGGTGATCTCGGACAGCCGCGCCGGATCGACGGACGGTCCCTGCGCCCAAGCAAGGGCGGGCATGGCGAGGGCGGCGGTGAACAGCAGGGCGGCGCGAACGGACATAACGACTCCAAGTCAGGCGGCCGGACCATAGGCCGCCTCCTCCCCACGACCAAGCTGCGCGAGGCCATAGGATGCGTCGGATTCTGAATGAAACAGAAGGGGAACATGTTATAGCCGTGTCAATGTCCGCGGAGACTTCCCTCCCCCCTCGCTTCCAGCAATGGTTCGCCGATCGCGGCTGGAGCCCGCGCGCCCACCAGTTGGCCATGCTGGAGAAGGCGCGGCAGGGGCGCGGCGCCCTGCTGATCGCGCCGACGGGCGGGGGCAAGACCCTGGCCGGCTTCCTGCCTAGCCTGATCGACCTGACGGAGCGCCCGCCGCGCAACACGCCCGCCGGCGTCCACACCCTCTACATCTCGCCGCTGAAGGCGCTGGCCGTGGACGTCGAGCGCAACCTGCTTACTCCCATCCGCGAGATGGGCCTGCCGATCGTGGCCGAGAGCCGTACCGGTGACACCGGCGAGAGCCGCAAGGCGCGCCAGCGCGTCCGTCCGCCGGACATCCTGCTGACCACGCCCGAGCAGCTGGCCCTATTCTGCGCCTGGGAGGGCGCGCGGGAGTATTTCGCCGACCTCTCCTGCGTGATCATCGACGAGGCCCACGCGATCTGGCCGTCCAAGCGGGGCGACCTCCTGGCGCTGGGTCTGGCGCGCCTGCAGCAGTTCGCGCCGCGCATGCGGCGCGTGGGTCTGTCGGCGACGGTCGACGATCCGGACTTGGTAAGGCGGTGGCTGGGATGGAACTCCCCTCCCCCTTGCGGGGAGGGGGCAGGGGGTGGAGGTGTCAGCACCGCCGCCTCGGAGAAAACACCCCCATCCCCAACCCCTTCCCCGCAAGGAGGAAGGGGCTCGAATATAGACCTCGTCCTCGGCTCGGGCGGCGCGCAGCCGGTGGTGGAAGTGCTCATCTCCGGCGGCCAGGTACCCTGGGCCGGCCACACGGCCGAGCACGCGATGGCCGAGGTCTACGAGATCATCAAGGCGTCGAAGACGGCGCTGGTCTTCGTCAACACCCGCTTCCAGGCCGAGTTCGCGTTCCAGCGCCTGTGGGAGCTGAACGAGGACGACCTGCCGATAGCGCTACACCACGGCAGCCTTTCGGCCGAGCAGCGCCGCAAGGTGGAAGCCGCCATGGCGCGCGGCGCGCTGCGGGCCGTGGTCTGCACCTCGACGCTGGACATGGGCATCGACTGGGGCGACGTCGACCTCGTCATCCAGCTGGCCGCGCCCAAGGGGGCCTCGCGGATGGTCCAGCGGATCGGCCGCGCCAACCACCGCCTGGACGAGCCCAGCCGGGCTCTGTTCGTGCCCGCCAGCCGCTTCGAGATGCTAGAATGCCGCGCCGCCGCCGACGCCATTCTGGAGAACCATCTGGACGGCGATCCGCCTCGGATTGGCACGCTGGACACCCTGGCCCAGCACATCATGGGCTGCGCGTGCTCCGAGCCCTTCGCGATGACCGCGCTCTACGAGGAGGTTCGCTCGGCCGGCCCCTACGCGGAGCTCACCTGGGAAGACTTCGAGACCGTCGTCGACTTCGTCTCGACCGGCGGCTACGCGCTTCGCACCTACGACAAGTTCCGGCGGATCGTGAAGAACGCCGACGGCCTCTGGACCGCACGCAACGCCCAGGCCCGGCAGCAGCACCGGATGAACGTCGGCGCGATCATCTCGCCGGGCATGATCAACATCCGCATCGGCGGCGGGCGTCGTCCGTCGCGCCTGGGAGGCGCGCCTACTCATAGTGGCGCGCAATCAGCCGCAAAACCGGCTTCCACTTTTGCTGACCGCGCGCGCGGCGGGCGCAAGATCGGCGAGGCCGAGGAAGGCTATTTCGAACAGCTGACGCCCGGCGACACATTCGTCTTCGCGGGACAGGTCTGGCGCTACAACAGCCTGGTCGGGGCCGACGCCTTCGTCACGCCCGCCCCGAACGACGACCCGAAGATGCCCAGCTGGGGCGGCTCGAAGTTTCCGCTGTCGACCTATCTGGCCAGCCGCGTTCGCCAGATGATGCACGACGAGGCCGAGTGGACCGCCCTGCCCGGCGACGTCCAGGAGTGGCTGGCCTGGCAGAAGATTCGCTCGGCAATCCCGGGCGAGGGCGAGATGCTGCTGGAGACCTTCCCGCGCGGGAAGCGTCACCATCTTGTCTGCTATCCGTTCGATGGGCGCCTGGCTCACACCACCTTGGCCATGCTGCTGACCCGGCGGCTGGACCGGCTGGACGTCGGACCGCTGGGCTTTGTCTGCAACGACTACGCTTTGAACATCTGGTCCCTGCGGCCGATGGACGGCCTCGACCTCGACGCGCTGTTCGCTCAGGACATGCTGGGCGACGATCTGGAGGCTTGGCTGGACGAGAGCTTCATGATGAAGCGGGCCTTCAAACACTGCGCCCTGATCGCTGGCCTGATTGAGCGCCGCCACCCGGGCGCGGAGAAGTCCGGGCGCCAAGTGACCTTCTCGACCGACCTGATCTACGACGTGCTACGCAAACACCAACCCGACCACCTGATGCTGCGCTGCGCCCGCCACGACGCGGCCACCGGCATGCTGGACATCGCTCGGCTGGGCGACATGCTCTCGCGCGTGAAGGGCAAGATCCGTCACATGGCGCTGGACCGCGTCTCGCCCTTCGCCGTGCCGATCATGCTGGAGATCGGCCGCGAGCGCGCGCCGGGCGACGCCGCCGGAGAGGCGATCCTGGCCGAGGCCGAGGAAGACCTGATCGCCGAGGCCATGTCGTGACGCGCTTTTCCCCCTCCCCCTGCGGCGGCCTGCGGATCGCGCTTTCCAACGTCGAGGTCATGCTGCGCTGGTCGGGCGCCTTGTGGCTGGAGACCGAGCGCACCCTGGTGGTCGCCGATCTGCACTTCGAGAAGGGCAGCAGCTACGCCGCGCGCTTTGGCCAGATGCTGCCGCCCTACGACACGCGCGAAACCTTGGACCGACTGGACCGCGAGATCGCCCTTCTCTCGCCCGAGCGCCTGATCTTCCTGGGCGACAGCTTCCACGACGGCGCTGGCGAAGCGCGTTTGGCGGCGGACGACTATCGACGGCTGGAAGGTTTGGCGCTGGGCCGCGAGCTCGTCTGGGCGGTCGGCAACCACGACGCCGATGGCCCGAAGGCCTTGCCAGGCGACGTCATCGACGAAGCGGCCTTGATGGGCCTCACCCTACGTCACGAGCCTCAGCCTGGCGTACAATTAGGCGAAGTGGCCGGCCACCTGCACCCGGCGGCCAAGGTTTCCAGCGGCCGCGCAACGGTTCGGCGGCGGTGCTTCGTCACGGACGGCCAGCGGCTGGTGCTGCCCGCGTTCGGCGCCTTCACGGGCGGACTGAACATCCTGGACGAAGCGTTCTCCAACCTGTTCGGCGGACCGATGCTGGCTGGCGCGTTGGGCCCCAAGCGGGTCCACGCGGTGGGGATGAAGTCCCTGCGGCCTGACTAGGCCGTAGGCGCTACATGTGAAGCGCCTGCTCCAGGGAGAAGGCCAGCGAGACGGCCGCGCCGGCGGTCAGCAGGGTTCGCATGCGGGGACGCCAGGTCGGGCCCTCGTGATTGGTCACGTCCCAAACCCATTGCAGCAGCAGGACCAGCAGGAAGCCCGAAAGCTGCCAGGCCGGCTCGAATCTCAACTCACCCAGCAGAAGGCCGAAGCCGGCCAGCGGGAAGAGCAGCGAGAGGCCAAGGACCGACCAGCGGGGACTGGGATTTTCGATCTCCAGGCCCGTCCGCACGCCGCCAAAATAGGACACCATCGCGGTCGAATAGGCCAGAAGCGCTACGAGCGCGGGGCCCTTGGCGTCGGCTGGGCCGTAGCAGAAAAAGGCCGACGAGACGAAGAATGGGATGAGGGTCGATAAACCAAAGACCCATACCGCCGGAGGAACCGGCGTCCGCCCGCCCACGGACTCGTTCATGATCTGCTCCTTCGGAAGGCAAGCGAAGCCGCCTTCCCTGCCCCGGCGCGACTATTACCGACACGAAGCGATAGGTCCACGGACGATCTTTGGGGAAAGAACGCGGCGCGCGCACGGTCAGGGGGCAAAGGGCGCCGCCAATTAGTGGGCGGCGGTCGCCAGGCGGCTCAGGGTTTCACCCTCGACCTCGCCGGAGGCCAGAAGCCCCTGGTCGCGCTGGTAGGCGGCGATCGCCATCCGCAGCGCGGGCGACGCCAGGCCGTCCCGAGGACCCTGATAGTAGCCAAGCTTCGACAGGGCCTGCTGCGCCGTCACGAGACCGTCGCGGGCCACACTGGCCGGCTTAGCCAGGGCCGCAGTCTGAATAGGCGATTGGGCGCGGAAGGCCTGAGCCGAGCGATCCGCCGTCTGGAGGGCTTCGGCGGTCAGTTGCGGGCGCAAAGCGTTGGAGCGGCTGCGAGCCGTCGAGTCGCCGGCCCGGCCTGCGATCACGTACCACTTGTAGGCCTCGGCCGCGTTCTGGCTGACGCCAAGACCGCTCTCGTAGAGCTGGGCCAGATTAAACTGGCTGTCGACGAGACCAGTCTCTGCGGCCTTACGGAACCAAAGGGCCGCCTGGGTGGAATTGCGCGAGCCGCCCTCGCCCTTGAAATAGTAGAGCGCCAGGTTGTGCATGGCGCGGGGATCGCCGCCGTTGGCCGCTCGCTCGCTCCAGCGACGGGCCTCGACCATATCGCGCTTGAGGCCGCCCTTGCCGCTTTCGAGCAGCTTGGACAGATAGAATTGCGCGGGCGGATAGCCATCGTTCGCGGCCCGCTTGAGACCTTCAAGGCCGCTCCGATCGCCCGTCTCGATCTTACGGATGGATTCGGCGAACAACGCCTTGGAGTCGTCCGACGGGGTCGCAGCGATCTCAGAAAGGGCCGGCGCGGCGGGGGTGGCCGTTAGGGCCACCGAGGCGCGCGAGCTGCTGTGCGGAGCGCCGGCCTGGACCGACTTTTCGGTCACGAGGGCTTTCGCGGCGCGGATCTCGCTGGCGCTGGCGCTAGCGTTCTGATCGCCCAGCAGCAGCAGGCCGCCGACGCAAGCGCCGACGACGGCGGCGCTGCCGATCGCGACCGCCACGCTGGCGACCGTCGTCCCGATGCGGCGCTTGGGCTTGTTGGCCGAGAAGGCGCCAAAGCCGCCAAAAAGCGACCCGCCGCCGGTCTTCTCGCTCTTGGCCTTGCGGCCAGCGCCAAGACCCTTGGCGTCCTCTGCGGCGGCGGCGCGGGCGGCCGCGCGGGCTTGCTCGATGATCTCGCGGGTCGACAGCGGACGCTCCGGCTCGACCGGCGCGGCTATGGAAGCCTCGGCCAGCTCGTCCTCGTCGTCTATCGCCTCCTCAAAGGCGAAGTCCTGTTTGTCGAACCCATCGTCCTCAGGCTCGTCGAGGGGGAACTCCGCCGCGTCGATGTCGCGGTCGGCCGGCGGCGGTGCGTCGAAGACGTCGTCACCGGTGAAGGGCGAGGCCTCGCCAAGGACCATGTCATCTTCGAAGGGCGCGGCGGGCGGGGGCGTGAACTCGGTGACGGGTTCTGGCTCGGGTCCCGGCGGCGGCGGCGCGACGGGCTCCTGCTTGCGCTGGGCCTCCAGCAGGCGATTGTCGATCTTGTCGCGCGCTTCCTCCAGCATGCGAAGCGTGCGCTCTTCGCTTTGACGGATGCGGTCGAGGAGCTCCTGGCTGGAGCGCTCGTGACGCTGGTTCAGGCGCTCGGTGACTCGCGCGACCTGTTCGCCGACATCGTCGATCGCCAAGGCGTTCCGGCGCTCTGCGCTGCCAATGCGTTCAGTCAGCCGTTCGGTGATGCGCGCGATCTCCGCGCCAAGCTTTTCAAGCGCTTGACCCTGAACGCTGTCGGCGCGGTTCAGGCGGGTCTCGACGCTGGCGGCGATGCGAGCGACTTCGCCGCCGACCTGCTCGATCGCGGCGGCGCTGCGGCTTTCCGCAGTCTGGACGCGGCGGTTGAAGGCGTCGGCGACGTTGACGACTTCACGCCCCATGCGCTCGATCGCCTGAGCCGAGCGCTGCTCGGCGGCCTCGACGTGGGCGGCCATCTCGCCCAGCTTGCGCTCCATCCGGTCAAAGCGGCCGTCGGCGCTATCGCGCAGCCTTTCGGCCATCTCCAGGCGCGCGGCGTCCATCTTTTCGCTGAGTGTGGCGGCCAGGCTGTCCAGGCGCTCTTGCATGCCAGCGGCCGGGTTGGCGTTCTCGACGACGCCCAGTCGCTCGTCCAGCGTGGCGAACGACGTGCTGAGTTCACGCAGGGCTTCACTCGTGCGGGTCTCGGCGGCCTCGAGCCGCTCGCCCAGCCGGGCCACGACGGCCTCGACCAGCTCGTTTGGGTCTTGCGGTTGCGGCGCGGCCTGGGCGTCCAGTCGAGCCTCGAGGGCGGCGATGGCTTCGCGGGTGCGGGCCTCGCCGTCATAGAGGTGGCCCGCGACCTTGCCCAAGGCGCCTTCCAGCGCGCGCAGGGCTTCTACCGAGCGCGGCCCCGCCGCCTCGGCCTCGATCCGACGCACGCGCTCGGCGGTGCGAAGCTGTTCGGTCTTAAGGTCGTCCACCGCGCCTTCGAAGCGGGCGGCGACAGCGATGTGCTCGCGCTCGGTGCGGCCAAGGCGCGCGATGGCGTCACGGACGGAATGGTCGATGCCAGAGATGGCGGCGGCGCTACGCCCCTCGGCCACTTCGATCCGGCGGGTCAGGCGGTCCAGCGCCACGGCGACGCGGCCGACTTGATCGGTCTGTTCGGCGATCTCGGCGCGCGACGGCCCGTCCCGAACGACTTCCAGATGATCGCGGCTGTGCGCATCGTCTTGGGCAGCGCGATAGTCGGCCTGACCATCGCCCTCGATGATCATCCGGTTCAGCCATTCGCCCAAGGTCATGCCGGAGCGACGCGCGAGGTCCTTTGCGACCTCCCGTGCCTTGGGGTCTATCCCCTTAACGCTCCATGGCGAAGCCGCCGTCATGCGAATCTATCTCCCCGCATCTGGGGAAAACGCTAGTCAGCGATTCCTAGAGTGTAAACGCGACCTAAACGCTAGATATAGCGTGCCAAGAATTCACTGTGGAGGAATCGGGACACGGGTCCGTAGTTCTGTAGCGTGGTTCAAAAGCAAGAGGGTTAACGCGACTTAACCATTTGCCAGGCATATTGTCGCAGGCCTAGAAGCCGCCATGGACCTGACCCTGACCCTTGTGGCCTGTGCCCTCTTCCTTGTCCTCGCCATCGTCTGCGGCTGGCGCGGCGCGCGTCCGATCAATATTCTAAAGGGCCCGCGCCTGATCCCCTGGCGGCCGCTGATGATGATCTGCGTCGTCGCCCTGATGCTGATGTTGGTGCATCTGGCCAACCTTCTGGGGTTCCAGACCGGTAACCCACCGCGCTACTAGGTCGCGGCCTTCTTCGGGCGCTTTGTCAGGCCCGAGACCCCTCCGGACGACAGCAAACCGATATCGGCGAGCAGGAATGGGATGGCCCATTTCTGGGGCGCGGCAATGTAACGCGGCTGCCAGACAGGGTCATATTTATCTTTGTACCGTCGAACACCCTGGAAATTGTAGATTTCCTCGCCGCGCTCGTAGAGCAGCCGGCCGACCCGGGACATGATCGGCGCCAAGCGGCGGTCCTCCAGCCCGGCTAGCGGCGCCACGCCGAACTCGAACGCCTGATAGCCCTCGTCCTTGCCCCACTGAAGCAACTCGACGAACAGGTAGTCCATGACGTTCTTGGGCGCTTCGTCGGAATAGCGCATCAGGTCCATCGAGAAGGCGGTCTTCGAGGCCGTCAGCCACAAGGTGGCGAAGGCGACGATCTTGCCTTCCTCACCACGCACCACGGCCACGGGGAACTCGGCGACATAGCGCGGGTCGAACCCGCCCATCGAGAAGCTCTTCTCGCCGCCGGCGTGATGCCCCAGCCAGGAGTCGGAGATCGCCTTCAGCTCATCCATGATCGCATTGGCCGCGCCCACCGGCAGGACCTCGAAGGCGGCGCCGCCCTCCCCGGCCTTGCGCCAGTTGCGGCGCAGGACCTCGCGACGGCGGCCGACCAGGCTGAACGCCTCCAGCGGCACGGCAGCGCTCTCGCCAGTCTTCTGGATGGCGAGGCCAAGGTCCACGGTGTCGGGCAAATCGTCAGGCCCCAGGCCGTAGAAGCCCGCCCGCGCGGCGTGGGCGTCAGCCAACTCACGGAAGCGCCAGAAGAGCTCCATCCGTTCGTCGCTCTTGCCCACCGGCGCGCCCAGCGCGATCCACGAACGCCCGCGCACGCCGAACATCAGGAAGCTTTCGCCCGACGCTGAGAATAAGAAACGCTTGTCGCCCAGCAGAGCGAGATTTGCGCTGGGCTCGGCATCCTCGGCCTTGGCGAGGATAGCCCGCACCCGATCGAACTCCGGATCGGTGTCATCGACCACGGCGGGCGTCGCGGCGGTCGAGATCAACCGCCAGATCCCCACCGCCAGGAGCACGATGGCGGCGGCCACCGACGAGCGGATGGCGCGGGCGGCCTCATTGTGGTCCTGAAGGATGCGGATCCAGGACTTGTCGGCGAACTCCGTATGCTGGAACGACCACCAGCCCAGCAGCCCCGCTCCTCCGATCGCCGCGGCGGCCGAGAGAAGCCACCCGGGGGTGATCTCCATCTTGGACAGCGCCGCCTTCCGCGGGAAAGCCTCTCGGAACGGCAGGATGGCCAGGAAGCACAGCAGCAGCATCGCCGTCTCTTCCCAGTTCAGCCCCTTGAAGATCGCAAGCACCGCTGCCGAGGCCAGCACGATCAGGGCCGCCCACCACGCCGCGCCCAGGCGTGAGCGCAGGCCGAAGGCCAGAAGCAGCAGCACCAACCCCAGGATCGAAGAAAAGAAGTGGCTGATCTCAATCAGCAGGTCAGGCGCGAAGGCGAGAAGCAGCAGAAAGCGGGTAGGCTCGGAAGGCGTGGCCCCCGAGGCCAGAAGCATGACCCCGGCCGACGCGGTCAGGATCGCCGCCAGGGTGGGGGCGATCGCCAGGGCCGCGGGCCTGAAAACTGTCGAGGACATCCAGATCCCGGAAGGACGAATCCCTGACGGGATCCAGCAGTGTCCTCATATAGCCTGCAAGTTTGAAGCGGTCGTGGCTCTTGAAGCGAACGAACGTTTGAATCGACTTGCCCAAGCCGAAGCGAGGCGTAGTGTGGGTGGTGGCGCGCCACGAGACGCGCCCGACGAAGAATGTTCGCTTAGGGAGATGAGACGATGGCCGATTTCGGGGAACCGAACTCGACGCCTTCCGCGCCGAGACCCGCGCCTGGCTGGAAGCCAACTATCCCAAGTCCCTGAGCGCGCCGATGGCCGAGGACGAGGCGCCGTGGGGCGGCCGCAAGATGGTCTGGCAGAACCCCGACGCCAAGCTTTGGCTGGAGCGCATGGCCGAGCGCGGCTGGACCGCGCCCATGTGGCCCAGGGAATATGGCGGCGGCGGGCTCTCCAAGACCCAGAACAAGGTGCTGGAGCAAGAGCTGCGTCGCCTCAAGGCTCGCCCGGCCCTGATGAGCTTCGGCGTCTGGATGCTGGGCCCGGTCCTTCTCGAATACGCAACCGAGGAACAGAAGCAGCGCTTCCTGCCCCAGATCGTGCGCGGCGAAATCCGCTGGTGCCAGGGCTACAGCGAGCCCGGCGCGGGCTCGGACCTGGCCTCCCTTCAGACCAAGTGCGAAGATAAGGGCGACCACTATCTGATCAACGGCCAGAAGGTCTGGACCAGCTATGCCGACCAGGCCGACTGGATTTTCTGCCTGGTTCGCACGGACACGACCAAGAAGCACGAGGGCATCTCGTTCGTGCTGTTCGACATGACCTCTCCCGGCGTCGAGGCCCGCCCAATCAAGCTAATCAGCGGCTCCTCGCCCTTCTGCGAGACCTTCTTCGACAATGTGAAGGTCCCCAAGGAACAGCTGGTCGGCAAGCTTAACGGCGGCTGGGACATCGCCAAGCGCCTGCTCCAGTACGAGCGTCAGAACATCAGCGCCTCGGGTTTCGGCGGCGGCGGTGGTCTGTCGCCCGTCGAGGCGGCCAAGGCGGAGCTCGGCGTCGACGCCGAGGGCCGGATCGCCGACGGCGACTTCCGCGCGCGCCTCGCGGCCCATTCAATGGACGCCCACGCCTTCATGCTGACCGTGCGCCGGGCCGAGGCGGAGTCCAAGCAGGGCTCGGGCCCCAGCGCCGCCGTCTCGATCATCAAGTACGCCGCCGCCAAGATGAACCAGGAGCGCACCGAGCTTCTGGTCGAGGCGCTGGGTCTCCAAGGCCTGGGCTGGGAGGGCGAAGGCTTCAGCGCCGAGGCGCTGGCCGCGCCGCGCGCCATGCTGCGCGCCAAGGGCAACTCGATCGAGGGCGGCACCAGCGAGGTGAACCTCAACGTCGTCGCCAAGCGCGTCCTAGGCCTGCTGGACCACCAATAGCCCTCCGCGCCGCAAGCCGCGCGCGCCGTCCGCACGGCGCGACAAGACCAAGACCTTTCTAGGAGCCTGAACATGGCCGTCCTGACCGAAGAACAGACGATGCTGCGCGACGCCGCCAAGGGCTGGGCCAGCGAAAGCGCCCCCGTCGGCGCCCTGCGCAAACTGCGCGATGGCAAGACCGGCTACAGCTTCGATCCCGCCGCCTGGGCGGAGATGGGCCAGATGGGTTGGGCCGGGGTGATCGTGCCCGAGGCCTATGACGGCTCGGCCTTCGGCCATCTGGGCCTTGGCCTGATCCTGGAGGAGACCGGGCGCACCCTGGCGGCCTCGCCCCTGCTCTCCACGGCCATGATCGCTGCTTCGGCCCTGCAACTGGCCGGCTCCGACGAGCAGAAGCAGGCCTGGCTGCCGCGCATCGCCAGCGGCGAGATCGTCGCCACACTGGCCATCGACGAAGGCTCGCACCACGCGCCAGCCCGCACGGCGCTGACCGCCACCAGGAGCGGTTCGGGTTACGCTCTGAACGGGACCAAGAGCTTCGTACTGGACGGCGAGGCCGCCGACCTGCTGATCGTCGTCGCCCGCACGGGCGGCGTGGCGGGCCAAACCGACGGCCTCACCCTGTTTCTGGTTCCCAGCGACGCGCCGGGCGTAGAGCGCAGGCATCTAGCCTTGATCGACTCCCGCGGGGCGACCCAGATCGCCTTCGACGCCGTCGAGGTCGCGGCCGACGCCGTCCTGGGCGAGGTCGACAAAGGCTGGGCGGTGCTGGAGCCGACGCTGGACCGCGCCTATGCCGGCCTGGCCGCCGAGATGCTGGGCAGCGCCAGCGCGGCCTTCGACATCACTTTGGACTACCTGAAGACCCGCACCCAGTTTGGTCAGGTGATCGGCTCGTTCCAGGCGCTGCAACACCGCGCCGCCAAGTGGTTCACCGATCTGGAGACGACCCGCTCGTGCGTCGAGGCGGCGCTGGAAGCGTTCGATGCGGGCGCCGACACCCGCGCCCTCGCCTCACTGGCCAAGGCCAAGGCCTGCGAGCTCGTACACCTGGCCAGCAACGAAATGGTCCAGATGCACGGCGGCATCGGCATGACCGACGCCCACGACGCCGGCCTCTACATGAAGCGCGCGCGCGTCACCGAAGCGCTCTTTGGCGGCGCCAGCTTCCATCGCGACCGCTATGCGCGACTGATGGGTTTCTGACGCGGCCTACCGCCGACGAGCCGGCGCCGGGGCGTGGGCCAGACGCAGAAGGTTGGCCGCGCCCGGCGCACCGAACGGCGTGCCGGCCACGACCAGAAGACGCTCGCCCGGCGCCACAAGGCCCAGCTCCAGAGCCTTGCTTGAGGCGTTGGTCGTGACGACCTCCAGGCTGTCGGGCTGGGCGCTGACGCGCGGCTCGACGCCCCAGACAAGGGTCAGGCGACGCACGGCGTTGATCTCGGGCGACAGGGCGAGCACGGGCTGCAGCGGGCGCTCGCGCGACAGACGGCGGGCGGTGGCGCCAGTGGTCGTGAACGCCACGAGGCACTTGGTCGAGCCCGCCTTGGCCGCGCCGGCGGCGGCGACGACCAAGACGTCGGCGTCGTTGTCGTCGTCATGGTCCTGCTCGGCCTGCATAAGCTCGGGCCAGCGCGGGTCGCGCTCCACCCGCTCGATGATGCGGTTCATCATCGAGACGGACTCTTCGGGATAGTCGCCGGCCGCCGATTCCGCCGACAGCATCACCGCGTCCGCGCCTTCATAGACGGCGTTGGCCACGTCCGAGGCCTCGGCGCGGGTCGGCGTGGGCGAACTGGTCATCGACTCCAGCATCTGGGTCGCCACGATCACCGGGATGCCGCGCTCGCGGGCGGCGCGCAGGATGACCTTCTGGGCCACCGGCACCTCTTCGGGCGCCATCTCGACGCCGAGGTCGCCGCGGGCGACCATGACGCCATCGCAGAGGTCGAGGATCGGACCTAGCACCTTCAGCGCCTGGGGCTTTTCGATCTTGGCCAGGACCGCCGCGCGGCCTTCGACGATGCGGCGCAGTTCGGCCATGTCTTCCGGCGCCTGCACGAACGACAGAGCGATCCAGTCGACGCCCAGACGCAGCGCGAAAGCCAGGTCCTCGCGGTCCTTGGCGGTCAGAGGCGACATCGGGATCACGACGTCAGGCACCGCCACGCCCTTGCGCTCGGACAGCTTGCCGCCATTGACGACCGTGGTGTTGGCGTAGCCGGGGCCAGCGTCCGTCACCGTCATCCGCAGCTTGCCGTCGTCCAGCAGCAGGGTCGCGCCCGGCCGCATGGCGGTCAGGATTTCCGGATGCGGCAGGTGCACGCGGGTCTCGTCGCCCGGCGTCGGGTCGCTGTCGAACCGGAACGCCTGCCCCGCCTTCAGCATCACCGGACCATCGGCGAACTTGCCAACGCGCAGCTTGGGGCCCTGCAGGTCGGCCAGCACGCCCAGCGGGCGGCCGACGACCTTCTCGGCCTCGCGGATGGCCTTGTAGACCGCCGCGTGGGTTTCATGCGCGCCGTGGCTGAAGTTCAGGCGGAAGACGTCCGCCCCGGCCTTGGCCAGGGTGACGATCATCTCGGGCGAGCTGGAAGCCGGACCGATCGTGGCGACGATGCGGGAGCGACGGGCGCGGATCATGCCGTCGCTCCTTGGCCGAAGGTCAGTTGGCTGGGCAGACCGCGTCGCCCTCGTTGGAGGCCAGCCGGATCTCCGTGAAGGTCATGGACATGCGGCCGGAGGTCATGAGCGCGAACGGTGCGGTCACCCGCGCCATATCCGCGCCCTTTGCCTTGAAACAGGACAGTTTGATCTTGGCCGTACGCCATTCGCCGATTTTCGCACCTGAAAACGTTGACGTTACGTCTACCGTCGCCCCGCAGGATTCGCCACAGCCGATGGCCATCGAGACGGGTTTCTCTGGGGAAGCATCGACGCGGTAACGGAGCATCACGGCCATGTCGCCCGTGGTCTGACGCGACAGGTCGACGGGCCGGCCGGACACGCCAAGCAGCCCCTGCCCCTCCCCGGTCCAAACCGCCTGGCGAGCATTCTCTTGCGCGCCAGCGTCGATCGCCTTGGTGGTGACGGCGCCGGAGGTGGTCAGAAGCCATGGCGCCGGCGCGCGGCCGGCGATGAAATAACGGTCTACATTCGTGGCCGCCGCCGACGTCACGCCGGACTCCTCAGACAGCACGGCCACCTTGCCCGGCTTGGCGTAGCTCAGGCCATAGCCATAGGCGAACAGCGGGTCATAGCCCTTGTCGCCGACATTGATCGGCTCCTGGTCGGCGCGCTTGGGCCACGAGAACGACAGCTTGCCCTTGAAGTCGAAGCGCGGCTTGCCGGCCTTGTCGCCGATCAGAACGTCCGCGACCCCGCCACCTTCCGAGCCCGGCAACCACGCCGCCACGAAGGCGTCGGACGCATTGATCTCGGGATTGGTCCAAAGCGGGCGACCGCTCAGGAACACCGACACCACCGGGATTCCCTGGGCCTTCAGCTTCTTCAGCAAGGCCAGATCGGTCTTGTCGCCCGGCTGGTACTCGGCCGTGGCGATGTCGCCCTGGAACTCGGCGTAGGGGTTCTCGCCGAAGACGACGATCGCGACATCGGGCTTTTGCTTGTAGTCGCCCGAGACCGACAGCTCGGCGCTGCCGCCGCCGGCCTTCACGGCCTCGGCGATCCCGCCGAAGATCGACTGGCCGTTCGGGAAGTCGCTGTTCTTGTTGCCCGTACCCTGCCAGGTCAGGGTCCAGCCGCCAGAGGCCTTGCCGATGTCGTCGGCGCCGTCGCCGGCCACCAGCACCCGCGCCGAGCTCTTCAGCGGCAGCACGCCTTCGTTCTTGAGCAAAACGAGCGACTTGCGGACCGCCTCGCGCGCGATCGCCCGGTGCTCGGGCGCGCCCAGCAACTCAAGCTTGCCTTCCAGCGGACGCTTGTTCTCGAACAGGCCCGCCTTGACCTTAACACGCAGGATACGGCGGACGGCGTCGTCGATCCGCGCCATCGGGATCTGACCAGCCTTCACCTGGGCCAACGTATTGTCATAGAGGCCCTTCCAGCTGTCGGGGGCCATCATCATGTCCATGCCGGCGTTGTAGGCCTGGGCGCAGCTGGTGTTGGTGCAACCCTCGACCTGGCCGTGGGCGTTCCAGTCGCCGACCACAAAGCCCTCGAAGCCCAGGCGGCCTTTCAGCACGTCGGTCAGCAGGCCCTTGTTGCCGGTATGCTTGACGCCATTCCAGCTGGAGAACGAGACCATCACCGACAGGATGCCGGCTTCGATCGCGGGCGGGTAGCCGGCGTTGTGCAGGCGGATCAGCTCGGCCTCGGGCAACTGAGCGTCGCCCTGGTCCTTGCCGCCGTCCGTGCCGCCATCGCCCAGGAAGTGCTTGGCCGAACCGGCGATGTGGCCGGTCGCCAAGGGCTTGCCTGCGACCAGAGCGCCTTGCAGGCCCAGCGTCATCGGACCGGCATAGGTCTTCACCACCTCCGGATCCTCGGCATAGCCCTCATAGGTACGGCCCCAGCGCACGTCGCGCGGCACAGCCACGGTCGGTCCAAAGGTCCAGTCGGCGCCGGTGGCCGCCATTTCCTTGGCGGTCGCCTCGCCGATGCGGCGGATCAGGTCGGGATCGCGCGCAGCGCCCAGGCCGATGTTGTGCGGAAAGATCGTCGCGCCAACGACATTGTTATGGCCGTGGACCGCGTCCACGCCGAAGATGATCGGGATTTCCTGGTGGCCGCCGCGGCTCTCCAGGGCCGCCGCGCGAAAGGCGTTGGTCCACTCGATCCAACGCTGGGCCGAGGCCCGGTCATTGCCGTCTGGCGCGCTGTTGCCGCCCACCAGAACTGAGCCCAAGCGGTACTTCTTAAGCTCCTCCGGCGTGATCGACGCACCGTCGGCTTGGATCGTCTGAGCGACCTTATCCTCGACGCTCATCTGGCCCATCAACTGGGTGACGAAAGCCTCGGCTTTGGCGTCGGTAATAGTCGCCGGGCTGGAGGTCTTCGGCCACAGCTCAGGATGAGTGGTCGCAGCGCCCGAAGGCGTCTGGGCCAGCACAGCTCCCGAAAATCCACCGGCGATCGCCAAGGCCAGGAAGGAAACACGAAGGGAGCGACGCGAAAACATAGGCGGTCCTCGAAGGCCTCTAAAAAGGCGACTGATCTGAAAGAAAAGCGCTCGGCGCGGCGCTTGCGGGGAACCGCGCCGAGCGAAAGAAAGCGGCTAGAAACACCGCTTGGAGGGGAGTGATCGTGCGCGCAGGACGGCGCGACGGGCGCTGGACTGGCCAGGCGAGGTCATGGCGTTTCCTCCTGACGCCGCCTTTCCGTGGGCGTCCGTCTTGATCACGGGTGATCTCATGTTGAACGGACAGCGCTGTCAAGAATAATCTGAATCTCGTCCGTCTATTTATCGCACTAACCGGGCGCCTTGCCGGTGGACTCCCGGACGACGAGCTCGAAATCCAGTAGCCGGGACGGCGGCGGATCACCCTCCTCATGCTGGACGCCGCTCATCAACATATCCGCCGCCGCAGCGGCCATGGCGGCGATCGGCTGCCTGACTGTCGTCAGCTGGGGCCAGGTGATCCGCGCTCCGGGCGTGTCGTCGAACCCCGCGATCGACAACTGGGCCGGGACGTCCAGCCGCATGCGGTTGGCGACGGCCATGACCCCCAGCGCCATGTCGTCGTTGGAGGCGAAGATCGCGGTGGGTCGGTCGGCTCCGCCAAGCAAGCGTTCGGCGGCCTCGAAACCCGAGCGGAACGAGAACCACCCCTGCTCCACCCGATCCTGGCGCACGGGCAGGTCCGCGTCGCGCATGGCGTCCACGAAACCTTGATGTCGCCGCGCCGAGGCGCCGTGATCGGGGTGCCCAATGATGAATCCGATGTCTCGATGACCCAGGCCGATCAGGTGGTTGGTCATCTCATAGGCGGCCTCGCGGTCGTCCATGCTGACCCAGGGGGCACGCTCGACGTCGTCGCCCGGGGCGATGCGGACATAGGCGACACCCTCGCGCTCAAGGGCGTCCAGCACCACCGGGTGGTCGCTGAGCGGCGGCGTCAAGATCACTCCATCCATGCGTAAGGTCGCCAGCATCGGGGCGACCTGATCTTCGACGTCGCTCGTGGAGTCGATCGGCTCGACAATCAGGTGGTAGCCCTCCTGCCGGCAGCGCGAGATCGCCCCCAGCTGCACGTCGGTGACGTAGCCGGGGCTGGGATTGTCGAAGAAAACGCCGATCAGATAGGCCTTCGCGCCAGCGAGGCTGCGGGCCGAGATATTGGGCCGATAGTTCAAAGCGGCCACCGCCGCCTGCACCCGATCGCGCGTATCGGCCTTGACGTTGGGCTCGCGATTGAGGACCCGCGAGACGGTCTTGATCGAAACGCCGCTCTCGCGGGCCACGTCGTGGATCGTGATCTTGGCGCTCAATTCCGTCCCCACCGCCCCGATTCGTTCGGTTTGGCGCGTACTTAGCCATGACAAGGCTGTCATGGCGATCCCTTTATGCCCCTCCCCTTCGGCGAGCATCAACGGCGCTTCTAACTCAAAAATTGACGATCTATCATCCCTCGAGGCCCTTTTCGGCCGCTTAGGGGGTATCTGTGCGAAATTGGAGAAACTTGGTCGTAACGGCCATGCTTGGCGCCCTGTGGGCGAATTCGGCTGAGGCTCAGGCAACGACGGATCTGGCCAAGCGGCTAGACCAAATCGGCTACCACATGGGCCGGGGCCCGAGCTGCGGTGAGTTTGGGTTCAAGGTTCACGGGGAAAATGTCGGCGCGATGGCCGGTGAAGTCATCGCGGACGCCATGGGCAAAGGGTTCTCGGAAGATCTCGCCGTTGGTCGCCTTACGAACGCCAGGGACAGGGGCATGCAGGAATTTGAACAGGAAATGGAGCAGATGACGGCGTTCGACATGAGCGACGAAGCCCGTTTCGCCGAAAACACTCGAAGAGGCGTGGAGAAAATCGTCAAATCCTGTCGAGCGATCGCGAAGGATCCCGTGACCCGCGTGCTCGTCGAGAACCCGTCGGTCAGCGACGAGGACTTGGTGCGCGAACTCTCGGACGAGATGCTCGCGCCCGCCGGCCTAGCCAGCTGGCAGACGCCCTATATCCGGGCTGGTGGCGATATGATCAGGGCCGTCACCTACTGCGCCGCTTACCTGACCCGCCCTCAATCGGACGCCTATGTCGCGGAACTGTACGCGCCAAGCCGCTTTCCGGCGGGCGTGCGCAACAAGGCCGTGGCCTATTTCGACCAATTGAAGCGGCGAGCGCCGCGAAACAGCGGCAACAGCAGGTTCGACGCGACGGAGTGCAAAGGCATGCTAGCCCGCGACGCGGAGGCGCTTAAGGCGGCTCGCTAACCGCCTGTCCGCTTCATCAAGGAGGCGTCGATCACGAAACCGACGCCCTCCCCTCCGGCGTCAGCGCCACCGCCGCGCCGATCAGCGCGGTGTGCGGGTGCAGGATCACGTGGGTCGGGATCGCCTGGGTGAAGCCCGACAGGCGTCCCTTGGCTTCGAAGCGCGCGCGGAAGTCGCTCTTTTCCAGGATGTCGATGATCCGAGGCGCGATGCCGCCGGCGATGAACACGCCGCCGCGCGCGCCCAGGGTCAGGGCGATGTCGCCGGCCGTCGAGCCCAGCACCGCGCAGAACCGGTTCACGGTCGCCAGGCAGTCAGGACAGTCCTCGGTGGCGCGTTCGGTGATCTGCTTGGCGGTCAGGCTGTCGACCTTGCGGCCCTCCGCCTCGCCCAAGGCGACGTGCAGATCCTCCATGCCGGGACCCGACAGAATGCGCTCGACCGAGACGCGGCCGCCATCCAGTTGCTTGGTCAGCAAACGCAGTACCTCGATCTCGACCGCGTCGACCGGCGCGAAGGCGACGTGGCCGCCCTCGGTCGCCAGCGGCAGCTCATGGCCGTGCCGGCGGACCAGGCCCGCGACGCCAAAGCCCGTGCCCGGGCCAAGAATGGCCAAGTCCCCCTCCCCCGAGGTCGGCAGCGTGCCGACCTGACGCAGATCCTTGGGCGCCAGACGCGGCGCGGCCAGGGCTTGGGCCGTGAAGTCGTTGATCAGCTTGGCCGTGCGGAAGCCGCCGGCGCGCCGCAGGCCATCCTCGGAGATCGTCCAGTCCAGATTGGTCATGTGGACCTGACCGTGGTCGATGGGCCCGGCCACCGCCACCACCGCCTGGTCGGCGTGCTTAACGCCAACCTTGTGCATATAGGCCTCGATGGCGTCCTCGGCCGTGCCGTAGTCCTCGCCCTTGAAGGCGGCGGGTTCGATCAGGCGCGGATCGGCCCCATCAAACTCGACCAGGGCGAAGCGGGCGTTCGTGCCGCCGATATCGCCGACGAGGCCGAGACCCCCGCTGTGATTGCCGTCCATGACCTAGCGTTTCCTTAGCCGAAGACGGACGCGCCGGCGTCGGCGGCGCCGACCCCCGATCGCATCCATCCGAACAGTTCCCTGCCAAAGCCCGGCTTGGACGCCGGGACGTTCGCTGGCGTCCGAGCGAACAGCGTCACCTCGTCCACCAGGATTTTAAGTTCGCCGGTCTCGGCGTTGACGCTGATCACGTCGCCGTCCTGGACATAGGCCAGAGGGCCGCCCTTGGCGGCTTCGGGCGTCACGTGAATTGCGGCCGGGGTCTTGCCCGAGGCGCCGGACATCCGACCGTCGGTGACCAAGGCGACCTTGTAGCCGCGATCCAGCAGCACTGAGATCGACGGCGACAGGTTATGCAGTTCCGGCATGCCATTGGCAGAGGGGCCCTGGAAGCGGACAACGACCACGACGTCGCGGTCCAGCTCGCCGCGCTTGAAGGCGGCGATGAAGTCTTCCTGCTCCTGGAAAACGGCCGCCGGCGCGGTGATCACGTGATGCTCAGGCTTCACGGCCGAGATCTTCATGACGCCGCGGCCCAGGTTGCCGGCCATCAAGCGAAGACCGCCCTCCTTGCTGAACGGGTCGGAGACGGGACGCACGATGGCTGGGTCCAAGCTATCGGCGGCGCCATCGCGCCACTTCAGCTCGCCGCCGTCGAGGTAGGGTTCCTGGGCGTAACGCGACAGGCCGGGCCCCGCGATGGTCTGGACGTCCTCGTGGACAAGGCCCGCCTTCAAGAGCTCGCGGATCACAAAGGCCATGCCGCCGGCGGCCTGGAAGTGGTTCACGTCGGCCGAGCCGTTCGGATAGACGCGGGCCAGCAGCGGCGTGGCGCGCGAAATGTCGTCGAGGTCCTCCAGCGTCAGCGCGATCCCGGCCGCGTGGGCCATGGCGACCATGTGCAGGGCCAGATTTGTCGAGCCGCCGGTGGCCATCAGGCCGACCACGCCGTTGACCATGGCCTTCTCGTCGATGATGCGGCCAACCGGGATGTACTCGTTGCCCTTGTTGGTGACCGAGGCCACGCGGCGAGCCGCTTCCTTGACCAGAGCCTCGCGCAGCGGCGTGTTGGGATGCACGAAAGCCGAGCCCGGCAGGTGCAGGCCCATCAACTCCATCAGCATCTGGTTGGTGTTGGCCGTGCCGTAGAAGGTGCAGGTGCCCGGACCGTGATAGCTGGCGCTCTCAGCCTCCAGCAGTTCGGCGCGGCCAACCTTGCCCTCGGCGTAAAGGGCGCGGATGCGAGCCTTCTCCGAGTTGGGCAGGCCCGAGGTCATGGGCCCTGCGGGCACGAACAGGGCCGGCAGGTGGCTGAAGGTCAGGGCGCCGATCACCAGGCCCGGAACGATCTTGTCGCAGACACCCAGATACAGGGCCGAGTCAAAGGCATCGTGGGTCAGGGCCACGGCCGTGGCCATGGCGATGACGTCGCGCGAGAACAGCGACAGCTCCATGCCTGGGCGGCCTTGCGTGACGCCATCGCACATGGCCGGCACGCCGCCGGCGAACTGGGCGGTGGCCCCGACTTCACGCGCCGCGTCCTTGATCAGCGCCGGATACTCTTCCAGCGGCTGGTGGGCCGACAGCATGTCGTTATAGGCCGAGACGATGCCGATATTGGGCGCGTTCGGGTCCAGCGCCCGGACCTTGTCGACGCCCGGCGAGGCGGCGAAGGCGTGGGCCCAGTTGGCGCAGGACAGCTTGGCGCGGCCCGGCTGGCTGTCGATCGCCTGCTGCATGTTGGCGAGGTAAGCTGCGCGGCTGTCCTTGCTGCGCGCCACGATGCGGGCGGTGACTTCGGCGATGACGGGATTGAGGCTCATGGCGTTACTCCGCCCAAAGGATGCGGACCTTGGCGCGGTCCTGCTTCAGGATGGCGGCGACCGGCAGGGCCGGATCGACGTCGCCTTCCAACAACGCCTTCTTGGCCGCTCCGGTGACTAGCAGCATGATCAGATCGGTGCGGGTCAGGGCGGCGAAGGTCAGGCTGAGACGAGGAAGGTCGGGCGCGGGATCGCTGGGCGGCACATCCAGAACCAGTCGGTCCGAGCGCGGATCTAGGCCTTGAGCCAGGACCGGATTGCCCGGGAACAGCGAGGCGAAGTGGCCGTCGGGACCCACGCCCAGAAGCACCGCACCAAACGGCGTGGCGGCCTCGACGCCGGCTTCGGCGGCGCGGGCGCTTTCGGCATGGCTCAGGCCGTCGAAATACAGCGGCGCGAACTGGGCCTTGGCCGCCTCTCCCACCAGCAGGTGACGACGCACCAGGCCCTCGTTGCTGCTCGGATCGGTCGGCGGGACAAAGCGTTCGTCGGTCAGGGTGACGGTGATCTTGTCCCAAGGCGCGGTGAGCGCAGCCAGGCGGTCATAGACCGGGGCCGGCGTCGTGCCGCCCGTCGCGGCGAACCCCGTCCGCCCCGAAGCGGCCACCGCATTGGTCAAGGCGTCCACCAGGATCGACGCGGTGGCGTCGTAGAGGGCTTCGCGAGAGCCGAAGGCTTCCAGTTTCGGCATCGCCTAGGCTTTCCAGGACCGGCCGCCGGGCGAGATCAGCGCGTTGGCCGTCTGCGGCCCCCAGGTGCCGGCGGCGTATGGCGCGGGATCAATGCCGGCCTCAACCCAAGCGGCCGAGACGCCGTCGATGAAGCGCCAGGCCTGCTCGACCTCGTCGCGACGCACGAAAAGCGTGCGGTCGCCGCGGAAGGCGTCCAGGAACAGCTTCTCGTAGGCGATCCGGCGGCGGCCGCCGGTCTGGCCGAACGACAGCGACAGCGGCAGCGACTGCAGGCGCATGCCCTCGTCCGACAGGCCAGGACGCTTGTTCATGATCGTCAGCGAGATGTCTTCATCGGGCTGCAGGTCGATGACCAGGCGATTGGCGACCAGCTCGCCGTCCGTCGCCGGGCCGAAGATGTTGTGCGGCAGAGGCTTGAACTGCACGACAATCTGGGTGCGACGGTCGGGCAGGTTCTTGCCGGTGCGCAGGAAGAACGGCACGCCATCCCAGCGCCAGTTGTCGATCGCCACCTTCATCGCAACGAAGGTCTCGGTCTTGGTGGGCTTGCCCACTTCCTCGACATAACCAGCCCGCGCGCTGCCCTCGACCACGCCGGCGACGTACTGGCCGCGCACGGTGTCGTGGGCGACCGTCTCCTTAGTAAAGGGGCGCAAGCTACGGAGAACCTTGACCTTCTCGTCGCGGACTGCATCCGGGTCGAAACCCGACGGCGCCTCCATGGCGACCAGGCAGAGCAGCTGCAGCATGTGGTTCTGCACCATGTCCCGCAGCGCGCCGTACTCGTCGTAATAGGGCCAGCGATCGCCGACCTTCTCGGTCTCGGCGATGGTGATCTGCACGTGGTCGATCGTGTTGCGGTCCCACAAGGGCTCGAACAGCACGTTGGCAAAGCGCAGGGCGGTCAGGTTCTGGACCGTCTCCTTGCCCAGATAGTGGTCGATCCGGAAGACCTGGCTTTCGTCCACGACGGCCGCGACGGCGGCGTTGGTGGCCTTGGAACTCTCCAGGTCGCGACCCAGCGGCTTTTCCAGGATTAGGCGTGCCTTGGGACCGGTCAGGCCGGCCGCCTGCAGCGCCTGGCAGGCCGGGCCGTAGAGGCTTGGCGACAGCGAGAAGAAGATCACCAGATCGCCGTGCTCGCCGATCCGCTCGGCCAGCTTCTTGGCGTCATCCTCGCTGGTAATGTTGGCCGGCACATAGTCGAGGCGGGCCGCGAGGCGATTCCAGGCCGCCTCCTCCACCGTCGCGCGCTTGCCCAGTTGTTCGCGCACCAGGGCCTTGTAGCCGGCGGCGTCGTGATCCGCGCGGGCCACGCCGATGATGCGGAGATCATGCGGCAGAAGTCGATCGACTTCGAGGAAGTACAGCGAAGGTAGCAGCATCCGCAGGGCCAAATCCCCCGCGCCGCCCAGCAGTACAAGCACTTCGCGGCCATTCTCGCCGTCGTTGTTCTTCGTCACCAATGTCTTCCACCCTATGACAACGTTGTCATGACATGCCTGCGGTAGAATGGCAAGCGCGAGCGTGAGCGCCGAGCTGGAGAGGCTCTCCAACGCGAACCGGAGTCGCCTGGCCAGAAGCCGAGCGAGCGCGCCTTAACTAGGGCAAACCCCGCGCCGCCGCCATAAGACCAATGGAGTTTCGGCGGAGGTTTGTTCATCCAGCAAGGCGCGAACGAAAGACCTTGCCTTGAATGCGCGCGAAAAGGTCAAGGCGGCGAACGGGCATGCCTTGAGCGCCTCCGACGCCCTCAGCCGCCGGCCCGCGCCGCCGCGCCCGCCGGCTGGCCGGTTCGGAACTTGTCCTTCATGCGAGCGACCCAGCCGCTGAAGGCTTCGTTGTCGGCGCTGACCTTGCCGAAGTCGGACGGCGAGACCGCCTCGGAGCCCAGCCCCTGCAGCGCCACGCGCAGGCCGTCGGGATTGCGGGCGTTGTCAACGAAGCGGGTCCAGCGCAGGCGCAGGCGCGCCAGGGCCGCGTCGTCGTCGGCCAGGCTGTAGGCCACCGCCGAGCGCAGCAGACGCGCCTCCTCGGGCGCCGACAGCCCGCCCTGCCCCTTCCAGCGATCACCCAGCATGCGCTCGTAGAGCGACCCGGCCAACGGCCAGGCCCGCTGCTTCCAGGCGATGTCGGCGCGAATCTCCTGGCCATCCCTGCTGTTGTCGCGCTCCACCAACTCCTGAGCGTCATCGTAACGCCCAAGGCCGATCAAGGCTCGCGCGGTGGCCAGACGACGCTCGGCGTTCAAAGCCGGCGGCAAGATCGTCGTGCGCGTGGCGTTGATGGTGTTCAGCGCGTCCTCGGGACGCTTGTTCATCAGATAGATCCAGGCCAGGTCGGTCGCGACCTGGGCCTTGGGCACGCCGTTCAGGCGATTGTCGACCTGGTACTTGAGGAGTTTGGCCGCGTCGTCCAGCAGATCAACGTCCACCAGGCGACGCACCAGGTTGCGGACCATCTGGTCGCCGTCGGCGCCGATCGGGGTCAGCTCCTGGAAGTCGTAGAACAGGCCCACGGCCTGGATCGGCTGCATGCCGTCCGCTAGCCCATCCAGGAACAACGCCCGGAAAGTGCTGGAGATCTCGTTCTGCAGGGCCAGGGCTTCTGGACGGTCCGAACTTGGCCGGCCCGCCGAGCGCATGACCTCCAGCGCCTCGCGATATCGACCTTGGTCGATATAGAGTTTTCCGAGGGCGCGGATGACCTCCATCTCGACGCCGTCACCGCGCCAGCGGTAACGGAGCTGGTTCAGGGTGTCAGCCGCCTTGACCGCGTTGATCTCGCGCTTCTCGTACTGCAGACGCGTGGCGTGCAGGAGCGCGGGCGCGGCCAGATCGTCGTAAGGCGCGCGGGCGATGGCCTGGAACATCTTCTTGGCGCGAACCTTCTCGCCCTTGGCTTCGAAGATGCGGGCTTGGACCAAGCGTATGGCCAACTGATCCTTCACGGGGATCTTCGGCTGCGCTAGCGCCTTGGCGGCGAACTGCAAGGCGCCGGTCTGGTCTCCAACGCCCAAGGCGGCCTCGGCCTGAGCGCCCAGGAACCTCGCCTTCCAGATCGGCGGAAAGAGATCCAGCGCCCGGCCGCCGCTGGCGAACTTGGTGCGCGCGTCCAGCCATTGGCCGTTCTTGGTCGAGATGTAGCCCCGCCAAAGCGCGCTGGAGGGCTCGTCCGCCAGGACAGGCGATGAGAAATCGGCATCGGCTTCCGCATAACGGCCGGCCAGCACCCGCGCGATGCCGCGCAGTCCCCGGAACTCCGGATTGGCCATCATCGTCTGATGTTGGCGAGCGCCCGCGTTGAGCACGCCGATGGCTTCGAGCGACATCTGCGAGCCAACCAGGAATCGCGCCAAAGCGAGGCGCGCCGCGATGTCGGCGTCTTCGTCCGGCGCCGCGCTGATGGCCTTCTGCAGAGCGTTGTAGCGGGCCAGGAAGCCGCCCGATCCGAGCTTGGGCCACTCTTCCAGGTCGATCAGGGCCGGCATCGCCAGCGGCTGAGGCGCGCCCGCAACGGCCTCTTCCGGCGGCGCGGCGGCCGAGGCAGGCGACAGCGCCAGTCCCTTGGGCCGGCCGACGCGCACCTGATCAGCGGCCGCCTGGACCATCAGGTCCGACGCATAGGCTTCCGCCGCCAGGCCTTGCGCCGATTGCAGCAGGGCGAACTCGACATAGTCCCGGCGAGAGGACAGACCCTTGGCTGGGGGCAAGGCGGGCGCGACGATGATCTTGTCGCCGACGGCCGGATCGTCGACCCAGATGGCGCGCGTGACGCCCGCTACGGCCGCCGTGAGCGCGGCGGAGGGCGCGGCCTCGTCGCGGTTGATCTGGATGATGTCGGGGCTCTGCTGCGGCCCCGGACCGAAACTGATGCGCCAGGTCGGCCCCGCGCCGACCGCCACATAGGGCTCCCCCACCGGCGCCACGATACGCAGGGCCGAATAGTCAGCGCCCTTCAGCGCCTGGATCCGGGAGTAGCGGGGGGTGTTGGCGGGTAGCTTGGAGATGTCGATCCGCGCGGGCGTGTCAAAGACGATCCAGACCGCCTCCCCGCGCCGGAACACGGCCGCCCCAGCGGGCGCGGCCCAGGTGAACGACAGAGTGACCTGTCCATCGCCGCGCTCGATCCCGGCGCGCACGACGCCGTCGCGCGGCATCGGGTTGGCACGCCCAACCGGCGGCGGCGGCGCGGTGGCAGTCGAGGCCTGGGCGGCGGCGAGCGCTCCGTCCTTGGCGAAGATGTTGACGAAATTGACGCCGTCGGCCGCGCCGACCTTGAAGTCGGCGTCGTCGGCCAGGGTCAGGACCAGTTCAAGCGCCCCGCCTACGCGACGAGCATCTGCGCCCTTTACCCAGCGCGGGGGCGCGATCTTGAGACTGGAGAGATCGGGATTGGCGTCGCGGCTGAACCGCAGAATCAGGTTGGCGCCCTCGCGGCGCGAAGTCATGCGGGCCCCGCCGCTCCAATGAAACTCGACCCGGGAGAAGTCCGCAGCCTGCGCGACACGCACGTCCAAGGCCGACCGCGCCGCGACGGGCGGCGGCGCAGCGTAGCCGGACGGCGCCAGCACGCCCACGATGCACGCGGCGGCGACGCTGGATCGCAGGAACTGGCGAAGGGTCATGAGCCTCCCTTAACCACCCCGGTTGGGCGCGCCCGCCAGAGGCGCGCCAGCGGCCTGCTGGGCAGCCGCCGCAGCGTTATCGGCAACCGCGGCTCTGCCCTTTTCCACCACGGGGTTGGCGAGACGGGCGGCCAAGCGCTCGGTCAGGATCTTGGCGTCGGCCGGGGCCATGTTCGACAGGATCATCGCCAGGGTGCGTTCTTTCATCTTGGCGGCGATCGGCAGGCGAACCTCATCCGACAGAAGGGTCATGCGGACGGCGGCGTCCTTGGGCTTCATGCCCTGATAGACGGTGACCAGACGATCGACCTCGGCCTGCTTCTGAGCGTCGACCTGGCCCAGCAGCCCCTGGATCTCGCCCTTGAGGCCGGTCAGGGCCTTCATCTTGGTGTCGAGCTTGGCCTCGGCGGCGGCAAGCAGCTGCAGTTGGACGTCGATATCCTGCTCGCGCTGGTCCAGTTGACCGCGACGAGCGCCCAGGCTCTGGAGAACGCGCAGTTCTGCGGGCGAGAGACCAGCCTCCTTAGCCAGCGCGTCGGCCGACGGGGCGCAGGCGCGCGGCAAGGTCTTGGCGGCGGCGGGCTGACCCGCGCCTTCGGCTGAGGGCGCGCCCTCGCCTTCAGCTGCCTTCTCGCCCGGCTTGGCGGCGCCCTCGGCGAAGGCCTTGGCGCCGGCCAGCATGTCAGGCAGCGATTTCGCGCCGGCCATGGCGTTGATGGCCAGGACGCCGCCGACGGCGACGCCGACCAGGGGCAGGATGCGCGGAATGTTCTTCATCGGCGGGCTCTGGATTGGGGTCCGGGACGCGGGGGTTCGCCCGGCCCGTCGAAGAGGTCATCATCGACCCGCGCCCGTGAACGCGGGGTTTCGCGAGACGCGGCGGGCGCGCTCGGCGTTGGGCGAACACCGGGCGGAAGACGCGATTCGCGCTCCAGCAGGCGCTCGAAGTCCTCGGCCTTCAGGCGGCGTCCGGCGGACGGCGGGACTTCGTCCACGCGGCCCCGCACGGCAGGCGGCTTCGGCGCCTCGCGCTCGGGCCGCGTCGGCGCGGGCCGGCTGACCCGCTCATCCAGCTGGGCGGCCAGGGCCTGGGCCCGTTCGATGCGGATGGCCAAGGTCTCGGCCGCTTCGTCGGTGGCGGCGCGCAGGTCGGCGAGACCCTGCTCGGCGCGGGCGGCGGCCTGGTCCAGGTCCTTGACGGCCTTGGCGAAGCCCTCGTGGCTGTCGCGCAGCGCCTTCAGGCGGCGTTCAAGACGCCAGCCGAAGCCCAGGGCCACGATCAGCAGCACCGCCAGCAAACCGTTCATGGCGAAAGCGATAAAACTCATTTCAGCTTCTGCACGGCCTTCTTGGCGGCGGGCGTCAGAGGCGCCTCGGCGCGGATGGCGATCGAGTGGTTGCGACGACCCATGCGGCCGCGCGTCAGCGGGATAGCCCCAGCGCGCAACTCGACCAGACTGTCGGGCGTGGCGTTCAGCATCAGGGTGTCGCCGACCTGCATGTTCAGCACGCGTGACAACGGCAGCTGCTGCTCGTCGAGCACGGCGCGGACCTCCATCTGGGTGGTCCAGAGTTCGGTGGCCAAGTGGCCTTCCCAAATGTTGTCGCGGCCGAACTTCTCACCCATGAACTGCTGCAGCAGCATCTTCCGGATGGGTTCCAGCGTGGCGTAGGGCAGCAGGAGCTCGATGCGGCCGCCGCGGTCTTCCATGTCGATCCGCAGCTTGACCAGGATAGCAGCGTTGGCCGGGCGGGCGATGGCGGCGAAGCGCGGGTTGGTCTCCAGACGATCCAGCGAAAAGGCGACCGGATGCAGCGGCTCGAAGGCGCTCTTCAGGTCGTGCAGCACCACCTCGATCATCCGCTGCACCAGCACGCGCTCGATCGTGGTGTAGGGACGGCCCTCGATGCGCATCGCCGCCGTGCCGCGACGCCCGCCCAGCAGCACGTCCACGATCGAGTAGATCAGGTTGGAGTCGACCGTCAGCAGGCCGTAGTTGTCCAGCTCCTCGGCCCGGAACACCGCCAGGATGGCCGGCAGCGGGATCGAGTTCAGATAGTCGCCGAAACGGATCGAGCTGATGTTGTCGAGGCTGACCTCGACGTTGTCGGACGTGAAGTTCCGCAAGGACGTCGTCATCAACCGCACCAGGCGGTCGAAGACGATTTCCAGCATCGGCAGGCGCTCGTAGCTGACCAGCGCCGAGTTGATGATCGCCCGGATGCCCGTGCGGTCCTCGGAGCCGTCGCCGGACAGATCGAAGCCCAGCAGGCTGTCGATTTCGTCCTGGTTCAGGATGCGCTCGGACGCGCCGTCGGCGCCGGCGCCGCCGCCGTCGTCCCAGCCGGCCATGCCGCCCGAGAAGTCGCCAAACTCGTTGACGCCGCCGCCGCCTTCCGCGCCCCACTGGGCCTGATCGTTCTCGTCCGCCATGATCGTTCGCCCCAACCAGCCCGAGAGCTTAGTTGATTAGCATCTCCTCGATGAGGACCGCGTTCACCTTGGCCGGCGCGGCGACCAGGTTCACCCGGCGCAACAGCTCGACGCGCAGCTGATACGTGCCTTGGCTGCCATTCAGGTCTTCAGGACGCAGTTCGCGCAGGAACGTCTGGAACATGTCCTGCAACCTGGGCAGATTCGGCGTCAAAGCCTCGGCCGTCTCTTCGTCCGGCAGCTCGAAAGTCAGCTTCAGCTTCAGGAAGGTCGACTTGCCGTCCGCCGTCTGCATGTTCACGACGATATCTGGCAAGGTGTAGAACACCACGCCGTCAGGGCCTTCCTTGATGACGGGAGCAGGACCGCCAGCGGCGGCGCCTTCCTTGCCCTTCTCGCCTTCCTTGCCCTTCTCTTCCTTCTTCTCTTCCTTCTTTTTCTCTTTCTTTTCAGCGCCATGCTCGCCCGCTTCCGCGGCCGGCTTGGGCTTCATCAGGAAGAAGGCCGCGGCGCCGCCGCCCCCAGGACGAGGACCCCGGCCGCGATCGCGATGATGAGAATAGGCGGCTTCTTCTTGGCGGAGGCTTCGCCTTCGGCGCCCTCTTCACCTTCGGGAGCTTCCTGATCGTTCTGAGCCACGCGCGCGGTTCCTTGGAATCTATATCCCTTACTCATGCGCGAGCATGGTTAACGATGTGTTTTGGCGGCCATTTGGTCGCAGGCTGAATCTGCCCGGCAGAGTCCGACCAACACCCCCGAATTAACCTTTCTATTTACTGTTTTTATTGAACTTTTCGATCTGGCACGAAGGTTGCTTCAGGAGGTGCGGCGCATTTGTCGCGCCAGCCGCCCGAGTTAACTCGCCATGGACAACGCGCTTTACGTCGGCCTTTCGCGCCAACTGACGCTTCGCCGTGAGCTGGACATCGTCGCCAACAACATCGCCAACGCCAACACAACGGGCTTCAAGGTCGAGGACCTGATGGTCCGCACCGAGCAGTCCAAGCCGGCCAAGACGCTGGACGGTGGCGCGCCGGTCAAGTTCGTTCTGGATTCCGGCGTCGCTCGCGACTTCACGCAAGGGCCGATGACCAAGACGGGCGGCGATTTCGATCTGGCGATCGAGGGGCAAGGCTTCTTCCGGGTCCAGACGGCCGCCGGTGATCGCTATACCCGCGATGGCCGCTTCACCACCAACCCCGAGGGGCAGTTGGTCACCCAGGGCGGCCAACCCGTGCTGGACGAAGGCGGCGGCCCTCTGAACATCGACCCGACGCTGGGCCAGGTGAACATCGGCAAGGACGGCATCGTCACCCAAGGCGCGATCCGGGTCGGCAGGATCGCCGTGGTTCGTCCCGACAACCTGGCCTCGATGGCCAAGGATGGCGACAACCTCTACCGCAACACCACCAACGCCAACCTGCAGCCCGCGCCGGACGCCGTCGTCCACCAGGGCATGCTGGAATCCTCCAACGTCCAGTCCGTCATCGAGATCACGAAGCTGATCCAGGTGCAGCGCGCCTACGAGAGCATCACGAAGATGATGGACAACACCTCTGAACTGTCCCGGACCGCCGTCGAGCGGCTGGGCAAGGCCAATTAGGGAACGCTAGCCCATGCAAGCTCTCCGCACCGCCGCTTCGGGCATGTCAGCGCAACAGCTGAACGTCGAAGTCATCTCGAACAACATCGCCAACATGAACACCGTTGGCTTCAAGCGTCAGCGGGCCGAGTTCCAAGACCTGCTGTACCAGACGATCGAGCGCGCCGGCTCGCAGTCGTCCAGCGACGGCAACATCGTTCCGACCGGCGTGCAGGTCGGCGGCGGCGTCAAGGCCGGTTCGGTCTATCGCATCACCGAGCAAGGCACCCCGACCCTGACCGACAACCCCTTGGACATCGCGATCCAGGGCAAGGGCTATCTGCAAATCCTGCTGCCCTCGGGCGAGACGGCCTATACCCGCGCCGGCAACTTCTCGACCAACGACCAGGGCCAGATTGTCACCGAGGACGGCTATCTGGTCCAGCCGGGCATCACCGTCCCGCAGAACTCCACCGACATCATCGTCAGCAAGACCGGCCTGGTGCAGGTCAAGCTGGACGGCCAGACCGACCCGCAGACAATCGGCCAGCTGCAGCTCGCCAACTTCATGAACGAAGGCGGCCTCGAAGCCATCGGCGATAACCTGTTCCTGGAGACGGCCGGCTCGGGCGCCGCCAACCTCGCCGCGCCCGGCGAGCCTGGCTTCGGCACCCTGCTGCAACACTACACCGAGGCCTCGAACGTCGACTCCGTCTCGGAAATCACGGCCCTGATCACCGCCCAGCGCGCCTACGAAATGAACTCCAAGGTCATCTCCACGGCCGACCAGATGCTGCAAACCACCTCGCAGATGAGGTCGTAAGCCGATGAAGACGCTCCTGATCGCCGCAGCGGCCCTCACCTTCGCCTCGCCCGCGCTCGCCGGAACGCCGGTGAGCCTGCGGATGGACACCACCGACTCCGACGGCCGCGTCACCCTGGGCGAGCTGTTCGACGGCGTTTCCGGCGCGGCCGCCAACCTGGTAGTCGCCGCCCGCACGGGGCCGACCGTCGTTCTCGAGGCCGGCCAGGTGCAGGTCTTCGCTCGTCGCGCTGGTTTCGATTGGGACAACAGCCAGGGCATTCGCCGGATCATCGTCCGTGAAGGCGCGGACAAGGGCGGCGCCGCCTCTCGCGGCGGTCTCGCGGGCGCGCCGCGCGGCAACGTGGAAGTTCTTGCCTACGCCCGCAGCATCACGGTCGGCGAAATCGTCCAGCCGGAGGACCTGATCTGGGTGAAGATGGCCGGCGGTCCGGCCGACGCGCCCCGCGACTCCGACGCCGTGATCGGTCTGGCGGCCAAGCGCCCCCTGCGTGAAGGCGCCGCAGTCTCGATCCGCGACGTCGCCGCGCCCCAGGTCATCCGGAGCGGCGACCTTATCACCGTCACCTACAGCGACGGCGGAATTTCCCTTTCGCTTCAAGGCAAGGCCATGGCCGCCGCCTCGACCGGCGATGTCTTCGCCGTTCAGAACACCGCTTCGAAGAAGATCATCCAGGCCGTCGCGACCGGCCCCGGCGCTGCGGCCGTCGGTCCGCAGGCCCAAGGCTTGCAAGCCCGCTCGCAACCCCTCCGTTTCGCCGCTCGCTAAGAGGCACTGACTCATGCGTCGCCCCGCCCTGATCGCCGCCACCCTGCTGCTGGCCCCTCTGGCCGCCTGCTCGACCGTTAAGGAAGCTGTGAAGGGTCCGGACCTGGCCCCCGTCGGCTATCCGGCCACCCTGGCTCCAATCCAGCAGCAGTACGTCTCCGCCCGCGAGCCCGCCCCGCAGGCGGCCTCGGCCAACTCGCTGTGGCGCGTCGGCGCCCGCGCCTTCTTCAACGACCAGCGCGCCAGCCGCGTCGGCGACATTCTGACCGTGATGATCGACATCGACGACAGCGCCAATACCCAGAACCAGACCGACAGCTCGCGCACCGCGACCACCAAGGCCGGCGTGCCGCATCTGCTGGGCCTGGAGTCGAGCCTTGGCAAGATCTTGCCGGGCGGCTTCGACGCCGCCAACGCGCTGGAGACCAACTCCACCACCACCAACGCCGGCGCCGGCAGCGTCCAGCGCTCGGAGCAGATTAGCCTGACGATCGCGGCCGTGGTCAGCCAGGTCCTGCCGAACGGCAACATGGTGATCCAGGGCACTCAGGAGGTCCGCACCAACGCCGAACTGCGCCAACTGACGGTTGCCGGCATCGTGCGTCCCGAGGACATCTCCTCGGCCAACACCATCCGCCATACCCAGATCGCCGAAGCTCGCATCAGCTACGGCGGCCGCGGCGACATCAGCCGCGTACAAAAGACGCCGGCCGGCCAGGCGCTGATCGAAAAGTTCTCGCCGTTCTAGGGCGCGATCGGCACGGCTATTAAAAAAGGGCGCGGCGGTCTTTCGACCCCGCGCCCATTCTTTTTGACTGACTTGTAAGGCCTCAGGCCCGGCGCCCGGCCCCCGCCGCGCTGACATTGTCCATGCCCAGCGCCGACAGCGCGCCGCGCAAGATGCCCTCGGCGTCGAGACCGGCCTGGGCGTACATGGCGTCGGGCTTGTCCTGGTCCTGGAAGACGTCGGGCAGGCACAGGGTGCGGATCTTCAGGCCGCGATCCAGAGCGCCGTGCTGGGCCAGGGCCTGCAGCACGAAGGCGCCGAAGCCGCCCATGGAGCCCTCTTCCACGGTGACGATCGCCTCGTGCTCGCGCGCGAGACGCAGCAGGAGATCAAGGTCGAGCGGCTTGGCGAAGCGAGCGTCGCAGACGGTGGCCGACAGGCCGCGCGCGGCCAGCAGATCGGCGGCCTTGAGGCCTTCGGACAGGCGCGTGCCGAACGAGACGATGGCGACGCTGGTCCCCTCGCGGACGATACGGCCCTTGCCGATCTCCAGCGGATCGACGTTAGCCGGCATCTCCAGACCAAGACCCTCGCCGCGCGGATAGCGGAAGGCGCTGGGGCGGTCGTCGATCTCGGCGGCGGTGGCGACCATGCGGGCCAGCTCGACCTCGTCGGCGGCGGCCATCAGCACCATGCCGGGCAAAGCGCCCATGAAGCCGATGTCGAAGCTGCCGGCATGGGTGGGCCCATCGGCGCCCACGAGGCCGGCGCGGTCCATGGCGAAGCGCACCGGCAGACCCTGGATCGCCACGTCGTGGACGACCTGGTCGTAGCCGCGCTGCAGGAAGGTCGAATAGATCGCCGTGAACGGCTTCATGCCGTCGGCGGCTAGGCCCGCGGCGAAGGTCACCGCGTGCTGCTCGGCGATGCCGACGTCGAAGGTGCGATCGGGGAAGGCCTTGCCGAACAGATCAAGGCCTGTGCCCGACGGCATGGCTGCGGTGATGGCGACGATCTTGTCGTCCTTTTCCGCCTGCTTGATCAGTTCCTGGGCGAAAACCTTGGTGTAGCTGGGCGGCCCAGCGGCGGCCTTCTGCTGCTGGCCGGTGACCACGTCGAACTTGGCCACCGCGTGCAGCTTGTCGTCCGCCCCCTCGGCTGGGGCGTAGCCCTTGCCCTTCTGGGTCACGCAGTGGACCAGGACCGGCTTGTCGGCGAAGGCCTTGGCGTTCTTCAGCACGCTGACCAGGGCGTCCATGTCATGGCCGTCGATCGGGCCGATATAGTAGAAGCCCAGCTCCTCGAAGAAGGTGCCGCCGGTGACCATGCCCCGGGCATATTCTTCGGCCTTGCGGGCCGCTTCGCGCATCGGGCTGGGCAGCTTCTCGACTACCGTCTTGCCCAGCTTGCGCACCGAGCGGTAGGCGCCGCCCGAAACGAGGTTGGCGAGATAGGCGCTCATGCCGCCCACGGGGGGCGCAATCGACATGTCGTTGTCGTTCAGGATGACGATCAGGCGCTTGGTCGTGTCCGTCGCCGCGTTCATCGCCTCATAGGCCATGCCCGCGCCCAGCGAGCCGTCACCGATCACAGCGATGACGCTGTTGTCCTCGCCCTTGGCGTCACGCGCGGCGCAAAAGCCCAGCGCCGCCGAGATCGAGGTCGCCGCGTGGGCCGCGCCGAACGGGTCATATTGACTCTCCGCGCGCTTGGTGAAGCCAGACAGGCCCCCGCCCTGGCGCAGGGTGCGGATGCGGTCGCGCCGACCGGTCAGGATCTTGTGCGGATAGGCCTGATGGCCAACGTCCCAGATCAGAATGTCCTTGGGCGTCTCGAACACGTGGTGAAGGGCCACGGTCAGCTCGACCACGCCCAGGCCAGCGCCCAGGTGGCCGCCCGTCACCGACACCGCGTCGATGGTCTCGGCGCGGACCTCGGCGGCCAGCTGTTTCAGTTCGCCGACGGACAGACCTCGCGTATCGGCGGGCGAGGCGATCGAGTCGAGCAAGGGCGTTTTGGAAGGCATGTTTGACAAAAGCGCGGTCAGTTGCGGCGGTCCAGCACGAAATCAACGCTTTCGCGCAGATGTTCGGCCCGTTCGCCAAAGATATCGAGATGGGAACGCGTCTGCTCGGCCAAAAGCGCCACGCGCTCCTTGGCCGCATCCAGTCCCAGAAGGGTGACGTAGTTGGCCTTGCCCTTGGCGGCGTCCTTGCCGCCGGCGGCCTTGCCCAAGGTCTTTTCGTCGCCCTCGGCGTCGAGGATGTCGTCGACGATCTGGTAGGCCAGACCAAGGTCCTGGGCGAAGGCCATCAGGGCGTGGCGCTCGGCCTCCTTGGCGCGGGCGATGATCAGCGGGATCTCGAAGGCGAAGGCGATCAGGGCGCCGGTCTTCAGGCGCTGCATCCGCGCCACCGCGCCCAGGTCGTCGCGGACGCCCAGGATGTCGATCATCTGGCCGCCGACCATGCCGCGCGCGCCGGACGCGATGGCCAGCTTGCGCACCAGCTCCGAGCGGATGTGAGCGTCGTCGTGGGTGTCGGGGTGGGCCATGATCTCAAAGGCGGCCGTTTGCAGGGCGTCGCCCGCCAGGATCGCGGTCGCCTCGTCATACTGCTTGTGCACGGTCGGACGCCCGCGACGCACGTCGTCGTCGTCCATGGCCGGCAGGTCGTCATGGACCAGGCTGTAGGCGTGGATGCACTCCAGCGCGCAGGCCGCGCGCAGCACCGGCCGCTCGGCCAGGTCAAACATCTTGCCGGTTTCCAGCGCGAAGAACGGCCGCAGGCGCTTGCCGGGGCCAAGCGCGGCATAGCGCATCGCCTCGGTCAGGCGGCTTTCCGGGCCATCGGCGCGCGGCAGCAGCTCGTCAAGCGCGACGGTGACGATGTCGGCGGCCTGGACGATCCGCCTGGCCAGATCCTTGGGGGCGAGATCGTTCAAGGGCGGCTCCCCTCGCTGTTCGGCCGAACGCCGCTCATCAGTTGAACTCAGCCGCTTCGGCGGCGACGGCGCCACCAGATACGCCCCCTTGGCCCAGGACGATCTTCTCGACCTTGAGGCGCGCGGCTTCCAGCTTCTTTTCGCAGTGGGCCTTCAGGGCCGCGCCGCGTTCGTAGATGTCGATCGAACGCTCCAGCGGAGCCTGGCCCGATTCCAACTCAGCCACGATCCGTTCCAACTGCGCCAGGGCTTCCTCGAAGCTCAAGGCGGAGATGTCGGCGGAAGGGTTCGTAGCGTCGGTCATTGCAACTCTCAGGTGTGCGGACTTCAACCTAGTGGCCCGCAAGCTCATCGACAACGGCCTAGAGCTTGCCGCGAGTTAAGGGAAGAGGGTTTGAACTCAGGCGCGGTCGAAGCGCTTGATGCTCCAATAGCCGTGGCCCTGGTCTAACAGCTTGGTCAGTCCGCGCTTCTTCAAAGCGTCGGCGATCATCCAGTTGAAGAAGCCGTGGGCCAGCACCAGCACGTTCTGGCCGGAGGCCGAAAGCTCGATCAGCAGGTCCGCGGCCTGCCCGGCGCGGGCCTCGGCCGCCTTCCGCGTCTCCTGGCCGCCGTGATTGTCGAAGAACCACCACCAGAACCGGGCGAAGAAGCCTAGCCGCTTGGGCGACATGCGGATCCAGGTCGGCCAGGGCGGCGGCGGCAGCGGCGCCTCGATAAAGGTCGGGTCGGTGGCGAAGGCGCGCTCTCCGACCACCGCCCGCGCCGTCTCGATCGAGCGACGGCGGGTCGAGGCGATAATCACGTCGGCGTTTTTCGCCAGCTCCACCAGGCTCGGCGGCGGAACCTGGCCGTCCTTCAGGCCGCCCTCCTCGTAGCGCGCCCACCACAGACCGTATTCGGGCGCGTTGAGGCGCACCTTGCGCGACAAGGCCGGTTCGCCGTGGCGAGCCAGCGTGATGACGCCAGGGCGGATGACGGGAGATGCGTGGTCGGCGGGAACGTCGGCCATGTTGAAGAGAAGGCCGGCGGACCGTCCTCTCGTTCCTCCTGAAGAACACTTGTGCGCGGCGGCGGTGATCGCCCCGGCGCCCGCAGGTCGTAGCCCCCCTGGCGCGGAGACACAACCCGCCCCCTCGGCGCCGCCGGGGCTCGCCGGCTTGAAGGCGCCCAGTCCGGCGGCTACTCAAGCGCCATGACCGACACGCTCCGCCGCGCCACGATCGAAGACGCCGACACCCTGTCCAGCCTGGGCGCGCGCACCTTCGCCGAGACCTTCGCGCACCTCTATCCGCCCGAGGACCTGGAGACCTTCCTGGCCTATGCCTACGGCCTGGAGCGGACGCGGAACGACCTGGCCCATCCCGAGAAGGCCTCTTGGATCCTGGAGGACGAGGACGGCGAGGCCATCGGCTACGCCCTCGCCGGCCCCTGCGACCTGCCCCACGACGACGTGATGCCTGGCGATGGCGAGCTCAAGCGGATCTATGTGCTCAAGACCCATCAGGGCGGCGGGCGCGGCTCGCGCCTGCTGAACACCGCCCTGGAATGGCTGGAGAAGGACGGCCCTCGCCCCCTGTGGATCGGCGTCTGGTCCGAGAACTTCGGCGCGCAGCGGCTGTATGGCCGGCTGGGGTTCGAGAAGGTCGGGGAGTACCACTTCCCCGTCGGTGAGACGCAGGATCTGGAGTTCATCCTGCGGCGGGGGTGAGCCCCTCCCCCCACCTGACCGCTTCGCGATCGTCCGCCCCCAAAGGCGGGCGGAAGGCGATCCTTCTTCCCCCTCCGGGGGAGGAGCGCGAAGCGCGGAGGGGGCAAGTTTTCCAGCTTGGTTGCGTCCGCCCTCGGAACACAGCACAATCCGAACAACCGTTCGAAAGCCGCGCCGATGTTCCTTCGCTTCTTCAGAGCTCCGCCAGGCCAAGGTTCCCGTCAGCCTGCGCGAGTACCTCCTGCTGATGGAGGCGCTGGACAAGGACGTGATCGACCGCACCGTCGAGGACTTCTACTTCCTGTCGCGCGCCAGCCTGGTGAAGGACGAGAAGAACGACAATCGACAAGTTCGACAAGTTCGACCGCGTCTTCGGCCACGTCTTCAAGGGCCTGGAGACCGTCAATGAGGGCCTGACCGCCGACATTCCCGAGGAATGGCTCAAGGCCCTGACCGAAAAGTTCCTCACCGACGAGGAAAAGGCCCAGATCGAGGCCCTGGGCGGCTTCGAGAAGCTGATGGAGACACTGCAGGAGCGCCTGCGCGAGCAGAAGAAGCGCCACGAGGGCGGAAACAAGATGATCGGCTCGGGCGGGACCTCTCCGTTCGGTAACAACGGCTATAATCCCGAGGGCGTGCGCATCGGCCAGGACAAGAGCCGCCACGGCCGCGCGGTAAAAGTCTGGGACAAGCGCGAGTACAAGAACCTCGACGACTCGGTCGAGCTGGGCACCCGCAACATCAAGGTCGCCCTACGCCGCCTGCGCAAGTTCGCCCGCACCGGCGCGGCCGAGGAACTGGACCTGAACGGCACGATCAAGGGCACCGCCGAGAAGGGCTATCTGGACATCCAGCTGCGCCCCGAGCGGCGCAACGCCATCAAGGTGCTGATCTTCTTCGACATCGGCGGCTCGATGGACGGCCACATCAAGCTCTGCGAGGAGCTGTTTTCCGCCGCCAAGACCGAGTTCAAGAACCTGGAATTCTACTACTTCCACAACTGCCTCTATGAGGCCGTCTGGAAGGACAACAAGCGTCGGCACGCCGAGAAGATTCCGACCTTCGACGTGCTCCACAAGTTCCCGGCCGACTACAAGATCATCTTCGTGGGCGACGCGACCATGAGCCCCTACGAAATCACCTATCCGGGCGGCAGCGTCGAGCACTGGAACGAGGAGCCCGGCGCGATCTGGATGCAGCGCGTCACCGACATCTATCAGAGCTGCGTCTGGCTAAACCCGACGCCCGAGCGGCACTGGGACTACACCCAGTCGATCGGCGTGATGAAGCAGATCCTGTCTGACCGCATGTACCCGCTGACCCTGGAAGGCCTGGACAAGGCCATGCGGGAGTTGGTGCGGGGCTGAGGGCCAGCCTCCCCGATCTCAGGCTAACGGCTTGACGAAGTCGCCGCGCTGAAGCCCACTGAATCTCCCAAGGGTTGATCCAGCCATGCATCCACGCCTCCTGCCCCTCGGCCTCGCCTGCGTCCTGATGGCCGCATCCCAGCCAGCCCAAGCCGAGCGTCAGCGTGGCGATGAAAGCTGGGGCCAGACCGGGGTGTCGTTCCTTCAGTACCGCACCGACGCGGTCGAGTGCGCCTATCGGGTGGGTCAGGACGCGCCGGTCGACTATCCGAAGGTCGACCTGATCTTTTCGACCAACATCGTGATGCCGGGCGCGGAGACGGACGTCGACATGCCGATGCGCGAGATGGTCGACGCCGCCTCGCCCAATCCGCAGCGCATGACGCGGCCCTGGCGCGAGATTTCCAGCCAGCTGCAGGCGCCGCTGGCCAAGTGCCTGGGTGAGCGCGGCTACAAGCGCTTTCGCCTGACGAAGGACCAGATCAAGGACCTGGGATCGCTGGCGGTCGGCTCCAAGGCAAGACAGGCCTATCTCTGGAACCTGGCGGTCAATCCTCAGGTCCAGAAGCGTCAGGCCCTGCGCCGCTAGCCGCCTAGCCGCCGAGCGGCTTCATGCAGGCGGCCTCGATCACGCTTTCGTCGAAGGCGCCGGGCTCGGGCTTGGTCCACTGACGATCCTCGAAGGCGTAGGCCGTCTCGGCGCCCTTCAGATTGTTCTCCGGATAGCGATAGACCGCCAGACTGCGGAAGGCGCGCGCCTCGCAATCGACATCCTGGACCATTCGCTCGGACATAAAGGTAAGGCCCGCCTCGGTTCTCGGCTCGCGAAACTCGTGCCGCACCCAGACCTGGCGCCAGGCTTGCCCGGGCGGGCTCTTGCCGGCCTTGGCGAAGGCGATGACCGTCCTGTCCTGCCCCACGCCCAGATAGGGCCAGCCGATGCCTTCGATCCGGGTCGACCACTTGGGCGCGGGCGAGGTCTGGCGATCGGGAGCGGTGATCGTGACGGAGTCGACCTTGGACGAAGCGCTCTGATCGGCGGGCGCCGACGGCGCCGCCTGCCCCGCCAGCAGCATCAAGGCCATCAGTATGCCGATCATGGGTCACTCCCCGCCCGTTTTACGGGAAAGCCTAAACGCGAACGTCGTTAGGCGCTACAGACGCGATCTTGACGCTTGCGCCAAATTCGAACAGCCGTAAGACTTCCCCGTGGGTAAAGGGGATTATGTAGTGAGTCCGACGACCGAAGCCGCCGCCTCCATCGAAGCCGAAGGCGCGGAAACCGAAGCCGCCACCAAGAATCTGGTCTTCGTCGCCGCCGAGCGGCTGTTCGCGCTGCACGGCTTCCAGAACGTCTCGGTGCGCGACATCACCGCCGCCGCCGGCGTCAACCTGGCCTCGGTGAACTATCACTTCGGCTCCAAGGACGCGTTGCTGTTCGAGATCTTCAAGCGGCGCACGGCCGAGCTCAATCGCGAGCGGGCCAAGATGCTGCACGAGGCCAACGACCGGAACGGCGGGTCGCCGCCGCTGCGCGAGATCCTGGCCGCCCTGCTGACTCCGCCCCTGCGCTGGCTGGCGCCGGACCACGAGCGCCGCATCTCACTGCAGTTCCTGATCCGCGCCCGCAGCGAAGGCACCGACGAAATCCGGCAGGTTCTGAAGACCGACGTCTCGCACCTGCGCCGGTTCTCCGACGCCCTGCTGCGCGCCCGTCCGGACCTGTCGCCGGAAGAAGTCTACTGGCGGCTGCACTTCACCTTGGGCATGCTGCATAACAACCGCTTCGCCGAGTTCGACCGGCTGAACGTGCTGTCGGAAGGCCAGACCAGCGAAGCCGACGTGTCCGCGCTGCTGGAGCGGATGCTCAACTTCGCCGAGGCCGGCTTCCGCGCTTAAGGGCAGGCGGAACCCAAGTCTCGGTCGTGCTTTAGGGTTCGACATGGGACGGCTGCGCATCCTGCATGAGACGCGGTATTACTATGAACGGCCGGTGGGCTTTGGCCCCCAGCGGCTGATGCTCCGGCCGCGCGACAGCCACGCCCTGCGGATCGTCGAGGCCTCGCTTCGCCTGTTCCCGCCGGGCGACACGCGCTGGAGCTACGACGCCAACGGCAACTGCATCTGCCTGTTCCAGCCGAACGGCAAGGCCGACGCCATGCGAGTGGCCAGCGAGCTGATCATCGACCGCTATCCCGCGCCCCTCGTCCCGCAGCGGATCGAGAACCCCGACACCCTGACGCCGATCGTCTACGCCCGGGAAGACCGCGCGACGCTGGAGCCGTTCATCGCCCCGGTGACTGACGATCCGGACGCGGTTCTACTGCGCTGGCTGCGAGGCTTGGCCAGCCCCAAGGACGAGCCCGCCCTGGCCTTCCTGCTACGCGTCAACGACCTGATCCATAAGCAGTTCGACTACCGCGCCCGCGAGGAGGCAGGCGTCCAGACGCCCGTCGAGACTCTGCAGAAGCGCAGCGGCGCCTGCCGCGACCTCGCATGGCTGATGGTCGAGGGCCTCCGGCGTCTCGGCTACGCGGCCCTGTTCGCCACCGGCTATATCCACTCGCCCAACGCCCAGATCCGGGGCGCAGGCGCAACCCACGCCTGGTGCGAGGTGTTTCTACCGGACCTGGGCTGGCTGGAGTTCGATCCGACCAACGGCCTGGCGGAATCGCCGGACCTGATCCGGGTCGCCGCTACGCGTACGCCCGCCCAGGCCCTTCCGGTCTCGGGCGCGATCCTGGGTGATCCGGGCAAGTCGCGGCTTCAAGTGTCGGTGGACGTGCGACTTATCAATGAAATCGGCCACGCGGCGTGATAATGGTTAACGGCATAAGGGAGGACAGACGATGACGAGCGGCTTCCAGAACCAGAACCCGATGACCAATGTCTGCTTCCCCAAGGCCGAGCCCAAGCCTCAGCACGGCCAGAAGCCGGACGAAGCCTGCGTGAAGCTGAAGGAAAAGCGGACCTTCCAGCCGCGCCCCGGCCACTGACGCTCGCCAACTGACACTTTTGGGTCCCTGGACCCGCGTCCCGCACGGGCGTAAAGCGCCCTCGTGCCCGATCCTTCCCCAGAGCCACAAGCGTCAGAGTCACAGACATCTCCGCTGTCGACACGGCTGGTGTCGATCGCCGTCGCCAGCGCGCTTCTGATGGAGTTCATCGACTCCACCGCCCTTTCCACGGCCCTGCCGACCCTGGCCCGCGCCTTCGCGGTGGACCCGATCCATCTGAAGCTGGCCCTGACCTCTTACATCCTCGCGCTGGCCGTCTTCACCCCAGCCAGCGGCTGGGCGGCCGAGCGGTTCGGCGCGCGGCGGGTCTTCCTGTCGGCCATGGCGGTGTTCCTGCTGGGCTCGGCGCTTTGTGGCCTGTCGCGCAATCTGGAAGCCCTGGTAGCTTCGCGCATAATCCAGGGCCTGGGCGGGGCGATGATGACGCCCGTGGCGCGGCTGATCGTGGTGGGCGCAACACCCAAGGCGCGGCTGCTGTCGGCCATGGGCTGGTTCACCATGCCCGCCCTGGTGGGCCCCTTGATCGGCCCGCCGATGGCCGGCCTGGTGCTCAGCGTCGCCGAGTGGCCATGGATCTTCTACATCAACCTGCCGGTAGGCCTGCTGGGCGCGATCGCCGTGCTGCGTTTCGTGCCGGCAAGCGAGCCTCAGCCAGACCTGGGGCGCTTCGACACCCTCGGTTTCGCCCTCTCGGCGGCGGCGATCAGCGGGTTGGTCGTTGTGGCCGAAACCGCCGGCGTCGGTCTGCTGCCAGCCTGGTTCCAGATCGCCTTGCTGGCGGTCTCCATTGCCTGCGGCCTTGCCTATCTGAAGGTCTGCCGACGCACCGGCCGTCCGATCCTGGACCTGTCCCTGCTGCGTTATCCGACCTATCGCGCCAGCTTGCTGGGCGGGACCCTGGTGCGGCTGGGCATCGGCGCCAGTCCGTTCCTGATGCCGCTCTTGTTGCAAGTCGCCCTGGGCTGGAGCCCGCTGAAGGCCAGCTTCGTCACCCTGACCGCCGGCGTCGGCGTGCTGATCGCGCGCCCGTTCGCGGCGGCGGGACTCCGACGCTTCGGCTTCCGCACCTCGCTGGCCGTCTTCGTCACCCTGACGGCGCTGTTCACCGCCGCGCCCGGCTTCTTCACCCCCGAGACGCCGATGGTCGTGATGATCACGGCGTTGCTACTGGGAGGCTTCTGCCGGTCGAACCAGTTCATCGCGGCCAACACCATCGCCTATGCCGACGTGCCCGACAGCCAGACCGCCGCCGCTTCGACCCTGTCGGCCGTGATGCAGCAGATCGGCCTGGCCCTGGGCGTCAGCTTCGGCGGCGTGATGCTGCACCTGGCGCGCGGTTCGGACGGAGCCCTGACGCCGGACCGGTTCGTATTGCCGTTCGTGGCGATCGGCGTGGTGACCTTGCTCGCCCTGCCCATCTATCTGGCGCTGGACAAAGACGCCGGCGCGACGATCAGCGGCCGAGCACGGTCAGCCTAGAGGGGCGGAGACTTCGATCAGGCCCGCGCCGAGGCGATGCGGGCCCGGGCGATCTCGTCGGCGACCACATTGGCCGGGCGCTTCTCGGCGATCGACTGGTCGATCACCTCGGCCAGGGTCAGGGCCAGGCGGTCGAGCTTGGTCGCGACCCAGTCGCCGTCGAACGAACCGCCAGCTTCCAAAGCCCGGATCTCGCCGGCGACGTTGATGATGCCGCCGCCATTGATCACGTAGTCCGGCGCATAGAGCAGGCCGCGCTCGAACACGGCATGGCCGATCGTGGCGTCGGCCAGCTGGTTGTTGGCGGCGCCGGCGATGATCTTGGCCTTCAGGCGCGGCAGGGTCGCGGCCGAGATCGCGCCGCCCAGGGCGCACGGGGCGAAGACGTCGGCCTCGACATCGAAGATGGCGTCGGTCGGTACGATCTGGGCGCCGGTCTTGGCGGCGACTGCCTCGAGCGCGGGCTGGTTGACGTCGGCGATGGTCAGGCGCGCGCCGGCGGCGTGCAGCTTCTCGGCCAGATACGCGCCGACGTGGCCGACGCCCTGGATGGCGACGTGCACGCCGTTCAGGTCGCGGTTCAGCGCCCGCTCGACGCAGAGACGCACGCCGCGGAACACGCCCTCGGCGGTGACCGGCGACGGATCGCCCGAAGCGGCGGCGTGGCCTTCCAGGCCGGCGACGAAGCGGGTGGTCTTGCGGGTGCTTTCCAGGTCGGCCGGCGAGACGCCGACGTCCTCGGCGGTCCAGTACTTGCCATTCAGGCTGTCGACGGCGCGACCGAAGGCCTCGAACAGTTCCGGCGTCTTCTGGCTGCGGCTGTCGCCGATGATCACGGCCTTGCCGCCGCCCAGGTCCAGCTCGGCCATGGCGTTCTTGTAGGACATGCCGCGCGACAGGCGCAGCGCGTCGGTGATCGCCGCATCGGCGCTGGAATAGTCCCACATGCGGCAGCCGCCGGCGGCCGGGCCACGCGCGGTGGAGTGGATCGCGATGATCGACTTCAGACCGGTTTTTTCGTCGAAGAACGCGTGAACGCCTTCGTGTCCCTCGAAATCGGGGGAATCGAACAAGGTCATGCCGTCGGTCTCGTATCAGCCAGGATGAATGTGGCGCGGGGTTTACGCCCCCTCGCCGCGCCGAACAACCCTCAAGGCCGCCGATGCGACATCTTCGGCTTGCCGGACTTGGGCGGGTCCAGAGCGGCCATGGCTGCGGCCGACTGTGGGATGGCCAGCGCGCCGGACGGGGGCCAGACGGCGGGCGAGCCTCTCAGGAACGCCTCGGCGTCGGCCCAGACCCGATCGGCCTGACGGTCCACCAGCAGCAGATGGTAGCCGTCGGCGTAGTAGGCCGTGCGCGCCTGGGCCGGCAGGCGGCGAACCGCCTCCACGGTCGGCTCGCGAGGAATGATCTGGTCGCGGGCGCCGTAGAACCAGGCGGTGGGAACGTGGATCTGATCGGCCGACCGCCAGCCCCGCTCCATCAGGCCGACCAGGCCATAGATCGCGTCGGACCGCGCGCCCCAGATCATCAGCCGGTCGCGGCCCATCCGGCGCAGCTCGTCGATGTTGTCACTGGCCATGATCTCGCGCGCCAGCCAGTCGGGCGGCTTGACGACCCACTCGCCTATCAGATGCGCCGTGGCCCACAGGCTGACCCGGTTCGGCAAGGGCTGGTTCGACCAACCCCACACCGCCGGCGCGAACAGCATCAGCTTGTCGACCGGCGGCGGATCGCTCGAGGCCATAGCGCAGATGGCCAAGGCGCCGCCCATGCTGATCCCGGCCAGGGCGACCTTGGCGTTCGGATGCCGCTCGCGGACCGCCGCCACCAGGGCGCGGACGTCTTCCAGGACGAGATCGGTCGGCGCCCAGACGCCGCGCTCGGGCGAGCGCCCGAAGCCCCGGACATCCAGGGCGTAGGTCGCGATCCCCCGCTCCGCCCACCAGCCGGCCGCTAGGTGATAGGCGTTGGCGTAATCGTTCATGCCGTGCAGTCCGACCACCACCCAGTCAGGCTCGCCGGCCGGCAACCAGCGCATCAGGCCCAGCCGCGCGCCGTCGAAGCTGACGAAGACGTCGTCCACCAGGCGCGGTCCGCGAAAACCGAGGGTGGCGACCTCCGGCCTCTGCGCCAGCGGCGCGCAGGCGGAAAGGCACAGGGCCGAAGCGGTCAGGATCAGGGCGCGGCGGTTCATGGCGCGAGGATTTCCGCGATCCGCTGGCGAAGATAAGGCGTCACCTCGGCCTCGAACCACGGATTGCGCTTCAGCCAGGCGGTGTTGCGCCACGACGGATGCGGCAACGGGATGATGTTTGGCCCGAACTCGCGCCAGGCGGCGACGGTGTCGGTCATGGTCCTGCCGGTCCGGCCCGGCAGCGCCCAGGCTTGCGCGTAAGACCCGACCAGCAGCGTCAACTCGACGTTCGGAAGCTGCTCCAGCAGCCGCGCCCGCCAGGTCGCGGCGCAACGCGGCGGCGGCGGATAGTCGCCGCCCTTGGGGTTCGTGCCGGGAAAGCAGAAGGCCATGGCCGCGACGCCGATCTCGGGTCGGCCATAGAAGGTCTCGCGGTCGATCCCCATCCACTGGCGCAGGCGCACGCCCGACGGATCGTTGAACGGCAGGCCAGTCTCATGAACCAGCCTTCCTGGCGCCTGGCCGGCGATCAGGATGCGGGTCTCCTCGCGGACGCGCGTCACCGGCCGGGGCGTGTGCGGCAGGTAAGGCGCGCAGGCCCGGCAGGCGGCGATGTCGGAGAGGAGCGCGTCGAGCGGCATGGACGTGGATTTAGGCGCGAGGCCTCGGATACCAAGTCTCGCCGCTTGATCTGTCATCCCGGGCGAAGACCCGGGACCGCCGAAAATGCTGAGCTTTCCGAGGTCCCGGCTCTCCGCTTCGCTGCGGCCGGGATGACAGGATGGATCACTCCTCGTCGCCGCCAGCTTCGTCCTCGAACGAGGTCGGGTCTCCCTCCATCCGCAGGCGGATGCGATAGACGCCCCGGAACTTCTCAGGGTTTGTCGGCTTGTTGTGGCGCAGGATGACGACCTTGCCCTCGCGGGCCAGTTCGATGGCGTTGGTGCGCACGTGGCCCAGAATCTGCTGCCAGCGCTCGGGCTGGATGGCCTTGGCGACGTTCATCGGGTCGATCGACTTGCCTTCGGGCAGCGCGGCCAGCTGGGACAGGATCGTGTCTTGGATCGGGGTGGTCATGGCCGCTCCCATGCCACGGATTGTCACCAGAGGCGAGACCGGCGCCTTGCACGCCGTCGCCGGGCCATCTAACTGAACGACGATAAGGTCGAGGGGAACACCATGGACGGCGGCAACGAAGTCATCGGCGGACCGCGCCTGATCGAGACGGGCGACTGGGCCGGTTGGCGCACCTGGTCGGGCCTCGATCCGTTCGAGGACCAGTCCGGCCCCTTCTATTTCCGCGAGGGCGAGGACGGTCGCGTCACCACCGCCTTCCGGGCCGAGACCAAGCACATGAACGGCGGCGGCTTCATGCACGGCGGCTGCATGATGACCTTCGCCGACTTCTCGCTTTTCGCGATCGCCTGGAAGGAACTGGCCGACAGCCGCGCCGTGACCGTCAGCCTGAACGGCGAGTTCGTCGGCCCTGCCCGCCCGGGCGATCTGGTCACCGCCACCGGTGAAGTGGTTCGCGCCGGCGGCTCACTGCTGTTCGTGCGGGGCCTGGTCTCGACCGGAACCGGCCCGATGCTGAACTTCTCGGGCGTGATCAAGAAGATCAAGGCGCGGTGAGCTAAACCCCCGCCTTCGCGGCCGGCCGCTCCATCATCGCCTTCAGCCAGCGGTTCACATGGGTCAGCTCCTCGGCCGGCCGGAAGCGGACCATGCGGGCGAAGTCGATGCCCGTGACCGCCAGGATGTCGGCGATGGTCAGGCGATCGGCGGCGATGAATTCGCTCTCGGCGAGGCGGCGGTCGAACACCTTCAGCGCGCGTTCGGCGGCCTTGCGATTGGTCTCGGCGACCTCGGGAACCTGCGTCTCGATCGCGGCCAGCGCCGGATGGCTGTGGCGCACGGCCATCATCAGCGGCGTCGACAGCAGCATCTCGGCCCGCCGCGTCCACATCTCGATCACCGCCGTCTCCAGCGGACCGCGGCCGAACAGGTTCGGCTCGGGTACGAGGCTCTCCAGATAGCGGCAGATCGCCACCGACTCGGTGATGCAGGTGGTCTCGTCGATCTCCAGCGCCGGCACGTTCGCCAGGCCAGCCTTGGCCAGGTAGTCGGGCTGGCGATGCTGGCCGCCGAAGATGTCGACATCGACGATCTCGATGTCCTCGATCCCCTTCTCGGCCATGAACCAACGGACCCGCCGAGGATTGGGCGCGCGACGGCTGTCATAGAGCTTCATAAGAAAAATCCTCCCGGCTTTTGACCGGGAGGATGATCTCATTCCGTGGCGGAACGGAAGCGGCTTAGAGCCCGAACAGCGCCCTGGGCATCAGGCCGATCAGCGAGCCGGTCAGGCAGGTGGCCAGGAAACCGGCCATCATCGCCTTCCAGACCAGGCCCAGGACTTCCTGGCGGCGCTGGGGCACCAGCACCGAGAAGCCGGCCACGTTCATGCCGACAGAGCCGATATTGGCGAAGCCGCACAGCGCATAGGTCATGATCATCCGGGTGCGCTCGTCCAGCGACGTTGCGCCCACCTTGGCCAGCTGGATGAAGGCGGTGAACTCGGTCAGGATCAGCTTGACGCCCAGCAGGCCGCCAGCCGTGCCGGCTTCCTTCCAGGGCACGCCCATGGCCCAGGCCAGCGGCGAGAAGACGACGCCCAGGCCGCGCGCGATGCTCAGCGGCTGACCGCCGACGTCAGGCATGGCGCCCAAGATCTTGTCGACCATGGTGGCCAGGGCCACGAAGACGATCAGCGTCGCGCCGACGTTCAGCGCGATCTGCAGGCCGTCGGTGGTGCCCTTCATGACCGCGTCGATCGAGCTGCCATAGGTCTTGTCCTCGGCGGCGAGATCAAGGTCCGCGCCCTTCTCCATCGGATCGGACGGCACAATGATCCGCGCCAGCAGCACGCCGGCCGGGGCCGAGATGATCGAGGCCGTCAGCACGTGGGCGGCGGCGTTGGGCAGCACGTCTGCCAGGATCGTGGCGTAGGCGACCATGGTCGAGCCCGAGACGCAGGCCATACCGACCGCGATCAGCATGAAGAGCTCCGAGCGGCTCAACTTGTCGAGATAGGCGCGGATGAAGATCGGCCCTTCGATCTGACCCATGAAGATGGTGGCGGCGGTGGCGAGCGCTGGCGGGCCGCGCAGGCCCAGCGTCTTCTGGAACAGCAGGCCGAAACCCTGGGCCAGCCACTTCAGGATCTTCCAGTGCCACAGCAGCGCCGACAGGGCGCAGACGACTAGGATCACCGGCAGGACGCGGAAGGCGAAGATGAAGCCCGCGCCGGGATTGCTGACTGGATAGGGCTGGTCGCCGCCGGCCAGGAAGCCGAACACGAAGGCCGTCCCCGCCTGGGTCGACGAGGCCAGCCCCTCGACCGCGCCGTTGACGCCCTGCATCAGCTTCTGCGCCTGGGGCAGGCCAAACAGCACCAGCACCAGCAGCACCTGGACCACCAGAGCGGCGATGGCCAGAACCCAGGGGAATCGCTTGCGATTTTCGGAAATGAGCCAGCAAAGGCCCAGGGTGAGCGCCAGACCCGCCAGGGCCTGAACGTTCTCGGGACGGAACATCAAGACGAAGACCTTACAAAAGAGCGACGCCCCCGCGACGCCCGCCAAGGGGCGAAATGACACCAAGTCAGCCGTCCCGCGCAAGCGGATTGCTTAGGGAATGGTTGACTCAGCGACAAGTCGCCTAAGTCATAATCTCCTTACCGTCGGGAAGCCGTCACCCTGACGCCAGACGCGCCAGGATGACGGTTGGGGCGTTTAAGCTGTCACGCTGGTTCCGCTGGTGGTCGTTTCGGACGCGGACGACGCGCTCAGCGCGGTTTCCAGTTGCGCCAGCAGCTTCTGCATCAGGTCTGCCGCGGTCGTCGACCCGGACATCAGGCTGGCGACGGACGAGGTCGAGTCGGTGCTCGCCGTCTCGCCCTGGTCGAGCAAGGCGTAGAACTCCCCGCCGCTCAGCGCGCCGTCGCCATCCTGGTCGGCGGCCGTGATCAGGTCGGCGGCGGCGCTGGCGCCGTCCGTGCTGTCCGAGCTGTTGGCGGCGGCCAGTTCGTCGGCGGAGACGACGCCGTCCTGGTTGGTGTCCAGGCTCTCGAAGACGCCGCTTGAGCCGCTTGAGCCGCTGGCGCTGTCCGACGGCGGCGGTCCAGGCGGCGGGCCGCGCATGGCCTGGCTCGACGACGTGCTGGAGGCGCTGGAAATGGCGCTGGCGATCTCGGTCGTCGACAGGGCGCCGTCCCCGTCGCTGTCGAGGGTCGACACGATGTCGGAGGCCATCTGGTCCTCTAGGCCAAGGCCCTTGGCCTCCTCCGGGGCGTTGCTCGCCAGGGCCGAAGAGATTTCGCTGGCGCTTAGTAGGCCATCGCCATCGGTGTCGCCGGCCGACATCACCGAACTGGCGACGTCGTCCACCGACTGGGTCGACAGCAGCGCCGACAGTGTGTCGCCGGCGAAACTTCCGCTGGGCCCGCCGCCGCCGCGCATGGGAGGCGGCCCCTTGGCCTGGCCCGAGCCCTGCAGATCTTGCCCAATCGACTGGAATTCCGTCTGCGACAATTGCCCGTCGCCGTCAGCGTCGGCGGTCTTGAACATGGCCGCCTGCTGAAGCTGGCGCAGCTGCGCCAGGCTCGTAGAGGACGTGGCGCTGGTGACGCTCATATCGCTCTCCCTTGGTTGAAGGCGTCGAAAGGCCGACGCGTGGAGAGTCGAGCGAGAAGTGTTCCAGCTTGCGCCGCATTGCAGGCCAGAAACGAAACGTCGCGACCACAGGATGCTCGCCGCGCGACGCCAGGCCGGCCAACGTCCGAGGCGGCGGGGCTTGTTTCAGCGCCGCAACGCCGCCTTACCCCGATTTAACTTGGACCTTCACCGATCGCCGGTCATTGCTGCCACCTGAGGTTTGGGGAGCGAGAGTCCGAATGTCGTTGGCCTTGTCCACTCTGCTGTACGAGTGGCGTCGTTACATGGCGGCCGTGGTCGCCCTCGCCTTCTCGGGCCTGCTGGTGCTGGCCCAGGTCGGCATGTTCGTGGGGATCGGCAAGGGCTTCACCGCCCAGATCGACCGCGCGCGCGCCGATATCATGGTGCTGGGCCCGGGCGCCAAGGCGCTTTTTGGCGGCCCTTCCGGCCTGCCGCGCCGGATGATCCCGCTGGTCTATAGCCACCCCGAGGTGACCCAGGTCGCGCCGCTGGACGGCTCGGGCGGTCGCTTCCAGAATATCCTGTCGCCCGAGCAACAGGCCAAGGAAGAGGCCCGCGCCAAACGCGCCAGTAAGGGCGAGAAAGGCGCCGGCGGCGGCACGGCTCGCAAGACCGAGTTCGTCAATGTCACGGTCATCGACGCGATCCCTGGCTATGTCACGGTGCCCACCGACTATACGCAGTCGATGATCGAAGCCCTGCGCCGCCCGTATGCGGTCGCAGTCGACGAGACGGCGCTGAAGCGCCTGGGCGTCAAGAAGGGCGACAAGGCGCTCTATAATGGCAAGACGATCAACATCGCCGTCGTCACCCGCGGCTACCCGAACATCATCCAGCCCACGCTGGTCATGTCTCGCGACACGCTGCGCATGCTGGGCGAGGCTGACACCGGCCAGCGCGTCGGCCCGCTGATGGTCGAGATCAAGGACCCCGCCCGCGCCGAAATCGTCGCCGCGCAGCTGAACAAGAAGGCCGACGGCAAGTTCCGCGCCTGGACCCGCCAGGAACTGGCCGACGCCAATTCCAACGCCATGCTCGAAGACCAGATCATCGGCATCATGCTGGGTTTCTCGGCCTTCCTGGGCCTGCTGATCGGGGTGGCCATCACCTGGCAGACCCTGCGCGGCGCGATCATGGCCAACATCAAGGAGTTCGCGTCCCTGCGCGCCCTGGGCGTGTCGATGGGCGACCTGCGCAACATCGTCATGGAGCTGAGCTTCTGGGTCGGCATCGTCGGCGTTCTGGCCGCCGGCCTCCTGACCTGGCTGGTCTCCCTGCTGGCGGTGGCGGGCGGCGTGCCGATGTACTTCCCGCCCACCCTGGTCATCATCGTCGCGGTGTTCCTGATCGTCATCGCCATGCTGTCCGGCTTCCTGTCGCTGGGCATCCTCAAGAACAGCCAACCTGCGGACCTGCTGCGATGAACGGTGACAACGCTCACAAGCGCGGCGAGTCCGCCTTGACCGCCAAGAGCCTGGTCAAGCGGTTCAAGACCGGCCGGACTTTCATCGAGGTGCTCAAGGGCGTGGACTTCGACGCCAAGCACGGCGACGTGACCATGGTCATGGGTCCGTCGGGCTCGGGCAAGTCCACCCTGGTGGCGGCGCTCTCAGGCCTGTTGATGCCCGACGAGGGCAAGGTCTCGGCGCTGGAGGCCAAGGACCTGTGGGCCCTGCCCAAGGGCAAGATCGACAAGTTCCGGCTCGACCACTGCGGCTTCATCTTCCAGGGCTTCAACCTGTTCCCGGCGCTAACCGCCAAGCAGCAGGTGATGACGGTGCTGAAGTACCAGGACGTCAGCCCCGGCGAAGCGGCCAAGCGCGCCCAGGCGGCGCTGGAGTCGGTGGGCCTTGGCCCGCGCGTCAACCAGCGCCCATCCGAGCTTTCGGGCGGTGAGAAGCAGCGCGTCGCCATCGCCCGCGCCCTCGCCAAGAACCCGAACCTGATCTTCGCGGACGAACCGACCTCGGCCCTCGACGGCAAGAGCGGCGAGATCGTGATCAAGCTACTGCGCGCGGCCGCCACCGAGCGCGGCGCGGCGGTGATCTGCGTTACCCACGACCCGCGGCTTGAGGCCTATGCCGACCGCGTCATCCACATCGAAGACGGCCGGATCCTGGACGACGTGCGCCGCACGCCCGACGCCAATCCCGCGCCGCTCAGCCACTGATTTTCTGGGGGAACCTCGACATGCCCGGCTTTCTGCGCCGTCCCGCCTTTTGGATCGTTCTTGTTGTCGTCGTGCTGCTCGGCGGCAGCTTCTTCTATATGAAGGGCCAGGCGGCCGAGAAGAAGAAGAAGCTTGAAGCAGCCGCCGCACAGGAGGAGCCCTCCCCCTATGCGGCCATCGCCCAGGGCAAGGCCGACGTCGACGGCGGCGTGATCCAGGTGGCCGCCCGCCGCCAAGGGATCGTCCGCGAGGTGTTCGTCCAGGAAGGCGACATCGTCAAAGCCGGCCAGCCCCTGGCCAAGCAGGAAGACGACGACGCCCGCCTGGCGGCCCAGACCGCCAGCGCCGCCCTGTCCTCGGCCAAGGCCCAGCTGCAGCTGTATCAAGTGCAGCTACGCACGGCCCAGCGCGAATTCAACCGCCTGCAAGGCCTGACCGCCTCGAACTTCGTCGCCGCCCAACGGCTGGACGCGGCTCGGGACAAGATCGCCGAGGCCCAGGCCAATATCGGCGCGCAACAGGCGGCGATCAGCGTCGCCTCGGCCCAGCTGGCCCAGGCCCAGTACAATCAGGAACTGACGGTGATCCGCGCGCCCGCCGACGGCCGCATCGCGCGCCGTCAGGCCAATCCCGGTGCCGGCGCCTCGACCCTGAACGTCACGGCCATGTTCGACCTCGAGCCCAACACTCAGCGCATCGTCCGCGCCGAAATCGTCGAGGCCGACATTCCGAATGTGGCGATCGGCCAGGAGGTCGAAATCCAGCCAGAGAGCGATCCGGACAAGACGTATCTCGGCAAGGTCCTTCGCCGCGCCTCGGTCTTCGGCGCGCGCAAGCTGGCCTCGGACGATCCCAGCCAGCGCAGCGACGAGCGTGTTGTCGAAGTGGTGGTCAGCGCCGACGGCGCCCCGCTGTTGGTCGGCCAGCGCGTGCTGGTCAAGTTCATGAAGCCCGGTCAGAAGGCCGGCGTGAAGCGCGACAAGCCGACCCCGCCGGTCGCGGGCGGCGCGAAGAAGAAGACGTAGGTCAAGAGCCGCTCTACCAGGGGGCAACGGCGCCGCCGCAGGCCCCCACCTGACCACGCTCCGCGTGGTCGTCCGCCCCCAAAGGGGGCGGAAGGAACGCACCCCTTCTTCCCCCTCCGGGGGAGGAGCGCGTCAGCGCGGAGGGGGCAGGTACGAGCGTTCGCAGCGCTGTATCATCCGCGTATCCGGAATCGAACCGAACGAAATCAACCGCTTCCGACTTTTACACGCCGCTCTGTCATCCGCGTTGAAACCGCCCTTATGCTTTACCCACCTCGTCGCGAGGAAAGGGCGCATGGCCAGCGACCATCGTGGCGGCGGGGGGCGATCGAGCGGGGACAGGTTCGAGGGGGATACTCGGACGGTCCGGGGCTGAGCTTGCTGGGCTCACCCGCCCGCCGTCGGCGTGGTTGGAGGCAAAAGGGCGTGTTTGGCTGAAAGCCCGTCCTCTCCGACCGTTGGGTCTCTCGGAAACGGGAGGCCCAGGTCCCGGTAAGGCCTGAACAGGGCCACCCGACGGGACGCTGGCGGATAACGATCGCGCGGAGCGTCGGGCTTCGTCGAAACGGTACTCACTACCCAAACCTCCGGACGGATGTCCGGCGCTCCGCGTCCCTTTCCATCCCTTCAGCGAGCGATCGCGTGAAGCGGCGGGGGTGTGCGTGCGTTCAAAATCCTCCCCCTGTGGGGGAGGCGGTCCGAAGGACCGGAGGCGGGAGGGGCAAGGTCAGCCGGACTTCCCCCACCGGCGCTTCGCGCCACCTCCCCCGCTGGGGGGAGGATTGGAGAACCGCTCCCCTTGACGCCCCTCCTCCCGCGCCGCACAACACGGCCAAACCAAACACGCGTTTGAGGGAGACTTCGGCATGGCGGACATCCGCTTCGACGGCAAGGTGGCGATCGTGACGGGCGCCGGCGGGGGCCTCGGCCGACAGCACGCCCTGGAGCTGGCGCGGCGCGGCGCCAAGGTCCTGGTCAACGACCTGGGCGGCAGCGTCGATGGCTCGGGCGGCTCGTCCGAAGCGGCCCAAAAGGTCGTCGAGGAGATCAAGGCCTTCGGCGGCGAAGCCATCGCCAACGGCTCGTCCGTCACCGATGACGCGGGCGTCGCGAACATGGTCAAGCAGGCGATGGACACCTGGGGCCGCATCGACATCCTGATCGCCAACGCCGGCATCCTGCGCGACAAGACCCTCTCCAAGATGGAGCTGGCCGACTTCGAGCTGGTCCTGCAGGTGCATGTGTTCGGCACGTTCAAGCCGATCAAGGCGGTCTGGGATATCATGAAGGCCCAGAACTACGGCCGCATCGTCGTGACGACCTCATCGTCGGGCATGTACGGCAACTTCGGCCAAAGCAACTACGGCGCGGCCAAGATGGCGGTGCTGGGCCTGATGAACACCCTCAAGCTCGAGGGCGCCAAGAACGACGTGAAGATCAACGCCATCAGCCCGGTCGCGGCCACCCGCATGACCGAGGGCCTGATGCCGCCGGAAGTGCTGGCCAAGCTGGCGCCGGAATATGTGACGCCCGGCGTAGTCTATCTCTGCTCGGACGAAGCCCCTACCGGCGCGATCCTGACGGCCGGCGCCGGGGCCTTCGCCCTCTCGCGCATCTACGAGACCGAAGGCGTCTATCTGGGCGAAGGTGGTCTTTCGGCCGAGGAAGTCCGCGACAGCTGGGACCAGATCACCGACGAGGCGGGCCAAAAGGCCTACTTCAACGGCGGCGAGCAGGGTCAGAAGTTCTTCCGCAAGATGGCGGGCGGCTGACGCCGGCAACGGGGATTCGTTTCCGTTACGGAAGGCAAAAACGAGGCAAATTCTGACATAACGTCGATTTAAATGGGGGCTTCAGGCCCCCATTTCTTTGACAGGGCCAACAAAATTCACCCTCAAGCGAAAAAATAGCAACGGTTTCTGACCTGATGCGCTAGAGCCCTCGCTCCACCAGCGCAAACAAGCGTTCGGCGGACCTCTCCTCCCCCAGAAGGTCTCGTCAGTTTCATGTCCATTACGCGTAACCGCCTCGCCGCCGGCGCGGCTTTCGGCGTCGCCGTTCTCGCCGCCTCGCAGGCCTCCGCCTCGGCTTTCTATCTCCAGGAACAATCGGTCCGCGGCGCGGGTCGCGCCTATTCGGGCGAAGTCGCCGATACGGGCGTCGCCAGCCTGTGGTGGAACCCCGCCGCGATCGCCCGCGTCGAACGTGGCGAGATCTACGGCGGCCTGCACGGCATTCTGGTCGATTCCGACGCCACCAATAACGGCTCGACGATCACCCGTCCGGGCCAAGCGACGACCGCCATCAGCGGCGACAGCCGCGCCAGCAATCCCCTGCTGAACGGCCTGCTGCCCAACCTGGGCGGCGCCTGGCGTCTGAACGACAAGATCGTCATCGGCTTGTCGACCGCCGCGCCCTACAATTTCACCACCAAGTACAGCTCGACCAGCGTCGCGCGCTATGACGCGCTGAAGTCGCGCCTGACCTCGGTGGATATCCAAGGCACGGTCGCCTATCGCCTGAACGACAAGCTCGACCTGGGCGTTGGCATCAGCGCCGAGTACATGGACGCCAACCTGACCAACGCCCTGCCGCAGATCTCGCCGCTGCTGGCCGACACCGGCCGCCAGGCCTTGACCGGCGACGGCTGGGACTATGGCTGGAGCGCCGGCGCCCAGTATCACCCGACCTCGAACCTGACCTTCGGCGCCAGCTATCGCTCCAAGATCAAGCACACCCTGAAGGGCAAGGTCGACGTGTCGGGCCTGCTGAGCCTGCTAGCGGCCAGCAACGGCTCGTTCGACGGCGAGGCAGAAATCACGACGCCCTGGATCGCCACCATCGGCGGCCGCTGGGGCGTCACGTCCAAGACCACTCTGAACGCCTCGGTCAGCCGCATCGGTTGGAGCGAGTTCGACGCGATCCGCGTGACCCGCGCCGCTGGCACCACGGTGACCCCGCAGGACTACAAGGACATCACCACGATCGCCGTGGGCGTGGACTACCAATACAGCCCCCGCCTGACCCTGCGTGGCGGCGTCCAGAAGGACCCGACCCCGACGCCGGACATCGGCCGCACCGCCCGCGTTCCGGACGGCGACCGCATGATGTACTCGACCGGCGCGACCTGGGCCGCCAAGCCGAACCTGAAGCTGGACGTCGCGGCGACCTATATCGACTTCGCCGACAGCGCCATCAATCGCAGTGACACCTTCTACGCCGGCACGGCCGCCGCGACGGCCACCGCGTTGAAGGCCAACGCGACGGGCTCAGCCGTGGTGCTCTCGGCCGGCGCGCGCTTCACTTTCTAGGAAGCGCAAAGCCTGAAATGAAAGGCCCGCCCGGAGCGATCCGGGCGGGCTTTTTCATGGGCGTTAACCGACGGCTTTCCACAGCGTCTTGGCCGCCGCGACGAAGACCTGGGCCGCCTGGCCCTTGGGCTCGCCGATCACGGCCGGAACGCCCTCGTCGCCGCCAATCCGCACGCCCATCTCGATCGGCACGCGGCCCAGCAGCGGAACCTTCAGGCGGGCGGCCTCGGCCACGCCGCCGCCCTCGCCAAAGATCGGGATCGGGGCGCCGGTCGAGGGATCGGCGAAGAAGGCCATGTTCTCGATCAGGCCCAGGATCGGGGTCGCGGTCTTCTCGAACATCACCGCCGCGCGGCGGGCGTCGATCAGGGCGATCTCCTGCGGGGTCGTCACCAGGACAACGCCGTCGATCCGCAGCTTCTGGACCAGGGTCAGCTGGATGTCGCCGGTGCCCGGCGGCAAGTCGACGACCAGCACGTCCAGCGGCTGAGCTTCCGAGCCCCAGGCGACATCGTGGATCATCTGGCGCACCGCCGACGAGGCCATCGGCCCGCGCCAGATCATCGCCTTGCCCTCGTCGACGATGAAGCCGATCGACATCAGCCTGACGCCGTGAGCTTCCAGCGGCTGGAGCTTTTCGTTCTCGAACAGCGGATCGCCGTCGACGCCCATCATCTTGGGCGCCGAGGGGCCATAGACGTCGGCGTCCAGCAGGCCAACGCGCAGGCCCATCTGGGCGAAGGCGACGGCGAGGTTGGTCGAGACGGTGGACTTGCCCACCCCGCCCTTACCGGATGCGACGGCGATCACGTGGCGGACGTAGGCGGGCTTTTCGGCTTCCGGCGGCGGGACCATGCGCGCTTGCGGGTCCTCGGAAACCTTGGCCCCCTTGCGCACCCGGGTCGCGCCCTCTGCGGCCTGGGCGGTCAGCACGACCTGGGCGACGTCGACGCCGGGCAGAGCGGCCAGGGCCTTCTCGGCGGCCTCGCGGACTGGGGCATAGGTCGCCGCCTGGCTGGCGGGCACCTCCAGCATGAAGCCGGCGCGGCCGTTGCGGACCACCAAGCCCTGGACCAGCTCGGCCGCCACCAGCCCTCGCCCGCTGACGGGGTCGGGAATACGGTCCAGCGCCGCGCGGGCGTCGTCGAGGGTAGCGGGGTTTACGCCGGTCACGTCAGTCAGGCCTCGTGTTGCGGGCCTTCATATCCGCGCCGCGCCCCGCTTTTACAAGAGCGCGCCGGCTCGTAGGGCCTCAGGTCGAAGCCTTCAGCAGGTCCATCACGTGATGCAGGCTCTCGGCGATGTGGACGCACTTGTCGTGCATCTCCTCGTTGGGATCGAGAATGTCCGGCACCATCACCGTCATCATGCCGGCCGCATGGGCGGCGCGGACGCCCGGATGCGAGTCCTCCAGCGCCAGGCAATAAGCCGGCTCGACCCCGATGCGCTGGGCCGCCAGCAAATAGGGATCGGGATTGGGCTTGTGTCGAGTGACGTCATGGTGCGCGACGACGGCGTTGAACCGGTGCAGCAGATCGAAGCGCCCCAGATACCGCTCAACGGCCGGAAGCCCGTTCGAGGTGGCGATTCCGCGCGGCAGGCCCCGGTCGTCGAGATAGTCGAGGATTTCGACCACCCCGGCCTTCAGCTTGGTCTCAGCTTCCAGCAGATCTTCGACATCAGACCAGACGCGCTCGAAATAGGCCTGGACCGGAAAGGTCTCGCCGTACAGCTCGCGCAGCATCACCCCACATTCCGGGTTCGTCTTCCCCACCATCGAGGCGTAGGTCTCGCCGGTGAACTGGACGCCGAAGACGCCCCCGGCCTCGATCATCGCCGCGCGGTAGACGATCTCGGTGTCCAGCAGCAGGCCATCCATGTCGAAGACAACGGCCTCGACGCGGCGGGGAAAACTCACGAGACGAACTCCTCGGCGCGGTAGCCCTGGAAGTAGAGCAAGGTCGTCAGATCGGTATGGTCGACCTTGGCATGGGCCTGGGCCGCGACGATCGGTTTGGCGCGATAGGCGACGCCCAGGCCCGCAGCCTCGATCATCGCCAAGTCGTTGGCGCCGTCGCCGACCGCCAGGGCGTCGGCGGGGGTGAGGCCCAGGGCCGCCGTCTCCTCGCGCAGCGCCGCCAGCTTGGCCTCCTTGCCGAGGATCGGATCCCCGACCTCGCCGGTCAGCGCGCCGCCCTGCTCGATCAAGGTGTTGGCGCGGTTCAAGTGGAAGCCCGCCGCCTCCGCCACGCGGCTGGTGAAGAAGGTGAAGCCGCCCGAGACCAGCGCGCAGCGCGCGCCGTGCTTGGCCATGGTCGTGACCAGGGTCCGCGCGCCGGGGTTCAGCTGGACGCGCTCGTCGTAGCAGCTTTGCAGCGCGTCGACCGACAGACCCTTGAGCATGCCGACCCGCTCGCGCAGCGCGCCCTCGAAGGCCAGTTCGCCCCGCATGGCGCGTTCGGTGATCTCGGAAACCTGCGCCTTCACGCCAGCGAAGTCGGCGAGCTCGTCCAGGCATTCGACATTGATAATCGTCGAGTCCATGTCCGCGATCAGCAGCCGCTTCTTGCGGTTCTCCACGGGTTGGAGGGCGAAGTCGATCGCCTGGTCGGCGACCACCTCGGCGACCCGCGCCTTGGCGTCAGCCAGCGCGACGTTCGTCGACAAATCCAAGGCGTTTGGGCCCAGAAGGACCGACGGCCCCAGGTCCAGGGCGCGAGCGACGGTTTCGGCCTCTTGGCCGACGAGCGTGATGGCGAGCATGCGGGGGGCGCTAAGCCAGGCGACCCCGGCCGTCAACCCGCCTCAGCTATCCGCCCATCCCCGTGCAGCGCTTCATGAGGACCATACTGGCTTGTCGACCCGCAGCGCTCGGATCGCTCGCGCCGGTGACTTCGGACTTGGCCAAGCTCAGTAGAGAGGCGACGCCGGCCTCGTAGGTTTGACTGGGCGTCAGGCCCAAGGCCCCACCTTCCGCGAAGGCTTCATCCAGCATGGCTTTACCCTTGAACCCGAAGGCGCTGAGCATGGACTGCACCGTCTTGCCGTTGCTCTGCTTGGCGAACACCTCGGGATAGCCGTCCGCCACCTTGCCCAGGATCAGGAGCACCGCGCCACAGCCCGCCTTTTCACTCGTAGCCGCCGAGAGCGTCGGAGCCGTCGCCAGCGGCTTGGCGGCGGGCAATGGCGCGACCTGCGCCTTGACGTTGACGTCCGCCGCGTTCGCGAAGGCTGGCGCGACAAGCGCGGATACGGCAAGGCTGGCCGCGATGAGGCAGGACGGACGCATGAGCTCTCCCCAGTCTGACGCAACCTTGGATCGCTCCCAAGGCGATGACTATCGCATCTGGCTGATCGCGGGGCCGACCGCAAGCGGCAAGTCGGCCTATGCGCTCCGGCTGGCGGAGAAGATCGGCGGCGAGATCGTCAACGCCGACTCCATGCAGATTTACGCTGGCCTGCGCGTGCTGACGGCGGGCCCTTCTCCCGAGGAGATGGCCCACGCGCCGCACCACCTGTTCGGCGTCATGGACGCCGCGGTCGGCTGGTCCGTCGGACGTTGGCTGGAAGCCTCGACGGCCGCGCTGTCCGAGATCGCGGCGCGGGGCAATCCGGCTATCGTGGTTGGCGGCACCGGTCTCTATTTCCGCGCCCTCACCCACGGTCTGGCGGATGTGCCGCCGGTGCCGGAAACCCAGCGGGAGATTTCCGGCCTGCTCTACGCGGCCCGAGGCGAGACGGAATTCCGCGAGATTCTGAAGCCGCTCGACCCCGAGGCCGAGGCCCGCATCGAGGTCGGCGATCGTCAGCGCCTGGTCCGCGCTCACGCCGTGGCGATCGCCACCGGCAAGTCCCTGACCGCCTGGCAGACCGACACCAAGCCCGCCCTCCAGCCGGGAAGCTGGAAGGGCGTGGTGCTCGATCCGCCCCGCGCCGATCTCTACGCGCGCTGCGACGCGCGCCTGGCGGCGATGGTCGAGCAAGGCGCCCTGGACGAGGTGCGGGCCATGGAGACCCGAGGGCTCGATCCGTCCCTCCCTGCTCTCAAGGCCGTCGGATACCGCGAGTTCGTGGCCCATCTGCGTGGCGAGACCACGCTGGAGCAGGCGCTGGAAGCCGCGCGGCAGGAGACCCGCCGCTACGCCAAGCGCCAACTAACCTGGTTCCGCAACCAGACGCCAGATTGGGATCGAGTCCCAGCAGGAGCCGTCAGCGTTCCGTGACGGTCGCACCGGCCTTGATCAACCTGGGCTTCACGGCGAGCTGATAGTCCTCGTCGAACATCTGGTCCTTGAGGCGATCCAGGGTCGCGATCACCCGGTCCTCGGCGGCCGTCACCGGCTTGGCGAAGACCTCGCAGGCCGTCCCGACCGGCAGATCGGCCTGACCGTTTTCGATGGCTTGCAACGGCTTGGTAGCGCCCTCCTCGCAACCGAGCAGGCCCGTGATCGAGTAGAAGCACAGATCGCGCTGCAGATAGGACTCGACGACCCAGACGCAGGGGATCGCTGACACCGTGACGCCCTCGGGCGTCGCCGGAACCGCGCCGGGCTTGGCGATGGTTCGCAGGAAAATCTGGTAGCGCACCACCGCGTTCTCGGTCCGGCCGCCCTTGGTCAGCGTCAGCGGCTTTGCCTTCTGCGCGACCGGCGCCAGCCTTTGCAGTTGCGGCGGCTGGGGCGCGGGGGGCGCCGGCGCGGTCGCGGCGGGGGGCGTGGCGGCTTGGACGAGCACGGTGATCTCCAGGTTGAGCTTGGCCATGGTGACCACACCCGCTCAATCTTGGCGATAGCCTGTGTTTGCAGGTTCCCGACTTGCCCCTATGGAGAGGACCGGTAAGCCCGAAGGAAATCCGATGTCCGACCTCAAAGCCCTCGCCGAACGCGTCGCCGAACGCCTGATCGCTCGAGGCGAGACCGTCGCCATCGCCGAGTCTTCCGCCGGCGGACTGATCTCGGCGGCGCTGCTCGCCGTGCCGGGCGCGTCCAAGTTCTATGCCGGCGGCGCGGTCGTCTATACGGCCCGGGCGCGGCTGACCTTGATGGACATTCCCCAGAAGGCGATGGACGGCCTGCGCTCGGCCAGCGAACCCTATGCGGAACTGCTGGCGCGCGTGGCCCGCAAGAACCTGAAGGCGACGTGGGGCCTGTCGGAAACCGGCGCGGCCGGCCCCGACGGCAACCGCTATGGCGACGCGCCCGGCCACTGCTGCATGGCTGTGGTCGGCGAGGAGACCTCGGTCAGCGCCACGCTCGAGACCGGCCACGCGGATCGCGGCCCCAACATGCAGGCCTTCGCCGCCGCGGCTCTGGAATTGCTGGCGCGCACGCTGGAGGCCTGACGGGCGGGTGTTTCACCCAAGTCGGGCCTAGGTTCTGGCGACAAATTCACGTCTTCGCGCCGGCAAGACGAACCGGGTTTGCGGAGGGGCAGGCGATAAGAGGACAAACCTGCCTCGCCGACCTTCGATTTGGCGGGCAACCGCGCCCGAAAAAGGCACATCCTTGCGGCAATGCGCGCCTTGACGGGTTAACGCGCGCATGTCATCACCCATTCCGTAGCTTTGGAGCAAGACTCGTGCGCAAAACCATGATCGTACTTATGGAGCGGCCGTCCGCGACGTGACCTTAGAAGTCACGCCGTAGTTCGGTCGCGCGCGCAAAGGTCCTTCGGGACCTTTTTTCTTTTCCGCCTACACCCTTCCCGCTTCCCACCGGATCCGTCCCATGACCGCCCACCAGACCATCGAGAGCAAGGCTCCCGCCGCCGCCGAGACCTCCCGCGCCATGACTGGCGCCGAGATCGTGGTTCGCGGCCTCGTGGACCAGGGCGTCGAGGTGCTGTTCGGCTATCCGGGCGGCGCGGTCCTGCCGATTTATGACGCGCTGTTCCACGAGCCGCGCCTGCAGCACATCCTGGTCCGTCACGAACAGGGCGCAACCCACGCGGCCGAAGGCTATGCCCGCAGCTCGGGCAAGCCGGGCGTCGTGCTGGTCACCTCGGGCCCGGGCGCGACCAACGCCATCACCGGCATCATGGACGCCCTGATGGACTCGATCCCGATGGTGGTCATCACCGGCCAGGTTCCGACGCACCTGATCGGCACCGACGCCTTCCAGGAAGCCGACACGGTCGGCATGACCCGCTCGTGCACCAAGCACAACTACTTGGTCAAAGACGTCCGCGACCTGCCGCAGATCATCCATGAGGCCTTCAAGATCGCCACGACCGGCCGCCCGGGCCCGGTGCTGATCGACATCCCCAAGGACGTCCAGTTCGCCAAGGGCGAGTACTACGGCCCGCACGAGGTCCAATCGACCCACGCCTACGCCCCGCGCATCAAGGGCGACGCGGCCCGGATCGCCGAGGCGGTCAAGCTAATTTCCAGTGCTCGCCGCCCGATCTTCTACACCGGCGGCGGCGTCATCAATGCTGGCCCCAAGGCCAGCGCGTCGCTGCGGGAGTTTCAGGCCCTAACCGGCGCGCCGGTCACCTCGACCCTGATGGGCTTGGGAGCGTTCCCGGCGGCCGACCCTGCATGGCTAGGCATGCTGGGCATGCACGGCACGTTCGAGGCCAACAACGCCATGCACGATTGCGACGTGATGATCTGCGTCGGCGCGCGCTTCGACGACCGGGTGACCGGCCGCCTGGACGCCTTCTCGCCAGGCAGCAAGAAGATCCACATCGACATCGACGCCTCGTCGATCAACAAGAACGTCCGCGTCGACCTGCCGATCGTCGGCGACGCGGCTTCCGTGCTGGAAGACCTGATCGCCGCCTGGAAGACCGCGAACCTGCAGCCCAACAAGGCCGCCCTGAGCGACTGGTGGGCCCAGATCGACCAATGGCGCGCGCGCCAGTGCCTGAACTACCGAGCCTCCGACACGGTCATCAAGCCACAGTACGCGATCCAGCGCCTGTACGAGCTGACCAAGGACAAGGACGTCTACATCACGACCGAGGTCGGCCAGCACCAGATGTGGGCCGCGCAGTTCTTCCGCTTCGAGGAACCGAACCGCTGGATGACCTCCGGGGGCCTGGGCACCATGGGCTACGGCCTGCCCGCCGCCCTCGGCGTGCAATTGGCCCATCCGGACAGCCTGGTCGTCGACATCGCCGGCGAAGCCTCGATCCAGATGTGCATCCAGGAGCTGTCGACGGCGATCCAGTTCGACCTGCCGGTCAAGATCTTCATCCTGAACAACGAATGGATGGGCATGGTCCGTCAGTGGCAACAGCTGCTGCACGGCGAGCGCTACAGCCACTCGTACTCGGACAGCCTGCCCGACTTCGTGAAGCTGGCCGAGGCCTATGGCGCCCACGGTATCCGCTGCGATGACCCGGCCGAGCTGGATGGCAAGATTCTCGAGATGATCAATTGCGACAAGCCGGTGATCTTCGACTGCCGGGTCGAGAAGAACGAGAACTGCCTGCCGATGATCCCGTCGGGCAAGGCCCACAATGAGATGATCATGGGCGAGGTCGAGGACATCGGTAATGTGATCGGCGAGGATGGCGCGGGGCTGGTCTAAGCCCTTCGCCCTTCCCCATTCCTTTGGCATAGAAGCGATCCATGACCGCCAACGTCCAACCCGCCCCCGCCTCGGCCTACGACCTTAGCCCCTCGGGCCAGGCCGAACAGACCGCGACCTTCGCGCTGCTCGTCGACAATGAACCCGGCGTTCTGCATCGCGTCGTCGGCCTGTTCGCGGCGCGTGGCTACAATATCGAGAGCCTCACGGTCGCCGAAACCGACCGCAACGCCCACACCAGCCGCATCACCGTGGTGACGCGCGGCACTCGCCACGTGCTGGATCAGATCGAGGCCCAGCTGAACAAGGTCGTGAACGTCCGCCGCGTGCACGACGTCACCCGCGACCCCAACGGCGTCGAGCGCGAGTTGGCCTTGGTTAAGGTGCGCGGCTCGGGCGTCGATCGCGTCGAGGCCCTGCGCATCGCCGAGATCTTCCGCGCCAAGCCGGTCGACACGACGCTGGAAAGCTTCGTGTTCGAGATCTCGGGCGCGCCGTCCAAGATCGACAAGTTCCTGGACCTGATGCGCCCCTTAGGCCTCGTGGAACTCTCGCGCACCGGCGTCCTTTCCATCGAGCGGGGCGTCGAGGGCATGTAGCGGGATGGGCCGCTGAACGGGCTCACAGGCCCCTAAGCGCCCGCCGCCGCCATCTCCGGCTGCTCGCGAAGACGCGCCACGTCCTTAATCGGCGGCGCGCCGAATAGGCGGGCGTACTCGCGGCTGAATTGCGATGGACTGTCATAGCCGACGGTGTGGCCTGCGGTCGCCGCGTCCAGACGTTGCACCAGAATAAGTCGGCGGGCCTCCTGTAGACGAATCTGCTTCTGGTACTGCAGCGGCGACAGCGAGGTCACCGCCTTGAAGTGCTGGTGCAGCGCCGAGGGGCTCATCCGCGCTTCGTCGGCGACGGCCTCGATGCTGAAGGGCTGGTCGAAGTTGCGTTTGATCCAGCCGATCGCACGGTTGACCTGACGCAGCCGCCCATCGCGGCGAGCGATCTGGGCCAGGCGTGGCCCCTGCGGCCCCGTCAACAGGCGGTATAGGATTTCCCGCTCGATCAGCGGGGCCATGACCGCCACGTCGTCCGGCGCATCCAGCAGCGAAACCATCCGGCAGACCGCGTCGAACAGTTGAGGCGTCATGGCCCCCGCCGACATCCCGCCCACCAGCGGCGCCGCGGCGTCGAGGCGAGCGGCCAGGCCGCACTCCATGATCATCTCGCTGATCAGCTTGGCGTCCAGCACGATCCGGAAACTCAAGTAGGGCTTGTCCGCCGAAGCATCGACGACCTGGCCCATGGCCGGCACGTCGATAGACGACAGGAAGAAGTGCCGCTCATCGTACTCGTGCACGGCGTCGCCAACGGTGACGCGCTTGCGCCCCTGGGCCAGCACGCAAAAGGACGCGTCATGAAGGCCGTGGTGAGGTTCGCTGGGCTTCGTCAGCCGATAGAGGTTGACCCTGGGGCAGCAGGTCTCGACCGGACCTTCATCCGGCGTGAATCGTTCAATCAAGACGGCTAGCGCCTCGCGCGTGCTCATGAATTTTCCTTGTTCGTGCGAGGCTATTTGTACGCCTTGCACGATCCTCCGTCACGCGACGCCCCGCCCTTCCGGAGGATCGTGCAATCATGACGGAGCATCGGTCTACGGGCGGGACGCTCCTTTGCCGCATGGTGGCGTCGTTCCGCTCCCCGACACGGCCAACTTCAAAAATCAGAGCTCTGCGATGAGACGCTACACGCCCCGACGCGGCGTGACGGCTCCGCGCTGGTTTGTCGCCGCCCTGCTGGGCGGAACGGCCGCGCTGACCGCCGCGACCGCCGTGCTTCCGAAACCCGCACTCAAGACATCCGCCCCCGCCCAGCCCTTCCAGATTGGGAGACTCGCCCGATGATGATGTCCGCCATCGTTCCCCACATCCCCGTCGCCGGCGTCTGGATCTCGCCCGACGGCCACATCTCGCTGGAGCTTCGCGCTGACGGGCGCTTCATCGAGACTCGCGACGACTTCGCCGACGTGTTCACCGGCGTCTACGTTCTGGTCGGCGAGACGCTGAAACTGTTCGAGGATCACGGCGCGGTCGTCAGCGGCACTTTGTCCAACGGCCGCCTTAGCCTGGGGACAGTCCAGCGCCCGGCCTTCCATACCGAGCCCGAAGCCCCTATATTGTGATTGTCCGGCTTCGGCCGAACTATGGGGATAAACGCGCACGTAATAAGCGGACTGGACCCGGGTGCGATTCCCGGCGGCTCCACCAAATCTCTCCCAAGTTATCATGGGACTGTATGGGGCCGATCAGCATCGACAGACGTGTAAAGGTGACTGCTTTCTCTCGGCTTGGCCCACCGTTTCGGGCCTTTATCTAAATGCGAACGATAACTTCGCTGAAGAGTTCGCCGTCGCCGCGTAATGCGGTGCAGGTGAATTCGCCTCTTAAGTCCTAGGGGTTCAGATCCCTAGGCGGGGCCCGGAGGGAGCCTGCCAACAGAATCCCTCCACTTCCCAACAGTCGGCAAGGTCTTCAGCGCGATGCAAACGCTTGCGCCGCGAGGGCGATAGCGCCTTTGTCGCACTCCCTCCGGAATGACATCGGAGAGCTTTGCGATAGCGTTCCGACACGCTAGGCTCGCGGCTTCGTTTTCAGTCCGAAGTATCGACCCCAGCGCATGTCCCAAACCGAACAGCCCGAAGACCTCATGCAATACGAGGCCATGGCCCAGGACGCCTTGCGCGGCGTGGTCAGGGCCGCGTTGAAGAAGGCCGCGGAGCCGGGCGGCCTGCCCGAGCCGCATCACCTCTACATCACCTTCAAGACCAAGGCCGTCGGCGTCTCGGGTCCGCAAGACCTGCTGGGCAAGTATCCGGACGAGATGACGATCGTCCTGCAGCACCAGTATTGGGACCTGGCGCCAGGCGAGAGCTCGTTCTCGGTGACGCTGAAGTTCGGCGGCCAGCCCAAGCGCCTGAATGTGCCCTACTCCGCCGTGACCCGCTTCTACGATCCGTCGGTTCAATTCGCCCTGCAGTTCTCCGCGCCCGAAGTCATTGAAGATGATCCCGAGCCTGAGGCCGAACCAGAAGCCAAGGCGCCGCCCCCGTCGGGCGACGAAGGTCCGAAGATCGTCTCCCTGGACCAGTTCAGAAAGAAATGAGCGACGTCGCCTCGGACGCTCCGCAGACCCTGAGCGACGAGGCGATCCTCGCGCGCTTCCGCGCATCCAAGAACCCGCCCAGCGGATCCCAGACCCTGGGCTTTGAACTGCTCGCCGTGCGTCAGGCCGATCGCGAGATCGAAGTCGGTTTCACCGCGCGCGCCGACCTGCTTTGCAATCCGATGGGTCAGATCCAAGGCGGCTATGTCTGCGCCATGCTGGACGAGGCCATGTCGGTGGCCGGCATGATCACGTCGGGCATGACCCACGTCGTTCCGACCCTCGAGATGAAGACCAGCTTCCTGCGCCCGACCATGCCGGGCGCGTTGCGCGGCGTCGGCCGGGTGGTGAAGTGGGGCCGGACCGTTTGCTTCATGGAAGGCGAACTCTACGACCCCGAAGGGCGGTTGCTGGCCAAGTCGACCGGCACGGCGATCCCGACGCCCTTCGCCAACTTCAAGAAGAAATAGGTTGAGGCCGCGCGGGCGTCCGTGGCCAGAACACCTTGAGCAGGAGGGTTTGACCCGCGCGGCAAGCAGGTTACACAAACCCTAGAAGTTACTGCTTCACCCAGGGGACATCGTTGACGTTGCGTGTTTCGCCCGCAGCCGCCTTCGCGGCGGCCTTGATCGCACTTTGGCCCGCTCTGGGATCGGAGGCGCGAGCCCAAGACGTCACGCCTAGTACGCCGCCACCATCCAGCGAGACCGCCCCTGTCGCGGAACCCGCCCCTCGCCCCTACTCCAGCCTGCGTCCTCGCCGTGTCCGGCCGCCACGGCCAACGCCGGCGCCGCAACCCAGCCCTCCAGCGCCAGCGCCGAGCACTCCCGCCGCGCAGCCCGTCGCGAGCGGCGTTACACCCCTGCCTCGTCAAGAACTCGAAGCTTTCGTCGACGGCGTGGTGCAGCGCGCGATGACCCGCGACCACATCGCCGGCGTGACCATCTCGGTGGTTCAGAACGGCCAGGTCGCGCTGAAGAAGGGCTATGGCTTCGCCAACCTGGACCAGCGCAGAGCCGTCGATCCCGACCGAACCCTGTTCCGCATCGCCTCCATCTCGAAGACGTTCACCTGGATCGCCCTGATGAACGAGATCGAGTCGGGCCACATGCGCCTCGACGGGCCGGTGAACCTCTATCTGCCTGAGCCGCTGCAGTTGAAGGATCAAGGCAAGAAGACCCAGGTCCGCCTTCGGGACCTGATGACCCACACTGCGGGCTTCGAGGACCGTGCGCTGGGCCAGCTGTTCGAGCGCGATCCCAACCGCATCCGTCCGCTCGCGGACTATCTGCGCCAAGAGCGCCCCCGCCGGGTGCGCGAGCCTGGCCTATTGCCCAGCTACTCGAACTACGGGGCAGCCCTGGCTGGCGCCGCTGTCGCCAATGTGACGGGCAAGCCCTTCGAGCAGCTGGTCAGCGAAGAGATCATCGTGCCGACCGGCATGCGCCACACGACCTTCCGCGAGGCGCGTCCCTGGAGCGACAAGCTGCCAGCGCCAATGTCCGGCGACCTAGCGGCCGAACTCTCGGACGGCTTCTCGTGGACGCCCCTGGGCTGGAAGGTTCGGCCGCGAGAATTCATGGGCCAGGTGGCTCCGGCCGGTTCGGCCTCGAGCACCGCCGGCGACATGGCCAGGTACATGACCCTGCTGCTCAACGGCGGCGTGATCGACGGCAAGACGGTGTTCTCGCCCAAGGCCGCGCAAGCCTTCCGTACGCCCATGTACCGCCCGGCTCCGGAGGCCGCAGGCTGGAACGCAGGCTTCCAGGACATCCCTCTACCCGGCGGTCGACGCGGCTTCGGCCACGGCGGCGCCACGCTCTATTTCCATTCCAACATGGTGATCGCGCCCGACCTGGGCCTTGGGATCTTCATTTCGGTTAACACCGATAGCGGCGCAAACCTGCCCGCCACCTTGCCCGCGACGATCATCGAGCACTTCTACGCCAAACCGCCCGCCGCGCCGCCGCCCAGCGCCATGAGCTACGAGCAGGCTAGACTCTACGAAGGGGACTACCTGACGACGCGTCGCGCCTATGGCGGCCTGGAGGGCTTTATCAATCGCATGATCGGCCGCGTGATCGTCCGGGCCACGCCCGAAGGACGCCTTTCCATCAGCGAGGGGAGCTCGACGACCCTCTTCACGGCCGCTGGACGTCCTGGCGTGTTCAAGGCCGTCGATGGTCCTCTTGTCATCGTCTTCGACGCCAATGGCGATCGGCCGTCGCGCTTCTACGCCGCGCGCGGGTTCGCGACCTACGAGCGGATCGGACCCATGCGATCGGCATCCCTCTTGACGGCCATCATCGCCTTGGCCGGCTTGGCCAGCCTGGCGACCGTGCTCGGGACCATCGTCCGCAACCGCCGCGAAGCCCGCCAGACTCCCGTGCAGGCTCGCGCCAGCCAGATGCAGACCGCCCAGGCCGTGCTGTGGCTGATCTCGGCGGCATGCATGGGCGTCTTCGCGGTCCGCGCTTCGGATCAGACAGCGGCCTTTTTCGGCTGGCCCAGTGGTTGGCTGCTCAGCGGTTCGGCCTGCGCCCTCGTGGCGGCGCTTATGGCCGTCCTGACCCTGGGCGCCTTGCCGATGGTGTGGCGCGGCGGCCGGCGTGTCGACAGCTGGAACGCGGGCCGCAAGGTCGCCTTCACCTTCACCGCCTTGCTGTTCGTCTTCCTGAGCGTGCTGCTGGGCCTGTGGGGCTATCTGCTGCCCTGGAGCTGAGGCGCCGCCTCAGCCCTCCAAGGTCCGCCGCATCAGATTGGTGCTCAGCTTTCGCACCTGGATGACGATCCGCTCGCGATCGCCCGGCCGCCGCTCGACCAGCAGCCGGGCGACCTGAGCGTCGTCGTGGAAGGCGTAACCCTTGATCGCGTCCAGCAGCGCCTTGGCCAGGTTGTCGAGATCCATCCACGGCGGCTCGCCGACATATTCCATGCCGATCTCGACGCTGAACTCGCCCCAGGCCGGGCGTGAGCCCCGCCATGACTTGCGGAAGAACTCGTAGATCAGCGGCTTGTAGTACTTGCCCTGAGTGGTGAGGCCATCGACCACGAGGGTCAGCTCGCCACCCGCCTCGCGGGCGCGGACCTTGCCGTGGTGGGTCCAATCGGCTCCGTCGAAACCCTGGCTCACGCCGCCACCATGTCGGCCAGCTTCAAGACAGTGTTCCAGTTGCGCATCGTGCCGAGCGGCTCTCGCTTGGTCTTCTTCCAGTCGCGATCCAGCGTGGATTCGGCGATACCGTCCTTGAAGTCGATATAGAGCGCCCGCCCCTCGGCGTGGATCTCCTCGCGCCCCTTGATCGCCGCGCGCAGCACCTCGACCGTGTCGCCGTCGATCGGCGTCTTCAAGAAACTGACCAGCAGATGATTGGGCCGAGTGCCCGCCTGTTCCCGAAACGGGTTGGCGGAGATCACCGCCTGGAGCTCGGCGGCCGTGCGGACCATGAAATCCGTGCGCAGGCCCATTCGCCTCTCCAAACCGTCTTCCAGACGCGCCTCAAGACCCTCGCCGGCTTCGCCCCAGAGCACCAGATTGCCACTGGCCAGAAGGGTCTTGGCGTCGTCGAAGCCAAGATCAGTCGCCAAGCCTAGCAGGTCGTCCTTGAGGACCTTGCGTCCCCCAACATTGACAGCGCGCAGCAGGGCGATGTGGGGACTCATTCGGGGCTCCGGCCGGACGAAGGCCGAGGCGTAGGCTCGCCTGGCGCTTATCGCAACCGCGAACATTGCCCTCCAGCCGCGCAAGGTCTAGACCGCGCTCGACCGTTTTTCCGGAGATCTCCGCATGACCGCCACGCGTATCGAGACCGACACCTTTGGCCCGATCGAAGTCGCCGCCGACCGCTACTGGGGCGCGCAAGCCCAGCGCAGCCTGGGCAACTTCAAGATCGGCTGGGAAAAGCAACCTCTGCCCGTCGTCCGCGCCCTTGGCATCGTCAAGCGCGCCGCCGCCGAGGCTAACCTCGCCTTGGGCAAGCTGGACCCGAAGATCGCCGAAACGATCATCGCCGCCGCCAATGAGGTGATCGAAGGCAAGCTGAACGATCACTTCCCGCTGGTCGTCTGGCAGACCGGCTCGGGCACCCAGTCGAACATGAACGCCAACGAGGTCATCTCGAACCGCGCGATCGAAATGCTGGGCGGCGAGATGGGCAGCAAGAAGCCCGTTCACCCGAACGACCACGTCAATATGAGCCAGTCGTCGAACGACACTTTCCCGACGGCCATGCACATCGCCTGCGCCGAGCAGGTGGTCCACGACTTGCTGCCCGCGCTGAAGCATCTCCACAAGGCCCTGGCCGCCAAGGCCGCCGAGTGGAAGGACATCATCAAGATTGGCCGCACCCATACTCAGGACGCCACCCCGCTGACGCTGGGCCAGGAGTTCGGCGGCTACGCCCAGCAGATCGAGAACGGCATCGCTCGCATCGAGATGACCCTGCCGATGCTGATGCAGCTGGCCCAGGGCGGCACCGCCGTCGGCACCGGCCTGAACGCCCCCGTGGGCTTTGCTGAACTGGTGGCCGAGAAGATCGCCGGCGTGACGGGCCTGGCCTTCACCACCGCGCCGAACAAGTTCGAGGCCCTGGCCGCCCACGACGCCATGGTCTTCACCCACGGCGCTATCAACACGGTCGCCGCCAGCCTGTTCAAGATCGCCAACGATATCCGCTTCCTGGGCTCTGGCCCGCGCGCCGGCCTTGGCGAGCTGTCGCTGCCGGAGAACGAGCCCGGCTCATCGATCATGCCGGGCAAGGTCAATCCGACTCAGTCCGAGGCCCTGACCCAGGTCTGCGCCCAGGTGTTCGGCAACCACTCGACCCTGACCTTCGCCGGCAGCCAGGGCCACTTCGAGCTGAACGTCTTCAACCCGGTGATGGCCTACAACTTCCTGCAGTCGGTGCGCCTGGTGGCCGACGCGGCGATCAGCTTCACCGACAACTGCGTGGTCGGCATCGAGCCGCGCGTCGACAACATCAAGAAGGGCGTCGAGAACAGCCTGATGCTGGTCACGGCCCTGAACGGCAAGCTGGGCTATGACGCCTGCGCCAAGATCGCCAAGACCGCGCACAAGAATGGCACCACCCTGCGCGAGGAGGCCGTCGGCGGCGGCTATCTGACGAACGAAGAGTTCGACCAGTACGTCCGCCCGGAGAAGATGATCTCGCCGGGCTGATCGCCGGACATCCAAATGACGAAGGGGCCGCTGCGAAGCGGCCCCTTTTTTGTTTAGCGCGTCACCACCTCGCGCCCGATCGGGGCGATGGCGATCTGGGCCAGTTGCAGGTCCTTCAGCGCGAACGGGATGCCGATGATCGTGATGGCCTCGGCCGCGGCGACCACGATGTGGCCCAGCGCCAGCCACCAGCCGGCCAGGATGAACCAGATCACGTTCAGCCCGCAGCCCAGCGGGCCGGTGCCCAGGTCCTGGCGGCCGGTGAGGATCTCGCGGCTGACGATCTCCTTGCCAAACGGCCAGAAGGCAAAGCCCGCGATGCGCCAGGCCGCGCCGGCATAGGGCAAGCCCACGATGGTGATGGCCAGCAGCACGCCGGCGAGCAACCAGCCGAGGCCCATGACGAAGCCGCCGAAGAAGAACCAGAGAACGTTCAGAAGGAAGCGGATCAAGGCGTTGTCCCCGTCAGGCCAAGCCGGCCTTCAACCGTCTAGGTGGCTCTGTTCCGTTCGCCTGTGAAGGACACGCGAGCCGGATTACGCCGAATTCACCGCGCGCCCAGCTTGGGTTAGGCCCGGCGGCTGACAGCGAAGTCGGCCAGGTCTTCCAGCGCCCCGCGCCAATCGTTGGCGGGGAAGATCGCCAGGGCCGCCTTGGCCTTGTCGGCGTAGTCGGTGGCCAGATCCAGCGTCGCGTCCAGCGCGCCCGTCCCGATGATCAGCTCGCGCGCCCGGCGGAAATCGGCCTCGGTCTGCTCGCGACGGCCCACGGCCCGCTCCCAGAACTCGGCCTCGCGCGGCCCCGATCGGGCGATGGCCAGAAGCAACGGAAGCGTCGCCTTGCCTTCTCGGAAGTCGTCGCCAGCGTTCTTGCCAAGCGTCTCGGTGGCGCCGCCGTAGTCGAGCGCGTCGTCGACCAGCTGGAACGCCAGGCCCAGCTGCAGGCCGTAGGCCTTCAGCGCGTCGGTCTTGGCGGCGTCGACGCCCGCCGACACCGCGCCGGCCTCCGAGGCCGCGGCGAACAGCTCGGCCGTCTTGGCCTGGATGATCTCGAGATAAAGCGCCTGCGACAGGTTCAGGTCGTGGCTGCGCATCAGCTGCATGACCTCGCCCTCGGCGATGACGCGGCTGGCGCGGGCCAGGATCTCCAGCGCCTTCATCGAATTCGTCTCGACCATCAGCTCGAAGGCCCGGGCGAAAAGGAAATCGCCGACCAGCACGCTCTGCGCCCCGCCCCAGATCAGGTGCGCGGCGACCTTGCCGCGACGAAGCGCGCTACCGTCGACGACGTCGTCATGCAGCAGGGTGGCGGTGTGGATGAACTCGACGGCGGCCGCCAGCTTCAGACAGTGGTCGTTATCCGACCCGGCCCCATCCGAAGCAGCGAGGCGCGCGGCAGCGACGGTCAGCAGCGGCCGCAGGCGCTTGCCGCCGGCCGCGATCAGGTGCTCGGCCAGGGCCGGGATGATCGGCACGTCGCTCTGCATCCGCTCGGTGATCAGGCGGTTGACGCCGGCCATATCGGTCTCGGCGAGGCGCACGAGACGATCCACCGAGCCCGACTTCCGGGGGAGGGTCGCTGCGGCTGCGTCCAAAACCATGATCTCCTTGCGGCGTCCCCCTCTTCGCTATCCGGAGGGATCTACCGTTGCGAGGGACAATGGTGGCGGGATAGGTCAGGGTCAAGGCGAGCACAAGGCCTCAAAAGCATTGGACGATCCAAGGGTGACAGAGGACCGGGTTCTGGGAGGCCGCGTGCGGCTGCGCCAGAAGGCCGACGGCTACAGGGCCGGCATGGATGCGGCGCTTTTGGCGGCTGCTTGCGACGCCCTGCCCGGCCAGCGCGTGCTTGAGCCCGGTTGCGGCGTCGGCGGCGCCCTGCTGGCGGCCGCCACGCGCCGGCCCGAGGTTCTGTTCCAAGGCGTCGAGCGTGACCCCATCGCCGCCGCCCTGGCGACCGAGAACGCCGACCTTAACGTGCTCTCCGATCGCGTCTCCATCCAAGCGGGCGATATCGATTCGGGGTTCCGCGCCCTGGGCCTGCCGGTGTTCGACGCGGTGATGACCAATCCGCCGTTCTTCGACGATCCGGGAACCCTGCGCGCGCCCCACCCCGCCAAGAGCGGCGCCTGGATGGCCGACGGCGGCCTCAAGGCTTGGACAACCTTCTGCCTGAAGGCCGTGCGCGAGGGCGGGACCATCACGATCATCCACCGCGCCGATCGCCTGGCCGACATCCTGGCGCAACTGGCGCCCAAGGCCGGCTCGTTCCGCATCCGCCCGATCGCCCCGTTCGCCGACGCCCCGGCCAAGCGGGTGATCGTGCGGGCCATCAAGACCGGCAAGGCCCCGCTGGTCCTGCTGCCGCCTCTGGTGCTGCACGACCGCGATGGCGGCAAGCATTCGGCGCAGGCCGAGGCGATCCTGCGGGGGGAAGCGGCGCTGGGGTGGTAAGCCGGGCGCACACGACTTCGCCGCTTCACGCGGCGGGCCGCTGAAGGGATGGAAGGGAAGCGGAGCGCCCGGGCGACGCCCGGAGGATTAGAGTGTGTGTACCGTTTCGACGAAGCCAGACGCTCCGCGTGGCGCGTTATCCGGTGAGCCAGCGGGGCGCGGGGTTTTAACCCGCTCCCGACAGTCGGCCCCCGACGGGCGGGCCAGGGCGACGAACCCCGGTCCCGGAACGCCCGGGCGATTTCAGCCCGGACCAAAGTCCCGCTCGACCACCCCCGACAGCCGTCACGATCGCCGGCCGGACGTCCCTTCCGCGCTATCGGGTGAGAAGAAGTATGGATCGGGATTCAACGCGGATGATCCAGCGGCGTGTAAAAGTGAGAAGTAATTGATTTTGCTTGGTTCTACCTCGCCAATACCGAGCATAGAGCGCCGCGAACGCCCGTAAAAGATCCTCCCCCGTGACACGGGGGAGGTGTCGGCGGAGCCGACGGAGGGGGCGAACTGGAAGTCGGCCGAGCTAGCCCCCTCCGGCCCTCTGGGCCACCTCCCCCGCTTCGCGGGGGAGGATCTCGGATTGCGTCCGACTTCGCCAGTCGCCCCGCCCGCCCCCCGCGACGGGAGCCATCCTTACATCTCACGGCGAGACGATCGCAGGGCTGTCCGGGGTAGCGATGGGCCAAGAGAGGCCCTTGAACAATCCTGCGAAGAGCGCATGTGAGATCGGCCGGGGAAACTGAAATCGCTTAGGAGATCCCCATGCCCGTGTTGCTTATTGTTGGTGGCGATCGCGCAGTGAGTGGGTCAGCCGCTACTGTTCCCATGTGTCCAAGCCAGCGGTTACCATTCTACCGCCCAGAGGTAGCGCAAGCCGCGCGGCCATCAGTAGCTTGGCGCAAGTTCCTCTCCCAAAACTACCGCCAAACTCGATAGGCGCTGCCAGCGAGCCGCCCTACTCCGCGTACAATCCCAGCGCCTCGAGACACAGCTCCAGCCCCGTCACATCCCGCAGCGGATCGTGCGTCACGATCACGAACAGCCGCCGCGCCTCGCCCCACAGCATCACGGTCTCGGGCAGGCCGTGGTCCTCGACCTGACAGTCGTCGGCGTCGCGCCACACGCGGTTCTCGTCGAGCGAGGCGCCCAGCATCTGGTCGACGCGGGCCACGTACTCGACCTCGATCTCGCTGGCGACGTTCAGATAGGCGAAGATCGGGCGGCCTAGCCCGGCGAGCACCCCGGCCTCGAACACCGCAGCGGTGTCGGCAGAGGGCCCTCGGAACGGGGTCAGGTTGACGACGCCGGCGTCGGCCTGGCGCAATTGCGCCATGCGGGTCGCGTAGAACTGCCGGGCCGCCAGTTCGTCGTCGCCCTCGCCCGGGGACATGACGGCCGGGGTCAGGGGCTCGAAACCGGCGTCCAGGCACAGAGCCCTCTGACGCGCGGCTTGGGTCTCGGAGTCGGGGAGCCAGGTTTGGGGACCGGCGAGCCACAGGGAACGGACAGGACGCATGCGTCTTACGTCTGGTCCCCAGGCGCCCCTGTCAATGTTTGAGGGTCAATGTTTGGGGGTCAATGTTTGTCGGAAGGCCCTATGACGTCGATCGCGCGAAGAACCCTGCTGGCCGGCGCTCTCGCCCTGACCTCCGCGTCCCTCGCCTCTGCAGCCCTGGCCGCTGCTTCGCAGCCGTGGCTGGCCTATGAGCGCCGCCTGCGAGGCCTGCTGACCGCCCCGCCCGGCGGCGACTTCGACGAGGATTTCGAACAGACCCTGCTGGACCTCAACAACCTGATCCGCCGCCGCGAAGGCGCGCCGCCACTGGCCTGGGACGCGGGGCTGGTCGCCGCCGCTCGCGCCCACGCCGCCGACATGGCCGTGACCGAGCGGTTCGACCACCTGACACAGGAAGGCTACTCCCCCGCCGGCCGCGTCGGCCTTTTGGCGCGAGACCTGGTCGGCGCGCCCGCCGAGAACATCGCCATGCGCCGCAACGCCGACGGCGCGGTGCGGCCCGACCAGATCATGAACCAGTGGCGCGACAGTCCCGGTCACAGGGCCAATCTTGTCGCGGGAAGCTTCACCCACGTCGGCTACGGCGCCCTGCGCCAGGGCCCGCGCGTGATCGCCGTCGGAGCCTATGCCGAGGTCGCCGCGCGCCTGCCAGGCCCGGCGCCCCTACGCATTCGAAGCGCTGACGAGATCGCTCGCGCCCTATCGAACGCCACACCGCCGATCCGCCAGTTCTCGGTGTCCGAGCCCGGCGGCGAGGTGCTGACCGTCACCTATGTCGAGGGTCGGCCGCCCAGCGTGCTGAAGCCGGGCGCCTGGCAGCTGCGGCCGCACCTGTCCTCGGGCGAACACCGGTACCAGCTGGGCTGGGGGCCGGTGTTCGTGCTGGAGTGACGTGCGCCTACTGCGCCACCGCCAGGGCCTCGATGCGGATGTCGACCGCATCGCCGATCATGCCGGCCGCGCTGGCGCTGCCGAACGCCTTGCGGCTGATCTGGCCGGTGATCGTGAAGCCGGCCTGCTTCTTCTGATTGTTCGGCGCGGTCCCGATCTTGTTCAGCTTGACGTTCAGCACGGCCGGCTGGGTCACGCCCATGATCGTCAGGTCGCCGAAGACCTTGGCCGTCGTGTCGCCGGTCTTCTCGACCTTGGTCGACTTGAAGGTCATGGTCGGGCTCTTGGCGGCGTTCAGCCAGCGCTCGCCCTTCAGGTGCTCGTCGCGCACCGGGTGGGCGCTGAGCAGGCTATCGACCTTGACCGTCGCCTCGACGCGCGACTTCTCGGGCGCGGCCTCGTCCAGCCAGATCGTCCCTTCCGACTGGGCGAAGATGCCGATCACCGAATTGAAGCCGAACCGGTCGATGACAAACATGGTTTCGGTATGCGACGGGTCGAGCTTGTAGGCGACCTCGGCGGCGAAGGTCGGCGCGGCGGCGACCGACAGGGCGGCCCCGGCGATCATGGCGGCGAGCAGGCGTTTCATGGAGCGTCTCCTTCGTCATTCCCTAGGCGGGACCGGCCCAAACAGGACCAGAGCGAACCTTTCATCGCCCCAGTGCGCCGCGCAAGCCGCAAACGAAAAGCCCCCGACCTGTGAGGGCCGAGGGCTTCGCGGAATTAGGCTTCGGATGCTGAAGCTTAGTTCTTGGCCTGGTCGACCAGCTTGTTCTTGGCGATCCAGGGCATCATGTCGCGCAGACGGCCGCCGACTTCCTCGATCTGGTGCTCGGCCGCGCGGCGACGCGTGGCCTTGAACGAGGGCTGGCCCACTTGGTTTTCCAGCATGAAGTCGCGGACGAACTTGCCCGACTGGATGTCTTCCAGCACGCGCTTCATCTCGGCCTTGGTTTCCGGCGTGATGATACGCGGACCCGTCACGTACTCGCCGTACTCGGCGGTGTTGCTGATCGAGTAGTTCATGTTGGCGATGCCGCCTTCGTACATGAGGTCGACGATCAGCTTCAGCTCGTGCAGGCACTCGAAATAGGCCATTTCCGGCGCGTAACCGGCTTCCACCAGCACTTCGAAGCCGGCGCGAACCAGCTCGACCGTGCCGCCGCACAGGACGGCCTGTTCGCCGAACAGGTCGGTCTCGCACTCTTCGCGGAAATTGGTCTCGATGATGCCCGAGCGGCCGCCGCCGATGGCGCTGGCGTAAGCCAGGCCCAGGTCCAGGGCGTTGCCGGTGGCGTTGTGGTGCACCGCGATCAGGCACGGCACGCCGCCGCCCTTCTGGTACTCGCCGCGCACGGTGTGGCCCGGGCCCTTCGGCGCGACCATCAGCACGTCGATGGTGTTCTTCGGCTCGATCAGGCCGAAGTGGACGTTCAGGCCGTGGGCGAACAGCAGGGCCGCGCCGTCACGGATGTTGGGGGCGATGTCGTTCTTGTAGATCGCGGCCTGATGCTCGTCGGGCGCCAGGATCATGATCAGGTCGGCCCAGGCGGCGGCTTCGGCCACCGTCATGACCTTCAGGCCCTCGCCTTCGGCTTTCTTGGCGGTCGGCGAACCGGCGCGCAGGGCGACGGCGACGTTCTTGGCGCCCGAGTCACGGAGGTTGAGCGCGTGGGCGTGACCTTGGCTGCCATAGCCTACGATGGCGATCTTCTTGTCCAGGATGCGGGCGATGTCGGCGTCGCGGTCGTAGTAGACGCGCATGTTTTTTCTCCAGGACTGGTCGATCAAGGTCGCCCCGCGCAACGGAAGAGCGGCGAAGGCCGGGCGTTTGAGCGTTTTTTTGCCGTTTCGTCAAGGCAGAGCCGACAGAACGGCGAAAACGCGCGACCTTCGCGCCCCCGTTTTAGTCACGACCGCCGAGCTTCGCCATCGCGGGACGAAAAAACCTCGCGGCGCGGGCGTGAAAAAGGGGCGGAAGACGTCTCCCCCGCCCCTTTCCAATCGCCAGAGCGGCTGATCACCAGAAGAGATCGCGCCAGACGCTCAGGACCTGGCCGCTCCAGATGTCGACCAGCAGGGCGTCGTCGCCGACGCGCACCCACTCGCAGCCGATCGGCGGCAGGGGCAGGCCATAGCGCCAGGCGTCGAGATAGTAGGAATTGCCGTACCAGCCGCCGGGTAGATAGTCGCCGAACGCCCAGCTGCGCGCGTACCAGCCGCGCGGATAACGGTAGACCGGCGCGCGGTAGCGTTGAGGCGCATAGTAGCTGGGCCGGTAGGTATAGCGATCATAGTGCGGCCGCCCCCGGTCGCGATCCCGGTAACGGTCGCGGCCGCGATCGTTCCACTCCCAGCTGCGGTTGTCGTTCCAGCGGTAGTCGTTGCGGTCGCGGTGGTCGTTCCAGCGACTATTGTCCCGGTCTCGGTCTCGATCGCGGTCGGGCCCGCCTGGACGGTTGTTGCCGTCGCGGTCCCAATCGCTCCGACGATCGTCACGGCCACGGTCACGGTCGCCATCAGGACGTGCGGACCGAGGCTGGCCCTGAGGCGGTTGAGGGCGACCGCCTCGATTCCAGCCGCTCTCGCCGCCCGGCCGGTTCCAGCCACTCTCCGACTGGCGGGGACCACCCCGGTCGCCGCCCCGGTCTGGGCGCGAGCCGCCGTCTCGCGGCGCCGGCTCACGCTGCTGTTGCTGCTGCTGAGCGACCACCGCCTCCGCCGCGCCGGCCTGGGCCGCGCCCGCCAACAGCGAGAGCGCCAGGGCGGTCGTGATCACACGTTTCATGTCTTGCTCCGAAGGGCCTTGAAGACAGGCCCGGGCTTGTCCCTTGATAGCAGTCTCGGACTCGCCGGATGAACCAGGCTTGAACATGACGCCGGAGAACTTGATGGCCGCGCATCCCAATGACGTCGTCAGCTATTGGCGCCAGGCCGGCCCCGCCAGGTGGTTCGCCAAGGACACCGCCTTCGACGCCGCCATCGCGTTGAAGTTCGAGCAGACCCACTACCGCGCCTCGATGCGCCGTTACGACGCCTGGGCGCAGACGGCCGAGGGCGCGCTGGCCCTGTTGATCCTGCTGGACCAGTTCCCGCGCAACATGTTCCGAGGCACGCCGCACGCTTTCGCCACCGATCCACTGGCCCGGATGTTCGCCCGCGCCGCCATCGCCGCCGGCCACGACACCGATACCGCCATCGCGCCCGAGCTGCGCCCTTTCTTCTATCTGCCGTTCGAACACTCGGAGTCGCTGGTCGACCAGGAGTTCAGCGTCCAGCTGTTCGCCGGCCTGCAGGCCGACACCGGCGACGAGGAGTCGATGAAGTGGGCCCTGCTCCACCGCGACATCATCGCCCGGTTCGGCCGTTTCCCGCACCGGAACGCGGGCCTGGGCCGAGAGACAACGGCCGCCGAACAAGAATTTCTGGATGAAGGCGGCTTTTCCGGATGATCGCGCTGTAAACTTTGCTTTGTAAAAATTCGCCTGTACGAGTGCATCCGCTCATTTGTACGGGGAACGTCAAAATGAAAGCCTTCCGTAGCGCTCTGGTCGTTGGTCTGGCGCTCAGCGCCATCACGCCAGCCACCGGTTTTGCTCAGGCCAAGGCCAGCAAGGGCCAGCAGATGCAGGCCCAGGCGTCCGGCGAAGTGCCGCGCTGCACGCGCAAGCTGGGCACGCTGTCGATCGTCGATGGCGACGATTCCAGCGGCTGGACCCAGTACAATCTCGCCTCGCCGCAGAAGGTTCTGCGCGCCATCGTCCAGCGCTCGGGCTGCTTCAACCTGGTCGACCGGGGCGCGGGCCTCAGCGCGGCCGAGAAGGAGCGCGCCATCGGCGGAAACCTCGGCCTGCAGCGCGGCTCGAACGTCGGCCAGGGCCAGGTCAAGGCGGCCGACTACGTGCTGGTCGCCGAGGTCCAGGGCAGCAACAGCAATGTCGGCGGAACGGCCGTGGCCGGCGCCATCGGCGGCCTGATCGGCGGTCGCGTCGGCGGCCTGGTCGGCGGCATCAAGACCAAGAAGCTGGAAGCCAACACCGTCCTGTCGCTGACCAATGTCCGCACGACCGAGACCACCTCGGTAGCCGAAGGCTATGCGGTGAAGAACGACATCGGCTGGGGCGCGGGCGGCGGTCTGGGCTTCGCCGGCGCGGTCGGCGGCGGCTACGAAGACACCGACATCGGCCGCATCGTCACCCTGTCGTTCATCAACGCCTATTCGAAGATGATCGGCGATCTGGGCCTGCTGTCGGAGGCCGGTCCGGCCGCCGCCGCCGCCCCGGCCAAGACCTTCACCGCCCAGCGGCCCGTCGCCCTGCGCGCGACCCCGGTCGCCGGCGGCAAGCTGATCCGCACCCTTCCCGCCGGCGCCGTCGTCTACCCGACCGGCAAACAGCAGGAGCTGTGGTGGGAAGTGGCCGACGAGAACGACAATGTCGGCTGGGTGCTGAACACCGGCCTCGCGCCGAGCAAGTAAGGCCTAGAGCCCCTTCCCCCTCGCGGGGGAGGGGTTCTGACATCGGGATAACTGGCGCCGACCTGTGGATCGTTTCAGGCGCCGCAGGTGTTCAAGGGCCCGATTCGCCGCCACAATCGCCCCATGACCACCGCTGTCCTCGACGCTCCGAAAGCCGCCGCCGATCACCCCGAGCGGCAGTATCTGGCCCTGCTGGCCGACATCCTGGACCACGGCGTCCAGCGCGGCGATCGCACCGGCACGGGCACCTTGGGCGTCTTCGGCCGCCAGATCCGCTTTGACCTCTCCAAGGGCTTCCCGGTCCTGACGACCAAGAAGCTGCACCTGCGCTCGATCATCATCGAGCTCTTGTGGTTCCTGAAGGGCGACACCAACATCGCCTACCTCAAGGACAACGGCGTGCGCATCTGGGACGAGTGGGCCGACGAGAACGGCGACCTTGGCCCCGTCTACGGCAAGCAGTGGCGCTCGTGGGCGACGCCGGACGGGCGCGTGATCGACCAGATCAGCAACCTCGTCGAGAACCTGAAGACCAACCCCAACAGCCGCCGCCATATCGTCACGGCCTGGAACCCGGCCGATGTCGACGACATGGCCCTGCCGCCCTGCCATTGCCTGTTCCAGTTCTTCGTCGCGGACGGCAAGCTGAGCTGCCAGCTCTACCAGCGTAGCGCCGACGTGTTCTTAGGGGTGCCGTTCAACATCGCGTCCTACGCCCTGCTGACCCTGATGGTCGCCAAGGTCGTGGGCCTGGAGCCCGGCGAGTTCGTCCACACCTTCGGCGACGCGCATCTATATCTGAACCACCTGAACCAGGCCCGCGAACAGCTGACCCGCGAGCCCTTCGACTTCCCGACCATGACGATCGCCGACAAGCGCGACCTGTTCGGGTTTGAGTACGGGGATTTCACGCTCGAGGGCTACCAGGCCCACCCGCACATCAAGGCCGAGGTTTCGGTTTGACGTGGGCGACGGATCGGCTGGATCAGGTCGTCTCCGGCGACGCGATCCTGCCGCCCGTCGTCCAGACCCTGAAGCTGGGCGGACTGGACGCCTGGGGCCCAGGCTGGGCCCGCAAGACGTGGCGGCCGTCACCGGAACTTCTGAACGTCGATGGGTCGCTGTTCGGCGGCTATCTGGCCGCCCTCGCCGACCAGATCCTGGCCTTCGCGGCGATGACCGCCGCGCCCGCCGACGCGGCCTTCCGCACCAGCAACCTCAAGATCGACTTCATCCGCGTCGGCAAGGCCGAGCCGCTGCGCCTGGAAGGGCGGGTCGTGGCCAAGACCAAGTCGATCATCCACGTCGAGGCCGACTTCATCCGCCCCGACGGCGAGCTGATCGCCCGCGCCAGCGCCCAGCAGATCATCACGCCTTTCGGCGCTGGTTAGGGCGTCCAGCGATTAGAGCAGAAATCGCGACCGTCGTTCAGGGTGGTAGGCGGATGCGGGGATTGTCGCCAGGACCGCCGACAAGATCAGCGGCGAATACATATGGAGACTGGCCGAAACCTCATAAAGGTTCCGTTATGTCTCAATTTTTCCTAAATTTCTGGGGTGGGCCCGTTGCAGCGGCGATTAAGTCGCCGTATTCAAGGGCGTCACGGGCGGCTAATCCGCTGGATTCGCAGTCGGGGGGCTGTACTGACCTGGCCGTCGGTACAGTTCGCAGTCGCTAAAGGTTGCGGCACTCGGAGGCAGGTCGGGCGCAAGCTCGGCCTGCCTTTTCGATTGACGGCTTCGTCAACTGAGTTGGTGATACATATCACCTTGAATCGCGTCAACAGCGTTGCGATTCAAGCGCGGGTTTTTCCGTAAAATATGCAACGGAAAATTTTGCGTTATTACCGGGAAAAAACGGAGAAAAACGCCGTACTTTCCTACGCTTGGTTGCGCTGCCAGTACCCTTTCCACTGACGCGACACCGGCGCGGCCATCGCCGCACCCACGATCATAACAAATTGGCCGCCGTTCGAAGTACGGCGGAAGTCCTCGCGCCACGCCATTTCGCGGGCGTAGGCCGACAGGAACTTGCCCGCGATCTTGTGGTGGATACCGGCCTCGGCGCGTCGGATACGGCTAAAGAAGCTCTCAGCCCAGTTGTTGCAGGCGCCATCCAGCGAGTACGCCTCGCTGCGGTTGATACGGCGCGTGGCGAACTTGGCCGTCAGCAAATCCCAGCGCGTGGCCTCGTCGGCGTGGACCACGGAAGTAACTTCGACGTCGGCGGCGACCAGGGCCCCGCCCTCGCGCTCAGCCTTGGTGACGAACGGCAGAGTACGGTTACCACGCTCGCGCCCCTTCCCACCGCTTCGCGGCGGGCCCCGCCCTCTCTCAAAGAGAGAGGGATTTCGCGCAACGTTCGCTCAGGGTCGAAAGCCGCCTTCGGCCTCGGAGAGACAGCAGACCGCCCTACGGCCTCAACACGATCTTCCCCGCCAGCGCCGCTGACTGCAGCAGCGCCTGGGCTTCGCCGGCCTGGCTGAGCGGCAGGACCTTGGCGATCGTGGGCTGGATCTCGCCCTCCCCGATCAGGCCCAGCACCTTCGCCAGATCCTGGCGATACGCCTCCGGCCGCGCGTCGCGCCAGGACGTCACGTTGTAGCCGACCACGCCCTGGCTTTGGCTGAACAGCTTCAGGGCCGAGAGACGATCGGCCAGCAGCATCTTGAGCATCGCGCCCGGCCGCGCCTTGCCGCCCTTGGTCGCGTCATAGCCGCCGTAGAGCACCGCCGTTCCGCCGTCGCGCAAGGCCGCCAGCGAGGCGGTCTTCAGGTGCGATCCACCGACATGGTCAAAGGCCGCGACCACGCCGCCGCCCGAGATTTCGATCGCGCGCTCCGCCACGGCCTCCGCCCGATAGTCGATATGCACGCCGCCCTTGGCCTCGACCTCGGCTTTCTTGCCCGCCGACGCCGTGCCGATCGCCCTGACGCCCGCCAGCCTCGCGAGGTCAAGCAGCAGGCCGCCAACCCCGCCCGCCGCGCCGTGGACCAGCACCCATTCTCCGGCCACAGAGCCCGCCACGCGGTGGAACATCTGCCAAGCGGTCAGGCCGTTCAGCACGCCGGCGACCAGGGCCTCGGCGGGGGCGTCCTCGGGCGCGGCGACCAGAACGCGCGCCTCGACATTACGGTGGCTGGCGTAGGAGCCGGTCACGGTCAGGGCCGCCACGCGCTGGCCTACCTCGAAGCCCTCGACGCCCGCTCCTAGCGCCTCGATCCGGCCGACGAAATCGTAGCCCGGCGTCACCGGCGCCTTCACGCCAGGATAGAGGCCGGTCCGCATGACGATATCGGCGAAGGCCACGCCCGCCGCCTCGATCGCCACGCGCGCCTCACCAGGTCCCGGCGGCGGCAGATCGACCTCGCGGCCGCGCAGGACCTCGACCCCGCCCGTTAGGGCCATGTGCATCTCGAACGCCGTCGCCGACATCGCGCCCTCCCCGATCCTTGTTCTCTGAAGACGACAGTGATCAACGTTCAGGTTTCGATCAAGCCATGGCGCGTTCGACCAACGCCCGCTAATCAAAGGGCATGACCCAGCCTCACCTCGCCATCGTCGTCGCTCGAGCCGCCAACGGCGTGATCGGTCGTGACGGCGACTTGCCCTGGCGCCTGAAGTCGGACCTGGCTCTGTTCAAAGCCAATACCCTGGGCAAGCCCATCATTATGGGCCGCAAGACCTGGGACAGCCTACCACGCAAGCCCCTGCCCGGCCGCATGAACGTCGTCCTGACCCGCGACCAGAGCTTCGAGCCGCACGGCGCGATCGTCTGCGAGACCTGGATGGAAGCCGTGCAGATGGCCAAGGAACAGGCCGCCGACGACGGGCTCGACGAGGTCTGCGTGATCGGCGGCCGGGCCCTATTCGAACTGGCCCTGCCCAAGGCCAAGCGTCTGTACCTGACCGAGGTCGCCGCCGAGGTCGAGGGCGACGTCCATTTCCCCGCCTTCGACCAGGGCGCCTGGACAGAGGTCCGCCGCGAGGACCATCCCGCCGGCGAGGGCGACGATCACGCCTTCGTATTCAGGGTGCTTGAGCGAATCTAAGGATTCGCCCCCAGTCGTAAACCCGATCGAAACGACGACCTGCGATATGCTACCCTGGGTAGGGGGAGCACATTTTGATCGCGGATACTCTGAATCCGTCGCGTGACGACCAGACTCTTCGGATCGCGGGCCTTGTGGCGGCCTTCTCGGGATCTGTCGTCTTCAGCCTATTTCTGGCTGGCGCGACGCACAATCTGCCTTCGATCTGGATGGCCAACGCCGTGGTCATCGCCGGCCTGCTGACCCTGAAGGGCAAGGCGCGATGGGCGATGCTGGCCCTGACCGCGATCGCCCACGTTGCGATCGAGCTGATCGCCGGGGTGCGTCTTTCGTTCATCCTGCTAGTCGTCCCACAGGATGTGGTTCAGAACGTCATTATCGCCTGGGCGCTGCAACGCTTGGGGCTGACGAACCACATGCGCAGCCCTTGGGGCCTCGCGCGCCTAACTGCCGCCGCCGCGATGATGGTCGTCGCGTTCTCCACGATCACGACCGTCAGTCTGGCCCTGTCGCGCGGGCAGCCGATGTGGAGCGGCTGGGCGGACTGGATCCCGCCCAATGTGCTGGGGCTTTTCCTGGCCATGCCGACCACCATCATGATGCTGGATCGGCGGCATAAGCCGCTCTTTCCGGCCTCGCCCTGGCAGCTGGCCATGCTGACCGCGCTGGTTGTTGTGAGCGCGGTGGCGATCTTCACCTGGGATCCAGGGCTGCAGGCCCTGCTTTTCGCCCCCGCCATGCTGGCCGTGTTCCGAGGCGGGCCGCGCGCGGCGGCGATCCTGGTGATCGCGTCCCTGGCCGCGTCCATTCCCGCCGTCCTGCATCGGGTCGGCATCGAGCGCGACGCAGTGCTGTCGCCGCTGCGCCATGCGGTCGTGTTCCACGTCATGCTCTTCGCCGTGTGCCTGACCGCAGCCATGATCCTGGAGCGTCAGAAGCGCCTGCAGGCGCTGATGATCCGAGGCCGCGACGCCGCCCGCCGCGCCCAGGCCGACGCCCAGGCCGCCGACAAGGCCAAGTCGGAGTTCCTAGCGACGATCAGCCACGAAATTCGCACGCCTCTGAATAGCATCCTGGGCTTCGCCGATCTGGTGGCCGCCGATCCTGGCTTGTCAGCCGACAGTCGACGCCGCCTGGACCTGATCGACCGCGCCGGCCGCTCGCTGGTCGAGATCGTCAACGATCTGCTAGACTTCTCCAAGTTGGAAGCCGGCCGGATGGAACTGGACCCCGAGCCCCTGGCGCCGGCGGTGGTGCTGCGCGACGCGATGGCGATCGCCGCGCCAGCGGCCGAGGCCAAGCAGCTCGACTTGCGGGTCCAGATCATCGGCGGCGACGAGCGGTCACTGTTCCTGCTGGACGAGACCCGCCTTCGCCAGGTGCTGCTGAACCTGCTGTCCAACGCCATCAAGTTCACGCGCGAGGGCGCGGTGACCGCCAGGCTTGAGCTGTCGGACCAAAGGCTTCGGTTCGAGATTCTGGACACGGGCATCGGCATCGCGCCGGACGTGCAAGCGCGCCTGTTCCAGCGCTTCAGCCAGGGCGACAGCTCGATCAGCCGGGGCTATGGCGGCACGGGGCTGGGCCTGGCGATCAGCAAGGCCTTGGTCACCCGCATGGGCGGCGAGATTGGCGTTACCAGCGCCCCGGGTCGGGGCTCCAGCTTCTGGGTCGAGCTCCCCGCCACGCCGGCGCAGCCCACGCTCAGGCTGGACTCGGCCGCGACTTCGACCTGCGACATGCGCGGCGCCCGCGTGCTGTTGGTGGACGATCACCACGTCAATCGGGAGCTGGGCTACGCCCTGCTGACCCTAGGCGGTCACGAGGCGGTCACCGCCGAGGACGGCGCGATGGCGGTGTCACTGGTGCGCGATCAGGACTTTGATCTGGTGCTGATGGATGTGCACATGCCGGTGATGGACGGCCTGGCGGCGACCCACGCCATCCGCGCCATGGAAGGATCCAAGGCCAGCGTGCCGATCCTGGCCCTCAGCGCCGACGTCATGCCAGAGCAGGTCGCGCGATGCCTCGCCGCCGGCATGGACGGCCATCTGGCCAAGCCGATCGTCCGCGACGATCTGCTGGCGGCGGTCGCGCGCTTCGCCGGTTCGCCCGCCGAGGGCGTCAGCCGCCCTGCTCTAGCGAGCTCCTAGGTCGCCCCGGTGTGGCGAACGGGACGCTCGCCAAGTTCAAACACGCGTTTATAGTCACCTCATCGCCCGGCAGAGGCGGACAGGGAGGGACGCGCGATGGACATCCAGCTGGTGGCCGAAGGCCTGCAGTTCCCCGAAGGCCCCGTGGCCATGGCCGACGGCTCGGTCATCGTCACCGAAATCCAGGGCCAGCGCCTGACCCGGGTCTGGCCCGACGGCCGCAAGGAGACCGTGGCCCAGACGGGTGGCGGGCCGAACGGCGCGGCGATTGGGCCCGATGGCGCGCTCTATGTCACCAATAACGGCGGCAGCTTCCATTTCTTCGAAGCCAATGGCCTGAACATTCCCGGCCCGACGCCGCCGACGCACGCCGGCGGTTTCATCCAGCGGGTTGACCTCGCGACCGGTGCGATTAGCACGCTCTACACCGAATGCGACGGCAAGCCCCTGGTCGGACCCAATGATCTGGTCTTCGACAAACAGGGCGGCTTCTGGTTCACCGACCATGGCTGCTCGACGCCCGAAGGCCGCAAGTACGGCGCCCTTTACTACGCCCTCCCCGACGGCTCGAAGATCACCCGCTGGCGCGACCATTTCGTCTCGCCCAACGGCGTGGGCCTCTCGCCCGACGAGAAGACCGTCTACATGGCCGACACCATGCTGGGGCGGCTCTGGTCCTTCGACATCGCCTCACCCGGCGTGCTGGCCGAAGCCATGCCGCTGATGCCGGGTAACGTGGTCTGCACCCTGCCGGGGTATCAAATGCTGGACAGCCTGGCGGTCGAGGCCGGCGGCAAGGTCTGCGTGGCGACGATCATCAACGGCGGGATCACCGCCTTCGACCCCGACGGATCGACCGAGCACTACGCCTTCCCGGACGTGATCGTGACCAACATCTGCTTCGGCGGCCTCGACATGCGCGACGCCTGGATCACCGCGTCGGGAACGGGCAAGCTCTACAAGGCCCGCTGGGCGCGGCCGGGGCTGAAGCTGAACTTCAACGCCTAGGCCGAGAAAACGCGGGGCCGCGCCCCTTCGACTCCGCGAAGACTTCATGGTGAGGCAGCGCGGAAACAGCGCGAAATCCTGAGCCACTCAGCGAGATAATTCTGCAAAAAGCCTCAGCTACCGCCAATGACACCGGTGGCATTCCAGTCCCCGGCGCTAACAGCCCCTCCAAAAGCGGGCGAGCAACATTGGGAGGAAAGTCTTGACCAGGTCGGGATCGCGCCATCGCGCGCATAGGCTTCAAGTTTCGGCGCTCGCGCTGCTGGCGGCCATGGCCGCATCCAGCGCCGTTCACGCCCAGGACGCCGCCAAGGCGCTCGATGAACAGGTCGAGGACACCGCCGTCGAGCAGGTGGTGGTCGTGGGCTTCCGCTCCAGCCTGGCCAAGGCGCTGAACGCGAAACGCTCGGAAGCCGCCGCCGTCGACATGATCCTGGCCGAGGACATCGGCAAGTTTCCGGACCTGAACCTGTCGGAGTCGCTGCAGCGCATTCCCGGGGTGTCGATCGCCCGAGACGGCGGCGAAGGCCGTCAAATCTCGGTGCGCGGCCTTGGTCCACAGTTCACGCGCGTGCGGATCAACGGCATGGAGGCCTTGACCACCGCTGGCGGCGCCGACAGCTCGGGCGGCACCAATCGCGGGCGCAGCTTCGACTTCAACATCTTCGCCTCGGACCTGTTCAGCGCCATCACGGTGCGCAAGACCGCCTCGGCCGATGTCGAGGAGGGCTCGCTGGGCGCGACCGTCGATCTGCGCACCGCCCGCCCCTTCGACTTTAGCGGCTTCAAGATGAGCGGCTCGGCCCAGGGCAGCTACAATGACCTGGCCAAGACCACGAACCCGCGCGCCGCGTTCATGATCTCCAACACCTGGAAGGACGACACGTTCGGGGCGTTGTTCTCGTTCGCCTACGCCAAGCGCAACATCGTCGAGGAAGGCAACAGCACCGTGCGCTGGTCCAAGGGCGGCTTCGGCGCCAGCACCGCCAGCGGCCTCACCCTGTCCGAGATCAACGCGGCCTATCATCCGCGCATCCCGCGCTACGACTATTATCAGAGCAAAAGCGAGCGTTTCGGGGCGACCCTGGCGCTGCAATGGCGCCCGTCGGACGACACGCTAGTGTCGTTCGACAGCCTTTACGCCGACCTGCGCTCGACGCGCGAGGAGCAGTACATCGAGGCGATCTCGTTCAGCTCCAGCGGATCGTCGGGCATCGGCGGCACGACCGTCAAGTCGGCCAGCATCAACAACGGCGTCCTGACCAAAGGGACATTCGACGGCGTGGACCTGCGCGTCGAGGATCGCTTCGACAAGCTGCGGACCAAGTTCACCCAGAACTCGCTGACGGCCGAGCATCGCTTCAGCGACAAGTTCAAGGTCGACGCCCTGATCGGCCACTCGGTGTCGGATCACAAAAACCCGATCCAGACGACGCTGACCTTCGACCAGAACAACGTCAACGGCTACGCTTACGACTACACCGACAAGACCAACCCCACGTTCAACTGGGGCACGGCCGACCTGACCAGCGCTTCGGCCTGGACCCTGTCGCAAATCCGCCTGCGGCCCCAGACCGCGCGCAACACCTACGACGCCGCCGAGGTCAACGCGCACTACACGATCAACCCGACGTTCAAGCTGGACGGCGGCCTGAACTTCAAGAAGTACGAGTTCACCACCACCGAACAGCGTCGCTCGGTCGGGACCACCACCAACCAGGAAGGCGTCATTCCCTCGGCGGTCGCGGCGATCAGCGTCGCCGACTACAGCAGCCTGATCACCATCAATGGCGTGACCTTCCGGGCCCCGAGCCTGAGCAAGGCCTCCAGCGTGCTCAGTCTCTATGACCAGACGGCCTACAATGGCGCCTTCGCCCTGGGTTCCGAGCCGGCCCTGGGCAACAACCGCGGCGTTCGGGAGAAGGACAGCGGCGGCTACGTCCAGACCAGCTTCGAGACCAGCGTCGCCAACATGCCGTTCCGCGGGAACTTCGGCGTTCGCTACGTCAAGACCGAGCAGAGCTCGAACGGCTACACCTATGTCAGTGGCTCGCCCGTCGCCCTGTCGACATCGCGCAGCTATGACGACACCCTGCCGTCGATGAATCTGGTTCTGGAGCCGACCGACACCTTCCTGGTCCGTTTCGGCGCGGCCAAGGTGATGTCACGGCCCGACCTGGGCAACCTGACGCCGGGCGCCACGGTCAGCGTCTCGGGCGCCACGCGCACTGTCTCCGTGGGCAACCCGAATCTGGATCCGTTCCGCGCCAACGCCTACGACCTGTCGCTGGAATGGTACTTCCAGCCGGGCTCCCTTCTGGGCGTGGCGGTGTTCCGCAAGGACGTCGGCAGCTTCGTCCAGACGGTCAGCGAAAGCCGCACCTTCACCGGCAACAGCTACGGCCTGCCCGACAGCGTCGCCACCGCCGCCTGCGGCACGACGACCAGCTGCAGCGCCTCGTCGCTATGGACGTTCAGCCGGCCGGTCAACACCGACGGCGGCGCCCTGACCGGGGTCGAGGTGAACTATCAGCAGGCCTTTAAGTTCCTGCCCGGCCTCTTGGCCAACACCGGCGTGCTGCTGAACTACACCTATGTGAAGTCGGAAATGGACTACGTGAACAGCGCCGGGGCCGTGGTCGCCACGGCCGACCTGACCGGCCTGTCCCGCAACGCTTATAACGCCACCCTGTACTACGAGGACGCCAAGTGGAGCGCGCGCGCCTCGATCGCCTATCGCGACCGCTATCTGACCAAGGTTCCGGGCGCCGAGACCGCGTCTGGCACGGCCTATGACGGCACGAACTCGACCTTCAACGTCGACGCCTCGCTGCAGTACACCGTCAACAAGAACTTCAAGCTGACGCTGGAAGGCGTGAACCTCACCGACGAATACCAGTACCAGTTCAACGGTGAGGAAGACATGACCACGACCTACCACCACACGGGTCGCGAGATTCTCTTCGGCGTGCGCTACACGTTCTGACCAGACGGCGGTCCTTGCGGGACCGCCCAAGCCCTCAACGAGCCTGTCTGGATCACCCAGACAGGCTCTAATCTTTCCTAGTAAAGCACCCCCAGCGCCGCGCGCTCGAAGTTCTGCAGGTCGCCATTGCGCCCCTCGTGGACCTTTACGACCCATTCGGGATCCTGCAGCAGGGCGCGGCCCACGCCGACGAGGTCAAACTCGCCGCGCTCCAGACGCTCCAGCAGGCCGTCCAGCGAGGCGGGCTGGCTGCCTTCCCCGCCGAACGCCGCGATAAACTCGCCCGACAGGCCCACCGAGCCGACGGTGATGGTCGGGGCGCCGGTCAGCTTCTTGGCCCAGCCGGCGAAATTGAGGTCGCTGCCCTCGAACTCCGGCTCCCAGAAGCGGCGCTGGCTGCAGTGGAAGATGTCGGCGCCGGCGTCGGCCAGCGGCTGCAGCCAGGCTTCCATCTCTTGCGGCGTGGTCGCCAAGCGGGCGGCGTAGTCCTGCTGCTTCCACTGCGACAGGCGGATGATCACCGGATAGTCCGGGCCGACGGCGGCGCGGACGGCTTTCAGAATCTCGGCGGCGAAGCGGCCGCGCTCGCCGAGCGTCGGGCCGCCCCACTTGTCGGTACGGACATTGGTCCCTTCCCAGAAGAACTGGTCGATCAAATAGCCGTGGGCCCCGTGCAGCTCGACCGCGTCGAAGCCCAGCTTCTTGGCGTCGGCCGCCGCCTGGCCGAAGGCGGCGATCGTGTCGGCGATATCGGCGTCGGTCATCGGCTCGGTGAAGGGCGTCCCGCCGGCCTTCGACAGACCCGAGGGACTGTCGACCTTGCCCAGCTGGTCTGGGCCCTTGGCGGCGCCGACGTGCCAAAGCTGCGGGGCGATCAGGCCGCCAGCCGCGTGGACCTCGTCCACAACCTTCTTCCAGCCCGCCAGTTCCTTCTCACCGTGGAAGCGCGGCACCTTGGCGTCGTTCAGCGAGGCGGGGCGCGCGACGCCCGTGCCCTCGGTGACGATCAGCCCGACCTGGTTCTCGGCGCGTCGGTGATAGTAGGCGGCGACATCGTCGGTCGGCACGCCGCCAGGCGAGAACGATCGGGTCATCGGCGCCATCACCACCCGGTTGGGCAGCTTCAGCGACTTGAACTCGAAGGGCTTGAATAGGGCGTCGAGGGCCATGGGGAATCCATTGCGAAGTGACTAGCTCGCAATCCAAACATTTGTTCGCGAGCTAAGCCATGCAGAAAAACTGGAACCGTGGGTGTGACGGAGATTATAACCCCAGCACCATCTTGGCCATGATGTTGCGCTGGATCTCGTTGGAGCCGGCGTAGATCGAGGTCTTGCGGTAGCTGAAATAGGCCGGCGCGGCGGGCGCGGCGTAGTCCGGTCCCGCCCGTCCCTCGTTGCTCTTGGACCAGGTGTCGCGCACGAACGGCGCCGCGTAGGTCCCCACCGCCTCGAGGGTCAGTTCGGTGATCGCCTGCTGGTGCTCGGAGCCCACGCATTTCAGCATCGACGAGGCCGGGCCGATCGCCTTTCCCGCCGAGCGGCCCGAGAAGATCCGCAGCTCGCTGGCGTTCAGCGCCTGAACCTGGATTTCCAGGTTGCTGATCTTGGTTCGGAAGTCGGGATCGTCGATCAGCCGCCCGCCATCGTCGGCTAGCTCAAGCGCGGCGATGCGCTTGACCTTCTTGAGCATGTGCATGAGGCCTGGCGCGTAGGCGTTGCCGCGCTCGAACTCCAGCAGATACTTGGCGTAGGTCCAGCCCTTGTTCTCCTCGCCGATGCGGTTGGCGACGGGCACGCGGACATTGTCGAAAAAGACCTGGTTGATCTCCTGCTCGCCCTCGGGCGGGCCGTCCAGGGTGGGCAGCGGCTTGATCTGTATGCCTGGCGTGTCCATCCGCAAGAGCAGGAACGAGATGCCCTCCTGCGGCCGCCCCTCGGTCGAGGTGCGGACCAGGCAGAACATCCAGTCGGCCCACTGGGCGTGGGTGGTCCAGATCTTCGAGCCATTCAGGACGTAGTCATCACCGTCACGCACCGCCCGCATCTGCAGGCTGGCCAAGTCCGAACCCGAGCCCGGCTCGGAATAGCCCTGACACCACCAGATGTCCGAGCGCAGGATCGACGGCAGATGCTGAGCCTTCTGCTCGTCGGTCCCGAAGGCCATGATCACCGGGGCGACCATCTTCAGGCCCATCGGTGACGAGGTCGGGACGCCGGCCAGGCTCATCTCCATGTTGAAGATGTAGCGCTGCGAAGCCGTGAAGCCCGGCCCGCCGTGCTCGACGGGCCAGTCCGGCGCCACCCAGCCACGCTCGAAGAGCTTCTTCTGCCATGTCACCTGGCCGGCCTTGTCCAGATAGCCGTTCTTGGACTGGCTCATCTGCCGGCGCAGGTCGTCGTCATAGGCGGTGGCGATCCAGTCGCGCACCTCTTGCTGGAAGGCCAGATCCTCGGCCGAGAACGCCAGGTCCATCGCCCTATTCCACCGCGTCGAGATACTCGATGTTCGGGGCGGCGGCCATGGTCGACCCCATCGCCGCGCCGGCGGCCTTGAAGTAGTCGGTGCTACCATGGTGCTTGAGCGCGTCGGCCGAGGCGTAGAGCTCCAGCACCTTGTAGACGCCGGCCTCGGTCTTGGACTTGGTCAGCTGGTACATCAGGCAGCCCGGCTCGTTGGCCTTCACCTTGGAGGCCAGGTCCAGGAACACCTTCTCGAACTCAGTGGACTTGTCCGGCTGGACGTACAGGGTCGCGACGACGCCGATCATGCTTGCCTCCCAACATTTGTTTGAAAGGCAGGATGGGTTAGGCGCGGCCCGGGAGCAAGGGCGACGTTGGGGAAGTCAGACCGTTTAAGCTAGCGCCGCTCGTTCCAGCCGTAGGCGACCCACGAGTGGCCGCCGACATTGCGGGCTTCGATCAGGCCCGGATCGGCGTTGCGGGCGCCGGCGGCCTTGCGACCGCGAAAAGCGAAAGCCGCCAAGCCGAACAAGGCGCTGCCGATGAACCCGACCACCACGACCGTGGCGGCGAAAAGCACCGCCAGGACCGCACCGATCACCACGGCCGCCGACGTCGCGAGCGCACCCGCGATCCAAGCGAGATTACGCCAGGGCGAAACAGCGGCGGAGTTGGTCATCAGCGTCCTCTCTTCGCACTCATGATCCTTCTTAGGTGGTTCACAAGCGCTGAACATCAACTGAACACCCGTCGAACGCGGATGAAAAGCGTTTTTCCCTCGCCTAGAGCGAGACCAATCGCCCCACCTCAACCAACAGCGGCGAGGCCAAGCTCCCGGCGCTCACGCATGACGGTCGAGAAGGCGGCATTGATCGCGACGGCCTTGGCTTCGGCGACTTCGATGAACTCGGCGGGCAGCCCACGGGCGCGGGCGCGATCGGGGTGGACGTTGGTCAGGGCGATCTTCCAGGCCTTGTGGACCGTGGCGTCATCGGCGTCGGCCGGCACGTCGAGGATGGCGTAAGGATCATCGGCGCCGACGCCCAGATGCGTGGCGCGCAGGCGACGGAACGCTAGCGGCGACATGCCGAACAGGTTCGACACCCGCTCCAGATAGGCCAGCTCGTCGTTTGTCACCACGCCGTCGGACTTGGCGATATGGAACAGGCCGTCGACCACGTCCTCCAGCAACTGCGGGCAGCTAGAATACCGCTTGGCCAGACGCTTGGCGTAGCTTTCGAAGCCGTGCGTGGTCTGCCGCGCCAAATCGTAGAGGCGGTGAATGTTGGGCTCGGAGGCCGGGTCCGGCTGGAACACCTCGGTGAAGGCGGCGAACTCGCCGCCGTCGGCGCGGCCGTCGACCTTGGCTAGCTTGGCGCCCAGCGCCGTGACCGCCGTCGAGAACGCCGGGTCCTCGCCCGGAAGGCCGCCAGGGCACTCCGTGCAGTCGGCCAGGTCCACGCGCCGGGCGGCGATGCTCGCAATGTTGCGCCAGAAGCTCATGAACGCCTCGAAACCAGCGGACACAGGTGAATACGGAGATCGAGGCGATGCGGATCACGTCGACAAGGTGCTTCTAGCACATTGAGAATGATCATTCACATGACTTCGTTGCAATGCGGCGAAAGCGCCGCTTCAACGTTCTGGGAGCCGATCGGCCGCTGGCCCGTTATGGCTCCGCTTGGCGCTCGCCATGCAACGGTCCCAATCTCGACCGAATTGCTCTAGTCACACTGTAGGATCATTCGAAAGGACCTCCGCCGCATGGCGAACGCCCTCCTTCTCGCTCTCGCCCTACTGGCCCAAGACGGCCAGGTCAGCGCCTCGACCTCGCCCAACGCCCCGCCGACCGACGAGTATGGCTATGTCGCCTGGTGCTATGGCGCGCTAGGCGGCTACGCCTCGCTGTACGACCAGGTGATGCCCGAGGTGACACGGATCGAGAAGGCGTTCCCGGGTCCGGATGGGGTGCAGGCGGCGCTGAAGACCTATCCTGAGATGCGCGCCCAGGCCCAGAAGGACCTCAAGACCTTCTCCACGGCCATCACGGCGGCGGAGAAGGCCAGCCCGCGTCCCATCTCGGAATACGGCGGCGCCCAGGTCAAGCGCGGCGCGGCCATCTGGCAGGGCGCGGCATCGGTCGACAAGGCGCGCCTGGCCCAGATGTGGATGAGCTGGAGCCCGCCCGGCGATTGCGAGAAGCGCGCCAAGGCGCTGGAGATGAAATCGTCCATCCTGGGCCGCGCCCTGAACTACAACGCCGGCTCGGCCACGACGCCGACCCCGACCGCGCCGCCCCAAGCCAAGCCCAGCGCGCCGCCTCCCGCCGCAGCAGCCGACACGCCCAAACCTGAAGCGCCGAAGCCAAGGCCAGAGGTCGCCAAGCCCGCCCCCACCGCCAGCGCGCCCGCGAGCGCCAAGGCGGCGGCGCCCGCCAAGAAGCTCCCGCTCATCGGCGGCGGCGAGATCATCGTCGACCCCGTCAATCCGGTCCCCTGCGCCGGCAGCCTGCTCCCCGCCAAGCGCGGCGGGCGCGACGTGCTGATCTGCAAGCCGGACTGACAAAAATCCTCCCCCGCTAGGGGGAGGATTTCTACCGCTCTCCCAACGCCCCGTTCTCCGCCAAGGCCTTGAACCATCGGTACGAGGCCTTGGGCGTTCGCACGCCGGTCTTACGGTCCATCGCCACCAGGCCGAACTTCGATGTGTAGCCAAGGTTCCATTCGAAGTTGTCGATCAAGGTCCACTCGAAATAGCCGCGCACGTCGCAGCCGGCCTCGCGGGCCGCCAGCACCGCCTGGAGATGGCGGCGCAGATAGGTGATGCGGAACTGGTCGTCGAGGATCGCCGGCCCCGGGCTGAACGGGTCGGAGCAGCCGTTCTCGGTGACTAGCATTGGCGGGGCCCCATAGTCGCGGCGCACGCGGTTCAGCACCTCGAACAGCCCCGACGGGTCTATGTGGCGGCCGAAGGCGTCCAGCTCTGCGCCCTTGGGCGGGGCGGCCTGAGCGATCTTGCCGGGCGCATTCAAATCCAGCCGCACATAGGCCGGGGCGTAGTAGTTCACCCCCAGGAAGTCGACCGGCTGCCGGATCGTCGCCAGGTCGCCGTCGCGAACAACGCCCTTCAGGAAGTCGTCCATCGCCTTGGGATAGGTCCCCTTGAACAGAGGATCCAGCCATGCCCCGTTCCACAGCGCGTCCAGCCCGTCCGAAGCCAGCCGGTTCCACACCGCCCACGGTCCGCCAGCGGGGCGACAAGGCTGCAGCGCCATGGTCGTACCGACCTGGAGGCCCGAGCCGCCGGCCCTCAGCGCCTGCATGGCCAGGCCTTGGCCCAGGTTCATGTGGTGGATGACCGGCCCCAGCAGCTTGTCGTCCTTAAGGCCCGGCGCGTGCTCGCCCAGGACGTGACCGAAGACGGCATGCACGGCCGCCTCGTTCAGCACGATGTAGTGCTTGAGCCGATCGCCCAACCGCTCGACCACCGCGTGGGCGTAGTCGGCCAGGCGCTGGGCGGTGTCGCGGTTCTTCCAACCGCCCTTGTCCTGCAAGCCTTGCGGCAGGTCCCAGTGGAACAGCGTGGCGTAGGGTGTGACGCCCTTGGCCAGCAGCGCGTCGACCAGCCTAGAATAGTGATCCAGGCCCGCCGCGTTCACCGCCCCCTCGCCGCGCGGCAGGACGCGCGACCAACTGATCGAGAAGCGGTAGGCGTCGAGGCCCGCCCCCGCGATCAGGTCGACGTCTTCCTGGAAGCGGCGATAGCTGTCGGTGGCGACCGTGGCGTCCGAGCCATCGCCTATGCGACCGGGGACCTTTTCGAACACGTCCCAGACGCTGGGCCCGCGCCCGTCGGCGGTCTGCGAGCCCTCGGTCTGGAAGGCCGCGCTGGCGACACCCCAGACGAAGTCCTTGGGGAATTGCCGGCTCTTGGGTGTGAGGTCGGTCTGGCCCGGCCCTTCGCATCCCGATAGTCCCACGGCCGCCCCGCCCAGGGCCAAGGCCCCCAGCGCTCGCCGGCTGACGCCTGAGCGATCCATGTCGTCCCTCCCCTTTTTGTTGGGAGGAGCATGCGTTCGGATATCGCGGTTCGCAATCCTCCCCCGCTGGGGGAGGATTTTCCGTCCCTAAGCCGCCGCGTCGCGCGCCCGGGCCAAGGGGTCGTAATTCAGGATCGGCGACAGCCAGCGCTCGGCCGTCTCCATGTCCCAGCCCTTGCGGCGGGCGTAGTCCTCGACCTGATCGGCGTCGATCTTGCCGACGCCGAAATAGTGCGCCTGCGGATGGCTGAAGAAGAGGCCCGACACCGCCGCGCCGGGAGTCATGGCGTAGCTCTCGGTCAACTGCAGGCCGGTAGCCGCCTCGGCGTCGAGCAGCTTGAACAGCGTGCCCTTTTCGGTGTGGTCGGGCTGGGCCGGATAGCCGGGCGCGGGGCGGATACCCTGGTACTTCTCGGCGATCAGGCGCTCGACATCGGCGTCCTCGTCGGCGGCATAACCCCACAGCTCGACGCGGGCCTTGTGGTGCAGCCACTCGGCGAAGGCTTCGGCCAAACGATCGGCCAGGGCCGAGGCCATGATGGCGTTGTAGTCGTCGCCGGCCGCCTTGAACTTGGCGACGATCTCGTCCTCGCCATGGCCGGCGGTGACGGCGAAGCCGCCGACATAGTCCGCCCCCTGCCCGATCGGCGCGACGAAGTCCGACAGCGCGACATTGGCCTTGGCCTCCCCGCTCTTGTCGGCGCCCTTGTCCATCTGCTGACGCAGGGTGTGCAGGCGCGAGAACTCGGCCACGCGGGTCTCATCGGTGTAGAGCACGATGTCGTCGCCCTGGGCCTGGGCCGGCCAGAAGCCGATCACGCCCTTGGCCCCGAACCACTTCTCGGCGACCACCTTGTCCAGCATGGCGCGGGCATCGCGGTAGAGGTCGGTCGCGGCCTGGCCGACCACGTCGTCCTCCAGGATCTGCGGGAAGCGGCCGATCAGCTCCCAGCTGGCGAAGAACGGCGACCAGTCGATGAACGGCACCAGCTCGGCCAGCGACGGCTCGAAGGTCCGCGTGCCGATGAAGGCGGGCTTGGGCGGCGTGTAGCCCTTCCAGTCGATGGCGAAGGCGCGCTTGCGGGCCTCTTGAATCGAGGCGCGAGCCTTGGTCGTCTGGCCGCGCGCGTACTGCTCGCGGACCTTGACGTATTCGGCGCGGGTCTCGGCGATGATCCGGTCACGCTCGCCCGGCGACAGCAGGCCCGAGACCACGCCCACAGCGCGGCTGGCGTCAACGACATAGGTCGTCGGGCCCCGGCGATAGGCCGGCTCGATCTTGACCGCCGTGTGGGTGCGGCTGGTGGTGGCGCCGCCGATCAGCAGCGGGATGTCAAAGCCCTGGCGCTCCATCTCGGCGGCCACGAACACCATCTCGTCCAGCGAGGGGGTGATCAGGCCCGACAGGCCGATCATGTCGACCTTGTGCTTGCGGGCTTCGTCGAGGATGCGGTCGGCGGGCACCATGACGCCCAGGTCCACGACCTCATAGTTGTTACACTGCAGCACGACGCCGACGATGTTCTTGCCGATGTCGTGGACGTCGCCCTTGACGGTCGCCATCAGCACCTTGCCTGCGGCCTGTCGAACCTGGCCTTCCTTCTCGGCCTCCATGAACGGCATCAGCCAGGCCACGGCCTGCTTCATGACGCGGGCCGACTTCACGACCTGGGGCAGGAACATCTTGCCCGCGCCGAACAGGTCGCCGACGACGTTCATGCCGTCCATCAGCGGGCCTTCGATCACGTGCAGCGGACGCTCGGCGGCCAGGCGCGCTTCTTCGGTGTCGGCCTCGATGAACTCGGTGACGCCATTGACCAGGGCGTGGGTGATCCGCTCGCCGACCGTGCCTTCGCGCCAGGCCAGATTGACCTGCTGGGCCTGGCCCTTCTCGCCCTTGTAGCGGGGGGCCATATCGACCAGACGCTCGGTGTTGGTCATCACCGGATCGCGTTGCGGGCGATTGAGGATCACGTCCTCGACGGCCTCGCGCAGCACCGGGTCGAGGACGTCATAGACCGGCAGGTCGCCGGCGTTGACGATGCCCATGTCCATGCCGGCGTTGATGGCGTGATAAAGGAACACCGAGTGGATCGCCCGGCGCACCGGCTCATTGCCGCGGAAGCTGAACGAGACGTTCGACACCCCGCCCGACACCCGCGCATAGGGCAGCATCTGCTTGATGCGCCGCGTGGCCTCGATGAAGTCGACGGCGTAGTTGTCGTGCTCCTCGATCCCCGTCGCCACGGCGAAAATGTTGGGGTCGAAGATGATGTCCTCGGGCGGGAAGCCGACCTTGTCGACTAGGGTGTTATAGGCCCGCTCGCAGATCTCGACCTTGCGCGCCTCGGTGTCGGCCTGGCCGACCTCGTCGAAGGCCATGACCACCACGGCCGCGCCATAGCGCAGGCAAAGCTTGGCCTGCTCGAGGAACTTCTCCTCGCCTTCCTTCATCGAGATCGAATTGACGATCGCCTTGCCCTGGACGCACTTCAGGCCCGCCTCGATCACCTCCCACTTGGAGCTGTCGATCATCACCGGCACCCGGGCGATGTCGGGCTCGGCGGCCATCAGGTTCAGGAAGGTGACCATGGCCTGCTGGCTGTCCAGCAGGCCCTCGTCCATGTTGACGTCGATGACCTGAGCGCCGGCCTCGACCTGCTGGCGCGCGACCGACAGCGCCTCGGGATAGTTCCCCTCGACGATCAGCTTCTTGAACTTGGCCGAGCCGGTGACGTTGGTGCGCTCACCGATGTTGACGAAGACGGGGCGCATTTCAGGATCCAGCAGCAGTCATCCCTTCTCCCCTTGCGGGAGAAGGTGGCCCGCGAAGCGGGTCGGATGAGGGGTTGAAGAACATCGCCGCCGCGAGACAGCGGTTGAAGGGCCGGCTAGACCCCTCATCCGTCGCCTTCGGCGACACCTTCTCCCACATGGGGAGAAGGAGAATTGAAGTTAGAGACACTAAGCCAACTCGAACGGTTCGAGGCCCGCCAGGCGCATGGCCTTGGGGCGCTCGGGGATCTGGCGGGGCTTCACGCCGCGCACTTCATCGGCGACGTGGCGGATGTGGTCCGGCGTCGTGCCGCAGCAGCCGCCCAGGATGTTGACGAGACCGTCCTTGGCCCACTCGTGCAGGGCGTGGCCGGTCTCGTGCGGCTCCTCGTCGTACTGACCCATGGCGTTGGGAAGGCCAGCGTTCGGATAGGCCGCGACCAGGGTGTCGGCGACGCGGGCCATCTCGGCGATGTGCGGACGCATCAAATCAGCGCCCAGAGCGCAATTGAAGCCCACCGCGAACGGCTTGGCGTGCTTGACGCTGTTCCAGAACGCTTCGGCCGTCTGGCCCGACAGGGTGCGTCCCGAGCGGTCGGTGATGGTGCCGCTGATCCAGATCGGCAGCTCTTCATGGCCCTCGTCGCGCCAGTCCAGGATCGCCTTGATCGCGGCCTTGCAGTTCAGGGTGTCGGTGATCGTCTCGATCAGGAAGAGATCGACCCCGCCCTGGTACAGCGCATCCACCTGCTGGCGATAGGCCGCGTAGACCTGGTCGAAGGTCACCTTGCGCGCCCCCGGATCGTTCACGTCCGACGACATCGACAACATGACGTTCAGCGGCCCCATCGAGCCGGCGATGAACTTCGGGCTCGCCGGGTTCTGAGCGTTCCAGCGGTCGGCGACCGAGCGGCCGATCTTGGCGCCTTCCAGGTTGATGTCCCAGACGTCCTGTTCGCCCAGGTGATAGTCGGCCTGGGCGATCGTGGTGCCCGAGAAGGTGTTGGTCTCGGAGATATCGGCGCCGGCAGAGAAATAGGCGTCGTGCAGCTCGGCCACGAGATCGGGCCGGGTCAGGCACAGGATGTCGTTGTTGCCCTTCATCTGACCGTTGTAGGCGGCGAAGCGCTCGGCGCGGTAGTCGGCCTCGGTCAGGCCCTTCTTCTGGAACATCACGCCCCAGGAGCCGTCGAGGATCAGGATCTTCTCTTTCGCGGCGGCCTTAAGCGCGGCGACGCGATTAGCGCGGATGGATAGGTCGGTCATTGCTTGGCTCCAGCGCCCTGCTGGCGCGCCAGCTCCTTGTTGAAGGCGGCCTCGTAGCCGTCGACGAAGCGGCCAAGTTCGGTCGGATCGACGAAGGCGTTCGGGTCGCCGCGCAGCTGCTTCTGGCGCTTGGCCAGGAGGCCGCCCTGCTCCTCGTGACTGGGCAGCACGACGTCGGTCGGGATGGCCCGCATCTTCACGAAGCTCGTGCGATAGTCGGCGACGATCGTCCGGTGGGTCTTGTTGCTCACCAGCACATTACCGGCCACCGACAGCGAGCACGGGAAGGTCACGTTCAGCGGCCGCCCCTTCTCGACCACCGCCGTGGTCCAGGTGGTGCAGCCGATCGTGTGGCCAGGCGTCAGGTGGGCGACCAGAGCGGTCTCACCCAGCTTCAGCTTCTGGCCGTCGCCGAAAGCCCGGTCGACCTTGACCGCTGGCATCGGCGTGGGGCCGTTCTCGTTATCGCCGATATGGTGGCCCTGCTCGATCGCCGGCTCGTCGCCGCGCGAAATCCACAGCTTGGCGGCCGGGATGTCGGCCTTCAATTGAGCCAGACCGCCAGCGTGGTCGAAGTGGGCGTGGGTGTTGATCAGGAACTTCACGTCGGTCAGCTGAAAGCCCAGCGTGGCGATGTTGCGCTCGATCTGCTTGCCGGTCTCGGCGTTGGGGCCGCCATCCAGAATGACGTGACCCTCGGACGAGGTGATCAGCCAGGACGAGATGCCTTCCGTCCCGACGTAATAGATGTTGCCGACCACGCGGTAGGGCTTGGTCGGCTTGGTCCAATTGGCCGGCATGTCGGCGTGGGCGGCGGGGGCGAAGGCGAAGAACAGCGCCGCCAGCGCAGCCAGAGCGCGCCCTCCGACACGATGCTTCGCATCGCGCCACCTCCCCCGTTTCACGGGTGAGGAAGAAGACACCGCCTCCTCACTCGCCAAGCGGGAGAGTTGGATCGGCGCGGATACGCGACGAGACGGAGGGGGCGCTAGCGGCGTCATGCGGCGACCTCGGAAGCAGAGGGCGGAACTTCGCGCAGGCCCAGCACGCGGCAGATGGCATAGACTAGGTCCGCGCGGTTCAGGGTGTAGAAGTGGAAGTCCTCGAAGCCCTGCTCCTGAAGCTTGGCGCACATCTCGGTGGCGACCGAGCAGGCGATCAGGCGGCGGGTCTCGGCGTCGTTCTCCAACCCGTCGAACAGGTTGGCCAGCCAGCCCGGAATTGTGGTCTGGCAAGCGGCGGCCATCTTCTTGAGGCCGGCGAAGTTCGTCACCGGCATGATGCCCGGCACGATCGGGATGGTGATCCCGGCGGCGCGGACCTTGTCGACGTAGCGCAGGAAGGCGTCGAGATCGAAGAAGAACTGGCTGATGCCCAGCGTCGCGCCGGCGTCCACCTTCTGCTTCAAGACGTCGATGTCGTGCTCAAGCGACGGGCTCTCGGGGTGCTTTTCCGGGTAGACCCCGACCAGCACCTCGAACGGCGCCACGCCCCGGATGGCCTTGGTCAGCTCGGTGGCGTTGGCGTAGCCATCCTCGCGCGGGACATAGACGCCGCCGATGCCGCCCTCGCCAGGCGGCGGATCGCCGCGCAGCGAGACGATGTGGCGAACGCCCGTCTCCCAATAGTCGCGGATCACCTCGTCGACCTCGGCGCGTGAAGCCCCGACGCAGGTCAGGTGGGCGGCGGGCTTGAGGCTGGTCTCGTCCAGGATGCGCTTGACCGTCCGGTGCGTGCGCTCGCGCGTCGAGCCGCCGGCGCCATAGGTGACCGACACAAACGCAGGATCCAGCGGCGCCAGGCGGGTGATCGCCTGCCACAGGCTCTCTTCCATCTGCGGCGTCTTGGGCGGGAAGAACTCGAACGAGACGCGGGGGCGACCTGTCCGCTCGCCGGCGCGGGCGACGGGACCAATCACGCGGCGGGTGGGCGGAAGGGTCATGCGGCGGTCCTTTCGGCGGCGACACTCAAGGGACGACGCGCGGTCCAGATTTTCACGGTCAGGCCCTCGCCCGTGGAGGGCGGCAGGGCGATGTTGCTTTCTAGCTGAAGGCCACCGGCGCGCAGCCACGGGACGATCTCGCTGTCGTCAAAGCCCAGGCGGCGATGCTGGTGCACCTCGCGCAGAAACTCGTGGTCGTGCGGCGCGAAGTCGGCGATCAGTAAGAGGCCGCCGGGGGCGACCAGCCGCGCGGCCTCGGCCACGGCGTTGGCGGGATCGGACAGATAGTGCAGCACCTGGTGGACGGTCACGAGATCGGCGCAGCCGCCCGGCAGGCCGGTCCGGAAGATGTCGCCGTGGCGCAGCTCACAGCTGGCCAGCCCTGCCTTGGCCACCTCGTCGCGGGCGATGTTCAGCATCTGCTGTGACAGATCCAGGCCCAGGGCGTTGCTGGCGCGCTTGCCCAGCAGGGTCAGCATGCGGCCGGCCCCCGCGCCCAGGTCGACCATCTCGTCAAACGGCCCCTCCCCGGTCGCGCGCAGAATCGCGGCCTCGACCTCGGCCTCGTCGACATAGAGCGAGCGGATCTCGTTCCAGCGCGCGGCGTTGCGGGCGAAATAGGCCTGAGCATCGGTCGAGCGCTCGGCGCGGACGGTGGCCAGCTTGTCGGCGTCTAACTGGATGACGGGATCGGCGTCGTCGATCAGGTCCAGCGCCTGCTCGACAAGGAACCGCCCCGCCGACTTGGCGGCCAGGCGATAGAACACCCAGGCCCCGTCGGGAAAGCGCTCGACAAGGCCGGCTTCGGCCAGCAGCTTCAGGTGCCGCGATACGCGCGGCTGGCTTTGATCGAGGATGCGGCACAGCTCCAGCACCGACAGCTCCTCGGCCGCCAGCAAGACCAAAAGCCGCAAGCGCGTGGACTCGCCGGCGGCGCGCAACACTTCTACGACCTGTTCGGCGGTAAGCTTCATAGGGACATAAAGATATCTTTATGTCCGTTTTGGCAAGAGGAAATTATGCCTCAGGGTCGCCCTTGGCGGGCTCCCAGAGCTCGATTTTCACCCCGGCCGGGTCCATCAGCCAGGCGAACCGTCCATAGCCCTCGTCCTGCCGCCCTAGAGGCTCGACGCCCTCGGCGGCGGCCCGAGCAAGAACCCCATCCATATCATCGACGAGGAAATTGATCATGAACGACGCGGCGGACGGCGCGAAATAGTCGGTGTCGGCGGCGAACGGCGACCAGGTCGCCTGGCTCCCCTTGGGCGCCTCGAACACCGCCCCGCCCCAGTCGTGAACCTCGAACCCCAGCACCCGAGCGTACCAGCCGCGCACGGCCTTGGGGTCCTGCGCCTTGAAGAAGACCCCGCCCAGTCCCAGAACCTTGGCCATCGCTCGCCGCTCCCGCTTCAATCGTTCCTAGGCCGACACCGGCGTCGCCAGGGGCTCGCCGTGGAAGTAGCGCCGCAGGTTCTCCAGGGTCAGGTTGACCATGGCCGGGATGCTGTCCAGCGTCGCGCCGGCGGTGTGGGGCGTCAGTACGACGTGGGGGACGCCCTCCCAGCGCGCGGCCGGGGTCGGCTCGTGCTCGAAGACGTCCAGCGCCGCCATGCCCAGAGCGCCGGACTTCAGCGCCGCGATCAGGGCGTCCTCGTCGATCAGCGAGCCGCGCGCGACATTGACAATCAGCCCCTGAGTGCCGACCGCCTCGATCACCGCCCGGTTGATCAGGTGGCGGTTCTCGGCATCGGGCCGGGCGCAGACAACGAGCACGTCGCTGTCGCGGGCCAGGGCCATCAGACTGTCGGCGCGACGGTAGTCGCTGTCCTTGGCCCGGGGCCCCCACCAGGCGATCTTCATCTCGAAGGCCGACAGCCGGCGGGCGACGGCCTCGCCGATATGGCCAAGACCGACGATCCCCGCCTTTCGGCCGCGCAGGCCGTGACGCGGCGCCATGCGTTCGGCATGGTTCCAGTGGCCGGCGCGCACCCGCTGGTCGCCCTCGACGATCCCGCGCCAGGCGGCCAGGACAAGGCCCACCGCGTGGTCGGCGACGTCGGCGGCGTTCAGGCCGGTCGAGTGGGTCACGGCGATGCCGTGCGCCTTGCACCAGGGCACGTCCACGCCGTCGTAGCCGACGCTGACACAGGCGATCAAACCAAGCTGCGGCATCTCCGAGAGCATGTCCGGCCCCAGCGCCATCTCGCCCGCGTGGACGATCGCCCTCACGCGAAGACCTGGCCCCTCCAGGAAGGCTAGCCGATCCGGGTAGTCCCAAAGGCGGTACACCGTGTAGGCGCCCTCAAGCAGCGGCTGCAGCGGCATGAGCATCTCGTGCGACAGCAAGACGTGGGGCTTGTCGATCGGCTTTCCGCTGTCGGGCATCGTTTCCTCCTTCAGGCGAGCCGGGAGCACTGCTGACTTCCAGGCGTCGAGGCACAGCTAAGCAGCCCGCAGCGCCCTCGCCAGGGAAACCGGATCACGAGGGGGTGACAAGCCCGATCTCGGCGCTTTGCTTTTGTGGTCAGGCTGCGAACGCGCCCACTTTCAAGCCTTCTCGACGACTGGCCCGCTCGCGGCTCGCCGGAAGCTCTCTAGACGATCAACCAATCGCCCAAGGTCTGGCTGGTGACGCCCACCAAGATCAGCTGGTCGCCGTTCCCCAGATCAATGACGGCGTCCCCTGACGAGAACGACAGCGTGTAGGTCTGGCCGGCGTCCAGAAGCACGCGGTCGCCTTGGGCGCTTAGGAAGTCCGTGACGCGATCGACCCCGGCGCCGCTGAAGAAATAGAAGCGGTCGGCCCCGGCTCCGCCAGTGATGGTGTCCGAACCTCTGTCGCCGGCCAGCCAGTCATCGCCGTCACCGCCAGCGACGGTGTCATTGCCCTGGCCGCCGCGCACGATGTCCGACCCTACGCCGCCATCGACAGTGTCGTCGCCGAGGTTGCCGTAGACGATATCAGAGCCACTCTCTCCATAGAGCAGGTCATTGTCTTTTCCGCCGACGACCCAGTCATCGCCCTGGCCGCCATAGGCGGTGTCCGCGCCGACGTTGCCGTTGATCTGGTCGAAATCAGCGCCGCCCTCGATGTAGTCGGCGCCGTCGCCGCCCGACAGCGTGTCCAAGCCCGCTCCGCCGTAGAGCCTGTCTTGGCCCTCCGCACCGTATAGCGCGTCGCTTCCGGCGTTTCCCTGCAGGACGTTGGCCGCAGCGTTGCCCTGGATGACGTCCGAGAGGCTGCCTCCGATCGCGTTCTCGATCGTCACGCCCTGGGCTATGGCGACGTTGTAGGTGTAGCCGCCAATGCTGGAGAAGCCGCCGGCCGTCAGGTCGATCGTCTGATTTCGCGCATAACCCGAGAAGTCGAAGGTGTCGTTTCCGCCCGCGTCCCACACCGCAAAAACGGGAACCTTGCTGGCCGTGGCCACAAACCAGTCACGCTCGGCCGTGGCGTTGAACCCATAGATGGTGTCACCGGTGCGGGTTGTCATGTTGGCGCCGTACAGGCGCTGGGCCGCGGCGATGTCGTCAAGCATGGGCCCGGCCGCGTAGGTCGAACCGTGGGAGGCCCCGGTGTTCGCCGCCGAGAAGTAGCTCATCACCGTGTACTGGTACGAATCCTCGAAATACACGGCGCTCGAGGCATAGGAGGGAGCGGTCGTATCCGAGGCGTCATAATCGGCCGGATGCGACAGACCGATGGCGTGGCCGATCTCATGAACCAGGGTCTTGACCCCATAGTTCCCGAGGACGGGGCTGGTGTTGTAGCCCAGCGTGCTATTGACCCAGACGTCGCCCGACAGGGAGCTGGCGCTGCGGCTCCCCGGATAATAGGCGAACGCCGCGCCATCTGAGTCAGCGCTTGGCGAGTAGTTGCTGAAAAGCATTGTGGCGCTGTCGGAATAGGCCGCCTCGCCGCTGGTCCCGCTTCCGACGCGCGAGAAGGTGATGTTGGCAACGTCCGACCAAGATAACAGGGCCTTTTCGGTGGCGGCGATCTGGGCCGCGTTGAAGCGCGAGAAGCTCTCGGCATCTGAAGGCAGGGTGCTGGGCGCGGTCGAGCGGAACCCGTAGGTGATGGTCGCCGCCGTTCCCAGGCTCCCGCCCCAGCCGCTCGACTCCCGCGTCAATTGCGCTGCGGCCTGACTGGTCGTGTAGGAGGTCTTGCCGTTCGCCTCGACGCCGCCCCTGTCAGCCAGCGAAGTAATATCGCTCAGCGGCGCGTCTTGGGCCATGGCGCAACTCCGTTACACGATCGACCGACGGAACGATCCTATGCGCAACAATGCAACGACAAGTATGCCTGCGAAACGATTAACTGTCGCGCCGCGACATTAGATCGCGAGCCAGTCGCCCAACGTCTGGCTGGTCGCTCCGACAAGGATCATCTGGTCGCCGTTGCCAAGGTCGATCACCACCCCTTCGGTAGAATAGGTGAGCGTGTAGGTCTGACCGGGATCCAGCTGGACCCGGTCGCCGGCCGCGCTGGAGAAATCAGTCACCCGGTCGATCGCCGCCCCTGCAAAGAAATAGAAGGTATCGGCTCCCGCGCCGCCCGTGACGGTGTCGTTGCCGCGATCACCGGCCATCCAGTCGTTGCCAGCCCCACCGTCGACGATATCGTCGCCCTGCCCGCCGCGCACCCAATCGGCGCCGTCGCCGCCATAGCAGGTGTCATTGCCGAGATTGCCGTAGACGACATCCTCCCCGGCGTCGCCGTAGAGCAGGTCCTGGTCCTTGCCGCCCACGACCCAGTCGCCGCCTTCGCCGCCATAGGCGAGGTCGTCACCCATATTTCCGTTGATCTGGTCGAAACCATCGCCGCCGCGGATGGTGTCATTGCCTTCGTCGCCGGCCACGATGTCGTCACCCGCGCCGGCGTCGATCGAGTCTTCACCGGTGCCGCCAAAAATTTGATCTTGACCCTCCCCCCCAGGACGAGGTCGCCGCCGGTGTCGCCGGTCAGGCGGTCGTCGCCTTGGCCACCGTACAGGCTGTCGGAACCGACGCCCCCATCCAGGGTGTCTGCGCCGTTGTCTCCGCTAAGGACGTCCCGCCCGATTCCGCCGCGAATGTCGTCGTCGCGCGCGCCGCCCGTAGCACTGTCGTCACCAGCGCCCATATCGACATGGCCAAACACAGCGCCGACGGACAATCGAACGACGTCATTGCCGTCGCCCATCAGCACATTGCCGCGAATTACGCCTGAGTTGACGAGGGTGTCCGCCCCGGTCCCGAGCGAGACCGAGCCGTTCAATGTATTGTTGTTGAGCACATACTCAACGGTCTGTTGAGGCGGGGAATAGCCGCCATCGCCAACCAGGATCGCATAGGTCCCGGTGATTATGCCGTTGTTGATAATGTTTGGCGTCGATACCTGGGAGCTGAGCCCCTGGACCGTCAGACCAATGCTCGTTCCGCCACCCGTGGAGGTAGCGGTAATAGTGCCATCGTTAGTGAAGCTGCCGTATTCGAACCGATCAATGTATATGCCGGTGGCCGCCCCTGACGCCACTGCGGAAATAACGCCGTCATTGGTCACACGCCCGCCATTGACGAAGTGCAGCCCCTCTGCGCGGCTACCGCCGACCGCTTCGACATGCCCATGATTTTCAAACGCTTGGCCCGTCGACCAAGTATAGAGACCATAGGCAGCATCACCCTGGGCGTATACTTTGCCAGTATTGACTATACCAGCACTCCACTGCGGAGAGTAGAATGCGTAGGAAGTACCCGAGGATTCAGCTGATACAAGGCCTTGATTGTTAATAGTGCCGCTGGAAACGTAGGAATTGATCGCGACGGCACTTTGCCCGCCGCTGGCGCTGATCATTCCGTAGTTCAAGAATTCAATCTGGCCACCAAATGAATAAAAGTAAAATACGGAAGATCCGTCTTTCGTCGCGTATACTTCATCCTTCTCGACGATAAAATTCGACGAAATGGTGATTGTCATGCGAACGCCTCACTCTGGTAAACGACAAAATCACATGCACCCGAAGATACTATTGGGCGACCAAGCGCCGAACAACTTGCTCGCCGACAACTTCGCGCTCTAGAAAAGCTAGACCTCGCGACGCCCCCAAGCGACGACGCCTAGGAAACAATCCGGCCTGATGGCCCGCTCATATTCACCATTGACGCCACCCAGGCGGGCAAAAGACCCACCTTAAGTGGAACTCAGGCGCCGCGCTGAAACAAGTGGAAACTTGACCTTGGAGTGAAGGTAGAGGCGACGGCTGAGCGCCCCGTCACCAACCGCTCGTGAGCGGCAACGCCGAGCCCGCGTTGGAATAGGGCCGAAAACCGCCCGCGCTTAAAACGCGGGCGGTCTAAAAAGCGTAGAAGCGCCCGCCCCTACCGCGCGAACTTCTGGAACTTGATGCGCTTGGGAATGAGACTATCGGCGCCCAGGCGGCGCTTCTTGTCTTCTTCGTACATCTCGAAGTTGCCTTCGAACCATTCGACGTGGCTGTCGCCTTCGAAGGCCAGGATGTGGGTCGCCAGGCGGTCCAGGAACCAGCGATCGTGGCTGATGACCACGGCGCAGCCGGCGAACTCTTCCAGCGCCTCTTCCAGGGCCTGCAAGGTTTCGATGTCCAGGTCGTTGGTCGGTTCGTCGAGCAGCAACAGGTTGCCGCCGGTTGCCAGGGTCTTGGCCAGGTGGACGCGGTTGCGCTCACCGCCCGACAGTAGGCCGACCTTCTTCTGCTGGTCGCCGCCCTTGAAGTTGAACGAGCCCACGTAAGCGCGGCTGTTGATCTCGCGCTTGCCGACGATCATCACGTCGGTGCCGCCGCTGATCTCTTCCCAGATGGTCTTGTTCGGGTCGAGCGCGTCGCGCGACTGGTCGACGTACGAGAGCTTCACGGTCTCGCCGACCTTGACCGTGCCGGCGTCAGGCTGCTCGCGGCCGGTGATCAGCTTGAACAGCGTCGACTTGCCGGCGCCGTTCGGGCCGATAACGCCGACGATGCCGTTCGGCGGCAGGCGGAACGACAGGTCCTTGAACAGCACCTTGTCGCCGTACTCCTTCTCCAGGCCGCTGACCTCGAGCACCAGGTTGCCAAGGCGCGGGCCAGGCGGGATCTGGATGTGGGCCTGGGTCTGGGCGGCGCGGGCGTTCTCCTGCGCAGCGACCATTTCCTCGTACGAGGCCAAACGGGCCTTCGACTTGGACTGACGGGCCTTGGGCGAGCTGCGGACCCATTCCAGTTCGCGGGTGAGCGCGCGCTGGCGGGCTTCGGATTCTGACTGCTCCTGGACGACGCGCTTGGTCTTCTGCTCCAGCCAGCCCGAGTAGTTGCCCTCGTAGGGCACGCCCTTGCCGCGATCCAGTTCCAGGGTCCACTTGGTGACCTGATCCAGGAAGTAGCGATCGTGGGTCACCAGGATGACGCAGCCCGGGAACTCTTCCAGGTGGTGCTGCAGCCAGGCCACCGACTCGGCGTCCAGGTGGTTGGTCGGTTCATCGAGCAGCAGCATGTCGGGCTTGCTGAGCAGCAAGCGCGCCAGCGCGATGCGGCGCTTTTCACCGCCCGACAGGCTTTCGATATTGGCGTCGTTGGGCGGGCACCGCAGGGCGTCGATGGCCATCTCGACCTTGGAGTCGATGTCCCACAGGTCGCGGGCGTCGATGACCTCCTGCAGCTTGGTCATCTCCTCCATCAGCTCGTCGGTGTATTCCTCGCCGAGCTGGGCCGCCAGAGCGTTGTAGCGGTCAAAGATTTGCTTGTCTTCGCAGTCGGCGATGACGTTGCCCCAGACGTCGAGCGTCGGGTCCAGCACGGGCTCCTGCGGGAGATAGCCGCGCTTGATGCCGTCGGCGGCCTTGGCCTCGCCCGAGAATTCCTTGTCGAGGCCCGCCATGACCTTCAGCAGGGTCGACTTACCCGAGCCGTTGACGCCCACCACGCCGATCTTGGCGTCGGAATAGAACGACAGCCAGATGTTCTCGAAGACCTTCTTGCCGCCGGGATAGGCCTTGGTCAGGCCCTGCATCTGGAAAATATATTGCTGCGCCATGAGGCTCGCGTTCTCGCTGGACGAGGGTTTCGGGGATTGGCCGCTGAAATAGCGGTCCGGGCCGCTTCGCGCAATCGCGGCGGGACATTAGGCCGCTCGCCAAGGTTCATCATTCCGTCGCGCGAGTGTCGACCATCTGACACCGAACCGTCGTTCGGCCGTCGTCGACCGCTGTTAGCCGATCCCCCAAGCCGACGCTGATCCGCATCGGACAAGGGGATTCTGACAATGAAAAAGAACCAGATGCTTCTGGGCGTCGCCGCGCTGGCGCTCGTCATGGGCGCCGCGCCCGCCTTCGCCGACGACAAGGCCGTTGACGCCGCCGCCCCAGCCGCCGCCGCTCCGGCAGACAGCTCGGAAGTCGACGCGCTGATCATCATTGGCCAGGGCCAGAGCCGCCAAATCCAGACCTTGAACAGCGACGCCATCGGCCTTCAGGCCGCCGGCACCAGCGCTCTGAAAGCGATCGACAAGCTGCCGGGCGTCACATTCCAGTCGGCCGACGCCTTCGGCGCTTACGAGTGGTCGACCCGCATCTCGATCCGCGGCTTCAACCAGAACCAGTTGGGCTTCACCCTGGACGGCGTCCCGCTGGGCGACATGAGCTACGGCAACCACAACGGCCTGCATATCAGCCGCGCGATCGCCAGCGAGAACATCGGCCGCGTTGAATTGGCCCAGGGCGCGGGCGCCCTCGGCACGGCCTCGACCTCGAACCTGGGCGGCACGCTGCAGTTCTTCTCGCGCGATCCGCAGGAGACCCTGGGCGGCGAGATCGACGTCACGGGCGGTTCGGACAACATGCACCGCGTATTCGGCCGCTTCGAAACCGGCGCTATCCAGCAACTAGGCGGCCTGCGCGGCTACATCTCCATCGCCGACCAGAAATCCGACAAGTGGAAGGGCGGCGGCGAGCAGAAGCAGCGCCAGTACGACGCCAAGCTGGTAATGCCGCTGGGCGAGCGCGGCGACCTGACCGGCTTCTACCACCGCTCGGAACGTCGCGAGCAGGACTACCAGGACATGTCGTTCGCGATGATCAAGCGCCTGGGTCGCGACTGGGACAACACCCAGCCGAACTGGGCCCTGGCGGTCGCCGCCGCCCGCGCCTATCAGACCGGGACCGCCCTGCCGGCCCCGTTCGCGACGGTGGACGACGCCTACTACGCCGGCGCCGGCATCCGTGACGACGACCTCTACGGCGCGTCGCTGAACCTCAACATCACCGATCGCGTGAAGCTGGACGCCACGGCCTATCAGCATAAGAACAAGGGCCAGGGCCTGTGGTATACGCCCTATGTCGCCAGCCCCGGCTTCGGGACCACGGGCTCGACCGCCGCCCCGCTGTCGATCCGCACCACCGAATACGACATCGACCGGGGAGGCCTGACCGCCGGCCTGACCGTGGACCTGGGGGCTCACCGCCTCAGCGGCGGCTTCTGGCATGAGGTGAACAACTTCAACCAGGCGCGTCGCTTCTACGCCGAGACCGCCGCCGCGCCGTCGCGCGATCCGCTGGACTTCCAGTCAAACCCGTTCTTCACCCAGTGGCAGTATAGCTTCGAGACCAAGACCACGACCGGTCACATCGAAGACGAGTGGACCCTGACCGACGCCCTGAAGGTCAATTTCGGCTTCAAGACGATCAAGGTGACCAACGGCGTCAAGACCGTGGTCGGCAACGCACTGTCGGGCGAGATCGAGAGCAAGGATAACTTCCTGCCTCAGGTCGGCTTCGTCTATAAAGCCTCGTCCGACTTCGAAGTGTTCGGCGGCTATACCGAGAACATGGGCGCCTATGTCTCGGCGGCCACCTCCGGTCCCTTCGCCTCGCAAGACCAGGCTCGCGTCAACTACATCGCCCAGACCCTCAAGCCGGAAAGCTCGCAGACCTTCGAACTGGGCGGTCGCTATCGCACTGAGCGCTTCCAGGGCGTGGCCGCTGTCTACCACGTGACCTTCGACAACCGCCTGCTGGCGGTGGCGCAGGGCTCGGCCATCCAGGGCAACGCCCCGGTGCTGTCGAACGTCGGTTCGGTCGAGACCAAGGGCGTGGAGCTGGCTGGCACGTACCGCCTGACCGACGCCTGGAGCCTGTACGGCGCCTATACCTACAACGACTCCAAGTACCAGGATAACGTGGTCGCCCAGGACGGCACGATCCGCGCTCGCACCAAGGGCAAGACCGTCGTCAACACGCCCAAGAACATCTTCAAGGGCGAGATCGCGTTCGACCAGGCCGGCTTCTTCGGCAAGCTGGGCGTCGCTTATACCGACAAGCGCTACTACACCTACGAGAACATCGGCGGCCAGGCGCCCTCGACCACGGTGGCCGACCTGACCATGGGCTACCGCTTCGCCGAACAAGGCTGGGGCAAGGGCCTGGAGGTCCAGGTCAATGTCACCAACCTGACCGACAAGGACTACATCTCGACCATCGGTTCGGGCGGCTTCGTCAACAGTGACGCGACCGGCGAGGCCATGACCGTCCTGCCGGCTCCGCCGCGTCAGGTCTACCTGTCGGTCAAGAAGCGCTTCTGATCTTTCGGGGGCCTTTCGCCCCCGATCTTCCTCCCCTCTATGACTTGGGCCGGGCGCGCGTCGCCCGGCCTTCTCTTTTGTCCGGACACGATTTTAGCCGCGTCCCGACACGATGGCGCTGGCGGGGAGACGGCCGCTCGCCCCTACTCGGCGCATGACCGACACCCTCACCTCCCCCGCCGCCACGGCCTCGCCCGGCGCCAAGTCCGAGATCCTGGAGATCGCCCGCATCACGCTGGCGGGCCTGGCGATCGCCGTGCTGCTCCGGATCGTGGTGTTCCAGCCCTTCACGATCCCGTCCTCCTCGATGGAGCCTGGGCTGGTCATCGGCGACTACATCATCGTCTCGAAGTTCGCCTACGGCTGGAGCCGGGCGTCCCTGCCGTTCAATCCGCCGCTGCCCGCCGGCCGCCTCATGGGTGGCGCGCCCAAGCGCGGCGATGTGGTGGTCTTCCGCCTGCCGCGTGATCCTGGCCAGACCTGGATCAAGCGCGTCATCGGCCTGCCTGGCGATCGCATCCAGGTCCGGGGCGGCCAGGTGTTCGTCAACGACAAGCCCCTGCCCCAGGCGCCGATGACGGTCGTGCAGGACCATGACGATCCCTACCGCCAAGTCCTTGAGGTGCGCGAGCGCCAGCCGGACGGTCGATCCTATGTCACCTATGATGGAGGGGCCGGGCAGCCGGGTGACGACACCGACGTCTATGTCGTACCCGAAGGCCGCTATTTCATGATGGGCGATAATCGCGACAACTCGCTCGACAGCCGCTGGCCGCGCGAGCTGGGCGTCGGCCTGCTGCCCGCCGACAACATTGTAGGCAAGGCCGAGCTGGTGCTGGCGTCGTGGGAACCGGGCGCGGCGCTCTACAAGCCGTGGACCTGGCTGAACCTTCAGTGGGATCGCTTCGTCAAGCCGATCCGCTAGAGCCTTTCTCCTGCGAATGAAAGCATTCGAAGGGGAAAGGCTCTATTTCAAACATTTAGAGCGTGATTGCCGCCGAAACCGCTCACACTTTCGGCTATCACGCTCTAGTCGCCTCAGCGCGCCTTGAACTCATCGAGACTAAGGGCGCCGTCGTGATTGGCGTCCAGCCGCTGGAACGCTGCATCCGAGCCGGAGGGGCGCGCGAGCGATGGCGCGGCCACCGCGCCCACCGCAAGCCCCGCCAGCGCCGCCGCCAGCACACGCCAGAGCGCGCTTCGCCGGCGCGGCGTCGTGGACGCCCGAAGGTCCCTCTCGATGAAATCACGCAGCGCCTCGCTGGCCGTGCGCCGCGCGCCCTGGCAACGCGCCATGAACGCGGCCTTGGTCTCGGGCGGCAGGCGGATTTCGAGGGTCTCGGTCTTCTTGGGCGACCTGCCGACAGGCATTGGCGTCTCCGACGTTTCGAACCCCATCTTCCCGCCGCTCGGCGCAAAAGAAAAGCCCGGCCAAAAGACCGGGCTGAAAGTTCATAGGGAGGAAACGCCCAGGAAGGGCAGAGGCGCTCGGCGCCTCACGGGATCTTGATAGCGCTAACATCGGTGTAGATGCAAGCGATTCTTATCCGCTGCGACGTCCGGTCGCGCGTCCGGCGGCTTCACGGCTTTACGCCGGTTGAAAGAGACCCTACCAGCGTTACCGCTACCGCCGCAGAGGCGGAGCGGGAGAGAAGCGCTGATGATGTTGTGTACGCGTCGATCGCTGGCCGCCCTGGCCCTGTCCTTCGCCATGGCCCTGCCCCTGAGCGCTCACGCGGCGGAGGCGCGGGACCGCTGGGTTGGCGCCTGGGCCAGCGCCCAGCTAGCGCCGGACACCAAGAACAGCCTCGCCCCGGAAGACTATTCCCACGCCACCCTGCGCCAGATCGTGCGTCTCAGCCTGGGCGGGGACAGGCTGCGGGTGCGCCTCTCAAACGCCTTCGGAACGCGTCCCCTGACGATCAAGGCGGCGCATGTGGCGGTGTCCGCCGCGCTCGACAGCGCCAAGATCAAGCCCGAGACCGATCGCCCCCTCACCTTCTCTGGCCGCAGCGAAGTCACCATCCCGGCCGGCGCCGACTACTGGTCCGATCCCGTCGCCTTGAAGGTCGCGCCCCTGACGAGCCTGGCGATCAGCCTGCGCTATGTCGAAGCGCCCGACGTTCAAACCGGTCATCCAGGCTCGCGCGCCACATCGTACGTTCTCGCCGGGGACCACGTCGCCGCCGCCGACCTCCCCGGCGCCAAGACGGCCGATCGCTGGTTCCAGATCGCGGGCGTCGAGGTGGCTCCGACCGCGAAGACGGCCGGCGCGATCGTGGCCTTCGGCGACAGCATTACCGACGGCTATGGCGTCCAGCCCAACACCAACCTGCGCTGGACCGACGCCCTGATCGAACGGCTGAAGGGCAAGAACCTCGCGGTCCTGAACCTGGGCATCGGCGGCAACCGCGTGCTGCTGGACGGCCTGGGCCCCAACGCCCTGGCGCGGTTAGAGCGAGACGTGCTCAGCCAGCCGGGCGTCACCCATCTGGTGCTGCTGGAAGGCGTCAATGATCTGGGCACGCTGACCCGCGACGCGCCCGCGACGCCGGAAGCGCACAAGGCGCTGGTCGAGCAGGTGATCGCCGCCTACCGCCAGATGACCGACCGGGCCCGCGCGCGGGGCATCAAGGTGATCGGCGCGACCATCCTGCCCTATGGCGGCTCGGCCTATTACCATCCCGGCCCCGAGAGCGAGGCCGATCGCCAGGCCATCAACGCCTTCATCCGCGCGCCCGGAAACTTCGACGGCGTCATCGACTGGGACAAGGCCCTGCGCGATCCGGCCCGGCCGACCCACCTGCTGGCCGCCTACGACAATGACGGTCTGCATCCGAACATGGCGGGCTACAAGGCGATGGCGGACGCCATTCCGCTGAGCCTGTTCGAAAGCAAATAGAGTCCGGTCTCCCCGGCGAATGCCGGGGCCCAGTTTCATCCGGGAAGTCAGACGTGTTCGCGCCCAAAATCAAAACCAAGTTCGTTCGCACTCCTGGCTCGATCTGGACCCCGGCATTCGCCGGGGAGATCGGGAAAATGATTGGCCTACTCGGTATGATCCTGAGCGCCGCCACGGCCGCGCACGCGGAGCCCAAACCCGTCATCGCCGTCACCTGGGACGATCTGCCCGCCCACAGCGCCCTGCCGCCGGGCGTGACGCGCGTGCAGATCGCGGCGGACCTCCTGAAGGCCTCGGCCGACGCCAAGGCTCCCGCCTTCGGCTTCATCAACGGCGTCCAGACCGAGCGCGAGCCCGCCTCCGCGCCCGTGCTGAAGATGTGGCGCGAAGCCGGTCAGCCCTTGGGCAACCACACCTGGTCGCATCCGAATCTGGCCGCCCTGACGCCCGAGCAATTCACGGCCGAGATCGCTCGCAACGAGCCGATGCTGAAGGACCTTATGGGCGACGAGGACTGGCGCTGGCTGCGCTATCCCTTCCTGTCCGAAGGCGACACGCCCGAGAAACGCCTGGCCGTGCGCCAGTGGCTAGCCGCCAACCACTACAAGATCGCCAGCGTGACCATGGGCTTCAACGACTGGGCCTTTGGCGAGCCCTATGCCCGCTGCATGGCCAAGGGCGACGAGACCGCTGTCGCCGAGCTGGAGAAACGCTTCCTGGAAGGCGCGGCCGCTGCGGCCGATCGCGCCCGCGCCATGGCCAAGACGCTCTACGGTGAGGACATCCCGTATGTTCTGCTGATGCACGCGGGCGCCTTTGACGCGCGTATGGCGCCGCGTCTGTTCAAGCTTTACCAGGACAAGGGCTTTGGCTTCACCACTCTGGAACAGGCGCAGAAGCATCCGTTCTACAAGACGGATATTGATCCCAGCCTGCCGCCCCGACCGACCACGCTGGACAATGCCTTGAAGGCCAAGGGCCTGCCGGTTCCGCCCGATCCGGTGGACCTGAAGGCGCTGGACGCGATGTGCCGCTAGAGTTTCACCGCCTGCATCAACTTCGCTGCTGACAACCGCCACGCTCGCGAATAGCGTCGCGCGCCATGATCAGACCCTCGCTCACCGCGCTCGCCGCTGTACTCGCCCTCTCCTCCCCAGCCATGGCGGAAAAACTCACCCCTGAACGCATCTTCGCCGACCCCAGCCTTTCGGGTCCGACGGCCAAGGGCGTGGCGTTGTCGCCGGACGGCAAGCGGGTCACCTACCTGAAGGCCAAGCCCGAGGCGGCCAACGTGCAGGACCTGTGGGCGGCCGACGTGAAGGGCGGGGAGCCCTATCGCCTGATCGACTCGGCGGCCCTGTCCTCCGGAACCAAGGAACTGTCCGAAGCCGAAAAGGCCCGCCGCGAACGCGCCCGCGTCGCCGCCACCCGCGGCATCATCGAGTACAGCTGGGACAAGCAAGGCCGCTTCATCCTCGTCCCGCTGGACGGCGACCTCTATCTAGACAGCGTCGCTGACGGGAAGGTTACGCGCCTGACCGAAACGCCGGGCGACGAGGTCGACGCCAAGGTCTCGCCCAAGGGCGGCTACGTCTCCTACGTCCGCGACCAGAACCTCTTTATCAAGCCGGCGACCGGCGGAGCCGAGACGGCCCTGACGACCGAGGGCAAGGACGCCCTGTCGTTCGGGACCGCCGAGTTCATCGCCCAGGAAGAGCTCGACCGCTTCACCGGCTATTGGTGGAGCCCGGACGAAGCCCGGATCGTCTACACCCGCGTTGACGAGAGCGGCGTCGACATCGTGCCGCGCGCCGACATCGGCCCCAGCGGCGCGACGATCGTCAATCAGCGCTACCCCCGCGCCGGCCGCCCCAACGCCGTGGTCGAGCTGTTCGTCCGCGATCTGGCCTCTGGCAAGGTAAACGCGCTGGATCTCGGCGCGAACAAGGACATCTACCTGGCCCGCGTCGACTGGTCGGCCGACGGCAAGATCGTCTACGTCCAGCGCTTGTCGCGCGACCAGAAGACCCTGGACCTGATCGCCTTCGACGCGGCGACGGGCAAGGGCCGCACGATCCTGACCCAGACCGACCCCCACTACATCGAGGTGGCCGACGACTTCCATCCCCTGAAAGACGGTTCGTTCCTGTGGTCGTCCGAGCAGGACGGCAACCGCCACCTCTACCGCTACGCCGCCGACGGCAAGCTGGTCGCCCAGGTCACCCAGGGCGACTGGCCCGTCTCGGCGCTGGAAGGCGTCGACGAAGCCCGCAAGGTGGCGATCTTCACCGCCTCGATGGAGACGCCGATCGAGCGCCGACTGTACGAGGTGAGCTACGCCAAACCCGGAAAGCCCAAGGCCCTGACCTCGGCCGGCGGCTGGTGGTCAGCCAAGGTCGCCAGCAACGGCGCCTTCGCCGGGTCCTACGGCGATCCCAAGACCCCCCCGCAAACGGCGCTCTATTCGCCCGACGGCAAGCGCGTGCGCTGGATCGAGGAAAACAAGCTGGTCGAGGGGCACCCCTACTGGCCCTACGCCTCGACCCTGCCGGTTCCGGAGTTCGGCAGCCTGAAGGCCGCCGACGGCGAGACCCTTCACTATGAGATTCTCAAGCCGACCAACTTCGACCCGACCAAGAAATATCCGGCTATCGTCTCGGTCTATGGCGGCCCGCACGCCCAGCGCGTGATGAAGAACTGGCATAACCCGTCCGAGCGCACCTATCTCGAAGCCGGCTACGTGATCTTCAAGCTGGACAACCGCGGCAGCGGCAATCGCTCGGCCAAGTTCATGCGGGCGCTGGACCGCCGCATGGGCACGGTCGAGGTCGAGGACCAGTTGCAGGGCGCCAAGTTCCTGGCCGGCCTGCCTTATGTCGATCCCGGCAAGCTGGGCGTGATGGGCTGGTCGTACGGCGGCTTCATGACCCTGATGCTGCTGACCGCCGAGAACACCCCGTTCAAGGCCGGCGCGGCCGGCGCCCCGCCGACCGAGTGGAGCCTGTACGACACCGCCTATACCGAGCGCTACATGGGCAAGCCGGACGAGAACAAGGCCGGCTACGCCTATGCCGACATCAACACGCGCCTCGACAAGCTCAAGCCCGGCAGCCTACTGCTGCTACACGGCATGGCCGACGACAACGTGATCCTGGAAAACAGCACCCGCGTCATCGCGGCCCTGCAGAAGAAGGCGATCCCGTTCGAGATGGCGCTGTATCCGGGCGAGCGCCACAGCGCCGGCAGCGGCAAGTCCAAGGGACTCAGCGTGCTGAAAACGCACCTGGACTTCTTCGAGCGCAAGCTGAAGGGCGGCCAGTAGGCCCTCTTTCCCGCGCGGTTCAGGCCCTGTCTGGTTGAGCTGGCTCCGCCTAAACCAGACAGGGCCTATTTCTTAGAATGGAGCGCGTTCGAGCGGTTTAACCGCTCACACTTAAACCTAACGCGCTCCCGCGCGGGCCCCTGCGGCGAGATGCGGCGCCCAAACGACCCTGTGTCGCAGGGTCTTTGGCTGTCTTAACCACTACTCTTGTCCTCAGGTTGTGAGGCAAGACCATGCGCAAGACCCACGCTGACGCCGTCGAATGGCTGATCGAAACCGTCAGGGAAGCCCTCGAGAACGGCACCGCGACCGAGGACGACCTGCAGGAGTGGCTGATGGCCGCCGTGCTCCTTGAGGAAATGGCGATCGAGGAAGAGGCCGACGCCCGCGCCCTAGGGGCCTGGATCGAGCCCTCGCCCACGATCCACTGAGCCAGCGCGCCAGACTAAAGCGTTCGTAACTTGCGCGATGTTGCGCGGGCGCCCAGAGTTGAGCTCCATCCTGGGAGCCCCTCATGCGCACAATGTTCTTCGCCGCCGTCGCGGCGCTAGCGATCCTGCCCTCAGTCACCCAGGCCCAGACGGCTGCTCAGGCGGTCGCGTCGACGCCGCTGATCGAACGCGCCAAGCTGTTTGGCAATCCCAGCCGGGGTCGTGGCCTGATCAGCCCGGACGGCAAGTGGCTAGCCTGGGGCGCGCCCCGTGACGGCGTGATGAACATCTGGGTCGCGCCGCGATCCGATCCCAGCCAGGCCAAGCCGCTGACTCAAGAAAAGACCCGGCCGATCCGGAGTTTCTTCTGGTCGCCGGACTCCGCGTCCATTCTCTTCATCAACGACAAGGGCGGCGACGAGAACTTCCTGCTCTACGGCGTCGATGTGGTCAGCGGCGTTCAGCGAGCCCTTACGCCCTTCGAAAAGACCCGAGCCCAGATCCTGGGCATAAGCCGGAATTTCAAAGACCGCATCCTGGTGGGCCTGAACAACCGCGATCCCCGCTGGCACGACGTCTACAGCCTGGATCTCAAAACCGGCGAGCTGAAGCTGGTGTTCAAAAATGAGGGCTATGCTGGCTTCGTCGCTGACGAGACCCTGACCCTTCGCCTGGCGCAGAAGGCGCGTGTCGACGGCGGCGCCGACTATTTCCGCATGGTCGGCGACAAGGTCGAGCCGACGCCGATCGTGAGCTACGGCCTGGACGACTCCCTGACGACGGCGGCTCTGGGCTTCACCACCGACGGGAAGACGCTGTATTGGCTGGACTCGCGCGGTCGCGACACTGCGGCCCTGGTCGCTCAGGACGTGGCGGGCGGCCAGACCAAGATCGTGGCCCAGGACGCCAAGGCCGATATCGGCCAGATCCTGGCCGATCCCAAGACCGGCGCCATCCAGGCCTATGCGGTCAACTACCTGCGCAACACCTGGACCGCCGTCGATCCCACCGTGAAGGCCGATCTCGATTTTCTGCAGCAACAGTTGAAGGGCGAGATCAACGTCACCTCGCGCACCGACGCCGATGATCTGTGGACGGTCGTGGTCGACCCAGTCAGCGCGCCTTCAGCGAACTATCTGTACGACCGCAAGACACGCTCACTGACCAAGCTGTTCGTCACGCGCCCCGAACTGGAAGGCCAGCCGCTCCAGCCGATGCAGCCCGTCGAGATCAAGGCGCGCGACGGCTTGACCCTCGTCTCGTACCTGACCCTGCCGCCAGGGGCGGACGCCAATGGCGACGGCAAGGCCGACAAGCCCGCGCCGATGGTGCTGTTCGTGCACGGTGGCCCTTGGGCGCGGGACTTCTATGGCTACAACAGCTACCACCAGTGGCTCGCCAACCGGGGCTATGCGGTGCTGTCGGTGAACTACCGGGCGTCCACGGGCTTTGGAAAGACCTTCATCAACGCCGGCAATCTGGAATGGGCCGGCAAGATGCATGACGACCTGATCGACGCTGTGAAATGGGCAGAAGCCAATGGCGTCGCCGCCCCCAAGCAGACGGCGATCATGGGCGGCTCCTACGGCGGCTACGCCACCCTGGTGGGCCTGACGTACACGCCAGAGGCCTTCGCCTGCGGCGTCGATATCGTCGGCCCCTCGAACCTGGAGACCCTGCTGAAGACCATTCCGCCCTATTGGGAGGCCGGTAAGCAGCAGTTCTACAAGCGCATGGGCGATCCGACGACACCGGCTGGCGTGGCCATGCTCAAGGACCGCTCGCCGGTCTATCGCGCCGGCGCGATCACCAAGCCCCTGTTGATTGGTCAGGGCGCCAACGACCCGCGCGTGAACCAGGCCGAGTCCGACCAGATCGTGGCCGCCATGCAGGCCAAGAACATTCCGGTCACCTATGTCCTGTTCCCGGACGAGGGCCACGGCTTCGCCCGCCCAGAGAACAATATCGCCTTCAACGCGGTGACCGAGCAGTTCCTCAAAGGCTGCCTTGGCGGGCGTTCGGAGCCGATCGGCGAGGCGCTCAAGCCGTCCACCGCCCAGGTAAAGGCGGGGGCGGAGTTCACGCCGGGGCTCAAGGACGCCCTGGCGATGAAGTAAGGCGCTGGGGGCGTTGACTTCCGTAGCGAAAGAAAACGACCCTCCGCCCATGACAAGCTACTCCGAACTGCTGGCCGGCGTCGTCGCCACCGACGCCGGCTTTTCCGCCCACGTCACCGATGACTGGAAACAGGGCCGCACGACCTATGGCGGGCTCTCGGCCGCCCTTTGCGTGGAGGCCGCCCAGCGAGCCTTTCCGGAAGCCCCGCCGCTGCGCTCGGGCCAATTCGCCTTCGTCGGCCCGGCGGCGGGCGAACTGTCGATCTCGGTGCGGACGCTGCGCCAGGGCAAGTCGACCCTGTTCGCCGCCGTGGATCTGGTGGGCGAGCAAGGCGTCGCCACCCACGCCACCCTGACCTTCGGCGCGGCGCGCGAGTCGCACCTGTCACACGAGGACGTCCCCTGCCCGGCCGTCGCCCCGCCCGATCAGTGCGAGCCGTTCCACAAGGGCGACACCAGCATGGCGCCCAGCTTCGTCCGGCAATTCGACTTCCGCGTCGCGGGCGGCGGTCGGCCTGGCACGGGCGAGCCGCCGGAGTATCTGCTGTGGATCCGCCACCGCGATCCAGGCGCGACCTCGCTGTCGGCCCTGATCGCGCTGGGCGACGCCCCGCCGCCGCCGGCCATGACTCTGTTCCGTCAGTTCGGGCCGATCTCGACCATGACCTGGTCGCTGGACGTGGTGGGCCTGCCCGATCCCAACGACGACGGCTGGCGTCTGCTGCGCAGCAAGGCCGAAACGATCGGCCATGGCTACTCGACCCAGGAGATGCAGGTCTGGGACTCCAAGGGCCGGCCGTTGCTCCTGGCGCGGCAGAACGTTGCGGTGTTCGTGTAGACTAGACTCCGACTTCCCCGGCGAATGCCGGGGCCCAGATACATCCGGAGCGGCTTGAGGTTTCTCGCCAATCGACCAAGCATTCACCGATACTTCGGCGGGTTCGATCTGGGTCCCGGCATTCGCCGGGAAAATCGGACGTGGAAAAGTCCGCGCCCCTTGGCGAACGCGGAATTTTGCCCCCATGCTCACGCCTCGGCCGTCAGAGTCGCGGTCGCGCGAGGGGAAACGTCCATGACCAAGATCGCCTGCCTGGCCGGCGCGGCCGCCCTGGCCCTGCTCGCGACGAGCGCTCACGCCCAATCGGCGGAGGACGCGACCAAGGCGGCGCTGGCGGCGATCCAGGACAAGAACCCGACGCTGCGTGCGGTGATCGCCACGAACCCTAACGCCCTGGCCGAGGCCAAGGCGCTGGACGCCGAGCGCAAGGCGGGCAGGGTCCGCTCGGCTCTGCACGGCGTCCCGATCCTCTTGAAGGACAACATCGAAAGCGCCGATCCCCTGCCGACCACCGCCGGCTCGCTGGCGCTGAAGGACAATATCACCGGCCGCGACGCCCCGATCGCCAAGCGCCTGCGGGACGCGGGCCTCGTCATGCTGGGCAAGGCGAACCTGTCGGAATGGGCCAACATCCGCTCCAACAAGTCGATCAGCGGCTGGAGCGCGGTCGGCGGCACGGTGCGCAACCCCTACGTCCTGGACCGCAGCGCCTGCGGCTCGTCCAGCGGCTCGGGCGCGGCGGTGGCGGCGGGCCTGGCGCCCCTGGCCATCGGCACCGAGACGGATGGCTCGATCACCTGCCCAGCGGCGATCAACGGCCTCGTCGGCCTCAAGCCCACCGTCGGCCTCGTCTCGCGCACCCACATCGTACCGATCAGCCACAGCCAGGACACCGCCGGCCCGATGACCACCACGGTCGAGGACGCGGCCAAGGTGCTGACCATCATCGCCGGGGCCGATCCCGCCGACCCGGCCACCAAGGACGCCGACGCCCGCAAGACCGACTACGCCAAGGGTCTCTCCAAGGACGCGCTAAAGGGCGTGACGCTGGCCGTGGCGCGCTTCTGCACCGGCTATTCGCCCAAGACCGACGCGGTGTTCGAGCGCGCCCTGAAAGAGCTCCAAGCCCAGGGCGCCACCCTGGTCGACGTCAAGGACTTCGACGAAGGCCCAATCGGCAAGGCCGAGGGCGTGGTCCTCTACACCGAGCTGAAGGCCGACATGGCCGCCTATCTGGCCTCGACCGATCCGAAGAAGGTCCCGACTCGCACGCTGGCCGACCTGATCGCCTTCAACAAGGCGACCCCGAAGGAGTTCGAGTGGTTCGGCCAGGAGAGCTTCGAGCGCGCGGAGAAGACCAAGGGCCTGACAGATCCCGACTACCTGAAGGCCCTGGCGGACTCCAAGCGGCTGGCTGGGCCGGAAGGCATCGACAAGATCCTGAAGGACACCGGCGCGGTCGCCATCGTCGCCCCGACCACGGGTCCGGCCTGGACCATCGACCCGCTGAACGGCGACAACTATGGCGGCTCGTCCACCACCCTGCCCGCCGTGGCCGGCTATCCGCACCTGACCGTGCCGATGGGCTATGTCACGGGTCTGCCGGTGGGCCTGTCCTTCATCGGCCCGGCCTGGAGCGAGAAGCTGCTGCTGAACCTCGGCTACGCCTACGAGCAGGCGACCCACCACCGCAAGCCGCCGACCTTCCTGAAGACAGTGGCGCCATAGGGGAAAGCTTGGGCGCGATGCGCCCTCTCACCGAATGCATGACAGTCCGATGAAAGGCCTGATGGCGACCTATTCGCGAAGCGGCGGCCACTGCCGTGAGGCGTGGAGCAGGGCAAGAATCCACACTGTGTCGTGGTCTATTTCATAGACTAAGCGATAGGCTTCGTGAGGGAAGAGTTCTCGCGTCCCCGCAACCAGTCCAGGTCGCCCCCTCATCGCGAACTCGGCGAGGGACGACGCCGCATCGGAAAACAGTTGGTCCATGCGCACGGCCGCTCGCGGACTCTCGGCGGCGATGTAATCCATGATGTCGAGACGATCCAATCGTGCTGAGGCTGTCCAACGGACGTTCACCCCCGCACCTCATCCGCCTTTCCCTCAAGCGCGCGGCGGCGCGCGGCGAATTCAGCTTCGACATCGTCGTTTGGTTGGTCCAGGCCCGCAACGCGGTCGCGACGCCCCGCCTCGACCTTGGCGCGGACAAAGGCCTCATGATCGCGCTGATCGCGTTGGCGCTGGACGTAGTCGCGCATCAGGTCACGCACAATCTGCGAGGCCGGTCGATCGACGGCCTGCGCCTCGGCGATGAAGGCGTCCCGCAACTGCGGTTCGAGCTTCATGGTGAAGACCGCGTCCTTAGCCATCAGTCGCGCTCCGGGTCAGATACTGAAAACGTATATACGTCTTTCATACGTCGTAGGCTAGGGTCGGATGCGGCTATGCCCGTTCCTTCTTCCGTGATCACCTTGGCATTCCGCGTCCGGAGCCGAAAACAGACGGACCGCTGGTCGGTTCGAGACTCCAGCGCCCCTCCGGCAACCGACCTCTCGAGCGCTCCGCCCAGGAGGTCCAGCGTCACCCTCAACGTCCCGTCGGCATGTCCTTGAACGCCACGTCCTTGTCGAGGCGGACATCGCCGGGCAGGCCCAAGACCCGTTCGGCGATGATGTTCTTGAGGATCTCGTCGGTGCCGCCGGCGATGCGCAGGCCAGGCGCCCACATCAGGCTCTGCTGGAATGCGGCCTCGGCCGGGGCTTGGCCCGGATCAACGAGGATGCCGTACTGATCCTCCATCTCGACGGCGGTGTTGGCCAGCTCCTGCAGCTGGTTGGCCGAGATGATCTTGCCGATAGAGCTTTCCGGTCCCGGCGTCTGGCCCCGCGACAGGGCGGTCATGGTGCGGAAGCGGGTGAACTTCAGGCCCTCGGACTGGACGTACCAGTCGGCCAGCTTGTCGCGGAAACCCTGGTCCTTCAGGGCCGGGCCGGCGACGCCCGACAGTTCGCGGGCCAGCTTCATGATCTCGCGATAGTTCGGACCGGCCGAGCCGCCGACCGCCAGCCGCTCGTTCATGAGGGTGACCAGGGCCACCTTCCAGCCGTCGCCGACCTCGCCCAGGCGCTGGCTGTCCTTGACTCGCAGGTCGGTGAAATAGACCTCGTTGAACTCGCGCCCGCCCGACATCTGGTGGATCGGCCGGCACTCGACGGCGGCGTCGCGCATGTCGATCCAGAACATGGTCAGGCCCTTGTGCTTGGGCACGTCGGGGTCTGTTCGGGTCAGCAGGATGCCGTAGTCGCAATAGTGAGCGCCAGTGGTCCAGACCTTCTGGCCGTTGATCACCCACTCGTCGCCGTCCTTGACCGCGCGGGTGCGCAGCGCGGCGACATCCGAGCCGCCGGCGGGTTCAGAGAACAGCTGGCACCAGATCTCATCGCCCTTCACGGCGGGCGAGACGAAGCGCTTCTTGGTGTCGTTGTCGGCGAAGGCCATGACGGTCGGCACGCACATGCCCAGGCCGATCGTGAAGTAGCCGTAGCCCAGGCCGGCCTTGGTCTCTTCCTGGCCGAAGATCACCGACTGGATCGGCGTGCCGCCGCCGCCGCCGATGGCCGCGGGCCAGGTGATGCAAGCATAGCCCGCCGAGGCCTTGGTCGCCTGCCAGTCCTTGGCGGCGGCCATGTGCTCGGGCGTGTTCGGCTTGACCTCGCCCCACTTGGCGCGATGGGCGGCGGCGTGCTCGGCCAGCCAGGCGCGGGCCTTCTCGCGATAAGCCGCTTCTTCGGGAGAGTCGTTGAAGTCCATCTTTGATCTCCAAACTTGTCATCCCGGCCGCAGCGAAGCGGAGAGCCGGGACCGCCGGAAACGCCGGCGCTTGCTGCGGTCCCGGCTCAGCGCGCGACGCGCTTGGCCGGGATAACAGCGGTTGCTACGCCGCGTTCTTCTTCTCGAGTTCACCCACCAGCCGTTCCTTCCAGACCTTTGGCGCGCCGGCGACGAGGCTCAGTTGCCGTGAGCGGCGGTAGTAGAGGTGACAGTCGACGTCCCAGGTGAAGCCCATGCCGCCGTGCACCTGGATGTTCTCCTTGCTGGCGAACCAGAAGGCTTCGGACGCGGCGATGCGCGCCGCCGACGCCGCGATCGGCAGCTCCGGCGCGTCGTCGTTCAGCGCCCACGCGCCGTAGTAGGCGTTGGAGCGGGCGACCTCGTTCTTGACGTACATGTCGGCCAGCTTGTGCTTGATGGCCTGGTAGCCGGCGATCACGCGACCAAAGGCGTAGCGGCCCAGGGCGTACTCGCGCGCCATCTCGAGGCAGCGATCAGCGCCGCCCAGTTGCTCGAAGGCCAGCAGGACGGCGGCGCGGTCCAGGATCGCCTGGACGATCTCGAAGCCCGCCCCCGCGTCGCCGACCCGCTCGGCGGCCGCGCCGACGAAGGTTAGCTTGGCGACGCTGCGGGTGGGGTCGAGGCTCTTGAGCGTTTCGCGCGTCACGCCAGGACCGGTCAGGTCGACCAGGAACAGGCCTGGGCGACCGCCTTCGCTGGCCAGCACCAGCGCGACGCCCGCGACGTCGCCGTCGGTGACCGGGATCTTGGTTCCGGAGAGCTTCCCGCCCTCGACCCGGCACTGCAGGCTGGCGGGCCCCACCACGCCCGGACCTTCCGAGGTGGCCAGGCAGCCGATCAACTCACCGGCGGCTATGCGCGGCAGGATCGCGGCCTTCTGGGCCTCAGCCCCAAAGGCCATGATCCCTTCGGCCAGGACATAGACCGTCGAGGCGAACGGGATCGGCGCCACGGCGCGGCCCAGTTCCTCGGCGATGGCGCACAGCTCGACGCGGCCCAGACCCAGGCCGCCAAATTCTTCGGGGATCGAGGCGCCCAGCCAGCCCTGCTCGGCTACGCCCTTCCAGAGCTTCTCATCGAAGGCGCGCTCGGGGTTGTCGAGCACGCCGCGCACGACGCTGACATCGCAATGGGCGGCGAGGAACTTGCGCGCCTCGTCCTTCAGGAACTTCTGGTCGTCCGAATAGTCGAAATCCACTGGATCCTCCCTGGACCGGGCTCTTTCGGCCGGCCTCGGGAGCACACTGAACGACGTTCACGCGAAGGGAAAGCCTGCCCCGGCGTCAAGAAATTCAGCTGGCCGTCAACGCCTCAGGCTCATGTCCGGACTCCCCAACGTCAACGCGGGCAAGCACATCGCAAAGGGCGTTTTCGCGCCTGGGAGGGCTTTTGGATGACGCGGTACGCACCCGGCGATCCGGCTCTTCCGGAACTACCGATGATGAGAGGTCGCCAAAACTCAACCGCGCAAGCTTAGAGGGGCCATTACATGGTTGTATCGACACACCAAAAGGTTGAGCCATCTCCGCTACTGACTGTAATATTTGGCCTTACAGTATGTGCGTCGATAGGCCATTGTCGCAGAACGCGATTCTCTAAAAGCCATGACCAAGGCGCAATTCAAGAAAAATCAGCGAGTATGGGTGGACAGCGTCGGCGCTTGGGCGACCGTTGAGCGCGTTGTTCCCGCCTGGGTCGGTGGTTTGCCGGAACCGGTTCGCGTGACCTACGATGTCGGCCTTGGCCGCATGTTCCATGCGTTCGAGCTGACCGCCGATCCCCGAGACGCCCCAGATCGACCAAACCAGGAGAATTGGCGGGTCGCGCGCGGTCCCAACCGTTGGCGAACGCGCGACGAGACGCCTCGGCATCCCGACCCTGGCACCTATCCGATCGTCTATACCGATCCCCAGGACTGGGGTGGATGGCGTGTGCCCCGGTCGGAGTACGATCGCGATCCTGAGCGGATCGAAGCCCAAGCGCGGTTGATCGCGGCCGCGCCGAAGATGCGCTCGCTCATCCAGGACCTGCTTACGCTGGTCGCCAACGACGCGGCGACGCCCCAGGTCCTGCGGGGCCTGGCCCGCCGCGCGGCGACCCTGGAGCTGGAACTGCGCGACCTGCACGGCGAAGAGGCCGTTCGCATGAAAGTCACGCCCCGCCGCCAGCGGAGGCGCCACCCGCGCCCACACCCTCCCCGCCGCCGGCCTATTCGGCGGCGCAGCAGGGCTTCAGGGCGCCTTCGCTTTCCGAACGGATGGCCGCGCTCGAGCGTGAACTCAACCTGCGTCCGCGCGCGCCGAACGCCTTTACGCGCGCGCCTCGCGCCGCGACGCCCGCGTCCCCTAAGTCGTCGGAAGACGCCTCGCCGACGAATTTCATACCCAGACGCCCCAAGTAATCGCGCCTGGCGCTGGCGCAAACGCCGCAGGCGTCTTAGCTAAAAGCCATGCGCACCGATACGCCACAGCCGGTCCGGCTGGCCGATTACCGCCCCTTCCCGTTCGCGATCGAGACCACGCGGCTGGTCTTCGACCTCAGCGCCTCGGCGACCCGCGTGCGGGCCGAGCTGGCCATCCGGCGAGTCGGAGCCAGCGCCGAGCCGCTAGTGCTGAACGGCGAGCGGCTAAAGCTGCTGTCGGTGGCGATCGACGGCGAAGCGCTGAGCGCTAATCAATACGCGGTCGACGCCGAACATCTGACCATCCAAGAGACCCCGGACCAGTTCGTCCTGACCACCGAGGTCGAGATCGACCCAGCGGCGAACAAGGCCCTGACCGGCCTCTACATGTCCGGCGGGCGCTTCTGCACGCAGTGCGAGGCAGAGGGCTTCCGCACCATCACCTACTTCCCCGATCGCCCGGACGTGCTGAGCCGCTACAGCGTTCGGATCGAGGCCGACGCGGGACTGCCTCATCTGCTGAGCAACGGCAATCTCGTTGGCGAGGGGCCGCTAGACGGATCGCGCCACTTCGCCGAGTGGGTCGATCCCTTCCCGAAACCCGCCTACCTGTTCGCCCTGGTGGCCGGCGACCTCGACGTTCTGACTGACAGCTTCGTGACGATGAGCGGTCGCGAGGTGGCGCTGAAGATTTTCGTGGACCCCGGCCAGGCTGCCCGCGCGGCCTATGCGCTGGACAGCCTCAAGCGCGCTATGAAGTGGGACGAGGAAGCGTTCGGGCGCGAATACGACCTCGACCTGTTCATGATCGTGGCGGTCAGGGACTTCAACTTTGGCGCCATGGAGAACAAGGGGCTGAACATCTTCAACAGCTCCTTGTTGCTGGCCGATCCGGAGACCGCGACGGACGCCGACTTTGAGCGCATCGAGGCGGTCGTCGCCCACGAGTACTTCCACAACTGGACCGGCAATCGGATCACCTGCCGCGACTGGTTCCAGCTGTGCCTGAAGGAAGGCTTCACGGTCTTCCGCGACCAGAGCTTCAGCGCCGACATGCGCGGGGCCGCCGTTCAGCGGATCAAGGACGTAAAAGCCCTGCGCGCGCGCCAGTTCGCCGAGGACGCCGGCCCGCTGGCCCACCCCGTGCGGCCGTCCAGCTACCTGAAGATCGACAACTTCTACACCGCGACGATCTACGAGAAGGGCTCGGAGATTATCCGGATGCTGAAGACCATCCTGGGCGCCGACGCGTTCCGGAAGGGTTGCGATCTTTATTTCGATCGCCATGACGGCCAGGCGACGACGGTCGAGGCCTTCATCGCCTGCTTCGCCGAGGCGTCGGGCCAGGACCTTTCCGACTTCTTCGCCTGGTACGAGCAGGCCGGCACGCCGTCCGTGACGATCACCACCGACTATGACGACGGCGCCCAGGTCCTGACGCTAAACCTGACTCAATCGACGGCGCCTACGCCCGGCCAGCCGGTCAAGAAGGCCCTGCCTATCCCCGTCGCCATCGGCCTGCTGTCGCACAACGGCGAGGTTCTGCGCGAGACCGAGATCGTGCTTCTGGATCGTCAGTCGATGACCGTGCGTTGGGCGGGCGTGGCCCAGCCGCCGATCCTCTCGGCGCTGCGCGGTTTCTCGGCGCCCGTCAACCTGACGACGGACGCGCGCCCTTCGGACCGCTACGTCCTGTTCGGCGCGGACCCCGACCTGTTCAACCGTTGGGAGGCGGGCCAGACCCTGGCGCGCGATCTGATCCTGGCCCGCGCCGGCGGAACGCCTGACGAGGTGGGCGAGGAGCGCTACGCCGACGCCTTGGGCCAGGCCCTGGTCGATGAAGCGGCCGAACCCGCCTTCAAGGCCCTGTTGCTCGGCCTGCCCTCCGAGCCGGATCTGGCCCTGATGTCCGAGCCCGCCGATCCGCTCGCCCTACACGAGGCGCGGGACGTGCTGCGCGTCAGGATCGCTGTCCACCTCGGGGACCTTCTGCGTCGACTGCACGGTGAAATGCAAAGCGCCGGCGCGTTCTCGGCCGACGCCAAGGCTGCGGGGCGGCGCGCGCTGCGCAACGCCTGCGCCGACATGATCTCGGCCGATCCTCACGACGAGAACCTGTCGCGCCTGATCGGCCATTACGACGCCTCGCGCAACATGACCGACATGATCGGCGGGCTTTACCCGCTGGTCTGCATTGGCGGAGCGGCGCGCGAGAAGGCTCTGGGCAAGTTCTTCGACAGCTGGAGCGCCGAGCCTCTGGTGCTGGACAAGTGGTTCGCGGCTCAGGCCCGCGACCCCAATGCGGACGTTCTAGATCGCGTTATGGCCCTCACCCGCCATCCCGCCTTCGAGCCGACCAATCCGAACCGGCTCCGGGCCCTGGTGTCGACCTTCGCGAACTACAATCCGGCGCGGTTCCACGATCCCAGCGGCGCGGGCTATCGGTTCCTGGCCGACCAGATCCTGGCCGTGGACAAGTTCAATCCAATGACGGCCGCCCGCCTGGTCGAGCCCTTGGGCGCCTGGCGACGGTACAGACCCGATCTTGGCGCGCTCATGCGGCAAGAGCTCGAACGCATCGCGGCGCATCCGGACCTGTCCAAGAATGTTCTGGAGCTAGCCGCCAAGTCTTTGACCTGAGCCGCCGCGTCCCAGCGCCGGTTCATTGCGACCAATACGCCCATCTTCACGGAATTGACGGTTCGGCGGTGACGCCCCTACGGCCCGTAAGCTAGATTCACCTTCTGGCGAAGTGACTCGCCGGGGTGTTTCCGCGGGAGTCGTGCGTTTGGGTAAAGGCAGGGCGAGACACGGGGGGACGGCCAAGGCCGGACCGACCGCGCCCGCGGCCTCGCGGGCGGAGCGTATGCGCGCGCCGTCTCAGACCTTCGCCCGCATCGCGATCCTGTCGGCCCTTCTGCTTCTGGCGGTCTATACGGCCTTTGGTCTCAAGCGCATTCAGGATCAGAGCCGCGCGCAGCCAAGCGCGCCCTCCCTGGCCGCGAAGGCCGGGCTGATCGCCGGGCGCGTCGAGACGAACCTGGCCGCGCAGCGAGCGGGCCTTTCGGCCGCCGCCGATCTGCTGGCCCGCGATCCTGACTCCACCGCAGACGCAGCCCAGATCGCTCTGCGCGCCGCGGGCGGCGAAGCCGTCGCCGTCGCCGTGGTGGCGCCCACTGGAATTCTGGCCGTGGCCGGTCGCGATGATAGAGCAGACTGGAAAGCGGCCGCGCGCGCCGCCGAGGCGTCGGGCCGGACGGTCTGGACCGGCTCGGTGGGCGCCTCGGGCCGTCTCTATGTCGCGACGTTGGCGTCCCTGGGCCAAAGCCGCGCCTTCCTGATCGCCAGCGGCGACGCCGCTCGCCTGGTCGAGGAGCCTTCCCCCGGCGAAAGCAACGCCCTGGCCCTCCCCGACGGCTCCCTGATCGTCGCCCGCGGCGGCGGCGCTCAGGGCGCGACGGCCCTGGGGCAGGCTTTCGCGCTGAAGCCGGCGGACCTGCGGCGCGCCGCCAGCGGCCTGCAAGGTCGCGCGCTCGACGGCGAGCCCCTCGATCTCGCGGTCAGGCCGGTGGCCGAAGGCGCGCTGGCGGTCCTGTCGGCGGCGCCCAGCACAGGTGACGACATCGCCGCCAACAACGCCCTTGGCCTCCTGATCCCGCTGGCCGCCGGGATCGCTCTAGCGTTGCTGCTGGTGGTCCAGAGCCGCAGATCCGAGGCCGCCCAGCGCGAATTCATCGACAGCGAACAGCGCTTCCGCCTGGCGGTCGAAGCGGCCCGCTGCGGCATCTGGGAATGGGACCTGAACGCGGATGAAGTGTTCCTGTCGGACGTGACCGGCGTCATGTTCGGCTGGGGCGGAGGCGGCGTCGTCTCAGGCCAGGACCTCTTGGACCGCATCGCGCCGGACCACCGCGATCGACTGCGCAAGGCCCTGGCCAACGCCGCGATGTACGGCGCGTTCGACGTCTCGTTCCGCGTGCCCTCCACGGGGCAGGGTCAACGCTCGCTCTGGATCGACGCCCGGGGCCAAGGCTTTGGCAAGGCAGACGCGGACGGCTATGCCCGCATCATCGGGGTCGCTTTGGACGTCACCGAGGAGCGGGTCGCCCAAGCCCGCGCCCAAGCCGCCGAGAACCGTTTGCGCGACGCCATTGAAAGCGTTTCCGAGGCCTTCGTCCTTTGGGACCGCTATGGACGGCTGCTGATGTGCAATCGCAACTATCGCAACGTCTTCTCCCTCGATCCCAAGCTCCTGAAGCCGGGCGCCGCGCGCGCCGAAATCAATCGCCACGCCGCGCTCGCCATCAAGCAGGATCATTCGACGCCCGCCGACGCCAAGGGGGTGCGCGAGGCCGAGCTGAAGGACGGTCGCTGGATCCAGATCAGCGAGCGACGCACCGCCGAGGGCGGTCTTGTCATGACCGCCTCGGACATCACCGCGATCAAGAACCAGGAAGAGACGCGTCGCCTCAACGAGGAGCAGCTGCAAAACGCCGTGGCCGGCCTCGAGCGCAGCCAGGAGCAGCTCGCCGAACTGGCTCGCAAGTACGAGACCGAGAAGGTCAGGGCGGAAGGCGCCAACAGAGCCAAAAGCGAGTTCCTCGCCAATATGTCCCACGAGCTGCGGACGCCGCTGAACGCCATCAACGGCTTCTCCGAGATCATGATGAACGAGATGTTCGGCCCGCTGGGCGACGAACGCTACAAGGGCTACAGCCAGGACATCCACTCGTCGGGCCAGCACCTGCTGGCCCTGATCAACGACATCCTCGACATGTCGAAGATTGAGGCCGGCAAGATGAATCTGAAGTTCGAGCCCATGCACCTGGAAGACGTCGCCGAGGACGCCGTCCGCCTGGTGCGCAACCGCGCCGAGGCCGCAGGCCTGAACCTCAGCATCGACTTCCCGCCCCTGCCCGAGATCGAGGCCGATTATAGGGCCATCAAGCAGGTGCTGCTGAACCTGTTGTCCAACGCCATCAAGTTCACGCCGCGAGCAGGCAGCGTCACCCTGACCGCCGAGATCCGACGCGATCCCTTTGGCGACATGGTCCGGGTGTCGGTAGCCGACACCGGCATCGGCATCGCCAAGGAGGATCTCGCCCGCCTGGCGCGTCCGTTCGAACAGGTGGAAAGCCAGTTCTCCAAGACCACCCAGGGCACGGGCCTTGGCCTGGCGCTGACCAAGTCTCTGATCAGCATGCATGAGGGCGTGCTGGACATGGCGTCCACGCCGGGCGAGGGCACGACGGTCAGCTTCGCCCTGCCGATCCGCCAAAGTGAGCACGGCATCGCGCGAGACTTCGCGGCGGCCTGACCAGGCGAGTTGAATATTACTTTCAATTCATAAGCTTAATTCGACGTCATGACGCCGTCGTAACGGGTGTTTCGCAGGCCCCGCGACTACACCTGCTCTCAACGAACCGCCGCCGGCGGCCACATCGAAGAGAGAGAGGGACACCGTCATGAGCAAGATCGTCAACCGTATCGCCGCCATCGCCGCCCTGGCTCTGGCCGCCACCCCGATCATCGGCCTGACCGCCGCCCATGCCGGCGAGACCAACGCCCCCATCGCCCGGATCAAGGTCGGCGACCTGAACCTTTCGAACCCGGCCGACGCCAGCGAGTTCGCCGATCGCGCTCGCTCGGCGGGACAGCGCGCCTGTAGCGGCCTCCGAGGCCTGTCGATGCGCGCCTGTCTGATGGACTTCAACGAAGACCTTCGTGACGCCCTCAGCGAGCGGCAGGTCACCGAGCTGCGCATGGCGCAGCGCGCCGGCGCCAACATCAAGCTGGCGACGAACTAGAGCATTTTCCGCAGCCAGGCCGCGACCGCCCAGGCGTGGGCGTCGTGGCGCAGAGCGACCACGGCGTCGCGCGGATCCAGCCAGGCCAGCGCGTGATCGTCCTCGACCTTCAAGGCGGGATCGTCGCCCAGCAATTTGACGACATAGACCCCGCCATGATTGCGGACAGGCTGTCCATCGGACTTGAGGAAGTGCTGCGAGACGGTGTCGATCAGGCGGACGGCCTCGACGACAAGGCCCGTCTCCTCGCCAAACTCGCGGGCGACGGCCTGCTCTTCAGTCTCATCGCCGTCAACGGCCCCACCCGGCAGGTCGAAGTACGGCGCCTTGCCGGGCTTGGTCACCTGGGCCAGGGCGATCTGGCCCAGCGCGTTCTCGGCCACGCCGAACGCCGCCCGGCGGTCTAGATAGGACACCCCAGGCAGGGGCGCACCGAACCTCAGCACGTCGCTAGTCCTTGCCGTAGAGATCGAGCCACGGGTCGGCCTTGCCGGACTCGACATCGCCCACACTGATCTCCGGACGATAGCCGATCTTGCCATTGGCGCTTTCACGCCAGGCGTCGACCACGAGGTCACGTAGAGCGGTCGCGCCCGCCGCCACACGAGTCTGCACAAACGCCTTGGCGCGAGGATCGGTGTCGACCAGGCCGCCAGCCTTCTCCAACTGGTAGAGGGGCTCGACCTGTTTCCAGGTCTCGGTGAGATAGCCGACGACCCGCGTCTCGATCGAACACTCACAAGGCTTATAGGCCGGCACCAACGCCTTGATGGACGCCTCATCGGCCAAAGCCTTGGTCAGCGGTCCCTCGAACTGGCCGTGGATCGCGCGCGACTGGGTGTAGCCGTTGGGGTTCGGATAGTCGCCCCAGCCATTGTAGTGCACGGACAGGTGCAGGGGCTGGCTGGCGTCGCCGACATAGTGCGCCCAGACTCCCAGGTCGCGCAGCAAGAGTTCCTCGCGACGCTTCAGGTCAGCCTTGTAGTAGGCCAGACGGGTCGGATCCTTCTCCAGCTTCAAGGCGGCGGTCAGAACCCGCCAGTAGGTGAAGTCCTTCACCAGCTGCTGGTAGCCGTCGATGATCGCATACGGCAGATAGCCGGCCTTCCAGCTGTCGACGCCGACGGCCTGCAGCGCCTTTTCGTAGTCGGCGCGGGTCGGCGGCAGGGTCGCCACGGTAAAGGCCGGACCGCCGAACATCTTCCCCTCGTCGTCGACGTCGAGGAAGTGGGCGGAGTCGCGATTATGGTCGTGGATCTTGCCAGACCCCTTCCAGCGGTCCGGCTCACGGGCGTACTCGCCGATCGCGGCCACGGCCCGAGGCGTGCGCAGGAAAGCCGGCACGTCGGCGGGCAGCGTCGAGGCGGCGGCGACGCCGACGACCCGGTGGCCCGAAGCCCCCCAGGCGAGCGCCGATTGAGCGGGGGCGGACACCGCGACGGCCAGGGCGAGGACTTTCAGGCTGATCGACAGACGCAAGGGACGGAACTCCAGATCAGATAATGCCAAGCGCAGCTTCGATCCGCCCAACCCAGGCCTTCGCGGCCGGATAGAGCGCAAGGTCGACCCCGCTCTCGTGCGCCAAGCGGGTTTAAGCCACCAGGGCGATATCCGCCAGGGCGGCCTGCCTTGCGATCAGAAAAGGGGTTTTTCGCCGCCGATCGAGTCGCCGGAAATGCGCGCGCCCATGACGGTTATCCCTCTTGAAGTCGTCAAAGGACCGAAAATCGGCAGGAAGAGGCCAGATTTTAAATCGCTGAATCCATGCCTGTTTTTCGCCCATCGGGCGAACCCGCACCCGCCCTGCGCGGGCTCAAGGGTTGTCACGGAGCTGTGATCGGACTATCCAGACCCTCGCCCGACAGACACGCCGATAAGAGGACCCCCTCGATGCGACGCAAGCTCGCCGGAATTTTGGCCACTGCGGTCATCTCCGCATTCGCCGCTCCCGCCCTCGCCAACGCCGCTCCGAACCAGGACTCCGCGTCCGCCGAGACACCGCGCGGCGATCCGCTGGGCGAGCTGATCAGCACCGCCTTAGGCGGCGGCGCCCTGCCCGGCTCGGTCGAGTACAAGATGCGGGCGACCATGTACCACGCCGGCGCCAAGGGCATCCGAGCCTTTGACTCGCTGGGCTGCAAGGTCGCCGCCATGCGCACCGTCGCGGTCGATCCCAAGGTGATCCCGCGCCGCACGGTCCTCTTCATCAAGGAAACCGTCGGCCTGCCGATGCCGGACGGCGGCAAGCACGACGGCTACTGGTACGCTTCTGATATCGGCGGGGCGATCAAGGGCCTGAAGCTTGACCTTTTCAGCGGCGTTGGCGCCGCCTCGATGAAGACCCTGCGGAGCATCGACCTGTCCAGCCTGTCGGTCAGCAAGGTCGGCGAGTTCAAGGGCTGCCCGCCGCAATAGCACTTGCCGTCCGCCGTCGTCGCGCGGACTGGAATTGATGCCCGAACTCGGCTTGGATCCCCCTCTACCGCTGAGATGAGCGGTTTGGGGATCACCATGCGAAATCTGTCCGTCAGCGTTCTGGCCTTGGCCATCAGCGCCGCGCTCGCGACAACGCCGGCGCGCGCCGCTGACGACCTTCCGCGCCTGAAGGCTCGCGCGGCTGCGGTCTCGATCACCCGCGACGACTGGGGTATCGCCCACATCCACGGCAAGATCGACGCCGATGCGGTGTTCGGCATGGCCTACGCCCAGGCCGAGGATGACTTCAACCGCGTCGAGACCAACTTCAAGACCGCGCTTGGCCGCACGGCCGAGGCGGAGGGCGAAAAGGCGATCTGGGCGGACCTGCGCCAGAAGCTATTCATCGACCCGGTCGTGCTGAAGGCCGACTACGCCAAAAGCCCCGCCTGGCTAAAGGCGCTGATGAACGGCTGGGCCGACGGCCTGAACTACTATCTGGCGACCCACCCGACCGTGAAGCCCAGGGTCATCACCCGCTTCGAGCCCTGGATGGCGCTCAGCTTCTCGGAAGGCAGCATCGGCGGCGACATCGAGCGCGTGGCCCTGACCCAGCTGGAAAGCTTCTACGGCCAGCGCCAGCTGGCGATGACCGCCGACGAGAAGGGCTTGCTGTTCAAGGAACCCAAGGGTTCGAACGGAATCGCCATCGCGCCGAAGAACACGCTGGAAGGTCACGCCATGCTGCTGATCAACCCGCACACCAGCTTCTTCTTCCGCTCGGAGATGCAGGTCTCGTCCGACCAAGGCCTCAACGCCTATGGCGCGACCACCTGGGGGCAGTTCTTCATCTACCAGGGCTTCAACGCCAAAGCCGGCTGGATGCACACCTCCAGCGGCGTCGACGTGGTCGACGAGTTCGCCGAGACGATCGTCGAGAAGGATGGCCAGCGCTTCTACAAATACGGCCAGGCGCTCCGCCCCTTGAAGACCGAGGTGATCACGATCCCCTACCGCGCCGCCGACGGGTCGATGGCCGAAAAACGCTTCACCGTCTTCAAGACCCACCGCGGTCCGATCGTCCGCGAGGCCGATGGCAAGTGGATCAGCATCGCCCTGATGAACAAGCCGGTGGAAGCCCTGCAGCAGTCGTTCCTGCGCACCAAGGCCACGGACCTGAAGAGCTTCATGAAGGTGGCGGAGCTGAAGGCCAACTCGTCGAACAACACCCTGTTCGCCGATAGCAAGGGCCAGATCGCCTATCTGCATCCGCAGTTCATTCCGGTCCGCGACGACCGCTTCGACTACACCAAGCCCGTGGACGGCTCCGATCCCGCGACGGACTGGAAGGGCCTGACGCCGCTCGCCAAGACGCCCCAGGCGGTGAATCCGCCGACCGGCTGGGCCTTCAACACCAACAACTGGCCCTGGACCGCCGCCGGCCCCTACAGCCCCAAGAAGGCGGACTTCCCGAAGTACATGGACACCTTCGGCGAGAACCCGCGCGGCCTCCACGCCGAGCTGGTGCTCAAGGACGTGAAGAACCTCACCCTGGGCGGCCTGATCGAGAAGGCCTATGACCCTTACCTGACTGCCTTCGCGCGGCTGATCCCGACGCTGGAGGCGGCCTACGCCGCCACGCCGGACAGCGACCCGCTGAAGGCCAAGCTCACCGAGCAGGTTAAGGCGCTCAGCGCCTGGGACCGCAAGTGGTCCACCCGGTCGACCGAGACCTCCCTAGCGGTGTTCTGGGGCGAGGCCACGTGGGCCAAGGCCGCGCCGGCGGCCAAGGCGCAGGGGCTCAACACCTATGACTATATGGCCGACAAGCTGACGCCGGCCGAAAAGCTGGCGGCCCTGGCCGAAGCGTCCGATCGCCTGACCGCCGACTTCGGCTCGTGGAAGACGCCGTGGGGCGAGATCAACCGCTTCCAGCGGAATGACGGCGCGATCGTCCAAAAGTTCGATGACACAAAGCCCAGCATCCCCGTGCCCTTCACCTCGGCCCAATGGGGCTCGCTGGCCTCGTTCGGCGCCAAGCGCTGGCCGGGGACCAAGAAATACTACGGCACGCTGGGCAATAGCTTTGTCGCGGTCGTGCAGTTCGGCGACAAGGTCCGCGCCCGCGCCATCTCGGCCGGCGGTGAAAGCGGAGATCCGTCCTCGCCGCATTTCAACGACCAGGCGCCGCGCTACGCGAACTGGAACCTGCGGGACGTCTATTTCTATCCCGAGGACGTGAAGAAGCACGCGGTGAAGACGTACCGGCCGGGGGAGGATTAGGCCTCTAAATATCCCCGCCCACGTTCGGCGCCACGCCCGGCGCGCGGGCGACGTGGATGCCGCACTCGGTCTTTTCCTGCCCGGCCCAACGGCCCGACCGGCCATCCTCTGACGGTTGGGTGCAAGGCCAGCAGCCAATCGAGGCGAAGCCCTGGGCGACCAAGGGATGAGCTGGCAGCTGATGCTCGGCGACATAGGCGTCGAGCTCAGCCTTGCCCCAGTTGGCCAGCGGGTTGAACTTGACCTTGCCGTCGGCGGCCTCGACCACCGGCAGGCTCAAGCGGTCGCCGCCATGGAAGCGTTTGCGACCCGTGATCCAGGCGTCGAAGCCGCCCAGGGCGCGGTCCAGAGGTAGCACTTTGCGGATGTTGCAGCAGGCGTCGACGCTGGTGCGCCAAAGGTCCGAGCCCGGATCCTGGGTGGCGAGATCGGCATAGGCCGGACGCAGGTCGCGCACGTCGGTCAGGCCGAGCTGAGCGGCCAGGGTCTTACGGTAGTCCAGCGTCTGGCCAAACAGCATGCCGGTGTCGAGGAACAGGACCGGAATGCTGGGGGAAACCTGGGAAGCCAGATGCAGCAGCACGGCCGATTCCGCGCCGAACGACGAGACCAGCGCCAGACGCGAGCCGAACTGGTCATGGGCCGCGCGCAGCACGGTGGCCGGATGAGCCTCTCGCAGTTCGGCGTCCAGCCGCGCGGCGAGCCCGGCGGCGGTCCCTCCGCTCTCGTCATAGGCCATCAGGAGGCCCTTTCCTCGAACGCCACGGCGCGCGCGTCGGCGGCGCGCTGATAGACGTGGCGGAAGCGTTGGGCGGCCTGGCTCCAGGCCTCGGGCGTCGCGCCGTCGGCCGGCTCGAACGCGTCGAAACCGCAGCGAACCATGAAGCCCGCCTGCTCGCGCAGGACGTCTCCCACGGCCCGAACCTGGCCCTGATAGCCGAACCGCTCGCGCAGCAGGCGGGCCGAGGTGTAGGCGCGGCCGTCGCGATACTTCGGAAAGGCCAGGGCGACCACCGCCAGACGCGGCAGGTCATAGGCCAGCCCCTCGACCTCCTGATCGGGCTCGATCCGTACACCGACCCGGCGGCTGTTTGAGGCCAGCAGGGCGTCGCCCTCAGCCTCGAAGCGCGCCAGTGTCAGGATCACATCGCCCGTTTCCGGGATCGCGTCCTCATCGGCGACGAAAACGAACGCGTCCTCGGCCCAACGGGCTTCGTTCTCAACGAGCTCAATCAGCTTGGGCATAGACAGCCTCCTTGAAGGGCTCGAGGCCGACGCGGCGATAGGTGTCGAGGAAGCGCTCGCCGTCGCTGCGGACAGCGAGATAGGCGCCGACCAGTTGATCGACGGCCGTGGCGACCTTGTCCGCGGGAAGCGCCGGACCCAGGATCTTGCCGATCGAGGCGTCTTCCGCGCCCGAACCGCCCAGCGACAGCTGGTAGAATTCCTCGCCCTTCTTATCGACGCCCAGGATGCCGATGTGCGCCACGTGATGGTGGCCGCAGGCGTTGATGCAGCCGCTGATCTTGATCTTCAGTTCGCCGACCTGCTCGGCGCGATCGAGATCGGCGAACTGGCGGGCGATGTCCTGAGCGATCGGGATCGCGCGGGCGTTGGCGAGAGCGCAGTAGTCAAGGCCCGGGCAGGCGATGATGTCGCTGACTAGGTCGATGTTGGGCGTGGCCAGATTGGCCGCCTGCAGCGCCGCGAACACGGTCGGCAGGTCGTCCAGCTTGATGTGCGGCAGGACGAGGTTCTGGGCGTGGGTCACGCGCAGGTCGTTGAAGCCATAGCGCTCGGCCAGATCCGCCACGACATCCAGCTGGTCCGCCGAGGCGTCGCCCGGCGTCTGCTCCTGGGCCTTCAGCGAGATCTCGACGATCGCATAGCCCGGCTGCTTGTGGGCGCGAACATTGTTGCGAACGAAGCGCGCGAAGGCCGGATCGTGCGCCTTCGCCGTCTCGAACGCTTCCGAGCGCGCCGGCAGGGCCTCGAACGGGGTCTTGGCGAAGGCGGCGCGGATGCGGGCCAGCTCGGCGGGCGGCAGGTCGGCGCGCACGGCGTCGATCTTGCTCCACTCTTCCTCGACCTGGCGGGCGAACTCCTCGGCGCCCAGGGCGGCGACCAGGATCTTGATCCGGGCCTTGTAGATGTTGTCGCGGCGACCGTGGCGGTTGTAGACGCGCAGGATCGCTTCCAGATAGCTCAGCAGACGGTCGGTCGGCAGGAACTCTTTGATGGTCGGGCCGACATAGGGCGTGCGCCCCTGGCCGCCGCCGACGATCACCTCAAAGCCAAGCTGGCCATCGCGACCCTGGCGCAGCAAAAGGCCGATGTCGTGCACCTTGGCCGCCGTGCGGTCCTTGGCCGAGGCGGTGATGGCGATCTTGAACTTGCGCGGCAGGAACGAGAATTCCGGGTGCAGGGTCGACCACTGGCGGATCACCTCGCACCAGACGCGCGGGTCGTCGACCTCCTCGGCCGTGGCCCCGGCATAGGGGTCGGACGTGGTGTTGCGGATGCAGTTGCCGCTGGTCTGGATGGCGTGTAGATCAACGTCGGCCAGCTTGTCGAGGATCTCCGGCGCGTCCTTCAGCTTGATCCAGTTGAACTGGATGTTCTGGCGCGTGGTGAAGTGGCCATAGCCCTTGTCGTAGTCGCGCGCGATCTGCGCCAGGCGCCGCGCCTGGGTCGCGTTCAGCGAGCCGTACGGGATCGCCACCCGCAGCATGTAGGCGTGCAGTTGCAGATAAAGACCGTTCATCAGCCGCAGCGGCTTGAACTGGTCCTCGGTCAGCTCGCCGGACAGGCGGCGGGCAACCTGCCCCCGGAACTCGGCCGAACGGTCAGCCAGGAATTCCTTGTCGATGAGATCGTACTGGTACATGCCGCCCTACTTCCTGCGGATCAGATCGACACGGCCGGTCGAGCGCGCCGAGCCGGCGGCGTGACGTAGCGCCTCGATGACATCGCCGCCTTCGGCCTGTTTGCCGTGCGTGGGTTCGTTAGTCGGGCCCAGCGCCCGGATGCGCTCGCGATAGCTGAGCGGCGCCCAGCGACCGTCGGACTGGACAAGGTCGATCGGATAGACGTCGACCACCACAGTAGGCTGGCCCTTGCCCGTAGCGACGGCGGCCTCGACATCGGCGGCGTGATGATCGTCGAACAGCTGAGCGTCGCCGAAGCGGTCCACCCACTGGCCCGACGTCCAGAACACGACCTCGCCGTCGATCAGGCGGTTGGCGGTGATCGCTTTCACTTGAACTCTCCTCCCCTGCGAAGCGCCGCCTCCAGCGCTTCCCGGTCCCCCGCCCCCGCAAGCGAGGGAGGAGATTGAACTTCAGCCATGGCCATCGCTTCGCCGACCATCAGCAGCGCAGGGCCTTTCACACCCTCAGCGGCTTCGGCCAGGCCCGACAGCGTCGTCAGGACCCGACGCTCGTCGGCGCGGCTGGCGCTCTCGACGATCAGGGCGGGAGTCGAGCCCGCGCGGCCGGCGGCCACCAAGCGCGCGGCGATCAGGCCGGCGGTCGACACGCCCATATAGACGACGACCGTCTGGTTCGGACGCGCCAGCGAAGCCCAGTCCAGGTCCGGCTCGCCATGGGCGGCGTGGCCGGTGACGAAGGTGACCGCCTGAGCGCTGCCCCGGTGGGTCAGAGGCGCGCCGGCGCCGGCGCTGGCGGCCAGGGCGGCAGTGACGCCCGGCACCACATGACACTCGACGCCAGCCTCGCGGCAGGCGGCCAGCTCCTCGCCGCCGCGTCCGAACAGGAAGGGATCGCCACCCTTCAGACGCACGACGGTCAGGCCATCCAGGGCCAGGGCCACGATCAGTTGGTTGATGTCGTCCTGCGGCAAGGTGTGGCGCGACTTGCGCTTGGCGACGTTGATCCGCCGGGCGCGGCTGGGCGCCAGATCCAGGATTTCTTCGGAGACCAAGCCGTCATGCACCACGACGTCGGCGGCGCGCAGGGCATTGAAGGCGCGGAAGGTCAGGAGGTCTGGATCGCCAGGGCCAGCCCCGACTAGCCACACCGCGCCCAAAGCGCGTTGCGCGCGGGTCCCGCCGATCACGACGAGGCCAGGCTTCCTGCTTCGGGCCGGCGGGCGGGCCATGGGCTTTAGAACCTCTATCAACGCGCTTGGAATAAGACGGTGGAACGCAAGACGGGGCCGCCCTAAGGACGACCCCGGCCAAAACCTTGAAAATTAGTGGGGTGACCTTGGCGGCCACCCCACGATGTGCGCTGACGAAAAGGGCCAATCCGCCAGCGAACGCTTGCAAACTGGCCGCGAAGAGGCCAATTCGCAAACAAGGACTTCTGCCGGGGCGTTCAGTAAAACTATGGAAAGACCCAACGAGCGCCGCCGCCTTCCGCCTCTGAACGCCCTGCGCGCGTTCGAAGCGGCCGCGCGGCACCTGAACTTCAGCCGCGCCGCAGACGAGCTATCGGTGACGCCGGGCGCGGTCAGCCAGCAGATCCAGAATCTGGAAGACTATGTCGGCGCAGCCCTGTTCAAGCGCACGCCCAAGGGCCTGTTGCTGACCGACGCCGCCCAGACCGCCCTGCCCGCCTTACGCGAAGCTTTCGACCGCCTGGCCGAGGCCGCGTCCCTGCTCACCGCCGCCGTGGACGGGCGCCGCCTCACCCTCACCGCCGCGCCCTCCTTCGCCGCCAAGTGGCTGGTGCCGCGCTTGGGCAAGTTCGAGCGGGCCCATCCGCAGGTCGACGTCTGGCTGTCGGCCGGCATGGAGGTCGTCGACTTCGCCACTGGCGAGGTCGACATGGCGATCCGCTACGGCTCAGGTCGCTATCCGGGCCTGGAGGTCATCCGCCTGATGCAGGAGTCCGTGGTCCCGGTCGCCAGCCCTGAACTGCTGGAACAGAACGCCCTAGAGCGCCCTGAGGACTTGCAACATCACATCCTGCTGCACGACGGCTCGCCAGACGCGGACGACAGCTGCCCGGACTGGGCGATGTGGCTGGCGGCACGCGGGATCAGGGGCGTCGATGGCGCGCGCGGGCCCCGTTTCAACCAATCCAGCCTGGTGATCGAAGCCGCCGCCAACGGTCGCGGCATCGCCCTGGCCAAGCGCACCCTGGCCCAGGCCGACCTCGATTCTGGCCGCCTGGTCATCCCGTTCGAGGCCTCGACGGCAGTGGACTTCGCCTACTACGTCGTCCACCCAAAGGCCAAGGGCCGCCTGCCGCAGGTCAAGGCGTTCGTGAACTGGCTGAAGACCGAGGCCGAGGCCCACGAGGCGGCGCTGCGCACCCTCGACAACGGCGCGGGGATTTAACGCCGCGTGGTCTGGTTTCTGTCGCCGGAAACCGCTTAAAGGGGCCCATGAAAATCACGACTCTTAACGTCGACGAGCATCTCGCTCCCGCCGACTGCCAGACCATGGCCGATGTGCGTCAGGGCGTGGACGCCCTGGACCGGGCCCTGGTCCAACTCCTGACCGAGCGTCAGGCGTTCATGGACGCGGCCGCGCGCATCAAGGCTGACCGCTCGAAGGTTTTCGACCGCGCGCGGATCGAGGACGTGGTCGACAAGGTTAAGGTCGCAGCCCGTGCGTCAGGTCTATCCGAGGCCATCGCCGAGCCCGTCTGGCGCACCTTGATCGACCGCTGCATCGCCTACGAATACGACAGCTGGGACCGGACGCGGGGCTCGTAGAGACCTGTCATCCCGGGCGAAGCGCAGCGCAGACCCGGGACCTTGGAAAGCTCAGCGCTTGCGTCGATCCCGGCTCGGCGCGCTACGCGCTTGGCCGGGATGACAGCGTCGGAGGCTAGTTCCCGTCGATCATCCGGCCCAGGCCGCCCAGGATCGAGCCTTCGCCTTGGTTGCCACCCTGGTGATTGGCGGCCTGCAGCATGCGGCCGGCCAAGCGGGCGAATGGCAGCGATTGAATCCAGACCTTCCCCGGACCGCGCAGGCGGGCGAAGAACAGGCCTTCGCCGCCGAACAGCACGCTCTTTACGCCGCCAGCCATGACCAGATCGAAGTCCACGTCCGGCGTATAGGCCGCCACGCAGCCCGTATCGATGTGCAACTCCTCGCCCGGCGCCAGTTCGCGCTCGATCAGGGTGCCGCCCATCTGCACGAAGGCCCAGCCGTCGCCTTCCAGGCGCTGCATGATGAAGCCTTCGCCGCCGAACAGGCCGGTCATGACTCGCTTCTGGAAGTGCAGCCCGATCGACACGCCGCGCGCGGCGGCCAGGAAGCTGTCCTTCTGGCAGATCAACGTCCCGCCAAGCTCACCCAGGTTCAGCGGCAGGATCGTGCCGGGCGTGGGCGAGGCGAACGCCACGCGGGCCTTGCCCGTTCCCGTATGCGTGAAGACGGTCGTGAACAGGCTTTCGCCCGTCACTAGGCGCTTGCCGGCGCCCAGTAGCTTGCCCATGAAGCCGCCGCCCTGGTCGGCCGAGCCGTCGCCGAACACGGTCGTCATCTGGACGCTGGCGTCCTTCCAGACGAAGGCGCCGGCTTCCGCGACGGCGCTCTCTCCGGGGTCCAACTCGATCTCAACGAACTGGAGGTCCTCGCCCTTGATCTCGAAATCAATGTCGTCAGCAACGCCGGCGTTGCGCTGATGGCTCCAGGGGCTGGGGGGCATGGACGTCTCCTCGTGTCTTGGACCGCCGTTCTAGCCACACAGTGGCCTCGGCGCCAATTACAGCTGGGTCAGATTTCCTAGCCCTTCAAGGCGCGCAGCGCGCGTTCATGCGCATAGGCGGCGATATCCATAAGCGCGACGTCCAGAGCCGTCCTGACGGCGTTCAGGCCCACCTGCCCCGCCTCGCAGCGCTCACAGACCTCTCCGAGCTCAAAGGCCCCCACCCCCGCGCCGCGCCCTTCACCGTATGGACCGCGTCCTTCCATCCCGGATGGGCCGGATCCAGCATGGGCGTCCACAGCGCGGCCTGTTCGCGGAACAGCACCAGGACTTCGTCGATCACCGTGGAATCCCCCGCAGCGAACCCTTCCAGGTAAGCGAAATCCACGGCTCCGCTAATATCTCGTCTGGCCATGAAAAAAGCCCTTGCGCTCCCAAAATCATTGCGTATGTTCCGCGCCTCGCCGCCGGGGCTCGCAAGTGCTTCGGAACCGCGAATGGGTGTATAGCTCAGTTGGTAGAGCAGCTGACTCTTAATCAGCGGGTCCAAGGTTCGAATCCTTGTACACCCACCATTCTCCGTAAGGAGATCCAGGCTTCCGCTGAGGCCGATCCGGGGCGCTGCCCCTGAAACTCCCCTGAATTCTTCTTGAAGAGCTGCCGGTTGCGACTCCATCGCAGGGTCTGACAACTTCGCGCATCCGCTGCGCCATGAGTTAATATTGCCGCTGGTGCGCAAAGCGGTCGTTCTTGCCTGTCCCCGACACGCTTAGTATCGCCCTCGCAAATCGCGCGCGATGGTTGAGATTGGGCGCGGATCACACTATCCGGGATAGCGGGGGTGCTCTTCATGGCCAACGCTTCGAAACCGCTCATCCTCAAGGATGTTGTCGTCAACGAGCACTGCACGGGTGAGCAGTGGACACTTCTCGATTTCGATCAGCTTGCATACCTCATTGCTGTCATCGCCCTGGGCCAGGCGCAGCACGTCGCCATAGTACTGGCCGGGTTGAACCCGGGGAGTCCGGTTTTGGGTCTGACGGAGCTCAAGGATCAGGCCAAGAAGGTGCTGACGGTCGCCAAGACTAAACCCTGGCAGAGGGACGGCTTCATTTTCGAGGCGATTTCCTGGATAGCGGCGCAACAGGCAGCGGGTCCTGGGGATTTCATGCGCGACCCTCACATTAAATCGACAACCCAAGGACTGGATGGCCTGCTGATCCACGTCGAGAAAGGCGCGATCGCCCGGTCGATCATCTTCGAGGACAAATGCTCGGGCGACCCCAAGAAAATCTTCGCGGGACAGGTGATGAAGTCTTTTCGAGACTATCACGCCGCCAAGCGGTCGGGGGAACTGTTGGCTGCGGCCGGGGAGTTGTTGCGACAGGCGGATCTCCCTGCGCTCGCCGTCCCAAAGGCCGCAGCCGCGATACTCGATCTCAAGAAGCGCCGATATCGCGCCAGCCTTGCTGTGACGCCAGACGTCGACTCGGATGTCGCTAGAGCTGAGATCTTCACCGGCTACGAAAACTTGGCCGGGCTGACTGCCGACCAACGGCTCGGAGCCGTCTTCAAGATTCCGGACAGTGAACTCCGTCCATGGTTCGAGGCCCTCGCGACCGCCGCCCGTTCGCATGTGGACGCCCAGACCGCGACCGCGATGGACGACCTGACCGATGTTTGACCCGGATACCGCCGCATTTCTCCGCTCGGCACCGGCATTGCCCACCTTGGCGTCCGACCGGATTCCGCTCGAACTGACCGAGGCCTACGCACAGCTGGTCACGGCGCGTTTGCGCGAAGACCCGGCTGAACCGCCCGCTCGCGCAAGGCTGGCGAACATCGCTGACACCTATGAGCTGATCGCTGTCGTTTCTGACGACAAGGACGACAAGCGAGCATCCGCTTTCGTGGCGGCGACCGCTCAGCAGATTTTGGCTAAAGGCGTATCCGAAGCGCTGGCCGATGCGGGGCCCTTGAGCCGCGACGAGGTTCACCCTGCGCTCGCGGCCTGTCTTCTATTCCTCGCGGCGGAACAGTATCCCGATGCAAACGAAGCCGCCAACGCCCTGCCCGCTCGGGGCGAGTCCAGCGCATTCACGGTCGAAACGCTGCTGTCCGAAAGCATTCTTGCGCTCGCCAAGGGCCATCTGCTCGATATCCTTAACCGCGCCCGCCGACGGGGATCGTTGGGCGCCAGCCCGGAGGTGCTCCCGGCCGAAGCGACGTCCCTCCTCTATGCGGCCTTGTTAGACGGCGTTGAGCTGTTGGCCTCCGAGCTTCTCGCCCAGCCTCACCCCCTCGTGGACACCGTGCGTTTTGAGCGATCCGGCGCAGCGTTCGATCGCGTGCTCGAATTGGCGACCTTGGAGCATCCCTCAGCGTTCGGCGATCGGACGCTTACGACGACCTATCCTGGCCCGGCTCATCTTGCCCGCCTGCTCAAAGGCGCCGGCGAGACGTTGGGCGAGGCATCCATTCAGACGCTGCCGCCGCCTAAGGGGGCCGACGAAGGCATCTGGAAATCGTGGCTGGCTCATCGAGCGAAAACGAAGCCGCTGCTGTGGCCCAACCATCGCTCAGCGCTCAAATCGGGTTTTCATGAGACGGGACGATCGGCGCTCCTCACGCTTCCGACCGGTGCCGGCAAGACAACGGTCGCCGAGTTCAAAATCGCCGGCGTCCTGGCCCGCAAACAGGCTGTCATCTTTCTCGTTCCCACGCATGCGCTGGCTGATCAATTGAGGGATGATCTGGCGGAGGCCTTCCCCGACGAGATCATTGATGGATCAGTCACGACGGACTTCGATCTTCTGTTGCAGAGCCTCGCTCCGCCGGCCCGGATCGAAGTCATGACGCCCGAGATGTGCCTGGCGAGGCTCAGTCTGGGCGAGACCGCCTTCGATGGCGTGGGTTTGCTGGTCTTCGACGAATGCCACATGCTGAGCCCGGCGGCAGGGTCACTGCGACGCGCGTTGGACGGCATGTTCGCTGTCCTTGGCTTCCTCAAGGCAACGCCGAAGGCCGATCTTCTCTTCCTCTCTGCGATGGTCAAGGACGGCCGCGATTTCGCCGACTGGATTCACGAGCAGACCGGCCGCCAATGCCTCCTCGTCGACCCGATCTGGAAACCGAGCCGCCAAGCGCGGGGCGTGGTGCTCTACGAAGCCGCGAAGGTCAAAACGATCCTGGCGTCTGCAACCAGTGCACGGGCGCTCGCGGGAACCAAAGGCCTTGGCAAGGCGGCGAAAGCTCATCTCCAGGCTCGGCCATATGTCTTGTTCGGCCTGCAGCATAACTGGAACAACGCTGGAACGACCGACATCACCATCTCGGAGCTTCTCGCTTCAGACGTCAGTCTCGACGGCACCGTAGGCCCCACCGGACCCTATTTGCTGCCGAATGCAAACGTGGTGTCCTCCGCCATCGCCACGGCGTCGGCTAAACAGGGCCTCAAGACCATCGTCTTCGTCACGACGGCCCAGCAAACAATCACGAACGCAGCCCGTATCGCCGAGGCGCTTCAAAAGCTGGGCCCCCACACGGCATTTGAGTTGGAACTGCGCAGCGCTATCGAGGAGGAGATGGGACCGAGTGGCCAGTCTCTCGTCCCAAACCAGGCCGCCGCAGTACCCCACTCGGCAGACCTGTTGCCGATCGAACGGAGACTCGTGGAAACGTACTATCGACGCAAGGATGGTGCCTCGGTGATTGTGGCCACCACAACCTTGTCGCAGGGCATGAACCTGCCGTCTGAAGTCGCGATCCTGTCGGGCGACAAGCGGGCCGATCTGGCGGAAGGCGGTCGCGAAGCCCTTAAAGCCCACGAGCTTCTCAACGCTGCAGGCCGAGCTGGGCGCGCCGGTCATTTGGCCAACGGCGTGGTCATCCTGGTTCCGGAAGCAATCTTGAAGTTCACGGGCAAGGTGCCAGACAACAATGCCAAGGAGAAACTCCGGTCAATCCTGCCCGAGAGCGACCGATGCATCGAGCTGGATGATCCGCTGAACGCCGTCCTGGATTACATCCAGACGTCGGCTGCGGCACCCGAGGTCTCTTATGTGATCAATCGCCTACAAGGCGACGCGGTCGATCGCTTGGAGGATCTGAAGAAGCGCTCCTTCGCCAGCTTCCAGGCCCGAAAGAAGAGCGATGAGACAGCGTTCGCCTCCAGAATTGGCGCGCTGAAAGTCGCTCTTGATGCCTCCCGAACCACCCCATGGACCGCACATATCCTGGAGCTGTCAGCTCAGTCCGGCGCAGCCGCCGGGATTCTGCAGACGTTGGCCGACCGATTGTCGGCGACCGAGCCTCTGCCCCAAGACGTCGGAGGATGGATCGGTTGGATGACCGACTGGTTCGCCGCCGAACCCTTGGCCGCAGAGCTCCTAGGCTCCTCGGAAGCGGCGGCACGATCGGCGGTCAAGATCAAGAAGACCGCCAACCTCACGCCGCACTGGCCCACACTAAAGAAAGCTCTGGAAGCATGGGTCAACGGGCGGCCCCTAGCAGAGATCGAAGTCCTTTTGGGCGGATCGGTCGAAACCTATCCGCATTGTCCCAGAGCGCGCGAAATCGCCACAGACCTCGCGACACGGGGCTTCTCCTATGCAGCCAGTCTTGTTGTCCAGGTTCTCAAAGCCCAGCGCGAGGCCGCAGGCCAAGATACCGACCAAAACCCCGTGACTGGCTATCTGGCGACAGCGATCAAGCGCGGCTTCAACTCTCAGGATTTGGTGGCGTTCGCGATGGAGACAAAGGGGCCCCTGACGCGCGTCCAATACCACCGAGCCCACGAAAAAGCCGGAAACGCTGCTCAACGCGCGTTCGGAACGGCGCCGATCATCACCATCACACTCGACGACTGAGCGCTCTTAATCTCCGAAGGTCGAGTTCCTTTGAGTCAATGGGCCTACTCCACTATCTGACAGCGACGACCTGCGCCTTAATCATTCAAGAAGCTGACATTTCCAAGATCCGGGTTGAGTTAGATGCGGCCCTGATTTGGCAAGCGTGAGCTCAAGCGGCCGTGTTTATCCGCCGACGAGCCTCCACAAATGTTGCGAGCGCTACCGCGTCGTAACGCACCACCTTGCGGCTGAGCGCCACGTACTCTGGCCCCTCGCCCGTCATCCTCCACCGCTCCAGCGTCCGCTCGCTCACGGTGAGCATGTCGGCGACCTGGGCCGGGGTGAGCAGCGGCGCCATCGCGGCCGCTAGGGCCGCCTTCTCGATCGCGTCGCCCGGCAGGGCGCGCGGGTGGTCCAGCAGGTTCGCCATCGTTTTGCGCGTCATCATCGTCTCCAAAAAACAGAAGGCCCCGGGCGATGCCTCAGGGCCTTCTGTTCGAAAGTGCTGTTGTTTCCCTAGACCCGGCTGAAGTCCGGGAGGGCCTCGTTGGCGGCCTCGATCAGCCGCCTTGGCTCAAGGTGCGCGTAGCGCTGGGTCATGCTGAGCTGGCTGTGCCCCAGGAGGGTGCCGACCTCCTGCAAGCTGCGCCCCTTCCCCACCAGCGTGCTGGCGAAGGTGTGGCGCAGGTCATGGATGCGCAGATCGCGGTCCAAGCCCGCCCTCGCCTTCACCCGCGCCCACGGCTTGGCGAGATTGCAGAACGGCTTCTCAGGATCAGCGCTTGGGAAAACCCACGGGCTGTCGAGCCGCTGTCGCTCCTGGCGCCGGACTATCGCCAGGGCGGCGTCCGACAACACGATGTGCCGCCGACGTCCGCTCTTCGACAGAGGCACCACCCACAGCCGGCGCTCCCAGTCGATGTGCTCCCAGCGCGCGCCCAGCGCCTCGCCACGACGGGCGCCCGTGGCGGCGAGCAACGCCAGGGCGTTGGCCGCCGTCTCGTTCGCCTCCTCCTTCAGCGCCCTGAACATCGCCCGCAGCTCGACCTCACCGAGGTAGCGTTCGCGGTGCTGTTCACGGCGCATTTCGGCATGAACGGCGGGGTTCTTCCCTTCGTACACCTCCCAGCGCAGGGCCAGATTGAAGGCGCGACGGATGGCGGCGGTGTAGCGATTGACCGTCGCGTTGGAGAGGCCCTCGCGACGCAGCTTGTCCTGAAGCGCGGCAAGGTCGGCCGCCTTGATCTCGTCCAGGCGGCGATTGCCCCAGTGCGCCTTCAGGCGGAGGCGGAAGAAGCTCTCCTGGTCCCGGTACGACCGGAGGCGCTCCTTGGCGTGAGGCAGGTACCGCTTCTCCATGAAGTCGCCGAAGGTGGACACGCCCTTGAGCTTGTCCCGCTCGCCGGCCGGGTCTCCCCCAAGTGCGGCTTCAGCCCGCAACTCCTGGGCGCGTTTGCGGGCTTGATCGAGGGTGATGTCGCCCAGGCGCCCGAGGCGTACCTCCCGCTGCCGGCAGCGTTGGTCCTGGTAGCGAATGTAGAAGGTCACCGTGCCGGTCGAACGGACCTCCATGAAGAAGCCCCGGATCTTGTCGTCGAAGACGCGCAGCTTGCTCTTCCCCGTCGGCACGGCCGGCGGATTCAATGCAAGCCCACGCGAAATGGTGGGCATGTCAGATCTCCATTTGTCAGCGATTGGCGGCCAGCGTCCGCTACTGGGCTGTTGGCGGGAATTTGCGGAAAAGTTCGCCAGAACAGATTGGACGCGCGCTGATCATCCAGAGACCAGGGCGTCCGGGCAGCAGGCAGCCCTCCTCCTCGACGTCCGACGGGGTAGCGAGCACCTCCAGGTTCAGGCCGAGGAAGTTGGCGGTGGACGCGAGCTTGCCTTCGCGCTGGTGATCGAAAGGCCAGAAGGGTGCCAGATAGGCCGGCGGGACTTCGGCTTCGATCGGATCAGCCGCGAGGCAGACGTCGATCAGGATGTCGCCGAACAACTCCCGCAGCAGAGTGTGCAGCCCAACGCTCCCAATGCTCCCGGTCGCCGGTCGGATCGAGAACGCCACGATGGACCCCTGGTGGCGCAGCCAGGCGAACAGGTCGCCAAGCTCGTCGACCTCGCGCGGCGCCAGGTCGACTATGCTGCAGCTCACCTCCGCGCCCAGCGAGGTCGCGAAGGCGACAAGGTATTTTCGGACCATAGCAGTCTCCAGAAATGCAGAAGGGCGAGCGGCCGGAGCCGCTCGCCCTTCTCTGCTGATGTTGGTGAGGATCAGCGCCCGGCGGGGCGCACGATGTTGATGACGATCTTGATGAAGCTCACCTCCGACGCGCCGGCCGTCGCCTTGCGGACGGCCTCGGCCAGAGGTTCGATCACATCCGGGTCGGCGATCAGCCGCTTGGCGGCCTTGCCGATGGTCAAGATGATGGTGCGCAAGCGCTCTCCTTAGAGGTTCATGGGATGGCTGGGGACGAACGGGGTGAGGTCGTCCAGCTTGTGGAGCCGGACTTCCGTCGTGGTGGTCGCGGGCCGGGGGATATGCGCCGCGTCCACCACGACTTCATGGCCGGCGTAGCGCGCAGTCAGCTCAGAGGCGTGGAAGTGGCGCCACTCCGGCAGAATGCGCAGCGTGAAGCCGAACAGCACGTCGCCGGTCCGCTCGACCGGGTACCAGACCAGCCGGTGCCACCGGCAGGACAGCCGCAGAGGCAGGACGATTTCCTCGGTCGCCTTGGCCTCTGTCGACCAAAGCGGTGGCAAACTGCGAGTGGCGTTCAGGGCGGCGCTCATGCGTCGCCGTCCACGAAAAGCAGCCACCAGCCGTCGGAGGCGTGTGTGACCGCCACGCCTTCGCGGCACTCGAAGGCGGACAATTCCTCCTCGTCCTCCAGGCCGGCGATGCCGTCCAAGAGCTCCTTCAAGGTGGACGTGCGCGCGCCCAAAGCGTGGAGGTATTGGATGATGACCTCCGCCTCAGCGTCGCCGGAAGGGTTGTCCAGCCTGCAAATGCCGCGCAGTTCGGGCAAGTTTTCGCCTGGCGAACGGAAGCGCTCTCGCAAGCGCGCGAGCGTTGGCAGTTCCGGTGTCATGGAATTTCTCGTTCATGAGCCGCCCCCGATGGCGGCTCATGAATGAAATGCGGATGATCCGGTTTTTATCAGCGTCGCGAAATATTCTGCGTCGGTACGGTTCGATCCGCATGCTTCGAGGGACGAGTTAGCGCGCCTAGGCGATCCTGCTTGAGCCTCGAATTTCTAAGCGCCTCAAGACGACCTCTTTAGAATCACTCGCCACAACTATGGCGAGTGATTGCGCGTCTGGCACATACGAGCATATGCCCTTCGAGAACGGCGATCAGGCCGGGCTGGTTAGGAGAACTGGATCACATGAAACAAGCGAGACAGGCGGTCCGTGGCTGACGCCTCGAACAACCTCAACACCGAGCCGACGGTAATCGGCATGGACATGACGACGACGGCGCAGGGCGCCACGGAACAAGATCGGGTGGCAGGAGCCACCACGGGGACTCAGGGTAGCGGCGACGAAATCGTCACCGCGCCGCAGAATATTCATGAGGAACAAGACGACCTCGCGGACGAGAGTGCCGCTCAGGTCATGTCGTTTGACGATCTTGTGGCGGCGATAGCGCCGCGCGGGGTCGCTGAACGATGCCAAAGAGGTTCTTCTTCAGGCCGTGGAAGTCGGGGTGGGCGCTGGCGAATTGGCGCACATCCAGGTGCTTCTGGGTCAGGCCACAGGCCTTGAAAAGCCTGTGCTCACAGGGCTGACGCGCGACGCGCGCAACACCATCCGGCCCTTCGGCGTGATCAGCTCGTATGAAGCTGCGGCGAAGGCCTACAGCAGCGTCCTGGACGGTTACGCCTCTCCGGAAGGCGACCTCGCCGGGGTCGTCTTTGCTCAAGAAAACTGGAACATCTTCGACCAATCCGAAGGCTACTATGTCCACGTCAGCAAAGGAGAAATCACCAAGGACCTGGTGGAAAAGCTCAGAGGATCATGGACTGTCAAGACAGAACGCGATCAGCGCGAGGTTGTTCGTCGCTTGGTCGACCGTTATGAAATCCCTCGGTTTTTCGACGATGCTGCTGAAGGCTTGCCGACCCAGGAGTGCTTTGTCCGCTTCGACGCCAGCGCGCGGGCGCTCATCGCAGAACCACTCGCGCGAAGCCACAAGGCCCGCTTCCGTGTTGACGTGGCGCTCTCACGGACAGCGGCCGCGCCGAGATTCCTTGCGGGCCTTGAGCGCGTGCTTCCTGATCCACGGAAGAGGCAAGCTCTGCAGGAATTCGTTGGCTGCCTAGCGCTGCGTGTCACGCCATGGCAGGACTGCGATCGGCGGATGGCAATCCTTTGGGGGCCAGGCGGATCGGGCAAGTCTACGTTCATTGAGGTTGCGCGCTCACTCCTTCCGCCAGAGCTTGTCGCTTCTGTTCCGCCGAAGACCTGGGGCGATGAGTTCTCGCGCGCCCGCTTGGAGGGCGTGTGGCTGAACTACTGCACTGAACTGGCTGGAAACCAACTCATCGCGACTGACATCCTCAAGCAGGTGTTGTCGGGAGAGACGGTGACAGCTCGTCACCGCTACGGACAAGAGCGGGAGATCCGTCCGATCGCGTTGCATGTCGTCGCGACTAACGAATTGCCTCGCATCAGCGACAGCTCCGGAGCCCTTGATCGTCGCCTGCTTGTAATCCACTTCGATCAAGCTTTGAGCCAAGCTGAAATGGACGGTCGCTTCCTAAAGAGTTTGCGCGAGGAACGGCCCGGCATCATCGCCTGGGCGGCAGAGGGAGCCGAACGATTGATGTCTCGCGGCCACTTCGAGCTTCCTCCCGGGCATGCCGAAGCCATGCTCAGGATGAAGTTCGGCGACGATATCGTCTCGCTCTTCGCTCACACTCAGTTGGAACGGGCGCCCGACCACCGTGTCACGTCCGCAGACCTCCGAGCGGCCCTTGCCAACTACGCCGTTGAACAGGGCCACGACCGCGCGGTGGCCGCAGGATCTGGACCCATGCGCCGGCTTTCGAGCCTGATGGAGGTGAACTACGGCGCGAAGCGATCTGCGTCGAACAACGCTCCTTTCTACACGGGTGTCGCTCTGAAACGACCACCCGCGCCGCAAGATGCTGAGACAGGCCTGGAAGGCCTGTGAAACTGGGGGCGGCTACAACGCCGCCCCCTTCCCCCCCATTTTTACAAAGAGATTGCGATGAGTGAGAACAGCCCGGCGCGGCTGCCTAATGTGCTGCTTGACGCGGTAACCTTTGGCTTTCGCTTCGACCTTACCCCCTTCAGCTCCGACGCCATGGATGCGTTCCGGGGAAACCTTGGTCATCTGCTTACCAAGGGAACGGACCGGCACCGTCTCGTTTTGGAAGTCCCCATCGGCCGCCTCGGAGAGCTCGGCTTCGCCAAAGTCGAGTTGGTGCCTGCGCTCTCAACGCCCGGCCGCTTTGGCAGCATGAGCAACGTCTCCTTCAATGGCATGCGTCTGCTGCGACGACACCTGCATGGTCAGGGCTTCACAAATCTGAGCCTGGACAATTCCGACAACTTCATCGGGCCGATCGTTCGCCCTGTGGAGCAGTTGCTCCACGCCCAGCTGGATTTGATGGCACTGGCACTCGCGACGGTGGCGCGCGCCCTAGATGAAGCCGTTCCGGCCGGCTGCGATACTGGCGCCGTCGAGACTTGGCTCAAATCTGCCGAGGCGTGCTTGGATCTCGAAGTCCAGGACGCAAAGGAAGCGGTTCGCCGGCTACAGCGCACCGGGCTCCCGGGCCGAACCCGCTACTGCGTGGACTGGTATCGGGCCTCAGCGACGGACTCTGCTGGTGCCATCACCGTACGTTATTGGCGCCAGCAACACGGCCCGTGCTTCAAGGTCTACGCGAAAGACCACCAGCTTCTCCGAGTTGAGATCGACTGTGCCAACAGAGCGGCCTTCCGGGCATTAAAGTGCACTCAGAAGGACGGGCATGTGGACGGCACGACCGCGCGAAAGTTATTGCTTGAGTTTGCGGAGCTAGCCGAACCGCTCCTGAACGATTTGCGTACACATGTGCTGGAAGCGGCTGACGCTACCGCGTCCGTTGACGAGTTGCTGCTGGCGCTATCGCCTTTGCTCGACCTCCGCCGAGGGATCGGCGCGCCGACTGGACGGATCATCAAAGTCGATACGGCCAGCGCGGCCTCTGAGGCGATCGAGTCCTTGTTCACGTCGGGGGCTGTCGAAGCCACCGGCTGGCGCCATGGCCACGCCTTGCGCCGCATCCTTGATGAGCTGAGTAACCCCTCCGGCCCGTTGGTACACTCCAGCCGGCGCGCGATTTTCTGCCTCCGCCCCTCCTATGCTCGCGCTGCGGAATCGGTCGCGGAAATGACCTAGGAGATTGGGGCCGGCCACTACCGGCCGGCCCCTTTCTATTAAGGTCGCGCCTTGATCATGAGCTTGTCGATGAACGCGACCTTGTCGTAGCCCTTCAGCTCAATGCCGTTCAGGACGATGCGCGTGGCGGCGATTTGCTTGGGTCCACACACGTCTGAAGCCACCGCGTCGCCGAAGTCTGCGAACTTCAGGTCGACGGTCATCTCCGTCCCTTTCACCCGATCCTGAATGACGTCGTGCGCAATGTACGTCCCGTCCCCGTCCCTTTCCCACGTGAGCCTGGCGTTCGGGTTGCCCTCCATGACACCGACGAACTCGCCGACCTGCATGAGACCGACGGACGAGTCCCGAAGGGAGCCATCCGTCATCTGGACGCGCATGCACTGCCCAAGGAATTCCTTAGAGGGCCCTCCGAAACCAGCAAACAGTCCCCCTCCCTGAGATACGCCAGCCTCAGCGGCGTTGCCGCCTCCGGTCGGCGCCGCGCCATCTCCACAGCCCGCCAGCGCGAACGCCGCGATGATCTGACATGCGACCACGGCGGCGAGGCGCTGCGCTCGGCGTCCACTTTGCAAATTGAACATTTTGTCCCCTGAGAGTTTCAAGAATGGGGAAAATGACACGATTAGGGGGCAGCACAATGTACTTTTGGCTGGCCCTTTCCCGGCATGGATTTGGTGCAGCTCCTCGGCCAAAACGTGCGTGCCCACCGCAAGGCAAGGGGCATGTCGCAGGAGCAGCTTGCCCTCGACGCAGGCATGAAGCGCGCTTACCTGAGCGACTTGGAGCGTGGCACCAGGAACCCAAGCATCCGGGCGCTGGAGCGCTTGGCCAACGCCCTCGGCGTGCAGCCTGAGGACCTTGTACGCCGCAGCTAGACCGTTCTAGCTTGCTCGACTGGAAGTTGGCCCCAAATCGGACTTGGAGACCATGCCCTCTCCTCAAGAGGCCTTCGACGCCGTGGGCACTGGCCTTTCCGAACTTGAAGCGGAAATGCCCAAACTTGCCGCTCATCAGGCTGGCGCCAACCTCTACGGCTCGCCAAGGCTGAACCCGTTTGGCCTCCTGGTTCCCAATGAACTCGCGATGAGCCGCGTAATTGCCGACCTGCTGGACCCGCGTGGGAGCCATGGTCAGGGAGCACTGTTCCTCAATGCGCTATGCGGGCTGGCAGGCTTTCGCCCCGTGACCGCGCGTGACCATGTCAAAGTCACGCGAGAAGCCATGACCCTGCAAGGTCGCCGGATCGACATATTGATCGAGACCACGACAATGGTGCTGGGCATTGAGGTAAAGCTCGATGCCGGCCAGCAACCAAACCAACTCACCGACTATCTGGATGAGATCCGCCTGCGCGCAGGTTCCCGAGACGTCGCCCTTGTGTTCATGTCCGATCAAGAGCCGGAGACGGCGAAGGGAGAGATCGTCCAGTTGCCGCTCGCGGGCGGAAAGGACGCCAATGACTCCTTCGCGAACCTGATCGCATCGACCGTGCCGGACATCCGCTCCGACCGCGCGCGGCGCTTCGTCGAAGACCTCATCAGCTATCTTGAAATGGAGTTTGCCGCAGTGCCCCAGATCTCCGGCTTGGAGGCCTATGCCGAAGCTGTGGAAACCCGGTTCGCCCGTGGAGGCGAGCACCGACAGGCCATCGCGGCGGTGCTCCTCACAGCCGACCACCTTTGGGATGTGGTTGTTGATCAGATTGGCGACTATCTGCTCTCGCAGGCGAAGTCGGTTGAGGGCGACTTCGAAACGGACCCGAACTACACGCTCAGCCAGTACGTCGATCTGGTGACCGACGCTTGGCCGATCAGTAGGCCATCCTGGCCCGAGAACTGCTGGATCGCGATCGAGGCGCAGCGGTCTGGCGCACAAAAACTGATCGTCGGCGTCAAGGCGCCAGACGGCAACAACCGCAGCGTCAAGGCAGAGCACGCCAGCTCCGCGCGGAACCGGCTGGACGATCTGACCCAGGTCAAGGGCGGTGGGCGAACGTCGGCCTGGTGGCCCTGGTATCAGGCGATGAAGCCAGACCAATGGCACTTCTCAGACATTGCACGCCTCATTCTTGAGGCTCCAGGTGGTGACGTGACGCGCCACCCAGACATTCAGCAGTTGGGTGCGCTAGTGAAGGAGTTGGCGCAGCTGGTGGATGAGCGACTTTCCTCCCCAACCTCCACCTGAGCACGCAAAACGGCTTGGTCGGACGCACTTAGATCGGAGGAGCAGCGACGAGCATCCTCTTCCCGCCAATTGCTCCCCAGCCTCCACGACGGTGTTTCTGCGCTTGGAGCAGCCCTGTAGTGGTCGCCTTGTTTCCCGGGAGGCCTGACGGCCAATCGGCAGGACACGCGGCACGATGCCGGCGCCGCCTCCCCTGCCTCCCCTTGCAACTTTGCACTTCAAAATGCGCCCGGCACGCAAAGCGCTTTGTTCGATCAACTGATCGCACAGTCCCGGGACTTCCCCTGCTATGCCCCCAGGGTGTTGTCGGCGTCCATCGGGCAACTGCGGGGGATCAGCGCGCGCCCGACGCGCTCCGCGTGGCCCAAAGGCTCGCTGCGCAAGAGATTGCGGCCGATTGCGGGCCTTTGTCGAAGTCTGACCCGAGGGCTCTTAATCAGCGGGTCGTAGGTTCGAATCCTACTACACCCACCATTCCTTCTAAAATCAGTAGCTTAGACGGGGCCGCGCAAGCGGCCGAGAGCCGTTTAGCGAACCGGCGACGCTGACTTAACGGGAGTCTGGACGCGGCCTCCGCGAGGCTGGAAGCTGACCCCATGTCCACCCTCGCCGACCCCGAACTGATCGAAGCCCTGCGCCAAACGGTGCGGGCGCTCTGCCGCGATTTCCCACCGGTCTATTGGCGCGGCCTGGACCGCGAGAAGGCCTATCCGACCGAGTTCGTCGCGGCGATGACCAGGGCCGGTCTGTTGGGCGTACTCATCCCGGAAAACTACGGCGGCGGCGGTCTTGGCCTGACAGCGGCGGCGGCGATCTTGGAGGAGGTCCACACCAGTGGCGGCAACGCCGCAGCCCTGCACGCCCAGATGTACACCATGGGCACGGTGCTCAGGCATGGCTCGCAGGCCCAGAAGGAAAAGTGGTTGCCGCGCATCGCCGATGGGTCGATCCGGCTCCAGGCGTTTGGCGTCACCGAGCCCACGGCCGGCACCGACACCACCTCGATCTCGACCTTCGCCCGCCGCGAGGGCGAAACCTATGTGATCAACGGCCAGAAGGTCTGGACCAGCCGGGCCGAGCATTCGGACCTGATGGTCCTGCTGGCGCGCACCACGCCCAAGGACAAGGTCGCGCGCAAGGCCGACGGCCTGTCGGTGTTCCTGGTCGACATGCGCGCGGCCAAGGGGGCCGGCCTGACGATCAAGCCGATCGCCACCATGTTGAACCACGCCACGACCGAGGTGTTCTTCGACAACCTCGTTATCCCCGCCGACAGCCTGATCGGCGAGGAAGGCAAGGGCTTCCGCTACATTCTGGACGGCATGAACGCCGAGCGGATCCTGATCGGGGCCGAGTGCCTGGGCGACGCCGCCTGGCTGATCGGCAAGGCCCGGGACTATGCCAACAGTCGCGTCGTCTTCGGCCGCCCGATCGGCCAGAACCAGGGCGTCCAGTTCCCGATCGCCAGGGCCTACGCCCAGACCCACGCCGCCCGCCTGACGATCTACGACGCCGCCGCGCGCTACGACGCCAGCCAGCCTTGTGGCGAACAGGCCAATATCGGCAAGATGCTGGCTTCCGAGGCTTCGTGGGCGGCCGCCGACATGTGCCTGCAGACCCACGGCGGCTTCGGCTTCGCCGAGGAGTACGACATCGAGCGCAAGTTCCGCGAGACGCGCCTCTATCAGGTGGCGCCGATCTCGACGAACCTGATCCTGGCCTATGTCGCCGAGCACGTGCTTGGCCTGCCCCGCTCCTACTGATGGGCGCGTACGCCGAGTGGATCGGTCGCCAGAGGCGGCGGACGGCGGTGCTGGAGGCCTCGGACCTGGCGCGGCTCGCGGCCGTCCTCGACCGCCCTATCTCGCCCAATGAGGTTCCGCCCGCCTGGCATTGGGCGTGCCTCGCAGAGCCGGTCAGGCGCTCTGACCTGGGACCCGACGGCCACCCCAGGCGCGGCCTTTTCCTTCCGCCGATCGAAGCGCCCCGGCGAATGTTCGCGGCGGCGGACATGCGCTTCTTCGAACCCTTGCTTGCCGGCGCCGAAACCGAACTCACCGAAACGATCGCCAACATCGAGGAGAAGGCAGGCGCCAGCGGCCCCTTGGTCTTCGTGACCGTCGAGCGGACCTTCAGCCAGTCGGGAGCGGTCGACGTCGTCGAGCGCCAGACGATTGTCTACACGGCCGCCCTACCCGTTTCGCGATCGCCAGAGACCGATCCGCCCGCCAAGGCGGACTGGAGCCACGAGACCGCTACCGACCCGGCGTTGCTGTTCTTCTTCTCCGCCGCGACCGCCAATGGCCACCGGATTCACTACGACCTGGATTATGCGACCCGCGTTGAGGGCTATCCAGGCCTCGTGGCGCACGGCCCGCTGCTCGCCTTGCTCCTGCTTGAGGCTATGCCCAAACGGGCCCTGAGACGCTTCTCCTTCCGCGCCCTCAAACCGGCTTTCTGCGGAGAGACGATCACGGCGCGCGGGCGTCGCGATGGCGACGGCGCCGACCTCTGGGCCGAAAGCGGCGGCGCCGTGCTCATGAGGGCGAGGGCCGAAGCTTAGAGCCTGCTGATAGAAGCCCGCCCCCCCTGAACCGGGCTTAACGCATCCTAGTCTTGCTCCAGCGTCGACACGTCGAAGCCATGGTACAAGGACAGGAACCGGAACGGGTGACCCGGAACGTACTCGGTGAACATCACATTGTTGATGTCGCGCTGGGTGTCGAAGGTTCCCACTCGCACGTCCGGAACGTGCAGCGCCACATGGTGTCGCGCGAGGTTCAGAGCGATCTGGTCGATCCAGCGCGTGACGACGTCGCGAGACAGACGATCATCGAGGAAGGCCCGCGCCCAGCGAAGCATCACTGCGGTGGCCGGTGTCGGCCGCGCCAGCAGCAGGTTGGCGGTGATCCGAGAGCCCACCTGCATATTGTCTTCGTTTTCGTTGATGACGAAGTCGGCGTCGCTCCAACGCTCCAGGAGGTCTTCCACGCCGCGCTGTAGCAGCAGGTCGATATCCGAAACGAAAACGGGTCGTTGCAAAATGTCCAGCAAGCCGCCCAGGCGTTGGAAGCGCACGGACTGATAGTGGGCGACGGGGATTTCCATCAGCCCCTTGGGCGGCGCTTCATAGCAGCGCGTCGTCACGGCCGCGCCGTCGAACCGATCGCCCATGAAGACCACTCTAGGATCCGCGACGCCAACGGTGGCGGCGGTCTGCGCGAGGCGATCCGCGCCGCCGATGACGTGGATGACCACCAGGAACGGCACGTCGCTGTACTTGATCACCGACAAGGCCAGCAAGCGCGCGTAGAGCTCGACATAACGCGCGTCAGCGGCCGCAAAGAACACGACCCGCGCACCCAGCTTGTCGGCATGCGCCTTGAGCTTCTTGGCGTTGAGGGTTTGGCCGTCACCGGTCAGGAACGTCTGGGGTCCGTCATCGGGCGCCACGGGGGTCGGCGCGGACAGGTTCGCCCCGACAAGCGCCTCGAGCACCACATGGTAGTGCATCGACCAGCCCGCCCAATCGGGTCCGGGCGGGTCGACGTCCATCGCCTTGGCCTCCACCAGCAGCGCCTCGAACGCCGACAGGCGCTCGGGCGTCAGTGGCGCGCCGAGGAGCAGGCCAAGCGCGTCGTAGTAGTATTTTAGCCGCCCCAGCGGGTGCATGCCGGAATTCGGATCACGGGCATGGGCCAGGGCCGCCGCCAACTCGGCGTCGATATCGACCGTCGACACTCCGGAGCGTCCAGCCGCCTCCTTCGCGGGAACGCCATGCAGGAAGCGCGTGAGAAGGGCCAGCGCCCGGTCTTTAGCCGGCAGGGCGCCCTCCCCGGTCAGCAGCTCGAAACGCAGCCCTCCGCGCCAACCGATCTGAAGCTCGAAACGCTCGGGCGCCTGGCTCCAGGCCGTCTCGGCCGGGAACTCCATATGCTCGATCAGCGGCATTTTGGGGGCCAGGACCAGCGCATCGTCAACATGGTCGGCGATCCATCGGTGATGAGCGTAGCCCCGGTGGGCGCCTTCAGGCCTCAGAAGCTCCAGATAGCGTGACGGCGTGCTGATCCAGCCCCGCTCGGCGAGTAGCGGCAGGTGCTCCAGAAGCGCGGATGGCCGCGCCAGGGTCTGCAGCACGTGCGGCGCGACGCAGTAGTCGAAGCGGCCGTGGCGCGCGACGTGCGCCAGGATCGCGCGATAGGTGGCCGGCTCGGACAGATCGCCGGAGAACTCACCGGCGCCGCCCAAGGTGGCGTCGCGCAGGTCCTCGGGCCACCCGGCCGGCCCCCCGCCGATCAGCAGAATCTTGAAGTCCGGGCTCTGAGCCTTGCGAGCGCGCAAGTGAGCGAACAATCCATCCAGGTCGTTGAGAGCGGTCAGACGGCCAAACTGGCGCGGCCGCGCCGCACGGCGCTTGAACAGCAGGTCGATCTGCAGAAGGCCGCCGTCCTGAACGCCTTTCAGGCGATGGAATTCGGTGACGTCGACGGGTTCGAAACCCATCGACGCCAACTGGGCGAACACGGCCTCGGCCGGCGCTGCGCCGATGTTGTAATTGACCAGCGAAATCTCGATCAGGATGTAGTCCGCGTCGCGCAGCACGGTCTCACCGCCACGCAGCACATCCAGCTCGGAGCCCTGGGTGTCGATCTTGACGAAGTCAAAGCGCCGCCCCGCGAAAAGATCATCCAGCCGCGCTTTCGGCACCGTCCGCTTGATGGCCACCTCGTCGCGGAAGAAGTCCGTGTTCTCGCGATAGAGCGAAGTCCCCGTCGATTGCAGCCATTCCTTGGTCAGGAAAAGCTCGGCCTCCCCCGTCTGGTCCGAAGCCGCCGCCATGTGTCGCTCGAACGGCAGCTTAGCCAGCGCCTCCTCGCAGAAGGGATTTGGCTCAACCAAGGTCGGGACGCAGTCGGGAAACGCCTGCAGGAAGCCGAGAGAAAAGGTCCCGATATGGGCCCCGACGTCCAGCATCGTGCGCGGCGCGTAGCCATCTAGCTGCAGCGCTTCCAGCTGCGAGCGGTTCACTGATCGAAGCCTTCCCAGATGCGCCCGTCGGCAGGCTGGGCTTTCAAGAGGTGGAGCCGGGCCAGTTCTGCGCGATACAGCGCATCGAGGTCCGGCTCGGCCTGCATCTCGCGCCCCTCCCGATCCAGGGTGGTCCCGATATTGAAGTAGGTCGAAAGGTTGGTCAGGTTCGGCCTCGGCCGCTGACCGGACTGATGCTCGGCGATCATTTCGCCATAGAGCGCCTCGAGCTTGTCCGCCAGCAGGTCCATGTCGAACAGCACGCAGCTGTCGCGATTGGCTTGAAGCGTCGCGCGCAAGGCCTTGGCCTTCTCAGGATCCGATCCAATCTCGACGGCCTTCTCCACGTAGGCGGAGGCGCTATCGACCACCAGTTCGGGAAGGCCGGCGCTACGCACTAGGCTGCCACAGACCCGCGAAGCGAAGCTGCGGCCCGACCAGGTGAGAACGGGCACGGCCATCCACAGAGCGTCCGACGCCGTGGTGTGCGCGCCATAGGGCGTGGTGTCGAGGAACAGGTCCGCCAAGGGGTAACGCGCCAGATGGTCGACGTTGGGCATCTTCGGCGCGAAGACCAAGCGGGTTCGATCCACGCCTCGCGCCTCCGCCGAGTCGCGCAGGCCGGCGTTGGTCTCGGGATTGCTGTCCAGCAGCCACAGGACGCTGCCAGGCGTTCGCTTCAGGATTTCGATCCAGCGGTCGAAGACGTGGGGGGTGATCTTCTGCGTTCCGTTGAAGCAGCAGAAGACGAAGCCATCCTCCGGCAGGCCGGCCTCCTGGCGGGTCGGGCAGGTGTCGGAGACCTTCCGGCGACGATCATTGGGCTGGTAGCAGGGGATCCGGCGGACCGCTTCGGAATAGTAGCGCTCCATCTCGGGCGGGATGATCCAAGGATCGCCGATGATGTAGTGATGGTAGTCGCTGCCCATCGTGCCAGGATAGCCCAGCCAGTTGACCAGGATCGGCGCGGGGCGACGGGCGAAGACGCCGGTCCGAGCGTCACGGGTATGGCCGTTCACGTCGACTAGGATGTCGATCCCGTCGTCGGCTATGCGTTGGGCTGCTTCGTCATCGCTCATCGGCCGGATGTCGATGAAGTGCTCGACCGCCGCGCGGATGCGGGTGTTCAGCCCATCGCTGGACTCCTTGCCGCAGTAGTAGGCGAAGACCTCGACCTTTTCCTTGTCGTGCACCTCGAACAGCTCGGCCATGAGATAGCCGACGGCGTGGTCTCGGAGATCCGATGAGATGTAGCCGATCCGCGGGCGGCGTCCCGCCAGGTCGATTGGCGCGTCGCGGCGATCAGCCCGGATTTGCTCCAGCGTCGCCTTGGCTTCGCGCTCGACGAAGTGATTGGCCGCAGCCAACTGAAGAAGAGAATCGTCCGTCAACGCCGCGACCGACAAGGGATTGACGCCCTTGAGCATGACGTCCCGAGCGACGCGCTCGGTCGGCAGCACGGCCGGCCACTTGCACTGCGACATGCGTACGGCGACCAGCTGACCGATCACGTCCATCGCGTGCGGATCAAGGTCCGCCGCACGCTGGAGCGCGACTTCTGCGCGGGCCATCTGATGCGTCTCGCTAAGCAGGCGGGCGATCTGCTTGAGGCATGTGAAGGCGTAGCCGACGTTCGCGCCGTTCGGCACGATGGACCTGTTGGCGCCGGCCTCCCAGGTGGCGATCGCCAGCTCGGTCAACCCGGCGCGCTCCTGCACGCCCCCCAGATTGACATAGGCCGGAAGGAAGTCGGCGTTCACCGCGATCGCGGCTTCCAGCGACGCCGCCGCGCCTGCGATGTCGCCCAGCGCGGCCTGAAGGACCGCGCGGTTGAAATGCGCAACGCTCAGCTGCGGATGCTGGGCGTTGAACTGAATCCAGATCTTGTAGGCTTGATCCGCAAGCGCTGGGCTATCCGCCAAGGCGGCGGTCAACCCGATCAGTTCGCCGAGCGAGAAGCTCTCGGCGGTCAGCTTGCTCAACAGGTCCAGCGTATCGACGTCAGCCATGGTCTTCCTGAAGCACTTTGAAGTGCCGACGCGAGCGCCCGATCACGGCGCACGAGTCAGCCGGGCAAGATCATGACACGCGAGAGGAACCTGGACCAATGGGCCAAATCGGCGCCTGCCGTCCGCGCTTCAAGACGCGGACGGCAGGAACCTTACTAGATGACCTTCACGTACGAGGTGACTTGATCATTGCTCAGGCTCTGGACCTGGGTCTGGGTCAGAGCGTTGGCCTGAGTGCTGGTCAGCGCCTCGATGTTCGTCGTCGACAGGAAGTCGAGCTGGGTAGTCGTCAGGCCGGGGATTTGGGTGGCCTGCAGCATGCCCATCTGCGTGGTCGTCAGGGCGGCGATCACCGTAGTGGTAAGCTGGCCGACCTGGCTCGACGTCAGCGCCCCCACCTGGGTGCTAGCCAACTCGCCGATATCCGTCGCGGACAGGCCCTTCAGCTGGGTGCTGGTCAGCGCCTTGACCTGGGTAGTGGTCAGAGCGACGGCCTGTGTCGTGTTCAGAGCGGACAGACTGGTCGCGCTGAGCGCCGCCACCTGGGTGGTCGCCAACGACGAGATCTGAGTGGTCCTCAGCTCGCCAACGTCCGTCGTCGTCAACGCCCCCAGTTGAGCCGTGGTCAGCCCCTTGAGCTGGGTGGTGCTCAGCGTCCCCACCTGCGTGGCGTCCAGCGCCGAGAACGCCGTCGTCGTCAGCGCCCCAACCTGCGTCGCGCTCAGGGCTCCCAGCTGGGTCGTCGACAGCTGCGCGGCCTGGGTTGTGGCCAGCAGGCCGACCTGCGCCGCGCTCAAGGACTCGACCTGGGTCGTGGTCAGCTCACCAATGTCGGTGGTCGTCAGCCCACTCAGCTGCGTGTTCGTCAGCCCCTTGATCTGCGTCGTCGTCAGCGCGGCCATCTGCGTCGCGTTGAACGCCGAGACGTTGGAGCCCAGGAAGTTCAGCTGCGCCGTGGTCAGCGCGCCGACCTGGGTGGTGGTCAGTTCGCCAAGATCGGTCGTCGACAGCCCGCCTAGCTGCGTGGTCGTCAGGCCCTTGATCTGCGTCGTCGTCAACGCCGCGGTCTGGGTGCTGTTCAGCGCCGAGACGTTGGTGGGCGACAGCGAGGCCATCTGCGCAACCGACAGCGTCGCTAGCTGGGTGGTCGACAGTTCGCCCATGTCGGTCGTCGTCAGGCCTTTCAGCTGCGAGGCCGTCAGCGCCTTGATGTGCGTGTCAGCCAGAGCGCCGACCTGAGTGGCGTTCAGCGCCGAGAAGCTGGTCTCGCTGACAGCCGCCAACTGGGTCGAGCTCAAGGCCGAGACCTGGGTCGTGGCCAGGGCCCCGACATTGGTCGTCGTCAGAGCACCCGCCTGAGCCACGGACAGGCCCTTGAGCTGCGTGGTGGTCAACGCCCCGATCTGCGTGGTGTTCAGCAGCTTGATGTTGGTGGTGGTGATCGCCCCCAGCTGCGTCGAAGACAGGCCCCGATCTGCGTCGTCGACAGCTGCTGGACTTGCGTGTCCTTCAGCGCCCCGACCTGCAGCGCCGTCAGCGACCCAACCTGCGTGCTCGTCAGCTCGCCGACATCCGTCACCGACAGACCACTCAGCTGCGTCGTCGACAGCCCCGCAACCTGCGTCGTGGCCAGCGCCCCCACCTGCGTGCTCGTCAGCGCCGAGACGTTGGCCGGCGTCAGCGCCCCCATCTGCGCCACGCTCAGCGCGCCGATCTGGGTCGTGGTCAGCTCACCGATGTCAGTGGTCGTCAGGTTCTTGACCTGGTCGGTCGTCAGCGCCTTGACCTGCGTGGTCGTCAGCGCCCCCACTTGCGTGGCGTTCAGCGCCGAGAACGCCGTCGTCGTCAGCCCCGCGACCTGCGCCGTTGTCAGCGCACCGACCTGGGTCGTCGTCAGCTCGCCAATGTCCGTCGTCGTCAGGTTCTTGACCTGGTCTGGCGTCAGCGCCCTGACCTGGCTCGTCGACAGCGAACCCACCTGGGTGGCGTTCAGCGCCGAGAACGCCGTCGTCGTCAGCGCCGCTACCTGCGTCGTGCCAAGCGCCCCGACCTGGGTCGTCGTCAGCTCGCCAATGTCCGTCGTCGTCAGCCCCTTCAGCTGCGACGTCGTCAGAGCTTGAACCTGCGTCGTGGCCAGCGCCCCAACCTGGGTCGAGTTCAGCGCCGAGATGTTGGTCGAAGACAGCGCCGCAACCTGGGCCGTCGACAGCGTCGAGATCTGGGTCGTGGCCAGGGCCGCGACATTGGTCGTCGTCAGCGCGCCCGCCTGAGCCACCGTCAGGCCCTTGACCTGCGTGGTCGTCAGCGCACCGATCTGCGTGGCGTTCAGCAGCTTGATGTTGGTGGTGCTGATCGCACCGACCTGCGTCGAGGACAGGCCCCCGATCTGCGTCGTCGACAGCTGCTGGACTTGCGTGTCCTTCAGCGCCCCGATTTGCAGCGCCGACAGCGCCCCAACCTGCGTGCTCGACAGCTCGCCGACGTCCGTGGTCGACAGGCCGCTCAGTTGCGTCGTCGACAGCGCCGCCACCTGCGTATTGGCCAGCGCCCCAACCTGCGTGCTCGTCAGCGCCGAGACGTTGGTCGCAGTCAGCGCCCCCATCTGCGCCGCGCTCAGCGCGCCGATCTGGGTCGTCGTCAGCTCACCGATGTCGGTCGTCGTCAGGTTCTTGACCTGATCGGTCGTCAGACCCTTGATCTGCGTCGTCGTCAACGCCGCCGTCTGGGTGGCGTTGAACGCCGAGATGTTGGCCCCCAGCGCCGTCAGCTGCGGCGTCGTCAGCGCCGACACCTGGGTCGTCGCCAGCTCGCCAATATCCGTCGTCGTCAGCCCCTTCAGCTGCGACGTCGTCAGCGCCTGGATCTGCGTCGTCGCCAGCGCGCCAACCTGCGTGCTCGTCAGCGCCGAGATGTTGCTCGAGGACAGCGCCGTCAGTTGCGCCGTCGTCAGCGCCGACACCTGCGTCGTCGCCAGCTCGCCCATGTCCGTCGTCGACAGCGCGCCAAGCTGCGCCGTCGTCAAGGCCTTGATCTGGTTGGCGCTCAGCGCCCCCACCTGGGTGGCGTTCAGCCCGGTGACCACCGAGGTCGCCAAAGCCGCCACCTGCGTCGTCGCCAGACTGCTGATCTGGGTCGTCGACAGCTGCGCGGCCTGGGTCGTGGCCAACACGCCGATCTGGGCAGCGCTCAACGCGCCGACCTGGGTTGCGGTCAGCTCACCGATGTCGGTGGTCGTCAGGTTCTTGACCTGGTCGGTCGTCAGCGCCTTGACCTGCGTGGTCGTCAGCGCCCCCACTTGCGTGGCGTTCAGCGCCGAGAACGCCGTCGTCGTCAGCCCCGCGACCTGCGCCGTTGTCAGCGCACCGACCTGGGTCGTCGTCAGCTCGCCGATGTCGGTCGTCGTCAGGTTCTTGACCTGATCAGCCGTCAGCGCCCTGACCTGGCTCGTCGACAGCGAACCCACCTGGGTGGCGTTCAGCGCCGAGAACGCCGTCGTCGTCAGCGCCGCTACCTGCGTCGTGCCAAGCGCCCCGACCTGGGTCGTCGTCAGCTCGCCGATGTCCGTCGTCGTCAGACCCTTCAGCTGCGACGTCGTCAGAGCCTGAACCTGCGTCGTGGCCAGCGCCCCAACCTGGGTCGAGTTCAGCGCCGAGATGTTGGTCGAAGACAGCGCCGCAACCTGGGCCGTCGACAGCGTCGAGATCTGGGTCGTGGCCAAGGCCGCGACATTGGTCGTCGTCAGAGCCCCCGCCTGAGCCACCGTCAGGCCCTTGACCTGCGTGGTCGTCAGCGCACCGATCTGCGTGGCGTTCAGCAGCTTGATGTTGGTGGTGCTGATCGCACCGACCTGCGTCGAGGACAGGCCCGCGATCTGCGTCGTCGACAGCTGCTGGACTTGCGTGTCCTTCAGCGCCCCGATTTGCAGCGCCGACAGCGCCCCAACCTGCGTGCTCGACAGCTCGCCGACGTCCGTGGTCGACAGGCCGCTCAGCTGCGTCGTCGACAGCGCCGCCACCTGCGTATTGGCCAGCGCCCCAACCTGCGTGCTCGTCAGCGCCGAGACGTTGGTCGCGGTCAGCGCCCCCATCTGCGCCGCGCTCAGCGCGCCGATCTGGGTCGTCGTCAGCTCACCGATGTCGGTCGTCGTCAGGTTCTTGACCTGATCGGTCGTCAGACCCTTGATCTGCGTCGTCGTCAACGCCGCCGTCTGGGTGGCGTTGAACGCCGAGATGTTGGCCCCCAGCGCCGTCAGCTGCGGCGTCGTCAGCGCCGACACCTGGGTCGTCGCCAGCTCGCCAATATCCGTCGTCGTCAGACCCTTCAGCTGCGACGTCGTCAGCGCCTGGATCTGCGTCGTCGCCAGCGCGCCAACCTGCGTGCTCGTCAGCGCCGAGATGTTGCTCGAGGACAGCGCCGTCAGTTGCGCCGTCGTCAGCGCCGACACCTGCGTCGTCGCCAGCTCGCCCATGTCCGTCGTCGACAGCGCGCCAAGCTGCGCCGTCGTCAAGGCCTTGACCTGGTTGGCGCTCAGCGCCCCCACCTGAGTGGCGTTCAGCCCGGTAACCACCGAGGTCGCCAAAGCCGCCACCTGCGTCGTCGCCAGGCTGCTGATCTGGGTCGTCGACAGCTGCGCGGCCTGGGTCGTGGCCAACACGCCGATCTGGGCAGCGCTCAACGCGCCGACCTGGGTTGCGGTCAGCTCACCGATGTCGGTGGTCGTCAGGTTCTTGACCTGGGTGGTCGTCAGCGCCTTGACCTGCGTGGTCGTCAGCGCCCCCACTTGCGTGGCGTTCAGCGCCGAGAACGCCGTCGTCGTCAGCCCCGCGACCTGCGCCGTTGTCAGCGCACCGACCTGGGTCGTGGTCAGCTCGCCGATGTCGGTCGTCGTCAGGTTCTTGACCTGATCAGCCGTCAGCGCCCTGACCTGGCTCGTCGACAGCGAACCCACCTGGGTGGCGTTCAGCGCCGAGAACGCCGTCGTCGTCAGCGCCGCTACCTGCGTCGTGCCAAGCGCCCCGACCTGGGTCGTCGTCAGCTCGCCGATGTCCGTCGTCGTCAGACCCTTCAGCTGCGACGTCGTCAGAGCTTGAACCTGCGTCGTGGCCAGCGCCCCAACCTGGGTCGAGTTCAGCGCCGAGATGTTGGTCGAAGACAGCGCCGCAACCTGGGCCGTCGACAGCGTCGAGATTTGGGTCGTGGCCAGGGCCGCGACATTGGTCGTCGTCAGCGCGCCCGCCTGAGCCACCGTCAGGCCCTTGACCTGCGTGGTCGTCAGCGCACCGATCTGCGTGGCGTTCAGCAGCTTGATGTTGGTGGTGCTGATCGCACCGACCTGCGTCGAGGACAGGCCCGCGATCTGCGTCGTCGACAGCTGCTGGACTTGCGTGTCCTTCAGCGCCCCGATTTGCAGCGCCGACAGCGCCCCAACCTGCGTGCTCGACAGCTCGCCGACGTCCGTGGTCGACAGGCCGCTCAGCTGCGTCGTCGACAGCGCCGCCACCTGCGTATTGGCCAGCGCCCCAACCTGCGTGCTCGTCAGCGCCGAGACGTTGGTCGCAGTCAGCGCCCCCATCTGCGCCGCGCTCAGCGCGCCGATCTGGGTCGTCGTCAGCTCACCGATGTCGGTCGTCGTCAGGTTCTTGACCTGATCGGTCGTCAGACCCTTGATCTGCGTCGTCGTCAACGCCGCCGTCTGGGTGGCGTTGAACGCCGAGATGTTGCCCCCCAGCGCCGTCAGCTGCGGCGTCGTCAGCGCCGACACCTGCGTCGTCGCCAGCTCGCCAATATCCGTCGTCGTCAGACCCTTCAGCTGCGACGTCGTCAGCGCCTGGATCTGCGTCGTCGCCAGCGCGCCAACCTGCGTGCTCGTCAGCGCCGAGATGTTGCTCGAGGACAGCGCCGTCAGTTGCGCCGTCGTCAGCGCCGACACCTGCGTCGTCGCCAGCTCGCCCATGTCCGTCGTCGACAGCGCGCCAAGCTGCGCCGTCGTCAAGGCCTTGACTTGGTTGGCGCTCAGCGCCCCCACCTGGGTGGCGTTCAGCCCGGTAACCACCGAGGTCGCCAAAGCCGCCACCTGCGTCGTCGCCAGGCTGCTGATCTGGGTCGTCGACAGGAGTCCGGTCTGGGTCGCGACGAGGGCGCCGACCTGCGCCACGCTCAGCGCCGCGATCTGGGTGCCGGTGAACTGACCAACGTCCGTGGAGCTCAGCCCTTTGATCTGGTCAATGGTAATGCTGCGGACTTGCGTCGTCGACAGAGCGCCGACCTGGGTTGAGTTCAGCGCCGAGAAGGAAGCCGAGGCCATGGAGGCCATTTGAGCGGCGGTCAGCGCGCCGACTTGCGCGGCGGACAGCTCGCCGACGTCGGTCGTGTTCAGACCCTTGATCTGGGTGACGCTGAGCGAGCTGATCTGCGTCGTGCTGAGCGCCCCGACCTGGGTGCTGCTCATCGCCGAAACGGCCGTCGAGCTGATGGCCGCCAGACGATCAGTCGCGATCGCCGCGATCTGGGTGCTGGCGAATTCGCCAATGTCCGCCGCCGACAGCCCCTTCAACTGAGAGGCGGTAACGCCCTGGATCTGGGTGGTGTTCAGAGCGCCGACTTGGGTGGCGTCCAGCACCGAGAAATTCGCCGAAGACAAAGCGCCGAGCTGCGTCGCGCTAAGAACGGAAATGCGGGATGTGTCGAGCGCCGCCAGCTGCGTCGAGGTCAGCGCCTGAACCTGCTGGGTGGAGAGTTGCTGTAGCTGGGTGCCGTTAAAAGCAACGGAAGTCGCGAACTTCGGAATCTGTGTGGTCGTGAGCGCCTTGACCTGAGTCGTGCTCAGCGCCGCGACTTGGGTGCCGGCGAGCGCGCCAATCCCGGTCGCGCTGATGGCCGCGACTTGCGAGGTGCTCAGCGACTGAATGTCGGTGGTCGAGAGCGCCTGGATAGCAGTGACCGACAGCGCCGAAATTTGAGCGGTCGAGAGGCCCGAGATCGACATTCATCCATCCTTCTGACGGACGCGCGCGTGCAACGCGTCATCTAAATACAAAGCAGAAAGACGCCCCCCGATGCAGCGCCCCACCCACACTTCGCCCTGTAAGGCTAACGATATTTTGTTTCCAAGTCCTTACAACAGGACATGCCGCCGCAGGCGAAGGCCGTCGCCCCTCGTTGAGCAAGGTCTTGTTGGACCGGGCCTCAGGATTCGGCAAAACCGTTTTAGGACAAAGGCCTGATGAAAACCTGGGCCATCAGAGCGAGGCGTGAGCGACACCGGAACTCCCGTGTCGGGCGAACGCTTTCGACCATGAAAGCTGTATAACATCGCCGCATATTTGGCTCGACACTCGTCGATGCGATTCGATTATCAGCCCAAAGCAGCAGGTTGCAGCTCGAAGCTCGCGGCGAGACCGTCCGTCGCGCAGCTGGCCACCCACAGATCGAAAACCCCAGGCTCAACGACCCAGTAGTCGTTGTCGCCGACGAACATCAGGTTCTCGCGTCGAAGCTCGAAGCGGACCTCTCGCTCGTTGCCCGGCGCCAGCGACACCCGTTGGAAGCCCTTCAGTTCACGGACAGGCCGCGTGCGACTGGCGACGCGATCGCGAATGTAGAGCTGTACGACATGCTCGCCGTGCACCGATCCCGTGTTGCGGACCTTCACCGTCACGTGAAGCGTCTCGTGCCAGCCCAGCTTGTCAGCGCTCATGCGCAGGTCACTCACGGCGAACGACGCATATCCAAGCCCAAAGCCGAAGGGATATAGCGCGTCATTGCGGATCGAGCGCCAGCGGGACTTGTACTCCTGAGCGTTCGGGTCAGCCGGCGCGGGGCGCCCCGTCGGTCGGCTATTATAGAAGAATGGCTGCTGACCGCTGTCGAGCGGAAAGCTGACCGGCAGGCGGCCCGACGGATTGACCGCGCCGAACAGAACATCGGCGACAGCGTGACCCATCTCGCTGCCCAGGAACCAGGTCGCCAGGATCGCCGGCGCGTCGCGCACCGGACCTTCCAAGGCCAGGGCGCGGCCATGACGCAGCAGCACGACGACGGGCTTTCCGGTCGCCGCTACGGCCTCGGCCAGGCGCTGCTGGGCCGGCGGGATACGGATGTCCGTGCGGGACTTGGCCTCGCCGGTCATTGTCTCGCTCTCACCGATCGCCAGAAGAACGATGTCAGCGACCTGGGCGGCGGCGACCGCCCGCTCTATGCCGCCGGCGATCGGCGCCTCGATGTCCGAGCCGCGCTCCACCGTGAGGCTGGCCGGATCGGCAAGCTGGGCCCGAAGCCCGGTCGCAAGGTCGACGTTCAGGGACTTGTCGGCGAAGAACCCGCCCCAGGCGCCAAGCACGTTGTCGCGGTCGTCGCCAAAAGGCCCGATCAAGGCCAGGCGCTTACCCGCCTTGGGCAGGGGCAGCAGCTTCTTGTCGTTCTTCAGAAGGACGATCGACCTGGCCCCGGACTCGCGACTGAGCGCGCGCAGGGCGGGCGTCGCCGTGCGAGCGCGCTCGGCGGCAGGATCCAACGAGCGATAGGGATTGTCGAAGAGGCCGACCGCCTCCTTCAGCGCCAACACGCGACGCACCGCAGCGTCGACCACCGCCATCGGCACGGCGCCCGAGGCGACGAGCTCGGGCAGGTAGCGGATGTAGAGCCCACTCTGCATGCTGATGTCGACGCCGGCCAGGATCGCCAGGCGCGCGGCGTCGCGATCGTCGGCGGCGTAGCCATGCGCCACCAGTTCCTGGTCGGAGGTGTAGTCGGAGATGACCACGCCCTTGAAGCCCCATTCGCCCCGTAGGATGTCGGTCAGCAGATGCTTGTTGGCGGTGGCCGGGACGCCGTTCACATCGTTGAAGGCCGCCATGACGGTCATCGCGCCGGCGGCAAAGGCGGCTTGGAACGGCGGCAGGTGAACTTCCCGCAGCGTGGCCTCGGACAGTTCGACCGAATTGTACTCAAGGCCCGCCGCCACTGCGCCATAGGCGGCGAAGTGCTTGGGCGTGGCCAGCATGCTGTCGTCGGCCTTGAGGTCCTTGCCCTGGAAGCCTCGGACCCGCGCGGCGGCCATGACCTCGCCGAGATAGGGATCCTCGCCCGAGCCCTCGGCCACACGGCCCCAGCGCTGGTCACGGGCGACGTCGACCATCGGCGCGAAGGTCCAGTGCAGACCTGAAGCGCTCGCTTCGGAAGCGGCGGCCCGGGCCGTGCGCTCGGCCAGATGCGGATCGAAGCTGGCGGCCTCGGCCAGCGGGATCGGGAAGACGGTGCGGAAGCCGTGGATCACATCGGCGGCGAACAGCAGCGGGATCTTCAGGCGTGAGCCCTCGACCGCGGCCTTCTGGGTGTCGAGCGCGGCCTGGGCGCCGACGCCGTTCATCAGGACGCCGATGCGCCCGGCCTTGATCTCGGCCGTCAGAGCCTGGGCGTTGCGGATGTTGACCAGCGGATTCATGTCGCCGATCGGTGGTCGGATCATGTCGGCGAAGCACGAGAGCTGCCCGGCCTTCTCCTCGATCGTCATCTGGGCCAGCAGGGCCTCGACACGATCCGAAGCCCTGGCGAAGGCGCATGGCGCGGTGACGGAGAGACCCGCAAGAGCGGCGGCGCCGGACAAGAATCCACGCCGGCTCGGCCCTTCCGGGCCGCCGTTCGCCGTCTTCAGAACCATGGAATCCCCCGGGGACGCTTTACGAGGCGCGCAAACTCGCCGCTAAAGCCTTGCGGCGCAACCGGCCAAGCCTATTCCGCGGCGATCAGTCCCGCCTCGGCCGGGACCCGAGCGGCGTTGTAAACCTCAAGGTCCAGGATGCCCTCGCGCTTGGCGACGATCGTGGGCACCAAGGCCTGGCCGGCGACGTTCACGGCCGTGCGGCCCATGTCGAGGATCGGGTCGATGGCCAGCAGCAGGCCCGCGCCTTCCAGCGGCAGGCCCAGGGTCGACAGGGTCAGGGTCAGCATCACAGTGGCGCCAGTCAGGCCCGCCGTGGCGGCCGAGCCGATCACCGAGACGAAGACGATCAGGAAGTAGTCGGACAAGGCCAGGTGCACACCGAAGAACTGGGCCACGAAGATCGCCGCGATCGCCGGATAGATGGCCGCGCAGCCGTCCATCTTGGTCGTCGCGCCCAGCGGCACGGCGAAGGCGGCGTAGGCGCGCGGCACGCCCAGGCTCGTCTCGGTCACAGCCTCGGTCACCGGCAGGGTTCCGACCGAGGAGCGCGAGACGAAGGCCAGCTGGATCGCCGGCCAGGCGCCCTGGAAAAACTTGATGGGATTGAGGCCATTCATGGCCAGGATGCTCGGATAGACGACCAGCAGCACCAAGCCGAGGCCGATATAGATCGCGCCGGTGAAGGCGCCGAGCTGGCCCAGCGTCGTCCAGCCGTATTGGGCCACCGCGTTGCCGAACAGGCCGATGGTGCCGATCGGGGTCAGGCGGATGACCCACCAAAGCACCTTGCGCACGATGGCCAAGGCCGAGGCGTTGAACTTGAGGAAGGCCTCGCCCGCCTCGCCGACCTTCAGCGCCGCGACGCCCGTGACCAGCGCGATGACGACGATCTGCAGCACGTTGAACGACAGCGAGGTCGAGGCCGCGCCGACGTCGCTGATCTTGGTCGAGGCGGCCAGGCCCAGGATGTTGACCGGGACGAGGCCGGTCAGGAAATCGAGCCACGAGCCGTGGGTCTTGGGCGCCTTGGCGGCGGCCGCTTCGACCGTGGTGTGCAGGCCCGGCTGAAGGATCAGGCCCAGGGCGATGCCGATCAGCACCGCGATCAGCGCCGTGACCGCGAACCAGAAGAGGGTGCGCCAAACGAGGCGTGCGGCGTTCTGCAGCTGGGCGATGTTGGCGATGCTGGCGACGATGGCGGTGAAGACCAGCGGGGGAACCAGGGTGCGCAGCAGCTGGACGAAGATCGCGCCGACCTGGTGCAGGGTCTCGGCCAGCGCATAGCCGCCCTGCCCTTCGGCCGGTCCCAAGTGGCGGGCCAGCAGGCCAAGGCCCAGGCCGATCGCCATGGCGACCAGGACCTGAACGCCGAAACCGCTGATGTAACGGCGGCTCTTGGATTGGGCGGCGACCATGCGCGTTCCTTCACTCGTAAGACCGTCCAATGTCGTGTCGAGCACTGGGAATTACGACCAAGGTTTTTCGATAGGCGCTTTCAGGAAAACTGATCGGACAAAAAGAAACCCCGGAAAGCCGAAGCCTTCCGGGGCGCTTTTCGGACGGATCTCGCGGCGTTAGTGGCCCGCGCCCACCGCTTCGTCCTCGATATCGTGGGTCGGGGCGTTCTTGGACACCAGCGCGAACCACAGGACGTAGACGTAGCAGAGCAGCGGGGCGATGAAGGCCAGCGACTTCGAGCCCGTCATCTCCTCGATCTTGGCGAAGGCCAGCGGCAGGAAGGCGCCGCCGACGATGGCCATGCACAGCAGGCCCGAGGTCGCCGAGGCCGGAGCCGACGAGCGCTGCAGGGTCAGGGTGAAGATGGTCGGGAACATGATCGAGTTGAACAGGCCGATCAGCAGGGCGGCGAAGGCCGGGATCAGCCCCGTGGTCAACGGAACGGTAGCCAGCAGCAGGTTCAGGTCGCCGGCGTGCGGGCTGGGGACCATGTCCTTGGTGAAGATCACAACCAGGCTCAGCGCGATCGCGCCCACGGCCACGGCCGTCAGCAGCCAGTAGTCCTTGAACTTTTTCAGCAGGGCCGAGCCGGCGAAACGGCCGATCATGGCGAAGACCATGTAGAAAGTGGTCATCTTGCCGGCCTGCTCGGCCGGGATGTTCAGAATGTGCGCTTCTTCCAGGAACAGCAGCAGGTTCAGCGAGATCGCCACCTCGGCGCCGACATAAAGGAAGATGCCGATGGCCCCCAGGTTCGCCCACTTGGACGACAGGGCCGACAGCGGGTTGACGAAGTGACCGGTCTTCGGGGCGGCTTCAGTGATCCGATGACGCACGAAGAAGATGGCCAGGATGAACAGGGCCAGGCCCGCGCCGATCACGAGATAAACGTTGGAGACAAAGCCCAGCGCCTGCTCGCGCATGGCGTCGGTGATCGCGATGTCCTTCTCGAAGATTTCGCCCTTGAGCAGGAAGTTGGCGCCGAACCACAGGCCGCAGGCCGCGCCCAAGGAGTTGAACGCCTGCGACAGGTTCAAACGGAACGAGCTGTCTTCGGGACGGCCCATCGAGGCGATCAGCGGGTTGGCCGCCACCTGCAGCAGGGTGATGCCCGAGGCCATGATGAACAGGGCCGTCAGCACCAGGGCGAAGGTGTGTAGCTTAGCTGCGGCGATGGCGACGAAGCAGCCCAAGACGATGCCGCCCAGGCCGACCATGACCGACTTGGCGTAGCCGAACTTGGACAGGAACGCCGCCGACGGCATCGACATGACGCCATAAGCGATGAAGAAGGCAAAGCCCGTCAGGCTGGCTTCCACCGGCGTCAGGGTGAAGACCGTCTTCATGGTCTTCAGCAGCGGGTCCAGCAGGTTGGTGACCAGCGCCCAGATGAAGAACAGGCACGTCACATAGACGATGGCCAGCTTGACGCCTCCGCCCGGGGCCGAGGACTTGGCGATCGCGGCGTCGCTCATTGAACGCCTCCGAAATTGAAATTCAGCACCGCAATCACTGGAGCACTCCCTAAGCGACGATGTTCGTGAGTCCGTCTTTGCGCGGACGCGCCATTCATTGGAAGCGTGACAACGTTGTCAACCATTTGTCTGATTTTTTGCGGCCTTGGCGTCGCTCTCCGGAACGAAAAAACACCCTCCCCGCTTGGTCAGGGAATGCGGGCGTTTTCCATGTGGGCGTTGGCGGTCGTGTTGATTTCAGGGCTCTTCGTGCTGGCCGCGATGGCCGGACTGGCCGACGCCATCGAGAGCCTGGCCTGCTGGGGCGCCGCCTGGTTGATCGGCGAATCGAAGCGCCAAAAGCCGGAGCAGACGCCGGTGGGCGGAATCAGGGCCTGAGCCCGCCCGCTCAAGCCGCCGCCCTCTGGGGAGTTGGCCGCAGGGTCCGGATCGTCGGACGCTCATAGACGGCGTTCTCGTCGACGTCCCAGACGTCGTGAAGGCGTTCGCCGGCGATGATGTTCTCGGCCGTCAGCACCCCGGTCATCATGGCGCGGTCCTGGTCGCCATAGCGGTGCATGCCATTGCGGCCCACCAGATGCAGGCCCGGATAGTGCATCTTCAGGTCAAGACGGATCATCCGGACATGCTCGGCATAGGCCTCGTCATAGACGGGATAGGCCTTGCGCTGGCGGGCGACGCAGGCGTCCTCGACGGCGTCGAGATCCATCAGGCCAATACGGGCGATCTCGGCCTTGGCCTTGGCGATCAGCTCAGCGTCGGACAACGACCAGAGGGCGTCGCCCTCGAAGCAGAAATACTCCAGGCCCAAGGCTGCCTCGACACCCTCGGGGATCATCTCCGGCGACCAGGCGCGCAGGTCGCGCACGCGGCCGACCTCCACCGAGGCGTCGTGGACATAGACCCAGGTGTCTGGCGGCGCCTTACGCGGCTTGCCGATCAGCACGACGGTCAAGAAGTCCCGATACATCAGTTCGCCGGCGTGGAAGACGCTCATCGGGGTCGGGCTGATCGACTGCATCAGCTCGCGGATTGGCGCCGAGGAGACCACATTGTCGGCCGTGTAGATTTCCTTGCGGCCATCGGCGCAGGCGACCGAGACGGTCCAGATGCGCGCCAGCTTGTCGTAGTGCAGGCCATCGACCCGACGGCCCAGGCGAACGTCGCCCCCCAGCGCCATGACCTTGTCGGCGCAAGCCTCCCAGACCATGCCCGCGCCTTGGCGGGGATAGAGGAAGCGCTCACTCAAGGTCTTGGTCGGCGCGGCGACAGGCGTCTTTCGCCGCAGACCCAGAGACCGCCGGACGCCGTCCATGATCGCCGTTCCGAGGTTCAGCCCCCGGATGCGCTGACGGGCCCAGTCGGCCGACAGCTCCTCGCAGCTCATGCCCCACACCTTCTCGGCGTAAGACTTGAAGAAGGTCGAAAACAGCGTCTCGCCGAAATGGTTGCGGACCCAGTCGCGGAAGCTCTCGGGCTGCTTGATGGGCTTGACCCTGGCCCAGGCGAACGAAGCCACGCACTTGGCCGCCATCCAGGGCCCCAGATTGGCCAGCGCCTGGAAGGCCCTCAAGGGGAACGCGTAGAAACGGCCCTGATAGTAGATGCGCGAGCGACGCGGCCGCTCCACGAAGCCTTCGGGCAGGATTTCCCGCCACAGGTCCAGAACCTCGGGATTGCGCGAGAAGAACCGATGGCCGCCGATGTCGAACTTCAGGCCCTTGTAGTCGAGGGTGCGAGCCACGCCCCCCACGCGAGCGGCGTCCATCTCCAGCACGGTCACGGCCCGGCCAGCCTTGGCCAGGGTGTAGGCGGTCGTGAGGCCCGCCGGCCCCGCCCCGATCACCAGGGTCTCCACGTGCTGGGCCATGCGCCCCTCCAAAGTCCCGTTTCGATACAGCATGGGGCGGCTTGGTTAAGGCCGTGTCGCGAGGCGTAGTGAAATGGCTGTTAATCGTGAATCGAGACGATTGGTCGCGACTTCGCCGCTTCACGCGGCGTGACCGCTGAAGGGATGGAAGGGACGCGGAGCGCCGGACATCCGTCCGGAGGTGTTCGTAGTGAGTACCGTTTCGACGAAGCCAGACGCTCCGCGCAGTCGTTATCCGGTGAGCCCTCGACGCGCGGGGTTTTAACCCGCTTCCGAAAGAGGCCCCCGACGGGCGGGCCGGGCTGGCGACCCGGTCCCCGGACCGTCCGGGCGATTTCAGCCCGAACCTAGATCCCGCTCGACCACCCCCGACAGCCGTCACGATCGCCGGCCGGACGTCCCTTCCTAGCCATCGGGTAAGGAAGAGTATGCGGGGCGATTCAACGCGGATGATCCAGCGGCGTGTAAAAGTGAGAAGTCGTTGAAATTGTTGGGTTCCATTTCGGATACGCCGAGCATACAGGCGCTCCAATCCCCGTACTTGCCCCCTCCGCGCTGACGCGCCCCTCCCCCGGAGGGGGAAGAAGGCCCGCGTTTCCTTCTGCCCCCTTTGGGGGCGGACGACCACGCGCAGCGTGGTCAGGTGGGGGCCTGCGGCGGTGGCCGCCCTACCCCGCCCGTGCGCTGCGCTCCCAGTCCAGAAATTCCGGCGTCTCCAGCAGCCGCTCGGCATAGGCGCCGGCCGCGCCCGTGTCGCCATAGTCGGACGGGTGGATCTCATAGGTCCGGAACCGCGTCGCCACGGGCGTGAAGAAGGCGTCGGCGATCGACCATTCGCCCAGCAGGAACGGCCCGCCGGAGCGCTTGAGCAGCTGGTTCCAGCGCTCGACGATTTTGCGGACGTCCTTCTGGGTGGCCTCCGAGATGTCCAGCTTGCGCGGCGCTTCGCCCAAGGCCATCGGGCACTCGCTCCGCAGGGACTGGAAGCCCGAATGCATCTCGGCGGCGGCCGATCGCCCCAGCGCCCGCAGCGCCGGATCGGCCGGCCAGAGCTTGGCCTCCGGAAATTTCTCGGCCAGGTACTCGCAGATCGCCAGCGAGTCCCAGACCACCAGGTCGCCGTCCTTCAGGGCCGGCGCGAGCTTGCTGGGGGAATAGGCGGCGATGTCAGCGGTCGTTGCCTCGCCCCGCCGCAGCTCGATCTCGGTCTCCTTGAAAGACTGTCCGGTGCGCTTTAGGGCCAGCCAGGGGCGCAGCGACCAGCTTGACCACCGCTTGGTGCCGATCACGAGTTCCATGCTCTGTCCTCCGCTGACGCAAATGCCGGTGGCCCTTCGGCTTAGCCTGCGTTTAAGGTGGCCTCAATGATTAGAACGAACGTTTGAGGGAGAGACGCCATGGTTAAGGACGCCCCCCCCGCCGCGCCAACGGGCTCGCCCCTGATCGCGCCGGTTTCAACCGCCTACCGGCGCTACGCGCTCTGGCTGCTGCTGATCATCTACACCCTGAACTTCTTGGATCGGCAGGTGATCAATATCCTGGCCGAACCGATCAAGCAGGAGCTGGGCCTGGCCGACTGGCAGCTGGGCATGATGACGGGCCTGGCCTTCGCGGTGTTCTACACCGTGCTGGGCATTCCAATCGCCCGCCTGGCCGAGCGCAAAAACAGACCGCTGATCATTTCCGCCTCGGTCGCGCTCTGGAGCGCCTTCACCGTCCTGTGCGGCTTCGTCCAGAACTTCTGGCACCTGATCCTGGCCCGCATCGGCGTGGGCATTGGCGAAGCCGGCTGCACGCCGCCCGCCCATTCGCTGATCTCCGACTATGTGCCGAAGGAAAAGCGCGCTAGCGCCATCGCTTTCTATTCGATCGGCACTCCGTTGGGCACGCTGGTCGGCATGGCCATGGGCGGGCTGGTGGCCGACGCCTATGGCTGGCGCGTAGCCTTCATGGTCGCCGGCGCGCCGGGCGTGGTGTTCGCGATCATCGCCGCCCTGACCCTGGTCGAGCCGCGCAAGCAGCTCGCCGCCGATCTTGCCGCCCGCGCGGCCCAGCCCCTTGGATTCGGCGCGGCCCTGGCGGTGCTGATGGCCAAGAAGACCTTCTGGCTGGTGGCCCTGGCTGCGGCGATCAAGGCGTTCATCGGCTATGGCCAGGCGCCGTTCACCGCCTCGTTCTTCTTCCGCAACCATACCGCCGAGCTGGCCAGCCTGGCGGCGCAGTTCGGCCTGAAGTCCGCCGGCTTCCTGGGCCTGTCCATTGGCCTGATCGCGGGCACGGCTGGCGTGGTCGGAGCCTGGCTGGGCGGCATGATCGCCGATCGCTACGGCGTCAAGGACATCCGCGCCTATGTCGTGGCCCCGGCGATAGCCTCGCTGCTGGCGGTCCCGATCTATATCGCCGCGATCAGCCTGCCCGGCGCGGTCCCGGCCCTGGTCCTGCTGGCGCCCTACTACTTGCTGAGCGCCCTGTGGTACGGGCCCGTCTACGCCACGACCCAGAGCATCGTCGACCCGAGCATGCGCGCCACGACGGCGGCCGTGCTGCTGTTCATCATCAACCTGATCGGCCTGGGCCTTGGCCCCCTGGGCGTCGGGCTGATGAGCGACCTCTTCGCCGGCCCTATGGGCATGGGATCAGCCGAAGGCGTGCGATGGGCGCTGATCATCTCGGCCTTGATGGGCGTGGTGTCGTTCTGGCTGTTCTGGCGCGCGCGCCGGACCATCGCCGCTGAGATGGTTTCCTAAAGGTCGCCAGCATCAGGGGCTGAGATTTAGCCCCTAGCGCTTTGGCTTCCGCTCCGTCACAGTCCCCTCAAGAATTAGAACAAGTGTTTGAAGGGAGAGAGTCAGTATGGCCGACGCGCGTGCGTCCGGCGGCGATCGGCCGCTTTACTCGAATGGCTACAAGGCCACGGTGCTGGGCCTGCTGCTGGCGACCTACACCTTCAACTTCATAGACCGGACGATCATCGCCACCATCGGCCAGGCCATCAAGGTCGACCTGAAACTGACCGACACCCAGCTGGGCCTGCTGGGAGGCCTCTACTTCGCTCTGCTGTACACGATCCTGGGCATCCCGATCGCGCGGCTGGCCGAGCGCTTCAACCGGGTGACGATCATATCGGTCTCGCTCGTGATCTGGTCGGGCTTCACGGTGCTGTGCGGGGCGGCGGCGAACTTCGCCCAACTGGCCCTCTACCGGTTCGGGGTTGGCGTGGGCGAAGCGGGCTGTTCGCCGCCCAGCCACTCGCTGATCAGCGACTATTACGAGCCCAAGAAGCGGGCCTCGGCCCTGTCGATCTATTCCTTCGGCATCCCGCTGGGCACCATGTTCGGCGCGGTGGCCGGGGGCTGGCTCGCGCAGGAGTTCAGCTGGCGTGTGGCCTTCGTGATCGTCGGCCTTCCGGGCATCCTGCTGGCCCTGATCGTCAAGCTGGTGGTCAAGGAGCCACCGCGCGGCCACTCGGAGATCGTCGAACGTCCGATCGAGGCCGAGGACGTGGTCATCGAGCCCGCCGCCAAGCCGCGCTTCTCGCTGGCGGCCGAGTTTTCAGAGATCTGGGCGGTCACCAAAATCCTGTTCGGCAAGTGGCCGGTGCTGCACATGGTGCTGGGCGTCACGATCGCCTCTTTCGGCTCCTACGGATCCAACGCGTTCGCCCCGCCCTATTTCGTGCGCGCCTTCGACCTGGGCCTGGCCCAGGTCGGTCTGATCGTCGGGCTGGTCGGCGGCTTCTCGGCCGGGGTCGGCACGCTGGTGGGCGGCTTCCTGTCGGACTGGGCGGGCAAGAAGAGCGCCAAGTGGTACGCCCTGACGCCGGCGATCGGCCTCTTGATCTGCACGCCGATCTATATCGCCGCCTATATGCAGACCAGCTGGGAGGCCACGGCGCTGATCCTGCTGATCCCGGGCATCTTCCATTACACGTACCTAGCCCCGACCTTCGGCGTGGTGCAGAACTCGGTCGAGCCGCGCCGGCGGGCCACCGCCACGGCGCTGCTGTTCTTTTTCCTCAACCTGATCGCCCTGGGCGGCGGACCGGTCTTCACTGGCTGGCTGATCGACCACCTGGCGCAGTTCAACTTCAACAATCCGGGCTCGACCGGCATCCTGCACGCCCTGGCCGGCTCGTTTGGCGAGGCCGGCGCTCACAGCTTTACGCTGAGCTGCCCCGGCGGCCTGGCTGCGGCGGGCTCCGCGCCCGAGCTCGCCCGGGCCTGCGCCGACGCCTCGGCCCGCTCGACCCAGCAAGGCATCATCGTCTCGCTGTGCTTCTACGCCTGGGCCGGCGTCCACTACGCCCTGGCGGCGATTGGGCTGGTCAAGCACATGAAGGAGCGGGCCGGGGCATAGGCGCGATACTCGCCCCCTCCGGATGCTGCGCATCCTCCTCCCCCATAGGGGGAAGAAGACCGCGCGATCCTTCTTCCCCCTCTGGGGGAGGAGCGCGAAGCGCGGAGGGGGCAAGTGACCGCCAACGACGCTAAGTAATAACCCTCTTCCCTTGACTCATCGGCTCGCCAGGCCGAAACGCCCGCCCATGATCAGCCGCTACGCCCGCCCCGAAGCCGCCGCCATCTGGTCCAGCCAGACCAAGTACAAGATCTGGTTCGAGATCGAGGCCCACGCCGCCGACGCCATGGCCGAGCTTGGGGTCATCCCCAAGATCGCCGCCGAGACAATCTGGGAGAAGGGCCGCGACGCGGTCTGGGACAGCGACCGCATCGACGAGATCGAGCGCGTCACCAAGCACGACGTCATCGCCTTCCTGACCCATGTGTCGGAAATCGTCGGTCCCGAAGCCCGCTTCCTGCACCAGGGCATGACCAGCAGCGACGTGCTGGACACCTGCTTTGCCGTGCAGCTGTCGCGCGCCACCGACCTTCTGCTGGAAGACGTCGACCTGGTGCTGAAGGCGCTGAAGCGTCGCGCGCTTGAGCACAAGATGACCGTCTGCGTCGGCCGCAGCCACGGCATCCACGCCGAGCCCGTAACCTTCGGCCTGAAGCTGGCCGGCTATTATGCCGAGTTCCAGCGCGCCAAGGAGCGCCTGGCGATGGCCAAGTTCGAGATCGCCACCTGCGCGATCTCAGGCGCCGTCGGCACCTTCGCCAATGTCGATCCGCGCGTCGAACAGCACGTGGCCGACAAGATGGGCCTGGCTGTCGAGCCGGTCTCGACCCAGGTGATCCCGCGCGACCGCCACGCGGCCTATTTCGCGGCCCTGGGCGTTGTGGCCTCGTCGGTCGAGCGCCTGGCCACCGAGATCCGCCACCTGCAGCGCACCGAGGTCCTGGAAGCCGAAGAGCCGTTCGATCCGGGCCAAAAGGGCAGCTCGGCCATGCCGCACAAGCGCAACCCGATCCTGACCGAGAACCTCACCGGTCTGGCGCGCCTAGTCCGTTCGGCCGTGGTGCCGGCGATGGAGAACGTCGCCCTCTGGCACGAGCGCGACATCAGCCACTCGTCGGTCGAGCGCGGCATTGGTCCCGACGCCACCATCCACCTCGACTTCGCCCTGCGCCGCCTGGCCGGCGTCATCGAGCGCTTCAACATCTATCCCGACAACATGGCCAAGAACCTGGACAAGCTGGGCGGCCTTGTGTTCTCGCAGCGGGTCATGCTGGCCCTGACCCACAAGGACGTCTCCAGAGAAGACGCCTACGCGGCCGTGCAAGGCAACGCCATGAAGGTCTGGCGCGGCGAAGGCCGTTTCCTCGACTTCCTGAAGGCCGACCCTGTGGTCTCCAAGGCCCTGACGGACGCCGAGCTCGAGGAGCTGTTCGACTACGGCTACCACACCAAGAACGTCGACGTGATCTTCAAGCGCGTCTTCGGCCAGGACGCGTAAGACCTTGGACGACGCGCCGATCCTGCGCCTGAACCCGGCGCTCGATCCGGCCGCCTTCGCGGCGGCCTACGCCCGCGAGGGCGTGGCGCGCATTCCTGACGTGTTCGAGCCAGCGGTCGTCGATCGCCTGGCTGGCATCCTCGAACAGACCATCGACTGGGACATCATCTGCTCAGACGAGCGCGGCAAGGCCGAGGTGCTGGACCGCGCGCGGCGCCAGGCCCTGGGCGGCGACGCGGTAGCCGAGCGGCTCCGCGCGGCGACGCTGCGAGCCCGCGACGGCTTCGCCTATGTCTATCTCGGCTATCCGATGGTCGACGCCTATCTGGCGGGCCGAGACCCCGGCCATCCGATCCACGCCCTGACCGAGTTCCTCAACAGTCCGGCGTTCATCGGCTTCTGCTCGGCCGTGACGGGCGAGACGACCGTCACCAAGATCGACGGCCAGGCCACGTGCTACCGCCCGGGCGACTTCCTGACCCAGCACGACGACACCGGCGTTGGCGAGCGGCTGGCGGCCTACACCCTGGGCCTGACGCGCACCTGGCGGCCGGACTGGGGCGGCCAGTTGCTGTTCCACGACGCCAAGGGCGATGTCGAGCGCGGCTATGCGCCGGCCTGGAACACCCTGACGCTGTTTCGCGTGCCGCGCGTCCACTCGGTGGCGCCGGTCGCGCCCTATGCCGGCGCGGCGCGGCTGATGATCACCGGCTGGCTGAGGAACGATCCGCCCCATGGCGGCGGTTAAGCGCGGCTTTCCCCCAATCGTCGACGCCGACACCCGTGTCCTGATCCTGGGCAGCCTGCCAGGCGAGGCCTCGCTGGCCGCGCGGCAGTACTATGGCAATACCAGGAACGCCTTCTGGCGTTTGATGGAACAGGTGCTGGACACGCCGCTAGTCGCCCTCGCCTACGAGGACCGCCTGGCAGCCTTGAAGGCGCGGGGCGTTGGCCTTTGGGACGTCATCGCGCAGGCCGAGCGGCCCGGAAGCCTGGACGCGGCCATCCGCGCCCCCGCAGCGAACGATCTGTTGGCGCTGATCCAGACCCTGCCGGCCCTGCGGCTCGTGGCGTTCAACGGCGGGACGGCGGCCAAGCTGGGCGGGCGGCTGATCGGCGGACGCGTCCCGACCCTGGCCCTGCCCTCTTCGTCGCCCGCCCACGCCGCGCGCAGCTTTGAGCAAAAGGCGCAGGTCTGGCGCCAGCTTGCGCCGTTTGTCAGCTTCCGGCCCCAATAAAAAGCCCGCGCCGCCGGCTGAGGCGACGCGGGCCAAGCGCCTTGGGGAGGGTTAGGCGATATTCTTGACCGGCACGTTCTCGACGTGGGTGGTCACGTAGTTAAAACCGCCGGTGCCGTTCCACTGCTGATCCACCGCCAGGGCGGCGGTGAACTTGGCCAGGAACGTGCCGATGGCCGGCGGCGGCACCGAGTAGACGAACTCGCCTTGCAGCGAGACGAGCTGGTGGTTGGGCCCAAAGCCCGTCTGATAAATCTGGCCCGTCACCGGGAAGCGGTGGTTACCGCTGGCGGTTGCCTGGGTGATCTCGGCGATACCGGCCACGTGGCCCGACGCCGCCTGCACCGAAAGCGCGAGATTGACGATCGGCGCGCCGGGCATGCCGACATTGCCGACCACCGCCTTGACGAAATAGAGACCCAGCACATCGCTGGCGGTCTTCTGGGTGTGAAGCGTACCGACTTCCGAGGCCATTGGACGTTCTCCCTAGATTGGCGGTTCCGTTGACCGCCCGGCGGCACATTGATCCTTCCGACATCCAGCGCCAGATAAAACCGGTGCGAAAATTTGAATTTCTAACAACTGATGCGAGCATTTTACTCCGGAGCTCGCCTAAAGGCGTTAACCAATTCCGGACAGGGCAAGGCCTTGCTGAAACGCGGCGCCCCAGCCTCTACCCTAGGTTTTTTTAGAAAAAATCGAACGACTTCCGGGCCGCCGAGCGCGCACGAAAAAGGCCGCCCCGAAGGACGGCCCCATTCATCCGAGAATGACGATAGCGCCTATTCGCCAGACTTGATCTGCTCGCGAGCCTGGGCCAGCAGCTCGGCCATCTTCATGCGGACCTCGCCTTCGCTGATGGAGACGCCCGAGCCCTTCAAGTCCTCGAAAACCTTGCGGAAAACGTCTTCGTCGCCCGGCTGTTCGAAGTCGGACTTGACCACGGCGCGCGCGTACTCATCGGCGGTCGCCAGGCCCATCAGGCCGGCCGCCCATTCGCCCAGAAGGCGGTTGCGGCGCGCGGCCGCCTTAAATTCCAGTTCCTGGTCCAGCGCGAACTTGCGTTCGAAACCCTGCTCGCGTTCGTCGAAGGTGGTCATGAAGGCCCCAAAGTCGCCCGCTTGCGCGGCCAGATCGACCGATCTGGCCGCGCAAGCTCTAATTTTAAACATTTTGAGCATGATGGTCGCCAAAACCGGCGTCCACTTTCGGCTATCATGCTCCTACGCCGGCTGCATATATCCTGCCGGTCGGGTCCGCAATCTCGGGATCGTCCCGAGGCGACGTTTATGATCTTAACATAAACCAAACTCCCCGCCTTTGTTTGCGCCATCGCGCTCATTCGGGTAGGTTCAGAAGGACATTTTTTAGTGAGCGGCCTTGAGTCGAAAGCCGCGCGCAGCTATCCGCCGCGCGCGCTTTTCGTTTCTCGGGAAGTTTTTCCGGGCAAGGGCGGCGCGCGCTTCCAAAAAGGGCCTCGACGAGAGCCATGACGACCCGCCGCAAGAAGATTTACGAAGGCAAGGCCAAGATCCTGTACGAGGGCCCCGAGCCCGGCACCCTGATCCAGTACTTCAAGGACGACGCCACCGCGTTCAACGCGCAGAAGAAGGCGGTCCTGGAAGGCAAGGGCGTGATCAACAATCGGATCAGCGAGTACATCATGACTCGTCTGAACTCGATCGGCGTGCAGAACCACTTCATCCGCCGCCTGAACCTGCGCGAGCAGCTGATCAAGGAGGTCGAGATCGTTCCGCTCGAGGTGGTGGTGCGCAACATCGCCGCCGGTTCGATCGCCACGCGCCTGGGCCTGACCGAGGGTCAGCCCCTGCCCCGCTCGATCATCGAGTTCTACTACAAGGACGACAAGCTGGGCGACCCGATGGTCTCCGAGGAGCACATCACCGCGTTCAACTGGGCCGCGACCCAGGAGATCGACGACATGATGGCCACCGCCCTGCGCGTGAACGACTATCTGTCGGGCCTGTTCAGCGCCGTCGGCATCACGCTGGTCGACTTCAAGATCGAGTTTGGCCGCGTCTACGAAGGCGACTTCTCGCGCATCATCCTGGCCGACGAGATCAGCCCCGACAGCTGCCGCCTGTGGGACGCCGCGACCAACGAGAAGCTGGACAAGGACCGCTTCCGCCGCGACCTGGGCAATGTCATCGAGAGCTATACCGAGGTGGCCCGCCGCCTGGGGATCATGAAGGAAATGCCCACCGTCATCCAAGGCGGCGTGCACTAAGCTTGGGTTCTCCTCCCCCGCTCGCGGGGGAGGTGGCGCGCGGCGAGGCCGCGTGACGGAGGGGGCGCAAAGCCCGAAGTGATGGACGGCAGGGCGACGCCCCCTCCACCGCTTCGCTGTCCCCCTCCCCCGTTCCACGGGTGAGGAGATTTAAAGTGAAAGCCACCGTCCACGTGTTCCTGAAGCCCGGCGTGCTCGACGTTCAGGGCAAGGCCGTCGAGAACGCCCTGCACGGTCTGGGCTGGCCGTCGGTCAAGGACGCTCGCGTCGGCCGCGTGATCGAGTTCGACCTGGCCGAAACCGACGCCGAAAAGGCCAAGGCCGAGGTCAAGGCCATGTGCGAGAAGCTGCTGGCCAATACGGTCATCGAAAGCTACCGCATCGACGTGGCTTAAGCGGCGAAGCTCGTCCTGAGCATCGCCAGGCTGGTCTCCCGGATGGGCTCCAGGTCCATGCCGGGATCGATCAGCAGCTGGGTGGACAGCCCCAGCAGCAACGACCCGACCATTAGGGCCGCCGCATCGGCGTTGAGATCAGCGCGAATGACGCCCTGAGCCTGGCCGCATAGGACCATCGCCTCCAGCCGTTCCTCGGCGCCCTTGTGCGCCAGGGCAAAGGGCGCGCGCAGGTCCGACATATCGGCCACCGCGCCCGCCAGCAGCACGAAATAGGCCCTCATCTCGCCGTCCCGCGACAGGTTCGTCAGGAAGGCGTCGACAAAGCCCAGCACCGCCTCCAGCCCATTGAGCTGACCCAGGCGCCGATCGTCCATCTGCGCTTCCAGCCGGGCCTGCAGGCGGGCGATCAGCGCCTCGATCAGCCCCTGCTTGGAGCCGAACCGCTGGGTGACCAGCCCCCGGCTATAGCCGGCCCGTAGCCCAATATTCTCAAAGGTGGCCGCCGCCACGCCCTGTTCTGCGATCAGCTCGGCGGCGGCGCGCAGCAGCTCGGCCTCCGACTGCTGGCGGCGGTCGGACTGGGTGCGGCGCTCGGGAACCTTAAGGGACGACGTCATCTTGCCGAACTTAGTTATTTGTTGGACAACAAGCAAATAATTGAGATGGCCGCAGAGCCATCCTCGGGAGGAGCCAGGAGGCCTGCATGACGATCCCCGCCGACATCGCCAAGGACATTGTCGACCCCACCGCCTATGCCGACGGCGACCGTGTCGATCAGGCCTTCGCCTGGCTGCGCAAGGAAGCCCCGCTGGACATCGCCCAGCCCGAGGGCTTCGATCCGTTTTGGGTGGTCACGCGCCACGCCGACATCCTGGAGGTCGAGCGCCAGAACGAGTTGTTCCACAACGGCGACCGCGCCACGGTGCTGACCACGATCGAGGCCGACCGCAAGGTGCGCGAGATGATGGGCGGGTCCCCTCACCTGGTCCGCTCGCTGGTGCAGATGGATAACCCCGACCACTTCGCCTACCGCAAGATCACCCAAGGCGCGCTGCTGCCGCAGAATCTGCGGGCGCTGGAGGCCCGGATCCGCGAGATCGCGCGCGGCTTCGTCGACCGCATGGCTGAGCACGGCGACCGCTGCGACTTCGCCCGCGACGTCGCCTTCCTCTATCCGCTGCACGTGATCATGGAGGTGCTGGGCGTTCCCGAGAGCGACGAGCCCCGCATGCTGAAGCTGACCCAGGAGCTGTTCGGCAACGCCGATCCAGACCTGAACCGCAGCGGCAAGACGATCACCGACGCCGGCGAAGGCGTCGACAGCATCCAGTCGGTGGTCATGGACTTCATGATGTACTTCAACGCCATCACCGAGGACCGCCGCGCCAAGCCGCGCGACGATCTGGCCAGCCTGATCGCCAACGGCAAGGTCAATGGCGAGCCGATGGGCCACCTGGAGGCGATGAGCTACTACATCATCGCCGCCACGGCCGGCCACGACACCACCTCCTCGACCACCGCTGGCGCGCTGTGGGCCCTGGCCGAGAACCCCGACCAGTTCGCCAAGTTAAAAGCCGACCCGTCGCTGATCTCGGGCCTGATCGAGGAGTCGATCCGCTGGGTCACGCCGGTGAAGCACTTCATGCGCACCGCCACGGCCGACGCCGAACTGGCGGGCAAGAAGATCGCCAAGGGCGACTGGCTGTTCCTGTCCTACCCGTCCGGCAACCGTGACGAGACGGTGTTCGACGACCCGTTCAGCTTCAAGGTCGATCGCACGCCCAACAAGCACATCGCCTTCGGCTACGGCGCGCACATTTGCCTGGGCCAGCACCTGGCGCGGATGGAGATGCGGGTGCTGTGGGAGGAACTGCTGTCCCGCCTCGACAGCGTCGAACTGGACGGCGCGCCCACCCGCATGACCGCCAACTTCGTCTGCGGCCCGAAATCGGTGCCGATCCGCTTCAAGATGCACTGAGGCGGCGGCGATGAGCGCGGAACCCTTCAAGGTCTGGCAATGCCGGACGTGCGGTTACATCTACGACGAGGAACAGGGCGACCCTGGCGAGGGCCTGGCGCCCGGCACGCGCTGGGCGGATATTCCAGAGGGATGGATCTGCCCCGCGTGCGGCACGCCGAAGTCCGACTTCGACATGATCGAGCTGTAGAAAATCGCGCCCGCCTCTTCCGCTCGAAGCTTCGCCGCACGATGTTCAGCGTCGAGCGGAAGGGAGACTGTCGATGAGCGCGAAGTTCCAACTGGCCCAGGTCAATGTCGGACGGCTGAAAGCGCCGATCGACCACCCGATGATCAAGGACTTCGCCGACAACCTCGACCGCATCAACGCCCTGGCCGAGGCCTCGCCGGGCTTCGTCTGGCGTCTGACGGGCGATGGCAACAACGCCACGGACCTGGCCATCGGCGACGACCCGCTGTTCATCCCGAACCTGTCGGTCTGGGAAGACATCCCCTCGCTGGGCGCCTTCGTCTATCGCAGCGGCCACGTCGAGATCATGCGCCGCCGCCGCGAATGGTTCGAGCATATGGACCTCTACATGGCGCTGTGGTGGGTCCCGGCCGGGCACACCCCGACCGTCGAGGAGGCGCTGGAGAAGCTGGCGCACCTGGAGGCCCACGGCCCGACACCGGCGGCCTTCACCTTCAAGTCGCCCTTCCCCGCGCCCAGCGGCGAGGCTGCGGCGCCGGAATTGGATGAGTGCGCGTAGCGAGCTGTCATCCCGGCCGAAGCGCAGCGTAGGGCCGGGACCACAGGAGGCGCGGTGTTTCCGGCGGTCCCGGCTTTCGCCGGGATGACAGCGGGGCCCGAACGGTGCTACAGGCCCGCGCCATGAAAGCCGCCGTCATCGTTTTTCCGGGTTCGAACTGCGATCGTGACTGCAAGGTCGCCATCGAGCGCTCCGCTGGGGCGCGTGTCGAAATGGTCTGGCACCAGGAGACGGCGCTGCCGGACGATCTGGATCTGATCGTCCTGCCCGGCGGCTTCTCGTACGGCGACTATCTGCGCTGCGGCGCCATGGCGGCCCTGAGCCCCGTCATGAAGGAGGTCGTCTCGGCCGCCGACAAGGGCGTGGCGGTCGTGGGCATCTGCAACGGCTTCCAGGTGCTGACCGAGGTTGGCCTGCTGCCCGGCGCCCTGCTGCGCAACGCGGGCCTGAAGTATGTCTGCAAGGCCGTCGAGCTGGATATCACCAACGGCCAGACCCGCTTCACCGCCGGTTTCGGCGAGCAACGCGACGCGGTCATGACCGTCGGCAATGGCGAGGGCAACTACTTCGCCGACGAAGAGACGCTGGACCGTATCGAAGGCGAAGGCCAGGTGGTGTTCCGCTACAAGGAAAACCCCAACGGCTCGGCCCGCGACATCGCCGGCATCGTCAACGCCAAGGGCAATGTCCTGGGCCTGATGCCCCACCCCGACCGCGCCTTCGACGCCGATCTTGGCTCGGAAGACGGCGCGATCCTGTTCCGCAGCATCTTCCAGAGCGCCTGACGGCGACTTCTTCCGCCGGCCGACGAAAAATGGGGCTAGCGGCGCTGTTATATTGTAGCAGCGGGAAAATCCCGGTCCTAAGGTGCCGCCCTCTTTAGGAGGGTCCGCCATGAGTTTCGTTTCCGCCCTGCGCGCCGGCCTGCTGGCCGCCGCGGCCGCTTCCGTGTTCGCCGTCGCCGCGCACGCCCAGATCACGGCGATGACGCCGGACATCGACGGCAAGTACGTCGCCGCGAAGGTCAATTACGACTACGAAAAGCGCGTCGTGATGGTGCCCATGCGCGACGGGACCAAGCTCTATACCGTCATTGTCGTACCCAAGGGCGGCAAGAACCTGCCGATCCTGCTCACCCGCACGCCCTACAACGCCGCCAAGCGCGCCGCCCGCGCCGACAGCCCGCGCATGGTCGCCACCCTGCCCCAGGGCGACGAGCCGTTCGTGGCCGACGGCGGCTATATCCGCGTCTTCCAGGACATCCGGGGCAAGTACGGCTCGGAAGGCGACTACGTGATGACCCGGCCGCTGAAGGGCCCGCTGAACAGCTCCGAGGTCGATCACTCGACCGACGCCTACGACACCATCGACTGGCTGGTGAAGAACGTCCCCGAGACCAACGGCAAGGTCGGGATGCTGGGCAGCTCGTATGAGGGCTTCACGGTGGTGATGGCCCTCGTTAATCCGCACCCGGCCCTGAAGGCCGCCGCGCCAATGAGCCCGATGGTCGACGGCTGGATGGGCGACGATTGGTTCCAGTACGGCGCCTTCCGCCAGATCAACTTCGACTATTTCACCGGCCAGACGACCGTGCGCGGCTCGGGCGACAGCGTCCAGCGCCAGGGCTATGACGACTATTCCAACTTCCTGCGCGAGGGCTCGGCCGGCGACTACGCCAAGAACCATGGCCTGGACCAGCTGCCCTGGGTGCAAAAGCTGTTCGCCCACACGGCCTATGACAGCTTCTGGAGCGAGCAGGCCCTCGACAAGACCATGGAGAAGACGCCGCTCAAGGTGCCGACCATGTGGATCCAGGGTCTGTGGGACCAGGAGGACATCTGGGGCGCGGTCCACTCGTACCCGGCGCTGGAGTCCAAGGACAAGAACAATGACATGAACTACCTGGTGCTGGGCCCGTGGCGGCACAGCCAGGTCAACTACGACGGCTACAACCTGGGTCCGTTCAAGTGGGACGGCGACACCGCGCTGCAGCTCCGCCGCGACGTGCTCAAGCCCTTCTTCGACCAGCAACTGAAAGACGGCGCCAAGGCCGACACCCCGCCGGTGCTGATCTATGACCCCGGCCAAAACAAGTGGAACCGCTACGCCAGCTGGCCCCAAGGCGGGACCAACGCCCAGACGACCAAGAACCTCTATCTGGAGGCCAAGGGCGGTCTCGACTTCACCGCGCCGGCGCCGGCCAAGGGCGACGCGGCCTATGACGAGTATGTCTCCGATCCGGCCAAGCCGGTGCCCTATATCCCCCGCCCGCTGCAGTTCAGCGATCGCAGCCGCTGGACCCCGTGGCTGGTCACCGACCAACGCAGCGTCGATGGCCGTCCCGATGTCCTGACCTACACATCCGAACCCCTGACGGCGCCGCTGAAGATCGCCGGCGTGCCCAAGGTGAACCTGTTCGCCTCGACCAGCGGAACCGACAGCGACTGGGTGATCAAGCTGATCGACGTCTATCCGGACGAGGTTCCCAGCCAGCCCGAACTGGGCGGCTATCAGCTGCCCGTCGGCATGACCATCTTCCGCGGCCGCTATCGCGAAAGCTTCAGCCAGCCCAAGGCTCTCACGCCAAACAAGGCGCTGAAGTACCAGTTCATTCTGCCGACGGCGAACTACACCTTCCAGCCGGGCCATCGGATCATGGTGCAGGTCCAGTCCAGCTGGTTCCCGCTCTATGATCGCAACCCCCAGACCTTCGTGCCCAACATCTTCTTCGCCAAGCCCGGCGACTACGTGAAGGCGACGCAGCGGGTGTTCCACGCGGGCGATACGGCCAGCTTCATCGAACTGCCCGTCGTGGACGCCAAGTAGCGGTCAGTCGAAAATCCTCCCCCCAGCGGGGGAGGTGTCGGCGCGGAGCGACGACGGAGAGGGAAGAGGCAAGCTCAGCAGCACTTCCCCCTCCGGCGCCTCGCGCCACCTCCCCCGCTAGGGGGAGGATTTGCATACAAAAAAGGGCCGGCGGATCACCGCCGGCCCTTCCTCTACGGAGAGGTCTTCAAGCGCGCTAAGTTCAGAGCTTGGCGTTCTTGTCGGAGCTCTGCTCGACCTTCTGGGCGGGTTCGCCCTTGGCCGGTTCACCCTTGGCCGGATGCTGCTCGGTCTGAGGCTGAACGCCTTGCTTTTGTTGCTGACCCGGCGCTGCGCGCTGGGGATCGTTCGGTTGTTGCGGCGGGGTGCGGGGTTGTTCGGCCATGGGGGCTTCTCCTTCGGTTTGGGGGCGCGCTCGTGACGCGCGGAGATAGAACGAACGCCGAGTCCCCCCGTTCCTCCGGTCAAGTCGCCTTAATTCCGCTTAAGCTACAGAATTTTCGATATTTTCCGCCCAAAATTCCGTTCAAGATCGGCAAGTCCTTTTCGCGGACCGAAGAAGAAGTCCCGAGGGCTGTGGCGGAATCCCGGGGACCGGGTTAGAAGGCGCGCCCATGAGCACGCCCCAAAAGCCCATGGCCGAATTGGCCGCCGAGTTCGGCCTGAAACCCGCCGAGTACGACGTCGTCTTGAAGCGCCTGGGCCGCGAGCCCAACCTGGTGGAACTGGGCGTCTTTTCGGTGATGTGGTCCGAGCACTGCTCGTACAAGTCCTCGAAGAACCAGCTGAAGAAGTTCCCGATCGACGGGCCGCGCGTGATCTGCGGTCCGGGCGAGAACGCTGGCGTCATCGACATCGGCGACGGCGACGCGATCATCTTCAAGATGGAGAGCCACAACCACCCCTCCTACATCGAGCCCTACCAGGGCGCGGCGACGGGCGTGGGCGGCATCATGCGCGACGTCTTCACGATGGGCGCGCGGCCGATCGCCCTGCTGAACGCGCTGCGCTTTGGCGATCCCGAGCATCCCAAGACCAAGCGCCTGGTGGACGGCGTGGTCGCCGGCATCGCCGGCTACGGCAACTGCGTGGGCGTGCCCACCGTCGCGGGCGAGACCAACTTCCACAAAGGCTACAACGGCAACATCCTGGTCAACGCCATGTGCGTGGGCCTGGCCAAGGCCGACAGCATCTTCTACTCGGCCGCGCCGGGCCCTGGCCTGGCGGTCGTCTATTTCGGCTCCAAGACCGGCCGTGACGGTATCCACGGCGCGACCATGTCCTCGACCGAGTTCACCGAGGACTCCGAGGAAAAGCGCCCCACCGTCCAGGTCGGCGACCCCTTCGCCGAGAAGCTGCTGATCGAAGCCACGCTGGAGCTGATGGCCACCGGCGCGGTCGCCGCCATCCAGGACATGGGCGCGGCGGGCCTGACCTCGTCGTCGGTCGAGATGGCCGGCAAGGGCGGCGTGGGCATCGAGCTGAACATGGACATGGTCCCTCAGCGCGAAACCGGCATGAGCGCCTATGAGATGATGCTGTCGGAAAGCCAAGAGCGCATGCTGGCGGTCCTGAAGCCCGGCCGCGAACAGGATGGCCACGCCATCTTCGAGAAGTGGGGCCTGGACGCCGCCGTCATCGGCTACACCACCGACACCGGCCGCCTGGTGCTGAAGCATCACGGCGAGACCGTCTGCGACGTGCCGCTGGCCCCGCTGTTCGACGACGCGCCGCTGTATGACCGTCCCTGGGTCCAGCCCAAGCTCGACCCGCGCCTCGACCCGGCCACGATCCCCGCCCCGACCGACTGGACGAAGGCGGTGCTGAAGGTCGTCGGCTGCCCCGACATGGCCTCCAAGCGCTGGCTGTGGGAGCAGTACGACCGCCACGTCATGGCCGACACGCTGGAAGACAGCGCCACCGGCTGCGACGCCGGCATCGTCCGCATCCACAACTCGGGCAAGGCCATCGCCGTCACCAGCGACTGCACCCCGCGCTACGTCCAGGCCGACCCCTACGAAGGCGGCAAGCAGGCGGTGGCGGAAGCCTGGCGCAACCTGACGGCCGCCGGCGCCCTGCCGATCGCCATCACCGACAACCTGAACTTCGGCAGCCCCGAAAAGCCCGAGACCATGGGCCAGATTGTCCGCGCCACCGACGGCATGGCCGAGGCCTGCCGCGCGCTGGACTTCCCGGTCGTCTCGGGCAACGTCAGCCTCTACAACGAGACCAACGGCGTCGCCATTCCGCCGACCCCGACCGTCGGCGCCGTGGGCCTACTCGAGGACTACGACCTGCGCACGGGCTTCGGCAACGTCGCCGAGGGCGACACCCTGGTGCTGGTGGGCGATACCCACGGCGAACTGGGCGCTTCCATCTATCTGCGCGAGATCCTGGGTCGCGAGGACGGCGCCCCGCCGCCGGTCGACCTGGCCGCCGAGAAGAAGAACGGCGACTTCGTGCGCGGCCTGATCGCCTCGGGCCTGGTGGCCGGCGTCCACGACCTGTCGGACGGCGGCCTGCTGGTCGCCGCGGCCGACGTGGCCCTGGCCAGCAAGGTCGGGATCACCCTGAACGCCACCAGCCAGGCCCACGCTCACCCGTACCTGTTTGGCGAGGACCAAGCCCGCTACCTGATCGCCACGCCCGACGCGGACGCGGTTCTGGAGGCGGCCAAGGACGCCGGCGTCCACGCCATGATCGCGGGCGTCGCCGGCGGCGAGGCCTTCGCCTCGGAGGGCCTGTTCAGCATTCCGCTCGACACCCTGCGCGCGGCGCATGAGGCCTGGCTGCCGGGCTACATGAACGCTCCCAAGGCCTGATCGGATAAGGACCGGCGCGGGGCTATCGCCAGCCGCGCCGGTTTCAGAGGCCCAAGGCCTAACTGAACGGGCGGCCCTGGTTAGGCCACGTGACTCCTGCCCGCCCACCGCGCCACCGCCTCCAGCAGCTTCGACGGGCTGATCGGCTTGCCCAGGTGGTCGTCCATGCCGGCCGCCAGGCAGTTGGCGACCTGGTCTGGGAGAACGTTGGCGGTCATGGCGATGATCGGCGTCGCCGCCCCGCGAGCGCCTTCCAGGGCGCGGATCTCGCGGGTGGCGGTCAAGCCGTCCTTGACCGGCATCTGCACGTCCATCAGCACCAGATCGAACTCGCCCTGGCGCATGGCCTCGACGCCCGCGACGCCGTCGTTGGCCGTCTCCACGATCACGCCGAACGGCTCCAGCATCGCCTTGACCAACTCGCGGTTCACGGCGTTGTCCTCAACGAGAAGCAGCCGGATGCCCGCCTCGGCGTTTAGCGGCTCTACCGTCTCGGCCGGAGCAGAGGGCGCATCTGACAGCGGCCCCCGCACCTCGAACCAGAAGGTGGAGCCCTCGCCCTCGACGCTGTCGACGCCGATCTTGCCGCTCATGTGCTCGATGATGCGGCGCGAAATGGCCAAGCCCAGCCCGGTGCCGCCGAAGCGCCGCGAGACCGCCGCGTCCGCCTGCGAGAAGCGGTCGAAGATCGCCTCGCGGTTTTCGGGCGCGACGCCGATGCCGGTGTCGATCACCTCGCCGCGCAACAGGGCCTGATCACCGTCGACCGTCTGGCTCAGCCGCACCGTGATCCCGCCGCGCGCGGTGAACTTCACGGCATTGGACAGGAAGTTCAGCAGAACCTGCGACAGGCGCGGCCCGTCCAGGTTCATCGGCGCGATAGCCTCTCCAGTCTCTACGACGATGGCGAGCCCCTTGGCGCCCGCTCGCTCCTCGACCAGGGCCGCGCAGGACGAGGCCATGGCGGCGGGATCGAATGGCGCCGGATCCAGCTCCAGGCCCGCGGCCTCCAGGCGCGAGAAGTCCAGAACGTCGTTGACGACGCTGAGCAGGGTGTTGCTGGCGTCGAGGATGTGTCCGGCCTGCCGCGCAGACGTCTCGTCCAGCCGGCCAGACCGGCGCAGAACCTCGGCGAAGCCGATGATCGCGGTCAGCGGCGTGCGCAGCTCATGGGTCATATTGGCCAGGAAATCGGACTTGGCCGCAGAGGCCGCCTCGGCCAGCTCCAGCGCCCGGGCGATATCCAGCTCCAACCGCTTACGCTCGGTGATGTCGCGCGAAGTGACCAGCAGGATGCCCGAGCAGTCACCCAGCAGCGAATAGGAACTTTCCACCCAGATGACCGAGCCGTCCTTACGGATGCATTCATAGTCGGCGCTGGCGGGCAGGCCGCCAGGCTGAAGTCCCGCGATGATCGCCTGGACCCGCGCAAAATCGACCTCGCTGACCATAGCGGCCGGCGGGAGGTTCAGGAACTCCTCGGCGCTGTAGCCTGAAATCCGCTCGATACTGGGCGAGCTGTAGATCCGCTCGCCCTTGGGGCTCCAGAGGGCCACATGGTCCGTCAGGTTGTCGCCCAGGAGCCGATAGAGGCGATCGGCCTCTCGATACTTGGCCAGGGCCTCCTCGGCCTCCTCGATGGCCTTCTGTTTGCTCTGGACGCTGGCCGACAGGGCGTCGCGCAGCTCCTCCAGGCGCAGGCGCTGACCGGTCAACCAAAAGGCCAGGGGCGCGGCGACGGCCGAGGCGATGATCAAAGTGGTCAGTGGCGTGAAGGCCGAGGGCGTCCCTCGGATCAGGACGTTGAGCACATAGTCAGCCGCCACGGCGGCGCCCACGATGAGGACGACCGTCGGTACGGCCTTCAGCAACCGTTCCCTCATGCCGACGGTGTCGATCTTACGTCTCCCTGCGCCTTACGCACCACGATGCCCTGCATCGCTCGAAGGAGAAACGAGAATTTCCGCCAATACCTCCCGGCTCGGGCCAGGTCCGCCTGACCTAGCGCCCCGAAGCCTTGGCGACAGCCTCCAGCTCCCGCTCCAGCGCCAGGCTCGCCTGGACCACGGTCGCCACGGAACGCTTGAAGAAGTCCTGCGGCACGGTCGCAAAGTCATCGGTCGGCTTGTGATACTCGGGATGGTCTTCGACGCCGAAATAGACCCACGGCACCCCCTTCTCGCCGAAGGCGTAGTGGTCGGACTGGTTGCTCCAGTTGTTTTCCTTGCCGTCGGCGTCGGTGTCGTGGCCCAGCTTCAGCGTTGCTGGCGCGGTCATGGCCACCTTGACCAGGATCGGCTTCAGGTACGGGAAGGGCGACGCGCCAGCGACGTAGAGCTCGTTCTTGGCGTTCTTGCTGAGCATGTCGAAGTTGACGTTCAGCGCGATGGTCTCCAGCGGAACCGGCGGCGCGGCGGCGAAGGCGCGCGCGCCGCGCAAGCCGCCTTCCTCCGCATCCACCACGGCGAAGATCACGTCATGCTTTGGCGGGCTTGCCTTGAAGGCCTCGGCCACGGCCAGCAGGCCCGCCACGCCAGAGGCGTTGTCATCGGCGCCGTTGTAGATCTGGCCGTCGCGGACGCCGAGGTGGTCATAGTGGGCCGAGACGACCAGCGCCTTGCCACCCTCGGTTCCTTTGATGCGCGCCACAAGATTCACGCCCTGGACGGTCGCGCCGTCGCGCCGGGTGAAGGTGAACGGCTGCTCGAACCGCTCGCCAATCGACGCAAGGCCGATATGGTTGAAGCGCGAGAGGATATAGGCCCTGGCCTTCTCGGACCCCGGCGTGCCCGGAGCGCGGCCCTGCATGTCGTCGGCTGACAGGATGCGGACGTCGTCCAGCGCCTTGTCGCCAGGCCCCGCGAAAGCGGGATGGGCGGCGCTAGCGGCCAGCGCGAGGGCGAGCAGGACGGGGCTGAGACGAGAAAGCGCGATCATGGCGCTTACATGCCGTGCGCCGTTCGGCGAATTCAATTAAATCTCGCCCAGAGCGGGATCGCCCAAGGTCGATCTCAAGCCTCGTGACGCTTTCAAAGACCGGAGTTCCCGCCGTGCCCATGTCCCACGCCGAGCTCGAAGCCCGCCTGACCGCAGCCTTCCCCGATTCCGAGATCGTGCTGACCGATCTGGCCGGCGATAACGACCACTGGAAGGCGCGGATCGTCTCCCCCGCCTTCAAGGGCCTGCCGCGCGTTCGCCAGCATCAGCTGGTCAACAAGGCCCTGGCCGACGTGCTGGGCGGAACCCTGCACGCCCTGGCGCTCGAAACCGCCGCGCCGGCGGACTAGCAAGCCAAGCCTGATCGTCGCCCTTGACCCCGCCCGCGACGGCGCCTAGCTGAGTGCCTTCGCCAAGGATCCTTTCTCCATGACCGACGCCGCCGCCTCCCCCGCCCTCGACTTCATCGCCAAGACCGTGGCCGAGAATCCGGTCGTGGTGTTCATGAAGGGCGTGCCCGATCAGCCGCGCTGCGGCTTCTCGTCGGTCGTCGTGCAGATCCTCGACCACCTGGGCGTCGCGTTCGTGGGCGTCGATGTCCTGCAGGACGACGAGCTGCGCCAAGGCATTAAGACCTTCACCGACTGGCCGACCATCCCGCAGCTGTACGTGAAGGGCGAGTTCGTCGGCGGCAGCGACATCGTCCGTGAGATGTTCCAGTCGGGCGAGCTGAAGACCTTTCTGGCCGAACAGGGCGTCATCGCCGCTTGAAGCTCTTCGAGCCGCCGGGCGACGCCTTCTCCCTAACCTTCCAGCCCCAGGCGTCGGACATCGACGCCAACGGCCACGTCAACAACGTGGTCTATCTGGGTTGGGCGCAGGACCTGGCCATCGCCCATTGGGAGGCCTGGACCAGCGAGGACCAGCGCGCGCCCTGGAGCTGGGTCGCGCGCCGGCACGAGATCGACTACCGCCGCGAACTGCTGCTGGGCGAAACCGCCATCGGCTATACCTGGGTCGGCGAACTGAAAGGGCCGCGCTTCGAGCGCTATGTCCGCATCGACGGTCCCGACGGCGAGATGTGCGCCCAGAGCCGCACCGACTGGGTCCTGATCGACATCGCCGCCAAGCGCCCCGCGCGCGTGCTGCCCTGGATGGTCGAGCGCTTCACGCCGAAGGGCTGATGACCGGATTGGCGATGACGATCCGCTCGCCGCGCCTTAGACCCAGCTCTTCATAGCTGAACGTGAAATCCGCCCAGCCTTTAGGCCCCTTGCAGGTCTCCAGCCGTCGGCGGGCGAAGGCCACCACCGCGCGACCGTCCTTGCGGTCCACGCGGAACACCATGTTGGCGCGGTCGGCGCAGCCTCGGCTCTGGATGCGTATCGTCAGCCCATGTCGGCCCAACGAGACCGCCAGCAAGGGTTCGAGTTCAGGCCAGGTCTCGCCGGCGATCAGCCTGGGCGTCGTTGCGCAGCCGGCCAGCACCAGGGCGGCGCCGGCGAGCAAGAAACCCCTGCGTGAGCCTTCACCCGCCATTCGCTCCACACGCCGCTAACCGCCAGGAGCCGCAGCATCCCCCACGGGGGATCGGCTGACTACCCCCAGGGACCAGCTTCGCGGCCGGGGCTGGACGGGACCGAAGGCGCGGTGGCCATGGCCGCGACTGGGCGACGAGCCTGGCGCGAGACGCCCAGCTTCATCAACGCCTCGACGCGGTTGTGGGTCGCGGGGTGGGTCGAGAACAGATTGTCCGCGCCCTTCCCGGCCAGCGGATTGATGATGAACATGTGGGCCGTGGCCGGATTGCGCTCGGCCTGGACGTTCTCGTAGCCGCCGCGAGCATAGGCCTCGATCTTTTCCAGCGCGCGAGCCAGGGAGTCGGGGTCGCCGGCGATTTGGGCGCCGACGCGGTCGGCCTCGTACTCGCGTGAGCGGCTGATGGCCATCTGCACCAGCATGGCGGCGATCGGGGCCAGGATGGCGATGGCGATCGCACCGATCATCCCGCCAATGCCACCGCCATTGCCCTCCTCATCACGCGAACCGCCGAAGAAGAAGGCGAAGTTGGCCAGGGCCGAGATCGCGCCGGCGATCGTCGCCGTGACCGTCATGACCAAGGTGTCGCGGTTCTTCACGTGGGCCAGTTCGTGGGCCATCACGCCCCGAATCTCGTCGCGGGTCAGCAGCGAGAGCAGGCCCGTGGTGGCGGCGACGGCCGCGTGGGCCGGATCGCGGCCGGTGGCGAAGGCGTTCGGCTGGACGCTGTCGATGACCGTGATGCGCGGGCGCGGCAGTCCAGCCTTGGCCGCCATCTCCACCACATCGACCGCGTAGTTGCGGATCAGCGGCTCGGGGTGGCTCTCATCAACCTCGACCGCGCCATAGGTGCGCAGCACGATCTTGTCAGCGTTCCAGTACGAGAAGGCGTTCATCGCCACGGCCAGGACCAGGGCGATCGCCATGCCGGTGGGGCCGCCGATCAGGTAGCCGGCGCCCGCGAACAGGGCCGTCAGGCCCGCGAGCAGGATGTAGGTCTTGAGGTGGTTCATCGGTTTGTCTGTCAGTCGAAGATGTCGAACAGGTCGAAGCGTTTCTTTTTCTTATAGCCATAGGCTCCGCCGCGATGATCGTCATCGTGACGCCTATGGTCTGGCCGATGGTCTGGCCGATGGTCGTGATGGTGGTCGGGTCGGCTGTAGGGCTTGGGCTGACCGTAAACGGCCTGGGTCTCTTCCCGCTCCAAGGCCATCAGCTTCTCAAGCTCGCCGCGATCCAGCCACACACCCCGGCAGCGCGGGCACATGTCGAACTCGACGCCAGCGCGCTGGACGCCCTGCATCGAGGCGTCGCAATTGGGGCACATCAGAAGCGGCATATAAAACCTCCGGTCCAAAGTTGGATCGGGTGTTCTCGGCCCGAGGCGGCGCCTTTTGGGGAGGGGGGCTTAGGCGGCCGGACCCAGGACATCGAGAACACCCGATGCGGTCCGACATCACAAGCGCTTGCATCGCTCGTCAGAGGGGCCCGGTCCCGCTGTTACTGAGCTATGCAGCCGCTCGATGAGGTTCAAGGGGTAGACCACAAAAAAGGCCCCGGATCGCTCCGGGGCCTTTTCCGTATCTCTGTTCGGATCCGACGCTTACGAAGCGTAGAATTCGACGACCAGGTTCGGTTCCATCTTCACCGGATACGGAACTTCCGACAGTTCCGGAGCGCGGACGAAGGTGGCCGACAGGCCCTTGGCGTCGACCGAGACGTACTCGGCGAAGTCACGCTCGTTCGAGGCGACGGCTTCGAGCACCAGAGCCATGTTGCGCGACTTTTCGCGGACCGCGATCACGTCGCCCGGCTTGCAGCGGTACGACGGGATGTTTACGCGCTTGCCGTTCACGGTCACGTGGCCGTGGTTCACGAACTGGCGGGCGGCGAACACGGTCGGCACGAACTTGGCGCGATAGACGATGGCGTCCAGGCGCGACTCGAGCAGGGCGATCAGGTTCTCCGAGGTGTTGCCCTTGCGGCGGGCGGCTTCCTCGTAGGTGCGCGAGAATTGCTTCTCGGTCAGGTTACCGTAGTAGCCCTTCAGCTTTTGCTTGGCGCGCAGCTGCAGGCCGAAGTCCGAAACCTTCTGCTTGCGGCGTTGGCCGTGCTGGCCGGGGCCGTACGAGCGCGAGTTGACCGGGGACTTGGGACGGCCCCACAGGTTTTCACCCATGCGGCGGTCGATTTTGTACTTGGCGCTATGGCGCTTCGACATAGTCAGTCTTTCTAACGATCCGGGCCGGCTCCCCTTAAAAAGAGGTGCGATTGCAACGGCGGCTTCGGGTCAATCCGTCATAAGATCATCGCGCCGCGCGGCGAGCCGGCGGCGTGAAGGCGCGGTTTATGAGCGAAGGCGGGCGGGGAGTCAATGTGTCCCCGCCCCTTCCCGTTCAGGGCCGCGCCAGCGGGTTACGCACGCGGATCTGGACGCCGCGTTCGACGCCAAACGTCTCCAGCGGATAGCGCAGCTCGACACCCTCGGCGATCAGCGCGCGGCACATGTCCGGCCGTTTGCGGGTGAAGGTGAAGGCGGTGAGGCCGTCGCGGCGCTGACTTTCGACCGCGAAGTCGTCGGACCGGGTGCAGCCGTTGGACGCGACGCGGATCACCAGATCGTCCCGATCCACCCGGACAGCCTGCAGCGGCTCTAGACCCTCGGACGCGCTCCGGGGCGCCGAGACGTCGTGACGTACCTCGTCGGCGTCGATGATCACACACGCCGAGGTGCTCAGGCCCAGGACGATCACGGCGGCGAGCGATGCGAATTTCATGGTGCTTCCCCTCCAGTCAGCTTGACCGTGAGAAGAGCGCCCGCCGCCTGAACCCAGGATGAATTACGAAAGAGTCACAACCGGGCGGCGTGTCGGATTCGCACGATATGCACGACGCCATCACCGACGTAGTAGCGGATCACATAGGGCGGAACGACGACCAACTCTCGGAGCGTCGCTGTCACGAGGCGGCCGCGCTTGGGATGCTCCACCAAGCTGTCAGCGGCGGCCTTGAGACGGAGCGCCATCCGCTGGGCGGCGAGCGGGCTGAACTGGCCAATGTAGTCGCGGATGGCCGTCAGATCAGCCAGCGCGCGCCAAGTCCAGACTACTTCCGCCACGTCGAGGGAGCAGGCTTTTCTTCGGGCGTCCCCCAGGTGTCGAGCCAGGCCGAGACCTCTTCGTGGGGCACAACGCGGCCGGCGGCGACGTCAGCCATGCCTTCGGCGTCGGCGGCCTCTTCGGCTTCCGCGTCTATCTCAAAGATGGACGGCTCGGGGAGCATGAGAGGAGCATAGCATATCGCCATACCCTCTCAATGGCGCCCTGGGGTCACAGCCTTTGAGCGTGGAAAGCCACGTGATCGCCGATGAAGGTCGAGATGAAGAAGTAGCTGTGGTCGTAGCCCTCCTGGCGGCGGACCGTGACCTTGCGGCCAACCTTGGCGGCGGCGGCTTCGATCAGCTGCGGCTTCAGCTGACTTTCCAGGAAATTGTCGGCGAGGCCCTGGTCGATCAGGATGTCGTCGAAGCTTGCCCCCTTGCCGTCCTCGATCAGGGCGCAGGCGTCGTAGGGGCGCCAGGCGGCGCGATCGGGACCCAGATAGGCGCTCAGCGCCTTGTCGCCCCAGGGGCAGTTCAGCGGCGAGACGATGGGCGAAAAAGCGCTGACCGACTTGAAGAGCTCAGGATGCTTGAAAGCGATGGTCAGCGCCCCGTGGCCGCCCATCGAATGGCCGAAGACTCCCTTGCGCGCGCCGTCCAGCGGGAAGGCGCCCTCAACCGCCGCCAGCAGGTCGCCGGTGACGTAGGAATGCATCATGAAGTGCGGCGCCCACGGGGCCTGGGTGGCGTCGACATAGAAGCCCGCCCCCTGCCCCAGGTCATAGGCCGGATCGTCGGCGACGCCTTCCCCGCGCGGCGAGGTGTCCGGCGCGATGATCGCGATCCCGTGCTTGGCCGCGTGTTCGTAGACCCCCGACTTCACCGTGAAATTGTCCTCGGTGCAGGTCAGGCCCGACAGCCAGACGAGGTACGGGAACGGCCCCTCGCCGTCCGGCGTCCACACCGTGAATTTCATGGGCGTGCCGGTGCTGGTGCTGTCGTGGCGGCAGTAGCGCAGCGTTCCGCCGTGGACGCGGTGGGTGGAGAGGGTCTCGACGGTCATGATCACTCCTGTCACTCGCCCCCTCCGCGCTTCGCGCTCCTCCCCCACAGGGGGAAGAAGGGTCTCCTTCCGCCCGCCTTTGGGGGCGGACGACCGCGAAGCGGTCAGGTGGGGGGAGTATCGCCTCTAACTAGAACGTCACCACGGTCCGGATGCTTTCACCCGCGTGCATCAGATCGAACGCCTTGTTGATCTCGTCCAGCGGCAGGACGTGGGTGATCATCGGGTCGATCTGGATCTTCCCGTCCATGTACCAGTCGACGATCTTGGGCGTGTCGGTGCGGCCGCGCGCGCCGCCGAAGGCCGTGCCTTTCCAGACGCGGCCGGTGACCAGCTGGAACGGACGGGTCGAGATTTCCTTGCCCGCCTCGGCCACGCCGATGATGATGCTCTCGCCCCAGCCGCGGTGGCAGGCCTCCAGCGCCGTGCGCATGACGCCGGTGTTGCCGGTGGCGTCGAAGGTGTAGTCGGCGCCGCCGTCGGTCAGGGCCACCAGGTGCGCGACGAGATCGCCCTGCACGTCGTTCGGATTGACGAAGTGGGTCATGCCGAACTTGCGGCCCCATTCCTCGCGGGCCGGGTTGAGATCGACCCCGACGATCATGTTGGCGCCCACCATCTTCAGCCCCTGGAGGACGTTCAGGCCGATGCCGCCCAGGCCAAAGACGATGCAGTTGGCGCCCGGCTCGACCTTGGCGGTGTTGGTCACCGCGCCAACCCCCGTCGTGACCCCGCACCCGCAATAACACGCGGTCTTGAACGGCGCATCGCGGCGGATCTTGGCCACCGCGATCTCGGGCAGCACCGTGTAGTTCGAGAAAGTCGAGCAGCCCATGTAGTGATAAATCGGCTGGCCCTTGTAGGAAAAGCGGCTGGTGCCGTCCGGCATCAGACCCTTGCCCTGGGTCGCGCGGATCGCCGTGCACAGGTTGGTCTTGCCACTGAGGCAGCTTTTGCACTGGCGACATTCAGGCGTGTAGAGCGGGATCACGTGATCGCCGACGGCCACGCTCGTCACGCCCGCCCCGACCTCGACCACCACGCCCGCGCCTTCATGGCCCAGGATCGAGGGGAAGATGCCCTCGCTGTCGAAACCGTCCAGCGTATAGGCGTCGGTGTGGCAGACGCCGGTGGCCTTGATCTCGACCATCACCTCGCCGGCCTTGGGCCCTTCCAGGTCGACCTCGACGATCTCCAGCGGTTTCTTGGCTTCGAAAGCGACGGCGGCGCGGGTCTTCATCGGCAGGTCTCCTGAGATCTTCAGCGTCCTTGGTACGCCCGCGCGGGTCCGGCGATAATCCCGCCGCGCGCAAAACATTGTTGCACACCAGGGACAATTCCCCCACCACCGCGCCATGAGCCGCTGGGATGGCATCGACGAGTTTGTAGCGACGGCCGAGGCCGAGAGCTTCTCGCGCGCCGCCGCGCGCCTTGGCCTGTCGACCTCGGGCGTCAGCCGGGCTGTGGCGGGCCTTGAGGAAAGGCTGCAGACCCGCCTGCTCTACCGTACGACCCGCCGGGTCAGCCTGACCGACGCCGGGCGCGCCTTCCTGGCCCGCTGCCGTCAGCTCATCCAGGATCGCGACGAGGCCTTGGCCGCTGTCGGCGAGGAGGATGGCGAACCCCGCGGCTTGCTGCGCATGACCTGCTCGGCGGCCTATGGCGAGCGCTTCGTGGCGCCGGCGGTCAATACCTTCGCCTTGGCCCATCCGCGTCTGTCGATCGAGATCGACCTGGACGACGCGGTCCGCGACATCGTCAGCGAGGGCTTCGACCTGGCGATCCGCTTTGGCCGGCTGACCGACAGCCGCCTGATCGCCAAGCGGCTGGCCTCGCGCACCCGCCGCCTCTGCGCATCCCCAGACTATCTGGCGCGGGCCGGCGCGCCCGAACGGATCGTCGATCTGGAGGCGCATGCCTGCGTGCTCGGCGCCAGCGACACCTGGCCCTTCCGGGATGGCGAGCGTGAGATCGCCTTCCAGCCGAATGGCCGCTGGCGCTGCAACAGCGGTCAGGCCGTGCTGGACGCGGCCCTGAGCGGTCTTGGCGTCTGCCAACTGCCCAACTTCTACGTGGACGCAGCGATCGCGCAGGGAAGGCTCGTTCCGTTGCTGGAGGACCACCGCCCGGGCGACGAAGGGATCTGGGCGGTCTATCCGCATCTTCGTCTGCTGCCCGCCAAGGTGCGCCTGCTGGTCGAGCACCTGGAGCGCGCCCTGGCTGGCTAGATCTTGATCACCGGCGGCAGGCGGAAGCGGCCGCCCAGCAGCTCAGCCCTGGGCAGATAAGCGCGCAGGTACATCGCGAAGGGCCCTGTCTTGGGCGCCGGCAGCCAGTTGGCCGAGCGCTCGCCGCCGGGATCGGTCCGGCCGATCCAGATGTCCAGCGCGCCGTCGGCGTTGCGCTTCAGACCTCGCGTGCGGTCACCGATCGTGTAGCGGCCCAGCCGATTGTCGGTGAAGAAGAACTGGCCATCGCTGGTGGCCTCGTACATCGACAGCGACCAGAAGCCGTCCAGCGGCAGGCGCGCGGGCAAGCTCAGCCGGTAGAGGCCATCGCCGGTGAAGATCCCCGCCCCGTCGTCCCCGGCCGCCTTCATGTACATGGCCTCTGCCACCGGCAGCGCGCCCAGGCCCTGCAGGGCGACGATGGCGCGGTAGATATAGTCCTGGCCATAGTCGCCCAGATTGGGCCGCGGATAGGCCCAGCCGCCGGTGAAGGTCTGCCGCCCCTTGGCGAACATGGTGATCAGCCGCGCCTCATCGACGCCGTCGGCCGCGCTGGCGGCATCGAAGGGTCCTGCGCCCAGGAAGGCGGCCGTGCGGCGCAAGATCCGCAGGTCGGTCGGCGGCGCCGGATCGCTGGCCAGCAGCGCGCGGGCGGCGGCGAAATAGGCCTCGGGCGCGGCGTCTCGCGTCGCATGGGCGGGGCCGGGCGAGGCGACAGCACCCTTCAAGACAAAGCCGTCCTGCGCCTTGTGCGCGGCGGCAAGGTCCTCGCCGCCGTCGGTCAGCACCCGCAGCAGCAGCCAGGCATGGGGCGTGGCGATGCGGGTTGGGTTGGGTCCCGTCGCGGCTTGTCCCGGCCCGACCAGGGTGAAGGTCCCGCCCTCGCCGCCGACCGTGCGCGTTCCCAACACCGCGTTGTTGTTGGTGAACATGTCCATCACGGCCGCCGAGTAATAGCGCTCGCCCATCGGCGGGATGGTCAGGGTCGTCGGCCCCTTCGTCAGGTCCAGGAAGGCCCAGGAATAGAGGGTGTCGTTATTGGGCGTGGTCACGCGGCGAGACGTGTGATCCGCCAGGGTCCGCGTGTGGTCCAACTTGTTGATCGCCGCGCCGGGCGCTTTCAGCATCCGCGCGCGGGTGGTCGCCATCTCGATCAGCGGAAGGGCGTAGAGATAGGCGTCGCGCGCCGCCGTCGCGTCCGCCGGCGTGGCGGCGCGGACTTGAAGGCCTGGCGCAAGGCCCAGCGCGCCGGCCAAGGCCAGCAGCTCCCGACGGTTCACGGCGCTCTCCCCAACACTTGTTTGGATGGAGTGAACGCGGGAAAGACGAGCGGCGCAAGGCCGCCCGTCTACCGCTTCCGGAGAGCCGCCGGGATGGGACTAGGCTGCGTGGGCGTAGCGCGCGGCGTGAACCGCAGCTTCCAGCGTGATGATGGTGGCGTCGACCCGCTCATGCGGATCCGAACCGACGACCTTCTTGGCGAGGCCGGTCGGCAGCGCTTCGCGAAGATGGCCCAGCGCGCGCGGCGGCGCGATCAGGACGATCTGATCGAAGTGATGCTTGCCAGCCAGGACTTCCAACCGCTTGGCGAGGCCCGTCAGGAACACTTTTTCAGCCCGGTCCCGAGCGTCGCCCGAGTGGGTGATGTGGCTGGGGGCGGCGTGATCGTGATGTTCCTTCACGTCGGCCAGCCATTCGGGGCGGTCGTGCAGCGGACCGTCGATGCGCGCTTGCTCAAGCAGGCGGGCGCGGCGGCCGTCGGCCACGACGACGAGGGTGATGGCGTCCGGGTTCATGGAGAGGCTCCTTCTTAACCACTAAACGCAGCCTGCGCCTCTCCGATCCGGCGGCGGATGATCCAGGTCAAATCTACCGCCCAATCCCGTCCTTAAGGAGTCGGCTTCGTGGCCGCCTTTTCCGCCAGCTTGGCCAGAACCCGGCCACGCCCCTTGCTGAGCGCGGTGATCACACCCCGGAAGGTGCGGACCTCCTGGTCGGTGAGGCGCGCGCGCGCCAGCGGGACCCGCAGGTTGCGCACCATCGACGGCTTCTTCTCGGGCGGATGGTAGAAGCCGGCCTTGTCGAGCTCAGTTTCGAGATGCTCGTAGAGGCCCAGCAGCGTCGCCTGGTCGGCGGGCTCCTCGACGTTCAGCTCGAACTTCTTCCAGGGCCGGTCGTCCTGGGTCATCTTCCATTCGTAGGCGTTGATAGACACGGCCTGAGCCAGGTTCAGCGACCGAAAGCGCTCGTCGATCGGATCGAGACGATGGCCTGGCAAAGGGCGATGTCGTGGGTCTCCAGCCCCGCGCGCTCGCCGCCGAACAGCAGGCCGACCTTGCGGTCCAGCGCGACTTCCTCGGCTAGATGCGCG
>NZ_PEGH01000005.1 GCF_002737755.1 Caulobacter sp. BP25
GGGCCGCATCGAAGGCCTGCTCTATAGTCATTTCCGACGTATCGAGCAAGACGGCGTCGGCGGCCTGCGTCATTGGCGCATCCTTGCGACCGCCATCGCGCGCGTCACGCTTGTGGATGTCGGCCAGGATATCCTCGAAATCCACCGCCTCGCCCTGGCCCACCAGCTGCTTCCAGCGGCGCTCGGCGCGGACCTCGGGACGAGCCGTGACGTAGAGCTTGGCCGGTGCGTGAGGCGCGATAACCGTGCCGATGTCGCGGCCATCCAGCACCGAGCCGGGCTCGCGCTTGGCGAAGTTGCGCTGCAGGTCGAACAGAGCGGCGCGGACGCCGGGGTGCACGGCGACCCGGCTAGCCGCTTCCCCGGCGGCGCGTGTCCGCACCTCGACGCTGTCGAGATCCGAAAGGTCAAGCGACCTGGCCACGGCCTCAGCCGCGATGGGGTCATCGAGATCGCCCGCGCCGGCCAGAACGCCAACCCCGACCGCCCGGTAGAGCAGGCCGGTGTCCAGCAGCGGATAGCCGTAAAGCGCCGCCAAGCGGCCAGCGATCGTGCCTTTGCCGGACGCAGCGGGCCCATCGACGGCGATCACGAACCCCATGCTCAGGCTTCCGCGAGCGTTGCGCCAAGGCCCCGCATCAGATCGACGAAGCCTGGGAAACTGGTGGCGATCATGCCGGGCTCGTCGACGGCCACCGGCGCCTGGGCGGCCATGCCCAGGATCAGGTGGCTCATCGCGATCCGGTGGTCGCCATGGGTCGTGACGGTGGCCCCGCCCTTCGGCGGATGTCCCGCCCCCGTGACGATGAACCCCTCCGGCTCCTCGACCACCTGGACGCCACACGCCTTGAGGCCGTTCGCCGTCAGGGCGATGCGGTCGCTTTCCTTGACCCGCATCTCGCCGACGCCGCGCATCACGGTGTCGCCCTCGGCGAAGGCGGCCGCGATGGCCAGGATCGGATATTCGTCGATCATCGACGGCGCGCGTTCGGGCGGCACAACGACGCCCTTGAGCTTGGAGTAGCGGGCGGTGATGTCGCCGACCTCCTCCCCGCTCGACAGGCGTTGGTTCGAGATCACGAGATCTGCGCCCATCTCCTGCAAGGTCGTGAAGAGACCGGTGCGCAGTTCGTTGAGCATCACGCCCTCGACCGTGACCTCCGAACCCGGGACGATCAGCCCCGCCACCAAAGGGAAAGCGGCCGACGACGGGTCGCCCGGCACAGCCACGTGGGTTCCGGTGAGCTTCTGACCTTCGGGAAGACGGATGTGCCGGATGGTCTTCTCTCCGACGACGCGGTCCTCGACGATCACCTCGGTGCCAAAGGCCCGCAGCATGCGCTCGGTGTGGTCGCGGGTCGCCTCAGGCTCAATAACCTCGACGCCGCCCTCGGCGTGAAGACCCGCCAGCAGTACGGCCGACTTCACCTGGGCCGAGGCCATGGGCAGCGTGTAGTTCAAGCCGCGCAGGTTGCCGCCTTTCAGCGTCAGGGGCAGACGCCCCTTGTCGCGACCCAGCCAGGTCGCGCCCATGCGGGCCAGGGGTCCAAGACCCGCCCCATCGGCCGTCCGCGCAGCGAGCTGTCGCCGGTGAAGGTGGCGCACATCGGGAAACCCGCCGCCGCGCCCATGATCAGGCGAACGCCCGTGCCGGCGTTACCGCAGTCGATAACGTCGGAAGGCTCAGCGAAGCCGCCCTGGCCCTCGATGCGCCAGCGACCGACGCCTTCCTGCTCAACCCGCGCGCCGAAGGCCTGCATGGCCCGCGCCGTGGCGAGAACATCGTCCCCCTCGAGCAGCCCCTCGACCGTCGTCGTCCCTGTCGCGAGCGCGCCCAGGATCATAGAACGGTGGGAAATAGACTTGTCTCCCGGAGCGCGTACGATCCCTCGCAGAGCGCTTCCGGGGGCGCTCTTCAATCCAGCCGACGACATGCCGAAACCGGCTCCTTAGTATTTGGTTGTTTTCGCGAAGGGGTTTGCTTTTGACAGCGGCCTCCCGTCATGGCAAGTGACCGGCCGCTTTTCCCATCAGGATCAAAGGGTCGCCACCTTGGCAAATCCCGACTTGGGCGCAAAACAAATCTGCCCCAGCTGCCAGTCGAAGTTCTATGACCTCAACCGCCGTCCAGCTGTTTGCCCTAAGTGTGGCGAGCAGTTTGACCCGGAAGAGGCTCTGAAGTCGCGCCGCGTCCGCGCCCGCGCGATCACGCCGGACTATGAGTCCGACGATGAGAAGGAGCCGGTCGCCCCGAAGGAGGAGGACGGCTTCGAGGACGAGGTCGACGAGACTCCGGAAATCGACGAGGCGGCTGAGGCCGATGTTGTCGAGACGGACGACGAAGACGCCGAACCCGGCGCCGCGCCCGCCGGTGACGCCGACCTGGGCGTCGACTTCGCCGAGGACGACGATCTCGCCGAAGACGAAGCCGACGACGTTCCGTTCCTGGAGGACGAGGACGACGACATCCTCGACGAGGAGATCGAAGGCCTCCCCGGCGAGGGCGTCGACGACTGATCCAGTGGAAAGCCGGTCACGGATCGTCCCGCGACCGGCTTTCCACAAGCGTTTTCGGACCTGCGACATTTTTCTCGAAAAAAGTTCGCAGGGAGGGTTGATCCCCGGAAAATCCCGGACTAGGTTCCGCGCCTCTTCGGGGAGCGACACCAGTCGAAACGCTGAAGAGACCAAGGATTTCCGAGAGTTACCTCAGGTGTTCTCAGAAATTTTCGGGGCTATAGCTCAGCTGGTAGAGCGCTTGAATGGCATTCAAGAGGTCAGCGGTTCGACTCCGCTTAGCTCCACCATCAAGGCCCGGACGGAAACGTCCGGGCCTTGTCCATTTCTGGGCTTTGCCGTCGCCATCCGAGGCCACGCGTAAGCGAACTTCCCCCTCTTACCTCTTGAACGCTTCATCGCTGCTCGCCATGTCTAGCGTTGTGTCGCGGGGAGAAACGCCGATCCTCGGGTTGTTCACCGCGAACGAAGTCGCTTGAGCGAGGACTTCGCGATGACCCGGACGATCCTGTTCGACAGCCCTTTCTTGTTGGGCTTTGAGCACACCAGGGACCTAATCGAGCGCGCCGCCAAGGCCGCGTCCGAGAGCTATCCGCCCTACAATGTCGAGCAGGCCGAGAACGGCGGCGTCCGCATCACTCTGGCCGTGGCGGGATTCTCGCCCGAGCAGCTGCAGGTGACGGTCGAAGGCGGCCAACTGATCGTAGCGGGCAAACGCGACGCCGAAGGCCGCAGCGAGGCCGAGAGGGCCTTCCTGCATCGCGGGATAGCGGCCCGTGGCTTTGTCCGCACTTTCGTTCTGGCCGAAGGCATGGAGGTACAGGCCGCAACCCTGGAGCACGGCCTCCTGCACATCGACCTCGCGCGCCCAGAGCCCGAACGGCTGATCAAGCGCATCCCGATCCGTAGCGCGGGCTGACCGCGCATCAGAAGGTAACGCGGGCCAGACGGTCGCGTGGAACGAGTCTCTTCCGGCCGGTTCAGCCCGCGCCGGAAGAGACTCGTTCCACGCGACCGTCTGGCCCGCGTTACCTTCTGATGCGCGGTCAGCCCGCGCTACGGATCGGGATGCGCTTGATCAGCCGTTCGGGCTCTGGGCGCGCGAGGTCGATGTGCAGGAGGCCGTGCTCCAGGGTTGCGGCCTGTACCTCCATGCCTTCGGCCAGAACGAAAGTGCGGACAAAGCCACGGGCCGCTATCCCGCGATGCAGGAAGGCCCTCTCGGCCTCGCTGCGGCCTTCGGCGTCGCGTTTGCCCGCTACGATCAGTTGGCCGCCTTCGACCGTCACCTGCAGCTGCTCGGGCGAGAATCCCGCCACGGCCAGAGTGATGCGGACGCCGCCGTTCTCGGCCTGCTCGACATTGTAGGGCGGATAGCTCTCGGACGCGGCCTTGGCGGCGCGCTCGATTAGGTCCCTGGTGTGCTCAAAGCCCAACAAGAAAGGGCTGTCGAACAGGATCGTCCGGGTCATCGCGAAGTCCTCGCTCAAGCGACTTCGTTCGCGGTGAACAACCCGAGGATCGGCGTTTCTCCCCGCGACACAACGCTAGACATGGCGAGCAGCGATGAAGCGTTCAAGAGGTAAGAGGGGGAAGTTCGCTTACGCGTGGCCTCGGATGGCGACGGCAAAGCCCAGAAATGGACAAGGCCCGGACGTTTCCGTCCGGGCCTTGATGGTGGAGCTAAGCGGAGTCGAACCGCTGACCTCTTGAATGCCATTCAAGCGCTCTACCAGCTGAGCTATAGCCCCGAAAATTTCTGAGAACACCTGAGGTAACTCTCGGAAATCCTTGGTCTCTTCAGCGTTTCGACTGGTGTCGCTCCCCGAAGAGGCGCGGAACCTAGTCCGGGATTTTCCGGGGATCAACCCTCCCTGCGAACTTTTTTCGAGAAAAATGTCGCAGGTCCGAAAACGCTTGTGGAAAGCCGGTCGCGGGACGATCCGTGACCGGCTTTCCACTGGATCAGTCGTCGACGCCCTCGCCGGGGAGGCCTTCGATCTCCTCGTCGAGGATGTCGTCGTCCTCGTCCTCCAGGAACGGAACGTCGTCGGCTTCGTCTTCGGCGAGATCGTCGTCCTCGGCGAAGTCGACGCCCAGGTCGGCGTCACCGGCGGGCGCGGCGCCGGGTTCGGCGTCTTCGTCGTCCGTCTCGACAACATCGGCCTCAGCCGCCTCGTCGATTTCCGGAGTCTCGTCGACCTCGTCCTCGAAGCCGTCCTCCTCCTTCGGGGCGACCGGCTCCTTCTCATCGTCGGACTCATAGTCCGGCGTGATCGCGCGGGCGCGGACGCGGCGCGACTTCAGAGCCTCTTCCGGGTCAAACTGCTCGCCACACTTAGGGCAAACAGCTGGACGGCGGTTGAGGTCATAGAACTTCGACTGGCAGCTGGGGCAGATTTGTTTTGCGCCCAAGTCGGGATTTGCCAAGGTGGCGACCCTTTGATCCTGATGGGAAAAGCGGCCGGTCACTTGCCATGACGGGAGGCCGCTGTCAAAAGCAAACCCCTTCGCGAAAACAACCAAATACTAAGGAGCCGGTTTCGGCATGTCGTCGGCTGGATTGAAGAGCGCCCCCGGAAGCGCTCTGCGAGGGATCGTACGCGCTCCGGGAGACAAGTCTATTTCCCACCGTTCTATGATCCTGGGCGCGCTCGCGACAGGGACGACGACGGTCGAGGGGCTGCTCGAGGGGGACGATGTTCTCGCCACGGCGCGGGCCATGCAGGCCTTCGGCGCGCGGGTTGAGCAGGAAGGCGTCGGTCGCTGGCGCATCGAGGGCCAGGGCGGCTTCGCTGAGCCTTCCGACGTTATCGACTGCGGTAACGCCGGCACGGGCGTTCGCCTGATCATGGGCGCGGCGGCGGGTTTCCCGATGTGCGCCACCTTCACCGGCGACAGCTCGCTGCGCGGACGGCCGATGGGGCGGGTCTTGGACCCCCTGGCCCGCATGGGCGCGACCTGGCTGGG
>NZ_PEGH01000006.1 GCF_002737755.1 Caulobacter sp. BP25
TGGGTTTGCTTTGACAACCAGGATGTTGGCTTAGAAGCAGCCATCATTTAAAGAAAGCGTAACAGCTCACTGGTCAAGCGAACCTGCGCGGAAAATGTAACGGGGCTCAAGCCAGACGCCGAAGGTATGGGTGTGCGTAAGCACGCGGTAGCGGAGCGTTCCGTAAAGCCGATGAAGGTGAGGCGCGCCTTGCTGGAGGTATCGGAAGTGAGAATGCTGACATGAGTAGCGATAAAGAGGGTGAGAGACCCTCTCGCCGAAAGCCCAAGGGTTCCTGCGTAAAGCTAATCTGCGCAGGGTTAGTCGGCCCCTAAGGCGAGGCCGAAAGGCGTAGTCGATGGGAATCAGGTGAATATTCCTGAACCAGTTGGAAGTGACGGATCTGGTAAATTGTCAGGGCTTATTGGATTGCTCCTGGCAGTGAACAGGTCCCTGGAAATAACTCCAACGGAGACCGTACCCGAAACCGACACAGGTGGGCAGGTAGAGTATACCAAGGCGCTTGAGAGAACTGTGCTGAAGGAACTCGGCAAATTGCACGCGTAACTTCGGGATAAGCGTGACTCTCTTTTGGGCAACCAGATGAGAGTGGCACAAGCCAGGGGGTAGCGACTGTTTATCAAAAACACAGGGCTCTGCGAAGCCGCAAGGCGACGTATAGGGTCTGACGCCTGCCCGGTGCCTGAAGGTTAAAAGGAGGGGTGCAAGCTCTGAATTGAAGCCCAGGTAAACGGCGGCCGTAACTATAACGGTCCTAAGGTAGCGAAATTCCTTGTCGGGTAAGTTCCGACCTGCACGAATGGCGTAACGACTTCCCCACTGTCTCCAGCACAGGCTCAGCGAAATTGAATTCCCCGTGAAGATGCGGGGTTCCCGCGGTCAGACGGAAAGACCCTATGAACCTTTACTGCAGCTTCGCCTTGGCGTTAGCAACAACATGTGTAGGATAGGTGGGAGGCTATGAAACTCGGGCGCCAGTTCGAGTGGAGCCATCCTTGAAATACCACCCTTATTGTTGCTGACGTCTAACCGCGGCCCGTTATCCGGGTCCGGGACATGGCGTGGCGGGCAGTTTGACTGGGGCGGTCGCCTCCCAAAGTGTAACGGAGGCGCGCGATGGTGGGCTCAGACCGGTCGGAAATCGGTCGTCGAGTGCAATGGCATAAGCCCGCCTGACTGCGAGACTGACAAGTCGAGCAGAGACGAAAGTCGGCCATAGTGATCCGGTGGTCCTGCGTGGAAGGGCCATCGCTCAACGAATAAAAGGTACTCTAGGGATAACAGGCTGATTTTGCCCAAGAGTCCATATCGACGGCAAAGTTTGGCACCTCGATGTCGGCTCATCACATCCTGGGGCTGGAGCAGGTCCCAAGGGTTCGGCTGTTCGCCGATTAAAGTGGTACGTGAGCTGGGTTCAGAACGTCGTGAGACAGTTTGGTCCCTATCTGCCGTGGGTGTACGAGACTTGAGAGGATCTGTCCCTAGTACGAGAGGACCGGGATGGACACACCTCTGGTGGACCTGTCATGGCGCCAGCTGTGCAGCAGGGTAGCTAAGTGTGGAATAGATAACCGCTGAAAGCATCTAAGCGGGAAACTAACCTCAAAACAAGGTCTCGCTGAGAGCCGTGGAAGACCACCACGTTGATAGGCCGGGTGTGGAAGTGCGGCGACGCATGGAGCTTACCGGTACTAATAGCTCGATAGGCTTGATCGTTCTTCAGTCAAACCCATGCAACAGCATGGCTCTACTTCAGACACTGATGTCTTCTTCACAATCTCCGGTCCCGCAAGGGACTGGATGATATCCTTTTCGCTGACCTGGTGGCTTTGCCGGGGGTTCCCCACCCGATCCCATTCCGAACTCGGTCGTTAAGTCCCCCTGGGCCAATGGTACTTCGTCTCAAGGCGCGGGAGAGTAGGTCGCCGCCAGGTCCGCCAAAAGGATATCTCGATTAAGTCCGCAAACCCTGCACACAATCTCACAATAACACCCTGACGCGGGGTGGAGCAGCCCGGTAGCTCGTCAGGCTCATAACCTGAAGGTCACAGGTTCAAATCCTGTCCCCGCACCCAAGGGTTCCCAGGTTATGGGGCCGAAAATTCCACCCCGTCCGATTGAGGGCGGGTTTTTTTATATCCTTGCGTGCAATTTAGAGTGGCGCCGGCGCCACGCTCGCTGTGCGATCCGCGAATTTTTCTGGCCGATGCCGCCTTCCGGTCGATTTTCTCCGCTCAAAGCCCATAGCGCGTGGCGCGGTTTTGCGTCATGACTTCCGTTGGAAGGACGCGGGCCGACTATCAGCCCGTCGATTGAGGTGTTTGAGGATAATATGGCGAACGGTGTCGTTAAGTGGTTCAACCCGGCCAAGGGCTTTGGCTTCATTCAGCCCGAGGACGGCGGCCAGGACGTGTTCGTCCATATCGCCGCGGTTGAACGCTCGGGTCTGTCGGGCCTGAACGAAGGTGATCAAGTCGCATACGAACTGGAAGAGGACCGTCGCTCGGGCAAGACCTCGGCCGGTCAACTGCGCGTCACGGGCCACGGCCCGGCTCCGGCCGGTGGCGGCGCTGGCGGTCGTGGCGCTCCGCGCCCGGCGCGCGGCGGCTTCGACAGCGCTCCCCGCAACAACTTCTCGAGCGGCACCGGCGAAGCTGGCACCGGCGTCGTGAAGTGGTTCAACACGACCAAGGGCTTTGGCTTCATCCAGCCCGACAACGGCGGCGGCGATGTGTTCGTGCACATCTCGGCTGTCGAGCGCGCCGGTCTGCGTGGCCTGAACGAAGGCCAGCAAGTCGGTTACGAGCTTGAACAGGACCGCCGCTCGGGCAAGACCTCGGCCGGCAACCTGCGCATCCTCTAAGCGCGAATCGAAAAGGCCGCCTGGACGGGCGGCCTTTTCAGAGACTTTCGAGGGCCCCGCTCGACGTTGACGCGTCGATCGGGGCCCTTTGTCGTTTGGGGCTAGCCCCTAGCCCCTAGCCCCAAACCCCTAGCCGGTGACGCGTGCGCGCTCGGAGATCGCCTGGCTCACCGCCAGGGCGGTAAGATTGACGATGCCGCGCGCGGTGACGCTGGGGATCAGCACGTGCAGTGGCTTGGCCATGCCCAGCAGCAGTGGGCCAACCAGGAGAGACTCCGTCGCCGCGCTGAGCAGGGTCAGGCCGATATTGGCCGCGTCCAGCGTCGGCATGACCAGCAGGTTGGCCGAGCCCTTCAGGGGGCTGTCGGCCACCAAGCGGTCGCGCAGGTGCTGGCTGAGCGCCGCGTCGGCGTGCATTTCGCCATCGACCTCCAGCTCCGGCGCCTGCTCGCGCAGGATGGCCAGGGCCTCGCGCATCTTTCGCGCGGTCGGCGAATTGCTGGCCCCAAACGAGGAGTGCGAGAGCAGGGCGGCCTTGGGCGTCAGGCCAAAGCGGCGCACGGCCTCGGCGGCCAGCTGGGCGCACTCGGCGATCTGCTCGGCGGTCGGATCGACATTGACGTGGGTGTCGCAGAAGAACAGCGTGCCGTTGTCTAGGATCAGCGACGACATGGCGTAGACGCGGCTGACATCATCGCGTTTAGGGATGATCGGCAGGGCGTATTTCAGGTGCTGCCACCAATCGCCGCTGCCGCCCACGAGAGCAGCCTCGACATAGCCCGAGGCCAGCAGCATCGAGGCGGCCACGGTGCGGCGGCCCTGCACACGGCGTTCGGCGGCCGCAGGCGGCACGCCGCGACGCCCGACCAGCTTTTGGTAGTCGGCGACCAACGGACCGAACAGGTCCTTGTCGGCCTGGGGGTCGACGATCTCGACGGTCCCGCCGACGTCGAGGCGCAGGCCCAGATGCTGGATCTTGGCCTTGATGACCTCGCGACGGCCCACCAGCACCGGCAGGGCCAGGCCCTCGTCGACGACCGTCTGGACCGCGCGCAGCACACGTTCGTCCTCGGCCTCGGCATAGGCGACCTTGACGGGCGTCTTGCGGGCCCGCTCGAAGACCGGCCGCATCAGCTGGCCTGAGCGATAAACGAAGAGCTCCAGCTCCTGGCGATAGGCGTCGAAGTCGGCGATCGGCCGGGTGGCGACGCCGCTGTCCATGGCCGCCTTGGCCACGGCCGGCGCGATCTGCAGGATCAGGCGCGGGTCGAATGGCTTAGGGATGATGTATTGCGGCCCGAAGACCGGCGCGACGCCGCCATAGGCCGAAGCGACCACTTCGGAGGCCTCGGCGCGGGCCAGCTCGGCGATCGCCTCCACGGCGGCGACCTTCATCGCCTCGTTGATCTCGGACGCGCCGACGTCCAGGGCGCCCCGGAAGATGAAGGGGAAGCAGAGGACGTTGTTGACCTGGTTGGCGTAGTCGCTGCGGCCCGTCGCCATGATGGCGTCCGGACGGGCTGCGTAGACCAGCTCGGGCAGGATTTCCGGATCCGGATTGGCCATGGCCAGGATCAGCGGGTTTGGCGCCAGCAGCGGCAGCCACTCTTGCTTGAAAACACGCGGGGCCGAGAGGCCCAGGAAGATGTCGGCGCCCGGCAGCACTTCAGGCAGGGTGCGCGCGTCGGTCTGGCGCGCGTAGCGAGCCATGTTGTCGGGCATGTCCGGCTCGCGGCCGGCGTGCACCACGCCCTTGATGTCGGTCAGGGTGACGTTCTCGACCGGCAGGCCCATCGACACCAGGAGATCGACGCAGGCCAGGGCCGCGGCGCCGGCGCCCGAGGTCACCAGCTTGACGTCCTTCAGAGTCTTGCCCTGAACGAGCAGGGCGTTGCGGACGGCGGCGGCGCAGACGATGGCGGTGCCGTGCTGGTCGTCGTGGAAGACCGGGATGTTCATCCGCTCGCGCAGGGCGCGCTCGATGACGAAGCATTCCGGAGCCTTGATGTCTTCCAGGTTGATGCCGCCGAACGTCGGCTCCAGCGCCGCGACCACCTCGATGAAGCGGTCGGGATCCTTGGCGTCGACTTCGATATCGAAGACGTCGATGCCGGCGAACTTCTTGAAGAGGACCGCCTTGCCCTCCATCACGGGCTTGGAGGCCAGCGGGCCGATGTCGCCCAGGCCCAGCACGGCCGTGCCGTTGGAGATCACCGCCACCAGGTTGCCGCGCGCGGTGTAGTCGCGGGCGGTGTCGGGATTGTCGGCGATCGCCAGGCATGGGGCCGCGACGCCGGGCGAATAGGCGAGGGCGAGGTCGCGCTGGGTGGCCATCCGCTTGGTGGCTTCGATCGCCAGCTTTCCGGGCCGCGGGAGGCGGTGATAGTCCAACGCCGCCTTGCGGAAATCCTCGTCCATCGGTCTTCCTCTAGAAGCTCTGCGCGTGTTCGCGCGGCCCGTCTCAAGCGCGGGCCGTTCACCCGTCTAGCTACCGGGGATGGCCGGCTTTTCCAACCCTGTGCGACCGGGGAATGGTTTCATTTGTGATAGCGGTAACATTCAGCTGCTCGCGTGAGGGGCTCTCATAAGTAATAAATCTATTATATAATGCCCACGCTTCGGGCGCCGCGCGCTGTGTTCCTTGGCGGTTCGGCGATCGCGCTCTGCGGACGCGCCAGAGCGCTGGACACGACAGCGAGGGCGGTCGAGCATCGACCCGATCGGAGTGCGGACGAATGAGCGGACTGACGACACACATCCTGGACCAGGCGGCTGGCAAGCCGGCGGCCGGCGTCGCCGTGCGGGTCTCGCGCCGCGAGGGCGAGGCCTTGTCGCCCATCACCGAAGTCATTACCGACGCCGACGGCCGGGCGCGGCTGATCGTGGGCGAGGACCTCAAGGTCGGCGGCTATCGCCTGGCTTTCTCGATCGGAGAGCACTTCAAGGCTTCGGGCCTGCCGATCACCGATCCGCCGTTCCTGGACGTGGTGGTGATCGACTTTTCCGTCTCGAACACCGAGCAGCACTGGCATGTGCCGCTGCTGGTTTCCCCTTACGGCTATTCCACCTACCGGGGCAGCTGATGGGCCAGGTGATCCGTTTCCTGCTGGATGGCGCGGTGCAGGAGGTGCGTGGGGCCAATCCCACCACCACGCTGCTGGAGCACTTGCGCGGCACGCTGCGCCGCACCGGGACCAAGGAGGGCTGCGCCGAGGGCGACTGCGGCTCGTGCACCGTGCTGGTCGGCGAGGCGGAGGGCGAGACCGTGACCTGGCGGGCGGTGAATTCCTGCATCCAGTTCCTGCCGATGCTGCACGGCAAGGCGCTGATGACGGTGGAGAGTCTGGCGAAGGATGATGCGCTGCATCCGGTGCAGCAGGCCATGGTCGACAAGCACGGCTCGCAATGCGGCTTCTGCACGCCGGGCATCGTCATGTCGCTCTATGGTCGCGCGGTCGGAGCCAAGGGCGCGGACGCGCCGGTTGGCGAGGTGCTGGCCGGGAACCTGTGCCGCTGCACCGGCTACGGGCCGATCATTGAGGTCGCCAAGAGTGTGACGGCCGAGGCCACGCCGACGGTCGATCTGTCGGCCCTGCGCGACGAGACCATGCTGGAACTCAGCTTCCAGGACGAGATCCATGGCGTGACCCGGACCTGGCTGTCGCCGCGAACGGTCGATGAGCTGGCGGACGCCTACCTCAAGCATCCCGACGCGACGATCGTGGCCGGGGCGACTGATGTTGGCCTCTGGGTCACCAAGCAGCGCCGTCCGCTGCCGACCTTGATCAGCGTCTCCGAGGTCGCTGAGCTGAAGGCGATCGAAGAAACCTCCGACGCCCTGCGGATCGGCGCGGGCGTCCGCTATGTTGACGCTATCGAGGCGGTGGCTCGCCTCTATCCGGACCTTGGCGCGATGATGCGGCGGCTGGGTTCGACCCAGGTGCGCAACAGCGGCACGATCGGCGGCAACATCGCCAACGGCTCGCCGATCGGTGACATGCCGCCGGCGCTGATCGCGGCGGGCGCGACCCTGGTCCTGCGGCGCGGGGCCGAGCGGCGTGAACTGCCGCTGGAGGCCTTCTTCCTGGAGTATGGCAAGCAAGACCGACGGCCCGGGGAGTTCGTCGAGGCCGTGATCGTTCCGAAGCTGACCGAGGAGCGGATCTTTAAGGTCTTCAAGCTGTCCAAGCGCTTCGATCAGGATATCTCGGCCGTCTGCGGGGCGTTCTCGATCGTGGTCGAGAGCGACGTCGTGGCGGACGCGCGCGTTGCGTTCGGCGGCATGGCCGGGACGCCCAAGCGCGCTCCGGCCTGCGAGGCGGCCTTGATCAGGAAGCCTTGGAGTGAGGCCACGATCGAGACCGCGATGGCCGCGCTGGACAGCGACTACGCGCCGATGAGCGACATGCGCGCGTCGGCGACCTATCGCGCCCTGGCCGCGCGCAACATGCTGCGCAAGGTGTTCCTGGAGAGCGTCGCGCCGCATGTCGAAACCCGCGTCATGCCGGAGAGCGCCCATGGCTGACTCCGGCGTCGCCCCTCCGATCACCGCGCCCCGTGGCGTGAATGCGGCGCTGCCGCACGACAGCGCCGCGCGCCACGTGGCGGGCTCTGCGGTCTATATCGACGACCTGCCCGAGCCGCCGGGTCTGCTGCATGTGCACCTGGGCATGAGCGCGCGGGCCCACGCCCGGATCGTCAAGCTGGACCTGTCGGCCGTGCGCGCCTCGCCCGGCGTCGTGCTTGTGCTGAGCGCCCAGGATATTCCCGGCGAGAACGACGTCAGCCCGGTCATCCATGACGACCGGCTGTTCGCGGCCAGTGAAGCTTTAGGCGGAGAGGTCGTCCATGTCGGCCAGAGCTTGTTCGCTGTGGCCGCCACCTCGATCGCTGCTGCGCGCGCCGCCGCCGCCAAGGCCGTCGTCGCGTACGAGGACCTGCCGGCCGCCATCGACATCGCCGCCGCCCGGGTCATGGACTTTAAGATCGAGGCTAGCCAGCGCATGGCGAGGGGCGATGCGCGCGAGGCGTTGGACGCCTCGCCGGGCCGCCTGCAAGGCCGCTTTGCGATGGGCGGCCAGGATCACTTCTATCTGGAGGGCCAGGTCGCCCTGGCCACGCCGCGCGAGGGCGGCGATGTCCATGTCTGGTCCTCGACCCAACATCCCAGCGAGGTCCAGCACCTGATCGCTCGCGTGCTGGGTAAGCCCGACCATGCCGTCACCGTCGAGGTCCGGCGCATGGGCGGGGGCTTTGGCGGCAAGGAGACGCAAGCCTCGTTGTTCGCCGCCGCTGCCGCCTTGGTCGCGGTCAAGACCGGCCGCCCGGCCAAGTGCCGTCCCGACCGCGACGAGGACATGGTCATGACCGGAAAGCGGCATGACTTCGAAGTCGCCTACGATGTCGGCTTCGACGACGACGGACGGCTGACGGGTCTTTCGCTGGAGCTGGCCTCGCGCTGCGGGGCGACCACCGACCTGTCGCCGGCGATCAACGACCGGGCGATGTTCCACGTCGACAATACCTACTACCTGCCGGCCGTCGCGATCCTGTCGCACCGCTTCCGCACCCACACGGTTTCCAACACCGCCTTCCGGGGTTTTGGCGGGCCGCAGGGGATGCTGGCGATCGAGCGCATCATGGACGCCGTGGCGGCCGAGGTCGGCCTCGACCCGCTGGAGGTGCGCCGCCGCAACCTCTATGGCGGCGAGGGTCGCGACCTCACGCCCTACCACCAGGTCGTGGAGGACAATGTCGCGCCCCAACTGATCGACGAGCTGGCCGCGTCCTGCGACTACGACGCCCGTCGGCGCGAGATCGAGGCGTTCAATCAGGCGAGCCCCGTGCTCAAGAAGGGCATCGCCCTGACGCCGGTGAAGTTCGGCATCTCGTTCACGACCACCCACCTGAACCAGGCCGGGGCGCTGCTGCACCTCTATGCCGACGGCTCGATCATGCTGAACCACGGCGGGACCGAGATGGGGCAGGGGCTGAACACCAAGGTCGCCCAGATCGTCGCCCAGGCCTTCCAGGTCGATGTCTCGCGGGTGAAGATCACCTCGACCGTCACCGATAAGGTGCCCAATACTTCGGCCACGGCCGCCTCGTCGGGCGCGGACCTGAACGGCATGGCGGCGCTGAACGCGGCCGAGACGATCAAGGCGCGGCTGGTCGAGTTCGCCGCCGCCAAGTGGGGCGTCGCGCCGGACGCGGTCGCGTTCACGTCTGACGGCGTGCGGGTGGGCGGCCAGACCCTGGCGTTCGAGGCCTTCATCCGCCAGGCCTATCTGGCGCGGATCTCGCTGTCGGCCACCGGCTTCTACGCCACGCCCAAGATCCACTACGACCGCGCCACCCATACGGGCCGGCCGTTCTACTACTTCGCCTATGGCGCGGCCTGTAGCGAAGTACTGATCGACACCCTGACCGGCGAGATGAAGGTCACGCGCGCCGACATCCTGCACGACGTCGGCAAGTCGCTGAACCCGGCCATTGACCTTGGCCAGATCGAGGGCGGCTTCGTCCAGGGCATGGGCTGGCTGACCACCGAGGAGCTGGTCTACGACGGGGAGGGCCGCCTGCGCACCCACGCGCCCTCGACCTACAAGATCCCGACCTGCGGCGACCGGCCGGCGCATCTGGACGTGCGCCTGTGGAAGGCCGGCCGCAATGTCGAGGCGACCGTGCATCGCTCCAAGGCCGTCGGCGAGCCGCCGTTCATGCTGGCGATCTCGGTGCATTCGGCGATCAATCACGCGGTGGCCAGTGTGGGGGAGTATCGCGTGTTCCCGGAGCTGAACGCGCCGGCGACGCCCGAGGCGATCCTGATGGCGTGCGAGGATGTGCGGAGGCGGGCGCGCGATGTGTAGCGCCCCCTCCGTCCGCTTCGCGTCCACCTCCCCCGTTGCACGGGAGAGGATGATGTCTTCCTCACCCGCGACGCGGGGGAGGTGGCGCGGCGCGAATACGCGCCGTGACGGAGGGGGCGCATGAGCAGGAATTGGGCCCGAGCCGCGCTCGCCCGTCTCGACGCCCATGACGAGGCCGCGCTGGTCACCGTCCTCGCCACCGAGGGTTCGGCGCCGCGCGAGGCCGGGACCAAGATGGTGGTCTGGCGCGAGGGCCAGGCTGGCACGATCGGCGGCGGCAATCTGGAGTACCGCGTGGCCGACCAGGCGCGGCGGATGCTGGACGGCGGCCAGGCGCACTTCGCGATCCAGGACTATCCGCTGGGACCGCTGCTGGCCCAGTGCTGCGGCGGCCGGGTGCGCATGTTGCTCGAGCGCCTGAACGACAACAGTCGCGACTGGCTGACCGAGGCGGCTCGGCGCATGGACGCCGCCCAGCCGTTCGAGGTCCGCACGCGCTTTGATCCCGGCGCCTTGGGCAAGACCATAGCGCCGATCCTCGCCACCGACGGCGACGCGCCCGCCGTCACCCTCGGCGGCGCGCCGGCCAGCGCGCGCGGAGCCCGGCCCGAGTTGGGCGACGAGTTGGTCGAGCGCGCCGACGCTCCGCGTCCGCCGCTGCTGCTGTTCGGTGCCGGTCATGTGGGGCAGGCGATCGCCCGGGCCTTCCAGCCGCTGCCGTTCCGCCTCTCCTGGTACGACAGCCGGCCCGAGACGGCCGAGATCCCCGGCGTCACCGTGCTGGAGCCGGCCGAGATGGCCGCCAAGGCCATGGGCGCGGCGCCCGACGCCTATGGTCTCGTGCTCACCCACGACCACGCCCTGGACTACGCCCTGGTCTCGGCGGGCCTGGCGGGCGGGGGTTTTGGCTACTTCGGCGTCATCGGCTCCAAGACCAAGCGCGCGCGGTTCATGAGCCGACTGCGCGACGATGGTTTCTCGCAAGCCGTGCTGACGCGCCTGACCTGTCCGATCGGCCTGCCGGGCCTGAAGAGTAAGGCGCCGGAGGTGATCGCTGTGTCGGTGGCCGCCGACCTCCTGATGCGCCAGGAAGCCGCGCGCGTGCGCAACGACGAGAGTTCGAAGACGTGAAAGCCTATCGAGGGGCGATCCTCCACCTGCTGGACGACCCGACCAAGACCTCGCACGCGGAGGCGGTCGCCTTCCACGAAGACGGCCTGCTGCTGGTCGAGGACGGCCGCGTGGCCGCCTGCGGCGACTATGCCGAGCTTTCCGCGCGCCTGGGCGACACGCCGGTCGAGGACCTGACCGGCCATCTGATCACGCCGGGCTTTGTCGATACTCACATCCACTTTCCGCAGGTCGATGTGATCGCCGCCCACGGCGCGCAACTGCTGGACTGGCTGGAGCAGCACACCTTCCCGGCCGAGGCGGCCTTCGCTGATCCTGAGCACGCGGCCCAGACCGCGACCTTTTTCCTGGATGAGTTGCTGCGCAACGGCACGACCACGGCGCTGGTGTTCGGCTCGGTGCACAAGGTCTCGGTCGAGGCCCTGTTCGCCGAGGCTTATGAGCGCGACATGCGCCTGATCGCCGGCAAGTCGCTGATGGACCGCAACGCGCCCGAGGGCCTGACCGACACGGTCGAGAGTAGCCGCGCCGACATGGAGGCCCTGATCGCCGACTGGCACGGCAAGGGCCGGCTTGGCTATGCGGTCACCCCACGCTTCGCGATCAGTTGCAGCGACGAACAGCTGGCCATGGCCGGTGAGGTGCTGGCGGCCCATCCCGGCGTCTGGATGCAGACCCACCTGTCGGAAAACGCCCACGAGATCGAGGAGACGGCGCGGCTGTTCCCCGCCGCCAAGGACTATCTCGACGTCTATGACCGCTTTGGCCTGCTGCGAGAGCGCTCGGTCTTCGCCCACTGCGTCCATCTGCAAGGCGAGGCCTTCCAGCGGATGGCGGCGAAGGGCGGGGCGGTAGCGTTCTGTCCGACCTCGAACCTGTTCCTGGGCTCGGGTCTCTTCCCGCTGAAGGGCGCCTGCGCGCACGGTGTGAAGGTCGGCATGGGGACGGATGTTGGCGCCGGCACGACCTTCTCGATCCTCCACACCCTGGGCGAGGCCTACAAGGTCGGCCAACTGCGCAGCGACGCGCTGGACCCGTTCCATGCGCTGTACTTGGGCACGCTGGGTGGCGCGCGGGCGCTGGATCTGGACGACAAGATCGGCAACCTCGCGCAGGGCAAGGAGGCCGATTTTCTGGTGCTGGATATGGCGGCGACGCCGTTGATTGAGCGTCGGCTGAAGTCGGCGAAGACGCTGGCGGACAAGGTGTTCGCGCTGACGGTGCTGGGGGACGACCGGGCGGTCGCGCGGACCTATCTGGCGGGTGTGGAGCGGTGGCGGCGGGAGTGAAGATGCTCCCCCGTGATACGGGGGAGCTGTCGCGGAGCGACGGAGGGGGCAAGCTGGAAATCGGCCGCGTTGGCCCCCTCCGGCCCTCTGGGCCACCTCCCCCGCATCGCGGGGGAGGAACTAACAGTCTTACCCGTGCTTGGCCGTCATCGTCTCGGCGTACAGCTTCAACAGCCGCTCGCCCTCGACCGCCACGGTCACCGCCTGGATCGGCTGATCATCCCACGCCGACGGGCCAAACAGCTCGCCCTCGACCTTCTGGCAGGTCTGGCCCAGCGCGATGCCTTCGGTGACCACGCGCACAGAGCCGCGACGAACCTCGAACAGCGTCTGGTCGATCACGAAGGCCACGGCGGCGGCGTCGTGGACGCAGCAGCCGACGATGCCGTCGCGGCCGCCGTAGAAGGCCGCATAGGGCTTGGATATCGCGTTGAGGAAGCCGCCGGCGTCGCCGCCGCTGGCCGCCAGGGCCTCCATGTAGTCGGGCGACATCACGACCTGGGTCGTCACGTCCAGGCTGACGGCGGTCAGGGGCCAGGGGGCGGTGAAGACCTGATCGGCGGCCTCCGGATCGTTCCAGATGTTGGCCTCGGCGACGGGCGTGACATTGCCCGGCTTGCCGGCCACGCCGAACGCGCCGCCCATGATCACCACGGACTTGAGTAGGGTGGCGACCTCGGGATCGGCCTGCAGCGCCAAGGCCAGGTTGGTCAGCGGACCGACCGCGCACAGCACGACCTCGCCGGGATATTGGCGGGCCAGGTCGATGATCGCCTGGTGGGCCGGCTTGGCTTCGGGCTGTTCCGGCACGAGCCCTTCGAGCTCCACGTCGCCCAGACCGTTCTCCCCGTGGACAAAGGTCGGCGAGGGGTTGCGCGGGCGGACCAGCGGCTTGTCGGTCCCCTTGTAGATCGGCGCGGCCAGGCCAAAGCGGCGCTTCAGATAGAGGGCGTTGCGGGTAGTGGTGTCGATGTCGGCGTTGCCGAAGATGGTCGTCACCGCGATCAGGTCGAGGGCGGGGCTCGCCTCGATGAACAGCAGCGCCATCGCGTCGTCGATGCCGGGATCGGTGTCGAAGATGATCTTGGTCGGGGTCGTCATCTGGGAGCTCTAGCGCTTTTCGGTCGGGGAGGCGAGCCGTTGATCGGCGCTCTCCTGCATCAGGGAGACGTGGGCCGAGGCGACCTTCCAGCCGTCCTCGACGCGGATCCAGGTCTGGCTCTGCCGGCCGAGGCGGCCGGTGTCGTCGCGCTGGAACAGGACGTTGGCGATCGCGAAGTCCGCCCCGAAGGTGGTGATCTCGGTCCGCAGCCGTGTGCGGGGCGGCGAGCCGCCGGCGCGGCCGACGCGGAAGGCGGCGATCTCGTCGAAGCTCCACAGGTTCTCGGCCACGCCCAGGCGCACCGTGTGGGGCGAGTTCCAGAACGCGCCGTCCAAGGCGACCACGTTGTTGGTCATCAGCGCCGTCTCATAGGCGTCGACCAGGGTCGTCACCTCGGCCAGGACGGCGGGGTCGTTGATGATCATGCGAAGGCTTTCGGCGGATGGGCGGCGACGACGCCGGCGCGCTGCAGCCGAAGCGCTGCGGCGAAGGCTAGGTCCTCGCGCCAGGGCGGGGCAATGATCTGGACGCCGATCGGCAACTGGCCCGTACGGTTCACCGGCGCGGCCACGACCGGCAGGCCGATATAGCTGATCGGCTGGGTGAAGGCGCCGAGGTTCTTGCGGACGGAGACCGGAACCCCGTCCATCTCCATGGTCGCCTGGCCGATCGGCGGGGCGGGGCAGACCGAGGCCGGCGCCAGCAGCACGTCGTATCGCTGAAAGACCTCGGCGACCTGGTCGCGGAAGATCGTGCGATAGCGCCGCGCGGCCTCGGCCACGCCTTCAGGCAGTAGGGCGCCGGCTAGCAGGCGGTCGCGGACGGCCGGGTCGTAGTCCATGGCGCGAGCGGCTAGGTTGTCCTGGTGCAGTTCGCCGCCCTCGAAGGCGGTCAGGCAGAAGGCGGCGGCGCGGGCGGCCTGGGCGCCGTCCAGCGTCACCCCCGTATCGGCTGACAGCGCCTTGGCCACTTGATCCAAGGCCGAAAGCACCTCGGGGAACGCGCCTTGCCGGAACCAGCCGCCCAGGACGCCGACACGCAGGGGCTGCTCGGCCAGAGCGTCGAGACGGTTCGACAGCAGCTCGGCCTGGCGCACGCAGATTGCGTCCCCCTCGGGATCGGGACCTTGCAGCACGTCATAGGCCAGGGCCAGCTCCTCGACCGTCCGGGCGAAGGGGCCGACATGGTCCAGGCTCTCGACAAACGGGAAGACGCCCTGGCGCGACAGGCGACCGTAGGTGGGCTTCAGGCCAAACACCCCGCACAGGCTGGCCGGGATGCGGATCGAGCCGTTGGTGTCCGAACCCAGGGTCAGCGGGACCAGCCCAGCCGCCACGACCGCCGCCGATCCGCCCGACGAGCCGCCGGCGATCCGCGTCGGATCGTGGGGGTTGCGCACCGGGCCGTCGTGGGCGTTCTCGGTCACGAAGCCATAGGCGAACTCGTCCATGTTCAGCGCGCCCACCAGGATGGCGCCGGCGGCGGTCAGGCGCTGGACCAGGGTCGCGTCGCGCGAGGGGGGGCGGCCTCGCGGCGGATCTTGGAGCCGGCGAGGGTGGGCAGGCCGTCGATATCGAACAGGTTCTTCACAGCGAACGGAACGCCGGCCAGGGGACCAAGCGGCTGGCCGGCGGCGCGAGCCGCATCCACCGCGTCCGCCGCCGCCAGGGCGCGCTCGGCGGTCACGGTGGTGAAGGCGTTAATGCCGCCATCCCGCTGGGCGATCCGCGACAGAGCGGCTTCGGTGACGGCGCGAGCGGTGGTGCGTCCGGCCCGGACGTCCTCGACGATCTGGATAGCGCTGGCGAAGCTCACGGCTGGAACGGCTCCGACGCCTGGCCGGCGGCTTCACCCATGGCGTCGACGAACAGCCTCGTCTGGGCTTGGAGCAGGGCGACATTGTCGATGACGTTCGGGAGGACTTCGGGCGGTGGCGTCAGGCCGTGCTCGGCCGCCCGCGCCGCCGTCCAGGGCGCGAGCTCGGCCTCGGACAGGTTCAGAAAGGCTTGTGTCTCCGCGTCGAGCGCCATCCGGCCAAAGCTCCATAAGTAAGAAAAAACTTCATACAACGAGGGTCGGCGGACGCGCCAGTCCTGGCGGCGCGACGGTCCGCGATCGCCCAAGCCTGCGCCAGTTTCGCCCGCGCGTCGCCCGTCACAAAGGCAGGGCGGCGCCATCTTGCCCGTCCGAGCCTTCCAGACCTTGGGATATGCCGCCGGCCGGCTTCAGATGCGCATGTAATAGAAGGCTTACTTGATGGCGCATCACCGACTGGCCTCGGCCCCCGACACGATCCGCTTTGGCATGTTCGACGCGGCGTTCGATCCCGTGCTGACGGTGGCGTCCGGCGACAGCGTCACCTTCGAGTGCGTCTCGGGCGGTGTCGAGGTCATGCCGCCCGCCGGTTCGCCCTACGCCATTCCGCCCGCCTTGCAGGCGATCCACGACAGCAAGCCCGAGCGGATCGGCCCTCACATTCTCACGGGTCCCGTCGCCATCGCCGGCGCCGAGCCTGGCGACATGCTGGAGGTCCGGATCGAGGCGATCGAGCCGAACAACGACTGGGGCTACTGCGCCGTGCGACCGCTGGCGGGCACGCTCCCGGAGGACTTCCCCGAGCGCTATGTCAGCCACATCGCCGTCGACCGCGCGCGCGGCGTCTGCAAGCCCGAATGGGGGCCGGAGCTGCCGCTGGCGCCGTTCTTCGGGACCATGGGTGTCGCGCCGCCCGCGCGCTACGGCCGCCTTTCCAGCCGCGAGCCGCGCGAGCACGGCGGCAACATGGACAACAAGGAGCTGGTCGCCGGCTCGACCCTCTATCTGCCGGTCTGGGTTCCGGGCGCGAACTTCTCGGTCGGCGACGGCCACGGTCGCCAGGGCGACGGCGAGGTCTGCGTCAACGCGCTGGAGATGGGGCTGACAGGGACCTTCACCTTCGTCCTGCACAAGAAGGCCACTGGGGCCGCCGACGTCGGCGCCTTCGCCTGGCCGCGCGCCGAGACGCCGACGCACTACATCCTGATGGGCTTCAACGAGGACCTGGACCTGGCCATGAAGCAGGCCTTGCGCCAGACCATCGACTTCATCACCGCACGTTCGGCCCTGACCCGCGTCCAGGCCTATCAGTTCTGCTCGCTGGCCGTGGATTTCCGCGTGACTCAGACCGTCAATGGAGAGAAGGGCGTGCATGCGCTGCTGAAGAAGGGGCTGCTATTCTGAGGCGCAATGAACGCTGCCGCAACCTCTCGTAAGCGTTTACGTTGACCTGTGACGCGCGGAGTCGCGCCTTGGGAGGCCAACGTATGAGAACGATCCTGCCCGCTGTAGCCCTGCTTGCCTTGGCGGCCTGTTCACCGTCTTCCGACGACAAGAAGGCCGCCGAGCCGCCGCTAGTTTCCGCGCCGCCGGCGCCGACCGTTCTCAAGCCGCCCAAGGCGAATATCCCGGCCGGCGACTATGTGCTCGACAAGTCCCACGCCAGCCTCGTGTTCAAGGTCAGCCATCTGGGCTTCTCAAGCTATACAGCGGCGTTCGCGCGCTTCGACGCCAAGCTGCGGTTTGACCAGAACAATCCCGTCGCCAGCGCGGTTGAGGCGACGATTGATCCCAAGTCGCTGACGCTGCCGTCGCCGCCGCCCGGCTTCCTCGCCGACCTGATCGGGCCGCAGTGGCTGAACACCAGCGCCTATCCCTCGATCACCTTCCGCTCGACCAGGATCGAAGTCACCGGGCCAGACACCGGCAAGGTCACCGGCGACCTGACCCTGCACGGCGTCACCAAGCCCGTCACCTTGGACGTGACCTATAACGGCGGCTACCAGGGCCACCCGATGGACCCGAACGCCCGCGTCGGCTTCTCGGCCAAGGGCGTCTTCAAGCGCTCGGACTTCGGGATCGCCTTCGGCGTTCCCGCGCCAGGCACGACCATGGGTGTCGGCGACGAGGTCGAGGTGCAGATCGAGGCCGAATTCAGCGGCCCGCCCCTGGTCAATGCGCCGCCGGCGCCGACCGCTGGATAACTAGCGCGCGCCGCGCGTCAGATAGCCTTCGAGGAGGGCCAGGGCGTGATCCAGCCGCGCCTTGCGCCACTCGGGCGCGCTCATGTCGGTGTCCAGCGTCGCCGATAGCGAGTAGCCGTTGGCCAGGTGGAAACGGCTCATGGCCGCGATGGTGACGTAGATCTGCACTGGGTCGAGATCGGGCCCGAACACGCTCTGCTCCTGGCCGCTCTTGATCAGCCGCTCGATCGTGCGGCGCAGGGGGAAGGCGGTCTCGGTCACGACGCGCGACTGGGCGGCGAACTTGCCGTGCTGCAGGTTCTCGTTCCTTAGCAGGCCCTCGAAGCGCGGGTTCTTCTCAAAGTAGTCGAAGGTGAAGCGCTGCAGCTCGAGGAAGCCTTCCAGCGGCTTGTCGAAGTCGATCTTCAGCTCGGCTTCGCGGGCCCGCAGGTCCATGTAGGCGCTTTCGAGGACGGCCATGTACAGGCCCTTCTTGTCCCCGAAGTAGTGGTACAGCATCCGGATGTTGCACTTGGCGGCCTTGACGATCTTCTCGATCCGGGCCCCCGCGAAACCCGCCTGGGCGAACTCCTTCAGGGCCGCAGCGAGGATCGCCTTGCGCGTCCGCTCGGCGTTGCGCTTGCGCGGAGCGGTCTCGCTCTCGGCCTTCGGATTGGCGTCCAGAACGGCGGCGTCGGTCACGGGGTCTTGGCTCCCTGCTTGATCCAAGCGCCCAGCTGGGCCCGCTCCTCATCGGTCATGCCGGTCTCGTTGCCAAGGGGCATGCCGGTCGAGAGCACCGCGCGTTCGTTGATTTTCGCCGCATAGGTCTTGATGTGCTCAGGCGTGTCGAAGATCGCGCCTAAAGGCGGGGCGGAGAAGCTCTCATGGGTCGGGGTCGCGCTGTGGCACATGACGCAGTGCTTCTGGATGATTCCCTGGGCGGTCGCGAAAGGGACCTCGCCGCTGATTTCCACCTTGTCCTTGGGCTTCATCGAGGCGATCGCCGTCGCCGCGAAGATCAGCATCGCGCCGACGAACAGCAATTCGTGCCGAATCTTCCCGAAGTGGCGCTGGATGAAGAAATAGCGGATCGCGATCGCGCCGGCGCTGATCAGGGCCAGCAGCAGCCAGGCCTTCGGGTGTCCCGAGACGGCCGGGTAGTGATTGCTGATCATGATGAAGATGACCGGCAGGGTCATGTGGGTGTTGTGGACCGAGCGCTGCTTGCCCATCGCGCCCAGGCGCGGGTCGACGTCTCGGCCCGCCAGCATGTCGGCGACGATCTTGCGCTGGTTGGGGATGATGACCAGGAACACGTTCCCGACCATGCAGGTGCCGATGATCGCGCCCACGTGGATGAAGGCGCCGCGATCGGAGAACAGTTGGGTCAGCGCCCAGGTCGCGAAGGTCAGGATCGAAAACCATACCACGCCGAACAGCTTGCCGGACTTGCCTAGCGGCGAGCGACACAGGGCCTCATAGGTCGCAAGGCCACCGACGATGAAGGCCAGGCCCACGCCGATCGCCTGGGCTTGGCTGAAGGCGTGCTTGGCCGGGTCAATCAGATAGACGCCCGCTTGCCAGTAGTAGAGCACGATCAGCAGCGCAAAGCCCGACAGCCAGGTGGTGTAGGCCTCCCACTTGAACCAGTGCAGGTGCTCGGGCATGTGCGCCGGGGCGTTCAGGTATTTCTGCGAGTGATAGAAGCCGCCGCCGTGCACGGCCCACAGCTCGCCCTTCACGCCGTCCTTGGGCGGATTGGGATCGCGAAGATTGTTATCCAGCCAGACAAAGTAGAAGGACGCGCCGATCCAGGCCACGCCCGCGATCACGTGCAGCCAGCGCAGAGCCATGCCGGCCCAACCGGCGAAATCGTAGTCCATCAGGTCGTCACCGAGTCGAGCAGTCGAAGCTTGGAGATCAGGCCGATCTGTTGAATGGCCTCGACGATCTCGGTGGCTTCGTCGTTGGAAAGCCGCGCGTGCATGGCCGCCAGGATCGAGGCCTTGTCGTTCAGGCGCACGCAGATGATGAACGGGAAGCCGAAGCGCTCCCGATAGGCGGCGTTCAAGTCATGGAAGCGTGCGAACTCCTCGGGCGTCAGCCGGTCGAGACCCGCGCTGGCCTGCTCGGCGTTGCTCTCGGCGGTCAGTTGCTTGGCGATCGCGGCCTTGCTGGCGAGTTCGGGGTGGGCGCGGATCAGGGCGAGCTTGTCGGCGGTGGTCGAAGCGTCGAGCACGGCCATCATCGCCGTGTGCATCGCTTCGACGCTGGCGAAGGGGCGTTCGTCCCAGGCGCGCTCGACGACCCAGGGCGAGAGCTCGAAGGCGAACCCCAGGGCGGTGGTGAAGCCGGTCTGGTTCATGCTGTTGAGCAGCTTCAGCGACAGGGGAGGGGCCGAACTCACGCGTTCACCTCCATAAACCCCGTCATCCCGCGCTTTGTGCGCGGGACCCATCTGTCCGACGCAGGTGGGGAGATGATTTCGCTCTCACGCGAAAGCTGAACCATGGGTCCCGCAAACAAGTCGCGGGATGACGGAGAATAGCTGGAAGCGTTCATTTGGCGCTCCCTTGATACGGATGCTCGGTGATCCAGTGCCGCGCGATGTCGATGCGTCGCGCCACCCAGACGCGGTCGTGGTTGGTCACATGCTCCAGGAACCGCCGCAGGGCGCCGATGCGGCCGGGCTTGCCGACGACGCGGCAGTGCAGGCCCACGCTCATCATCTTCGGCGCGGTCTCGCCCTCTAGATACAGCGCGTCAAAGGCGTCGCGCAGGTAGGTGAAGAACTGCTCGCCGGTGTTGAAGCCTTGGGCGGCCGTGAAGCGCATGTCGTTGGCTTCCAGCGTGTAGGGCACGATCAGCTGGGCCCGGCCGTGCTGGTCGTCCCAGTAGGGCAGGTCGTCGGCGTAGCTGTCGGCGTCGTAGACAAAGCCGCCTTCCTGGGCGACCAGGCGGGCGGTGCTCGGGCTGGTGCGGCCCTGGTACCAGCCCAGGGGGCGCTCGCCGGTCAGGCGCTTCTGAATCTCGATGGCCTGCTGGATGTGCTCCAGCTCCTGGTCGGGTGTGAAGTGCTGGTAGTCGATCCAGCGATAGCCGTGGCTGGCGATCTCCCAGCCCGATTTCATCATAGCCTCGACGGCGTCCGGATGGCGTTCCATGGCCTGCGCGACGCCGAACACGGTCAGCGGCAGGCCGAATTCCTCGAACAGGCGACGGATGCGCCAGAAGCCGGCGCGCGAGCCGTATTCGTAGAGGCTCTCCATCGACATGTGCCGCATGCCCTGGATGGGCTGGGCGCCAACCATCTCCGACAGGAAGAACTCGGAGACCGGATCGCCGTGCAGGATCGAGCGCTCGGCGCCTTCCTCGTAGTTGAGCACGAACTGCACGGCGACGCGCGCGCCGCTGGGCCAGCGCGGATGCGGCGGGTGCTCGCCGTAACCGATGAGGTCGCGGGGGTAGGACTGGGTCATGCCTTCTGCCCCCTCTGGGGGCGGACGACCGCGCGCAGCGCGGTCAGGTGGGGGCGCGTAGGGGGATTTCGCTCTGACTTGCCCCCTCCGCGCTTCGCGCTCCTCCCCCGGAGGGGGAAGAAGACGGTGATCGCCAACCCGCTCATCCGTACACCTTCGCCGCCGCGTCGACGCCCGCGCCGGCTGGGGCGCTGAAGCCCTCCCAGCGCAGCACCGCCTCGAAGGCCGCCAGGGTCTGCAGCACCGCGTGCTTGCGGGCGTTCACGCCCATGGTCCCGATCCGCCAGATCTTGCCGGTCAAGGGACCGAAGGCCGAACCGATCTCGATCTCGAAGTCGGTGCGCATCCGCGCCTTGACCCGGTCGTAGTCGACGCCGTCTGGGACCCAGATTCCGGTGACGTTGGTCATCTTGTGGGCCCTGTCGCCGTAGATCGACAGGCCCATCGCTTCCAAGCCCGCGGTCATCGCGCCGCCAGCCTTGGCATGGCGCTCGAAGCGCGCCGGCAGCCCTTCCTCCAGCACCAGCCTGGCGCATTCGCGGGCCGCGAACAGCATCGGGGCGCATTCGGTGTGGTGGTTCAGGCGTTTCTCGGACCAGTAGTCCATGATCATCGCCAGGTCGAAGTAGTTCGAGGCGATGCGGCGGCCATTCCCGGCCACGCCGCCGGTTCCGACAAGACCCTTCTCGACATGACGGCGCGAGAAGATGTGCTCGGCGGCCTGGTCGCTGATCGTGATCGGAGCCGAGCCCGAGGGGCCGCCCAGGCACTTTTGCAGGCCGGCGGTGACGATGTCGGCGCCCCAGGCGTCGACCGGGACGTCCATGCCCGACAGGGTGGCGGTGGCGTCGACATACATCAGCGCCCCATGCGCGCGGCAGATCGCGCCGATCTCGGCGAGCGGCTGGGCCATGGTGGTCGAGGTGTCGCCGTGCACGCAGGCCACCAGGCGCGGCTTCACCCGCTTGACGGCGTCCTCGACCGCCTGCGGATCGACCACGGTTCCCCAGGGGGCCTCGACGAAGGTGACCTTGGCGTCGCAGCGCTCGGCGATCTCGGCCAGCAGCAGGCCAAAGCGTCCGGCATTGACCACCACGACGTCGTCGCCTGGCTGAAGGGTTGAGACCAATGCGGCCTCAATGCCGGCGCGCGAGGTGCCGTCGATTGTGAAGGTCCAGCGGTTCTTCGTCTGGAAGACGCCACGATACAGCGCCATGACCTCGTTCATGTAGCCGGTGAACTCGGGGTCGAACTGGCCCAAGAGCTGCACCGACATGGCCCGCAGCACGCGCGGGTGCACGTTGATCGGGCCTGGCCCCATCAGCAGGCGGGCGGGGTGGTCGAGTTCTTGAAAAGTGTCGGTCATGATCTCAGGCGCCTGTCATCCCGGACGTCCCGAAGGGGCGATCCGGGACCGCCGGATGCGCCGGCGATTGTTGAGGTCCCGGCTCTTCGCTGCGCTGCGGCCGGGATGACAAGGAAAGGGAAAGTTTCTCCACGAACCCCAACATGGCGCGGGCCGCCAAGGCGCAGTCGGCCTCGGTGACGGCCTCGGCCGGGTTGTGGCTGATCCCGCCTTCGCAGCGGATGAACAGCATGGCGGTGGGGCAAAGCGCGGCCATCACCATGGCGTCGTGACCCGCGCCTGAGGGCAGGCGGCGGGCGGGCAGGCCAAGATCGGCCAGAGCTTGTTCCAAAAGGTCCGTAAGGCCGGGATCGCAGGGGCTTTCGGCCAGCGCCTGCGCCATGCGGATTTCGGCGGTGAGGTCGCGCGCGGCGGCGATGGCGTGAATCTCGACGCAGATGGCGTCGACGGCCGCGTCGCGCGTCGCCGAGGTTTCGGCCCGGATGTCCATCGAGAACTCGACCGCGCCCGGAATGACGTTGAAAGCGCCGGGCAGGGCGGTGATCCGGCCGACCGTGCCGACCAGCCCGCCGGTCCCCGCGCGGCAGATCCGCTCCAGCGCCAGCACGCACTCGGCGGCGGCGGGGCCCGGGTCCTTGCGCAGACCCATGGGCGTCGTCCCCGCGTGGCCGGCGGTCCCGATGATCTTGACCATGATCCGCTTCTGGGCGGCGATGGCGGTGACGACGCCCAGGGCCAGGCCCTCGGCCTCCAGCACGGGGCCTTGCTCGATATGGGCTTCGAGGAAGGCCAGGACGTCCTTGGGACTGCGGGCGGCGCCCGCGATCCCGACGGGATCGCCGCCGAACGCCGCCAGGGCCTGCGCCACCGAAACGCCGTCGGCGTCGCGCATCTCCAGGGCGCTGGCGTCCAGCGTGCCGGCGATCGCGCGGCTGCAGCTCATCGAGGCGGGAAAGCGCGAGCCTTCCTCGTCGCCGAACGCGACGACCTCGACAGCGAAGGGCAGGCGACGGCCCGCGCGATGCAGCGCCTCGACCAGGTCGATCCCCAGCATGATCCCGAGCGGTCCGTCATAGCGTCCGCCGTTGCGCACGCTGTCGATGTGCGAGCCAATGATCAGCGCCTTGGCGCCCGGCGCCTCGCCCTCATAGCGGCCGATCAGGTTGGCGGCGGCGTCGCGGCGGACGCTCATGCCAGCCTCGGTCATCCAGCCTTCCAGCACCGATAGGGCGGCGGCGTGGGCCGGCGTGAGGAACCGGCGCGTCAGCTGACCGTCGATCTCGCTGCACGGCGGCAGCCCTAGCACGTCGCAGCGCGCCTTGGCTCGCGTCCCGATGTCGAAACCGTCCGTCACATCCGCTCCACGCTCTGGGTCGTCTCACCCTAGCAGGCTGAGCGACCCTGTCCCCTCTCGCGCGCCGTCCAGATCGAGAACCGACCCAGGCGCCCGCGCAAGCGCCACGCCGCTGGGCGGGCGCCTGCTCATAAGTCATAATTCACTTACTTGAGAAAGGGGAGGCCGTGGTTCAGCGTGAGGCGATCCACCGCGCCGCCGCGAAGCCCGCGCTGGCCGAGACGGTGGTGATGAAAGTACCCCAGGCCATGTCGACCACCGTGATGGTCGTCGACCAGGTCTTTAGCGTCGCCTGGTTGGTCAGGTCGTAGGTGGCGTAGGCGACGAGTCCGAACACCGCCGCGTGGACTAGCAGCCGCCGCCAGCCGCCTTCGCGCAGGGCCGGCAGCACGGCCAGCACGACGATGCCCGCCACGTAGAGTAGGTAGAAGATCACCGCCGGCGGCATGGACGGCTTCTCGGCCAGCAGTTCTCCGATGCGCGGCTGATACAGGCGGGGGCTCATCTGGGTCAGCCAGATGATGTCCAGAACCAGCATGGCCAGGGCGGTTCCGAGGTAGGCGGCGGCGACCTGGATCATTGTCCCGTTTCCTTTGCGACCGGACGCATCCGGTAGTGGCTGACGCCCCATTCCTCGCCGCCGCGATGGCCGAACAGGCCGGCTGTGGCGAGGAAGAACAGCCGCCACCGCCGCCGCCAGACGGTGGCGTGAGAGCCGTAGACCGAGGTCAGGACCGGGTCGATTGTCTCGCGGCGGGCGTCGAAGTTCTCCAGCCACTGGCGCGCCGTGCGGGCGTAGTGCTCGCCGCTCCAGCGCCAGTCGGTCTCGACCGTGAACAGGTCCGGGAACTGGCGGGGCAGGTCGTGGCTGGGCATCACCCCGCCGCTGAAGAAGTACTGGGCGATCCAGTCGGCGGGATCGTCGACCTCGAAGCGGTAGGGCGTGTTCTTGTGCGTGAACACATGCAGGAACAGCAGGCCGTCGGGCTTGAGCCAGTCGCGCACCCGGGTCAGCAGGGCGCGCCAGTTTGACATGTGCTCGAACATCTCGACCGAGACCACGCGGTCGAAGCGCTGTTCGGTCTGGAAATCGTTCATGTCGGCGGTGACGACCGTCAGGTTGTCCAGACCCCGCGCCGCCGCCCGCGCCTCGATGAAGGCGCGCTGCGGGGCCGAGTTCGAGACCGAGGTGATCTGGGCCTTGGGATAACGCGCGGCCATCCACAACGACAGCGAGCCCCAACCACAGCCCAGCTCCAGGATGGCCTGGCCATCGCGCAGGTCGGCGTGTTCGGCGGTCTCGCGCAGGGCGGCGGCCTCGCCCTCGGCCAGGGTGGTCGCGCCGGGGGGATAGAGGCCGCTGGAATATTTCAGGTTCGGGCCCAGCACCGCCTCGAAGAAGGGGGCAGGCAGTTCGTAGTGCTGGGCATTGGCCGCGTCGGTATGGGTCGCGATCGGCCGCGCCTCCATCTCGCGCGCGAAGGCGGCCGAGGCGCCGGGCGGGGCCTTGCCCAGGCGGCGGCGAGCGTCGCCCACGAGAAAGTCGATCGCCGCGCGAGAGACCGCGTCCGGCATGGGCGCGTCCTCGAACGCGTGGATCGCCGCCTTCATCAAGCTCATGGGCCGTTCTCCCTCGCTAGCCTTCACAGCTACGGAGAAAGAACGCCAGCGGATGGGTCGTGGCGATGAATGTGGGAGGGGAGGAGAGCGCTTTGGCTCTGCTCTGGCGGAACGCTCAGCGCTCCGCCAGGAACGAGCGCCCCTTCCGGCCCGACGAGCGTGTCGGGGCGGAAGGGGCGTTTAGGTCAGTAGACGAAACGGACGCCGGCGAAGATCGAGCGGCCGACAGCGGCGTAGCGCGTGACGACCGGGTCGTTCTCGTAGGCCCAGCGGTTCTCGGTCTGGTCGGTCAGGTTCAGGGCTTCCAGCGTGAAGGTGATGTTCTTGCTCAGCTTGTAGGTGGCCGAGCCATCGAGGTTGAAGGTCTTGCTGCTGCCCAGGAAGTCATTGACCAGCGGCGAGTCGCAGAAGCCCGGCTCGCAGGTGCCTGCGGCGATCGGATAGGTCGTGCGATAGCCCTTGCGATAGGACGACGACAGGCGAGCCGAGAACTTGTCGACCTCGTAGTAGATCGTGAAGTTCGCCGCGTTCGGCGACGCGCCCGTGAACGGACCCTTTGCCGTGACCGCCGCCGCGCCCGTCCGCGAGTTGGCCGGAGTCACGATGTAGTTCAACTCCGATTCCAAGTGCGTGGCGTTGAACTGCACGCCCAGGTTCTTGAAGTACCAGGGCAGGAACGTCAGGTTCTGCTGGTAGTTGAACTCGATCCCGCGGATGTAGCCGCCCGGCGCATTGCCGAACTGACGGATATCGAAGGTGTTATCGGCGTCGATATAGGCGATCGAGTTGACGTTGGTCTGGGCGGCGCGAAGCGCGGCGATCGCGTCGGCGTCCATGATCGAGCTGAGCGGCCCGTTGTTGATCAGGGTCTGCGGGAAGTTTTTGATGTCCTTGTCGAAGACCGCGATCGAAATCAGAGCCCCCGAGGTGAAGTACCACTCGAAGCTCAGATCGTAGTTGGTGGCCCGGAACGGGTCCAGCTTCGGATTGCCGACGGTCAAGGAGCCGCCGACGGTCGCGCCAGCCGTGCTCGGAACGCTGATGGCGGTGACGCTCGGGGCCAGGTTGCCCAGCAACGGACGCGCCATCACCTTGGCCGCGCCAAAGCGGAGGAACATGTTGTCCGCCACCTCGTAGACGGCGTTCAAGGACGGCAGAACGTCCTTGTAGTTGTTCTCGCCCGAGATCGGGCGCGAGCTGTTGGTCAGACCGTCCGACTGGACATCGGTGATGGCGTAGCGCGTGCCGATGTTGCCCCGCAGTTCACGCCCGAACAGCTCGGTGTTGTAGTCGAACTGGACGTAGGCGCCGGTGTCCTTTTCATCGACGGAGTAGCGGTTGGCGGCGCTGGCCAGATACGACAGACGCCAGTCGCCCCACTTGTTGATGCAGTTACAGTCGAAGTTGAACAGCGACACCATCTTGTTCAGGTCGGGAACCAGGAACGCGGTGGTGGCGCCGTCCGGAACGCTCAGGCCGGTGCCCCAATTGATGACCTTGCTCACGGCGGCCACGTTCGTGCCGGCTTCCTTGAGGCTGGGGTTCAGGGTTTCACCGGTGAGGCGGCGGTACTCGGAGGTTGAGAAGCCGTACTTGCGCTGGCTGAAGCCGAACTTCACGTCCAGGCTGTCGTCGACCGAGTACTTGAAGTCGAAGCGCAGGGTCTCGTAGTCGTTGTTGGTCAGACGCTGGAAGTGGCGCAGCGCCGAATAGCCCTTCACGAAGTCCCAGGCGGAGGCCTGGGTCGCGTCGAAGCCCAGGTTCAGCAGGGGCATGTCACCGCCGCCGCGAGCATCGTAGGTCAGATAGTCATTGCCCGTGACGCCCTGGCCCGAGTCCAGGCGGATGAAGTCGGCGAGCAGGCCCTGGGTTTTGTTCTTCGACGAGGACTTGCCGTAGACGGCCGTCATCGAGAAGTTGTCGTTGAACTCGTGGTCCAGCTTCAACGAGGCCTGGCGGAAATAGGTCGTGAAGTACGCGGCGTCGGCGGCCGAACGCAGGTCCACATTGCCAAGCTTCAGATAGTCGGCGTTGGCGCCGCTTGAGGACAGGGCCGCGTCGATCAGGCGGACAGAGGGGCGGCCGATGAATTGGTCGACCATCGACGCCCCGTAGGGGCTGGCCACGTAACCCACCGAGTTCGGGTTGTTGTAGTAGTCGTACGGGTCGAGGTTATTGGGGTTGTAGCTGTTGGTCATCCCCGACACGAGCGCGCCGCCGTTCAGCGCCTGACCGCAGTCGATGGCGTCGCGCACTTCGGTCGCCGTCTGCGCCGTACAAGAGGCGTAGAGCCCGCGCTTGGTCGCCGTCGCCGTGCCGCTGTTCAGGGCGTACAGATTGGCGTTGGTGTTGTTGCGGTTGAGGCCGACGGTCTGGACCTGATAGTTGACCGAATCCTGCTGCAGCTCGGAGTAGACCCAGTCCATCGACACGGTCGTTCGATTGGTCGGGCGCCACTGGACGGCGCCGGTGAGACCGATGCGCTCTTGCGTCAGGTCCTGCTGGTTCAGAGTGGCCAGGGCGGGGATGCGGGTCAGCGCGCCCGGAGCCGTGACTGTACCCGTGTTGGTCAGGCTGGTGGCGTTGGTGGTCGCGCTGCTCGGGTTGTTGACCAGGTTGTAGGCCGTCGTGTTCGAGCCGGTCAGCATCGAACAGATCGCCGAATTGGTGATGTTGATCCCCGGGATCACCCCGCTATTGCAGGCGGTGCCGGTCGGCGTCGCGAAACCCTGGCGACGCGGCGAGGTGGCCGTGGAGTTGCTGGCCAGGAAGGTAGACTGCCGATAGGTGTAGTCGAACGAACCAGCCTGGCGCTGGTAGCTGTCGATGATCTGGTTGCGCTTGTTGTAGGCCAGCGAGAACAGGGCGCCGAAATCGCCCCACTTGGTCTCCCAACGGTCCGAGACCAGGGCGGCGACGCGCGGCGAATGGGTGCCGCCGTTCTCGTAGTAGGCGTCCGACAAGGACAGGGCCAGGCGGCGACCGCTGAAGTTCAGCGGCTTGCCGGTTTCCAGATCCACTGTGGCGCCCAGAGAGCCTTCGTCGGTTTCGGCCGAGGCGGTCTTTTGGACCTTCAGAGCGCTGAACAGCTCCGAGGCGAAGGTGTTGAAGTCAAAGCCCCGCGAGCGGTTGGCCGCGTCGCCGGCGATCGACGGACCCGCCGTCGACAGGGCTTCCAGGCCGTTCAGGCGCACGCGGGTGAAGTCCGAGCCCAGGCCGCGAACGGTGATGGTGCGGCCTTCGCCGTTTTCACGGTCGACCGACACGCCGGGCAGGCGCTGCAGCGACTCCGCGAGGTTGGCGTCTGGGAAGTCGGCGATGTCCTCGGCGTTGATCGCGTCGATCATCGTGTTCGAGTTGCGCTTGAGGTTCAGCGCGCTCTGCAAGGCGGCGCGGTAGCCGGTGACGACGATGGCCTCGACTTCTTCAGGCTCGGACGCCGCCGGGGGCGTTGCGGCCTGCTGCGCCACGGCGGCGCTAGGCGTGAGGGCGAGCGCGGCGGCGACGCTAAGAGCGCCCAGCGACGCCTGGGTCAGCAGCGCGCGGACGCGAGTTTGCTTGGCATGATCTTGCACGGTTTCCTCCCAAAGGCTTGGCAGGGTTCCGGCTCTCATTGGAGCTTGGCCGGTCCCTATTCGCGGATAGGGGTAATGGACACCGGTGTCATTCGCAAGAGAAACCGGTATCAATTGCAACGAGTGGCAAGCCATTGAGACCTCGGCGCCACATTGATGGCGCGGGGCGCCGCAAGATCGTCTCGGTTAGGGGCTGTGAGGGGGGCAGCAGCCGGCGCCCGCCCGACGTCAAAGCGCCAGGCGGCCTTTCCGGTTTGAAGGCGTTCGGCGCTTGAGGGCCTGGCGCCGGCGGGCTCTTCAGGTCAGGCGTCGCGCCAGGCGTCGAGGTCCTTGAGCGCGCGCAGGCTCATCAGCCGCTTCTTGGCGCGGCCGCGTTCCTTCAGCGGGATCTTCTTGCCGTCCTCATCGACCTTGGGTGCTTCCAAGGGCGGGAGCAGGCCGTAGTTGATGTTCATCGGCTGGAAGCTGCCGGGGCCATTGCCTGCCTCCAGGTGACCGCCGGTGATGTGCTCGACGAGCGCGCCCAGGGCGGTGGTCGGCGGCGGGGCGTCGATCGGCGCGCCCCTGCGGTCGGCGGCGGCGAAGCGGCCGGTCAAGAGGCCCATGGCCGCGCTCTCGACATAGCCCTCAACGCCCGTGACCTGGCCCGCGAAGCGCAGGCGCGGCATGGCCTTCATCCGCAGCGACTTGTCCAGAAGCTTGGGCGAGTTGATGAAGGTGTTGCGGTGCAGGCCGCCCAGGCGCGCGAACTGGGCGTTCTCCAGGCCCGGGATCATGCGGAAAGTCTCGGCCTGGACGCCGTGCTTCAGCTTGGTCTGGAAGCCGACCATGTTCCACAGCGTGCCGAGAGCGTTGTCCTGACGCAGCTGCACGATGGCGTAGGCCTTGACCAGAGGATCGCGCGGGTTGGTCAGGCCGACGGGCTTCATCGGACCATGGCGCAGGGTCTCGCGGCCGCGCTCGGCCATCACCTCGATCGGCAGGCAGCCGTCGAAATAGGGGACGTTCTCCCACTCCTTGAACTCGGACTTGGGGCCGGCCAGCAGGGCGTCGATGAAGGCCTCGTATTGGTCCTTGTTCATCGGGCAGTTGATGTAGGCGGCCGCGTCGCCGCCCGGGCCTTCCTTGTCGTAGCGCGACTGGCGCCAGGCCTTGTCCATGTCGATCGAGTCGAAGTGGATGATCGGCGCGATGGCGTCGAAGAAGCTGAGCTGGCCTTCGCCGGTCAGGTCCAGGATCGCCTGGGCCAGGGCGGGCGAGGTTAGGGGGCCCGTGGCGACAATCACATTGTCCCATTCCACAGGCGGCAGACCGGCGATCTCCTCGCGGACGATCGTCACCAGCGGATGCTGCGACAGGCGCTTGGTGACCTCACCTGAGAAGCCGTCGCGATCGACGGCCAGGGCGCCGCCGGCTGGCACCTGGTGCTGGTCGGCGCAGGCCATGATCAGGCTGCCTAGCTTGCGCATTTCGGCGTGCAGCAGGCCCACAGCGTTGAACTGCCAATCGTCCGAGCGGAAAGAGTTGGAACACACCATCTCGGCCAGGCCGTCGGTCTGGTGCGCATCGGTGATGACTTTGCCGCTGGCGTCGTCTTTGCGCATCTCGTGCAGGATCACCGGCACGCCGCTTTGGGCGATCTGCCAGGCGGCTTCTGAGCCGGCCAGGCCTCCGCCGATGACGTGGATGGGCTGATAGGTCGCATTCGTGGTCATGCCGCGCCCTATACCCCCGGCTGTCGCTCGGCGAAACCTCGTGTAGGCTCTGGTTTGGCGATGCGCGATCCGCGTGTCGGGGAACCCTGGGGAGGGGCTATGGCGAGATTTGTGGTGGGCGAGGCGGCGACGTCGGGCTTTGGCGTCGTCGTACGGCATCCCCTGGCGGTCGTCGGATGGGCTCTGGCCTTTGTCATTGGCCTGATAATCCCGGCGCTGGTCGGGCTGTTCTGGCTGGGTCCCCAGTTTGCGCGCCTGATCCAACTGGCCCTGACCCAGACGGCCGGCGCGACGGATCCGGGCATGTTCGATGACTTCATGCAGGCGCAGTCCAGCGTGACCACCCTGAACTTGCTGTACTGGCTATGGTCCTCCTTCGTGCGCGCGGTTCTCTGCGCGGCGGTGTTTCGCGCCGTGCTGATGCCCGAGGCTTCGGCCTGGGCCTTTCTGCGGATCGGCGGGCGCGAGCTTTGGCTGACCTTGCTGTTCGTCGTCGAGCAGGTGCTGGCGATGATCGTCGTTTTTATCATTGGTCTGCTGATCATCATCCTGACGGCCATCGTCGCGGTCGGCGCCGGGGATCAGGGGCAGACGGCGGCGATCGCCGTGGCGGCTTCGACCTCGGCTATCGCGGCGGGCGTGCTGATCTGGGTGGCGTTGCGCCTGTCCCTGGCCGCGCCGATGACCTTCGCCGACGCCCAGTTCCGTCTGTTCGAGTCCTGGACCCTGACGCGGGGCCAGGGCTGGCGCCTGCTGGGCATGGCGGCTCTGGTCGTGATCTTCATCCTGCTGATGGAGATCCTGGTTCTGGCGGCGGCGTTCGGCGCCATCGTGGCGGCCGGAGGCTCGCTGGAGGCGATCCAGGGATCTGGCGCTCTGGAGGCCTTCATCACCCGGCCGCCGATCGCGATTCTGCGCGACCTCTGGCCCTGGCTGCTGGGATTGGGCGCGCTGTCGGCCGTGTTCAGCGCGGTGCTGCAGACGGTGTTCTGGGCGCCATGGGCCGCAGCCTACAAGGCCTTGACCGCTGAGGCCTAGCAGCGCATCGCCTGGGACTTGGATTGTCCAGAGCGCGGCGACTCGCGAGTGCGGAACCGAAGGAGAAGATTGATCGGATGGCGGACCGTTCGGCCAGGGTGGAAGGCGTGCTGATGGCTGGGTTTTCCGGCCTGCGCACCTCACTGGCGGCCTGCTGGGCGGCCCTGTTGGCGGCTGCGGCGCTGACGGTCGCGGCGGACTTCCTGCCGGCTGTCGCGGGGCTGCTGGCGGGACTGATCGCGGTGGTTGTCGCGCAAGGGGCTCTGTTTCGCCATGCCTTCGGCCGGAACTCCGGCTTCAAGGGTCTGTGGTGGGGACGCGACGAGTGGCGGCTGCTGGGCGCGCATCTGATGATGCTGGGCCTGTTCCTGCTGATCGGCTCGATCCTGCTGGTGGTGGTCGCCGCCATCGCGCTGGGCGTCGCCCGCGTCAGCGCTCCGCAACTGGACGCCGGCACGGTGGAGGCCTGGCGCGAGGCGTTCGCCAGCGCCGGTCCGGCGGGCTGGGTCGCGGGACTCGCGCCGCTGGCGGCCCTGGCGATCCTGGTCTGGCTGGGCCTGCGCCTGTCATTCGCCGCGCCTGCCACGGTCGCCGAGTCCGGCGTGCGGGTGCTGAGCGCCTTTCCGCTGACCAAGGGCAAGGTCCCCATGCTCTTTGTCGCCGCCGGGGCGTTCGCCGCGCCGGTCGTCGTGGCCGCCATGCTCGGCGTTTCGCCGTCCTCGCGGCTGGGAGCGGCGGTGCTGGCGGGTCTCACCTATCTATTCCTCGCGCCGGCCTGGTCTGGCGCGCTGGCTCATCTCTACCGCCAAAGCGCGGTCACGCAGGACGCCTAGATGTCTGTTCGCCCCACCGACGCGGCTCTCGAGGGTCTTCGCACCATGCGGCGCAAGCCGCTGACGGTGCTGGCCTGGGCGGCGTTCTCGCTGGTCATGCTGCCGATCCTGGGCTTGATCGCCAAGATCGTGCTGGGCGAGGAAGGCCGCGCGGCCCTGGCGGGCCGGGTGGGCTCGGCCGATCCGCGCGAGCTGCTGGACCTGGTCACTCATCTGGGCGGCACCATGTTGCTGCTGGTGGCCCTGGCCCTGGTGCTGGGCGCGGTGCTGCAGGCGGCGATCATCCGTTCGGTGATCCAGCCCGATAACGACCGCCTGGCCTATCTGCGGCTGGGCCGGGAAGAGGTGCAGCTGCTGATCGTCTCGCTGATCACCTGGGCGGCCGCCCTGGGCGTGACCGTGATCCCCTCGGGTGCGGTGGTTCTGGGCGCGGCCTTGCTGTCGGGCGCAGCGGCCGGCTGGTTCGCCACCCTGGGCGCGCTCGCGGTGATCGGCCTGTCCATGTGGGTCGCCGTGCGTCTCTCGCTGCTGGGCCCGCACGCCTTCTCGCACCACCACATCGACGTCCGCGCCGCCTGGATCCAGACCCACGGTCAGTTCTTCCGGCTGCTGGCGATGTTCGCCATGACCATCGTGCTGAGCGCCATCGTCTCGATCATCGGCACGATCGTCTCGGGCGTGCTCGGCAACCTGATGAGCGGCGGCATCGACCCCATCGACGGCGGGGTGGTCTCAGGCCATCCAGGCCTGATCCTGACCCTGCTGGCCAACATGCTCTTGGCGCCGATCTTCCTGACCCTGCAGACCGTGATCCTGGCCTCGGCGCCCGCCAAGGCCTTCGCCCATCTGAACCAGGACGAGATCGACGCGGGTCTGCACGACTAATCGGTCGAAAAGTCGCAAGCGGACTCTGTCGAAGCGCCGCGAACCTTGTTAGGGCTAGGGCCTGTCCGCAAAGCAAGAGTAAGACATGTCCAGGTTCTCGGCTTCCGACGCCGCCTTCTCCGGTTTTCGACTGGTGCGGGAGAACTTGAAGACCATCGCCATCTGGGCGGCGGTCATGACCGTGCTGTCGATCATCTCCAACGTGCTGGCGATCCAGTTCTTCGGGCCCAAGCTTGAGGCCCTGATGTCCTACGTCTCCGACAACAGCAATCCCGATCCGGAGGAGTTCTTCCGCCGCGCCGCCGACCTGACGCCGCTGATGCTGTGGTCGCTGCCCTACAGCCTGATCGTCAACGGCGTGATCTTCGCGGCGCTCAATCGCCTGGTGCTGCGGCCGCAGGACAGCGGCTTGGCCTATCTGCGCCTGGGCAAGCAGGAGCTGCGTCAAGCGGCGGTCTGGGTGCTGACCAGCCTGATCCTGATGGGCGTGCTGTTCGTCGGCTCGCTGATCTCGGGGTTCCTGGGCGCCCTGGGCGGCCCCACCGGCGCTTTCCTGGCGCTGCTGGGCCTGGTCGGTTCGGTCTGTGCGATGATCTATCTGGCCGTGCGACTGTCCTTCGCACCCGCGGTCACCTTCGAGACCGACAAGGTGACGATCTTCAAGTCGCTGCCGGAGACCAAGGGCATCTTCTGGCGTCTGCTGGGCGCCTATCTGCTGGCGGCGGTGATGAGCATCATCGTCGTGCTGCTGATCTGGACCATCGTCTCGGCCGTTGGTCTCATCGCATCCGGAGATCTGGCGGCGACGGGCAAGATGCTGCGGGCCGACACCAGCTCCTTGCAGACCTATTTCACCCCGGCGGGCATCGTGCAGGCGCTGTTCTCGGGCCTGATCTCGATCCTGACCACGCTGATCGTGTTCGCCCCCGCGCCGACCATTTATCGCGAGCTGAAAGGCGGTTCGGCGGATCCGGCGCCCGGCGGCGGCTGGTAGTGGACGCGGCAGGCGCACAAAGCCAGCCTTCCTCGCCCTTGTGGCGAGGACCCATCGTTCCGGAACTTCGTTGCGGACGGAATGAGCGCGGCTAGGCCGCGTTCAACGATCGTACGCCATGCAGGCTGACGCCTGGGCCCTAGGCACAAGGCCTAGGGAGGCGGAGATTTTCCGGGACGCATAGCGAAGGGCCTAAGCCCTGGCCTTCTTCAACTCCGCCACCCGCGCCTTGCGGCGTTCCTCGTGGCGGTCCAGCAGTTCCTTCAGATAGCGGCCGGTCCAGCTGGCCTCGACCTTGGCCACGTCCTGGGGTGAGCCCACCGCGACGATCTCGCCGCCGCCGTCGCCGCCCTCGGGGCCGAAGTCGAGCAGCCAGTCGGCGGTCTTCACCACGTCGAGATTGTGCTCGATGACGACCACCGTGTTGCCCTGGTCGACCAGCTCGTGCAGCACCTCAAGCAGCTTCTTGGTGTCCTCGAAGTGCAGGCCGGTGGTCGGCTCGTCGAGGATATAGAGCGTCCGGCCGGTGGCCCGGCGCGACAGCTCCTTTGACAGCTTCACCCGCTGGGCCTCACCGCCCGACAGGGTCGTCGCCTGCTGGCCGACCTTGATGTAGCTGAGGCCCACGCGCTTGAGGGTCTCCATCTTGTCGCGGATCGGCGGCACCGCCTTGAAGAAGTCGGCGGCCTCCTCGACGGTCATGTCCAGGACGTCGGCGATCGTCTTGCCCTTGAACAGCACGTCCAGGGTTTCGCGGTTGTAGCGCTTGCCCTTGCAGATATCGCAGGTGACGTAGACGTCGGGCAGGAAGTGCATCTCGATCTTGATGACGCCGTCGCCCTGGCAGGCCTCGCAGCGGCCGCCCTTGACGTTGAAGCTGAAGCGCCCCGGGCCATAGCCGCGCGCCTTGCTTTCCGGCAGGCCCGCGAACCAGTCGCGGATCGGACCGAAGGCGCCGGTATAGGTCGCCGGGTTCGAGCGCGGGGTGCGGCCGATCGGCGACTGGTCGATGTCGATGACCTTGTCGAAGTTTTCCAGGCCTTCGATCCGTTCGTGCGGGGCGGGGGCGTCGCTGGCGTTGTTCAGGCGGCGCGCGGCGGCCTTGTACAGGGTCTCGATCGTGAAGGTCGACTTGCCGCCGCCCGACACGCCGGTGATGCAGGTGAAGGTCCCCACGGGGATTTCGGCCGTGACGCCCTTCAGGTTGTTGCCTGTGGCCCCGACGACCCGCAGCACCTTCTTCTTGCTGATCGGACGACGTTGCTCGGGCACCTCGATCTCACGCACGCCGGTCAGGTACTGGCCGGTGATGCTGTTGGGATTGGCCATGATCTGCTGGGGCGTGCCCTCGGCGACGATCTCGCCGCCATGGACGCCGGCGGCCGGGCCCATGTCGATCACGTAGTCGGCGGTCAGGATCGCCTCTTCGTCGTGCTCGACGACCAGGACCGAATTGCCCAGGTCCCGCAGGCCCTGCAGCGAGGTCAACAGGCGGGTGTTGTCGCGCTGGTGCAGGCCGATCGACGGCTCGTCCAGCACGTACAGAACCCCCGTCAGGCCCGAGCCGATCTGGCTGGCCAGGCGGATGCGCTGGCTCTCGCCGCCCGACAGCGTGCCCGAGCCGCGCGAAAGGTTCAGGTAGTCCAGGCCCACGTCGACCAGGAACCGCAGGCGATCGTTGATCTCCTTCAGGATCCGCCGGGCGATCTCCATCTGCTTGTCGGTCAGCTTGGTTTCGAGGGCGCTGAACCAGTCGCGGGCCGGCGGATGGCGAGGTTGGAGACCTCGGCGATGTCCTTGGCGTCGATCTTGACGGCCAGGGCCTCGGGCTTCAGGCGCTTGCCGTGGCAGGTTTCGCACGGGGTGTCGGACTGGTAGCGGCCCAGCTCTTCACGGACCCAGCTCGAGTCCGTTTCGCGCCAGCGCCGCTCAAGGTTCGGCAGCACGCCCTCGAAAGGCTTTTCGACCTCGTATTTGCGAGCGTTGTCGTCATAGACGAACTTGATCTTGGTCCCCTTGGACCCGTTCAGCACCACGTCGCGCGCGTCGGCCGGCAGCTTGTGCCACGGCTCGTCCATCGAGAACCCGTAGTGGCGCGCCAGGGCCTGCAGGGTCTGGGTGTAGAGTGGCGAGGGCCCCTTGGCCCAAGGCGCGACCGCGCCCTTGTGCAGGCTCTTGTCCTTGTCGGGGATCACCAGATCCGCGTCGAAGGCCAGCTTTGCGCCCAGGCCGTCGCAGACCGGGCAGGCGCCCGCCGGATTGTTGAACGAGAACAGGCGCGGCTCGATCTCGGCGATCGTGAAGCCGCTGACCGGGCAGGCGAAGCGTTCCGAGAACAGGATCCTTCGGGGCTCCTTCTCGCCGTCCTCGATATTGGCGAATTCGGCCACGGCCAGACCGTCGGCCAGGCGCAGGGCCTGCTCGATGGAGTCGGCCAGGCGCTGCTCCATGTCGGGCTTGGTCACCACGCGGTCCACGACCACGTCGATGTCGTGCTTGAACTTCTTGTCGAGCGCCGGGGCGTCCTCGATCGGATAGAACTCGCCGTCGATCTTTAGCCGCTGGAAGCCGGCCTTCTGCCACTCGGCGATCTCTTTCTTGTACTCGCCCTTGCGGTCGCGAACGACGGGGGCCAGCAGGTAGAGGCGCGTGCCTTCGGGCAGGGCGGTGATCTTGTCGACCATCTGGCTGATGGTCTGGCTCTCGATCGGCAGGCCGGTGGCGGGCGAGTAGGGGACCCCGACCCGCGCCCACAAAAGGCGCATGTAGTCGTGGATCTCGGTCACCGTGCCGACGGTCGAGCGCGGGTTCCTGGACGTCGTCTTCTGCTCGATCGAGATCGCCGGCGACAGGCCCTCGATCAGGTCGACATCCGGCTTGCTCATCAGCTCCAGGAACTGACGCGCATAGGCCGACAGGCTCTCCACGTAACGGCGCTGGCCCTCGGCGTAGATCGTGTCGAAGGCGAGCGACGACTTGCCCGAGCCCGACAGGCCGGTCAGCACGACCAGCTCGCCACGGGGGATGTCGACGCTGACGTCCTTGAGATTGTGCTCACGGGCGCCGCGAACGCGGATGAAGTTCAGTTGCTCGGCCATGTTTTCCGGAACGTTGGGCCGCCCGATTGGTGGCGGCGCAGCGGCTATATGTAGGGCTCGGACCGCGAATTAACACAAGAACAAGATGCGAACAAATCTCCCGCGCGCGAGGCGAAGCTTCTGCTGACAGCGGATGTCAGCATGGTGGCCACTGGGCGCCCATTTTCGAGACCCGGCATGGTGCGGCGAAGAGAGGGCTAGGTCGCGCCTAGCCGTTTGCATTTCCTAAACCTTGTTTGGAAGCGGGTTCTTCAAGGACCGGTGCTTTACGGCTCCATCTTGGGTCGAGTTGAGGCCCGCCGGAGAGGGACTGGAGCCATGGCCAAGAAAGAGGCCGCGAGCGCCAATCAGGGGGCTAGCTACCACGCGTTCAACGCCCTCCGCCCGCCCAAGCCGCGCTCGGTGGTCATCGATGGACTGGTGTTCATCAGCGGCGTCGGGGCGCTCGTTTGGGTCCTGTGCAGCATGGCGCCGAACTAGAGGCTCTCTTGAGGCCGGGGCGGCCGCGACACCAGGTCGCGGGCAGGTGGCGGGGTGTCGTCAGGCCGCGACGCCGGAACCGCTGACACGGTTTACCACTCATATTTTCCCAATAGAATCATTGATCTAAGCGTTCTCCGCTCGCCGGTCGGCGGCAGGTGAGCCGCCTCCGAGGAGAACGGCGTTAGCCCATCCCGGGGGCGTTCGCTTTTGCTCAACCGTCTTTCGAAGCCCCCTGTTCAGCGTGATTTCTGAAAACGTTTGCGATCGGGCCTGGGGCTCGAGGCAGCCGGAACCCATCGTCATGTCGCAGGACTCCTCCAAGCAGGACGCCAAGCGCGAGGCCTTCAGAGCCCTGAACACCAGCAAGCCGCGCTCGGTGGTCATCGACGGCCTGGTGTTCATCGGCGGCGTCGGGTCCCTGCTCTGGGTCCTGCGCAACATGGCGCCTTAGGCAGGCGCCGGCTTCGCTTGTCTAACGCCGGTCGCGGACGTACTAACCTCGCTTCCCATCCGATGGAGGCTCCCATGATCAGCAAGACGGAAGACCGCTTCGTCCTTTCCGTTTCCCTGACCTTGGGGTCGCATGTCCTTCGTCACTCTGGATTCTGTTTCCGCCGCCACGCCTGACGGCCGGCTTCTCTTCGAAAACCTGGACCTGTCCATCGGGGCCGAGCGCATCGGTCTGGTGGGGCGCAACGGCGCGGGCAAGTCGACCTTGCTGGCGTTGATCGCGGGTGTGCGACCGCCGCACGCCGGCGTCGTATCGCGCTCGGGCCCCATCGCGATGCTGGACCAGACGCCGGACCTTGCGCCGGGCGCGCGGCTTGTCGACCTGCTGGACGTCGGCGAGGCCTGGGACCGGCTGGGGCGCATCGAGCGCGGCGAAGGCGACGAGACCGATCTCTCCGAGGCGGACTGGGACCTGCCCGGCCGACTGGAGCAGGCCTTGGCCGAGGTCGGCCTGCACAACCTGGAGCCGGAGCGCCCGGCGACGGCGCTTTCGGGCGGGCAGACGACCCGCGCCGGTCTCGCGCGCCTGATGATCGCGCGGCCGGACGTGCTGCTGGTGGACGAGCCGACCAACAATCTCGACGCCGAGGCGCGCGAGCTCGTGGTCCGGCTGCTGGCGCGCTGGCGTGGCGGGGCGTTGGTGGTCAGCCACGACAGGTCCCTGCTGCGTGGCATGGACCGGATCGTCGACCTCTCGTCCCTGGGGGCGCGGTCCTATGGCGGCGGTTACGACCTCTATGCCGAGCGCAAGGCGATCGAGGCCGACGCCGCTCAGCGCGATCTGGACCACGCCGCGCGCGAGGTTCGCCGCGTGGCCCGCGAGGCTCAGGTCGCGCGCGAGCGCAAGGATCGCCGCGACGCCGCCGGCCGCCGCTTCGCTGCGCGCGGCGGAACCCCGAGAATCCTACTGGGCATGATGGCCGAGCGCGCGGAGACTAGCGGGGCCAAGGCGGGCAAGCTGGCGGGTAAGCTGGCCGCTCAGGCCGAGGGCGCCCAGGCCGCCGCCGAGGCGCGCGTGGAGCGGGCCCGTGTGATGGGTCTCGACCTGCCGTCCAGCGGTCTGCCGGAGGGACGCACGGTCTTGGCGTTCGAGGCGGTCGGCTTGGCCTGGCCGGGCGGTCCTCCCGTGTTCGACAATCTGTCGTTCCTGATCACCGGGCCTGAGCGGCTGGCGGTTGCAGGGGCGAATGGCGCTGGCAAGACGACCTTGATCCGCCTGACGACCGGAGCGTTGACGCCAACGGCGGGTAAGATTCGCCTCGAGGTTCCTTTCGCCTTGCTTGACCAGCGCGCGGCCTTGCTCGACGACAGGCAGACGATCCTCGAGAATTTCCGCCGCCTAAACCCTGGGGCCAGTGTCAATGACGCCTATGCGGCCCTGGCGCGCTTTCTGTTCCGCAACGCCGCCGCCCTGCAGGTGGCTGGAACGCTCAGCGGAGGAGAACGCCTACGCGCCGCCCTGGCCTGCGTGCTGTGCGCGGCCACGCCGCCGCAAATGCTGATCCTGGACGAGCCGACCAACCACCTGGATCTCGACTCCGTCCGCGCGGTCGAGGCGGCGCTGGCCGGCTATGACGGGGCGCTGCTGGTGGTTAGCCACGACGAGGATTTCCTGGCGGCGATCGGCGTCGAGCGAAGGATCACGTTGAAAAGGTCGTGACGCGCCGCCTGGATTTCGCCGCCTCCATGCGACCGCGACGATTGGACATGATCCGATGGCGCGCCCGCGACGAAGACGAAAAGCCTTAAGCCGCCTATAGAGCCCGGATGACCGTCGAGGCCTTCATCCGGGCGAACCTCCCCATCGAGCCCGTCCCGGGCGTTCCGGAGATTTGCCTGCATCGGGCGGGGCCGCGCAGCGGGCTGATGCGTCTGGCGGACGCCGATCCGGACTTCGGCTCGCCCTACTGGGCGCGCTGCTGGGGCGGGGGCCTGGCGCTGGCGCGGCATGTGCTGGATCGTCCGGAGAGCGTTGCTGGCCGGCGCGTGCTCGATCTCGGCGCGGGCTCGGGCCTCGTGGCGATCGCGGCGATGAAGGCGGGGGCGGCGCGCGGCGTGGCCGTCGATGTCGACCCCTCTGCCGTCGCCGCCACGCGCCTCAATGCCGAGGTCAATGCGGTGATCGTGGAGGCTCGACTGGGGGACCTGACCCAAGGCGCGCCGCCCACCGATATCGACCTGATGCTGGTGGGGGATCTCTTCTACGACGTCGCGCTGGCTCAGCAGGTCTTGCCGTTCCTAGAGCGCTGCGTGGCGGCCGGCGTCGCGGTTTTGATCGGCGATCCGTGGCGGGCGCATCTGCCGGGCGAGCAGCTGAGTGTCGTCGCCACATACCCGGTCGCCGATTTCGGCGATCCCGGCGGCGTGCTGCGCGACGCCGCCGTGTTTTCGCTTCTGGCCTAGGCCCTACGGTTCAGGGTGATCGCCGCGCCCAGGGCCGGGCGGTCGTTGACCATGCCGCCGGCGCCATAGGTGGTGGCCGGCGCGCTGCGTTGGTTGGCGATCTCTTCGGCCACCGCGCGAACCAGGCCCTCGGTCACGGTGCGGGCGGCGTCGACCGCGCGGGCCTGGCGAGCGAGGACCGCGTCGAAGGCCTCGGTCGCGCGCTTGAGGCGCTGGCGCAGCTCGAGCCCAGCCGCCTCGATCAGGGCGATATTGGCGCGCACCCGCATCGACTCGTGGCGATAGACGTTAGCCAGCTTGGCGGTCTCTTCGACATACTGGGCCGCCTCATGCGGGCGGCGGTTCTCGAAGGCCTGGGCTTCCTTGGCGATCAGGTCGGTCAGGCGTTCGGTCAGCAGGATCAGCTGATTGACGCGATCGTCGGCGTCGATGGCGGCGATGGCCATGGGGGTTACTCCTTAAGACCCTGCAGTTTCAGCATTTCGCGTTCGACGGTGGGGGCCAGGCCGATGCCGCCGGCCTTGGCCACTTGCTTGGCCATCGCTTCGGCCATCACCGACTTGAACATCTCCTCGCCCTGACCGCCGCCAAACGGTTCGGAGGTTTTCACGCCCTCGAACATCTGCTGCATCATCACCGACAGGAACGAGGCCTCGAAGTTCTGGGCCGTCTCTTTGATTTTGCCGCGCTTGGCGAGTTCGGCGGTCGAGGCGGCCGTCGCCTTGGCGGAGGCGGAGAGCGTGGCGACGTCGGGGGTGACGGAGGACAGGGAGAAGGCGCTCATCACATCACCTCGATGTCGGCTTGCAGGGCGCCGGCGGCCTTCACGGCCTGCAGGATCGAGATCATGTCGCGCGGCGTCACGCCCAAGGCGTTCAGGCCGCCGACCAGGCTCTTCAGCGAGGGCGAGCCGCCCAGGGTGATCAGCTTCTTGCCCTTTTCCTCTTCGACGCTGACCGCCGACTGAGGCACGACCGTGGTCTGGCCTTGGCTGAACGGGGCCGGCTGGCTGACCGCCGGAGTTTCCTGGACGGTGATCGTCAGGTTGCCCTGGGCGATCGCCACCTGGCTGATGCGGACGTCGTCGCCCATGACGATGACGCCGGCCACTTCGTCTATGACCACCTTGGCCGGGAAGTCGGGCTCGACCTCCAGGTTCTCGATGTTGGTCATGAAGGTGATCATGTCCATGCCGGGCGGGGCGCGGACGGCGACGATGGTGGGGTTCTGCGCCTGGGCGCAGCCCGGGAACTTCTTGTTGACGGCGTCGGCGATGCGGCGGGCGGTCGTGAAGTCCGGATTGCGCAGGGTCATGCGCAGGATGTCCATGTTGACCATCTGGAAGCCGGTTTCGCGCTCGATGATGCCACCCGAGGCGATACGGCCGGCGGTCGGCACGCCTTTGGTGACCGAGCTGCCCGAGGCGCCGCCCGCCGAGACCGAGCCGGTCTGCACCGTGCCTTGGGCGACCGCGTAGGTCTGGCCGTCCGCGCCTTGTAGGCTGGTGACCAGCAGGGTGCCGCCCAGCAGGCTCTTGGCGTCGCCGAGCGCCGAGACGGTCACGTCCAGCTTCGAGCCGGCGGCCGAGAAGGGCGGCAGGCTGGCGGTCACCATGACCGTGGCCGTGTTCTTGGTGTTCAGGGTCGCGTCGCGGACGTTGACGCCCTGGCGCTCCAGCATCGCTTCCAGGCTCTGCTTGGTCATCGGCGCGTTGCGCAGGGAGTCGCCCGTGCCGTTCAGGCCGACGACGACGCCGTAGCCGACAAGCTGGTTCTCGCGCACGCCCTCGAAGGCGACGATGTCCTTGATGCGCGACTTGGCGAAGGCCGGGCTCGCCACAAGGGCGGATGCGGCGACCAGAGCGGTCAGGCCTGAGCGAAGAACGGTGCGAAAAAATGAACGCGGCATGGCAGTCCCGTTGCGGGGAGGTGTCCCCGCGCCGCCCCATGCCAGAACCGGGCCAGTTTCAAGCTCTTGTGACTCAAGGGATTCTCGGCGCGGGGGCGGGCTGGGCGGCGCCTCGCGGCAGATTCTGCCCGGCATTAACCATACTTCAAGCGCGCAAACCGACTATGATTGTGCGACGAGACAAGTGACTCGCGTGTCTGAGCTTTTGGAGCTTGTCGGATGAAGGTTTCCAGCACGGGGGGCGTGGGAGCGACGGGGCCGTCGCGGGCCAAGTCCTCTGGCGGCGCTTCGAGCTTCTCCCTGCCATCGGTGAACGCCGCCAGCGGCGCGGCCAGCACAGCCTCGGTCGGCGGCCTGTCGGGCGTTGGCTCGGTCGATGCGCTGCTGGCCCTGCAGGCTGCCGGCGCGCTCGGCGATCCCCTTGAACGCAAGAAGCGCGCGGTGCGCCGCGCCGACCACATCCTCGACATCCTGGGTGAGGTGCGGATCGCTCTGATCGACGGCGACATTCCGCAGGCGACCCTGGCCAATCTGCAGCGCGCGATCCGCGAGCAGCGGGACCAGACCGATGATCCGCGCCTTGAAGGCGTTCTCAACGAGATCGAGACCCGGGCCGCTGTCGAGCTTGCCAAGCTGCAAGTCAGGGGCGGCTGAGATGGAGAGGACCGGACGCGCGAATGATCACCGGTCCCGCGGCGCTTGGCGTTCTCGCGCGTTTTACACCTGTCCATGCCGCCGTTCCGGGCGATCCCATGAAGGTCTTTTCGCTCTTCATGCGAGGTTCATTGAACGCGGCTCACCTTTTGGTATAAGCACCCGGCCTTTGAGGGCTGAGTTCATTGGGGCGTGAGGCGTTAATGCAGACGGCCACTGTTCTAGTTGAGAAGTCCGATTACCGTCCTTCCGAGGACGAACCGTTCATGAATGACCGGCAGCTTGAGTATTTCAAGAACAAGCTGCTGGCCTGGAAGGAAGAGATCCTCCGCGAATCTCGCGAGACGGTGACTCATCTCCAGAAAGAGACCGAGAACCATGCCGATCTCGCCGATCGCGCATCCTCGGAAACTGACCGAGCCCTTGAGCTCCGCACCCGTGACCGCCAACGAAAGCTGATTTCCAAGATCGACCAGGCCCTGCGCCGAGTCGAAGACGGCTCGTACGGCTACTGCGAGGAGACGGGCGAGCCGATCGGCCTAGCCCGACTGGAAGCTCGTCCGACGGCGACCATGAGCGTGGAAGCCCAGGAGCGTCACGAGCGCCGCGAACGCGTCCACCGCGACGACTGAGCGTCCGCTTCGGCGACGATTGTGTTTCGAGCGGCCCCAGGGGGAAACCCCGGGGCCGCTTTTGCCTGCCGCCTAGTTGGCGACGGGAGCGCTGGTCTGGAGCTTGGCCGTCAGGTCTTCTCGAAAGCGTTCAAGCGACACGGGGCCGACGGAGCTGGGCAGGGCGGTCTCCTGGCGTGTCACGTCGCCGCTCAGCCGGCGCAGCGCCTCCGGCGATTGGGTTCGGTAGTAGACGCGTACGGTTCGCCGACCCGCCTCGTCCACCAGGCTCATCAGCACGAGCGCGCCGCCTGGAGGCGTATCCCCGGTGGCGTAGCCGGGCGCATCCAGAGGAACCCCCAGCGCGGCCGCGAGAGCGGTGACATTGGTGTCGTGTCCGACCAGGACATCCACGCGAGGACCGTTCTCCAGAGTTTCCAACACCCGGCGTCCCAGCGGTCCGGCCTGTCGCGCGGTCATGTATGGAGGGCGCGTGAACACGTCGAACAGCGCCGCGTGCAGCGCGCCGAGGCGCTTCAGGGCGGCGGGGTCGATCCCCCGCCAGCTCGACGGGGCCGGGGACAGGCCTTCGACATATTGGAGCAGAAGGACTTGCGCCGTGCCGGAGGCGTCGCGGATCGGACCGCTGAGGTCGACGCCCCGCCCGTCGGCGGAGGCCTTGAGGCCGGAGGTGGACGCTGGCTGGCAGCCCTGGGGCGCACCGCAGCCCAGCACGCGGTCCAGCTCGTCGAGCTGCGGCTTGAGGCGGTCCGCCAGCCGGTCGACGCCGCCGGTATAGGCTTCGATGGAGGCGATCGCGGCGGCGGGATCGAAGGGCGCGACGCCCGCTCGCAGGGGTTCGAACAGCGGATCGATGTCACCCGCCGCGCGGTGGCCCACGACAAGGCCGCAGCCCGGCGCGAGGCCCTGGGCGAAGGCCTCGCCGCTGGCGATCGTGCGCTGGGCGGTGTTGGTCCAGATCGTGACCTGGCCCGGCATGGGGCAGCCGCGCGTCGGCAGCACGCCGAGCTTTGCGAACCAGGATCTGTCCGAGCGACCCAGCCTTTCCATGGCCCGCGCGCCGCGTGGGGTCAGGTGTTCGGCCGGCGCCGGCCAGGTCGGCCAGGGATCGCGCGTGAGCGTCCCTTCCGGCGCTTCGCCGACGATCGGGGCGCGGACGCCGTGGCGCATGACCACGACGACGTGTTCCACGCGTGGCGCGCGGGCCTCGCAGACGCCCGCCCAGCCCAGGACGGCGCAGGCGAGCAGGGAGAGCGCTAGGCGGTGCGACGTTCGCGGGCTGGACATGGCCGTTTCCTCAAAGGGGGCCCCGAAACGCAACGATGCGCTCCCCGGGCTGGGGGAGCGCATCGCCGCTTCCAAGAGCGCGGGGATGAAAGCGCTCTAGAAGCTCTTCTTCAGCGTCAGCAGCGTGGTTCGACCCGAGTCGACGACGTCCGACAGGGCCAGGCTGTTTTTGCCGATGTGCGACCAGTAGCTGTAGTTCTTCAGCAGGTTGGCGACCGAGAGGTCGACCTTGAAACCGTTGCCGAAGGCATAGCCCATGTGCAGGTCGACGCTGCGCATCGGTCGAACCCACAGGTTGTCCCACTCGCCGGGCTGGTCGAGCACGTCGTAGCCGGACACGTAGGCGCCCGAGTAGTGGTAGATCACGTCGAAGCTGAAGCCGCCCTTCTGGTAGAAGAGCTGGGCGTCGGCCAGCCAGTCCGGAGCGTTCTGGATGCGGTTGTCGACGCCGTCGCCCAGGTCCACGCTGGTCCACTGACGGGTGACGTTGATTCCCGCGCCCAGGCCGCTCAGCAGGCCCGGCAGGTCCGAGAACTTCTGGCGCAGCTGCAGCTCCAGGCCATAGACGTCGCCGTCGCCGCCGTTGGTGGGCTGGCTGACCGTGGTCCTGCCCACGGCGAAGGTGTCGGTGTTCACCGAGCTTGAGCCATTGTCGTACATGTAGTCCGACAGGTGCTTGTAGAAGCCGCCCAGCATGGCGTAGCCGCCCTTGCTGCTGCTCCACTCGCCCGACAGGTCGAGATTGATCGCCTTGATCGGCTTCAGGTCCGGATTGCCGCGGCTGATCGAGACGTTGCCGTCGTCGCTGACCGCGCGACGCTCGCCGCCCGCCAGCTGGATGAAGGCCGGACGGGTGTAGGACGTCCAGACCGAGCCGCGATAGACGGCCGCGTCGCTGGGGCGCCAGGTGACGAACACGCTGGGCAGCACTTCGTTGTACTCGGTGCTGCTCGTGGCCCAGGCGCCCGTCTGTTGGCCGGCGCTGGTGGTCGGGATCGCCCAGTAGAGGTTGTCGATCTTGGTGTGTTCGTAGCGCAGGCCGGGCGTGACCTCGACGTCGCCGAACTGGTAGTCGGCCATCGCATAGATCGAAGCGACCGCCTCATCACCCTTCTGGGTGTTGCAGTTCCAGTTGTTGATCTCGTTCGAGCCGCAGGTGTCGAACGATGCGGCGGTCTTGTACTTGTAGAAGTACTCGAGCAGCTTGTCCTGGTCCACCTTCGGCGCGCGCCAATCGTATTCGCCCGGGAACACGTCTTCGTAGTAGCTGGTGGCGATGCCCAGGCTGTCCCAGGTCAGGCCGCCCTGACCGATCAGGTTGGCGAAGTGGTCATTGGTCCAGTCGCGGTTCGTCACGCGGCGATGGCTGTCGACATACTTGCCGCCCAGCTTGACCCACTGCAGCGCGCGGCCCTCGAAGACCCGCTTGGCGTCGAACTTGAAGCCGTACTTCTGCTGGCCGCTGTACTGCTCGGTCAGCTGGCCGGCGCGACGCGCCAGCAGCGCTGTGTTGGCGTTGTTGAGGTCGTCGTAGATCGTGCTGGTGAACAGCGGGCGCGGCAGGTTGTTGGAATAGCCCATCGACAGGCCGCCGAGGGTGCGGTTGGAGCCGCTGTTGAACCTGTCGCTCTGATTGATCCGCACCGAAGCCTCGATGTGGTTCGGACGGTCGTTATCGCCCTCGCTGTAGAAGACCTGAGGCGAAAGGGTCCAGGCGCCCAGCGTCTTGTCGAAGCCGGCTTGCAGGGTTCCAAGGTCGGCCTCTTCCGGGTTGGTCTCGTACCAGACGCGCGTCGAGACCTGGTCGACGCTGAGCGCGTAGCGCCCGCTGCCGGCGACGGTTTCCTTGTAGCTCTTGCTGGTGCTGACGAACTGGGTGAGCGTGGAGTTCTGCTGGGTCTTGGCGCGGGCGTAGGAGCCGCGCAGATAGACATCCAGCGTCTCGTCAGGCCGCCAGTTGAGCGTGAAATTGCCACCCCAGCGCTCGGTGAAGCCGTTCGAAACGCCGACATTTATGCCAGTCTGGGTGATATTCTGCTCGGGATCTAGGCCCGGATAGCTTTGGCCAGCCGCGTTGCGGACCAGATAGCTCCAGCCGCCGTCGTTCTGGGCGGCCATGACGCCAGCCATCTCGCTGTTGGCGAAGTTGCGCTTGTCGTAGAAGGCGCTGGCGTAGACGCCAAAGCTCTGGTCCGGGCCGAACTTCTTGGCCAGTTCGCCCGACAGGCCGCCGCCCAGGCCCTTGTCGCCATAGTCGCGGGCGCGGCTCTCGATGCGGCCCGAAGCCGTGATCGAGCCGGAGAAGTCGCCGCGATAGTCGAACGCCGACGGCGTGCGGAAGTCGACCGTGCCCCCGATCGCGTCGCCGTCCATGTCGGCGGTCGAGGTCTTGTTCAACACGATGGTGTGCAGGCCAGACGGCGGCAGCAGGCTCAGCTTGACCTGGCGGCTGTAGGGCATGCCCTGGGCCACCGTCACGCCGTTGATCATGTTGACGTTGAACTCGGCGTTCAGGCCGCGGATCGACACGAACATGCCTTCACCGCGCGAGGCGCCGTCGATGCCGCCAAAGAACGACGAGCCGGTGTTCATCACGTTGACGCTGGGCATCATGCCCAGCGCTTCGGCGACGTTGTGGACGGCGGTGTGTTCCAGGTCTTCCGCCGACAGCACGGCGATCGCATTGGCCGCGCGCATCTGCGTCTTGGCCGCGTCGTTGCGCTTGGCGACGATCACCAGGGAGTCGATCGTATCGGACGGCTCGGCCGACGGCGGGGCCGTCTCGGCGTGCGCGCCGCTCGCCCAAGCCAGGCCGAACACCCCCGCCAGAAGGGCGGCCTTGATCGACTTGCCCGTTTGTCCGCGCGGACGCTTGGCGCCTTCGCCGTTCCACTCTTTCATGATCACACCCCTGACTTGGTTCGCTGTTCGCGACGGCGGGCTCATACGTGCGGGTTGAGACAGGGGTGTGACATTATGGCGCAATTTGTCGCATTGCCACACGACCAGCTCGACAAAAGCACATCAAGCCATCAGAATTCCCACAATTATCGAGATGAGCAGCGGAGGGGAGCAGCCATGCTCAGACGCCAGGACCGTCAGCGCGAGATCCTTCACAAGCTCAAACCCGGCGAAAGCCTCGTCATTGCGCGCCTGGCCCAGGAGCTGGAGGTCTCCGAGGAGACGATCCGGCGCGAACTGCGCGTGCTCGAGGCCCGTGGCGAGGTGGTCTGGACCCACGGCGTCGTCCAGCTGGCGGCGGTTTCCAGCGAAGGTCCGCACGATCGGCGCATGCAGGAGAATCTGGCGGAGAAGACCCGTATCGCCGCCGCCGCCGCGCCGTTTGTCCGCGACGGCGACACGCTGTTCATCGACGCCGGCACGACCGCCTGCTACGTGGCCCGGGCCTTGGCTGGCGTGCGCCGCGAACTGAAGGTGATCACCAATTCGCTGGTGGTGGCCCAGACCCTGGGCGGGCGAGACGGCAACAGCCTGTTCCTCGCCGGGGGCGAGCTGGACTATGACTACAAGGCGTTCTCGGACCATGTGGCCCAGGACTATGTCTCCCAGTTCACCCCGCATCTGGCCATTCTGACGGTGGGCGGCGTCCATCCCGATCACGGCCTGACCGACCGTCACGCCCGGGAGGCGGCGATGAGCCGGATCGTCTATGAGCGCGCCGACCGGGTTCTGCTGGCCGCCGACCACACCAAGTTTGGCCGTCTGGGCCTGATCCGTACGGCCTCGCCCGAGGAGGTCGACATCCTCGTGACCGACAAGCCGCTGGAAGAGTCTTTCGTCCAGGCCTTCCGTCGCGCCACCGTCGTCATCGCGCCCTAGACGTCGCGGCGATGACCCAGAGCCTCATGAAGCTGACCCTGGCCGCGACGATCGCGATCGCCGCCATTTCGCCTATCGCCGTTCGGGCCGAAGAGCCGTCGCTGCGAGTGATGAGCTACAATATCCGTTACGACAATCCCGACGACCGGCCCGATTGGCGCGCGCGGCGCGGGCCGATGGCGCGGCAGGTCGCCTTCTTCGCGCCCGACATTCTCGGCTTGCAGGAAGCGCTGATGCCGATGGTCGAGGATCTGTCGCGCGCCTTGCCGGGCTACGCCCACTATGGCGTGGGCCGCGATGACGGGGCGGCGAAGGGCGAGGCGACGACGGTGTTCTATCGCGCCGACCGGTTCGAGCGGGTGCTGGCGCAGACGCGTTGGTGCTCTCCCACGCCCGAGCGGCCGGGCAAGGCCTATGACGCGGCGCTGCCGCGCACCTATACTCGGTTGGTGCTGAGGGATCGCGCGAGCGGCCTGCTATGGGACGTGCGCAACGCGCATCTCGACCATGTCGGCGCGGAGTCGCGCCGGCTTTGCGCGCGGCAGATCCTGGACCAGGCCGCCTGGCCGGACTCGCGCCTGATCGTGCTGGGCGACTTCAACAGCGCGCCCGGCGACCCGCCCCACGCCGTGCTGGCGGGCAAGGACTCGCCGCTTCGCGACGCCCGCGAGGCCAGCCCGATCGTCTTTGGCCCGGCGGGCACCTTCAACGACTTCTCGCCCGGCGCGCCGCCGACGGGGCCGATCGACTACGTGTTCGTCGATCGCAAGCTGAAGATCTCGCGGTTCGCCACCCTGACTGACACCGACAATGGCCTGGCGATCTCGGATCACTTCCCGATCATCGTCGAGATCGTTCCGCCCCCGCGCGGCAAGACGGCGCGGTAGGCGCGGCCTTCACCACAGCGTCTTGGCCGCGCGTTCCGGCCACGTCTGGTCATAGGCCTCGCCGCCGACCTCTCCGGCGGTGACGGCCGCCAGCATCGCGCCGGCCGAGGGCAGGGTCTTTGGATCGACATGGCTCTCGGCCTTCCAGAGGCCCGAACGCACGATGGCGCGTGCGCATTGGAAATAGGCCTCCTCGATCGTGATCACCGTCACGGTGCGAGGCGGCTTGCCGTCGACGGCGAAGCTTTCGAGCAAGGCCGGATCGGCGCTCAGCTTGGCGCGGCCGTTGACACGGAAGGTCGTGCCCGAGCCGGGGATCAGGAACAGCAGGGCTACGCGCGGATCACGGACGATGTTGCGCAGGGTGTCGATGCGGTTGTTGCCGCGCCGGTCCGGCAGCATCAGGGTCTTCGGGTCGGCGATGCGGACAAAGCCGGGCTGGTCGCCGCGCGGGCTGCAGTCCAGGCCCTCGGGGCCGACGGTGGCGAGGGCGACGAACGGCGAGGCCTGGATCAGCGCGGCGTAGTGCGGGGTGATGTGGTCGCTGACCTTGACGAGCGAGGCCGGGACGGGCGCGGGCTGATACAGCGCCTCCAGCGCTTCGATCGTGGTGATATCCATCGCGCGGCCTCCTGGCTCGACCTTATGAGCGGCGGGGGCGGGCCGCAATCAGCTGGCGAACGCGCGGGCGCAGGCTTCGGCCAGGTGGCGCGGCGAGATGGGCTTGTCGACGATGGGCTTGAAGTGGCCCCTCAGCTGGTCGGCGTTGCCGGTGACATAGACGACCGGGATGTGGCCGAGCTGGTTCTGGATCGCTTCGACAGCCTCGACGCCCGTCCCGCCAACGATGCGATAGTCCGCGGTGATCAAGTCCGGAGGGTGAGCCACGGCCATCGCCAAGGCGTCGGCTGGACTATCGGCGATGTCGAAGCTGGTGAACCCTTGCTCGGCAAGAAGAGCCTCAACCTCGAAGGCCACGAGGATTTCGTCCTCGATGATCAATACATGTCGGGCCTGTGTGTGCACGGTCATTGCCGCTGCTTTCTATCGAGTCCCAAGACATATCAATGACGGCGCGCGCTCGCGCGCCAGTCGCGTTTTCGTGATCGCTTATATCGTAGGGGTTGAGTGACATCCAGCCCGAGGCTGCGCGCGGGTGCAAACCGCGCTATGGAACGCCCAACAGATAAGAACCGCAGGAGCGCCCTAGCCGATGTCCCAGCCCTTGATCCTGACCGAGAAGCGCGGCCACGTCGCCATTCTCACCTTGAACCGCCCCGAGGCGATGAACGCGCTCGGCGCGCCGGGCGACGGCGATCAGGTGGCGGCCGCCTGCGAGGCGATCAATGATGACCAGGAGATCCGCTGCGTGATCCTGACGGGCGCGGGCAAGGCCTTCTCGGCCGGCGGCGACGTCAAGGCGATGAAGGCGCGCGAGGGCGCCTTCGCCGGCAATGGCGTGGCGGTGCGCGACGGCTACCGCAAGAACATCCACCGCATCGTGCGGGCGATCTATGGCCTGGAGGTCCCCTCGATCGCGGCCGTGAACGGCGCGGCGATCGGCTTGGGTTGCGACGTGGCCTGCATGACCGACATCCGCATCGCCGCCGACACGGCCAGGTTCGGCGTCACCTTCCTGAAGCTGGGCCTGATCCCCGGCGACGGCGGCGCCTGGCTGATGCCGCGCACGATCGGCATGAGCCGCGCGGCCGAGCTGCTCTTCACCGGCGATGTCATCGACGCGGGCAAGGCGGCCGAGTGGGGCCTGGTCAGCAAGGCCGTGCCGCACGCCGACCTGATGGGCGAGGCCCTCGCCCTGGCCGAACGGATCGCCCAGCAGCCGCCGCACGCCCTGCGCATGGCCAAGAGCCTGCTCAAGCACGGCCAGACCGCCAGCTACGACACGCTGATGGAGATGAGCGCCGCCGCCCAGGCCATCGCCCACCACACGCAGGACCACATGGAAGGCGTCGAGGCGATCCTCGAAAAGCGCGCTCCGGTCTTTAAGGGCGCTTGAGCATGGGCAAGGAAGCAAGCGGGGTCTGGGGGCAACTCTCCGAGGGCGAGAGCGAGGGAAAGCTGCTGTGGGAGCCGCCGAAGCTGATCTTCCGCGGCGCCTATCGCGGGATCTATCAGGGCCACGCCCTGAAGAACGTTCGGACCGAGGGCGATGACCTGGTGCTCAGCGACGGCACCCGCTTCACGCTGGAGCCGGGCCAAGCCGACAAATGGGTCCACGCGATCCTCAACCCGCCCTCGCGCCTAGACAAGCTGGGCGTGAAGCCGGGCATGACGGTCGTGATCGACGGTGTCGAGGACGAGGCGTTCGTCGAGGAGCTCAGCACGCGCGTGGAGCCGGTCGAGGCCGAGGAGGGGATCGACATCCTGTTCCTGGCCGCCGAGGACCTGGCCGACCTCGACCGCATGGACGACTGGAAGGGCGCCTTGGCCGACAAGGGCGCGATCTGGGTGGTCTCGCGCAAGGGCAAGGGCGCGCCGTTGAAGGACACCGACATCCTGGGCGCCGCGCGCGGCATGGGCTTTTCGGACACCAAGGTCTGCGGCTTCTCAACGACCCACACCGCGCTGCGGTTCGTGAAGCGCAAAGGCGGCTAGGAGCGCGGGCTTGGCTTGCGTTCCGACGCCCACACCGCATCTCAGGGGCAATTACTTTCGACCAGTCACCACCCAGCAGTTGCTCGCGTCGCCCGAGGTTCCGTTGGCATAGGTCTCGGCGTCGTAGGTGAAGTCGCCAACTTCCTCGGCCGTGATAGCCGCGGCCGGGAAGCCCTGATCGATTAGGACTTGTCGCGCCTGTTCGGCCTTGGGTGCCGTTTCGCAGACATAGATGACCATTTCTGCCAACATCGGAATCTCCTGAGTCAGAGGTTTGGAATCGCCGCGACCAGCCGACGGGTGGCCGCCTGTTTGTTGGCGATGGCTTTCCGGATTTCGGCCGCTGAGGTCTGGTTCTCCAAATTCTCTGGCACGGATCCCTTGGTCCTGGCGGCCGCGACCAGCGCTTTCAACTTATTGACGTCTACGACGCCGCCCGGCGCGACATAATCCAGAATTTTGTCGACGTTCGCACTCTGGGTTTCGGCGTCCTGGTGGCCTGCGTCCTGGGCTTGGCGCTGCTCCTCGGGCGTCAGCGCCGCGCTCAGAGCGTCTTGCGTTTTGTCGCGGAACAACCCCTGGTTCAAAACGGCGAGAGCCTCGGCCGCCTGGCCTGTCGCGAAGAACTGACGGCTGGTCAGGCCGCTGTTGGCGGTCTGTGGCGCGGTGGCCAGGCTGGCGGTGTCCACCGACGCCAGGACCGACGGATAGACATAGACTTGTTCGCCTCCCGGCGTGGTCTGTGGGACCTCGGCCAGCGGGATGTAAGAGAACTCCTTGCGCTTGTAACCGAAGTTGAAGCTGTCGGGGATGTTGTCCGGCCCGACGCCGATCTTGAAGCCGATGTTCGTCGTTGTCCCGAAAAACACCCGCTTCTTGCCTTCCACTTGGCCCTTCAGTTCGACCGGGCCATCCTTGACGTCTGGCGCGTCGGCGGCCTTCCCGGCCGCGGCGCCGGTGGCGTAGAGCTGGCGGACTTTCGGGCTCAGAAGGCCGCCGCCTGTCTCGATCGACGCCACGACCGGAGGAAGCGCTCCATTCGGCACCAGCGGAGCAAGGTAACCTTCGGTTCGGTCATAGCCGACGCTCGCGGTGGGCGGTTTGCCATCGACATTGATCCCCAGCGAGGCCGAGGTAACGAAGAGCACGCTCTTCTCGCTGGCGCAGGCGGACAGAAGGGATGCGACGGCCACGCCCGCCAGAATAGGAACTCGCTTCATGGAACGCTTCCTTTTGGTTTTGCGGCCTCGGCGCAGACGGCTGAGGCTTTCAGATCGACGCAGGAATTGTCGGGCAGGGCCAGGAGGCGGTCATCGCGATAGCCAATGGTGAGGCCGCCGCCGTTGACGGGGTCGTGGCTAATGGCCAAGCCCAGGATAGTGACGCGAGTGGCCTGAACCGATTTCGTCGCGTCCTCGGCGACAACGATGTCCATCAGTCCCGTGCGATGCAGCCTGTTGTCGCGATCGACGTAACTGATCGAGAAGCAGCCGCTGATCGGGCTGACCAAGGTCAGCAGAGCCAAGCCCCGGCCAAATCGAAGCACGGCCTTGGCAAGGCGATGGTCGCGGCGCCGCGAGGCGTGGGCCATAGGCGTCTTCCCCCAACCACACGGGCCAAGACGCCGCCCAGAGAGATAGATTCTCCCTTGGCGGGTATGGTTAAGCTTATGCAGCTATGGCGTCAATCTTCGTCTTGCGTCCAAACGCCATCACCCCGTCGTCCACCTTGCCAAAGCGCAGGGTCATAAGGTCCAGCGCGTAGTTCTGATGCGCCTTCCACGGCGCCTTCGGGCCCTGCTTGGGGAACATGCCGATCGAGCGGGTCACATAGCCGGACGAGAAGTCCAGCCACGGCGCGATCGGCATGTTGGGCTCATCGACGCGCGGGACGCAGAAGTCCGCATGCGTGCGGTCCAGATGCTTGAGCAGGCGGCAGACATATTCGCTGGTCAGGTCCGCCTTCAGCGTCCAGCTGGCGTTGGTGTAGCCGAACGCCGAGGCCAGGTTTGGCACGCCGCTGAACATCATGCCCTTGTAGCTGAACGCCTTGGACAGATCGGCGACCTTGCCGTCGACCACCACCTCCATGCCGCCTAGCAGCTGCAGTTGTAGGCCCGTAGCGGTGACGACCACGTCGGCCTTCAGGGTCTTGCCGGATTTCAGCAGGATGCCGTCTTCGGTGAAGGTCTCGATCTGGTCGGTGACGACCGAGCTCGTCCCGGCCTTGATCGAGTCGAAGAGGTCGGCGTCCGGCACCAGGCACAGGCGCTGGTCCCAGGGATTGTACTTGGGCGTGAAGTGGGTGGCGATGTCGTAGTCGGGACCCAAGTGGTCGCGGACCAGGTCCAGCAGCCGCGCCTTCATCTTCTCGGGCCGCTTGCGGGCCAGGTTGAAGAACAGCAGCTGCATAAGGACGTTCTTCCAGCGCGTGATGCCGTAGGCGGTCATGGCCGGCAGCTTGGTCCGCAGCCAGTTGGCGATCCCGTCCTCGGCCGGACGCGACACCACATAGGTCGGCGAGCGCTGCAGCATGACCACGTGCGCGGCGGTCTTGGCCATCTCGGGCACCAGGGTGACGGCCGTCGCGCCGCTGCCGATCACCACGACCTGTTTGCCGGCGTAGTCGAGGTCCTCGGGCCAGTGCTGCGGATGGACGATGCGGCCCTTGAAGCGCTCGGTCCCGGCGAACTCCGGCGTATAGCCCGCCGAATAGCGGTAGTAGCCCGAGCACATGTAGAGGAAGCCGCACGAGAACGTGACGATCTGGCCGTCGTGCTCGGCCTCGACGGTCCAGGTGGCGGTCTGCGTCGACCAGCTGGCGCGCTTGACCTTGTGGTTGAAGCGGATGTGGCGATCGACATCGTGCTCGCGCGCGGTCTCGCGCACATAGGACAGGATTGACGGCCCGTCGGCGATCGCCTTGGCCTGCTTCCACGGCTTGAAGCTGTAGCCCAGGGTGTACATGTCGCTGTCGGAGCGGATGCCGGGATAGCGGAACAGGTCCCAGGTGCCGCCGATCGCCTCGCGCCCCTCCAGGATCGCGAAGGTCTTGCCGGGGCAGTGCTTGCGCAGGTGATAGGCCGCGCCGATGCCTGAGAGGCCGGCGCCGACGATCAGGACGTCCACGTGTTCCATCAGATTTCCGCCCCGCTTCGACGCCCGACGGTTGATCCGGCGTGGCGATAGGTGAACATTGTTCAGGAACAAACGACCGTTTTGACCGAACGTCAACCGCGATAGCGCCCCAGCCTGGGGGCGCCAACGCGGGTTTCGATTGCGGACTGAGGCGGCCAAGGCTTAAGCGGTAACCCATGTCTCTGCGCGACTTTGGCCTTCTGGTCCTGATCTGTCTGGCCTGGGCCGGCAGCAATATCGTCTCGAAGCTGGTCGTGGCGCACTGGGGCGTACCGCCGCTGTATTATGCGGCCGTGCGCTTTGCCTTGGTCGCGGTCATCACGCTGCCCTGGCTGCTGCCCGCGCCCAGGCCGACCTGGCGGATGGTGCTGGTGGGTTTGCTGATGGGCGGAGGCAATTTCGCGCTGCTGTTCATGGGCCTGACCACCGCCTCGCCCTCGGCGGCGGCGGTGGTGATCCAGCTGGGCGTGCCGTTCACCACCGTGCTGTCGGTGCTGATGCTGGGCGAGCGCATCCGCTGGCGGCGCGGCGCCGGCATCGCGCTCACCTTGCTCGGCGCGGTGGTTGTCATGTGGAGCCCGCATGGCATCGAGCTGTCGCCCGGCCTCTGGCTGATCGTCGCGGCGGCCTTCACCGGCTCGCTGGGCGCGGTGATGATGAAGCAGATCGAGGGCGTCAAACCGCTCCAGTTCCAGGCCTGGGTCGGCTTCTCCTCGCTGTGGCCTCTCGGGCTGATGAGCGCGCTCATGGAGCCGGGGCAGGTGGCCGCAGGCCTTCACGCCGGCTGGCCCTTTCTCGCGGCGGTGGTGTTTTCGGCTCTGGTGGTTTCGGTTCTGGCCCACACGGCCTATTACGGGCTGATCCAGCGCTATGAGGCCAATCTGATCGCGCCGCTGACCCTGATGACGCCGCTCTTCACGATCGGCATGGGCGTGGTGGTCACCAACGACCACTTCGATCTGCGGATGGGGATCGGGGCGGCCCTGGCGCTGCTGGGTGTTCTGATCATCGCGCTTCGGCGGAATCAGGTCATGCCGCTGTTGATGTCGATCCGGAACCGCGTCCAATGAGCCTGTCCTTTATCGAGGCCCCGTCGCCCAATTTCGACGCCCGCAAGGCCGTCCCCGACACGGTGGTCCTGCACTACACCGGCATGGAAACCGGCGAGGGCGCGATCGAGCGGCTGCGCGATCCGCAGGCCAAGGTCAGCGCGCACTATTGCGTCGAGGAAGACGGCCGCATCTTCCGCCTAGTGCCCGAAGAGCGCCGGGCCTGGCACGCCGGCGCGGCCTTCTGGAAGGGCGTCAAGGACATCAACTCGGCCTCGATCGGCATCGAGATCGTCAATCCCGGCCACGAGTTTGGCTATCGCCCGTTCCCGGACGCCCAGGTCGCGGCGGTGATCAACCTGCTGGCCGACGTGCGCTCGCGCTGGATGATCCCCGACAGCCGCATCCTCGGCCACTCCGACGTCGCCCCCGCCCGCAAGGTCGATCCGGGCGAGCTCTTCCCGTGGAAGCGCCTGGCCGAGAGCGGCCATGGCCTGTGGGTCGAGCCGCCGCCGTCGCCCGGCGCCCCGCTGGGCCAGGGCGAGGAGGGGACCGGCGTCTTCGCGCTTCAAGCGGGGCTGACGCGCCTGGGCTTCGACTGCGCCCCGACCGGCCAGTACGACGAATGGACCACGACCGTGGTCGCCGCCTTCCAGCGCCACTGGCTGCAGAGCCGCTTCGACGGCATCGCCGACGGCGAGACCCGCTCGCGCCTGGTGGCCCTGTTGCGCGCGGCGGCGGACTGATGCATCCGGCGCCGGCTTTCCACGTCGAGGATCGCGCGGTCCTGCTCAACTTCTTGCGAGCGCATCCGTTCGTCACCATCGCCGCCAGCGTCGGCGGCCGGCCGATGGTCGCCCAGTCGCCGGTGGTCATCCGCGAGCTTTCCGGCGAGATCGCGCTCGACTTCCACCTGTCGCGCGGCAACGTCCTGACGCCGCACCTGACGCAAGGCTTCCGCGCGGTGGTGCTGGCGACCGGCCTCGACGCCTACATCAGCCCCGACTGGTACGAGAGCGCCGACCAGGTCCCGACCTGGAACTACCAGTCGCTCGAGGCCGAGGGCTCGGTCGCGCCGCTGAACGAGGCCGAGCTGATCGCGCTGCTCGACGACCTGTCGGCGCAGGAAGAGGCGCGGCTTCTCCCCAAAAAGCCCTGGACCCGCGACAAGATGAAGGCCGGCAAGTTCGAGGCCCTGCTGCGCGGCATCATGGGCGGCCGGCTGTTCGTCGAGCGCCTGGAGGGGACCTTCAAGCTCTCGCAGAACAAGTCCGACGCCGACCGCCTGGGCGCGGCGAAGGGGCTGGGCAAGCACCCGATCGCGGGGCTGATGCGAGATATCCCCTGAACCCGACTTCCCCGGCGAATGCCGGGGCCCAGATCGAACCCACGGACCGCCGCGATTTTGACGCCGTCGATTGGCGCAAACACCTCAAACTCTCGGAATGAATCTGGGCCCCGGCATTGGCTTCGCCGCACTGAAGTGTCGCCGGGGAGGTCGGATGAAAGTTGACCTCGCGGCCCCGCAAGGCCATTGAACCCCCGGACCAGATGGTCGGGCGGTCGCGTCGTCTTCGGACGCCGAGGAAAGTCCGGGCTCCACGGTGACAAGGCGGTGGGTAACGCCCACCGGGAGCGATCCCAGGGATAGCGCCACAGAAAGCAAACCTCCTCCCTACGGGGCGGGAAGGGTGAAAGGGTGGGGTAAGAGCCCACCGCGGACCTGGTGACAGGGACGGCATGGCAAGCCCCGCCTGGAGCAAGACCGAATAGGGACCCCGCGCCGACCTCGCGTCGGATAGGCCGTCACTGGCTGAGAGGGTCCGGGTAGGTCGCGAGAGCCGTCCAGCAATGGCCGGCCTAGAGGAATGATCGTCGCCGTCTCTTCAGTCTTCGGATTGGCGGGGCGGAACAGAACCCGGCTTACAGATCATCTGGTCCATTTCACGGAGGCGGACAGCGCTTCCTCCGTCTCGCCGCGTGCGCGGCGTCTCGTTTTTCCCGCACGCAGGGTCGCAAGTCGAAGTGGATGCTGGTGCACTGTCATCGTGGTGATCGTAGTATTGTTCCGTAGTGCACGTTAACGCTACGCTATGGTCCGGTAGACTTGGGAGTCGACACCTTCGCAGGCAGCAAGGGGTCTATCTCCCGGGCGACGGCGGTTTTGAGACGATGCCGAGACATTGGGCCCAGATTCCGCGCAGCTGTCAGCAACCGTCGACGCAGCTTAGCAAGCCAGGGAAGTTCGAGGGTGCGGACGTCGGAGGCATCTCCCCTCTGATACCGCGCGCTTAAACCTTGTAGTACCGAGATTTGCGCGGCTGGCTCAAGCGTCAGTATAGTTTTCGCGAATTCCTCTGGCGCGATATAGTGAAGAAGCGGGACGTCCCAGAACGCTGCAGGTGTCGGTGAATTATTGATTGTGGTTTGCTGTGTGAACCGATCAGGCTCGGCTTTAAGTGTCTCATGTAGCTTCTCAGCGGCGACCGGAAGCATTTTCCGCCATGCTTTATTGATTGCACCATCGAGATAATTCGCCAGAGCTTTGAACTCGGGCGTTTCAACGTCGATATAGCCTAGGCCATCATATCCCGAGTCCGTTCTCAGGTGCTCAGGCCGGGCGATGGTCAGGTCGAACCTGTTATTCGCTGCGAGATCGTCGACGTAGGCTCGGCAGTCTTTTTGGACTTGGGCGAGGGGCCTGCCGTAGCCAATACGCGCTGCATTCAACATAATCCCGAATACATGCATGATGATCGGGGGGGTGACGAAAGCCCTTGCGACGAACTCGGCTTCCAGAGCAGCCATTGATTGGGCATACTCTGCATCGGTGGATCGATAGCCATACCACGCGCGACGCCAAATCGGCTCTGCATCTGGCGAGATGAAGGGCGGCGCGCGATCCAAGCTAGATTGGACCTCAACTGGCTCAACATAGCCGCGTGTTAGCAACGCAACCACAAGATCGGGATCAAGGCCAGCGGGCCGAAGGTCGATGCCGGGATACCGGTCTTCACTAAGCTCCAAAGAAGATTTCGTTTCTTCCTTGCCACGGCGGAACAAGCGCGCCCACCGATTAGCCTTTAGGCTTTGAAGTTGCTCCTTGGGAAGTCGCCCCGTACGAACCTCTATAGAGAGAGCCACAATCGCCTGAAGCATGGCCTTCAGCTCATTGGTGTGAGCTAGGTCGCTGGGCCGGAGACCTTTAGCAACTCGCTCGAAATCCCACAGCGCCTGTTTTAAGACCCGCAAGTTATTGGCCTCAGACTGCGCGAAGACGTCGAGCACTTGCGCCTTGGACATCTCTAGAAATTTGGCTGCCCATGGGTGGGTCACGAGTTTGAGCAATTCGGGATAGGCCGCCTCGACGGAGGGCAATATCACCAGGCTCTGACCGATCAGCTTTTCCTTGATCCTCTTAAAGTCTGGGTCTTCCTTCTCGATTTCCGTCTCGTTGGCCAGAATCACAACCTTCGCGTCTTCATGTTCCACGAAAGCATTGATGTAGCCCAATACGTTCGCAGGCTTCATGGCCGTCCGCTCGAGATCATCGAACACCAAAAGTCGGTCCTTGGCGTTCTTAGCAAAATCATTCAGATCGATCTCGGGCAGCCCCCCGTTTATCGAGCCGTCGTCTCTCCCGTCGCCGTCGAGATCAATCTTGAGCGCGCCTTTTAGGAATGCACGTGCGAGCACGCCACCGAGCTTCGTGTACTTCGACGAAAGAGCAGGGTGCAATTGACGATAGATTTGATCGTCGATTTCGCTAGCCGAACTGACGCCGTAAAGGCTCACGTAAATGTGGGCGCGCTTCCGGTCGGCGAGATAGGTCTTCAGAAAATGGGTCTTGCCCGCTCCCCAGGGGCCGGTGAGGAGGACCGCATAGTTCAGCGGCGCGGTGCTGGTGCAATATGCGTCTAGGAAGACCCGAACGGCTGCATTGGGATCAACCACTTCAACGGTAGCGCTCATGCACGACCCATACCGCCTTCCCCGCTGTAGCACCACAACCCCCCTTCTGGCGGTCGGCGCGGTCCGCAAGGCGTTGTCGGAATTGCGGTGGCAGAGCATCAATTGGCTCGGCTTTGTCTGCGTCAGCCGATTACCGCCTAGTCGCTGCTCTCCCTCATCTTCCTCTTCGGCCTCGCCGTGAAGCGCCGGCTCCAGATCAGCTAGGCGCAAGTCCCGCTCGCCCCCTCAGTCGCGGAGTTTATCCTCGGGCGCGCGCTTCGCGCGACCCGGGGGCGACAGCTCCCCCGCATCGCTGGGGAGCATCTAGTTTCCTTGCCTCGCTCCGCCTTCAACTGCCTCCGCGCGCCTCATTCACCGAGCGGTTCTGTGTATGTTCTGTTGATTAACCGTCGCTCCCAGTGGAGCGACGGTGCGACACCTTTGAAATCTCGATGAAACCCCATTCGGTGTCATTGTATCCCAATTCATCCCATGTTAACCCAATTGCGTCGGGGCGATGTGGCGGGTCGTCGACCGGCGTGGATCTGGCGGGGTTCGGCTCTTGTTTCTCTCGACCTTCGAGAAACAGCTCGACAGCAAGCGGCGCATCGTTGTGCCGCAGGAATTCCGCGCGGCCGTGTCCGGCCTGTTCGACGGCATTTTCTGCTTTCCCTCGATCGAGGCCGACTGCCTGGAGGCGGGCGGCAAGGCCCTGTTTGACCGCTATACGGGCGTGATCGAGGAGCTGCCGTTCGGCGATCCGATCCGCTCGGCGCTGGAGACCAGCGTGCTGGGCGGCATGGCCAAGCTGTCATTTGATACGGCTGGTCGCATTACCTTGCCCGACCATTTGTGCGAAATGTGCGGCCTCACGGATTGGGTTGCTGTCGTCGGTATGGGTGAGCGTTTTCAGATTTGGTCCCGCGAGGCTTTCCAAGCCCATCGCGCGGCGCAGCGCGACTTGGCGCGCGAAGGCCTGGCCGCCCTGCGCGCCCAGCAGCGGGCCGCCCGTCTGGGCGTCGTGTCGTGAGCGCCGCGCCGCACATCTCGGTTCTGCTCGATGAGGTGGTCGAGGCGCTGGGCGCCGGTCCCGGCGACGTCGTCGTGGACGGCACCTTCGGCGCGGGCGGCTACACCCGCGCGGTGCTGGCCACCGGCGCCGGCGTCATCGGCTTCGATCGCGACCCGACCGTCCAGCGCTTCACCGAAGGCCTGTCGGCCGACCGCTTCCGCCTGATCCAGGCCCGCTTCTCCGAGATGTTGGACGAGCTGGGTCCGGAGTCGGTTGATGGCGTGATGCTGGACCTGGGCGTTTCGTCCATGCAGCTGGACCAGGCCGAACGCGGCTTTTCGTTCATGCGCGACGGGCCGCTGGACATGCGGATGGGCGACACGGGCCCGACCGCCGCCGATCTCGTGAACACCCTGGATTACGTCGAGCTGGCCAAGATCCTCTATGTCTATGGCGAGGAGCACGCCTCGCGCCGCATCGCCAGTTTCATCCTGCGGCGTCGTGAAGAGAAGCCTTTCGAGCGCACCCTCGACCTGGCCGAGGTGATCGAGCGCGCCGTCGGCGGCCGCAAGGGCGCCAAGGTCCATCCGGCCACGCGGTCGTTCCAGGGGCTGCGGATCGCGGTCAATGACGAGCTGGGCGAGCTGGAGGCGGGCCTGGCCGCCGCCGAGCGGGTGCTGAAGCCCGGCGGCCGCCTGGTGGTCGTGACCTTCCACTCGCTGGAAGACCGCATCGTCAAGGCGTTCCTGACCGAGCGCGCGGGGCGCACGCCCGGTGGTTCGCGTCATGCGCCGCCCGTCGCCGCCGCCGCCCAGCCCAGCTTTCAGCTGATCTCGAACAAGGCGATCGCGCCGGGCGAGGCCGAGCTGGCGGCTAATCCGCGCGCCCGTTCGTCCAAGCTGCGCGCGGCCGTACGTACCGAGGCCCCCGTCTGGGAGGCCGCCCCATGAGCTTCATGGAGCTGTTCAATCGGCGGGTGCGAGGCTTCCGGGTCGTCGAGGTGCTGGGCCTGGGAATCCTTCTGGCCCTGGTCACGGGCGTCTATCTGGCCAAGACCTTCGCCGGCCGCGAGCGCCAGGAGATCGCCCGCATCCAGCAGGAGATCGACGAGGAGGCGGGCCGCAAGCGTCTGCTCGAGGCCGAGGTCGCTCACCTGGAGCAGCCGCGCCGCATCGAACAGCTGGCGCAGATGATGCAGCTGGCGCCGATCGCGGCTGATCGCGAGATCACCGAAGACGCCCTGATCGACGTGGCCCGTGGCCGCGACCTGCCGCAGGCGCCGGTCACGGCCGCGCCGCCGGCGACAGACGCCATGGCCGCTGACGCGCCCGAGGCCTTGCCCGAGGATCCGCCGCCGCCGCCGACCGGGGGCGGGCGATGAGCCTCTCCAACCTCGGACCCGGCGGCTTCCATTCTCCCGCCTGGCGGTGGCTTGTCGAGCGCGTCTGGCGTCTGGAGCATGCGTTCGAGCGTTCGCGAGCCGCGGCAAAGCCGCAGGACGACACCCGCATCCGCATCTTCCTGGTGATGGTGTTCTTCGGCATCTGCTTCGTCGGCGTCGGTCTGGGCGCGAGCTGGGCGGCGCTGTTCTCGAACGCCGGGCGTGGGAGCGCCTATGCGATGGGCGCCGAAGGCGCGCGGGGTGATCTGGTCGACCGCCACGGCAAGCTGCTGGCCGTCGATCTGGCCCACTACGCCCTCTATGTCGATCCGCGCGAGGTGTGGGACGCCAAGGAGACGCGCCGGGCTCTGGGCAAGGCTCTGCCGCAGGTTCCGGCCAAGCGGCTGGACAAGGTCGTGTTCGGCGATCACCGCACCTTCGTCGTCGGCGGCCTGACGCCGGATGAAAAGGACGCCGTCTTTAATCTCGGCCTGCCGGGGATCTCGTTCGAGGAGCAGGAGCGGCGGATGTATCCGCTGGGGCCGACGGCCGCGCATCTGGTCGGCTTCGTCGACAGCGGCGGCAAGGGCTTGGCCGGCGCCGAGCGCGCCCTGGATGATCCGATCCGCAAGGCCGTGGGCGGCGAGGGCGGTCCGGTCCAGATGTCGATCGACGTGCGCGTCCAGGCCGCGCTGGAGGACGAGCTGCGCAAGGCCGCCGCCGAGTTCACGCCCAAGGGCGCGGTGGGTCTGGTCACCAATGTCCACACCGGCGAGATCCTGGGCCTGGCCAGCCTGCCCGACTACGACGCCAACAAGGCCGGGCAAGCCACCGACGACCAGCGCCTGAACCGCGCCGCCGCCTCGGTCTACGAGATGGGCTCGACCTTCAAGGCGTTTACGGTCGCGATCGGTCTGGACACCGGGGTGGCGACGCCCGCCTCGACCTTCGACGCGCGCGAGCCCTACAAGCTGGGCTATCGCACGATCCACGACTATCACGCGGCCAAGGCCATCCTGAACCTGGTCGAGGTTTTCCAGCACTCCTCGAACATCGGCACGGCCATGCTGGCCGAGCGGGTTGGGGGCGAGCGTCTGTCGCGCTACTTCACGGCGCTGGGTCTGACCAAGCCGGCCAAGGTCGAGCTGATGGAATCGGCCCGTCCGCTGACGCCGCGCAAGTGGGACATGGACGCGGTGGCCTCCACCTCGTTCGGCCACGGCATCAATGTCAGCCCGCTGGCCCTGGCCCAGGCGATGGGGGCTCTGCTGAACGGCGGCAAGGTGCTGCCGCTGACCATCCGGAAGCTGCCCGACGGCGTGCGTCCCGAAGGCAGGCGGGTGCTCTCTGAGAACACCTCGGCCGAGATGCTGAGGATCATGCGCGCCAACGTCGTGCCCGGCCAAGGCGGCAGCGGCGGCAAGGCCGACGTCCCTGGCCTGTCGGTCGGCGGCAAGACCGGCACCGGCGAGAAGTACGACCCCGCGATCCGTGGCTACAACCATCAGCGCCAGGTCTCTTCGTTCGCGGCGGTGTTTCCGACCGAAAGCCCGCTGGAGGCCGATCGCTACTTCGTCCTGATCCTGATGGACGAGCCGCGCGGCACGGCCAGTTCCTTCGGCTTCTCGACGGGCGGCTGGGTCGCCGCGCCCGCCGCCGGCAAGGTGATCGAACGCATCGCGCCGTTCCTCGGCGTGCAGAGAAAGCCCGAGCTGGTGACGATCGCCGCTCCCCCCAAGAACGCCGCTCCGGAGGCGGGCCTATGACCAAGCGTCTGTCCGAACTGTTCAACCGTCCGTTCGCGCCCGATCCGGTGATCGCCGGCGTCACCGCTGACAGCCGCAAGGTCACGGCCGGCTGGCTGTTCGCCGCCCTGCCGGGGACCAAGGTCGACGGCCGCGACTTCGCGCAGGGCGCGGTGGCCAAGGGCGCCGCCGCCATCCTGGCGCCCGAAGGCGGCCTTGAAGGCATTGGCGTTCCGGTGGTGCGCTCCGAGGACGCCCGCCGCGCCTACGCTCTGGCCTCGGCCGCCTTCTGGGGCAAGCAGCCGGCCATGTGCGTGGCCGTGACCGGCACGAACGGCAAGACCTCGGTCGCCGGCTTCTGCCGCCAGATCTTCGCCCAGCTGGGCCACAAGGCCGCCAGCATGGGGACCCTGGGCGTGGTGGTCAGCCAGGCCGGCCAGCCCGACCAGCAACTGACCCCGCCGGGCCTGACTACGCCCGACGCCGGCGACGTCGCCGAGATGATCGCGCGCCTGGCCGATATGGGCGTCACGCACCTGGCCTTGGAGGCCAGCTCGCACGGCGTCGACCAGCGCCGTGTCGACGGTGTGAAGCTGCACGCGGCCGGCTTCACCAACTTCACCCAGGATCACCTGGACTATCACGGCTCGATGGAGGCCTATCGCGCCGCCAAGCTGCGCCTGTTCGACACCCTGACGCCCGCCGGCGCGACGGCGGTGCTGAACGCCGACAGCGAGGCCTTCCCGACCTTCGCCTCGACCGCCGTGACCTCGGGCCAGAGCGTGTTCTCGGTCGGCGAGGATGGGCAGGGCCTACGGCTGCTGTCGCGCACGCCGACGCCGGCCGGCCAGGACATGGTGGTCGAGGCGCAGGGCCAGACCTACGAGATCCGCCTGCCGCTGGCCGGCGCCTTCCAGGCCTCGAACGTGCTGGTCGCGGCCGGCCTCTGCGTCGCCGCCGGCGAGGACGTCGCCAAGGTGCTGAAGGCGCTCGAAAGCCTCGAAGGCGCGGCCGGGCGCCTACAGCGCGTCGGGCGCGGCCCCACGGGCGGCGAGGCCTATGTCGACTACGCCCACACGCCCGACGGCTTGCAGACGGTGCTGGAGGCCTTGCGTCCACACACGCGCGGCAAGCTGATCGCCGTCTTCGGCGCGGGCGGCGACCGCGATCGGGGCAAGAGGCCCCTGATGGGCGCGATCGGTGCGAAGCTGGCGGATGTCGCCATCGTCACCGACGACAATCCGCGCTCGGAAGATCCCGCCTCGATCCGCGCCGCCATTCTCGAAGCCGCCCCGGGCGCGCGCGAGATCGGCGACCGCCGCGCCGCCATCCGCGCCGCCGTCGACCTGCTGGCCGAGGGCGACGTGCTGGTCGTCGCCGGCAAAGGCCACGAGCAGGGCCAGATCGTCGCCGGCGTCGTGCATCCGTTCGACGACGTCGCCGAGACCCTCGCGGCTTTGGAGGGTGTCGATGCTTGACGCGCTCTGGACCGCAGATGAGATCGCCCAGGCGGTCGGCGGCAAGGTCGCCGGCGACTTCGCCGCGACCGGCGTCTCGATCGACACCCGTTCGGTGGAGCAGGGCGACCTGTTCGTGCCGCTGGTCGGCGCGCGCGATGGTCACGACTTCGTCCCGCAGGCGGTGGCGAATGGCGCGGCAGGCGTCCTGGCGGCCAAGCCGGTCGACGCCCCGGCTGTGATGGTCGCCGACACCTTCAAGGCTCTGGAAGCCCTGGGCGTTGCCGCCCGCGAGCGCGCGCCGCAGTGCAAGCGCGGCGCGGTGACCGGCTCGGTCGGCAAGACCAGCGTCACCCGCGCGATCGAGGCGGGCCTGCGCCTGGCCGGCAAGGCCCACGCCTCGGTCAAGAGCTACAACAACCACATCGGCGTGCCGCTGACCCTGGCCCGCATGCCGCGCGACACCCAGCGGGCGGTGTTTGAAGTGGGCATGAACCACGAGGACGAGATCGTCCCGCTGTCGGGGTTTGTCCAGCCGCACGCGGTGGCGATAACCACGGTCGGCCCGGTGCATATCGAGAACTTCCCCGATGGCGAGGCGGGCGTGGCGCGCGCCAAGGCCGAGATCTTCGCGGGTCTGCTGCCGGGCGGGATCGCGGTGCTGAACGCCGACAACCGCTGGTTCGACTTCTTGAAGAGCGAAGCCGAGAAGGCTGGCGCGACCGTCTGGAGCTTTGGGTCTTCGCCGGACTGCACCGCTCAACTCATTTCATTTTCATCCGACCTCCCCGGCGAAGGCCGGGGCCCAGATGACAAGGCGGCAGGCGCTCCGGATGAATCTGGGCCCCGGCCTTCGCCGGGGAAGTCGGTGGTTAAGGCGGTGATCAAGGGCGAACCGATCGCGTTCTCCCTGCTACAGACCGGCGTCCATTGGGGCCCCAACAGCCTGTGCGTCCTCTTGATGCTGGAAGCGCTGGATGTGCCGCGCGAGACCGCCTTGGCGGCGCTGGCGGCCTTCGCGCCGATCGAGGGGCGCGGCGCCGAGAAGACCATCCGGATCGCGGGCGGCGCCTTCACCCTGGTCGACGAGAGCTACAACGCCAATCCGGTCTCGATGCAGGCCGCCTTGAAGACGCTGGGCGCGCGCAAGGTCGCCGGTCGCCGGGTCGTCGTGCTGACCGACATGCTCGAATTAGGCGAGGGCTCCGCGCGGTTTCACGTCGAGCTTGCGGAGCCCATCGCGGCTGCAAACGTTGACATGGTTTTTCTCGCGGGCGTCCACATGAAATCGCTGTGGGAGGCGCTTCCGTCGACTCGGCGAGGCGGTTACGCGGAGGTTACTGAAAAGTTAACGGCGCAGCTGGCGGGGGCGATCCAGCCCGGCGACGTAGTGATGGTGAAGGGGTCGAACGGCTCCAGGGCTGGCGTGCTCGCCGGCGCCCTGGCCGCGCTCGATCTCGGGGAACGGGTCTGATGTTGTACTTCCTGTATGAATGGCTGGCGCGCTCGCAAGAGCATGTGCCGATGCTTAACCTGTTGAAGTACCTGACGTTCCGCTCCGGCATGGCGATGCTGACCGCCTATATCGTCGCCGTGGCCATGGGCTCGCGCTTCATCCGCTGGATGAAGACCAAGCAGGGCAAGGGCCAGCCGATCCGCACCGACGGCATCGCCCGCCACGTCACCGAGAAGGCCGGCACGCCCACCATGGGCGGCTTCATGATCCTGGCCGGCCTGTTCGCCGGCGCCCTGCTGTGGGCCGACCTGCGCAATGTCCACGTCTGGGTCGTGCTGCTGGTCACCGGCAGCTACGGCGTACTGGGCTTCATGGACGACTACGCCAAGGTCACCAAGCAGACCACGGCCGGCCTCTCCAGCGTCCAGAAGCTGATCGCCCAGTTCATCGTCGCGATCGCCGCCACCGTGATCCTGATCCTGTTCGCGCCCAAGTCGCCGATGACGCCGGGCATGGAGACCAGCGTGGTCTTCCCGATCTTCAAGGCGCTGGTAGTCAATCTGGGCTGGTTCTACGTGGCCTTCGCCGCGATCACGATCGCCGGCTTCTCGAACGCCGTGAACCTGACCGACGGCCTCGACGGCCTGGCCATCGTGCCGGTGATGTTCGCGGCCTCGACCTTCGGCCTGATCGCCTACCTCGTGGGCAACTACAAGTTCGCCGACTATCTGAACCTGCACTTCGCGCCGGGCGTCGGCGAGCTGGCGGTGCTGTGCGGCGCGATCATCGGCGGGGGCATGGGCTTCCTCTGGTATAACGCGCCCCCCGCCAAGATCTTCATGGGCGACACCGGTTCCCTGGCCCTGGGCGGCGCGCTGGGCGCGATCGCGGTCTGCGCCAAGCACGAACTGGTTCTGGGCATCGTCGGCGGTCTGTTCGTGGCCGAGGCGCTCTCGGTCATGATCCAGGTCGCCTACTTCAAGAAGACCGGCAAGCGCGTCTTCCTGATGGCGCCGATCCACCATCACTTCGAGAAGCTGGGCTGGCCTGAATCCACCGTCGTGATCCGCTTCTGGATCGTGTCGATGATGCTGGCCTTCGTCGGCCTCGCCACGCTGAAGCTACGGTAGGGGAGGCGAGCGCGATGATCCCGGTCCGTGGTTTCGAGGGCAAGACTGTCGCGGTGTTTGGCCTGGGCCGCACCGGGCTGACGGCGGCGCGCGCCTTGATCGCGGGCGGGGCCAAGGTCGCCCTGTGGGACGAGAAGGTCGCCAGCCGCGAGGCCGCCGCCGCCGAGGGCTTCCCGGTCGTCGACCTCGAGACCGCCGATTGGCGCCAGTTCGCCGCCCTGATGCTGTCGCCGGGCGTGCCGCTGACCCACCCCAAGCCCCACTGGACCGTCCAGAAGGCCAAGGCCGCTGGGGTCGAGGTGCTGGGCGACATCGAGCTGTTCGCCCGCACGGTCGCCGCCGCGCCGGTCCACAAGCGCCCCAAGATCATCGCCATCACCGGCACCAACGGCAAGTCGACCACCACCGCCCTGATCGGCCACCTGTGCGCCTCGGCCGGCCGCGACACGCGGATCGGCGGCAATATCGGCCAGGGGGTCCTGGGCCTTGAGGACATGCACGGCGGCGCGGTCTATGTGCTGGAGCTGTCGTCCTACCAGTTGGACCTGACCTCCAGCCTGCACCCCGACGCGGTGGTGCTGCTGAACATCTCGCCCGACCACCTGGATCGCCACGGCGGCATGGACGGCTATATCGCCGCCAAGCGCCGGATCTTCCTGAACCAGGGCAAGGGCGACACCGCGATCATCGGGGTCGATGACGCCTGGTGCCAGCAGATCTGCACCGAGATCACCGCCGCTAACCGCCGCACGATCTGGCCGATCAGCTCGGGCAAGGCCATGGGGCGGGGCGTCTACGCCCTGCAGGGCGTGCTCTACGACGCGACGGGAGAGCGCGTGGTCGAGGTCGCCGATCTGCTGCGTGCTCGCAGCCTGCCCGGCCGCCACAACTGGCAGAACGCGGCGGCCGCCTACGCCGCCGCGCGCGCCATCGGCATCCCGATGCAGGACGCCGTCGACGGCCTGATGACCTTCCCGGGCCTGGCGCACCGGATGGAGACGGTCGGCAAGATCGGCAAGGTCCGCTTCGTCAACGACAGCAAGGCCACCAACGCCGACGCCGCGCGCCAGGCGATGTCGAGCTATCCGAAGTTCTATTGGATCGCCGGCGGCGTCGCCAAGGCCGGCGGCATCGACGACCTGAAGGACCTCTTCCCGCGCGTCGCCAAGGCCTATCTGATCGGGGACGCGGCCGAGCCCTTCTCCTGGACCCTGGCCGGCAAGGCCGAGGTCACCATGAGCGGCACGCTGGAGCGCGCCGTCCAACAGGCCTATGCCGACGCCGCCGCCAGCGACGAGGAGGCGATCGTCCTGCTGTCGCCGGCTTGCGCCTCGTTCGACCAGTTCAGTGACTTCGAGGCGCGGGGTGAAGCCTTCCGCGCCGCCGTCAACGGACTGGTGGGCGGCGGCAAGGCCGCCGTGGCCTAGACGATCATGACCGAGCCGGCGGAGACGACCAAGCCCGATCCCGCCGCCGAGACCCGTCATTGGCGTCGGGTCCTGCGCACCGCGCTGACCGAACGCGCGGCCTTCCGCGACGCCCGCCGCCAGGCCTTGCCGTGGCTGGCCTGGCTGCGTCGCCGGACCCGCTCCTCGGAGCTGTGGCTGATCGCCGTGGCGACGGTGGTGGGGTCGACCGCTGGGGCGTTGGCGGTGCTGCTGGGCAAGATCGCGCACAGCACCCAGGTGTGGCTGTTCGCCTTCAATCCCGACGAGCGCCTGTCGGCCCAGGCCATGGTCGAGCCTTGGCGGCTGCTGGCTATTCCGCTGGGCGGGCTGTTGCTGGGGCTGTTTACCGCGCTGGTCCTGCGCTTTCGACCCAGTCCCGCCGTCGACCCCGTGGAGGCCAACGCCCTGCACGGCGGGCGACTGTCGGTGCGCGACAGCGCCTTCATCTGCGGCCAGACCCTGATCTCCAACGGTTGCGGGGCTTCGGTGGGGCTGGAAGCCGCCTACGCCCAGGCGGGCGGGGCGGCGGCCTCGTGGGTCGGGCAGAAGCTGAGCCTGCGCCGGGGCGACTTGCGGATCCTGGTCGGCGCCGGCGCCGGCGCGGCGATCGCCGCCGCCTTCGGCGCGCCCCTGACGGGGGCCTTCTACGCGTTCGAGATCGTCATCGGCGCCTACACCGTCGCCAACATCGCGCCGGTGGCCGCTGCGGCCCTGGCCGGCGTGCTGGCGGCCAAGGCCCTGGGTTCGACGCCTTACCTGATCAAGAGCTCGGTCATCGCGATCAGCTCGTGGACCGACTATCTACTGTACGGCCTTCTGGGCCTGGTCGCGGCGCTATTCGGCGTGGCCTTGATGCGCGCGGTCGCGGTCGCCGACCGCTGGGTCGCCAAGGCCGCCCCGCCCCGCTGGGCCCGGCCCGCGATCGGCGGCCTGGCCCTGGCCGCCATGGCGATGGTCACGCCCCAGACCCTGTCGGGCGGCCACGGCGCCCTGCATCTGGACCTCAACAGCGACCTGCCGCTGAAGCTTCTGCTGATCCTGATCCTGATGAAGTCCGTGGCCTCGATCATCTCGCTCAGCTTCGGCTTTCGGGGCGGCCTGTTCTTCGCGGCGCTGTTCCTGGGCGCGCTGATGGGCCAGTCGTTCTCGGACATCGTGAACCTGGTGGCCGGGGAGGGGCGGCTGGACCCGATCGCCGCCTCGCTGGTCGGCATGGGCGCGCTAGGGGTGGCCATCGTCGGCGGGCCCTTCACCATGTCGTTCCTGGTGCTGGAGGCGACGGGCGACTTCACGATCACCGCCGCCACCCTGGCCGCCTCGCTGATCGCCAGCGCCGTGGTGCGCGAGACGTTCGGCTATTCGTTCTCGACCTGGCGCCTGCACCTGCGCGGCGAGACCATCCGCAGCGCCCACGACGTGTCGTGGATGCGCAACCTGACCGCCGGCAAGATGATGCGCCGCGACGTCAAGACGGTTCCCGCCGCCACCAGCCTGGCTGAATTCCGCCGCCGCTTCCCGCTGGGCTCGACCAAGCGCGCGGTCCTGACCAGTGAGACCGGCCGCTACGCCGGCATCGTCGCCACGGCCGCCGTCTACGCCCAGCCGCCCGAGCGCGAAGCCCCGCTCTCTTCCCTGGCCGCCAACGCCGACGTCGCCCTGACGCCGGAGCTGTCGATCAAGGCGATCATGACCGCCTTCGACGAGACCGGCGCCGACGAGCTGGCCGTGGTCGACGAAGGCGGCGAGGTGATCGGCCTGATCACCGAAGCCCACGTGACGCGGCGCTATGCCGAAGAGCTGGAAAAGGCGCGGCGGGAGCTTACGGGGGATACGGGGTAGGGGGGCAATACCCCCGATCTCCCCGGCGAATGCCGGGGCCCAGATTCATCTGGAGCGGCTGGGGATGACGCGACCTCGCGCGGCGCTGACGGGATGGCCCCTGTGCGTTCGATCTGGGTCCCGGCATTCGCCGGGAAGGTCGGGTTTCTGGATGGGTGTTGAAGGCTACGATCGACCCTCTAGTAACGTTCTGATAGTCCGCTTTCCGTCGAGGCCCCCATCGACGTAGCGCGCGCGTCGAGATCGTCTGTCACATGCGTGATGGCCGGCCAGAAGTGTCCAGCGCAGACGAAGCCGACGACGTGATGTCCATCCGCCCGAATTGCATCGAGAGCGAATGTTCTTCGCCCCTTGAGGCAGCGGCCGCTGCTGTAAGTCCAATCAAGTTCGACTGCGCGGAACCCCTCCGCTTCGAGGTGCGATTCTGCGAGATGGCGGTCGATTATTGGTGAGGCGACCGTGACGAACAGCAGTACCAGAACTGTAAGCCCTATGCCGAAAAGCGTCTGTTTCGGATGCTCCATGCGGCCAAGCTATCGCAGCGAGTGTCGGCTCACCACCCCGAAGAGAACTTCAGTATGTCCGCTTTGCTGTCTCCAGCTACCCCAGCGGCATGAACGCATCCGCCTTGTCGAGCGCCGACAGGGGCGCGTCGATCGCGCAGCGCAGGCCGTCGGGCCGGTAGTCGACCTGGACCGTGCCGGCCAGTTCGCCCGGTAGCGCCGACTCGACGATCCGTGAGCCAAAGCCCCGGCGTTTGGGCGGGCGCACCAGCGGACCGCCGCTCTCGCGCCACTCGATGTGGAGCCGGTCCTTGGGCTTGACCGTCCAGATGACATCCACGTGGCCGGTCGGCGCCGACAGGGCGCCGTACTTCAGCGCGTTGATCGCCAGTTCGTGGAAGGCCAGGGCCATGACCACGGCCGTCTTGGGCGAGACCTTCAGGTCGGGCCCCGATACGGTCAGTTGGTCGGGACTTGCGCGATAAGGGATCACCGAGCCGTCGATGATCTGGCGCAGGCTGGCGGCCGACCAGTTCTGGTCGGTCAGCACGTTGTGGGTGGCGGCGATCGCCATCAGCCGCCCCTCCAGCGCATCGCGCACGGCGCAGTCGACGCCGGCGTTGCGCAGGGACTGCTGAGTGATCGACTGGATGGTGGCCAGGGTGTTCTTGACCCGGTGGTTCAGCTCGTTGACCAAGAGCTGGCGGTGGCTTTCGGCCAGGCGCTCGCCGGTCACGTCGCGGGAGGTGGCCAGCACGCGCACGACCTTGCCGTCCACGATGACGGGCGAGACCATGGTGTCCCACCAGCGGGGCGCGCCCTTGACGGTCGGGTTGAAGGCCTGGAACGAGACCGCCCGGCCGGCCAGGGCCGCGCGAAGGGCGTTCTCGACAATGAGCCGGCTTTCGGCGGGCCACATGTCCGGCCAATAGCGGTCGCGGTTGCGGCCCTCGAAATCCTCGATCTCAAGCAGCTGCTTGCCGCGGGCGTTCATATATTCGACGTAGCCATCGGCGCTGATCACGCGGATGCAGTCCTGACTGGCTTCAATGACGCTCAGGAAATAAGCGCCCGCGCCCTCGAGAACCGTTTCGTCAGATGCGCCGTCGGCCACAAATCGCTCCCGCTATGAGAGCATGATTACCTTCCCGTGTGGGAATTCAAGCAAAGCCTTGCGCGCGAAGTGTCTTCGGGCTCGGCTTTGCTTGTCAGCCGCGTCAGGCCGAGGCGTCCTCGTCATTGACGGGCGGTCGCTTGGCGGCCGCTTTCTCCGCGGCCTTGGCGGCCTTCTGACGCTCGCGCTCCTTGCGCTCGAAATCGTAGTTCGGCTTACGGGCCATGGATCACCTCGCCTTGCGGGCGGCGTAGCGCGCGTCGCGCTTGGCCTTGGCCTCGGCCGCCGAAAGGGCCTTGCGTTCTTTGCGTTCGCCACGCTTGGCCGACAGGGCTTCCGCCTGGATCGCGGCGTCGGCGTCGATCACAGCCTGGGCCGCGTCGGCGACCGACTGGCGGCGGGCGCTGCGGGCGTCGTTCCGCTCTTGCCGAACGCGGGTCAGCTCGGCCGCGCGCAGGGTGTCGCGCTCGCCGAAGCGCGGATCGGTGTTGCTCGGGCGCGGCTTGAACTTGGCCAGCAGCGCGGCCTTGGCGTCCGCAGCCGTCTTCTGTCGTTGCGAATGGCTGATATCTTGCGATGAAAGCATGAGTTCTTTCGTGGTGCGAACGGAATTCGTTCGGCTTTTCGGGCGCGACCATGGAAATGTGCGCCACAGATTTTAGAAATCTAACAGATAATCGGCTCGCGACCTAATCAATTAGCTCGCCCCCGCGAATAGATCGTCCAGATGGGGCGCGCTTTTTCTGATTTATATTTTATGAAATATCATCCGCAGGGTGTAGAAGTTCGTCTTCGGTTTCGAGGTTTTTCATTGATGGCGTTCAGCAAGACACCCAAGCCGCCGCGCACGGGGCAGGGCGCGCTGGGGCTGGCGGGCGAGGAGCAGGCGGTGGCCTTCTCGGTCCTGTTCGTGGATGGCCAAGGCGCCAAGAAGGGCGGCAAGGGCAGCATCGTCGCCGAGACCGACCTGTTGCGACGGGCCTTCCGGGCCGGCGAATGTCGCCTGACCCTCGATGACGGGGTGGTCCTGCGGGTGGCGGTGATCGCGCATAGCGAAGGCGGCGACACCGCCTATTTCGAACTGCGCTGAACCCCTAGATTATGGCCGCTTTTCCACGGCTTGGCCGTGGTCAAGCAAGGTTTGATTAACCCTGCGGTCCGACTCTCCGCCCATGGCCTCCAACGCGACACACGCCTTCGCCCGCACCGACCGCACCGCGCTCGGCCTATGGTGGTGGACGACCGACCGCTGGCTGCTGGGGGCGACCGCCATCCTGGCGACCCTGGGCATGCTGCTGTCGTTCGCCTCAAGTCCGGCGGCGGCCCAGCGCATCGGCATCAGCGACCAGTTCCACTTTGCGCTGCGCATGTGCTTCTTCGCCAGCGCTTCGACCGTGCTGATGCTGGTGATGTCGATGCTGTCGCCCAAGGGCATTCGGCGGACGGCGTTTTTCATCTATATCGGCGCGATCGCGATCATGATCGCCCTGCCGTTCATCGGCCACAACGCCAAGGGCGCGACGCGCTGGCTGCAGTTCGGCGGCTTCACCCTGCAGCCGTCGGAGTTCATGAAGCCGGCCCTGATCGTGCTGGTCTCGTGGATGTTCTCCGAGGGCCAGAAGGGCGAGGGGGTGCCGGGAGTCTCGATCGCCTTCCTGCTCTATTTCATCGCCGTGGCGCTGCTTCTGGTGCAGCCCGACGTCGGCCAGACCGTGCTGATCACGATCGCGTTCGGAGCGGCCTTCTGGATGGCCGGCGTGCCGATCTCGTGGATCATGGGGCTGGGCGGGGTCGCGGTGGCGGGCCTGTGCTCGACCTATTTCCTGTTCGACCACGTGCACGCCCGGGTGCAGAAGTTCCTCAGCCCCGACCAGGCCGACACTCACCAGATCACCCGCGCCGCCGAGGCCATCCGCGCCGGGGGGCTGTTCGGCCGAGGACCGGGCGAGGGCGTCATGAAGCGCCACGTGCCCGACCTGCACACCGACTTTATCTATTCTGTCGCCGCAGAGGAGTACGGGCTGATCTTCTCGTGGGCCCTGATCGCGCTGTTCGCCTTCGTGGTGGTGCGCGGCCTCTACAAGGCCATGAAGCTGAACGACCCGTTCGAGCAGGTCGCGGCGGCCGGTCTTTTCGTGCTTTTGGGGCAGCAGGCCATCATCAATATCGCGGTGAACTTGAACATGATCCCGACGAAGGGCATGACGCTCCCGTTCATCAGTTACGGGGGCTCTTCGATGCTCGCGATGGGTTTGACGCTAGGCATGGCCCTAGCCTTGGTGCGTAAGCGTCCCGGCGCTTACGGCGTGACGGGCGAGCTCGCCCCGCAAGGCGCCTACGCCTGACATGAGCAAGCTGGCTGTCGTCGCCGCCGGAGGAACCGGCGGACATCTGTTCCCCGCTCAAGCCCTGGCCGAGGCGCTCGCCGCGCGCGGCTGGCGGATCGTGCTGGCCACCGACGAGCGCGGCGCGCTCTATGCCGACAAGTTCCCGGCCCAGGAGCGCCTGGCCCTGTCGGCCGCCACCGCCAAGGCCAATGACCCGCTGGGCATGATCAAGGCCGGCTTCGTCGTGCTGCAGGGCGTGCTGGAGGCCCGGGCGGCGTTTAAGCGCCTGGACCCGGCCGTCGTCGTCGGCTTTGGCGGCTATCCCGCCTTGCCGGCCCTGTTGGGCGCGCTGAGTCAGAAACGCCCGACCGTTATCCATGAACAGAATGCGGTGCTGGGCCGGGTTAACCGCTTCCTGGCCCCTCGGGTCGATGAGGTCGCCTGCGCCTTCCCGATTTTGGAGATGGCCAAGCCGGCCGTGAAGGCCCGCGCCCATGTCGTCGGCAACCCGGTTCGCCCGCCCGTCCGCGCGCTTTACGACACGCCTTATCTGCCGCCCGAGGCGCAGCTGCGCATCCTGGTCACCGGCGGCAGCCAGGGGGCGCGCCTGCTGTCGGAGCTGATCCCCGAGGCCGTGGCCAAGCTGCCCGAGGACCTGCGCTCGCGCCTGAAGGTGTTCCAGCAGGCCCGGCCCGAGAGCATGGAGCAGGCCCGCAAGACCTATCGCAACGCCATGGTCGACTGCGAGGTCGCGCCGTTCTTCCGCGACATGGCCGGCTATCTGCGCCAGTCGCACCTGGTGATTGGCCGCTCGGGCGCCTCGACCTGCACCGAGCTGGCGGTCGCCGGCCGGCCCTCGATCCTGGTGCCGCTGAAGATCGCCGCCGACGACCACCAGCGCTTCAACGCCAAGCTCCTGGAAGAGGCGGGCGGCGCGGCCGTGTGCCTGGAGGACGAACTGACGGTCGACGCCATGGCCGGCGCCCTGAACGCCTTGCTCAAGGATCCCGAGCGCCTGGGGCGGATGGCGGCCGGGGCGCGCTCGGTGGCCAAGCCCGACGCGGCCGAGGCATTGGCGGACCTGGTGGAAAGGACGGCCCGCTAAACGCGAGGCCATCCGCATCGCGGCTTAAGCTTAACGTCCGCGCGTCATTCACCATGTTCGCGAACAATTAACCGCGATGCTTGGGCGTTCATTAGCTCTTCTCTGCGACAAAGCGTCCATCAGATTGGTTTGCCGCACACAAGGGATGGGCGTGTTATGAAATTCTCTATCGCGATCGCGGCGGGTCTCGCCGGCAGCTTCTTCGTCGCTCAGGCCGCTTCGGCCGCCGGCGGTTTCGAAGATCAAATGGGCCGCTGCCTGCAGCAGTTCGCCAACACCCGCGACGCGGCTCAAGTGATGCTGGAATGCACCGCCGACGGCGGCAAGCTGTCGGACTGCAAGGTCGTCGACAACAGCGCCTCGGGCAAGGGTTTCGACAAGGCCGCCATGTGCATCGCTGAAAAGCTGCCGATGGGCGCCAAGACCGGCACCGTGAAGGTTCCCTTCCGTTTCCCGGGCGGCGCGTAAGCGACGCTTAGGTCAGCAAGGCGGCGCGTAAGCGTCGCTTAGGCTTCGACGTAAAACAGCCCCCGCCGGTCCGCCGGCGGGGGCTTTTTCGTGTTCAGGGCTCGGCGCCCGTCTCGATCAGGGGGCGGCCGCTCTACTTTGGGCCACCATGGCCCTAGCGGTTGCTCGATCCTTGGCGATGTTTCCGCTGGGAAGCTGAACCTTGCCGCAAACGACATCCGCGACGCGGGAGGTCATTGTGCGCTCGCGCACGGGTTTGGTTGGCTCTTCTTCAGTCCAAAGGACTTCCTCGCCAGCGGCATTGTATTGTGACGAGCCAAGGCTTTGATAGTTCTGCGCGTCACAATCGAAACGCTGCGCTTCGGCTTCTTCAGTGATGATTGGACCACCTTCAAGGACGCGCGGTGGATCGAAAACTCGATAGACGAGAACCACAGCGCCATGGCTATCCCTCACCATGTTGTCGAGGCCGATCATCACCGCGCCCATTTGATTGGTGGCGACGAGCAGCATACGTCCTTCCGGCAACTTCACCGCCCCTCTGTCGATGGGCGCGGAAAAGGCGTTTCCGGCTTGGCCAATCATGAGGCCTAGGCTGAGGAAGGCCGTTGCTAGACGCCGCACGGGACGCTCCTATTTTTGCTGCTCACGGCTCAGCACCGCTCTCAATGAGCGGACGCCCGGTAGCTACAGCTAGCGCTACGCTAGTTGAGACCGGTATGGTTGCATAGGGCCGCCAGCCGTCGCAGACCACCTTGGCCACGGCCTCGTCCGGGCTCCCCACCGGTAGCGGCTGAGCTGGGCGCTGGTCGCCCGTCAGCGGACCCTCGCGGCCGCCGGCTCGGACGCTGGAGAAGCCCGCGTGGGCGATGGTGCGGGCGTCGCAGTCGATGACCTCGTGACGCCAACCGCCCCAGAATTCCTCCGCGCCCGCCTTGAAGCCGCCCTCGGCGACCTGCAGCACGCGAAGCTTGGCCACGCGCCCGGTCCACTGGACGCCGCCCATGTCGACGAACACGGCGAAGCGGCCGACGTCGGCCAGCCGCAGCTCAAGCGGGGCGGGGGTTTGGGCCAGAGCCGGCCCCGTCCACAAACAGAAGGCCAACAGGGCGTTTCGCGCCGCGCGGAATTGGTCTAATCGGCTCGTCATGATCCAGCGTCGACGCCCCGTCCCCTTCGAACTCGGCCCCGTGCACTTCATCGGCATCGGCGGCATTGGCATGTCCGGCATCGCCGAGATCATGCTGCGTATCGGCTACACCGTTCAGGGCAGCGACGCCAAGGCCAGCGCCAACACCGAGCGGTTGGAAAAGCTGGGCGCGCGCATCTTCATCGGCCATGACGCCGCCCATGTCGAGGGCGCTTCGGCGATCGTCTATTCGACGGCCGTGAAGGCCGATAACCCCGAGATGGTCGCTGGCCGCGACAAGCGCCTGCCCTTGGTGCGCCGCGCCGAGATGCTGGCCGAGCTGATGCGCCTGCAGTTCTCGATCGCGGTGGGCGGCACGCACGGCAAGACCACCACGACCTCGATGGTCGCCACCCTGCTGGACGCCGGCGGCATGGACCCCACCGTCGTCAACGGCGGCATCATCAACGCCTACGGCACCAACGCCAAGGTCGGCGAGGGCGACTGGATCGTCGTCGAGGCCGATGAGAGCGACGGCTCGTTCCTGCGCCTGAAGTCGACGGTCGCCATCGTCACCAACATCGACGCCGAGCACCTGGACCACTGGGGCGACTTCGATGCGGTCAAGAAGGGCTTCCAGGACTTCATCCAGAACATCCCGTTCTACGGCTTCGCGGCCGTCTGCACCGACCACCCGGAAGTCCAAGCCCTGACCTCGCGGATCGAGAACCGGCGTCTGGTGACCTACGGCACCAATCCGCAGGCCGAGGTTCGGGTCTCCAACATCGAGATGGGCCCGGACGGCGCCAAGTTCGACATCGTCATCTCGCCGCGCGACGGCGAGGTCGTGCGCTATGACGGGCTGAAGATGCCGATGGCCGGCCATCACAACGTGCTGAACGCCACCGCCGCCGTGGCCGTGGCGCGTGAGCTGGGCGTCGACGCCGAGGCGATCGCCAAGGGCCTGGCCGGCTTTGGCGGGGTCAAGCGCCGCTTCACCACCACCGGCGTCGCCAATGGTATTCGCGTGGTCGACGACTATGGCCACCACCCGGTCGAGATCGCCGCCGTGTTGAAGGCCGCCCGCGCCGTGACCCCGAACGGCAAGGTGATCGCCGTGGTTCAGCCGCACCGCTACACCCGCCTGCGCGACCTGATGACCGAGTTCAGCTCGTGCTTCAACGACGCCGACACGGTGATCGTGGCCGATGTCTACACCGCCGGTGAGCAGCCGATCGAAGGCGTCAATCGCGACGCCCTGGTCGAGGGCCTCAAGAAGTTCGGCCACCGCCGGGCCTTGCCGCTGGAGGCCCCCACGGCCCTGCCGCGCCTGATCGCGGCCGAGGCGACCAGCGGTGACCTGGTCGTGCTGCTGGGCGCCGGCGACATCACCACCTGGGCCTATGCTCTGCCGGGGCAGCTTGAGGCGCTGGCGAAGTGAAGCGCCCCTCGGTCCCTCCCTTCTCCCCTTGCGGGAGAAGGTGGCCGCGCAGCGGCCGGATGAGGGGTCGTTTGGCGACGCCGAGAAACCCCTCATCCGTCAGCTTGAGGCTGACACCTTCTCCCGCAAGGGGAGAAGGGGAGACGTATTGATGACCTGGAAAACCCGACTCCCGACCGTCCGTGGCAAGCTGCTGATCGACGAGCCGCTGGCGCCGTTCACCTGGTTCCGGGTCGGCGGTCCGGCCGACGTGGTGTTCCTGCCCGCCGACGAGCAGGACCTGTCGGACTTTCTGAAGGCCCTGGATCCGGCCGTGCCGGTCATGGCGATCGGGGTCGGCAGCAACCTTCTGGTCCGCGACGGCGGCGTCGAGGGCGTGATCATTCGCCTTGGCAAGGGCTTCAACACGGTCGAGGCGCTGGGCGACAACCGCATCAGATCTGGCAGCGCCGTTCCCGACGCCATCCTGGCCCGCAAGGCGGCCGAGGCGGGCATCGCGGGCCTTGAGTTCTATGTCGGCGTGCCCGGCACGATCGGCGGCGCGGTGATCATGAACGCCGGCTGCTACGGCTCCGAGACGGTCAATGTGGTCAAGTCGGTCCGCGTGATGGACCGCGCGGGCGTGGTGCGCGAGCTCTCGGTCGAGGATCTGCACTACACCTACCGCCACAGCGCCCTGCAGGACGGCGAGACCGTGATCGTGCTGGACGCCGTGTTCGAGGGGACCGCCGACGAGCCCGAGGCGATCAAGGAACGGATGGCGCAGATCACCGCCCGCCGCGAGACCACCCAGCCGATCCGCGAAAAGACCGGCGGCTCGACCTTCAAGAACCCGCCGGGCCATTCGTCGTGGAAGCTGGTCGACGAGGCCGGCTGGCGCGGGAAGCCGTTTGGCGGGGCGATGTTTTCGCCGCTGCACAGCAACTTCCTGATCAACACCGGCGAGGCGACGGCCGCCGACCTGGAGGGTCTCGGCGAGACCGTCCGCGCCGACGTGAAGACCAAGACCGGGGTCCAGCTGGACTGGGAAATCAAGCGGATCGGACGGGCGGGGTAGGGGTGGCTTTCAGATCCTCCCCCGCGATGCGGGGGAGGTGGCCCAGAGGGCCGGAGGGGGCTAGCTCGGCCGATCCCCAGTTCGCCCCCTCCGTCGGCTCCGCCGACACCTCCCCCGTGTCACGGGGGAGGATCTTTAGGAGCGTCCGCACCGCTGAACGCTCGTAGTTGGCGAAATCGAATCCAGCAAAATCAAACACTTCTCACTTTTACACGCCGCTGGATCATCCGCGTTGAAACCCCCTCCATACTGATCTCACCCGATGGCTTGGAAGGGACGTCCGGCCGGCGATCGTGACGGCTGTCGGGGGTGGTCGAGCGGGACTTTAGGTTCGGGCTGAAATCGCCCGGACGGTCCGGGGACCGGGTCGCCAGCCCGGCCCGCCCGCCGGGGGCCTCTTTCGGAAGCGGGTTAAAACCCCGCGCGTCGAAGGCTCACCGGATAACGACTGCGCGGAGCGCTCTGGCTTCGTCGAAACGGTAACAACTCTATCCTCATCCGGACGAATGTCCGGGCGCTCCGCATCCCCTTTCATCCCTTCAGCGGCTGGCCGCGTGAAGCGGCGAAGTCGTGCGTCTGCCTTGTTTCTGGTCGCGTCGCCGCTTTCGCGCCCGCCGTTCCATTGCTGACTCCCCGTGGCGCGAACGGGTGCTATGACTGCCGCGCCATTGGGGAGAGTCCTTGCTCATGTACCGTCGCTTACTGGCCGCCTCGGCCGTTTTCGCCCTGCTTTCGGGCGCCGCCCACGCTCAAGACGTCCGCATCGCCGAGGCGCTGCGCGACAAGGCGCTGCTGGATCGCACCGCCTGGGACATCACCGAGGATCTGACGACCAGCATCGGTCCGCGCGTCGTCGGCTCGCCAGCCATGGAGCGGGCCAAGGACTGGGCCGTCGCCAAGTTCAAGGCTCTGGGCTTCACCAACATCAAGGTCGAGGAATTCGCCAAGCCGTCCTGGACGCGCGGCGAGGAGAGCGCCCAGCTGGTCGCCCCCTATCCGATGAAGCTGGACATCGTGGGCCTGGGCCGCACCGTGCCGACCCCGGCCGCCGGGATCGAGGCCGAGGTTGCCTTGTTCCGCACCTATGCCGAGATGATCGCCGCCCCCGAGGGCGCGCTGAAGGGCAAGATCGTCGTCATCACCCAGCCGATGGTCAAGGCTCAGGACGGTTCGGGCTACGGCGTCGCCGGGATCTCGCGCCGCGCCGGTCCGGTCGAGGCCGCCAAGCGCGGGGCCGTGGCCCTGCTGATCCGCTCGGTCTCGACCTCGGACTCGACCGTTCCCCACACCGGCATGACCGCCTTCGGCGACCAGGTCGTCACCATTCCGGCCGCCGCCATGGGCGTGCCCGAGGCTGAGCAGCTGGAGCGCCTGGCCAAGAAGGGCCCGCTGCGCATCAAGCTGAAGCTGGCCTCGACCACCGATCCGAACGACGTGGCCTGGAACATCTCGGGCGACATCAAGGGCACGGAAAAGCCTGACGAGGTGATCGTCATCGGCGGGCACCTGGACAGCTGGGACGTCGGCACGGGCGCGCTGGACGACGCCACGGGCATCGGCATCACCACGGCCGCCGCCAAGTTGATCGGCGAGCTGCCCAAGCGTCCCAAGCGCACCATCCGCGTCGTGATGTGGGGCTCGGAGGAAAGCGGCGGCTCGTCGGAAGCCTACATCGCCGCCCACAAGGACGAGGTGTCCAAGATCGTCCTGGCCGGCGAAAGCGACAGCGGCGCCGATCGCATCTACGCCCTGAACCTGCCGGCCGGCGCGCTGAGCCACCCGTTGGCCACGACCGCCGCGAACGTGCTCGCGCCGCTGAAGATCTATGTGAGCCGCCAGCCCGCCACCCACGGCGGCGCCGATATCGAGGGCCTGGAGCAGGCTGGCGTCCCGTCCTTTGCGCTGAAGCAGGACGCCAGCCGCTACTTCGACTACCACCACACGGCCGACGACACTCTGAACAAGGTCGATCCGCTGCAACTGGCCCAGAACGTCGCCGCCTGGACCAGCTTGATCTATCTGGTCGCCGACAGCGACATCGACTTCCGCGCGCTGAAGCCGGCGGCCCCGGCGGCGCACTAGGCGGTTGAGAGCGCCCCCTCCGTCTCGTCGCTTTGCGCCCATCCTCCCCCGCGAGCGGGGGAGGATGGGCGGTATCCTCCTCACCCGTGAAACGGGGGAGGTGGCGCGATGCGAAGCTTCGCGACGGAGGGGGCGCTTGCGCGTCTAGCGGTTGGCAGGCGCGTCCGGGCTGACTAGGAGTGGCTGAACGCTACAGCCTTCCAAAGAGTCTCCCGCCAAATGACCCAGCAGCCTCTCTCTGGCCGCCACATCGCCGTCCTGCTGGGCGGTCCCTCGTCGGAACGCAAGGTCAGCCTGGTCTCCGGCGCCGAATGCGCCGACGCGCTGGAGCGGCTGGGGGCCAAGGTCACGCGGATCGACGCGGGCCCCGACATCGCCCAGGTGCTGACGGCGGCCAAGCCCGACCTCGTCTTCAACGCCCTGCATGGCGAATGGGGCGAGGATGGCTGTGTCCAGGGCGTGCTGGAAACCCTGAAGCTGCCCTATACCCACTCCGGCGTCCTGGCCTCGGCCCTGGCGATGGACAAGGCCAAGGCCAAGGCCGTGCTGGCGGCGGCCGGGGTCACGGTGCCCGGCGGGGGCCTCTTCAACCGTCACGACGTGGCCCGCGACCACGTCCTGCCGCCGCCCTATGTGGTCAAGCCGAACGCCGAGGGCTCCTCGGTCGGCGTGTTCATCGTCAAGGAAGGCGCCAACCGTCCGCCCGAGGAGGTCGGCGCGCCGTCGTGGACCTTCGGCGAGGAGGTCATGGTCGAGCCGTACATCCGCGGCCTGGAGCTGGCGGTCGCCGTGATGGGTGAGGCGAATGGTCCCAGGGCGCTGGCGGTCACCGATATTCGTGCATCCACAGGTTTTTATGACTACGAGGCCAAGTACTCCGAAGGGGGCTCGATCCACGTCCTGCCGGCCCCAATCCCTGATGGCGTAAGGGATCGCGCTATGCGGATGGCCGAATTGGCCCATACTGCTCTTGGTTGCCGAAGTGTGACCCGGTCCGATCTTCGTTATGACGACATTAACGACATTCTGGTCCTTCTAGAGGTCAATACGCAGCCCGGCATGACTCCGACCTCGCTCGCCCCCGAGCAGGCCGCCCACGTCGGGATTCCGTTTGATCATTTGGTTCTATGGATCGTGGAGGACGCTTATGCCCGCCGTAACGCGGGGGGACCGCCTAAGCCTAGGCGACCCCGGGCCGAAGCGCCCGTAAGTCCGAGCAAAGGCCGGGCCGCGCCGCGAGGCGCGCAGCCAGCCGCCAAGTTGCACGCCGCTAAGGGCGTGGGCCTGTCGCCCACGGTCGCCCTCAGCGTCGCGGGTGCGGCTCTGGGCCTTGGACTGGTGGTGATGTTGGCCACAGGGCACCGCGCCGAGCGTATCGGCGCGGCGATGGCCCATAGCGTCGACGGCGCGTTCGCGTCTGCTGGGTTCAAGCTGAAGACTGTCCATATCCGGGGCGCTTCGGCGACCGCCCAGGCCGACATCCTGAAGGCCTCGGGCCTGTACCTTGACCAGCCGACGCTGGGCATGGACCTGGCGGGCGTCCGCCAGCGCGTGCAGGGCGTGGGCTGGGTCAAGGACGTTCAGGTCGTGCGGATGCTGCCCGACACCGTGCTGATCTCCGTCCAGGAGCGGCCGGCTCTGGCGGTCTGGCAGAACCAAGGCCGGATGAAGGTGATCGACGCCGAGGGGCGGGTGATCAACGAGGCTGATCCAGCGCGTTTCCCGCAGCTGCCGCTGGTGGTGGGGCAGGGCGCTGACCAGGCCGCAGGTCTGATCCTGCCGGCGGTGGCCTCGCGTCCCCGCCTGCGCGATCGGCTGGAAGCGCTGGTGCGGGTGGACGACCGCCGCTGGGATCTTCGTTTGAAGGATGGGTCGCTTATTCAGCTTCCCGCTATTGACGAAGAATCCGCGTTGATTCAATTGGATCAGCTCGATCAGCGGCAGAGAATCCTGGACATGGGTTTCGCGCGGATCGATCTGCGCGACCCCGAAATGGTGGCTGTGAGACCTCGCGACGCGGCGCTGCCTGGGCAGCCCGCGGCGAATGGGGCGTAATGGACTTGATGGGCTAAGGTGACGATAGCGATGTCGCGAATGGAGGACCGGAAACAGGCTCGCGAGGGCCTGAAGGCGACGCTTGTGCGCCAGCCCGCCATCGCGGCCGTCGACCTGGGCGCGTCCAAGGTGACGTGCTTCATCATGAAGCCCGACGGCATCCACCGCGAGAACCGCACCCTGACGACCTCGGGTGTCGGCTATGTCCAGTCGCGCGGCGTGCGCGGCGGCGCGATCGTCAATCTGGACGAAGCCGCCCAGGCCATCGCTCAGGCCGTCGAGCGCGCCGAGACCGTGGCTGGCGTCAACGTCCAGGGCGTCAGCGTGTGCACCGCCGGCGGTCAGCTGGCCAGCCACCGCGTCCACGCCCAGGTCTCGCTGGGCGCCCGTCCGATTTCGGACGGCGACCTGTCGCGCGCCATCGCCTCGGCCCTGGCCCAGGTCCGCATTCCCGGCCGCAAGCCCATCCATCTGCTGCCGATCGCCTGGTCGGTCGACGGTCAGCGCGGCATCCGCGACCCGCGCGCCATGTTCGGCCGCTCGCTGGGGCTGGAACTGCTGGTCGTCTCGGTCAACGAGAATATCTTCCACACGCTGGCCCACTGCGTCGAACGCGCTCACCTGAGCTTCGAGGGCGTCGTCGCCGCGCCGTTCGCCTCGGCCCTGGCGGCCCTGGAAGAGGACGAGATGGACCTGGGCGCGGTCTGCATCGACATGGGCGGCGGCTCGACCTCGGTGGCCGTGTTCAACAACGGCGCCCTCTGCCACGTCGACAGCCTGGCCGTCGGCGGGGGGCACGTGACCCAAGACATCGCGCGCGGCCTGCAGACCTCGGTCGTGGGCGCCGAGCGCATCAAGACCCTGCACGGCAGCGCCATCGCCTCGGCCAACGAGGACCGCGAGATGATCGAGGCGCCGCCGCGCGGCGACGATCCGGGCGCGGGTCCGGTGATTGCCCCGCGCTCCCTGCTGAAGGGCATCATCCAGCCGCGGGTCGAAGAGACCCTCGAACTGCTGCGCGAGCGCCTGAAGGCTTCCGGCGCGCCGGTGGAGCCGGGCGCGGGCATCGTGCTCACAGGCGGCGCCAGCCAGCTGGCCGGCGTGCGCGAAGTGGCTGTGCGGGTGTTCGACCGTCCCGTGCGCCTGGGTCGTCCACGTAGGGTTCCTCATTTGGCCGACGCCGCTTCGGGCCCGGCCTTCTGCGCGGCCGCTGGCACCCTCCATCGCACCGCCTTCGGCCCGCGCGAGGCGGTGTCGTCAAAGGCCCTGGCCGGTGGCGTCGCCCGCAAGCGTCCGCTGGATCCGAACGCCAGCCCCATCTCGCGCGCGGCTGCCTGGCTGCGCGACAACCTTTAGGCCGAGCGGCCGGCACGGCCTTCAAACCTTAAGCGTGATTAACTCTACTGTTTAACTTTAAAGGCCCCTTCGAGCATCTCGTACGGGCCTTTTTTGCTACTCGAAGCGTGGCTATTCGTCAGAATAGAGACTCAGCGGCGTTCGGTCGCACATGTCTGTGGATGTTAACTGAACCCTTGGTTCGTCAGGGTTTTCTGTTGATAGACCACAATTTATCCCACGGCCGCGCTCGACCAGACCCCGACTCAGATTATGCAGTTAACTGCCGATTAACGATGGTGGTTGTTCTGTTAACACGATCGTCGAGGCGCTCCCCGGCGATTGGGTGTCGCCGAGGTCACATTTGACGATTTCGGCGTTAGGACGCGAGGGTCCCATGGCTATTTCTCTTTCCGCGCCGCGTACGACCGAGCTGAAGCCGCGCATCGTGGTCTTTGGTGTTGGCGGCGCTGGCGGCAACGCCGTGAACAACATGATCGAGGCTGGCCTCGAGGGTGTTGAGTTCGTGGTGGCCAACACCGACGCGCAGCAGCTGCAATTCGCCAAGACCGATCGGCGGATCCAGCTGGGCGTGCAAGTGACGCAAGGCCTGGGCGCCGGCGCGCACCCGGAAGTGGGCATGAGCGCCGCCGAGGAGAGCTTCCCGGAGATCGGCGAGCACCTCGACGGTGCTCACATGGTGTTCATCACCGCCGGCATGGGCGGCGGCACCGGCACCGGCGCGGCCCCGATCATCGCCAAGTGCGCTCGTGAGCGCGGCATCCTGACGGTCGGCGTTGTGACCAAGCCCTTCCACTTCGAAGGCCGTCACCGCATGCGTCTGGCCGACAGCGGCATCCAGGAACTGCAGCGCTACGTCGACACCCTGATCGTCATTCCGAACCAGAACCTGTTCCGCGTCGCCAACGAACGCACGACCTTCGCTGAAGCGTTCGGCATGGCCGACCAGGTCCTGCACTCGGGCGTCCGCTCGATCACCGACCTGATGGTCCTGCCGGGCCTGATCAACCTCGACTTCGCCGACGTCCGTACGGTCATGACCGAGATGGGCAAGGCGATGATGGGCACCGGCGAGGGCACGGGCGAAGACCGCGCCCTGATGGCCGCTCAGAACGCCATCGCCAACCCGCTGCTGGACGAAGTCTCGCTGAAGGGCGCCAAGGCGGTGCTGGTCAACGTGACCGGCGGCATGGACATGACCCTGCTGGAAGTCGACGAGGCCGCCAACGCGATCTCCGACCAGGTCGATCCGGAAGCCAACATCATCTTCGGCGCGGCCTTCGATCCGTCGCTGGAAGGCGTGATCCGCGTGTCGGTGGTCGCCACAGGTATGGACGGCGCCTCGATCGCCCAGATCGAGCCCAAGCCGGTCACCCGCAACACCACCACCCAGCCGCTGATCGCCGACACGGCTCGCGCGCCGGCTCCGCAGCCGGAGCCCGCCCGCCCGACCGCTCGCTATGAAGCGGCCCGTCCGGCCGAGCGCCCCTCCACGGCGTACTCGTCGGCCTTCTCGCCAGAACCGGCGCCGGCTCCCGAGCCCGAGATCGTCATGTCCGCGCCCCAGCCGGAGCCGGAAGCCGAGCTCTATTACGACGAGCCGACCGTAGCTGAAGAACCGCGCGTGGCCCAGCCGGCGGCCCGGCAGGTGAACCGCATCGTCGATCCGTTGGTCGATGAGGTTGCCGAAGAGCCGCTGTTCCCGGAAAGCAGCAACTACTACGAAGAGCGTCGTCCGCAGAAGCAGGGCGGCTGGCTCTCGATGTTCGGCGGTGGTCGTCAGCGCTACGAGCAGCAGGCCTCGAGCCCGCAACCGCAGGCTCGCACCACCCAGAGCGTCCGCCCGCAGCTGGCCCCGGTGGAAACGCCTCAGGCCGACGACGGCGAAGACCTGGAAATCCCGTCCTTCCTGCGCCGCCTGGCCAACTGAAAAGCGAACCCCAAGAGGGGGCCAAAATGACGAAACGCCCCGGAGGAGACTCCGGGGCGTTTTGCGTTTCGGCGGGCGCGTGCGAAGAAGTGTTATAAGATAACAATTCTATTGAGCGGCCTGAGCTGACGCGCTACTGGTGTTATTGTATAACACATGAGGTCGCGCTTGACCGTCGAAGCTCCCCAAACCAGAGGTCGGATCGACCGCCGCCTGCCCGTCACCGTGCTGTCGGGCTTTCTGGGCGCTGGCAAGACCACGCTGCTGAACCACGTCCTTGGCAACCGCGAGGGCAAGAAGGTCGCGGTCATCGTCAACGACATGAGCGAGGTGAACATCGACGCCACCTTGGTCGCTGAGGGCGGCGCCGACCTGTCGCGCACCGACGAGACCCTGGTGGAGATGTCCAACGGTTGCATCTGCTGCACCCTGCGCGAAGACCTGCTCAAGGAGGTGCGCCGTCTGGCCGCCGAGCGACGGTTCGACTACTTGCTGATCGAGTCCACGGGTGTCTCCGAGCCGATGCCGGTCGCCGCCACTTTCGACTTTCGGGACGAGAGCGATCAGAGCCTGTCGGACGTGGCGCGCCTGGACACCATGGTCACGGTGGTCGACGCTTTCAACTTCCTGCGCGACTACGCTTCGCGCGACAGCCTGGCCGATCGCGGCGAGACGGCGGGGGAGGGCGATGAGCGCACGGTCGTTGATCTGCTGGTCGAGCAGATCGAGTTCGCCGACGTTATCGTGCTGAACAAGGCCGATTTGGTGTCGGCCGAAGACCTGGGCCGGCTCGAGGCGATTGTCGCAACCTTCAATCCGCAGGCGCGGATCGTCCGCTCCGAGCGCGGCGCGGTGGCGCTGGATGACGTGCTGGACACGGGCCTGTTCGATCCCGTCCGGGCCGAGGGCGCGGCCGGCTGGCAGAAGGCGCTGATGGGGGAGGTGCTGCCCGAGACCGAGGAATACGGCATCAGCCACTTCGTCTATCGCGCGTCCAAGCCGTTTCATCCCGAGAAGCTGAAGGCCTGGCTGGACAGCGAGTGGCCGGGCGTCATCCGCTCCAAGGGCTTCCTTTGGCTAGCCACCCGCTATGATCGCGTTGGCGGTTGGAGTCAGGCGGGCGCGGTCACCCAGTTCGGCCCGCATGGCCGCTGGTGGGCCAGCGCGCCGGAGGAATACTGGCCCGAAGACCCCGCCTGGCGCGCGGCGATCCAGAAGGTCTGGAAGCCGGTCCACGGCGACCGCCGCCAGGAGATCGTGCTGATCGGCCAGAACATGGATCGCGAGGCTCTGACCCAGGGCTTTGACGCCTGCCTTCTGTCCGACCTGCAATTCGGTTTTGGCCTCAAAGCCTGGGCCAAGCTCCCGGATCCGTTCCCCCAATGGAGCTGAGCCGCCGCGACGAAATCCGGGACGACGCTTTCGAGGAGCCGTCCGCCGCCTGGGTGGCGCAACGGTTCGGCGTCTGCTTGGAGGAGGCCGAATGGGTTCTAGTGCTCTACCGGTTTCAGGCGCTTTACCCGGAGGGGCCGATCCCGGGGCGCTTCTTCTGTGAAGCGCTCTAGACTCGACCCTCCCGGTGCTCCTCAGGCGAAGGCCGCCGCCCGGGCCTTGGCGCCTTGGAGCGCGCCCGTGGCGCCGAAATAGACGCAGCCCGCCAGCAGCACGACCGTCGTCGCGACGCTGGCCTCGGGGCCAAAGGCGCCGCCCGTCAGCCACCAGGGCGCTCCAGCGTTGGGGGCCAGGTCGATGACCAGGCTTTGGACCGGAATACGTCCGCCGCTGACCTCAAGGCCAAAGCCCACGCCCAGCAGCCAGTTCCAGGCGGTGTGCCAGGCGCATACGCCCCACAGCGAGCCTTCCTTGATCGCGTAGAGGCTGATCATCACGGCGAACAGCACCAGATTGGCCAGGGCCAGCACCAGCTCCTTGGATGGCTCGATATTGCCGCCATGCATCAGCGCGAACAGCACGGCGTTGACGACGATGCCGGCGACGAGCCCATGGCGGGACGCCACCAGCTGCATCAGCCAGCCTCGCATCAGCAGCTCTTCCGTTGCGCCTTGGATCATGAAGGCTCCGAATAGGGCCAGGATCGGCAGGAACAGCAGGGGCGAAGGCGCGGCCCAGACACCATGCCCTTCGATGCGGTAGCCGCCCGTCAGCCAGATCAGCGCGATCACGCCGCACAGAAAACCCATACCGACCGCCAAGCCTCGGGCGTAGCGAACCAGGCCCTGGCCGTTCAGGCCCAGAACCGACGGCGGCCGACGCTCGAACAGCCGGACCCAGACGAGCAGCAGCGCCGCCGTTATGCCGAAGCCGAGTAACTGAATGACGTGGGGCAGCCACTGGGTCTCAAGATCGACCTGGTGGAAGCCCATCGGCTTCAGCACGCCGAAGATCGTGATCAGCTGGCCCAGGATGAAGAACATAAGAATGAGAGGGATGGCCGCCGCGGTCCATGTACGACGATGCTCGGGCTCTCTTGGCCCGTAGAGTTCAACGTGTTTCAAGTTCGCCCCGGTGATATACCAAGCGCCGGTAATGAGGCGCTTCCTGAGCTTTCTATTGGCCATAATGGCTCTGGGCGGTACTTAAATATTTCTCATTAAAGCCAGGTCATCTGGTTTGCCGAGCGGCCTCTCACATGGCCAGTTCAAGGCAGATGCGGACTTGGTCACCGGCGGTGACCTTGGCGCGGCGGCGGACCTCGACCTTCACCGGCAACAGGAAGCTGCCCGACCGGGCGTCGGGGAAAACCGAGGTGTTCCAGTCCGTATTGTTGAGGCTCGCGCGGACGCGGATCGAGCCGAAGCCCGCCTTCGGTCCGCTCAAGGTGCGCAGACCTTGGGCCACGTCGAGGGGCAGGGTGAGAAAGAACCACCCGCCTGCGCCGCTGGATCGCCAGATCTCGGCTTCAAACTCGTATCGCATCGGCGCTTCCGTCGTTTGGGCCGGAAGATAGGCGCCGGACGGGCCGCCGCGTGTCAGCAACCCGTCCGCGCCGCGCCTAGGGCCGATCTCTAGTCGATCTTCACGAACGGGGTCGAACCGCCGGTGACCTTCGGTAGCTCGCCATTCCACTTTTCGATGGCCAGTTGCTGGAGGACCTGCGGGTTGGCGCGCAGCGCCTCGCCCTTGATGCGGATGGCCTCGGCCTCGCCGCGCGCCTTGGCGACGGCGGCGTTGGCCAGCGCGGTTTCCTTGGCTTCGAGCGCCTTGGCGGCCAGGGCCTCCTGCTCCAGCTGGGTCTTGGCCTGCATCTGCTGGATGATCGCCTGCGGGTAGCGGATCGAGCCGATCCAGTCGAGCTGGCTGATATTGACCCCATGGCGGGCCCACTTGCTGGAGACGCGGGCGTAGGCCTTCTGGATCACCATCTGACGGCCGCCGCTGTAGAGCGTCTCGACCCCGACCTTCTCGGCCTCGGCGGCGACGGCCGAGCGGACGTCATTGCGGATTGGGCCGTCCAGCAGCTGGTCGAAGGACAGACGATAGGTCTGGTACAGGCTCGGGGCCGAGGCCGGATTGACCTGCAAGGTCACCGAGATGTCGGCCGTCATCGGCAGGCCGGTGTTGTCCGAGAAGGTGATCTCCTCGTTCTCGTTGCCGCGCTCATCGGCTTCGCGGGTGTAGCCGTAGGTGCGCTGGATCACCGGGTACTGGATGATCCGCTCGCCGATCCCGCGCAGGTACCAGCGGGCGGGCAGGGGGTCAGGGTCGACGCCGGCCGACGCGCCCAGGGTGCGGATCTTCACGCCGACATTCCCCGGCTCGACCGTCGAGCTCTGGGTGACGACGGCGCACGAGCCTAGGAGCAGCAGCAGCGCGACCGCCGTCCAGATCATGACTTGCCGCCCCCCCATCGGAAGCGAGGGCTTGGACGGCTTGCTGGGCGGAAAGGCGAAAGGGCTGTCGGGCATGCGGCATCCTCGCGTGAAATCTTGCCCCCAATGGTAGAGCTGCAAGCGAGGCTGCGCGCAAGGCGTCTCTCCTCAGGATCAACGAAATCGGCTACTTGGTCACTTTATGCCAATTCTGGCGGGAAAGCGGTCACGATGAAGCTTACACGCGCCGATCGGAAGATCCTTCAGATCCTGCAGCAGGACGGCAAGATCTCGAACGTCGACCTGGCCGAGCGGGTGGGGCTGTCGCCCAGCCCCTGCCTGCGCCGGGTCAAGCAGCTGGAGGCCTCGGGCCTGATCAGCGGCTATGTCGCCTTGCTGGATCGCCGCAAGGCCAAGCTGGACGTGCTGGCCTATGTCGAAGTGCAGGTGGACCGCCACAGCGAGGAGGCGGCCGAGGCGTTCAAGCAGGCGGTTTTGCGCGAGCCAGAGGTGGTCGGCTGCTATGTGATGACCGGCGGCTATGACTACCTGCTGAAAGTCGCCGTCCCCAACCTCGACGCCTATGCCGACTTCACCATGAAGCGGCTGCTGAAGATGCCGGCGGTGAAGGACATCCGCTCCTCGTTCGTGCTCGACACGCTGAAGGATTCCACGGCCCTGCCGCTGGATTATCTGGACTGATCACTTTGATGAGGATCAATCGCTTCAATTGGCATGATGTGACCTGAATCGAGTTTAATTGGGTCATGATTGCCACGTTCTGACTTCGGTCTCGCGATAAGCTGCCGCTTCCTCGTCTTTTGGAGCGGCCGCATGTTGGTTCTGGATCGCAAGCCCGTCAGCCAGGCGCTCGCCTCTCCGATGCGACCGGCGCTGGATGGCGTTCAAGCCTATCGCTCCGGTATGACACTGGCCGAGGCCGGGCGTCGCACCGGGCGGTCGCAATTCTCCAAACTGGCCAGCAACGAGAACCTGCTGGGCGCTAGCCCCAAGGTCGCCGCCGCCGTCGCCGCCGCCATCGCCGAGCCCGAGCTCTATCCTGACCCCTATTGCGAGACGCTGCGCGCCGCGATCGGCGGCCGTCTGGGCGTCGACGCCTCGCGGATCGTGGTCTCGCCGGGCTCTGAGGCCCTGATCGACTACCTGTTCCGCGCGGTGCTGCATCCTGGCGACGCCATCCTGTATTCCAGCCCGACCTTCCCGGCCTACGACATCTTCGCCCGCTGCGCCGAGGCCAGGATCGTCGACGTGCCGCGCCTGGCGAACTTCGACCTCGACGTGCCGGCCTTCAAGGCGGCCGCGGCGCAGGGGCCCAAGCTCTTGGTCCTGTGCACGCCCAACAACCCGACGGGCAACGCCCTGACCGCCTCGGACATCGAGGAGATCCTGTCGGTGACGCCGCGCTCGACCCTCGTTTTTGTCGATGAGGCCTATCGCGAGTACCATGAGGCGTTCGACACGTTCGCCCTGCTGGACGCCTGGGGCGGTCCGTGGGTGTCGGCCCGCACCTTCTCCAAGGCCTATGGCCTGGCCGGCATGCGGGTGGGCTACGGTATCGCCTCGTCGGCTGAGCTGGTCGGCTATCTCGACCGTCTGCGGCCGGCCTTCAACGTCACCGCCGTCAGCCAGGCCGCCGCCCTGGCCGCCTGGAACGATCCTAAGCATCTGGCCCGCACCGTCGCCCTGACCATCGCCGAGCGCGGCCGGATCGAGGCGGCGCTGGACGACCTGGGCGTCGAGCACACGCGCAGCGAGGCCAACTTCGTCTTCCTGCATGCCCCGGCTGGTCCCGACGTGACCGCCGCGCGTTTGTTGCAGGAGGGGCTCATCATCCGCCCGACGCCGGTGGCCGGCGGCTGGGTCCGGATCACCATCGGCCGACCGGCCGACAACGACGCCATGATCGCCGCCTTGCCGGCCGCGCTGGCGACATAAGAGCTTTAGGGAGAGAGCCGCCCATGACCCTCGTCACCGACCAGAACCCCCTGGGCCTCGACGGCTTCGAGTTCGTCGAGTTCACCAGCCCTGATCCGGCCGCCATGAAGGCCCTGATCGAGCAGCTGGGCTTCGTCGCCGCCAGCAAGCACCCGACCAAGGCCGCGACCCGCTACAAGCAGGGCCGCATCAACCTGATCGTCAACGAGGAGCCGGCCGGCCAGGTCGCCGACTTCCGCGCTGAGCACGGTCCGTCGGCCAACGGCATGGCCTTCCGGGTGGAGAACGTCGAGCGCGCCTATGCCGACGCGATCCAGCGCGGGGCCAGGCCGGCTGACGCTTCGCGCTCGCTGCTGGGCGAAGGCGCCAAGGTGCTGGAGGGCATCGGCGGGTCTTTACTCTACCTCGTCGACCGCTACGGCGACGCCGGCACGATCTATGACAGCTGGGAGCAGGTTCCGGGCGCGGCTCTGGCCGAGGCCAAGAACAATGTCGGCCTCGACCTGCTGGACCACCTTACCCACAACGTGAAGCGCGGCCAGATGCGCACCTGGTCGACCTTCTATCATCAGGTCTTCGGCTTCGAGGAGCAGAAGTACTTCGACATCAAGGGCCAGGCGACGGGCCTCTTCAGCCAGGCGATGATCGCGCCCGACAAGGCCATCCGCATCCCGCTGAACGAAAGCCAGGACGACAAGAGCCAGATCGAGGAGTTCATCCGCCAGTACAATGGCGAGGGCATCCAGCACCTGGCCCTGACCACTGACAATATCTACGACACTGTCGAGAAGCTGCGCGCCCGAGGCGTCAAGCTGCAGGACACGATCGAGACCTATTACGAGCTGGTCGACAAGCGCGTGCCCGGCCACGGCGAGGACCTGGAGCGCCTGCGCAAGAACCGCATCCTGATCGACGGCGCCGTCGGCGAGGAAGGCTTGCTGCTGCAGATCTTCACCGAGAACCTGTTTGGCCCGATCTTCTTCGAGATCATCCAGCGCAAGGGCAACGAAGGCTTCGGCAACGGTAACTTCCAGGCCCTGTTCGAGAGCATCGAGCTGGACCAGATCCGCCGCGGGGTGATCACGGTCGAGGCGTAGAACCGCCTCGAAAAATACCCTTCGTCGTCATCCCGGATCGCCCTTTCAGGGCGTCCGGGATGACGAGGGAATAAGTGCTGAACAAGGGCACGGAAACGCAGATGGACCTCCGCTACCAAACCGGCTTCGGCTCCTACTTCGAGACCGAAGCCCATCCCGGCGCATTGCCGGTCGGGCAGAACTCGCCGCAGAAGGTTCCGTTCGGCCTCTATGCCGAGCAGCTGTCGGGCACGGCCTTCACCGCGCCGCGCCATGAGAACCGCCGCAGCTGGCTCTATCGCCTGCGGCCCAGCGCGGGTCATGGGCCATACGCGCCCTATGCGCAGGACAAGCTGGTCTCAGCCTTTGGCAGGCCGGTGACGCCCAACCGGTTGCGCTGGAGCCCGCTGGACATCCCGGCCGCGCCGACGGACTTCGTCGACGGTCTCGTCACCTTGGCCGGCAACGCCGACGCGGCGACGCTGTCGGGCGTCGGCGTCCACGTCTATCTGGCCAACGCCTCGATGCAGAACCGGGTGTTCTACGACGCTGACGGCGAGCTCTTGATCGTGCCGCAGATGGGCGTGCTGACGCTCGTCACCGAGTTCGGCGTGCTGACCGTCGGGCCGGGCCATATCGCGGTGATCCCACGCGGCGTGCGGTTCCGGGTCGAGGTCGAGGGGCCGTCGCGCGGCTATGTCTGCGAGAACTACGGCGCGGCCTTCCGCCTGCCCGAGCTCGGGCCCATCGGCGCCAATGGCCTCGCCAATCCGCGCGACTTCGAAACGCCGGTTGCGGCCTTCGAGGACATCGACGCGCCGACGCAGGTGATCCAGAAGTTCCAGGGCGCGCTGTGGGCCGCCGAATGGGATCACAGCCCGCTAGATGTGGTCGCCTGGCACGGCAATCTCGCGCCGTACCGCTATGACCTGTCGCGGTTCAACACGATCAACACGGTCAGCTTCGACCATCCCGATCCGTCGATCTTCACGGTCCTGACCTCGCCCAGCGACACGCCGGGCGTCGCCAACTGCGACTTCGTGATCTTCCCGCCGCGCTGGATGGTGGCCGAGCACACGTTCCGCCCGCCCTGGTTCCACCGCAACGTGATGAGCGAGTTCATGGGGCTGGTGCATGGCGCTTACGACGCCAAGGAAGGCGGGTTCGTCCCCGGCGGCGCGTCCTTGCACAACGGCATGAGCGACCACGGCCCCGACGTCGCCAGCCACCGCAAGGCCACGGAAGCCGAGCTGGCGCCGCACAAGATCGACGGAACCCTGGCCTTCATGTTCGAGAGCCGTTGGGTGATCCGGCCGACGAAGTTCGCGCTGGAGACTTCGGCGCTTCAGGCCGACTATGACGCGTGCTGGGCGGGCTTTCCCAAAGCGCGTCTACCTTAACAAGAACGAACAACGAGGAAGCGCCGATGAAGCTTGCGTCTCTCAAGGGCGGCCGCGACGGCCGGCTGGTGGTGGTCTCCAACGACCTGGCCTGGTTCACCGACGCTGGAACGGTCGCGCCGACCCTGCAGGCCGCGCTGGACAACTGGTGGCACTGCGAGCCCTTACTGCGCGGCCTGGCCGAGAGCCTTGAGCACGGCGCCGTGCCGCGCGAGCGCTTCCACGAGCACAATGCCGCCAGCCCCTTGCCCCGCGCCTACCAGTGGGTCGACGGCTCGGCCTATGTGAACCACGTGCAGCTGGTGCGCAAAGCGCGCGGCGCCGAGATGCCTGAGAGCTTCTGGACCGATCCGCTGATGTACCAGGGCGCGTCGGATGGCTTCCTGGCGCCCCGCGATCCGATCCCGCTGGCCGACGCCAGCTGGGGCTGCGACCTGGAGGGCGAGGTGGCGGTCATCGTCGATGACGTGCCGCTGGGCGCCACGCGCGAGGAGGCCCTGGCCGCCATCCGCCTTGTGATGCTGTGCAACGACGTCTCCCTGCGCAATCTGATTCCGGGCGAACTGGCCAAGGGCTTCGGCTTCGTGCAGTCCAAGCCGGCGAGCGCCTTCTCGCCGGTTGCAGTGTCGCCCGACGCCCTAGGCGAGGCCTGGAAGGACGGCAAGCTGCACGGCGCCCTGCTGGTCGAGCTGGACGGCAAGGCGTTCGGCCGCGCCGACGCCGGCGTCGACATGACCTTCGACTTCGGGACCCTGGTCGCTCACGCGGCCAAGACGCGCCCGCTGTGCGCCGGCACGATCGTCGGCTCGGGCACTGTCAGCAACCGCGACGCCGATGGCGGCCCCGGCAAGCCGATCAGCGACGGCGGCCTGGGCTATTCGTGCCTGGCCGAGGTCCGCACCGTCGAGACCCTTGTGCACGGCGCGCCCAAGACGCCGTTCTTGCTGGGCGGCGACACGATCCGGATCGAGATGAAGGACGCCAAGGGCCACTCGATCTTCGGGGCCATCGAGCAGACGGTCGAGCGGATTTGACGGACGAGGGCGCCGCCGCCGTTGGCCGTGTCTGGTCGACGCCAGCTGGGGTCAATCTCGGCCCGCTGGACCTGATCGCCGACGGCGGCGCGCGTAACTATGTCCTGCAGATCGGTGAGGCGCGCTTCCACGGCTTCGTGGTGCGCAAGGGCGAGGCGGTGTTCGGCTATGTCGATCGCTGCCCGCACGCCGGCCTGCCGCTGGCCCAGCAGCTGGACCACTACCTGACGCCGGATGGCGGCCTAATCGCCTGCTCGTGGCACGGCGCGGTGTTCACGGTGGAGGAGGGCGCGTGCGTCGGCGGGCCTTGCGTCGGCGCCAGGCTTTCGCCCTGGCCGGTCTTCGTCCGGGAGGGGCGTCTCTACACCGCCTAGGGCGTATCGCTGATCAGGATCTCACCAGGCGGATTTCCGGACTCCGGCGCCATCGAGGGATTGCCCGGATAGCGCTTGCCGTCGAACCGCAGGCGGGCCTCATGCGGTTTGGCGCCGCCACCCGCGACGAAGACGCCGATATCGCGCCAGCCCCGCGTCGCGCTCTCCAGACGTCGGATCGGCAGTTGGGCCACGCTGGCGCGCAGCACGACCTGATAGCCCGCCCTCGTTGGGGAGAGGACATAGAGATTGCAGCCGCCGCTGCCGCAGGTCTCGCGTCCGGTGGCGTAGATGAAAATCTCGGGCTTCCTGTCGCCGTTCAGGTCCGCTTGCGCGCTCTTAAAGGTCTCGATCCGCAGAACATCCCGGACATGGGCGCGCGCGGCGGCGGGAAGCGGCGGCGAGGCGGATGACAAGAGCGCGAGGGCGGCCAGGGCGATCATGGTCGCATGATAGGCGTCTGGCGGCGCCAGCCAAGGGCCGCGCTCGCTACACAAAAAAGAACGGCCGCCTCGCAGGAGGCGGAGGCGGCCGAGTCATTGGGAGGAAACGCCCGAAAGGGCTGAATTCCATATAGCCGGTTGAAATGAACCCGACAACGTTGTCAGGAAAATTCTTTCGCGTAACGGTGAAATCCGCCGCCCGCGTTGTCGGCGGGCGGCGGGTTGCGACTATTTCTTCTTGGCCGCCTGGACCTCGATCTCGACCAGCATGCCGTCGGCGACGAGGCCGGAGATCTGGCTGGTGATGCGCGACGGCTTGTTGGGCTGTTCGGCCGTGCCGAAGTAGGTCTTGTAGCCCTCCATCATGCCGGCGAAGTCCATCTTGCCGCCTTTGGCGGGGTCGCCGACCAGCAGGACGCGCATCATCACGACGTCGGCCATGGTGGCGCCTTGGGTCTTCAGGGCGGCCTCGATACGGCCCAGCACGCCAAGCGTCTGGGTCTTGGTGTCGCCGAAGCGCGCGACGCCGACAGCCTTGTCGTCGATCACGGGTGGGGTCATGCCCGAGACGTAGATGGTGTCAAAGCCGGCCGGCACGGTGACGACGCTGGCGATCGGCGACTTGGGATCGCCGCCGCGGACGATTTCCTGGGCGTGAGCGGCGCCGGCGAGAGCGCAGGCGGCCGTAGCGAGAGCGATAAGGCGTTTCATGGTTTCTTCCCTGGATGAATGTTGAGGATCAGTGGGCTTGTAGGCCACGGGCCTTGGCTTCGGCCCTGGCTGCGGCGCGGGCGGCGGCGACTTCAGTGGGCTTGATCGCCGCGCCCTTGTTGCCCCAGGTCGTGCGGGCATAGGTCAGGATCGCCGCGAGGTCGGCGTCGTTGATGTCGTCCTTGAACGCGGGCATGCCCGCGCGGCCGTTCAGTACGGTGGTGATAACCACCTTGGGCGGCCCCTGGACCAGGGGCGACCCGGCCAGTGGGGGAAGGCGCCTTTGACCCCCTTACCCGACACCTGATGGCAGGCCGAGCAGTTGTCCATGTACAGCGACTTGCCGTCCGCAGACGCGATGGCCGGGGCGGCGAGGCCCGCGGCGAGCGTCAGGGCGGCGATACGGTAGGCGAACGTCATGCGTATCCTCGGAACAGGGAGCTTAGACTTGCTGGACGCGGGCGTGGATCTTGGCGATCTGCTGCCAGGCCGACTCGATGGCGCCGGCCTGCCAGCCGCCAAGGTAGCTGAGGTGCTCGCCGGCTAGATAGAGGCGGCCGTCCGGCTCGCACAGTACGGGATAAGCCTCCTTGCGGCCGGTCTCGCCCCATTCAGCCCAGCCGCCCAGATTGTGCTCGGCCAGGTGCCAGCTGAAGGAGAAGGCGTTCTCGAAGTTCTCGGCGTATTCCGGGAAGACCTTCTGCCCGCCCGCCACAGCGAAGGCTGCGCGGTCGGCGGGGCTCTTGGCGCTGATGCGCGCGGCTTCGCCGCCAAAGGCGTAGTAGCCCAGCAGCACGCCCTTTTGACCTTGCCAGCCGTACGAGGGCAGGGAGATCGAGCCGATCCCCGCCAGGTCGGTATAGATGTGCCCGCCATAGATCTGGTGCTTGTCTTCCCAGAAGCGGCTCTTCATCTGCAGGCCGATCTTGTTGACCGGCGCGTAGGCCACGCCCTCCATCGCCGCCTTGAACGGGGCGGAGGCGTCCAGGTCGATCTGCTTGAGGACGCTCAGCGGGATGGTGCAGACGCAGTAGTCGGCCGTGATCTGGCTTGTCTTGCCGTCTGGGCCCTTGACCGAGACCGTGACGCCGGTGGGCGACTGCTTGATCTTCTCGACCAGGGTCGAGTAGCGGATCATCGGTCCGACCTGCTTTTCGAACGCCTTGGCGATCTGGTCCATGCCGCCGATCGGCTGCAGCATCGTGCGTTGCTGCTCGTAGCCCGTCACCGAGCTGAGAACGCGCCAGGCGTTGCTGTCTAGGACGTCCTTGAAGGCGAACGGCGGCAGTTCCTTGCCAGGACCCGGATCGACGCCCGCGCCCGGATGGACCGAGAAGCCTCGGCCCTCGGTGCCCTTGTAGCTCAGGTCCGATTTCGACAGCCGGCCTTCGTTGATGAGGTAGGCGATGAAGCGTTCGCGATCAACGCCCGAAAGCGGGGCGTCCAGCTGGCCTTGGCTGGCGGCCTTGGCCACCAGCTCGGCGGTATAGCCACGAACGTCTGCGGCGATCTCGCCCTTGCGGACGGGCTTGCCGTTCAGCGGGCCCTTGCCCTTTTCGAAGTAGACGTAGGAGGCGTCGTTGTCGTTGACGAAGCTCTCCAGAAGCACGCCGAATTTCTTCGTGTAGTGCAGCGTCGAGCGGTGGTGATACGGGATGCGCCAGGCGCCGTGATTGATGTAGTGCCCGTCGTCGAAGTCGCAGACTTGGGTGTTGCCCAGAAGATCGGTGTGCTTGAAGCCCTTACGCGCGGTCTGGCAGCGACCGCCGGCGAAGTCGCGAGCCTCGATGATCTGGACCTGGTAGCCGGCCTTGCTGAGCTCGTAGGCGGCGGTCATGCCCGCCAGGCCCGCGCCCAGGACGATAACCTTGGTGTTCTTGGCGCCGCCGGTCAGCTCGGGCGGTAGTTCGGTCGCCGAGGCCTGAGAGAAGCCCAGGGCTTCCATGCCCGACAGCACCAGCGACATGCCGCCGACCGCGGCTAAGCTTTCGAAGAAACGACGCCGGGTGAGTACGCCACCCGCCGTTACAGAATCCAAACCGCTCATTACACCCCGCCCTTTTTCGTTGGCCGGACGGTGACCCCGCGCCCGGCTTCGTCCAGCCGCGTTGGCCGGAACGGGGCTATCTCGAAATTCAGCTCCGCCGCGCGCAATCCGTTTTCAGTCGAGACGCGGACTGACCGATAGGACGCCTGACCATTGGGCGCCTACGACGGCGGTTGAGCGATCGGTGGGCGGGGTGGAAAGATCGTCGAGGACTCACCGAATCCCTGTTTTTCCACCCGCTCTCGCCGCCCGATGGATATGCCATGACCGCTTCCGCCATCCCCCTTCGCCTGCGTCTGGCCAAGCCCGAGGATATGCCTGTCCTTTCGGCCCTGATGAACCGGGCGATCGGCGATCTGCTGCCCGCCTTCCTGCCGCCCGAGGGGGTGACGGCGTCCTATGAGGTGATGGGGCTGGACACTCAGCTGATCGCGGACGGCACCTACTTCGTCGTGGAGGACGGAGGGGCGATCGCCGGCTGCGGCGGTTGGAGCCGGCGCGCGACCCTGTTCGGCGGTGACCACTCGGCTGGTCGGGACGCGGCGCTGCTGGACCCCGCCAAGGACGCGGCGCGGGTGCGGGCGATGTACACGCATCCCGATCATACCCGCAAAGGCGTGGGCCGATTGATCCTCGACGCCTGCGAGGTGGCGGCGCGCGCGGAAGGTTTCACGCGCGCCGAGATGGCCGCGACCATGGGCGGCGTGCCGCTCTATCGCGCCTGCGGCTATGTCGACATTGAACCGTTCGAGGCCGAGACCTCCAGCGGCTACCGCGTGCCGCTGATCCGGATGGGCAAGGCGCTGTAGTCGCTAAACAGAAAAGGGGCGGACCTTTCGGTCCGCCCCTTCGCTTTTCGCCTGAGCCTTGAGTTTTAGAACGAGAAGCTCAGTCGGCCATAGTAGTAGCCGCCGTTGATGCCGTAGGGCGAGAACGAGGGATACTGGGTGACGCAGCCGCCGCCGGACGCGACGCAGGCGGCCTGGAACGCGGCCGAGAACTTGTCCGGATACTTGTTGAACAGGTTGTTGGCCCCGATCGCGGCGACGACGCCCTTGGGGAACTTGTAGGAGAGTTCCGCGTCGGTGATCGCCGTGGCGCTGGCCACGGTGGTCTGCAGCGGACCGGTGCCCGGATCGGACAGGGCCGAGGCCTTGCCGTAGAAGGTCTCGGTCACGCTCAGAGTGACCTTTCGGAACGTGTAGAGGCCGTTCAGGCCGATCTTGTACTTCGGCGCGGCCTTCTCGAGCAGCGAGGCGGCGTTGCCGGCGAACAGGACCTGACCGCTCGGGAAGGTGGTGCTGGTCACGCCCAGAGCGGCCGGAGCGGCCTTGACCTTGGTGATCTTGGTCTTGTTGATGTTGCCGCTGAGGGTCCAGTCGATCCGGCCGTAGTCGCCCAGGTCGGTCGGGTAGGAGACCACGACGTCCAGGCCACGGGTGCGGGTGTCCAGACCGTTCGAGAAGATGTTGATGCCCGTGCTGGTGACGGTGCTGTCGAGCACGTTGCCGTTGGCGGCGATGGCGGCGTTGACGTTCGGGTTGACGATCACGCCGTTACGCATGCCGTAGACCGAGCTGGAGCCGAAGATCCGGTCTTTCAACTGGATCTGATAGGCGTCGATCGTCGCCGTCAGCTTCGGGATCGGGTGCGCCACGATGCCCAGGCTGTAGTTGGTCGACTTCTCGGGCTTCAGCTTTTCGATGCCCAGAAGGCGCGCGGCATTGGAGTTCGGCGCCAGCTGTACAAAGGCGCTGGTCGGCGAGACGTTGGTAGCCGAGTAGTAGGACTCCGCCAAGGTCGGGGCGCGGAAGCCAGTCGACACCGTGCCGCGGACGGCGATCAGGTCGTTGAAGTCGTAGCGGCTGGTCAGCTTGGCGACGGTGGTGTCGCCAAAGTCGCTGAACTTCTCATAGCGCAGCGCGCCGTTGATCTTCCACTCGGCGACCGGGCTGGTGGCGAGGTCGGTATAGACCGCCCAGCTGGTCCGCGAGTGACCGCCGGCGTCGGTCTTGGAGAAGCCCGGATACGACTGCGAGCCTTCCTTGTAGGTCGAGGCCGCGTCGCCGGCGCCGATGCGGTAGGTGTCGCGACGCTGCTCGTAGCCGAAGGCCACGTCCAGCGGGGCGGCCAGGCCAACGTCGAAGCCCTGGCGGACATCCAGGTTGTTGGTCCATTGGGTGGTGCGCCAGCTGCCGGCGTGGAACGAGGTGGGGGTGAAGCCCTTGGCCGTCAGGGTCGAGGTGTCGGCGTAGAGGCTGGCGTTGGCCGAGTCCTCGACGCGGACCTCGATGTCATCCTTGCCATAGGTCGACGCCAAGTCGACGTCCCAGCCGGCGACCTTGCCAGACAGGCCAAGGGTCAGGCCGTAGTCGTCCTCGATGATGCGCTCGCGAGGGCTAAAGCCCAGCGGGAAGGGGCGGTCGGCCGCGCCCTGCTTGCCCTGGACGCGATTGTAGCGGCGGTAGTTCTCGTAGGCCGAGGCGTCCTTGTGCCCATAGGTGCCGAACGAGTAGAGCTCGAACTCGGCGGGCAGCTCCACGCCGGCGTTGAAGGCTACGTTCTGCATCCGATACTCGGCGTCGCCCGAAATCAGGTTCAGGTTCGGATAGCCCGGGATCTTGCTCTCGATGGCGTTGTGGGCGGCCGAGTAGCTGGGGCTGGCGGGGTTGGCCACGCGCTGGTCGGCCAGGCCGCGGTTCGAGAAGCCGTGGTACTTGGCCTCGACCGTCAGGTTTAAATAGCTGTTCTCGGTCGGCGCCATGCCGATGTTGACCGAGCCGCCGGCAGTCTTGCCGCCGCCGTCGATGTATTCGCCGCCGGTGGCGAAGATCGAGCCGCCGGAGGCGTTCTTCTTGAGGATGATGTTGACGACGCCGGCGATGGCGTCGGTGCCGTATTGGGCGGCGGCGCCGTCGGTCAGCACTTCGATGCGACCGATGCTGGCCATCGGGATGAAGCCGAGGTCGGCGGCGGCGGCGCCTTGATAGACGCCCGACAGGACCGCGAGGTTGCCGGTGGTGTGACGGCGCTTGCCGTTGACCAACACCAGGGCCTGGTTGGGTGAAAGGCCGCGCAAGCGGGCCGAAAGGGTCAGGTTGGCGGTGTCGCCGCCAAAGGCCTGGGCGTTGAACGACGGCACCAGGTTTGCAAGGCCCAGGCGCAGGTCAACCTGACCCGTGCGCTCAAGGGTGGCGGTGTCGACGACTTGGACGGGGGCTGGGCTGTCGATGACACGCAGGCCGGTTTGGCGCGTGCCGGTGACGATGATGGTGTCGACCTCAGCCTGGTCGGGCGGCGTGGCGGCCGCATCCGCGGCAAATGCGTTAGAAGAGTATCCAATAGTAACCGACAAGGCAGAAATACCCGCCAACAATGCGGGTTTAAAACGCCGATTCATAAACTACCCCCTCATTCTGTTTATTGACGCGCTAAGATTCCCTTCTCCATGGCGTTTTTCTCCCGACGATTATATTTTTTTGACGCGGGCACTGAAAATCATCGGCAACTGGCCGATCTATTCATTGGGGGGAGAAGTTTCGGCGTTCGGCAATGCGGGGGTGGCTGGAAAGAGCGAGAACCGCTCTGGCGCCTCATGGGCGCCATTTTGCGCGGCGGTCGATCTCGGATTTTAGGCAGAACGGCGTTTTCGTTCGTGGTCGGAAATCACGCGGAGCGTGTCCAGCGCCCCTCGCTCACGCGCAAAGGCGCATCGGCTCGGCCATCTCATCGGTCTCTTCGGTCTCGAACAGGTCGAAGGCCTCTTCCCACGCCGTGAGGCGGGAATCGCGCAGGTCGGCGTCGTCGGTGATCCGCACGATCTGGTCTTCGCGGTCGTCCCAGACGAGGCCGATGTCGGTGACACGCTCAGCGTCGCGGCCCAGCAGCAGGAAGATGTCAGCCTTGGCGGCGCGCTCGTGGCTGATCCGGCGCAGGATGCGGCCGCCGCCCAGGTCGCGATAGATATCGGCGTAGTCGAGCACGGCCGAGATCATGGCGGCGTTGACGGGGGCGACGGCCCAGGGGGAACAGGCGAAGCGCGACATCAAGGGCTCCTTGGAGGGGTCTCCACTCTCGACGTTTGAAGAATGTGCGCGCACTGCGACAGAAGCGGTCGTATAAGCTCCCGCCATGCGACACGAGAAAGCCACCCGTCTTCTGGACCTAGCGCGGATGCTGGCCGGCTCCGCCGAGGGACTGACCCTCGACGAGATGGCTGAGGCCCTGGACGTTGGGCGCCGCACCGCCGAGCGGATGCGCGACGCGGTCTGGGCCGCCTTTCCCCAGATGGAGGCGATCGACGATCCGCCGACCAAGCGCTTCCGCATTCCGTCCGGGCTGGATGGCGTATTCCAGACGCCGACCGCCGAGGAGTTGGCGGCCCTGCGCGGCGCGGCCGACGGCTACAAGGCCTCTGGCGCCGAGGCGCGCGCGGCCTCGCTGTATGCGCTCGAGGCCAAGCTGCTGGCCGCACTACGCGGTTCGGCGCGGCGGCGCGTCGCCCCCGACGTCGAGGCCCTGGTCCAGGCCGAGACCATCGCGGTCCACGCGGGGCCCCGGCCGTTCGAGGACGCAGGCGTGCTGTCGGCCATCCGCAACGCGGTCAAGGGTCTCCAGGCCCTGTCATTCCGCTACGAGGGCGGCAGCACGCCGGGCCGCACGCGCGAGGTGACGCCGCTGGGCGTCCTGTTCGGGCGCAGCAACTATCTGGTGGCGCTGGAGGGCAAGGGCGGCAGGCCGCGCTCCTGGCGCCTGGACCGGATGAGCGACCTGAAGGTGCTCGATAAGCCGGCCTCGCCGCCGGAGGACTTCTCGCTGCAGGCCTTCGCCGATGAGAGCTTCGGCATCTATCACGACGAGATCCAGGACGTGGTCCTGCGGATCAACAAGGGCCGCGCCGAGGACGCCCTACGCTGGCGCTTCCATGCGACTCAGCAGGTGACACAGGAGGCGGATGGCTCGGTGCAGGTCACCTTCCGCGCGGGCGGCATGCGCGAGCTGTCCTGGCACCTCTTCACCTGGGGCGGCGACATCGAGATCGTGTCGCCTCAGGCGCTGAAGGACATGATGGTCCAGGAACTGCGCGAGGCTGGCCGCGCGCACGGGGCGTGGTAGGGAGCGAGATGAATTACCGCCATGCCTTCCACGCCGGAAACTTCGCCGACCTGCAAAAGCACGTGATCCTGCTGGCCATGCTTTCGGCCTTGCAGCGGGAAAGCCAGGCGCTGGCGGCGATCGACACCCACGCGGGCGCGGGAGCCTATGATCTGTCCGGCGAGATGTCGCGACGGTCGGGCGAGGCGCAGGCGGGGCTCTTCCGTCTGAAGGCGGCGAGCGACGCGCCGGCGGTGTTCGCGCCGTTGCTCGCGGCCGTACTCAAGATCAACAGCGGCCAGGCTGGCGACCTCTATCCCGGCTCGCCGCTACTGATCGCCCGCGCGCTTCGCACGAGCGACCGCTACGCCGGCTGCGAGCTTCGGCCGGATGACGCGCTCCTGCTGAGCAAGACGCTGGCGCCCTACGCCAACGCTAAGGCGCTTGAGGCTGACGGCTACGCCACCGCCGCCGCCCAGGCGGGGAGGGGCGGGCGAGCCTTCGTGCTCATCGACCCGCCGTTCGAGCGACCGGACGACTATGCGCGGATCGCCCAGACCACCCGCGCGGTCCTCGCCCGCGCGCCCGACGCGGCCTTGGCCATCTGGCTGCCGATCAAGGACCTCGAGACCTTCGACGCGTTCCTGCGCGCGATGGAAACCGTCACCAAAGACCTGCTAGTCGCCGAACTCCGCCTGCGGCCCCTGACGGACCCCATGAAGATGAACGGCAGCGCGATGATTATGGTCGGCGCCCCCGCCAGCGTGGAGGCGGCGGCCACGGAGGCCGGTGAATGGATCGCCGCGCGGCTGGGCGAGCCCGGCGGCCGCTCGCGCGTCTGGCGGACCTGACTTGAAGCTCAAGGCCGCGCCCCGTTTCGGTGAGACCCTGCCGGTCTGGCTGAAGATCGGCGTGCTGGGTTTCGGCGGTCCGGCCGGCCAGATCGCTCTTCTTCATAAGGAGGTGGTCGAGAGCCGTGACTGGATCGACGAGGACGAGTTCGCCCGTGCCTTGAGCTTCTGCATGCTGCTGCCTGGCCCGGAGGCCCAGCAGCTGGCGACCTGGCTGGGCTGGCGCCTGCACGGGATCCGAGGCGGCGTCGCGGCCGGTTTGCTGTTCGTGCTGCCGGGCTTGCTGGTGATGCTGGGGTTGTCGGCGCTCTATATCGCCTACGGTCGATCGGACTGGGCCGCGCCGGTGTTGCTGGGCTTGAAGGCGGCGGTGGTGGCGCTGGTCCTGCAGGCCCTGTTGAAGATCGGCAAGCGCGCGGTGAAGGATCGGCTGTCGGCCTTTGTCTGCGGCGCGGCCTTCGCGCTGCTAGCCTTCACGACCGTGCCGTTCCCGCTGGTGGTGCTGGGCGCGGGCGTGCTGGGTTGGCTGACGGCGAGGCAGGGCGGGGCGCCGGTCGCGGAAGCTGCGACGCCCGCGAAAGGGCAAGGGCGCACGGCGTTGACATGCCTGGCTCTGTGGTTGGCGCCGATCGGCCTGGCCTGGCTGTTGGCCCCCGGCTCGACCCTGGCCTGGATGGGCTTGGCGTTCGGCGGCCTGGCGGCGATCAGCTTCGGCGGGGCCTATGCGGCGCTCGCCTATCTGGGCCAGGCGGCTTCGGCGTTCGGCTGGCTGACGACGACCCAGATGCTGGACGGTCTGGGCTTGGCCGAGACGACGCCCGGCCCGCTGATCCTGGTCTTCGTCTTCGTCGGCTTCGTCGGCGCCTTCCAGACGGCCGCGCCGGAGTGGGCCTGGGCCTTGGCCGTGCTGGGCGGGCTGATGGCGGCCTGGACCACCTTCGCGCCCTCGTTCCTGTGGATTTTCGCCGGCGGACCACTGTTCGAGCGCTGGGGGCGGCGACCGCGTCCGGCCCGCGCGCTCGCCTTGATCTCGGCCGCAGCGGTCGGGGTGATCGGGCAGCTAGCGCTCTGGTTCGCCATCCACCTGCTGTTCCGGTCGGGCCAGACGCTGGAGGCTGGTCCCGTGCGGGTCATGTTGCCGGATCTGGGAAGCCTCGACTACGCCGCGCTTGGGCTGACGGCGCTGGCCCTGATGCTGGCCAGCCGGCTGCCGATGCTGGCGATGATCGCGGCCATGATCGTCGCGGGCGTGCTGCTGAAGGCGGTCGGACTTAGTTGATGTGACGTTATCATTTTCGCGCTTGCGAAAGGAAATTCCGTGTTATGCTGCGACGCACAAAATCGCGGTAGCCGGGAGCGCCCCATGGTTTCCTCGTCCTCCTTCTTCCCAGCATTTGACGCCGACAAGATCGAACCGGGACCCGCCCCTCGCTTCGCGATGGGCGCGGCCTCTCCTCTTTGGATGATGTTCGGCGGCGCGGCTGTCGCTGGCGCCACCTACTGGTGGTGGGCTTCGCGGTGGCGTGAGGCGGTGAACCTCGAGGCCGTGTTGGCCTTGGCCCCAGAGCCCGTCGCTCCAGCCGCGCAGGCCCAGGAAGTCCTGGAAACCACGCCCGAGCCTATCGTCGAGGTCGTCGCCCTCGCCGTCGAGACGACCGAGGCCGTGATCGACGCTGTCGAGGAGACGACAGAAACCTTGGCCGAAGCCACGCTAGTCGTGGCCGAGGCGGCGCAGGACGCGACGACCGAGACGGTCGAGGCGCTGACCGAGACCTTGTCCGAGACCTTGGCCGAGACGACGCCGGTCGAAGCGACGTCGTTTGAAACAGCTCCCGTCGAGACCGCGCTTGTCGAGGACTCTCCGGTCGAGCCGGCCGTCGAAGTCGCCGAAGTCATCAGCGTGCTCGGCGACGACCTCACGCGCTTGGTGGGGGTTGGCCCCAAGCTTGCCGCCTCGCTGGCCGAGCAGGGCGTCACCACCTTCAGCCAGATCGCTGCCTGGACGCCTGAGGAGCTGGCCGAGGTCGACCTGAAGCTGGGCCTGAAGGGGCGCGCCGAACGCGACGCATGGGTCGCCCAGGCCAAGCGTTTCGCGGCAAGCGCCGAGGCTCAACCCGCCACGGCTTAAGCCGCGCCTGGACGTCGCCGTTCCATCAGCAGGATCGGCGACCCTTTGTAGGTGGCTTGGGTCTTTGTTCGGAAACCAACCTTGGTCGCCAGGGTGATCGAGGCCGCGTTCTCGACGTTGATGATGCAAGGGACCACTGCGGGCGCGAGGGCCTGGTCGATCCAGGTCAGGCCCGCGCGGACCGCTTCGGTTCCGAAGCCTTGCCCATGCGACCAAGCCGCCAGCACCCAGCCCATCTCGGGCAAGTCGTAGAGGCTGGGCTCCAGTTCGCGCCGCAGGTCCGCAAAGCCGACCTCGCCGACATAGCGCCCCGTCGCGGTCTCGCGCACGGCCCAATAGCCGTAGCCAAGCACCTCCCAGAGGCCCCGGGCCCGCATCAAGCGCGTCCAGCTCTCTTCCTCGGTGAACGGGCGGCCCCCGACGTGGCGGGTCACCATCGGATCGGCCCACATGGCGCGGCTATCCTCGAAATCGCCCAAGGTTGGCGGCGACAGGGCGAGACGCGCGGTGGTCAGGGTCGGAGCAGGCATCGGCGCGAGGTTTGCGGAAGGGATACGCCGCAAGCTACACGGACGAGCCTCTCAGGAAAGACCCCATGACCTCGCCCGTCGACGCCATCGCCGCCCGCCGCAAGCTGACCAACAAGTTGATCGCCGCCAAGGACGCCGCGCGCCTCAGGCCCTTCTTCGATCCGCGCGTCACGCTGATCGCCGGCGACGGCTCCCTGCTGTTGGGCGCCGAGGATGTGCTGGCGGCGTTCGCGGGGCAGTTCGCCGAGAGGGGCTTTGTGGCCTATGTCCGCACCACCGAGGACATCGCGCTGAACGCCGAAGGGACGCGCGCCGCCGAGCGGGGTCGCTGGGTCGGCGCCTGGAAGGACGCGCCAGAGCAGTCTGGGACCTATCTCGCCACGTGGAAGAAGGTCACCGGCCAGTGGGTGATCGAGAACGAGCTGTTCGTGACGCTGGCGTGATCAGTAAGGCTGGACGCGGCCACATGACTCGGAATTAATTTCGCGCCGATGGGCGGCGGCCTTACGCCTTCGTCCTCCAAATAGGTTCCTGGGAGGAAAAGCCTTGCTCAATCGCCGTCAGATGATGTTCGCCTCCGCTGCGGCGGGGTTCGCCGCTACGGGCGGCCTGCCGTCCCTGGCCCTGGCCCGCGAGGGCGAGGTCGCCAAGCTGAACGCCCTGTTCGACGAGGCGATGGCGATCCAGCTTCGCCAGTCACCCGAGACCGCCACCGGCCTTGGCCTCGACAACGGCGATCTGGCCTGGACCAAGGGACTGCTGGGCGATCGTTCGTTCGCCGCTATCGAGGCCGGTCAAGCGATGACCAGCAAGCAGCTGGCCGCCCTGCGCGCCATCGACCGTCGCGCGCTCAAGGGCATGGATGCGGTGAACTACGACACGGTCGAGTTCATCCTGTCGGTGCAGGACGAGGGCAACAAGAAGTTCACCTATGCGGGCGGCGGCTCGGGCGCGCCTTACGCGCTGAGCCAGCTGACGGGCAGCTACCAGTACATGCCCGACTTCCTCGACACCCAGCACAGCATCGAGACCAAGGCCGATGCTGACGCCTATCTCTCGCGGATGGAGGGTTTCGCGCGGCTGATGGATCAGGAGACGGCGATCGCCAAGCGCGACATCGCCGACGGCGTGATCCCGCCGGACTTCGTCATCGACAAGGCCTTGATCCAGATGCGCGCCTTCGCCGACACGCCGACGGCCGAGGCGCCGCTGGTCAAGTCGATCGCGCGTCGGACCAAGGACAAGAAGATCGCCGGTGACTGGGCGGGCGAGGCCTCGAAGATCTATGAGAACTCGGTGCTGCCGGCGCTGAAGCGTCAGATCGCGCTGATGGAGAGCATCCGCCCGAAGGCCACGCATGATGCGGGCGTCTGGCGGCTGAAGGGCGGCGCTGACTACTACGCGCTGTCGCTGAAGAACTACACGACCTCGACCCTGACGCCCGACGAGATCCACCAGCTGGGTCTGGACATGGTCAAGTCGATCGAGGCCGAGGCCGATAAGCTGTTCAAGAAGATCGGCATGACCAAGGGCACGGTCGGCGACCGGATGCGCAAGCTGGGCGAGGACTTCTATCCGAACACGGATGAGGCCAAGGAACAGCTGATCAAGGACCTCAACGAGAAGGCCAAGTGGATCGAAAAGCAGCTGCCGGCCTATTTCGGCCAGCTGCCCAAGGCGCCGCTGGAAATCCGCCGCGTGCCCAAGGCGATCGAGGCCGGCGCGCCGGGCGGCTACTACAACTCGCCTTCGCTGGATGGGAAGCGTCCCGGCATCTACTGGATCAACCTGCGCGACACCAAGGAGCAGGCCAAGTACACCCTGACCACGCTGACGGTGCACGAGGGGGTTCCGGGTCACCACCTGCAGCTTTCGCTGTCTAACGAAGCCCAGGGCCTGCCCATGATCCGCAAGATCATTGGCTTCTCGGGCTACGCCGAGGGCTGGGCGCTCTATTCCGAGCAGCTGGCCGTTGAGATGGGCATCTACAAGGACGACCCGCGCGGCCAGATCGGCATGCTGCACGACGCCCTGTTCCGCGCTGTGCGCCTGGTGGTCGACACCGGCATGCACCACAAGAAATGGAGCCGCGAGCAGGCCATCAAGTACATGGCCGAGACCATGGGCGACGAGGAAAGCGGCGCGATCACCGAGATCGAGCGTTACGTCGTTTGGCCGGGCCAGGCCTGCAGCTACATGATCGGCAAGATCGTGTTCCTGCGCGCCCGCGCCAAGGCCCAGAAGGCGCTGGGCAAGAAGTTCGACATCCGCGAGTTCCACGACGCGGCTCTGCTGTCGGGCATGACGCCGCTGACCGTGCTGGAGCAGGTCGTCGACAACTACATCGTCGCCAAGGGAGGCAAGGCCTAAGGCCTATCTGGCGCTCTTCCTCCGGTTCCGGGGGAGGGGCGCTCCTTTATCCCCAGCTCTCGGAAGCGCCCGCGCGTCGCGCCATAGCGCGAACAGGTGCGGTATGGCGCAGGGCGGGGGAGGGCTTTTCGGCGGCCTTGCCGTAGAGCCAGCCCTGAGCGAAGTCGACGCCGGCGCTGCGGACGATGTCCTCGACTTCCGGCGTCTCGACCATCTCGGCGACGGTGCGGATTTTCAGGTCGCGGCACATCTGCACCAAATGGCGGACCATGGCGCCGTCGCGGCTGTTGTCAGCCAGCTCGCGGACATAGCAGCCGTCGATCTTCACGATGTCCAGGTTCAGCTGCTGCAGATAGGCGAACGAGGCCGAGCCGGCTCCGAAGTCGTCCAGGCACACCATCGAGCCCATGGACCGCAGCGCCTGGATGTTCTGGTTGGCGTACGGCAGGTCGTCGATCGCCGAGGTCTCGGTGATCTCGAATATCAGGCGGCCCTTGGCGTTGTCGAAGCGGGCCAGCATGCGGTCGATGTGGTCGACAAAGGTCTCGCTGACGATCGTGCGGCCCGAAATGTTCACCGCCAGCTTCAGCTTGCCTTCGTAGTCGTTGGCCAGGCGCTTGATCACCTGCTCCACCACGACCTTGTCGAGCTCCTCGATCAGGTCGAACTCCTCGGCCATGCGGATCATGGCGAAGGGGCTGGCGCCGTCCTCGAACCGCACCAGCGCCTCGTGGTGGTGGGCCTGGCCGGTCGACAGCGCGACAACCGGCTGGAAGGCGAGGTTGAAGCGGCGCTGGGTGATGACCGCACTCAAGGCGCCGGCCTGGGCCAAGGTGCGCTTGACCGAACGATTCATCGCCTCGGTCAGGTTGGCGGGCGGGCCTTCCTTCAGCCCAGCGCGCAGGAAGTCGTCGAGGGCATAGCGCAAGGCCCGCAAGGCCCGTGACGGCGGCGCGGCGTTCTCCAGCGGCACCACGTGGGCGCTGGCCTCGGCATTGACGATCCGGCTAAGGCGCTTGAGCATCGTTTCCGACTGCTCGTCACGCGAGCGCACCAGGGCGAAGCGGTCCTGCGACAGCTGGGTGGCGGCCGAGCCGCCATGGGACTCCGCGCGCACCGCGCCGGCGACCCGGACGTCCAGTTCGGCGGCCTCGCTTGGCGACAGGCCATCGCGCATGGCGCCCAGGCCCGCGAACTCGACCATCGCCAGCTCCAGCTCCATGCCGGTCGCGCGGGCGGCCTCGAATAGGCCCTTGGCGATGTCGTCGAACGACTCGCGAGGTTGCAGCTCGCCGGGCTTCAGCGCGGGCGCGGACGCCTGGGCGGCGGTCACGGCGCACGAAATGCGGCCTTCGTTCTCGGGCAGGGCGCGCAGGATGACCCCGACGTGCCGTGCCTGATCGTCGGCAAGGCGCAGCACAATCGGGCCTCGACGCTGGCCGTCGTCCGCCGACGCGAGGACAGCGTCCATCAGGGGGCGGTCATCCGGGTGGAAAAGCGCGCTCCAGGCCGCGCCCATCAGGGCGGCTTCGCTTCTGCCCATGATCCTTTGAGCCGCGCCCAAGGCCAGACGCACCTGACCGCCACGCAACTCCACGAGGAGATCGGCGCTGGCGAAGGCGAGGCCCAAAAGGCGACGAGGATCGATCGACAAAGCGGCCTTCTCCAAGACTGACTTGGAAGCTTCCACAATTGGCTTAAGGAGCGGTTGCAGACCCATGGTTTAGCAACTCAACCACAGCCCATTTTTTCAACGTCGAGCGCCTACGTCAGAAACGGACGTTTCTATGCTTGAGAACATCTTGCGAACTTAGAACAAAGGCGGTACGCATTAAGGGTGTTCCACAGGTCGTTGCGACAGGGCGCTGGAAGCGCCGGGCGACCCATCGGAATCATGGGATAGAGGGCGGACCAACAATGACCAGTCAGGCGGCTTTGAAACTCGTGGCCAAGGAAGAAGGCGATAAGCAACGCGCGCTAGAGGCGGCTCTCGCCCAGATCGACCGCGCGTTCGGCAAGGGCTCGGTGATGAAGCTGGGCGAAAAGGGCAAGGTCGAGATGGAGTCCGTCTCCACCGGCTCGCTCGGGCTCGACATCGCGCTCGGCATTGGCGGTCTGCCCAAGGGGCGGATCATCGAGGTCTATGGTCCGGAGAGCTCGGGTAAGACCACCTTGGCCCTGCACGTGGTGGCCGAGGTTCAGAAGGCCGGCGGCACCGCGGCCTTCGTCGACGCCGAGCACGCGCTGGACCCGTCCTACGCGTTCAAGCTGGGCGTCAATCTCGACAACCTGCTGGTCTCGCAGCCTGACAACGGCGAACAGGCTTTGGAGATCACCGACACCCTGGTGCGCTCGGGCGCTGTCGACATTGTCGTGATCGACTCCGTCGCGGCCCTGACGCCCAAGGCTGAAATCGAAGGCGAGATGGGCGACAGCCTGCCGGGCCTGCAGGCCCGTCTGATGAGCCAGGCGCTGCGCAAGCTGACCGCCTCGATCAACAAGGCCAACACCATCGTCATCTTCATCAACCAGATCCGTCATAAGATCGGGGTGATGTACGGCAGCCCCGAAACCACCACCGGCGGCAACGCGCTGAAGTTCTACGCCTCGGTGCGTCTGGATATCCGCCGCACCGGCTCGGTGAAGGTCCGTGACGAGATCATCGGCAACAATGTCCGCGTGAAGGTGGTCAAGAACAAGGTGGCCCCGCCGTTCCGCGAGGTCGAGTTCGACATCATGTACGGCGAGGGCATCTCCAAGCTGGGCGAGGTGATCGACCTGGGCGTCAAGGCCGGCATCATCGAGAAGGCCGGCTCCTGGTTCTCGTACGGCAGCCAGCGCATCGGCCAGGGCCGCGACAATGTCCGCGAGTTCCTGAAGAACAATCCGGACATCGCCGGCAGCATCGAGGCGGCCGTCCGCAAGTCGTCTCAGAAGATCGAGGAAGAGCTTCTGGTCGGCGGTCCGGAGGAGGGCGAGGAGGAATAGGTCTCGCCCAGAGCATTTTCCGACCAAGTGAATACCGGTTCGTCGTCAGAAAATGCGTTGAAACAAGAGATTAGAGCGTTGCGATCTAGTCGGATCGGAACGCTCCAGGGTTTCGCGGCCCTCGCTTAAAGCCTCGGGCGGTCCCCGCCTTCAACACGCCCGCGGCGCCACCGCCGCGACGGCCGCGATCAGGCCGCCTGGACCCCATGCCAGGCGGCCTATTTTCTTTGGGCGCGATGCGCGGGGAAGGGCGGAAGGCGAGCGGGGGCAAGCCGGCAAGGAGCCCTGGGGCTCCAAAGCGACTGGCTAGACGGCCGCGCGGGCTCTCTGGCGCGTTCTCTTGCGTACGCTCTCTCTCGCGGCTGAGGGCGCGGTCGCTTGACGTCCACCCCGTCCGGCCTCTGGATGTCGAGCCTGTCTTCAGTTTCCGACCCTGGGAGTCTCCTTGTCCGCTCTTCTGTTCGCCCTCGCGCTCGCGAGCGTTCCGCAGCCGCGATGCCCCAACGCTGTGACCACGATCGAGGTCAACACCTGCCTGGGCGCGGCGCTCATGGACCTCGATAAGGAGATGGATCGCTATTACGACGCGGCGGTGGCAAGGCTTACGGCCGAACATCGCGCTCCCGCCAATGATGCCCTGTCGGAACTGGCGCGCGCTCAGACAGCTTGGCGAACCTATCGAGATGCGGAGTGCGGGGCCGTCTACAGCTATTGGCGCGAGGGAACGATCCGTACGACCGTCGCGCTGGATTGCCAGATCAGCCTCACGCGGCTGCGGGTATTCTCGCTGTGGCGCGACTGGCTGACCTATCCCGACAGCACGCCGCCGATCCTGCCGCGGCCCGACCTGGCGGCGGCGCTCGCCGAAGGGCTTCGGTGACGATCTGCGATGGTGGGAAGGGGCTTTGCCTGCGCGCAACGCGCCCCTATCTGCCGAGTCGGTTTCCCCTTCGCTAAAAACCGCGCTATGCAGCGCGCGACTCCCGGCCGCTCGCCGGACGCTTAAGACTTGAGACGCTCATGCCCAGCTTGAACGAGATCCGCAGCACCTTCCTCGACTATTTCGGCAAGGCCGACCACGCGGTCACGCCGTCCGCGCCGCTGGTGCCGCAGAACGATCCGACCCTGCTGTTCGTGAACGCGGGCATGGTGCCGTTCAAGAACGTCTTCACCGGCGCCGAGACGCCGGCTCATCCGCGCGCGGCCAGCTCGCAGAAGTGCGTCCGCGCCGGCGGCAAGCACAACGACCTGGATAACGTCGGCTATACCGCTCGCCACCACACCTTCTTCGAGATGCTGGGCAACTTCTCGTTCGGCGACTACTTCAAGGAACAGGCGATCCACCATGCCTGGACCCTGCTTACGGCTGAGTTCAAGCTGCCCAAGGACAAGCTGCTGGTCACGGTCTATCACACCGACGACGAGGCGGCCGACCTGTGGAAGAAGATCGCCGGCCTGTCGGACGACCGCATCATCCGCATCCCGACCAGCGACAACTTCTGGTCCATGGGCGACACCGGCCCGTGCGGCCCTTGCTCGGAAATCTTCTACGACCACGGCCCCTCGATCGCCGGCGGCCCTCCGGGCAGCCCCGATGAAGACGGCGACCGCTTCATCGAGATCTGGAATCTCGTCTTCATGCAGTTCGAGCAGCTGGCCGGCGGCGAGCGCGTCTCGCTGCCCAAGCCCTCGATCGACACCGGCATGGGCCTGGAGCGGATCGCCGCCGTGTTGCAGGGCCAGCACGACAACTACGACATCGACCTGTTCAAAGCCCTGATCGCCGCCAGCGTCGAGCTGACCGGCGTCAAGGCCGAAGGCGCCCAGGCGCCGTCGCACCGGGTGATCGCCGACCACCTGCGCTCATCCTCGTTCCTGCTGGCCGACGGTGTGTCGCCCTCGAACGAAGGTCGCGGCTACGTCCTGCGCCGGATCATGCGCCGCGCCATGCGCCACGCCTATCTGCTGGGCGCGAACGAGCCCCTGATGCACCGTCTTGCCCCGACCCTGGTGGCCGAGATGGGCCAGGCCTATCCGGAGCTGCGCCGCGCCGAGGCCTCGATCGTCGAGACCCTGCGCCAGGAAGAAGAGCGCTTCCGCACGACCCTGGGCCGCGGCATGGGCTTGCTGGACGAGGCGACCGCCAACCTGGCCGCCGGCGGCGTGCTGGATGGCGAGACCGCCTTCAAGCTTTACGACACCTACGGCTTCCCGCTGGACCTGACCCAGGACGCCGTGCGGGCCAAGGGCCTGACCGTCGACACCGACGGCTTCGACGCGGCCATGCAGAAGCAACGCGAGATGGCGCGCGCCAACTGGGCGGGCTCGGGCCAGCAGGGCGCCGCCGCCGCCTGGTTCGCGATCAAGGAAAAGGCCGGCGCCACCGACTTCGTGGGCTACGAGACCACTGAGACCACCGGCGTCGTTAAGGCGATCGTCGTGGACGGCGCCGAGGTCGAAAGCGCCTCGGCCGGGACGACCGTCGAGGTCCTGCTGGACCGCACCAGCTTCTACGCCGAGAGCGGCGGTCAGGCCGGCGACACCGGCGTCATCGAGGCTAATGGCCGCGAGAGCCGCGTCATCGACACCCAGAAGCAGGCGGGCGAACTGCACGTTCACCGCGTCGAGCTCACGGGCGATCTGAAGGTCGGCGACCAGGTTGTCGCCTCGGTTGACGCTGATCGTCGTCACACGACCCGTTCCAACCACTCGGCCGCGCACCTGGTGCATGCGGCCCTGCACCATGTGCTGGGCCCGCACGTCGCCCAGAAGGGCCAGATGGTCGATGGCGAACGCATGCGCTTCGACTTCAGCCACGGCGGCCCGCTGACGCCAGAAGAGCTCGAAAAGATCGAGGCCGAGGTCAATGCGGTGATCCGCCAGAACGTCCCGGCCGAGACCAAGGAAATGGCCCCGCAGGAGGCCATCGAGGCCGGCGCGGTCGCGCTGTTTGGCGAAAAGTACGGCGACAGCGTCCGCGTTCTGACCCTGGGCCAGTCGCTGACCGACGAGGCCAAGGCCTATTCGGTCGAACTGTGCGGCGGCACCCACGTGGCCCGCACCGGCGATATCGCCCTGTTCAAGATCGTCTCCGAGCAGGGCGTCGCCGCCGGCGTGCGCCGCATCGAGGCCCTGACCGGCGAGGCGGCCCGCCGCTTCCTGCTGGACCAGGCAGGCGTGGCCAAGTCGCTGGCCGACCAGTTCAAGACCCCGGTGGCCGAAGTCGTCACCCGCGTCGATGCCCTGATCGCCGACCGCAAGCGCCTGGAGAAGGAGCTGGCCGAAGCCAAGAAGCAACTGGCCCTGGGTGGCGGCGGCGCGGCCTCGGGTCCGGAAGATGTGAACGGCGTGGCCCTGATCGCCCGCGTCCTGGACGGCGTCGGCGGCAAGGAGCTGCGCGGCGTGGCCGAGGAGTTCAAGAAGCAGTTGACCTCGGGCGTCGTGGCCCTGGTCGGCACGTCCGACGGCAAGGCCGCCGTGACGGTGGCGGTTACCGCCGACCTGACGGCCAAGTTCAGCGCCGCTGATCTGGCCAAGGCCGCCGTGATCGCCATGGGCGGCCAGGGCGCCGGCGGCAAGGCCGACTTCGCCCAGGGCGGCGCGCCGGACGACAGCAAGGCCCAGGACGGTCTCGCTGCGGTCAAGGCGGCGCTGGCCGGCTGATCCGATAGGGATCTGAGAAACGATAGGGGACGTCGAAAGGCGTCCCCTTTTTCGTGGTCGCTTGACGGCGATGCGGATCAAGCCTCAATTGAGTTACGTGTGTAATTCAACAAGGCGTGGCCCATGTCCTTCACGATGACGATGCGGCGGCTTGCGGCCGTAGGCCTTGTTCTGGTCCTCGCAGGCTGCGAGCGCGAGGTGGCCAAGACGCCAGTCCATTTCACGGCGCCGTCGCTTTGGCGGGTCGCGGTCGTCGAGGATTCCGGCGGTCAGGCGGGCGCCGTCGATATCTGCGCAAATCCTGAACTGGTAAGCGCGTTCACGCGCGTGGAGCCTCAGGTCGGGGGACTGCCCTGCTTGCCAGTCGGCCAGCCCGCCAAGGATACGCCCGAGGAGCGCATCGTTCGCTGCGAGGCGGGCGGCTCGCGCTATGGGCTCTACGTCACGACGACGCGCAAGGCGGCCGACGACTTCACCGTCCGCTTCGCCTTGCAGCCCTTGCAGGACGCCGGCGGCAAGATCGTCCAGTCGCGGCGTTATCACCGGCTCGGACCTTGCCCGACTGGCTGGAAGGCCGGCGACCAGGGCAGGCCCGGCGGCCCGCCGACCTCCAGTCTGCTTACGGGCCAAGGGCCGGGTTGAACCCTTGGGTCTCTAGGCGCGTCTAGCTCTTCAGAAACGCCGACAGTTTGTTGCCGTCGGGATCGCGCACATAGGCCAGGTAGTGGCCCTCGCCATAGTTGGGACGCGGTCCCGGCGGGCCAGCGCAGCTGCCGCCATGGGCCATGGCGGCGGCGTGGAAGGCGTCGACCTGCTGGGGCGAGTCCGCCTTCAGCCCGACCATGATGCCATTGCCGGCCTTAGCGGGCAGGCCGTTCTCGGGCGAGCAGATCATCACGGTAGCGTGCTCAGGGTCGGGGCCGTAGCCGATCCAGTCGCCTTGTCGCCACAAGCGCTGACTGCCCAGCGCGCCCAGCACGGCGTCGTAAAAGGCGCCGGCGCGATCGATGTCGCTGGCGCCGATGGTGATGTAGCTGATCATGGTGTCTCCTTCCGACACCACCCTAGGTCGGACCGCTGACAATCCATGTCAGCAGCTCGCCTGGCCTATGTCAGATGGCGCGGACCTTGCGCTTTGTTCGCGCCTTGCGCTTCTTCCACCAGATCACGACGCCGGTGACGCTGAGCGCGGCGACGACGATGCCGGTCAAGGAGATCAAGATCCGTCCCGGCAAGCCCAGGATGCGGCCCGAATGCAGCGGGAACTGCGCCTGTACGAAGATGTCGGCTGCTGTCCCGACCCATGGCAGGCGCTGTCCGACGAACTGGCCGGTCTGACCGTCGTAGTAGAGATAGGGCGGGCCGACGCCCGCCGCGCCATGACCTCCGCCGGGTTCGAAGAAGCCTACGCCATAGATGCCATAGGCCGGCGAGTAGAAGGCTCCGCCTGCAGGGACGCTCCAGCCGCGCGCCTTGGCCTCGGCCTTGGCGGTCTCGATGACTTCGGCATAGGTCCGTCGGGCGACAATGGGCTGGTCCAGGGGCGCGGGCGCGCGCAACTCGAACGGACCCGGCGTGGTCTTCGAGATCTTGGACAGCGCCGGATAGAACACCTCGCTGTAGAGGTTCAGCGAGAAGGCCGTGAAGGCCACGGTAAACAGCACGCCCCACAGCCATAAGCCGAAGGCTCGGTGGATGTCGAAATTGATCCGATAGGCGCTGGCCTTGGTCTTGATCTGCCAGGCGGGCTTCCAGCGGCTCCAGAAGCTCTTGCCGCTCTTGCCATTCTTGTTTTTTTGGGTCGAGGCGCGAGAGGGTAGGGTCAGGTAGAAGCCGACGAAGCAGTCCAGCGTCCAGATGACGGCGACGACGCCCATCAGCCAGACGCCCCAGCGGTCGATCCCCCACATCGCCGGAATATGCAGGCTGTAGTGGAGCACATAGAGGAACGAGACGAAGGTCTCGGAGGTGATCGGCCAAGCCGCGCCCCATTCCCGGCGCCCCTGCTCGTCGCCGGTCGCCGGATCAATGAAGACCTGATTGTAGCCCGGCTCGAACAGCTTGCCGGTGGCCGGATCGCGTTTGGGCTCGACGCCAAAGGCGTAGGCCTCGCCGGGTTCGGGCGTCAGCGGGATGTAGGTGACCTGCACGCGAGGGTCGCGCGCCTCGATGCGCTTGGCCAGCTCCAGCGGGGGCAGGGAGGGACCGTCGGTGCGGGCCTGCATGAGGTGGGGATTGAGCAGGTCGTCCAGCTCGTGGTCCCAGGAGATGATCGCCCCCGTCACGCCCGAAATGAACAGGAAGGCCGCGATGGCCAGCCCGCCCCAGCGGTGCAGGAAGCCCAGGGTTGGCCGCACGGCCAGCCTTGGGGACACCGAGGCTCGCGCCTTTCGTGTCAGCGGTGACGGGGTGCGCGCATCCATCGGACCGGCCTAGAACGCGTAGTCCAGCCGCACCGACACGCTGCGCGGCGCGGCGTAGTAGGACTGGTTCCACATCAGGCTAGTCAGATAGGTCTTGTCCGTCGCGTTCTTCAGATTGAGGGTCGCCCGCACCTTGTCGGTGACGTCGATCCCCGCCATCAGGTCGACCACGCCATAGGCCTTCTGCTCCAGCCGCGTCACGTCCTGCTGATAGATCTCGTCCTGCCAGCGCAGCTGGGCGCCCAGGGTCAGATTGCGGAGGGTCGGGATCGTGTAGGTGGTCGAGGCCTTCAGCGTCTTGCGCGGCAGGTAGGTGCGGGCCTTGTCGCCATCGCCGTCCTCGATCGAAAGGTCCGTCCAGCCCAGGCTGACGCGCCATTGGGCGTTGATGGCGCCGACGGCCTCTAGCTCGTAGCCCGTCGCCTTGGTGTCGACGCCGGCGTAGTAGCTCTGGAGCGTGTCGGTGAAGGTCCCTGCATATTCGGCCAGACCGTTCTGACGCGACGTGAACACCGCGCCGGTCAGGTACAGCCGGCCGTCGAACCACTCGCTCTTGACGCCGGCCTCGTAGGCCTTGCCGTGCGCGGCGGCCAGGGTCTGGTGGTTGACGTCGATCTCCGACTGCGGATTGAAGATGTCGGTGTAGCTGGCGTACAGCGAGACGTTGGCGTTCAGGTCATAGACCGCACCGACATAGGGGCTGACCTTCTCGTCATCGCGCGGGGTGTCGACGCCGTACGAGAAGCCCTTGGACTTCAGCTTCAGGGCGTTGAAGCCCACGACCGCCTTCAGCTTGTCGCTGAGGCTGAGGTGGGTGGCGGCGTAGAAACGGGCCTGGCGGTCCACCTGGTCGGCGGCGAGATAGGCGTCGGGGAAGCTCGGTTCCGCCGGCTGAACGCCAGCCCAGCTCCCGACCGGGCCGTAGACGATCGCATCGTTCGAGAAGGCCTCGTACTCGTGGCCGTGCGAGCGGGAGACTTGGCCCCCGACCACCAGCTGATGGGAGCGCCCAAACAGTTGGAACGGACCTGAGGCGTAGGCGTCCAGGCTGGCGCTCTCATAGACCGACGGATAGACGCCGGCCATGCCCAGGACGCCCAGGCCCGTGGTCTTGTCCGGCGCGCCATAGGCGTAGAGCAGCTTGGCGTTCTCCTCGAAGCGCTTGAGCGTGCCGATGGCCTTGAATTGCCAGCCGTTGTCAAACTTCCAGGCCAGCTCGCCAAAGCCCGTCTGGTCCTTGACGTTCCAGTGCGTCCAGTCCGCCGAGGTCGAGGCTGAGCGTGGATAGTGGATCAGCGAGCCGTCGCTATAGGTCAGGGGCAGGGCGCCCCAGTTGTTGCCGCTGGCGCGATTGTCCTGCATCGACCAACCGACCGTGGCGGTGAGCTTGGACGTGGCCTCCCAGGCCAGCAGAGCGCCATAGACGTTGCGGTTGACGTGGTAGTGGTCGAGATAGCTGTCCTTGTCCTCGTTGGCGTAGATCAGGCGGCCAGCCAGCGTGCCGGAGGCGTTCAGCGGCCCCGAAACGTCGGCCTCGAGGCGGTAGCTGTCCCACGAACCGTACTGCGCCGCCGCCGAGGCCTGGAAGGTGTTGGTGGGGCGCTTGCGCACATAGTTGATCGTCGCCGACGGATTGCCCGTGCCGGTCATCATGCTGTTGGCGCCGCGCACGGCCTCGACGCGATCGAACAGAACGGTGTCCAGCTCGCCGAACTGGATGCCCCAGATCAACGGCAAACCGACGCCGTCGACCTGGAAGTTGGTGATGTCGAAGCCTCGCGAGTTGTAATAGGTGCGGTCGGTCTCGACCTTCTCGACATTGACGCCCGTCACCTGGGCCAGCAGCTGGTTGACGTCGGTCAGGGCGAAGTCCCGGATCCGCTCCTGATTGACCAAGGTCACGGACTGGGGCGTTTCACGTAGGCTCATGTCGAGGCCCGTCACCGCCGAGGTGCGGGTCCGCGCGCCGGTGATCACCACGCGATCGACCTCGTTGGCGCTGGCGTCGCGGCTGTCGGTTTCCGCTGCGAAGGCGATGCCGGAAACACCGGCGCAGGCCAGTGCGGCGCCACCCAACAGAAGGGCGCGGAAGTTGGGGGACATACGGACCTCGATGCGAACGATAATGATTCGCAAAATCATCTACTGGCCGTGTCTTCCGGTGTCAAACCGCGCCGCGCCTTAAGGGGCGGCTGACGGTGTCAGCAGCAGGACGGCCACTGCGAGAGTCAGCAGCGCGAGGGCGGTGGTCAGGGCCACGGTGCGCGCCGCGCCTCGCGCGAAGACGTCATAGGCGCGGGTCTGGATAAAGGCGCTGACGGCGGTGGGCGCGGCCGCCAGCAGGGTCGCTCCGACGCGGAAGGCCGGCGGCGCGAGCGTCAGGCCGATGGCGAACCAGGCCAGCAGCGGGAACAGGGCGAGCTTGGCGAACGCCGCCGTGGCGATGGGACCTTTGTGGGGCGAGGCCTCACCCTCGGCTTCGCGGAGGCCCAGCGCCGCGCCAAGCGCGACAAGGCCGACCGGGCTGCCCGAAGCAGCGGCCAGGCTCAGGGCGCGGTCCAGCGCCTCGGGCGGCTTCAGGTCCAGCAGGGCCAGGGCGACACCGGCGAAGGCGGCCGCGACCACGGGATTGCGGAAGGCTTGCAGGATCGAGCGCCACACCGAGCGGCCCGCCGCCCAGCCGAGCAGGCCCACGCCGGCGGCCGAGAGGATCACGAAGTCTACCGCGATGACGCCGGCGACCAGACGCGCGGTCTCGGCCCCCATGACCGCCGCGGTGATCGGCAGGGTCAGGAAGGCGCTGTTGCCGACCCCGCTGGTGATCGCCGCGCCGGCCTGTTCGGCCTTTGTCCATTTCAGCGCCCGGCCCAGCATGACGACCCCCGCCATGACCGCCAGACCCACGACGGCGTAGGCCGCCAAGCCGGTGGTCAGTTCAGGCGTCGGGCGGCCCATGCGCGACAGCGAGTGGATCAACAGGGCGGGGAAGCCGATCCAATAGACGTAGATCGACAAGCCTCGCGCCTGATCAGCATTCAGAAGGCGCAGACGGGTCAGCACCAACCCGGCCCCGACCAGCAGGAAGAACGGCCAGACGCGGACCAGGATGTCGGCGACGAGAGCGATCAAGACGGGAACCTCGGATGCAAGCTCAGGCCTGGCGCTCGTCAGCTGGCAGGCGGATATGGACCAGGCGCCAGGCGAACAGCGCGCGACGTTCGAAGGTGAAGACCGTGACCTTGTCGCGCGCGCCCGGCCGTTTGACCGAGATGCGCACGCGGTTGGGATCCCAGTAGCCTATGGCGGGGTAGGGACCCTTGATGGCCTGCTGGAGGGCGCCACCAGGCGAAGGCTCCACTGGCTCCGCGCCTGGCGCGTAGCCCCGCGTCAGGGCGTTGAAGCCCGACACCGTCAGATAGCGATCGACCTTGGGCTCGGGCGGAGCGATCGGTTCCACGGCCTTCTTGAAGACGCCCATCGGGTCGCGCCAGATCGAGGGCGCTTCTGGCTTGGCGGCCGGCGTGTCCACGATGAGCTGGGCCATCAGGCTGCGGCGGACGGCGGGGAAATCGACCAGCTCACCGATCGCCTGCACATCCTCGTACTGGACGGCGGCCTTCAGCGCCCTGAACGCGAACCAGGGCGCGGAGACGAACGCGGCGGCGAACGCGAAGATCGCCAGCACGATCAGATCCCAGATCCGCTTCTGCAGGGTCATGAGGCCTCCGGAGCTTCAGGCGGCATAGACCAGTCTTCACGGTCGGCCGTCCAGAACGAAAAACGCCCCCGAGGGTCTCGGGGGCGTTCTCGTCTTGCAGCTTTTGCTAAAGCCTTAGGCGGCCATGGCCTTCTTCAGGTTCTCGTCGATCTTGTCGAGGAAGCCTTCGGTGGTCAGCCAGCCTTGCTTGTCGCCGACCAGCAGGGCCAGGTCCTTGGTCATGTAGCCGCTCTCGACGGTTTCGATGCAGACGCGTTCCAGGGTGGCGGCGAAGTCGGTCAGGGCTTGGTTGTTGTCCAGCTTGGCGCGGTGGGCCAGGCCACGGGTCCAGGCGAAGATCGAGGCGATCGAGTTCGTCGAGGTGCTCTCGCCCTTCTGGTGCTGGCGGTAGTGGCGGGTGACGGTGCCGTGAGCGGCCTCGGCTTCCACCGTCTTGCCGTCCGGCGTCATCAGCACCGAGGTCATCAGGCCCAGCGACCCGAAGCCCTGGGCGACGATGTCCGACTGCACGTCGCCGTCGTAGTTCTTACAGGCCCAGACGTAGCCGCCCGACCACTTCAGCGCCGAGGCGACCATGTCGTCGATCAGGCGATGCTCGTAGTGGATGCCCTTGGCCTTGAACTTGTCGGCGTATTCGGCGTCGAAGACTTCCTGGAAGATGTCCTTGAAGCGGCCGTCATAGGCTTTCAGGATCGTGTTCTTCGTGGAGAGATAAACCGGATAGCCGCGGTTCAGGCCGTAGGCGAACGAGGCGTGGGCGAAGTCGCGGATCGACTCGTCCAGATTGTACATGCCCATGGCCACGCCGGCCGACGGGGCCTTGTAGATCTCGTGCTCGATGACCGAGCCGTCCTCGCCGACGAACTTCATCGTCAGGGTGCCCTTGCCGGGGAACAGGAAGTCGGTGGCCTTGTACTGGTCGCCGAAGGCATGGCGGCCGACGATGATCGGCTGGGTCCAGCCGGGCACCAGACGCGGCACGTTCTGGCAGATGATCGGCTCGCGGAAGATCACGCCGCCCAGGATGTTGCGGATCGTGCCGTTCGGCGACTTCCACATCTTCTTGAGATTGAATTCCTTCACGCGAGCTTCGTCCGGCGTGATGGTGGCGCACTTGACGGCGACGCCGTGCTTCTTGGTCGCGTTGGCTGCGTCGATCGTCACCTGGTCGTCGGTGGCGTCGCGATTTTCAACCGAAAGGTCGTAGTAATCCAGTTCCAGGTCCAGGTACGGGAAGATCAGCTTATCCTTGATGAGCTTCCAGATGATCCGGGTCATTTCGTCCCCGTCCATGTCGACGACGGGATTGGCGACTTTGATCTTGGCCATTGCGGGGCAGTTCCTCTGGCGGTGGCGCGCCTGGAGCGGCCTGGCGCACAGGGCCAGGACGCGGCGCGGACCGGGTCGCTATAGACTGTTGCGTGGCGAGGGAAAAGCGGATCGGTTGACGCGCGGCGCGGGTTCGATGTTTGAGTTCGCGGTTTTCGGTCGTTCGTCAGGCGGGGGCGCTGGGCGATCGACCGGTCGGAAGGGCGCTCTTGATTTAGCGCGAGGGTTGGCATTTCAGAGCAAGACCGGTCCGCAGAAGTGGCCGGCGCGGGGGCGCGGTGAACGGCAATCTAGCCACGAATGCTCAGGTTACGCGGCCGCTGGCGCGTCGTCTGCTGACCATGGTCGCGATGCTGTCGATCGCGGTGACCGGCGTGGCCACCGCCGCCGCCTTCTTCTTCGTGCGCGAAAGCGCCGCCGACACCCAGACCCGGCACCTGGCCGCCTATGTCGGCGAGCGCGTGAAGACCGAGGACCGGCTGTTCTCTGATCTGGTCAAGATCCATGACGCGGCCGCCGAGGCTCTGACGCGGCGTCTAGCGGATGGGGAGAACGCCGGCGACTTGGCCAGGTTCGACGCGCTGTTTCCCGAGTACGGCGACGGCACGCGCCGGTCGGCGCCGGGCCTGTTCGACGGGGCCCGCATCGGAGAGCGCTACGTCTATGGCGTGGGGGCTTACCTGCCGCGCGCCGCCACGCTGACGACAGCCCAGAAAGCGCTGTTCGTGGCCGCGCTGGACGTGGTGGTCGCCACCGGCGAGGCCCAGCTGCGTCACTACGACAACTTCTACTTCTTCACGCCGGACTCGCGGCTGGTGATGTTCGGGCCGCGAAGGGCGGACAAGCTGCAGTTCTATCGACGCGACGCCCCGCCGGACCTCAGCATCGCCAGCGAGGAAATGACCCTCCTGACCCTGCCAAAGAACAATCCCGAACGGCTGATGAAGTGCACCAAGCTGCGCCGGCTGATCTCGGATCCGACCGGCCGCCGGCTCACCGTCGCCTGCCTGACGCCGTTCTATCTGGAGGGCCGGTTCATCGGCGCGTTCGGGGCAAGCCTGTCGCTCGACTCCTACCTGCTTCGGGCTGTCGGAGACGCGCTTCCCGATGGCCGCAACATGATCGTGGCCGACAATGGCGAGCTGATCGCCGCCCAGGGACTTTCGCGAAGGGGGGCGATCGACGCCTTCGCCTTGCGCCGCTTCGAGGTCAACAACGACCTTAAGCGCCTGATCCAGCACATCCAGGCGCAGAACCGCGCCGTGGGGACGGTGCTGGCGCCGCGCGGCGACCGGCTGGTCGCTTACGGTCGTCTGATGGAGCCGGGCTGGTGGTTCCTGATGACCTTCCCGTCGAGCGATATCGTCTGGTCGTCGCTGAAGACGGCCTCCTGGGTGCTGCTGTTTGGCTTCCTGGGCGTGCTCGCCCAGATTCTGCTGCTGTATCGCCTGACGGACCAGATGGTGGTCGCGCCGCTGCACGGCTTGGCCGAGGCCCAGAGGCTGGGCGATCCGGCGGCCGCCGCGCCCATCGAGGAACGGGAGGACGAGATCGGCGCCCTGGCGCGCTCGCTGCGCGGCCAGCGGGACCGCAACGAGGAGCTCCTGCGGTCGCTGGAGGAGCGCGTGGCCGAGCGCACGGCGGAGCTGCAGCGCGCCAACCAGGCCAAGTCCGTCTTCCTGGCCAACATGAGCCACGAGTTGCGGACGCCGCTGAACGGCGTCATCGCCATCGGTGATCGCCTGGCCGAGGAGCAGGACCCGGCCGTCCGGCGCGAACTGGCCGGTCTGGTCACCTCGTCAGGCCGATTGCTGGAGCAGGTGCTCAGCGACATCCTGGATGCGTCCAAGATCGAGGCGGGCGAATTCCAGCTGGCGCCGGAGCCGTTTGACCTGACGCGGCTGGTCCAGGGCATCGCCGAGCTGCACGCGGCCGCCGCGCGGGCCAAGGCGTTGGACTTCCGTTGGTCCGTCTTTCCCGGCGCTGTCGGGGCCTATGAAGGCGACGCCGGGCGCATTAGCCAGATCCTGTCCAACCTGCTGGCCAACGCCGTGAAGTTCACTGACACGGGCGAAGTGGCGCTGGAGGTCGATCGGGTCGAGAATAGCTTGCGTTTTGTCGTGCGCGACACGGGCGTCGGGTTTGATGCGGCGGTGCGCGAGCGGCTGTTCAAGCGCTTCGTCCAGGCCGACCAGTCGATCACCCGCCAGTACGGCGGCACGGGCCTGGGGCTGTCGATCTGCGCGGCCCTGACCGAAAAGATGGGCGGGCGGATCAGCGCCGACGGCGCGCCGGGGCGGGGCGCGCGGTTTGAGGTTGTCCTGCCCCTGCAACGCTGCGCCGAGCTTCCGGCCGAAACCGACGAGGCGGCTGATGAGACGGTCTCCCTGGAAGGGCTGCGCGTGCTGGTCGCCGAGGACCATCCCACCAACCGCAAGGTCGTCGAGATCGTGCTGGAGCCGTTCGGCGTGGACATGACCCTGGTCGCCGATGGTGAAGCGGCCTTGGCGGCGCTGGACGAGAAGCCCTTCGACGCGGTGCTGATGGATATGCAGATGCCGGTGATGGACGGCCTCTCGGCCACCCGCGCCATCCGGGCGCGCGAAGCCGCTTCCGGCGCGCGGCCGATGCTGGTGATCATGCTGACCGCCAACGCCATGGAAGAGCACGTCGCCGCCGCCCAGGCCGCCGGCGCGGACCTGCACCTGGCCAAGCCTCTGCATCCTGGCCTGCTGATCGAGGCGTTGGCGCGCGCCCGGCGCGGTTAGAAGGACTTCAGCACCGTGCGGCCGGCCTCGGAGAGGATCGCCTCGCGCGCGGCGGCGTTCGCCGTGGAGCCGGACAGGAAGGCCGCCAGGGCGACACGCCGACCGTCCTTCAGTTCGATCAGGGCTACGGCGTGGCTCTCGGGCGTAAGGCCCAGGTCGTTGCGGTTCGCGCCGGCCGCCTGCCAGATCCTGGCTCCCGCAGGCAGGGCGGTCGCCAGATAGCCGGGATCGTTCCCAAGGAGCAGGCGAGGCTCCGCGCTGGCGAAGACTTCGCGCGTGTTGAACGCTTCCAGCAGCCGGACCAGACCCACGGGCGTGGCCGTGTCGCGCTGATCGACCGCGCGCCGACGGATCGCCCTGGCGCGTTCATCGGCCGAGACGCTCATGAGGGCGCGGCGCCAGGCGGTCTCGCCCCTCCAGTCCGCGCGAAACGAGGACAGGCCTGCCGCCTCGGTCTCGGCCTGTCGGCGATAGCGGTCGACCGAGATCCCCTCCAGCTGTCGTACGGCGAGCAGTCCATTGACGCCACCGGGGCCGCCGATCCGCTTGGCGAGCAGGTCGAGCGCTGTGTTGTCGCCGGCGCGCGCCAGGGCCTCCAGCGCCGCCACCGTGTAGGATTTTCGACCCGGCCAGGCGTCGGCCACGGCGCTGGGGGGCGGCGATAGGTCGACATCGCGCACCGTGATCACCTCGTTCGGGTCGAGGCGGCCGGCGGCATGGTCGGCCATCACCGCCGCCAGGATCGGGACACGGACGGCCGAGCCCAGGACAAACGGCCGGTCGCCGTTGAAAGCCCAGACCTGGCGCGTGCCGAGGTCCTCGGCCGCGACACCCAGCACCCCGGGGGCGGCGCGAGCGGCCAGGCGCTCCATCGCCTTTTGCAGGGCCTTGGAATCCATGGCCGGCTCTTCCTGGCCCAGCATCGGTTTCTCCTCGCAGGCGGCGAGTAGGGGCAGGGCGGCGAGGGTGGTCAGGAAGGCGCGTCGGTACATCCTGCCTAAACGCGCCTGTAGTGGTTAAGCTCCTGCCCTCTTGCGTCTGATACGCAGTCGGCGGCAAAGGGGGCGGATGACCGACGAAAACCCGTCCGCCTCGGCGCGACCCGCGCCGCCCTGCGTGATCCTGAACGAACCCCAGCTGGCCG
>NZ_PEGH01000007.1 GCF_002737755.1 Caulobacter sp. BP25
CGCTCTTGGCGACCTCGATGTCCAGCTTGCCGGTGGCGAAGTAGTCCAGGAACATCAATGGCTCGGCGCCCTGGGCCAGCAGGTCGTTGACGCACATGGCCACCAGGTCGACGCCGACTGTGGCGTGCATGCCCGCATCAATGGCGATGCGCAGCTTGGTGCCGACGCCGTCGGTCGTGGTGACCAGCAACGGGTCATTGTAACCAGCTGCTTTCAGGTCAAAGAGCGCGCCGAAACCACCCAGGCTTGCCTCTGCGCCAGGACGGCGAGTGGCCTTGGCCAGGGGTTTGATCGCGTCGACGAGCGCATTGCCCGCGTCGATATCGACGCCCGCCTGGGCATAGGTAAGGCCGTTGGGCTGATCGCTCATGGTCGCTCTGGCGCTCGCTCTTAGTCTCTCGGAGGACGGGAACATCCTCCGAACTCGCGGAAATTTTGCGTCCCGGCCCAGCTTCCTGCGTCTTGACGCTTGCAGACTCGGGGGTGCGCGAGGCTATTAGCAGCGGATGAAGCCGATCACCACCACCGCCGAGCTGGCGGCGTTTTGTAATGCGCTTTCGGGCGAGCCTTTCATCGCGGTGGACACCGAGTTCATGCGCGAGACGACCTACTGGCCCAAGTTGTGCCTGATCCAGGTCGCGTCGCCCACGCACGAAGCCGTCATCGACCCGCTGGCCGACGATATCGACCTGGAGCCGCTGCTGGCCGTGATGCGCGACGAGCGCATTCTGAAGGTCTTTCACGCCGCCCGTCAGGACGTCGAGATCTTCAATAACCTGAAGGCGATGCCCAAGCCGCTGTTCGACACCCAGGTGGCGGGCATGGCGGCGGGCTTTGGCGAGCAGATCGCCTATGACGCCCTGGTCCGCCAGATGCTGCGCATCGAACTGGACAAGTCCAGCCGCTTCACCGACTGGGCGCGCCGGCCGCTGACCGAGGCGCAGCTGACCTATGCCCTGGCCGACGTCACTCACCTGGCGGCGCTGTTCCCGATCCTCCGCGAGCGCCTCGAAACCTCGGGCCGTCTAGCCTGGGTCGAGGAGGAGATGACCGCCATCTCCGACCCGGCCGCCTACGATGTCGACCCGGAAAAGGCCTGGCGCCGCCTGCGTCCGCGCAAGACGCAATCCAAGTATCTGGCCGTCTTCAAGGCCGTCGCCGCCTGGCGCGAGCGCACCGCCCAGAACCGCGACCAGCCGCGCGGCCGCATCCTGAAGGACGAGGCCATCGACGAGCTGGCGACCCAGGCGCCGACCAGCCTGGAGGCCCTGAACAACCTGCGCGGCGTGCCCAAGGGCTTTGGCGGCAGCAAGTTCGGCCCCGATCTGCTGGCCGCGATCAAGGTCGCCCTGGCCGATCCCGAAGGTTATGCTCCGGTGGTCGAAAAGTCGGGTCCCCCGCCGCCCCAGAACGCCGGGGCCGTCGTCGAGCTGCTCAAGGTGCTGCTGAAGGCGCGGGCCGAAGAGGCCGGCGTCGCTTCCAAGCTGATCGCCACGGTTTCGGATCTGGAGAAGATCGCCGCCGACGATAACGCCGCCACCCCGGCCCTGACCGGCTGGCGCCGCGACGCCTTCGGGGCCGACGCCTTGAAGATAAAGCGCGGTGAGTTGGCCCTGGTGCTGGACGGCGCCAAGGTTCGCGTGGTCGAGGTTCGTCGCGCGCCCAAGGCGAGCTGATCGTCCTGTCGCGTTCTGAGGCTGTGCTTTCGCTTGCCTCGGGCTTACGGACGGGTTGATTTGTACCCGAATCGGGCCATCTCCCGATTCGCCACCGGGCGTGTGACCTGATTTGACGGTATGACGGCGGCCGTAGAGGGCGAGGCGCGCCTGTGGGGGTTGAGTTGCGTGAATTCTGGGGGCGTCTAGCGGTCGATTATCGCGCCGCAGCGATTTCGCGCCGCCAGCAGGTTCCTCTGCGCATCTTCGTGGCCGTTTCCCTGTGCCTGATCGGGCTCACTCTGCATGGCATGCCCTTTCTGGCGCCGTGGGTTCTGGTCTATGGAGCCGCGCAGCTCCTTGAGCTTTACGCGATCCGCAGTTTCCTGGACGCCCCGGCGCCCCAGCGACGCGTTTGGTTAAACCTGACCGTCGATTTCCTGATGGGGGTGGTCTTCGGGGCGCTGGCCATTCCGTTCTGGCAGGCGGGAACCCCGGTGACATCCGCAGGGGCGATCCTGTTGTTGTCGGGCTCGGTCTTCACCGCGTTGATGGGCGCCGAAGGTTGTCTGGTCGCCTTCCTGTGCGCCGTCGCGCCGCATCTTGCTTATCTGGTCGTCACGCCATTTGTCGTGGGGGCCAGTATTGATCCCTTCCTGCCGCACTTCTTGATTGGCGTGGGACTTTTCTGTCTAACGGTCTCGCTGACCTTCCTCTGGTCGCGGCGAACCCTGCTGGCCGAACGCGCCGCGCGACGGGCGGCTGAGGCGCAGACCGCCGCCAAGTCGGCCTTCATCGCCATGGTGAGCCACGAGCTGCGCACGCCGATCAACGCCATCGTCAATGGCGCGGCCTCGCTCGACGCGGCCAGCGAGGCCGACCGATCCGCCGCGGCGCTGATCGCCGACGCCGGTCTGATGATGCGCGCCCAGCTCAATGATCTTCTGGATCTGTCGAAGATCGAAGCGGGCCGCATGGGCGTAGAGGTCGTGGATCACGACTTGAGGGCGCTGATCTCGAACACAGTTCGGTTCTGGCGTAACACCGCCCGCGCCAAGGGGCTGAGGCTTGTGCTGCGCGGCGCCGCCGCCAGCCCGCAATGGGTGCGGGGCGATCCCATGCGCGTCCGCCAGATCCTCAACAACCTGATCAGCAACGCCATCAAGTTCACCGCCGACGGCGAGGTGATGGTGACGGTCACCCCCTTGACGCGGGATGGCCGCCGCTTCGTGTCCATCGAGGTGTGCGACACCGGTCCTGGACTGACAGAGGCGCAGATCGCCCGCCTGTTTAGTCCCTACGAGCAACTGGGCCTGAAAACGACGCGGGCGTTCGGCGGCACCGGTCTTGGCCTGGCGATCAGCCGCGACCTGGCGCGTCTGATGGGTGGCGACCTGAAGGCGGCCGACGGCGGCGGAAGCGGCGCGTGCTTCACGCTGACCTTGCCCGCGCCCGAAGGCGCGCCGCCGCCAGCCATCGACGCCGCCGAGGCGGCGGCTCTGGCTACGTCGAGGCGAGCGCTATCGGTGCTGGTCGTAGACGATCACGATATCAACCGTCGCACCCTGGCGCGGATGCTGGAAGCGTTCGGCGCCGAGGTGGAAACCGCCGAAGACGCTCTGTCGGCGCTGGCGGCGGCCGAGGAGCTGACATTCGACGCCATCCTGATGGATGTGCGCATGCCGGGCATGGACGGCCTGGAGGCCTCGCGCCGCCTCCGCGAAAGCGGCGCCAATCGTGAGACGCCAATTATCGCGGTGACCGGCGCGGCCTCGCCCGTGGAGATCGCCGCCTGCCGCGAGGCGGGTATGACGGGCTGGGTGGAAAAGCCCGTCATGCCGCGGGATCTGTATGTGGCGCTATTTGGTGATGGCGGCGAGACGCCCTAGGCGCCTCTTCTATCCGCGCGCCAGCTGAGCCAGGGCCGCTCCGGCCGCCAGCCCCAGGGCGCAGAAGACACCTAGGTGGAAGATCACCCCGGCGGCCACGGTCTTGCCCACCGACCAGCCATCCTTGGCCGAGAAGGCGCGGGCGATATCGGCCTGCAGGACGCGGGCGGCGCTGGCTACCGGCGTGTCCTGATCGTTCGCCGGACGCGGGACGACGCGCGGCTCGAAGCGCGGCGAGGCGCTGGGGGGCGGGGCGATGGCGTCGAGGTAGTGGGAACGATGCTTCAGCATCCGGGGTCTCCCTGTGTCGTTCAGGAAGGCTAGAGCGGGCATGCCTAACAAAGCATGCTGAAAAGAGGCGCTAGACGTGCGTCAAGTTGTCCGGTTCCTCGTATTGAGGAAATAAAGATCAAATTAAACATAAAATACGGCGGATCTCTACCTGAGATCAATCTGAGACAATCTTCGACTTCAGTCCCAGGTGTTGCGCGGCCGTATTGGCGCGCTTGTTGGTCTGTTCGCCCAGCAGAAGGTCGGCGAAGCCCTGATCGGCGGCCAGGATGAGGTTCGCCTTGTCCAGGCTCAGGCGGGCGTGGGCCAAGAGACTGGGGCTGCGGCCAGAGAGGTCGCAGGCCAGCCGGATTGTGGCGCCCAGGGCGCGGGCGCGTTTCAGTTGGGCGGGGCTGAGCAGCCGCTCCAGCGTCGCCAGTTCCGGCGGATGGAAGTTCGTCGCGTGGCGCGCGTGGGCGGCGGCGGCCAGGAAGCAGCGCTCGGCGTGGGTCTGGCCCGCGATCGGCGCGCGCAGCACCTGCTCGAACACGAGGTCGGCGCGATGGTCCGGGTGCAGGCGCACGCCGACATCGGCCAGGCGGCAGGCGGCCGAGACCAGAACGCCGTCGCGCTCGCCAAACAGCGGCGGCAGCTCGCGGAAGGCTGGAGCGATCCAAGCGTCCAGGGCCGCGCCCAGATCGTCGGCCACGCCTTGGCGCGCCCCCAGGGCCGAGCAGCCCTCGATCAGCGGATCCAGGCTGCGCACGCGCGGCGGCATGGCCTCGAACAGCAGGCCCTCGCGCACGCCATAGGCCGAGATCTCGATGCGCTTGAGGCCCAGCTGCTCGATCAGCGTCTCCAGCACCACGGCCGCGTAGGGCAGGGTCTCCGAGCGCTTTTTGCTCATGCCTTCGATGCGTTCCAGCGAGCTCTTGGACTGGTGGGCGACCAGGCGCGCGGCCTCCAACGCCTCTGTCGCCCCGATCTCGTACTGGTGGACGACGTGCAGCGGGTAGCCCGACAGCCGCATGTGAAGCAAAGCCAGGTTCCGCCAGGCGCCGCCCACGGCGTGGAAGGTGTCGGTGCGGAAGTCGGCGGCGACGGCGGCGATGCGCTCGCGCGCCAGGCGCCGGACGCGCTCGCCGTCAAAGCCAGCGCCGATGGGGCCGGCCAGGCTGAAGGGGCCCAGCGGCAGGGTGACGCCCAGACCCGCGCCGGTCGCCGACAGGCGCACCAGTTCCAGGCTGGCCCCGCCCAGGTCGCCGACCACGCCCGTGGCGTCGGGCGCGCCGGCCAGCACGCCGACGGCGGCGTAGTGGGCTTCTTCCTCGCCCGAGAGGACGCGGACGGTGAAGCCGGTCTCCTCGCGCACGCGGCGGATGAAATCTGGGCCGTCGATGGCCTCGCGGGCGGCGGCGGTGGCGACGGCGAAGACCTCGGCCGGTCCGACGGCCTCCAGCACGGCGCGGAAGCGCTTTAGGGCCTGCAGGGTCTGGATCACGCCCTCGGGCGACAGGCGACCGGTCTTGGCGAGATCCCGGCCCAGGCCCGCCAGGACCTTCTCGTTGAAGACCGTCCAGATGGCGCGGCCTTCCAGCCGGTACACCACCAGGCGGACCGAGTTTGAACCGATATCAATCACGGCCGCGTCGCGCGGCGCCGGGAAGGGCATGGGGCGTGGTTTAGCGCATTCCCACGCCGGGGGAAGCCTCAACCGCTTGCGGAAGCGGAGTTTGCGCGCCTCCCCCCAAGACTCTAGGCCTTGCGCTTGGGTCCCACGTGGTCGAACGCGCGCGGCAGGTCGCGAGCCCCATGACCGCGGCCCGACAGGCTGGGATTGGTCATGAAGTAGTCGTGGGCCGAGAACGCGCCCTTGCTGTTCCAGGCCGGATCGCGAGCGTAGTCGCCCTCGCTGTCCAGCCGCCAGCTCTGGGCCTCGTCGTTGAGGTTGGCGACCATGATCTGGTCCAGCACCTGCTGGTGGACGGTCGGGTTCTCGACCGGGACCAGGCTCTCGACGCGGCGGTCCAGATTGCGCGGCATCCAGTCGGCCGAGCTGATGAAGAGCCGCGTCTGCGCCGAGGGCATGGCCGCGCCGTTGGCGAAAGCCAGGATGCGGGCGTGCTCCAGGAAGCGGCCGACGATCGACTTGACCCGGATGTTCTCCGACAGCCCCTTGATGCCCGGCCGCAGGCAGCAGATGCCGCGCACGACCAGGTCGATCTGCACGCCGGCTTGGCTGGCCTTGTACAGCGCGTCGATCACCTGCGGGTCGACCACCGAATTCATCTTGGCCCAGATGCCCGCCGGCTTGCCGGCCCGCGCCGCGTCCGCCTCGGTCTCGATCATCCGCAGCAAATCAGGCTTCAGCGTCATCGGCGAGAACGACAGCTTCTCCAGCCGGCCGGGCTGGGCGTAGCCGGTGATGAAGTTGAACAGCTTGCCCCCGTCGCGCCCCAGGGCCGGGTCGCAGGTGAAGAGGCTAAGGTCGGTGTAAACCCGCGCCGTCTGCGGGTGATAGTTGCCGGTGCCGAAGTGGCAGTAGGTGCGCAGGGCGTTGTCGCCCTCGCGGCGCACCACGACCGACAGCTTGGCGTGGGTCTTCCAGTCGACGAAGCCGAACACCACGTGCACGCCCGCCCTTTCCAGGTCGCGCGCCCACTTGAGGTTATTTTCCTCGTCGAAGCGGGCCTTGATCTCCACGAGGGCCGTGACGTTCTTGCCGTTGTCGGCCGCCTCGATCAGGGCCGCCACGATCGGGCTGTCCTTGGAGGTGCGATAGAGGGTCTGCTTGATCGCCAGCACGTTCGGGTCGCGCGCGGCCTGGCGCAGGAACTGCACCACCACGTCAAAGCTCTCGAACGGGTGGTGGACCAGAATGTCCTTCTCGCGGATCGCCGCGAAGCAGTCGCCGCCGTGGTCGCGGATGCGCTCGGGGAAGCGGGCGTTGAACGGCGGGAACTTCAGGTCCGGACGGTCCGGCGGGATCAGCTCGCTCATCTGGGCCAGGCCCAGCTTGCCGTCGACCAGGATCACGTCCTCGGGCTCGGCGCGCAGGCCCTCAAGGATGAAGTCGCGCAGGTCGGCCGGCATGGTGGTCTGGATCTTGACCCGCACCACCTGGCCCAGGCGACGCTTCTTCAGCCGCGCCTCGAACTCGCGCACCAGGTCCTCGGCCTCTTCCTCGATCTCAAGGTCGCTGTCGCGGACCAGGCGGAACAGGCCGCGTCCCTCGACCTCGTAGCCGGGGAACAGGTGCTCCAGGAACAGGATGATCAGGCTTTCCAGCGCCACGATCTTGCGCTGGCGCTTCTTGCCGCGCGAGACCACCGAGCTCAGCTCCCAGAACCGCCGCACCTGCTGGGGGATCGGCGCCAGGGCATACAGGTGCTTGTCGTCGGCGATGCGGCGCAGCTTCAGCGCCAGGCAGAAGCCCAGGTTCGGGATGAACGGGAACGGGTGGGCCGGGTCGATCGCCAGCGGCGTCATCACCGGGAAGATCTGGTTGGTGAAGATCTCTTCGGCCCGCGCCTTGTCCTCGCCCTCGATGTCCTTGGCGTCGAGCAGCTTCAGCCCCTCGTCCCGCAGCTGGGTGCGCAGCTGGCGCCAGATCTTCTGCTGCTCGGCCATCAGCTCGGCGGCCGAGGCGTTGATGCGGTTCAGCTGCTCGCCCGGCGTCAGGCCGTCCTGGCTGACCACCCGCACGCCCTCGCGCACCTGGCCCTTCAGGCCGGCCACGCGGACCATGTAGAATTCGTCGAGGTTGTTGGCGCTGATCGACAGGAACCTTAAGCGCTCCAGCAGCGGGTGGCGAAGATTGGAGCTCTCCTCCAGCACCCGCTGGTTGAAGGCCAGCCACGACAGTTCGCGATTGAAGAACCGCTCGGGCGAGGCCATCAGCTCGCCGTCCAGCGTCAGCCCGGAGACTTCGTCCGTCTGAGGAGCATTGGCGGCGTCGAGGGGCTTGGTCGCGGGATTGGTCATGGGATCACTATAGGCAGACTTTGTTCCGCCATGGTGAACGACGCAAGTGACGGGAAGAAGACAGGGGGTTTCCTTCTCCCCTTGCGGGAGAAGGTGGCGCGATAGCGCCGGATGAGGGGTTTCGCGGCGGACAGGGCGATCGACCCCTCATCCGTCAGCTGCGCTGACACCTTCTCCCGCAAGGGGAGAAGGGGGAACGCCTACCCCGCCTCATCCCCCTCGAAATCCCCCAGCACTTCGCGCGCCAGGGCCTTGTTCAGCTCGCGCCGCTGCTGGGCGGCGGCTTCGTCCAGCAGGTCCGCCGCCGCGATCGCCTCGGCGGCCGAGCGGGGCAGGCGCAGCAAAAGGTACGGATAGAGGTCCGGATCGGGCTTCAGCAGCCGCTGCTCGAAGGCCCGCCGCAGCACCGCCTCCAGCACCACGTCGTCGGGCGCCTCGATCGGCGCCACGCACAGCGCATTCAGCCGCGAGCGCAGGTCCGGCACGTCCGCCGTCCAGCCCACCGGGGGCGTGCGCCCCGTCAGCAGCACGGTCCCGCCGTCGACGCCGGCCATGTTGAGGATGTGGAACAGCGCTTCGTCCGACAGCGCGGTCCCTTCGGAACGCCGGTCGACGTCCTCGACCAGCACCGCCTTGCCGCGCAGGGCGGGCAGGTCGGGCGCCTCATCGCCGGTGGCCTCGATCACCACGGCGTCATGCGCCGCCGCCCAGGCCCTGGCCAGATGCGTCTTGCCCACCCCCGCCGGCCCGATCAGCGCCAGCCTTCCTTCGGGCCAGGCCGGCCAGGCCTCGACCCGGGCTGCGGCGTCGGCGTTGCTCGGCGAGACGGCGAAGTCCTCGCGAGCATAGGTCGGCGCGGCGGTCAGCGGCAGTCGGAACTGGGTGGACAACGCAAGGTCCCAGCGTGGTGAACGTCAGGACCAGGATATAGGGCGGTATGGCCCCGCTGGGGAGGTGGCGGGGGGCAGAGGTTGGGGATGGAGGGGCGGGAGGTGTGGATGGGGGAGCGTGCGCCGTCTAAGGTGTAAATTGGTGATCAGTCTAAAGGGAGAGTGCCGCAATGTGGCGGGAGAAAAATGAAATCTTCCTCGGCGGTAATCTCCAGGGTGAGCCGCTACCTGCATTGGCCGCCATATTCAATTTGATCGAGAAGCAAGGTTATCGCGATGTAGTTTTGAATTTCAAAAGTGCGTCATTTATTTCTGCTGCATATATGATGCCTATCGTAATGGTGTGTCTGAGATACAGAAGATTATCTGGTGTCGATTTCAATTTAAAAATGCCGACTAATAAGAGGTTGGCTAAGGTGATGTTGAATACTAATTGGTCCCACTATATGTGCGGTGTATATCCGAAATTTGATGATTTGAATCTGAATAATATGTCCGTTATGTCTTTTTCGGATGCCAAGGAGCATGAAAAGGCAGTCGATAAGATCGTTCACACGCTTTTGAGAGTTTTGCGTGGAGCCACTCGATCGAAAATGAAGGCGCTTGAATGGGCGTTGAACGAAATAACAGACAATGTTCTCGGTCATGCGCAATCTAGAGTTGGAGGGTTAGTGCAGGTGCTGTCCTATCCGTCTAAATCTCAAGTGGAGATGCTTGTTTGCGATGCTGGTGTGACTGTACAGAAAAGTCTTCGAGCTGGAAGGTTGGACATATCTAGCGATGAAGATGCGTTGAGAATGTCCATCATGGAGGGCGTCACGAAGAACAAAAAGACGAATATGGGAAATGGACTATACGGAACTTATAAATGTTGCGATGTGAGCGGTGGTGATTTCAGTATTATTTCTGGGAATCTCACCTTATCGGCCCGCCACGGGGAGGTTCATGTCGGGCGTCATGCTGTTCCGTACGACGGTACAATGGTCCGTGCGAGAATTCGGATGGATTATGAGGAATTGCTTGAAAATGCTTTAGTTTTTGGTGGTCGTCCTCATGATCCTGGCTTTGATTACATCGAGAAAAAGTTCCAGAGCGAGGTGCAGGGAACCCATATAAAGATGAGGGATGAGGCTACTTCCTTTGGAAGTCGTGAGATAGCGAAGCCGGTTCGAAATATAATCGAAAATCTAACCAATTTAGATGATGAGAAACTCTATGTAGATTTTGATGGAGTTGATGTTATTTCAAGTAGCTTTGCTGATGAGGTTTTTGGGATGCTTTTTATATCTTTAGGTGAGAAAAAGTTCTCCCAGAAGATTAGCATTATCAATGCAAACGATACTGTTTCAGGGCTAATTGGTCGTGCAATATCGCAGCGAAAAGCGCTTTAAGTGGAGCATTTGACTCCGCGACGTCATCAGCACGCCTGCGTCGCACACCGCGCCCCCCGCGCGGTCCCGTCCTTAAATCTCTTGGAGGCTGCAGCGTGCAGGACTGACCAAGTCAGTCCGCCGACACCGCCCCCCGGGCGGCCGCGCGGCGGCGACGCGGAGCGTCGTCCCCCGGGACCGGCTTGGCCGGCCCGAGGGTATGCCTTGAGTGACTTGGACAGCCCTGCGATCGTCTCGCCGTGAGATGTAAGGAGGGCGCCTTCTCGGGTGAGAAGGGGCTTCACGGACCTAACCAACACCCGACCTCCCCGGCGAATGCCGGGGCCCAGATACATCCGGAACGTTTTGGGGGGCGCGCCATGGGGTCTCGCGAGCGCTTCGGCGGCGGCGGGTTCGATCTGGGCCCCGGCATTCGCCGGGGAGGTCGGTGTTTATGGAGTCCTTCTCCCCTTGCGGGAGAAGGTGGCCCGCGCAGCGGGTCGGATGAGGGGTTTCTCGGCGGATCAGCTGCGAAGGAGCGGGCGAGGGCGGTGCGACCCCTCATCCGGCGCTTCGCGCCACCTTCTCCCGCAGGGGGAGAAGGACTACGTACTCCCCCATGCCTCTTTCCCCCGACATCCTGGCCTGGCGCGACGAGATCCTCCGGCCGCCGGGGCCGCTGAACGGCCTGGCGCGGGCGACGCAGCGGCGGATCAACCGGATGATCCCCGAGAAGGTCCACGCCGCCATCACCACGGCGATCGAGGGCATGACGCGGGGCATGCTGACCGGCTCGGATTTCATGACCGGCGCGCCTCAGATCGGCCTGTCGCTGGACGAGCGGCGGGCGCGGGCGGCCAAGGCGATCGACGGCTGGAAGAAGACGGCCGCCGTCGAAGGCGGGGTGACCGGGGCCGGGGGCTTCCTGGCGGCGGCGGCCGACTTCCCGCTGCTGATGAGCTTCAAGATCAAGCTGTTGTTCGAGATCGCCGCGATCTTCGGCCACGACGGGACGCAGCTTCCCGAGCGCTTGTTCATCCTGCACATCTTCGAGCTGGCGTTCTCGGACGCCGAGCACCGCGCGCGGGTGATGGACGCGATGCAGGACTGGGACTTGAAGGGCCATCCGACCCATCTCGACGACTTCGACTGGCGCGCCTTCCAGCAGCAGTACCGCGACCACATTGATCTGGCGAAACTGGCCCAGTTCCTGCCCGTGGTCGGCGCGCCGCTGGGGGCCATTGTGAATTGGCGGCTGGTGGAGCGGCTGGGGCATACGGCGGTGATGGCGTATCGGATGCGGGCGGAGCAGGGCCGGCCAGCGCCGCAGGCCCCCACCTGACCACGCTCTGCGTGGTCGTCCGCCCCCAAAGGGGGCGGAAGGTGCGCGCCCCTTCTTCCCCCTCCGGGGGAGGAGCGCCGCAGGCGCGGAGGGGGCAAGTACGAGCGTTCGCGGGGCTCCATCATCCGCGTATCCGGAAACGACCCCAACGATTTCAACCACTTCCCACTTTTACACGCTGCTCTATCATCCGCGTTGAAACCGCCCTTATGCTCTAACCACCTCGTCGCGAGGAAAGGGCGCATGGCCAGCGACCATTTGCGGCGGCGGGGGGCGATCGAGCGGGGACAGGTTCGAGGGGGATACTCGGACGGTCCGGGGATGAGCTTGCTGGGCTCACCCGCCCGCCGTCGGCGTGGTTGGAGGCAAAAGGGCGTGTTTGGCTGAAAGCCCGTCCTCTCCGACCGCTGGGGTTCTCGGAAACGGGAGGCCCAGCTCCCGGTAAGGCCCAAACAGGGCCACCTGACGGGACGCTGGCGGATAACGGTCGCGCGGAGCGTCGGGCTTCGTCGAAACGGTATTTATTCAATTCTTCCGGACGGATGTCCGGCGCTCCGCGTCCCTTTCCATCCCTTCAGCGGGAAACCGCGTGAAGTGGCGGGGGTGCGCGTGCGTTCAAAATCCTCCCCCCAGCGGGGGAGGTGTCGGCTCGAAGAGACGACGGAGGGGGAAGAGGCAAGCTCAGTAGAACTTCCCCCTCCGGCGCTTCGCGCCACCTCCCCCGCTGGGGGGAGGATTTTAGAGATCCAGATCCGCCGTCGCGAACTCGGCGTTCTCCTGGATGAAGCGGAAGCGCAGCTCGGGCTTGCGGCCCATCAGGGTCTCGACCAGTTCCTCGACGCTTTCCTCGTGGCGGGGCAGGGTGACGCGGGCCAGGGTGCGTTTCTTGGGGTCCATGGTGGTCTCCTTCAGCTGGGAGGCCATCATCTCGCCCAGGCCCTTGAAGCGGCCGATCTCGGGCTTCTTGCCCTTGAACACCGTGGCCAAGAGCTCGTCCTTGTGGGCGTCGTCGCGGGCGTACTCGCTCTTGCCGCCGTGGGCGATGCGGTACAGGGGCGGCAGGGCCAGATACAGGTGACCCTGGCGGATCACGTCCGGCATGGTCCGGTAGAAGAAGGTGATCAACAGGCTGGCGATGTGGGCGCCGTCGACGTCGGCGTCGGTCATGATGATGATGCGGTCGTAGCGGAGGTCTTCCTCGCGATACTTGTTCCCGCCCTGGGCTCCCAGGGCCAGCATCAGGTCCGACAGCTCCTTGTTGGCGGTGAACTTCTCGCCGCTGGCCGAGGCCACGTTCAGGATCTTGCCGCGCAGGGGCAGGATCGCCTGGTACTTGCGGTCGCGGGCCTGCTTGGCCGAGCCGCCGGCGCTGTCGCCTTCGACGATGAACAGCTCGGCGCCGTCGACCGCCCCGCCGGCGCAGTCGGCCAGCTTGCCGGGCAGGCGCAGCTTGCGGGTCGCGCTGGCGCGGGTGACTTCCTTGTCCTTGCGGCGCTTGAGGCGCTCCTCGGCCCGCTCGATGACGAATTCCAGCAGGGCCTGGGCGTTCTTGGGGCTGGAGGACAGCCACAGGTCGAACGGGTCGCGCAGAGCCGCCTCGACGAAGCGCTGGGCCTCGCTGGTGGAGAGCTTTTCCTTGGTCTGGCCCTGGAACTCGGGGTTCTTGATGAACACCGAGATCAGAGCCCCGGCCTGGGCGACGACGTCGTCGGCGGTGATGATCGTCCCGCGCTTCTCGCCCTTGAGGTCGGCATAGGCCTTGAGCCCCCGCGTCAGGGCGGCGCGGAAGCCGCTCTCGTGGGTGCCGCCTTCGGGGGTGGGCACGGTGTTGCAGTACGACTGCATGAAGCCGTCGTGCTCGCCAAAGCCCTGGGGCGTCCAGGTCACGGCCCACTCGACCGCGCCGGCCTCGCCCTGGCGCTCGATGCGGCCCGAGAAGCTTTCGGGCGTGACGGTGGTCAGGCCCTTGGCGCGCTCGGCCAGGAAGTCGGCCAGGCCGTTGGGGAAGTGGAAGGTGGCCTCGGGCGGGGTCTGGTCATGGATGCGGGAGGGATCGCAGGACCATTTGATCTGCACGCCGCGGAACAGATAGGCCTTGGACCGGGCCATGCGGTACAGGCGGGCGGGTTTGAAATTGGTCCCGTCGCCGAAGATCTCGTCGTCGGGCTTGAAGCGCACCATGGTGCCCTTCTTCTTCGACGGCGCGATCTGCTGGATCGGACCCAGCGGTTTGCCGCGCGAGAACACCTGGAGGTGCTCGAAGCCGTCGCGCCAGACGGTGACCTCGACGCGCTCGGACAGGGCGTTGACGACGGAGGCGCCGACGCCGTGCAGGCCGCCGGAGGTCTCGTAAGCCTTGCCCGTGAACTTACCGCCGGCGTGCAAGACGGTCATGATGACCTCCAGCGCCGACTTGCCGGGGTACTTGGGGTGCGGGTCGACGGGCATGCCGCGACCGTCGTCCTTGACCGACAGGAAGCCGTCGGCGTCGAGCTTGACCTCGATGGTCTTGGCAAAGCCGGCCACGGCCTCGTCCATCGAGTTGTCGAGGACTTCGGCGAACAGGTGGTGCAGGGCCCGCTCGTCGGTGCCGCCGATGTACATGCCCGGCCGCTTGCGGACCGGCTCCAGGCCTTCCAGCACCTCGATGTCGGCGGCCGAGTACTCGCCGGGCGCGCTGGCCTTGGCGGCGGGGGCCTTGGTCGAGGGTGGCGGCGGCGGGATCGGACGCGGCGTCGCCTCGACGCGCGGCTCCACGCTGCTTTGCAGCGGCGCGGCCGGAACCGGGGCGAGGGCGTCGTCGTCGCCAAACAGGGAGGGGGTCTTATCGGAGGATGACATCAGGGGAAGTCTAGGCGATTCGAACGCGGGGGCCTCGTATGGCCGCGACGGCTTCCCCTGAAAAGAGAAATCCGCCCCCAGCAAGCCGGGGGCGGATCTCGCGATAAGGCGGAAGGCTTAGCGATAGGCCGGAGGATAGCCGCCCTGGTCGCTGGCGACGTAGCGGGCCTTCAGCTGCTCGTGGCGGCCGTCCTTGGGCTGTTCGACGCCGCCGATCAGGACGCTGGTCGGCCAGCTGGTGGTCTCCAGCGGGTCGCCGTTCCAGACCACGACGTCGGCCAGCTTGCCGACTTCGAGCGAGCCCACCTTGCCGTCCTGACCCCAGATCTTGGCCGGAACCAGGGTCACGGCGGCCAGAGCGGCCGAGTAGGGCAGGCCGTTAGCCACCGCCAGGCCGGCGTTCAGGCGCTCCTGACGCAGGTTGTTGAAGTCTCGCGAGCCGTTGATCGCCACGCTGACGCCGGCGGCGTGCAGGCGGGCTGCGTTGTCGAGGCGCGAGCCCAGGGTCTCGAAGCTGCCGGGCAGGTCGTCCTGCGGATCGAGGATGACCGGCACGCCGGCCTTGGCGATCTCGGCCGCGACCATCCAGCCTTCCTCGACGCCTTCGAGGACGATCTTGATCTTCTCCTCGGCCGCTAGCTTCAGCGCCTGGCGGATGTCGGCGGCGCGGGAGACGCGGATCAGCAGCGGGGTCTTGCCCTGCACGACCGGGATCAGGGCCTGAAGGTCCAGGCGCGAGAGACCGAAGTCGCGGGTGGCGCCTTGCTCGAAGGCCGCGCGGCGGGCGGCGAAGGCGCGGGCGTCTTCGAGGGCCGAGCGGATCAAGACGAGGTTGGCGCCGCGCGAGCCGCCCGCCGCCCGAGCGCCGCTTTCGCCCAACGAGACAGTGACGGCTAGTTTCGAGGCCTCGACGATGTCGGGCGAGCCCGCCTTCAGGCGGATGAACGCCGCCTGGCCGCCGAACAGCGGCGGATCGCCGTCGCCGTGGGCGCCGGCGGTCATCTCCTCGACCACGCCGTCGTCGGCGTGCTCGTGGGCGCCGCCGCCGCTCCCGCTCAGCACCGGCGTCACCGCCGAACTGGTGATCCCGCCGTCACGGGCCAGGCCCAGGAAGGTCGAGGCCGGGTTGATCCCGTAGCTGATGTCGAAGGCGGCCGACAGCGCATTGCCGGTGCCGTCGTCGCGGGTTTCACGCACGCCGCTGATCTCGGAGGCCCCGAGGTTCGAGGAGGGGGCGATGAAACCCGGCGTGACGACGCCGCCCTTGGCGTCGATCACCTTGGCGCCGGCCGGAACCGTGACCTTGGCGCCGAGAGCGGCGATCTTGCCGTCCTTGATGACCAGGGTCCCGTTCGGGATCGCGGCGCTGGAGACCGGCTCGATGCGGGCGTTGACGATGGCCACCGTCTGGGCGGCCGCCGGAAGGGCCAGCGCGCAGGCGGCGCTGGCGAGAAGCAGAGACCGGATCATCAGTTGAACGCTCCCTGGCCGGGCTGGCCGAGCTCGAAATCGGACTTGGGCTGGAAGCGCGCGTCCTTGCGGTCATAGACCAGCGCGCCGTCGATGAAGACCTTCTCGGCCTGGGCGTAGACGCTGAACGGGTCGCGGCTCCAGACGACGATGTCGGCGGCCTTGCCGGGCTCGAGGCTGCCGGTCTTGTCGGCGATGCCCATGGCCTTGGCTGGGTTGGCGGTGATCCACTTGATCGCCTCGGCGCGAGGGATGTCGATGCCAAGCTTGGCGCCAGCGGCCATGGCGATGGCGGCCTCCTGGTTCAGCCGCTGGGTCATGATCGGATCATCGGAGTGGATCACGGCGCAGGCGCCGTTCTTCCAGAGGATCGCGGCGTTGGCGTCGATGCCGTCCAGGCTCTCCATCTTGAAACCGGTCCAAGAGGCCCAAGTAGCCGAGCAGATGTCTTCCTTGGCCAGAAGCGGCGCGATCTTGTAGCTCTCGATCGCGTGGTGGAACATCGTGATCTTGTAGCCGAACTCTCTGGCGATATCGATCATCACCGCTTCTTCATCGGCCCGGTAGCAGTGGTTTTGGACTAGGATTTCGCCCTTCAGGACACCCGCCAGGGTTTCGAGTTGCAGGTCGCGCTTTGGCGCGTCCGCCTTTTCCCCCTTTGAGGTCTTGGCGCGGTAGTCATCCCACTTACGAGCGTAGTCGGCCGCGTCGATCCATGCCTTGCGGTAGCCGAAGACATTACCCATCGCGGTTGAAGGCGATCGGCCCCGTCCGCCGTAGACCCGCTTGGGGTTCTCGCCGCAGGCCATCTTCAGGCCGTAAGGAGCTTCGGGGAACTTCATGCCCTGCATGGTCAAGGACGGAACGTTCTTGAGCGTCACTGAGCGGCCACCGAACAGGTTGGCCGAACCAGGCAAAATCATCAACGTCGTGACGCCGCCGGCGCGAGCGCGATTGAAGCCTGGGTCTTGCGGCCAGACCGAATGCTCGGCCCAAACCTGGGCGGTGTTCGGATCGGTGGCTTCGTTGCCATCCGAGCGCGCGGATACGCCAGGTGACGGGTAGACTCCGAGGTGGCTGTGGGCGTCGATGACGCCGGGCGTGATCCACTTGCCGGTGGCGTCGACCTTGACCACGTCGCCCGGGATCGGGGTGTCGGGCCCGCCGACGGCGACGATCTTGCCGCCCGAGGCGATGACCACGCCGTTGTCGATCTGCTGGCCGGCGGCGGTCAGCACGGTCGCGCCTACGAAGGCGGTCGGACGCGACGGAAGCGGATTGTAGGTCGAGGGGAAGCCGCTGGAGGCTTGGCCATCTAGGCCCTTGGGAAGCGGTTTAGCCTCCGCTTTCTCGGCGGGCTTGGCGTTCGCTTGGCTGGACTTGGCGGGCGCGCCAGTTCCGGTGGTCGCGCAGGCCGAAAGCCCCAGCGCGAGCAGGCTCGCGGCGGTCGCCGCGTAACGCCATCTGATCATGAAAAACCCCGACTCTCGAAGAGGGGGGAAGGACAAACGAAAAGGCGCGGCTTATCAAGCCGGACAATGTTCGGTGGAGCGCGTATTAGGCAAAAAACGTGCACGCGCGCCGCGCTACCAGATTGTCGCCCATTGTGCCGGCTGCTGACAGGATGAGGCGCGTGTCGAGCGATGCTGGCGACGAATGGAGGGGATATGATGATGGACACGAAGATGGCCAGGCGAGAAGCGCTCGCGACCGGGCTGGCCGCCGCCGCCTTTTCCGGCGCCGCGCAATCGCAGGAGAGAAAGCCCATGTACGGACTGATCGGCCAGATGCTGGCCGCGCCAGGCAAGCGTGACGACTTGCTGGCGATCCTGGCCGAGGGAACAGACGGCATGCCTGGTTGCCTGAGCTATGTGATCGCCAAGGATCCGACCAAGGCCGACGCGCTCTGGATCACAGAGGTCTGGACTGGCAAGGACGCTCACGCCGCGTCTCTCAAGCTGCCAGCGGTGCAGGCGGCAATCGCGAAAGCCCGGCCCATCATCGCGGGCTTTCCCCAGCACTTCGAAACCGAGCCCGTGATCGGGCAGGGCCTGAAGCTCTGATCAAAGAAAAAGGCCGCGGATCGCTCCGCGGCCTTCGTCATTTCGAGGTCTCTTCGACCTTAGAAGCGAGCGTCGATCGACACGCCGACCACGCGCGGTTCGTTGACGAACGCGGTCAGGTTGTTGAAGTCGATCGCGCCCTTGATGTTGCTTTCGTTGGTGATGTTGCGGGCGAAAGCCGCCACTTCCCAGCCGCCTTCCTTGTTGGCGTAGCCCAGCTTCAGGCCGCCCTCGAAGTCGCCCTTCGTGTAGAACTCCTTCGACTGGTACAGGAAGATGTTGGTGTAGCCCTGCACCTTCCAGTCCGTGTAGGCGAACAGCTCGCCCGAGGCGATCGGGTAGCTGTAGCGCGCGGTGAAGTCGAAGGTGTATTTCGGCGCGTTCGGGAACGGGTTGCCATTCACGAGAGCCAGGCCGGCAGCGGTAAGCGAGTCGGTGACGGTGCAGGCGGCGCAAGCCGCGACGGCCAGCGTCTTGTCCTTGATCTTGGTGTGCGCGTAGCTGTAGCCGGCGGTCACGACGAGGTTTGGGGTGACGACGAATTCGCTATCCAGTTCCAGGCCATAGGCCTCGCCCTTCTTGGCGTTGATCAGGCGGTTGGAGTTGCTGCCACCGCCGACGGCGCTGAACTGCGGGTCGTCGATCGTGTAGGTGAAGACCGCGCCGTTCAGGCGGACGCGGCGGTCGAACAGCTCGCTCTTCAGGCCCACCTCGTAGGACATGATCGTCTCGGACTTGGCGGCCGAAGCCGGCGAGCCGAAGGCGATGTCACGACCCTGGATCGACGGACCGCGGAAGCCCGAGGCGACCTTGGCGTAGACGCTGACGTCCTCTTGCAGCTTATAGAAAGCCGAAAGGTCCCACGTCAGTTTCGAGTCAGACACCGACACTGACGGAGCCCTGTTGGGGCCCGAAACGACGTTCATGTCCTTGTCGTCGTCCGTGTAGCGCAGGCCGCCGGTTAGGGTCAGTTGGTCGTTGACGGCGTAGGAGGTCTGGCCGAACAACGCCCAGGCCTTGTTCTTCTGGCGCAGCGTGGTTGCGGGCATGAAGAACGGATCGGTGCGGATGTCGTACTTGGTATCGAAGTAGAAGCCGCCGACCTGCCAGCTCAGCGGGCCATCGGTATCGCTGGCCAGGCGGACTTCCTGGGTCCACTGGAACAGGTTCTTGATGCCGTCACGGGTGTTCGACTGGAACGGGATGAAGCCCGGGCCTGTCGGATTGCCGCCGTCGATATCGCCCAGGCTGGAGCCGTGGGTGTTCTCATAAGCGGTGATCGAGGTCAGCTTAGCGCCGTCGAAGTCGTACTGGATGTTCGCCGAGGCGCCGGCGCCCTTGTAGTTCTGCGGGTTATTGGCGGTGTTGTCGTAGGCGACCTCATCGCGCTTGTAGTTACCGTTCAGCTTGTTAGAGCCTTTGGTCAGCACGTTGGCGCGGAAAACGGCGGCTGTGCCGTCCAGGTCGCGCGTGTGGACGTTGAACAGGGCCGACAGCTTATCGGTTGGCGTGAACAGCAGCTGCAGACGGGCTGCCTTTTCGTTGAAGCCGCCCAGCGTGTTGGGCTTCTTGGTGTAGGTGTTGTCGATCCAGTCGTCACGACGTTGGAGCAGGACCGAAGCGCGGGCCGCGATCTTACCCGGGACGATGGCCCAGCCGAGGCCGCCGTCGAAGGTGAAGGTGTTGTAGCTGCCATAGGAGGCCGAGGCGCGGCCTTTGGTTTCATCCGACGGTTTGATCGTGTCGAACTTGACGATGCCGGCAGTCGTGTTTCGGCCGAACAGAGTACCCTGGGGGCCGCGCAGCACTTCGACCTGTTCGATGTCGTAGATCGGCGAGCTCTTCAGCACGACGTTCTCGAGGACAACTTCGTCCTGGATGATCGAGACCGGTTGCGAGGCGGCCAGGTCGAAGTCAGCGTTGCCGAGGCCGCGAATGTAGAAGCGCGGCGCGGCGCGGCCGTTCGAGGACTCGGCGTAGAGGCCCGGAGCCTTGGCCGACAGGGCCAGGATGTCCTCGCCGGCGGCGAAGGTCGATTGCAGCTTTTCACCGCTGATCGCGGCCACGGAGACCGGCACGTCCTGCAGGTTCTCGCTACGCTTCTGGGCCGTGATGATGATTTCGCCGACCTTGGTGTCCTGAGCGAAAGCCGCCGGGGCGGCCGCCATTGCGGAGGCCAGGGCCGTCAGGCCGCATGACAGCGTCAGGGCGCGACGAAGGGAGCTGTTGAGCTTGGGCATGGAGAGATCCTGTTGTGATCTTGCGGCGCCGCGTCACTCGTTGTGGCTTGAGCTTTGGCGGCGATTCCGTTTGCGCTGCGATAGGCCAAGTTTCGGCCTCGCGGATATCTCGCGCCACGCGATTTGGATCGGAAAGGGGCGATTGCGTCGCTTCTGTTGCGAAGTTGCGACATTTTTGTTCAGCTGCTGCTTATAAGTAATAAATCATTCTCGGTCATCGCGGCCGCTCTTCTTTCGGCGCGCAACGAAAAAGGGCCGAGATCGCTCTCCGGCCCTTCGTCTGTCTTTAGGCTGTCGCCCTTAGCACTTGTAGTACATGTCGAATTCGACGGGGTGCGGGTGCAGTTGCAGACGCATCACCTCTTCCATCTTCAGCTCGATGTAGCTGTCGATGAAATCGTCATCCATGACGCCGCCGGCCTTCAGGAAGGCGCGGTCCTTGTCCAGGCTTTCCAGGGCTTCGCGCAGCGAGCCGCAGACTTCCGGGATCTTCTTCTGCTCGCGGGGCGGCAGGTCATAGAGGTTCTTGTCGGCCGGAGCGCCCGGGTCGATCTTGTTGATGATGCCGTCCAGGCCGGCCATCAGCAGGGCGACGAAGGTCAGGTACGGGTTGCCCATCGGGTCGGGGAAGCGGGCTTCCAGGCGCTTGGCCTTGGGCGAATCGACGTGCGGGATGCGGATCGAGGCCGAGCGGTTGCGCGAGCTGTAGGCCAGCTTCACCGGGGCTTCGTAGCCGGGCACCAGGCGCTTGTACGAGTTCGTCGTCGAGTTCGAGAACGCGTTGATCGCCTTGGCGTGCTTGATGATGCCGCCGATGTACCACAGGCATTCTTGGCTCAGGCCAGCGTACTTGTCGCCAGCGAACAGCGGCTTGCCATCTTGCCAGATCGACTGGTGAACGTGCATGCCCGAACCGTTGTCGGCGAACATCGGCTTGGCCATGAAGGTGGCCGTCTTGCCGTAGGCGGCCGCGACATTGTGGATGACGTACTTATAGAGCTGCATCCGGTCGGCCATGACGACCATGGTGTCGAACTTCAGGCCGAGTTCGTGCTGGGCGGGCGCCACCTCGTGGTGGTGCTTTTCCGGCTTCATGCCCAGCTCGCCCATGACGGCCAGCATTTCGCCGCGCAGATCCTGGCAGCTGTCGACCGGGTTCACCGGGAAGTAGCCGCCCTTCGGACCCGGACGGTGGCCCATGTTGCCTTCCGGATATTCCTTGGCCGAATTCACCGGCAGTTCGCTGGAGTCGTACGAGTAGCCGGTGTTGTTCGGCGCAGTCGACCAACGGACGTCGTCGAAGATGAAGAACTCGGCTTCCGGACCAAAATAGACGGTGTCGCCCACGCCGGCCGACTTCACGTAGTTCAGCGCGGCCTTGGCGATCGAGCGCGGGTCGCGGTTGTAGGGGGTGCCGTCATCCGGGTTCACGACGTCGCAGAACAGGGCCAGCGTCGTCTGCTGATAGAAGGGGTCGATGATCGCGCTCGACAGGTCGGGGCGCAGCTTCATGTCCGACTCGTTGATGGCCTTCCAGCCGGCGATCGACGAGCCGTCGAACATGGTGCCGTCATTCAGGAAGTCATCGTCGACCAGGTCGATGTCGAACGTGACGTGCTGCAGCTTGCCGCGAACGTCGGTGAAGCGGACGTCGACGTACTTGACGTCCTTTTCCTTGATCAGGTTCAGGATATCCTTGGCGGTGGTCATTCCGTATCCCCTTTGTAGAACTCTCGTAGGTGTTGTCGGTCAGGCCTAGACAGCGGCCGGACCGTTTTCTCCGGTTCGGATGCGGATCACTTCCGCGATTTCCGAGACGAAAATCTTGCCGTCGCCGATACGGCCCGTACGGGCGGCGCGGGTGATGGCTTCAAGCGCGGGATCGAGTTGGCTGTCCTCGACGACCACCTCGACCTTGATCTTGGGGAGGAAGTCCACGACGTACTCGGCGCCGCGATAGAGCTCGGTGTGGCCCTTCTGGCGGCCATAGCCCTTGGCTTCGAGCACGGTCATGCCTTGGACGCCCATGTCCTGCAGGGCCTCCTTCACCTCATCCAGCTTGAACGGCTTGATGATGGCTTCGATCTTCTTCATCGGTTCCACTTTCGGGCCCGTCGGCGGCGAACCGCCTTCTCTGAGCGCGCAACCATCACGGCGCCCCTTAGCCCGCAAGCGAGTGGCGGCGACAAAACTGACCGATCGGTTGACTTCGGAGTGGCTGTTCAAAAATTACGCTAAGGGCGCCGACTTTTGGTGCATTTCCGGAATGGCGGCCAAATGGCCTTGCGACGCTCGGTTTCGCGCCTAGGATCGCCTCCAACGAGCGTTTGAATGGGGGTGGATATGCGCGACGACACGCCGGTTTTGATCGGTGCGGCCCAATTCACATATCGCGGAGAAGCGGGAAACTCGCCATCTCCGCTTGAACTGCTGAAAGTTGCGGCGGAACGCGCTGCACTGGATGCTGGGCTCAAGGGGTCTGTTCTTGCCGATCTAGACGCTTTGGCGGTCGTGGCGTTCAGCATCGACGCTCCGGGAGGGTTGTCTAAGCTACCGCTTCCGCGACTGAGCGATCCCTCGGCGTCGTTGGCGCGAGCGCTTTCGGCGAAGCCAAGCTGGAGCGTCTACACCGAGACTGGCGGCAACAGTCCCCAGCAGGCGGTCAACGTCGTCTGTGAGCGGATCGCGCAAGGCGAGGCTCAACTGGCCTTGATCGGGGGCGCGGAGTTCCTGGGTTCGCTGATGAAGCGGATGAAAGGCGGGCTCGGATTCGAGGGCTGGGCGGACGATATCGACAGCAAACCGAAACGGATCGGCGACCCGCGCCCCGGGGTGACTCCACAGGAGGCCGCACACGGGTTGGGTTATCCGGTTAACACCTATCCCTTGTTCGAGAACGCCCTAAGAGCGCGTGATGGCGTCTCGATCGAAGCGCATCAGAAGGCGCTGGGCGCCTTCTTCGCGCCATTCACGAAGGTGGCGGCCGCCAATCCCTATGCTTGGTTCCCGGTCGAGCGTTCGGCCGACGAGCTGGTCACCGTGACCGATCGCAACCGCATGGTCGGCTTTCCTTATGCCAAGTATCTCAACGCCATCATGGAGGTTGACCAGTCTGCCGCCGTCCTGATCGCCAGCGTCGGCAAGGCTCGCGAGCTGGGCATACCGCAGAGCAAGTGGGTGTTCCTACATGGCTGCGCCGACGCCTCGGACCTGTGGTACCCGCTGGAGCGGCAGAACTACCATTCCAGTCCCGCCATGCGGCTGACAGGGGAGCTGGCCTTCGAAATGGCTGGGATTACAGCGGCCGACCTTTCTTTGATCGACCTCTATTCCTGTTTTCCCTCGGCGGTCCGGATCGGAGCCGAGGAATTGGGCTTGGCGTTGGATGATCCAAGAGGCCTGACCGTAACCGGCGGCTTGCCTTATTTCGGTGGCCCCGGAAACAACTATGCGCTTCACGCGATCGCTGAAATGGTCACGCGCCTGCGCCGTCAGCCGGGCGTCTATGGGCTTTCGACCGCCAACGGCTGGTTCCTGACCAAGCAGTCCGTAGGCGTCTATTCGACCAAGCCTGTGGAGGGGCGCTGGGAGCGGCAGTCGCCTTCGGTTCTGCAGTCCAGGATCGACGCCTTGCCTCACCCAGAGATCGTCGAGAGGCCGGAAGGCCGTGCGCGGATCGAGACCTACACGATCGTGCATGGGCGTGAGGGTGTGCGGATGGGGATCGTCATCGGGCGAGACGCCCAGGACCGCCGCTTCGTGGCCCAGACGCCGGACGATCCTGCGGTGCTGCTTGATCTGGAGCGCCACGAAGGTGTTGGCCGAACAGGCACGGTTGGGGCGCACCCAGACGGCGTCCGCAATCTCTTCAGGCCGGATTAAGCGCATGAGCGGCATTCATGTTATCCGGCATGGCCGGCCTGCCTCGACCTGGGGAGGCGCCGATGATGATCCTGGTTTGGATGCGACGGGGCTGGAGCAGGCGAGGGCGGTCGCCCGCGAGATCATGGGCCTGTCGGCGGCGTTCCGACCAAGCCGCGTGGTGTCTTCGCCCCTGCGTCGCTGCAAGGAGACCGCCGCGCCTCTGGCTGAAGCCTTGGGGGTGGAGATCGAGATCGACCCTCGCGTCGGCGAGATTCCGACGCCGCGGGCGCTAACGGCGACCGAGCGTCCGGACTGGTTGCGGAAGGCGTTTTCGGGGCGCTGGACCGAGATTGCTGGTGATCTTGACTATGCTGCGTGGGCGCGGGGCGTGACCTCCGCCATCTTGGATCATGACGGCGCAGCTGTTTTCAGTCACTTCGTCGCCCTGAACGCTGCGGTCGCTACGGCCACAGAGCGGGACGAGGTTGTCGTCTTCCGTCCCGACCATTGCTCGCGCACGCTTTTCCGCGCGGAGGGCGGCCGCTTGATCCTGATCGAGAAAGGGCGCGAAGCTCAGAGCCAGGTGCTTTGAAGGAGTCGCCGTGGCGCGAGAGATTCTGACCGTCGCCCAGATGACCGCCGCGGATCGCGCCGCCGTCGCCAGCGGCACGCCGATCCAAGTCCTCATGGAGCGGGCTGGGCAGGCGGTCGCGGACGCAATCCGATCTCGATACCCACGTCAGCCGGTCGTGATCTGGTGCGGGCCCGGTGACAATGGCGGCGATGGCTATGTGGCCGCGCGGCATCTCAAGCAGCGCGGCTGGTCGGTCGTCGTCGAAGCCGCCTATCCTCCAGCGACCGACGCCGCGCGCTGGGCCGCTTCGCGCTGGAAGGGCGAGGTGCGACCGCTGTCTTCATCTCCCTCGTCGGGACAGCTCTACATAGACGCTCTGTTCGGAGCTGGGCTGACGCGTCCTTTAGAGGGCGAGGTGGCGACGCTGGCGCGGTCCGCACGAGACAGCGCCCCGCGCATCGTCGCGGTCGACACGCCCTCGGGCGTTCATGGCGACACCGGCCGCGCCTTGGGAGGCCTCGCGTTCCGCGCGGAGATGACCCTAACCTTTCATCGTCGGAAACGCGCTCATGTCCTGGCCGATGGGCGTGGAGCCTGTGGCGACGTGGTGGTGGCGGACATCGGATTGGGGCACATCGAGGCTCCAGACCTGTTTGAGAACGATCCTGACCTATGGCTTGCTCGTTTTCCTTGGCCCGCGTTCGATGCGCACAAGCACAGCCGGGGACGGCTGAAAGTCGTTAGCGGCGAGGCCTGGAGCACGGGCGCGGCGCGGCTCGCCGCTCGCGGTGGCCTGCGTGTCGGAGCTGGGGCGGTGACGGTGCTCTCGCCGCCTGGCGCTCTGGCTATAAACGCCGCGCATCTGGAGGCGATCATGCTGGCGCCTTTCGAGTCCGACGCCGATCTCGCCGTTGCGGCCGAAGTGGCTGACGCCGTGATCATCGGACCCGCCGCGGGCGTGGGGGAGACCACGGCCCGCAATCTCCAGGCCCTGGCGCGCACCGGCGCGGCGCTCGTGGTGGACGCTGACGCCCTGACCAGCTTTCGACACGATGCGGAGGACCTTTTCGCCTGTCTGGACCGCGACGATGTTTTGACGCCCCATCCGGGCGAGTTCGAACGCATCTTCCCAGGCCTGCTCGCCAAGTCGTCCGAGCGGGTCACGGCGACGCGGGAGGCCGCGCGGCGAGCCGGAGCGGTGGTGCTGCTGAAAGGGCCCGACACGGTTGTCGCCGCTCCGGACGGCCGGACTTCGGTGCTGCTGAACGGCACGCCCTGGCTAGCGACTGCTGGTTCGGGTGATGTGCTGGCCGGTTTCATCGGCGGGCTGATCGCGCAAGGTATGGAAAGCTTCGAGGCAGCCTGCGCTGGTGCGTGGATCCACGCCGAATGCGGGGCGCGCCATGGGCCGGGCTTGATCGCCGAGGATCTGCCAGGCTTGGCGCCTGCGGTGCTGGCGGAACTCCACGCGAAACGCTGAGTGGGCTTGCGCGGCGCGCTCCAAGTCCGTAATTCCCGTCGCACGCGGATGTGGCGAAACTGGTAGACGCACTGGATTTAGGTTCCAGCGCCGAGAGGCGTGGAGGTTCGAGTCCTCTCATCCGCACCAGACATCTCGCGGGACGCGGCTTGCGTCCCGCGAGTTTTGACCGATCGCGCTCTTGGATGCTCGCGCACGTCGTGACATAAGGGCGCTCTTTCGCCGCCCCGGCCTCGCGGGCGGCGTCGATCTTTTGGACCCCAGGGCGGAGATCGGGCGCTTGGCGCCTCGACCCGAGAATTAAGAATGTCGATGCAGATCGTTGAAAAGTCGGGCGAAGGCCTTAGCCGCGTTTTTGGCGTCACGGTGCCCGCGAGTGAACTGGCTACGCGCCTGGATGCGCGGATCGCCGAAGTCGCTCCGCAGATGAACGTGAAGGGCTTCCGTCCCGGCAAGGTGCCGACGGCTCACGTGCGCCGCCTGTACGGCAAGGCCCTGATGGGCGAAGTCGTCGAGCAGGCGCTGAACGAGACCACCCAAAAGGTCCTCGAAGAGAACAAGCTGCGTCCGGCGGGTCAGCCCGAGCTGAACCCGTCGTCGGACATGGAAAAGGTCATCGCCGGCGGCGAAGATCTGGCCTTCGAACTGGCCGTTGAAGTGATGCCGGAATTCGAGCCGATCGACCCGACGTCGATCGAGCTGGTCAAGCCGGTCTATAAGGTCAGCGACGCTGAGGTCGACGAGGCCCTGGATGAGCTGGCCAAGCAGGCTCGCACCTACGAGCCGCGCACGGGCAAGTCCGTGAAGTCCAAGGACGGCGACCAACTGCTGATCGACTTCGTCGGCACGATCGACGGCGTCGAGTTCGCCGGCGGCAAGGCTGAGGGCGCCGAGCTGGTTCTGGGTTCGGGCCAGTTTATTCCAGGCTTCGAAGACCAACTGGTCGGCGCTAAGGCCGGCGACGAGGTTGTCGTGAAGGTGAAGTTCCCGGAAGAATACCAAGCCAAGGATCTGGCTGGTAAGGACGCCGAGTTCGCCACCAAGATTCAAGAAGTCCGCGCCCCGGTCGACGGCAAGGCCGACGACGAGCTGGCCAAGCGCCTGGGTCTGTCGGACCTGGCCGCCCTGAAGGACCTGCTGCGTTCGAACCTGTCGGGCCGCTACGACAACTCCTCGCGCTTCAAGCTGAAGCGCGCCCTGCTGGACGTTTTGGACACCAAGCACGACTTCCCGCTGCCGCCGCGCATGGTGGAAGCTGAGTTTGCCGGCATCTGGCAACAGGTCGAGGCCGACAAGGCTCGCGGCGGTCTGCCGCCGGAAGACGCCGAGAAGTCGGAAGACCAGCTGAAGGACGAGTACCGCAAGATCGCCGAGCGCCGCGTGCGCCTGGGCCTGGTGCTCGCCGAGATCGGCCGCAAGAACGAGGTCGTCGTCACCGACCAGGAACTGACCGACGCCATCATGCGCGAAGCTCGCCAGTACGGCGCGCAAGCCCAGCAGGTGTTCGACATGTACCGCCAGCGCGCCGATCTGCAGGCGGCCCTGCGCGCCCCGATCTACGAAGACAAGGTCGTCGACCTGATCTTCGGCAAGGCCAAGGTCGAGGAAAAGGAAGTCTCCAAGGACGAGCTCCTGGAAGAAGACGATCTGCCGGAAGGCTACGGCGGCTAAGCGCCGATCGAGGCTGACGAAACGAGGCGCGGTTCGAAAGAGCCGCGCCTTTTTCGTGTCCGGAGGTTTTCGCCCGCGCCTTGCAACCTGTTAAGCGCCACGCGATATGCGTTGTCGACGGCGCGTGGGGACTGATTCGTTTCGCGCGGCCAAGACACACGAAAAGGGTGATACCCCATGATGTACGATCCGGTTTCGACGGCCATGAACCTCGTGCCGATGGTGGTCGAGCAGACCAGCCGCGGCGAACGCGCGTTCGACATCTTCTCGCGGCTGCTGAAGGAGCGGATCATCTTCCTGACCGGTCCGGTTGAGGATGGCATGGCTAGCCTGATCTGTGCGCAGCTTCTCTTCCTGGAGTCCGAGAACCCCAAGAAAGAGATCGCCATGTACATCAACTCGCCGGGCGGCGTGGTGACGGCTGGTCTCGCGATCTACGACACCATGCAATACATTAAGAGCCCGGTCTCGACGGTGTGCATGGGCATGGCCGCCTCGATGGGCAGCCTCCTGCTCTGCGCCGGGGCCGCCGGTCAGCGCATCAGCCTCCCGAACGCCCGCATCATGGTCCACCAGCCGTCGGGCGGCTTCCGCGGTCAGGCCTCGGATATCGAGCGCCACGCCGAGGACATCATCAAAACCAAGCGTCGCCTGAACGAAATCTACGTCAAGCACTGCGGTCGGACCTATGAAGAGGTCGAGCGCACGCTGGACCGCGACCACTTCATGAGCGCGGACGAAGCCAAGGCCTGGGGCCTGGTCGACCACGTCTATGACAGCCGCGAAGCGGCGGAGGCCGGCGCCGAATAGGCGTCTCTCTCCTCAAACGAAGAGCCGCTGATCCTTCGATCAGCGGCTTTTTTCTTGTCCTAAGACTGCGACTAATCGGCTCAGGTGATCGGCTTGCCCCGGAAGATTCGGTAGCCCTTCTCGTCGGCTATCGCGAGCATTTCAGTGTCGCCCGAGGTGTCGCCATAGGCGGCCGTCAGATGGACATCTGGCCCGAAGACCTCACGCAGCCGGACGACCTTCTCCTTGGCGCGGCAGTTGGCGCCGTCGAGTCCGCCAAGGATGCGGCCATCCTCTGAACACATCAGTCGCGTGCCGATCAGGACGTCGGCTCCCAGGCCTCGAGCGAAGGGCGCCACCGTGATCTCGGGTGAGGCCGTGACGATCGCGATCCGCGCGCCTTTGGCGCGCCAGGCGCGCCAGACCGCCACGGCGTCCGGGCGCAGCAGGGAGGGGGCGAAGGCCTGCGCGAAGGCCCGCGCGTCGGCCTCGATCTCGGCGACAGTCGCGCCTTTCATAAACTCGCGAACCGCGGCCGCCTTGAGCTTGCCGCGATTGCGGTCGAAGACGTAGGTCAGCAAGGCGGGGGTCAGGCGCAACACACCGCGCGTCCAACGCCGAGGTCCGGCGCGCCATTTCAGGAACGCGTTGAAGCTGTCCTTGACCGTCAGGGTGCCGTCGAAGTCGAACGCGACCAACGCTCGCTCGTGACCCATTTCGCCGGTCATCGGGCGCGAGGCGCTTAACCCCTTCGACATCAACGAACGCTTGGCCATCAACCTTCCATGCCGTTGCGCGGCGCGCTTCGGTTCCACACGATTCCACCCTCTGTAATAAGGGCTTCGGCGGGTGGCGGTAAGGCCAAACACGCGCAACGCTTGCGCCCGAGCGCCAATCGCCCAATTTAGATGGCGAGGTCATGACACGATCGGCCGCGTTGAAGCGTTTGAGGCGGGAAAGGCGCCGCCAAGGCTTGTGAAGCGCGCCCGGATCGGGGAATGTCAAGGATTAGACAACTCCCGGCGTATATCCTGGCTGCTTCGGTGGCGGCTTATGCGCTCGGAGGGGCGTCTCGGCGTTAAGCCGTATGTCGCCATAGTGTGAGAAGCGATCATGACGAAAGCCGCGAGCGGCGACACGAAAAGCACTCTCTACTGTTCTTTCTGCGGAAAGAGCCAGCATGAGGTGCGCAAGCTCATCGCGGGACCGACGGTGTTCATTTGTGATGAATGCGTCGAGCTCTGCATGGACATCATCCGCGAAGAGCACAAGATCGCCTTCGTGAAGTCTAAGGACGGCGTGCCCACGCCGCGCGAAATCTGCGAAGTCCTGGACGACTACGTAATCGGGCAAGGCCACGCGAAGAAGGTCCTCGCTGTCGCCGTCCACAATCACTACAAGCGCCTCAACCACGCTTCGAAGAACAACGACGTCGAACTGGCCAAGTCGAACATCCTGCTGGTCGGTCCGACCGGTACGGGTAAGACCCTGCTGGCCCAGACCCTGGCTCGAATCATCGACGTGCCGTTCACGATGGCCGACGCCACGACGCTGACCGAAGCTGGTTACGTCGGCGAGGACGTCGAGAACATCGTGCTGAAGCTGCTGCAAGCCGCCGACTACAACGTCGAGCGCGCCCAGCGCGGCATCGTCTATATCGACGAAATCGACAAGATCAGCCGCAAGTCCGACAACCCGTCGATCACCCGCGACGTGTCGGGTGAGGGCGTGCAGCAAGCTCTGCTGAAGATCATGGAAGGCACCGTCGCCTCCGTGCCGCCGCAAGGCGGGCGCAAGCATCCGCAGCAGGAGTTCCTGCAGGTCGATACGACGAACATCCTGTTCATCTGCGGCGGCGCCTTCGCCGGGCTTGAGAAGATCATCTCGGCGCGCGGCGCGGCCAAGTCGATCGGCTTTGGCGCCAAGGTCACCGATCCGGAAGAGCGCCGGACTGGCGAGATCCTGCGGAACGTCGAACCCGACGATCTGCAGCGCTTCGGTCTGATCCCGGAATTCATCGGCCGTCTGCCGGTGGTCGCGACCCTGGAGGACCTCGACGAGGCCGCCCTGGTCAAGATCCTGACCGAGCCGAAGAACGCCTTCGTCAAGCAGTACCAGCGCCTGTTCGAGATGGAGAACATCGGCCTGACCTTCACCGAGGACGCCCTGCATCAGGTCGCCAAGAAGGCCATCGCCCGCAAGACCGGCGCGCGCGGCTTGCGTTCGATCATGGAAGGCATCCTGCTGGAGACCATGTTCGAGTTGCCCAACTATGAGGGCGTCGAGGAAGTGGTGGTCAATGCCGAGGTCGTCGAAGGCCGGGCTCAGCCGCTACTGATCTACGCGGAAAAGAAGGGCGGCGCGGCCTCGGCCTGATCGCTCTCTGACTACGATATGAGCAACGCGCCTGTAGTGATGCGGGCGCGTTTCTCTTTATGTCGATGCACTCCATGGGTGCATTGACGTCGCTCTCGCCTTAATGAACCCTGTTCTTCGAGATGGCCGAGGAGCGCTATGGAGACGTTCGAGGTCGAGGGGCGCGCCTTGCATGGCCAGTTTTTGCCGGGCGAAGGTCAAGGCGATACCCTGATCGTGCTGGCGCATGGCTGGAATGCAACCGGCGCCAAGATGCTTTCCATGTCGGAAGAGGCGAGGCGGCTGGAGCCGACCGCCGACCAGTTCATCGCCGAGCTGGGCAGTGGCCTGCTCAGCTTCGCTAAGCCTCTTCAGGTCGCCAAGCGGCTTGCGATCGACATCGCCTGCCTGGATCGCGCACATGGCTATTCCAAGATCGTGATCGTGGGGCACAGCGCCGGCGCCTTGGTCGCTCGCGCGGCCTGGCTTCGGGCTGCCGGGGCGCGGGAGCGCGGTGATATCGGAAGGCGACTGCACCCTTGGGCGGACAAGGTCGAACGCATCGTCCTAATGGCTGCGATCAATCGCGGATGGTCGGACAGTGTCGCGATAAGCCCCCTCCAGAGGCTGCTGTTTGCTGCGCTGGCGGTCTGGGAGTTCTTCACCTACGGCCTGCTTCAGCGATGGATCGGAACGACCGGCTACATCCTGGAGATGCGTCGCGGCGCGCCGTTCATCACCGGCCTGCGGCTCAAGTGGTTGGCCATGGCGAAGCATCGAAAGCTGCCGCTGGTGGTGCAGGTCCTGGGCACGATTGACGACATCGTGTCGCCCAAGGACAATGTCGATCTGATCGCTGGTGACGATTTCATCTACCTTGAGGCGCCGCAATCGGGCCACGCCTCGATGATCCGGCTAGACGAGCCGGTCGTAGGGGAGGAGCGTAAGAGAATATTCGCCCTCGCCCTCACCGGGGATTCCGCAGCCCTCAAGAGGAAAGATCGCGCCGACGAGGTGGCCGACAACCTGAGCGACGGACTGGACGATTTTGACGAGGAGCTGGCCGACGCCGCTGACAAGCGAGAGAAAGTCAGGCGCGTCGTCTTCGTGATCCACGGCATACGTGACTACGGCTTCTGGACGAAGAAGATCGCCGGGCGGGCGAAGAAGTTGGGTGGCGGACAGACGCAGTGCCGGACCGTGACGTCTAGCTATGGCTTCTTTCCGATGGGCCCGTTCGTTTTCAAGGCTCTGCGTCGCCGCCGTGTCGAATGGCTGATGGACCAGTATGTTCGCGCCAGAGCGCTCTATCCGTAAGCAGTGTTCTCCTACATGGGGCACAGCAATGGCACGGCGCTGCTGGCCGGAGCGATGACCCTCTCTCCCGCAATCCGCTTCGATCGCCTGGTCTTCGCCGGCAGCGTGGTGCGGCGTGACTATGAATGGAAAACCTTCCTCGATCGAGGGCAGGTGGATGGCGTGATGAACTATGTCGCGACCAACGACTACATCGTCGCCGCTTTTCCCAAGTTCATCCAGTGGCTGCCTTACGCAGACTTGGGATCGGCAGGGTTCGATGGTTTCGATGGCTTCAAGCCTTTCAATGGCAGCAGGGCCAACGACAGCAAAAACCTTGAGGAGGTCAAATTCGCGCGCGGCGGACATGGCGCGGCGCTTCGGGAGGCGTTCTGGAATCAGGCCGCCGGGTTCTTGGTCCGCAAGCCTGTCGAACTCATCGTCAGCCCGACCGAAGTCAGCGCCAAGCGCGATTGGCCGCTGCGGTTGGCGAATGGGATCCTGTCCCGGACCGCCGTGCCGTTCATCCTGTTCGTCATCGGCGTGATCGGCGCAGGCATCTTGTTCGGACTGTCTTGTGTGTGGCCTTGCACGCCAGCCTGGGCCGTGGCCTTGCTGTTTCTCGCCTATGTCGGGATCGTGAAGATGGTCCTCACCCGCCTTTAGGCGCACCTTTTTCGTGGATAAACCGGCTTCGTAAACCTCTTGGACGGCCGGTGGGGCTTTCGCGCCACGCAAAGCTTGGGCGAGCGAAAGTCCTCTTCCCGACAGTCTTTAGGCGAACTTGCCCGCTATAGAGCCAAGCGGGGTATATCCACTTCAACTTGACCGGACATGCGCGACCTGTTGCCGCTGTGAGGCGAGTAAGCTTGAACCCGGTTGTAAAACGTCCACATAAATAACGACATTCCGCCCAGTCCAGGGCGGACGGGTCGATCGACTCAGGCGCATCGTCTGACGTGACGGCGGCCCGCATGGCCAAGGCGCTTCCTCCGCCGCGGCCGGGAGTATTGAGCACATGTCCGAACTACGTACGCTTCCTGTCTTGCCGCTGCGGGACATCGTTGTTTTCCCGCACATGGTGGTGCCGCTCTTCGTGGGCCGCGACAAATCCGTGCGCGCCCTCGAGGAAGTGATGCGCGGCGACAAGCAGATCCTGCTCGTGACGCAAAAAAACTCGGCGGATGACGATCCGGCGCCGGGCGACATCTTCGACGTCGGGGTGCTGGCCACCGTCCTGCAACTGCTGAAGCTGCCTGACGGCACCGTGAAGGTGCTGGTGGAGGGCAAGGCTCGCGCGGCCGTCGTCAAGTTCACCGACCAGGAGTCTTTTTACGAGGCCCAGATCGGCGAGGTCAGCGAAGACGAGGGCGCCGGTCCCGAGGCTGAGGCGCTGTCGCGCGCGGTCGTCGAGCAGTTCGAAAACTACGTCAAGCTGAACAAGAAGGTGCCGCCGGAAGCCCTGGCGTCGATCCCGCAGATCGCCGAGCCGGGCAAGCTGGCCGACAGCATTGCCGCGCACCTCTCCGTCAAGATCGGAGACAAGCAGAACCTTCTGGAGATTTTCGACATCGTGAAGCGCCTGGAAAAGGTCTTCGCCCTCATGGAAGGCGAGATCTCGGTGCTGCAGGTCGAGAAGAAGATCCGCTCGCGCGTGAAGCGTCAGATGGAGAAGACCCAGCGCGAGTACTACCTGAACGAGCAGATGAAGGCGATCCAGCGCGAGTTGGGCGACCCGGATGATGCGCGTGACGAACTAATCGACCTCGAAAAGCGCATCAAAAAGACCAAGCTCTCGAAAGAAGCGCGCGCCAAGGCCGAGGGCGAGCTGAAGAAGCTGCGCAACATGAGCCCAATGTCGGCTGAGAGCACAGTCGTCCGGAACTATCTGGACTGGCTGCTGTCGATCCCGTGGGGCAAGGCCAAGACCAAGAAGATCGACCTCAACGAAGCTGAGGGCATGCTCGACGCCGATCACTACGGTCTGGAAAAGGTGAAGGAGCGGATTCTCGAGTATCTGGCCGTCCAGGCTCGAACCAACTCGCTGAAAGGCCCGATCCTGTGCCTCGTCGGCCCCCGGGCGTCGGCAAGACCTCGCTGGGTAAGTCGATCGCCATGGCGACCGGCCGCGAGTTCGTGCGCATGAGTCTTGGCGGCGTGCGTGACGAAGCCGAGATCCGCGGTCACCGCCGCACCTACATCGGCTCGATGCCCGGCAAGGTCATCCAGTCGATGAAGAAGGCTAAGACCACGAACGCGTTCGTCCTGCTGGACGAGATCGACAAGATGGGCAGCGATTACCGCGGCGATCCCGCCTCGGCCCTGCTGGAAGTGCTCGACCCGTCGCAGAACTCGACGTTCGGCGACCACTATCTGGAGGTGGACTACGACCTGTCGCAGGTGATGTTCGTCACGACGGCCAATAGCCTGAACATGCCCCAGCCTCTTCTGGACCGCATGGAGATCATCCGCATCCCCGGCTACACCGAGGACGAGAAACTCGAGATCGCCAAGCGGCACATCCTGCCGAAGCTGTCCAAGGATCACGGCCTGAAGCCGGCCGAGTTCATCGTGCCGGACAAGGCGATCCGCGACTTGATCCGCTACTACACCCGGGAAGCCGGCGTGCGGTCGTTGGAGCGGGAACTGGGCGCCCTGGCGCGTAAGACGGTCCGTGACCTGGCGCGTGAGAAGCTGGCCTCGATCACGATCGACGACGAGCGCCTGGCCAAGTACGCGGGCGTCAAGAAGTACCGCTACGGCGAGACCGATGAGGTCGATCAGGTCGGCATCGTCACGGGCTTGGCCTGGACGGAATTCGGCGGCGATATCCTGACCATTGAAGCCGTGAAGATGCCGGGCAAGGGTCGTATGCAGATCACCGGTAACCTCAAGGACGTGATGAAGGAGTCGATCTCGGCCGCCAATAGCTACGTCCGGTCGCGGGCGACGCAGTTCGGCATTAAGCCGCCGATCTTCGAGAAGACCGACGTTCACATCCACGTGCCGGACGGCGCCACGCCCAAAGACGGTCCGTCGGCCGGTATCGCCATGGCCCTGGCCATGGTCTCGGTGCTGACCGGTATCCCGATCCGCAAGGATATCGCCATGACCGGCGAGATCACGCTGCGCGGCCGTGTCACCGCCATCGGCGGCCTGAAGGAGAAGTTGCTGGCGGCTTTGCGCTCCGGCGTGAAGACCGTGCTGATCCCTCAGGAGAACGAGAAAGACCTCGCTGACGTGCCTCAGAGCGTCAAGGACGGCCTAGAGATCATCCCGGTCTCGACGGTCGACGAGGTGCTCAAGCATGCCCTGACCGGGCCGCTGACGCCGGTCGAGTGGAATGAGGCCGAGGAGCCGATTGCTGCGGGTGCGAAGAAGGATGACGGCGACAGTGACGCCATCCTGACCCACTAAGCGTAACTTATTGATGATAACTTATACGGCGCGGGAGTTTCCCGCGCCGCTCTCGTTTGACGAGGCATTTTCTGCCGCCATAATCCCGAGCGAGCTCAGCGCCGTAAGCAAAAACACGTCGCAGCTCAGGCTGGGAGAAACACATGACCACAAAAGCCGAACTCGTCACGGCGATCGCCGAGAAGGCGGGCATCAACAAGAACCAAGCCAAGGACGCGCTGGAAGCCTTCATCGACGCCGTCACCGACTCTCTCAAGTCGGGCCAGGACGTGCGCCTGGTCGGTTTCGGCACGTTCAAGGCCGTGACCCGCGCAGCGGGCACGGCTCGAAATCCGCGGACGGGGGAGACGGTCAATCGTCCCGCGTCGAAGACCGCGCGTTTCCAGGTCGGCGAAGGCCTCAAGTCGTCTCTGAACGGCTGATCCAGTTTCCGCTTAAAGGGAAGGCGGGGCGTCGCGGGGGCTGACGTTCCGCCTTTCGTATTTCAGGCTTTGCCTGGTCGCGCGCGCCCGCTAGAAGCGGCAGCTTCGGAAGGGCAGTTAGCTCAGCGGTAGAGCGTCTCGTTTACACCGAGAGGGTCGGGGGTTCGATCCCCTCACTGCCCACCACTTTCGCCATTGATCTTTCCCAGCGCGTCCGCAGGGAAGTCGAGTTATGCCTAGTCGAGGCTTCAGGCGGTCCAAGCCTCGCCCGAAAAACGTCCGGGCGCGGCGAGGAACCCCAGCTGTCGCAAAACCTTTATCAATCCGAGGCCGAATGGGGAGGCCCGGTTTAACGATGAGGATTCGGCGTGACGGATACGAGAACGGATCGGCCGTTCGGCCTCAGTAGTTTTTCCGCCGAGATCGCCCCGCCGCGCGACACGGTCCGCCTCGTCGACACAACCATGCTCTACGCGCCGCGCAGTGGTGGCGTGCGTCGCTATCTTTCTTCCAAGCGCGCTTGGTTAGCCGCCAATCGGCCGGGCGTGCGACATACCCTCGTGGTGCCTGGCGCGCGCGACTCCTATGACGGCGATGGGCGGGTCTCGATTTACGCGGCGCCACTGCCGTTTGGGGCGGGCTATCGCTGGCCTGTCGTCAAGGCGGCTTGGATGGAGCGGCTGGTCCGGCAGCGTCCCGACATTATCGAAGCGGGTGATCCCTACACGCCCGGCTTGGCGGCCTTGAGGGCGGGCGATGCGTTGGGCGTCCCCGTCGTCGGCTTTTGTCACACCGATCTTGGGAAATTGGCGGCTCTGCATATCGGCGAATGGGCCGAAAAGCCGGTTCAGAAGCGTTGGGCTGCGGTCTATCGACAGTTCGATCAGGCCGTAGCGCCGAGCCGCTTCATCGCGGGGCGCTTGATCGAGGCGGGCGTCCACAACGCCATCGGCCTACCGCTTGGCGTTGATACCGAGCTGTTCCACCCTGGACGGGCGGATCGCGAAGCCCTGCGCCGACGGCTCGGCGTGTCGCCCGACGAGAAGCTGCTGGTTTTCGCTGGCCGCCCCGCCCGAGAGAAGCGCCTCGATATCCTAGTCGGCGCCGTCGAGCGGCTCGGCGCCCCCTATAAGCTGCTGTTCGTCGGCGCCGGTGGTGGCGCGCCTGCCAGCGATCGTACGATCAGTATCGACTATGTGCGCGAGCCCGTTGAGCTGGCGCGTATCCTGGCCAGTTGCGACGCCTTCGTCCACGCCAACGACAACGAGCCTTTCGGCCTCATCGTGTTGGAGGCGATGGCGTGCGGCCTACCCGTGATCGGTGTCGCTGCTGGTGGCGTGGCAGAATCGGTCGATGAGTCCGTCGGACAATTGGCCGGGCGCTCAGAGGCGGCCGTTTTCGCCGAGGCGGTCGAGGCTCTGTTCTCGCGCGACATTGCTGCGGTGGGCGCCGCTGCGCGCCGGCGCGCCGTTGAGCGTCATGGCTGGGACGCCGTCTTCCGGCAGCTCTGTTTCATCTATGGCGGGCTAACGGGACGCGCGGCCTTCGATGGCCTGTCCCAAGTGCGCGGACATTAGGTCAGCGTCAGCCGCGCAGCTCCGCCATGATTTCATAACTGCGTTTGCGCGCCCCGTGGTCGAAGATCTGCGAGGCCGCCATCAGTTCGTTCGCGCCGGTCAGGTCCAGCACTTGCTCGATCTTTCGCCTCACCGTGTCGGGCGACCCGATCGCTGAGTACTGGAAGGTGTGGTCCAGGCCCGCGAGTTCGGAGGGCGATGCGTGTTCGCGGATGTCGTCGACAGGGGGAGGCAGAAGCCCGGGCCGGCCGCGACGCAAGGCTAGGAATTGCTGCTGGGTCGAGGTGGCCAGACGGAGTGCTTCCTTGTCGTTATCCGCCGCGCACACGCCGATGCAGACCATGGCGTAGGGTTTTTCCAATGCCTCCGAAGGCTTGAAGTGGCGACGATAGAGGAGAAGGGCGTCCAGCAGGGCGTCGGGTGCGAAGTGGGCGGCAAAGGCGTAGGGCAGGCCAAGCGCGGCGGCCAGCTGCGCTCCCCAAGTCGAGGAGCCCAGAATCCAGATCGGGACGTCCTGACCTTCGCCGGGGACGGCTCTGACAGCCTGGTCGGCCAACGCCGGTTTGAACCACTGCTGCAGTTCGACGACGTCCTGCGCGAACGAATCGACCGCACCGGCGTAGCGGCGTAGAGCCCGCATGGTCGCCTGATCCGTTCCTGGCGCGCGTCCTAGGCCTAGGTCGATGCGGCCAGGATAGAGGGCGTTCAATGTTCCGAACTGCTCTGCGACCATCAGGGGCGCGTGGTTCGGCAGCATCACGCCGCCGGAGCCGACTCGAATCGTCGAGGTGCCGCCGACCACGTGGCCGATGACCACGGCCGTCGCCGCGCTGGCGATGCCTGACATATTGTGATGTTCCGCCAGCCAGTAGCGATGGAAGCCAAGGCGCTCGCCGTGCTGTGCCAAATCCAGGCTGTTGTGGAGAGCCTCTCCGACGTTGGTTCCTTGCGGAACGGGCGCCAAGTCGAGGATAGAAAAGGGAGGATACGCGGCCATCAAAGCTAGATGGCGCGTAACGCCCGCAACTCAAGGCGCTGCGAGAGCTTCTCATGATGTGCGGGAGCCACCGGACGGTGGCGCGAATGACGGGGCTCGAACCCGCGACCTCCGGCGTGACAGGCCGGCGCTCTAACCAACTGAGCTACATCCGCGTCGTGCGCCAAGGCGCGACGGTCGTCCGTAGACCGAGAGGAGGGTGCTTTCCATCCCAGAAAGGGTGGCGCGAATGACGGGGCTCGAACCCGCGACCTCCGGCGTGACAGGCCGGCGCTCTAACCAACTGAGCTACATCCGCATAACCCTTCGCCGAGGCGAAAGTGCGACCCGCCGATCGGCGAGGCGCGTCTGATATGTCGCTCGAAGACTCGTGTCAACGGCCATATCGACGAAGCGACAAAACGCGTGTGGAGAGCTGGCGCGTTCGCTGGTTTAAATAGGCCTCAAGGCGCAGGTGAAGGCCTTTGCAGGCGAGGATCGCGCGTCCAAGCGTTGGTGAACCGCCGTTAGGTAAACTGCCTCTAGTTGCGATCGTTTCTCAATGTGTTCCGGGGTGTTTGAAGCCGTTGCGACAGTGGGCTACAACCCGCTCGATTCAAGCCAAGGCCTGTCATGACCGCCTTCCTTCTTCAGTACCTGCCGATCGTGATCTTCCTAGGGATCGCGGCGGCCATCGGGATCGTTTTCCTCCTGGCCGCGGCCGTGCTCGCGCCCAAGGCGCCCGACCCGGAAAAGCTGTCCGCGTACGAATGCGGCTTCAACGCCTTCGACGACGCGCGCATGAAGTTCGACGTCCGGTTCTATCTGGTGTCGATCCTGTTCATCATCTTCGACCTGGAAGTGGCGTTCCTGTTCCCGTGGGCGGTGACGCTGATGAAACTGCCGCATGACGTAGCCCAGTTCGCATTCTGGTCGATGATGACCTTCCTGGGCGTTCTGACCGTTGGCTTTATCTATGAATGGAAGAAGGGCGCCCTCGAATGGGAGTGATCGTTCCCGCCACCTCGCCGGTTCCGGCGCTTTCGGGCGGCCGTTCCACGGTCGAGGGCTATGACCCCAAGCTGCACGACCCGTTCTTTGACGGCGTGTCGCAGCAACTGGCCGACAAGGGCTTTATCACGGCCGCCGCCGACGACCTGATCACCTGGGCCCGCACGGGCTCGCTGATGTGGATGACGTTCGGTCTGGCCTGTTGCGCGGTCGAGATGATGCACTCGGCCATGCCGCGCTATGACCTGGAGCGCTATGGCTTCGCGCCGCGCGCCAGCCCGCGTCAGTCGGACGTGATGATCGTCGCCGGCACCCTGACCAACAAGATGGCTCCGGCTCTGCGCAAGGTCTATGACCAGATGCCTGAGCCGCGTTACGTCATCTCGATGGGCAGCTGCGCCAATGGCGGCGGCTACTACTATTACAGCTACAGCGTCGTGCGCGGCTGCGACCGCGTCGTGCCGATCGACATCTACGTGCCGGGCTGCCCGCCCACGGCCGAGGCGTTGGTCTACGGCGTTCTGCAGCTGCAGAAGAAGATTCGTCGTACGGGGACGATCGAGCGATGACCGACGTGGTTGCCACTGAATCGGCGCTTTCGCCGCTAGAGACGCTCGGTCAGACCGTCGTGGCCAACAGCGCCGGCGCTATCACCGCGTATCACGTGGCGTTCGGCGAACTGACGGTGCTGGGTCCGGCAAACCGCGTCGTCCAGGCGCTGGAGTTCCTGCGTGATCATCCCGAGTGCCGCTTCCACCAGCTGGTGGACCTGACGGCGGTGGACTATCCGGAGCGCGAGCGCCGCTTCGACGTGGTCTATCATCTGCTGTCGATGGTGAAGAACGTCCGCATCCGTCTGAAGGTGCAGACCGACGAGGACACGCCGGTTCCCAGCGCGACGCCGGTCTTCCCTGTCGCCGACTGGTTCGAGCGCGAGGCGTTCGACATGTACGGCGTGTTCTTCGAAGGTCACCCGGATCTGCGCCGGATTCTGACCGACTACGGCTTCCACGGTCATCCGCTTCGGAAGGACTTCCCGATGACCGGCTACGTCGAGGTCCGCTATGACGACGAACTCAAGCGCGTCGTCTACGAACCCGTGAAGATCACCGAGTTCCGCGCTTTCGATTTCCTGTCTCCGTGGGAAGGCGCCAAGTACGCCCTGCCGGGCGACGAGAAGGCGGAGAAGGCATAGAGCCATGACTGGTACGAACGCTCCGGCGGCATCCACCGATTTCTTCCGCGACGAACCGACTGCTCCGGCCATCCCGGAGACGCCTGTCCGCAAGTTCAACATCAACTTCGGCCCGCAACACCCGGCGGCGCACGGCGTGCTGCGTCTGGTGCTGGAGCTGGACGGCGAAATCGTCGAACGCGTCGATCCGCATATCGGCCTGCTGCATCGCGGCACCGAGAAGCTGATGGAAGCGCGCACCTATCTGCAGAACATCCCGTACTTCGACCGCCTCGACTACGTGGCGCCGATGAATCAGGAGCACGCGTTCTGCTTGGCCATCGAGAAGCTGCTCGGTGTCGAGGTGCCGCGTCGCGGCCAGATCGTGCGCGTGCTGTTCTGCGAGATCGGCCGCATCCTGAACCACCTGCTGAACGTGACGACCCAGGCCATGGACGTCGGCGCCCTGACGCCGCCGCTCTGGGGCTTCGAGGAGCGCGAGAAGCTGATGATCTTCTACGAGCGCGCTTGCGGCGCTCGTCTGCACGCCAACTACTTCCGCCCGGGCGGCGTCCACCAGGACCTGACGCCCGAGCTGATCGACGACATCGAGACCTGGGCGAAAGCTTTCCCCAAGATCTGCGACGACATCGAAGGTCTGATCACCGACAACCGCATCTTCAAGCAGCGCAACGTCGACATCGGCGTGGTCAGCAAGGAAGACGCGTGGGCCTGGGGCTTCTCGGGCGTGATGGTGCGTGGTTCGGGCATCGCCTGGGACCTGCGCCGCAACCAGCCGTACGAGAACTACAACGAGTTCGAGTTCGACATTCCGCTGGGCAAGAACGGCGACTGCTACGACCGCTATCTCTGCCGCATGCAGGAGATGCGCGAGTCGACGAAGATCATCCTGCAAGCCGTCCAGATGCTGCGCGGCACGCCGGGCCCCGTGCTGACCGAGGACAACAAGGTCAGCCCGCCGCGTCGCGCCGAGATGAAGCGCTCGATGGAAGCGCTGATCCACCACTTCAAGCTTTACACCGAGGGCTTCAAGACGCCCGAGGGCGAGGTCTACGCGGCCGTCGAGGCGCCCAAGGGCGAGTTCGGTGTCTATGTGGTCAGCAACGGCACCAACAAGCCGTACCGCTGCAAGATCAAGGCCCCGGGCTTCTCGCACCTGGCGGCGATGGACTGGATGAATCGCGGCCACCAGCTGGCCGACGTTTCGGCGATCCTGGGCTCGCTCGACATCGTGTTTGGCGAGGTCGATCGATGAGCCTGGAAGCTATCGCCCAGGCGCAACTCGACGCCTACAACGCCCAGGACGTCGACGCGCTGTGCCGGCACTTTGCCGAGGACATGGTCGTCGCCGATCTGAACGCCGAGCCCAACCTGCACGGTGTCGCGGCCTTCCGCGAGCGGCATGTCGGTCTGTTCGCCCAGTTTCCGCAGAACCGCGCCGAACTGCTGTCACGCGTGGTGATCGGCAACAGGGTCATCGACCATGAGCGGGTCTTCCGTTCGCCCGACGCGACGCCTTTCGAGGTCGCCGCCATCTACACCTTCGCCGGCGACAAGATCGCCCGCGTCGATTTCGTGAAAGCCTGACGCATGTCCGTTCGTCGTCTCGCCAAGGAACAGCCCGCCAGCTTTGCCTTCTCGAAGGAAAGCCAGGCCAAGGCCGACTGGTGGAAAGCCAAATATCCCGCCGCCCGCAAGCAGTCGGCGGTGATCCCGATGCTGTGGCTGGCCCAGAAGCAGGAAGGCTGGATCTCCGAGCCCGCGATCCAGGAGATCGCCAAGCAGCTCGAGATGCCGGTCATCCGCGTGCTGGAAGTGGCCACCTTCTACGTGATGTTCCAGCTGCAGCCGGTCGGCAAGGTCGCCTTCGTGCAGCTGTGCGGCACCACGCCGTGCCAGCTGCGCGGCGCCTTGGACCTGAAGGCGGTGCTGAAGGACAAGATCGGCGAAGCCCATCACGTCTCGGCCGACGGCAAGTTCAGCTGGGAAGAGGTCGAGTGCCTGGGCGCGTGCTGCAACGCCCCGATGGCCGCGATCAACGACTACTATTACGAAGACCTGACGCCGGAGAGTCTGGCCCAGATCCTCGACGACTTCGCCGCTGGCAAGTCGCCCAAGCCGGGCAGCTATGACGGCCGCGTGGCCTCGGAGCCCAAGGGTAGGATTCAGACCCTGACGGACCCGAAGCTGTACGACGGCTCGGCCGCCAAGAAGATTAAGATTCCGAACCTGCCCGAGAAGCCGAAGGCTTCTAAGGTCAAGTCGGAGCCGGCCGCCTGACATGACCGCTGACGCCGCCCTCCAGAAGAAGCGCCTGACCGCGATGCTCGTCATCAACGCGGTGTGCTTCGTGCTGGCCGGCGTCTCGATCTATGGCGCGGTGTCGCTCCGGATCGACTGGCTGCGGCTGGTCTTCCTGGGCGCGATCGTCGCCGGTCTGGGCTCGCATGTCTGGTTCATCCTGGGCTGGATGCGCGCGACCAAGGGCGAGGAGGGCGCGTCGTGACCGACAACGCTCTCGACACCCGTCGGACGGCCTATTTCAACACCGTCAAGAGCGTTGGCCGCCGCGAGCGTGGCCTGGGTCTCTTGGCCTGCCTCGCTGGCGCGCTGCTCCTGATCTGGGGCCGCTCCGTGCAGGGCGCACCGTTTTGGGCGGCTTGGGCCGGCCTCGTCACGATTGGCGTGGGTTGGTCGCTTTTCGCCTATGTCATCCTCCGTCGGACGCGCTATGTGCGCGCCCATCCATTCGATCCGCAAAGCTGAGTCATGGTCGGTATCCTCGAAGACAAGGACCGCATCTTCACGAACCTCTACGGTCTCCAGGATTGGGGCCTCGAGGGCGCGAAGAAGCGCGGCTGCTGGAATGGCACCAAGGACATCCTGGACGCCGGGCGCGACTGGATCATCGACAACATGAAGAACTCCGGCCTTCGCGGCCGGGGCGGCGCCGGTTTCTCGACCGGCCTGAAGTGGTCGTTCATGCCCAAGGAAGTGAAGGAAGGTCGTCCTCACTACCTGGTGGTCAACGCCGACGAATCCGAACCGGGCACCTGTAAGGACCGGGAGATCATGCGGCATGACCCGCACCTCCTGATCGAAGGCTGCCTGATCGCCTCGCGCGCCATGCTGGCCAACGCCTGCTACATCTACATCCGCGGCGAGTACGTCTTTGAGCGCGAGCGCTTGGAAGCGGCGATCAAGCAGGCCTACGAGGCCAAGCTGATCGGCAAGAACAACGTCCACGGCTGGGACTTCGATCTCTACGTCCACCACGGCGCTGGCGCCTATATCTGCGGCGAAGAAACGGCCCTGCTGGAAAGCCTGGAAGGCAAGAAGGGCCAGCCGCGCCTGAAGCCGCCGTTCCCGGCCGGCGCTGGCCTCTACGGCATGCCGACCACGGTCAATAACGTCGAGAGCATCGCCGTCGCCGGTACGATCCTGCGTCGTGGCGCGGCCTGGTTCGCCGGCTTTGGCCGTCCGAACAACGCCGGCACCAAGCTCTTCTGCGTCTCGGGCCACGTGAACCTGCCCTGCAACGTCGAAGAAGCCATGAGCATTCCCTTCCGTCAGCTGATGGAAGACCACTGCGGCGGCATCCGGGGCGGCTGGGGCAATCTGAAGGCCGTCATCCCGGGCGGTTCGTCCGTGCCGATGATCCCGGCCGAGCAGTGCGAAGACCTGCCGATGGACTTCGACGCCCTGCGCAACCTGCGCTCGGGCCTGGGTACCGCCGCCGTCATCGTCATGGACAAGTCCACCGACCTCGTCCGCGCCATCGCCCGCCTGTCGTACTTCTACAAGCACGAGAGCTGCGGCCAGTGCACGCCGTGCCGTGAAGGCACCGGCTGGATGTGGCGCGTCATGGAGCGCATGGCGACCGGCGAGGCCGATCCGAAAGAGATCGACACCCTTCTGGATGTCACGACCCAGGTCGAGGGTCACACCATTTGCGCCCTGGGCGACGCGGCCGCCTGGCCGATCCAGGGCCTGTTCCGTCACTTCCGCCATGAGGTGGAAGAGCGGATCGCTTCCTATCGTAGCGGTCGCCTGCACGTGCAGGGCGCCAAGCTGATCGCGGCGGAGTAACAAGAATGGCTATCGCCAAGGTCAACGGCGTCGAAGTCGAGTTCGAACCCGGCATGACGGTTCTGCAGGTCGCGGAACTGGCTGGGGAAGAGATTCCGCGCTTCTGCTACCACGAACGCCTGTCCATCGCCGGCAACTGCCGGATGTGCTTGGTCGAGGTGAAGCCCGGCCCGCCGAAGCCGCAGGCTTCGTGCGCCCTACCGGCCGCCGAGGGCCAGGAGATCTTCACCAAGACTCCGATGGTCAAGAAGGCCCGCGAAGGGGTGATGGAGTTCCTGCTTATCAACCACCCGCTGGATTGCCCGATCTGCGACCAGGGCGGCGAGTGCGATCTGCAGGACCAGGCCATGGGCTATGGCCGCGACGACAGCCGCTACGACGAGAACAAGCGCGCCGTCGAAGAAAAGGCCATGGGCCCGCTGATCAAGACCGTGATGACGCGCTGCATCCAGTGCACGCGCTGCGTCCGCTTCATCACCGAGGTCGCCGGCTCGCCGGAAATCGGCCTGATCTCGCGCGGCGAAGACGTTGAAATCACGACCTATCTGGGCGCGGCGGTGACGTCGGAGCTCAGCGCGAACGTGATCGACCTGTGCCCGGTCGGCGCGCTTACCAGCAAGCCCTACGCCTTTGAAGCGCGCCCCTGGGAGCTGAAGAAGACCGAAAGCGTCGACGTCATGGACGCCCTGGGCTCGTCGATCCGGGTCGATGCGCGCGCCAACGCCGTGCTGCGCGTGCTGCCGCGCATCAACGAGGACGTCAACGAAGAATGGATCTCGGACAAGACCCGCTACGCCGTCGACGGCCTGCAGCGTCAGCGCCTGGACCGTCCTTACGTTCGTAGCGCCGATGGCAAGCTGAAGCCGGCCACCTGGGCCGAGGCCTTCGCGGCCGTCGCCGGCAAGATCAAGGCGACTAAGCCCGAGCGCATCGGCGTCATCGCCGGTGATCTGCAGGACGCCGAAAGCCTGAAGGCGACCAAGGACCTGTTCACGGCTCTCGGCGTGAAAAACCTCGACAGCCGCCAGGATGGTACGGCCCTGGGTTACGGCCCGCGCGAAAGCTGGCTGTTCAACTCGACGATCGCCGGCATCGAAAACGCCGATGTGGTGCTGTTCGTCGGCGCCAATCCGCGCCTCGAGGCGCCGGTCCTGAACGCGCGCTTCCGCAAGCAGTGGATCGCCGGCAAGACCCGCTTTGGCGTGATCGGCGAGCAGGCCGACCTGACCTTCGGCTACGACTATCTGGGCGCTGGCGCCCAGACCCTGTCGGGCCTGGCCAAGAGCAAGAGCGACTTTGTCGCCGCGCTTAAGGCCGCCGAGCGTCCCGCCATCATCATCGGCCAGGGCGCTCTGGCCCGCGCCGATAGTGCGGCGATCCTCAAGGCCGCCGCCGGCCTCGCCAAGACCATCAAGGTCGTCCGCGAAGGTTGGAACGGCTGGAACGTCCTGCACACCGCCGCCGCGCGTGTCGCTGGCCTCGACATGGGCTTCGTCCCGGCCGAGGGCGGCTTGTCGACCGCCGACATGCTGAAGCCGGGCGCCCTGGACGTCCTCTTCCTGCTGGGCGCCGATGAGTGCGAAACCTCGGCCACGGGCGCCTTCAAAATCTACCTCGGCACGCACGGCGACGCCGGTGCGCACAAGGCCGACGTGATCCTGCCGGGCGCGGCCTATACCGAGAAGAACGGCCTCTACGTGAACCTCGAAGGTCGCGTTCAGATGGGCAAGCGCGCGGTGTTCCCGAAGGGCGAGGCCAAGGAAGACTGGTCGATCCTGCGGGCGCTGTCGGAAGTCCTCAGTCACAAGCTGCCTTATGACAGCCTGGACCAACTGCGCGCCAAGCTGTTCGCCGACCACCCCACCTTCGGCCAGATCGACTACGCGCCGGGCTCGGTCCCGACCGTGTTCGATGTCGGCGCCCTGGGCGGCGCCGGCGAGGTCTCGGACGCGCCGTTCGAGAGCCCGATCAAGGCCTTCCACCTGACCAACCCTGTCGCGCGCGCCAGCGTGACCATGGCCGAATGCGCGGCCGTGGCTTCCGGCGCCGCGAAGATCGCCGCGGAGTAGATCGTGGACTCGACCAATCCGCTCCTCTGGTTTGGCCTGACGACCGGCGGCATCCTGCTGGTCGTGATCTGGGTTCTCTTGAGCCTGGCCTTCCTGCTGCTGGCCGACCGCAAGATCTGGGCCGGCGTCCAGATGCGCAAAGGGCCCAACGTCGTTGGTCCTTTCGGCCTGCTGCAGTCCTTCGCCGACTTCTTCAAGTTCGTGCTGAAGGAAATCGTGATCCCGGCCGGCGCCGACAAGGTGGTCTTCATCCTGGCGCCGCTGATCAGCCTGATCCTGGGCTTCGTCGGCTGGGCCGTGGTGCCGTTCGCGCCGGGATGGGTCGTCTCGAACCTGAACGTCGGCATCCTCTACCTGCTGGCTATGAGTTCGCTGGGCGTCTACGGCATCATCATGGGCGGCTGGGCTTCGAACTCGAAGTATCCGTTCCTGGGCGCTCTGCGCTCGGCGGCGCAGATGGTGTCGTACGAAGTCTCGATCGGCCTGATCATCATTACGGTGATCTTGCTGGCTGGTTCGATGAACCTGTCGACCATCGTCGATAAGCAGTCGGGCTGGTTCTGGAATTGGAACGTCTTCGGCGGCGGCCTGAAGAACATCGTCCTGTTGCCGATCATGGTCGTCTCCATGGGCATGTTCTACATCTCGGCCCTGGCCGAGACGAACCGTCCGCCTTTCGATCTTCCGGAAGCTGAATCCGAACTCGTGGCCGGTTACCAGGTCGAGTACAGTTCGACCCCGTACCTGCTGTTCATGGTGGCCGAGTATTCGAACATCGTCCTGATGTGCGCCATGATCAGCGTGCTGTTCTTCGGTGGCTGGAACCCGGGCTTCCCGATCGGCTTCACCGCCGGCTGGCCGCCGTTCCTGGTCAATCTGCTGCTGGCCTTGGTGTTCTACGCCAAGATCATCTTCTGGTTCTTCATGTTCGCCATGGCGAAGGCCATCGTGCCTCGCTACCGCTACGACCAACTGATGCGTCTGGGCTGGAAGGTTTTCCTGCCGACGTCGCTGGTGCTGGTCGCCGCGGTCGCCGCCTGGCGTGTGTTCGGTCCGGGGGGCTGATGCGCCGGAGCGCGCTGATCGCCCTGGGCCTGAGCTGCCTGACCCTGACGGCCTGCCAGGCCGTTTCGGCGCCAGGCCGCTCCTATTCTCTGGGCGACGGGGTCGTCAGCTACGACGATCTGAGGCGCGCGGGCGACAAGTGCAAGGCTGACGGCGGGGTCATCCAGTCCAAGCAGGACGGCGGTGATCCAGCCCAGTTGTCGAACTACACCTGCGTCGTTCCCCGGGCGGGGAAATGAGGCGGGGTCTTCTCGGGATCGCGATGGTTGGCCTCCTGGCCGGCTGTTCGACCTGGGGGCCGAATATTCCGCGACCGCCGCAGCGGACGCTGGAGGACAAGGTCGAGGCGCGCCGCAAGGAAGACGCCAAGACCAAGAAATGTGTCCTCGAGCAGACCCTGAGGCGGCAGCAGAAAGAGCAGGGCAGGGACGTCCGTCCCTTTCCTAAGGAAAAGTGTTAGGAGAGCTCTGGTGTTCCAGCGCATCACTCAGGCGGTCAAGGGCGCGGCCCTTCTGGACTTCGCGGGCGCGTTTGGCCTGGCCATGAAGTACATGATCGCGCCGAAGAAGACCGTGATCTATCCGAACGAGCGCGGCCCGCAGTCGCCCCGCTTCCGCGGTGAGCACGCTCTGCGGCGGTATCCGTCGGGCGAAGAGCGCTGCATCGCCTGTAAGCTGTGCGAAGCGGTTTGCCCGGCCCAGGCCATCACGATCGAGGCCGAACCGCGCGAGGACGGCAGCCGCCGCACGACCCGCTACGACATCGACATGGTCAAGTGCATCTACTGCGGCCTGTGCCAGGAGGCCTGCCCGGTCGACGCCATCGTGGAAGGTCCGAACATCGAGTTCGCGACCGAAACCCGCGAAGAGCTCTACTATGACAAGGAACGTCTTCTCGATAACGGCGACCGCTGGGAGCGCCTGATCGCGAAGAATCTGGAGTTGGACGCGCCCTACCGTTAAAGACGGGGCGAATCCTGGGAGGCGGCGCGTCGTCACGGCGAGCCGCCATTGGACTTTAAGTTTTCAGGGGAGCACCTGGGCCAATGGCCTTGCAGGCGATCGCTTTCTATATGCTGGCTTTCGTGACCATCGCGGCGGGTCTTCTCGTCGTGTCGGCTCGAAACCCCGTGCACTCGGTGCTCTTCCTGATCACCGCCTTCTTCTCGGCCGCTGGCCTCTTCGTCCTCCTGGGCGCGGAGTTCCTCGCGATGCTGCTGATCGTTGTCTATGTGGGCGCGGTCGCGGTGCTGTTCCTGTTCGTCGTCATGATGCTGGACGTGGACTTCGCCGAGCTCCGCCAAGGCTTCGCCCAGTACCTGCCGATCGGCGGTCTGGTCGGCGGTATCCTGACGCTGGAGATGGTCTTCGTCGCCGCGACGGTGGCGACCAACGGCGCGGCGGCCAAGAACGGCCTGCCGAACGCCTCGCCGGGCGGCGTCCCGAACACCGAAGCGATCGGTCGCGTGCTGTACACCGACTACATCTTCTTCTTCCAACTGGCGGGCCTGGTGCTGCTGGTCGCCATGATCGGCGCCATCGTCCTGACCCTGCGCCACAAGCCGGGCGTCAAGCGCCAGGACATCGGCAAGCAGGTCGCCCGCACGCCCAAGACCGGCATGACGCTGGTCCAGATCAAGCCGGGTGAAGGGATCTCCGAATGATCGGCCTTCCGCACTATCTCGTCGTCGCCGCGATCTTGTTCACGATCGGCGTCTTCGGCATCTTCGTGAACCGCAAGAACATCATCGTCATCCTGATGTCGATCGAGCTGATCCTTCTGGCGGTGAACATCAATCTCGTGGCGTTCTCGGCCTACCTGCACGACGTGGCGGGCCAGATCTTTGCGATGTTCGTGCTGACCGTGGCCGCCGCCGAGGCGGCCGTGGGTCTGGCCATCCTCGTCACCTTCTTCCGCAACCGCGGCGATATCGCGGTTGACGACGCCAGCATGATGAAGGGCTAAGCGACGTCATGCAGACGCTTGTCACCATTCTCGTTTTCGCGCCGATCATCGCTGCGGCCATCGCCGGCCTGTTCGGCCGTCGCATCGGCGACGTGGCTTCGCAGTCGGTCACCACCGGCGCGCTGATCCTCTCGTGCGCGCTGTCCTGGTACACGTTCAGCCAGTGGACCTGGGGGCACATGGAGGCCTTCACGGTCAATCTGCTGCCGTTTATCCACATCGGCGATTTCCAGTCCAACTGGGCGATCCGCATCGACGCCCTCTCGGCGACCATGCTGATCGTGGTCACGACGGTCTCGGCCCTCGTGCACATCTATTCCTGGGGCTATATGGCCGAGGATGACAGCAAGCCGCGCTTCTTCGCGTACCTGTCGCTGTTCACCTTCGCCATGCTGTCGCTGGTCACCGCCGCTGACTTCATGCAGCTGTTCTTCGGCTGGGAAGGGGTGGGCCTGGCCTCGTACCTGCTGATCGGCTTCTGGTTCAAGAAGCCCTCGGCCAGCGCCGCAGCCATCAAGGCCTTCGTCGTCAACCGCGTTGGCGACTTCGGCTTCGCTCTTGGCATCATGACGACCTACTGGGCGTTCGGCACGATCCAGTTCGCCGAGCTGTTCCCGCAGATCGCCAGCCATGCCGGCAAGACCTGGGAATTCGCCGGCCACGTCTGGCCGCTGATGGATATCGCCTGCTTCCTGCTGTTCATCGGCGCGATGGGCAAGTCGGCGCAGTTCTTCCTGCACACCTGGCTGCCGGACGCCATGGAAGGGCCGACCCCGGTGTCGGCCCTGATCCACGCGGCCACCATGGTGACCGCCGGCGTCTACATGCTGTGCCTGCTGTCGCCGATGTTCGAATACGCCCCCGTGGCCAAGAACATCGTCACGGTGATCGGCGCGGTGACGGCTCTGTTCGCCGCCACGGTCGGCCTGACCCAGAACGACATCAAGCGCGTGATCGCCTACTCGACCTGTTCGCAGCTGGGCTACATGTTCTTCGCGGCCGGCGTCGGCGCCTATCAGGCGGCCATGTTCCACCTGTTCACGCACGCCTTCTTCAAGGCCCTGCTGTTCCTGGGCGCCGGTTCGGTGATCCACGGCATGCACCATGAGCAGGACATGCGTCGCTACGGCGCCCTGGCCAAGCTGCTGCCGGTCACCTTCATCGCCATGACGATCGGCACGATCGCCATCACGGGCCTCGGCTTCCCGCCGCTGCACCTGGGCTTCGCTGGCTTCTACTCGAAGGACACCATCATCGAAGCGGCCTTCGCCGCCGGTGGCCACAACTCGATCGCGATGTTCGCCTGGGTGATCGGCGTGCTGGTGGCTGGCCTGACCTCGTTCTATTCGTGGCGCCTGGCCTTCTTCACCTTCAACGGCACGGCGCGCTGGGGCCATGACGACCATAACGCCCACGATGCCCACGGCCACGACGCTCATGCTCATGATGCTCATGATGCTCATGGCCATGACGACCACGCTCACGGCGACGATCATGGCCATGGCCATGACCACAAGCCGCACGAGAGCCCATGGGTGATGCTGCTCCCGCTGGTCGTTCTTTCGATCGGCGCCGTCGCCGCCGGCTTCGTGTTCACGGGCTACTTCGTTGGCCACCACCAGGAAGAGTTCTGGCGAGGCGCGATCTTCACTGCCCCGACTAACCATGTGCTGCATGAGGCGCACGAGGTGGCGACCTGGGTGAAGTGGAGCCCGTTGATCGCTTCGCTGATCGGCCTGCTGATCGCGGTCTATGTCTACCTGATCAAGGGCAATGAGCGCCTGGGCCTGAAGCTGGCCGAGCGAAAGGGCCCTCTGTACGTCTTCTTCTACAACAAGTGGTTCTTCGACGAACTCTACGATGCCACCTTCGTGCGCTTCGCCAAGTTCCTCGGCGACCTGTTCTGGAAGGGCGGCGACCAGAAGATCATCGACGGCCTCGGCCCGGATGGCGTCAGCGCGGTCTCGTATGAGGTCGGCAAGCGCACCGGCAAGCTGCAGACCGGTTACGTCTATCACTACGCGTTTGTCATGCTGCTCGGCGTCGCCGGCCTGCTGACCTTCGCCCTGTACGCCTTCCGTTGAGGGGGACGGAGCTAATGAGCGGCCTTCTCAGCCTTACGACCTTCGCGCCCATCGTCGGCGTCGCGGTGATCCTCGCCGCGCGCGCGCTGCATGGCGCCGGTGAAAAGACCGACACCCTGGCCAAGTGGATCGCGCTCGTGACCACCCTGGTCACGTTCGGCCTGTCGATCATCCTGACCGTCCAGTTCGACCCGAAGAACCCGGGCTTCCAGTTCGTGGAAGACTTTGCCTGGTTCGCCGGCATCCACTACCGCATGGGCGTTGATGGCATCTCGGTGCTGTTCGTGCTGCTGACGGCGTTCCTGCTGCCTATCTGCATTGTCGCCAGCTGGAAGTCGGTCGAAAAGCGTGTCGTCGAGTACCTGATCGCCTTCCTGGTCCTGGAGACTCTGGTGATCGGCGTGTTCGCCGCGCTGGACCTGGTGCTGTTCTACCTGTTCTTCGAGTTTGGCCTGGTTCCGATGTTCCTGATCATCGGTATCTGGGGCGGCAAGCGTCGCGTCTACGCGGCCTACAAGTTCTTTCTCTACACGCTGCTCGGCTCGGTGCTGATGCTGGCGGCGATCCTGGCGATGATCTCGATCTCGGGCACCTCGTCGATCCCCGACCTGATGCACTACAAGTTCGCGCCGTGGCTGCAGACCTGGCTGTGGTTGGCCTTCTTCGCCTCGTTCGCGGTGAAGATGCCGATGTGGCCGGTGCATACATGGCTACCCGACGCGCACGTGGAAGCGCCGACGGCCGGTTCGGTCATCCTGGCGGGCATCCTGCTGAAGATGGGCGGCTACGGCTTCATGCGCTTCAGCCTGCCGATGTTCCCGCACGCCTCGGAGATGTTCCAGCCGCTGGTGTTCGCGATGTCCGCGATCGCCATCGTCTACACCTCGCTGGTCGCGTTCCGTCAGACCGATATCAAGAAGCTGATCGCCTACTCGTCGGTCGCCCACATGGGCTTCGTGACCATGGGCATCTTCTCGGGCAACGCCGCTGGCGAGCAGGGCGCTATCTTCCAGATGCTGAGCCACGGGGTGATCTCCGGCGCGCTCTTCCTCTGCGTCGGCGTCGTCTATGACCGCATGCACACCCGCGAGATCGCCTTCTACGGCGGCCTGACCAACCGGATGCCGCATTACGCTTTCGTGTTCCTGCTGTTCACGATGGGCAATGTCGGCCTGCCGGGCACCTCGGGCTTCGTCGGCGAAATCCTGACCATGACCGGCGTCTACAAGGCGTCGACCTGGACGGCGCTGGTGGCGGCCTCTGGCGTGATCCTGTCGGCCATGTACGCCCTGACGCTGTATCGTCGGGTCATGTACGGCGAGATCACCAATCCCGAGCTGAAGGCCATCAAGGATCTGGACGCTCGCGAGATCCTGCTGTTCGTCCCGCTCATCATCATGACCTTGGTGCTGGGCATCTATCCCAATCTTGTGTTCAACCTGACCGCGTCTTCCGTCGACGCGTTGGTCGGCGCCTGGCGCGCCGCCCTGGGCGGGTGAGGGGCCTATGACGTTTTTCGCCAACTTCTCGCTCGTGCTGCCTGAGATCGTTCTCGCGGTCGCGGCGCTCGTCCTGCTGGTCGCCGGCGCCTTCCGCGGCAAGGTAGGCGCCATCTTCACGCTCGCGGCTGTCGCCGCGCTGGTCGCGGCCGCCGCCACGGCCGTCCTCGGCCCACATGGCCGAGCCTTTGGCGGCGTCTATGCCGCGGACGCTGCGGCGACCTACGCCAAGGTCGCCATCTATCTGTCGAGCGCTGTCGCTGTCGTGCTGGGCGACCGCTGGCTCGCTCAACGTGGCGACCAGAAGTTCGAATTCGCCGTCCTGGTGATCCTGGCCGCCGTCGGCATGGGCGTCACCGCCTCGGCTGGCGACCTGATCAGCCTCTATGTCGGTGTCGAGCTGCAGTCGCTGGCGCTCTACGTCCTGGCCGCCATGCGCCGCGACGACGCCAAGTCGTCGGAAGCGGGCCTGAAATACTTCGTGCTGGGCGCGCTGTCGTCGGGCCTGCTGCTGTACGGCAGCTCGCTGATCTATGGCTTCACGGGCTCGACCCACTTCAGCCAGATCGCCCTGGCCGCCGCCCACGGCGGCTCCAACGGCGTGGGCCTGCTGTTTGGCCTCGTGTTCTTGATCTGCGGCCTGGCGTTCAAGGTCTCGGCCGCGCCGTTCCACATGTGGACGCCGGACGTCTATGAGGGCGCTCCGACCCCAGTCGTCGGCTTCTTCGCCGCCGCGCCGAAGCTGGCTGCTATGATGATGTTCGCGCGTGTTCTGGGCGACGCCTTCCCCGGAGCCGTCGATCAATGGCGTCAGATCTTGGTGATCGCGGCGCTGATTTCGGTCTTCGTCGGCGCCTTCGCGGGCCTGGCCCAAACCAACCTGAAGCGCCTGTGGGCCTATTCCTCGATCGCCAATGTCGGCTACGCCCTGCTGGGCGTCGCGACCGGCGGCGAGATCGGCCTGCAGTCGATGCTGATCTTCATGGTCCTCTACATGGTGGACGTCACCGGCTTCTTCGCCTGCCTGCAGGCGCTGAACCGCGACGGCAAGCCCATGGAGACGATCGAGGACATGGCGGGCCTGATCAAGGAACGCCCGGGCGTCGCCATCGCCATGACCGCGTTCTCGCTGTCGGCGCTGGGCCTGCCGCCGTTCTCGGGCTTCTGGTCTAAGTACTATGTCTTCAAGGCAGCCCTGGGTACGGGCGACGTGATGATGCAGTGGGCCGCCGTGCTTGGCTTGGTTGGCTCTGTTGTCGCGGCGTTCTATTACCTGCGTCTGATCAAGTCGATGTGGTTCGACGCGCCTGCGGGCGCTGTCGACGCCCCGTCACTGTCGGCCCGCGCCGTCGGTTTCGCCGCAGCGATCTTCTCATTCCCGATCGTGCTGGTGGCCCTGGTGTGGCTGGACCCGGCCGCCAAGGCTGCCGCGGCCGCCTTTGGTCACGCGTGACGTGACGGGCGCAGCGCCCGTCGTCGTCCCCATCGTCGTTCTCGACGAGATCGACTCCACCAACGCCGAGGCCCGTCGACGGGCCGAGGCGGGAGAGGCCGGCCCCGTTTGGCTGGTCGGCCTGCGCCAGACCGCCGGGCGGGGCCGTCGCGGCCGTCCCTGGGAGACGGGCGAGGGCAACCTCGCCGCCACGCTGCTTTTCCGCACCGACAAGCCGCCGGCCCAGGCCGCTCAGGTCTCGTTCGTCGCGGCCTTGGCCGTGGCCGACATGCTGGCCAAGTACGTACCGACCTCGCTGGTCAGCCTGAAGTGGCCCAATGATCCCCTGCTGGGCGGACTGAAGGTCAGCGGCATCCTGGTCGAGTCCGGCGCCTCGCCGCTCGGCGACCTGTGGCTCGCCGTCGGGATCGGGGTGAACCTGAAGCGCAGGCCGATTGATTCCGAGCGGCCGGCGACCTCGATCGCCACTTACAGCGAGACCCTGCCGCCGTCCCCGACCGAAGCGATCGAGGTGCTGGCCGAAACGTTCGCTCGCTGGTTCGGCGTGTGGAACACGCTGGGCTTCCCCGCAATCGCCGACGCCTGGACAGCCCGCGCGCACGGTCTGGGCGAGCCTTGCGTCGCCCGGCTCGGGAACGAGACTGTCGAAGGGATCGCCGAGGGACTGGACGCCGACGGCGCGCTGAGGCTCCGTCTCGCCGACGGCCATCTTCGACGGATCACGGCCGGCGACGTGTTTTTCGGAGGCGCTTGATGCTGCTTGCCATTGAACAGGGCAACACCAACACCATGTTCGCCATCCACGACGGCCAGTCGTGGGTGGCCCAGTGGCGCTCGGCGACCGAGAGCACCCGCACCGCCGACGAATACGTCGTGTGGCTATCGCAACTTCTGTCGATGCAAGGCCTGGGCTTTCGGGCCATCGACGCGGTGATCATCTCCAGCGTCGTGCCGCAGTCGATCTTCAACCTGCGAAATCTTTCCCGCCGCTATTTCAATGTCGAGCCGCTGGTGATCGGCGAGAACGCTAAGCTGGGCATTGACATACGGATCGAGAAGCCGTCCGAGGCGGGCGCTGACCGGTTGGTCAACGCCATCGGGGCGGCCATGGTTTATCCGGGGCCGCTGATCGTGATCGACAGCGGCACGGCGACGACCTTCGATATCGTGGCGGCGGACGGCGCCTTCGAAGGCGGGATTATCTCGCCCGGCATCAATCTTTCGATGCAGGCGCTGCACGAAGCGGCGGCGAAACTGCCTCGGATCGCCATCCAGCGCCCTGCCGGTAACAGGATCGTGGGGACGGACACGGTGTCCGCCATGCAATCGGGCGTCTTCTGGGGCTATATTTCTCTGATCGAGGGCCTCGTCTCGCGCATCAAGGCCGAACGCGACGAGCCCATGACCGTTATCGCCACCGGCGGCGTCGCCTCCCTGTTCGAGGGCGCCACAGACAGCATCGACCACTTCGATCCCGATCTGACCATCCGGGGTCTTCTAGAAATCTACCGCCGAAACACCATTTCCGAGACCTGATGAAAAAATCCAAAGACGACGAACTCGTCTTCCTGCCGCTCGGCGGGTCGAACGAGATCGGCATGAACTTCAATTTGTACGGCTTCGGGCCAGCGCACGATCGCAAGTGGATCGTCGTCGACCTGGGCGTGACGTTCGGCGACCAGACGACCCCGGGCGTCGAGATCATCCTGCCGGATCCCGAGTTCATCGAGCCCTATGCCGACGACATCCTCGGCATCGTCCTGACCCACGCGCACGAAGACCATCTTGGCGCCGTGCACTGGTTGTGGCCGCGCCTGAAGGCGCCGGTCTTCGCTACGCCGTTCACGGCTTTCCTGCTGCGCGAGAAGCTGCGCGACGCCGATTTGCTGGACCAGGTGCCGATCACCGAAATCCCGCTGGGTGGGACCTTCGAGCTCGGTCCCTTCGCGCTGGAGCTGATCACCCTGACGCACTCGATTCCCGAGCCGAACGGCCTGGCGATCAAGACGCCGCTCGGCACGATCCTGCATACCGGCGACTGGAAGATCGACCCTGAGCCCCAGCTTGGCGCTCCGACCGACGACGCCGCGCTTCGCCGTTTGGGCGACGAGGGCGTGCTGGCCATGGTCTGCGACAGCACCAACGTCTTCGTGGAAGGCACGGCGGGGTCGGAGGCCGATGTTCGCGAGGCCCTCGGCAACCTGATCAAGAGCCTGAAGGGCAAGATCGCCGTCGCCTGCTTCGCCTCGAACGTGGCGCGGATGGACACCGTGATCCGCGCCGCCCAGGCCTGTGGCCGCAAGGTCTGTTTGGCGGGGCGTTCGATGCACCGCATGGCGGCCGCCGCGCGCTCGGTCGGCCTGCTGCAGGGCATCGAGCCCTTCATCAACGATGACCAGGCCAAGCATCTGCCTGAGAACGAGATTCTGTTCCTGTGCACCGGCAGCCAAGGCGAGGCGCGCGCGGCTCTGTCGCGCATCGCCGATGGTAGCCATCCGCATGTCAAGCTGGGCGCCGGTGACCACGTGATCTTTAGTTCCCGGGTGATCCCGGGCAACGAGATCCCGATCCGCAACCTGCAGAACAAGCTGGCCGATCGCGGCGTGCGCCTGCACACCGAGCGCGACACGCCCGGCATCCACGTCTCGGGTCACCCCTGCCGCGAGGAACTGCGCCAGATGTACCAGTGGGTGCGTCCGGAGATCGCCGTACCGACCCACGGCGAACGCCGTCACCTGATCGAGCACGCTGCCTTCGCCAAGGATCTGCAGGTCCCGCAGGCTGTCAGCCCGCGCAATGGCGACATGGTTCGCCTCGCACCCGGTAGGGCCGAGATCATCGACGAGGTGCCGGCGGGGCGCCTCTATGTCGACGGCGGCGTGGTGACGCCCGAGAATGGCGAGGCCCTGCGCGAGCGGCGGCACGCGGCGTTCAATGGCATGTTGGCGGTGTCGATCGTCCTGGACGGTCGTAACAAGATCGTCTCGGGTCCGCAGGTGCGCGGCATCGGCCTTACGGGCGATGAGGAATATTCCCTGGACGACGCGCTGGACGATCTCGCTGAAGAGGCCGAGACCGCCTACAAGAAGCTGCAGGGGGACGCCCGCGAACTCGACGACGCGATCGAGAGCGCCATCTCCCGTGCGGTGAAGAAGGCCGCTTTCCGCATTTGGGAGCGCAAGCCGGTCGTTGAGACGACCGTTCTGCGGATTTGACAAGATGCGCCGCCGCGCAAACGCTGCGGCGGCGCGCTCTTTTCGCGCTGCAACACTGGTGCTAGGCCATTCGCCAACAACCAGAAAAGCAGCGGGAGTTCTCTAGGATGATCGGCAAGCTCAACCACGTGGGCGTCGCGACCCCCTCCATCGACGAGTCGGTGAAAATGTATCGCGATCTGCTGGGCGCCACCTCGGTCACCGATAAGTGGGCGATGCCTGAGCAGGGAGTCTGGGTCTGCTTCGTCAACCTGCCCAACAGCCAGATCGAGCTCATCGAGCCCTATGGCGAGAAATCGCCGATCCATGGCTTCTTGGCCAGGAACCCCAAGGGCGGCCAGCATCACATCTGCTTCGAGGTCGAAAACATTTACGAAGCCCGCGACGCCCTGGTCGCCAAGGGCGCGACAGTGCTGGGCGAGCCCCGTATAGGCGCGCACGGAACGCTGATCATCTTCGTTCATCCCAAGGACATGGGCGGCCTGCTGGTCGAGCTCATGGAAACGCCTAAGGAAGCGCATCACTGATGAGCCCGATCACCTGGTTCGCCGTCTATCTGACCATCTGGTGGACGGTGCTGTTCGCCGTCCTGCCGCTGGGCTCGCGCAGCTTCCACGAGGCTGGCGTGACGCCACCGCCGGGAGTCGATCCCGGTGTGCCGATCAATCCAAACCTCAAGCGCAAGTTCATCACCACCACTTGGGTCTCGGCCGTCGTGTTCGCGTTGTTGTTCCTGGTGGTGCATTTCAAGCTGGTGACGCTTCCGGATCTGCCTGCCGCCGCCTGACGTGCGGTTGCACAAGCCTTGGGCGAGCGGCGAGCAGTTTGCCGCTAATCGCCCAAGGCTTGGGCGAATGGGCTCATTGTTAGCGCTTCCCTTGGATGGCTGTGCCCCAACAGATGTTCGAGGGGTAGGTTAGTCTCAGGAGATCGGCCTTGCCGGTCTCGCTCTGTGGCGTCTTCCCCGACGATGACTCGAAAGGCCGCGCGGCGATCCGCGCGGCCTCTCTTTTTGCCTCGCTGGAGCCTTACTTTGGCCCGAAGCGCGACCGCAGACAGTGGTGGCCGGTTTCTGCGATAGTCGCGCTTCCAAGTTTGGTGGGGCGAGCCCGCTGATCCGGTTCAGATCAAAGATCTGAACCGGGCAGGCTCTATCGCGTTGCCAAGCTGTCGGGGGAGGGGGTATCTCAACCCCCTCTTGAATTCCCGGAGTTTCCAAGCTGATGCGCTTATCGCGCTATTTCCTGCCGGTGCTGAAGGAAGCACCGTCCGACGCCCAGATCGTTTCGCACCAGCTGATGCTCCGCGCCGGCATGATCCGCCAGGAAGCGGCGGGCATCTATGCCTGGCTGCCGCTTGGCCTCAGGGTCCTGAACAAGATCGAGCAGATCGTCCGTGAGGAAATGGATCGCGCCGGCGCCATCGAGCTGCTGATGCCGACCATCCAACTGGCCGAGCTGTGGCGCGAAAGTGGTCGCTATGACGACTACGGCGACGAGATGCTGCGCATCACCGACCGTCACAAGCGTGAGCTGCTGTTTGGCCCCACGGCCGAGGAAGTCGTCACCGATATCTTCCGCGCCTCGGTCAAGAGCTACAAGGACCTGCCCAAGAACCTCTACAACATCCAGTGGAAGTTCCGGGACGAGCGCCGTCCGCGCTTCGGCGTGATGCGCGGCCGCGAGTTCTTCATGAAGGACGCCTACAGTTTCGACCTCGACGCCGACGGCGCGCGCAAGTCGTACAACCGTATGTTCGTGGCCTATCTGAACCTGTTCGCGCGGATGGGCCTGAAGGCCGTGCCGATGCGGGCCGACACGGGTCCGATCGGCGGCGACCTCAGCCACGAGTTCATCGTCCTGGCCGAGACCGGCGAAAGCGCCGTCTTCTGCCATAAGGACCTCGTCGAGATGCCGGCTCCGGGGCCGGACCTCGACTGGATCAACGGCGATCTGCAGCCGATCGTCAACGAGCGCACCGCGCTGTACGCCGCGACCGAGGAAATGCACGACGAAGCCGCCTTCAACGCCCTGCCGGAAGGTGATCGCCTCTCTGCGCGCGGTATCGAGGTCGGCCACATCTTCTCGTTCGGCACGAAGTACTCCGAACCGATGAGGGCCACCGTCCAAGGGCCTGACGGCCAGCAGGTCCCGGTGCAGATGGGCAGCTATGGCGTCGGCGTCTCGCGCCTGCTGGGCGCGATCATCGAGGCCAGCCACGACGAGGGTGGCATCATCTGGCCGGAAAGCGTCGCGCCGTTCGACGTCGGCATCGTCAACATGCGCCAGGGCGACGCGGCCTGCGACGCGGCCTGTGAGACCGCTTACAACGCGCTCAAGGCCGCTGGCCGAGACGTGCTGTACGACGACACCGACGCCCGCGGCGGCGCCAAGTTCGCCACCATGGACCTGATCGGCCTGCCTTGGCAGCTGATCGTCGGCCCCAAGGGCATCGCCGAGGGTGTCGTCGAGATCAAGCACCGCAAGACCGGCGAGCGTCACACCGCCTCGCTGGAGTCCGTCCTCGACGGCCTGACCAAGAGCAAGACCGCCTGATGGCAGACGCCCACGCCGCCGGTCCTTTCAGCCGCTGGGAGCGCTCGGTCGCTCGCCGGTATCTGTTCGCCAAGCGCAAGAACGGCGGCGTGGCGCTGATCTCGATCATCTCGTTCTGCGCGGTGATGCTGGCGGTCTTCGCCCTCATCACCGTGATGAGCGTCATGAACGGCTTTCGGGCCGAACTATTGGGCCGGATCCTCGGCTTCAACGGTCATCTCTACGCCCAGTCGCCGCTGATCAACGGACCCGACCGAGACACGATCATCCGGCGGATCAAGGCCGCACCGGGCGTTGTTCAGGCCGCACCGATGGTTGAGGCCCAGGCCATGGTCATCGGTCCGACCCAGGTGACCGGCGCGATCGTGCGTGGCGTCACGCCTTCGGATCTGCGGCAGATGTCGCTAATCGCTGGAAACATCAAGCAGGGCTCACTGGCCGGCTTTGGCGAGGGCGAATACGGCGGCGACACCGTCCTGATCGGTGACCGCATGGCGCTGAGCCTGGGCGTGCGCCCCGGCGACGCGATCACCTTGATCTCTCCGTCTGGGCCCGCGACCGCGTTCGGCAGCTCGACCCGAGAGAAGAACTATATCGTCGGCGGCGTCTTCAGCGTCGGCATGAGCCAGTTCGACGAAGCCTTCGTCTACATGCCGCTGGAGCAGGCCCAGCTGTTCTTCGGGCGCGACACCTCGATCGACTATGTCGAGATCAAGGTCGACGATCCCGACAAGGCCATAGACTATAAGCACGCCGTCGAAGTGGCCAGCGGCCCTGGCGCGCTGGTCACGGACTGGGTCGAGAAGAACCAAAGCTACTTCAATGCCCTCCAGGTCGAGCGGAAGGTGATGCGGCTGATCCTGGGGTGCATCGTGGCGATCGCCACGCTGAACATCATCTCCAGCCTGGTCATGCTGGTGAAGAACAAGGGCAAGGACATCGCCATCCTGCGGACCATGGGTGCAGGGCAGGGCGCGATCCTGCGCATCTTCCTGATGGCCGGCGCTTCGATTGGGGTGGCCGGCACCTTGAGCGGTTTGGCCCTGGGCGCACTGTTCTGCACCTACATCACGCCCATCCAGAACTTCGTTGAATGGGCGACCGGCACGGCCGTGTTCAGCGCCGATGTCTACATGCTCTCGCACATCCCGGCGAAGATCGACTGGGTTGAGGTCGCCGGCATCGTTACGGCCTCGGCCCTGATGAGCTTGCTTGCGACCCTGCCGCCCGCCTGGCGGGCCTCGCGCCTCGATCCGGTGGAGGCGCTTCGCTATGAGTGATCCGATACAGCCCTCGCCCATTTTGTCCCTGCGCGGGGTCGAGCGGGTCTACAAGACCGAGGCGGGCTCGCTGCCGGTGCTTCGCGGCGTCGATCTCGAGGTCTATCCCGGCGAGGTCGTCGGGCTGATCGGTCCTTCGGGCTCGGGCAAGTCGTCACTGTTGCACTCGGCCGGTCTGCTTGAGCACCCGGACGCTGGTGCGGTGGCGCTTCAAGGGCGCGACTGCTCCAAGCTGTCCGAGCGTCTTCGCACCCGTATTCGCTTGGGCACGGTGGGTTTCGTCTATCAGTTCCACCACCTGCTGCCCGAGTTCACCGCGCTGGAAAACGTGGCCTTGCCGCTTTCGATCGCCGGCAAAGGCCAGCGCGAGGCCGAGACGCGGGCCAAGGAGCTCCTGGAAGGGCTGGGCCTTGGGCATCGCCTCGACCATCAGCCGGCTCAGATGTCGGGCGGCGAGCAGCAGCGCGTAGCGATCGCCCGGGCGTTGGCCAACCGGCCGAAGCTCCTCTTGGCCGATGAACCCACCGGCAACCTCGACCCTGCGACGTCTGCGGCCGTGTTCCAATCGCTTTATGACGTCGCGCGCCAGGAAGGTGTCGCCGCCCTGATCGCCACGCACAATATGGAATTGGCCCGCTATATGGACCGCGTGCTGGCGCTGAAGGACGGCCACCTGGAGGCGCGGGCCTTCTCGTAGCGGCCTAGAGAAGCGCCTGCTTCATAGCAGCGAAGAAGCCGGCCTGGTCGATGCGCTTGATCACCCGCGCGTTCGGCGCCCGGCGCTTCAGCGCCGGGTCGGCGATCTCGATGTCGGGCAGGATCGCGTGCGAGACGCTGAGATACCCCCGCGTCAGCTCGCCCATGGTCTCGACGTCGACCACGCAGCGCTCGCTCTCCAGGATCAGGCTTTCGTCCAGGGCGACGGCGCAGGTCAGGGCGTCGGGGTGGAGGCTGCCGTCCAGGCCTTCCGTTTCGCGGGCAAAGGCGAGGGAGGCGCGGTTCACGTCGGTGAAGAACTTGGCCTTCGGCGTGCCCAACGCCTCAAGCTCCGCCAGTTGCGCGCTCGTGAAGAGGCCGTCCTGCAACGTCTGTGTCCAGGTCACGATCGACATGTCGAAGCCGGCGTTGATGACAATCTTAGCCGCCTCGGGATCGACATAGAGGTTGTACTCAGCCGCCGGCGTGACGTTACCGACGCCATTGTCCGTGCCACCCATGATCCACAGATGCTTCAGCGCCTTGGCGATGCGCGGCTCGCGCAGATAGGCCAGAGCGATATTGGTCAGCGGGGCCTGCGCAAGCAGGGTGATCTCGCCAGGCGCGGCCATGATCCGCCGCACCAGTTCATCGACCGCGTGGCCGTCGGCCGGACGTTGCGCGGCCTTCGGGAAATGGCTGTCGCTCATGCCATCGTGGCCGAAGACATAGGCCGCGTCGAGCGGGGCGCGGGTGAAGGGGCGCTCGGCGCCGAGATAGACCGGCGCGCCGGCCTTGCCGCAACGCTCCAGCGTCACCAGTGCGTTCTCGGTGTGTTGGACGAAGCCCACATTGCCGTGGGCGATGGTGATCGCTTCGACCTCCACGCCGGGGCGGGTGAGGGCGAGCATCAGCGAGAACACGTCGTCGCCGGCGGTGTCTGTGTCGATGATCAGGCGCATGGCGACGGTTTGGCGTGATCCGCTGGAATTGGCCATAGGGCGGAAGCAGCAGCGCGGCGCTTGGCGGAAAATGTGTCACCCGCACAAGAACATCTTGTGAACGGAACAAAAGAAGAATATGGAACAAAACAAGAAATCTGTGGAGGTTCCGATGATCCGTGTCGCGAGAGAGTCTTTGGCGCTTGTTTCCGTCGTAAGCTTCGTCTGGATGATGTGCTCGGTCGCCCAGCTGGTGGCCTGAGTCGTGTAGGCGGAGGATCGGTCATGGCGGACGGGGAGGCTGACGGTTTCGTCCACCTGCGGGTCCGCTCGGCCTATTCGCTGCTGGAAGGCGCGATCAAGGCCGATCAGATCGGCAAGCTGGCGGCCGCCGGGGGCATGCCCGCGGCGGGTCTGGCGGACCGCGCTAACTTGTTCGGGGCGCTCGAATACTCGTCCTATGCCAAGGACGCGGGCGTTCAGCCGATCATCGGCTGCGCTCTGCCCGTGGTCGGCATCGGCGGCGGCCCGACCGAGCGTTGGGCGCGAGCGCCGACCGTGATGCTGCTGGCCCAGAACGAGCAGGGCTATCTCAACCTCTCCGAACTTTCTTCGATCGCCTATCTCGATAGCGCGGAATTGCCCGAGCCGGTCGTGCCCTGGGCCAAGGTCGTCGAATATAGCGACGGCCTAATCCTGCTGTCGGGCGGGACCGATGGGCCCGTCGACGCCCTGTTCGCCGCCGGCAAGGTGGCGGAGGCCTCGGCCGCCTTGGCTGAGATGCACCGCGTCTTCGGCGATCGCTTCTATGTCGAGCTCCAGCGCCATGGCCTACCCAAGCAGGCGGCCGCCGAGCCGGGCCTGGTCAACTGGGCCTACGACAACGACGTGCCGCTGGTCGCCACCAACGATGTCTATTTCGCCAAGCCGCAGTTCTACGAGGCGCACGACGCCTTGCTCTGCATTGCCGACGGCGCCTTTGTCGGCCAGGACGAGCGGCGGCGCGTCACGGGCGAGCACTGGTTCAAGCCGCCGGCCGATATGCGCAAGCTGTTCGCCGACCTGCCGGAAGCCTGCGACAACACCCTCGATATCGCCCGTCGCTGCGCCTTCATGGTGCACAAGCGCGCGCCAATCCTGCCCAGCTTCCCGACCGGCGACGGCCGCAACGAGGCCGAGGAGCTTCGTCACCAGGCGCGCGAGGGCCTGAAGATGCGCCTCGACGGGCTGACGCTGTCCGCCCCGGAGGACGACTACTGGAAGCGCCTCGAGTTCGAGCTCGACATCATCGAGAAGATGGGCTTCCCGGGCTACTTCCTGATCGTGTCGGACTTCATCAAATGGGGTAAGGCGCATGGCATCCCGGTCGGTCCTGGACGGGGGTCGGGCGCCGGTTCGCTGGTCGCCTGGGTGCTGACCATCACCGATCTTGATCCGCTGCGCTTTGGCCTGCTGTTCGAGCGCTTCCTCAATCCCGAGCGGGTCTCGATGCCCGACTTCGACGTCGACTTCTGCCAGGAGCGACGCGAAGAGGTGATCTCCTACGTGCAGGAGAAGTACGGCCGCGATCGCGTGGCCCAGATCATCACCTTCGGCTCGTTGCAGGCTCGCGCCGTGCTGCGCGATGTCGGCCGGGTGATGCAGCTGCCGCTGGGCCTGGTCGACCGCCTCTGTAAGATGGTGCCGAACAACCCCGCCGCGCCGGTGACCCTGGCCCAGGCGATCGACATCGAGCCACGCCTCAAGCAGGCGCGCGACGAGGACGCCAACGTCGCCAACTGCCTGAACGTCGCGCTGCAGCTGGAAGGCCTGTTCCGTAACGCCTCGACCCACGCCGCCGGCGTGGTGATCGGCGACCGGCCACTGACTCAACTGACGCCGCTTTACAAGGATCCGCGCTCGGACCTGCCCGCCACCCAGTTCAACATGAAGTGGGTCGAGAGCGCCGGCCTGGTAAAGTTCGACTTCCTGGGCCTGAAGACCCTGACGGTGTTGGACCGGGCGGTGAAGCACCTGAAGAAGCGCGGCTTCGAAATTGATCTCGGCAAGCTGCCGTTCGATGACGCCAAGACCTATGAGTTGCTTGCCTCCGGCCAGACGGTCGGCGTGTTCCAGCTCGAAAGTCAGGGCATGCGCGACACGCTGCGCAAGATGCGTTGTGGCTCGATCGAGGAGATCACGGCGCTGATTTCGCTATATCGACCGGGCCCGATGGACAACATCGACACCTTCGTCGACTGCAAGTTTGGCCGCAAACCCGTCGATACCCTGCACCCGTCGCTGGAGACGGTGCTGAAGGAGACTTATGGCGTCATCGTCTACCAGGAACAGGTGATGCAGATCGCCCAGATCCTGGCGGGCTACAGCCTGGGCGAAGCCGACCTTCTGCGCCGCGCCATGGGTAAGAAGAAGAAGGAGGAGATGGATCTCCAGAAGATCCGTTTCGTCTCCGGCGCCAAGGAAAAGAACGTCCCTGAGGAGCAGTCGGGCTCGATCTTCGAACTGGTGGCCAAGTTCGCCGGCTATGGCTTCAACAAGTCGCATGCCGCCGCCTACGCCTTTATCTCCTACCAGACGGCCTGGCTGAAGGCGAACGCGCCGGTTGAGTTCTTCGCCGCGTCTATGAGTCTCGACTTGTCGAACACCGACAAGCTGGCCGTCTTCCACCAGGACGCCCGCCGCTTCGGCATCACGGTCCGCGCGCCCGACGTGAACCGGTCGGGCGCCGACTTCGAGGTCGAGAACGGCGAGGTGCTGTACGCGCTGGGCGCGATCCGCAACGTCGGTCTTGAAGCCATGAAGCACCTTGTCGCGGTGCGCGAGGAAGGCGGACCGTTCCGCGACATCTTCGACTTCGTCGAACGCATTGACCCGCGTCAGGTCAATAAGCGGGCGATCGAGAACCTGGCCCGCGCCGGAGCGTTCGACACGTTCCACAAGAACCGCGCCCAGATCGCGGCCTCGGCCGATGTGCTGATCGCCCACGCCCAGAGTTGCCACGCCGACCGCCAAGGCGGGCAGGGCGGTCTGTTTGGTTCTGACTCCGGCGCCGGGCGTCCGCGCTTGGCCAAGACCGAGAACTGGAACCAGGTTGACCTGCTGGACGAGGAACTGTCAGCGGTCGGCTTCTACCTGACCGGCCACCCCTTGGAAGACATGGTCGGCATGCTGCGTCGGCGGCGCACGGCCATGCTGGCCGAGGCCATGGTGCAGGCCGAAGCCGGTATGGAGGCCTTCCGGATGTGCGGCATGGTCCGTCGTCGGCAGGAGCGGGCCTCGCAGAGCGGCGAAAAGTTCGCTTTCGTCTCGCTGTCGGACCCGACTGGCGAATACGAGGTGCTGTTCCCGCCGGAATCGTTGCGGAAGTGCCGCGATGTGCTGGAGCCGGGCAAGGCTGTGGCGATCAAGGTCCGCGCTAAGGCGCGTGATGGGGAGGTCCGCTTCTTCGGAGACGACGCCGAGCCCATCGAGAAAGCGATCGAGAACGTCGTCGCTGGCCTTCGCGTGCACCTGTCGCCCTCGGCGGCCGAGATCGACGCGTTGAAGCGCCGGCTAGAGCCCGCCCAGTCTCAGAAGGGCGGAGAGGTCACCTTCGTCGCCGCAATCGGCGGCGGGCGGGAGATCGAGCTGAGGTTGCCCGGCAGATACAGTCTCGACGCGGCATTGCGCGGGGCGTTGAAGACCGCGCCTGGCGTGGCGCTTCTAGAAGATGTTTAGGAAAATATTCCTATTTCTGGGGTGGCATCACGACGGTTGAGCCACTTGCCTGAGGCTGGCAGTCGTCGACGGAGTTAGAGATGGCGAGGCGCGAAGGCGGGTGTCAGTGCGGGCGGGTGCGGTTCACCGTCGACGTGGCGCTGGATAATCTGATTACCTGCAACTGTACTCGGTGCGGCAAGCTTGGCTCGATCCTTGCCTTCGCCGGAGCCCACGCCTTCGCTTTGTAGGCGGGGGGAGACGCCCTGACTGAGTACCGGTTCAATACCGATAAGATCTCGCACCTTTTCTGCGGGACGTGTGGCATCCAATCGTTCGGCCGTGGCGTCACGCCCGATGGTCAGCAGATGATTGCGGTGAACGTGCGCTGCCTCGACGAGATCGATGTGTTCGGCTTGAACCCGCAGCAGGTCGATGGAAGGTTCTTCTGACGAGATGTTCCGCTCGATTGTGGGACCGAGGGTGGCCCACGGCCAGGGGATCGGCCTTCCAGTGGCTGATTTGCATCGGGGTGAGCGCGCGCTTCTTCGAGGCAGGTGAAACCGTTTCGAGGCTGGCGACGCCGCCGCGCCGGGGACATGAGGTCAGGCTGGGCGATCTTGGCGTGGAAGGTCTGCGAGACCGCCCATTTATGTCCGCCAATCTTACCAAGCCGCAGCGCGGCCATTCAGAAGACCCGCACGGAAGAGCCGCCGCTCCGCTGCTTTGCCGCCTTTGACGATCACGGGCCTGTCGGCGGCGCGGAGGATCGGAAGATCGTCCATGCTGTCGGTATAGGCATAGGCCCACTGCACGCCATGGCCCGCTTCCGTCAGGGCCTGGCATTTGCGCTGATTGCGGCAGTGCATGTCCGCGATCCAACCGCCGAGGACGGGCTTCAACGATGTGCCGAGCACGTCCATTGGGCGGTCGAGAGTGCGCAGCAGCGCGTTCGCTAGACAGATCGGCGCGGCGGTGACGACCACGACGCGGTCGCCCGCCTCGACGTGGCTGTCCAGCGCGGCCAAGGCTTGAGCTTTCCAGGCGAGGTGGCGTGGCTTGTCGGCGAAGGCGTCGCAAGACGCGAGCAGCTGCTGTTCCGAAAGACCGACGGTGGCGATCCAGAGCAGAATCGAAGCGCCGAAACGGCGCATGAAGGGGAGGGCGACCATCGGTCCTGCGACCGGGGCGACTGCAAGCATGGCCAGAAGGCGCGGAGGCGATCGCTTTACGCGTTCCCACAGCCATAGCGCCGTGGAGTCGCCGCTCAGCAGCGTGCCATCCATGTCGAACACCGCGAGCATCGTCCTGCCTCGTGTCGCCTCCTTCAGTGAGCCACGCTCGCGTGGAAGATTTGCGACAATGTTCCCCCGTTCCTGTGGACGATCGCGACCACGCTGGCGGCTTCTGCCTCTGGAGCCTTGCGCGTCAAAACGGAATCGTTTTGACGCGATAACAAGACTCTAAATCAAACACTTAGAGCGTGACCCGTGCCGAAACCGGTTCCCACTTTCGGCGTCACGCTCTAGGACGACGTGGGCCCGCGACCGCCTGAAGGCGCCAGCGATCATATTTCACCGGCGACGAGGCGATGCGCGGGCTTGCTTTTTCGTTCCGCAGCGACTATTTGCGCGGCCATTCCACACGTGGACGTTCGGCTGCTTCGGGGAGACATCCCGGCGTCGCCGTTCCGGTCTCGCTCCAGAATGGTCTGGAACGGGGGGGTCCACGGAGGTTCAACCGGAAAAAGGATATAAGGCCCGATGGCTCTTCCCGAATTCTCCATGCGTCAGCTCCTGGAAGCCGGCGCTCACTTCGGTCACCAGACGCACCGCTGGAACCCGAAGATGGACCGCTACATCTTCGGTTCGCGTTCGAACATCCACATCATCGACCTGTCGCAGACGATCCCGCTGCTGCACCAAGCCCTGGTGAAGGTCCGTGAAGTCGCCGCCGCCGGCGGTCGCGTGCTGTTCGTCGGCACCAAGCGCCAGGCCAGCGACCCGGTCGCTACGGCCGCCAAGCGCTGCGCCCAGTACTACGTGAACCACCGCTGGCTCGGCGGCACCCTGACCAACTGGCGCACCGTCTCGGGCTCGATCGCTCGTCTTCGCGAGCTGGAAGGCGTTCTGGCCGGCGAAGCCCAAGGCCGCACCAAGAAGGAACTGCTTCAGCTGACGCGCGAGCGCGACAAGCTGGAACTGTCGCTGGGCGGCATCAAGGACATGGGCGGCATCCCCGACATCATGTTCGTGATCGACACCAACAAGGAAGCGATCGCGATCCTGGAAGCCCGCAAGCTGAACATCCCGGTCGTCGCCATCCTCGACACCAACTGCGATCCGGACGGCATCACCTATCCGATCCCGGGCAACGACGACGCCGCTCGCGCCCTGCAGCTTTACTGCGACCTGATTGCCGACGCCGTCCTGGACGGCCTGGCCGCCGGTCAAGCCGCCTCGGGCGTTGATCTGGGCGCTTCGGTCGCTCCGGTCGAGCCGGCCCTGGCTCGCGAGCTGGCTCCGGAAGCTCCGGCCGCCGAAGCTGTTCCGGCCTCCGAAGCTGCTCCGGTCGCCGAAGCGGCCCCGGAATCGGCCGAAGGCTGATTTCCCACGTGTCCCCGACCGGGCGGTCGCCCGGCGCGGGGACCGTCGCGACCCTGACATGCGACCGGGCTAATAAGCTCGGTCGCTAACCGTTTGAATCTGGAGATTTTCGATGGCTGAGATCACCGCCGCCCTCGTCAAGGAACTGCGCGAAAAGTCCGGCGTCGGCATGATGGACTGCAAGAAGGCGCTGGCTGAGAACAACGGCGACATCGAAGCGTCCATCGACTGGCTGCGCGCTAAGGGTCTGTCCAAGGCCGCCAAGAAGGCCGATCGCGCCGCTGCCGAAGGCCTAGTGGCCATCGCCGTTGTCGACCAAGGCGCGGGCGAAACCGCTACGGCGGTCGAAGTGAACGCCGAAACCGACTTCGTGTCGCGCAACGACCTGTTCCAGGGCGCCGCCCGTCAGATCGCCGGCGCCGCGCTCGGCACCGACGGTTCGGTCGAAGCGATCACCGCCGCCAAGCTCGCCGGCGGCGAGACCGCTCAGGACCACCTGACCAACCTGATCGCCACGATCGGCGAGAACATGATGGTCCGTCGCGCCGCCAAGTGGACGGTCGAGAACGGCGTCGTCGCCTCGTACATCCACAACGCCACCGCGCCGGACCTCGGCCGCATCGGCGTGCTGGTCGCCATCGAGTCGACCAGCGACAAGGCCGCCCTGCGCGAGCTGGGTCGCAAGATCGCCATGCACGTCGCGGCCACCGCGCCGCTGTCGCTGTCGCCGGACGATCTGGACCCGGCCGCCATCGAGCGTGAAAAGGCTGTCTTCACCGAGCAGGCCCTGGAATCGGGCAAGCCGCCGGCGGTCGTCGAAAAGATGATCGAAGGCCGCATCCGCAAGTTCCTGGAAGAAGTCGTGCTGCTGAAGCAAGCCTTCGTCATGAACCCGGACCAGACGGTCGAGCAGCTGGTCGCCGAGACCGCCAAGACCCTTGGCGCGCCGATCTCGGTGAAGGGCTTCACCCGTCTCGCCCTGGGCGAAGGCGTGGAGAAGAAGCAAGACGACTTCGCCGCCGAAGTCGCTTCGATGACCGGCCAAGGCTAAGGCCTGACGTCGGACGCCGCTCGGCGCCCGACAGACATTCAGGGCGCGGCGCGTTTTGACGCGCGCCGCGCCCTTTTTGCGCCTGTCGATCCGCGCGTGCGCGGCGGTTGGCAAAACACATCTCAGTTCTGTACAACGCACGTAATGTGCGTGCCGACGACTCAGGAATAGCGGTCCATGTCCGATACCAGCGCGCCCCAGAAATATCGCCGCATTCTGCTGAAGGTGTCGGGCGAGGTCCTGATGGGCGATACGCCCTACGGCATCGACACCAAGACCGTGCAATCGGTGGCCGACGATGTCGCCGAGATCGTCAAGTCAGGCGTCGAGCTTTGCCTGGTGATCGGCGGCGGCAACATCTTCCGCGGCATGGCCGGGGCGGCCAAGGGCATGGAACGCTCCAGCGCTGACTACATGGGCATGCTGGCCACAGTCATGAACGCCCTGGCCATGCAGGATGCTCTTGAGCGTATCGGTGTCGAGACGCGCGTGCAGTCGGCCATTCCGATGGCGACGGTCTGCGAGCCCTATATCCGCCGGCGCGCCCAGCGCCACCTGGAGAAGGGCCGCGTGGTGATCTTCGCCGCCGGCACTGGCAACCCGTTCTTCACGACCGATACGGCCGCCGCCCTTCGCGCCGCCGAGATGCAGTGCGACGCTCTGTTCAAGGGCACCAGCGTCGACGGCGTCTACACCGCCGATCCCAAGAAGGATCCGAAGGCCGAGCGTTACGACCGCCTGACCTATATGGACGTCTTGGCCAAGGACCTGCGCGTCATGGACGCCTCGGCCGTGGCGCTGATGCGCGACAGCAACATTCCGATCGTGGTCTTCTCGATCAAGGGGCGCGGCAATCTGCTGAACGTCCTGCGAGGCGAGGGGACCCATACCGTGGTCGCTAGCGACCGCGCCGCCGCCTAGTTTTCGAATAAGCGAGGAGAGCCCGTCATGGCCGCCGCCGAAAAACCTGTCCTGTCGCGCTATCGCGATCGCATGGACAAGGCCGTCGCCGCTCTGAAAGAAGAGTTTGGCAGCCTGCGCACTGGCCGCGCTTCGGCCAGTCTTTTGGACCAGATCATGGTCGAGGCCTACGGCTCGACCACCCCGCTGAACGCGGTGGCCTCGGTCAGCGTGCCCGAGCCGCGCCAGATCAATGTCAGCGTCTGGGATCGCGGTGTCGTGGTCTCGGTCGAAAAGGCGATCCGCGCTTCGGGCCTGGGCCTGAACCCGGTCGTCGAAGGCCAGAACCTGCGTATCCCGATCCCGCCGCTGACCGAGGAGCGCCGCAAGGACCTCCAGAAGATCGCCGGAAAGTACGCTGAGCAGCAGAAGATCGCCGTTCGTAACGTTCGTCGTGACGCCAACGACGATCTGAAGAAGGCGGAGAAGGACGGCGCCATCTCCGAGGACGAGCGCAAGAAGATGGAAACCGAGGTCCAGAAGATGACCGACGAAGCCATCAAGCGCGTCGACGAGGCCTTGAAAACCAAAGAGCAAGAGATCATGCAGGTCTAATCGTCCTTCCTGTTGTGTGGGGAGAGGACGAGGGAAGGTTGAAGCGGATGTCGCCGACCACCGGCTTGCAGGACGTTTCGGCGCGCGCCGGAGGAGGCGCGCCCGATCAGCGGCTGCATGTGGCCATTATCATGGATGGCAATGGCCGCTGGGCGAAGCAGCGGGGGATGCCGCGCGTCCTTGGTCATAGGGCCGGGGTCAACGCTCTCAAGCGGACCGTAGAAGGCGCCCAGAGCCAGAACGTCGGCGTACTGACGGTCTTTGGATTCTCGACCGAGAACTGGCGTCGGCCGGCCCATGAGGTCTCTGAGCTGATGAGTCTGCTCAAGGCCTACGTGGAGTCGGATCTGGAGCGGCTGGCGCGGGCTGGGGTCCGGGTGCGCATCATCGGCCGTCGCACTGGCCTGTCCGCTGACATCGCCGAGGTGATCGAGCGAGCGGAGAGGCGTACTGCCGAGAATACCGAGTTCGTGCTGCAGGTCGCCTTCAACTATGGCGGCCAGGCCGACATCGCCGACGCTGCGCGCGCCTTCGCCGAGAAGGTGGCTCGGGGCGAGGCCAACCCTGAGGACCTGACCGAGGAGACCTTCGGCCAGCTGTTGTCGACCGCCGCCGCCCCGGCGCCCGATCTGATCGTGCGAACCAGTGGCGAGCGCCGAATCTCGAACTTCCTGCTCTGGGACAGCGCCTACGCCGAACTGGTGTTCCAGGATGTGCTTTGGCCTGACTATGGCCCTGAGGCCCTCGCGGCCGCGATCGCTGAATATCGCCGTCGGGATCGACGCTATGGAGGGGTCGCGGCCGATGACGTCGCCGTCGCCGGCTAAGCGCTTTAACTGGGGCAATCTTCGAATGCGCGTGGTGTCAGCCACCGTGCTCGTGCCTACGGTCGTGGCCGCCGTCTGGTTGGGCGGCTTTTGGATTCTGGCGCTCGCGCTGGTCTGCGTCGCCTTGCTGGCGCGGGAGTGGGGCAAGATTAGCGCCCCCAAGGCTCCGCGCGCCGTCGGCGCCGTCGTCGGCGTCTTTTGCGCCATGGCGGTGATCGCCGCCTTCCTGCATCAGTTCCTGATCGCTTGGACCGTCGTGTTGGTTGGGGCTTTCCTGGCCGGACTGATCGCGCGCGGCGCCGTCGAGCGCCGGGCCGACGCCGCCTATGGCGTCGTCTATATCGCGCCCGCCGTGATCGCCTTGGTCTGGGTGCGCTCCCTGCCGGATGGTCTCTGGTGGACCCTGCTGCTGTTCGTGGTCACCTGGTTCGCGGACATCTTCGCCTACGTCGCAGGCAGCATCTTCAAGGGACCCAAGCTCTGGCCGCAGATTTCGCCCAACAAGACCTGGGCAGGGTTCGTGGGCGGTCTGGTGGCCGCGACGATCGGCGCCGTCCTGGTGGCCCATTTCGCCCAGCTGAAGCTGGTCTGGCCGGCAGCAGCGCTGGTCGGCTTCCTCGGCGGCCTGGCGACCATGGCCGGCGACCTCTGGGAATCGATGCTTAAGCGCCGCTTTGGCGTCAAGGACAGCGGCGACATCATTCCGGGCCACGGCGGTCTTCTGGACCGCGTCGACGGCTTGATGTTTGCGGCCATCGTCATCGCCGCCGTGCGCCTCGTCGATCACTGGGGATGGGCGCATTGACCTCGCCACGCAAGGTGGTGGTGCTGGGCTCGACCGGATCGATCGGCCTTTCGACCTTGAGCCTTTTTGAAGAGTCCGGCGCGCCGGTCGAAATCCTGGCGCTGACGGCTGGAGGCAATGTCGACCGCCTGGTCGAGCAGGCCCTACGCTGGCGTCCGCAAGTCGCGGTCATCCAGGATGAGACCAAACTTGAAGCGCTGAGTCATGCCTTGACCGGTAGCAGCGTTCGCGCCGCCGCAGGCTCCGCGGCGATTATCGAGGCCGCCGCCATGGGGGCGGACTGGGTGATGTCGGCCATCGTTGGCGCGGCGGGTCTGGCCCCTACTGTGGCGGCGGCTCGGACCGGCGCGGTGATCGCCCTAGCCAACAAGGAAAGCCTTGTCTGCGCGGGTCCCGCGCTGTTGGCGATCGCAAAGGCGGCGGGCGGCTCGGTGATTCCCGTCGACTCCGAGCACTCGGCGATTTTCCAGGTGCTGCAACCCGACTGCGCGCATCGGGTCGCACGGCTGATCCTCACGGCCTCTGGGGGGCCTTTCCGCACTTGGGACAAGGCGGCAATGCTCGCCGCGACGCCAGAGCAGGCCGTCGCCCATCCCAACTGGTCGATGGGCGCCAAGATTTCGGTCGATTCCGCGACGATGATGAATAAGGGGCTCGAGATGATTGAAGCCTCCTACTTGTTCGGAACGCCAGAAGACCGTGTCGACGTCGTGATCCACCCGCAGTCCGTGATCCATAGCCTGGTGGAATACGTTGACGGCTCCACGCTCGCTCAGCTGGGCCCTCCGGACATGCGCAGCCCGATTGCTTGTGCGTTTTCCTGGCCTGATCGACTGCCCTGGCCGGCGCCGCGTCTCGATCTCGCCGCTTATGGCCAACTGACCTTCGAAACCCCGGACCTTGATCGCTTTCCTTCGATCGGCATCGCGCGCGAGGCGCTAAGGCTGGGCGGGGGCGCGCCGACCGCCATGAACGCCGCAAACGAAGTGGCCGTCGCCGCTTTCCTTGACCGGGAGATTGGCTTTCTCGATATTGCCGCCGCAGTGGCGGGAACCCTTGAGCGCATGAATAGCCTAGATGGGCTCTCCGTTGCGGAAGGTGACGCCGTCGACAATGCGATGATGATCGACGCCAGCGCTCGCCGCATTGCGGCCGAGGTTGTCACGCAAAAGCATCGGCGCTGATCGGGAGACCCGGCCATTCTATGACCGACGTGCTGTTCTACATCGTTCCGACGATCTTCGTATTGTCCATCGTGGTGACGATCCACGAGCTAGGCCACTTCTGGGTGGCTCGGGCCTGCGGAGTGGCGATCGAGTGTTTCTCGATCGGGTTCGGTCGGGCCCTGGTGTCTTGGCGCGACAAGCAAGGCGTCGAATGGCGCATCGCGGCGATTCCGTTGGGTGGCTACGTCCGTTTCGCCGGCGACGAGAACGCCGCCAGCGTACCTGACCAGGACGACCTGTCGGCCATGAAGCGCGCCATCATCGCCCGCGAGGGCGAGGCGGCCGTGAATCGCTATTTTCATTTCAAGCCGGTCTGGCAGCGGGCCTTAATCGCCGCTGCGGGCCCGATGGCCAATTTCATTCTCGCGATCCTGATCATGGCTGTGTTCCTGGTCATGATCGGCAATCCGCAGGGCCAGGCGACCGTGCGCGAGGTGCAGCCCAACTCGCCGGCGGCCCAGGCGGGTCTTCTGCCTGGCGATATTCTGCTGAAAGCCGACAAGACGCCGATCCGGGGCGCGAGCGATGTCAGCGCCTACATTTCACTCCGCGCCAAGATGCCGGTGGATCTCACCATCGAGCGGGCCGGGCGCATCCAGCGCGTGACGGTCGTGCCGGCTCTTGCCGAAAGCCGCGACGACATTCGCGGTCGGGTCAAGGAAGGCCGCATGGGTGTGGTGCTGGCCAGCGTGTCGCGGCTTGAAAAGTCCAGCGTCCTGACCGCGATCCCAGACGCCACCGTCGAGGTCTGGAACATGATCAAGACGATCGGGTTCTATCTCGGCCGTCTGGTCACCGGCCAAATGCCCGCGGACCAGATCAGCGGCATTATCGGTATTGGCCATACGGCCGGCGCCGTCACCAAGGCCAGCGCCGCCGGCGCGCCGGACCTGGCGACCATGGCGCTACGCGTCTTCGTTTCGTCCATGCTGTTGATCGCCAGCCTTTCTGTCAGCATTGGCTTTATGAACCTGCTGCCCATCCCTGTCCTCGATGGCGGTCATCTGCTGATGTACGCCTATGAGGCCATTGCCCGTCGTCCCTTGAGGGCGGATTTCCAAGCGGCCGGATTTCGCGCGGGGCTTGCCTTGATCCTGGGTTTCATGCTGTTCGCGGCGTGGAACGACCTCAACCGCTACGACGTGTTTAAATTCATCGGCGGCATGTTCACGTGAACGCCCGCCCTCCGTCCATGATTGGTCACATGAACAGATTCCGCGCCCAAAGCGCCGCGTTCGCCACCGGCGTTGCGCTTCTCCTCGGCTCGACGGCCCTGACAGCGCCGCAGCAGGCGTTCGCTCAGGCCGCCCAGACCGGGGTGGTGCAGCGCATTGTCGTCCAGGGCAACGAACGCATCGAGCAGGGCACGGTGCTGTCCTATCTGCCGATTCAGCCGGGTGACACGGTCGACTCCCAGCGCCTCGACCTGGCGCTGAAGACCCTGGCGCGCACCGATCTGTTCGCCGACGTGAAGATAGAAATGGTCGGCGGCGATCTCGTCGTGAAGGTGGTCGAGAACCCGATCATCAATCAGGTGGTCTTCGAGGGGAACTCGTCGCTCAAGGAAGACAAGCTGAAAGACGAAGTTCAGATTCGCCCCCGTGGCATCTTTACCCGCGCCAAGGTGCAGGCGGATGTCCAGCGAATCATCGAGCTTTATCGTCGCTCCGGCCGCATCTCGGCGACCGTGACACCCAAGGTGGTCGAGCTGCCGCAAAAGCGTGTCGACCTGGTGTTCGAGATCAGCGAAGGCCCCAAGAGCGGCGTCTTGGGTATCAATTTCCTCGGCAATTCCGAGTACTCGGACAATGACCTCCGAGACGTCGTCGTGACCAAGGAGAGCCACTGGTACAAGTTTCTGACCAGCAACGACAACTATGATCCCGATCGGATCGAGTACGACCGCGAGCAGCTGCGCAAGCATTACCGCAACCGTGGCTTCTTCGACTTCCGAGTTGTCTCGTCGGTCGCTGAGCTGGCGCCGGACAAGAACGGCTTCGCCGTCACCTACACCTTGGACGAAGGTCCAGAGTACAAGTTCGGCAAGGTCACGGTCGATACCGAGCTCAAGAAGCTGGACGGAAACTTGCTGGCCCAGATCCTGCCGATCCGCGCCGGTCAGCTGTATGAGGACGAGAAGATCGAGCAGGCGACCGACGCCCTGACCTTCGCCGCAGGCGCGGCCGGCTTCGCTTTCGTCGACGTACGCCCGCGCTACGTGCCGAACCGCGAGACCAAGACGGTCGACGTCGTCTTCCAGGTGCGTGAGGGCCCGCGCGTTTATGTCGACCGCATCGACATCGTCGGCAACACTCGCACGCTCGATTACGTCCTGCGCCGCGAGCTGGAGGTCGCCGAGGGGGACGCTTACAACCGCGTTCTGGTTGACCGATCGAAGAACAACATCCGCCGTTTGGGCTTCTTCAAGGAAGTCGAGATCGAAGATGCGCCCGGCTCGGCTCCGGACCGCACCAGCCTGCGGGTCAAGGTCGAAGAGCAGCCCACGGGCGAGCTGTCGTTCAGCGCCGGCTATAGCTCGGTCGACAAGCTGGTTTTGGATGTTGGCATCACCGAGCGGAACTTCCGCGGACGCGGCCAGAACTTCCGCGCACGCGCGTCGGTCGGCTCTCTGCGTCAACAGATTGATTTCGGCTTCTCCGAGCCCCGGTTCCTGGGGCGCAATCTGGTCGCCGGCGTGAACCTGTACACCTTCCGCTATGACCTGTCGGACTACGCGGCCTATGACACCAAGTCGATCGGCGGCGACATCCGTTTTGGCTTCCCGCTGACCAACGATGCGTCGATGAGCCTGCGCTATACGATCCGCCAGGACGATGTCAGCGTCGCTGACAGCCTCTGCACCAGCGGCTCGGTCTCGCAGATCCTCTGCTTGCAGCGCGGCGCCTACATCACCTCGATGATCGGCTATGGTCTGCGCATCGACAAGCGGAACGACCCGATCAATCCGACCCGCGGCTGGTTCGCCGATCTGAACCAGGACCTCGCCGGCATCGGCGGCGACGTGAAGTACCTGAAAACCGAAGCCGACGCCGGCTGGTACTGGGGCTTCACCAAGGACCTGGTGTTCAGCGCCACCGGCTCGGTCGGTTACATCCAGGGCTGGGGCGGCGACAATGTCCGCATCAACGACCGCTTCTATCGCGGCGGGACCTCGTTCCGTGGCTTTGAGATCGCCGGCATTGGTCCGCGCGATGTCTCGAGCACGAACAACTCGCTTGGGGCGAAGCTCTATGCGATCAGCACGTTCGAGCTGACCGTTCCGACCTTCTTGCCTGAGCAGTACGGCATCAAGGCCGCGCTGTTCAGCGACGTCGGTACGGCTGGTCTTCTGGATGATGAGGATCGCCAAAGCTCGGCCGGCGTTTTCGACCCGAACATCAAGGATAACCTTGGCCTGCGTGCCTCGGCGGGTGTCTCCATCGACTGGAAGTCTCCCATGGGGCCCATCCGGTTCGATATCAGCCGCATTCTGGCCAAGGAAAGCTACGACCGAACCGAAACGTTCCGGTTCTCCACCTCCACAAGGTTCTAACAAACATGTCCAAGTTCCTGTCTGCGGCCGCTTCCAGCGTTGTCGCCCTCGCCATCGCGACCAGCGCTTCGGCTCAAACGGCTCCGGCCGCTCCGGCCGCCGCTCCGGCGGCTCCGGCCGTGACCCACGGCCCGGCTCTGACTGGCGTTTGCATCTTCTCCGACAAGCGCGCGGTTGGCCAATCGCTGGTCGGCAAGGCGGTGGACGCGCGCCTGAGAACCATCGCACAGCAAGTTCAGGCTGAACTGAGCACCGAGCGCACGACTCTGGAGAACGAAGCCAAGGCTCTTGAGTCCAAGCGCGCGACCCTGGCCCAGGACGCCCAAGAGCAGCAGGGCGCGGCCCTGCAGGTCAAGGCCAACGCCTGGCAGCGCAAGGCGCAGCTGCGCCAGCGCGAGGTCGAGGCGACCGAGCAGAAGGCGCTGTCGCGCGTCTATCAAGAGATGGATACGCCGATCCGTCAGGTCTATCAGACCCAGAAGTGCAGCCTGCTGCTCGATCGCGACTCCGTGATGCTGGCGAATGAAGCGATGGACATCACCCCTGGCGTGATCGCGGCGCTGGACGCCCGCATCAAGACCCTGACTTTCGACCGCGAACGCCTGGACCAGCAGGTCCCGGGCGCTCAAGCTCTGCAACCGACCAATAAGTAAGCGAATCGTCTCCTTTGGGGTTACCTAGGGGAATTGTATTCGCCGTGAGGAGCCATGCCGGACCCGCGTTTCTTCGATAGCCTGGGTCCGGCATCGCTTTCCGAGTTGGCCCGGGTTGGCGTCGCCGAACTGGCGGACGCGGCCTTGGGCGACCGCCAGATCGTCACCGCCGCGCCGTTGGACACTGCCGACGCCAAGGCGATTGCCTTCTTCTCTGACGCCAAGCGCAAAGACGCCGCCACCACGACGCGCGCGGGGGCGTGTTTCGTGCGTTCGGAACATCGCGACCTTCTTCCGCCGACCTGCGCGGTGTTGATCACCCGACATCCTCAGGCGGCATGGGCCGCAGCCGTGGCGCTTCTTCACGCGCCCCGTCGGCATGAACCAACGGCTTGTCTGCTCCACGACCAAGCTTTGCTGGAGGATGGTGTTGTGCTGTCGCCGGGCGTGACGATCGGGCAGGGGGCTCGCGTCGGGCGCGGGACGCGGATCGCTCCAGGGGCTGTGATCGGTCCTGGCGTCGTCATCGGTCGCGACTGCGTGATCGGCCCGAACGTCGTGATCGGCTTCGCGTTGATCGGCGACAAGGTCTCGATCTCGGCCGGCGCCGTGATCGGGGAGGCTGGTTTCGGCGCGGCCGCTGGTCCGAGCGGCATGGTCGATCTGCCCCAGCTGGGGCGAGTGGTCATACAGGACAACGTTACGATCGGCGCCAATAGCTGCGTTGACCGCGGCGCCTTTGCCGACACGACGATCGGGGAGAACACCAAGATCGACAATCTGGTGCACGTCGCCCACAACGTCCGTGTCGGGCGCAATTGCGTACTAGCGGCCTTTACCGGCATTTCGGGCAGCACGACCGTAGGCGACGGGGTCGCGTTCGGCGGCAAGGCCGGGGTGGCCGACCATTTGAATATCGGTTCGGGCGCGAGCGTCGGGGCGGCCGCCTCGGTGTTCAAGGACGTGCCGGCGGGTGAAACATGGACGGGCTTTCCGGCGCGGCCGCTCAAGCGGTGGCTCAGAGAGACGGCCTGGCTGTCGCGCAGAGCGGGCAGCCGAACGACAAGGGGCGACGAATGAGCCAGAACGCCGACCAAGCGGTGCAAACCGACATCGACATCGCCGAGATTCTGGCGCGCATCCCGCACCGCTACCCGTTTCTGCTGGTCGACCGCGCCGAGGATTACAACGCCCACAAGTCGATCGTCGGCATCAAGTGCGTGACGGTCAACGAGCCGTTCTTCCAGGGGCATTTTCCCGGAAACCCGGTCATGCCCGGTGTTCTGATCATCGAGGCCCTGGCTCAGACCGGTGCGGTGTTGATGAGCAAGTCCTTGGAGGTCGACACCGAGGGCAAGACGATCTTCTTCATGTCCGTCGACAACGCCCGCTTCCGCACGCCCGTCCGCCCCGGCGACGTGCTGCGGATGGAGGTCGAGGTCGTGCGCGCTCGCTCGTCGATCTTCAAGTTCAAGGGCGTCGCCAAGGTCGGTGACAAGGTCGCCGCCGAGGTCGAGTTCGCCGCCATGGTCGTCGAGACGGGACCCAAGGCATGACGATCCACCCCACCGCCATCGTTGCGCCCGAGGCCAGGATTGCCTCGGACGTTGAGATCGGCCCCTACAGCATCGTCGGCCCAGACGTGACCCTGAACGCCGGCGTGCGCCTGCTGTCGCACGTCGTCGTGGAAGGCGCGACGACGCTCGGCGAGGGCTGCGTCGTGCATCCGTTCGCCAATCTGGGCGGACCGCCCCAGCACCTGGGTCACAAGGGTGAGCGCACGGAGCTGATCATCGGCCCGCGCAACATCATCCGCGAACACGTGACGATGCACACCGGCACGGCCTCGGGGAAGGGTGTGACGACGATCGGCGCCGACGGTCTCTACATGGTCGGCTCGCACGTCGCGCATGACTGCTCGGTCGGCGACTTCGTGGTGCTGGCCAAGGGCGCGACCCTGGGCGGTCACGTCGCCATCGGCGACTACGTCTTCATGGGCGGCCTGGCCGCCGCGCACCAGTTCTCGCGCATCGGCCGCTACAGCTTCATCGGCGGCCTGGCCGCCGTGACCAAGGACGTCATCCCGTACGGTTCGGTCTGGGGCAACCACGCTCACCTCGAAGGCCTGAACCTGGTCGGTCTCAAGCGTCGCGGCTTCTCACGCGAGACGATCAACGCCCTACGCGCCGCCTACCGCCTGCTGTTCGCCGACGAAGGCACCTTCCAGGAGCGCCTGGAGGACGTCGCCGAGATCCACGCCGGCAATCCCGAGGTCATGGAAATCGTCGACTTCATCCGTGCCGACGCTAATCGGCCCCTGTGCCTGCCCGAGCGGGAAGTCTAGGCTAAAGTCATGCGTAAGCTGGGTTTGATCGCCGGTGGCGGAGCGTTGCCCGTCGAACTCGCCGCGCGCTGCGAGGCGGCGGGACGGTCATTCGCGGTCATGCGCCTAAAGAGCTTCGCCGATCCTGCTCTGGCCCGCTATCCGGGGATCGACGTCGGTCTCGGTGAATTCGGCAAGGTGTTCAAGGCGCTTAAGGCCGAGGGCTGCGAGGTCGTCTGTTTCGCCGGTAATGTGAAGCGCCCGGACTTCGCGACCCTGCTGCCCGACGCGCGCGGCCTCAAGGTCGTGCCGGGGCTGATCATGGCCGCGCGCCAGGGCGACGACGCCCTTTTGCGCCGCGTCTTGGACGAGTTCGAGAAGGAAGGCTTCGAGATCGAAGGGGCGCATGAGGTGGTGGGCGAGATGACCCTGCCTTTGGGCCGCCTGGGCCGCTTCTATCCTGCGGCCCAGCACATGGCCGATATCGACAAGGCGCTGATGGTGGCGCGCGAGATCGGGCGGCTGGATGTGGGTCAGGGCGCTGTCGTCTGCGACGGCCTGGTGCTCGCGGTCGAGGCCCAGGAGGGCACCGACGCCATGCTGCGTCGGGTGGCGGATCTTCCCCAGGCCATACGTGGCTCGGCCGAGCGCCCTCGTGGTGTGCTGGCCAAGGCGCCCAAGCCGATTCAAGAGACAAAGGTCGATCTGCCGACCATCGGTGTCGCCACGGTTCATCGCGCCGCGCGGGCGGGCCTGGCGGGCGTGGTCGGTGAGGCCGGCCGTCTGCTGGTTGTCGATCGCGACGCCGTGATCGCGGCCGCCGACGAACTGGGTCTCTTCGTGCTGGGGGTCGATCCAAGAGGTGACGCGTGAGCGCGTCTTTGAAGGTCATGCTGGTCGCGGCCGAAGCCTCGGGCGACGCCTTGGGCGCGTCGCTGGCCAAGGCGTTACGAGCCCGGCTCGGCGAGCGCGTGACCTTCGTCGGCGTCGGCGGGATCAAGATGGCCGAGCAGGGGGTTCAAAGCCCCTTCGATATCGCTCAGCTGTCGATCCTGGGCATCTGGGAGGGGCTAAAGGCCTATCCGACGGTTAAGGCTAGGCTCGCCGACACCGTGGCCCTGGCGGTTCGTGAAAGGCCCGATGTTGCGGTGCTGATCGACAGCTGGGGGTTCAATATCCGGCTGGCGAAGGCCTTGCGGAAGGCCAATCCCAATATCGCTTTGGTGAAGTATGTGGCTCCGCAGGTCTGGGCCTATCATCCTGGCCGCGCTGTTGACTTGGCCCGGTCCGTTGATCTGCTGCTGTCCATCCAGCCGATGGATCAGGCCTATTTCGACGCGGCGGGGCTGGAGAACGTCTTCGTCGGCAACTCGGCGCTGGCGAAGCGCTTCGACAAGGCGGACGCCAGTCGTCTGCGTGCTGCGATCAACGCCGGTCCCGAAACCCCGATTTTGCTGGTTCTGCCGGGCAGCCGTCCGTCCGAGATCGAGCGCGTCATGCCGGTCTTCGAAGACGCCGTGAAGCGGCTCAAGGCTGATCGACCGGAACTGGCCGTGGTCGTGCCCGCCGCCTATACGGTCGTGGAAGCCGTGAAGGCCCGGGTGGCGGGCTGGCCCTTCCGCGCTCACGTGATCGAAGACGAACAGCTCAAGGACGACGCCTTTGTCGCTGGTGACGTGGCGCTCGCCTGCAGCGGCACGGTGACCACCGAGCTTGCCCTGGCTGGTCGGCCGATGGTCGTAGGCTACAAGACCGGCGCGATCACCTACGCCATCCTCAAGCGCCTGATGAAGCCGCGCTGGATCACCTTGTTCAATATCGCCGCCGGGCGGGCCATCGCGCCGGAGTTCATTCAGCACGCCTGCGAGGGCGAGGTCTTGGCCCAAGCCGCGGGACGGCTGCTTGATGATCCCGAACGTCGCGCATGTCAGGCAGCGGAGCAGTATGACGCATTGGATAAGATGGGACGTGGCATGCCCGATCCTTCCGAGACTGCGGCGACGGCGATGATCGACTTCCTTCGGGCGCGCGATCGAATTTAAGGTTAACTGACGGTTTACATCCACGTCGTAGTCTCTGGATAACGTTCCTCGTGGAGCCGTCGTCGTGGCCATAGACCCGACCGCGCCCGTGACACCGATCCCTCCCGCCGCGCCGCCCGGGAGCCAACCCCATTCGGTCGTTCTGCAAGCCATGGCTCGCGCGGCCCTGGCGAATGTCACCAACACCTTGGGCGAACTCGTCGGGCAGCCGGCGGCAGAGGCGGGCAAGTCTCGTCAGGTCGTGGACTCGTTCGGTCAGACTTTAGCTCAGGACGCTGGACGCGCGGCGGTGTCGTCTTCGTCAGGCGGCGGCGCGCCCAGCGCCGCGCCGCCGAAGCCGCAGCTTCAGGAGACCCGCCTGATGCGCGCTGTGCGGATCGCCGCGACGGAGGCAGTTCCGCGCCAAGCTGGGTTGGCGCCGCTGATGGCGGATATTCATGCGGTGCTGGAACGCCCCGAGACGCCCGAAGAGGTGCGCGCGGCTGGCGCGGTTCTCCTGGCTCGGCTTCCTCGCGCGTTCGAGATGTCCACTTCGCGAGGGCTGAAGGAGGCCGTGGAGCAGTCCGGCGTCTTCCTGGAGGCGCGATTGGCGAAAAGGGCGCCGTCGGCGCAGGAGGGCGCCGTCCAGACGTCGTCCGTCGATACTGACCTGAAGGCGGCGCTGCTAGTCTTCAAGGGAGCGCTCAGCACCTGGCTAGCGCGGACCGAGCCGCCTCCAACCGCAGAGGCGCAATCGCGCGAGCAAGACGCGCCTGGTTCTGCGGCCGAAGCTGATCGATCCGCGCCGACGGCGAAGGCGGAGGTCCGAGCAACTTCGACCCCCGTTCCTGAGAGTTGGAACGAGGACGTCGCAGAGAGATCGTCGTCGCCACTGGCCCCATCCTGGGAGCCTGCGGACGAGAAGGCGGATTTCGCGGGCGTGACTAAGGCGCCCCAGGCGCAGCCAGAATCGTCGGAGCTCCAGGACCCATCGCCGGCAACGAAGCCGACCTTCGTCGCGCCTATGGAAGAGGAAGCCGTCGAGCCGCGCTTCGCTGTCTTTCTGGCCCCGTCTAGACCTGCGACGCTGCTCTCGGCCAAGCCGCAGATTCAAGCGCTTGGCCTGCTGGGACTGTTCGAGGCCTCGCCTCCGCTCGAAGAGACGCGGACGGCGGCGCGCCTTGGCGCCGCTCCGCTCGCGGCCCGTGGCTATGGCGCGGTCGCCGCCGACTCCGAGCGACCGAAGACCCCGCCGCCGCCCTTCGTTGACGGTCCCATGGCGGGGCAGCGGCCTGCGCCGTCCGACTTGCCGCCGCTCGCCGCAGCGGAGGAGATCGTTCGTCGGCTCCTGAAGGGCGCCAATGGAGCTCTGGCGCGGCAGGACCTGATGCAGATCGCTTCGCTTCGCGAGGTGCATCACGATGCGGAGACGGGCGAGACGCGGCCGCAACCGATGCGTCTGAACCTCGATGTCCCTTTCGTGACGCCTCAGGGCGTGGCGGTGGCTCAGTTTGAAATCACAAAGGACGGAGGTGGAGCGGGCGGTGCGCCGGTCGGGCCAACTGAAAGGACCTATCGGGCGCGGTTCTCGATCGACGTCGAGCCGCTGGGGCCCGTACACGCCTTGGTGACCCTGGCCGGCAACCGGGCGCGGGTGTCGCTTTGGGCCGAACGGGCCGAGACCATCGCCCGCCTTCGCGCTGGCGAGGAGGCTCTGGGCGCGGCGCTGCGGCAGGCCGAACTTACGCCCGAGGTCGCCGTCCATTCGGGCGCGCCTCCAGTCAGAGACGCCAGCGCCCTGGGCCACTTCGTAGACCAAGCCTCATGAGCGGGATCGTCGGACCTTCGGCGCGTCCGCGCATCGCGGTCGCTCTGCTGCACGAGGACCCCGCCGCGCCCAGAGTGATCGCCTCGGGTCAGGGCTGGGTCGGCGAGAAGATCATCGAGGCGGCGCGAGAACATGGCGTGCCGATCGAAGAAGATCCCGTGCTCGCCCAGGCCCTCTCGACGATCGAGATCGACGAGGAGATTCCAGAGAGCCTCTACCGCGCGGTCGCCGAGGTCTTGGGCTTCCTGCTCAAGCCTTGAAACCTCGGGCTCTGAAACGAAAAAGGCCCCACCGAAGCGGGGCCTGATCCTTGATCCTCGGCGTAGCGTTTAGCGCTTAGCGCTTCTCGACCGGGATGTAATCGCGCTGGGTGGCGCCGGTGTAGAGCTGACGCGGACGACCGATCTTGCGGGTCGGGTCCTCGAACATTTCTTTCCACTGGCTGATCCAGCCCACGGTGCGGGCCAGGGCGAACAACACGGTGAACATGTTGGTCGGGAAGCCCATCGCGCGCAGGGTGATGCCCGAATAGAAGTCGATGTTCGGGTAGAGCTTGCGGTCGACGAAGTACGGATCGCTCAGAGCGACCTTTTCAAGCTCTTGGGCGACCTGCAGCAGCGGGTCGTTGTTGTGGCCCAGTTCGCCCAGCACTTCGTGCGCAGTCTTCTGCATGACCTTCGCGCGCGGGTCGAAGTTCTTGTACACGCGGTGGCCGAAGCCCATCAGCTTGTACTTCCGGTCCTTCACGCCCTGGACATAGTCCTTGATGTTGTCGACCGAACCGATGGTCTCCAGCATCTCCAGCGCTTCCTGGTTGGCGCCGCCGTGCGACGGACCCCACAGACAGGCGATGCCGGCGGCGATACAGGCGAACGGGTGCGCGCCCGAAGAGCCGGCCAGACGGACGGTCGAGGTCGAGGCGTTCTGCTCGTGGTCGGCGTGCAGGATGAAGATCCGGTCCATGGCGCGGGTCAGCACCGGGTTCGGTTTCCAGTCCTCGGCCGGCACGGCGAAGCACATGCGCAGGAAGTTTTCCGAGTACGACAGGTCGTTGCGCGGCGACACGAACGGCTGGCCGATCGTGTACTTGTAAGCGCGGGCGGCGATCGTCGGCATCTTGGCGATCAGGCGATGGGCGCTAATCTCGCGCTCGCGGGCGTCGTCGACATTGATGCTGTCGGCGTAGAAGGCCGACAGGGCGCCGACGGCGCCGGTCATCACGGCCATCGGGTGGGCGTCGCGGCGGAAGCCCTCGAAGAACCGGTCGAACTGCGCGTGCAGCATCGTGTGGTAGGTGATGTTGTGCTCGAACTTGGCGAACTCGTCGGCCGTGGGCAGTTCGCCATTCAGCAGAAGGTGGCAGACCTCAAGGAAGGTCGACTTTTCGGCCAACTGGTCGATCGGATAGCCGCGGTGCAGCAAAATGCCGGCGTCGCCGTCGATATAGGTGATCTTGCTCTCGCAAGACGCCGTCGAGGTGAAGCCCGGATCGAACGTGAAGTGGTCGCTTTCAGCGTAGACCTTCCGGATATCGAGAACGTCCGGACCCGTGCTGCCCTTGAGGATCGGCAGGTCGTAGCTCTTGTCGCCGATCGTCAGCGTGGCTTTATCGGTCATACTTAGACCCCTTCATAAATTGGAACGAGCAGTCCAACTTTCGTTTTCGCGGGTGCGTTATAGCGCCTCATGCGCGCGGCGCCAGGGCGTCGTCAAGTCGCCCCAAGCTCTCTTCGCGGGACAGGGCCGCCATCGTCTTGTTCAGATCCGGCGCCGGAGCGCCGCCGGTCAGGATCCCGCGCAGGGCGGGACCGAACTTGCCAAAGCCGACGCCTTCGGATTCCGCGAATGATTTCAACACGGTCTCCAGCGTGGCGGCGTCGAAGGCCGGCGCGGACGCCAGCTGATCACGCAGGCGCTTGAGTCGCTCGACGGTTTCTTCGGTCAGTTGCTTCTGCGTCTTTTCGTCCAGGGTCAGTGGGCGGGTCTTCAGTGCAAACGCACAGTGATCCACCAGCTCCAGGATGGTCTTGGCGCCTTCCTTCACTTCCGGGACGGTGCGAGCGATGCGCTCGCGCGCGTCGTCGGGGAGAGGCTCGTCGCGCTTCTGGGCGGCGGCCAGGGCCAGGTCCGTCAATCGGGCGTCGTCGGCCTTGCGCAGGTGCTGAGCGTTGGTGTGGTTCAGCTTGGCCCAGTCCAGGCGCGCCGGCGCCTTGACCACGTCCGCCACATCGAACCAGCTGATCGCCTGCTCGTCGTTGAAGACCTCGTCGTCGCCGTGGCCCCAGCCCAGGCGCGCCAGGTAGTTGCGCATACCCTCGGGGATGTAGCCGAGGTCGGCGAACTCGCCCACGGCTTGGGCCCCGTGACGCTTGGAGAGCTTGGCGCCGTCGGGGCCGTGAATCAGCGGGATGTGGGCGAAGGCGGGCACGGCCCAATCCATCGCCTGATAGATCAGGGTCTGGCGGGCGGCGTTGTTTAGGTGGTCATCGCCCCGGATCACGTGGGTGACGCCCATGTCGTGGTCGTCGACGACCACGGCGAGGTTGTAGGTCGGTGCGCCATCCGCCCGCAGCAGGACCAGATCGTCCAGCTCGATGTTGCGGAAGGTCACCGGGCCCTTGACCAGGTCATTGACCAGGGTCTCGCCGTCCAGCGGGCCCTTGAAGCGGATCACGTGCGGGATCGACAGGTCGCCTTCAGGGGAGTCACGCCACGGCGAGCGGATCGCCTTGCCTTCGGCGCGAGCCTTCTCGCGCGCGACCTCCAGTTCCTCGACGGTCATCCAGCAGCGATAGGCGCGGCCCTTGGCCAGCAGCTCGTGCACCACCTCGACGTGTCGGGGCGCGCGGGTGTGCTGGAAGATCACTTCGTCGTCGGACTTCAGGCCCAGCCAGTCCAGGCCCTCGAAGATCGCGGCGACCGCGGCTTCGGTTGAACGCTCGCGATCGGTGTCCTCGACGCGAATAAGGAACTTCCCTCCCGTATGGCGTGCATATAACCAGTTGAACAGCGCCGTGCGGGCGCCGCCGATATGCAGAAAGCCGGTGGGCGAGGGGGCAAAGCGCGTGACGACGCCCGTGGGATTTGGGCCAGTGGGTGAGGGGTTCGACATGGACTTCAAGGCTGCAAGGCTGGACGCCGGAGCGGCGTCGAAAAACGCGAGCCGCGACGCGGCTTGGGCGGGGCGTCTTAGCATGGCGGTTCCCGCGAGGCCTAGCGGTTTCGCGCGCTGCGGCGAAGTTGGTCAGGTCGTCAAAAATCCCGTGGTTTCCGCGTGTTAGGCACGGAAGCTGTTGATATCCCGCGTCCGGTGGGGGGCAACCGGCTTTCCATCCGTGCGCTGGCGGCGCTCGGCTTGGCGGAGTTGCGCGATAACGAGGCCAGGGCGTTTCTGTGGGCGCCGGTCGCCTTTGGGTTGGGCGCGGCGGCCTATCTGGAGGCTGGACGCGAGCCGTCTTTGTGGGGGCTCGGCGCTGCGGCGCTCGTGCTTGCGGCGACGTGGGGAGCGCTGCGTCACCGTGGATCGGCGGCCTGGATCGTCGCCATGGCCAGCTTGGTGGCGTTCGGCGCGGCGGGCGCGCTGGCGGCTAAGGTGCGCAGCGACCGGGTCGCCGCGCCGATCATGGGCGGCGAGCGGGTGGTGCGCCGCGTGGATGGCTTCGTCGTCGATGTCGTTAGCCCCGGCGCTGGCGGCCAGCGCCTGCTTATCGCGCCGGTCTCGATCTCCGGCATGCCGCCGGAGCGAACGCCGAGGCGGATCCGGGTGACGATCGGCGAGAACGAGACGCCCGCGCCCGGGCAAGCGATCCGCCTCAAGGCCATGCTGGGTCAGCCGCCGCCGCCAGCCGCGCCGGGGTCCTACGATTTCGCGCGCGATGCCTGGTTCGATTCGATCGGCGGGGTGGGCTTCGCGATTGGAGAGCTCGGCGTTGGGTGGCTGGATCCGCCGCCGCTTCGGCTGCGGATCGTGATGGCGATCAATGCTTTCCGCTGGAGCCTCGCTCAGCGGATCATGGACCGTATGGGGCCGACCAGCGGCGGCATCGGCGCGGCCATGGTGACCGGGCACGAAGCCTGGATCACGCAAGAGCAGACCGACGCGATGCGGGCTTCGGGCCTGGCGCACATCCTGTCGATCTCGGGCCTGCATATGGCGATTGTCGGCGGCTTCGTGTTCGGCGCGGTGCGCCTGGGCGTCGCCGCCTGGCCGTGGTTGGCGCTACGGGCGCCAGGCAAGAAGATCGCCGCTAGTGCCGGCCTGATCGCGGTGCTCGGCTATCTGGTCATCTCTGGTGCGCCGCCGCCAGCCGAACGAGCCGCGATCACCGCCAGCGTCGCCTTCCTGGCTATTCTGTTCGATCGGCGCGCCATAACCCTGCATGGCTTGGCCGTGGCGGCGCTGCTGATCTTGGCGCTGAAGCCGGAAACTGCCGGCGAGCCGGGTTTCCAGATGTCGTTCGCCGCCACCGCAGCCCTGGTCGCCCTCGCCGAGGCTTGGCCTCGTCCTCTGAGGGAGATCTCCACACCCTGGTGGATTCGTTGGCCGCAGGCGGGCATCACTTGGCTCGCGGCCAGCGTCGGCGCCAGTCTGGTGGCGGGCCTCGCCACCGCGCCGTTCGCCATGCAGCATTTCAACCGCGTCGCCGTCTGGGGGCTGCCGGCCAATCTTGCGGTCGCGCCGCTGTCTTCGTTCGTGATCATGCCGTTCCTGGCGATTGGGACGCTGCTGGAACCCTTCGGTCTCGGCGCGCCGTTCCTGGCCGTGGCGGGCTGGGGCGTCGATGCGATGATCGGAGTCGCCAACGGCTTTGCGGACGCCCACGGCGCGCAGCGGATTGTCGCCAGCGCGCCGCCGATGGTGCTGGTCATAGCCTTCTTGGGACTGATGATCTTGTGTCTCTGGAAGGGAAGGCTGCGCTGGGTTGGCGCGCCCATGGCGCTTGCCGTCGCGCTGTGGCCGAGGCCCGCGCCGCCAGACGCCTGGATCGCCGCCGACGGCGCGACGGCCGCCGTGCGCTCGGGCGACGCCGCCGTGCTTCTGCGTACGGACGCCAAACGGTTCGGGGCGGAGCTGTGGGCGCGCCGACGAGGTCTCACGCCCGCAACCTGGAACCTCTACGCCTGCGACAAGCGGGTCTGCGCACCAGGACTGGGCGCGCCGGTTCTTCTATCGCTGGCTTGGAGCCGGCGGGCGCCCGACGCGGAGATCCTGTCGAGTCTCTGCGTCAATAGTGAGGTGGTGGTTCTCAGAGGCCCCGCGCCGGAGCGGACACCGCCGTTGTGCGTCGACACGGTCCTGTTGAACGCCGAGGACTTCGCGCGGGGCGGCGCCGCCGAGCTATATCATCGGCCGGATGGCTGGCGGGTCGTCTGGGCGCAGCCCTTGCGCGGCTATCGTCCCTGGAGCCGTCTGCTGACAGCGGATGACGTCGAAGGCCGCTAAGTGTCGATACGCTCAAGTCTGGAGGCCTCGCCATGACCAACCCATTCGCCGCCCGCCGCGCCGCGTTTCGCGCCTTACACGCCGAGGGCTGCTTCACCCTGCCCAATCCGTGGGACGCCGGGAGTGCGCGCCGATTGGAAAGGCTGGGTTTCAAGGCCTTAGCCTCGACCAGCGCTGGCGCGGCCTGGTCGATGGGCAAGGACGACGGCCAGATCACCCGCGACGAGGTGGTCGCTCACCTGCGCCTGCTGTGCGCGGCGACGGAACTGCCGGTGAACGCCGACTTTGAGAACGGCTTTTCTGACACGGCTGAAGGCGTGGCCGAGAACGTGGTCCTGGCCATCGACGCTGGCGTCGCGGGCCTGTCGATCGAGGACTGGTCGGGTTCGGCCCTTTACGACCTGGCGACGGCGGGGGAGCGCCTGAAAGCGGCGCGGCGGGCGATCGACGCTTCGGGCCAGGATGTTGTCCTGGTTGGCCGCGCAGAGGGCTATCTTCGCGGCGCGCGCGACCTGGATCAAATCATTCAGCGCCTGAAAGCCTATGCAGAGGCTGGCGCGGACTGCCTCTACGCCCCCGCTGTAACTGATCCTGAGGAGATCCGAGCTGTCGTTCAGGCCGTCTCGCCCAAGCCAGTCAATGTGCTGCTGTGGGGCCCCGACATGACGGTCGACGGCGTGGCTGCGCTGGGCGTGCGCCGAGTCAGCACAGGCGGAGCCTTGGCGGCCGCCGCCTGGAAGGGTTTCGACGCCGCCGCCAAGCGCCTGGCGGAGGAGGGGCGGCTTTAGGCCATACACCAACTGTCATCCCGGACAGCTCGAAGAGCCGATCCGGGACCGCCGGAAACGCCGAGTTTGTGACGGTCCCAGCTCTTCGCTGCGCTTCGGCCGGGAGGACAGTATCCGCCCTAGTGATAGCGCCGGATCAGCCCGACCAGCTTGCCCTGCACCTCGACCTGATCGGGACCGAAGATGCGGGTTTCGTACTTGGGGTTGGCGGCTTCTAGGGCGATCGAGCCGCCCTTCTTGCGCAGACGCTTCAAGGTGGCTTCCTCGCCGACCAGGGCGACGACGATCTCGCCCGAGGTGGCGGTGTCGCCCTTCTTGATGATGACGTAGTCGCCGTCGAGGATGCCGGCCTCGATCATCGAGTCGCCCTGCACCTCGAGAACATAGTGCTCGCCGCTGCCCAGCATGGATTCGGGCACCGGCAGGCGCTCGCGCTCGTGCTGGATGGCGTCGATCGGCGTGCCGGCGGCGATGCGGCCCAGGATCGGCAATTCGCGGCTGTCATTGGCGGCCGGAGCCGACGTTGATGGAGGCGGAGCGCCGCCGCCTTCGAACACTTGCGGACGGAAAGCGCCCCGGCCTTTGGGCGGAGCTGCGGTTGTCGCCTGCTGCGGCAGCTTGACCACTTCCAGCGCCCGCGCCCGATGCGCGAGGCGTCGGATGAAGCCGCGTTCCTCCAGCGCCGTGATCAGGCGGTGGATGCCCGACTTCGACGCCAGGTCGAGCGCCTCCTTCATCTCGTCGAAGGACGGGGAGACACCGGTCTCCTTGATCCGCTCGTGGATGAACATGAGCAGTTCGTGCTGCTTGCGGGTGAGCATGTCGACCTCGGCTGGAGCGCGGAACAAACCGCAAACCTTCAACGATGTTCTCTAGGCGTTCTTCCTTAATGTCAAGTTGACGCTGTTCCCGCTGTGTTCAGGCCCGGAATTACGGGGCTCTCAAGCGTCTTCCGAGGACTTCGGCGCCGAATCAAACAGGTCTTCGAAGCGCGTCGCCAGCTCCGGGAACTTCGGGGTGCAGCTTTCGTAGAAGCTCATGATCTGACGCATGTCGGCTTGGTAATCCCCCGTGGGATAGATGGCGGGACCCAGGCCTACGACCTTACGGCGGTAGTCCATCATGCCCAGGACCATCGGCACGCCCGCGCCCCTGGCGATGTGGTAAAATCCGGTCTTCCACTGGCGCGCCTTGCCGCGCGTGCCTTCGGGCGCGATCGTCAGCATGAATTCGTCGCGGCGCGCGAATTCCTCGACCATGGCCCTGACCATGTCCTTAGAGCGTTCGCGGTCCAGCGGGATACCGCCCAGGTCGCGCATCATCTGGTCGAACGGCGGCTTGAACAGCGACGCCTTGCCGATGAAGCTGAGCTTCAGATTCAGGGCGTCAGCCGCGCCGACGAAATAGACGAAGTCCCAGTTGCTGGTGTGCGGGGCGGCGATGACGACGAACTTCCGAGTCTCCGGCGGCGCGCCCTCGACACGCCAGCCGCGGAGCTTGAAATGCGCTGAGAGAGCCCATTTCACCACGCGGGCGAGCCAGTTCATGCGGTCTTTTCCAGGCTGAGCCGAGGTTTGGCTCAAGCTCAGCCTATCAGGGTTTGGGTGGCGGCCGTAACGTCAGGGTGTCGCATCAGGCTCTCGCCGACCAGCATGGCCTTGGCGCCGGTCGATTCCATCCGCACGACGTCGGCGTGGGTGAAGATGCCGCTCTCGGTGACCAGCAGGGCGTCCTTCGGAGCCTGGGCGGAGAGGCGTTCGGTGACCGCTAGGTCGACGACGAAGCTCTTCAGGTCACGGTTGTTGATTCCCACCAGATCCGAACCCAGCGCGCCAGCGCGGGCCATCTCGGCCCCGTCGTGGACCTCGACCAGGGCGTCCATGCCCAGGCGCTTGGCCTCGGACATCAGCTCGGCGGCCAGGACGTCGTCGATCATGGCCAGGATCACCAGGATCGCGTCGGCGCCCAGCGCGCGGCTTTCGGCCACCTGCCAGGGATCGACCAGGAAGTCCTTGCGGATGCAGGGCAGGGCGGTCGCCGCGCGGGCGGCCACGAGATAGTCATCCGCGCCCTGGAAGCTGGGGCCATCGGTCAGCACCGATAGGCAGGCCGCGCCGCCGGCCTCATAGGCCTTGGCCAGAACCGGCGGATCGAAGTCCTCTCGGATAAGGCCCTTGGAGGGCGAAGCCTTCTTGATCTCGGCGATCAGCGACAGCTTGCCGGGCGCGTGATGGGCCTCCAGCGCCGCCTTGAAGCCGCGCGGGGCCGAGGCGGCCTTGGCGGCGGCGTCGATTTCAGTCTGCGAGCGCGCGGCCTTGCGGACGGCGACGTCCTCGCGCTTGTAGGCGGCGATCTTGGCCAGGATGTCGGTCACGCTTGAACTTCCGTATTGGTGGCGGCCACCAGGCCGGCGAGGGCGGCCTTGGCGCGGCCGTCGTCGATGACGTCGGCGGCCAGTTCTATGCCCTCGACCAGGGTCTCGACCTTGTCGGCGACCAGGAAGGCGGCGGCGGCGTTCAGCAGCACGATGTCGCGATAGGGGCCCTTCTCGCCGTCGAACAGGCGGGTCAGGGCGGCGGCGTTGAAGGCTGGATCGCCGCCGGTGATGTCCGAAAGCGAGGCGCGCGGCAGGCCGACGGCCTCAGGCGTGATCGTGAAGAGATGCATGCGACCATCGTGCCACTCGGCGACCTCGGTCTCGCCGGTGGTGGTCAGCTCGTCCAGGCCCGACCCGTGCACCGACCAGGCGCGCTCGGCGCCCAGGGCGCCGAGGGCCTTGGCGATCGGCTCGACGAAGCGCGGCGCGGAGACGCCGACGACCTGGCGCTTGGCGCCGGCCGGATTGGTCAGCGGACCCAAGAGGTTGAAGATGGTGCGGAAGCCCAACTCCTGGCGGATCGGCGAGACGTGCCGCATGGCGCCGTGGTGGGCCTGGGCGAACAGGAAGCAGATGCCCGCCTCGTCCAGCGCCCGGCGCTGCTGTGCGCGCGTGGCGTCGATATTGACGCCCAAAGCCGTCAGCACGTCGGCGGTGCCGGACTTGGAGGTGATGGCGCGGTTGCCGTGCTTGGCGACCTTCAAGCCTCCGCCCGCCGCGACGAAGCCCACGGCGGTCGAGATGTTCAGAGTGTGGAGACCATCGCCGCCGGTGCCGCAGACGTCGATGACCTCGTACGGATGCTCCAGATGCACGGCGGCGCGGCGCATGGCGCGAGCGCAGGCGGCGATCTCGCCGACCGTCTCGCCGCGCAAGCGCATGGCGGTCACCGCAGCGGCGACCTGGGCCGGGGTCGGCTCACCGCGCAGGCAGGCGGCGAAGAAGACCTCGGCGTCCTCGTCGTCCAGGGTCTGGCCGTCGGCCAGTTTTGCCAGCAGGGGCTTGAAAGCGTCGGACATGGCGGCGGACCTAGACCCAGACCGCCGTGTCGCGCTTCACGCCCGCCAGGTCCATGAAGTTCGCCAGCATCTGATGGCCGCCTTCGGTGGCGATGGATTCCGGGTGAAACTGAACGCCGAACACAGGCCGCGTCCTGTGCTGCACGCCCATGATCTCGCCGTCGTCGGTCCAGGCGGTGACCTCCAGCTCGGGCGGCAGGTCTTCCTGGCGGACGGCGAGGCTGTGGTAGCGGGTGGCGGTGAAGGGGTTGGGCAGGCCCTTGAAGATGCCCTTGTCGTTGTGGCGGACCTTGCTGACCTTGCCGTGCATGACCTGCTTGGCGCGGATTACCTCGCCGCCATAGGCCTGGCCAATGGCCTGGTGGCCCAGGCAGACGCCTAGGATGGGCAGGTCTTCCGGCGCGCCGCGCAGCAGGGGCAGGCAGATGCCCGCCTGGTCCGGCGCCTTGGGGCCCGGCGACAGCAGCACGGCGGCGGGTTTCAGGCCCAGGGCCTCCTGCACCGTCAGGGCGTCGTTGCGGTAGACCTCGGTCTCCGCGCCCAGCTCGTTCAGATAGTGGACGAGGTTGTAGGTGAAGCTGTCGTAGTTATCGATGACGAGGATCATGACGCCGCCTTTCGGAGGTCGGTTCTAGCGCGAGGCGGGCGGATGTGTAGCGCCATTTTCGCCTGCGGCTTTCAGTAACGGTTACAGCGGTCGCGGTCTTGAGCATGATGGGCGCATGGACCCGCGTGATTCCGCCCTGGACCCTGTCGCCGCCGCCTATGTCCGCGCTTTGCTGCGGCCCAAGACGCGCGCCCAGAAGCTGGGACCGGTCCTGGCCGCTGCGGCCTTCGCTGCGATCTGCGCGATCAGCTTCGCCACGGTGATGGTGCTGGCGCCGCCGGCAGTCACCCAGCACCTGCCGCAGGACCGACTCGGGGATCCCTGAGGACGTTGTTAATCAGCCCTAAGGCTCAGCTGAATCGCCAGGCCTCCTCGGCCGCGCGCTTGAGGGCGCGGGACTTATGCAGGGTCTCGTCGTACTCGCCGTCCGGATCGCTGTCGGCGACGATGCCGCCGCCGGCTTGCACATACATCATGCCGTCCTTGACCAGCGCCGTTCGCAGCACGATGCAGGTGTCGACCGAGCCGTCGGCGCCGAAATAGCCGACCGCGCCGGCATAGCCGATGCCGCGCTTTTCGACTTCCAGCTCGTCGATGATCTCCATGGCCCGCACCTTGGGCGCGCCCGAGAGCGTGCCGGCGGGCAGGGCGGCCATCAGCACGTCGACCGGATCGACGCCCTCGGGCGCGTTGCCCTCGACGTTCGAGACGATGTGCATGACGTGGCTGTAGCGCTCGATCTTGAAGCTCTCGGTCACGCGGACGTTCGGGCCCTTGGGCCGTTCGGCGGGTGCGTTGCGGCCAGCCCGATTGAGCATGGCCACGCGGCCAACGTCGTTGCGGCCGAGGTCCAGCAGCATCAGGTGTTCGGCGCGCTCCTTGGGATCGGCCAGCAGTTCGGCTTCCAGGGCCGCGTCCTCTTCAGGCGTCGCGCCGCGCGGGCGGGTGCCGGCGATCGGGCGGATGGTGATCTTGCCGTCGCGGAGGCGCACCAGGATCTCGGGGCTGGAGCCCACGAGGTTGAAGCCGTCCAGGTTCAGGAAGAACAGGAACGGCGACGGGTTGGTTCGCCGCAGCGAGCGATACAGAGCGAACGGCGGCAGGTCGAAAGCGCTGCGGAAGCGGTGGCTGGCCACCACCTGGAAGATGTCGCCGGCGGCGATGTAGTCCTTCGCCTTGGCCACGACCTGATGGTAGTCGGCGCGGCTGACCGGCGTGGTGAAGTCCATCGGACCGCGCGGGGCGCGCGGGGCGTCGTGGGCCAGCGGGCGTTGGAGGTCGGCCATGACCGTCTCGATCCGCGACCGGGCGGCCTCATAGGCCTCCTTGGCCGAGACGCCAGCCTTGGGCCGCACCGCCGTGGTCAGGATGATCTCCTGGGCGATGGCGTCGAAGATCGCCACGATCTGCGGGCGGGTCATGATCCCGTCCGGCAGGCCCAGGGTGTCCTCGTTGACATCGGGCAGGCGCTCGACCAGTCGGACCAGGTCGTAACCCAGAGCGCCGAACACGCCGGCAGCCATGGGCGGCAGGCCCTTGGGCAGCTCCATGCGCGAGCGGGCGACCAGGTCGCGCAGGCTGTCCAACGTCCCTCCCGGCTGAGGCGTGTAGCGGCCAGCGGCGATGTCGTCGCCCTCGGCGATTTCGGCCTGGTCGCCGCGGCAGCGCCAGACGAGGTCTGGGTTCATGGTCACGATCGAGTAGCGACCGCGCCAGGCGCCGCCCTCGACGCTTTCGAACAGGAAGCTGTAGGGGCGCGTCTGGGCGATCTTCAGATAAGCCGAGACCGGCGTCTCCAGATCGTCGATCAGACGCGTCCAGACAACCTGCTGCCGCCCGGAGTCATAGGCTTCCGAAAAGGCGTCGAAGGCGGGTTCCAGACTCATTACTCGGCTTTCTTTCCACCCTTGGCGGCTTCCGCCTTGGCCAGGGCGTCGGTGTCGACGCCGATGGCTTGGCGGGCCAGGGTCAGGTTGGTCTTGGTCTTCAGCTGGGCCTTGGCGGCGGCGCGTGAAGCCTCGCCAAGGTCGCGCATCAGGCCGTTAGCGGCCTGGGCTTGAGCAAGCACGGTGTAACGCGCAACGTCGTTGGTCGGCGCGGCGCGAACAGCTTCCAGCTTGGCGACCACATAGGCTTCGCCCTGCTGGCCGGCGCGAGCGGTGAACACCTCGTTCGGCTTGGCGCTGAAGGCAGCGCCCAGGAAGGCTTGGCCCAGGCCCATGTGCTGCTGGGCGTTCTGGCGCGACAGGCCCGGCACGCGCTGGATGTTGGACTGGGCGGATGCGGCGACGACTTCCAGCGACTCGCCTTTCTTGACGCGCGCGGCCAGAGCATCGGCCTTGGCCTTCAGCCGCTTGCCCATCTCCTGGCTCATCCAGATGGCGCTCAGTTGGGGCTTGATCTCGGCCAGGGGCGGCATGGCTGCCGCGACCACCTTCTCGACCTTGACGGCGTAGTACTCGCCCTTGCCCAGCTCGATCAGTTCGCTTTCGCCGCCTTCCGGCAGGCCGAACGCGGTCTTGATCATGTCAGGCGTCAGGCCCGGTGAGGGCTGGCCCATCTGGTCGGCGCCCTGGGCGGTGATCGGCGCGGTCGTGACGACCATCGCGCCGGCCTTGCTGGCCGCGGCGACAAGATCGGCGCCGGCGTCGTGGGCGTCCTGATAGGCCTGGGTCTGCTCATAGGCCTTGCTTTGGGCCGTCTGGGCGCGAACCTCGGCCTCGATCTGCGGGCGAACGCTGTCGAGCGTCGCCACGACGCCCGGAGTGATCTTGGTGACCCTGACCACCGAGACGCCCAGCTCGCCGTTGATCGGGCCGCTGACCTGACCGGCGGCCAGGCTGAAGGCGGCGTCGGCGACCTTGCGGTCAGGCAGGGCGGTCTTCGGCTTGTCAGCCAGAACAACCGGGGATTTTCCATAGGCCTTGGCGACAGCGGCCGGGTCCTCGCCCTTGGCGAGGCGTTGCGAGATCGTGGCGGCGGCCTTGGCGTCCGGCGCGACGATCTGGATCAGCGAACGGGTTTCGGGCTTGGCCAGGCTGTCCTTGCGGAAATCGAAGGCCTTTTGGACGTCAGCCGGGTTGAGGGCGACGGTCGGCTCCAGCGCCTGAGCGCTTACGCGCATGATCGACAGAACCCGGGTCTCGGGGCGGGTCAGACGATCGGCATTTTCTTTCATGAACGCCGTCAGCTGAGCGTCGGTCGGCGGCGCCGGCTTTTCGACCGAGGCCGGATTGACGGCGAAGGCGGCGATATCGCGCGTCTCCAGGCCATAGGCGGCCTGCAGGGCAGCGTAGATTCGCGGGGCCTTCAGACCTTCGGCGACCGCCGAGAAGAAATGCCCCTGGGCGATCTCGTCGCGCAGCGAGGCCTCGTAGGTCTGCGGCGTCAGATCATTCTGGGCCAGCAGGGCGGCGTAGAGCTTTGGGTCGAACTTGCCGGTGATCGGGTCGAACGGACGCTGGCCAGGCGGCAGCGAGCTCATTTGGTCGTGGACCACCTTGGCGATGAGCTTGTCCGAGGGAACCACGCCCATCTTGGCGATGGCGGCGGCGATCGATTCCTGCAGCGCCAGCTCCTGGACGATCTGGTTGTCGAGGCCGCGCTCGACAGCCTGATCCGGCGTCAGCGCCTCGCCGTTTCTGCGCTCGATCTCCTTACGGTAGTTGTCGAAGCGCAGCTTGAAGTCCTGGGCCGACATCTCGCGCGGGCCGGCGTCGATCACGCCCGAACCGCGCGGGCCCTTGAAGACGTCGCTAATGCCGAAGATGGCGAAGCTGACGATCAATAGGCCAAACAGCACGATCGCGAAGGGCGATTTGGCGAAGGAGCGGAAACCGGCGAGCATGAGGGCGACAACCTTCCAGTCGGACCGCCAACGCAACGAGCAAAGCGGTCGAGAGCAGCGGGTATAGTAGAGCCGCGGGCGCGGGGGCAAGCGGCGCGGGCTTGACTTCCCAAGCGAGCGTGTCCCCAAGAAGGCGCTCATGACCCTTTCAAGCACGACGCCCCGGCCGTTGATCGCCGGAAACTGGAAAATGAACGGCCTTTCGGTCGCGCTCGACGAGGCGCGCGCTGTCGCTGCGGCGCTGGAGCAGCGCCCCCCGGCGGCGCGCGTCGCGATCTTCCCACCGGCCACGCTTTTGCACCGGTTGGCGCAGGCGGCCGAGGGCTCTTGCGTCCTGGTCGGCGGTCAGGACTGTCATCCGAAAGCCAGCGGCGCCCACACCGGCGACATCTCGGCCGAGATGATCAGCGACGCGGGCGGAACCATGGTTATTGTCGGCCATTCCGAGCGCCGGACGGATCACGGGGAGACCTGCCAGCAGGTGGCCGCAAAAGTCGAGGCGGCTTTGGTCGCGGAGCTAGAGCCGGTGATCTGTGTTGGCGAAAGCCTGGAGCAGCGCCAGGCGGGCGAAGCGGTGAGCTTCGTGGTCGGCCAGTTGCGCAACTCGCTGCCAGACGGGCTCCAAGGCAAGGCTTTCAATGTTGCCTACGAGCCCATCTGGGCCATCGGCACTGGCCACGTCGCCTCGGTTGAAAACATCATCGAGATGCATGCCGCCATTCGCGCCGAGCTGGCGGCGCGTTTCGGCGGGCAAGGTCGCGCGACACCGATCCTCTACGGCGGCTCGGTGAAGCCCGACAACGCCCGCGAAATCCTGGCCGCGCCCGAGGTGGGCGGGGCCCTGGTCGGCGGGGCGTCACTGAAGGCCAAGGATTTCCTGGCAATCATAGAGGCCGTCTGACGGCGTAGGGTATGCTGGGACAGGCCGTGCGAGCGCATGGTTTGTCCCAGAATCCTTGACATCGCGGCGCCCACGTGCGCCTTACCGCGCCTTGCAAATCACCGCGTATTCAAGACTTTCATGACCTCGATGCACGCCTATCGCACCCACAACTGCGGCGCCCTTCGCGCTTCCGACACCGGTTCATCGGTGCGCCTGTCGGGCTGGATCCACCGCAAGCGCGACCACGGCGGTCTGGTCTTCATCGACCTGCGCGACCACTACGGCCTGACCCAGCTGGTCCTGCACCCCGAGACGCCGGGCTTTAACGTGGTCGAGCGCCTGCGCGCCGAGAGCGTGATCCGCGTCGACGGCGAGGTCATCGCCCGCGACGCCAGCGTGGTGAACCCTAACCTCCCGACCGGCGAGATCGAGATCCGCGTCTCGGCCGTCGAGGTGCTGAGCGAGGCCGCCGAGCTGCCGCTGCCGGTCTTCGGTGAGCCGGACTATCCGGAAGAGATCCGCCTAAAGCACCGCTATCTCGACCTGCGTCGCGAGACGCTGCACAAGAACATCGTCCTGCGCTCGCGCGTGATCCAGTCGATCCGCAACCACATGTTCGCGCAGGGCTTCAACGAGTTCCAGACGCCGATCCTCACCGCCAGCTCGCCGGAAGGCGCGCGCGACTTCCTGGTGCCCTCGCGTCTGCATCCGGAGAAGTTCTACGCCCTGCCGCAGGCGCCCCAGCAGTTCAAGCAGCTACTGATGGTCTCGGGCTTCGACCGCTACTTCCAGATCGCCCCGTGCTTCCGCGACGAAGACCTGCGCGCTGACCGCAGCCTTGAGTTCTACCAGCTCGACGTCGAGATGAGCTTCGTGACGCAAGAAGACGTGTTTGCGGCGATCGAGCCCGTGATGCACGGCGTGTTCGAAGAGTTCGGCAATGGTCGCCGCGTCTCGCCGATCAGCCAGACCAACACCTTCACCAACGACTTCGGCGCGACGTTCGAGCATAAGGGCTTCGAGCGTCTGACCTACGCCCAGTCGATGGCCTGGTACGGCAGCGACAAGCCGGACCTGCGCAACCCGATCAAGATGGCGAACGTCTCGGAGCACTTCCGTGACGGCGGCTTTGGCCTGTTCGCCAAGATCCTGGGCGCCGACGCCAAGAACCAGATTTGGGCGATTCCGGCCCCGACCGGCGGCAGCCGCGCCTTCTGTGACCGCATGAACAGCTGGGCCCAGGGCGAAGGCCAGCCGGGCCTGGGCTACGTCTTCTGGTCGGAAGACCAGGGCGGCTGGGGCGGTCCGATCGCCAAGAACCTGGGCGAGCCGACGCAAGCGCTGATGGAGTCGCTGGGCCTGGGCGCCGGTGACGCCGCCTTCTTCGTGGCCGGCGATCCCGCTGTGTTCGCCAAGTTCGCGGGCCTGGCCCGCACGCGCGTCGGCACGGAGCTGAAACTGGTCGACGAAGACCAGTTCAAGTTCTGCTGGATCGTCGACTTCCCGATGTTCGAGTGGAACGAGGACGAGAAGAAGGTCGACTTCAGCCACAACCCGTTCTCGATGCCGCAAGGCGGTCTGGAGGCCCTGGAGACCCAGGATCCGCTGACCATCCGCGCCTACCAGTACGACATCGTCTGCAATGGCTATGAGTTGTGCTCGGGCGCGATCCGGAACCACAAGCCCGAGATCATGCTCAAGGCCTTCGAGATCGCCGGCTACGGGCCCGAGGTCGTCGAGGAGCAGTTCGGCGGCATGCTGAACGCGTTCCGCTACGGCGCGCCGCCGCACGGCGGTCTGGCGCCCGGCATTGACCGCATCGTCATGCTGCTGGCCGACCAGGTGGCCATCCGCGAGGTCATCGCCTTCCCGCTGAACCAGCAGGGCCAGGACCTGCTGATGAACGCGCCGGCTAACGTGCTCGATAAGCAGCTCAAGGAGCTGCACATCCGCACCGCGCCCCCCATCAAGGTCTAGGCGATCACGGTCTAGGACCGGCGGTCACCGCAAAAGAAAAGCCCTCCGGTCCTTCGACCGGAGGGCTTTTCTTAGCCGGCCGGCTAGTGCTTCAGCGCCTCACCACTTGGGCGCCTTGGGGGCCTTGGGTGGGGCCGGTGGCGCCGGTGGCGCCGGCGCGGCCGACGGGACCTTGGGCATTTCTCGCCACAGCATGAACTGCTGCGAGCCGCGGACGCCGTTGCAAGGGCGAACGGTCAGGCCTGAGGGCAGGCGGGTGCCACCATCGCCGCAGGCGTCGTCCAGTTGATCCTGGTCCAGACCTCGGGCTCCAGACAGGTCCGCGCCGCTGAGGGTCACCATCGAAAGATCGGCGTTGCGGAAATCCGCGCCGGAAAAGATGGCGCCACGCAGATTCGAACCCGTCAGGTCGGCGTTGCGGAAAACAGCGCCGTCGAAGCGGCCGCCCTGGAAATTGGCGTGATTGATGTCGGCGTTCGAAAAGTCGGCGTCGCGGGCGTTGACGCCGGAGAGGTTCGCCGCGATCAGCTCAACATTGGCGAAGCGCGCCCTCTGCAGATTGGCGCCAGACATCTTCACCCCGTGCATCTCCGCAGCGGACAGATCGACGCGGACCAGGATGGCCTGGGTGAAGTCGGCGCCGCTGCTTTCGACGCCAGACATGCGCGCGTCGGTGAAATTGGCTTGGGTGAAGTTGGCGCCGCGCATCTCGGCGCCGCGCAGGTCCGCTCGGCTGAGATCTGCCCAGCCGAAGTCTGAGCCGTAGAACATGGCGCCGCGCAGGTCAGCGCCAATCAGGATCGCCTTGACGAACTTCGCGCCGGCGAACTTGGCGTTCATCAGCTTGCGGCCAGCCAGATCACAGTTGGCGCAGGTGCCGCCAAAGGAGGTCAGCTTGGCGACATCCCGGTCCTCGGTCGCGGCTTGCGCCTGGCCGGTCATGGCCAGCAGGCTCAGCGACAAGGCGGCGATGGAGGCGCCAAAGCGAAACATCAATTTCTCCGTGCAGTCCATAACGCGACTGTGTGAGTTACGGTTTGGACCCGGTAGGCGCCGGAAGCCACTTAAATCGCGGTAATGACGGGGTTTTAACGGCGGCGCAGGCGGGTGCGCGCCGCCGATTTCAATGGGCGGTCGATAAGCCGGCAGGCTCAGGACGAGGCTATGGGTCCGGTTTGATCGGTCTGCGCGCCGCAGGTGTCGCAGACCGCGATCGCGCCTCGGCGGACCAGCGAGAGGTCGCCGCAAGACGGACACATCTCGCCTTCGACCCCGGGGCGCTCGACGCCTTCCACACGGCGACGGCCAAAGGCGGCGAAGACGAGGTTGTCTGGCGTGGCGCCGCGCGAGAAGCCCTTCGAGATGAAGCGGCTGGCGGGAACGGGATCAAGCTCACCGTCGTCGTCGTCAACGAGCTGCTTGCCCGCGCCCAGGCCGTCGGCGTTGAACTCGCTGGGATCGGCGTTGGCCAGGTCGTCTCGGCCGAGATACGACACGCCCAGCTCGCGGAAAACGTAGTCCAGAATCGAGGTCGCCGACTTGATCGAGTCGTTGCCCGTCACGGGGCCCGCTGGCTCGAACTTAGTGTAGACGAAGGCGTCGACGAACTCGTCCAGCGGTACGCCATGCTGCAGGCCCAGCGACACCGCGATCGCGAAGTTGTTCATCAGGCTGCGGAAGGCCGCGCCTTCCTTGTGCATGTCGATGAACAGCTCGCCCAGCTCGCCGTCCTCATACTCGCCGGTGTGCAGATAGACCTTGTGGCCACCCACCGCCGCTTTCTGGATATAGCCCTTGCGACGGTCGGGCAGGCGGCGGCGCGCGCGGTCGCGCTCGACGATCTTCTCGACCACGCGCTCGGTGACGATCGGCTCGCGCATCGGGGCGGCGCGCGGCGGCTCGGCGGCCGGTTCCTCGGGAATCTCAAGCTTGAACTCGGCCGGCGGGGCTGCGCGCTGCAGGCGCAGAGCGCGAACGCCGGCGCGCGCGGCGGCGGCCTGCGCCCGGACAGCATCGGCTGGACGGGCGTCGAAGGCGATGGGCAGCGGCACGGTGGTGGGCAGGCAAGCGAAGCCCTCCACCGCCGTCAGCATGGCCAGGCGGTCGGCGAAGGTTGGCGTTTCCGCCGAGCGGAAGGCCTCGCGGAGTTCGGGATTGAGGGCCGGGCAGTCGCCCAGGCGGCCGGCGCCAAGAGCGTACCGCTCGGCCGCCTGGATCTCGTCCTCGGTAAAGTCTGCGAAGGCCAGGGTGTCGAAGTCGCGGCGCGCGACATCCTCGGCCGAGGCTCCCAGGACGTCGCGCAGGAAGCCGGCGCCGACGACGGCCGGGACGAAGGCCGCGCGCAGGCCTCGGCATTCGCGCAGGGCGTTCTCGGCCTTCTCGATCTCGTGGGCGGTGAAGCCGCGCGCCTGAAGCATGGTGTGGTCGATCGCGGGGCTCTCGGCCAGGGTCCCGTGGCCCAAGGCGTGGCGACGGGCGGCGTCGAGATCCGCGCCTTCGGTCGACAGCGCTTCCATGGCGGCGGGGCTGAAGGTCGGCAGCAGAAGGCCGTCGGCCGTCTGGGCCACCGACACCGGCGACATCGCGCCGGCCGGGCCGACGGGCGCGCCGCCCAGGCGCAGGGTGGCTTCGGCGTCCTCGAATGGGCCGACCAGGGCGATCGAGCGAAGACCGTGCTTCTTAGCAAGGCCGTGAGCGGTGGCCAGAGCCGTGGCGGCTTCGGTGGCGAGTTCGGAGCGCAAGGCGGCGGCGCGGACCCGACGCTCGGCCAGGGTTTTCAGCACGCCTTGGCGATCCTGAGCGTAGGCCGGGTCATGACCAAGAGCGGTGGCGGCCTCGGCGCTGGCCGACAGAGCCGCGCCGACGGCCAGGGCCCATAGCGCGGCGGCGCCGTCCCGGCCTTCCTGGCTGGTCTGGGACAGGCCTTGGCTGAGCAGGCAATCACCGACGCCCGCGAGCGACAGACGGGCCTGCTGGTCGCCGCGATCCAGTTCCAGCGCCGTGCCCCACAGGTGGCAGACCTCGGTGAAGCGCTCGACGTCGAAGCCCTCCGCGTCGAGGAAGGCGCTGGCGTCGATGGCTGCGCCAACCGCCACACCGTGCGCCAGAATCTCAGCGTCCTGCGGCGAGAAGGTCAGGGTGAGGGCGCCCGTTTCCCAGGCAAGGTGAGCGGCCACGCCGGCGGCATCGTCGCCAGCGGCCACGCCCTGCCGCGAGGCCGAGGCGACCATGTCGTTTTCGGCGGGCGGCGCCAGGTCCGTCAGCGGCGCGCGCGGGGCGTCGGCGGTAGCGATGGCTTCGAGGATCGTGCGGTCGTCGGCGCCGAGTTCGCGCGCCTTGCGCGCCGCGCGGGCGAGAGCGGGGTTCTTGCGAACGTCCGAGCAAGCGCGTGCGTCGCCCTGGCACCGCCTTACGGCGTCCGCCACCTGGGCCAGGGCCGCGTCGAGCCGGCCGGAGGCCTGCGCGGCCAGAGCCGCCGCGCGACGCCTGGCCAAGGTTTGATGCGTCGTCGTCTGGAATTCGATCTCGCTGATGTCGGGCAGCAGCGAGAGGCCAGCTTGGCCGCCCGCGGGCGTCGCATACCCGGCCAGCATGGTCGCCAGCAGTGCGTCCTTGAAGGCCGCAGCGTCCGCCTTGTCGCCAAACAGACCGCGCGCGAGGCCGATCTTGGCGACGCGCTCGGCATAGCGGGCCGGACCGCCGCCCAGCGGCGCCTTGGCCTCGATCGTTCCGGCCCAGTCGAGCCAGGCCTCGACGCGCGCGTCCGTCCAGGTCGCGGGGGCGGCGACCACGATGATGCTGTCGGCGCGCTCAAGGTCGCGCCATTCCATCGCGGGAAGCGTTCCGGCGGCTTTGGCGGGCGTGCGCATGGGACGTTTCCTGGTTCCGTCTGCCAGCTTTTAGGCTTACCAAATCCTTAACGCGTGATTCCACGCGGTCGGGATGCGCGTAAGGTCGCACCTACGCTAGAGCCTCTTGCCGCGCCTCTCAATAGATGTTGCGGGTGCATGGGGGCTAATCCACAAGATGTTGAAGTTGGCAGGGGTGGCGCGGCGCTGGACGCTGACGACCCGGAGCCCTATAGTCGCGCCGCTTCGCCGCGCTGGTCGCGGCCTGTCTTGAGCCCTCTTAAGTTTCGGGTGCGAACCTAGTGCTGAAAGCGATCTTCACCTGGTGGAACGGCGCGACCCTGGGTCAGCGTTTCCACATCGGCCGTCGCGGCGTCTTCGTGGGCCAGGATGAGCAGGGCAACCGCTACTTCGAGGCGCGCGATAACAGCGACAGCTACGATCAGCGCAAGCGCCGCTGGGTGATCTACAACGGTTACGCCGAAGCCTCGAAGGTCCCGCCGGACTGGAGCGGCTGGCTGCACTATACGTTCGACGAACCGCCGACCGAGGCGCCGTTGAAACGCCGCGACTGGGAGAAGGATCACCTCCCGAACCTGACCGGCACCGTCCACGCCTGGCGTCCGAAGGGCTCTCTGACCCGCGGCGGTGAGCGCGCGGCCGCCACCAGCGATTACCAAGCCTGGTCGCCGGAATAAGACGGATGGCCCGCCGGGCGTCCTGGATCGCCGCTGCCGCGGCGCTGGCCGGTTTGGTTGGCGCCAGCGCGGCGATCGCTCGCCAGACAACGCCGCAATCCGCTCAAACCCCGCCGGGCGCGCCTCAGGCGCCGGTTGCTCAGTCCGCACGTCCAGCAGCCTCCCAGCCAGAACTGCGCCCATCGCAACCTCCGCAAGGCGGGCCCGCCACGGCGACGCCCAACGCGCAACTCGCGCCAACGCCGACCGTCGCGACGCCCGAGAAGCCGCCGGCTCCCGCCGCGCCAGTAAAGCCGCCTGAGCCCGCCAAGCGGCAGCGCTACGCCATTGCGATCATGCAGGCGCTGGACAAGGTCACGACCGAGACCATGCGCTTCGAGGTCCCGGTCGGGCAGCCGATCCGTTACAAGACCCTGGTCTTCACGGTCCGCGCCTGCGAGACGGCGGCGTCTGACGAGGTCGCGCCGGAAACGACCGCCTATGTGATCGTCGACACCCAACCCAAGGCGCAGGCCGGTCGCCCCGCACCCGCCGGACGCCAAATCTACAAGGGGTGGATGTACGCCAGCTCGCCGGGCCTGAACCCGCTGCAGCATCCCGTCTATGACGCCTGGCTGATCGCCTGCAAGCAGTCGATCCCGGTCGCGCCGCCCGCCAAGCCGTAGAAGTCGCCCTGGACGGCCAGGGCCTTGGCCAGGCGCTTCCGATAGTCGGCGCGGCTGATCTCGATGGTCCCGAACTGCGTCAGATGATCTGTCAGGAACTGGGTGTCCAGGAGCTGGTATCCGCCAGCGATCAGCCGCGCGACCAGGTGCACCAGCGCCACCTTGCTGGCGTCTCTCGCGGTCGAGAACATGCTCTCTCCGAAGAAAGCGCCGCCCAGCGAGACCCCATAAAGCCCGCCGACGAGCTCACCCTCCAACCAGGTCTCGACGCTATGGGCCAGGCCTCGCGCGTAGAGCTGGCCATAAAGGCGCTGGATAGGGTGGTTGATCCAGGTGTCGACGCGGCCCGGCTTCGAAGCCGCGCAGCCTTCGATCACCGCGTCAAAGGCGGTGTCGATGCGGATCTCATAGGGACCGTTGCGGACCGTGCGCGCTAGGCGCTTGGGAATATGGAAATCCCCGAGCGGCAAGACGCCCCGCCGCTCGGGATCAATCAGGAAGAGGCTTTCGTCCTCGCGGGCGTCGGCCATGGGGAAGACGCCACGCGCGTAGCAGGCGATCAGGTCATCGACCGTGAAGGCGTCTTCCATCGCCACCCGGACCTTAGGCTTCCTGGGCTTTGATCCAGCGCTCCAGCCAGTGGATGTTGTAGTCCCCGGCCAGGATATCGGGTTGGACCAGGAGGTCCTGGAACAGCGGGATCGTGGTCTCCACACCGCCCACGACCATTTCCGCCAGGCAGCGCTTCAGGCGGGCGATGCACTCGGCGCGGTCGCGGCCATGCACGATCAGCTTGCCGATCAGGCTGTCGTAGTAGGGCGGGATCGCATAGCCGGTGTAGATCGCCGAATCCAGGCGCACGCCAAGACCGCCCGGTGCATGGAAGTCGGTGATCGTGCCCGGCGAAGGCGTGAAGGTCCGCGCGTTCTCGGCGTTGATCCGGCACTCGATGGCGTGGCCTTCGAAGACGACGTCTTCCTGGGTGAACGACAGCGGCAGGCCGGCGGCGATGCGAATCTGTTCGCGCACCAGGTCGATGCCGGTGATGGCTTCGGTGACCGGGTGTTCGACCTGCAAGCGGGTGTTCATCTCGATGAAGAAGAACTCGTCGTTCTCCCACAGGAACTCGATGGTCCCGACGCCCAGATAGCCGATGGCCTTGACCGCATCGACGACGACCTTGCCGATCTTGGCGCGACCTTCGGCCGAAAGGGCGGGCGAGGGGGCTTCTTCCAGCACCTTCTGGTGACGACGCTGCAGCGAGCAGTCGCGCTCGCCCAGGTGCACGACGTTGCCATGGCTGTCGGCGATCACCTGCAGCTCGATGTGGCGCGGCTTCTGGAGATAGCGCTCCATATAGACCGTGTCGTCGCCGAACGCAGCGCGGGCTTCCGAACGGGCGGTCGAGACGGCTTCGGCCAGATCTTCGCGGGTCTGGGCGACCTTCATGCCGCGACCACCGCCGCCGGCGGCGGCCTTGATCAGCACGGGGAAGCCGATCTTCTCTGCGGCCTCGAAGGCCTCTTCCTCGGTCGACACGCCGCCGTCCGAGCCGGGAACCACCGGGATGCCGGCGTCCTTCACGGCCTGCTTGGCGGTGATCTTGTCGCCCATCATCCGGATGTGCTCGGGCTTGGGACCGATGAAGGTGAAGCCGTGCGCGCCGACGATCTCGGCGAAGCGGGCGTTCTCGGACAGGAAGCCATAGCCCGGGTGGATCGCCTGGGCGCCGGTGATCTCAGCGGCCGCGATGATCGACGGGATGTTCAGATAGCTTTTGGCGGCGGGGGCCGGGCCGATGCAGACGCTCTCGTCAGCCAGGCGCACCCACATCGAGTTGCGGTCAGCCTCGGAATGGACGGCCACCGTGGCGATGCCCATTTCCTTGCAGGCTCTGTGAACCCGGAGCGCGATCTCGCCCCGGTTCGCGATCAGGATCTTGTCGAACATGATCGTTACTCGATAACGACGAGCGGCTCGCCGAACTCGACGGGCTGGGCGTCGGCGATAAGAATCTCAACGATCTTGCCCGCCTTCGGGGCCGAGATCGGGTTCATGGTCTTCATGGCTTCGACGATCAGCAGGGTCTGACCGGCCGCGACGGTGTCGCCGACCTTAACGAAGGCGTCGGCGCCCGGCTGGGGCGACAGGTAGGCGGTGCCGACCATCGGCGACTTCACGGTGTCGCCGCGAGCGGCGGCCGGCGCCGGAGCGGCTTCGGCGGCGGGCGCGGCGGCTGGAGCCGGAGCCGCGGCAGGCGCCGGGGCGTAGGCCGGAGCCGTGGCTTGAACGTAGTTGACCGGCGCGGCGGTCAGCTCACGAGCGACGCGGATCTTCAGGCCGGCATGCTCGACTTCGATCTCGGACAGGCCCGTGTCCTTCAAGATGTCCGCGATCTTGCGGACCAGACGGGCGTCGATGGCCGGAGCTTCGACCGGATCGGCGGGGGCCTTGGGGTTCGACATGGAAGCTTACCTTGTTGTTCTGAAACGCCGCGCGCCGCGGAAAAGCGCTGGGGCGAGGTTCTCGTTAAACGCCGATCAGGCCGAAAGCGGCCTCGATCGCTAATTCGTAGCTCGCCGCGCCGAACCCGGAGACGATCCCCGTGGCCGCCAGCGACACATAAGTATGACGGCGGAATTCCTCTCTCGCCGCCGGGTTGGACAAATGGCACTCGATCACCGGAATGCTCAAGGTCTTGAGCGCATCCAGCAGCGCGATCGAGGTGTGGCCGTAACCGGCCGGATTGAGAATGAGCGCCGAGGCCGACACACGCGCCTCCTGCACCCAGTCGATCAGCACGCCCTCGTGGTTGGACTGGCGGAAGACCACCGAAACGCCGCGCGAAGCCGCCCGCGCCTCACAGCGCGTCCGGACATCCTCGAGCGTGTCCTTGCCGTAAATCTCGGGCTCGCGGGTTCCCAACAGGTTGAGATTGGGTCCGTTCAGCACGTGGATCGGTTTTACCATGCGGCTCCGCCGTCGATTCCGGGAGGTCTTGTATAGCCGGTTCCCTCAGGTCACAAGCAGGGCTCGCTTCGGAGGCGATATGAGACTTCTATTGAACGGGGAAGAACGGGACGTGGGCGAGGTGCGCACGATCGCCGATCTGGTGGCGTCGCTGGGCTTGGACGCCCGTAAGGTGGCGGTCGAGCGCAACCTCGAGATCGCCCCGCGCTCGACCTATGCCGACACGGCTATGAGCGATGGCGACCGCATCGAGATCGTCACTTTTATCGGCGGCGGTTGATCCTAACGGCTGTCATCCCGGCCAAGTGCGAAGCGCGCCGAGCCGGGACCTCGGGATGCGCCGAGTTTGTTGCGGTCCCGGGTCTTCGCCCGGGATGACAGGGAACGGACGGGGGCGTAAACCAACCGCATGAACGCGCACGTTTCCCCCGACACCGTCTCGACGCCTCAGGTTTCTGGCGACACCGAAGAAACCTGGACCGTCGCCGGCCGCACCTTCCGCTCGCGCCTGATCGTCGGGACGGGAAAGTACAAGGACTACGCCACCAACGCCGCCGCCGCCCGCGCGGCCGGGGCCGAGATCGTCACCGTGGCCGTGCGCCGCGTGAACCTGACCGATCCAAGCCAGCCGCTGCTGGTCGACTACGTCAAGCCGAGCGAGTTTACCTATCTGCCGAACACTGCGGGCTGCTTCACCGGCGAGGACGCCGTGCGCACCCTGCGCCTAGCCCGCGAGGCGGGTGGCTGGGATCTCGTCAAGCTCGAGGTCCTTAGCGACCCCAAGACCCTTTTCCCGGACATGGAAGAGACCCTGCGCTCGCTGAAGCTGCTGGTCGCCGACGGCTTCCAGGTGATGGTCTACTGCTCGGACGACCCGGTCTATGCCCGGAAGCTAGAAGAGGCGGGCGCGGTGGCGATCATGCCGCTGGGCGCGCCGATCGGCTCGGGCCTGGGCATCCAGAACCGCGTGAACCTGCGGATCATCGTCGAGAACGCCAAGGTGCCCGTGCTGGTCGACGCCGGCGTGGGGACGGCCTCGGACGCGGCGATCGGCATGGAGCTGGGCTGCGACGCCATCCTGATGAACACCGCCATCGCCGAGGCCAAGGACCCGATCCGCATGGCCAAGGCGATGAAGCACGCCGTCATCGCCGGCCGCGAGGCCTATCTGGCCGGCCGTATGCAGAAGCGTCTCTACGCCGATCCCAGCTCACCGCTGGCGGGACTGATCTAGCGATCAGCCCGCTTTCGCCCTGCTGGCCCGGGTCTGCTCGATCGCCAGCTTCAGGGCGTTGATGTCGGCGCCGGGGATCAGGGTGTCGCCGACGATGAAGGCCGGGGTGCCTTGCAGGGCGAGAGTCTTGGCCAGGGCCTCGGTGTCGGCCAGGTGCTGGCTCACGGCCTCGCTCTCGCCAACGGCCTTGGCCTTGTCGAGGTCGATCCCCAGCCCCTTGGCGATGCGCAGAGCCCCGGCCGCGTCCAAGGCGTTTTCGGCCATCAGCGCCTTGTGGAGCTCCAGGCTCTTGCCCTGGTCCTTGGCGCCTAGCATCAGGCGCGCTGCGGCCTCGCTGTCGCGGCCGAAAATCACGAATTCCTTGAGCACAAGGCGGATGTCCGGGTTCTTCTGGACAAGGTCGATGATCTCAGGCGCGGCATGGCGGCAGTAGCCGCAGCGGTAGTCAAAGAACTCGGTGACGGTGATCGTCCCGGCCGGATTGATCACGACGTCGCGCGGATCGCGCTCGATGGCCTGACGGTATTGGCCGATTGCCTTCTGAGCCGAGACCAGCTGCTGGCTGGCCTGTTTTTCCTGCAGCGCTTGGCTCACCTCCATCAGCACCTCGGGGTGCTCGAGCAGGTAGGCGCGGACCTTCTCGCCGAACGCCTTGTCGGGCTTGGCCTGGTCGCAGCCGGCGAGAACGAGGCTGGAGAGAGCCAGCGGCAGAGCAAGGGGCGCGGCGCGACGGAGCAGGGTCATCGAAGTCTCAAATTAGAGTAGGGCCGTCTATCGGCCGAGATGGGATTGGACCGCGCCGTCCTTGGCCAGGTCCTTCAGGTCCTGGTTGGAGGGACGCGACGCCAGGACGATATCGGTGGCGCGGCGCCAGTCGGGCGTGTCCTTGGGCAACAGTTCGCGAGCCCGCATGGCGAAGACCCGGGCCTCGCGCACGGCGCCGAGCGAAAAGTATTGCTCGGCGGTGGCGAGGCGCGCTTCGCCGTCCTTGTTCTGCTTGTCGTAAGCCTGAGCCAGCAAGCGCCAGGCCACTGTATTGTCAGGCTCGTTGAGCAGGCTGCGCTTCAGCTCCTTGACGCCTTCCTCGACCTTGGCGGGCTCGTCCAGATTGATCAGAGTCTGGCCCAGATTGACCCGCAGCAGGGCGGCGTCGGGCTTGAGCTGAACCGACTTTCGCTGGGGCTCCTCGGCCTGGGCGATGCGATTGAATTCGAACAGCACCTGGCCCTTCAGCTCCCATAGGTAGGGGTTATCCGGGTGATCGGCGATCAGGGCGTCGATCAGCTTCAGGGACCGGTCGGGGTCCTTCATCTGGTAGTAGGCGATGGCGCGCGCGTAGCGGGCCGGAAAGCTGGCGTCGGTCTCCTTGTACTTCATCAAGGCGACCTGTGGGTTGAGGAAGCCCTCCAGCTTGGCCTTCATGATCTCGTGCTGCGCGAGGTCCTCAGGCGTATCGACCGCGATGTAGTGCGGCTGACGCTCGACGCGGCTGCGCAGCACCTCGATCCGTTCGGACGACAGCGGGTGGCTGCGGAAATAGGCGAAGCGGCGGGCTTGGTCGAAGACTTCCTGGTAGCGGAAGTTGTCGAAGAACTCGACGAGGCCGCGTCCTGACTGGCCGGTGGCCTCCAGGAAGCCGGCCGCAGCCTGGTCGGCGCGCGACTCCTGCTCGCGGCTATAGCCAAGGGCGCCCAGGGCGCCGGCGTATTGGGAATTGACGATCAGGGCCGCGCCGCCGTCGGGGGAACCGGCCAGAGCCGCCAGAATGCCCAAGCCCATGGTCAGAATCATGGGCTTGAGGCCCGCGCGCATCATCTCGTCCGACCGGATCGGGTGGCCGCCGGCCAGGTGTCCGGTTTCGTGGGCGATGACGCCGCGTAGCTGGTTCGGGTTCTCCGTCTGCAGGATGAGACCCGTGTTCAGGCCCATCTGCAGACCCTGGGTCGCGAAAGCGTTCAGACTTTTGTCGCCGACGATCAGGATCCGGACGTTCTTGGGATCCAGGCCCGCCGCCGCGAAGATCGGGTTGGCGTCCTGGTGCAGGATCTCTTCGATCTCGGTGTCGCGGATTAGAGACGGGCCACCGTCCTGGGCGAAGGCGACCTGGGGCGCCGAGAGGCCCGAGGCCAAGATCGACAGCGCCGATAGCGCGACGCCAAGACGGCTTCGAACTCCGCGTTTTCTGGCATGCCCTCGACGCGAGGTCATCGAATGATCTCCAGATCGCGCCCCCGCGAACTCCAGCAATCTAACTTGGATTATCTGGGCGAGGGAACAAGGGCCGCACTCGTCCCTGCGACGATTTCGGCCCGCGTTCTCACCCGAAAACGCGGGCCGATCCGTTCAACTACCGGCGCCACCAGCCGCGGCGCGGCTTTTCGGGCGGGGTCGTGATCTCGGCCGGATCAGGCTGGGCCGGAGTCGCCGGAGCGACTTCGGCGGCGACTTCCGGTTCCGGGGCTGGCGCGGATTCGATGGCCGGAGCGGCCTCGGGCTCCGGCGGAGCCAGAGCGACCGTCTCAGCGACGACCTCGGCGACGGCTTCGACCGCCTCGGCGGACTCGGCGACAGCCTTTTTGCTGCGCGAGCGCGTGCGCTTGGGCTTCTTGGGCGCTTCCTCGGTCTCGGGCAGCTCAACCCAGACATCGGCGGGCGGGGCGGAGATCGCGGGCGGAGCCAGGATTGGCGCCTCGAAGGCCTCGCCCGGCTCTGCGGCGGTCACGACCTCGACGGGCGAAGCCGTTTCGGCGACGGCCGCGTCGACAGCCGGCGTCTCGTCGCGGTTGCGGCGACCGCGGTCACGGCCGCGACGGCCGCGTTCGCGAGCGGGACGCTCCTCGCGCTCGATGCGTTCCGGACGTTCGGCCTGGGCTTCGGCGCGAGCTTCCGGCGCTGAGCGACGGCCTTCGCCGCCGTTGCCGCTGACCAGGGTCGCCGGATCGTGCCAGGTGAAGACGTTTTCGCCGAACGGGACCCGCGGACGGATCCAGATGTAGGCGTCAGTCGGGCGATCGCCGTCTTCGCGACCGCCGCGACGGCCGCCACGACGGCCGCGACGGCGGCGACGGCGGCGGGCGTCCTCGTCCTCGTCACCGAACTCGGCGCGGTCATCGGCGTCTTCCTCGTCACCTTCGGCCTCGGCCTCGGCGTCGACTTCTGTTTCGGTCTCGCGGTCGTCGCGACGGCCGCGACGGCGGTCGCGACGGCGGCGGCCCTTGCGGTCGCCACGGTCGTCATCGCGCGCCTGCTTGCGGCTGGAGGCGTCGTCGTCATCGGTGTCTTCGCGTTCGATGTCGTCCTCGTTCTCAAGGACTTCTTCGTCGTCTTCCTCGGCCTCGTCGTTAAAGGCGGCGTAGTCGAAGTCGTCGTCCTCATCGACATAGGGCGCAGGCGCGACGGCGATGCGTTCCCCAAGCTCGGTGCGCTCGATTTCCTGGTCGCCGGCGTGCAGGCTATCGTCGACCACAACGGTCACGAACAGGCCGTGCGTATCCAGCAGACGCTGTAGGTAGGCGCGCTTTTCGTTCAGGATATAGAGGCCGACCGACCGCGAGACCTTCAGGATCACGCTGCCCGAACCCTTCAGGGCCTCGACTTCGACCGCGCGCAGAGCGGCGAGAGCACTGGACTCCACCGAGCGGACGCGACCGGCGCCTTCGCAGTGTTCGCAGACGTGGGTGGTGCCTTCCAGGACGCCGGTGCGGCGACGCTGGCGGCTGATCTCCATCAGGCCAAAGCCAGAGATCTTGCCCATCTGGATGCGCGCGCGGTCGTCCTTGAGTGCGTCCTTCAGGACCTTCTCGACCGTGCGGTTGTTCTTGGCTTCATCCATGTCGATGAAGTCGATGACGATCAGGCCGGCCAGGTCGCGCAGGCGCAGCTGGCGGGCGGCTTCCTCGGCCGCTTCGCAGTTGGTCTTGAGGGCCGTGGCCTCGATGTTGCGCTCGCGCGTGGCCTTGCCCGAGTTGACGTCGATCGCGACCAGGGCCTCGGTCTGGTTGATCACCAGATAGCCGCCGGACCTCAGTGGCACGACCGGCGAGTAGATCTGGGCCAGATGGTCCTCGATTTTGTTCTTCACGAACAGCGGGGTCGGGTCGCGATAGTTGAAGACCTTCTTGGCCTGGCTCGGCATCAGCATGCGCATGAAATCGCGCGCTTCCTTGTAGCCGGCGTCGCCTTCGACCCAGATGCCGTCCAGGTCCTTGTCGTACATGTCGCGGATGGCGCGTTTGACGAGGTCTTCTTCCTCGTAGATCAACGCCGGAGCGATCGAGTGCAGCGTGTTCTCGCGGATGTTTTCCCAGAGACGCAGCAGATATTCGTAGTCGCGCTTGATCTCGGCCTTGGTGCGCTTGGCGCCGGCCGTGCGGACGATCAGGCCCATGCCTTGCGGAACGTCCAGGCTTTGGACGACGCTCTTCAGGCGCTTGCGGTCGGTGACGGCCGTGATCTTGCGGCTGATGCCGCCGCCGCGGGCGGTGTTGGGCATCAGTACGCCGTAGCGACCGGCCAGGGAGAGGTAGGTGGTCAGGGCCGCGCCCTTGTTGCCGCGCTCTTCCTTGACGACCTGAACCAGCATGATCTGCCGGCGGCGGATCACTTCCTGGATCTTGTACTTGCGCATCAGCCGGCGCTTACGGCGCGCCAGCTCTTCCTCGACGTCATCGTCGTCATCGTCGTCGATCGCGTGATCGCCGCCGTTGACGTCGTCCTCGTCGTCGCCGCCCGTGGCGCGACGCGAAATCGGGGTGTCATCCTCGTCATCGCCGGAATCGTCGCGCATCAGCGCTTCGCGGTCGGCGACCGGGATCTGGTAGTAGTCGGGGTGGATTTCGTTGAACGCCAGGAAGCCGTGGCGATTACCGCCATACTCGATGAACGCAGCCTGCAGGCTGGGTTCAACCCGGGTCACCTTGGCGAGATAGATATTTCCACGAAGCTGTTTGCGGGTCTGGCTTTCGAAATCGAATTCTTCAACCCGGGTTCCGTCCACGACGACCACACGCGTCTCTTCGGCGTGTGCTGCGTCGATCAGCATCTTCTTCGACATTAAGGAAGTCTCCACGGCGCGCGGCGGGCGCTAGGCCCGGTCGCCGATATGAATGAAGAGCGCGCGCGTCGCCGACCGTTGCCCCGCCAGCGCGGTTGCGAAGGGTCGGGTGCCAAAGGCGGTCGGGTGCGGCGCAGCCCATGGGGGTTTCGTTTTGTCCCTACCGCGCGGGGCGCGGATTGGATGGTTCGTGTGTCGCGCCAGATGGCGCGGATCGGATGGCGCGTCGTCGCCAGAGCGGCGTTTGAGCCCGACGCGGGCCCCTCGATACGGCGTTACGGTAGGCGTCTTGCCCGCACGGTCGGCCGCATCTCGAAACGATGTAGTCTGCCGCCCCGGCGACGGAAGGGGTTCAGGACCTCTTTCGAAACCAGGGACAGCCCGCACGCAGTCGTGACGATCACGGAACTTCGCACGCGGCGGGACTGTAGCCACATTGGCGCGGAAAAGAAAAGCTTTCCACGCGCATCAGGACTTAACCCTTTGGCTACCGCCTCGGGCCGATATTGACGATCGGTTCACCAAATCCGGCTAGCGCGGGTGGGTATGCGTAAGGTTCTCATCAGTTTGGCTCGCATGGGCTGGTTTCGGGCGGCCCTGATCGTCGGCGGCCTGACCACCGCTGGCGTCGCCGTCGCGACCGCCCAAGGCTCCGTCGCGCCCTCGGGTGTGCAGAAGGTCCGCTTCGGCGGCGACCGAACGGAAACCCGCGTGGTCATTGATCTGGATCGCGCCGCCGCTGGTAAGCTGATTTCCGATGGCGCGGCGGACCAGCGTCTGGTCTTGGCGCTGCCGAACGTCACCATTTCTGGCGACCTGCAAGGCTCTGGTCAGGGGCTTGTGAAGCGTTGGCTGATCGACGAGGCCGCCGGTGGCGCGCGTCTGCGCTTGGAGCTGGCCGGCAAGGTCGAGGTCCGCCGCCGCTTCCTGCTGCCGCCGGGCGACGGCGCCACGGCCTACCGCTACGTCATCGACCTTAAGGCCGTGGACGCTGCGGGCGCGCCGGCCTCTCCGCAGGCCGCGCCGCGTCTGATCCAGGCGAGTGCGCCGATCAAGGCCGCGCCCCTGCGCCTTAAGAAGGTCATCGTCATCGACGCCGGACACGGCGGCAAGGACTCGGGCGCTCTGGGCGCCAACGCCTTTGAGAAGGATGTCACCCTGGCCACGGCGAAGGCCCTAAAGGCGCGCCTGGAGAAGACCGGCCGCTATCAGGTGGTGCTGACCCGCGAAACCGACACCTTCGTACCGCTGGAAGGCCGGGTGCAGATCGCCCGCCGGGCCGACGCCGACCTCTTCATTTCCCTGCACGCCGATTCCGGTCCGGATACCGCCACGCGCGGCGCCTCGGTCTACACCCTGTCTGAAAAGGGGGCAGAGCGGGTCGGCCTGGTCCTCGACAAGAGCGACTGGCTGATGAAGGCCAATCTGCCTGGGCGCGACCGCGCGGTCAGTCAGATCCTGCTCGACCTGTCGCAGCGCGCGACCAAGAATCGCTCCGCCGCCTTCGCCCAACTGCTGCTGGCCAATGTCGGCGAGGAGACGGCGCTGCTGCGCCGCAGCCACCGCGACGCCGGCTTCTTCGTGCTGCTGGCGCCGGACGTGCCCGCCGTCCTGCTGGAAATGGGCTTCATCACCAATCCGGAGGACGAGGCCTTCCTGACCAACAAGGCCAGTCGCGCTCGTCTGGTCGACGCGGTGGGTGACTCCATCGAGGCCTACTTCTCGGCGGACGTCCGCAAGTCCTGACCTAAAGGTCCGCTTCCCCTTTCGCGCGCCGCGCTCTAATCACAGAAGCGATCGTTCGCGCCCTGCGCCGAACAATCGAAGTCTAGGTGTGTGGTGGGTCAGGACGCCCGCCCTACGGAGGTCGCGTGGATCTGAAACCCACCGAACGATGGATGGCCATCGCGGGCGTGGCGGTGCTCTCGGTCATCGCCGTCGCCGGATTCGCGATCGCGATCTATGCGGCCTGGCTTTTCCACGACATGCCCGACGCCGGTGAGCTGCAGGACTATCGTCCGCCCACCGCCACGCGCGTCTACGCCTGGGATGGCACCCTGATCGGCGAGTACTCCAAGGAGCGCCGCATCTTCATCCCCTACGACCAGATCCCGCCACAGCTGGTCCAGGCCTTCCTGGCGGCCGAGGATCGCAACTTCTTCAGCCACGGCGGCGTGGATGTCGGCGGCCTTTCGCGCGCCATGATCAACAATGTCGGCAACGCCATCCGCGGTCGGCGTCTTGAAGGGGGCTCGACCATCACACAGCAGGTGGCCAAGAATGTCCTGCTGACCAGCGACGCCACAGTCGGTCGCAAGTTCAAGGAAGCGATCCTGGCGGGCCGTCTGGAGCAGTCGCTGACCAAACAGCAGATTCTTGAGCTCTATCTGAACGAAATCTGGCTGGGTTATCGCTCGTTTGGCGTCGGCGTGGCCGCCTACAACTATTTCGGCAAGTCCCTGCCAGAGCTGACCCTGGCCCAAAGCGCCTATCTGGCGTCGCTGCCCAAGGGGCCGGACAACTACCATCCGATCCGCAACAAGGCCAAGGCGATGGGCCGCCGCAACTGGGTGCTGGGCCAGATGGCCGAGCAGGGGTGGATCACCAAGGCCCAGGCGCAAGCGGCCATGGCGGAGGACCTCGTCGTCCAGCCTGGTCCCAAGCGCGCGGCCTATCGCGACGCTGACTATTTCGTCGAGGAAGTCCGTCAGCGCGGCATGGCCACGCTCGGCCCCCGCCTGACTGAGGGCGGTTACTACATGCGCACGACGCTGGATCCGCGCCTGCAGACGGCCGCGCGGATCGCGCTGATGGACGGGCTGGAACGCTATGATCGCCGCCACGGCTGGCGCGGCGCCTGGGGGCATGTGGAGCCGACCGACCTCAATTGGGAAAAGACGGCCCTTGCCAAGTTGATCCCGTCGGAGCGCACGGCCTGGCGCCGCGCCCTCGTCACCTCGAATGGCGGCCAGGTCCGCCTGGTCAAGGGCGAGGGCGAGGGCCAGATTGTTGGCGAGGACATGGCCTGGGCCAAGGCCGGCAAGGGCCTGAAGGCTGGCGATCTCGTCTTCGTGGAGAAGGCCGCCAGCGGCGGCTACCGCCTGCGTCAGATTCCGGCCGTGAACGGCGCGCTGGTGGCGATGGAGCCCTATACCGGCCGTATCGTCGCCTTGGTCGGCGGCTATAGCTACTCGCTATCCAAGTACAATCGCGCCACCCAGGCCAAGCGCCAGCCAGGCTCGGCGTTCAAGCCGTTCGTCTACGCCGCCGCCCTGGAGAACGGCTACACGCCGGCCAGCGTCGTCGTCGACGGCCCCATCACCTTGAAGGGCGCCAACGGCCAGGACTGGAGTCCCGAGAACTACGACAAGGAGTTCTATGGCGCGCAACCCCTGCGCAAGGGTCTGGAGAAGTCGATCAACGCCATGACCGTGCGCCTGGCTCAGGCTGTGGGCATGAGGAAGATCATCGACTTCTCCAAGCGAGCCGGGGTCGTAAAGGACATGGATCCGGTGCTGGCCATGGCGCTGGGGGCGGGGGAGGCCACGCCCTTCAAGCTGACCGCCGCCTATGCCCCGTTTGTCAACGGCGGTCGCCGCGTCGAGCCGCACTTGATCGAGGTCGTCCAGGATCGCGAGGGCAAGGTCATTTTCCGCGCCGACAAGCGCGATTGCGAGCGTTGCGACGCCGGTTTCAATGGCGATGAAAGCCCGCGCTTCCCAGCGCCGGGCGAGCAGATCATGGATCCGGTGACGGCCTACCAGATCACCTCGATGCTGCAGGGCGTGGTCCAGCGCGGCACCGCCGCCGCCGTCAGCTCGCTGGGCCGCCCGCTGGCCGGCAAGACCGGTACGACCAACGACTACCGAAGCGCCTGGTTCGTCGGCTATTCGCCCAACCTCGTCGTTGGTGTCTTCTTCGGCTTCGACGACAACCGCTCGCTGGGCGAGGGCGAGACGGGCGCGGCGGGCCCCGTCCCGGTGTTCATGGACTTCATGAAGGTCGCGCTGGAAGGTCAGCCTGTCGCTGACTTCAAGCCGCCAAAGAACGCCAAGTTCGCTCTTGTGCGCGGCGTACGCGAAGCCTTCCGACCCGGCACCGAGCCCAAGGTGGAGATCGCGCCGACCGGGCCGATCCCCTACAATGAGCTCACGCCCGGCCTTCCGCCGGTTCCGCAGCCGCCGGCCCAGCCCGGCAAGCCCGTTCAGAAGGTCGATCCGCTGAGCGGCCTCTATTGATGTCGTTGCGCGGGGAGGCGACGCAGGCTAGAGCCTGCGCCCTTCAACACTGTCACGGAGTTACGTGATGAGACCGGATGTTGAGGCCGCCGCGGCCGACATCGAGCAGTCCGTGGGACTGCTCAGGAGGCGTCTTTGACTGGGACGTCGCTCTCCGCAAGCTCGATGAGCTGAACGCCCGGGTCGAGGACCCGACCCTGTGGGACCGTCCGTCCGAGGCCCAAGCTGTCTCGCGCGAGCGCGCCGCGCTGGCCGCCAAGGTCGAGGCGGTGCAGTCGATCGAGCGCGATCTGAAGGACGCCGTCGAGTACGCCGAACTGGCGGACATGGAAGGCGACGAGGAGTCGCTGAACGACGCCCGCGCCCAACTGAAGGCTCTGAAGGACCGGGCCGGCCGCGCCGAGCTCGAGGCCCTGCTCTCGGGGGAAGCCGACGGCAACGACGCCTATATCGAAATCAACTCCGGCGCCGGCGGCACCGAGTCCTGCGACTGGGCCGGCATCCTGCTGCGTATGTACACCCGCTGGGCCAACGCCCACGGCATGCAGACCGAGCTGATCGAAGAGACCGACGGCGACCAGGCTGGCATCAAGTCGGCCACGCTGCTGGTCAAGGGGCCCAACGCCTATGGTTGGCTGAAGACCGAGGCGGGCGTGCACCGGCTGGTGCGCATCAGCCCCTATGACAGCAGCGCCCGTCGCCACACCTCGTTCGCCTCGGCCTGGGTCTATCCGGTGGTTGATGACACCATCGAGATCGAGATCAATCCCGCCGACGTGCGCACCGACACCTATCGCGCTTCGGGCGCCGGCGGTCAGCACATCAACAAGACCGACTCGGCCGTGCGTCTGACGCACATTCCGACCGGCATCGCCGTGGCCTGCCAGGCTGGCCGCTCGCAGCACCAGAACCGCGACGAGGCCTGGAAGATGCTGCGCGCGCGTCTGTACGAAGCCGAGCTGCAAAAGCGCGAGGCCGCTCAGCAGGCGCTGGAAGACCAGAAGACCGACATCGGCTGGGGTCACCAGATCCGCAGCTACGTCCTGCAGCCCTACCAGATGGTCAAGGACCTGCGGACCAACGTCGAGACCTCCGACACCCAAGGTGTGCTGGACGGCGACCTCGACGCGTTCATGGGCGCGGCCCTGGCCCAGCGGGTCGGCGCCACGCGCGACGCCGCCGAGGCGTGAGGCTTCTGGCTGTCGACCGCTGAGAAAGCAAAACGCCCCGGAGCGATCCGGGGCGTTTTTTTGTATCTCAGGCTTCGACCGGAGTCGCGGTGATCGCCAGCACTTCCGGCTCCGGCGTCGGCTGGATGGGGGCGGGCGGGCGCTGGAACTTGAGGCTGCGACCTTGGAAGTAGGCGCCCGATTCCATCGACAACTGCTCGTGAGTGATATCGCCGTCGACATAGGCGGTGCCGTAGAGGCGGACCTGCTTGGCGGTGATCGAGCCGACGATACGGCCACGCACCTCAACGAGGTCGGCCTGGACGCAGCCCTCGACATGGCCGGTCTCGCCCACGCTGAGACGCGCCACGCGCACATCGCCGCGCAGGATCCCGTCGAGCTGCAGCTCGCCTTCGCCCTCGATGGCGCCCTCAATCGTCAGGTCGGCGGAGAGCAGGGAGGCAACCCTCGGAGTCGCGCGACGCTGGGCGTCCGCCGCATTCCCGGGGGGAAGGCTAGGGGGCGCCTCGGCGCGGTTGGCGGCCTTGGGGCCCGACTTAGCTTGCTTGCTGAACATACTCACCAGCCCTCAAGAAGCGATTGGGATTCTGGGCCTTGCCATTGACCCAGACTTCGTAATGCAGGTGCGGGCCGGTCGATCGACCCGTCGAGCCCATGCCGCCGATCCGCGTGCCGATCGCCACGCGCTGGCCGACGCGGACGCCGATCGAGGACAGGTGCGCGTAGCGGGTCTTGAAGCCGCCGCCGTGGTCGATTTCGACCGTGTTGCCATAGCCCGCGCGAACCCCAGTGTAGGAGACGACGCCGGGCGCGGTGGCCATGATCGGCGTGCGCATGGCTCCGGGGAAATCCAGGCCCGAGTGGAAGGCTGGCCGGTGCGTGAACGGATCGAATCGCACGCCATAGCTGGACGACAGGGCGGGATTGCTGGTCGGGCGATACAGGGGCAGCTTTTTCACCGCAGCGCCCAGGCTGCGCATGTCCGACATGTCGTTGGCGGCGTGCTGGATACGGCTGGCGAAGTCCTCGTCGACGTCTAGCACCGCGGCAAGAGCGCGGGGGTCCTTGGCCTCGATCAGCGGGCCGCCCAACGAAACGCCGCGGCCGGTGAACGCGCCAGCGTCGAGGCCCGCCATACGCATCGCCAGACGCAGGCGTTCGGCGCGGCTCTTGGCGAAGCCTTCGGCGGCGTCGATCAGGCGCTCCTGATCCATGCGAGTGGCTTGGATGCGTTCGACGGGGCTAGCGGCCAGCAGGCGCGGCTTGGCGACTGTCAGCGCTTCAGCGGCCCCGGGGACGCCCTTGAAGTCGGAGACCAGGAGAGCGAGGGCGGCGTGGCGCTTCTCGACGGACGTCGCCAGCTCGTCCAGCGAGCCATTGGTGGCCGATAGCTGGGCCACGGCGCTGTTCAGGCGGGCTTGCCGGTCAGCATTCAGGCGCTCGTAGTAAGCCTTCTGTTTGATCACCTGCTGGTCGGTCGAGCTGACTGACAGGGCGCTGATCAGCATCGCCGCCGTGCAGACGCCCATCCAGAGCGCGCCGACCGCCACGCAGCCCGCGCCGACCAACTGTTTGTTCGTGGACAGAACATAACCGCGCATCTCACCGCCAGAGCGGACGTAGAGATGCCGTTCAGGGAACAATGCTTCGAGAGATTGCCGCAGTCGCTTGAAGCGCTTGATCGCCATCGTCCCAGGAAACCCCCCGTTTCAGGTCCGGGGGATATGGGACGATAAAACGTCAACGTGCAAGACTCTTCGCGCCCTGAAAGGACGCGAGTCGCGAAAAGGCATTTTGCGCCTCGATCCTTAACGTTTTCTGAGCAGCACGACCACGCGTTAACCGCGTAAGCCGTGGAAAGGCCACAGGTTGAGGCGCGGATACAACACCCGCGTCGCGCAAGCGTTCCCGAAAAAGGAGAACTTACTTAATGGCCTTGGCCGCGTTCATGACCGCCTTGATATGGCCCGGCACCTTCACCTTGCGCCACACCTCGCGGACAACGCCCTCGCGGTCGATCAGGAAGGTGGAGCGGTCGATGCCCATATACTTGCGGCCGTACATGCTCTTCTCGACCCAGGCGCCATAGGCCTCGACCACATCGCCCATGGGGTCAGCGGCCAGTTCGATGGTCAGGTCGTGTTTGACGCGGAACTTGGCGTGCGAGGCGACGCTGTCCTTGGACACGCCGATGATCACCGCGCCCAGCTTCTGGAACTCCTCGACTTCCGACGAGAACTGCAGCGCTTCGGAGGTACAGCCGGCGGTGTCGTCCTTCGGGTAGAAATAGAGGACGATGTTCTTGCCCTTCAGGGCTGACAGGCTGACGCGACCGGTGTCGGTCGGCAGGTCGAAATCGGGGGCCTTGTCGCCGGGTTGCAGCATCGAACGCTTCTCCACCTAGAAAGCTGTCATCCCGGACGCGCGAAGCGCGATCCGGGACCACCGCAAGCTCATGAGTCGTTGGCGGTCCCGGCTCTCCGCTACGCTGCGGCCGGGATGACAGTCAACTAACTAAACGGGCTTCACCAACACGATCTTCTTCTTGCCGGCGGCGAGCTTGACGACGCCCTCGACAAGATCGGCGGCGGTGATCGTCCGGTTGGCGTCAGCCTCGGCCTTGTCGTTGACCTTCAGGCCGCCGCCCTGTGCCAGGCGGCGGGCCTCGCCGCGCGAGCCAGCCAGGCCCGCGTCAGCGAACAGGGCCGCCAGCACGATGCCCGCCTCCAGGTCGGCCGCCGGAACCTCGAAGGTCGGCAGGTCGGCCGACAGCGCGCCCTGTTCGAAGGCCTTCTCGGCGGCGTCGCGGGCCTTGCGAGCCTCTTCCTCGCCGTGGGCCATGCGGGTGGCTTCGTCGGCCAGCACCTTCTTGGCCTCGTTGATCTGGGCGCCTTCTAGGGCTTCCAGCTCGGCGATCTTGTCCAGCGGCAGGTCGGTGAACAGCTTCAGGAAGCGGCCGACGTCCGCGTCCTCGGTGTTGCGCCAGAACTGCCAGTAGTCGTAGGGGCTCAGCTGCTCGGCGTTCAGCCACACCGCCCCGGCCGCCGTCTTGCCCATCTTGGCGCCCGAGGCGGTGGCCAGGAGCGGCGTCGTCAGGCCAAAGGCGCTCTTCTGGTCGACGCGGCGAGTCAGCTCGACGCCGTTCAGGATGTTGCCCCACTGGTCCGAGCCGCCCATCTGCAGCACGCAGCCGTGGGCGCGGTTCAGCTCCAGGAAGTCCACCGCCTGCATCAGCATGTAGTTGAACTCAAGGAACGTCATCGGCTGCTCGCGCTCCAGGCGCAGCTTGACCGAGTCGAAGGCCAGCATCCGATTGACGGTGAAGTGGACGCCGTATTCGCGCAGGAACTGGACGTAGCCGAACTTCGAGAGCCAGGCGTCGTTGTCGACCATGATCGCGTCGGTCGGTCCGTCGCCAAAGGTCAGGAACTTGGCGAAGACCTGCTTGATGCCGGCGATGTTGGCCTGGATGTCGGCGTCCGACAGCAGCTTGCGGCTCTCGTCCTTGCCGGTGGGGTCGCCGACCTTTGTCGTGCCGCCGCCCATCAGGACGATCGGCTTGTGACCGGCCTGCTGCAGGCGGCGCAGAAGCATGATCTGGATCAGGCTGCCGACGTGCAGGGACGGGGCGGTGGCGTCGAAGCCGATATAGGCGGTGACGATCCCGGCCGTGGCGGCCGCGTCCAGTTCGTCCGGATGGGTGATCTGGTGGATGTAGCCGCGGGCCTCCAGGGTTCGCAGGAACTCTGACTTGAAGGACGACGCGGCGGACATGGATCGACTCTCTATTTGACTTGGCGGGCCGTCTAGCACGGCGGGATTGGATTGTGAGGCTTTCATTTCAGACTCCGGGGAGGATGCCGGAGCGCATGATCGACTAGCAAGAAAGCGACCCCGGCGAGGCGGGGGCTAAGCGACGTGTCTGGTCGGCCTCCCGCTATGGCAGCGGGCGGTAATAGGGGCGGGCCAGGACGAAAGCGTCGATCATGGGCCTAGCTAGCGTTTCGCCGCCGTGGCAGTCAACGGTCCCATGAAAATCCTGGGATTCATGACCGGCACCTCGCTGGACGCGGTCGACATGGCGGTGCTGGAAACGGACGGCCACGACATCCAAGCCTTTGGTCCCGCCGGCGAGCGCAAGCTGCGGGAGGAGACCCGGGACCTGTTGCTGGTGGCCACCGAGGTCGCCCGAGGCTGGCCGCGCGACAAGCCCGCGCCCGAGATCTTCGCCGAGGCCGCCCGGGCGGTGGCCGATGAGCACCTGCACGCGGCGGAAAGCTTTCTGGCCGAGCACGGCCTGGCCTGGAGCGACTTCGACCTGCTGGGCGTCCACGGCCAGACCGTGCTGCACGAGCGCCCGACGCCCGAGCGGATCGGCCGGACCGTGCAACTGCTGGACGCCGAGCGCCTGGCCAAGGCCACCGGTCGGCCGGTGGCCTTCGACTTCCGCGCGGCCGACGTGGCGGCTGGCGGGCAGGGCGCGCCGCTGGCCCCGATCTACCACGCCGCTCGGGCCCGGGCCTCGGGCCTGGCCGCGCCGGTGGCGGCTCTGAATGTCGGCGGGGTAGCCAACATCACCCTGATTGGAGAGGGCGACGATCTGCTGGCCTTCGACACCGGTCCCGGCAACGGCATGATCGACCTGATGCTGCAGGAGCGTGGGCTGGGCCGGTTCGACGAGAACGGCCGTCTGGCCGCCGCCGGCCGGGTCGACCAAGCCATCCTCGACGCCTTCCTGGCCAGCGACTACTTCGCCGGCCCCGCGCCCAAGTCGCTGGACCGCTACGACTTCCCGCTGGATCTGGTCGAGCCGCTGTCGGCCGAGGACGCCGCCGCCACTCTGGTCGCCTTCACGGCCGAGGCGGTGATCAAGGCCTTCGACCACGGTGCGCGGCCCAGCGCCCTGATCGTCTGCGGCGGCGGGCGTCATAATCCGCAGATCATGCGCGCCTTGACCGAACGCGCGCCCGTGCCGGTCAAGACCGCCGAAGCCTTCGGCTGGCGCGGCGACAGCATCGAGGCCGAAGCCTTCGCCTACCTCGCCGCCCGCACGGCCAAGGGCCTGCCGATCAGCTTCCCGGGGACCACGGGCGTGAAGACGCCGATGACCGGCGGAAGAATAGTTCTGCCGTAAGAGAGAAATCCTCCCCCGCTATGGGGAGGATTGCGTACGGACCCTAGTGCAGCTTCAGGCGCCCCGACACCCGCTGTTGCAGCAACCGCGCCAGCGCCAAGGTCGCCGTGCGGCCGACGCCCAGGATCGCGCGGTGATGGTCGAGATGCAGGGACATGTAGGCCCATTTGGCCAGCAGCCCTTCAATGAAGAAGTTCGGGCCGCCCAGCCCGCCCATCAGCGCGCCGACGCCTTTGTTGTCGCCGAGGGACACTAGCGAGCCGAAATCACGATAGACGAAGGGCGTGTTCAGTTTGCCCTGGTGCAGACGCGCGACGATGGCTCGCTGCAGATAGCTGGCCTGCTGGTGGGCGGCCTGGGCGCGGGCCGGGACGATCTTGCCGTCCTTCCACGGCGCGGCGGCGCAGTCGCCCAGGGCCCAGATGTCGGGCGCCGAGGTCTCCAGGCGGTCGTTGACCAAGAACTGGTTGGCGCGGTTGGTCTCGAGGCCAAAGCCCTGGTTCGTCTCAGCGGCCTTGATCCCCGCAGCCCAGACGATCAGGTCGGCGGGTATGTCGCCTTGGCTGGTCTCCAGGCGATCGGCATGGACCGCCAGGACCTTGGCGTCGGTCTTTACCGCCACGCCTTTGCGCTCCAGCGCGATGGTTGCTTTGTCGGCGATCTTTTGGGGCAGGGCGCCCAGGACCCGTGGCGCGGCCTCGACCACCGTGATGTCCAGGCGGAAGCGCTGCTCGTCGCCAAGACTGCCCAAGAGTTCTCGGTGGGCTTCGATCAGCTCGGCCGAGAGCTCGACCCCGGTGGCGCCGCCGCCGACGATCGCCACACGCATGATCTTTTCGGCCGAGAACGAGGCTTTGGTGAAGGCTGCCAGCAGCCGTGCGTGGAAGGCCTCGGCGTCTTCGGTGCGCTCCAGCAGGTAGGCCTGCTCGGCGCCGGGCGTGCCGAAGAGGTTCGAGCCCGAACCGATGGCCAGAATCCCAAAGGTGAAGGTTATGGCCCGCTCGGGCGCCAGGACCTGTCCATCGTCGCCAGTGATCGCCTTCAGGGTCAGGCGTTTGGCGGCCGGGTCGAAGGTCGTCAGCTCGCCCAACAGGAAGTTGAAGCCGTTCGAGCGGCCCAGGATCGCGTAGGAGACACCCTCCTGGTGGACGTCCAGCGTGCCGGCGGCCACCTCGTGTAGGGTCGGCTTCCAGATGTGAAAGCTGGAGCGGTCGATCAGCAGCACGCGGCGCTTGCCGTGACGTCCCCCCAGCCGGCGGCCCAACCGCGAGGCCAACTCCAGTCCGCCGGCGCCGCCGCCGACGATGACGATGTCGTAGTGCATCACCGTCTCGCCCTTTTATTCATCAATCGGTGAAAATATAGCTGACCGTTGTTCTTCAAGGAAGAGGTGTAGCTCTGCACGAGCCGCGAACGAAAAAGGCCTCCCCGGAGGGAGGCCTTTATGAACGTCTAGATCGGATTTTCCGCCAGGCGCTTGTCGAGATAGTCGCTGACGCTCTTCTCGACGCTGGGTAGGTGCTCGGTCCAGAAGTGGCTGGCCTTGTCGATGACTTCGTAGTCGATCGTGATGCCCTTCTGGGTGCGCAGCTTGGTGACCACCCGCTCCACCTCGACCGGCGGGGTGATGGTGTCGGCCGAACCCGTCAGGAACAAGCCCGAGGCCGGGCAGGGGGCCAGGAAGCTGAAATCGTACATGTTGGTCGGCGGCGAGACCGAGATGAAGCCGTCCGTCTCGGGGCGGCGCATCAGCAGTTGCATGCCGATATAGGCGCCGAAGTCGAAGCCGGCGACCCAAGTCTGGCTGGCGGCCGGGTTGGACGTCTGCAGCCAGTCCAGCGCCGTGGCCGCGTCGGCCAGCTCGCCGATGCCGGCGTCGAACTCGCCCTGGCTGCGGCCCACGCCGCGGAAATTGAAGCGCAGGGTCGCGAAACCGCGCTTCATAAAGAGGTGATACAGCTGCACCGAAACCGGATGGTTCATGTGACCGCCGGCCTTGGGGTGTGGGTGCAGGATCAGGGCGATCGGGGCCGTCTCGGTCTTGCCCGGAGAGTAGCGACCCTCGATCCGTCCAGACGCGCCGGTCAAAATCACATCAGGCATGTCGTCCCCTTCAGCTCGACAGCGGTCCAACTTCCGACGATTTGCCTCGTCAGAATACTTGACCGCTGCGCTTGGTCTTCCTAAATCGCAGCCAGCAAGCGGACCGACGGCCCGCGCGCGAAGTCGCGGCTTGTAGCACACGCAAAAGCCGATGCGCGCGGAATCTGCAAGGGGTAAGGCTGATGCGCCTGAGTACGAAAGGGCGATATGCGGTCATGGCGATGACCGACCTGGCCAAGCGCCAGGACGAAGGCGAGGGCCGCGCCGTAGCCCTGGCCGAGATCGCCGCGCGCCAACAGATCTCGCTTTCTTATCTGGAACAGCTCTTCGCGCGCCTGCGCCGAAAGGGGCTGGTGATCAGCGCCCGAGGGCCCGGCGGCGGCTATCGCCTGTCCAAGGCCGCGACCGAGACCTTCATCGCCGACATCGTTCTGGCGGTGGACGAGCCGCTGCGCGCCACGCGCTGCAACTTCACCAAGGGCCAGGCCAAGGGCTGCATGGCGGGTGGCGAGCGCTGCATGACGCATAATCTCTGGGAAGAGATGGGGCGTCAGATCCACGGCTACCTCGCCTCGGTCTCTGTCGCCGACGTGCTGGCGGGCGAGCTGCGGCCAAATAGCGAGAAAGCGGCCCGCCCGATGGAGATCGCGGCCGAGTGAACGCCTCCCGCTCTTCTATCTATCTCGACTACAACGCCACCGCGCCTTTGCGGCCGGAAGCGCGGGAAGCGCTGTTGCGCGCGCTCGAGAGCCCGGCCAATCCCTCGTCGGTCCACGCCGCCGGCCGCGCCGCCCGCGACGTGGTCGAGCGCGCCCGCGCGCAGGTCGGCGCCGTGGTCGGCGTGCCCGCCGGCTCGGTCACATTCGTCAGCGGCGGCACGGAGGCCAATGCGCTGGCCATCGAGAGCGCCCGGGCCGCCGGCGTCGAACGCATCATCATCAGCACGATCGAGCACGACGCGGTCACCGAGACGGCCAAGGCCCAAAACACTCAGAGTGGCGGCCTGCCGGTCGAGATTCTGCCTGTGGATAACAACGGCGTCGCCGATCTCGATTGGCTGGCGCAAGCGCTTGAAAAACCCGGCAAGACCCTGGTCTGCCTGATGCTGGCCAACAACGAAACGGGCGTCATCCAGCCTGTGGATAAGGTCTCCGCCCTGGTGCGCGCCCACGACGGCTGGCTGCATGTCGACGCGGTCCAGGCCGCTGGCAAGATCGCGATCGACTTCTCGGCTCTCGGCGCCGACACCATGGCGCTCTCGGCCCACAAGCTGGGTGGGCCGCAGGGCGTCGGCGCTCTGGTCGCCGGGACCCGCGCCACCGTCACCCGCCGCCTGCATGGCGGGGGTCAGGAGCGCGGCCGTCGGGCCGGCACCGAGAACGTCGCGGGCATCGCCGCGTTCGGCGCGGCCGCCGTGGCGGCCCAGGAAGGCCTTGCCTCGCTGGCCGAACAAGCCCAATGGCGCGACGCCTTGGCGCAGCGGGTCAAGGCGCAAGGCGCGGTCGTGCTGGGCGAAGGCGCTGATCGCCTCCCCCAGACGTTGTGCTTGGCGGGCGAGGGCTTTGGCTCCGAGGTCCAGGTCATGAACATGGATCTGGCCGGGATCATGGTCAGCGCCGGTAGCGCCTGCTGTTCGGGCAAGGTCAAGGCCAGCCGCGTGGTGGAAGCCATGGGCCGCGCTGATCTCGCTCCGTTCGCCCTGCGTATCAGTGGCGGCTGGGCGAGTACGGAAGACGATTGGATCAAGTGCGGCGACGCCTGGCTCGCCGCCTGGAAGCGTATCGGCGCTCGGCGCCGGGAGGTGGCTTAGTGGCCGCGGTCAAAGAGACTGTTGAAACCGTCGCCGCGCTCGAGAAGTACGAGCACGGCTTCACGACCGATATCGAGCAGGAGTTCGCCCCCAAGGGCCTCTCCGAGGACATCGTCCGTTTCATCTCGGCCAAAAAGGACGAGCCGCAATGGATGCTGGACTGGCGGCTGGAAGCATATCGCCGCTGGCTTGAGCTGGAAGAGCCGACTTGGGCGAAGGTGAACTTCCCCAAGATCGACTACCAGGACAGCTATTACTACGCCGCGCCCTCGACCAAGGAGGGCCCCAAGAGCCTGGACGAGGTCGACCCCGAGATCCTGGCCGTCTATGCCAAGCTCGGCATCCCCTTGAAGGAGCAGGAAGTCCTGGCTGGCGTCGAAGGCGCGCCGCGCTACGCCGTCGACGCGGTGTTCGACAGCGTCAGCGTCGTCACGACCTTCAAGAAGGAGCTGGCCGCCGTCGGCGTCATCTTCTGCTCGATGAGCGAGGCGGTCCGCGAGCATCCGGAACTGGTCCGCCAGTACCTGGGCAGCGTGGTGCCGACCTCGGACAACTATTTCGCTTGCCTCAACAGCGCGGTCTTCTCGGACGGCTCGTTTGTCTACATTCCGCCGGGCGTGCGCTGCCCGATGGAGCTGTCGACCTATTTCCGGATCAACGCCAAGGATTCCGGCCAGTTCGAGCGCACCCTGATCATCGCCGACAAGGGCGCCTACGTCTCGTACCTGGAAGGCTGCACGGCCCCGATGCGCGACGAGAATCAACTGCACGCGGCCGTGGTCGAGCTTGTTTTGCTGGACGACGCCGAGATCAAGTACTCGACCGTCCAGAACTGGTACCCAGGCGATCCGGAGACCGGCAAGGGCGGCATCTACAACTTCGTGACCAAGCGCGCCGACTGCCGCGGCGATCGCAGCAAGGTGTCCTGGACCCAGGTCGAGACCGGCTCGGCCATCACCTGGAAATATCCGTCCTGCGTGCTGCGCGGCGAGGGCAGCTCCGGCGAGTTCTACTCGATCGCCGTGACCAACGGCCATCAGCAGGCCGACACCGGCACCAAGATGATCCACCTGGGCGCCAACACCCGCTCGCGGATCGTCGCCAAGGGCATCAGCGCCGGCAAGTCGACCTCGACCTATCGGGGCCTCGTCTCGGCCCACCCCAAGGCCAAGGGGGCGCGCAACTTTACCCAGTGCGACAGCCTGCTGATCGGCAAGGACTGCGCGGCCCACACCGTGCCCTATATCGAGGCCCGCAACGGCCAGTCGGTGTTCGAGCACGAGGCCACCACCACGCGGCTGTCGGACGACCAGCTGTTCTATTGCCAGCAGCGCGGCCTGAACCAAGAAGAAGCCGTGGCCCTGCTGGTCAACGGCTTCGTCAAGGACGTGCTGCAGCAACTGCCCATGGAATTCGCCGTCGAGGCTCAGAAGCTTGTGGCGATTTCTCTCGAAGGATCCGTCGGTTAAATGCTTTCCATCAAGAACCTTCACGCCCGCGTCGAGGACAAGCCGATCCTGAAGGGCGTCACGCTGGACGTGCCGGCCGGTGAGGTCCACGCGATCATGGGCCCGAACGGGGCCGGCAAGTCGACCCTGTCCTATGTGCTGACCGGCCGCGACGGCTATGAGGTCACCGAAGGCTCGGCGACGCTCAACGGCGAGGACGTGCTGTCGCTTGAGCCCAACGAACGGGCGGCCAAGGGCCTGTTCCTGTCGTTCCAATATCCTTTGGAAATTCCGGGCGTTCCGGCCCTGACCTTCATCCGCACCGCCCTCAACGCCCAGCGCCGCGCGCGGGGCGAGGACGAGATCGCCGCCCCGGCCTTCCTGAAGCTGGCCAAGGAGAAGGCCGCGGCGCTGAAGATCGACTTCGAGATGCTCAAGCGCGGCCTGAACGTCGGCTTCTCGGGCGGTGAGAAGAAGCGGATGGAAATCTTCCAGATGTCCATGCTTTCGCCGAAGTTCCTCATTCTCGACGAGACCGACAGCGGCCTGGATATCGACGCCCTGAAGATCGTCTCCGAAGGCGTCAACGCCCTGCGCAGCCCTGAGCGCGGCATGCTGGTCATCACCCACTACCAGCGCCTGCTGGACCACATCAAACCCGACAAGGTCCACGTGCTGGCCGCCGGCCGCATCGTCGCCTCGGGCGGTCCGGAACTGGCCCTGCAGCTGGAAGCCGAGGGCTATGACCGCATCGTGGGGGCGGCGGCTTGACCCTTTCGACCGCCCTCAAGACCGGCGACCTCTCGGCGCTGCCGTCGCGGCGCGACGAGGACTGGCGCTGGACCGACCTGCGGGGTCTGCTGAAGACCTTGCCGCCGGTCGCGCCGGCGCATGACGGGGAGGTTCCGGCTGGTCCGTTCGCCGGACTGGCCGACGCCGAGACCGTGTTCGTCAACGGCCGCCGCGTGGCCGCGTCCGACGCCGCCTCGGGCGTCGTCGCCCTGCGCTTCGTCGCCCTGGCCGACAAGGCTTCGCAGGGCGCCAGCCACGCCCTGGTGGTGAAGCCGGGTGAGAGCCTCGTCCTGCTGGAAAGCCATGAAGGCCGCGCCGGGGCTTACGTCTCCGACGTCGTGCTCGACATCGCCGTGGGCGAGGGCGCCTCGCTGGAGCGGATCGTGCTGGTCGACGACGAGGCCGAGGCGGTCAACGTCGTCACCGCCGACGTCATCCTGGCCCCCGGCGCCAAGTTCGCCCAGACCGTCCTGACCTCCGGCGCGCGTCGCCAGCGGATCGAGACCCGCGTCCGCCATCCCGGCGCCCACGCCCAGGTCCGCCTCGACGGCGCCTATCTGCTGGACGCCCAGCGCCACGCCGATCTGACCAGCGTCGTCACCCATAGCGGCCTCGACGGCGTCACCAGCCAGCTGACCAAGGGCATGGTGACGGACCAGGCGCGCGGCGTCTTCCAGGGCCGGATCGTCGTCGAGAAGGGCGCCGACCAGACCGATGCGCGGATGGGTCACCACGCCCTGATCCTGTCGGACAAGGCCGAGATCGACGCCAAGCCCGAACTGCTGATCTTCGCCGACGACGTCTCCTGCGCCCACGGCAACACGATCGGCGCGCTGGACGACGAGGTGCTGTTCTACGCCAAGCAACGCGGCATCCCCGAGGCTGACGCCAAGGCCATGCTGACCGTGGCCTTCGTCGGCGAGGTCATCGAGCGGATCGAGCACGAGGGCGCGCGCGAAGTCGCCGCCGCCTGGGTCGCCCGCAAGCTGGGGAGCGAGGCATGACCAGCGCCGTGCTGACACCCCCATCCCCAACCCCTTCCCCGCAAGGGGGAAGGGACTTTGATGTGCAGGCGATCCGCGCCCAGTTTCCGATCCTGGCGCGAGAAGTCCACGGCAAGCCGTTGATTTATCTCGACAGCGCCGCCAGCGCCCAGAAGCCTGACGCGGTGCTGGACGCCATGATGGGCCTGGCCCGGACCTCGTACGCCAACGTCCATCGCGGCCTGCATACCCTCGCGAACGAAACGACCGAAGCCTATGAAAAGGCGCGGGAAACCGTCGCGCGCTTCATCAACGCGGATCGCGACGAGGTCGTGTGGACCAAGAGCGCGACCGAGGCGGTGAACCTGGTCGCATCATCGTTTGGCCTGAGCCTGAACGCCGGTGACGAGATCGTGCTCTCGGAGATGGAGCACCACGCCAACATCGTGCCCTGGCACTTCCTGCGCGAGCGCAAGGGCGTCGTCCTGAAGTTCATCCCGGTGCTGGATGACGGGCGCCTGGACATGGAGGCCTACAAGGGCCTGCTGTCCGAGAAGACCAAGATGGTCGCCGTCACCCACATGTCGAACGTGCTGGGCACGGTCAACGACGTGGCCGAGATCGTCCGCCTGGCCCATGCGGCCGGCGCGCCGGTGCTGCTGGACGGCTGCCAGGGCGTGGTCCACACGCGGGTCGACGTGAAGGCCCTGGATGTCGACTACTACGTCTTCTCCGGCCACAAGCTGTACGGCCCGACCGGGATCGGCGTGCTCTACGGCAAGGCCGAGCGCCTGGCGGCCCTGCCGCCGTACCAGGGCGGCGGCGAGATGATCGCTTCGGTGGCGCTGGATCGGATCACCTATGCCGACCCGCCGCATCGCTTCGAGGCCGGCACCCCGGCGATCCTTGAGGCTGTGGGCCTGGGCGCGGCGATCGAGTGGCTGAATGGCCTGGACCGCGACGCTGTCTTCGCTCATGAGCACGCCCTCTATGAACGCGTCGCCGAGCGGCTGCGCGGCGTCAACGGTGTGCGGATCCTGGGCGAGGCGCCCGGCAAGGGCGCGGTGCTGTCCTTCACGGTCGAGGGCGCCCACGCCCACGATATCGCCCAGGTTCTGGACCGTTACGGCGTCGCCGTGCGCGCCGGTACGCATTGCGCTGAGCCCTTGATGCGCCGTTTCGGGGTGACGTCGAGCGCCCGGGCCTCGTTCGCCCTATATAACACCGAGGCCGAGGCTGACGCGTTCGTGGACGCGCTGGCCAAGGCCCGCAGTTTCTTCAGTTGAGCCGCCTCATGACCGACGCCGCCGCCGCGCCCGAGCCCGTTTCCGCCGAAGCCCCTTCAGCATTGTCTCAAGACGAGCTGAACCGGCTGACCGATCAGCTGATCGAGAAGCTGAAGACGGTCTATGACCCGGAAATCCCGGTCGACATCTATGAGCTGGGTTTGATCTACAAGGTCGACGTTTCCGACGATAAGGACGTGGCCATTGAGATGACCCTGACCGCGCCAGGCTGCCCGGTGGCCGGCGAGATGCCGGGCTGGGTCAAGGACGCGGTCCTGGAGATCCCGGACCTGAAGTCGTGCACGGTCGACCTCGTTTTCGAGCCGCCGTGGGATTCCTCGCGCATGAGCGACGAGGCCAAGCTGCAGTTGAATATGTTCTAGTATCTTTCTTCCGATCTTCCCGGCGAATGCCGGGACCCAGGTGAAGGCCGGAACCGTTCCGGATGGATCTGGACCCCGGCATTCGCCGGGGAGGTCGGAAAAAGGGAGTTCGAGCCCATGGAACCGACAGTCGCCATCCGTCCCCGCCGCCCCCGTCCGAAGGTCGTCACCCTGACCGACGCCGCGGCCGCGCGCGTGAAGGAGATCATGGACAAGGCCGACAAGCCCTATGTCGGCCTGCGCGTGGGCGTGAAGAACGGCGGCTGCGCCGGCCAGGAATACGTCTTCGAATACGCCGAGACGAAGGGCCCGATCGACGAGGTCGTCGAGGACAAGGGCGTCACCATCCTGATCGAGCCCAAGGCCGTACTCTTCCTGATCGGCACGGAAATCGACTACGAGGTCAGCAAGCTGTCCTCGAAGTTTGTGTTCCATAACCCGAACGAAACCGACGCCTGCGGTTGCGGCGAAAGCGTCACGATCCAGCCCGCCGCAGAGGCTCAAGACTGATGCTGGCCAAGACCCCGTCCTGCGTCGAATGCGGCCTGCCCTGGGGCGCGCCCAGTTTCCGCCACGAGGACGAGGCGCCGCTCTACTGGTCGGACACCGGCCTGCTGTGCTCGGGCGGCTGCGCCCAGAAGCACTTCGAAAAGCGCCGGGCCGAGGGGACCTTCGTGGCGATACCGGCCGAGTGTCCGGTCGCGGTCTGATCGCGCATTGACCGCAGAGCACCGCGCGGCCTAAGCCCGGCCATGGTCCAGACGGTTCTGATCTATTCGATGGGCGAGGTGATCGGCGACGGGCTGATCAAGCTGCCCTTCATCGCCGGCCTGCGCGCGGCGTTCCCCGACGCGCGGATCAGCTGGTGCGCCGCCAAGGGCGAGACCGTCTACACAGGGCCGCTGAAAGTGGTCGTCGCCGGCTATGTCGACGAGGTGATCCTGGAGGGGGCGAACGGCGCCAAGGCGTTCGACAGCCTGCCGTGGTCCAAGCCCTTCGACGGCCGTAAGTTCGACCTCGTCATCGACACCCAGGAGAACCTGCGCCGCAGCGGCGTCGCCCAGCGTGGCGCGGCGGGCCATTTCGTCTCGGCGGCGCGGCAGGCGCGGAGCCAGGATTGGCCGGTGGCGGTGACCGACCGCCTGGCGCGGCTGCTGGCGCTGGCGACGGACGGGCACGGCGCGCCCAGGCCCCTGGCCCTGACCAACCCCGACGCCCAGAAGGCCGCTGAAATCCTGCTACCCGCCGGTCCGACCTATGTGGGCTTGGCGCCGGGCGCAGGCGGCCAGGACAAGCGCTGGCCGCTGGCGAACTATCTCGACCTGGCGCGCAGGATCGGCGCCAAGGGCTGGACCCCGGTGTTCTTCTTCGGGCCGGACGAAGCCGACGACGCGGCGATCGCCGCCCGTGAGGTTCCGCAGGCTCTGCAGCCCGAGCGCAATCGGACCGACGGCTTGCCCGTGAAGGGGCCGCTGCTGGTCATCGCCCTAGCTGGACAGCTGGCTGCGGGCGTCGCCAACGACGCCGGCCCCGGTCACATGCTCGCGGCCGGCGGGGCACGCTTGCTCTCCCTGCAGCAGGATCGCCGCAAGGCCGTGAAGTTCCGTCCCGCCGCCGCGCGGCTTGAGATGCTGGTCGCGGAGGACTACGGAAGCGGCATGGGCGCCCTGCCGGTCGATGCGGCCTGGATCGCCCTCGAGAAGCTGGTTTCCGGAGCCGCCTGATGTCCATCCTCGCGCCGATCTCGGCGGGCGAACTGGTCGACAAGATCACCATCCTGCGGGTCAAGGCCGAGCGGATCGGCGACCCGGCCAAGGAGGCCAATGTCCGCAAGGAGCTGGCCCTGCTGGAGGCCACCGCGCGCGAGCACCTACCGGACACCGCGCAGATCACCCGGCTGACCGACGAGCTCACCACCGTCAACGCCGCCCTGTGGGACATCGAGGACGGCAAGCGCGATTGCGAGCGCCGCCAGGACTTCGGTCCCGACTTCGTGGCCCTGGCCCGCCGCGTCTATATCGACAACGACCGCCGCGCCGCCATCAAGCGCGCGATCAACGAAGCGGCCGGCTCCGACATCGTCGAGGAAAAGAGCTACAAGCCTTACCTGGCCAGCTAGCGCCCCTTGAACGCCGCTACGCGTTTCTGGAGAAAGGCGGTGACGCCCTCGATGAAGTCCTCGGTCTTGCCGGCGACCTTCTGAGCCTTGCGCTCGGCGTGCAGCTGGCCGGTCCAGTCGGCGTCGAGGCTGTCCCAGACGAGTTTACGGATCGTCCCCAGCGCCGCCGGCCCGCGCGCCAGTTCCTGGGCTATCGCCGTGGCCGCGCCGATCAGTTCGGCGTCCGGCACGCAGCGGTTGATCAAGCCCCACTGCAGGGCCGTCGCCGCCAGCACCTTGTCGCCCAGCAGCATCATCTCCATGGCCCGCGCCTTGCCGATCAGGCGCGGCAGCAGGTAGGTCGAGCCGCCGTCGGGAACCAGGCCGATGCGGCGGAAGGCTTGCAGAAAGTAAGCGCTTTCGGCCGCCACGATGATGTCGCCCATCAAGGCTATCGAGCAGCCGACGCCGGCCGCTGGCCCGTTCACCGCCGTCACGATCGGCAGCGGAAAGTCGCGTAGTAGCGTCATCAGGGGGTTGTAGATCGTCTCCAGCGCCGAGCCGGCGTCGGGCTTGCCGTCGACGTCCAGCTCACGCCCGGCAGCCCCGCCGCCAGACAGATTGGCGCCCGAGCAGAAGCCCCGGCCTTCGCCGGTCAGGATGACCGCGCGCGCCTCGACCTTGCCCGCCGCGCCCCCGTACGCAATTTGGGAGAAGGCATGGGTCAGCTCGCGGGCGACTTCCAGGCTGGCGGCGTTCAGCGTGGTCGGATCGGCGATCGTGATGGTGGCGACGCCGTCCTGGGTCGAGACACGGATCTTTTGATAGTCCACGGCCTTGAACCTCCCTTGGTCTCTTTGAGGGAAGTCTAGGCGCCTTTGCCCCTTGGGAAGGCTAGCGGAATCTTCAACGAAAAACGCCGCCGATGCGAGATCGGCGGCGTTTCGTCTGGATCTTGATCTATGTGATCAGGCCGCGTTGGCCGAAGCGGGCATTCCCTCTGCCGCCGTCACGCGGTTGCGGCCGTTGCGCTTGGAGGCGTAGAGGGCCGCGTCGGCGCGCTCCATGATCGAATGTCCGCTCTCGCCCGGACGGCGCTCGGCGAAGCCCGACGAGATGGTGATCGCGCCCAGGTCCTCGTTGGTCGAGCGGCGCTTGAGCATGCGCGAGGACACCTCGACCCGGATCTCTTCCAGCGTCGCGGCGATCACCGCCGACGTCTCGCGCGGGAAGATCATCGCGAACTCCTCGCCACCGTAGCGGGCGGCGAAGCGCGGCGGCGCGGCGACGCGGCCGATCACCGAAGCGACATAACGGATCACCTGGTCGCCGGTCTGGTGGCCCCAGGTATCGTTGAACCCTTTGAAATGGTCGATGTCGAGCACGGCCAGGCACAGCGGCGTGCCTTGCTGGTCGGCCTCGGCGCAGGCCCGGTCCAGTTCCTCGTCGAAGGCCTTACGGTTGGCGAGGTTGGTCAGGCCATCGGTCGTGGCCTCGCGGCGGACCTGCTCGAGGTGCTCGCGCAGGCGCTCGACCTCCGAGGTCGAGTCCGCCAACCGCGCTTCCAGCGACTGGTTCTCGCGGTGCACGCGGCGGGTGGCGTCAGCCAGGTTCGAGACGACCACCTTGATCGCCTCGACGTCGGTAGACTTGTCGAGATTTTTGGTGGCCCCGGCGAGTTCCTTGCCGAAGGCGGCGTTCGACTTCTGCGCGTTTTGGATGGCCTTGGCGACGGCTTCCAGTTCCTTGGACAGGATGTCCCCGGCGTCGCGAATCTGGTCGTTCAGGCGCGCCTTGGGCAGATAGGTCGCCGCCAACTCCTCGCTGACCAATTCGGTCATCGGTTCGCCGATCGAGATCAGTCGGGTCAGTTCACGGGCGAGAGCGCCGTCGGGATCGGCGACATAGTGCGTCCAAAGCTCGAAATTCAGCGCGGTCGGCCAAACTTGGTGACGCTCCATGAGCTCAAGCGCGCGCGAGGCGACCTTGTAAGCTTCCGGGCCGCGCAGAGCGGTTTCGACTTCCGACATCTCTCTTCCCCCGTCCGGCTCATTCCGTTGGGGAAGGGCCGATCGCATGGACAGCAACACTAGACGGCAGAGTTCTTACGACCCGTTAAGAACGAACAACGTTCGCTTGCGCGCGAACGCACGCTCGCGCATTGTGAACGATGATAAGATGAGTGACGGACGACAAGCGCCGCGCCAGCCACGGGAGGCGAGACATGAACGCTCCAATGAACCCTCTGGACGCCCACAAGGCGACCATGAATGCCGCGCTCAATCGGCAGAAGTCCGCGCATCTTCGCGACGGGCCGCCCAGCCTCGAAAAGCGCATCGACTGGCTGAATCGCTCGATCGACCTGTTGATCGGCCACCAGGCGGAGATCGCCAAGGCGGTGAACGCCGATTTCGGCTCGCGTTCGCCCGAGGCCACCGCCTTGACCGACGTCGCCGGTTCGATCGGGCCGTTGAAGTTTGCGCGTGAGAACGTCGCCAAGTGGATGCGGCCGCAGAGGCGCAAGACCACTCCGGCGATCCTGGGTCTGTTCGGGGCCAAGGCGACCGTGCAGTACCAGCCTAAGGGCGTGGTCGGGGTGATCAGTCCCTGGAACTTCCCGGTCAACCTGACCTTCGCGCCGCTGGCCGGTATCTTCGCGGCCGGCAACCGGGCGATGATCAAGCCGTCGGAATACACCCCCGCCACGTCGGACCTGCTGAAGGCGATGTTCGCCAAGGCCTTCGACGAGGAAGAGGTCGCCGTCTTCGTCGGCGGACCCGAGGTCGGGCAGGCGTTCTCCGGTCTCGCCTTCGACCACCTGGTGTTCACGGGCGCGACCTCGGTGGCCCGCCACGTCATGCGGGCGGCGTCCGAGAACCTGGTGCCGATCACCCTGGAACTCGGCGGCAAGAGCCCGGTGATCCTGTCGCGTGGCGCCGACCTGGCGACTGCGGCCGCCCGGATCATGAACGGCAAGACCCTGAACGCGGGCCAAATCTGCCTGGCGCCGGACTATGTGCTGGCGCCTCAAGAGGACGTGGAGGCGTTCGTCGCCGAGGCCAAGGCCGCCGTCGGCCGCTATTTCCCGACGCTGAAGGACAATCCCGACTACACGGCGCTGGTGGCTCAGCGGCACTACGATCGGGTGAAGAGCTATATCGACGACGCCCGGGCCAAGGGCGCACGGGTCGTCGAGATCAATCCGGCCGGTGAGGACCTGTCTCAGCAGGAGCATCGCAAGATCGCCCCGACGCTAATTCTCGATCCCACCGACGACATGAAGGTCATGCAGGAGGAGATTTTTGGTCCGGTCCTGCCGGTGAAGAGCTATCGGACGGTCGATGAGGCCGTGGACTATGTGAACGCTCATGACCGGCCGCTGGCCCTCTATTGGTTCGGGACCGACGAGGCCGAGAAAGACCGCGTGCTGGCGCGCACCACCAGCGGCGGGGTCACGGTCAATGACGTGATCTTCCACGTCGCCCAGGAAGAACTGCCGTTCGGAGGAATCGGTCCGGCCGGCATGGGGGCCTATCACGGTCACGACGGCTTCTTGGAGTTCAGCCACAAGAAGGCGGTGTTCCAGCAGTTGAAGAAGGATATCGCTCCGATGCTGGGTCTGCGCCCGCCCTATGGCGAGGCGATCCGCAAGTATCTGGCGGGCCAGATAAAGCGCTGATCGACGGCGTTTCGATGCAGGGCGGGGGTGGTTCGCGGCGGCGCGTCGTGCTTGAAGGGCCGCATGAGCGCTCCTTCGCCCGTACGCGTCGTCCATGAACTCGAGGTCTTGCCAGAGGTCGATTTCGCGACCTTCAGGGCGCGGTTCGCGGCTGGAGAGCGGGCGCGCACGGCCACCGAGCTGACCCCGCCCGGCCATCCGGCCGCGCCGGAAGTCCTGGCGGGACCCGAGGCCAGCGCCTGGTGGGGCGGCGACATGAGCTGCGCGCCGCCGATAGTTCCGCCGCTGCTGTGCGCGGTTGGCGAAAGCTGGTGGGTCCCCCAGCATGGCGTGATCGTCGACGTTAAGGGGGAGGTGTTCGATGCGGCCTCTTACGAGGTGCGCCACGGCTATCCGAACTTCCAGACCACGCCGGGCTTTTCGGGCGAGCTGAATTTCACGCCGCCGGACGACGCGCCCTATGCAGAGCGTGGGGCGGTGTTCATGCCCTGGGGCGGCCTGTTCAACTATGGTCACTACCTGTTGGACGGTCTGGCTGGCTTGCGCGCCTTGGAGAAGGCCGGCCTGCTGGAGGACACGCTCGTCGTGGCCCCCAAGCTGAAACCTTGGCAGCGGGATTTGATCTCGATCTGTTTCCCGAACCTCACGGTGCGCGAGTTCGCCGAACCGATCGTGCGACTGGGGCGGGTGATCTATTCGGACGCCATGAACCATTTCCTGCATCGGGTCGATGGGCTGGTCGCCGAGCTGGGCGCGCGTGGGCGGGCCGCCGTGCTTCCCGCCAGTACACGGCGAGCGCGGCGCGTCTATTTTTCGCGTCGCGGTCAGGTCAACCGATACATGATCGGCGAGTGGCGGTTTGAGTGGGCCTTGCGCCGACGCGGCTTTACCGTTGTGCGACCCGAGCGCCTGAGCGTGGCCGAGCAGGTCGCTTTGATGCGTGACGCCGAGGTGGTGGTCGCCCCCAGCGGCGCGGCGCTGGCCAACGCCATCTTCCTGCCGCCTGGCGCCCGCGTCATCGAAATCCAGCCTCTGAACTTCTCGAGCCAGTGGGTGCGCGGCGCCTGTCAGCAGGTCGGCGTGGAGTGGCGCGGTTATGTCTGCGCGTCGCCATGCTCGCCCTCGAAGGCGCCCTCCCTGATCCGGGTGCACCCTGGGTTCCAGTACGCCTATCAGCCGCCTCTGGGCGACCTGCTAGGGTTCGTGGACGCGGCGCTATAGGATGCCCTTGCGGCCTTCGACCCAAAGGTCGAGCGGTTGCTGCTCCTCCCGGCGGACGATGCCGTAGTAGCCGGCGACGAAGACGACGGCGGCGGTGACGAGCGCGCCCAAGAACCCACCGGGCGTGGCGAACCACACCGTCAGGGCGCTGATCACCACCGCAGTGTGCAGCATGGCCCAGCGGACCATGATGGCGAAGGCGTGATAGGTGCGTTCGTGGGCGATCAGGATCGCCTCGCGTTCGGCGGTATCGTGTTCGAAGGCGTCAGGCTGGGTGGCGGCCATGGCGCGGTCCTCCCTAAGCTGGTTTGCGGCCTGTAGGCGCCGCATGTCGAAAACGTCCACCAAGATACTCGCGTTCCGCCAAGGGCGCTATCGAAGCGCCCCCAGGTTAAGCTTAGGATCAAGCGATTCCTCGGCCGTTCTGGAGCAGGGACCATGCCCAATCCGCTGCAGCTTCTGCTGCCGGCCCTGATCCCATCCTGGAATTTCTTCGACGTCATCGCCCCGTCGCCGCGCGTGGAGTACGCCGTGACGGGCGGGGCGAACGTGAAGCCCGACGCTTGGCGCGAGTTTCGACCTCGGCCAGCGCATGTTTCGTCCGCAACGATGGCGGCGCGCCTGCTCTGGAACCCGCGCTGGAACGAGAGTTTGTTCCTGGTCAGCTGCGCCGAGCGCCTGATCGACACCCCAACGGCGCACAGCGAGGACGAAATTTTCAAGCGGATCGCGGCGGATCTGGCGCGCGGCCCAGACAAGGTCGAGGGCTGGCTGGCGTTTCGACTGGTGTTCGTAGCGCGCGAGGGCGAGGCGATCGCGCGGGAGGTGCTGTTCGAGGCCCGGCCGCGCGCGCTGGCGGAGATCGACGTCCAATGACGCTGCCGGACGCCATCCGCCTGACGCAGGCTCTGCTGGCCCTGGCCCTGCTCCAGCAGAGCCTAGAGCATCTGCGTGGCTTCCGCGACGAGCGGGCCCTGTTTCTGGCCCGAGCCGTTCTGTGTGTTCTCGTCCTGCTGGGTGTGGCGTCGCCCTGGCCCCTGGTGGCGATGGCGGCCTTGTCGCTGCTGATCCTTCACCGCTTCCAGGGGCCCTACAATGGCGGCAGCGACCGGATGGGGCTGTTGGCGCTGTGGTGTCTGACCTTGGCGAGCCTGGCGCCGAGCACACCGTTCAGGGAGCTGTTCTTTGGCTATCTGGGCGCTCAGCTGGTGCTGTCCTACTTTATCTCAGGCTGGGTGAAGGTCGTGAACCCCGAGTGGCGGTCGGGCAGGGCGCTGCGCGACGTCTTCCAGTTCTCGGCCTATCCGGTCGCCGAATCTCTGCGCGCCCTGGCCGATCGGCCTCGGCTGCTGACGGTGATGTCGTGGGCGGTTATGGGGTTCGAGCTCGTCTTCCCGCTGGCCATGCTGAGCAAGCCGACCTTGATCGTGGCCCTGGTTGTGGCGGGGACCTTCCACCTGGCCAATGCGTGCCTGTTTGGGCTGAACCGTTTTTTCTGGACCTGGCTGTCGGTCTATCCGGCGATCCTGTGGCTGCAGGGGCGGCTCATCCACTAGCCAAAACGAAAGGGCACCGGACGATGCCGTCCGACGCCCTCTGCTTGGTTCGCCTCGGCCCGACGCTACTTGCGCGGCGGCTTGGCCAGGAAGGCAGGGATGTCGTTGCCAAAACCGACGACGCGGCGATCGTCATCGTCGCGGTCGCGGACCGGCTGGACGCCACGAACGGGACGCTCGGGGCGTTCCGAACGTTCCGAACGTTCAGAGCGTTCCGAACGTTCAGGGCGCTCAGCGCGTTCTGGCCGTTCAGAGCGCTCTGGACGCTCGGCGCGCGCAGGGCGCTCGGCATCGACGACCGGGGCGACGGGACGCGGTTCGCGTTCGCGGCGCGGCTTACGCTCGCGGGGCGGACGCGGCTCGGTGACCACCGTCTCGGGGGCTTCAGCCGCGACGGCGTCAACCGGAGCCTCGACGGCGGTTTCCTCGGCGCGGCCGCGCGTGCGGCTGCTGCCGCGAGACGTACGTTCGCTACGCTCGCCGCGATCACGGTCGCGGCCGCCGCGATCACGGTCGCGGCCGCCGCGCTTGCGGTCGCGGTCGCCCTCGCGTTTGATGGTGACGGCGTTCGAGTAGTCGAGGTCCAGCTTCTCTTCGTCCGGCGTCGAGCCGATCAGCTTGATGACCTTGTCGAAGCCCTTGTCGTCGGCCGGGGTGACCAGCATGTAGGTAATGCCTGTCCGGCCGGCGCGGCCGGTGCGGCCGATGCGGTGGACATAGTCGTCAGCGTGGTGCGGGACGTCGTAGTTGAAGACGTGGCTGACGGCGGGGATGTCGAGGCCCCGCGCGGCGACGTCCGAGGCTACCAGGATCTTCAGCGCGCCCGAGCGGAAGTCCGCCAGGGTCTTGGTGCGCTGGCTCTGATCGAGGTCGCCGTGGATCGGGGCGGCGTCGAAGCCGTGCACCTTCAGCGACTTGGCGACGATGTCGACCTCAGTCTTGCGGTTGCAGAAGACGATGCCGGTCTCGATCTGGGCCTTCTCGATCAGAGCGCGCAGCGCCAGACGCTTGGCCTTCGGGTCGGAGGTCGGCACCTTGACCAGCAGCTGGGTGATGTTGGCGTTGGTCGTCGCCGGACGGGCCACCTCGATCCGGACCGGATCGCGCAGGAACTGTTTGGTCAGGCGGGTGATTTCCGGCGGCATGGTCGCCGAGAAGAACAGGGTCTGCTTCTTGGGCGGCGTCATCTTGAAGATGCGCTCGATGTCCGGGATGAAGCCCATGTCCAGCATGCGGTCGGCTTCGTCGACGACCAGGAACTGCACGCCGGTCATCAAGAGCTTGCCGCGCTCGAAGTGGTCGAGCAGGCGACCGGGCGTGGCGATCAGGACGTCGACGCCGCGGTCCAGCTTCTTTTCCTGGTCGCCGAACGAGACGCCGCCGATCAAGAGCGCCCACGAGAGCTTGGTGCCCTTGGCGTACTTCTCGAAGCTGGAGGCGACCTGGTCGGCCAGCTCGCGGGTCGGGGCGATGACTAGGGCGCGCGGCATGCGGGCCTTGGCGCGGCCCGACTGCAGCTTGTCGATCAGGGGAAGGGTGAAGGCGGCGGTCTTGCCGGTGCCCGTCTGGGCGATGCCGAGGACATCTTGGCCAGCCAGCGCCACCGGAATGGCCTGGGCCTGGATGGGGGTCGCAGTGGTATAGCCGGTGTCGGCGACCGCTTGCAGGGTCGTGGGCGAGAGCCCGAGGTCGGAGAATTCAGTCATTACACGCTGATCTGCGGAGCCGCCCGTGCTTGGGCGAGCGGGCGGCGCGGATTCGCCAGACCTGCTCCGAAGGTGCGGATAAATAGGCCGAAAGTCGCCAAAGTCAATCGCCGCAAGGCGGGAAGGGGGTATTTGCAGACCATACGGCGGCCATGCCGCTGGCGCGTCGGCGACCGCCGCTCTATATCCCGCCCAGCATGACCATCGACCACGACTCTCGCCTTCGGCGCCTTCGTTTCCGCGCTTGGCATCGCGGTTTCCGGGAAGCGGACCTGATCCTGGGCCCGTTCGCGGACATCCATGGCCCGAACCTGACGCCAGAGCAGTTCGACACGCTGGAAACGCTGCTCGAGCAGTCGGATCGCGAGATCTACGCCTGGATCGTTGGTCAGGAGCCGACGCCCGAGCAGTTCGAGACCGACGTCATGGCGTTGATCCGCGCCTTCAGGTTCGAGGCGCACGCGTCGCGCCCGGCCGGCGACGGCGCCTGACAGCTTTCTAGATCAAGAGACCCGATGGCCTACGACGCCAAACAGATCGCCAAGGCCGCCGGCGGCTTGACCCTGGCCGGCGCGCCGGAAGGTTTCGACGCCCTGGTCATGGCCGACATCGCCCGGGCGCGCGGCGGCCTGACCGCCTTCGTCGCCCGCGACACCGCCCGCGCCGGCGCCTTCGTCGACTCCTTGAAGTTCTTCGCCCCCGAGATCGAGGCGGTGATCCTGCCGTCGTGGGACTGCTTGCCCTATGACCGGATCGGCCCGTCGGCTGGCGTCTCGGCCACGCGTATGTCGACCCTGTCGCGCCTGGCGCGCGGACTCGGAGACAACAAGCCCGCCATCCTGGTGATCGCCGCCCACGCTCTGCTGCAGCGCGTGCCGACCAAGGACGTTCTGCTGCGCGCCAGCTACAGCGCCAAGGTCGGCGGTGTCGTCGATATCAAGGACCTGGAGACCTATTTCGCCGTCAACGGCTACGCCCGCGCCTCGACCGTGTCCGAGCGCGGCGAGTTTGCGATCCGGGGCGGCGTCATCGACGTCTATCCGTCGGCCGCCGAAGAGCCGGTGCGCCTGGACCTGTTCGGCGACACGCTGGAGAGCATCCGCGCCTTCGATCCCGAGACCCAGCGCTCGACCAAGCAGCTGAGAGAAATCGACCTGCTGCCGGTCAGCGAAGCGCTGCTGGACGCTGACGCCATCTCGCGCTTCCGCAAGGGCTATGTGGCCGCGTTCGGCGCGCCGGGCGATGATCCGCTTTACGCCACGGTCAGCGAGGGCGGTCGCCGCGCGGGCCTCGAGCACTGGCTGCCGCTGCTCTACGAGCGGATGGCGACGCTGTTCGACTACCTGCCGGCCGGCGCCCTGATCGGCGTCGACCACCAGGCCGCCGAGGCGCGCGACGAGCGCCTGGCGATGATCCAGGACGCCTATGAGGCCCGCGCCAGCGCCGATCGCAAGTCGGCCTACCGCCCGCTGTCGCCGCAGGCCCTGTACCTGACGGCCGCCGAGTGGGACCGCGAGCTATCCGACCGCACGCACCGGCAGTTCACGCCGTTCCAGCCCCAGGGCCTGGATGTCGTTGATCTCGGCGCCAAGCTTGGCCGCACCTTCGCCGCCGAGCGCGCTCAGGACAGCGTCAACCTGTTCGAGGCCACCGCCGACCACGCCAAGAAACTCGCCGCCGAGGGCAAGCGTGTCCTGTTCGCCTCGTGGTCCGAGGGCTCATCCGAGCGTCTGGGGACCATGCTGGCCGACCATGGCCTGAAGAAGATCCCGTTCGCCGGCTACTGGCAGGCGGCCAAGGCCAATGATCCCAAGGTCCCCCAGCGCGTCGTCCTGCCGCTGGACCACGGCTTTGAGACCGAGAGCCTGGCGGTCATTTCCGAAACGGACATTCTGGGCGATCGCCTGGCCCGCCCGCGCAAGAAGCGCCGCGCCGCCAACTTCCTGGCCGAGGCCAGCGCGCTCACGCCCGGCGATCTCGTCGTCCACATCGACCACGGCATTGGCCGCTATGAGGGGCTGAAGACCCTCGACGTCCAGGGTGCGCCGCACGACTGCCTGGACCTGCTCTATGGCGGCGAGGCCAAGCTCTATCTGCCGGTCGAGAACATCGACCTTCTGACGCGCTACGGCGCGGCTGACGCCGACAACGTCCAGCTGGACAAGCTGGGCGGAGCCGCCTGGCAGGGCCGCAAGGCGAAAGCCAAGGAGCGTCTGCGGGTCATGGCCGAGGGCCTGATCCAGATCGCCGCCGCCCGTCAGCTGAAACATGTGGAAGAGACCGATCCGCCGCACGGCGTCTTCGACGAGTTCTGCGCCCGCTTCCCCTACGAGGAGACGGACGACCAGCTCAGCGCCATCCACGACGTTCTGGAAGACCTGTCGTCCGGCAAGCCGATGGACCGCCTGATCTGCGGCGACGTGGGTTTCGGCAAGACCGAGGTGGCTCTGCGCGCGGCCTTCGTGGTGGCGATGAGCGGCAAGCAGGTGGCGATCGTCTGCCCGACGACCCTGCTGGCTCGCCAGCACTACAAGACCTTCAAGGACCGCTTCCAGGGCTGGCCGGTCAAGGTCACGCGCCTGTCGCGCCTGGTCACCGGCAAGGAAGCCGCCGAGACCCGCGAGGGCCTGGCCAACGGCCAGTTCGAGATCGTGGTCGGCACCCACGCCATCCTGTCCAAGCAGGTGTCGTTCAAGGACCTGGGCCTCGTCATCGTCGACGAGGAGCAGCACTTTGGGGTCAAGCATAAGGAGAAGCTGAAAGAGCTTCGCGCCGACGTGCACATGCTGACCCTGACCGCCACGCCGATCCCTCGAACCCTCCAAATGGCGCTTAGCGGCATTCGGGAGATGTCGATCATCGCCACCCCGCCGGTCGATCGCCTGGCGGTGCGCACCTACATCAGCCCGTTCGACCCGGTGACCCTGCGCGAGGCCCTGCTGCGCGAGAAGTATCGCGGCGGCCAGTCCTACTACGTCGTGCCGCGCATCAAGGATCTGGAGGACATCGAGAAGTTCCTCCGCACCCAGGTGCCCGAGGTGAAGTACGTCGTCGGCCACGGCCAGATGGCGGCCACCCAGTTGGAAGACGTGATGACGGCCTTCTACGAGGGCCAGTACGATGTGCTGCTCGCCACCACGATCGTCGAGAGCGGCCTGGACATCCCGTCGGCCAACACTCTGATTGTTCACCGAGCCGACATGTTCGGCCTTGCCCAGCTCTATCAGATCCGAGGCCGCGTCGGCCGGTCCAAGGCCCGCGCCTACGCCTATCTGACCACGCCGGTCGAGAAGTCGCTGACCTTGTCGGCCGAGAAGCGCCTGCAGGTGCTGCAGTCGCTGGACAGCCTGGGCGCCGGCTTCCAGCTGGCCAGCCATGACCTGGACCAGCGCGGCGGCGGCAACCTGCTCGGTGACGAGCAGAGCGGCCACATCAAGGAGATCGGCGTCGAGCTCTACCAGCAGATGCTGGAAGACGCCGTGGCCGAACTGCGCCAGCGCCAGGGTCAGGAAGCCCTGCTGGAGGACCGAGGCTGGTCGCCGCAGATCAACACCGGCGCTGCCGTGATGATCCCCGACGAGTACGTGCCGGATCTGAACGTGCGCCTGTCGCTCTATCGCCGCCTGTCCGAGGCCGAGAAGGCCGCCGACCGCGAGGCCCTGGCCGCCGAGATGATCGACCGCTTCGGCCCGCTGCCGCCCGAGACCGACAGCTTGCTGAAGGTCGTGGCCATCAAGGGCCTGTGCCGCGAGGCCAATGTCGCCAAGATCGACGTCGGCCCCAAGGGCGCGGTCGCCAGCTTCCGCAACGATGAGTTCGCCAACCCGCTGGAGCTCATGCAGTTCGTGGCCAAGAACAACCTGATCTGGAAGGTGCGCCCCGACCAGAAGGTGGTTGTGAAGGGCGAATGGGAAACCCCGGCCCAGCGTCTCGACGCGGCCGAGAAGATCCTGACCCAGCTGGCGAAGCTGGCGAAGGGGTAGGGCGGCCGCCGCAGGCCCCCACCTGACCACGCTCCGCGTGGTCGTCCGCCCCCAGAGGGGGCGGAAGGAACGCGCCCCTTCTTCCCCCTCCGGGGGAGGAGCGCCGTAGGCGCGGAGGGGGCAAGTACGAGCGTTCGCGGCGCTCTATGATCCGCGTATCCGGAATCGAACCCAACGAAATCAACCCCTTCCCAATTTTACACGCCGCTGGATCATCCGCGTTGAAACCACCCCCATACTGGTCCCACCTCGTCGCGAGGAAAGGGCGCATGGCCAGCGACCATCGTGGCGGCGGGGGGCGGTCGAGCGGGGACAGGTTCGAGGGGGATACTCGGACGGTCCGGGGCTGAGCTTGCTGGGCTCACCCGCCCGCCGTCGGCGTGGTTGGAGGCAAAAGGGCGTGTTTGGCTGAAAGCCCGTCCTCTCCGACCGTTGGGACTCTCGGAAACGGGAGGCCCAGGTCCCGGTAAGGCCTGAACAGGGCCACCCGACGGGACGCTGGCGGATAACGATCGCGCGGAGCGTTCGGGCTTCGTCGAAACGGTATTATTTAATCTTCTCCGGACGGATGTCCGGCGCTCCGCGTCCCTTTCCACCCTTCAGCGGGAAACCGCGTGAAGCCGATGAAACACGTCCCCTCCGTTGGCGGATGGGGGGGTGAACTCAGCGGTCGATGCAGCGCGCGGCCGCCAGCTCGGCGATCACCCCATCCCCGACCCTTCCCCATCAAGGGGAAGGGGGAACGTGGATCAAGCCGCCAGCGCCTGGTCGATCGCTTCGGCGATCCGCTCGGGCGTCTCAGCCCCGACCACGGCGACCTTGCCGGCGAAAATGGCGAACGGCACCCCGGTCACGCCGCCCTGGACCGCCATGGCGTGCTCGCGCGCCACGGCTTCCATGTCGGCCCCTTCGGAGAGCAGTTGCAGCACCACCAAACGCTCCATGCCCGCGGCTTCGGCGATGTCGGCCAGCACGACGGGATCGCCGATGTCGAGGCCTTGCTCGAAATAGGCCTTGAACAACGCTTCGACGACCTGGTCTTGCACGCCGGCCGTCAGGGCCCAGCGGATCAGGCGATGGGCGGCGTTGGTGTTGGGAGCCAGATCAATAGCCTCGAAATCGAAGGTGATGCCTTCCTCGGCGCCGCCCTCGACCAGGGCGGCGTGGACGGCGTTCAGCCGCGCGGGATCCTTGAACTTCTGGGCCATGTAGGCCTTGCGGTCGACGCCTTCCTCGGGCAGCGACGGATCCAGCTGATAAGGTCGCCATATCAACTTGGCCTCCAGCGTCGGTCGCAGGGCCAGGGCCGACTTCAGGCGCCGCCAGCCGAGATAGCACCAGGGGCAGACGACATCGGCGACGACGTCGATGATCATCGGCTGGGATGGGGGCTGGCTCACGGCGTCCTCCTCGGGAAACTCTGTCCGCGATCGGACCGACCGCATATAGGCCGACGAGCGTGCGCGCCCAAGCGCGGCGGGTCAGCCAACCTCGCGTTTGAGGGCGGCGGCCGCCGCGCGCTCCAGCGCCTTCACCGCGCCTTCGCCCGCCTGAACTTCGGCCACGCCGATGTCGAACTCGCAGACGAACGGTGCGCGGTCCTCGCCGGCGTCGAAGGCGGTGCAGCCGATCACGGCGGCGATCCGCTCGGCGGCGGCGCGGGCGGCGTTCTGGTTGGTCGCCGGCAAGGCCAGGGCGAAGACCTCGGTCGAAAGACGCGCCGGTGTGTCCTCGACGCGGACCAGACGTCCAATCATCGAGCCGATCTGCGGAATGGCGCGGTCCAGCCAGCCGTTCTGCCGGGCCCAGGTGGTGTCGGGCTTGTCGGCGACCCGCAGCACGCAGATCGAGAGCGGCCTGGCCCGCTCGCGGGCGGCCGTCGAAAGCCGCGCCAGGTGGGCGGCGAACAGGTCGCGAGTAAAAAGGCCGGTGGCCGCATCCATCAGACCCGAGCTGCGGGCCTTCTCCAGCGCGCCTCGGATCGCCTCGCCGCGCCGGAAATTACGGGCCAGCTCCATGACGCGCAGGGCGGTCTCGGTCTCGGGCGTCTCCGGCGAGGCCACGTCCGATACGCCGCGATGGAAGGCGTCCGACATGGTCACATAGCTCTCGGCCTTCAGATAGAGCAGGGCCGGGATGTGGTAGAGGCGCGTGTTGCGGCGCATGCCGGCCGCGATCGAAAGCGCTTCTTGCTGGCTGTCGCCGGCCCACAGCACCACCGCGTCGAACGGGCGCTCGTGCAGGTAGTCGAAGGCAGTGTAGGCGGTGAACGCGCCGATCACCTCAGCGCCACTGCGCTGCAGGGCGTTCGAGAGGGCCAGAAACTGTGGCGCCGGTTCGCCGACGGCCAACACGTGGAACGGCGCTTCGGATTGTTCGGGCAGGTCGAGGCGTCGGCCGCGGTCGCCGAAGGTCTCGAGCCGCAGCTCGAACTCCTCCTCGGCGATGGCCGTGCGGACCAGTGTCTCGAGGCGCAGGGCCGCCTGCGACGGGTGCAGCGGCGGCGACAGCGTCAGGTCGAAGGTTTGGTCGCGATAGTCGGCCTCGGGATCGCCGATCGCGATGACAGGCAGGCGGCGCGGCGCGACGGCGGCCTTCAGGCGGCGCGACAGGGTCTGGATGTCGGGGCCGGCGGTAGCCAGATCGACAATCACCGCCTCGATCGGCAGGTCGCCCAGGGCGGCTACGGCCGCATAGGGACCGCGCGCGGTGATGGTGCGCCAGCCCAGCCGGTCCAGCCCCTCGGCCAACGGCCCAGCGCGAACGTCGTCGCGCGCCACGATCAAAATCCGGGCGTCTGCCGCCAAAACAACCTCCGCCCGAATGACCGCTTCGCCAACCGTGTCGCGACCTTCGAGATTCGTGAGGGCAACATAGCAGACAGGGGGCGCGGTCAAAGCCGTGCAACGCCGCATGCTGGGGGTGAATCGAAGATCGTTGGCGGTGTGAGCGCAAGGGCTTGCCTGACCGAACGTCAGGCCCGCTCTAGTATGACGGACCGGCCGCTTCGTGAGAGCCGGATGGGAGACGACGCCATGGGCCAGGGGCCGCTTTCGGGACTGAAGATCGTCGAGTTCGCCGGCATCGGTCCGGGGCCGTTCTGCGGCATGCTTCTGTCGGACCTGGGCGCGGACGTCGTGCGGATCGACCGCAAGGGGCAGGGGCGGGGCTCGCCGGCCGATGTGACGGCGCGGGGGCGTCGCTCGGTGGCGCTGGATCTGAAGAACCCCGAAGCGATCGAGACGTGCCTGAAGCTCCTGGAAAAGGCAGACGGGCTGATCGAGGGCTTCCGTCCTGGCGTGATGGAGCGCCTTGGCCTTGGTCCGGACGTCGCCTTGGCGCGTAATCCCAAGCTGGTCTACGGCCGGATGACTGGCTGGGGCCAGACGGGCCCCTACGCCAAGGCTGCTGGCCACGATATGAACTACATCGCCATCACCGGGGCGCTGCACGCGATCGGGACCGAGGATAAGCCCGTGCCGCCCTTGAACCTGGTCGGCGATTTCGGGGGCGGTGCGCTCTATCTCGCCTTTGGCCTGCTGGCCGGGGTGATCCATGCCCGCGCCACGGGGCAGGGGCAGGTGATCGACTGCGCCATGAGCGACGGCGCGGCCTCACTGATGGCGATGTTCTACGGCTTCAAGGCCGGCGGGATGTGGAACGAGGGGCGGCGGACCAACCTGCTCGACGGCGGCGCGCACTTCTACGACACCTATCAGTGCGCCGACGGCAAGTGGATTTCGATCGGCTCAATCGAGCCGCAGTTCTACCTGCTTCTGCTGGAAAAGACGGGGATCTCCGACCCCCAGTTCCAGCACCAGATGAGCCGCGAGGAGTGGCCGCAGCTGCGCGAGAAGCTGGCCGCGGTCATCAAGACCAAGACCCGCGACGAATGGTGCGCGGTCATGGACGCCACCGATGTCTGCTTCGCGCCGGTCCTGACCATGGACGAGGCGCCCCAGCACGCCCACAACGCCGCGCGCCAGACCTTTTGTCGAGGTCGAGGGTGTCACCAGCCGGCGCCCGCGCCTCGATTCTCGGCGACGCCTGGCGTGATCCAGGGGCCTCCGAAGATCGGCGCTCACAACGACGAAGCACTGGCTGACTGGGGCTTTACGGCCGAGGCCGTCGCGGGATTGAAGGCCTCTGGGGCTCTGTGACCTCGTTCAGGTCCGGTTCAGGCGCGCGGACCTAGCGTGACAGCGTCGATCGGTCTCCGCGCCATCCGTCCCTCGATGTGGCGATCGGTTTCAGGCCAAGCCTTGAAAGGCGCGTCGTTCTTCGGGACGGCGCGTCTTTGACTTCCGGGGGCGGCGCCGCCATGGTCCGCCGCATGAAAGACCCGCTCCACCAGATCCGCTGGCGCGACCTCGACCTTGATCCGATCCATTGGGCCCGTGAAATCCTGCGCGTACTGGGGCTGGCCCTTTCGCGGCTCTGGGGCCGCGATGTCATGCTCTATGTCGGCGGCGTCTCGTTCTTCGCCCTTCTGGCCGTCTTTCCGGGCCTGGCGATTCTAATCGGCCTCTACAGCCTGTTCCTGACGCCGGAGACCGCCGCGCGACAGGCCGCCAACCTGGCTGAGCTGATTCCGTCCGGGGCGCGCGGCATGTTCCAGGACGAGTTCGGGCGTCTAGCCCATGCGCCTGGCGGGGCGGTCTCGCTTCAGAGCGCGGTCGTTCTGGTCGTCGGCGCCTATGCCGCGCATCGCGGTTTCAAGGCTTTGCTGGCGGGGCTGTCCTTCATCCATGACGAGGAGAACCAGCGCGGCTTCTTCGGTTTCAACCTGATGGCGCTGCTGGTCCTGATTGCCGCCTTCGGTCTGCTGTTCTTCATGTCGGGCGTCTTTCTGACGTTGCGGCTGCTTGGCTCGGCCCTGAACCTGCGGCCGCTGGCTGGCGTCTCGTGGATCCAAAGCGAGTGGACCTGGGCCAGCTTCGGCATCGTGGTCGGCATGACGTTGGTCTATCGCTACGCCATGTCACGCGAGCCGGTGGGCTGGCGGGCCTCGACCTCCGGCGGCGTCGCCGCGGCGGCTCTTTGTGTCTTTATGTCCTGGGCCAGCGCCTTCTACGTCGAGAAGATCGTCCACCTGGGCGCTACCTACGGGTCGATCTCGGCCGTGATCATCTTCCTGATCTGGCTGTCGTGGAGCGTGAACGCCATCTTCTTCGGCGGCGCCCTGGCGACAGAGGTCGAGATCGCGCTGGACGAGCGGCCAAGGGCCCTGCTGGAAGGCCCGAACGCCATCACGCTCAAACGGCCTTCAGGATCCGAAACCTGATCACACCGCCGTCCTCGTCGGTGATCTCCAGCACGGCGGCGCCGATCTGAGTGGCGAAATGCGGGACGTCGATCCGGGCCATCGGATCCGTGGCGAGCAGCACCAGCTCCGCGCCCGGCGAGGCGGCCTCATGGGCCTTGCGCAGCTTCAGCGTCGGCACGGGGCAATGATGGCCGCGGGCGTCGACCAGTATCGGCTCAAGCATCGCCGAAGACTTCCTCCGCCTCGGCGGCGGGCAGGATGCGATACTGGCCGGGCTCGAGGTTGTTAGGCAGGAACAGCCCGCCGATCCGTTCGCGGTGCAGGTCGATAACGTGGTTGCCGACCGCCGCGAACATGCGTCGGACCTGATGGTAGCGGCCTTCGGTGATCGTCAGGCGCGCCGTGCGCTCGTCGACGACCTCAAGGCGAGCTGGCAGCAAAGGCTTGTCCTCGCCATCGAGCATCATTGTCCCGGCTGCGAAGATGTCGCGCTCGGCGCCCGCCAGAGGTCGGTCGAGCTTGGCCAGATACGTCTTGGGCACATGGCGCTTGGGCGAGATCACGCGGTGCAGAAAGTCGCCGTCGTCGGTGATCAGGATCAAGCCGCTGGTCTCCTTGTCTAGCCGACCGACCGTCGACAAGGCTGGATCGCGCAGACGCCAACGGCGCGGCAGCAGATCGTAGATCTTTTCGCCGTCCTCCTTGTGCGAGCACACCACACCCAGGGGCTTGTGCATCATCAAAACCAGCGGCGCCGGCGGATCGACAGGGGCGCCGCGAATGGTCATGCGCTCGGGCAAGGTAGCGTCGACGGCGATCCGGACGCCGGCGTCCTTCAGAGGCTTGCCGTCGATGATCACCTTGCCGGAGGTGACCAGGGCCTGAACCTCCTTGCGGCTGCCGTAGCCCAGATTGGCGAGCAGCCGATCCAGGCGGGCCATCAGCGCCTTGCTCACTTGCGCGCCTCGAAGACCTTGTAGCCGCCGCCTTCCGCGACCAGCCTGACCTTGGCGAAGCTCTCGGCCAGGATCGCCTCGTAGGGCAGGTGTCGATTGGCGACCATCCACAGCGCGCCACCCTTGCGCAGCGCGCCGGCCGCCGCGCGGATGAAGGCTTGGCCCAGCGCCTTGTCCTCGCCGCCGCCCTCATGGAACGGCGGGTTGCTGACGACGAAGTCGAGATCCTTAAGGCCCGCCACGTCTTGGCGGACGTCGCCCCAGACAAAGGTGGCGCGCGGATCGGCGACGTTACGGTTGGAGGCGTCGATCGCCCTGCGGTCCAGCTCGACCAAAGTCAGCTTTGTCACTTTTTGAGAGGCCAGCACATTCAGCGCCAGCAGGCCGATGCCTGCGCCAAAGTCAGCACCGGCGCCTGAAAACTCAGGAAGCGCCTGCAGCAGGGCGTTGCTGCCGGTGTCCAGGCGATCCCAGCTGAAGACACCCGGCTGGGTCCAGAGGCCGTTTTCGGGGATCTGGCGAGGCGCGCCGGCCGCTATGGCCTCGTCCAGCCCTTTAGGCGAGCTGGGACGCACGACCATGCAGATGCGGTTATGGCGACGGGCGCTCTCACCGACTTCGCAGCCGAACGATTCGAGCTCTTTCTTCAGCCGCAGGCCGCCGCGATCCTTCGGCGCGAAGGCCGTAAGACGAGCACCCGGCGCCAGGGCGCGAAGCGCATGGGCCAAGACGAAGCGTCGCTCAATCGCGCCAGCGGGCGCGCGAACGGTCACGGCGTTAAGAGATTCGGCCTCGATCGCGGCGATGTCGCTTGACCCGACCATCAAAGGCGAAAGCTGAATCGCGTCCGGCGCGGACGGCGCCAGATCGTGGTCGGCCTGGCCATAAAGCGCGGTTCGGTTCGCCGACATGCTTGTCCTGAAAGGGTTTTTCGCCACGAAAGAGGTGTGGCGGACAGGGTGTCCAATTTTTCTAATATCCATACTCGTCCGCCCCTGTCCATTGGCGTCCGAAATATTGCGTAATTACAAAGCGCTAGTAGTCTGCCTTCAGCCGCAGTCGTTCTTAACAATCCGTCTCAATGCGGCGCTTTGAGATAGATATTTTAAAGAGGATTTGCGAGCTCATGGGTTCGATTTCCAGATTGAGCGCGCTTGGGGTTAAGCGAATGACGCGCCCGGGCTTCTATTGCGACGGAGCGGGTCTCTACCTGCAAATCGCCAAGGGCGGAAGCAAGTCTTGGGTCTTCAAATACTGCCTTGATGGTCGGCACAGGCAAATGGGGCTCGGAGGCGTCAATGCGATAAGCCTCGCCGAGGCGCGAGAGCTTGCAACCGAGGCTCGGAGCATGAAGGCCCGGGGCATTGATCCGATTGACGCGCGCCTGGAGCGGAGGCGCGAACGGCGTCTTGAGCGGGCGAAGGCCGTTACATTCGCCCATGCCGCCCAATCTTATATTGAGGCCAACCGCGCAGGCTGGAAGAACAGCAAGCACGCCGAGCAGTGGAGCGTGACCATCGCAACCTATGTGGCCCCGGTCATGGGACGTATCTCGGTTGCTGACATCGACACCGGGCTGGTGCTCAAAGCGATCGAGCCGATCTGGAAGTCCAAACCGGAGACCGCCAGCCGCGTCCGTGGGCGGATTGAAGCCATCTTGGATTGGGCGAAGGTGCGGGGTTACCGTGAGGGCGAAAATCCCGCCCGTTGGCGCGGTCACCTTCAAAAGCTCTTACCGGCGAAGACCAAGGTTCGCGCTGTTCAGCATCACAAGGCCTTGCCGTTCCGCCAGATGCCCGAGTTCATGGCGGCGCTTCAGGCACAATCCGGGACAGCGCCGTTGGCGCTCGAGTTCGCCATCCTGACGGCGGCTAGAACAGGCGAAGTGATCGGCGCGACCTGGGCGGAGATCGACCTTGAGCAACAAATCTGGACGGTTCCAGCGGGTCGCATGAAGGCGGCTAAGGAACATCGCGTCCCGCTCCCGCCTAGGGCGCTGGAGATCCTGGAGGCGATGTTGACGCGCAAGCGCGCCGAAGATGTAGCCTTGCGCCGGTCCGAAGCCAGTTCACGAGCTGCTCCAGTTTTTCCCGGTCAGAGGGCGGGGGCCGCGTTGAGCAACATGGCGCTCTTGGCTCTGCTCAAGCGCATGGGGCGAAGTGACCTCACGGTCCATGGCTTCCGAAGCACATTCAGAGATTGGGCGGCTGAGGAAACGGACTTCCCCAGCGAGGTGGTCGAGATGGCCCTCGCTCACACCATCAGCAACAAGGTGGAGGCTGCGTATCGACGCGGCGAGCTTATTGAGAAACGAAGATCTCTTATGATTAGATGGTCTCAAGCTACTTCCAATCAATAAACGCGAGGAGCGTTTGGGTGACTAGAAAAATTCTACCAAGAGGCGGTAATTCTAAGTTACATGGGATAACCTCTGATATTTATAGGCTATTAGATGATGCCGAAAAGAGTGGTAATTATGTAAAAATTACAAATTACTGCAGAAGCATTGTAGCTTCTCGGCGGAAGGTCATTGAGAGTCATTACTCAATGGAGAATGTTGGGGAGCTGTTGGTGCGCTCGCTCATAGATAGCAGGTGCACTGATAAGTCAGAATCGGGAAAATTCATCAAAATTGCAAACTGCATAGACGAAGTATTTATGCAGATCGCAAGATTGGATGAAAACAACGTGAGATTTGCTTCATTTACGTATGGATTCGCGTCCGCGATTTCACTTTTTTCTTCTATAACTGATGACAAGGATGTCTTGGTTAGATCTCAAGCGCTCGAAAATCAGAAGACGGCGCAGCAGGAAGGCGGTGACGTGAGGGGGCGGCAGCTTGAAGTGCAGAAAATGAAACGCATAGAAGCTCTGAAGCCCTATGTATTAAGTCGTGCGGGGATGACCAATAGAGCGATCGCGAAAGCTTTCCGGGAAGATTCAGATCAGGAAGTTGCACTAGACACCGTTGCTCGCGACGTCGCTGAAATCAGAGCCGGCCTCTGGGGCTGATTTTTCCCTTGGACGCAGCTTGCTGCACCCGAATGCGCGCTCTCCTTGGCTAGTCTCTCATCTGTGTGGTTCCACCCGAATGGGAGCGCACGCTGATGTATAGTTACGAGCAACCGAGAGCGATCACGGTTGACCAGTTTTGCCGGGTCTACGGGCTCGGCAGGTCTAAATTCTACCTCCTGGTCCGCGACCAGCAGATCAAGACGCTGAAGATCGGCTCAAAAACGCTGATAGCGACCGAGGAGGCCGAGCGCTGGTTCCGCAGCCTCTACGCCTAGTCGCCACCTATCCCAAGCCGCCCATCTGCTAATAGGAGAGGACAGACGATGTCATGTCCGACCGATACTTCGCGCCTCATCGCCCGCAGCGAGGCGCGTCGATGAAGGTTTCCAGCCTTTTCAAACCTCGCCGCAAGCTGCCCGAGCATGAAGTCATCCGCTTCATGACCAGGCATGGCGGCGTCTGCCATTGCCACATGGTCCGCTGCGCCATCGGCGACAAGCATCACGTGGCGTTCCTCAACATCCCCGGCTCCCCCCAGCACCCGACCGGCGACATAGAGGGTCTCGCCTCGTTGGCGCTCCGCGTAATGGGCGCTCCGGCCAACTCGCTCGTCTTTTGGGATGTCGATCGGCACGAGTGGGAGGATCGCGTCACCTACCACAGGGTGGAATTTGGGAGTCTCCGGCGTGGCGCCTTCTCCTTCCCCCGATGGCATATGGAGCCGCTCCCCCAGCCCCTTGCGGACGCCGTCGAGCGGGCATGGGCCATCGGCGCAACCTTGAAGCCAGGATCTTCGATCGGGAGATCGAAATGAGCCGGCAAGCATCCGTTCGCTCCACGACATCTCTTGGCTGGGCCGGTTACCCGGTAACCCCAAACGCGCCTCACAACGGTTCTGACTTTGGGGAAAGGAGGACACACCCGTCGCACGCGTGCCCCCAAGGGCAGGCGGGGGTTTTGCGCTTTCGGTCCGCAAGCGCAGGTTCGCCGCCTAATGTCGAACCTCCCGCCGCTATGGGCTTCCCAGCGAAAGCGCACCGCATGCGTCGGGAGCGGCGGAGATGAGCCGGACGCCTGTCTCGCTCCGCCTCACGCGGGCGCAGATCGCTTTCCTCCGGCGTCATGCCGAGGCTCATGGCGTTAGCCTCTACCAGTCCAGCACCCGAGCCATGGAAGCTGGCTTAGCGGCGCTAGCCGGCGCTTCGGAACCGGGAGCGGCGGAGGAGCCGATCGCGGCCCTGATCGGCGAACTTTTGGCCAGAATTGAGCGGCTGGAGCGCTTGGCCGATCGAGCGCTCTACAGCGCGGCAGCGGCCTACAGCTACGCACGTCAGGCCGCCCTCGCCGGCGCGCGCGACGCCAAAGTCCTGGACGACGCGGTCGCCGAAGCCGCCGGCGAGGCCTACCGAAGGCAGCGCGACCTCGCGCGAGGCGGGTCATGAGCGCGCCGATCAAGACGGGCCAGGGGCTCGTCGCCCATGGACTTGGCGCCGCGCTTCAACGCTGGGCCGGCTATGCCAAGATCACGCTTGTTATCGTAGCGCTGTCTATGGCGGCGCTGATCGTGCGCGAGACCAGCGGCCCTCAGCGGATGCTGGGAACAGCCTATGTCGAGGCGCGCCTCAAGCTCTGGCTCGCCGACGGCCAGCCGGTCCAGCCGACCGTGAAGATCACCGGTCGGCGCGGCGCCTTCGATGTCGCTGCCCGCGAGATCATCGCAACGCCGGCCGCCGCGCGCGCCTGGTCATCACTGGTCCGCGCGAGCCTTCGAGGGTTTGGCCTTGGCGCGGTGTTAGGCGCCTTGGCCAGTCTCGCCTGGTCGGCGGTGATGGATCGCTGGGGCCGTCGCGCCGCTCGCGATCGGGTCATCCGGGGCGCGGACGTGTTGAGCGCCCGGGCCTTGGCCAGAATGACCGAGCCGTCGGCGGGCGAGCAAGCGCTCCGTCTTGGCGAGGTTGCGATCCCTACGGATCTTGAGACCCGCCACGCTTCCTTCATCGGCTCCCCTGGTAGCGGCAAGACCACGGCTTTGCGTCAGTGGCTCGACGGCCTGGAGGCGCGGGGAGAGACCGCACTCGTCTACGACACCTCCGGCGAGTTCGTGGCTCACTACTTCCGGCCAGAACGCGGCGATGTGATCCTCAATCCTTTCGACGCGCGCGGCGCCTATTGGAACCCGTTCGACGAGATCTCCCATCCGGCCGACGCCGACCGCATCGCCGCCCAGCTCGTCACCGCCAGGGGTGATGCGGCCGACGACGTCTGGACACTGGCGGCGCGCGCTCTGGTCGCCAACGTCATGCGCCAGCTTTGGCGTGAGGGGCGGGGCGAGCCCGCCGCTCTGATCGAGATGCTCTGCCTCGCCAGCAAGGATGAGCTGCGTCACTGGCTGGCCAACACCTCGTCGGCGCGGACCTTCGAGGAGGACGCCGACCGCGCCACCGCCTCGGTGCTCTTCATGTTGGCCGAGGTCGTGAACCTGCTGCAGTACCTGAAGGCGGAGTCCGGCGATGGGCAGCGCTTCAGTTTCAAGGCTTTCATCAAGGGACTAGATGCGCACGAAGGTGCCAAGCCCTGGGTCTTCGTGCCGCGCAAGGAAGACTATTTCGAAGCCATGCGGCCGCTGCTGGCCTGCTGGCTGGAGTGCGCTTGCGGCGCGATCCTTGGTCTTGAGCCGCATTCCGATCGCCGCGTCTGGATGATGCTCGACGAGCTTCCGGACATGCCGGCTGTCGATCAGCTAACGCGCCTCCTGCCCCAGGGGCGCAAGTTCGGCGCGGCGGTCGTCATCACCTTCCAGGCCATCGGGCAGATGCGTGACCGCTACGGCAAGGACGCCGCTGAGGCTCTCCTGGGCTGCTGCAACACCAAGCTCTTTCTTCAGATGACCGACAGCGACAGCCGCCGATGGGCGAGCCAAACCATCGGCGATGTCGAGGTGGAGGTGCGCGGCGCGACCGAGTCCCTGGCCTTTGAAGTCGGCAAGGGCCGAACCTCGCTCGCCGCCCATCGCCAGATCCGGCCTGCGCTGATCGACAGCGAGTTCAAGCTGCCGCGCTTCCACGGCGTCTTGCAGTTGGCCGACGGACGTCCCGCCGCGCGGATCGTGCTCAACAACCGCCACATCGCCGCTCGAGGAACAGCGCGCCATCCGGCGTTCATCCCTGGCGATATTGCCGCGACCTTCTGGGGGCGGCTACCGAGCCGGGGTCAGAGCAACGCTGTCGTCCCGGACGGTGGGCCTGTGTGATGGTCGCCACCATCAGCGGCCTTTCGAGTTCGGCTCAGGCCGCCAGCTACTACGAGGCGGACGACTACTATGCAGAGGGTGGCCTTGCCCCCAGCGAATGGCGCGGCGAGGCCGCCAAGGCGCTGGGTCTTTCAGGCGAGGTCGATCGCGACGCCTTCAAGGCGCTGCTGGATGGTGTTTTGCCCACGGGCCAAGTCCTGGGCACGCACCGGGGCGGGGAGCGCGAGCATCGGCCAGGCTGGGATCTGACCTTCAGCGCGCCCAAGTCGGTCTCGGTCATGGCTCTGGTCGCGGGCGATACGCGCTTGATCGCCGCCCATGATGAGGCCTCGCGCCGAGCCTTGGCCTATGTCGAGCGCCATGGCGCGGCGACCCGGGTGCGCGAAGGCGCGGAGGTCGCCCACGTGAAGACCGGCAACCTCGCGGCGGCGACCTTCCGCCATGAGACCAGCCGCGCCCAAGATCCGCAGCTCCACACGCACAGCGTCATTCTCAATGCGACGCGTGACCGTGAGGGGACTTGGCGCAGCCAGGAGGGACGAACCTTCTTCCAGCTCCATAAGGCCGCTGGCGAGATCTACCGACAGGAGTTGGCCGCCGCCGCCGAGCGGCTGGGTTACGCGCTCGCCGTGGGCAAGGAGTCGACCTTCGAGCTGGCCGGCGTACCGGAGACGGCGCTCAAGGCCTTCAGCCATCGCGCCGCGCAGATCGAGGCGCACCTGGCCGAGCGCGGCAAGACCCGCGAGACCGCCAGCGCCGCTGAGCGCCAAATGGCGACCCTCGACACCCGCATGGCCAAAGAGGCGCACGACCGGGCCGATCTTGTCACGGCCTGGCGGGCGAGCGCGGACGCGGCGGGCTTTGATCGTGAGGCGCGCTTTGCCTTGATGGATCAGGCCACGGCCCGGGCCGAGCGGCGGACCGTGGAGGATCGCCTCGCCCAGCAAGGCGAAGCCGAGGCGGCCGCGCGCGCGGCCGTGGGTTTCGCGGCCGAGAAGCTTGGCGAGCGCCAATCTGTGTTCGGCGCCGCCGAGCTTGAGAAAGAGGCTGGCCGCCGGCTCATGGGGCGGGCGGGACAGGCCGAGGTGTTAGGCGCGATCGGCAGGGCGGCAGAGGTCGGGGATCTCGAGGCCAGAACTCACAGCGATCGACGCGGCGCGGAGGGCGCGGGGTTCACAACGCGCCAGAACATCGGCGACGAACTTGCTTTGCTCCGGGCCGAGTATCGCGGCCGAGGCATGGCGCAGCCGATCGCGGGTCCGGTGGAGGCGGCGCGTATCGTTGCCAGCACGGTGCTCGCGGCCGAGGATCATGGCCACGCCTGGACCGCTGACCAGCAGGCAGCAACGCGGGCGATCTTGGCCAGCCGCAACCAGGTCGTCGCTGTGCAGGGGTACGCCGGCACGGCCAAGACGACCACGGTCCTGGCGACCTTCGCCAGGGCCGCCGATGCGGCTGGCTATGAGGTCCGGGCCATGGCGCCGTCGGCGTCGGCGGCTCAGACGCTTGGCCAGGCGCTGGGTTTAGAAAGCCAGACACTGGCGCGGCATCTCAAGACAGAGGCCGATCGCGGCGAGGCCCACGCGCCGCGTCGCGAGGTGTGGGTGGTGGATGAGGCCAGCCTCGTCTCAGCCCGCGATATGGCGCGGCTTCTGGGGCGGGCGGAAGCGGTTGGCGCGCGCACAGTGCTGGTCGGTGACACTAAGCAACTCGGCTCTGTCGGCGCCGGCGCGGCGTTCGCGCAGTTGCAGGGCGCGGGCATGGAGACCGCGCGGCTGACCGAGATCGTCCGGCAGACAAACGCCAAGACCAAGGAGGCGGTGGAGGCAACGCTTGAAGGCCAGATCCGCCGCGCCTTTGAGGCCCTGGACGCTGGCGGCGGGCGGATCATCGAGGCGGCGACGCCCGAGGCGCGCCGCGCCAGCTTGGCGGCGGACTATGCGCGGCTGTCCTCGCAGGAGCGCGCGCGGACTGTCGTCATTGATCCCTCACGCGAAGGCCGCGAAGCGCTCAACGCCGAGATCCGACGCGAGCTGATTGCGCAGGGGGCGCTCGGCAAGAGCGCGATCGTCGCCTCGGTTCTGGTCGCCAAGGACCTTACCAAGGCAGAGGCGCGCCAGGCCGATAGCTATGGCGTCGGCGGGGTGGTGGTGTTCACCCAGCGCGACCAAGCCCATGGCGTTCGGCGCGGCGAAGCGTTCACGGTCGCGGGGGTCGATGCTGAGCGGGGGCGCTTGGCTCTAGTCGGCGAGACGGGTAGGGCGCTTGACTGGGCGCCGGGGCAATGGGGCAAGGCCGAGGCCTTTACCCGCGAGACGCGGGAGCTACGTGAGGGGGACCGGGTCGAGTTCACCCGTAATGACCCAGCGAACGGGCGCGCGAATGGCGGGCAGGCCGACGTGACGCGCGTGCTCAACGCTCGTTCGGTAGAGGTACTCCGCTCGGATGGGCGCGCTGAGATCCTATCCCTCGACCTGGCGCGTGATCAGCATCTCCGCCATGCCTACGTCCAAACCGCCCACGCCGCCCAGGGGCGCACGGCCGAGCGGGTCATGGTCCATGCGGAGAGCGGGCGGGCGAACCTCGTCGATCAGGCGTCGATGTATGTGGCCCTGTCGAGGGCGCGGAGCGAGGCCGTGGTCTACACCGACGATAGGGGGAAGTTGGCGGTGGGGGTGGCGGAGCGGAGAGCGGAAAGCTCCAACGCGTTGGGCGGCTTCGAAAATATTTCTGCGCGCTAGTAGAGCCTGAACAGGGAGCTTTGACTCTTCTCAGACCTTGGAAAGGTCCGCTGCCGAATTAGAAGTTTTAGAGCGAAACGTAATCTAACTCCCCCAAGCGTCCGCCGCTGGCGGGTCTAAGCCGGAGCGCGATGGTAGGAAATTCGTCTGCGGCCGATAGGTTCGGGCGCCTCGCGCGCTCAAGCGCGCGACCGGGCTCTACGGCTGCGCCGCCGCCGAGCCCCTGGCAGTTTGGGCCCTGCGGTTGATGATACTTGGCGCAGTGCAGCCGCTTTCTACCAGAGCCACTTTGCTGAGTTACGTTGCTTAATCACGGCGCGCACGTAACTTCTTTGTGTGGCTAGTTCAGGTCGTTGATCATTCTCCAGGCGCAAGAGAAGTCGATCCAAAGCGCCCTTTCCACCCTTGTCATCGACTCGAGAAACAATGTCCCTAATAGCGTCGTTATCTTGCGTGACGAGAAGAACATCTTGATGGACATCCTTAGGTCCGCCGTAATAATCTACTAATGCTGCGACCAGCTTGTCGACCAGGCGCCATTCTTTGGACCTTCGGCCGATTTGAGCTTCAACGAACTCCCGAGCGGATCCGGGTAGGCTCCATCGTTCAAGGCCACGATAGACGGCGTCGAAGCTGGCGATAAGCAGAACGGTCGAAAGCGGGGGCGGCACGGAGATCGCCGTTGTCGTCGCGACAGCGGCAAAGTATGGGGCGGTATCGATCGCCGAAGGTGTAGGGCGTTCGCGCTGGAACCATCGCCCCACGACATCAGGCTGGAATTGAAGATGCGGAGACAGGGTCGCCAATATGGCGTCCAAGACAGAGAGGCCGACCGGGCGTTCAGCAAAGGATTCTCTGACAAGGAAGCCTGGGCGCCGCGCCAAGATCTGCACGATCGACCAAGCGTCACGTTCTGGCAGACTGGCTCGGGCGCACTCGAATAGAGCGAGTTCTGCGTCTTCGCCAAAGCGTCCCAGAATTCGCTCTGCTTCGGGCGCAGTGATACGGTTACCCAGAGCCAAGATCAGGCCTACAGGGTGGGGGACGATCTCAAGAGCATTTTCCAAAAGCTCTGCGCGCTGACCGTCGGCATTGGTCCAAAATACTTCACTATTTGCAAGTTGCGGGCGCAGATGAAGCGCCCGAAGTCGCATCTCTCCAGTCATGTTTGCGGCAGCGAGCTCCTCTAGAGGGGAGTTTTCTGTGATCGCGTGCATTACGGCATCACCAAGTTCGCCGGGGGAGCTTGGATAGGTCGATTGCAGAAGAGTTGCGATCGACGTTGCTGATCGCATTAGAGAGGAGTTGGCTAGCTGCTTGATTTCATCGGGAGTGGCGGCGATTGGGTCGTTCTTGAACGCGCTAATGACATCGGCCACGCGCATAACGTCATCGGAATTGGTGACTTGAAGTAAAACGTCTCGCTTGAGCCGAGCAGGAGCTGTCCCGGGCACAAACCGAGTCGCGAGTTCAGCCGCAACCCGCGCGGGGTCTGACCGACATTCATGCATAAGAACAAGCGCCGGCACTGCTCGGCGTGGTTCCTTAGCGTCGAATGCGTACCGCCCAAGGTAGCGTCGTAACTCCGTTGGGCCCGGTAGCTGTAGATCATCAGCGAGAATATGGAACGCCTTAAGCTCCGGTCCCGGATCGCTTAAGCTGGTTCTCCCTTGCCAATCAGTCCGAAATTGAAGAATGCAATTGGCGGAGACTTCGGGCACTTCACCGCGTACCTTGGTAAAGAAAGCGAAATCACGTCGGAGGCCGGGCCACATTTGGCGCCAGATTTCGAGGGAGAGAGATTCATCGTCTTCTTCATTGCTCGCCTGAAGAGAGATAGTGCGCCGAGCCTGAGACCCATAGATCTGCTGTAGCGCCTCAATCGCTCTCTGCTCAGAATCGCGTGTCGGCAATAGGCCTGGTCGAGTCAAAGCGGATCCGAGGTCCGTGGACGGGATGCGCTGTTGATAGCCTTGGTCTGGTCCGCCGTCGGGGCGACGAAACAGGGGGAGAAGGATCGTGGGGTCGTCAAGAAGCGTGAGCGCCGCATAGTCGAGGACTATGGAGTGACTCCAAACGCTGCCGGGCCGATGAGCTTCATGGGCAGCCCATGTTCGCGTTAGGGCGTATTTGTTCACCGCCTTCAGAGGGAAACCCGACAGGTAGGACGACTCGTTGGCGTCCAAGTCTTGAGTCAGCAGGTCAGTTAGGGCGAGAAGCGTTGCTTCGGTCTCGCCCTCAAAGCGGACCGATCCGGTGAGCCAGCGGTGACCCTGACGGTAGCCGTGCAGAGTCTGATCAATCTCAAACTGCGCAGTCGTGCGCCCGGTCATTTACTTCGCCTCAGGCGCCATCAGCCATCGTATCGGTGCCGTCAGATCATGCGTCTGAGCACCGTGTCCAACTATCTTGATGCGTTCTGCCGGCTTTCTGATAGCGACCAGCTTTGCTCGGTCGCGTGGCAGGACGCCGCCCTGGGCGCTGACGCCGTAGATTTGCGGAGCCCATAGATCGGAATTGTATTCGAGAAACTGAGACAGCATGGGGCGGTACTTCGCCAACCAGGCCTCTGGCGTCAACTTGCTGGCCTCCTCCGCCGCGTCCCATCCAGAAATTACCACCACAAGCTTCCTTCGCCGTCCTGATTGAGGCCGTCGATTCATCATCTGCAGGAGTTCGACCACCTTTACCTGTTCAGGCATGTCGTAAGGGTCGAACCGTGCCGGCGCGATGGATGCCGCTGGGGCCGGGGGCTCTGTTTGCTGTGTCGGTTGGGCGACTAGAGGAGATGATGCTTGATCGTCAGTCGACGGTTCGGCCGGTCCAGTGCCCGCTTCAAGGCTACTGACGACATCGTCCATCTCTCCGATCATTGTATCGTCAGCACTGCGGTCGGCATTCGTGAACACCATAAGGCCATCTGACGCTACCAGCGCGTCATAGAGCGAGTGATCGCAAAAGCCAGCGGCGGCGGGCTGTTCGAATCGCTCGCCCTTCAAGTCGGGTATGGATATGTCCGCTTCCGCACCGCTCTCCCTATCTCGGACGTGGAGCGTCACCCATGCTTCTGATGGGTTCTGAGTGCGCTTCATCCGCTCGCCGGCCAGCCAGCGCTCTTCGAGGAGATTGAAGTGGGCCTCATTGTCCGAGAGGCGAGTCTGTTCGAGTGCAGTTTGGGTTTCTCGCGAAGTGACCAGATACCTCAGCGCAGCAATGAATGTACTCTTGCCGGAGTTTGGCATACCGGCGATGAGAAGTTGGCCGGTCATTATGAGATCCTTGAGCGAAGCGGGCGGTTTAGTTCTTCCAGTGTATCCGTGCCGTCATAGCTCGGAACCTGCAGCGTGAAAGTTCCGCTCGACTTCACCGGAAAGAGCGCCGCTACAAGCTTGTCGAAACCTTCGCCGAACTCTCCACCAAGGCGGGCGCGCGCGCCTGTCGCCATGGATTGCAAATTTAGGCCCGGCTCTCGCTGATCTAGGTCCGCTTGAAGGTCAGCAAGTTCCTCCTCAAGTCTGGTAATGTCATTTTCAGCAACGAGATCACGCTTAGTCGCAACGAGTAAAATCGGGCGATTGCGGACCAGATTTGCTTGTTGCAGAGACATGAATAGGCGGCGCGCATCAGACCGCGGGCGGTGAGGGCTTTTCACAAGCTGTTCGCCATCGACAAGAAGGATAATGACGTCCGCGCGACTAAGCTCTTCGAATGATGTGATGGCACCGGGTGTGTTGAGAACTCGCTGAAAATGCTCCCCCGAACGATCAGCCATGACCAAGTCATAAACAGCGCCGGGACGTGCGATGCGAATATGGGTGAATGTGAGCTCCGCACGGGCAGGTGTACGCGGCGTATCGGGTTGAAACCGTTCGGATTTCGTTCGTGAAAGAAAGCAACGTTCCTCAAAACCTCGAAGCGTCTCACTTCCTGCAAACCCAAATCCCGGAAGCATGCCCCTGTGAACCAGCTCGTAGAGTGTCGCCAACAGAGTGGTCTTTCCCACCTCTGGAGCAGCCACTACTGCAATCACTATGCCCGATCGTGCTCGGAGTAGCGCGTCGCAGCCTCGAACATCTAGGTTTGCGGCGTTTCCCGTTCGGACCAGATCTTGGTGAAGTCCGGCTTCGGGTGTCTGTGACTCGTTAGAAATTGCACCCTGTTCGGACCCGCTGTCATCAAGCCCGGCGAGTACAAGGTTCGGGCATTCGTCGAAGGAGAGGTTCTCGATGCACACTCCGGACGCGGGACCCCCGCATCCTGGTTGTCTGCATCTGCGTTCGGCAACCTCGGACATTCGCTCGCGCTAGCTCCGGAGCTGCCACAGGAGCAGTTGCTCCCGGTAGAACTGTATCGCGGCGTTCAACGGTAGAAGCGCCGTATTTGGATCAATTGCTGTCAATCGTTGGAATCGCGGGCGCCAATCTGGGTCATCATTGCTATCTACGGCGAGAGCAGCGGCAAAAGCCGATGGCGTCAAAGCGGCAGTTGTCGCTTCGGCTAATAGTTCGCTCGTCCAATCTGCTCTCGTGGCTAGTGGGGTTGCCAGCACAATATCCGCCAACGGAAGTGCCTTTGAAATGCCTTTTCGCCCCTTTTGAAGTTGGAGATCCAGAATGCCTGGGGCGCTGGACAATCCAATTTCGGTGAATGTGAGGTCCGCCAGCTCCTTTCCTGAAAGCAGTGCGGCCTCCGGAAGCGGGATGTCTGAAAAAGCCTTGTCTTGCTCGCGGCTCCAGCTTCCCACAAGCCACCAATGAATCTTCATTTCCTCTTCGAGGCGTGCTTGATGGTTCAGGATGCCTTGGAGCTGGCCTGCTAAGTCCTGCAAGCCGTTCATGGTGTAGTTGAGGTTGGCTGCGATCAGCTTCTTGAGGTGAGGGGCTGCCGCTTGGAAGTTGTTGTTGTTCCCCTGGGTCTCAAGTCCTTCGAAGTCTTCCTTCGTCACCGGCTGCTTACGGTATGTAGCGCTACTCGGGCGCGGGCGCGCAGATTGTTGAAGGGAAGCCAGGGTTGCGTTGGCATGATCCGCCAGCCCAGGGTCTATGTATGAACGGGCGCCGCCGAAGCCGGCGGTGACAACCGCCAGGGCAGCCAATCCGCGAAATTGCCCCACGGTATCGATCAAATGCCAAAGCATCGCCGATGCCACAGCCGAGATCTCGGCGTCCCCGCTGGCAGGGTTGAAGGCGGGGTCGTCTCCACTTAGCCCGGTCGCAATGAATTCCAGCTCCTCCGGCTTTGCCAGCCGAAGTGCCGCGCGTGCGAGCGGGACCAGTTGAGCCTTCTGAAGGCCTGCCAACATCGCCATCGCGGAGGTGGATCTTGCGGAAACAAGTTCCGGGGACGTGTTTAGGCCGAGAGAGTTGTAGATCATCCCTAGGCGTTGCATCGGGGCGGTTGTCATCCGCGCTTCTCCATTTCCTCGATCAGCTCGCCGACGTCGTTCAGTTGGTTTGCCTCCTTCGCCCTCAGAAGCGCGAGCTTGTAGCGTTCGACGTCTGGCAACGCGTTGTCCTCTTCCTTAGCTAGGTCGAGACGGCCGACGATTTCCGTCTTTTGCGACAGACTCAGCCGGAAGAACCGATGGACCAGCTCTCGAACGGTCATCGTCGTCGCGGGCTTCGTTGATTCGCCAGGGGGCGACGGCACGGTAGGCTCTTCCTGTGACACGACCGGTTCTGGACGCCACGCTGATGGCGGCGACCAGTCGGCCAGCTTGATCACGGTCCTATGATAGGGGGTGCCGTCTTTGTCGTCATGATTTCGAAATAGCGGTGGCGGCCCCCGCCATACGCGGACGTGAGCATCGACAACCATGTTCCGCACGCCGTCACCTGTTTCGATAGAAATCTCCAGGATGTTATATCCTGGCTGCCAACTTGGTTCGGAGCGGTGTGGGTTCACAGATCCCGCGTAGAGTCTTACGTAGTCTCGAGCCGGCGTAATGCGTTGATCGTGTTCGTGCCCGAAGAGTTGGATCCTCGCTCGATCGAGGCCGACCTCAAACTCCCGGCCATCCTGCAACCAGTTTGGCGGGTGATGCGACATGCAAAGGTACTCGACACCATCGTGCCTGGGCATCGTCCACGCATTCGTGCCCAAAAAAAGCGACTTCTCTCGGTCCGATAGACCTGACAGCAGCGCAGAGTTCAGTCCCCGAATGCGGAGTATCGATCCGTCATTGAGCTGAAGGTCGCGGTCCCAGGCAAAAGACTCGTTGCCCCCGAAGAACGAGCACTCGTAGCGTGCGGCGAACTCGTTGTATTCGCGGAGGGGAGCGTAGAGAAGGTTGCGTACTTCGGGTTGCTCTAAGCGGCGCATCAGTGCTGAGTCGCGGTCGTAATGCGTCGGGCCGCGCCGGATAGCGTCGTGCATATCCTGGATAGCTGAGTTTGCCTTCAGTACAGCTTGGTCGATGTCATGGTTGCCGGTGCATACGAACACCGACGACCTTGAGCACTCACCTGCGTCACACAGTTCATCGAGCCACGCCGCAGCGTCCTGATATTCCTCTCGCTTGCCTGCGAACGCGATGTCGCCGGTTACAAGAATGGCGTCGAGCGGGCCGCGCTTTTTTACCTGATCAGCGAGGTCGCGTTTTAGTTCAGATCGAACGTCACGATCGGGATTGAAGCCGATCTTGGATGCATGATTGCTGAAGTGGATATCAGAAAGGTGGGCAAGCCGTAGCAAGAGGTTCCCCTGGGCGCCGGAATCCGGGCGAGGAGACTAGCTTGCTTCAAAACCCGTAGGAAGTGCGCTGTTGCCTGGATAAGCGCTTCGGTTTACCTGAATTGGGGGGCACGAGGCTGCTGAAGCCTTGATGCCGTGCCAGAGCCGATGGCCAAAAACGCGTCTACGCACAGCTAGGTCCTGTAGCTCGCTAGGCAGACTGCCTTCTGGATCGAACGCCATAACTAGAGTGTAGTTTGATTCCGAAGGTCCGGAACGGGGCGATGTCTGTCTTCTCGACGCGCGGATCAATGTCGCGTTCTCGGACGTGCGCGAGAGTCAGCGTTTGGCGCGCCGCCGCCGGTGACAGGGATCCTGTGGATCGGCCAGGGAGGGGGCATGATTGAGCCATGTTTACTAAAGCATCGCAAGAGCGCCAGTCGAAGGTCTAGGCCCTCCCGGCGTCAAGATTAGTGCCCGGGCACTGGTCGGGCCTCCAGCGGTCCAGCACGGCTCGCCTCGATCCGGGCGTACGCAGCGTCTAGCTTGGCACCGACTTCTCGCCGCCCATCATCCTTCTCGATGATTACAAGGCCGACATTCGCCAGCAGCAGGGCCCTAGCCTTGATCGCGTCGCGCCTTTCCCAGTTGCGCCCTAAGCAGTGCCCGCTGCCGTGGTATTCGACCGCCAGCATCGGCACCCAATCTTGATCACAGATCAGGAAGTCCGTGCGCCGGTCGTTATAGGCCCATCGGAGGTCTTTCGCGCCAGTGGTCGTGTCCAGGTACTCGCCCATGCTGACTTGGGCTAGCAGTCTCAGCTTGCGCCCCAGGGTCCAGTTCAGAATGGACCTGAACATTGAGCGCTCCTTGCCATTGAGGACCTTGGCCTTGATGAGCGCGCCAGGCTGGGCCGCCTGCAGATGCGCTAGATGTTGGTCTAGGATCGCCCCGGCTCTTTCGGCCGCGACATTGTCCATTCGCGCTTGGATCTGTTCGACTTCCTTGTGGATGCCAGTGAAACGCTGGTCCGCCTCAACCTGGCGCGCAAGATCGGCGCGCAGCCGGGCATTATCCTGCTGGAGCTCGCTGATCCGTCCCTTTGACGTCCGCACCTCGGCTTCGGCCGTCTCCGCGCGCCGCCGCCAGGCAGTGCCAGCCTTCCTCAGCGCCTCGATCTCGCCCTCTGCGCGCTGGCGCGCTGAAATCCGGTGCGCCAACCGCAGACCGGTCAACAGCGCCCCATAGATGATGAAGCCACCCCAGGCTGCGATACCGAAGAGTCGCCACCATCGCTTTCGGCCGGTGTCCGGTCCCTCCCGCTTGGCGGACGCCACCGCCTGCGTCTCCGGCGCCGCCTTGCTGACGGCGCCAAAGTTGCTTCCCTGGCCCGATGTCCTGCCGGCGGCATGGGTTGTGTGACGATGCCTCGGGGCTTTGGCGTTCGCGTCACCATGTACGGAAACTATGACGAACAAGACAGCCAAGACTGCGGCGCGGGAACGGACCATTGGCCGAAGCTAGAACGACAAGCTTTGGCGCAACTTAAAGGATATTACTAAGGCTGCGCTTACCGAGAGGCACTCTGACCCGGACGGTAGGTTAGGTATGGAAGCGCCATGCGGTTTAGCACCCGCCCGTTGGTCGCACTGCTCTTAATTTTTGGTGGCCAGTTTGGCGGACAATCGATTCGCCGACAGAGCCATCATCTCGGCTTTTAACCCAGGTCCGCCAGCCGCCGAACGCATCAAAGCTCCAGCTTCAACAACAATTATCTTAGGGCTTAGAAGTGGGGGTAAGATCTAGGTGTCGGGAGTAAGGTTTTGAGTTTATTGAATAATTATTGAATTTTGGCGGACAGGGTGGGATTCGAACCCACGGTAGGCTTCCACCTACGGCGGTTTTCAAGACCGCTGCCTTAAACCACTCGGCCACCTGTCCGGAGCAGGCGGCTATATCAGCGCCTCTTCGCCTTAACCAGACCGCAAACGCCTTAACCAGACTTCAAAACAATTCGGTCACCATAATTTGAGTCAAAGGGGCGGGCCCTTCGTCTGGACGGCAAGCGCATGGACCAGGACACCTATCGTTTGTGGCGGATTCTTCGCACGCAGGGGCTCGTGGCCCTCGTGGCCCTCAGTCTAGCCGCCTGCGCTACGCCCAAGTACGATGTCGGCCGCCCGATGATCGGCGTGCGCAACGCAGCGCCGCGCCCCAGCGATATGGTCGGCCCCAACGGAAAGCCGCTTCGAGGTACCGAGAAGCCCTACCAGATCAACGGCGTCTGGTACTATCCAAAGGAAGATCGCGACTACAACGTCATCGGGACCGGCTCCTGGTACGGTGAGCAATTCCACAATCGTCGCACCGCTAATGGCGAAATCTTCGACATGGATATCCCATCGGCGGCGCATAAGACGCTGCCGCTGCCGAGCCTTGTAGAGGTCACCAACCTCGACAATGGGCGCCGGATGATCCTACGCGTCAACGATCGCGGACCCTTTGTGGGCGATCGCGTTATCGACCTTTCCAAGGCCGCCGCCGAGGAGCTGGGTTATCGTCGTCAGGGCGTCGCCAAGGTTCGGGTCAAATATATTGGGCCCGCGCCCAAGAGCGTGTTCGATCCGCCGCGCCAGTACGCTCAGGCGCCTGTCCGAGCCGAAGCGCCGCCTCGCAGTTTCGCGGATATCCAGGAGCCGTCGCAGCGCGTGCAGGTCCTGCCGGCCAGGTCCGAGCCGGAGCGGTTGGCTTCGCAGGCCCTTTCGGCGCCGCCGATCAATCCGCCTGACCCGGTGAAGCCCTCGCCTCCGGCGACGATCGCATCCGGGGCGGGTTTCCGCATCCAGGCCGGCGCTTTCGCTAGCCGGGAGAACGCCGAGAAGGCCGTCCAGCAATTGGCGCTGGCCGGCAACGTGACGATCGAGCCTCTGGAGCGTCCCAGCGGCACGCTGTACCGCGTGGTGGTCGCCGCCGGCGAGGATGAGGGCGAGGCGTGGAGTCTGCGCCAGCGGGTAGAGGCCCTGGGCTATTCGGGCGCTACGGTTCTTCGTCCCTAGACCCTCTGGACAAGCCTCGCGATCCGGTCGAATGGAGGCCGGTGACCCAAGGTTTCTTTATCAGTTTCGAAGGCGGCGAGGGGGCTGGAAAGTCCACTCAGATTCGCCGTTTGGCCGAACGGCTTACCGCCGCCGGCCATGACGTCGTCGTGACCCGCGAGCCCGGCGGAAGTCCGGGCGCCGAGGCCATCCGCGAGCTGCTGGTCAACGGCGCCGCCGACCGCTGGTCTCCGGTCACCGAGACGCTGCTGATGTATGCCGCCCGCCGTGACCACGTTGAACGGGTGATCCGACCGGCCCTCTCGCGCGGCGCCATTGTCTTGTGTGACCGCTTCGCCGACTCGACCCGCGCCTACCAGGGCGCCGGCGGCGACGCACCCGCCAGCCTAATCGCCTCGCTCGAGGACCACGTCCTGGGCGGAGCTGTCCCAGACCTGACGCTCATCCTTGATCTTCCCGCCGAGATTGGCCTTCAACGCGCCGAGGCCAGGGGCGGCGCCGCGCGCTTCGAGTCGAAGGGGCTGGCTTTCCACGAGCGCCTTCGCGCCGGCTATCTGGAGATCGCGCGACGGGAGCCCGAGCGGTGCGTGGTCATCGAAGCCAATGCTGAGATCGACGCGGTGACCGCCGCGATCGGCGACGCGGTCGACCAAAGGCTCGAACGCTGATGCAAGCGCCAGCGCATCCCCGCGACGTCTACAGGCTTGAAGGCCAAGCGGCGGCCGAGGCGGCGTTCCTGGATGCGCTGGAGCGAGGCCGTCTGCACCATGCCTGGCTCCTGACGGGGCCCGAGGGCGTCGGCAAGGCGACCCTGGCCTATCGCATGGCGAGGCGCCTGCTGGGCGCGCGCCCCGAACCGTCGTTGGGTCTTCTAGGCGCGGCGCCGTCGGATGTCGTCAGCCGACAGGTCGCCGCGCGCTCGCATCCCGACCTGATGATCCTTGAGCGGCTGACCGACGACGGAAAGGCCCGCAAGGCGATCCCAGTCGACGAAGCGCGCAGGCTGCCGGAGTTCTTCGCCAACTCGCCAGCGGTCTCGCCCTACCGAGTAGCCATCATCGACGCCGCCGACGACTTGAATGTCAACGCAGCCAACGCGGTCCTGAAGACGCTGGAGGAGCCCCCGTCGCGCGGGGTGATCCTGCTGATCAGCCATGCGCCAGGCAAGCTTCTGCCGACCATCCGCTCGCGCTGTCGACGCCTGCCGGTTCCCGCGCCCGGTGTTCCGGCCGCCGCCGACATGGTTGAGCGGATGGCCGACCTGCCGTACAAGGACGCAGAGCGTCTGGCGCGCATGGCCCACGGCGCGCCGGGAAAGGCGCTGCAGCTGGCCGCCGTTGGCGCGATCGCCATGGACGACGCGGCCAATGAGATACTGCGGGCCCTGCCCAAGATCGACGAGGGCGCGTTGCTGGCCATGGCCGACACCTTCCGGGGCGGGGAGGGCGCGGCGCGGTTCGAGCTGCTGATGGACCGCATGGCCGACCAGGTGCGGATCTTCGCGACCAAGGTCGCCGCCGATGGCAAGAACTCCCCTGGCTTGGATCGCTGGGCGGCCGCCTGGGAGCGCCTGTCAAACGTGCCCGGAGAGGCCGAAGCCGTGAACCTTGACCGGGGCGACGTGTTCTGGAGCGTCATCTCGGACTTGCGCGCGGCGGCCAAGGCGGCGATGTGAGCCGTATGCTCATCGACAGCCATGTGAATCTCCACGCGCCGCAGTTCGCCGAGGACAAAGACGCCGTGATCGCCCGGGCCCGCGAGGCGGGGATCGGCCTGATGGTCACCATCTGCGACAAGGTCTCGTCCTTCGAGGCGGTGCATGAAATCGCCACGGCCGAGCCCGACATCTGGTGCACGGTCGGAACGCACCCGCACGAGGCCAAGGAAGATCCCGGGCTGACTGCGGCGCGTCTGGTCGAGCTGGCTAGTCGTCCGCGCGTGATCGGTATCGGCGAATGCGGTCTCGATTTCCACTACGACCTGTCGCCGCGTGAGGTTCAGGCCGAGGTTTTCCGCCAACACTGCATCGCCGCCCGAGAAAGCGGCCTGCCACTCGTGGTCCATACCCGCGAGGCCGATGACGCGATGGGCGAGATTCTGGAGACCGAGTACCGGGCGGGGCCGTTCAAGATCCTGATGCACTGCTACACGAGCGGTCCCGAGCTGGCTCGGCGCGCCGCCGACCTGGGCGCCTGGTTCTCGGTGTCGGGCATCGCCACCTTCAAGGCGGCCGAGGAGGTGAGGGCGGTTATTCGCGACATGCCGGCCGACCGGATCATCGTCGAGACCGACTGCCCATACCTGGCGCCCGTCCCCATGCGCGGTCGCCGCAACGAACCGGCCTATCTGCCGCATATCTACGACAAGCTGGCGGAAATCCGGGGGTGGAGTCGGTCGGAGACCGAACAACGCACCGAGGAGGCCTTCTTCGCCCTGTTCGATCGGATTTCCCGGCCATGAGCGCGACGCTGGAGTTCACCATTCTGGGCTCTGGCTCTTCCGGCGGGGTGCCTCGCGCCGACGGCAACTGGGGAGACTGCGATCCGGCCGAGCCGAAGAACCATCGCTCGCGCTGTTCGCTGCTGGTCCGGCGCTTGGGCGAGGGCGGCCGGACCCACCAGACGACGGTCATCATCGACACCGCGCCCGACCTGCGGCTTCAGACTGCCGCCGCCAGCGTCCGGCGGATCGACGCGGCGCTGTTCACGCACGACCACGCCGATCAGGCGCACGGGATCGACGATCTGCGTCCGTTTTTCCTGAACCAGCGCGTCCGGATCCCGACCTATATGGACCAGGCGACCCACGACGGCTTGCTGAAGCGGTTCGAGTACGTTTTTCACAGCCAGGGCGGCTACCCGGCGATCTGTGAGCCTAGGCTCCTTCCGCCCCTGGGGCGTGACTTCGAGATTTCAGGCCCCAGCGGGGACATTTCCGTTCATACTTTCGACGTTGATCACGGCGAGGTTCGCGCCGTCGGCTATAGGATAGGCGACGTGGCCTATACGCCGGACGTTCGCGCTATCCCGGAAAGCAGCTGGGCTGATCTGGCGGATCTGGAGGTCTGGATCGTCGACGCCCTGCGATGGACGCCGCATCCGACCCACGCGCACGTCGAACTTGCCCTGGAATGGATCGCTCGCGCCAAGCCGAAGCGGGCGATTCTGACGAACTTACACATCGACCTGGACTACAACGCGTTAGCTGCTCGCCTGCCGCCCGGGGTCGAGCCGGGCTTTGACGGCATGCGCTTGCAGTTGCGAGCGTCCGCAACATAACCGCTGATTGCAGAGTGTCACGATTTCGTTCGAAACCTGGCCTTGCGTAACAGCTCTGAAATATGGTCGACCAACAAGGCCGTCATAGGGACGCGTTAGAGACATCTTCTCGTGCGTAACTGTTCTGCGCTGTCCCATGGCTGAAACTGTCACTGCTTCCCGAGAAATCTTCCAGCGCCTGCGCGCCCGGCTGCCCGCCGTCACACGCGAGCATCTGTTCGAATGCTACGCGATCAGCGAGACCACCTGGACCAAGCTGCGCGACGGCAAGCCGGTTAAGCGCTCGACCCTGGATCGTGTCCTGATTCGCCTTGAGGCCTTGGACGCCCGCTTCGCGGCCTGAGCGCAGGCTACTGCTCTTCGAAAACCCTGAGGCCCCAGTAGGCCGGCGGGGCTCGGCGCGCTCATGCCGCCGAAGCAGGGTCGACAGATTGGTCGAGTTCCTATCCGCTAAGCCGGCTGGAGTCGCTGGAGCTTGCGCATGATGATCCGGGTTTTCATGAGCGCCTTAGGTTTGGTTGGGGTCGCGTCGTCTTCGGCGTTCGCTCAGAGCCGACCGGAGGACACCGAGGTATGGGCTCCGAAGCCGGCCTTCGTGGCCCCAGCCGCCGCCAGCGGTCCTCCATCCGACGCCATCGTGCTGTTCGACGGGCAGGGCTTGGACCAATGGGTGTCGAGCGCGGACAAGTCGCCAGCCGCCTGGACGGTCGCTGACGGCGTCATCACGGTCGATAAGTCCAAGGGCAATATCGAGACGAAACGCGCGTTCCAGGACTATCAGCTGCATCTTGAGTGGCGCATTCCAGCCGATATCGACGGGAGCGGACAGGGGCGCGGTAACAGCGGTGTCTTCCTAGCCTCCACCGGACCACGCGATGCTGGCTACGAGGTTCAGATTCTCGATTCTTTCGAGAACCAGACCTACGTGAACGGCCAGGCCGCCAGCGTCTACAAGCAGCATCCCCCCCTGGCCAACGCCAGCCGCAAGCCCGGCGAGTGGCAGGCCTACGACATCGTCTGGCGTGCGCCGCGCTTCACCGCCGCCGGAATACTGGCCTCACCCGCGACAGTCACAGTGCTGCACAACGGCGTACTCGTGCAGGACAATGCGGTTCTGGCCGGCGAGACAGTCTACATCGGCAGGCCCGCCTACAGGCCGCACGGCGCAGCGCCGATCAAGCTGCAAGCTCATGGCGATCCCAGCAAGCCGATCAGCTTCCGCAACATCTGGGTGCGGGAGCTGCCGCCCAGACCCTAGACCGCCGGCGGCGCCGTGCTGGCTCTCACGACAAGCTCATGCGGGAGGGTGACGTTCTGCAAGGTCGTGGCGCGGCCGGACAGGATATCTAGCAACAGGCGCACCACTTCGTGGCCGATCTCCTCCATGGGCTGGCTCACCGTGGTGAGTTGCGGGTCGAGATGACGGGCAAAGCGGATGTCGTCGAAGCCGACCAAGGAAACGTCCTTAGGGCAGGAGAGCCCTCGGCGACGAATGGCCTCCAGCGCGCCCATCGCCATCTCGTCGCTGAAACAGAAGATCGCCGTGGGACGCCCCAGTTCGTCCAGCAACTCACCCGCCTGGCGCACACCCGACTCGATCGAGAAGTCGCCAATCGAGATGCGTAGAGCGCTGGCTCGGCCGTGGCGCTGCGCGGCCGACAGCACGCCGGACAATCGGTCGCTACTGATTGGGCTCGCCAGCGGCCCGGTGACCACCCCAATGCGAGCGTGGCCCAAGCCGTAGAGATGCTCCATCACCTCGGCTGCGGCGCCTTCGTTGTCGATGTGGGCGCTGGAGACCGCCAGGCCAGGGCGGAACTCGCAGCCGTTGACGATCGGCGTTCTCGCGCCCTTGGAGGCGACCATGTCGGCGAGGGCTTCGGGCAGACGATGACCCAGGAAGATCAAGCCGTCGGCCTCTTTGCGCCGGAACATCGCGGCGTATTGCTCCTCGCGCGCCTCCTCGTGTCGGGTGTCGCCCAGCAGCACTGAGTAGCCAGCCGCGAGAGCGGCTTCCTCGACCCCGCGGATCACCTGTGAGAAGAACGGGTTGGAGATATCCGGCACAGTGACTAGGATTTTCTCAGTCCGCAGGGTGCGAAGGCTCTTGGCCGCGAAATTTGGCTCGTAGCCAAGCTGGGCGACGACCGCCATGACCCGCTGGCGTGTGGTCTCAATCACTAACTCTGGGGCGCTGAACACCCGCGAGACCGTCGCCGTCGACACCCCCGCGGCCCGCGCAACATCTTGAATGGTCGCCATTGGCGCGACACTGGCGTTTGCTCCGAGGCTTGGCAAGGCGAAGCTGGAGCGCCGGAACTCCCTGGACCCAGTTGCCCGCCGGCACGACCCCTGTTATCGATGATTTCGATTACATCAGAGCGGGCGGGGCCAAAGCGGCCGAAGCGCCGCCCAGAACCGGTCGGGGAGGACCAGGACCATGACGACGAGCTTCCGGCTCTTCCTGATGATGGTGCTGCAGCTGGCGATCTGGGGCGCCTGGGCGCCCAAGATCTTTCCGTACATGGGCATGCTGGGCTTCGCGCCCTGGCAGCAGTCGCTGGTCGGCAGCGCTTGGGGCGTCGCGGCCCTGGTCGGCATCTTCTTTTCCAATCAGTTCGCCGACCGCAACTTTTCAGCCGAGCGGTTCCTAGCCGCCAGCCATCTCATTGGCGGCCTAGCCCTGATCGGCACGGCCTTCTCCACCACCTTCTGGCCGTTCTTCATCTGTTACCTGATCTTCAGCCTGGTCTATGTGCCAACCCTATCGGTCACCAACTCGATAGCGTTCGCGAACCTGCGAGATCCGGCGGGGCAATTCGGCCCGGTGCGGATGGGCGGCACGGTGGGGTGGGTGCTGGTCAGCTGGCCCTTCGTCTTCCTGCTTGGCGCGCACGCTACCGCCGAACAGACCCGCTGGATCTTCCTGGTCGCGGCGATCCTGTCATTCGTCTTCGCCGCCTATTCGCTGACCCTGCCGCACACGCCGCCGCGCAAGGACGAGGCCGGGGTCGATAAGCTTGCTTGGCGTCGAGCCTTCAAGCTCCTGGGCGCGCCGTTCGTGCTGGTGCTGTTCATCGTCACCTTCATAGATTCCGTTATCCACAACGGCTACTTCGTGATGGCCGACGCCTTCCTGACCAATCGGGTCGGGATCGCCGGCAACCTCTCTATGGTCGTGCTGAGCCTTGGTCAGGTGGCCGAGATTCTCACCATGTTCTTCTTGGGGCGCGTTCTGGCTCGGCTGGGCTGGAAGATCACGATGATCATCGGCGTCCTAGGCCACGCCGCCCGCTTCGCCGTCTTCGCTTTCTTCGCCGACAGCATCCCCGTGATTGTCGCGGTCCAGCTGCTGCACGGGATCTGCTACGCCTTCTTCTTCGCGACGGTCTACATCTTCGTGGATGCGGTCTTCCCGAAGGACGTCCGCTCCAGCGCCCAAGGCTTGTTCAACCTGCTGATCCTGGGCGTTGGTAATGTCGCGGCCAGTTTCCTGTTCCCGGCGTTGATTGGCCGTCTCAGCACCAATGGTGCGGTCGACTACACGAGCCTGTTCATGGTTCCGACCGGGATGGCGCTGGTGGCCGTGCTGCTGATGGCCGTTTTCTTCCGTCCGCCTTCGCGGGGGCCGGTCGCCGAAACCGAGAACGACGAGTCCCTCGGCGCGGCCAGCCCGGCGCAACCCTAAAGCCTGAAAGGAAAGCCTCGTGCGTACGATTGCTGACGAAACCCGAACGGCCCTTTCCAGGCGCGGGCTCATCGCCGCCGGCGCCGCCGCCTTGGCCGCGAGTTGGACTGGCGCCGCTGGCGCGGCCGAAACGACCTTCTTCCAGCGCCGTAAGCTGCCGCTCGGCATCCAGCTCTATAGTCTGGGTCCGGACCTTGCGAAGGAGCTGGACGCTCAACTGGCGACGGTCGCCAAGATCGGCTTCAAGACGGTGGAGCTGGCTGGGTATCTCGGCCGCACCCCGGCTGAGCTGCGCGCCGCCTTTGATCGCGCGGGCCTGGCTTGCACCAGCGCCCACGTCCCGCCCAAGGGCGCCGCTATCAGCTTCAGCGGCGATCTCTCCAAGCTGGCGGACGACCTTCATGTGGTTGGGGTGAAGACCGCGATCATGCCCATTCAGTACATTCCCGATCGCATGTCCGGCGTGGGCCTTCGCGACGCCGGCATGCAAATGACCGCTGATGACTGGAAGTGGAACGCCGATTTCCTGAACGAAAAGGCCGCCGTCTTGAAGAAGGCCGGGATTGTCACCGGTTATCACAACCACAATTTCGAGTTCACGCCTGTGAAGGACGCCAAGGGCGCCGACACCAACGGCATGGAAATCCTGCTCAAGCACACCGATCCGAGCCTGGTGATCTTCGAACTCGACGCGGGCTGGGTGACGGCCGCCGGTCAGGATCCGTTCGCGATGCTCAAGGCGCACGCGGGGCGTTTCACCCACATGCACGTCAAGGACATCAAGCCGACGACCAAGCCCAATTTCGAGCTACGCCAGGATCCGACCGAGGTTGGCTCGGGCATGATCAATTGGCCCAAGCTCCTGCCCGCCGCCTATGAGGCCGGCGTGCGCGGGTTCTTCTACGAGCAGGAGCCGCCCTTTAAGGGCGCGCGCCTGGAGTCGGCCAAGATCAGCTTCGACTATCTGGCCAAGGTGGTCGCCTGATGAGCTTGCGGATGGCCATGGTCGGGGGCGGCCCCGGCTCGTTCATCGGACCGGTGCACCGCATGGCCGCCGAGTTGGACGGACGCATCCGTCTGGTCGCAGGCGTATTCAGCCGCGACCCGGCCAAGAACGCCCAGGCCGCCGCGGCCTGGGGCGTCGCGCCAGACCGGGTATATCCGGACCACCAGGCGATGATCGCGGCTGAGCGCGCGCGCCCTGATGGCGTTCAGCTGGTGTCGGTCGTGACGCCCAACCACCTGCATTTCGACGTCTCGAGCGCCGCCCTCCGTGGAGGCTTTCACGTCATCAGCGACAAGCCCGCCACCTTGAACCTCGCCGAGGCGAAGGAACTGGCCGACATCGTCGCGGCGTCGGGCAAGCAATATGCCCTGACCTACACCTACACCGGCTATCCGATGGTGCGAGAAGCCCGCGAGATCGTGGCGCGCGGCGACCTTGGCGCGGTGCGAAAGGTGGTTGTCGAGTACTCGCAAGGCTGGCTTTCGAAACCGCTGGAGCGCGAGGCGGGTAATAAGCAGGCCAGTTGGCGCGCCGATCCCAGCCAGTCCGGCGTGGGCGGTTGCATCGGGGATATCGGCGTCCACGCTTTCAACATCGCCGAGTTCGTGACGGGGCGGCAGGTCGAACGGCTTTGCGCCGACGTCGCCACCGTCGTGCCGGGGCGCCCGTTGGATGACGACTGCAACGTGCTGCTGCGCTTCGACAATGGCGCGCGGGGCGTTCTGATCGCCTCGCAGATCAGCGCGGGCGCGCGCAACGGCCTCAAGCTCTGCGTCTATGGGGAGAAGGGCGGCCTGACCTGGTCGCACGAGGATCCGAACGTCCTGACCCTGGACTGGCTGGACGGCCCCAGCCAGACGCTGCACGCCGGTTCGGGCTATCTCAGCGCGGCGGCCCGCGCGGTCACCCGCCTGCCAACTGGCCACCCCGAGGGCTTTATCGAGGCCTTCGCCAACATCTATCGCGACTTCGCCGACGTCATCGAAGGCAGGGAGGGACCGCTGGTTCCCGACATCGCCGAGGGCGTTCGCGGTATGGCCTTCGTGGAACGCGCCGTCGCCGCCAGCCGTGAGGACGCCGGCTGGGTGACGCTGGAAGGAGACGCGTGATGAAGACGCTCAAGGGACCCGGCATTTTTCTGGCCCAGTTCATCGGCGACAAGCCGCCGTTCGACAAGCTGGAGACGATGGCCAAATGGGGCGCCGATCTCGGCTATGTCGGCGTGCAGATGCCGACGGGCGGGGCGGACTCGTTCTTTGACCTGGCGCGCGCCGCCGAGAGCCAGGCCTATTGCGACGACATCGCTGGACTGCTGGCCGATCATGGGCTGCAGATCACCGAGCTATCGACCCATTTGCAGGGCCAGTTGGTCGCCGTGCATCCGGCCTATGACGAGCTGTTCGACGGCTTCGCGCCGCCGGAGCTGCGCGGCAAGCCCCAGGCGCGCCAGGAATGGGCGGTCGGGCAGGTCAAGGCCGCGGCCGTCGCCAGCCGACGTCTTGGCTTGAACGCCCATGCGACGTTCTCGGGCGCGCTGGCCTGGCCCTACTTCTACCCCTGGCCGCAGCGGCCAGTGGGGCTAGTTGAAGAAGCCTTCGCTGAGCTTGGCCGGCGCTGGAAGCCGATCCTGGACGTGTTCGAAGAGAACGGCGTCGACGCCTGCTACGAGATTCACCCGGGCGAAGACCTGCACGACGGCGCGACCTTCGAGCGGTTCCTGGACGAAGTCGGCGGCCATCCGCGCGCCAACATCCTCTACGATCCTAGCCATCTGGTGCTGCAGCAGCTCGACTACCTCGGGTACATCGACCGCTATCACGAGCGCATCAAGGCGTTCCACGTCAAGGACGCCGAGTTCCGTCCTTCGGCCCAGGCTGGCGTCTATGGCGGCTATCTGGGGTGGGCCGAGCGCCCCGGCCGGTTCCGCTCGCTGGGTGACGGGCAGGTTGATTTCAAGGCGATCTTCTCGAAGCTCGCGCAGTACGACTATGACGGCTGGGCGGTTCTGGAGTGGGAGTGCGCGTTGAAGCATCCGGAGCAGGGCGCCCGCGAAGGTGCGCCGTTCATCCGCGATCATATCATCCAGGTCACGGACAAGGCGTTTGACGATTTCGCCGGCGGCGCCTCGGATCCCGGCCGCAACCGCCGCCTCCTAGGCCTATAGTTCAGCCGTTCCCCACCGGAGTATCCGATGAAGTTCCAGCTTAGCCTCGTCGCCGTTCTCGCCGGCCTCGCAACCAGCGCCGCCGCCGCGCCGCCTTCGGGTGAGCAAGTGTTCAAGCAGCGCTGCACGGTCTGCCATTCCGTCCAACCCGCGCCAGGTAAGATGGGGCCGCCGTTGGCAGGAGTGGTCGGTCGCAAGGCTGGAACCGCGCCGGGCTATGCCTATAGCAACGCGCTGAAGGCCTCGGGTATCACCTGGACGCCCGCCCAGCTCGACGCCTTCATCAAGGCGCCGGGCAAGGCCGTGCCGGGCACGAAGATGCTGCTGGGCGCGCCGGACGCCGAGCAGCGAGCCGCGGTGATCCAGTACCTCGGCACGCTGAAGAAATAGGCCTTCTTGACGGCGCTAACGCGCCGTCAGCTCCTGGATCTCGATATCCTTGAATTCGATGGGGTGACCTTCGCTCTGTAGGGCGATGTACCCCTCGGTGACCGGCTGAGCGCCGCGCGCCAGGATGTAAGGTTTGGCGCCGCCAGCGACGGTATCCTCTGGATCGAGGGTCAGATCGGCGTAGTGATGCACCACGACGCCGTTGATCTTCTCGAACACTTCGCCGTTGGGCCGCACTTCCAGTTCCGCCTTGACCCAGGTTCCGTTCGGCACCGTCGGGGCATTGGCCGACGGTGTGCAGTGCTCCTTCACCTTCTGGCCGTCGATCGCGATGGTGATTCCCGGCGTGCAGACCGCGCCGGTCGGCCGGGCCGAATCACCTTCCTTGCCAAGAAGCTGGAACTCGACCGAAACCGGGAAGGGCTGGTCGACGGTCATGCTCTCGGGACTCTGACTGTGGAACATGATCCCGCTGTTGCTACGCGCCCAGCCTGGGGTGTCGGGGAGGCCGCCCTCGGTCAGGAAGCGATAGGTGAATCGCAGGCGATAAGCCTTGAACGGCGCCTTGTAAAAAAGGTGCCCAAACTGGCCGTCCAGCGTCTGGTAGCCGGCGTAGGACACCCTGATCGCGCCGTCGTGCACCACGAAGGTCTGCTTATAGTTCTCGCCAGCAGGGTGCTTGGCGATCTTCGGTATCCAGCTATCCAGGCTCTTTCCGTCGAAAAGTGGTCGCCAGGGACCCGCCTTCAGGTCCTGGGCGAGGGTGGGCGTGCTGGCGGCGACCAGGCCAAGCGCGATGGCGACCAAACCGTAACGGCGCGCCGAAGCGGACAAGATGGTCATGATGGTTTCTTTCCTCCCGAACGCCCACTTTTCACGATCGAATGTCGAGCTTTCTTGCAATGTAACCCATTTCATGGAAGCCTCCAGACAAGAATGAGGGGTTCCATCCAGAGTTGGCGTCGCGTTGCGGAAGCAAGCCGGCGTGGTCTGGCGAGCGGACCGCAGAGGGAGCGAACATGGCCAACCTGAACGGTCGAGCGCGTCGTAAGAACACCTACGACGCGATTGTTGTGGGCAGCGGAATGACCGGCGGCATCGCCGCCAAGGAACTCACGGAAAAGGGGCTGAAGGTCCTGGTGCTAGAGCGTGGACGCATGGTCCGCCACCTCGAGGACTATCCCACCGCCACCCTCGATCCCTGGCAGACCAAGTACCCTCGCGGCCAGTTGCCGCCGGAAGAGCTGGAAGCCCGTTACAAGGTGCAGCGCCGCACGGGTTACACCATGACGGAGTACACCCAGCACTTCTTCGTCCGGGACGACACCAACCCCTACACCGAGACCAATCGGTTCGACTGGATTCGGGGCTATCACGTGGGGGGCGCTCCCTGACTTGGGGGCGTCAGAGCTATCGGCACAGCCCGATCGACTTCGAGGCGAACGCTCGGGAAGGCATCGCTGTTGATTGGCCGATCCGATACGAGGATTTGGCGCCCTGGTACGATCACGTTGAGCGCTTCATTGGCGTCTCGGGGCAGGCCGAGGGCCTGCCGCAGCTTCCTGACGGCGTCTATCAGCCGCCGATGGAGATGAACTGCGTTGAGAAGGCCTTCAAGTCGCGGTCCGAGTCGCAGTTCCCCGATCGGCGAATCACGATGGGCCGCACAGCTCACCTGACTGATCCGACCGAGGAGCAGCTGAGCCTTGGCCGCACCAAGTGCCAGTACCGCAACATGTGCATCCGCGGCTGTCCGTTCGGTGGCTATTACAGCTCCAACTCGGGTGGGCTGATCGCGGCCGAGCGGACTGGCAACCTGGTGATCCGGTCCAACTCTATCGTCACCGAGCTGATCTATGACGAGAAGGCGGGACGGGCCACCGGCGTACGGATTCTGGACGCGACCACCCGCAAGGACGAGGAGTTCTATGCGGACGTCGTGTTCCTGTGCGCCTCGGCGCTGAACTCGACCTGGGTCATGATGAACTCCACCAGTTCGCGGTTCCCCAACGGTTTCGGGAACGGTAGCGACCAGCTAGGTCGGAACGTGATGGACCACCATCTGGGCGTCGGCGCCAGCGGCGAAGCGCCTGAGTTCGCCGAGATGTACTACTCGGGCCGTCGCCCGAACGGCATCTATGTGCCACGTTTCCGCAACCTAGGCGACGCCGCCACCAAGCGTTCGGACTACCTGCGCGGGTTCGGCTATCAAGGCGGCGCCAGCCGTTCCGGCTGGGATCGTGACCTTGGCGCGAAGGCAGGCGCCCAAAGAGGCTTCGGGGCGGGGCGCAAAGCAGCTCTGACCCAGCCGGGTCCTTGGACGATGGGCCTCGGCGGCTTCGGCGAAATCCTGCCCTACGAGGACAATCGCGTCACATTGAACCGCGACGTGAAGGACGAGTTCGGCCAGCCGACCCTAACTATGGACGTGACCATGCGCGAGAATGAACTCGCCATGCGCAAGGATATGCAGAGCGCTGCGGTTGAGATGCTGGAGGCGGCGGGCTTCAAGAACGTCCGTGGCTATGACGGCGGCTTTGCGCCGGGTCTGGGCATCCACGAGATGGGCACCGCCCGCATGGGGCGCGATCCCAAGACCTCGGTGCTGAACGCCCACAACCAGGTTCACGAGTGCAAGAATGTGTACGTAACGGACGGCGCGGCCATGACCTCGGCCTCCTGCGTGAATCCGTCCCTGACCTATATGGCGCTGACGGCCAGAGCGGTCGACCATGCCGTCAAGGCCCGCAAGCGGGGAGACCTGTGATGCTGCACCGACGCGACGCCCTCAAGGGCTTGGCCTTCACCGTTGGCGCCGCCGCGACCGGATGGGCCAGCCGCGCCGCTGCGGCGCCGCTTGAGTGGACGCCGACCGCGCTTACGACTGAACAGGCGCGCGTTCTCGATGTGGTCTCCGAGTGGATCATTCCGACCACGGACACGCCGGGCGCTCGCGCCGCCGGTGTACCGCAGTTCATCGACCGGGCGCTCACCAACTATTGCGACAAGGCCCAGAAGGAGCTTCTGATCGGCGGCTTGACGCGCATAGACGCCGATGCGCGTGCTGCCCATGGCGATGTGTTCGTGGCGCTGAAACCCGAGCAGCAGGTCGCGCTATTGACTACCTATGACCAGGAAGTCGCGACCGGCACTGGCCAGAGTCCCGGTCGGCCGCACTTCTTCTCGTCCCTCGAGGATTGGGTGACGATCGGCTACTTCACGTCGGAAACCGGCGCCACGATGGCCCTGCAGTACGATCCGGTGCCGGGCGCCTATAATGGCTGCATTCCCCTAGCGGAGGTCGGGCGCGCCTGGGCGACGCGCTAGAACCTGAACTGCGCGAACAGGACCGCCAGATCGGCCGAACGTCCGCCCAAGGCGCGGACAGCCGGCCCCGCGTTCTGGCGCGCCAGCTGTCCTTGCAGCCTTAGGTTCCGGGTCACCTGCCAAGCCCCATCCAGCTGCACGGCGTCACCGACCGCTTTTGATTGTCCGACACGAGCGGTGGCGAGTGGCGCCAAGGGTTGCAGATAGATGGCGTCGGCGGCGCTCCAAACGCGACGCGCCGTATAGCTGGCCTCAAGGCTGATCGCCCTTCGCGGCGTGACGCCGATGCTAGCGCGCGCGGCCGCCAGATTCCCCCAGCTGACGAGGCCCGTTTCGTTGAAGTAGCCGCCACGAGGGAACATCGGGTTGAAGGTTTCAAGCTGACGGTCCGTCGGATCGCGATCCCCCGAGCCCAGGTCCAGACGCACGCCCAACCTCGGCCTCCATGGTCGGTCCAGCGTATAGCCTCCGCCGGCTGAGGCCGCGAAGGCCTGAATACGCCGCCCAGCGAAACGGCCGCCCTGCACGACGCCCTCCGCCTCATAGTCGATACGGCCTTGGCCGCCTGACAATCTCGCGCCGAGGCTGGTGCGGCGCTCGTCGCCGGTTATCGCGCCAAAGCGCACGGCGTCCCGTTCCAGCCCCAGAGCGTAGAGGTCCAGGGCCTGGCGAGGAGAGAGCCGGGTCGAGGCATAAAGGCCATAGAAGCGCTGGGCGCGGTTGCGCGTATCGTCGAAAGCGCCCGATGAGATGGCCACGGGCTGCAGGTAGAAGGCGTCCAGCTTCAGCGAACCGACCGATCGTGTGATCCGGGCGCCGTCGAAGCTCTGTCGGATGTTCGGCGCTTCACGTACGGCGACGAAACGCTGTGTTGGGTTCAGTTGCAGCTCCTGTCGGCCCAAGCGAACGCGCCAGCCCGGGACGGGTGATACATCCACGAACAGCACCTGGGTGTCGAGGCGATCGCGATCGGTCGCGGAGGGCCTTTCGCGCTTGCCGTAATCACGATGCAAGCCCAGCTCGCCATAGACCCGAACCTTCGATCCCAAATGCAGGTCGCTGCTGAGCAGCAATCTGCCAAGGGCGAAGGTGTCGGCTTTAGCGCCGCCTAGGCCAAAGCGCGGCGCGCCGACGGCGTCGATCCGCAACCTGGCCTCTCCGCCGAAACCCACATAGGCGTCCCCGCCCAGCGGAATGTAGCGCAGCGCATCCAAACCCATCCGCGCCTGCACGTCGCTCAGGTAGCCGTAGTCCTCGTCGGATCGCACGGGTTTGAATGGGGGCGGCGCGATCGGGCCGGCCATGATGGCAGCGAGCAGGGCCGCGCTGATACTCATCGGCGGTGGGGTGTCGCGTGGAGCGCCGCTAGGCCGGCGACTGCGACCACCGCGAGCATCAGGCTCCAGGCTCCGGCGATCAGCACCCCCGCAGCGCCGCCGGCCGCGCCGAGCGCGAAGGCGGCGATGGGCGGCCAAGTTTTGAGCAGGCGGGCCTTGAGAGCGTCATCGGGCTGTCCGCGCGCCGCTACGAAATCAACGATATCTATGGCCATCTGGGTGACATTGCCCGTCATCATGGTGGTCGGCGCAAGATGCCCGAAAACGACCCGGGTGCCGACGTTCTGCACCGCCATCGCCGCGACGCCAACCAGGCCTGCGATCATAACGTCGGGACTATCGGCCGCGCCCCCCGGTGAGGCCGCGATCGTCAGGAGCGCAAACGCGGTCAGCAGCATCGCCTGCAGTCCAAGCACCAGCGTCTCGCACTGAAGGTCTCGGGCCCTGCGCCAGCGGACAAGAGCATAGGCCAAGGATGCGGCGCCGAGGAAGACGGGCAAGGCCAAGAGTTTGGTGGCCAGGCCGCCAGCGCCGCCCGCCAGGGCGACGCCCAGCATGACCAGATTGCCGGTGGCGTGAGCGACGAACAACCCAAACAGAAGAACGAAACCGACCACGTCGACATAGCCGCCGACGAAAGCCATGCCCATGCCCGTGGCGACGTTCAGCCGGCTATCGGTCATGCCCGACGCTCCTTCTCCACGAGGATCGCCGCCAGCATGAGGCCGCCGATCAGGCCGATATGCTCGAGGAAGGTGTTCAGGGCGTGGAAGTGTTCGGTGGGGCTGGCGATGGCCCAATAGGGGTGTGCTATCAAAGTTGCGAGCGCAGTGAACACGCCCAGCGCGCCGGCGGCAAGCCAGCCGCCGCGGCCCAGGATCAGCGCCACGGCGCCCCCGAGCTGGACGGAGATGGTGGCCGCGACGATCAAGGCGGCAGGCTTGAGGTCAAGGCTGGCGGCCTCGGCCAGGGCGCCCTTCAAGTCGGCCATCTTGGCGATCCCGCTCCACCAATAGGGCAGGGTCAGGATCGCGCGCGCCAAGACGCCGAAGGCCGGCGCGCGCAACAGCGCGCGGATGGGCGCGGGCGGCGTCATCTCACACCGCCCAGCAGCCGCAACCCATAGCGCCCCAGAACGAGCGTGCATCGACGGTCGGCGCCTCACGGGCATAGGCCGCCGCGTGGTCATGGCCGTGCACGTTGCACGCGCTAGCACAGCCGCAAGCCGAGGCTAGGGCGCGCGCCTGGGATCGCGATCGGTCTTGGTAGCCGCCGAAGGTTCGCACAGGCGACCAGTCCGGCATGGGTGGCGGCAGGACCGGCGCCAGCTTGTGAAAATCGCCTTCGCCGTGGACGACCTTGCCTCCGAGCAGGGTCAGCACCGATGACAGGTGCGGGATCTCGTCTTCCGAAACGGTGAGGTAGTCGTCCGAAAGCACCGCCAGGTCGGCAAGCTGGCCGACGGCGATCTGACCCTTCTTGCCTTCCTCGTTGGAGAACCAGGTGTTGGCGCTCGTCCACAGGCGCAGCGCCTCCTCGCGGTCGACGCGGTTGGTCGGCGGATAGAGGCGCGCGCCGCCAACCGTCTTGCCACTGACCAGCCAGTTCAGCGAGACCCAGGGGTTGTAGCTGGCCACGCGCGTCGCGTCGGTGCCGGCGCCGACCGGGAGCCCGGCCCTCAACATCTTGCCAATTGGGGGCGTCGCCTCGGCCGCCTTGGTCCCATAGCGTTCCATGAAGTACTCGCCCTGATAGGCCATGCGGTGCTGCACGGCGATGCCGCCGCCTAGGGCCGCGATCCGGTCGATGTTGCGTTCGCTGATCGTTTCGGCGTGGTCGAAAAACCAGTGCAGACCGTCGAACGGCATGTCGCGATTGACCTTCTCGTAGACGTCCAGCGCCCGCGAGATGGTCTCGTCGTAGGTGGCGTGCAGACGCCAGGGCCAGCGGTTCTCGACTAGGTGGCGAATGACCGGCTCGAGGTCGCTTTCCATGTTGGCGGGCATCTCGGGGCGCTCGACGCGGAAGTCCTCGAAGTCGGCGGCGCTGTAGACCAGCATCTCGCCCGCGCCATTGTGGCGGTACTTGTCGTCGCCCTGGCCGGGTCGCACCTGCTTGGACCAGGACTGGAAGTCCGACAACTCGGCCTTCGGCTTCTGGGTGAACAGGTTGTAGCTGATCCGCAGGGTCAACTGGTCGTCGGCATGTAGCTTCTCAATGATCGCGTAGTCATCGGGATAGTTCTGGAAGCCGCCGCCGGCGTCGATCACGCCGGTCACGCCCAGGCGGTTCATCTCGCGCATGAAGTGGCGCGTGGAGTTTAGCTGATATTCGGGCGGCAGCTTGGGGCCCTTGGCCAAGGTGGCGTACAGGATCGTGGCGTTCGGCTGGGCCAGCAGCAGGCCCGTGGGCTCGCCAGAAGCGTCGCGCTGGATCTCGCCGCCCGGCGGATTGGGCGTGTCCTTGGTGTAGCCGACAGCGCGAAGCGCGGCCCGGTTGAGCAGCGCGCGGTCGTAGAGGTGCAGGATGAACACCGGCGTCTCGGGTGCGGCGGCGTTGATCTCGTCCAGGCTCGGTAGGCGCTTTTCGACGAACTGGTGCTCGGTGAAGCCGCCGACCACGCGCACCCACTGCGGCGGCGGGGTGTTGGCCGCTTGCTTCTTGAGCATGGCCATGGCGTCGGCCAGGGTCGGAACACCGTCCCAGCGCAGCTCCATGTTGTAGTTCAGCCCGCCCCGGATGATGTGCATGTGGCTGTCGATCAGGCCAGGGATCGCGCGCCGGCCTTTAAGGTCGATCACCGTTGGGTTCGGTCCGACGGCGGTGCGGACCTCGCGCTCCTCGCCGACGGCGGCGAACTTGCCGTCCCGGATCAGCGCGGCGTCGGCGCGCGGATTGCTCCGGTCGAGCGTCGTGAACTTGCCATTGACGAGCAGCAGATCGGCTTGAGCGGACATGGGGCCGGACCTCCGAGGATCGGCGAGAAGGGAATGAGGAAGGAGCGCCGCGCCCAAGGCCAGCGCCTGGCGGCGGTTGAGCGGCGTCATGCCTGGTCTTCAGGCGTCTTGGTCACGGCCTGGGGGCCGAGCACCTGGCCAGCGCATTCGGGCGTCTTGAGGTAGGCGCTCACCGGCGCCCTCGTCAGCAGGCGCTTGGCGATAGGCGCGGCTTGCTCGCCCAGCAACATGCCGAGAAGGCCCAGCAGCGCAATGGCCGGTGGCGCGGGCGAGCGCACGCCCATCAGGGCGTAGATCACGCCCACCAGAAGGCCGGCGCCGATCGAAAGCAGGTAGGGTTTCATGACGGCCTCCAGCGGGAACGGGCGAGGCGCGAAGGCCTCGCCCTGATGGATCAATGGCCTTCCGAGGCGCCGAACATCGCCTTGGCGTAGGTGATGCCCAGGCCGTAGGCGCCGCCGAACTGCTTGGCCACGCCCGTGGTCATGTCGTAGGTCTCGCTCCGCGCCCAGTCGCGCTGCATTTCCAGCAGGTATTGCAGCGCCGTGATCGGTTGGGCGCCCGCTTGGACCATGCGCGTCACCGCGCGCTCGTGGGCCTCCGAGGAGACGTCGCCGCAGGCATCGGTGATCACCAACACCTCGAAGCCCTGTTCGAGCGCCGACAACGCCGGACCAACGATGCAGACACTGGTCCAAAGACCGGCGAGCACGATGCGCGACTTGCCGATGGCGTTGACCTCGGCGATGACCGGCGCGTCCTCCCACGTGTTCATCGAGGTGCGGTCCAGCAGGCGCTTGCCCGGGAAAGGATCGGTGACCTCCGAGAACATCGGACCCGAGAAGCTCTTCTCGGCGACCGTGGTCAGGATGGTCGAGACGCCGAAGCCGGCGGCGGCGTTGGCGACGAGGGCGGCGTTGGTGCGCAGCAGGCTGGCGTCGATCGACTTGGTGGCGAAAGCCATCTGCGACTGGAAGTCGATCATGATCAGGGTGTGATCGGCGGGAGTCAGGAGGCGCGCGCCCGCGGCGGCCTTGGCTTGCAGGGTCATGGTCTTGATCCTTCTAGTGTCAGCGGACCGTGCCCTGGGCCGCCGTGTTCGGTGTCTGATGAGGGAACTGTGCCGGGTGACAACCGGCTCATAAATGGAAATGAATGAAACTCATTATTTCCGAAATTGAGCCTCTTTGATTGTCGTCTCGGTGTCCGACGCGCGGGTCTCCAGCCGTCCGAAGAGCACGCCCTCCGGCGTACGGACCGTGACGAGCCCCAGCACGCGCCAAGGCGCGCCGTCATGTGTGCGATCGCGGTTCATAGTCCGCGTCAGATTTACCTGGCACATGGCGGCGCCCCGAAGTCCTTAGGCCTTGAAGAAGGCCAGCAGGTCAGCGTTGATGACGTCCGGGTGGGTCGAGGCCATGCCGTGCGGAAGGCCCGGATAGGTCTTCAGCGTGCCCTTCTTGACCAGCTTGATGGCCAGCTCGGCGCTATCGGCGATCGGGACGATCTGATCGTCCTCGCCGTGCATGATCAGCACCGGGATATCGACCTTCTTCAGATCGTCGGTGAAGTCGGTCTCGGAGAAGGCCTTGATGCAGTCGTAGTGAGCCTTGGCGCCGCCGGCCATGCCCTGGCGCCACCAGTTGTCGATCAGGCCTTGGCTGACCTTCGCGCCAGGACGGTTGAAGCCGTAGAACGGCCCCTCCGGGACGTCCCGGAAGAACTGGGCGCGGTTGGCCAGCAGGGCCGCGCGGAAGCCGTCGAAGACCTCCATCGGCAGCCCGCCCGGATTGGCCGGGGTCTTCAGCATGATCGGCGGCACCGCGCCGACCAGCACGACCTTGGCCACGCGGCCGGGCTTGGCGCGGGCGGCGTAGTGGATCGCCTCGCCGCCGCCGGTCGAGTGGCCGACGTGGAAGGCGTTCTTCAGGTCCAGATGGTCGGTCAGGGCGATGACGTCGGCGGCGTAGGTGTCCATCTCATTGCCGCTGTCGGTCTGGGTCGAGCGGCCGTGGCCCCGGCGGTCATGGGCGATGACGCGATAGCCCTTGAGCACAAAGAACATCATCTGGGCGTCCCAGTCGTCCGACGACAGCGGCCAGCCGTGGTGGAACACGATCGGCTGGGCGGTCTTGGGACCCCAGTCCTTGTAGAAGATCTGCACGCCGTCCCTGGTCGTGACGTAACCGCTGCTCATGTCGTGAGTTCCTTTACCTTGGGTTGAAGGCGCGGGCGTGACCAGCGCCAGGGAGGTGGAGGGCAGGGCCGCCAAGGCTGCAAAGCTCGTGGCGGTGGCTAGGACGCGGCGCCGCGTTGCGCCCGTTTCGTCTTGATCGTGATCAGTCATCTTCTTGTCCCCCGGGAGGAAGGTTCAGAGCGGAATGGAGAAGATCGCGGCGATCGAGGCTCAAGCGCCAAACGGAGGCGTCGCGGGTCTTGTCGGCATGGGTCGTTCTTGCAGCAAAGCGTCACGCGCCTGGGCGGAAGTGTAAATGTCGGGCGGGCTATCCAGAGCCGACACGAATGGGCGGCTGATCTTCATCAGAACGGGCTTTGGCGACGCCTCGCCCCACCGAAAGGGTGGGCTCGGCCTAACCCGGTCGATATTGAATGCCGCAAGCGTCGGCGTTTACGCATAGCGCCTGTGGTAGAAGGCGCTCATGGCGAACGGGTCTGCGAGGATTGGCTGGGCGGCGCTCTTGATCGCCCTGGTGCTGGCGTCACCCGTCTTGGCGCTGGATCCTCAGCATGCGCTCAGTCAGTACAAGCATACGCGCTGGATCGTTGGAGACGGCGCGCCCGCAGGGATCCCTTCGCTCGATCCAGCCCGCGTGGTCTTGGATCTGCCGCCAGCCCTTGTCCAAAGCCGACTATTCCAGCTGCTGTGCGTGGCCTTGAGTCTGGCCCTGCTCGTCGTGGCGTTCCAGTGGCGCATGGGGCGTCTCACTGAGCGCCTCCAGGCCAGGTTGCGCGAACGGATCGCCGAGCGCGAACGGATCGCGCGCGAGCTGCACGACACGCTTTTGCAGGGCGTCCAAGGCCTCATTCTCACCTTCCAGTCGGCCGCCCGCCAAGTGCCGGCGGATCTACCAGCCCGCAACCAGCTGGAACGAGCGCTCGACCGCGCCGAGGCTGTCGTTGTCGAGGCCCGCGATCGCTTCCGCAGCCTGCGCGTCTCGGTTGGCGGAGATCTGATGACGACCTTGCGAGATGTCGCCGCCTCGATGCGCTCCGAGAACTCGGCCGAAGTCGTTACGACGGCGATCGGACGTCCGATCGACCTTCACCCCCTCGTGGCCGACGAAGTCGAGCGCATCGTTATCGAAGCGCTTTTCAACGCCCATCGTCATGCCCGCGCGTCGCTCATCGAGATGATTGTGGCGTTTGAGAGCAAGCGGTTGCGCATCAATGTCCGGGACAATGGCGTCGGCATTGATCCGGCGGTTCTGGAGGTCGCCGCGCGCGATGGTCACTTCGGATTGGCTGGCATGCGCGAGCGGGCGCGAAAGATTCGCGCTAGCCTTACCGTACGCGCCACTCCCGAGAGGGGAGCAGACGTGGAGCTCGTCGTGCCGAGCGCGATGGCCTATGCCCGTCGCCGGATCGGCTGGCCAGGATGGTTGGTTGGTCCTCGTCGCGGTGAGAAGAAGTGAGGCGCGCAATGAGGGACGTCGTATCGGTCCTGATCGTCGATGATCACCCGCTACTGCGGGAAGGTGTTGCCGCCGTGCTCGAAGCCGAGCCAGACATTCGGGTGGTGGGCGAGGCCGTGGATGGTCGAGACGCGATCGCGCAGTTCGAGCGCTTGCGTCCAGACGTGGTGCTGATGGATCTCCAGATGCCCGATGTCGACGGCGTGGAGGCGATCGGGGCCATCCGAGCTCGGGCCCCCGATGCACGGATCATCGTCCTGACGACTTACGCCGGAGATGTGAGGGCCTTGAGCGCGCTTCGCGCCGGCGCCTCGGGTTATCTGCTCAAGAGCAGTCTTCGGCGAGAGCTGATCGACACCATCCGCACCGTGCTAGATGGACAGCGCTACCTGCATCCCGACGTCGCCCACGACATCGCCGTCAATGCGATCGCCGAGCCGCTTAGCGAGCGCGAGATCGACGTCCTCAAACGCGTAGCGCAGGGCGCGGCCAATAAGGAGATAGCTCGCGCGCTCTCGCTTTCCGAGGACACGGTGAAGGGCCACATGCGGAGCATTTTCAGCAAGCTCGACGTCACCGACCGCACACAGGCGGTCACCATCGCCCATCGGCGAGGGATCATCGCGCTTTAGGTCGCGCCATAGGGCGTTAAAACGCGCGGGCTCTAGGCGAGTTGATCAGTCTCGGCGAAATAGCCGCGCGCTTGTTCCAGAAGCGCATTGGCCAAGCGCCCCGGCGGCGCCAGCGCCGAGGTCATAAACGCATAGTCATGCAGGATCTGCGGGCGAAAGACGCGGATCGTCATGCCGGGCTTGCGGTAGTTCGTGGCGAGCAGTGCATTGACGATCGCCACCCCCAGTCCGGCGGCGGCGAAGGCGCAAGCCGACCCGACGGTGTGGGTCTCCAGCTTGACCTCTGGACGCGCGCCGCAAGCCCGGAACGCATCGTCGATCTGGCGCCGGGTGCGGGTGCCATAGCCGAGCAGGACCAAAGGCTCGCCGCGCAGGAGCTGAGGTGTAAGTTCGGGGTGCGCCGCGAGCGGATGAGCCTCGGGCAGGACGCACACGGTTTCGCTAGAAGATAGAAGGACCGTGGAAATGTCGGCGCGGTCCATGGGCAACTTCACGAAACCGCAATCGGCGGTGCGGTTGGCCACCATCGCCCGTGCGGTCTCGGTGCTGCGCGAGTCGATCGAGACGCGCACGTTAGGAAAGCGCTCCATGAAGCGACTGAGGATGCGCGGCAAGACGCCTTCGGACAGGCTGGGCGGGGCGACAATCTTCAGGGCGCCGGTGTTGAACGACGCTAGATCCCTCACCAGGGTGTCCACGCGCTCCAGGCCGCCGAACGCCAGGTCGATCTCTTCGTAAATGATGAGGGCTTCTGGGGTGGGCGCTAATCGTCCTTTTTCGCGATAGAACAGATCAAAGCCCGCATCCTGCTCCAATTGGGCGATCAAACGGCTGACCGCCGGCTGGCTCAAGCCCATGCGCGCCGCCGCCGCTGTCGCTGAGCCGCTCAGCATGGTTTCCCGGAAGGCTTCCAGACTACGCAGGTTGAGCTTCATTCACCCGTCCGTTGAACCGCTAAGGCGCCAGGATCGGCAAAAGCACGCGCGATGGGTGCGTCGCATCCATATAGACTCGATTTGTTGCGACGCGGGGAGAAAGCCCATACCCCTCGGGCTCGCCAGAGTTCGGATTGACGTCGAAGTGGGGGAAGTTGCTCGACGATATGTCGAGCCTGATCCGGTGCCCCTTTACGAAGCGGTTGGCCGTCGGGAACGCGTCGATCGTGAGCGCGTAGACATGTCCAGGCTCCAGCCGGGTCTCTTGATCGAAACCGTTACGATAACGCGCTCGCAGAACCCCGTGACAGAGGTTCATCGCATAGCCCTCGGGATAGTCCTCCGAGGGAGGGTGGGCGTCGATCAGCTTGACCATGAAATCGGTATCGACGCAGTCGGACGAAATGTGAAGCTTTACCGTTATCGGTCCCACCACCACGACGTCCTGCTCCAGTGGTGGCGTCTGGAACACGAGCATATCTTGCCTGTCGGCGAGGGCTCTATAGGGGGCCTCGCAGCCGAATATGCCGAGCGCTTCGCGTTGATCGAACGCCCCAGCCTCCATGACCGGCGCGCCCGACGCGATGGCGCCCCCGATGGTTGGTACGGGACGCCGTGGATCGTGCGTGTACTCCTGGAAGGCCGACTCCGCTTGCGGAGGGCCAGGCGTCAACCCGCCGTCGACCTGCAGGAACCAGTCCGTCATCACGACGCCAGCCGGCGGCCACGCCGCAGCGTCCATCCAGGCGCCGCCATGATCCAGCCGCCCTTCCGGGGTCTTTCGCCCAGATCCGCCGCCCATGACAAACAGCTTCACCGGCGGGAGAGGATCACCCCCCTTGGGGCTCTTGAGCCAGGCATCGAACCAAGCCAGCCGCAAGGACACGTAATCCTCGGCCAAGGCTCCGTCCAAGGGCGCCGCGAGGCCGAAATCGACATCACCCGCGTAGGTGACTGATCGTTGTCCATGAGTCCACGGACCCAGGATTAGCTTCACCGGCGAGTGCTTGCGCGTCGACAGACCCAGGAAGTTCTCGATCGCCGTCACCGAATAGGGATCGAACCAGCTGCTCATGTGCACGACGGGCACGTCGGAATACGCCTCATACGCGCCGCGCGCATAGATGCCGTTCTGCTTCCAGTAGGGGCCAAATAGGCCGTTGCGCCACTGATCCAGGAGATAGGCCTCGTACTCCGGCGCGGCGGCGAGCGGCGAGTGGCCCTCCGACCAGGGCATGGCCTTGAACCAGGCCTTGAGATCCTGAGCCTCCAAGGCGGCTCGGCGCGCTGGATCGGCACGGGTCGCCGGGCTCAGTAGGGCGTGCTTATAGGCCCAGGTTGCCTGCTTGAGCTCGAACGCGCCACCCTGGCGGATACCGGAGTGATACGCGCTGGAAAAGCCGCCGGAATCGAGGAACATCGCCGCCAGGCCCGGCGGATCAAGGCAGGCGAGGGCGCTCTGCACGTGCGCGCCGTAGGACAGTCCCAGCGTGCCGACCTTGCCATCGCACCAGGGGCGATGAATCAGCCAGTCGATCGTGTCCGCCCCGTCTCTTCCCTCGTTCAGATACTTCTCGAACACCCCCTCAGAAGCGTAGCGGCCTCTGCAATCCTGAAGCGCCACCACATAGCCGCCGCGCACGAAGTCGACGGCGATTTCCGGCTTTGATCTAGGCGTGGGGTTCCTACGTGTTCGGTCGCCATGATTGACGCCGGTCTTGTCGTAAGGAGTCCGTTCCAGCAGCACCGGGCGCGCGAAATCGCTTGGCTTGCCGTTGACCGCTGGACGGTAGATGTCGGTCGCGAGGCGAACGCCGTCCCGCATCATGACCATCACGTCTCGTGTGACGTGAACATCCGAAGGCGGAACGAATGTTTCGTTCCGCCGGTTGCCGCTCTCGCTCATAGGCGCGCGTCCGCTAGAGGGGGACCGACGAAGGCGAGGGTGGGCAAATCCAAGAGTGTCGGGACGTTCAGAGCTCCCCCACGTTTGAACCTGCCGGTAGAGGTCAGGGAGCGCAGGCGCATGCCGCGTAGCGGTGCTTGAAGATTTATGGAGTGGCTCATGGCGCGTCCTGCCAGCGAGAAAGGTCGAGGCGGCCGAGGGATGGGAGCCCCGGCCGCCTCTCGTCAGGGTCTAAAACTTGGCTGAGACCCGGACGTACCCGAAGCGTCCGCGCGCATCGTAAGTGTAGATGTCGTAGTTGATCGGCGCGTTCGCGTAGGAAGCCGGCGGAGCCTTGTCGAAGATGTTGCTCACGCCGATGCTGATTGAGGCGTCACGCTTGTCGAACTGATATCCGCCCTCAAGATCGTTGTAGAAGATCGCCTTGGTCTTGGCGTCCTTGACCGCGTTGGCGACATCGGTCGTCGAGCCGATGTAGCGACCGCGCCACAGCGCGTTCCATGCGCCGCCGGTCCAGCTGAACGACGCTTGGCCCTTCCAGTGCGGATAGGTCGACCGCGGCTGGTCACCCTTGCCGGCACGTTCGTCGACAATGGCCGCGCCGCCGGCCGGGTTCGGGCTCGTGGTCTTGAAGCTCTCCAGATACGAGGTGTCGAGCACGGCGGCAAAACGGCCCAGATCGGTGCTGAACTCATAACGCAGGGTGCTGTCGACGCCCGAGGTTTTAACCTCGGCCAGGTTCTGGACGCCTTGCAGCAGATTGGTGATGGCGCCGGTCGAAGGGTCGCGAGTGACCAGGTTGCAGAATACACCGCCGCGCTGAGCGCAGAGGCTTAGGATCTGGGTGGCCGACTGGCTGGCGATCGCGTCGTGGACCGTGATTTGGTACCAGTCGACGGTCAGGCTGAGCCCCGGGGCGAAGCGCGGCTTGATGGCGACGCCGGCGCTGTAGGTGTCGGCCGTCTCGGCTTTCAGCTTGGTGTTGCCCGAGATCGTGCCCGCGATCAGGCCGTTCAGATTGAAGTTGGCCTGGTTGTAGCCTGTCGGCACACCGGCGCAGCCCGGCAGGTTCGGATTGGCGGAGGCGCCGCCGTTGCAGGGATCGGTTCCCTGGAAGCTGGTCTGACGCCCGCCCTGATAGAGTTCCAGGATCGACGGCGCGCGGAAGCCTTGCGCGTAGGTGCCGCGAACCAGGATGTCCTGAATCGGGCGCCAGCCCACACCGGCCTTCAGGGTGCTGTCGCCGCCCACGGTGTCGTAGTCCGAGTAGCGAGCCGCCAGACTGATATCGAGCGCCTTGGCCAGCGGAACGTCCTTCAGGAGCGGAATGGCCGCTTCGACATAGACTTCGTTGAGGCTGTATTGGCCCTTGGTCGCGCTGCGTGTCTGAGCCGTGGTGGTGGTGTTGCTGGCGTAGGCCGTGCCCGCTGCGGGCGTCGGGATGTTGGTGGGCAGAGCGTTGACATAGGGATCTGGGCTATCCGAAGCTTTGTTCTTCCGATGCTCGAGGCCAGCGGCGATCGCCAGCGGACCAGCTGGCAGCTGGAACACTTCACCGGTGATGTTGGCCGTCAGATCATAGATCTCGGTCTCGTTGGACTCGCGCGCCGTGTAGCGGATGTAGGCGGCCTGCTCGGCGGTCATGCCGGAGAACAGGTTGATCGGCACGCAACCGGCCGTGGTAGCGCAGGCTGCGCCCAGTCCCAGGGCCAGCTTGTCGTAGTTGACGCCGTTGCGCGCCTCGCTGTCGATCTTGTTCTTTGAATAGAGAGCGTAGACGTCCCACTTCCAGTCGCGACCCAGAAGGTTCAGCTCGCCGTCGAAGCCGCCGGCGACACGGTAGGTCTTTACGTCCTGCACGTTGTCGCGGTTGCCGACGTCGGTCATCACCTTGCGGATGCGCCAGGCGGAGTTGGCCGCGAAGGTGAGCGCGTTGGCGGTCGGGACGCCGTTGGCAGTACCGAACGGGTTGTAGGCTTGGCTCGCGGGGATCGCGAAGCCGCGGATCGTGCCGGCCGAGCCGCCGATATCGAGCAGGACCGGCGAGAACAGCTGATCGGACTTGCGCTGGTTGAACAGCACCTCGCCCTTGAAGCGGACGTTGTCGCTGATGTCCGAGGTCCAGCGCGCGTAGACGCCGTAGCGCTCGCTGGGGCCGGTCGAATAGATGCCCTGAGCCTGGGTGTTGTAGTAGTCGCCGGGCAGGGCTGCGGTATGGAAGGCGTTGTCGGCGAGACCGCCTGCGCCGATCGTCGCGCCCGCGTTGAAGGCTACCGGCGCGCTGGACGATGCAAAGCCCGAGGCCGTGCCGAAATAGGTATTGTTCGACAAGCCCGGCAGGATGAAGAGGCCGTTCGGGCTGGTGCCCGGAGATGTTGCCGGGACCAGGGTGACGCGGGTCAGATCGCGCGACGAGGTCAGAATCGGCTTGTCCTTGACGTAGCTGAGCGACACCAGAAGCGCGCTCTTGTCGAAACGCTTGCCGAAATTGGCGACGCCCGAATAGGTCTGGCCGTCGCCGTGCGTCGTGCCGCCGTACTTGGCCTGAACCTTCAGTCCGTTAAAATCGCGTGCGGTCTTGATGTTGACCACGCCGGCGATCGCGTCCGCGCCATAGATCGCCGAGGCGCCGTCCTTCAGCACCTCCACGCCTTCGATCATGCCCAGCGGCATGGTGTTGAGGTCTACGAAGTCGCGGAAGCCGCGTTGACCGACCCCGTCGACCCAACGGTGGCCATCGACCAGGACCAGCACGCGGTTGCCGCTCCCCTCGGCGCCGCCGAGGTAACGGAGGTTGATCGAGCTGGCGCCGTATGAGGTGCCTTGCGTGCCGTTGGTGCTGAGGCTGACCCCCGCCGACGGCAGCTTCTGCAGCAGTTCGCCGACCGAACCGGCGCCGGACTGCCTGATGTCCTGCTCGGTCAGGGTCGTGACGACGCCGACGGAGTCTGCATCCTTGCGCTGAATGCGCGAACCGACGACGATGATTTCCTCGACCACGTCGGTGGTCGGCGTCGCGGCCGGCGCAGCGACTTGAGCCATGGCTGGCGCGGTGATCATCCCCGCCATCAAGGCGGCGTAAGCGGCTCCGGCGCGCAGGGCGCGCGGGTTCAACACGTTCATTCTACCCCCTCGTTGTCGTCCATCTACCGCGCCGACCGCGCGGTTCCCCTCGACACGACAAAGCCTAGGTGGCGGTCATTTCAACGCGCAATGACATTGGGTCGACTGATCGACTTATGCGCGTAGCGCATAGGGTGTGTAACCTTTATGCATGTTAATTATGGGGCTCACCCATGCCTCCGGCGCCGCCCGGCGGTCATCCGTGTCCAGCATCGCGACATGTCCTGCCGTCATGGGCTGGCTGCCTCGAAGACTCCCGACCTATGATCAGGAGTTAAGTCGAGGAGAGCGCATGAACCGTAGGAACCTATTGGTCGCGGGGATGGGATTGCTGGCGGTTCCGGCGACCGCCAAATCGCGTCCCTTGCGAGTTGCCTTTCTAGGCCAAGCCTTGATTGAACACGTCGTCGATGACGACGCGTGGCCGGGTCGCCAAGCTCTGCAGGCGCGGCTGCGGCGCAACGATGTGTGCTTCACCAACCTTGAAACCGTGATCCGCGGGGCCCGCGCTGGCGCGCCGACCCGTGAAAGCCTGACAGTGCACGCGGGCGAGCCCGGGATCCTGCGGGTGCTCGACGAAATGGGCGTCAATCTTGTCGCCACCGCGAACAACCATGCGTTCGACCTGGGATCCGGCGGCATTCTCGACACGATAGAGGCGCTGGAGCGTCAGGGGCTGGCGTTCGCCGGGTCTGGCGCGAACCTCGCCGCCGCCGCTGCGCCGGGCTATCGCAAGGCGCCGGCCGGCGCGGTGGCGCTGGTCGCCTTCGCGACCGGCAAGGTGCGGGAGGGTGGCGCGGCCACCCCGAGCCGTCCGGGTGTTAATGAGCTGCGTCGCGGACCGACCGGTGATCCTGTCGAAGAGGATCTTGCCCGCGTGCTCGCCGCGATCGCCAAGGCGCGGAGCGCGGCTCAAGTGGTGATCGCCTATCAGCATAATCACGACTGGGAGCCTGCGATCGTGGATGTGCCGGCCTGGCAACGCGATCTGGCGCGCCGCTGCGTCGACGCTGGCGCCGCTGCCTTCGTCGGTCACGGCGCGCCCCTGCTTCAAGGTGGGGAGATTTATAAGGGTGCGCCGCTGCTTTACGGTCTAGGCAACTTCATCTTTCAGACAGAGAAACCGCAAGGCGCCTATCCGCCGTCGGCTTGGTCGAGCGTCTTCGCGGAATGCGTCTTTGACGGCGGCCGCATGGTCGATCTGCGCTTTGAGCCGATCGTCCTCAATGAGATCGGTCGCGGCGGCCCGACCGACATGGAGACGCGCGGCTTTCCACGGCTCGCCAGCGCGACGGAACGTCAGGCCATTCTCGACGGCCTGTCCGCCCGTAGCGCCGTATTGGGACCGTCGCTGCGTTTGGGCTCTAGCGGAGAAGCGATCATCAGGTAAGGGCGCTGCTACAAGCCCCTTGTCGCGGATCCGCCGACCAATGCCTCAGGTCCGCGATCCACAGGCCGCACCTCCACGCAGGGCGCGAGGAGGTGCGGGGTTGGGACAGAGCGAGATTAGAAGCTCACGCGCAACTTGCCGGTGACCGTGCGAGGCGCGCCGGGGGTGATCCAGAGGTCGCTGTACGAGCTTTCGAGATAGTAGGTGTTGAACAGGTTCTCGACGTCGAGGTGCAGAGAAACAGCCTTCGAAACCCGGTAGGCGAGGTTCGCGCGCACCGTGACGTAGTCCGGAAGCTTGAAGCCCGAATTGACATCATCGCCCGCGCGTTCGCCCGTATAGACCACGCCGCCGCCGAGCGTGACCGACCCGGGCTCTTCGCCGTTCGATCGCCAGTTGGCATAGAGCGCGCCGGAGTGCAGGGGGATATTGCTGAGGTGGCTGCCCAGCATGTTGGCGCGGGTGTCGCGGGTGACCTCGGTGTCGGTGTAGGCGTAGACGGCGGTGGCCGTAACGCCCTTTGGAAGGCGTAGATTGGCTTCGACTTCCACGCCCTGGCTCCGTGCCCCGCCGACCGGGATGAAGAAGCCGCTATTGGACGGGTCGTTGACCAGGATGTTCTCCTTGTCGATGCGGAACAGCGAGGCCGTGCCGGTCAGGCGACCCGCCGCATCCCACTTCACACCCGCTTCCCAGGCCTCGCCTTTCTCGGGCGGGAACGCACCGCCGGCCGCGTCCGCGCCCTGGTTGTAGCGGAACGAGCGCCCCCAGCTGACATAGGCCGAGACGCTCTCGCTGGGCGCCCAGGTCAGGGCGGCGCGCGGCGAGGCCTGTGAAGGCGACTGCCGAGTGACCACGCCGTTGCGGTAGTTGGTGTTGGTCTGCCGGACCCAGTCCTGGCGCAGGCCGACCAGCAGCGTGAACTGGCTGCTGAGGGTCACTAGATCCTGCATGTACAGGCTTTCGCCGCTCAGTTCCTCCAGGAGGTTCTGGTTCAGCGATGCTACTGGCTTGGCCTGGCCATAGACCGGCTTGAGGATATCGATCGCATAGGGCGAAGCCGCCGTCGGGTTGAACCGATAAAAGATGCGGTGCTGCTCGTAGGAGAAGGCGTCCGCGCCGGCGCGGAACTGGTGCTCCAGCCCACCCAGGCGCCCGTCGAAGCTCAGTTCGACCCGGCCCGACAGATCGTCCCAAGTATAGTCGTGGATGCGAAGCTGACGGCGCAGCTGCGTCCCGATCAGGGCGCTGTTGTGGGTGGATTGGCCCCTGAACGAGCCGTCGCGATACTGCACGCCCGCTTCGACCGCGACACTGGGGCTGAAGTTGTAGGTTGCGCTCAGCTGATGCTGGAGCGTTTTCTGGGTGATATCGCCGTCGTTCGGCTCGCCCAGGAACCGCTCGCGGGGCAGGGCCTTGCCATTGCCGCCGACCGCGACCAAGCCGCGGTCATGCACGAAGTGCACGGTGTTGGCTTCCAGTTGATAGAGGAACCGCAGGTCGTCGGACGGCTTCCAGGCCAGCGAGGGCGCCAGCAACAGCCGATCGCTGCCGACATAGTCGCGCCAACCGTCGGTGTCCTGATAGACCGCGATCATGCGCGCCGAGACGCCATGTCCAAGCGGCCCCCCCGCATCGCCGACCACCCGCTTGGTGTCGAAGCTGCCGTACGAAAGCTCGCCCGAGGCGTGAGCGGTGTCCTGCGGGGCCTTGGTGACGATGTTGATCGAACCGCCAGGTTCACCCTTGCCCGAGAGGGCCGAGGCCGGACCCTTGAGGACCTGGAAACGCTCCACGGTGGCGACGTCTCGACGGGCGTTGAAGCCGCGATTGGCGGTGAAACGGTTTACCAGCAGGTCGGGGCCTTGATTGATGTCGCCCGAGAAACCTCGGATGGCGTAGGCGTCCCAGGCGCCGCCGAAGCTATTCTGGCGCGCCATGCCGCCCGCGAGATCGAAGATATCGGAGAGGTTGGTGATGCCCATGTCGGCGATCAGGGTCTCGTCCAGCACCCGAACGCTCTGGGGCAGGCGAAGTGGGTCGATGACGATCCCGTTGATGCTGGCGCTGGCGGCCCGCGAGCCGGTGATCACGACGCCTTCGACCTCGTCGTCTCTCGTTTGCGCTGCGGCCAGATCGCCGAGAGCGAACTGGGGAACGCTGGCGCAGAGGGCGAACAGAAGAGCCTTGGAAGTCATGCTATGGGTCTCGCTGGAGAACGGCGGTTTTAACGCGCCGGTCGATAGGCGAGGGGTTGCCTACAGGTCAAGGCAATTGTTACGGTATAACATCACGTGGCTGCGCAAGTGGCGCCACGAGCGGTTTTGAGGGTGTGGCGTGACGACAGAGGGTGAAGGCAAGGCGATTCAGATCGAAGACCTCGTGGTGCGATACGGAGACCGCCAGGTCATTGACCATCTGTCGCTTGGGGTCGCCGCCGGAGAGGTCTACGGCCTGCTGGGCGGCAATGGCGCGGGCAAGTCAACGACCTTGCAGGCGATCCTCGGGTTCGTTTCACCGACCTCCGGCCGTGTTCGTGTCGTTGGGCTTGATCCTTCGGCTGAGCCGGTGGGCGTGCGTCGCGCTATCGCCTACATCCCTGAGAACGTCGCCCTCTACGATCATCTCAGCGCCCGTGAGAACGTCGACTATTTCCTGCGACTGGCGCGGTTGCGGCCCGAGCAAGACGAGATGGAGGCGGCGTTCCGGACCGTCGGCTTGGCGGAGGAGGCTTGGAGCCGCCCCGTATCGGGCTTCTCCAAGGGAATGCGGCAAAAGACGGCCATCGCCCTGGCGCTGCTGCGCCGCGCCTCGGTGCTGCTGCTGGACGAACCGACGTCGGGCCTCGATCCTGGCGCAACGGCGGACTTCAACGCCCTGGTGTCGCGCCTGCGCGGGGAGGGGGCGGCGATCCTCATAGTCACCCACGACCTGATCGGCGTCGCCGACATCGCCGATCGGATCGGTTTCCTGGAGAAGGGGCGCATCGGCGACGAGATGGTCGCCGAGGGACCCGACCGCTTTGATCTGCGGGCCTTGCACGATCGTTTCGCGAGGGTGCGGGCCGCATGAGCGTGATCCTGTCGGTGGCGCATAACGAGCTGCGCCACCTCGTTCGTAGCCGCGTGGCGCTCACGGGGCTGATCCTGGTCGCCTTGCTGACCTTCGCCGCGGCCCTGACGTCGCAAGCCTACCAAGCCGATCAAGCGGCCCTGCGCGAGCGCCTGCAGCACGCGGCCGACGAGGACTTCGAGGCTCAACCCAACCGCCATCCCCATCGCGTTGTGCACTTCGGCCATTTCGCGATCCGGCCCGCAAGCGGCTTGGCCGCGATGGATCCGGGCGTGGAGGCCTACACCGGGAACATGATCTTCCTCGAGGGACACCGCCAGAACAGCGCCAACTTCGGCGACGCGCGGCAGTCCTCGTTGTTGGTGCGGTTCGGGCAACTGTCGCCCGCGCTGGTTCTGCAGGTCATCGCGCCGCTGCTGCTGGTCTTCATCGGCGCGGGCATGGTGGCGGGGGAACGTGAGCGTGGAACCTTGCGGCAGTCGCTGCTGGCGGGGGTGTCGGGCGGCGCGCTCCTGGCTGGCAAGGGCCTGGCGCTCGGCGCGGCCGCGCTCGTTATCTCGGCGCCCGCTTTCGCCCTGCTGCTGTGGCTAGGCGTGAGCAGCGCCGCGAGGCTTTCAGCCGTCGCCTTGAGCGCCGGCGGCTATCTCGCCTATCTGGCGTTCTGGACCCTTCTGATCATCGCCGTTTCAGCCACCGCGCGCCGCAGCCGCTCGGCCTTGATCGCTCTGGTCGGCGCCTGGACGTTCGCCGTGGTGCTGACGCCGCGTGTCTCGCCGGAGATCGCCGCCGCTCTCGCGCCGCTTCCGACCCGAGTCGAGACCGATATCGCCGTGCAACGGGACCTGCGCGCCATGGGCGACAGCCACAACCCGAATGATCCCTATTTCGCGGCCTTCAAACAAAAAACGCTCAAAGCGTATGGCGTCGAACGGGTCGAAGACCTGCCTGTCAACTATCGCGGCCTGCTGGCGCTGGAGGGCGAGAAGCTGACCTCAAGCCTCTTCAATCGCTACTCCAACCAGGCCTTCGCGGCGATGGAGGCGCAAGGTCGCGTGATGGACGCCTTGGTCGTGGTCAGTCCGACCGTGGCGATCCGGCGCCTGTCCATGACTCTTTCGGAGACCGATCTCTTCGCCTATCGCCTGTTCCTAGAGCAGGCAGAAGCGTATCGCTACGATCTCGTGCAGCGGCTCAACCGTCTGCAGGCGACGGCGGTGACGGCCGCCGACGACGCGGCCAAGAGCAAGAGCGCTTCGGCTGAGGCACGAAGCCGAATCTCGGCTGAGTATTGGCGCGCCATGCCGCATTTCGACCCGGCACGGCCCTCTGCTGCGGACGTCATGGGGCGCGCCTTGCCGGCGCTGGCCGCCCTTCTCTTCTGGGTCGTGGCTGGAGCCCTATTCGCCGCGCAGGCAGGTCGTCGTCTGAACAGGAGCGCCGCATGACCAGCCTCCTTCGAGAAGCGCGTTTCCTGCTCAGCCTGAGATCGGCGGCCTTGGCGATCGCCTGCCTTTTTCTGCTCACTGCCGTCGCGATTGGCGCGGGCCTCGTCGAGGTCGCACGTCAGGAGGCGGCCATCGCCCGGATCGGCCCCCAACAGAAGGCGGATGTCGCGGCGGTCGCCGCCTGGGCGTCCAAGGGGCGAGATCCGGGAGACGCCGCCTACTACACTTTCCATGCGACCTGGGATCCGCCATCGGATCTCGCGTTCGCTGCGATAGGAACGCGGGACGTGTCGCCCTATGTCCTGCGTGTGCGGGCTCTGGGCCTTGAGGCTCAGCTCTATGAGGGCGAGATCGGCAATCCGGAAGCGGCCTTGCCCGGACGCTTCGACTTCGCCTTTGTGCTGGTCTATCTGGCGCCACTGTTCGTCATTCTTCTGTTCCATGACCTGCACTCCGGAGAACGCGAGGCCGGTCGCCTTCGCGCACTTGAGGCCTCAGTCGGGTCGACGTTTGGATTCTGGGGCGCTCGCGTCGCCGTGCGTGGAGCGGGGCTGTTCATCGCCTTGGCGATCCCTTTCCTCGTCGGCGCCGCAGTAGCTGGAACCGCAGCCTGGAAGGTCGCGGCCGTCCTGACCGTGATCTTGGCCTATCTCGCGTTCTGGATCGTGCTTGGCCTCGTCGTGGCGCGGGCGGCCCGCAGCTCGCTGGCCAACGCCATGACTCTGGCGGCAGCCTGGATGGCGCTGACCCTGATCTTGCCCGCGATCGGCCATGTCGTCATCAACAGCGCCATACCTCTCCGTCAGGGCATGGAACTGGGCGTGAAGCAGCGTACCGCCGTTCACCGCGCCTGGGACGTTCCAAAGTCCGAAACCATGAACGCCTTCTTCCGCACCCATCCCGAATGGAAGGACACCGCGCCGCTGACCGAGGCGTTCCATTGGAAATGGTACTTCGCCTTCCATCAGGTGGGCGACGAGGCGGCCGGCGATTTGGCCCGTCGCTATCATGATGGTGTTCTGGAACGAGCGGCCTGGAGCGAGCGGCTGGGCATGGTCACGCCCGGCGTCGCCACGCAGTTGGCCCTTCATCGCTTGGCGGCCACCGATCCGGCGGCTCAAATCGCCTATCAGGATGGTATCCGAGCGTTCCACGGCCAGTTGCGGCGCTTTTACTACCCCTATCTTTTTAGGGACAAGCCGTTCGATCGCGCCGACTTCGATCGTGCGCCGGCCTTCCAGCCGACCTCGGAAGACGGTAGCTGGCCGGGAGCGTTGCTCGCCGGCGTGGTCCTCATGACCTGTCTGGTGGGAGCGCTTGGCGTCCTGCGCTCAAGGCGCTGAGAAAATTCCAGGTCCGGGGCAAAATGACGTCACCAGTCTTCGCGCTTTCGGAAGATCCCCAAAAGGCCCAGCTTGTGCTGGGTCTTTTTACCTGAGCAGATGCGTCGGTACGGGAAGGGTAGGGGGAGAAAACGCCGGTCTAGAGCGCGTACGGCCGACCCTGCTCCATGATGATGAAGTTGAAAAAGCCGAGGTCATGAAGCTGTCGGCTCACGGTCTCCCGATTGGATGGCGGCGCTTCCGACGGCTTGATGTGCGTGACGAGGATCGGCAACGCTTTCATACGAGCGTCGTTTCCGACCATGCCGCGCAAGGCCTGAAGCTCCTTGCCGAGCCATGACGGAGTCAGGTGCCCGTAGAGCTGATTGTCGGGGACGGGGTCGGGATAGGACGCCTCGATCAGGATTCCGCGTAGCCGCCCTTGCTGTACGAGGGGCGCCACCGCGCGCCAGAGGTCATTCAGGTGGGTAGACCCCTCGACCGCGTCCGGGCCGGTGTCGCCTAGGCACAACAGGGCGTCTGATCCACTTTGGAGCAGAAACGCCGTCGACGGTGAGCCGGCGTGTGACAGCCGGTAGGCGGTGACGCTGATCGCCGTCCCGGCGATCAGCGTGGGCGGACCGCCGGGTTCGAGGTCGCGGTAGTGATATCGAGCAAGACGGGGCGCAGCGCCGCGATCGCCCATATTGGGCCAGGCGCTCCAGTTGAAATAGTGATCCGCGAGCGCTTGGTTCACAGGAGCCAGCGCCATGATGTCCTTCTTCGTGTCGTTCGGAGAGGCTAGGACGAGGCCCGCGACATGGTCGAGGTGGGCGTGGGTGATCAGGTAGGCGCTAATGGAGGCCATGACCTCTTGGCGAGACGCGGCGCGAGGATAGCCTCCGCGGCGCTGAGCCTGGTCGATGCCCGCGGCGAGCGTACCGGCGTCGCACATTACCCCCGATCGCGCGCCGCGCGCGGTGATGTGATAGGCGCTTGTCGGCTCCTCGATACCGCCGTTGACGCCGAGGGCCACGAGGTCGAAGGCGGGCGAGGGCGGCGCGGCGCCCGTGAGCAGCAGAAGCGCTGGAAGCAAGGCGCGCAGATTGGCTCGACGTCTCATCCCGCTCCACTCGACTCGCTCGCAGCCCAAGCTATGGCCGCGACCGTGGTGCGTTGCAACTTAAGGCGCCAGCCATGTTTGAAGCGCCCGTAGAGGGCGGCGGAAGGGCCGCCGCCCAAAGCGGCAGGCGACGCCAAAGATGCTCAGTCTGGTGTCACACTAAAGTAAGGCTTTATTTCATTTCCGGGCTTGCTTGACCCAGGCTGCCCCCGCGCCCTTGCATCCCTGGCGAACACGTCATGTCGATTTTGCAACGCTCCGTCGCGAAGCCGTTAGGGCGTATCCGATAGTGATCGAACGGTTAGTTTTGGGGTAGGATTATGTCGAGCTTGGTCGCGCTGATACGCCGAACGCTACTGGCGGCGGCCCTTGCGGGGATGGCGACGACCTCGTCCCTGGCTCAGGCGCCCGTCTTGCCGCCGACAACAGCCAGCGCCGTCGCGCCCATTCCGATCCGTGTCGTCGTCGTCACCGCTTATGCGCTCGAGGACAAGGCCTGGATGGCGCAGGCCCCGCAGACGTTCGACTTTCCGAACGGCGTCGCGCCACTGGGCTACAACCCCGCCAAGGGTGTCCTGATCGTACGCACCGGCGTGGGCACCAACCATGCCGCCATCACCACCTTCGCCTTAGGGACCGATCCGCGCTTTGATCTTTCCAAGGCCTATTGGGTGGTGGCCGCCATCGCCGGGGTAAACCCAGACCAGGCCTCGCCAGGCTCGGCGGCGTGGATCGGCAACGTTATTGATGTCGACTTCGGCAAGTGGGTGGATCCGCGCGAGGCGCCCGCTGAGTGGACCGGCGGCTATCCGCCGTTCCAGCCGCCGCGTCCTGGCCGACCCGACAGCGTCTACTACCCTCTCAACATCGGTCTGCGTGACTGGGCCTATGAACTGACCAAGGCCACGCCGCTGCCCGACACCGAGGCTCTGCGCAAGGCCCGAGCCTCGTTCTCAAGCTATCCCAATGGCTACAAGCCGCCGTTCGTGCTGACCGGGGATGAGATCTCCGGACAGGCCTACTGGCACGGCGCGATGCTGACCAAGCGCTACGCCAAGCTGGCGAGCGACTACAGCGGCGGCAAGAGCCAGTTCGTGATGACCGCCATGGAGGACACCGGGGTGGCCAACGCGCTGCGCCGTCTCACGACTGTCGGCAAAGCCGACTATAGCCGACTGCTCGTGCTCCGCACGGCCAGCAACTATTCGCAACAGGCGCCCGGTGAAAACGCGGTCGAGAGCATGAACCGCCCTTACGCCGGTGTCGGCGACGCGGCGGCCTACGCCGCGCACGCTTTGGCCGGTCAGGTCGTCGACGCCCTCACGGCGAATTGGAGCGTCTATCGCGACACGGTTCCAAGCGTCGCGCGCTGAGATTTTAGAACGGCGAACCGACAGAGCGTCGGTTTAGCCGCGAGGACGCGACAAGCGTCCCGTATCGAGGAGGAAGCGGCCAGAAACCCTGATCTCGGGGCTGGCCGCGCATTGGCGCGCCGGGTGATCGGGCGGCGAAACGGCTTCAGTTCGGTGCGGCCCCGGGGGGAACCGCGGCGCACCACCATCCAGGGGGACTAAGATGCGACATCTTTATGCCGCGAGCGCCATCGCGCTCGCCTTGTCGGCCACCGCTACGGCGGTTGTCGCACAGGAAACGACTTCCTCGATCCGTGGTTCGGTGACAGCCGCAGGCAACGCCGCCGTGGGCGCGAGCGTCAGCGCCGTGCACCAGCCCTCGGGCACAACAGCTACCGCGACGACCAACAGCGCCGGCGCCTTCAACCTGACCGGTCTGCGCCCCGGCGGCCCCTACACCGTCACGGTGACCGCGCCGGGTTTCACGCCGGTCACCTCCCAGAACGTCTTCCTGTCCGTGGGCCAGCCCTACAACCTGCCGGTCGTCGTCGGCGACGCCGAGGTCGAGGCGCTGGTCGTCACGGCCGCTCGCGCTGAACGTTCGGGGCCCCTGGTTTCGGTGTTCGACCGCGACAGCATCGCCAGCGTCGCCTCGGTGTCGCGAGACATCCGCGACATCGCGCGGCGTGACCCGTTCGCGTCCTTCAACCCCAGCACCCGGGGCGTCTCTATCGCCGGCCAGAACGGCCGGACCAATCGGTTCTCGGTCGACGGCGTTCGCTTCTCGGACAACTTCGGCCTGAACCAAGGCGGGCTGCCGAGCGCGCGTGGCCCGATCCCGCTGGACGCCATCGAGCAGCTCTCGGTCAAGATCGCGCCCTACGACGTCTCCGAGGGCGACTTCCAGGGCGGTTCGATCAACGTCGTGCTGCGCTCGGGCGGCAACCGCTTCACCGGCGCCGCAGGCTACACCTATTCGAACGACAGCCTGATGGGCGACAAGTCTAAGGGCGCCGCCTTCTCGCAGGACATGACCTCCAAGACGCGCAACGCGTTCCTGTCCGGTCCGATCATCAAGGACAAGCTGTTCTTCGCCTTCGCCTACGAGAAGCTGAACGAGACCGTTCCGTCCGTCTTCGGCCCGCCTGGTTCCGGCAACGCGGTTCCCAACCTGACCCAGGGCCAGATCGACCAGGTCACGTCTATCGCCAAAAGCATCTACGGCTACGACACGCTCGGCGTGCTCACCAGCCGTCCCGAGATGGATCGCAAGTGGACGCTGAAGCTCGACTGGAACATCAGCGACAATCAGCGCCTGTCCTACTCCACGATCCAGAACAAGGGCGAGACCGTGGCGCTGAGCGGCGGCAGCTCGTCGAACACCTCGCCGAGCCTGGGCCTTGGGTCCTACGCCACGCACGAACCCGAGCGGGTTAAGACCCACGTCCTGCAGCTGAATTCGAAGTGGACCAACGCATTCAGCACCGAGTTGCGCGCGAACTATCGCGAGTCGATGAAGATCCCAGTTTCGTTCGGCTCGCCGGGCTATAGCGACATCACCGTCTGCCTCGACCCCCTCGCGGTCGGTTCCTTGAATCAGTGCACCCAGACGGGGACCCCGCGTCTGATCTTTGGCACCGAGGCGTTCAGTCAGGCCGATGTCGTCGGCCAAAAGCAATACGGCGCCGAGTTCATCGCCCGCTATAACTTCGGTGATCACGCCTTCAAGCTGCACGCCGCCTACAGCCGGCTGAAGATCTCCAACACCTTCGTCGCCAATTCGCTGGGGACCTACTATTTCGACTCCCTGGCCGACTTCCAGGCGCGGCAGGCGGGTCAGCTCCTGTACCAGTATTCGATCACCGGCACGCTTTCGGACGCCAGTGCGAGCTTCGACTATGATCAGCTGACCTTCGGCGCCCAGGACAGCTGGGACATCACGCCGGAGGTGAACGTCACCGTGGGCGTGCGGGCAGACGGCTACAAGATGAAGGACGAGGCCCCGCTCAAGCAGGCCTTCGTCAACCGCTACGGCTTTGCCAACAACGCCAATATCGACGGCGATCTAGTCGTCCAGCCGCGGGTCGGCCTGACCTGGCGTCCTTCTGACCGCCTGACCGTCCGCGGCGGCTTTGGCCTGTTCAACGGCGGTTCGCCCGACGTCTTCGTCGGCAACAGCTTCTCGGCGGCCGGCGTGTACACCAACACCGTCACGGTGGGACGCGCCGTGGGCGGCACGGGCTGCACGATCCCAGCCAGCGTGCCAAACGCGGCGGCCATCTGCGCGGCGGCGCTGAACAATGTGCAGGGCAACAAGATCGACCCGTTGGTCTCGGGCTACCTGCAGACGAACACCGCCGCCCTGGGCGCTTCGCCGACCTCGTTCATGCTGCCGAGCTTCAAGCTCCCCGCCCAGTGGAAGACCAACCTCTCGCTCGACTATGTGGCCGACCTCGGCTCGACGCTGGGCGACGGATGGCGCTTCGGGGGCGATCTGTTCTACGGCAAGACCGACAGCGCCGCCTACTACACCGATTTCCGCCTGACCCAGGTAGGCACGGCGCCGGACGGCCGTCCGATCTACGCCGACACCTACACCAACACCGCCAACAGCGATCTGGCCATGAAGCACACCGATCGTGGCAGGTCGCTGATCGCCGTGGCGCGGGCCAGCAAGTCCTTCGACTTCGGTCTCGACGCGGGCGTCAGCTACACCTACTCGGACATCAAGTCGCTGTCGGACATGGGCACCTACGCCTCGGGCGGCTCGACGGCCAGCGGCACCTACGGCGCTCAGCCGATGGTCGATCCGAACCAGCCCGCCTACGGCACCTCCAGCTATGAGGTTCGGGATAACTGGAAGTTCAATCTCGACTATAGCCACGCCTTCTTTGGCGACTACAAGACCAGCTTCAATCTGTTCGGCGAGCTGCGCTCGGGCTCGCCCTACAGCCTGACAATGAACACAACCACGTCCAACAGCCGCTCGACCCTGTTCGGCACGACCGGAGGCTCCAACCGTTACCTGCTGTACGTGCCGAACGTGTCCAGCATCACGGCCGACTCCAGGGTCACCTACGCCTCGACAGCCGTCTACGAGGCTTTCCGTGACTTCGTGCAGGCCAACGGCCTGAAGCAGGGGGTCATCGAGAAGAACACCGAGAAGTCGCCTGACTACTTCAAGGTCGATCTGCATGTTGAGCAGGAGCTGCCCGCGCCTTTCCTGGGCGGGGCGCGGTTCAAGGTGTTCGGCGACGTCGAGAATCTCCTGAACCTGATCAACAGCGATTGGGGCTCCTATCGGACCTACAACCCGCTGACCTCGGTCGTGAACGTCGCCTGCGCCCAGCAAGCCGGCGCAAGCTGCAACCAGTACAACTACACCGCCTTCACCAAGCCGACCCTGCAACCCAACGCCCAACTGGGCGTGTGGCGCGCGCGACTTGGGGTTCGCTTCGAGTTCTGATCTGCTTGACTTGAAGCGACGGCCTCGGCGCAAGCGTCGAGGCCGTTTTCGAGCCCAAGAGGAACATATGACGTCCGCGCACAAGATTAGCCTGACGGCCTTACTAGCCGCCGCGTGTCTGGTGTTCGCCGCGCCGGCCAGGGCCCAAACGGCGCCAGACGCCGATCTGGACGCGCTGTTCGATCGGGCGGCGACCTCGCGGCCATTGCTGCGCATTCTTTTGACCAAGCTGCCCAAGGGGGCGGACCTGCATAACCACGCCGGCGGCGGTACCTATGCAGAGGACTTCATCGCCTGGGCGGCGGACGCCGGCGGATGCTTCTCGAAGTCGACCCAGTCGTTGGAGCCGGGGCCCTGCGCGGGTAATGCGGATCTCACGCCGCTGCGTGGACTCCCAGAGCGCGATCCCGATCTTTACAGCGACATCATCGACGCGCTCTCGACGCGACGCTTCGACCAGGGCGTCGGAGATCCGGAAATCTCCGGCCATCGCCGGTTCTTCCGCACCTTCGGGCGCTCGGGGAGGGGAGGCGGTGTCGATCGCGGCGTGCGGATACAGGCCGAGGCGCTGCGGCAGGCGGCTCTCGACAATACGCTTTATCTGGAGCTGATGGCGGGCTCGAGCGCCTCGCGTCCCATAATCGAGGCGTCGGCGGCGCTGCCCTGGGTCGACCCGTGGATCAAGACCGCCGACGGTTCGCCGCCTGATCGTCTGGACGTAAAGCTTCTCCGTGAACGGCTCGATCGGTTGGAACCCGTGATCGCCAAGGCCACGGCGGCCGCCACGGTTTTGGCCGACTCCAACGACAAAGCGATCGCGGCCCTCAATCGCTGCGGGGCAGCCAAGCCCGAGCCAGCTTGCGCGGTGACTCTGCGATACCTGCTGTCTATCTCCCGTCAGCGACCGCCTGAAGTGGTGTTTGGCCAGATGGCCGCCGCCTTCGCCCTCGTGAAGGCCGATCCGCGCTATGTCGGGATCAACATCCTCGAACCCGAGGACGGCCCGGTGTCGCTGCGAGATTACAGCCTGCACATGCGCCTCTTCGCCTTCTTCAAGGCGCTCTATCCGGATGTGCCGCTGACCTTGCACGCCGGCGAGCTAGCCATGGGCCTGACACCGCCGCGCGACATGCGCTTCCACATCACCGAAGCCGTCGAGATCGCCGGCGCCCGTCGGATAGGTCACGGCGTGGCGATCGCCTATGAGGATAACCCCGAAAAGCTCCTGGCGCGTATGGCGCGCGACAAGGTGGCCGTCGAGATCAACCTGACGAGCAACGACGTGATCCTGGGCGTGAAGGGCAAGGATCACCCGCTGTCGCTCTATCTGGCCGCGGGTGTGCCGGTGACCCTCTCGACCGACGATCTGGGGGTCTCGCGCAGCGATCTCACCAACGAGTACATGCGCGCGGTCGTGGAACAAGGTGTTCGCTACAGCCAGCTCAAACAGATGTCACGCAACAGTCTGACCTACTCGTTCCTGCAGGGCGTCAGCCTTTGGGATGGCCCTTGCGCCTCGTTGAAGGGCCCTACGCCCTCAGCGCCCTGCGAGGCCATCTTGACGGTAAGTCCCAAGGCGCGCGATCAGTGGCGCCTGGAGAGAGCCTTCGATGCGTTCGAGATCGAGCTGAGGACGATCGTCGCGAAGCTGGCGCCGTAGGACGGGGAGCGGCGGCTAGCCCATGGGCTGGAGCTCGCGCACCAGCTCTATGAACAGGCGCAGCGCCGCCGGAACCTGTCGGCGCGATGAATAATAGATATGGAACCCGGAGCCGACCGGTGACCAGTCTTGCAGAACGGCCCTCAAAGCGCCGTTGGCGAGGGCGTCGCGGACCATCGGCTCGGCGACATAGAATAGGCCCGCGCCCCTCGACACGGCAGCCAGTCCAACCTCCCCTTGATCGACGATCAAGGCGCCCGGCGCGTTGATCTCGACCCGCTCGTCACCCCGCTCGAACTCCCAGCGATAGATGCTGTCATCGTCGATCCGGATGCGGATGCAATTATGAGATAAGAGATCTTCGGGAGTAAGCGGAACGCCATGGCACTCGAAGTAGTCAGGCGAGCCGACGACCAGCCAGCGGACATCGACCGAAAGGCGTTGCGCGACCATGTCCTCGGGAACTGTCCCGCCATAACGGATTCCGGCGTCGAAGCCGCTGCCGATGACGTCGATCATCCGATTGCTAACCGAAATCTCGATCTCGACGTCCGGATAGCGCTGCATGAACTCGGCCATGACCGGGCCCACCAGGTGGGCGGCCGCCTCGGTGGGAATGTTGATGCGGACGCGTCCCATCGGCGCATCGCGGAAGTGGTTGATCACATCCAGGCCCTGGCCGATCTGTTCGAAAGGCCCCTGGATCACCTGCTGTAGCGCCTCGCCGGCGGCGGTCGGGGTGACGCTTCGGCTCGTACGGTTGAGCAGCCGCACGCCCAGGCGCTCTTCCAGACCGCGCAGGGCGTGGCTCAACGCCGACGCACTGATCCCCAGTTCCAAGCCAGCCTTGCGAAAGCTGCGACGCCGGGCGATCTCTAAGAAAGCCGAAAGATCGGCAAGGTCCGATCGGCGAAACTGCATACTCGCGCGCCTCCGGAGCGTGGGTTTCTAGACCGCCTTGCTTGATAGCCTGACGCGCCCGCAAGGCGCGGTCGTCTCATGGCGGCGGCGCGCCGAGAGTGAATCCCCGCGCGACCGCTCGCGACTCTCGCATCATTCACCGCAGTAATGAAATCTATTCATTGAAGCCGGAGGTCGGGTCTCGTCGAGGCTGAGCGGCATTCATCGCCTTGTTCGACCAGTGACCACTTATGCCTGGGGAAGCCGACTTCCACCTTGGTCGAAGTCGCCATTCCGCGCGACCGAACCTACGGAGCCGCAATGCTATCGCGCCAGTCCTTTGTCCGAAGCGCCGCCTTATCGGTCCTGGCCCTCATATCATTGCCCGCCCTGGTGTTCAGACCGGGTAGATAGCGGACACCTGTTCGGAGACATGGCGGACACTTTTGGGAAGGGTCAAGTCGATGGTTGCGATCTGGTGTGAGGCGAAGAAGACGCCGTAGAGGCCGTCGCGTTCCAGGGGGCGCAGAGCGAGGGTTTCGCCTTGGAAGGCCTTAGGGACCCGCCAGAAGCGGCCCTTGAACTGGACGTAGGCCTTGGTGGTGGAGACGGTGCGGAGGATATCGGCGCTGTCGTACTGGGGCTGGGGGGCTTGGCGGGGCATGGATCTTGGGCTGGTCCGATAGCGACTGGCGGGACAAGCCTGGTCGAGCGCTTCGTGGGGACGCTCGTGATTGTAGAGTTCGCGCCAGCGATCCAGGGCGCGCTGGACCTGAGCGAAACTGTCGAAGGGCTGCAGGTCGAAGACCTCGGCGGCCAGGGAGCGGTGGAAGCGCTCGATCTTGCCCCGGCTCTGAGGATGGTAGGGGCGGCTGTAGAGCACCTGGACGCCCAGCTTGAGCAGCCAGACAGCCAGTCGCGTCCAACGCTCGCCACTGGCCTCGCCCCAGGGCGGTCCATTGTCGACGAAGAAGGCCTGAGGCAGGCCGTGATGGCGGAAAGCCCGCTCCAGGTGAGCCTTGACGGTGGCGCCGCGCTGGTCGGCGCAAGCCTGCAGGCCAAGCGAAAAGCGCGAATGGTCGTCCAGGATCGTCAGCGGATGGCAGCGCTCGCCGTTGGTCAGCTTGATCCAGCCCTTGAAGTCCATCTGCCAAAGCTCGTTGGGATGGCTCTTCTCGAACCGATTCCAGGCCTTGCCCGGTGAGGGCGGGAAAGCCTCGATCAACCCATGCCGGCGCAGGATCGCGTGCACCGTCGACACCGCGGGCGCGGCCGTTCCGCGCGCCTCCAGCCAGGCCTTCAGCTTGCGCGCCCCCCAGGCCGGATGCGCCTCCCGCGCCGTCAGCACCGCAGCCTCGATCTCCGATGAGCTGCGTCCTGGGCTCTCACGCGGTCGACGCGAGCGGTCCGCCAGCCCCTCATCCCCCGCCGCCGCCCGCGCCAGCCACTTGTAGCCCACGTCCGGACTTATCCCGAACCGACGGCATAGCTCCCGCCGGTTGGCTCCCTCCAGCAGCGCAAGCCTGACAAACGCCCGCCGCTCTTCCATCGCCGACACCTCGCGCCAAGGCATGGACCGCACTCCTCAAGAGCCTCATCCAGCCGATGATGTGTCAGCTATCTCCCCGAACAACCGTCAGGCATGTCCCCGGTCTGAACACCTGGCCCAGGCCGGGGGCGCCCGCCAAGCCAACAGGAAACCGCCCATGCCGACCAAAGAGTGGGACAAGACCTTCCCCAAGAGCGCCGCCGTCGATCACCGCAAGGTGACGTTCAAGAACCGCTATGGCCTGACCCTCGTCGGCGATCTCTACACGCCCAAGGCCGCCCCGGCGGGCCGCTTGGCGGCGCTTGTGGTCAGCGGTCCCTTTGGAGCCGTCAAGGAGCAGTCGTCGGGCCTCTACGCCCAGACCATGGCCGAGCGCGGCTTCGTGACCCTGGCGTTCGATCCGTCGTTCACTGGGGAAAGTAGCGGCGAGCCGCGCGATGTCGCCTCGCCGGACATCAACACCGAGGACTTCAGCGCCGCCGTCGATTTCATCGGCCTGCTGCCGAACGTCGATCGCGAGCGGATCGGCATGATCGGCATCTGCGGCTGGGGCGGCATGGCGCTGAACGCCGTCGCGGTCGACAAGCGCGTGAAGGCCGTCGTCGCCAGCACCATGTACGACATGACCCGCGTGATGTCGAAGGGCTACAACGACAGCCTCACGCCCGCGCAGCGGACCCAGATGCTAGAGCAACTGAGCCGCCAGCGCTGGATCGATGCCGAGAAAGGCGAGCCGGCCTACCAGCCGCCCTATAACGCCGAGTTGCGCGGCGGCGAGCCTCAGTTCGTGGTCGACTATCACGACTACTACGCCACGCCGCGTGGCTATCATCCGCGGGCGGTCAACTCGAAGAACGCCTGGACGGTGACGACGCCGCTGTCGTTCATGAACATGCCGATCCTGACCTACATCGCCGAGATCTCACCGCGCCCGATCCTGTTTATCCACGGCGAGAAGGCGCACTCCCGCTACTTCGCCGAGACCGCCTACGCCGCTGCGGCCGAACCCAAGGAACTGATGATCATCCCCGGCGCCGTTCACACCGATCTCTATGATCGCGTGGACATCATCCCCTTCGACAAGATGACCCATTTTTTCAGGGCAGCGCTCGGCTGATTGCCTGCCGCGCGATTCGAGGGGAAGGGCGCTCTAGGCTCTCTAAGCCTGGATGCCCCCGATCATTCTGGTCGTTGGATCAGCATCGCGCGCCAAACGGCTGGCCAGCGGAGGCAGCCAGTTTGACGCGCGGAGACATGGCCTAGAACGAAGCCCGTAGGGTCACGCCCCAGGTGCGCGGATCGCCCGGCTGGCCAGCGATGAGACCAGTGTTGCTGGGACCCACGGCCAAGAACTCGAAGTAGTTCTCGTCGAAGGCGTTGCGGACCCAGCCATAGAGGTTAAGGCCCTCATGAGTTCGGAAACCAGCCCGGAAGTTGGCGATCGAATAACCATCGACCCAGGTGTAGATCGAGGGCGAAGGATTGGACGAGAACTTGCTGCGGTAGCTGCCGTCATAGCCGACATAGAACTCACCAGCCTTGCCGAGGAAGTCGCCCGGAACATTGGCCTCGACTCCCAGGGCCACGCTCCACTTCGAGACGCCCGGCAGCCGCTGTCCCGACACGTCGCAGTTGGCCGGGCTGAGCGCCCCCGCCACGCCGGCCGCACCGGGCGTTTGGGTCCCCGTCGCCACCGTTCCCCCGGAGAGTTCAGGCGGGCAAGGCGCATCCACGAAGCGCACATATTTGGCGTCCGTGTAGGCGGCGTTGAGGTAGGTCGAGAACCGCGCGTTCGGTTGATACGCCGAATCCAGCTCCACGCCCTGGGTACGCACCTTTCCGGCGTTAGCCAGGTAGCCGCGCAACACGCCGAGCTGGCCGTTGGTCACCGTAGCCTGGTAGTTCTTGATGTCGCTGCGGAACACCGCGAGGTTGGCCGTCAGAGTGCGGTCCAGCCACTGGGTCTTCAGGCCGCCCTCGAAGTGATTGATGTCCTCGGGCTTGATCGACCCTGCCGCTTCGATCGGCTTGCCCGCCGCGTCGGTCGGAAGGCCGTTCTGGTTGATGCCACCCGTCTTGAAGCTCTTGGCGTAGGTGGCGTAGGCCAGCACATCGCGGTTTAGCTGGTAGCTGGCTGAAAGGTCGTAGGTGAAGTTCCAGTCGTCGAAGCTGGGAGCGCTCACCTGCGGCGTATAGACGGCCAGTTGCGCGGCTCGGCGCGCGCCCGTGTCGGTCAGAAGCACAGGCAATCCCTGACCGTCAAAGACCTTGCGCTCGTAGTAGCCGGACTTCTCGTCGTAGTTCAGGCGGACGCCCGGGGTCAGGGCAAAGGCGTCGGTGACCTTCCAGCTGAGCTGGCCAAACACCGCGAAGCTCTTGCTCTTCAACCACTGAGTGTTGAACGCCGTCAGGCCCGCCAAGACGCTAGGGTCGTTGGACAAGGCGTTGCTGGGCGCGATGTTCCAACGGCTAGCCGAGACGCCCTGTTGCTCGGTTCCCTGGGTGTCGATGCGCTGCTGGAAGGCGAATGCGCCGACCACCAAGTCATGAGAGTCCCAGGAGCGGTTGAAACGTAGTTCCTGGCTATATTGGTCCTGTTGCGACGGGTTTTGCGACTTCGCCACTATGGACAGGCCCAGGAAATCGCGGTCGTTCTGCGGCTCCCAGTCCCAGAAGCGCCACGCCGAAACCGAGGTCAGCGTGCCGCCGGCGACGCTCCAGACCACCCTGGCCGATGCGCCGCCAATCTTGTTGCCGGCGTTGAGCTCGGCGTCGACATCGGTGACGCGGTCGAAGGCGTTGGTGCTGGGGACCGCATAGCCCAGGGCCGCAGTCAGGGCCGCGTACTGACGGTTCAACGCCCGCTGCGTGGCGCCGGTGCGCACATAGATCTGAGCGTAACCCTCAGGATCCTGGGCGCTGTAATCAGCGGCCAGCGTGACCGACAGGTTCTCATTGGGTTTGAACAGCAGCTGGCCGCGCAGGCCCAGATTGTCCTGCTCGTTGATGTAGCGGCGGCTGGCGACGTTGTAGATCGTGCCGCGCCGGTGGGTGCTGGACACGGCCAAGCGCGCCGCGACCTTGTCACTTAGCGGCCCGGAGATGGCCGCCTTGGCTTGCTTGTACTCAAGATTGCCCAGCGAAACCTCAGCGTTGGCCTCGAAGTCGAAGGTCGGCTGGCGGGTGGTGATGTTGATCGCGCCAGCGGTCGTGTTCTTGCCGTAAAGCGTGCCCTGCGGACCGCGCAGGACCTCGATCCGATCGACGTCCAGGAAGTCGAAGGTGGCGGTGGCGACCCGCGAGTTATAGACGTCATCGACATAAATTCCGACGCCTTGCTCGAAGCCGTCACTGGTCAGGCCGAACGGCACGCCCAAACCCCGGATGTTTACCGACGTGTTGCGCGGGTTCGACGAGTAGAACTGCAGGGTCGGGGTAAGCTGCTGCAGGCGGCCGACATTGAACGACCCCGTCCCGTCCAGGCGGTCGCCGCCGACCACCGACACGGCCAACGGCACCGACTGCACGGTCTCGGACCGGCGGCGGGCGGTAATTGTCAGAGCCTCTACCGTGGCCCCAGCGACGTTCGAGCGATCAGCCGCAGTGTCTTCGGCGGTCGTTGACTCAGCAACGGCAACCGTCGCGTCCGCGATCACGCCGGCATAGGCCCCGCTGGCGCCGCCGCACAGCAGCGCCGCGAGTAGCAGCGCCCTGGTCGCATCGTTACGCTGGCTGAAAGACATGTCCGATCCCCTCGTTTGAAAATACGAAGGGACCAATACCCTTTAAATCCGATAGGAATAAATGTATTTAGCTGGGGCAGCCATTAGCAGAGCTGAAGAACCGGCTGACTGCGCCAGGCCTCTTCCTGATCCTTCGCGCTCAGCAAGGGCACGGCATACTCGACGCTACAAGCGCGGAGAGACCGCCGGTTGGCGGGCCCTTCGCCTCTTCGAGGGCGAGACCAAAGTGCTTAGCGACGAACAGCTGGCGCTTTTTAGCGGGCTTCCGCGACTGATCCCGACCAGCGAGGTCGTCTCGGATCGAGAGATCTGGGTGACGGCGACCGCGCTAAAGCCCGCCAAGACGACGAGGATCGGCGTCTCGGGCATCGCCAAGAGTCTGCGCGAGCAGCTCGTGGCCCTGCCGAATGTGGTGGTCGAGGACTTCAAGCCTGTTGCCCGCTACACAGCCATCGTCGCCTCGGGCCTGAAGACCGACGAGATCGTGCGTCGCCAGGTTGGCGAGCAGACCGGTCTCGAGGCCCAGCCCACCAAGGATGGCAAGCCGAAGCTTGTGCCGGGCGAGCTGCCGCCCGAGGTGCTGACCGCCATCCAGGCGGGCACGCCGCTGCTGGCGATGGTCCAGGAAGACGGACTCGCTGACGGTGTGGCCAAGCAACTGTCGGCCTTGGGGCTCTTCAGCTATTCCGGCCAAGTCGGCGGACTGCGGGCGCCGTAGATGGGCAACTGGAACTATGTTCGCGCCCATTCGACCTTTGCCGGTCTGCCAGACGATATGGCCCTGAGCGTGCTGCACCAAGTCGAGGGACAGCCGTTGAACGGTCTCCTGATCGACGGTCAGGACGTAGAGGTCATCGCCGCCTAAAGCCGCGACCATGACCGCAAGAACGGCGCGGCCAGCATCATTGCTCGCAAAGATAAGGCGCGTGTGCTGGTGCATCGCCTGCCGGACATGGTCAAACCGCTTCAATAGCGTTGGTTGGCCAACGCGATCGCCTGGCGGTCGAGCGGCGCATGAGGAGAAGCGGCATGATAACGCGACGCGATACTTTCCTGACCGCTGCGGCCTTCTCGTCGACGCCCGGTCTCGCGCTGGCGGCGCCTGGCAAGCCGAAGTTCGAGCGCTTGGGTTGGGCCGGCAAAACGCCCGGCGGCGAAGGCGGCAAGGTCATCCGGGTCAAGACCCTGGAGGGCGACGGCCCGGGCTCTCTGCGCGAGGCCGTCGCCGCCAAGGGCCCGCGCACCATCGTCTTCGACGTCGGCGGAGTGATCGACCTCAAGCGTCACAGCATCAAGGTGGTCGAGCCCTTCCTGACGATAGCGGGCGAGACCGCGCCGTCGCCGGGCATCACCCTGATCCGGGGCAGCCTGGCGATCGAGAGTCACAATGTCATCGTCCGCCATATACGCGTGCGCGCCGGCCGAGACGGCGAGGCGTTCAAGAGCGGATGGGAGGTCGACGGTATCACCTGCTGGAAGGCTCACGACGTCATCGTCGACCACTGCTCGGTCAGCTGGGCCACGGATGAGAACCTGTCGGCCTCGGGACCGCGCTTCACCGGAGGCGAGGATCCGGCCGGCTGGCGCGACGGGACCTCGCACTGCATTACCTTCAGCAACAACATCGTCGCCGAAGGCCTGTCGAACGCCAGCCATTTGAAGGGCGAGCACTCCAAGGGCAGTCTGATCCACGACAACGCCTACCAGGTGCTGATCGTCGGCAACCTCTATGCTCACAACCGCGAGCGCAACCAGTTGTTCAAGGGCGGCGTCGAGGCGGTGACGATCAACAACTACATCTACAATCCCGGCACGCGCTGCATGCACTACGCGCTGAACGCCTCGGAGTGGGTGCGTCACGCTTGGCGCAAGGGCCAGTTGGTCATCGCCGGCAATGTCGTGAAGGGCGGGGCGTCGACCCGGCCGGACCTGCCATTCCTAATCGTCGAGGGGCAGGGCGACCTGGAGCTCTACGCCCACGACAATCCGGCCTACTACGCCGATGGGACCGAGATGCCGCCGGTGCGGATCCTGAACACCGACCCGTTCCCCAAAATCAAGCTCCTGGGCAAGGTGCCCTTCTGGCCGGAGGGCCTGAGGCTGAAGCCGTCCAGCCAAGTCGCTGGACATGTGCTGAGCAACGCTGGCGCGCGGCCGTGGGATCGTGACGCCGTGGACAAGCGGATCGTCCGCGAGGTCAAAACGGGTGAGGGCAAGGTGATCGACGACGAGGCCGAAGTGGGCGGCTATCCAAAAGCTTGAAGGCCGAACTAGACCCGCGCTATCGCCGCATGAAAGCGTCCCATGTGCTGGAGGTTTCTGATGCGCCCAAAGCCGGCCATGGCTACCAGTTTACGGTGCGGGTGGTCGTGGCAAGAATTGCTGCTACCAACCTTGTCTGAAGACCGGAGGCTAGGATTTGAAGTCGGGCAAAGATGCAACGCGCGCGAGAATTGTCGCGGCGGCCGAGCAGGTGTTTCGTAGGGATGGCGTGAACGCCTCTCTGGAGCTCGTCGCGGCGGAAGCAGGTGTTTCTCGCGCCACGCTTTTCAGGCTTTTCGACGATCGAGACGCTCTTATGGTTGAGATCATGGAGGTGATGGTTGCTCGATACGAAGAGCGCGCCGCCGCCTGTGTCGACAAACCTGATGGGTTGGCTCGTCTTCTGCGGCTAGCGGCGGAGGAAGTCTCAAACCAAGCCCCCATGGTTCGCTACTGGCGTGGCATGGATCCCAATCTGCCAGCCATGCGAAGCGCGATGGCCCGACACAGGGAGCCATTCGAGCGCGCACTGCTCGCGGCAAAACGTTTCGGTCATTGCCGGCCTGACGTCGACATGATCGATATCTCTCTGCTGGGATCCCTATTCAATGCGTCTGTGACGCTCTTTTCCGATAGTGAGCGGGATGAGGCTATGCGACGAGCTTGGCGCATGGCCGTTTCCATTCTGGGACTGGTGGACGAAGGAGCGCGACGCGATTTTCACGCTCCTTCTCAAGCCGTCAGTAGCTTGCCGACACAGTAAGGCCAATCCGGCGCCCTTCGCCGGCATAGACCTCGGGAATGTTCAGAGCGGACGGATAGCCGACCCGGCTGGACTGAAGGTATGAATTGGCGACGTACGCCTTGTCGAACACGTTTGTCGCCCACAGCGCCATACTATACGCGTCCTTGCTGAAGGTCAGGCGGACATTGGTGAGCGTTCTCGCGCCGATTTCGGTGGTGTTCGTCAGGTTGACATATGATGAGCCTGTGTAGTTCACGTCCACCCGACCTTCGGCGATCCAGTCAGTCCAGACGGCGTGCTTGGTGGTGGCGTGGAGATTCCATTGAGTCTTCACCGAGCGGGTCGGCCGGTTTCCGGAGATCAGCGGAACGGTCGCCGTCGCTCCGTTGGCCAGCCTGACCGTGGTGATCCTGCACCCCGGGGCCGCTGTACCCGTCGAGGTCACGCAATAGATCGAGGACGAAGAGTCATAGGCGCCGCCCTGAAACTTCGGGTCGGCGTAGGTGAACGATCCGCCCAGGCTGATGGTGTCGCTGGCCAGCCAGTCGGTCTGGAGCTCGACGCCGTTCGACTTGATGGCGCCGGCGTTGAGGATCACTGCGGTCGGCACCACGAGGGAGGGGTTGGCGGTATAGGCGCGGCTCTGAACGTTCTTCCAATCGGTATGGAAGACGGCCGCGTTGAAGAGCAGCCGGCGGTCGAACAGGCGGCTCTTCAGTCCAGCCTCGTAGGTCCAGTTCTCTTCTTCCTTGTAGGCGACTTCGCTGGCGAGGATGCCTGCCGTGCCGCCCACGGCATTAGGATTGAAGCCGCCGGATCTAACGCCCTTGGCCGCCGTTCCATAGAAGAAGATCGTCGGGCTGTACTGATAGTCGAGGCTAAAGCGGGGTGTGACGTTCTTGAAGGTTTCGTGGTACTTCGTGCCCGCAGTGGCGAACGCGCCTGCGCTCGGTATATTCACGCCGGCGATTGTCTTATAGGCCGTGGTCGAGAAGTTCTGCGACCACTTGCTGTCAGCGTTATAGCGCGCCTCGGCGCTGAAGTTCATCTTGCCAAGGCTATATCCGACCGATCCGAATATAGATGTCGTACGGGTCGCAGACTTGGTGTAGCTGGCGAACATCTGCTTGTTCACGGGATCGGCCGAGGCATAGAGATTGGCCAGGGCGTTGTAGGCTCCTACGCCGCTGGCTGCGGGAGACAGCTGGTTGAAGCTGATGAAGCGCTCGTTCGAGGCCAGGCTCGAGGAGTCGAACGATAGGCCGCTGGCGTAGAGCGGGATGGTCGAGTTGAAATAGTACCCACCCAACATCCACTTGAACTTGGCGTCGTCGCGCGACTGCAGACGGATTTCCTGGCTGACCGTTCGCACCTTCTCCCGAACCGAGGAGTACGCGTTGAGCTGGAGGGTCCGCGCGTAGGTCGGATTGGTGGCGCAGCTGGCGCCGAGCGTGCAGACGCCGGCGAGCTGCCCGGTCCCCGAGACGTCGTAGTCCGTGTAGCCAATGTTCTGGGACGCGTTGGCGCCGCTGACGCTGACCAACGAGCCCCAATCGAAGTCCCATTTCATGTCCAGTGAGACCTGGGCGTTCTTGGCGTGGGTGTCTGGAACGTTGGACGAGATGTTCGCGCTCGAGCCCGGCTTCAGCTTTCCGCAATAGAGGGTGAAGAGGCCTGTCGCCGCGTTAGTGGTCCCGCAGTTGAAGGTTTTGGGATCCAGCAGGCTGGTAGGCGTCGGCTCGGCCTTGGAGTCCGTATAAAACCCGGCCAAGGTGGCGGAAAACGCGTCCGTCGGCTCCCACTCAAGGGATCCACTGATGGCGGCCTTCTTGTAGCCGCCTAGATTGTCGCTCGAGTTCGAGGCGTTCTTGGCGTAGCCGTCATAGGTGGTGTAGCCGGCCGCGACGCGACCGTAGAGACTTTCCGCCAGCGGCCCGGAGACGGTCGCGCGAGCGCGATAGTCCTTGTCCGCGCCCATCGTCGCCGAGCCTGCGGCGCTTAAGTCGCGAGATGGGCGCTTGGTCGTGATCCCCAGCGCGCCAGCGAAGGTCGAACGACCATAGAGGGCGCTCTGGGGCCCCTTAGCGATTTCGATCGCCCCAATGTCAAGGACCGAAATCATGTCCAGGGTGTTGCGGCTGGTCTGATAGATGCCGTCGATGAACAGGCCGACGTTGGCGTCGGTATTCAGGTCTGTGCTCGTGTTCGCCGGCGCCAGGCCTCGGAGATAGACCGTTTGGAGGTTGCCGCCGCTTGAGGTGGTCATGAAGACGCCCGGCGTGCCGTTGCCCAGATCGGCCAGGCTATTGATGCTACGCCTTTCGAGCTCAGCGTCGGAAAGCGAGGTAATGGTGATCGGCACGGACTGGACGTCTTCCGCGCGTTTGCGGGCGGTGACGAGAATTTCGCCAAGCTCGACGGATGCGGAGGCGTTTGGACTGGCTTGAGCGAAGGCCCGATCGGACGCGATCAGCGCCAAGGCGCAGCTCGCAGTGGTCAAAAGAAGTCGTCTGTTCATTTCTACTCTCCCCTAGATCGTGAAACTTCTTTGCGCGGCGCACGCTCGGTCGCGGCTAGCCGGCTCAGGCGCGACTGATGATCTCAAGTGCGACGCGCTCGCCGCTCTCGAGCGCGGACTCCATGCCGAACTCGATCCTACGCGTGTGTTCGCCAGCGAAGTGCATCACCTGCCAGGGGGTGAGCATGTCGCGCGCGAACGCGTTGACCTGGCCGGGCGCCAGACTGAAGCCGCAGCCGAGTTGCAGGGGATCGAGAGCCCAATCCTTGTAGGTGTTGAGGCGGACACGGCCGCGGGAGGCCGGACGCAGACGGGCCAGTTCCTCGAAAAGGTAGGGAGCCACCGCCTCCGGTCCCCGGGCGCTGATGGCGGTCGCCGCTGGGCCGACCATCACGATCATGGCCCGGTGGGCTCCGGTCCCCTTATGGTTGTCGATCGCCCAGAACATGCCCATGGGCCCGTCCGTCGAGAAGGAAGGCGGCAAGCCATCGTCCAGCCAGAACGGCTCGACGGTCAGGTACATCCGTGCGGTGTTGGCGTAGGGCATCTGGGTGATGGCCTGCGTCACGAGCGGATTGGGCTTGGCCTCGATGGAGATCTTGCGAAGACGCGTGAACGGCACCGCCGAGACCACGAAACGTGCGTTGAAGACCTGACCGTCTTCGCATGTCACCCTGGCCGACCGATCGGTCATTTCGATGCGGGCGACGGCCTTGTTCAGGCGGACTGCGTCTCCGAGGTGAGCGGCCATCGCCAACGGCAGTCGCTGACATCCCCCTTCGATGTTCGAAATCGCGGCGAGACCGCCAATCTCCTTGTGGTCGTTGCCCTCGCCAAACGGATGATCCTTGCGAGGGGCTCCGCCGTCGCCGAGCTTGCGCTCAAGGCCGCCTCGAACCTCCTCCTGCCACATCCGCAGAACCGAAGTACCGTCGATGCTGATGCCGGGGGTCGATAGCGCGGCCAACTCGATGGCCTGAGGACTGTGGCCGCGAGCCTGCAGCAATTGTCTCAGACTGATGTCGTATTGGGCGAAGCGAGGATTGAGCCAATCGTCGAGCTCGACCAATGGATTATATTTCGAGACTAGGCGCGACCCCATCATCAGGGGCGTGATCTCCCGTTCCTCGCCGACACATTGATTCAAGGGCGACTGGGACCAAGTCTTGTTGTCGATCCAGGTGTCCTTGTAGTGCGCGCCGAAGGTCAGAAGGTCTCTGTCTTCGGTCACCAGCTTCAGGCCTAGCCGCTGGCAGAGATCGATCGCCCGCGCGTATCCACGTCCAATCTGGCTTGCGCCGACATCGATGCCGCCCTCCACGGTCTGGACTGTCTTGACGCGGCCGCCGACCTCGCTAGCGGCTTCGAGCACGATCGGCCGCAGGCCTTGCTCCTTGAGCAGCATTGCGGCGTTCAAGCCCGAGAGGCCCGCGCCGATAATGATCACATCGTGGCTTTCAGCCGCCTTGGCGCCTCCGTGGATCAACGGAACGGCGCTCGCGGCCGCGGCGGCTAGAAGATGACGTCTGTTGAGAGCCACGAATAATCCCCAAGGAAGACGAGCTGTAGAGCTCTGCTGACGCACGTCCTTTGAAGGACGCCGTTACCTCAAGGGGTGAGACTTCAGTCTCATTTTCAACGTAGTGCTGTTTTTTGACCGTCTGTCGGATAGCAGACGGCGGCCTCTTCATAGAAAGTCGACGATTGGCTCTTGATGCATCAGCCAAACCGACGCCACCGCCGCAGCCACCAGCCTAAGGAGCCGAGTCGGAGAATTGGAAAGCTTGTCGCCTAGTCCGAGGTGAGGCGCGCCCCCGCGAATGTCGCCTTCCTGCAGGTGCGCCTGGCGCACGACGCCAGTAGGGGGAGGGCCAGCCGAAATATCCGCCAAGATACAGCCTGGACGAGGTTTCGACCGGCCCCTGGAGCTATGGAGCCGGAACCGTTGGCACCATGGCCGTCTGATGATCGTCTTCACCGGGGGCGTTCTTGATCCTGAACCACATCGCGTAAAGCGCCGGCAGGAAGACCAGGGTGAGGATGGTGCCGCCGATCGTGCCGCCGATCAGGGTGTAGGCCATTGAGGACCAGAACACCGACAGGGTCAGGGGCATGAAGGCGAACACCGCCGCCAGGGCCGTCAGGATCACGGGGCGCGCCCTTTGGACGGTGGCCTCGACGACGGCGTGGAAGGGATCAAGACCCTCCTCTTGGTTGATCTGGATCTGGCCAATGAGGATCAGGCTGTTGCGCATGATGATCCCGGCCAGGGCGATCAGGCCCAGGATCGCGTTGAACCCGAACGGCTGGTGGAAGATCAGCAAGGTCGGGGCGACGCCCACCAGAGCCAGCGGCGCGGTCAAGAGCACCATCCACATCGCCGACAACGATCGAACCTGGAAGATGATCACGATCATCATCAGGACGAACATCAGGGGGAAGACGACGGCCAAGGCGGCGTTAGCCTTGCCAGCTTCCTCGATCGAGCCGCCCATTTCGATCCGATAACCGGCCGGCAGGGCCTTGATGATCGGTTGCAGCGACTTCTGGACCTCGATCGAGACGTCCGGCGGCTGCAGGCGCTCGTCGATATCGCCGCGCACGGTGATGGTCGGAATACGGTCGCGGCGGCGCAGGATGGGATCCTCCATGCGGATCTCGGCCTTGCCGATCTGGTCGAGCGGTACGCGCTGGCCGGCGGCCCCGACCAGAGTGAAGGCGCCAAGCCTGGCCGGATCGAGACGGTCCTGGCCGTTGGTCCGTGCGACAACGTCCACGGTCCGGATGTCTTCGCGCACCTGCGTCACCGTCACGCCGCTCAACAGGAACTGAAGCTGCTGGGAGGCGTCGGTCGAGCTGA
>NZ_PEGH01000008.1 GCF_002737755.1 Caulobacter sp. BP25
CGAAGACCTCCGAGCAGACGAAAGCGCACGCGTCCAGGGCGAGACGATAATGGCCGGCACGCGGATGCCCAGGCCCAGCGGATGCGCGCCCTTGTTCGCGACGTCGCTCTGGCCGTAGTCCTTGCTCTCGCCGGCGACCGAGACTGAGCTCCAGCCTTGCTCCGGGGTCAGCGGCGGCATGGGCGGCTGCATGTGGTCGTAGAAGCCGCCCGCTTCGTCGTAGTTCACGATGAAGACGGTCTTGGCGAAGACCTCGGGATGGTCGACCAGCGCCTTGATCAGTTCGGCGCAGACGTGCTCGCCCTTGGAGGGCTCGGCCTGCGGATGTTCGGACAGGTCGGCGGCGGTGACGATCCAGGAGACCTGGGGCAGACGGTCGGCGGCGACGTCGGCGCGAAAAGCCTCGACCAGCTGCTCCCCGTCCGAGCGCGTGCGATCCGGACCGGTCTTGTGCTCTGACACCCAGGATCGAGCCCGGGCGTAGAAGGACGAGTCCTTGGCGCAGGGGCGGAACGGCTTGAACACCGACAGGATGTTGTCGCCGAAATTGTCGTACTCCTGATAGACCTTCCAGCTGATCCCGGCGGCCTCCAGGCGTTCGGCGTAGGTCGTCCAGTCATAGGGCCCCTTGGCCATGGCCTTGTCCGTGGCCATGTCGGCGCTGGGCGTCTCATCCTCGCCGTAGTTGGTCATTTCCGGATCGCCGCCGACCTTCCCGCCGCCGTTGCAGCCGGTCCAGAGGTGCAGGCGATTGGGGTAGGTCTGGGTCAGGGTCGAGCAGTGGTAGGCGTCACAGACCGTAAAGGCGCTGGCCAGCGCGTGATAGAAAGGCAGGTCGGAGGCCTTGTAGTAGACCATCCGCTTGTGCAGCTCGCCTGAGTGGCCCCACTGGTCGTAGCGGCCGCCGTTGACGATGGTGGTCGCCCCCTGGTGGCCCTGTTCGGAGCCGTCGACGGTATAGGCGTTGGTGGCTGAGGCGTCCCCATGGAACGGGGCGACGAAGCCGTCCTTGTGCTCACGGCTAGGCTGACGCCAGACCGAGCCCCCGCCGGGCAGGCGCTGTGGGCGCGGGTCGCCAAACCCGCGCACGCCGTTCAGCGTCCCGAAATAGTGATCGAACGCGCGGTTCTCCTGCATGAAGATCACGACGTGCTCGACGTCCATGATCGTGCCGGTCCGATGGCGCGCGGGATGGCCAAGGCGCGGGCGACGGTCGCGGGCAATAGGCCAGAAACGGCCCCGGCCGCTGCGGCGCGCAGGAACGAACGTCGGTCGGTCGCCATGATCCATCCTCTCCAATCATATTTGGTATAGACCAGATTGAAGTGCTTGATGACGAACCTTTCGTGACATGGGGCGCGGCGCCCCTATGAGGGCCGATCCGGTTCCTTGACCCGGGCCGCCCCCCCTCCCATCCTTGCGCCCGGCGGGATTCGACCGCTGGCTAGGTCGTTCGATGCAACAGCCCGACAGTCTCCAGTATATCGGCGTGCGCGATGACATCGCCGCCCGCATCGTGGCTGGAGAGTTCAAGCCAGGCGAACGGCTCCCCTCCGAGCGTCAGTTGCAGCTTGGCGGCGGCGTGGCTCGCGGCACGGTGCGCGAGGCCCTTTTCCAACTGGAAGCCGAGGGGATCATCTATCGGAAGGATAGGAGCGGCTGGTACGTCTCGCCGCCGCCGGTGGTCTATGATCCGACCCGCTGGGAAGGCTTCATGTCCTATGTCGAAGCCCAGGGGCGGCGACCCGAGACCGAAACGCTCAGCAAGGTCGAGATCGCCTGTGATGGCGTGCTGTCCCAGATCTTCTCGCGCCCCGTTGGAGCGCCGATGTACTGGATCCACCGGCGTCGCTCGATTGACGGCCGGGCTGTTCTGATCGAAAGCATCATCGTCGACGCGGCCCGCGCGCCTGGGCTGATCGAGCACGATCTGAACGGCTCCCTGACCAGCGTCCTGAAGTCGGTCTATGGCGTTGGTGTCGCGCGGAACAAGGTCGACATGCGACCCTGCGCCCTAACCCGTGGCGAGGCCGAGGCCTTGCGCGTGAAGTCTGGCCTGCCAGGACTGAGCCTTGTTCGCACCTGTTACGACGGCAAAGGCAATGTGGTCGAGTTCGACCGCGAATACTGGCGTCATGACGCCTTGACCGTGAGCGTGGACATACGCATCCGGTAGAGCGTCGACAGTCATCGAGTCGACATGTCCGTGGTATAGACCAAGTCGCTCTCAATGAGGGCGGTTCCATGGCACTTGGTTTTCGGCGCTGGCTCGAACGCGCCCATCCTCTGGCGTTCGCCCTGTTCGCCGGACTCGCGGGCTTTTGCGCCTACTTCTCGATGTACGCCTTCCGCAAGCCCTTTGCGGCGGCGACCTTCGGCGTTGTCGAAGGGTGGAGCTTTGCGATCGACTACAAGATCGCCCTCGTCCTGGCTCAGGTGATCGGCTACGCAGCGTCCAAGTTTATCGGCGTCAAGGTCATCTCGGAGATCGCCCCTACGCGCCGGGGGGCGGCCATCCTGGCCCTCATCGGGGCATCGTGGCTCGCGCTGCTAGCCTTTGCAGTGGTCCCCGCGCCTTGGAACGTCCTTGCCCTGTTCCTGAACGGACTGCCGCTGGGCATGATCTGGGGCCTGGTGTTCGGCTATATGGAAGGCCGGCGGACCTCCGAGGTGCTGGGCGCCATCCTTTGCGCCAGCTTCATCCTGTCGTCCGGCGTGGTGAAGTCGGTCGGCAAGTGGCTGATGAGCGATCTCGACATCTCGGCCTTCTGGATGCCGGCCGCCACGGGCGCGGTCTTCATGCCGCTGCTGGCCGTCTCGGTCTGGGCGCTGACCCAGCTTCCGCCGCCCAGCGCCGACGACGAGGCCGCCCGCGTGCGTCGGCAGCCCATGGATCGCGCCCAACGCCATGCGTTCCTGGCGGCCTACGCCCCAGGAATTGTTCTCCTGGTGCTGTCCTACGTCCTACTGACCGCGCTGAGGGATTTCCGGGACAACTTCGCCGCCGAAATCTGGACGACCTTGGGCTTTGGTCAGGCTTCGGACGTCTTCACGGCCAGCGAGCTGCCGGTGGCGGTAATCGCCCTGGGCGTTCTGGGCGCGGTGATGTTGGTGCGGGACAACCTGCGCGCTCTTTTGGTCATGCACGGTGTCATCCTGGCTGGCTTCGCCATACTGGGCCTGTCGACCCTGGCCTTCCAGGCGCACATGCTGTCTCCGCTGGTCTGGATGATCCTGACGGGCGCGGGCCTGTACATGGCTTACACGCCGTTCAACGCCATGCTGTTCGACCGCATGCTCGCCTATAGTGGGCAGGTCGGCACCGCCGGCTTCCTGATCTATGTTGCGGACGCCTCTGGCTATCTGGGTAGCGTCGCGCTGCTGGTCTGGCGCAACCTGGCCATGGTCGCTCTCGACTGGCTCAACTTTTTCATCGCCAGCATTTATGTCACAAGCTTCATGGGCGCTGCATGCACGGTCCTGGCGGGCCTCTACTTCTTGCGCCGACGGTCGCGGGGGGTGAATGCTTGATCGCCTCTGGCGGTGGACGCCGTCCGGACATCGAGCACCTCACACCATGATCTTGGGCGGAAGCCGATGACGCTTGACCGAGAGGCGTTTCGGGATCGGGCCCCGCTTTTCGGGACCGCGTTGAGTGGTCGCGACGCCTTCTACTCACAGTGTTCCGGGCCGGTCGCCCAACGCCTCGGCGCTTCCGCGCCGAGGCTCACGCCGTATGGGCGACCGCTACCGCTTGAGACGGTCAAGGATTCTCCCCGAGCGGCGTGGCGCGATTAATGTGACAGCTTCTCCGGCCCTATTTCTTCATGGGCGGGCTCGGCGTGGCCGCCGGCGAGCTACTGGAGCTCGGCAGCATGTACCGCTTTGCGGCCATCCGCGCTGCGGCCATTGTTGGCGGCACGATGCCGACCGTCTCCGGCGAGAAGCCCCCACCGCCCGCGCCGAAGAACAGGAAGCTGAAATCGAACCCGTTCTGCGTCTGCGCGACGCCGTGACAACCCTGGCACCCGCCCATCGAGAAGTTCTGGCCCCCGGAGAAGTGATAGTCGATCACGTTGACCTGGTTTCGCAGGTTGGTGAGCGTCCCCTTCGTGATCGGCGGGAAGCCGCGGAACAGCTGGATGCCCGGCTGGCTGCTCTCGACGACGATGTTGGCGAGATAGAAGTCCTTGGTCGTCTCATCATTGGTCGGGATCGCCTGGACCCCGGCGAGCCTGTAATATTGCCAGACAAACTGGTTGTTGAAGCCGGGAATGCCCTGCATCGCGGCCAGCGCCTGGGCGTTGACCTTCGCGACATCGGGGACGACCGTCACCGGCTGGGTGACCGGGATGGTGACCAGTCCGGCGACGACCTTAGCGCCCTGGAAGCCTGTCGTCGCGCCGAGCGGAAGCGGCGTCGAAACGCCGTTAGGCGAGGCGGTGGGCGCGGTGACGGAGAAGTTGATGTTGGGATTCGGCACGGTGGTCCCGCTTGGCGGGAAAGTCGTCGTCGCGGGCGTGGAATAGCCGACCGCACTGTATGACGGCACATAGTAGACGCCGGATGGCTTGTTGGTGACCTGATTGGTGAGCGTGTCGACCTGCTCGAAGGTCGCGAAGATAAACGCGGGATAGTTGGGCGTCTTGTGGATCAGATGCAGCGCGATCAGCGCGTAGGTCTGGGTTCGCGCGACCGGGGCGGCGTCAGTGCCGCCATAGGTGATCACCGTCGCGGTATGATAGCGATATTGCTGATCTGAGGGGATCGAGGAGAGCGGGCGCCACGCCGCCTTAACCTCGACCGTGCCGGTCGGCAGGGTGATGGCGGGCGAGAAGCGGAAGGGCGCGAACTTCGGTTGTAGCGAAGCGTAGTTCTGGTTGACGAAGCTCCACTCGTATTGATTGGCGCGCGCCTCGAACAGCACCTGTGTGTCAGTGGCCGGGTTCGGGCTCGCGCCGGGCGTGGCCGGATAGAAGAGGCTGTTCTGGCCAATCTGGGTGGCCTCGTCGAGATTGTTGTACGGCAGCGACGGGGTCCCCGATATCGAGAGCGTGCTGCAGGCTGTGCCGCCAGTGTTGGCGATGACATAGGTGGGCGGGGCGTTCCAAGGCTGTGGCGGCGTCGGAGACGCGTTGCCGCCGGGGATATTGCAAGGCAGCAACTCCGTGCGGTGCTGGTAGGTCTCCCACACCAGCGGCCCTGCGGCGCTGCTCATCCCCGAAGCCGAGAAGCTGCCGCCGGGGACGCCGCGGTTGCTCGACGAGGCGGGAGAGACCGCCGAAATGAATGACAGCCAGGCGAAGGTGGCGAGATCGCCATGATCGACGGTGTTGTCCGAGGTGCGATAGATGTCGGCCGGGATCAGCGGACTGGCCGCAGTCATGTCGGCGGTGGCGAGTGTTCGTCCAGCGGTGACGGTCGGCCCGAACGGCGGAGGCGCGGGGACTGACGCCGAACTGGCGGTCGGGGGCGGGTTGGACGTCGGCGCGGTCTGCAGGGTCGCGCTCCAAAGCGAGGTGCCCACGGTCGTGATGGCGCCGGCCACCATCAATAGAGACGCTGCCTTCAACTCAACCTCCTGAAATAGACGTAAGGGTTGCTCCGATAAAATAATCGCGCATGAATTGTATCATCGGCGTAGAGCCGCCGCAATGCGCGTTCAGGTGTTTTCGCGACAGGGGCAGAATGGAACAAAACCGTTCCTGGTCGTCGCTACGGACCTATGCCATCGACGACGGCGATCCATCGTCCATCGGCCATCCGCCACGCATCGACATGGTGCATGCCCTTGGCGTTCCAGCCCGAGCCGGAAGCGCCGAGGATTGAGTTTTCGCCACGCTCGCGCTCGGCGAAGCGATCTACGGTGAGCTCAGTGATCTCAAAGGCTCGGACGCCTCCGCCGTAACGCGCGCCGCAATCCTGGGCGAAGCGGATCGGCCGGCCGCCGGACAGGACGACGCGCCCGCCGGGACGCGCGCGGCTTTTGTCGGCCTGGATCAGCGGGCTGGCGGGATGCTCGGTCCAGGGCCCTTCGAGGGCGTCGGCATGGAAGAGCGCGAGCATGTCGTGCCGGGACGGCGCCGGACAGGCGAACATCCACCAGCGTTCTTCAAAGCGGAACGGCGTCGGATCGGCCAGTTCACCTTGAACCAACTCGGCGACCGGCGTCCAGCGGTTGGGGAAAGGATCGGCGCGGTACAGGCGGATGGCGCCGGCGCCGAGCGTCTCGGGCGTCATGTAGATGTCCCCGCGATAGGCGAAGACGTGCGGGTAGGAGAGGTGAAAGGGCTCGCTGAGCACGATCCCGCCATAGCGCCACGCGCGCATATCGCGGCTGCTGGCCCAGCCGATTTCGCCGACGCCACGGCCATGGTGGAGAACTTCGAAGAACATGTGCCATTCGTCCCGATGCGGCAGCAGGAACGGATCGGCGACGAAGGCGGCGGGGGCGTCGGTGACCTGCTCGCGAGTCAGGATCGGGTTCAAAAGGCCGGGGATCGGCGCGAGATGAAGTGGATCGGGCCCGGCATAGAGACCGATTGACCAGGGGTCTCCGGGAAGCGGCGACAGGGTCATGCGAGCGTACCGATCTCACGCGCGCCCGTGCACCAGCGCGCCTTGTAGGCTTCGGCGCCGCGTAGGAAATCGAGCTCGGCAAGGCCGAGCGCGCAGGCCTCGCGCAGGGCGGCATGGATCATCAGCGCACCCGGGGAGAAGCTGGCGAACGCGGCGTCGAAGCCCGCGTTCCAATAGCCAAGGTTATCAGCGCCGCGCATGCACAGGTTGAGGCCAAGAATCCGGTCTCCGGCGCGTAGCGCGAATGGGACGACGACGCCCGTCTGGCACAGCCTTGGCAGCGCCTGCTCGACGAAGGCGCGGGCGGTGGGATCGCGCGCGAACAGGCTGCGTTCGCCGAACCGATCCTGGTGGAAGTCGAGAAAGCGCGCGGCAAGATCGGGAGGCGCGCGCTCAAGTGGGGCGGCGCTCAGGCCCGCGCGGGCGGCGCGGCGCTCAAGCTGGGCGAGGTCACGGCGGAAACGCGGGGTGCGCGAGGCAAGCCAGGCGTCGTAGCCGGACGATAGATCGGCGAAGGGACAGGTGAACTTCTTTTCCGTCAGGACGGCGCGGGGCTCGGCGCGCAAGCCATCCGCATCGCGGCGAACACACCCCACTTCAAGAGCGGAAAAGCGGTGGCGGGCGAACCGCATCAGCCGTCGCGCCGTCGCGAGGTCGCCGCAAGCAACGATCACGTCGTTGTAGTCGGCCAGCGGCGTTGCGAAGCCCGTGCTTCCGCGCGACGCGTCGTCTGCGAGCGGCAGGATGCCGGCGAGCTGCCCGCCGCGCGAGGCGACGACGAGCTGCGGCGAAAGCCCGGGCGTCGCGTCAAGCGCCGCAAGATACCAGTCCGGGCCGCTAAAGGCGCGGTTTGCGCGCGAGCGGCCAAGCAGCGCGCGCCATTCGGGGGCGAGCGTTTCGATCGCATCACGATCAGTGATCAGTCTACAGATGATACCGCCGGTCGCGATCTCGAGATCGGCGGCGACTTCCGCCGGATCCGCATGGATCAGCGTGGCGAGGCCCGCAACCGGCGGCTGGGGTGCGCCGGGAGCCGCGTTCCAGACAAGATGCTGGATCGAAGGCAACGTTTCGATCTCGCCGCGAAGCTGGTCGTCGCGCAGCAGCGCCATCGCGGTGCTCCCCGTCAGAACGTAGCGCGAGGTGATATCGGCGGCGAAGCGGTCGGGATCGACGTGGGATTCCACCAGCAGGTCGAGCTGGCTGGTTCCCGTCGCCGCGCGGGACATGAGGTGCGCGGGCGGGCCGCCATGGAGCCGGGCGCCAATCTCGACCAGCGCCGGGCCATGCTCGTCGACGATGATCTCGCAATGCCCGGCGCCATGCCGGATCCCCAGCGCGTCGACCACCTGGGCCGCGAAGTCGAACAGCGCCTCGGCAAGCGGTCCCTCGGCGGGCAGCAGCTGCTTGGTCGCGAGCAGCCCAACGGTGGCGAAATCGGGGGTCGGCTTGCCATAAGCCCATAGAGCCGCGAGGCGATGGCGGCCGTCGAGGCTGACGGTGTCGACGACATATTCGCGCCCCTTAAGAAACTGCTGGGCAAGCACCGTCTCGTTGGCCGACCCCAGTCGATCAGTGCGGCCACTGATCGCGGCGAAGGCGCGCGCGGCCTCGTCGGGCGTGGCGCACAGCCGCACGCCTTCCGATCCCTTGGCGCGACGGGGCTTTAGGATTGCCGGCCAGCCACCCTCGGTGTCGATCCAGGCGAGCAGCGTTTCGAGGCTGTTCGAGGCGATCTGGCGCGGCGTGCGGATGGCTTGCGCAGCCACCGTCTCGCTCATCCGCAGCTTGTCGCGCCGGGCTGTGCTCAGCCGCGTGCCATTGCCGGGCAGCGCGAGCGCTTCAGCCAGCCGGTCGGCGAGTTCGACTCCGCGTTCGGAGCCGGCGATCACCCGCGCCACACCAAGCCTGCGCAGCATGGTGATGGTCTGCGCGATATCCGCCGACCAGGGCGGCAGATGCGCGAAGCTCGCGGGATCGAACGTCACCGCTTCGCTGGCCGGAACTTCGGGCGTGCTCCCGATCATCACCGCAGCGACACCACGACTAGCAAAGGCGGGCGCGAGCATCGATCCGGCGTCGTACGGATCAACGATCGCGACGATGCGCATCGGAAATCAGCTGGCCCAGACGGCGTGGCGGCGCAAAGCACCTCCGGCGCACCGGAAGCTGATCGCGGCATAGTCCTGGTCTGACGCCATGAAGAATTCAGATCCTGTTCTGTTGAGGGACACGGGACTAGAATTGTCGTGTGGACAAGCTACGCTTCCGCCGACGCTCTATCAATGGAATGGCGGATGACGGAACTCAAGGCTGCGGTTCGTTTCGTCATCCTCCATGCGACACGCACCGGTAGTAACTATCTGTGTACGGTGCTCAATTCGCACCCCGACATCCTGTGCCATCACGAGATATTCAATCCGCATGTCGTCGGCGTCGCGCGGCACCTCCAGCAAAGCGGCTTCACGCTCGGCACGATCGAGGAACGCGAGCGCGCGCCCGAGGAGTTTCTCGAGCGCGTATGGGGGACCCCTCTGGGGCGCGTGGCGGTCGGGTTCAAGCTATGCCTGTGGCAGCACGAGCCGGCGTGGCGCGCGGTGCTGGCGGACCAGTCGGTGCGCAAAATCCTCCTCAGGCGCCGCAACCGGGTGAAGGCGTTCGTGTCGTTGCTGCTGGCGCGGCAGACCGGCGAATGGGTGGTCTATGACGATCGCGGCGCGCCGGGGGCGCGGCCCAAGGTGACGGTGGATCGCGACTTGCTGCTGGAGAATATCGAGCTGCACGAGCGCTTCTACCGCGAGACCGAGGCATGGTTGGCGGAGACCGGCCAGGGCTATGCGCAGCTCTGGTACGAGGACCTGTTCACGCCCGACGGGATCGATCCAGCGCTGGCGCTGCTCGGTCTCGAAGGCGAACCGGCCCGGCCGGAGGGACAGACCTGGAAACTCACGCCAACGTCGCTGCGCGATACGGTGGAGAATTTTGACGATCTCAGCCGCGCGCTGCGGGGCAGTGATCTGGAAGCGGAGCTTCACGCGCTGGGGCGCTGAGCGCATCCAGATGGCGGATGAAATGGTCCGCATCGGTTTTGGGGAGGAAGCAGTGCGCCGCCGCCCGCGATTGCTCGGACAGCCGGCGCCAGGCGTGTGGGTCGACGAGCAGCGCCTTGAGTGCGTCGACCCAAGGCTCGATCGAGCCGCTGACGGGCAGCACAAAATCCACGCCGAGCTTGGCTTCGGGCTGACCGCCGAGATTGCCGGCGAGCACGGGGACGCCGCGCAGCATCGCGTCGATGGCGACATAGCCGAACGTCTCGGGCTCCAGGGATGGCGCCAATAGAACGCGCACACGAGCCAGCAGCTCGCCGATATCGTCGGCGGGATTGAGGATCGTCATATTGGGAAGCCGCGCCAGCGCGTCGAGCACCGCGGCGTCTCCGCCCCAGGTGGGCGCCGCAGCGAAGGGCGTTTCGGGGAAAAGCTCCGCGAGCGCCAGAAAGATCGGCAGACCCTTGGCGCGGCAGGGGTTGATCATCGCGACGAAGCCGTCGGGCGGCGCGGGCGAAGCGAACGGGCCAGAGTCGAATACGGGAAAGTGCAGCACCTTGGAAACGATCCCGCCCCATTCCCGCAGATAGGCGCGGCTATAGTCGCTCACGGCGACGACGCTCCGCGCCCGCCGCAGTTGGTCATGCCTGGCGGGATCGAGCCGCTCGGCTTCGGGGCCGAAGGGTAAGTGGTAGTGGGTGTGGACCAGGGCGATGGTCCGCGCGGGCGCGTGGCGCAACGCGGCGCCAAGGAACAAGCCGGGGCGATCGTCCGAGGCGAGGGTCCAGTCAGGATCAAAATCAGCGATAAGCGCCGCAATGCGGTTGCGGGCGTCGGGCGCGGCGAAGTCCAGAGGCGTGACGCCCACCCCGCGATAGCGATAGCCGCCATCGGCTTCGACCTCTACGCCCCGCGCCGCCAGCCCCTGCGCGCCAAACTCATGGGCGAGCAGCCTGCGCTCGCCCGGAACGCGCGAGACCATCCGGCAGTCGAATCCTCGGCTCACCAGCGCCTCGAGCAGCAATCGGTTAGCCTTGTTGCCTCCGCCGAACGACGGCAGATGGGCGGCATCCTGAAGAAGAAGAATTCGCGGGGCCATCGCGACGATAAGGCCCCGTGGCGCGATCCGCGGTCAAGATGCCGCTCAATTCTTGGTTGATGCTAATAGACCTTACCACCCCGGCGGAATAGGTTTCGACGTCAGCGGGGGAGGTGAGCGTGCTCGATATCGTCTGTGGACTGCTAGGGGATCGCGCCGAGGCCGGCGCGGGGACGGCGACAGGCCGCGCACGCGACCTCAGCGTCGCTTGGCTGCGCTGGCACTATTTCGGTGCGATCATCGAAGAGCGCGATTTCGCGGGCATCCTGACGCGCGCAAAGGCGGCAGGGCGTCGTTACTGCCTTGTTCAGGGCTATGGCCACATCGTCGCCGAGCACGCAGGCCCCGACGGCGGCAAGGCGCGCGGCTTCTTCGAAGCGCTCGAGCAATGGGTCGGCGCGCACGATTTCATTTTCGCGGGCGTCGCCGGCCGCTGCGTGCTGATCGACCTAGCGGCGTGGTCGCGCGCGGGCGAGCCAGGACAGTGTGCGCCCATGCCCTTCGGGCCTGTGCTTGAAGGGCATCTGATAGATCTCGGCGCCGATCTTTCCACCGCCGCGCCTTTCGAGGCTTTCCTCGACGAGATGTGCGACAAGGCCGGGCGCGGCGTCTTCGTGCTCAACTATGAATCCTATGACGATGTCGTCGAGCCGCCGCCGGGCTTCGTCGCGCCTGTCTCGACGCTCTACTGCGTCGCCGCCGGTCTCAAGCCCAACCGCATCCTGGCGACACACGGAATCGGCGCAGACAGCCGGGTAGTGTTCTTCGACTACAGCGCCGACGCGCTCGACTTTCGGCGTAGGCTCAACAGCGAGTGGGATGGGCGGGACTATCCTCGCTATCTCCGCACGCTGTTCGAGCGTGGCGGGAGCACGCACTACTATCTCTGGCCCGGCGCCACGCCCGAAGACATGGACTGGGGCGAACTCGAACGATTGTGGGCGGCCGAGCTGGCGCGCTGGGGCGGCGCGGAGGCTTTCGCCCAGCATTGGCGCGCGTTCCAGGCGATCGGACACGAGTATCTGGCGTGCAACATCCTCGCGCCGGATGCGCTGCTCGCGCGGGTCGAGGATGCGCCGGGGAGCGTGATTTGGTGGAGCAACGCCTTCTCGACGATCTACAGTGCGGCGCGCCATAGTCTCGAAGAGAAGCGCCGGATCTATGCGGGCTGGATCGAAGCGCTGGCCGAGCGGGCCCCCGGCATCTTTCTCTACGGATCGGACCATAGCAACAGCAGCGTGAACGCCATCACCGCGGGAGAGTATCGCGCGCGCTATTTCGCCGAGGGCGGCGACCCGCTGAGCGCGCGGTCCTTCCACCGCCAAGCGATCCGCTTCTAGAGCTTGATCGGCGGTCACCCCCTCCCCGCGAGCGGGGAGGGGGCCAACGCCTATTTCTTTGCTTGTGTCGCCGAGGCCGTCGATGCCGTCACATGCGGGAAGACGTGGCTTACCCCGGTCCCCGCCGAGGGCGTCGACCCAGGCGGGGGCGTGGGAATGCTGTGGCAGCTGAAGCAATTTTGAGCGGTGGCATTGGGATCGCTATTGCTCGGCGAGACCTGCTGGAAAGTCTCCATTGTCGTATTCGCCGCGAAGAGCGAGCCGAACTGCTGGGCGCCGGTCTGGTTCGGGATCAGATTGTTGCTCCAGATAGAGCCCGACTGGAAATAGTTGGCGAGTGTCACGCCCCGGCCGCCTGCCGATTTGAGCTGGGGATTGAGCGTCTGCATCAGCGAGAGCAGCATGGTGTTGTTCTGGACCACCGGGTCGGTCACCGTCGGGTTCGCAGGCTGCTGGTTTCCCCACGGATTGTAGCGCACGACATTGGTCGCGACGAGCTTGGCCGAGGTCGAATTGATCGCGGTGTTGTAGTCGCTCGACGTCGCCGTGGTCACGATCGATGTTGGCAGCGTCGAGGTCCCCGCCTGGCCATGATAGAAGATCGTCGGGGTGCTGTTGCTGGTGCTGAACGGCACGGTGGACAGGCAGTTCGCGCCGCTTGGGCAGCTGTTGGTTTGCGTATTGTAGTTGCCGTTGATGTACGAATAGGTGTTGTCGGGCGAGTTGAACACGCTCTCGAAGGTCGACCATACCATCCCCGGACGGCCCGGAACCGTGCCGACCACATGGATGCCGACCAGCGCCAGCGTGCGCGTCGCGGTGGTCACGCCGTCCCAGGCGAGCGTCAGCAACCCGGTGGAGGTCGTGCTCTGCGTGAAGGCGGGAACCTGACCCTGGATCGTGATCAGCCCCTTCGCCTGCTGGGGCGTCAGATAGGCGACGTCGACCCAGCTGCTCTTGAGCTCGAGCGCGAGTTGATTGAGGTCGGCGAAGGTCGTCCCCGAGGCGGTCTGGATTTGCTGCGCTTCGTTCAACGTGGTCGGAAAGGTCTTGGTCGAGCCGGGTGCGTTGTAATAGGGCACCTTGGTCTGGTTCGCCTGGAGCCCGGCGAACACGTCGTTCACCTGGATCGTATAGTAGGTCACCGGATAGGTCGCGTAGCCCGCCTTGCCGGGAACCTGGACGGGGGCGCCGTCGAGCACCAGCACCCCGCCGCCGCCCGCCTGGCCGGTCGAATCGGTGAGATTGTCGAGGTCGGCTCTCGCCGCAGCGAGCTGCGCGGGCGTGTGGGTCTTGAGGATCACCGGCTTGTTGACGCGGGCGCGGAACGTAATCGTCGCGGGCCGACTGGACCCGAGCGCGTTGACGGTCCCGCCCGGATTGCGGACGAGTTCGAAGCTCCCCGTCTGGGTCGACTCAACGGCGGTGTAGAAGGTCGGCGAGAACATGTTCATGGTTCCCGTCGCGTCCTGGCTGGTCAGCCACAGGAACATCTGCGAGCCCCACTTGAAGAAGCCGCAACTGGTGTTCAGGTTGGTCGCCGCGCTGTCCGGCGCGACGAAGCCGGCCCCACCGGTCGCCTGCCAGCTGCTGAACTCCGACTGAGTCAACGCGCACAGCGCCGCGGCGCTGTCGGAACCGGCGACCACGGCCTTCTTCGCCGTGCATCCGGCGCCGGCAAGCGCCAGCGACATACTCAACGCGATCATCCATGACTTGCGTGCCATTGCGCGCTCTCCCTGCTAGTTGTTCGTTATCAACCCTTCGTCATTTCACGGCTGTCGCCGGGACCAGTCTCTGGGTCATCGCGCGATAGACGCCCGTCACGTCGAGATCGTGGACCGACACGCGATAGACGCCGCCGTCGTATGAGGTCGCGACCAGGGCTTCGCCGCAGCGGGTCAGCGAGCTCAGCCCGTTCGCGGCGATCGTCCGGCGCGTGACGCCGCCAGTGGCGAGATCGACCTTCACCAGCGCGCCCCAATAGTCGCCGACGATCACCGTCTCGGCGTCCCAGAAGCACAAGGATTTGGGCGAGCGCCGGCCGAGCTCGATCGACTGGATCAGCCGCGCATCGGCGAGGTCGTAGACGTTGAGCGTGAAATCGCGCGAGGCGCTGGCGATGCGGTCGCCGGCGGGCGAGATGTCGACGTCGTCGACGATCGCGGTGTGGCCGGGGAAACGGTGGACGATCTCGCCGTCGAGCGTCCACGAGAGCAGGCCGCCGTCGGCGCTGCAGCTCACGCCCAGCGCCGCGCGCGGGTGAAGGCGCAGCGCCTTTACCGCGCCATCATGCAGCGCGTGCGCGCGTGCTTGCCGCCCGTCCGGCGCGATACGGACGATCGCGCCGCTGTAGCAGGCGGCGAAGGCGGCGCCTTCGTGCCCCGGGCAGGTTGCGACGCGGATCGAATTGATCGGACCCTGGCCCAGCGCCAACTGCGCGACAGTCTCCAGGCCCTGGCCGCTGAAGATGTGCAGCCGATGGTCATGGGCTCCTCCGAAGACGCGGTCGCCTTCTTCGTCGCGGGCGACCGCATTCATCAGCACGCGGCCGCCGCGCGGCTCGAGGGAGGCGGTCAGCCAAGCGTCATCGTCGGTGAAGCGGATCATCCGCACCAGCCCGTCATCGGCGACCAGGGCTACACTGCCGTCCGCCGCGCCCGCGCCTTCGTTGAAGCAGGCATTGCCGCGATCACCGATCCCGCCGCCGATTTCGGCGATCAGCCCGCCCGACGCCGCGTCCCATCGCACCACGGTTCCATCGAACGTTCCGGCGACGATCGTCTTGCCGTCGGGCGACCAGCTGAAAGAGCGCTCCCATTTGGCGGCATGGCCCTCAAGCGTCACCTTGCAGGCGAAACTCCGCGCATCCCAGACAAGGATTTTCTGGTCATAGGCGCAGGACAGTATGTCACCGGTGACGGGCGAGACCGCCACCTTCTTGATCCCCGATCCGTGCGCCGTGATCTGGGCGACGAAGGCGCCGCTCCGGCTGTCGAAGATGCGGATCACGCCGTCGTCGCAGCCCAGCACGACGCGATGGTTGCGTCCGTCGATCGCACAGGTGTCGGTCTCGGTCTCGAACGGGCCCCAGGTGCGCAGCAGCTTGCCCGTAGCGAGGTCCCATTGGCGGAGCGTCCTGTCGTCCCCCGATGAGTGGATCAGCCCGTCATGGACGGCGACCGACAGGACGTCCTTCTCGTGCCCCTCGATCACGCGCCGGATCGCGCCGCTCGCCAGATCCCAGACGAGGATCCGCCGGTCGCGCGACGCCGAGACGCCGGTTTCGGCATCGACGAACGCGAAGCATTCGACGTCGTCGCTGTGCCCGCGCAGCACCCGCGCCAGGCGGCGTTCGCGCAGGTCCCAGATGCGGATATCGTAGTCCGACGACGAGGACGCAGCGAGGCTGCCATGGGCGTTGACGGTGACGTGGTTGACCAGATGACCGTGATAGCCGAGCAACTCGGCGGCGCCGGCGTCGAGGTCGAACAGGGAAACGGCGCCGTCATAAGCCGCCGCGACAGCCGCCGCGCGCCCGGGGACCGCGGCGACCGAAGTGACTGGACCACGGTGGCGCGTGAAGCAGTCGGCGGCGACGGGGGCGAGGGGCATATCGAGCATCGGCGGCGCCTAGGGTGCGAGGAGCGGGGAGCGGAGGTCGGGCAGGTCGCGCTCGAAGAGTTCGGCTCCGAACGGCGTGTCCGCGAGCGCCGCGGCGAGTTCGTGAAGATTGGTCACCACGGCGCCGAGATCGGCCGGGGCCCGCTTGCTTGATGGGGGGGCGAGCGGATAGCGCGAACCGACACCAAGCCAGGCGAGGACGCGCCGCAGTTCGGCGGGATCCGACAGCGACTCATATTCGGTCTCGAGCCAATCTTGCCCGGTCGCGATGAGTACAGACTCCAGCCCTGCATAGTAGGCGGCGTTACGATCCGCATGGCGAACAAGGTCGTCGATGGCCACGCGGATCCTGGGGAGCCCGGCCTTATGGGGCGGATCGTAGCTCTCCCACACGCCGGTGCGCGCGGCGATCTCCTCCGAGACAAAGGCGCGCAGGCGGTTGCGGCGCCGCAGCAGCAGTTTGCGCACCGATGGGTCGCGCAATAACGCCGCCGACGCGGCTTCATTCTCACCCAGGTTGATCTTGAACCCGACCGCCCGCGCGCCGCCGGCCGAGCTCCAGACGCGCTTCAGGAACGCAGACGGATCTTGGTCGCGCGCCGCCGCGCTGCCCAATGGCTCGCACGCCCGACCCCGCGCCGAGTGGACACCGGCGGGATTGAACAGCCCGTGATGGCAGAGGATGTCTGGATGAGCGCCGAGCAGGCCGCACAGCAGATTGCTGCCGGTTCGCGGCGCCGCGAAGATGACAAAGCGGATGGGCGCGGTCACGACAGCATCGCCTCGACGGGGCCCGCCTCCAGCAGGAAGCCTTCGCCAAAGGCGCTGACGCGGCTGTTCTCAGGCAGCGGACCAAGGCTTTCGCGCACGCCACGATCTGCCGCTTCGGCGCTGCTTGCGCGCACGAACACGGTCATCGTGTCGACCATGCCCTGGCCGAGGAACGATCGCAGCAGCGTCGGCCCGCCTTCAACGAGCAGGCTCTCGATCCCATGGTCGTGGAGGCAAGCCAGCGGCGCATGCAGATCGCGCCCAGTCATCGCCAGCGCCACCACATCCCGCCCGGCCGTCGGGCTTGTGCTGACGACGAACGCCGGCGCGCCGGGCTGCGGCGCCTCGCACGGATGCGAGCCCGCGAAGATCACGCGCCGTGGCTGGCGGCGGGGTTCGCGGCCGAGCCGATCGGCTCGGGCCGTGAGGCGCGGGCGGTCGAGATTCCAGGTTCTTCCGCCGACGGCGATCGCATCATAGCGTTCGCGCAAGACATGAACGCGCTTCCAGTCGGCGAGGCAGGAGATGTTCCCCGCATAGCTCAGCGCTTCGCCGGAACCGCCAGCGCTCTGCGTGGCGAAATTGACGTGGATGAAAGGCCGTCTCATTCGCCCCGTCCATTCCCCGTGGCTCGAATTTGAAGCGATGCGATCTCAACTGCCGACGACGAAACTGTACATGAGTTCATGTATAGCATAGTTTGTATTTTGCCATCAACTACCGTCAAGGTGGTGACGTATGGAGGCCTGCAGGAACATACTCGGTAAGGGCACGGGCTAACGGGGAAGGAAGCGCAATGATCAAAGATCAGTACGGGCTAGATAGGTTGTGCGAAGCATCAATACCGACCGATGAGGGAAAGTATTCGATGGCTGTTTATCTAGAAAAGAAAACCGGGCGTGAGCATGTGGCAATGGTGATGGGCAATGTTGTCACCGCGCCGCCGCTGGTGCGGATTCATTCGGAATGTATGACGGGCGACCTTTTCGGTTCGCTGCGGTGCGACTGCGGCGACCAGCTCGCCGCCGCTCGTGCGCGGATCGGCATGCAGGGCGCGGGGATCATTCTCTATCTCCGGCAGGAAGGGCGCGGCATTGGGCTAGCCAACAAGCTTCGGGCCTATGCGTTGCAAGACCGTGGGCTCGATACGGTGGAGGCGAACCTCGAACTTGGGTTCGCTGCCGACCTGCGCAGCTTCGACATCGCCGCGGAGATGCTGGCGGATCTTGGCGTTGCTGCCGTCCGGTTGATGACCAATAACCCACGCAAGCTGGAAGCGCTTGAGGCTGCGGGCATCCGCGTCGTCGAGCGCGTGCCGATGCGCAGCGTGGCGCGCCCAGAGAACCAGGGCTATCTCTCCACCAAGGCCACGAAGCTGGGGCATGCAATCGACTGGTTGGATGGGGCTGTCACCGTTAGTCGCGCCAAGTCGCACAGGGTGAACACTTGACCGCCCAGTTTCTTGGCGTCACGCAACTTCCGGGCCGCGCCGGCGTCTCGGCGCCGCTGAACGATGAGGTCGAGGCGCCAGAGATCGACGTGCTTGCCGCCAATTCGGCAGATCATTTCATCCAGACGCCAGCGCGGCGATGGCTGGTCCTACGGGCTCCAGCGCATTCGGCAATGGCCAGGGAAGGGAGAGGGCGCCTCCTCGAACCCAAGCCGCGCATAGAGACGTCGTGCGCCATGATTGGTCTTCTCGACGTAAAGGGTCACTGAGTCCGCTTCCGTTTCGAGAGCTGCTTTCTGGATCGACCGAATAACGGCTCCGCCGATACCCGCGCTGCGGGCCTTGGTCAGCAAGCACAGATCTATGGCTCTCCATTCGCGTTCGCTGCGATCGAGATACAGGCGACCGATGGGCTCGTGACGGCCGTCCAGGCCGATCCGCTCGATCAGCCAAAAGTCCGCATGGGGATTGCGCTGCACATAGTGCAGGTGCTGTAGGCTGAACTGGTCCGTGATGAAGGCTTGCTTCTGCGCCTCGGACCACGGCGTCAAACTCAGTTCCGCCGTGCGCGTCTCGCCGTACAGTCTTAGCAAGAACTGAAGGTCTCCGCTTCGCGCCGATCGTAGCGCGAGGCCTGGCGGGACGGCCTGCGCACGCCTTTCGACTTTCGGAAATGGCGGGAGATCGGAAAGCCGAGGCGCGGCCAGCGCTGCATGGCTTGCGCCCTTAGGTGCGACGTGGTGATTTTGCGCGCCAAGGTGTCTCTGCATCAATTTTCGCGCCTAGGGAGAAGGTTTTGCGACTGCTGACCCCTGATGATTTCGAGCCCTGGCTTGGTCGTTCGGTGCGCATCAACACCGTGCCTCAACCGGTTGAGGTGCTGCTGGCGCGTATCGAGCGAATGCCTCGACTGATCGGCTTCGATTTTCGTGAGCGCTTCAGCCTTATGTTCGAGGCGCCGCTCCACATCATGCTGATGGACGCCACCTACGAGTTCGACTGTGGGCGGGGCGGTCCGTATCAGATCCATATCAATCAGGTCATGCCGACCCCGAAGGCGCGTCGATACCAGGCGGTTTTCACCTGATCCGACGCGCCCGTCTTCGGCGCGGTTTAGTTCGGGTTCTCGGGCCAAATGCCGGCCGTCGATATGATTGTCGTCACGGCCTGGAACGGTTGCATCAGGGAGATGGGCGAGCTCGACCCCGCATTTTGAATGGAGACGGTGGGCGGCTGGTATTGCGAACTGATGTGCAAGCCGCCGAGCGGAATGGGCGTGCCGGAGGCGTTTGCCGGCGCATAGAACACGGGCGAGGTGTCCTGTTCGAGGACCGTGCCCAAGAATGCGCCTGGCGTGGGAGCGGCCATTTCATCAGTGGCGCTCACGCCCGTCATCGCACCTATGGTTCCGCCGACGTTGACGCTGCCGCCTACAGCCGTGGCTGCGTGCGTATGCACGGGCAAGTTCGCGAGGGAAAGGCTCTGCTGCTCGAGCCCGCCTTTGTCGCCCATATTGCGAGGGGTCAGCCCTGCGCCGTTTCCCGTACCGATGAAGACCCGTCCCTGCGCATCGGGGAGACCGAAATTTGTCGTGCCGTTTCCGCCAAACCGGTTGCCGAGAAGGGCGAAGAGGGCCTGGTTCTGGGACGTCTGCAGAATCTGCCCTTTGCAATTCAGCCAGTTGATCGGCGCGTAGGCGAAACCGACCTGCATGATCTGACCGATAAACGGATCCGACATGAAATCCTCCCTGATGGTTATCCGAAATCTCGTCCCCAAAACGGGGATGGGCCTTTTGGGGCGTCTTTGGAGGTCTGGAAGAAGCCGAAACGCCACGCGGCGCCTGTCCAGGCGTCTCCTGATGCGGTGTTGACTACAACCGTGCGGCGACCGTAGGCTGCGGTATGTGATAAAATGCACATCGTGGTCCTTCGCAGATCACAATATGTAGGACGGTAGCGTCGAGGCTGGCAAAAGCCGCCTCTTGAGCTTTCTCGCTTCAGTTCCAGCGTTTGGCGCGCGTAAGCCAGCAGTATTCAGTTCATTTTAAAGCGACCGCTGAGCGAGTTTTGCTTTTCGGCGCGGCCCGGGGGGAAGGGATGTTCGCGAAGATCGGTCGCGAGCTTGGCGCAGCGTGCGCGAAGTCGATGCGTCGTGTTCACGGCGCGGCCGCTGCTGTCATGCTGATGGCGGCTGGTTTGACGCCAGCGGCTGCGCTTGCACAAAGTCTCGGTTGTATCGCCGTCAACGACGGCGAGATCAATTTCACCGCGAAAGTCGTCGCGCAGGACCCCCGCCAGCCAGAGACGACGGCACGTACCGTGACGAGCACGGCGGCGCTTTCGGTCATCGCCGCCGCTGGCGGTTATACGGACACTATCTCGTCAAACCTCGTCTCCGGCACGCGCCCCTTTACTGTTGGCGACAGACTCGACTTCACGGCCGTCGTCAGCCAGTACAGCGGTACGGCTGGAATGCGCATTCGCTTCCGGGTCAACAATAGCTACCTCAGCCTTCCTGCGGGAGCGCGAGTCTCCCCGGACCCGACCAGCACCGGCACCTATACCGGTTACTACAACGTACCCAGCGGCTTGCAGGGTATCGGCATGACGCTCGACCATCTGGGCGGGACCTCCAATAGCTTGACCAGCATTACGGTCACCTGCACGCCCTTTACCGATTCCAGCCTGTCGCTCGGCGTGTCGATGTCGCACGTCGGCACGCCCGCCCAAGGCGGGACGGTCGACTACACCATCACGCCTAGCGCAAGCGGCGCCGCCACCGGTTCGAACCTGACCCTGACGTTCAGCTTGCCCTCGGGCCTGAGCTACGACTCCGGCTCCGGTTCGGGCTGGGCCTGCACGTCCACGCGCTGCGTCTATTCGAACACCATCGCCAACGGCGCCAGCGGCAATCCGCTCACCTTGCGCCTGAATGTCGCCGCCAACGCGGCGGCGAGTCTGACGCCTAGCGTCACGCTTTCGGGCGGCAACGCAGGCAGTTCAGCCAATGCGAGCGACCCGACAACAATATCCGTGGTTCAGACACCGGCCTCGGTGACGGTCGCTGGCGGCAACAGCCAGAGCGCATCAGTCAATGCGGCCTTCACTACGCCGCTCAGCGTGACGGTGCGGGACGGCTCGAACGCGGTGATCGCCAACACCTCCGTCACCTTCGCGGCCCCTGGCTCGGGCGCCAGCGGGACCTTCTCCAATTCCAGCAACAGCATCACGGTGACCACCGATGGTTCGGGCGTCGCGTCGGCGGGAACCTTCACCGCCAATGCCACGACGGGCAGCTATTCGGTGACGGCGACGGCCGGCTCGGCCTCGACCAGCTTCAGTCTGACGAACAACGCCGCGGCGACGCCGCCGACGGTGACCGGGATTTCGCCGACCTCTGGCACGACCGCAGGCGGGACGTCGGTGGTCATCACGGGGACCAATTTCACCGGCGCGACGGCGGTGAGTTTTGGGGCCACGGCAGCCTCCGGCTTCACGGTCAACAGCGCGACCCAGATCACCGCAACCTCGCCGGCGGGGGCGGCCGGCGTCGTGGATGTCACGGTGACGACCCCGTCCGGAACCAGCGGGACGGGTGCGGCGGACCAGTTCACCTATGTCGCCGCGCCCGCGACGCCCACCATCACGGCCTCGCCGCCGTCGTTGTCGAACAGCAGTAGCGCCAGCTTCCAGTTCAGCCTCGCCTCGGGAACGGCTGAGTGCTCGATCGACAGCGGCGCGTTCTCGGCCTGTACCAGCCCTCAGGCCTATACGGGCCTTTCAGACGGCAGCCACACCTTCCAGGTCAGGGCCGTCAGTTCGGGAGTCTACAGCGCCGCCGCCAGCCATAGCTGGACCGTGGACACGACGGCGCCCGCCGCGCCGACGGTCTCGTCGCCGGCCAACAGCTCGTCGCGCGTCGTCTCGCAGAAGGGGGTCACCGGATCGGCCGAGGCCAACAGCACGGTGACCGTCTATCTCGACGGTTCCGCCGACGGCACGACCACGGCCGACGGGGCGGGGGCGTGGAGCTACACGCTCAACACGTTGACGGCCGCCTCCCATACGGTGAGGGCGCGGGCCACCGACGCGGCGGGCAACACCTCGTCCGACTCCGCCACGAACACCTTCACAGCGGTGGCGGTGCTGACAGCGACCCAGGCGGTGTCCTCGATCTCGGGAACCATCAACACGCTGTTGACGACGGTCCAGCCGGTCACGACGAGCGGGGGCCAGCCAACCATCACCTATGCGCTCAGCGGCGGGACCCTACCCACGGGCCTGTTGTTCAGCACCGCGACCGGACAGCTGTCCGGCACGCCGACCACGGCGTTGTCGTCGACGACCTTTACCGTCACGGCGACCGACGCCCTGTCGCAGACCGCCGCCCAGACCTTCAGCCTGGCGGTCGCCAATGCGAGCCAGACGATTAGCTTCCTGTCCTCCGCGCCCTCTTCGGCGGTGGTGGGAGGGGCGACCTACACGCCTTCGGCCAGCGCCACCTCCGGCCTGACCGTGACGTTCAGCATCGACAGCAGCAGCAGCGCGGTCTGCTCGATTTCCGGCGGTGTCGTCAGTTTCACTGGCACAGGGACCTGCCTGGTGAACGCCAACCAGGCGGGTAACGGCAGCTACAGCGCCGCGCCTCAGGCGCAACAGTCCTTCACGGTCGGCGCGGGAACCCAGACCATCAGCTTCACCTCAAGCGCGCCGGGGGGCGCCAAGGTCGGCGGCGCGACCTACACGCCCGCCGCGACCGCCACGTCGGGACTGTCGGCTACCTTCAGCATCGACAGCGGCAGCAGCGCGGTTTGTACGATTTCCGGCGGCGTGATCAGCTTCACGGGGGTTGGGACTTGCCTCGTGAACGCCAATCAGGCCGGCAACGGTAGCTATGGCGCGGCGAGCCAGGTTCAGCAGTCTTTCAGCGTCGCCAAGGGCGATCAGACGATCACGTTCGGCGCGCTGTCCAATGTCGCGATCTCAGCCTCGCCCTTGACCTTGAGCGCCACCTCCACGGCCGCCCTCGCCGTAGCCTTCAGCAGCACCACGACGAGCATCTGCACCGTCTCGGGCGTCACCCTGACCCTGGTCGCCCAGGGGACCTGCTCGGTGGACGCCAACCAGACGGGCAATGCGACCTGGAACGCCGCGCCGACCGTGAGCCGCAGCTTCACGGTGATGCCGGCCACCCTGGCGCTGTCGACCGGAGCGACGGGGACGACCAGGGTCGGCGTCGCCTTCAGCCAGGCCAATACGCCGACCGGCGGCGTCTCGCCCTATCAGTTCACGGTCAGCGCCGGCGCGCTGCCCGCCGGCGTCAGCCTGGACGCCGCCACCGGAACCATCAGCGGTACGCCGACGACCGCGGGCGCGTTCAGCTATGCGCTGTCGCTGACGGACTCCAACAGCCCGGTGGGATCGGTGAGCGGGACCACGGTGTCCGGAACGATCGCCAAGGGCAGCCAGACCCTGACCTTCACCTCGACCGCGCCGACCTCCGCGAGCGTTGGGGGCGCGACCTATACGGTGGCGGCCACCTCGAGCGCGAGCCTGACGCCGACCTATTCCATCGCCGGCAGCAGCAGCGGGATCTGCACGATCAGCGGCGCGACGGTCAGCTTTGTCGCGATCGGCAGCTGTGTCGTGACCGCCGACCAGGCTGGCAACGCGAACTACGATCCGGCCACCGCCGTCAGTCAGACCATCAGCGTGGCCGGCGCGCCGGTCGTCGCGGCGAGGTCCGGCGTTAGCGTGCCCTATAACAGCTCAGGCCTGGCCATTGATCTCAGCGCCAGCATCACGGGGCCCGCCCATACCTCGATCGCCGTCGCGACCGCGCCCGCCCACGGGACGACGACCGTGGCCGGAGATGTGGTCACCTATGTCCCGACAAGCGGCTACTTCGGCGCTGATAGTTTCACCTATACGGCGACCGGCCCCGGCGGCACGTCGTCCCCGGCGACGGTGACTCTGACCGTGGAGACTCCGGCCGCGCCAACCGTCACCAACCTGTCGGTCGCCGTGGCCTACAACGCCTCTGGCCAAGCCATCGGATTGCAGGCCTCGGGCGTGGTCACCTCGCTGTCGATCGGGACGGGGCCGGCGAACGGGGTGGTCTCCCTCGATGGATCGACCGCGACCTACACGCCCAACCAGGGCTATTTCGGAAGCGACAGCTTTACCTACCTGGCGACAGGACCCGGCGGCGCGTCGGAGGCGGCGACAGTGACTTTGACCGTCACGGCGCCGTCGGCGCCTGTCGCCGGCAATGTCAGCGCGGAGGTCTTCTCCAACGGCGCCGGCCAGACGATCGGCCTTGCGATTTCCGGCGTGTTCACCAGCGTCAATGTGGTCTCGTCACCCAGCAATGGCTCGGTGACGATCAGCGGCGCCTCGGCGACCTACACGCCCAATAGCGGCTACACCGGAAGCGATAGCTTCAGCTATGTGGCGGTCGGTCCGGGGGGAACATCGGCGACAGCCGGGGTCAGCATCACGGTCTCGGCCCCGCCGCCGCCGCCGACCCCGCAGCCCACCAACGTCAACACCGCCGGCGCAACCGTGGAGGGCGGCTCTTCGGTCGACGTCAATCTCTCCACGCTGGTCGTGGGCGTGTTCAACACCTTGGAAATCGCGACGCCGCCCAGCAACGGCACGGTGAGGCTGATTGGCCCCGGAGGCGCCGAGGCCAGCTCGGCGGCCAGTTCCTCAGCCAGGTCCTCGGGCGCGAACCGCGCGCCGCTTGCCGATAGCGGCGGCGGGTGGACGGCGGTCTATTCGCCGAAGCCTGGCTTCATCGGCAGGGACACCTTCCAGTTCGTGGCGATTGGACCAGGTGGTCGTTCGGCGCCCGCGACCGTGACCATCCTGGTCGGCGGAAGCGTTCCCATCGCCCAGTCCAAGACGGCCACGGCCGACGACGGCCAGACCATCTCGGTCGATCTCCTGGCCGGGGCCACGGGCGGACCGATCACCTCGGCGGAGATCGTGTCGATCAATCCGACTGGCGCGGCGACCGGCAAGATTGTCCAGGGCGGGACCGCAGACGAGCCGACCTTCAGGCTGGACGTGACGCCCAGATCGCATTTTTCGGGCGTCTTGATGGTGGGATACCGCTTGGTCAACGCCTTCGGCGAGTCCGCGCCAGCCACCGTGACGATCACCGTCACCGCCCGGCCAGACCCGTCGCTGGACCCGGCCGTACGCGCGCTTTCCGATACGCAAGTGGAGGCCGCTCGGCGCTTCGCGCGCTCTCAAACCGCCAATTTCATGGACCGCGCCCAACAGCTTCACGGGGGCGGCGGAGCCGACGGCATGGGCGTCCGTCTCAGCCTGCGTGACGTCTTTGATCCCCATCATGACCGCCTGTTCGCCGCCCGCGACGATCAGTTCGGGCTCACCGATTGGCGCCGTGGCCCGAGCACGAACGCGGTCTCGCTGCGCGACGACGAAGGGCGAGAGCCGACCGCGCAACGCCTCTCGTCGCGCGGTGCGGAGACTCCGCCCGGCCACAACGCCCTGGGCCCAGCGTCGTCCGACGCCTTGGCCGAGGACGACGGCGACCAGGGCGGGCCGCGCGCCGTCGGAGAGGTCGCCCTCTGGACCGGCGGCGCGATCGAGATCGGGACCATGGATCGCCGCAAGGGGCGCGCCAAGATCACCCTGTCCAGCTCGGGCCTATCGACGGGCGCGGACGTCAAGCTCGCCGAATGGGCGACGGTGGGTGTCGGCGGCGGCTATGGCGAGGATATAAGCCGCATTGATTCCGGCGCCGCGCGCGTGCGGAGCGAAACCTGGGTGGCGGCTGCCTACGGCAGCTTCCAGCCCCTGCAAGGCGCCTTCATCGATACAGTTATCGGTCGCGGGACTCTCGACTACCGCACCCGCCGGGCGGTCGAGGCTAACGGCATGACGGCGCTCGGCCACCGCAAAGGCGACATGACCTTTGGGGCCTTGTCGTTCGGCGTCGATCGACTGGACGGCGGAATCCATTGGTCCAGCTACGGCCGCTTCGAATGGCTGAAGGGCGACCTCGACGCCTACGCCGAAACCGGCGCCGAGCGCTATAATCTCCGCTTCGACGGCCGTGACGTCAGCTCTTTGACGGGCGCGCTGGGGGCCAAGCTCGAATTCACGCGAGACTTGCCCTTCGGGGTCGTTACGCCGCGTCTCGGGGCGGAGTGGCTGCACGAGTTCCGCGGCGTCGGCGCGCAGGCGCTGGACTATGCCGACTTCGAAGGCGCTTCGACCTATCGGATTTCCACTGTCGACTGGCGCCGGGAGCAGTACCGCCTTTCGCTTGGCGGGCGCCTGGTGACGCCGTCGCGCTGGATGGTGGACATGGAGGTCGGTTATCGGGGCGCCGCGGGCCAGGGCGTGGGGCAGCTGCGCCTGCGGGTCGTCAAGCCGCTTTGACGCCGAGGCGCGGGCTAAACGCTCCGGTCGCAATGGCGCCATGGCGTTTTCGCCGACGTGGCCAAGCGCTCGGGCTTGCCGCCGGACAAGATCAAGATCCACTCGCCCCCGCTGGGCGGCTTCCTCCAGAGGCATGACAAAACACCCCGCCGGTCTCTCGACCGGCGGGGTGTCGCCGTTGGTGCGGGGCGGGACGCGTAAGCATCCCGACCGCGGTCGATTAGAACGAGTACCGCAGCGTCGCCGAGGCGGTGCGACCCAGGAAGGCGCGGCCGAGCACAACGCCGCTGGCCGGGATCGAGGCTTGTTCGGAGTCGATCAGGGCCAGCTTGTTGAACAGGTTGTTGACGTTCAGCATCAGCTGCACCCGCTCGGTCGGATAGACCTGCACGAAGGCGTTGACCAACTTATAGCCGGGTAGCTTCAGCTGGTTGGCGTCCTGCGCGTAGCTGCTGGTGGTGCCGATCACGTTCGCGCCGAAGGTCACGTACTTCAGCTCTACCTGCGGCGTCACCGAGTAGATGAAGTCGGCTTGGTGACGCGGCTTGTTGCCGACCAGCTCCGGACGTTGGGCGTCGCTGGCGATCTTTGCGTCCGTATAGGTGGCGCCGGCGGTCACGCTGAACGGACCCTTGCGAACCGCCGCTTCCAGCTCGACACCCTTGGCTTCGTAGCTGCGAACGATGTTGTAGATTTGGGTCGAGCCATCGGCGCCGCTGCTGACCTGGGTGTTGCGCTCGCCGGTCTTGGCCGAGAAGCCTGTGACGTTGAAGGTCAGGCCCGAGATCCGGTACTTCAGGCCCAGTTCGGCCTGTTTCACGGTGTCGTAGGCGCTCTCGTCGTCCACCAGCTTGCCGGTGCTGTAGTTGACCGCCGGCGTGAACAGGATTTTGTCGCCCGAGGCGCGGCCGCCGCGGCTGTAGCGGCCGAAGACGGCCAGCTGCTCGGCGATGCGGTAGTTCACGCCCGTCGAGTAGCTGAGGTAGTTGTAGTCGTAATCGACATCCCCCGGTTGACCGAGGGGCAGGACTGACACCTTCGTTTCCGCCGTCGAGATCGTACCGTCACGGTTGATATCGAAGGACGTCGTACCCTGCCGCCCGCCGCCCAGCTCGGCGCCGAAGAGCGTGCCGCGGACCTTGCCCATGTCGTAGCGCAGGCTGCCGCCGACGGCGATCTTGCCGATGTGGTAGTTGACCGACGCGTACGGCGCGTTGACGCCGTAGTTCATGTCGTAGTTGCGGCGGAAGGTGTTGCCCAGACCGTAGGAAACGTAACCGTCCTGCGTGAACGGGACGCCGGCCGCAGTCCTGGTGTTGATCAGCGTCGACTGGCCGTCGCCCGCCACGGTCGCAAGGACGTTGGGGAACACCATATCCACCGCGTAGTCCTGAGACGCGACGTAGAACCCGGCGGTGGTGGTCAGGTTGCCGCCGTTGATATCCCAGACGCGGCTGGCGCGCAGGTCGTTGGTGACGTTGTTCAAGCTCTTGATATTGGTGTTGAGCTGCAATGACGAGGTCATCAGGCCATTGCCGCTCAGGGTCGACAGGCTGGTGATGGCCTGACCCGCTTGCGGGCCCGTGGCGTAGCTGAGGGTGGCGCCTGGGCCGCCATAGGCCACCGATAGAGCGGACGCCTGGTTCACGGCGATCGGACGAATGGTCTGGTTGCTGCCGCCCACGTCCGAGAAGCGGAACTTCTCGGTGATGGTCCAGCCCTTCACCTCGTACTGGGCGTCCAGGCCCATCGACTTCACCACGGCGTGTTGGCCGCCGCGCAGATCGCTTTGAGTGAGGTTGTTGTTCTCGTCCAGCCGGATGACGTTGCTGACGTAGCGCGACAGCAGCGAGTCGGTCTTCACGTTGAAGTTGGCCAGGCTGGAGAACGTCGGATCGGCGTTCGTGCCCGAGACCCTGATCGGAACGAACTGGTAGTTGGGCGTGCGGTCGTTCAGATACTTCCCGTAGATTCGCACATAGCCATTGTCGAACGTCTTGGTGACATTGGCCTTGATCTGCCCGCCCTTGTAGGCGGTGTAGCCGACGTCGCGCGGCCCTTCGCCCTGGCGATAGAAGCCGCCGACGTGGAAGCGCAAGGTGTCGCTGATCTTGCCGCCGTAGTCGGCGTCGAGACGCTTTTCGCCATAGCCCAGGCCGTAGGTGGCCTGAACCGCGCCGCCTTCGACATCGCCGGTCTTTGAGATCAGGTTGATCACGCCGCCCGGCGAGTTCGAGGCGAAGGTCGAGGCCGAACCGCCGCGGATGGTCTCGATCTGCGAGAGGTTGAGGTCCGCGCGCATGAACATGTCAGTGGTGAACTGGTACATGTCCCCGAACTCGAGGACCGGCAGGCCCTCTTCCTGGAGCTGCACGTACTTCGAGCCGGTGCCCGACAACGGCAGGCCGCGGATCGAGTAGTTCGCGTTGCCTTCGCCGATCGCGTACTCGGCGCGAATGCCGGGGATGTTGCGCAGGACCTCACCCAGCGAGCGGGCGCCATAGGTCTCGAATTCGGAAGCGCGCAGGGCGCTGGTGGACGTGGCGCTGTCCAGTCGGTCGCGGCCCTTGGCGACGCCGGTCGAGAACACCGCCTCGCCGTGGGCCTTGCCGCCCGCGCTCTGAACGGCCTTGTCGGCGGGCTTCGCCGCATCCGCAGCCTGAGCGGCCATGGGCATGATCAGCAAGAACGGCGCGATCGCCGCCGACACGTACAGATACTTCATTCTTGATCCCCGATTTCAGTACTAGAAGAATTGCTTTGGTGGCTGGAATTGGGGGTGTCTGGGTAACTTATGGATGAATAATTGTTGGAATCGACGTTGTATTGGGTGCGACAAATTGTACGCCCAACTAAAGCATAGTGCGCGATCGGGCGGGTATTCTACGTTGGGTTGTTGTGCTTGCCGTAGCGGGTCGCGAGGGGCGAATACTTGACTGTCTCAGGCGTCAGCTGTCGCGACAGGCTTTGTCTCTGGGCGCCAGCCCCCTCTAGAGATAGCTTAGCCACCATGCGCGTCGACGCGCCTTGACCTGCGCGTACCAGTGGCAGGCCGGATAGCATATGGCGACAACGACCACCCAAACCGCGTAGACGGCGGGAAGGCCATAACCAAAGTCCGTGGGAAACGCTTCGCGCGGCCCGCCCAGGGAGGGATAGGGCGTGAAGATGAAAGTCCAAGCTCGCCAGCCGTAGGTCGCCAGCGCAAGTCCCGTTGCGATCAGGTGGGCGAGGAAGAAGTGCAGAAGATAGTAGAACAGCGGCACGCGTCCCAGCACTTCGAGAGGCGCCCTCAAACCGGTTGGCCGGCTCGGTGTCTGGCCCAGGAAAGCCGCCAACAGGAAGATCAAGCCTAGCGTCAACAGGACGAAGTCGGGCGAAGCGGGATACTTCGTGACGTTTAGGAATGACATCACGCTGTAGACCGCCGAACTCTGTGGGCTCCATGGCGCGGGATCGCCGTATTGGTTGATCAGGCGCAGCACCCCGAAGACGCCCAAGGCGACCAGGCCCAGGCCTGCGAGCCATCGGGCGGGCATGCGCCCCTCCTCGATCATCGGACCAAGCGAGAAGCCAAGCAGCATGATCGCCGCCCAGGGGACGATCGGGTATGGGCTCACCACGGTCGCGCCCAGGACCTGAAAGACGGCCACGTCGTGGATCACGGTCCACAGCCCCGCGCCGGCGCCGAACCCGTCGGCCGGGATCGCATCCAGAACGGGGTGAAGCAGCAGCACTGCGATGGCCAGCGGAGCGAGCCACGGCCTTGGCAGCCAAACCAGCAAGGCCAGAACGATCATCGAGAGCCCTAGCGCCCACAGGACAAGGAGCAGAATCGGGCTCTGAAGCGACCAGGAGAAATAGTAGGCTAGGCGCATGACGACGAGCTCGAGGACCATGAGCCAGAGCCCGCGTGACACCAGGAACCAGGAGAGCTGGGATCGGCTGCGGCCCCTGCGCCACCAGAGAAAGGCGCCGATGCCCGCCGTCAGCGCGAAGGTCGGCGCGCAGAAATGCGTGATCCACCGTGTGGCGAACAGGAGCGGCGTCGTCGTGGCCAAATCGGTCGGAAGCGCCGACATGGCGCCCCTGTGGATAAAGTCTCGAACATGGTCCAGCGCCATGACGATCATGGCCAGGCCCCGCAGCTGGTCCACCCAGCCTAGGCGCGAGTCGACGGGCGGCTCTTGGGCCGTCTGGCCGCGATCCTCAATGCGCTCGTCCAGCAGTGTTGAAGAGATAGTCCCCATTGGCTCCTCCCGCAGCGTCGACGCCTTGGTAGGACATTGACGGTCCGCCTGAGAGGGCTCCAGCATTTTCGCGGATTGCGTGACACGGCGAGGCCGTCCCGCCCAGGACACCAGCGGAGCGCGCCCACTGACGCCAAGCTTTCGGTCACGCCGTTCCAAGGCGCCGAACCGTCGTGGCGAGGGCGCTCGCCACTTACTATTGTCTGTCGACATCACAGCATCACAGCGGCGACGTTCAGGCGACGCAGAGGCTAGCCGGAATGACGAAACGTTCGCCCCTTGATCCGCAAAGGTTTGTCGAGGCTATCCGCGAGAGCGGGAAGTCCATCTATGATCCCATCCCGGTTGGCGATCCCACCTATTGGATCCCGACGCCAGAGCTGGAAGACCTGCTGGACCGGAAACTCAAAGGGCTCTCGCTGGCTGGGCTGCCGCTCCGAACACGATCCAAGGTGGTCAAGGAGAGCGTCTGCAACGCCTTGGGCTACCCGGTTCCAAGGTCCTTCCGAAAGACGCAGCCGCGCTTCCCGGGGCAGCTTTTCGACACCTACGCACAGAAGGCCAATAACCTTCAGATCTGGAATGAAGAGCTCTCTGGCGTTCGTCGGTACGTGTTAATCCGCGTCTCTGAGCAGGACATGGTCTCCCGCGTTAAGGTGGTTTCGGGGGACACGCTTGCTGTCTTAGACACGACTGGTACGCTAACGCGGAAGTATCAGGCGCGCTGCATACCGGGGCGGGAAGCTGCGGAGCTTGTCGCCGCGCAGGATACCGACGCGCTTCGGCCCTTCACATCGGAGGTCGCCGAGGTGCGCGGCGCATCTCCTGTCAAACATCCCGCGGCAGGCGAGCTGCTGCCGATCGCCAGAATCTATGACCGACTCCGCCCGCTGATCGGCCATAGCTTCCAAGATGCGGGCTTTGACCAAGAGCGAAACCGAGGCGCCGCCCTGCATAGACTGGTATGCGAAGCGCTCGGCTATGCCAGCTATCAGGACGATGGACAGTTCCCTGATGTCCGCCACCAGCTGCTTGAGGTCAAACTACAGACTTCGCCTACGGTGGATCTTGGTCTGGTGCTTCCAAGCAGCACCGAACCCTTGGACGTTCCGATGCTGCATGGAACGCAGATTAGGCACTGCGATGTCCGCTACGCGGTTCTCTATGGCAGGGTGGTGAGCGGCCAGGTCGAGCTGACGCACCTGTTCCTTTCAACAGGGGAAGCCTTTCTTGGCAGGTTTCCTCAGTTTCAAGGCAAGGTCCTAAACGCGAAGCTCCAGATCCCGTTACCGAGCGATTTCTTCGACGGGTAGGCCGAACGCCCGCCAGACCAGTCCATCCAGTTCACCTTCAAGCTCAAGCGCCAGGTTCGGATCGGTGGTCGAGTGGATCGCCTTGGCGTGCTGGATCAGCTGGCGACCGATCTTCGAACTTGGGTCAGGCAGGGGAAACAGCTCGACATACTGGGTGATGAACCGCCGCCGGCCTGCGTAGAGCTTGTTGTTGAAACGCCGATCGTAGAACACCTCGATGAAGGTCGAGTTGGCGACCGCCGCCGCAAGCCACAGGAGGTCTTCGCTATTGCCGGCCTTTGGGGCCAGCCAGTAGCAGTCCCCGTTGACGACGCCGCCTTCAAGATCAACCCAGAACGTCGGGCGCTCGGAGATGTCGCGGAAGACCAGCTTGGGGGCTGGCCAAGCCGCCGGGTCTTGGGGGACCCACAGCTCATACCAGTTACGCCCCGCTTCCATAACGTAGGTGCGGGCCTCGAGCGCCGCCCTGTGCTGCTCCAGATAGGCTCGCGCTTTGGGGTAGTGGGCCAGATCGACAGCCCGCCTGCGCCCCTGTCGAACTTCATGCGGGTAGAGGATCGAACGGTGCTTCTTGGCGGGGGTGGCTCGGAATCGTCCGGCCGTGTGATGTGTGATGAGCGGCTTGAGGATTTCGGGCCGAGTTTCGGCTTCGAACTCGGACCAGTCCGTGCGGATGAAGATCTTGTCCGCACAGGTTTTGACGCCTACCCGCACCTTGCCGATATCGCGGAAAACGCCCCAGGAGTGCTGGGCGATTGTCCTCAGCCAGTCATCGGTCGACTGAGTTGCAAGGCGCCACACATCGTGGGCGGCTCCGGAGGTGTCTAGAGCCCCGTGTTTGACCTCGAAGCGCCGATCGCCGCCGGTGGCGACCACGCCGCTCAGTTCCACGGCCTCGACGGGGTCGGCAGCGCTGGTCGTGGGTTTCCGCCTTGTCTCGTAAATGGAGGTGAACCCCGGCGCGGCGGTCTCCAAGGGCGGTCCGCCATGCGCAAGCAGCACCGCTGGGAGAACCGCCGTGTCGAACAGCTTCGTGTCGCCGAAATCCCAGATATGCCGCAGGCTCATGCTGGTGCGGAGCGCTGCTCTTACGCTTGCGCCGCCTTTTGTGGTCATGAAGCGGTTCGAGACGATTATCCCCGCAGCGCCGCCTGGCCTTAGCACACGCGCAATGCCCATCAGGAACGCATGATAGAGGTCAACGCGTCCTGACAGATTGAAGAGCTGGCCCAAAGCCTGAGCGTGGTCAGCTCCGATGATCTGCGTCCGCACGTACGGCGGGTTCGCGATCACCAGGTCGAACTCCGCGCCTTCGCGGGGCGCCGAGACGCCTAGCGTGGCTGACGCTTGCGCCAGCACGAAATCCAAAAAGCTTGCTTGCTCTAGCCGAAGGCTGACGCCCGGGAAGGCGGCCTTGATCCTCTGCTTGGCCAGCCTCACGGCGTTGGGATCGGTGTCAAAGCCGGTCACGATGGGCGTGACCGCCTCTCCCGATAGTTGTTCGAGAAGGGCTAGAACCAGTTCGCCGTCGCCAATCGCAGGATCGAGGATTTGTACGGTCGGCGATCCGACCAGCGCCGCGTTTTCCACGATCTTGCGCGCAACGAACTGGGCGAGCGCCGATGGCGTGTAGGTCGCGCCCCCGGCCTTATGGTCCGCGACGTCCTTGTACCGCCTCTTGACTTCACTTTGGGCTGCAAAGGTCATCGAGGTCCTCAGGCGGGGCGAACTTGCTACTGATCGTCTGTGGGGTGGAAGTGAGGTGGGCGCCACCGGTTTGGTCCGATTTGGCGCCGCGCGCAACGCAAGCAGCGCCGACGCAGGGTCTCAGCCCACGAGCCGCCAAGCGCGCTCGTCAGGCGCCTGTCGGGTCAGTCAGGCCGCATTCCGTTCATCAAACCGCGAAATCCGCCGGAGAACACCGGAACCATCCTTTGGCGAACCGCCGCGATGTCGTCGGAGCGGCAGAGCCCTCCCGATAGGGTGTCGATGCGCCCGGTTTGCGCCAGCGTCAGTGTCAAGGCGCCCGAGAGGAGATGGTAGAACCAGTAGAGGTCCTCGTCCGGCAGGGTCGGCGCCAATGACTTCAGCATGGCGATGAACCGGCTCACCAGCGGATTGAAGTGAGCGCGCATGGTCTCGCCGCCCCATTCGGGGGTGTTGTTCACCTGAGCGACCAGCACGCCGTAGTTCAGCCAGCCCTTTTCAGGCCGTTTGAGCAGATCAAAGGTGGCGCCCACGAAGGCGTCGATCACGCCCTCGATGGTCATGCCGCCCACGGCGGTGCGCTCGTAGTGCTCCAGCGCCTCCATGCGGACCTGATTGGCGATCGCCGCGCGGCGGCCGAACGTGGCGTCGAAGAGCTGCTTCTTGTCGCCGAAGTAGTGATGGATCAGCGCCGGATCCACGCCCCCCGCCTTGGCGACATCCTTGATCGTGGTCCCGTGCAGTCCGTTGCGGGCGAACAGCGCTTCGGCCGCATCCAGGATGCGCGTGATCGTCTGCTCGCGCTGTTCCGATTTCCGCAACCGTTGCCGAGGAGCCGTGGAGAGAGTCGTCATCGCGCGAGCTTAAGACATCCCGTTGATCAAGGTTAGACCGCTAGAACAGGCGAGCGATGCGGGCTTTCGCCCAGGCCAACCAGATGATCCAGCCCGTTCGGCGATCGTACCAGTCCAGCTGTTCGGACAGGACGCCATGCTTCACGGCGACATCCGATTGTCCAAACACCATCCAGGGATCGGTGACGGCGTCGTAGGCCGGCCAGACGGTCTTTCCCACCACATTGGGCGATCCATCCTTGGCGAAGGCCACCCAGCGCGCGTGCATATCGTCGGCCAGCGCTTGGTCGGCGGCGGTGGGCGCCGCCGCCTGTGGCTGGCGCCCCAGCGTCTTGAAGACATAGGCGATCTCACCCCCGTGCGGGGCCCGAGGCACGCTTTTCCGCGCGCCTTCGTCCACGTGCTCGAAGCGGTAGAGATAGACCGGCGCGTGACGTGACCAGCGGCGCGCCACCCAGCGTGCTGGCGCGGTGCCCACACCGTCGCGGAAGTAGAACCTCAGCGCCTGGTCTGACGTCGTGCCGGGTCCGTAGCGGCGCTGGGTCTCCTCCAGGGTGGCGGGTTTGACGCTCTTGCGCAGCGTCGCGCCCAGGTCGCCATAGTCCAACAGGGAGTCTTCTCCGTCGTTGATCCCGATCAGTAGGGGGACCTTGGCGAACCATCCGCCGCGGATCATGACGGTTGGACTGTCGGGCCTGAGCATCGTGTTCGGTTCGGGCTTGAAGTCGCCCGGGGCGCCCGCCAGCATCCTGGCCGGCAAGGCGCGCAGCGCCCGGGCGTCGGCGTTCTCGGGCGCGCCAGCCGAGCGGGCGACAGCTTCGCCCGATGCGTGGGCGGCCTTGCGTCCGGGAGGCGGCGGCAGCCAGCCTCCGCCAGACTGGATGATCGCCCGATGGAAAAGCCCTTGGGCCGCAGGCGACGCCGCCAGGTTGAAGACACTGATCCCGCCGGCGGATTCGCCGATTACCGTGACGTTGCCTGGCTCGCCGCCAAAGGCCGCGATGTTCCGCCGAACCCATTGCAGGGCGGCGATCTGATCCATCAAGGCGTAGTCCCCGCCGCCCACCTCGCCGGCCAGGGCCGGGTGGGCGAAGGCGCCGAGATGGCCCAGTCGATAGTTGATCGTCACCATGACGACCCCGCTGCGCGCGAAGGCGGTTCCGTCGTAGAAGGGCAGTGATCCGGCGCCCATGCGGCCCGAGCCGCCGTGCAGCCACACCATGACCGGCGCGCGCTTTTGCGCGGTCGCCGCGACCGGGGCCCAGATGTTCAGGGTCAGGCAGTCTTCGCTCGTGGGCTCGGGCGCGCCCCCATACAGCGTCAGGTCCTTGGCCCCCGTGGGGCCGCGCTGAAGGCAAGCGGGGCCGAACTGACGCGCGTCCCGGACGTCGGGCCAGGATTTGGGCGGGGCGGGCGGGCGCCACCTCAGCGCGCCCTCGGGCGCCGCCGCATAGGGCACGCCTCGGAAGATCGCGACGCCATCGGAGGTCTCGCCGCCCAGTCGGCCACTCTCCACGGCGACGACGAGACCCGCGCTATCGGCATGTCCGACGCCTCCCATTGAAACCATAAGAGCCGCCGCGGCGGCGGCCACGGTTACAGATCGCATGCGGCGCTCCCCAATTTCATCTTGTCACGGCAGCATTTTTATTCATTCATGAATGAACGATGCGAGAGCGGCGTCAAGCCGCGTTTCGCCTCGCCATCACAAGCGCCCCGAAAAGGGGCCATGGAGGGGACATGGACCAGGGAATTTTCCGTCGCGGCCTGCTGTCGGGAGCCGCGCTCGCCCTGCTGACCGCCGCCTCGGCTCATGCGCAGGCTCAAACCGCCGCTCCGGCCAGCGAGTCCGAAACCGTCGAAGCGGTCATCGTGACGGGCTCGCGCGCGGTCAAGGACGGCTCGCGCGCGCCGACCCCCGTCACCGTCGTCAGCGGCGAACAACTGCAGAAGGCCTCGCCGGGTCAACTGGGCGAGGCTGTGACCCAGCTGCCCGGCTTCCGGGGATCGAGCCGCCCGTCGACGGGCAATGTCTCGGCCACGGGGCCTAACTCCGGCTCGTTCCTCAACCTGCGCAATCTCGGCGCGCAGCGGACCCTGGTCCTGATCGACGGGCGCCGCGCGGCGCCCTCCGCCCTCAGCGGCGCCACGGACATCAATGTGCTGCCCCAGGAATTGGTGAAGCGTGTGGACGTCGTCACGGGCGGGGCCTCGGCCGCTTATGGCTCCGACGCCGTCGCGGGCGTCGTCAACTTCGTCCTCGACAGCGAGTTCACCGGCGTCAAAGGCCTGGTGCAGGGCGGTGTCTCGACCCATGGAGACGCGCGCTCCGAAAAGGCCTCGCTCTCGTTCGGCCAGGATTGGGCGGAAGGGCGTGGCCATATCCTGCTTTCGGGCAGCTATTTCCATACGCCGGGTCTGCAAAGCCTGAACGATCGCGACTGGTCCGCCGAAGGTTGGGGCACGATCACCGATCCTGCCAACCCCACCAAGCTGCTGATCCGTTCCAACCTGAACAGTTCGCTGACCTCGCGCGGCGGCGTCATTGTGACCTCGGCGGCGGGAACGGCGGCGCCGGCCAACGCCCTGTCGGGAATCCAGTTTCTGTCTGGCGGCGGCGTGTCGGCGTTCAACACCGGCAGCCTGCGATCGACCCTGAACCAGATCGGCGGCGACGGCGCGCGCCCGCTGACCAACCTTTCGGCGGCGATCACCACCGAAAGCCTGTTTGGCCGCGTCTCCTACGATCTCTCGTCCAATCTCAAGGTCTACGCCCAAGGCCAATACGGGGCCTCTCACAACCGCTACAATCAGGTGCAGCCGTTCGCCATTCCCGGCCTCAACGGCGTGACGATCTATTCCGGCAACGCCTATCTGCCCGCCGCCGTTCAGGGGCTGATGACCCAGGGCGGCATTTCCGCCTTCACCCTGGGGCGGATGAACTTCGACTTCGGCCCCTCGGTGGCCGATGCGCGCAACCGGACCAGCGATCTGATCACCGGCTTGGAAGCCGAGCTGGGGCGCGGATGGTCCTTGTCGGCTTACTACGAGCGCGGCCGCAATCAGCAGACCATCCGTACCGAGAACAATCTGATCCTCGAAAACTTCTATGCGGCGGCGGACGCCGTATACGATCCGTCGAGCCAGTCGATCGTCTGCCGCGTCACCCTGACCAACCCTGGCCTTTATCCGGGCTGCACGCCGATCAACCTGTTCGGCGAGGGCTCGCCCTCCCAGGCCGCCAAGGACTATGTGACGGGGACCTCGCAGTACACGGCGGTCCTGACCCAGGACGTGGCGTCCTTCAGCCTGCGCGGCGAGCCTTTCTCGACCAAGGCCGGGCCGATCGCCGTCGCGTTCGGCGGTGAATATCGGCGCGAGGAAGCCGACCAAAGCTCGGACGCCATCTCTCAGCAAGCCAATGACGCCACCGGCATCCGGGGCTTTCCGATCGCCTACAGCTATTCAGTGGGCGGCTATCAGCTGACCAACGTCCAGCCGGTGAGCGGCAGCTACGAAGTCAAAGAGGCCTTCCTCGAGACCCAGGTTCCGCTGGTTCGCGACCTGCCGCTCGCCCGGGCGATCGACCTGAACGGCGCGGTGCGCCTGACGGACTACAGCACCAGCGGCTCGGTCACGACCTGGAAAGCCGGGCTGAGCTGGGAGCCGATCAACGACCTGCGGCTGCGCGCCACTCGCTCGCGCGACATCCGCGCGCCCAATGTCTCGGAGCTGTTCTCGGGCTCGGTGCAGAGCCTGGTGACGGTCAGGGACACGGCCAGCGGGGGCGTCTCGACCGCCGTGATCGGCTCAGCCGTGGGCAACAAGGACCTGAAGCCCGAGATCGCCGACACCTTCACCGCCGGCGCGGTCTACAAGCCCTCCTGGCTTGCGGGCTTCACGGCGTCGATCGACTACTACGCGATCGACGTGGCCGATGTGATCGCCACCCTGACCGCGCAACAGACCGTGGACCTTTGCGCGCGGGGATCCAGCCAGAGCTGCGCGAACATCGTGCGCAACACCTCGGGGGGCATCGTCCGCATCTTCACGCCGCAGCTGAACCTGAACGGCCTGAAGAGCCAGGGCGTCGATGTCGAGGCCAGCTATGGCGCGCGGCTGGCCAATGGCGACACCCTGGCCTTCCGCGTGATGGCCTCGCACCTGGCCAAGATGCTCTATCGCTACGAAGGCGCGGGGACCGTGGACCGCGCGGGCGAGGTCGGTCTGTCCTCGAACCCGCGGTGGACCGCCACGGCGAGCGTCAATTGGCGCCGTGGTCCGCTTGAGCTCAGCGCTCAGGAGCGGTTCGTCAGCGCGGGCGCCTACGACAAGACCTTGGTCGAGGGCGTGACGATCGAGGACAACCACATACGCGCGATGGCCTATACCGACCTCACCGCGACCTACGATCTGTCGCGTGGCGAGGGCCAAGGCCTGAAGCTGTTCGCGACCGTCACCAACCTGTTCGACAAGACCCCGCCCATCGCGCCGATCGGAACTTTGGGGACCTTCTATCCGACCAACGCTCAGCTCTACGACGTCATCGGCCGTTCCGTCTTCGCGGGCGTGACGTTCCGCTACTGACTTCAGAACGCCGGCGCGCCCGCCGCGCCGGCGTCTCATTGGATTTCCCATGACGACCTCGCAGCTCGCGCCCGCTTCGGCGGCCTAAGGCCATCTGCCGATCATCCGACAGCGCCTCCAGCGCCGCTAGGGCCACCCCTCGGGCCGGCGGTCCACGTCAGTCGATCCGACGCTTTTCCAGCTTTCGGGCCAGGGTCCGGCGATGCATGCCCAGTCGCCGGGCCGTCTCGGAGATGTTGAAGTCCGTCTCCACCAGGGTCTGGTGAATTCGCTCCCATTCCAGGTTCTTGATCGAGGTCGCCTTGCCCATGATCGCCGCGTCGATGTCGCCTTCACGCTTGTGGAACGCGGCTTCGATGTCGTCGGTGTTCGAAGGCTTGGCGAGATAGTGGCAGGCGCCCAGCTTGATGGCTTCGACGGCGGTGGCGATGCTGGCGAAGCCCGTCAGCACGACGATCAGCATTTCGGGATCATGCGCCGCTAGCGCCCGCACGCAGGCTAAGCCCGACTCTCCGGCCAACTTCAGGTCGACCACCGCGTATCGCGGCGCGAAGTCCTTCAGGGCCTCCTGAGCCTCGTCGAGGCCACGAACGTGCCGCACCACATAGTCGCGCCGCTCGAAGGACCGCTTGAGTGTAGCGGCGAACTTGGCGTCGTCCTCGACCAGCATCAGCCTGCGCTCAGCCATTCCGCGCTACCTCCAGCGTGGAGATCGGCAGAGCCAACGCGACCCGCGCGCCGCCGACGGGCCGGTTCTCGGCCTCGGCTCCCCCGCCGAGCTTACGCAGCACGTTCACCACCAGGAACAGGCCAAGGCCCCCGCCCGCGCGTCCCTTGGTCGAGTTGTAGGGCTTGCCGAAATCGGCCAGCGCGGTGGGCGAGAAGCCCGGACCGTCGTCCTCGATTTCGATCCGCAGCCAGTCGTTTCGCACGGTCGCGGTCAGCCGGATGTTCCGCGCGGGCGCCTCCAGCGCGTTATCCAGCACGTTGTGGATCACCTGCTTCAAGGTCGATTCCGCCACGATGGGCGTCGCCGTCAGCAGGGCGGTCTCGTAGCTCAGCGCCACGTCGGGCCGGGTTTCGCGCCACTCGGCGATCACCTCGTCCATGAAGCCGCGCAGCGTGCTGACGCGAACCTCACCGCTGCGCGCCTCGCCGGCCGACTGGAGCACGCCCGTCACGATCGACTTGCACCGCCGAACCTCGCCCCGCATGTCCTCCAGCTCCTGGGCCAGTTCGGGGTTGGAGGCGAACAACGGCATGCGCCGCCAGTCGCCGAGGATCACGTCCAACGTCGCCAGCGGCGTGCCCAGCTCGTGGGCGGCCCCCGAGGCCAGCAGGCCCATCCGGACGATATGGGTTTCCTCGGCCGCCCGTTGCCGCAGCTCCGCCAGCCTCGCGTCGTGCTGGCGCAGGTTGGCGTTGATCCGACTGACGAAGGTCACCAGCAGCAGCGCGTCCAGCACAATGCCGATCAGCATGCCCATGATGAACAGTTCGAAGAACGCCTGGTCGCTGAGGCCCCAGGCGATGATCGGGCGGTTGAAGGCGATCAGCCCCACGAAGCAGAAGCTGATCAGAGCCACGATCGCCCAGGTCGCCCAGGCCTCCAGCAGGACCGCGCCCAGGATCACGTGGAGGAGATAGAGGGTGGTGAAGGGATTGGTCGCGCCGCCGCTGAAATACAGCTGGACGGTCAGGGCCACCGCGTCCAGGGCCAGGGCGGCGAACAGGTCGTAGGGGCCCAGGGGCTCGGGGCGCTTGAGCCGGAGCAGGCTGAAGAGATTGAGGGCCACCAGCGCCGCCAGGACCAGCATCATTTCGATCAGCGGCAGCTTAAAGCCGAGGCCGAAATTGACCGCCAGGATCGTCATCACTTGGCCGACCACCGCGATCCAGCGCAGGTGGATCAACTGCAGCATGTTCTGGCGGGCGATCGCGTCAGACGGTCCGTTGGCGTTCTCGGCCGCGCGGGCGCCCGACAGCCAGCCTGAGACGCCGGAGATCAGGATGCTGGCGCTGGGCGTCATTCGTCCTCTTTCCGCTGGGTTCGGCGCGCGTCGATCACAACATAGGCCGCAGCGCCGCTTGTCAGCACAGCAAGGCCGAACCAGGTCAAGGCATAGATAAGATGGCTGTTGGGGAAACGCACGACGGTCAATCCGCCGCGGGGCCATCCGCCGGGATTGGACGTCGCGTCGGCGTCGACGAAATAGGGCGCCAGGGTCGCGATCCGCTCCGCCTGGCCGATGGCCTGGACGTCGCGGGAGTACCACCGTCCCTCGCTGGGCCGGTTGGTCCGCAGGAAGCCTCCGCCCGGTTCGCTCAGACGCAGAAGTCCGACGACGGTGACGGAGCCCGGACGCTGGCCGGCGGCGCGCGCGGCGGGGGTCTTCAGGGCCGTGGGAACAAAGCCGCGGTTGACCAGGACCGTGAAGCCTTGCTCGGTCCGCAAGGGCGTCATGACCCAGAAGCCCGGACCAAGGTCGGTGACAGCCTGGGTCAGGACCTCGCGGTCGTGGTCGTAGGCGCCGCTCAGGCGGACGCGGCGATAGGCGTCGGCCTCTTTCGAGAGGCCCGCCCAAAGCGCCGGTCCGGGCGCCGGGACGGGCGTTGCGTGGATGCGCTGCTCGACCTGGGCGATCAGGTCGAGCTTCCAGGCGCGCCGCTGGATCTGCCACGCGCCTAGGACGGAGAAGATTGCCGTGAAGGCCAGGCAGAGGCCGATCAGCAGGATCGACCGCCCGCGCAGGCCCTGGGTCACGGCATCTGCTGCATGTCGTGCGCCGTCGTTGGCATCATGTGGGTGTTCAGATTGTGCATCACCCACAGCGAGCCGCTCAGCGTGATGATCACCAGGATCAGGGTGAACATCAGGGCCAGCAGGGTCCATCCGCCCTCCGAACGCGAGTTCATGTGCAGGAAGTAGATCATGTGGACCAGCACCTGGATCACCGCCAGACCCATCACCGCCACGGCGGTCATTTGGGCGTTGGGCAGGACGTTGCCCATGACCAGCCAGAACGGGATGGCGGTCAGGATCACGGCCAGGACGAAGCCGATCACATAGTCCTTCAGCGAGCCGTGAGCCTCGCCATGATCTTCGTGTTCCTCGTGCGCGTGGTGCGCGTCGTGGCTGGCCGCGCTCATTTCAGGACTCCGAGCAGATAGACGAACGAGAAGACGCCGATCCAGATGACGTCCAGGAAGTGCCAGAACATCGACAGGCACATCAGGCGACGCTTCATCTCGGCGCCGAGGCCGCGCTGGGCGACCTGGACCATCAGCGTCACCAGCCAGATGATCCCGAAGGTCACGTGCAGGCCGTGGGTGCCGACCAGCACGAAGAACGAGGACAGGAACGCGCTGCGCTGCGGGCCCGCGCCCTCCTGGATCAGATGATGGAACTCATAGAGCTCCAGCGACAGGAAGCCCAGGCCCAGCAGGCCGGTGATCCCAAGCCAGATCAGAACGGGCTTCACCTTCTTGGCCTGGGCCGAGATCATCGCAAAGCCGTAGGTGATCGACGACAACAGCAGCAGGCCCGTGTTGATGGCCACCAGCTGCAGGTCGAACAGGTCCGCGCCCGACGGGCCGGCCGCGTAGTTGCGGCCCAGCACGGCGTAGCAGGCGAACAGCACCGCGAAGATCAGGCAGTCGCTCATCAGGTAGATCCAGAACCCCAGCAGGGTCCCGTTCTCCGGATGATGCTCCTTGGTCAGGTAGAAGCGGTTCTTGTCCGCTTCCGTCAGGGCATGGGCTTGAGAGGCCATGGTCAGGTCAGGCTCCGCAGGGCTTCGGTGCGCGCGTCCTCGACGCGGACGACCTCCTCGGCCGGGATGTAGTAGTCACGCTTGAAGTTGAAGGTGTGAGCGATCGCGCTGGCCACGAGGGCGATAAACGCGACGGCCGACAGCCACCAGATGTGCCAGATCAACGCAAAGCCGAGCAGGGTGCTGATCCCCGCCAGGACCACGCCCGCGCCGGTGTTGGCGGGCATGTGGATCGGGATGAAGCCGCTGGTCGGGCGCTGATAGCCCCGCTGCTTCATGTCCCACCAGGCGTCGAGCTCGTTCACCACCGGGGTGAAGGCGAAGTTGTAGGCCGGCGGCGGCGACGAGGTCGACCACTCCAGGGTGCGGCCGTTCCAGGGATCGCCGGTCTCATCGCGCAGGGCTTCGCGGTTCATGATGCTGACCACGATCTGGACGAGGAAGGCGACGATGCCGCACAGGATGATCACCGCGCCGCAGGCCGCGATCACGAACCAGATCTGAAGGGACTGGTCCTCGAATTGGCTGACGCGACGGGTCACGCCCATCAGGCCCAGCACGTAGAGCGGGGTGAAGGCGACCCAGAAGCCGACCAGCCAGCACCAGAACGAGACCTTGCCCCAGAACGGATCCAGCTTGAAGCCGAAGGCCTTGGGGAACCAGTAGACGATGCCGGCGAACATGCCGAACACGACGCCCCCAATGATCACGTTGTGGAAGTGAGCGATCAGGAACAGGCTGTTGTGCAGCACGAAGTCGGCGGGCGGGACGGCCAGAAGCACGCCGGTCATGCCGCCGATCACGAAGGTGACCATGAAGCCGACGGTCCACATCATGGGGACCTCGAACCGGATGCGGCCGCGGTACATCGTGAACAGCCAGTTGAAGATCTTCGCGCCCGTTGGGATCGAGATGATCATCGTCGTGATCCCGAAGAACGAGTTCACGCTCGCGCCCGAGCCCATCGTGAAGAAGTGGTGCAGCCAGACGATGTACGACAGGATCGTGATGACGACGGTGGCGTAGACCATCGAGCTGTAGCCGAACAGGCGCTTGCCGCAGAAGGTCGAGACCACCTCGGAGAACACGCCGAAAGCCGGCAGGATCAGGATGTAGACTTCTGGGTGACCCCAGATCCAGATCAGGTTCACGTACATCATCGGGTTGCCCCCGAAGTCGTTCGTGAAGAAGTTGGTCAGCAGGTAGCGGTCGGCGGTCAGCAGGGCCAGGGTGGCGGTCAGGATCGGGAAGGTCGCCACGATCAGGACGTTGGTGCACAGCGAGGTCCAGGTGAAGACCGGCATCTTCATCAGGCTCATGCCCGGCGCGCGCATCTTGATGATGGTCACGACCAGGTTGATGCCCGACAGCGTGGTGCCCACGCCCGCGACCTGCAGCGCCCAGATGTAGTAGTCGACCCCGACACCTGGACTGTAGGCGATGTTCGACAACGGCGGATAGGCCAGCCAGCCGGTCCGCGCGAACTCGCCCACGAACAGCGAGGCCATCACCAGCACCGCGCCGCCCACGGTCATCCAGAAGCTGAAGTTGTTCAGGAACGGGAAGGCGACGTCGCGGGCGCCGATCTGCATCGGCACGACCAGGTTCATCAGGCCCGTGACCAGCGGCATGGCCACGAAGAAGATCATGATCACGCCGTGGGCGGTGAAGATCTGGTCGTAGTGGTGCGGTGGCAGATAGCCAGCCGCCTCACCGAAGGCCATGGCCTGCTGGGCGCGCATCATCAGCGCGTCGGCGAAGCCGCGCAGCAGCATGACGATGGCCAGGATGATGTACATCACCCCGATTTTCTTATGGTCGACGCTGGTCAGCCACTCACGCCACAGATAGCCCCACAGCTTGTAGCGGGTCAGCAACGCCAGCACCGTCAGGCCGCCCAAGGCGACCATGCCGAAGGTGACGAGCAGGATGGGCTCGTGGAGCGGAATGGCGTCCCAGGTGAGACGGCCGAAGATGAATTTGACGAGGTCCGGGGACATTTGGCGTCTCTAGGAGGAAATCAGCGGGCCGTGGAGCCGGTGAAGGGAGCGCACAGGGCGGCCACGAACGAGCGGAAACCACCGCCCTGCTCGCCGCGCCGGGTGCGCTTGTCGTATTCGAGGGTCGTGACGTTGTAGACGCCGGCCATGCCGAGGCCGCCCTTGGCGTCGATCGTCATCATGTCGTGCTGGCACATCTTGCCCGGCTCGACGCAGCGGTTGACGGCCTTGTGGAAGAGATCGGCGTCGACCGCGGCGAAGCGCTGGGGCGGGACCTTCTCGCTGGGCTTTTCCAGGACGAGGTAGCGCGATCCGTCCAGGCGTCCGCCGCCCTTGCGGACCTCCTCAGTCCAGCGCGCGAAATCAGCCTCGCTCATGCCGCGGAACTTGAAGCGCATGTGCGAGAAGCCGCCGCCGCTGTAGTTGGCCGAGAAACCGTCATAGACGCCGGCCTTGTTGATCACCGCGTGCAGCTTGGTCGTCATGCCGGGCATGGCGTAGATCTGCCCGGCCAGGGCCGGTAAGTAGAACGAGTTCATCACCGACGAGCTGGTCAGCTCGAAGTTCAGCGGCCGATCGACCGGCGCGGCCAGCTCGTTGACCGTGGCGATCCCGAGTTCCGGATAAATGAACAGCCATTTCCAATCCAGAGCCACGACCTGGACCCTCAGGGGCTTGATGTTCTCGGCCGAGCGGCCCGGCGCGATCCGATCCAGCGGCCGGTAGGGGTCCAGCATGTGCGTGCTGGTCCAGGTCACCGCGCCCAGGATGGTGATGATCACCAGCGGTGCGGCCCAGATCACGATCTCCAGGCGCGTGGAGTGGTGCCACTCGGGGTCGTACTTGGCCTGCTCGTTAGAGCGCCGGTACTTCCAGGCGAAGAACAGGGTCAGCGCGATCACCGGTATGATGATCAGCAGCATCAGCACGGTCGCGAGGATGATCAGGTCGCGCTGCTGGGCGGCGATGTCGCCGGAGGGGTTCATGACGACCCAGTCGCAACCGCCCAGCGCCAGCAACAGCGGCGCCAGGGCGAGCATTTTCAGCGGGGTCGAGCGTGATTGGGGCCTGGAATTTGGTCGCATGAGCGCGCTCATACGCTCGGGCGCCGCGGCGCAACATTGGACCGTTTGTCCTAGGTCAATCGCGTGTTTGACCGTGATCAAGCCGCCTGTTCGGCGAGCAGGGCGGCGAGGCGGAGCCGGCAGGCCCTGAAAGGCGTTTGTCAGACAGCTCCGTTGGTTGCATTCTCGTCTTTAGACCGCCGTCAAGGCGGCGAAATGCTGGGACGGAAACCAAGGATAGAGGCGCGTTACCATATGGCCCACGAATTCGCAGTCCCCACATCATCAGGGCTTGAGCGCGACGCGCGTCGACTTCACGTCGACCACAAGGGCGCGCGCCCCGGCGAGATCGCCCTAGGTGTGGTCATTGGTCGCACCTCGGAGTTCTTCGACTTCTTCGTCTACGCCATCGCCTCGGTGCTGGTGTTCCCGCAGCTGGTGTTTCCGTTCGTCGATCGGCTGACGGGCGTCATGCTGGCCTTCGGGCTGTTCTCGCTGGCGTTCATCGCCCGGCCCTTCGGCTCGGTGATCTTCGGCGCCATCGACCGGCGCTATGGCCGGGGCGTCAAGCTGACCATCGCGCTCTTCCTGCTCGGCGGCTCAACCGCCATCATCAGCTTCCTGCCCAGCTACGCCGTGATCGGCCCGTTGGCGATTTGGGCGCTTGCCATCTGCCGGATCGGCCAGGGTCTGGCCCTGGCGGGCGCCTGGGATGGCATGGCCTCGCTGCTCGCCCTGAACGCTCCCGAAAACAAGCGCGGCTGGTACGCGATGCTGCCCCAGCTGGGCGCGCCGTTCGGCTTCATGCTAGCCAGCGGCCTCTTTGCCTATTTCGTCGCGACCCTCGCGCCGGGCGACTTCCTGGACTGGGGCTGGCGCTATCCGTTCTTCGCGGCCTTCGCGATCAACGTCGTGGCTCTGTTCGCGCGGCTGCGCATCGTTGCGACCGAGGAGTTCGGGGCGCTGTTCGAAGCGGGCGAGCTGCGTCCGGTCCGGATCATCAGCCTGCTTCGGGCCGAAGGGGGCAATGTCCTGATTGGCGCGTTCGCGCCGCTGGCCACCTTCGCCATGTTCCACCTGGTGACGGTTTTCCCGCTGTCCTGGGTGGCCTTGCATGATCCTCGCCAGGCTCTCGCGTTCCTTCGTATCGAGGTGATCGGCGCATTGTTCGGCGTCGCGGGCATCCTGGCCTCGGGCTGGATCGCCGACCGCATCACGCGCCAGAACCAGCTGGCCCTCTCGGCCCTGCTGATCGGCGTCTTCAGCCTTCTGGCGCCGAGCCTTCTGGACGGCGGTTCGACTGGGCAGACGATCTATGTGATCGTCGGCTTTATCATCCTGGGCCTGTCCTTCGGCCAGGCGGCCGGCGCGGTGAGCTCCGGCTTCTCAAGACGCTACCGCTACAGCGGCGCGGCTTTCACCTCGGATCTTTCCTGGCTGATCGGCGCCGGGTTCGCGCCCCTGGTGGCGCTGGGCCTGGCCACCCTCTGGGGGCTGCCCGCCATCGGTCTCTATCTGGCGTCGGGCGCGATCGCGACCCTGGTGGCGCTGACCATTGACCGCCAGCGTAGGCTCAAGGCCGAGAGCGCGCTCTAAACCTCGCCGCCGATGCGTTCGACCTCGTCGGCCAGGGCCGGCAGGTCGATGACGTGAAGGGTCCGGCCGGTCTGGCGGACAATGCCAAGGTTCGCCAGGCGGTTCAGCTCGCGGGTCACCGGCTCGCGCTGGCTGCCCAGCAGGGCGGCCAGCTCGGCATGGGTGGGGCAGGGGTTGATCACCGCCTGCCGCCCGTCGGGGCTGGCGGCGCTGGCCATCCGCAACAGCTCGATGTCGACGCGACAGGCCACGGACACGGCGGTCAGCTCGAAGAGGCGGTCGGTCAATGATCGCGCCAGGCTCGCCATGTCTTCCAGCAGCGCCTTCATGAAACGCGGCGACTCCTCGAACAGGCGTCGCACCAGCGACTGGGGCAGACGGGCGATACGGACGTCTTCCAGCGCCACGATGTTGACCGACCGGGGCAGGCCGTCGATCGCCGAGATCTCGCCAAAATAGCTGCCCGGCGTGATGCGTCTGTAGCCGACTTCACGGCCGGACTTGGCGTACTGATTGGCCAGCAGGACCCCTTCCAGCAGCAGGTAGATGCCGCCCTCCTGGTCGTGGCGCTGGAGGATCATCTCGCCCTTGCCATAGCTCAGTTGCTCGATGGAGGCGCTTAGCGATTCCACCTCTGATATGCACATGTGCCGAAACACTCGATTTGCGCGATAGTCTTTAGGCCAAGCTTCTTTCGGCGTATGGGTCGGCGAGGGGGCGAGCGATGGAGAAATCGTTTTCATCGAGAGACGCTCCTGCTGTCGATCGGGGGCGATGGATGGATAGCCGACAGCGGTACAAGGCCTTTATCAGTTATAGTCACCGCGATCGCAAAGCCGCTCAATGGCTTCATCGCGCGCTAGAGACCTATCGCCCGCCGCGCCTGCTGTCCAAGGGGGGTGTTGATCTTTCAAAAGCCACCCTGCGTCCCATTTTTCGGGACCGGGACGAGCTAAGCGCCTCCCTCGACCTCAACGGCGCGATCCGGACGGCGCTCGAACATTCCGACGCCCTGATCGTGCTCTGCTCCGAAGCGGCCGCAGCCTCTCGCTGGGTGGATCAGGAGGTCGAATATTTCCTGAAGGCAAGCTCGCCCGAGCGGATCATCTGCGTGATCTCGCCCGATGTCCCGCCAGAGGCCGATCTGGCGACGATCCTGCCTCCAACGCTACGCGCGGCGTTGCCGCCCGGCGTCGAGCCGTTGGCGGTAGACCCCCGCGAGGATGGCGACGGCCGGCGTCTGGCGCGGCTGAAGATCGCCGCGCGGCTGCTGGGGGTCGCCCTTGATCAGTTGGTGCAGCGCGACGCGCGCCGGCGTCTTCAGATCATGGCGGCCTTCACGACGGCGGCGGTCGTCCTGGCGATCGGCATGGGCGCGATGACGGTGGTGACCCTCAAGTCCCGCCAGATCGCCCGGCAGCAACGCGACGAGACCGAGGCCCTGGTGGCCTTCATGCTGGGCGACCTGCGCCAGCAGCTTGAACCCGTCGGACGCCTGGACGTGCTCGACAGCGTCAGCGCCAAGGTCCTGGCCTACTACGCCAAGACGCAGGCGGATCGCCTCGACGACAAGGCCCTGCTCCAGCGCGCCAAGGCCCAGACCCTGCTGGGCACGATCCGCGAGCAGCGCGGCGACCTCGCCGGGGCCGAGCACGCCTTCTCGCAGGCGGCGGCGACCACCCATACGCTGGTCGAGCGCAATCCCCAGAACGGCGACTATGTGTTCGACGAGGCCCAGAACGTCTTCTGGCTGGGTTATGTCCAGTGGCGACGGGACGACGTGGCGGGCGCCGAGCGCGGCTTCAAGCGCTATGGCGAGCTGGCCGATCGGCTGGTGGCGCTAAATCCCAGCCGCTCCGACTGGCGGATCGAAGTCGCCTACGCCAAGAACAACCTCGGCACGCTGCTGCACGAACAGGCCAGGCCCGCCGAGGCTCTGGCGGCTTTCCGCGTCGCCTCCTCGGTCTTCAAGGCGGAGCTGGCCGGAAAGCCGGGAGACCAGAAACTGGTCCAGGGGCTCGCCAATTCCCACGCGTGGGCGGCGGACTGTTTGCTGCGTATGAGGCGCCCCCAGGACGCCTATGCCGACCGCGAAGCGTCCGTCAGCCTTCTGGAGAGCGCGCTCGCCCATAATACCGCAGACAAACCTCTGACCGCCCGCGTCGTGGCGGCGCAGGTCGCGCTGGCCCGGCTGGAGCTCGACCTTGGCCGGGCGAGTTCGGCCCAGGCCCTGTCCGAGCAGAACATCACCCGGTTGCGCGGTCTGGCGGCGCTGGACCCGACGAACGCGCGCTGGCGCGAGTATCTGGCCCAAAGCCTGATCGACGCTGCGGATCTGGCGCTGTGGTCCGGGCGCTCGGCCCAGGCTGAAGCGGCTCATGCCGAGGCTGGTAGGATCGTGGCGGGTCTGAGCTCGGGTCCCGAGGCGCGGGCCTGGAGCGAGCAGTTCGATGGACGCCTTGAACAGCAGGCGATCATTCTGGCGCGACAGGCTGGGCGGGCGCAGGATGCGCGGGCGCTGGCCTACGCCTTGGCGGCCCGCTTGAAGAGCGCGGCTTGGCGTAAGGACGCCAATGTCGCCACCTTCTACGGCTTCGCCGAGTGGGCGGCGGGACGACCCGCTGCGGCTGTCGAGGTTCTCTGGCCTTGGCGAGCGGCGCTCTCATCCAGCAGCAGCGATATCCTGGCCCGCGCCCTGGCGGCGGTCGGTCGCAAGGAAGACGCCGCCGCGATCGTGCGCGATCTTGCAAAACACGGCTATCAGCACCCCGGATTCCTTGCGTTTTGGAGAGACTCTCTTTCTGGTGGAGCTTCCACTCGGGAGGCGCAAAATTGACCGAACCTACACCTACAACCTTTGTCGAGATCGTGATCGGTATCAACCATTGCGACAACTTCAACTTCATGAACGTCCGCGACCCGGAGAATCCGGTGCCGCTGAGGCTGGATCTGACCGAGCGCTGCGAGCTGTTCTTCCGGCTCAGCGACGAGCTGATCGCGTCCGGCTGGAAGTTCCAGTCCCGGCCGATCAAGGTCGACAACGACTATGGGGTGAATTTCTCTAGCTATCTTTGGGTCACCACCGGACCCTCGGGCGAGGCTCTTCCCGCTCACACGGGCTTCAAGATTATCTACGAGTGCGCGCGGATGGGCATCTACACCTACAGCCTGTTCATGCTCGACTCCCTCCTCCAGAAGATCACGCTCGACCCCGACGTCGAGAACGGTACGGGCGTGGTTCCCTGATCACGGGCCAACCGTTTGACCGCGAGGAGATCGCCGCGCTGATCCGGCGCGGCGAGATTCTCGCGGCCTACGACATCGCCCATGCCGCCCTGAGCGCCGCCTCGGCGCCGCCCGGGGCGGCCTATGCGGCGGTGCTGTGTCTGGCGCGGGCGGGGGCCTTGGACTTCGCCCGCGCCGAGTATGTCCGGCTTGGCCTGGCCACCGCCGAAGACGCCGATACGATCGCCTTGGGCGCGCGTCTGCTGAAGGATGTCGCGCTGGCCAGCAAGGGCGCGCGGCGAACTGCTTTCGCCAAGGCGTCCCGGCGGCGATACGAAGCGCTGTCGCAACGCTTTGGCGGCGTCTACGGGGCGATCAACGCCGCCACCATGACCCTTGTCGCGGGCGACCTCGCGGGCGCGGCGATGCGCGCCGCCACGGTGCTGCAGGCCCCCCCGCAGGGATCGGTCGGGGAGGCCGCCTATTACGAGGCCGCCAGTCAGGCCGAGGCATTGTTCCTTGTCGGCGACCTTGAGGCCGCGCGCCAGCGCATGGAGCGAGCCCTGGCCTTCGCGCCTCGGGCCTACGCCGCCCACGCCTCGACGCTCCGCCAGATGGAGATGTTGTGCCGCGAGGTCGGCGCCGACATGGCCTGGCTCGAGCCGTTTCGCCCGCCGGTCTGCGCGCATTTCACCGGTCACATCCAGAATGTCCGCGACCAGGCCCTTCGCCCGCAGTTCGAAGAGACGCTTCGCGCCGAGCGGATCAGCTTTGGCTACTGTGGCCTGGCGGCCGGCGCCGACATTGTCTTCGCCGAGGCGCTGCTGGAGGCGGGCGGGGAGCTGCACGTCGTTCTGCCCATCAACCGCGCCGCCTTCGTCGAGGTCTCGGTCGCGCCCTTTGGCCAGGCCTGGGTGGAGCGCTTCGAGCGCTGCATGGCCCGCGCGGCCTCGATCCGCTACGCCTCGCAGGATCCGTATCTCGGCGACGAGCAGGTGTTCGCCTACGCCAGCCAGTTCGCCATGGGCTGCGCGGTGCTGCGGGCCCAGACCCTGGCGACCGAGGCGGTGCAGGTGGCGGCGTGGGACGGCCGTCCTGCGAGCGGCCCCGCCGGAGTGGCCGCCGATATGGCCTACTGGGCGCTCAGCGGGCGTCGGGGCTTGGTGGTTCCGGTCGAGCGACCGCAGCCCGCCGTGCGCGTCTCCCAGCCGCCGGATACCGGCGCGCGAGCCATGAAAGCCATGCTGTTCGCGGACGTCCAGGGCTTCGGAGCGCTGAGGGACGACCAGATTCCCGCCTTCATGGACTCGGTGATGGGGCGGCTGGCTCAGGTGGTCGAGGCGCTGGAGGCCGCGCCGCGTCACATCGAGACCTGGGGCGACGGTCTGTTCCTTGTTTTCGATCAGCCGATTGACGCCGCGCTCGCGGCCCTGGCCCTGCTTGAGGCCTATCGCGCTTTGGATCTCCGCGGTCTTGGGTTGCCGCGGAGCCTGGGCCTCCGCATCGGGGGGCATTACGGTCCGGTGCACCTGCGGACCAATCCCCTGACCAAGGCCCCTGCGGTGGTTGGCGCGCACGTGGTTGTCGCCGCTCGCATCGAGCCGGACGCCGCGCCGGGATCAGCCTATGTCAGCGAGGCGCTCGCTGGCGCTCTGGCGACGTTCCACGGAGATCGCGTGCGGTGCGGCTATGTGGGCCGAACACAGGGACGGAAGGGCTTCCCGGCGACGCCGATCTTCAACCTTTCTCGGGCTTGAAGGGCTCGGCGAGGCCCAAAGAAAAACCGCTATTTTTCTCGATGTGAAAATCCGCACATCCAAACAGCGCCGCAGCGGAGATGTTCCGCGTGTCGACCGGCGGCGTCAGGCGCTTTTGCCCTGCAGCCACCGGCCGCGTGAACAGACTGGGGCCCGGCCACCCGCCGGTCGGGTCCATTTTCTCAAACCTTTCCGGGGCTCGCGTCCCGGTCGGATCGGGAGCCGCGCGATGTCCTTCAACAAACTCTCTCTGAGCGATGCGCCATTCGCCAAGACTGAAGTCGGCAACACGTTTCTCAAGCACGCCCTGATGATCTGGGCGCGCGAGCAGGGGGTGGCCGAAGCCAACCTTTCCGCCGTCAGCCGCGATGTCCTGGACTTCGCGCAAGCGACCGTTCGCGACGGCGATCACCGTCAAGCGTTGAGCGCCTGAAACCGCTCGGGTGTGGGCCGGCGGGCCTAGTTCACCCATTTTGAGACATGCCGCCCTGGTGGGGATTGGGGCGGTAGTCGACGAACGCCATCGCTCGCGCTGCGACGTGATGTTCGTCAAGGAGAGCCTGGGCGGCCGCGCCGTCCGGGTTCTTCGCAGCTCGGCTGAACGATCTTATTGCTGGAGAACGACATGTCCGCCCTGTTGACCGTCCTGGACAGCCCCGTGGTCTTCACGGCCGCCGTGGTCTTGGCGTTCATCGCTGCGGGCATGGCCGGGTGGCTGAGCGCCTATGTCCTGCGCCTGCGCGCACAGCTGGCCGAGGCTCTCCAGGAGGCCAACGGCATGGCGGCGCACCGCGACAGCGTCCTGGCCGAGCTGGCTCTGACCCGCGCGCGGTTGGCCGAGACGCGTCAGGCGGCTGGCCGGGCGCAAGCGACGGCCGCCGAGCTGGAGGCTCGCCTGGCGCCGACCATCAAGATCGAGCGCGAGTTTGGCGAGAGCCGATGCGAAGCCGCCAATCGCGTGATCCTGGACGCCCTGCGCGACAGGCCGCAATAGACCCGCGCCCAAACCCGCGAGGCCCCCGGGGGGCGAGATTCCGCGCCAAACCGCCTGCGGCTCAAGCCTCCGCGGGGGGCGCCGGTTTCGCCAGGCGCAGGATCATCAGGCCCAGCAGCGCCGAGGTCACGGATCCGACCAGCACGCCGATCTTGGTCTCGTCGACCAGCTTGGGGTCTCCGAACGCCAGGCCGCCGATGAACAGGCTCATGGTGAAGCCGATCCCGCACAGTACCGCCACGCCATAGAGCTGGAGAAGCGAGGCCCCGGCGGGCAGGCGCGCCCAGCCCAGTCGGACCAGGCTGAACGACACGCCGAACACCCCCAGCTGCTTGCCCAGGAACAGGCCCAGCGCGACGCCCAGCGGCACGGGATCCAGCAGGGCCGCAAGGCCGATCCCCGCGAACGACAGGCCGGCGTTGGCGAAGCCGAAGATTGGGGTGACGCCGAAGGCGACGGGCTTGTGCAGGGCATGCTCCAGCCGGTGCAGCGGGCAGCGGTCGTCAGCCCGCAACGGGATGGTCAGGGCCAGGGCGACGCCGGCCAGGGTGGCGTGAACCCCCGACTTCAACACCAGGAACCACAGCACCAGGCCCAGCAGCAGATAGGGCCAAAGGCTGATGACCTTGAGACGGTTCAGGATCACGAGCAGGGCCAGCACCCCGCCAGCGCCGGCCAGGGCCACGAGGTGTAGCTGCTCGGTGTAGAACAGAGCGATGATCACGATGGCCGCCAGGTCATCCATGATCGCGATGGCGGTCAGGAACACCTTCAGGGACGTCGGCACGCGCGATCCCAGCAGCGCCAGAACGCCCAGGGCGAAGGCGATATCGGTGGCCGCAGGGATCGCCCAGCCGGCGACGCTCTCGGGATGACCAAGATTGAAGGCCAGATAGATCGCCGCCGGGATCATCACCCCGCCCAGGGCGGCCGCGCCAGGCAGGATCACGTCGGCGGGGCGCGACAGCTGGCCGTCCAGCACCTCGCGCTTGATTTCCAGTCCCACCAGCAGGAAGAACAGCGCCATCAGTCCGTCGTTGATCCAGTGCAGGACGCTTTCGTCCAGATGGATCGGGCCGAGCGCGAAGCCGAAGTGGGCGTTCAGGGCCTTGAAGTAGGCGGGCGCCAGCGGCGAGTTGGCGACGATCAGCGCCAACGCCGCAGCGGCCATCAGCACGTAGCCGCCGGCGGCCTCGTTCTTCAGAAACTGCGCCAGCGCCTCGCGGGCGCGGCGACGGATCACTCGTAACGCCATCTCACTAAAGCCTCTTCAGGAAACGATGGGCGGCCATCAGGCCGACAAGGCCAAGCCCGCAGGCGACGTAAGCGCCACCGGCCAGGAACTGCTCCCACGGGATGTCCAGGCGAGCGAACGACTTGGCCAGCAGCAGCGATATGCTGCCTATATAGCCGAATGAGTCGGCGACATAGATCAGGAAGCCGGCCGTTCCGACCTTGCCGGTGGCCGCGATCATCCGGTCGAACAGCATGGCGTTGAACGGGGTGTAGCCCATATAGAGCCCCGCGCCGGCCAGGATCATCCACCAGACCGGCGGCAGCACGTGCAGCTGATAGGCGAGGGTCGCGCCGCCCAGCAGGACGAAGCCCAAGGCCACGAACCCGATGTTGAAGGCCACCGCGCGCCGGTTGTCCTTGACCCCCATAAGGGCGGCCAGGCCCACCAGCACGATCGCCGCCACCGGCAGCTCCGACAGGGTGAAGATTCCGGCGGCGTTCTTGTAGCCGAGCTCGGCCCAGATCTCGGCCGAGAAGTTGTCGCGGAAGTCGCGCAGCGCCGTCAGCATCACATAGACCGCGATCAGCAGGATCAGGGCGGGCGCGTGGGTGGTGAACAGGGCGGCGCGGTCCTTGGCGTTCATCGGCGCGCGGCGCACCCGCTCGGCCTCGTCGGCGGCGTTGGGCGGTGGCAACTGGGCCAGAGCCGCCACGGCGACCAGCATCAGCGGAGCGAAGATCAGTCCCGACAGCGCGGGCATCCATCGGTCGTCGACATTGGCCAGCAGCAGCGTCTTGCCGACCGACTTGGCCACGCCCGAGGACAGGATGAAGCTGGCGCACAGCATCGCGCCCAGCACTTCGGTCAGACGGCGGCCCTCGAGGAAGCCGAACACCAGGCCCCAGATCATGCCCAGGCACAGGCCGTTCAGATAGAGGGCCAGCGGTCCGGCCATGGCGGGGACGACGCCAAACAGCACGAGCGACAGCTCCGCTCCAGCGATCAGGGCCAGGATGGCGCCGGCGCGACGGCCGGGGCGCATCTCCGAGATGACCTTGATCCCAATGAACTTGGCCGTGGCGTAGCCGGCGACCTGGGCGATCACCAGGGCGATCTTGAAGTCGAACGCGAAGGGCCAGCCCGCCGCGTGGGCGTAGGCGGCGGCCGTGAACGGCTTGCGATAGCCGAACATCGCGAAATAGACCGCGAAGGACGACAGCCCGCCGTAAAGGGCGAACAGCCAGGGCGGCGCGGAGGCGAGGTAGCGGGTGACACGGCCGCCGGTCGATGGGGTTTCGGCCGTGACGTCCATGCGTGTTTCGTCTCCAGCAGCTTCTGGCGACCTTCAGCTAGCCCGCTTCGTCGATCCCCCGCAATCGGAGATGGCGCGCCTGAGCCAGCCGCTGATCGGAGACGGTTTTCAGGTCCAGCCAGTCGGTGAAGGGCAGGCCGTAGGCGCGGTCGAGGAACTCGGCCTGGAAGCGGAAGGGCAGGCCCGCGTCGCTGTTCCACAGCATCACGATGCCCGTCTTGGTCGCCGGATCGAACACCATGGTCGAGCGATAGCCCGAGACGGCGCCGCTGTGGCCGATCACGCGATGGCCGCGATAGGCGAAGCTGCGCATGCCCAGGCCATAGCCGGCGTGCTTGATCTCGCGGGCGAACGGCGCGCGGCCGTAGGGAGGGGCAGTGCCGATGCGCGGGCGCTGGGCGGCGTCCAGCACCGCCGGCGGCAGGACGTCGGGCCGCAGCCCCATCTGCGCCTGCATCCAGATGGCCAGGTCCACGATGGTCGAATTGACGCCCGCAGCGCTCGGCACCCGGTAATAGGCGTCGGACATGGGCAGGAGCCGGCCTTCGCGATGCGGCCTGGCCCAACGCGCGGCGCTGACCAGGCCGGCCTGGCCGATCGTGGCGCTGGTCATGCCCAGCGGCTGGAACAGCCGCCGCTGGACGGTCTGGTCATAGGCCTCGTGGGTGCGGGTCGCCAGGATCTCGGTGATCGTGTCGTAGGCGATGTTCTGGTAGGTGTGACAGCGTCCGGGCGCGCAGGCGACCGGCACGTCGCCCAGCGCGTGTCGGATTTGCGCCGGGTCCTGGCCATCCTCGAGCCGGTCGTCATAGGCGTTCTTGGGCAGGCCCGTGCGCTGCGACAGCAGCTGCTCGACGGTCAGCTCGCGCTGAGCGTCGCGCGGCAGGCGCAAGGTCGTGTGGAAGGTCTCCAGAGGCTCATCCAGAGACAGCAGGCCGTCGGCGGCGAGCTTGGCGGTCAGGGTTCCCGCCACCGTCTTCGACAGCGAGGCCCAGCGGAACACGGTGTGAGCGTCCACGGGCTCGCCGTCCTTGGCCGAGGTCAGGCCGTAGCCCTGCACGAACGACAGGCGACCGTCCTCGACGACCGCCACCGCCAGGCCCTCCATCGAGTGGTGGGCCGTCAGGTCCGCAAGGCGCTGATCCAAGGCGCGATAGTCGATGCGGCCGCGCCAGTCCTCGGGCTTGGTCGGCAGCACGATCGGCGTCGGCGAGGAGGCGTGGGCCGAGGTCAGGGTGGCGACCGGCGTCGCGGCGCGGAAATGGAATGCCACGGCCCCACAGGCGATCAGCAAGCTCAGCCCGCCAGCCGCCAGCCACTTGCGGCGCGACATCTTCGGGGCGGAGATCGGGTCCTGCGGGTCTGGCACGGGCGATCGACTCTCGGCGGCGATAGGGCGGTCAGGCTCTTATGGGCGCCTTGGCGCGCCGCGCCAAGAGTCCAAGGCGTCGCGGCGATGACTGTTCCACAAACAAAAACGCCCCTCGCGAGGGAGGGGCGTTTTCGATCCGGTGGGCCGGAGGTCTTAGGCGGCCTTGACCAGGGACTTGGTCAGGATGCCGATGGCGGCTTCGCGGTCGATGCGCTCGATGGCGGCGACTTCGCGGGCCATGCGGTCCAGGGCCGATTCATACAGCTGGCGTTCCGAGTAGGACTGTTCCGGCTGGTTCTCGGCGCGGTGCAGGTCGCGGACCACCTCGGCGATCGAGATCAGGTCGCCCGAATTGATCTTGGCTTCGTATTCCTGGGCGCGACGCGACCACATGGTGCGCTTCACGCGGGCGCGGCCCTTCAGGGTGGTCAGCGCCTGGCTGACGACATTGCCTTCCGCCAGCGGGCGCAGACCGGCCGTCTTGGCCTTCTTGGTCGGCACGCGCAGGGTCATTTTCTCGTGGTCGAAGGTGATGACGTAGACTTCGAGCGACATACCGGCCACTTCCTGGGTCTCGATCGCCTGAATGGTGCCCACGCCGTGCGCGGGATAAACGACGTGATCGCCGACCGAGAATTCCAGACCAGTCTTGCTCATGTTCGTCCTCATCAATACGGACCCACGGGGTCCGAACGCCGTCTTCTGTCCCAAACCAAAGGCGACAGCTTCCCGCTCCGCGGAATACTGGTCGCGGGGCCAAGCCTGTCAGGATTTGGAATAGAGCTCTAAGACACCCTTCGCCTTCATCGGGCGAGCCGGCCAGAATGAACTCTGAAGCCGGCCTGTTCGCCAAGACGGACCATCGCGAATAGCCGCAACCGTCACGTCGGCGAAGACAATAGCATAAAATTCAGCCCGAAGAAAGGGTTGCGTCCAGACACGCGGACGCGCGCCGTCAAGCTTTCGCATCGCGGCGGGGTTGCAAGCCTCAGAATTCGCGAGGGATCAGGAGCCCTTGCCGGGTTTTTCGCTGAAGTACTTCTCGAACTTGCCGGTCTCGCGCTCGAACTGTTCGCGGTCTTCCGGGGGCACGCCCTTGACCGTGATGTTGGGCCAGACCTTGGCGTAGTCGGCGTTGACGCGCAGCCACTTGCCGTCCGCCTCGTCCTCGGTGTCGGGCTTAATCGCGTCGACCGGGCATTCGGGTTCGCAGACGCCACAGTCGATGCATTCGTCGGGATTGATGACGAGGAAGTTCTCGCCTTCGTAGAAGCAATCGACCGGGCACACCTCGACGCAGTCCATGAACTTGCAGCGGACACAGGCGTCGGTGACGATATAGGTCATCGAAAACTCGAATGAGATCGGGACGGAGTTCGGCGCGCGCGTTTTCGAAGTCTGGGGGCGGCTTGTCAATGCGGCGTGATCGCGTGGGCCCCAGGAATTCTGAAGGTGTGGCCAGGGCGCTCGCCTTTTGGTCGCGGGCGACCGGCCGCAAACCATTTCTTATGGAACCAACGCGACTATCGTTGATCTGAAACACTAAGCAAAAACAACGTCGGAAAGCCGACTGAATGACGAGTGACGCCCTGGTTGTCCCGACCGGTATCAAGGACGAGACGCAAGCGCGCGCTCAGGCCCGAGCGCGCGCGCGGGCGTTTGGCGATTTCGTGCGTCAGGTTCCATTCCCGGCGGCCTTGCTGCATCGCGACCTGAGCCTGCTGGCGGTGAGCCCGGCTTGGACGGCGCAGGCGATCGCGCCAGCGGTGGCGGTCGGCGGCGACGCGGGCGGCCTTGTGGCGCCCGAGGATCGTGTCGCCCTGCTGGCCTGCGTCCACGAGGGCGCGGACTTCTCGCGCTTCCTGCCGACCCTCGCCCAGGACGGGTCGCAACAGTTCTGGCGCACCGAGTTCAACGCCTGCAAGGACCCGGACGGTGAGGTCTATGCGGTGATGGTCTCGGTCCGCGACGTCACCGGCTACGCCGAGAGCGTCCTGCGGGCCGAGCGCGATGAGCAGCGCCTGCGCATGGCGCTGGAGCTCGACGACCTGCTGGTGCGTGAGTACGATCTGCGCACCGGCGAGATGTACTTCTCCGACACCGCGCCTGAGCTGCGAAAGTGGTGCGCGTTCAAGGACGATCCGCTCGAGATTGTTCATCCCGACGACCGCCAGCGGTGCGCCGACGTGATGGCCACGCGCAAGATCGGCGAGGCGCGGGTGTTCGAGTTCCGCCTGAAACGCGACGACGGGATCGAGACCTGGATCCGCGCGGTCGGCAAGGTCTTCGTCGACCAGGACGGCCAGCCCGAGAAGCTGGTGAACCTGTTCAAGGACATCACCGATCGCCGCCGCCAGACCGAGGCCATCGAGACCCTGGCCTTCAGGGATCCGCTGACCGGCCTTCCCAACCGGGCCCTCTTCCAACACCGCTTCCATGAGGCGGCCGCCGCGTCCGAGACGCTGGGCGAGAAGTTCGGCCTGATCATGATCGACGTCGATCACTTCAAGGACATCAACGACACCCTGGGTCACGACGCGGGCGATGCTTTGCTCAAGCGCCTGGCGGGGATGCTTCAGCACGCCTTCCGCTCGGGCGATACGGTTGCGCGATTGGGCGGCGACGAGTTCGCGGTGATCCTGCGCGGCCTGCACAGCGAGGCCGACATGATGCGGCCGATCCAGAACCTGCAGGGGCTGCTCAGTCGTCCGATCGAGCATGGCGGCCGCAGCTTTACCGCCAGCGCCAGCATCGGCGCGGTCTTGCACGGCGATCCTGACGCCGATCCCGAGCACGTGATCAAGAACGCTGACATCGCGCTCTATCGCGCCAAGGAGGCGGGGCGGAACCGCAGCATCCTGTTCGAGCCGTCGATGCGGTCCGAGGTCGAGCGGCGGATCGAGCTCCTGCGCGACATCCGCGCGGCCGTGTCGGCCAACGAGTTCACGCTGTTCTATCAGCCGGTCATCGACATCCGCGAGCACCGCGTCGCCGGCTTTGAGGCCTTGATGCGTTGGGCGCATCCCGAGCAGGGCGTCCTGACGCCGGCCCGCTTCCTGGTGGCGTTCGAGGATCAGGAGCTGTCGCTGCGCCTGGGGGACCTGGCGCTGGAGCAGGCGCTGCGCCAGATGCGGGCTTGGCTGGACCAGGGCGTCGAGTTCGGCCGCGTCGCCGTCAACATCTCGGCCGCCCAGTTCCGCAGCGGGCGCCTGGCCGAGGAGATCCAGGAGCGGCTGGCGCGCTGGAACGTGCCCAGCCAGCGCCTGACCATCGAGGTCACCGAGAACGTCTATATGGGCTGGGGCTCGGAGCTGGTCAGCGAGAATGTGCGCAAGCTGCACGCGGCGGGCGTCATGATCGCGCTGGACGACTTTGGCACCGGCTACGCCAGCCTGGCCAACCTGCGCCAGTTCCCGATCGACCGCCTGAAGATCGACAAGTCCTTCGTCCAGAACGCCGAGGACGAGGCCATCGTGAAGGCCGTGATCACGCTAGGCTCTTCAATGGGCATGAAGGTGGTGGCCGAGGGCGTCGAGGACGCCGAGCAACTGGGCGCCCTGGTCCGCTACGGCTGCGACCAGATCCAGGGCTACCACTTCGGCAAGCCGATGCCGGCGGACGAGGTGGCGGGGTTTTTGGCGGGGTTTGACGGCTAACTCAGCAGGCCCCCACTTGACCTGCTTCGCAGGTCGTCCGCCCCCAGAGGGGGCGGAAGGTGTCTCCTTCCCCCTCTGGGGGAGGAGGGCCGAAGGCCCGGAGGGGGCGAGTGATCCTTACCCCTCCACCGCCTCGTACAGCCCGCGCGCCTCGCTCGCCGGCCCGCGCCGTTCGCCGCAGTCGAGGACGCGGATCGCGATAAGCCGGCCGGCCAGGGCGAACACCAGCAGATCCCCCGGCTTCAGCGTACGCGAAGGCTTGTCGATGCGGCTCTCGGTTCCCGCCCGGGTCAGGCGGATGCGGCCCTCGTCGACGAACTTGGCGGCCAGCGAGCGGGTCTTGAAGAAGCGGGCGCGCCACAGCCAGACGTCGGCGCGAGCGGCGTCGGCGCCGGCCTCGCTCACGACGCGGCCTGCTTGGGCGCGGCGGGTTTCCGGCGGCGAGGACGCTTGCGGCGCGCGGGCGGAGGCGGCGGCTCGGTCAGCTTGGCGAGAGCCGCGAACGGCGAGTCCGGCCGCGCCTTGACCGGCTTCTGTTCCAGCTTGGCCGCGCCCCGCCGCTTCCAGACGATCGGCTGGTCGGGTTTGGCGCGGATGGCGGGGGTGTAGTCGAGGGCGCGCAGCACGGTGGAGGCCTGGGCGGCGGTCCAGCCCAGCTTTTCCAGCGCCGCATCGGTCAGCACCACGCCGCCTGGGCGCTGCTCGGCCCGCAACAGCGCGTCGAGGCTCTCGAGCTGCTCGACCGGGACGCTGAAGCCAGCCACGGCGCGCAGGCCGCTGGCCGACAGTTCGCGAGCGCTGGGCTCGGGCGAGGGTAGTTTCTCCAGCGTCGTGAGGGCGCCGCGCCAGCCGGAGGGGTTGAGCGCCCGCGCGCAGGCGACCGCCTCGGCCCTCAGCGCGCCCGGGCAATAGAGGCTGAAGGCGCCGATCCGCACGGCCAGGCTCTTCAGCGTTCGCCGCTCGGCCTGGCTGAGCGCCTTCAGCTCCGGATCGACCGGGCGCTTGTCCAGCACGCCGCCGGCTTCCAGCAGGCGGTGGGCGATGCCGCGCGGCAAGCCTCGAAGTTCGCCGCCGGCCAGGGCGCGCTCCAGCTTGCGCAGCGGGGCCAGATGCCGGTCGACCTCGGCGGCCAGGAAGGCGTCTAGCCGCCGCTCGGCCCGCTCACGCACGGCGGCGGGGCCCAGCTCGCCCAGCAGGCGGGCGCGGGGCGACAGCAGGGGCAGGTCGCGGCGCACCGCCCCGGCCACCTCGCCGCGCCACAGGATCGCGCCATCGGGCGTCAGGGCGAAGGCGTCGTCGGCCTCGCTGGCCAGGAGGCCCAGGCGACGGGCGATCTCGGGGCCGACCGCGCGCTGGGCGGCGTTTCGGAGGGCCTTCTCTTCAAGGGGGGAGGCGGCCTTGACCGGGGTGAAGGCCACGCCCGACAGGTGGCCGACCACATGGCCCTCGACCGTGACCTCGCCGTCCTGGCCGACGCCGGCATAGAGCGTCTCGCGCTCGCCGAGTTGCTTGAGGAGCACGCTGGTGCGCCGGTCGATGAACCGGGCCATCAGCTTCTCGTGCAGGGTGTCGCTGATCCGGTCTTCCAGCTGGCGGGTCAGGCCTTGCCAGTGGGCGGGATTGGCCACCCAGTCCGGCCGATTGGCGATGTAGCTGAGCGTGCGCACCCCCGACAGCCGCGCGGCCAGGCTGTCGATCTCGCCGTCGGTGCGGTCCAGGGCCTTGAACTGGCTGTTCACCCAGTCCTCGGGCAGGCGCTTGCGGCCCGTGGTCAGGTCGTCGAACAGGGTGCGCGCCATGCGCTGGTGGTCGTCGTCGGTGGTCTTGCGGAAGTCCGGCGTCTGGCAGACTTCCCACAGGCGGATCAGGGCCGAGCGGTCTGCCTTGCAGCGCTTGACGATGTCTTCCTGCTTGGCCAGGGCTCGCAGGGTGCGCTCGTCCAGCGCCTCGTCGGAGAGCTTCAAGCCCCCGCGCTGGGGCGTCTCGGACAGGGAACGCAGCAGGCCCGGCAGCGAGCCGAAGTCCAGGCGGGCGTTGCGCCACTCGGCGGCGACGATCGGCTCGAAGGTGTGGCTCTCCACCGCCTCGACGAGGTCCTCGTCAATCTCTTCGCAGTCGCTGGTGACGCCGAATGTCCCGTCGCGGGTGTAGCGGCCGGCGCGGCCGGCGATCTGGCCCACCTCCTGCGGATAGAGCCAGCGGGTCCGTTTGCCGTCGAACTTGCGAAGCCCCGCGAAGGCCACATGGTCGACGTCCATGTTCAGGCCCATGCCGATCGCGTCGGTGGCGACCAGGAAGTCGACCTCGCCGGACTGGTAGAGCGCCACCTGGGCGTTGCGGGTGCGGGGGCTCAAGGATCCCATGACCACGGCGGCCCCGCCGCGTTGGCGCCGGATCAGCTCGGCGATCGCATAGACCGCGTCGGTCGAGAACGCGACGATCGCCGTGCGGCGGGGCAGGCGGGTCAGCTTCTTGGAGCCGGCGTAGGAGAGATTGCTGAACCGCTCGCGGCTGACGATCTCGGCGTCGGGCAGCAGGCGGCGGACCAGCGGGGCCATGGTCCCCGCGCCCAGGAACATGGTCTCGAACTTGCCGCGCGCATGCAGCAGGCGGTGGGTGAAGATGTGGCCGCGCTCGGGATCGGCGCACAGCTGGACCTCGTCGACGGCCAGGAACTCAACCTCGCGCGCCAGCGGCATGGCCTCGACGGTGCAGACGAAATAGGCCGCGCGGGCGGGGACGATCTTCTCCTCGCCGGTGATCAGGGCGACGCTGGCCTTGCCGCGCAGCTTGACGACCCGGTCGTAGATCTCGCGCGCCAGCAGGCGCAGCGGCAGGCCGATCATGCCCGAGGCGTGACCCAGCATCCGCTCGACGGCCAGATGCGTCTTGCCGGTGTTGGTTGGCCCCAAGACCGCGGTCAGCTTCGAAGGGGCCAGGCCGGTCGAACGGTCACTCATGGACCGAAAGTGGGGCGGGAATCGTGCCGGGGCAAGCGGCGCAGCGGCCGTGGAGGCCAGAGCGCGATGGCGCTATGGTTTTCGTCGATGGAGGTCGCCATGAGCGTGTCGAACCCAGAAGCCTTCACGCCGCTGACCGGCGGCTGCCAGTGCGGCTCCGTGCGCTACGTGGTCGCCGCGCCGCCGCGCCGTCATTCGCTGTGCTGCTGCGTCGACTGCCGCCGCAGCGCGGGCGCGCCGATCGTGGGCTGGGCGTCGGTGGCCGAAGCGTCGCTGACGATCACCGGGCAGACCGCCGGCTACAATTCCTCGGGCGACATCGAGCGCGCCTTCTGCCCGCGCTGCGGGACGGGGCTGTTCTATCGCAGCGCGTCGCTGTTCCCGGGTGAGGTCGATGTCAGCACCGGGACGCTCGATGATCCCAGCGCGTTCTCGCCGACAGAGATAATTCAGGTCGCCGATGCGCCCACCTGGTGGGAGACGATCGGGTCGCTGCCTCGGCACGCGCGGTTTCCCAACGAGGCGTAGAGCGTGGCAGCCGAAAGTGTGAGCGGTTTCGGCGCCCGCCACGCTCTAAGTTATAGAGATAGAGCCTGTTTATCCGTTTCTGATGTTTCCATCAGAAACGGACAGGCTCTAGGCGACCCGACGCCGGTAGGCTAGGCCGTGACTGTGTCCAGCGCCAGGCGTATCCGACGGAAGGCGGTGGTCAGGCCCGAACTCGCCATCGACAGGCGATTGCCATTGCGCAGCCGGCGATTGGCCTCGGCGTATTCGCCGCGGTTGATCAGATCAGCCACCTCGGCGGCGGCCTGGTGAAACTCGCGGTGCGCTTCCACGCAGTTCAGATAGGTGTGGTTGCCGGCCCAGCGTTGCTGGAGCGGTCCGTGCAGCCACTGACCCGTATTGCATTGACGGTCGGCGCGCAGCTTGGCGGCGTCGACCTGGCGCTTGTCGGCGACCGCGTCGACGAGCTCGTTGTAGATCCTGGCGTGCGCGTGCGCTTCTTCAGTAAGGTCCATCGCTAAACCCTAGGGTTGGATCACTTCGGTCCGCACTTTTTCGAAAACTCTGGTTGCCACCGCGTAACCAGGAATCCTTAATTCCCCCGCCGGATGTGAACCTTTTTCAAGCGCCTGTGGATGAAGCGGTTCAGCGCGCGAACGCCACCTTTCCGTCCACCACGGTGAGCACCGGCTGAGCCGTCAGGATCGCCTTGGGTTCGATGGTCATCAGGTCCTTGTCGAAGGCCGTCAGGTCCGCCTTTTTCCCGGCTTCCAGTGTTCCCAAATCCTTCTCGCGGAAGGCGGCGTAGGCCGGCGCCAGGGTCAGCATCTTGAGCGCCTCGGCGCGGCTGACGGCTTCTTCCAGATGCCAGTCGGCGTTGGCGAAGCCGTCCAGCGAATGACGGTAAACGGCGGCGTAGAACTCGATGCGCGGATCGCCCACCTCGACGGGAGCGTCCGAGCCCGCCGCGACCACCACGCCGGCTTTCAGAAAGTCGTTCCAGCGATAGCCCTGGTGCAGGCGGTCCTTGCCCAGGCGCGCGGGGGCGAAATAGAGGTCGCCGATCGCGTGGCTGGGCTGCATCGAGGCGATGACGCCCAGCTTGGCGAAACGCGGCAGGTCGGTGTCGGCCACGATCTGGGCGTGCTCGATGCGCCAGCGGGCGGTGGTGTCGCCGGCCAGGGCCTCTTCGAACCAGTCCAGCACCATGCGGTTGCCGCGGTCGCCGATGGCGTGCATGGCGACCTGGGCGTTCACGGCCTTGGCCTTTTTCATCAGGGCCAAGCCCTTGTCGCGCTGGGTTAGCTGCAGGCCAAGGCCCTCGGCGTCGCTGTAGGGCTCCAGCAGCGCCGCGCCGCGCGAGCCCAGGGCGCCGTCCATGTAGAGCTTGATCCCGCGCACCCGGATCAGGCCCGTGGCGTCGGTTTGCGGCCCCTTGGCCAGCACCTCGGCCGCGCCGCTGGGGTCCATGTAGTTGTCGACCCGGATGTGGAAGCTTCCTTTGGCCGCCTCGTCGCGCAGCAGGGTCAGGTCGTCGGCCATGACGCTCATGTTCCCCAAGCCCGTCCAGCCGCGCGAGGCGTAGAGCTGGCCGGCCTTGCGCAGGGCCTCGCGCTTGAGGGCCTCGCTGGGCGGCGGGATCACGTCCTCCACCAGGCTCTGGGCGTGGTCGATCAGCATGCCGTCGGGCTGGCCGTCGGCGCTCTTCAGGATCTGGCCGCCGGCCGGGGCGGGCGTCGTGGCGGTGATCCCGGCCTTGGCCAGGGCGGCGCTGGAGGCGACGCTGGCGTGGCCATCCGAGCGGCCCAGCACCACGATCCGCTCCGGCGCGGCGGCGTCCAGGTCAGCCTTGGTCGGGAAGCGCTTCTCGGGCCAGTGGGTTTCGATCCAGCCCCGGCCATGGATCGCGCCCTCGGGATGGGCGGCGGCGTAGGCCTTCACGGCTGCGACCAGCTCGGCCACCGACTTCACCTGGTCCAGGTTCAGCGTCAGCTCGCGCAGGCCGATGCCGGTCAGGTGGGCGTGGGCGTCGACGAAGCCGGGATAGGCGGCCGCGCCCTTCAGGTCGATGGCGCGGACGTCCTTGGCCGCCTTGGCCTTGGCGCTGGCCAGGTCGCCGACGAACAGGATGCGGTCATCGCGGATCAGCACCGCCTGGGCGGTCGGCGCGGCGTCGACGCCGGTGTGGATCGGGCCGCCATGGATCAGCAGGTCGCCGGCTTTCGCGGTCGAAAGAGATGCGGCGGCGAGCAGAACGGCGAGAGCGAGGCGGCGCAAGGGCGATCTCCGGAGCAAGTTTCGGAAAATCGTATGGGCGGTTCTTCGCCAGCGGCAACAGGCCTGCTAGTTTTTCCCCATGCCGACCCAGGGTTTCGCCCTTTTCGACACCAGCATCGGGCGCTGTGGCCTCGCTTGGGGACCCAGCGGCCTGATCGGCTTGCAGTTGCCCGAGAGCACGCCTGGCGCGGCCTGGGGGCGGCTGCGGCGGCGTTTTCCCGAGGCGGTCGAGTCCGAGCCGCCGCCCGAGGTCGAGGTCGTGATCGAGCGCATCCGCGACCTGCTGTCCGGCGGTCACGACGATCTTGCGGACGTGCCGCTGGACCTGGGCGGCCAGTCGGCCTTCAACCTGCGGGTCTACGAGATCGCCCGAGCCGTCGCGCCGGGCGAAACCACGACCTATGGCGAGGTCGCCAAGGCCATGGGCGAGCCGGGCGCGGCGCGGGCCGTGGGCAAGGCCCTGGGCGAGAACCCCTGGCCGATCGTCGTGCCCTGTCACCGGGTGCTGGCGGCTTCGGGCGGGATCGGCGGGTTCTCGGCGTCCGGCGGCGCGGCCACCAAGGCCCGGCTGCTGACGCTGGAAAAGGCCAAGACCGACGCCGTCCCGACGCTGTTTGATCTGGAGTTCTCGGTCGCGCCGCCGAAGGGCGGGTGAGGCGGCTTCCTTAGCGTCACCTTTAAACAGCATCGTCATCCCGGCCGAAGCGTAGCGGAGCGCCGGGAGCCAGGGGCGACCGCAGCGCGCCGGCCCTGGTTCCCGGCTCTACAGTCCGCTGCGCGGCCTTCCGGCCGGGATGACGATAGAAATATAGGGGAGGGGTTCGCACCCCTTAACGCCCGCTAACCCTTAGTCGAACAGGGGCGAAACGAATCAGGACCGAATCAGCGACGTTCGCCGATTCAGTGTTTGTTCCCTACTATCTATTGTATCTCAATTTGCGTTAACCACAAACGGAAGCTTGGCTGTGGCGCTATTTCGCCGCCTGTTCGGCCGGGCATTCGGCCGCGACGCGCTTGGCGCTCATCACGCCGGCCAGCGACAGACCGTTGATGGTCTTCATGTGGATGTTCAGGGTGAAGCTCTCGGGCGTGTACGAGCCGTCGGCGGTCACGGGGGCCACGCGGTCCTTCTTGTCGGTCCATGTGCCCTTCAGCTTGATCTTGCCGTTGGAGACGACGTTGGTCGTGTAGTCGCAGCGGTACTTGCGGGTGCAGATGCCGCGCGAGAACTGCTCGGCGTCGGCGGGCTTGAGGCACTTGGTCTCGCTGCCGGCGGGAATCGGCCCCACGCGATAGTCGTAGACCCAGTGGCCGGGCAGAATCGTTCGCGCCGGCGCGGCGGCGGTCGCCGGGCGCGTTTGGCTTGCGGCGGTCAGCGGCAGGGCGGCCGCCAGGGCCAGGACGGAAGCGGCGAGGGCGGTCGAACGCATACAGCGGGTCTCCTTCATGCGGCCCTATATATAGAGCGCCAGATGAACCGTGCTTGAAGGCGGAGGTTGGGCGGCGGGGTCCCCTGGAGGGCGCCAACAAACAGCCAGGTCCGCCTTGACTCAGGGGGCGGCCTTCGCCTATATCGCCCGCTCTCGCGCGGCCAGCTCGTCCGGCTCGCGTGTCCGAATTCGTATCTTAGCGGGCCAGGCTCTTCTCAAGGGGGCGGGGCTTCGCCCAAGCCAAGGTAACCACCATGTCGCGCCGTTGCGAACTTACCGGTATCGGTCCGATGGTCGGCCACAATGTGAGCCACTCGAACATCAAGACCAAGCGCCGCTTCCTGCCGGCTCTGTCGCCTGCCTCGCTCCAGTCGGAGTCGCTGGGCCAGACCTTCAAGCTGCGCATCAGCAACGCGGCCCTGCGCACCCTGGACTTCAAGGGTGGCCTGGACGTGTTCCTGCTGGGCGCCAAGGACGAGCAGCTGTCGCCGCGCGCCCTGAAGATCAAGGCCCAGGTGAAGGCCAAGGCCAAGGCCGCCGCTCAGGCTGCTTAAGGCTGTCGGCCGCCTAAGGCTCTTCAAGGCTGAAGATTTGAAAGCCCGCCGGGAGCAACCCCGGCGGGCTTTTCGTCGTGGGGGCGGAGGCGGCTAATCATGGCGGCCAGCGCCATGGGCGGACCTCGGCCGGCATTCAGGGGGCGGACGCTCCGCGCAAAACTTCTCGGCCTTGGTTTCCGCGCTCGTCGCTGGCGGTGGGATGGCGAAGTAGGGCCGCCCGGCCTCACGCCAGAGCGCTGGCTTTGAAAGCGCGAAGCGCTTCAGAAGCCCAATAGCGATCATCGAAATCCCCAGCACCGGTTGAAGCCTTGCCGTCGCGATAGCCGCCTCGCCGGTGCGATGCGCGAAGGCTTGGATCGGCGCGGCTGAAGCTCGGGCGGTCGCTCCTATTGTCACGTCTCACAACGCCCGCGGCGTAGGCTGGGGCGAGCCATCAGTAAAATTGATTTCGATTTCTGGTTTTGGGGCGCACCTTTTAGCGAGCTCACGCCCTCAGAGACAATATGTCGCAGGCTGAGGCGCAATATGTCGCACATTACATTTGTATTGCATGCACTATATACTCATCAATCACGAAGAATACATAAGATATACTGAGGGTGGGCAATTTCCAGAAAACGGGGATTTCTAGTGAGGCATCTGTACCTGTCAGCGGCGATCGCGCCGTTCCTGCTGATCATGCCCGCGGCCGCTCAGGCTGCGGATGCGGCGAAACCCGCCGACAAGGCCATTCAGAGCGCGGGCGGCAAGGCCCAGGGTGAGGCGGTGTTCTCGACCGGCGTCGCCAAGGGGCGTGACCGCCTGGACAGCGCCACGTCCACCAGCGCCCTGCGCGCTTCCGAATTCGAGACCTACGGCGCCCGCTCGCTGGGTGAGGTCCTACGCAACATCCCCGGCATTCGCGCCGAGTACGCGATCGGCGAAGGCAATGCGAACTACTCGATCCGCGGCCTGCCGCTGTCGAGCACCGGCTCGAAGTACGTGCAGCTCCAGGAAGAGGGCCTGCCCGTCCTTGAGTTCGGCGACTTGTACCTGTTCGGCACGGACATGTTCATGCGCGCCGATCTCAACATCTCGCAGATCGAGACCATCCGCGGCGGCTCGGCCTCGACCTTCGCTTCGAACTCGCCAGGCGGCGTGATCAACCTGATCTCAAAGACCGGCGACAGCGAAGGCGGCGCGGTTCAGGCCACGTACGGCCTGGGCTACGGCGAAAAGCGCGTCGATGGCGCCTACGGCGGCAAGATCAGCGACACGCTGCGTTTCCACGTCGGCGGCTTCTACCGCCAAGGTGAAGGACCGCGCGACGTCGGCTACACCGCCTACAAGGGCGGGCAGCTCAAGGCCAACATCACCAAGACCTTCGACAACGGCTATGTGCGGATCTACGGCAAGTATCTGAACGACCGTACGCCCAACTACCAGTTCGTTCCGATCAAGGTCTCGGGCACGAACGCCGATCCGACGTACAGCGCGCCCGCCAACTTCGACCCCAAGACCGACTCGCTGCTGTCGCGCTACACCACCAACGTCATCAGGTTGGACGAGAACAACAACCTGACCCAGAGCGATGCGCGCGGCGGCCAGCACGCCGTGGTCAAGTCGGTGGGCCTGGACGCCCAGTTCGACGTCAAGGGCTGGACCATCACCGAGAAGTTCCGCTTCTCCGACGTGGGTGGCAGCAACCAGACCGTTCGCCCGATCGCGGTGAACCAGGCGTCCGTGCTGGCCGTGGCCAACGGCGGCGTCGGCAGCATGCTTAGCTACGCCACCGGACCGCAAGCCGGTCAGGCCATCACCAGCCCGGCGACCCTGAACGGCAACGGCCTGCTGACCTCCTCGTTGCAGTTCGGCACCAAGATCAAGAGCCTGGACAACGTCACCAACGACATCCGCGCCAGCCGTGTCTGGGATATCAATGGCGGCGACCTGACCACCACCGCCGGGTTCTACGCGTCATCTCAGGACTACGCGATGGACATGGCGTTCCTCAACGTCCTGGCCAGCGTCGCCGGCAACGGCCAGTCGACGCTGATCAACACCAAGACGGCGGCCGGCGTGCCGTTCACGCAGGACGGCTATATCGCCTATAGTATCGGCAACACCCACCGTCGTAACTACGACATGAACTACGGCGTCAACGCGCCGTACGCGTCGATCAACTACCGCATCGGCAAGATCGCCGTGGGCGGTAGCCTGCGCTACGATATGGGCAAGGTTCGCGGCACGCTGTACGGGGCCGAGTTGGGCGGCGGTCTTCCTGCCACGACGTCTTTCGACATGAACCGAGACGGCGTGATTTCGACGGCCGAGACTAAAGTGTCGTACCTCCCCCTCGGCCAGCCGGGCCACGTGGACTACGACTACAACTACCTCAGCTACTCGACGGGCTTGAACTACCGCGTCGCCGAGCAGCTGGCCGTCTTCGGCCGCTACAGCCGCGGCGGCCGCGCCTCGGCCGACAGGATCCTGTTCACGCCAGCGGTCAACTACAAGACCGGCAAGCTGGTGGACGACGCGAGCGCCTACGACACCGTCAAGCAGCTCGAACTGGGTCTGAAGTACCGGATCGCGGGCCTGACCTTCAACGCCACGGGCTTCTCGGCCAAGACCGGCGAACGCAACACCCAGGTCAGCAGCGGCGCCGATGGCCAGGCTCAGGTCGTGAATATCGTGCGTGGCTACGAGGCCAAGGGTGTTGAGCTGGAAGCGGCCGTTCGCAAGGGCCCGTTCAGCGTGACCGCTGGCGCCACCTATACGGACGCCAAGATCACCAGCGACGCCTCCCGTCCCGAACTGGTCGGCAACAAGCCGCGTCACCAGGCCGACTTCATCTACTCGGTGACCCCGCAGGTCGAGCTGAAGTCCGTGACCTTCGGCGCCAATGTGATCGGCACCACCAGCAGCTACGCGCAGGACACCAACCAGCTGAAGCTGCCCGGCTATAAGCTGGTCAACGCCTTCGTGCAGGTTCGCCCGACCGAGCGAGTGCAGCTGATGCTGAACGTCAACAACCTGTTCAACAAGCTGGCCCTGATCGACTCCGAACAGCCCGCGATTCCGGCCAGCGGCGTCGTGCTCGGCCGCGCCTACCTGGGTCGCACCGCCTCGGCGACGCTGCGGTACACTTTCTGATCTGGGGTGGGCGGGGCGCCTTGGCGTCCCGTCCACGCTGAACCGCCCTTCAAGGCCCGCCTGTTGGAAAGCCGGCGGGCTCTTGGCCTTTGGGGATTTCCAGTCGTCCTGGAAGCCGCCCCCACCCCCACAAGCAAAACCCGCCGCGGCTTGGGCCGCGGCGGGTTTGGTAAGCTTGGGTACTGGTACGCTAGGTACTCGGAACGCTGTACTGTTACGCGGGGTACTAAAGCTTTTGCGGCTTAGCGCGCGACGGTCGAGGCCGGGTTGGCCGCGTTGTAGGCGCTCAGGGCCGGGTTGTTGATCTTCGCGATGGCGTCGTTGACCGAGGCGCGGATGCAGGCCGGGTACATGTAGCCGGCGAGGGCTTCGCCGCGAATGTCCTGCCAGCAGACGGTCGAGGCGGCCTTGACGATTTCGGCGCGGACTTCGGCGGCCGACTTGCCGGCGACCTTGACGCGCATTTCAGTGGCCGAGGCCGGAACGGCGGCGGCCAGGGCGATGGCCGAAGCGGCCAGAACGATGGAGCGGATCATGTCGATGTTCCGAAAGGGGGTTGCGTTCAACCACCTCCAGACGCGTTCCTCTGACGGTCGTCGAGGTCTTCCGCTCGTTTGATCCGTCCGTGTCGATATAGCGGCGTTCTATTGGGTGATCAACGATAATGTTGCGGCGCACCCTAAATTGGGTCGGTATCGTGGCGCCCGCGCCGCAAACCTGTTTTCGGGCGTGAAAAAGACCCGCGAGCGCGTTGGGCTCGCGGGTCCTTTGCCTTGTTAGCGGCTCGCGACGCGCAGGGCGTAGACCGAGCGGCCTTGAGTCTTGTTGAAGGCGGCCAGTTCGGCGCTGTTGGTGCGGGCCACCGCGTCGCGGGTGATCTCGCGCACGCAGAAGGGGGCCAGCTCGCTGGCGGCGGGATTGCCGACCAGGTCTTCCTGGCACAGCTGCTTGGCGGCCTGGACGATGTCGGCGTGGACTTCGGCGGCGGCTCGGCCGCGCACCTTGATGGTGATTTCGCCGGCGCTGGCCGAGGTGGCGGCGGCGGTGGCCATCAGAGCGCTGACGGCGATAACGAGCAGACGGATCATGTTGATAGTCCCGGAAAGGAGGTTGGGTTCAACCGCCTCCCGGCGCGTTCCTCTGACGGTCGTCGGGTTCTCGCCTCCTCGACCGTCGCCTTACGAATGACTGACACCGGTGTCTATTGCAAGTGCGAAAACGCACGCAAACGAAAAAATGTTAGCGGTAACATATCGTTGCCAACGAAACGATTTCAAGCGGTTGCTAAATCGTTGTTCATGCTGCGCCGCGAAGACCTACCGCTTACGGGCGGGCTTCTTGGGCGGCTTGGCCGGAGCGGGCGGCGGCGGTGGGGGCGGCGTCCAGTCGAAGGCCAGCAGCAGTGTGCGCTGCTTGGCGCTGACCGCCCCGTCGTCCGAGATCAGGTAGACGCGGATCGCGCCAGACGGCGAGGTCGACAGCGCCAGGCCCTCGAAATTGTCGCGCGGCATCGCGCCGTCGACATGCAGCGAGGCGGCCGTGCGTTGACGAGCCAGCGGCAGGGTGGGGTCGGAGATGAAGCGGACAATGGCTCGCCAGCCTCGGACCGGGTCGAAGCCGCGGTGCAGGGTGGCGACGGCCGTCCCCTGGAAGGGGGCGAAGGCGGTCAGGCCCCAGGTGAAGTCCGGGCCTGACTGCGGCGGCAGCGACTTGCAGTCGGTCGACAGGCGGCACAGCCAGACCTCGCCCTCCTCGCCGCCGACGATGTAGGCGTCGGGGCCGGCGGCCGGATAGGCGCTCAACGCCTCCAGGCCCTCGTTGTCGGGCAAGATGGTGGCGGGCTTGGGGGCTGGGCGGGGCGCGCGCCAGCCGCCGTCGGCCTGGGCGGGATAGAGCCAGATGCGGTGGTCGCGCTCGAAGCTGATCAGGCGGTCGCCGTTGGGCATCACGGTCAGGCCCTCGGCGTCGGCGTTATGCTTGCCCTGCAGCGGCAAGCCGTCGGGACCTGGCAGCGGAAACAGCTTGCCGTCGGCCAGGCCGGCCAGGCGTCCGGCGGCGTCCAGCTGGATCCTGGCCTCGAAGACGTCGCCCTCGTCGGTGATCGCCGTCAGGGTGTCGCCGGCGCCGATGCGCAGGTCCGATAGACCGTGCAGCCGGGTGGTGTCGGGGCTGGTCAGCACCAGGCCGCCGGCATAGCTAAAGCCGCCTTCGGCCGTGACCTTGGTCGGATCGGCGGCGTCCATCGGGATGGGCGTGGCGACGACGGTGATCTCGGGCCCGGCCTTGACCGGCGCGGCGGGGACGACGGGCGGCGGCGCGGCGCGCTCGGCGCAGCCGGCGACCAGGCCGCCGGCCAGCATAAGCGCCAGCGCCAGCCGAGCCCTCACGCGGGCGTCCTGGCGGGCTTGGCCGCCTGCGGGGTGACCACGGGAAGCGGCGCCAGTAACCCGCGCGCGCGCGCGATCTGGCGCGGCTCTTCCTCGAACAGGGCCGCCAGCTGCTCGACCAGCACGCCGCCCAGTTGCTCGACGTCGACGATGGTGACGGCGCGGCGGTAGTAGCGGGTGACGTCGTGGCCGATGCCGATGGCGATCAGCTCCACGGGGCTCTTGCCCTCGATCTCACCGATGACCTGGCGCAAGTGGCGCTCCAGATAGTGGCCCGAATTGACGCTCAGGGTGCTGTCGTCCACCGGAGCGCCATCGGAGATCACCATCAGAATGCGGCGAGCTTCGGGCCGGCCGATCAGGCGCTGGTGCGCCCACATCAGGGCCTCGCCGTCGATGTTTTCCTTCAGCAGGCCCTCGCGCATCATCAGGCCAAGGTTCTTGCGCGCGCGCCGCCAGGGGGCGTCCGCGGCCTTGTAGACGATGTGGCGTAGGTCGTTCAGGCGGCCCGGGGCGGCGGGCTTGCCGGACTTGATCCAGGCGTCGCGGCTGGAGCCGCCCTTCCAGGCGCGGGTGGTGAAGCCCAGCACCTCGGTCTTGACTCCGCAGCGCTCCAGGGTGCGGGCCAGGATGTCGGCGCAGATCGCCGCCACCATGATCGGCCGCCCGCGCATCGAGCCGGAATTGTCGATCAACAGGGTCACGACCGTGTCGCGGAACTCCTGGTCCTCCTCCTGCTTGAAGGACAGCGGCGCGGTCGGGTCGATGATCACCCGCGTCAGGCGGGCGACGTCCAGCATCCCTTCCTCGAGATCGAAGGTCCAGGCGCGGTTCTGCTGGGCCAAGAGGCGGCGCTGCAGCTTGTTGGCCAGGCGCGAGACGACGCTGGAGAGGGCCGAGAGCTGCTGGTCCAGATAGGCCCGCAGGCGCGTCAGCTCCTCGGCGTCGCACAGGTCCTCGGCCTGGACGATCTCGTCGAACTCGGTCGTGAAGATCTTGTACAGAGGCTCGCCGCCCTGGGCCTGGCCGGGGTCGGGGCGGGCGGGCTTGGCCCCGTCGCCCATGTCGGGCGCCTCGTCGGTCTCCTCGACCTCGCCGTCCTGGTCGGACTGGACCATCTCCTCGTCGCCGGCCTCGGACTCGCGGTCGGAGCTCTCGCTCTCCTGCGGCGAGGAGCCCTCGGGCTGTTCGCCTTCGCCCTCGCCCTGTTCGTCGTCGGAACCTTCGGTCGGGGAGTCGTCCTCCTCGCCGTCGTCCTCGTCGGCGCTCTCCGTCGCGTCGGCCATCTCCTCGCCGAGGTCCAGGTCGCGCAGGATGTCGCGGCTGACGCGGGCGAAGGCGGCCTGGTCGTCGATGGCGGCGGCGAGGCGGTCCAGGTCCTTGCCAGCCCTGGCCTCGATGTCGGCGCGCAGGATGTCGACCAGGGCCTTGGCGCCGTCCGGCGGCGCATCGCCCGTCAGGCGCTCGCGGACCAGCAGGCCCAGGATCTCGGCCATCGGGGCCGACTGGGTGTCGGTGGCGACCGCGCGGGTCAGGCCCTGCTTTTCCAGCCGGGTCTCGAGGGCGGCGGTGAGGTTGGCGCGCACGCCGCCCAGGGCGTTGGCGCCGATGGCCTCCAGCCGCGCCTGCTCGATCGACTCGAACGCTGCCTGGCCGTCGGGCGAGGCGGGGCGGGCGCGGGCGTGGGCGATGGGGTCGTGGTGGGCCAGGCGCAGGGCCATCTGGTCGGCCAGGCCCCGGATACGCGCAGCTTCCTTGGAGGACAGGTCTCGCGGGGGGTGCGGCAGCACAGCGCGGTTGCCCAACAGCTGCGGACCATCGCCCGAGAACACCACCTCCAGGTCAGGCGTCTCGGCGAGCGAACGGGCCGCGTGGGCCAGCGCGCGCTTGAAGGGTTCGGTCGGGCTTTCGGGCTTGGAGGCCATGGCGACTGGGTTACCGACCTCGGGCGGCGAAGACAAGGAACGCCGCGCGCTGAAGCGGCGTTGATTTTCCGAATGCGCCGCTTGGGCGCTCACGGAGGGAAACCGTCATGTTCAAATGGGCCATCATTCTCGCCATCGTCGCCATCATCGCCGGCGCGTTGGGCTTCACCGGCATCGCCGGCGCCGCCGCGGGCGTCGCCAAGCTGCTGTTCTTCCTGTTCCTGATCGGCTTCGTCATCGTGCTGGTGCTGGGCGCCACGGTGTTCAAGACCGTGGCGGGGCCGAAGTAGGGTTCAATCAAGATGCTCCCCCGCGATGCGGGGGAGCATCTATTTGGCCCCGTAGGTCGCCGCCTGCCGATCGACCAGCGCCACCAGGTCGCCCATGGCCAGGTTCACGTCGATCAGGTGCAGCCCCCAATCCTTCAGCACGACGCCCGCGACCGCGATGTCGCCGCTGATGTCATCGGCGCGCGGGTCGGCCGGGTCGGCGTTGACCTTCACCGACAGGTAGGTGAATTCGCCGTCGTTGACGCAGCGTCCCGACAGCAGGCTGGGCGTAGAGACGAACGGCGTCGTCACCTGGAGGCCTTTGGCGAACGGCTTGGGTGACTGTCCTTCAACGGCGCCGAAGCCCTTGCTGCTGAGATAGGCGTGCAGCGGCGCCTCGTCCGACGAGGCCTTGCCCGCCAGCAGGGCGGCGGGGTTCACGCAGCCGGCGCGATGGCCTTCCGGATCTGTCTTGCCAAAGCGGCTGTTCGCCGGCGGCGGGCTCGCGGCGCGGAACGAGACATAGGTGACGATGCAGCCGGCTTCATCGGCCTTCGTACACAGCGGGATCGAGCCGTACTTTCCGGCCGCGTCCACCGGCGTGTTCATGCCCAACACCAGGGCCGAGATCATCTGCTTCTGAACCGGTTGGCCGTCGATCTCCCCCTTCAGCAGGTTCAGCAGGATGCGCGAGCCTTGGCTATGGCCGATCAGGACCACGCCTCTTGCCTGGTTATTGGGGCCCTTGTTCTCGTTGGCGAGATACCAGCGCCAGGCGTCGCGGACGTCGGCGTAGGCCAGCTCGGCGTCGCCGGGCGACGGGCGTCCCAGCATGACCGATCGCAGCGCCGCCAGGGTGACTTGGCGATACATCGGCGCAAACACGCGACACGTGGAGGCGAAGCGCGCCAGTTGCTGGTCGACGACCCGGCGCTCGGCCGCGTCGATGACCATGTCGCTGTTGCCGCCGGAGTCGGTCGACACGGTGGGATAGACGTAGAAGCAGTCATAGGCCGGCGCGGCCGCGGCCTTGAAGGGCTCGACCGAGGTCTTGGCGTCGGCTTCGACGATGGTCGTGGTCTGGTCCGAGGCGCAGGCGTCCTGGCGGCCCGGCAGGCATAGCCAGTTGTCGGCCTTGGCGTAGTCGTTCGGCGTGGTGGGGACGGGCGTCGTCTGGGCGCAGGCCGACGCGCTCATCGTCAAGATCGCCGCCAAGCCCATGGCGGCCAGCCTCATCCTGGTCATGCTCTTCCCCTCGCGCGGCGTTCGAACGCCCGTTTGGCGCGGAGCATGGCCTCAAACCGGCGCCCGCGCCAAGGGGGAACATCCTAGAGACCCGGGATGATCGCTTTCAGCCGCGCCTCGCCGGTCAGGGCGTTCGCGCGCGGCGGCCCGCCGGGCGGTCCCATGCCGCCTGGCGGTGGTCCAGGCGGGGGTCCTCCGGCCGGGCCACCGGGGCGGTCCGGACCAAAGCCCATGTCCTTCCAGTCGGCGCGGGGGTCAATGGCGACGGTCAGCGCGATCTCGTAGGCGTCCTTGCCCTCCTTCACCGCCGCGACCATGGCCTCGCCGCCTTGGAGGGCGATGCCGTCATTGCTGTTGAGCGTGTCGCGCTTGCGGGGGCGGTGGTAGGCCGGGACGTTCTCGTACAGGTACTCGCTCAGCGCGTCGGGCACGAACAGCTGGCAGGTCAGGGCCGTGCGCGCGTCGAGGAAGACCTTGGCGTGGATGTGCGGGGTGCGGCCCTCGTACCAGCCTGGCCAGATGGTGCGGAAGACGGCGACGCCGCTGGCGTCTGTCAGCTGGCCGCCGCGCAGGAACGTCTGGCCCTTGGTCCCGGCCTTGCGGTCATCGCCCTGGCCCTCATAGCCGGAATAGAGGCCCGAGGCGTCGCAGTGCCAGATCTCGACCCGCGCGCCTCGGATCGGCGCACCCGCCTGGTCCAGCACGGTCATACGCACGCGCGCTGGCACGCCGGGGCGGCCCTCGGTGATGTCCGCGCGCAGCAGCTTGGGATCGAACCAGTAGGGTCCCTGGGTGACCTGCGGCGTCAGCACCAGGGCGTCGGCGTGGGCCGAAACGGGCAGGGCGACGGCGGGCGCCAGGGCGGCCAAGGCCAGCACGCGACGGCGATTGGCGGAGAACATTTGAGGCATGGCCCCGCTCTAGCCGTAAAATGGGGCGCGGGTATTACCCCTTTGAAATGGAGGGATATTCCGCGTCAGAACAGCCAGCGGCGGGGATATTTGTCGCCCAGCCGCCGCGCCTCGCCGGACTTGAGGCCCAGGTCCCGCATCCGATAGGCGACCAACTCGCGCACCGCCTCGACGGGCTCTTGGCCTTTGACAGGGCTGGAGGCGATGGCGCCGTCGGCCTGGGCGAGGTCCGTGGCGGTCCACTCGGCCTGGGCGCGGTCGGCCTTGCCGACGGCGAAGTAGTGGCGGACAGGTGTGCGCTCGCCCGGGACCTCGACCATGACGCCGATGACCCAGCCTTGAACGATCAGATCGGCGTCGGGGCGCTGGCGGAACATGGCTCCGCACTTAGGGCGTTCCGGCGGAAACTGTAAGGGCCTTCGGCGCCGATCAGCCGATCAGCTGGAAGGCCGCCTGGCTCAGCAGACCGAGGACAAGCCAAGCCGACAAGCCCAGCACAACAATACTCAGGGGTGTCCGCGGCGCGCGCTTACGACGCGGGGCGGGGTACTCACGCACGAACGACATAACAGCCTCCATGCCAGTAAAGCCGTAGCTTAACGCCGATGGCGGCGCTTGAATGCGTGCGGTTTCGCATTTACCGCGAATTCCGGTGGATAGGCGGTGGATAGAAAAAGGGCGGAGCCTCTCGGCCCCGCCCTCGATCAGCACTTCGAACTGTTCCCGGCTCGGCCTTCGGGACCGCTGCGCGGTCCCTCCGTGGGCCGGGATGACAGTTTTAGAAGTCCATGTCGCCCATGCCGCCCGGCATGCCGCCGCCGGCCGGAGCGCCGCCGCCCTTCTTGGGGGCTTCGACGATCGCGGCTTCCGTCGTGATCAGCAGGCCGGCCACCGAAGCGGCGTTCTGCAGAGCGGTGCGGACAACCTTGGCCGGGTCGATGACGCCGTCGGTGACCAGGTCAACGTACTGCTCGGTCTGGGCGTTGAAGCCGAACGAGCTGCTGGCGTTTTCCAGGATCTTGCCGACCACGATCGAACCTTCGACGCCGGCGTTCTCGGCGATCTGGCGGATCGGCGATTGCAGGGCGCGACGGACGATGGCGATGCCGGCCGTCTGGTCGTCGTTGTCGCCAACCACGCCAGCCAGGGCCTTGGAAGCCCACAGCAGAGCCGTGCCGCCGCCCGGGACGATGCCTTCGTCGGCGGCCGCGCGGGTCGCGTTCAGGGCGTCGTCAACGCGGTCCTTCTTTTCCTTCACTTCGACTTCAGTCGAGCCGCCGACGCGGATGACCGCGACGCCGCCGGCCAGCTTGGCCAGACGCTCTTGCAGCTTTTCCTTGTCGTAGTCCGACGTGGTGTCTTCGATCTGGCGCTTGATCTGCGAGATACGAGCTTCGATGGCTTCCTTCTCACCAATGCCGTCCACGATCGTGGTGTCGTCCTTGGTGATCGAGACCTTCTTGGCGCGGCCCAGCATGTCGAGCGAAACGCTCTCGAGCTTGATGCCCAGGTCTTCGCTGACGACTTGAGCGCCGGTCAGGATGGCGATGTCTTCCAGCATGGCCTTGCGGCGGTCGCCGAAGCCCGGAGCCTTGACGGCGGCGACGCGCAGGCCGCCACGCAGCTTGTTGACGACCAGCGTGGCCAGGGCCTCGCCTTCGACGTCTTCAGCGATGATCAGCAGCGGACGGCCCGACTGGACGACGGCTTCCAGCACCGGCAGCAGCGGCTGCAGCGAGGACAGCTTCTTTTCGAACAGGAGGATCAGCGGCTCTTCCAGCTGAACTTCCATCTTGTCGGCGTTGGTGATGAAGTACGGCGACAGGTAGCCGCGGTCGAACTGCATGCCTTCGACGACGTCGAGTTCGGTTTCGGCGGTCTTGGCTTCTTCGACGGTGATGACGCCTTCGTTGCCGACCTTGTCCATCGCCTTGGCGATCATCTCGCCAACTTCCTTGTCGCCGTTGGCCGAGATGGTGCCGACCTGAGCGATTTCAGCGTTGGTGGTGACCTTCTTCGAGGACTTCTTGATTTCCTCGATGGCGATCAGCACGGCCTTGTCGATACCGCGCTTCAGGTCCATCGGGTTCATGCCGGCCGCGACCGACTTGAGGCCTTCTTGGACGATGGCTTGGGCCAGGACCGTGGCGGTCGTGGTGCCGTCGCCGGCCTTGTCGTTGGTCTTCGAGGCCACTTCGCGGATCATTTGCGCGCCGAGGTTCTCGAACTTGTCAGCCAGTTCGATTTCCTTGGCGACCGAGACGCCGTCCTTGGTCGTGCGCGGAGCGCCGAACGACTTTTCGATGACGACGTTGCGGCCCTTCGGACCCAGGGTGACCTTCACCGCGTTGGCGAGGATGTTGACGCCGCGCAGCATCTTGTCGCGCGCGTCGGAGGAGAAATAGACGTCTTTAGCGGCCATGTTGGAGCCCTTCTAAAAGAGAGTTGCGTTCGAAAAGCGGTTGGGAACAGGGAGGCGCTTTAGGCCTCGACCACGCCCAGGACGTCGCTTTCCTTCATGATCAGGAGGTCCTGACCGTCGACCTTCACTTCGGTGCCCGACCACTTGCCAAACAGGATGCGGTCGCCAGCCTTGACGTCCAGAGCGACGACGTCGCCCTTGTCGTTGCGGGCGCCCGGGCCAACGGCGACGACTTCGCCTTCTTGCGGCTTTTCCTTGGCGGTGTCGGGGATGATGATCCCGCCCTTGGTTTTGGTTTCTTCTTCGACGCGCTTCACGAGGACGCGGTCGCCCAGGGGACGAAACTTCATTGTGGTTCTCCGTCGGAACGGTTTGAATTAAAGGCTTCGTCAGCAGGGGGAGCGGTGCTGTTAGCAGTCGCTCCCTCCGAGTGCTAACGACGAGCGTCAGTTAGGCGCCGCCCTTCGGGGAGTCAAGAACGCCGGGGATGAAGTTTTTTCGGCGGGATGGGCGGGAGGCCTCCGATGGCCTTCAACATGGGGCGCTCGCGCGGCGATTTCCAGAGCTTGGCGCAGCCGACCATGACGCGGCCGGACTTCGCCCTTATCTGGATTAAGACTATGACGACGCGTCCGCGCCGGAACGAAGGAGCGCTCCAAGCATGTCCAGCTACGTCCTGTCCCTGTTCCTGGCGGTGGTGGCCTGCATCCTCGGCGGCGCGCTGGGCGGCATGATCCTGGCGCGGCCGCAGACCATGCTGGGCCTGGCGGGGCTGGCCGACGAAGAGACGGCGAAGTCGCCGCTGTTCGCCGAAGGCCGCGCGTTCGGCGGCATGTTGATCGCCTCGCACGGGATCGCGGCCCTTTATCTGGGCTATCAGCCCAGGCTTGGCGCGGCCATGGCCCTGGTTCTGGCGGTCGGCTGGATCGGCGCGGCGGCGGCGCGGGCGGTGTCGGCGGTCATCGACGGCGAGGCGGGCCGCTTCAACGCCGGCTCGATCGTCTTCAACGCTCTGATCGGGATTACGCTCAGCCTGCCGTTCTTCAATGTCGGTCCCTATGTCGCCAGGGGCATGGGCTTCGCCTGAACCACACCCTCGTGGGCGAGCAGCCAACGCTTGCGTTCGATCCCGCCAGCATAGCCCGTCAGGGCGCCGTCCATGCCGATCACCCGATGGCAGGGGGCGACCAGGCTCAGCGGATTGGCGCCGTTCGCCGCGCCGACCGCGCGGATCGCAGCGGGGCGCTCCACGCGCCTGGCCAGCTCCGAATAGGTGACCGTCTGGCCGGGCGGGATGGCGGTCAGGGCGCGCCAGACCGCGCGCTGGAACGGTGTGCCGCCGGTGTCCCAGGCGAGGGCTGAAAGGGCGTTGACCTCGCCGGCGAAGTAGCGGGCGAAGGCCACCTTGGTCGAGCGCGGCGCCTCGCCCGTCTCCAGCGCCAGATCGCCGTAGTGCAGACGAAGCAGCCGGCGCAGCCGGGACTCGAAGTCGTGGAAGTCGACCGCGCGCAGCAGGCCGGTCTCGTCGGTGACGAGCAAAAGCTCGCCGATCGGCGAGGGCGCGCGGTCCAGAAAGAGGCGGGCGGGATGGGTCATGACGCGATGATCGCTGGCTAAGGCTTGGCTGTCCGCCCGGATTTTGCGACGGCCGGCGCGCGATGTCGAAGATGAACGAACCCTGTCAGCCCTGTCGCCGACACCGTTCAGCTTCACCCTGCCATGGTCTGTCTCACGGGGTTGATGACCCCGGACGCATTCCAAGGGACGAAGGAGTTTTCTCATGTTTGGCCAAATGGCTTTCAAGCAGACCAAGATCATCACCCTGACCATCGGCGCCGCCGCTGCGGCCCTGAGCATGGCCGCCGCCCCGCAGGCCAGCGCCGGCGTCACCGGTTGCAAGGCTTCTGGCGGCAAGCAGGAAGTCGGCGCTCTGGTGGGCGGCCTGATCGGCGGCCTGGCCGGCAATCAGATCGCCGGCAAGGGCGATCGCGGGACGGGCACGGCCATCGGCGCGGTGATCGGTGCGGGCGCCGGCTCGGCGGTCGGCTGCAACATGCAGAAGACCGAGGCGGCTCAGGCGGTCGGCGGGATCTACAAGTCGGGCGGCTACCGCTACGCCCAGAACGTCGAGGCCGAGCGGCTGGTCAAGATGGACCACAAGTACGTCGCCCGCTCGACCCTGAACCTGCGCGCCTCCGCCACGACCCGCGCTCCCCGTCTGGGCGCTGTCAGCTCGGGCCAGACCTTCCAGGCCCTGGGCCGCACCAGTGACGGCAAGTGGATCCTGGTCGGACAGGACGGCGTCGGCGTCGGCTACGTCTCCAGCGCCTACGTCTACCGCGCCTAACGCGGTCTAGAGATCGCGAGTATTGCGAGGGTGACGGCCGCCGAAACCGGCTTCCACTTTCGGCTGTCACCCTCGTGAGTTTTCGGGGCGCGACCAACCCGTCCCTCAAGGCGCGTTCCGAGGAGGAAGCCCGTCCAGCCCCAAGCTGGGCGGGCTTTTTCGCGCGTTCAGCCGATCAGAGCGGTGGGGGCTTTAGCGCGCTGACGCCGCCCAGCCAGGTCTGCCAGACCACCACCAGGGCCCAGTGCAGGGCCACGGCCGGCCAGACCGAGCCGGTGCGGCGCTTCATCACCGCGCAGCCCAGACCCAGGATCGCGCAGCAGGCCAGGAAGTCCGGCCGCAGGAACACCGCCGCCGCGCCGGGCAGGAAGGTCAGGGCCTCGACCACATGCCAGAGCACATAGAGGCCGGTCGCCGCGCCGATCTCCAGCCAGGGGCGTCGGCTCTCGCCCGGGCCGGGAGTCAGCAGGCCGCGAAACGCCAGTTCCTCGCCCAGCGCCGGGATGAACAGCACGGTCAGCATCCGCAGCGGCAGGCCAGGCTGGGTCGGCGTGATGTGGTAGAGGCCGGTGGAAAAGCCGAGGGCGGCCATCGCCGCCAGGGTGACCAGCGAGACGGCGAGGCAGGACGCCCAGCCCCGCGCGGAGGGAACGGCGCGCAGGCTGCTCACCAGCCTCGTCGCGTAGATCTTGGGGCTCTGGACCATGTCCCCGATCAATCGCGTCTTCCCCTCGCGCACAAGGGGGGGAGGGATGTCACGTCCGCCAGCGCAGCGTCTGTTCCTGCACCGGGTTGCGGAACGGACGACCCTCGAGCCGGCTGCCGGCCCACTCGCGCTTGCACTGGTGGTACCAGCGGGCCTGGGCGTCGGCGTCGCCCACCCACATCAGAGGCGGATTGTGCTTCAGGCCTGGGCTCTGACAGTCGACGATCTTGCCGTCCTGGCGCAGGAAGGCGCGGGCCGCGAGGCGGATGATCGGATAGAGCGCGACGAAGGCCCAGTGGTCGGACCAGATGATCTGGTTCATCCGGGTCTTGCCGGCGTTGATCGGGGTCATGGCCGACAGGGCCAGCACCTGGCGCTTGCCGACCGTCACATGCTCCCAGCGCAGGCCCGGCAGGCGGAAGGTGATCTCGGTCAGCGGCTCGCCGCCCAGGATGGCGTAGGCCTTGGAGTTCTTCGAGGGCTCATGGCGGACCATCGTGAAGCCGGCCTCCGAGGGGCGGAAGGTCTTCCTCTTTTCGTGCTGACTGGCCTTGGTTCGCCACCACCACTGTTGGTGGACGTAAGGCCCGTGAGCGGGGTCGATCAGGCCCAGCACCGCGTGGTCGATATGGGCGTCGTAGTCCAGGTGGTCGACCAGCTTGGGGCGGCCGCCGACGACGCCGGGAATGGTCGGCGGGGGCTCTGGCGGCGACGTCGCGCGGCGCGGATCCGAGGCCATCCAGATCCAGACCAGGCCCTGGCTCTCGACCACCGGATAGCGCCGCACCCGCACCTTGGAGATGTCGAACTCGCTGTCGGCGGTCAGGGACGGGATCGCCTTGCAGGCCCCGTCCGCGCCGAAGCGCCAGCCGTGATAGGGGCATTCGATGCTGTCGGTTCCGTCGGCCTCGCGATGCACGCGCCCGGCCGACAGGGCGGCGGCGCGGTGCGGGCACAGGTCGCCTAGCGCATAGGCCTCGCCCTTGCGGGTGCGGCCCATCAGGACCGGTTCGCCCAAGAACTCGCGCCGGACCGTCTTGCCGGGCTTCAGGTCGGGCGACAGGCCCGCCACGTACCAGGCGTCGCGGACGAAGCCTTCGCCGAACCGGTCGGGAAGCTTGGCTGTGCGGGGCAGGATCTGGGCGTCGTCGGCGGGCATCGGCGGGTTTCCAGAGGTCTTATTGGCGGAGCAATGCGACAATCGTGCTGACGCTGGATACTAGCGGGACGCGGCGGTCTCGATCAGGCGCTGGTAGAAGCGGACCATCCGCTCGACATTGGCGAGGGTCAGGTGCTCGTTCGTGCCGTGGATCATCTTGGTGTCGTCGACCTTCAGCACCAGCGGCTGGAAGCGGTAGACGTCGCTGGCCACCCCGCCCATGTAGCGGCTGTCGGTGCCGGCGGTGACCAGGCCTGGCACGACCGGGGCCTCGCTCTCGTCTCCGGCCAGGCCCGCCAGCATCTTCCAGGCGTCGGAGCTGGTCGAGGAGACGGCGGTGGGCTCGTCCGGGGTCTTGGTCCAGGACAGCTCGACCGGCAGGCCGCCGACCGCGTCCTTGGCTCGCGCCATCACGGTTTCCGAGCTGTCGCCCGGCGCGATGCGGTAGTTGATCCAGGCCGTGGCGTCCTGGGGCAGGACGTTCTCCTTGGGCGAGCCCTTGATCATGGTCGGGGCGATCGTCGTGTGCAGCATGGCCGCCCCGGCTGGGCTCCTGGCGGTGACCTGCACCAGCACCGGCGAGAACAGCCAGGTGTTGGCCGCGAAGACCTTGACCACCGGCGAGGCGTGCGGGGCCAGGGCCTTCAGCATGTCGGCGCCGGGGCCCTGGAACTTCATCGGGAAGCCATCGTCGTGGATGGCCTCGACCGCGCGGGCCAGGGTCACGACGCCGCCGCCGTCCTTGGGCGGGGCCGAGGAGTGGCCGCCGGTCGCCGGCGCGACCACCTTCATCGTCGCATAGCCCTTCTCGGCCGTGCCGATGATGGCCGCGGGCTTGCCGGTCACCGGATGGTCGGCGACCACGATCATGCCCTCGTCCAGCACGAACTGAGCCTTGATCCCGCGCGACTTCAGCAAGGCCGCCGCCGCCCGTGCGCCGACGCCGCGCACCTCCTCGTCATGACCGCTGACGATGATCACCGTGCGCAGCGGCTTGAAGCCGCCGGCGGCCACCGCCTCCAGCGCCTCGAACAGGGTGACGAGCGAGCCCTTGTCGTCGATCGCGCCCCGGCCCCAGACCGCGCCCTCGGCGACCACGCCGGCGAACGGCGGGTGCTTCCACTGGCTCTCGCTGCCCGGCGTCACGGGCACCACGTCCTGGTGGGCCATCAGCAGGATCGGGGGCAGTGCGGGGTTGGAACCCGTCCAGGTGTAGACCAGGGTATGGTCGGCGACGACCTCGCGGGTCATCACCTTGTGCGTCTCGGGGTAGGTCGCCTGCAGCCAGGCGTGCAGCTTGTCCCACTCGGCCGGCTGGTCCTGCGCCTGCTCTTGGTGGCTGATGGTCTGGAAGCGCACGGCCTGGGCCAGGTGGTCTGCGGCCTTGGCCACATCGACCGGCCGAGCGGCCGCCAGGCGCGCCGAGGCCGGATCGGCCTGGGCTGGGGCCTCGAACGTCGCGGTGCGCACGGCGACGACGGCCGCCACGCCCAGCAACAGACCCACGGCCGTCAAAGCGACCCTTCCACCCCAGCCCATGACGATCACCCCCGCGATCTTCCCCCGAAGATCGAGGGCGACTGTGGGGTCGCGCGCGCGCTCTGGCAATTGGGAGAACGCGAAAATTTATCCACAGGGTGGGAGGCGCTAGCGGCTCAATTCCCGTAGTTTTCGAGATCAAGTCTCATTTATTCAATGTCTTATAGGAAAACGCAGGTTTTCTACGCACGGGGGTCTGAAGCGACCTCAAACTCGGGGCATGACCCAAGTCCAAGCCCAAACCTGGTGCGACCGCCTGCAAGCCAAGCTGATGGCCGCCCTGGACGCCGCCTGGGAGACGATCGCCACCAGCGACGATCCCGCCATGATCAAGCGCGCCCGCGAGCGAGCCAAGGCCTGCGGCGAGTTCGCCGCCCAGGCCCGCAGGATCGCCGCCATGACCCCCGCGCCCCGGCTTGCGAGGCCCTCCGCGGGGCTTTCGCTTCCGGCTCCGGCCTCGGAAGGGCAGGGCGATGCCCCGCCCATGCGGGCCCTGCACCGCCTGAAGGGTGGCGCGCGAGGGCGATTGTAGCTTTCTAACGCAAAGGGTTGGCGCTCGTTGGTCCGATGGCTGTCTGACGCCGATCGGGAAGACGTTGGCGGCGCAATCGCGCCGCGAGGCGCGTCGTCAGGCGCGACCCCCGCGCCCCGGGAGCATCGCACTCTAACGACGGCCCGACACAGGGTCGCGCTCATAGGAGAGCCGCGACCCCACACCGCTCCAGCGGGTGACTATTCTCTGTCTAGAAAACGAACTCGGTGACCCCGGGAGGGGCGGTCCGGGCCACGGACTCAAGGTCTTCCGGGGTCCACAAGCTTGCATTGCGGATCCGCAGCACCGAGGTCACGTTCATCTGGCCGATGAAGGTCATGAGCGCCGCCGGGCTATAGTGCTTGGCGTCGATCTCGAAGCCGCCGCCGGCCTTGGCTATGGCGGTCAAGGTCTCGATGGATATCTTCATGGTTCTGTCCCTGTCTCGCGACCCGGATGCAGCCCCCTATGAGCCTCCGGGCGAGGCGTCGCGACCATGCCAGTCGGAGTTGAGTATTTCGTAAATAGCCCGAGGGCTCAGCCTTGGCGGTCGACTGGGCGGTCGACTGGGCGGCCAACCGCCCGGAATGGCGTGGCGGTGCAGGCGCCCTGGCTCAAGGCGACCAGTTCGCCCTGCGGCGTCACCCGGAACGTGGCGTCCTGGGCGACGAATTGGCCGCTCTGACCGAAGCGCTCTTCCTGGTACTGGCGCTTGTACCGATCGCTGATCCGTAGGGTGAGAAGATCGCCGTTCAGATCGGCCTTGCCGTAATAGACGCTTGGGAAGGCGGGGTTCTCGTCCGTCGGCGCGATGTTGAGGACGGGCGCGCGGGCCACGAACTTCAGGCCGTCGCCCTCGCGGTAGATCCGCATCTGGTTGTTGAAGACCGTGCCGCGCGCGGGGCAGCTGACCTTCTGCAGCCAGTCGCCCTCCAGGCTGGGCGGGGCGGCGGCGAAGGCCGGCGCGGTGGTGGCCAGGCAGGCCGCACCCAAGGCGGCGGCGCCCAAGGCGACGAACGAGGTGGAAAGCTTCAAGGCCATCGCGAGCGCTCCCTGGGTCGCCTCTTAGGGTGAAACCGTAACACGGTCTTTTGGCCGGGGGAAACTTGGCGGCGGGGTCAGCGCGCCCCGCTCAGCTCCTGCACCTCCTCGACGGTGCGCAGGCCCGGGCGCTGGGCGCAGACCAGAACGGCCATGTTGCCGGGCAGGTGCTTGTTGGCCAGCATCTTCTCGTGGGCGGCCGGGATCTGGTCCCAGGGGAACACCTCCGACAGGCACGGATCGACGCGGCGGTCGACGACGAGCTGGTTGGCGGCGCTGGCCTGCATCAGATTGGCGAAGTGCGATCCCTGCACGCGCTTTTGGCGCATCCACAGAAAGCGGGCGTCCATGGTCAGGTTGAAACCGCTGGTGCCGGCGCAGATCACGACCATGCCGCCGCGCTTGACCAGGAACACCGAGACCGGGAAGGTCTGCTCGCCCGGGTGCTCGAACACCATGTCCACGTCGCGATTGCCAGTGAGCTGCCAGATGGCTTTGCCGAACTTGCGGCTCTCCTTCATGTAGTCGTTGAACTCGGGGCCGTTGACCTTGGGCAGCTGGCCCCAGCAGTTGAAGTCGCCCCGGTTCAGCACCGCCTTGGCGCCCATCGACAGCACGAACTCGCGCTTGTCCTCGCTGGAGACCACGCCGATGGCGTTGGCGCCGGCGACGGCGGCCAGCTGGGTGGCGAAGACGCCCAGGCCCCCGGAAGCGCCCCAGACCAGCACGTTCTGGCCGGGTTTGAGCTCATGCGGCTTGTGGCCAAACAGCATGCGGTAGGCGGTGGCGAGCGTGAGGGTGTAGCAGGCGGCCTCTTCCCAGGTCAGGTGCTTGGGACGCGGCAGCAGCTGGCGCGACTGCACCCGGCAGAACTGGGCGAAGCTGCCGTCCGGCGTCTCATAGCCCCAGATGCGCTGGCTGGACGAGAACATCGGGTCGCCGCCGTTGCACTCCTCGTCGTCGCCGTCGTCCTGATTGCAGTGGATGACGACCTCGTCGCCCAGCTTCCAGCGTTTGACCTTGGCGCCGACCTTCCAGACGATGCCCGAGGCGTCGGAGCCGGCGATGTGGAAGGGCTGCTTGTGGCCGTCCAGCGGGCTGATCGGCTCGCCCAGCGCGGCCCAGACGCCGTTGTAGTTGACGCCGGCGGCCATCACGAGAACCAGCACCTCGTCCTCGCCGATCTCCCAGGTGGGAACCACCTCGACCTGCATGGCCGTGGCGGGCGGGCCGTGGCGCTCCTTGCGGATGCTCCAGGCGTACATGGTTTTCGGCACGTGGAAGGCCGGCGGGATCTCACCGATCTCGTACAGGTCCTTCAGCTCGGTCTTCTCAAGCGTCTGAAACGTCATCTCACTCCCCGTTCTTCCGCGTTGCAACAACGCATGAAGGCCAAACTCGGCTGCGCGCCCGAGTGGTAAAGGCGCGAAAAACACCTCCCCTTCGGGTCATTTTTGGCTTCCTGGCGCAAAAAACGTCCGGGAAGACCCCTACGCTGAGACAGATGTTTGAAACTGGCAAGCGGAATCTTGTGCGGCGCAGCATCGACATCGCGGGCGCCGCGCGGGGAAGGTTGCGGCGGCCGCGCGAGCGGGCCAGGGTAGCGGCCGATGATCCATCTTTCCCATCCCGAACCTTCGATCGCCCTCGTCGAGCTCGACGTCGCGCCGGCCAATGTCCTGGCTCTCTCCGAGCGCGCGCGGCTGCTGGAGGCCTTCGCCGTGATCGAGGCCGATCCGGCGATCCGGGCGGTGGTGCTGACGGGCCGCAACGGGGCGTTCTGCACCGGCGATGACCTCGTGGAGTCCCTGACGCGAGACGTCGCGGCCCAGACGGCGGCGATCCTGAACTTCCTTGAGATGTGCGATCGCGTGGCCGCCTGCCGTGTCCCGGTGATCGCGGCGATCGACGGCTGGTGCATCGGCGGCGGGCTGGAGCTGGCGCTCGCCGCCGACATCCGCCTGGCCAGCGACCGCGCCAGCCTGGCCTGCTCGGCGGTGCGGATGGGGCTGACGGCCTCCGGCGAGCGGCTGGTCAAGCTGATCGGCGAGAGCCGCGCCAAGGTCCACCTGCTGACCGGCGCGCCCTTCGACGCCGCGCGGGCGCTGACCGATGGGATGGTGGCGGAGGTGCATCCGGCGGGGGCGCTGCTCGACGCGGCGCTGGGGATGGCGCGGGTCATCGCCTCGCGGCCGATCCACGCCGTTGCGGCGACCAAGCGCGTGGCGTCGGGGCTCACCACGACCGAGGCCGAGATCCCGGCGCTGGCCGCGACGGCCGATCACCGAGAGGCGCGCGAGGCGTTCGTGGGCAAGCGCGCGGCGGTGTTTGTGGGGCGGTGATCCTTCTCCCCTTGCGGGAGAAGGTGGCGCGAAGCGCCGGATGAGGGGTTTCTCGGCGACGCGGCGCGACCCCTCACCCGACCGCCTCCGGCGGCCACCCTCTCCCGCAAGGGGCGAGGGAATTCGCACCCGCGAAACGGATATTGCATCGCAGCAAATCCGGGATCATGATCGCCGATAATCAAAGGCCGCCAGAGCCAACCCGGGAGCGATCATGACCACCACGCCGCACCAGCATGCGCCCGATCCGCCGTGGATCTTCCGCACCTATGCCGGACATTCGACGGCGGAGAAGTCGAACGCGCTGTATCGGGCCAACCTCGCCAAGGGTCAGACGGGCCTGTCGGTGGCCTTCGATCTGCCCACCCAGACCGGCTACGATCCCGACCATATCCTGGCGCGGGGCGAGGTCGGCAAGGTCGGGGTGCCGATCAGCCACCTCGGCGACATGCGCGCCCTCTTCAGCGAGATCCCGCTGGAGAAGATGAACACCTCCATGACCATCAACGCGCCGGCCGCCTGGCTGCTGGCGATGTACGTCGCCCTGGCCGACGAGCAGGGCGCGGACCGCAAGAAACTGCAGGGCACGACGCAGAATGATCTGATCAAGGAGTATCTGTCGCGCGGCACCTACATCTTCCCGCCGGGCCCGTCCCTGCGGCTGATCGGCGACATGATCGCCTGGTGCTATCGCGAGGTTCCCAAGTGGAACCCAATGAACGTCTGCAGCTACCATCTGCAGGAGGCCGGCGCGACGCCCGAGCAGGAGCTGGCCTTCGCCCTGGCCACCGCGATCAGCGTGCTCGACACCGTCAAGGCCGGCGGTCAGGTCCCCGACGAGGACTTCGAGATCGTCGCCTCGCGGATCAGCTTCTTCGTCAACGCCGGCGTCCGGTTCGTCACCGAGCTCTGCAAGATGCGCAGCTTCACCAAGCTCTGGGACCAGATCCTGCTGGAGCGCTACGGCGTCCAGGACGCCAAGGCCCGCCGCTTCCGCTATGGCGTGCAGGTCAACAGCCTGGGCCTGACCGAGCAGCAGCCCGAGAACAACGTCTACCGAATCCTGATCGAGGCTCTGGCCGTCACGCTCAGCAAGGACGCCCGCTGCCGGGCCCTGCAGCTGCCGGCCTGGAACGAGGCTTTGGGCCTGCCGCGCCCGTGGGACCAGCAGTGGTCGCTGCGGCTGCAACAGGTGCTGGCCTACGAGACCGACCTGCTGGAATACGAGGACCTGTTCGACGGCTCCCACGTGGTCGAGGCCAAGGTCGCCGAGCTGTCGAAAGGCGCGCTCTCGCAGCTCGCCTTGATCGACGAGATGGGCGGGGCCGCCAGCGCCATCGACTACATGAAGGGCGAGCTGGTGTCCTCGAACGCCAAGCGGGTGCGGGCCGTCGAGACCGGCGACCTGACCGTGGTCGGCGTCAACCGCTGGGCCGAGACGGAGGTCTCCCCGCTCTCCGCGGGTGAGGGCGCGATCGAGACGGTCGATCCCCGGCTCGAGGCCGAGGTGGTCGCCCGCCTCAAGGCCTGGCGCGAGGCCCGTGACCCGGCCGCCGTCGAGGCCGCGCTCGCCGCCCTGAAGGCCGCCGCCGCGTCTGGCGCGAATATCATGGAACCCTCGATTTCTGCCGCCAAGGCTGGAGTCACCACCGGCGAGTGGGCCGGGGCCCTGCGCGAGGTGTTCGGCGAATATCGCGGCCCGACGGGCGTGGCGGTGGTCGTCTCCACCGGCGAGGCCGAGGACGTCGAGGCGGTGAAGAAGGAGGTCGAGCGGGTCTCTCAGGTGCTGGGCCGCACGCTCACCTACCTGGTCGGTAAGCCCGGCCTGGACGGCCACTCCAACGGCGCCGAGCAGATCGCCACCCGCGCCCGCGCTTGCGGCATGGAGGTCGTTTATGACGGCATCCGCTCGACCCCGGACGAGATCGTCCGCCGCGCCAAGGAGACCCGCGCCCACGTGATCGGCCTGTCGATCCTGTCGGGCTCGCACCTGGATCTGGTGCAGGAGGTGATCCGCGTGATGCGCGCCGAGGGCCTGGGCCACATCCCCGTCGTCGCCGGCGGCATCATCCCCGAGGCCGACGCCCTGATCCTGAAGCAGATGGGCGTGGCGCGGATCTACACGCCCAAGGACTTCAGGATCACGGAGATCATGGGGGATGTGGTGCGGCTGGTGGAATCGACGGCGCTGGCGGAAGCGTGACAAGGGCGGCGATACGCGCTTAGATTGAGGGCATGGCACGCCGGTTCTCTCAGTTTTGGACGTTCCTGGCTTCTGATCGGCTAGGCTGGGCGAGGCTGCTCGCGGCGCTGATCGGCGTGACGATCGTCTCCAACTGGCTGCAGTGGCCGCTGAAGACGCGCCAGGCGTTTCCATTTTTCTGGGTGCTGGTGGCGATCTGGGGCGTCTGGAGACTGGCGTCCTGGCAGCGGGTCGAGGACTGGCTGGGGCGCGTCAATCTGGATGACACGGGCGCTTGGCGCACGACGCGGGCCGATCGGATTCGTCGCCTGGGACCGCTGGTGATCTTGTGCTGCGGGCTGGAACCGCTCCTGAGGCTGAGCTGGGAGCTCTGGTTGATCGGCGACCTTCTTCGCGTGGCGGTGTCGCTGTCGATCGCCGCCGGCTTGCTCGCGACCATGGTCTCCTACGCCTGGCGGACCTGGCGCTCGCGCGTCGAACTGCGGATCGACGCGACGGGGGTGTTCGCTCCCTCTTGGCGGCGGACCTATGCCTGGGACGAGATCGCCTTCGCCGTCCAGCCCAGCCGATCGCGGGAGCTTCGTCTCGCGCTGACCGACGAGGCCGCCGAGGCTGCGGGGCGCGGCGCGTTGCTGACCGTCGCGCTCCCGCCCACGGGGCTGTTTCCGGACGAGGCTCTGGCCGCCCTGCGCGCGTTCAGGCCAGAGCTTCCGATCCGGCCCTGGATCTCGAACGGCGTCGTCCTGCCGATCCGAGGCGCGACGGATCTGCCCGACGTCGGCAAGGTGGAGACCTACGGCTGACAGGGCTTTCCGGGCGACTATCGACGGCGCGCATCAATGGGTCGAGGGACCCGTCCTGCGCGAAGTGGTCTTTGCCCAAGCGGCGCTTGTGAAGCCTTTGCCAAGTCCCCAAGTGAAACTTGTTCGGGCAGGGGCTTTGGGATGCTGCTTTTCGTTTTGGCTTGTGTGCTGGCCCTCGTGGCGTTTCCGGCGTCGTCTATCGGACGCCTGCTGCGCCGATACCTGGTGGAGTTTCCAGCCCGTCGCCTCAACGAAATCACGCCCGGAAAGATCGCTCTTTTCGGCCTGTTGGGGGGCTGCGGCGTTATCATGTTCTGGTTGTTCGAGGCCGAAGGCCTTCGACTTTTCGGCATGATGGCGCCGGAGATCGCTATCTGGCTTGGCATGTTCGAAGTCTCGCTGTTCCTTGACGCGCTGATGATCAGCATCGCCATCGCGACCACGACCCGCCTGCGCGATACGGGGCTTCTGGTCAGGCGCGCGTTCCAGCGCGGAGCCGCCTGGCTGGCGCGGAGAATTGCGCCGCGCGAGCGGAGGTCCAGTCCGCGTCCACCACGGAAGCAAGAGGCGAGCGGTGATCCGGAGCCATGGGGCTGGTCGCCAGTCTTCGCCTGAAGCGCGTTTGCGCGACGATAAACCCTTTCGTGCTATGCTCACCCCATGACCCTCGACGAGGCCCTGACCAAACTGCGCGCGGCCAAGCCGCTGCTCGACCGCTACGGCGTAGCGCGCGTCGGCGTGTTCGGCTCGACGGCGCGGGGCGAGGCGGGGCCGGACAGCGACGTGGACGTGCTGGTCGAGTTCGCGCCGGAGGTATTGCCTGGCTTTGGCTTCTTCCGGCTCGAGCGGGATCTGGTCGAGGTGCTGGGGCGGCCGGTCGATCTCGTCACCGAAGACGGCCTGTACCGCCTGATCAAGGAGCCCGTCCTGCGGGAAGTGGTCTTTGCCTGAGGCATCGGCCGTCACCTATGTCGCCGAGCTTTTGGAGGCGATCGGGCAGATTGAGGCCTATGTCGATGGCGTCGACCAAGCTGGCTTCCTGGCGGACCGGATGCGGCGCGACGCGGTCGCGATGAACTTGCTGGTGATCGGCGAAAGCGCGGGGCGCTTGCCAGCGCCCATTCGCGACTTGGAGCCGAACATTGACTGGCGGGCGGTGATCGACCTGCGCAATCGCATCGCCCACGGCTATAGCAGCATCAGCTTCTCGATCGTCTGGTCGATCGTGGTGGTCGAATTGCCGGCCCTGCGTCAGGCGGCCGAGCGGATCGCCGCCTGCCTTTAGGCCTAGCGCCGCCCCAGCCGCCACGCCGCCAGCACGCCCATGATCGCCAGCGGGGCGAAGGCGGCGAACAGCAGCGGGCCTTGGCTGTAGGCCAGCGACGGGTCCATGCCGTGGCTGAAGCCCAGCAGGTTGGCCAGGGCCCCCGCGCCGGCCGCGCCGATGGCGCCGCCGATCAGCTGCGAGGTCGGCACCGCCCCCGAGGCCATGGCCTGCTCGTCGGCCGGCGCGCCGCCGATGGTCCGGCGGGCGATGAAGGCGTGGCACAGGCCAAAGCCGGCCCCCAGTACGGCGAAGGCCAGGGCGGTCTCGACCAGCGTCCCGCGCGGCGTCGCCCAAGCGCTGGCCAGCGCGCCCAGCAGGATGACGACAGCGCCGGCCCGCACCAAGACGCCGTCCTTCTGGGCGGGGACCTTTCCCACCAGGATCGCGCAGGTCGTCCAGCCTGCGGCGATGGCCCCAACCACATAGCCGGCCAGCAGCGGCGAGGCGCCGTGCCGGGCCTGGATGAAAGCGGGGCCATAGACGGTGAAGCCGATCACCGCCGCCTCGGTGGCGAAGATGGTCAGCAGGCCAAGGCCCGTGGCCGTCGAGAGGTCAGCAGCGCTTTTCGGCAGCAGGCGATCGTGGGTCTTGGCGTTGACCGCCAGCATGGCGGCCATGCCCAAGAGGCCGCCCAGCGCCAGCAGGATGGCCAGGCGCGGCGAGGCCACGACGCCGGCCGCGCCGATCAGGCTGACGCCCACCGTCAGCAGGACAAGCTGCCGACCCGGGATGCGGCCCGAGCCCGCCTCGCGCCGCTCGGCCGGCAGCATGACCATCACCGCGCCGATGAAGATCGCCGCCTGGATGACGAACATCCAGAACGCCCCGCGCCAGAAGCCGACGGCGGCGAACAGGCCTCCCAGCGTCGGCCCCAGCAGCGTCGCCGCGCCCCACACGCCCGCCACCGCGCCATAGACGCGCGGCCACAGCCGCTCGGGGAACAGGGCGGTGATCGCCACGTAGCACAGGGCCACCACGGCTCCCGCGCCCAGCCCCTGGACCAGGCGTCCGACGATGAAGGTCACGAACTCGGGCGCGAGCGCGCTCATCGCGCAGCCGATCGCGTAGACGAGCCCGCCCAGGGCCGTGGCCGCCCGCAGCCCCAGCGCCAGGGACAGCTTGCCCGAACAGGCGCCGGCCACGATCGAGCCGGTCAGATAGGCCGCCACCGACCAGCCGAAATAGGCGTAGCCGCCCACGCTGGGCATGATCGTCGCCGTCACCAGGGTGTCGGCGGCGTTCAGCCAGATGCCCAGGCACAGCAGGGCGAAGCGCGGGGCCAAGGCCTTGTCGATCAGGCGCGCGGACGGAGCAGGGACGGTCATGGCGCGCCACATGGCCGCTTTCACCGCCCGAGCCAAGGGGATTTCGCGCGGCGCGGCTAAAGCGTCTTGGCCAGCGCCGTCAGCTGGTCGGTCGCGATCCCCCAGCCTTCGTGGAAGCCCATCTTCTCGTGGGTGTCGCGGTCCTCGACCGTCCAGTGGCGGGCCACGGCGCGATAGCGGGTCTTGCCGCCGCCAAGGTCCTCGAAGGTGACGATCCCGACCATGAACGGCTTGGCCGAAGGCTTCCACGCCTCGGTGAAGGCGTCGGTGAAGACCAGCTTCTGGTTGGGGACCACTTCCAGATAGACACCGGCCTGGGGGATGCGCTCGCCGTTCGGGCCGTTCATGACCATGGCGTTCTGCCCGCCGGCGCGCACGTCCAGCCGCACGTCCGAGACATACCAGGGCTTGGGGCAGAACCACTGGGGCAGCAGCTCGGGCGTGGTCCAGCACCGGTAGAGGGTCTCGCGCGGCGCATCAATGATCCGCTCCAGAACGAGGTCTAGGTTTGGGGCGGCGGGGGCGGTGTCGAGGGGCATGGGCTTCTCCGGCTTGAGGGCGATCTTTCCTCAAGGACGCGACGTTGGCGCGAGAGCCGACAGCGGCGTTGAGAAAAATCCTCCCCCCAGCGGGGGAGGTGGCCGAAGGCCGGAGGGGGAAGCCTTACCGGCCTTGCCTCTTCCCCCTCCGTCGCCGCTTCGCGTCGACACCTCCCCCGCTGGGGGGAGGATTTGCGGCACGCTTGACCCTCGCCGCGCCCGGCCGCAGTGTGCCCGTAATTCAAACAAGTGTTTATGGAGCGCGCCGTGAACCTCTTCGACCTTTCCGGCAAGGTGGCGATCATCACCGGGTCCTCGCGCGGGATCGGCAAGGCGATCGCCGAGCGGATGGCCGAGCACGGCGCCAAGGTGGTGATCTCCTCGCGCAAGGCGGGGCCCTGCGAGGAGGTGGCGGCGGCGATCAACGCTCGGCATGGCGCGGGAACGGCCATCGCGGTTGCGGCCAATATCGCCTCGAAGGAAGAGCTGCAGAACCTGGTCGATAAGACCCGCGCGGCGTTCGGCCAGGTCGATATCTGCGTCTGCAACGCCGCCAGCAATCCCTATTACGGGCCGATGGAAGGGATCGCCGACGACCAGTTCCGCAAGATCCTGGACAACAACATCATCAGCAATCACTGGCTGATCGGCATGGTCGCGCCGGAGATGCGGGCGCGCAAGGACGGGGCGATCATCATCGTGTCGTCGATCGGCGGCCTGCGCGGCAACACCATCATCGGCGCCTACAACATCTCCAAGGCCGCCGACTTCCAGCTGGCCCGGAACCTCGCCCACGAGTTCGGCCCCGACAATGTGCGGGTCAACTGCATCGCGCCGGGCCTGATCCGCACCGACTTCGCTCGCGCGCTGTGGGAGAATCCCGAGACCCTGAAGCGCTCGACCCAGGGCGTGCCGCTGCGCCGGATCGGCGAGCCGGACGAGCTGGCGGGCGCGGCGGTGTACCTGGCCTCGAAGGCCGGCAGCTTCATGACGGGGCAGGCGCTGGTGGTGGACGGCGGGGCGACCATCTGACGCCTGTCCGGATCGCTAGGCTTAACGCGTCCTACATCAGTTCCCGCGAAGGGTGGCCCGGGATTCCGGGGAAGTCGGTCGTGCGGCGTTTGTTGCTTTTTCTCGTCCTGATCGGGGCCTTGGCGGCGAGCGCCGCCCAGGCTCAGTCAGGCGCGTCCCTGGATCAGCGCCTCGACCAGCTGAGCCGCAAGATCGGCGTCGACGCGCTGCGCCCGAACTCGGACAATCAGGACGTCGAGCGCGCCGGTCAGGCGGCGCTGGAAGAGCGCGGCCGCCAGCGGCTCTATGACGCCTGGCGGGTGCTGTACGCCTATAAGAGCAACCAGATCCGACGCCGCTTCGAGCCCTGGGCCGAGCGCGCGCGCGTGGTGGCGCGACGCGACAACGATCCGGCCCTGGCGGCGTTGGTCGATCTGCAGACCCTTGCCCTTCGGCACGAGACAGAAGGCTTCCGCGCCTTCACCGACGCCGACTGGACCCGGTTCATGGATCGCTCGGGTCCCGACATCCGCCTGATGGCCGGGATCGAGCAGGTGCGGCACCTGGGGCAGGTGGGGCGTTGGCGCGAGGCGGCGCGGCTGGCGACCGAACTGACCAACGAGGCCGAGCGCCAGGACAAGATCGCCCAGCCGGTCCTGGCCGAACTGCACCAAATTCACAGCTACACGCTGGCCGACATGGGCGACAAGGAAGGCGCGCTGGAGCACATGACCCGCGCGGCCGAGCTGGACGAGGGCGACACCTTCTTTCTGCGCAAGACCGAGCGGCTCTACGACATCGCCTACACCGCCGCCGACCTCGGAGCGATCGAGCAGGCGCGCCGGTTCGCGGCCCTGCACCATCGGTGGGTGGCCGGTTCGGGCAATGCGGACCTGGTGACCTGGGATCGCTATCTGTGCGCCAAGATCGCCAATCTCGCCGACCAGCCTCGAGAGGTCCTGAGCTGCCTGGCTGGCGCCCGGGCGCTGATCGACCGTCCGGAAAGACGACTGCAGGTGGTTATGCTGGGTCTGCGCGCGACCGCCCAGGCTCAGCTGGGCCAAGCGTCCGCGGCGCGCGCAGACCTTGCGCGGATGCAGTCGATCCCCGACGCCCTGGGGCCGCGCGACCTGTCCGGCGAGGCCCTGATCAAGGCCTATGTCGATCAGGCCGAGGGGCGCTCGACCCAGGCCTTCCGCGATCTCGACGCCTGGCGCAAGGCCGAGGCCCTGCGCGTCGCCCGGCAGAACGCCCGCAACGTCGCCGAGATGTCGGCGGCTCTGGATGGCGAGCTGCGGGCCAAGCGCGACGAAAGCCGGCGTCTGGCCGAGCAGGTCCAGCTGTCGCGCAGTCTGGTCCGCGCCTCGGTCATCATCGTCCTGCTACTGGCGGTGCTGGTGGCCGGCGGGATCGGGTGGGCGCTGCACCAGAGACGGGCCTCGCAGCGGCTTAAAGGCGCCCAGGAGCGGGCCGAGGCCGCCAACCAGGCCAAGTCCGCCTTCCTGGCCGTGATGAGCCACGAGCTGCGCACGCCGCTGAACGGCATGCTGGGCCTGGCCCAGGCCCTGCGGACCGACGCGCTCACCCCGGAGCAGCGCGAGCAGATCGACCTGATCCTCGACAGCGGCGACACCCTTCTGGTGCTGCTGAACGACATTCTGGACCTCTCCAAGATCGAGGCCGGCAAGCTGGAGATCGCGCCCACGACCGGCGATCTGATCGGCAGCTGCGCGCGACTGGTTGGCGGCTACCAGCCCACCGCACGGGAGAAGGGCGTGGCCCTGTCGTTCCGGCTGGAAAGCGAGCCGCCCGGCCCATTGATGTTCGACGGCGTGCGGGTGCGTCAGTGCCTGACCAACCTCGTCTCCAACGCCCTGAAGTTCACCAACGAGGGCAAGGTCGAGGTGGGCCTGGCCTGCTATCCGGAACAGGACGGCCGGGTGCGGGTGCGGCTTCGTGTTTCCGACACCGGCATCGGCATGAGCCAGGAGACGATCGCCAAGCTCTTCCGCCCGTTCACCCAGGCCGACGCCTCGACCACCCGCAACTTCGGCGGCACGGGGCTTGGGCTCAACATCACCCGCCGCCTGGTCAAGATGATGCGCGGCGAGATCAAGGTGGAGAGCGAGGAGGGCCGAGGCTCGGTCTTCACGATCGAGATGCTGGTCGACCCGGCCGAACCGGCGGACGCGCCGGCGGGCGCGGAGGACGCCGCCGAGGCGCCCGAGGGCTTCGCCGCCCTGCAAGGACGCCGCGTGCTGGTGGTCGACGACCACCCCGTCAATCGTCGCGTCATCCGCCTGTTCCTCGAGCCGTTCGACTGCGAGCTGATCGAGGCCGAGAACGGCCAGATCGCCCTGGACATCCTGACCCAGCAGCCGATCGACCTGGTCTTGATGGACGTCAACATGCCGGTGATGGATGGCTTGGAGGCCACGCGCCGCCTGCGCATGCATCCGCGCTTCTACCGCTTGCCGGTGATCGCCCTGACGGCCGACGTGATGTCGGCCCAGATCAAGACCTGCCTCGACGCCGGCTGCGACGCCCACGTCGCCAAGCCGATCGACCTGCGCAACCTGCTGTCGGCGATGGACCGCTGCCTCAGCCGCACCCGCGAGCCGGCGGCGGGGTAGGGGGAGGGCGACGGTCGCTTTCGCCCCGTTGCGGACCTTGTAGCGCCCCCTCCGTCACGTCGCCTATCGGCGCCGCGCCACCTCCCCCGCGACGCGGGTGAGGAGGAAGCCGCATCCTCCTGCCCCGCTTGCGGGGGAGGTGGATCGCTGCGGATACGCAGCGAGACGGAGGGGGCGCTTCTAGGCCAAAGTCCGCTAACTCCCCCCAAGCCCGCCCGCCGCCCGCTCAGTCGCCATCCTCCCCCGTCTGCCCCCGGCGCTCGCAGCTCGCCCACCAGCCTTCGGACGCGCGCGCGACCTTGGTGACTTCGAACTGGGCGGCGGCGTCGTCGTCTAGGGTCAGGGTAAGGAGGTCGCCGCGCGCGGGGGCGGGGGCGCCTTTGGGGCCTTTGATCAGGATCGTGCCGAACCGGCCGGCGGGGCTGGGCCGAAAACTGTAGCTGAAGGGGCCCAGGCCAAGAAGCGGATCGTGCTTTTCCTGGGGGCGCCGGGTCATGGCCTAGCCGCCGACCTTGTCGATCCTGAAGTGCTGCTCGACCAGGAGCGCGCCGCCGAAGATCGTCATGAAGGCGATGTCGGCGGCGTCGCGGCCCGTGGCGACGCGGACCAGGCCGTCGATGGGCGCCAGGCCCGTCGCGTCGACCAGCCGCCAGCGCCCGCCGACGAACACCTCGGCCACCGCGTGAAGATCGGGCGGGTCGAGTTTCCAGGCATAGGCGCTGACCGCCCGGGCCGGGACATTGGCCGCCCGGCACAGGGCGATGACCAGATGGCTGAAGTCACGGCACACGCCGGCCCGGTCGATGAAGGTGTCGATCGCGGTGGTGCCCGAGTGGCTGACGCCGGCCTCGTAGTCCACGTGCTGGCCGATCCAGGCCAGGATCGCCTCGACCTTGGCGCCGCCCCTCAAGGTCGCGAACTCGCGCTCGACGAACCTCAGCAGCCGATCCGAGGGGCTGTAGCGGCTGGCGCGCAGGAAGGGCAGCACGTCGCTGGGCAGATCGCGGATCGCCATCTCGGCCGCGTCCGTCAGGGGCTGGCTGTCCGGCGCGACCTCGATCCTGCCTCGATAGAGGGCGTTCACCCGGCCCGAGGCGGAGAAGACGGTGCGCCGTTCGCCGGTCACCGGATCGTCGACGCGCACGGCCTGGACCGGCGGCCAGAAGGTCAGGGCGTCCGACACCACGGTCTGTCCGGACCCTTGCGCGGCCTCGACCAGCAGCAGCACCTCGCAGGGCTCTGGGAAATCATAGGTCAGCGAAGCTTCGACCTCGAAGAGCATGGCGTATCCGGGAAAAGGGAGTGTCAATCGCGACGACGTCCCTCATCAATTCATCAGGCGCTTCAAGGTTCAAAGCCAAATAAAAACGTCGCCCGGATGGGTTTAGGTATCATTCTGGCGCAATAGGGCGCATGGTTCTTGAGAATTTACGCCCCAGATTATTTTCCGCTTTCGCGGAACAATTTTCCCGCGCCGAAGCCGAGAGTGTTTCGACGCCGCGAAGATTGTGCGGACAAAACTCCGCAATGGTAGGCGATTGAAGGAAACCGACCATGCTGGCCCGTCATCAAGACCCTCTGCAGATCGTGCGCCTGTCGCGGGATCTGCATTGCCTCGCCGAGGGCTTCCAGCTGGACGGCAACGCCTCTCGCTTCCTCGTGCACGAGACGTTGATGAGCGCCTTCGCCATGCCCGCTGACGCGCGCTCGCCCGCCGACCGGGAGAGCGGCCTGCGCCTGGACATGGCCGCGCGGCTCCGCGCCCTGCCCAGCGCATCGGCGACGGCCTGACGCCGACGCCGGAAGCCATGATGTCCAACCCCGACGACGACCGCGCCCGCCCCGTTGGGCTCAGCCTTGTCTCCGCGCCGGAGCGCGACCTTGGCGATCGCGGCCTGTCGGTGGAGGCGTTGCGGGCGCTGCGCCAGCTGGAGCGGCGGACCCGCACCGGCGATCTGGACGCGGTGAACATCCGCGACGCCCAGGCTCTGGCCCAGCTTGGCCTCGCGCGGCATGGACCCGGCGGCTGGCGTCCGACGCCCGAGGGGCTGGCCTATCTGCAGCGAGGCGGGCCCGAGGCTTCGCCGGACGACGACGCGTCCAAGCCCTGACATCGAAAATCCTTCGCGCCACGCGGCTGGCAAGCTCGCGACGCGCCTCCAATCCTAGAAAGCACCCCATGAGCAAGCCCGACATCCATCGCATCGTCATCACCGTTTGCCGCAGCGACGGCCTATGGGCGGCCGAGGAGGGCGGGGTGTTCTTCGGCGCCTCGGCCGACAAGGACATCGCCAAGGCCTCGGCGGCCCGGCGTGCGCGCGAACACATCCAGCAGGGCCAGGCCTGCCAGATCCGGGTGTCCGGCGAGCACGGCTTCGCGATCTAGGGCAAGCGCCGGGTTTAGGCCGCCATCGCCGTCCGCACCCTCGCCAGGCGTTCGATCGCCGCGTCCAGCGTGGCGTCGGCCTTGGCGAAGCACAGGCGGACGACGGTGCTGACCGAGTCCTCCGCGAAGAAGGCCGAGACCGGGATCGCCGCCACGCCAAACTCTGTGACGCAGCGCTCGCAGAAGGTGACGTCGTCGATCGCTAGGCCCGAGGCGGCCAGATCAACGTTCAGGAAGTACGTTCCCTGGCTTTCCAGCACGACATAGCCGGCGGCCCGCAGACCGGTCGTCAGGCGGTCGCGCGAGCGCTGCAGGGCGGCGGGCATCTCATCGAACCAGGCGCGGTGGTGCTCAAGGCCCCAGGCCACGCCCGCCTGCAGGTTGGGCGGCGTGGTGAAGGTCAGGAACTGATGGGCGGCGGCTAGGGCGCGCGTCAGCGGCGGGGCGGCGCAGAGGAACCCGACCTTCCAGCCGGTCATGCCGAAAAGCTTGCCGGCCGAGCCGATCTTGACCGTCCGCTCGCGCATGCCGGGGAAGTTCATCAGCGGCCGGTGGCGGCGACCATCGAACACCACGGCCTCCCAGACCTCGTCGCAGACGGCGAGCACGTCGTGGCGGACGCAGAACTCGGCCAGCAGGGCCAGGTCCTGGTCGGGTGTGACGACGCCGGCGGGGTTCAGGGGGCTGTTCAGCACCACCATCTTCGTGCGGTCGCAGAAGGCGGCCTCTAGCATGGCGCGGTCAAAGCGCCAGTGTGGGGGCTTGAGCGTCACGAGACGCGGAACCCCGCCCGCCCGGCGCACCAGCGGCAGATAGGCGTCGTACAGCGGCTGGAACAGCACCACCTCGTCGCCGGGCGAGATCAGCGACAGAAACGCCGCCGCCAGGGCCTCGGTCGCGCCGGAGGTGACGGTGATCTCCGCGTCAGGATCGAGCGAGAGGCCCTGCGTCCGCCCATAGTGCCCCGCGACGGCGGCGCGCAGCTCCGGCAGACCGCGCATCGGCGGATATTGGCTCGAGCTCTCGATCAGCGCCCGCGCGGCGGCCTCGCGGACGGGCAAGGGGCCCTGGTCGTCGGGAAAGCCCTGGCCCAGGTTGATCGCGCCATGCTGGCGGGCCAGGCCGCTCATGCGCTCGAAGATCGTGGTCGGCAGGTTGTCGAAGACGGGATGGGCCATGGGAGGGAGGGTTAGCACGGCGTTTGATGCATATCCTCCCCCGCATCGCGGGGGAGCATCTTGCTCCGCGTCTACCCCACCGCCACTTCGTCGCCCCAGTCGCCGTCGTCCCAATCGTCATCGCCGCGCAGGCGGCGCGCGGTGGCGGCCATCAGGAAGCTGGGGATGTCGCTGACCGGCATCGGGCGGCCGTACAGGAAGCCCTGGAAGCGGTCGCAGCGCATCTCCGTCAGCATCCGGGCCTGGTCGACGGTCTCGACGCCCTCAGCCGTGACCTCCAGGTTCAAGGTGCGGCCCAGCAGGGCGATGGTGCGCAGAATGTCGGCGATGGCCGGATTATCCTGCATCTCGGCCACGAACGAGCGGTCGATCTTGATCTTGTCGAACGGGAACCGCCACAGGTACGAGAGGCTGGAATAGCCGGTGCCGAAGTCGTCCATGGCGATCTTCACGCCCAGGCGCTTCAGTTCCGACAGTTGCTTCAGGATCTTGGCGCTGTCCTGCAGCAAGAGGCCCTCGGTGATCTCCAGTTCCAGGCGGGCGGGCACCAGGCGCGAGGCCTTCAGCGCCTTGCGCACCTGAGCCACCAGGTCGCCGGACACGAACTGATGGGGCGAGAGGTTGACGGCCACGGTCATGGGCGCGGGCCAGGCCGCGGCCGTGCGGCAGGCCTGGTTCAGCACCCATTCGCCGATCTTGCCGATCAGGCCCCATTGCTCGGCGCACTCGATGAACTCGTTCGGCGCGACCAGGCCCCGGCGCGGATGCTGCCAGCGCAGCAGCGCCTCGAAGCCCATGATCTGCTCGCCGTCGCGGCCCATCAGCGGCTGGAAGAACAGCTTCAGCTCGTCGTTCTCCAACGCGTCGCGCAGATCCATCTCCAGCTCGCGGCGCTGCTGGATCCAGAGATCCATCGAGGTCTCGAAGAAGCGATAGGCGCCGCGACCGTCGCCCTTGGCCTGGTAGAGGGCCAGGTCGGCGTTCTTTAGCAGGCCGTCGGGGTCGTCGGCGTGCAGCGGCGCCTCGGCGATGCCGACGCTGGCGCCGATCAGCACGTGGTTGCCGCGCACGTCGTAGGGACGCGAAAGGCTATCGACAATCTCGCGGGCCAGCTCGCCCAGGGCCTCGGCGCCGGGGGAGGGGGCCACGACCACGGCGAATTCATCACCGCCCAGCCGCGAGACCAGACCCATCTCGCCCACGCACGCGCGCAGGCGAGCCGAGGCTTGCACCAGCAGATCATCGCCGATCGGGTGGCCCAGGCTGTCGTTGACGCCCTTGAAGTGGTCGAGGTCCAGGCACAGCACGGCGCAGCCGGCGCCGCGCGGCTCGCGGTCGGCGCGGCCATGCTCGGTCCAGGCGCGGCTCAGGGCCTGCAGGAAGGACAAGCGGTTGGGCAACTGGGTCAGGACGTCGTAGTGGGCCAGGCGCGAGATGCGGGCCTGGTCCTCGCGCGCCTGGGTGATGTCGGCGCCGACGCCGCGGAAGCCGGTGAAGTGGCCGTCCAGGTCGTGGACGGGCTTGGCCGACAGCGACCACCAGTGGGTCTGCTCGCCGACCTCGATCGAGACGACGACGTCGCGGAAGGTCTTCTGTTCGGTGAACAGGGCCGACAGGGCGGCGACCGGACCGTCGGGCCCCTCGGCCGCGCCGCACAGGTCAGACATCGGCTGGCCCAGCAGCTTGGAGCGCTCCACGCCGGCCGCGGCGACCATGCGCTCGGAGACATAGGTCAGGCGACCCTGGTAATCGACCTCCCACAGCCAGTCGCTGGCGCCTTCCTCGAAGTCGCTGAGCAGCAGGCTGACCACCTGGCGCTGGGTCTCCAGCTCTTCGGAGGCGATCAGGCGGTCGACGAAGATCTTGGCGTGCGACAGGCACGAGGCCACCACCACGGCGTGGCAGAACATCAGCAGGCCGCCCAGGGCGTACAGAATCGGGTCGTGGCTGGTCGACAGGGCCCACAGCGCGCCCAGGGCCATCGGCGTCGAATAGGCGATGGCGGCGGCGGGCAGGGTCAGCAGGGCGAAGCCGCCGCAACCGATCATGCCGGCGATCACCGAGGCGACCATCATCGGCATGGAGTCTTTGAAGCCTTGTTCGGCCGGCATGGTCATGATCGGCAGGGCGGCCCACAGAAGACCCAGAAGGCCCGCTTGCCAGGTGATGCGGCGCACGCCGCGCGCGGACACGGCCTTGTTGGGGCCGCGGCGGCGCTGTGAAGCGACCCAGCCGCGCAGGCCCAGAAGCGCATAGCTGACCACCAGGCACGCCCAGATGATCAGGGCGTCGGCGCGAGGGCTGCCATATCCCGCCAGGGCCACCAGTATGGCGATCATGATGTTGGCGCCCATCATCACGGGCGTCATGCGCAGGATGCTCTGCACCTGCTCCATGCGGACGCGGCCGGCCATCGCCTCGGGCGGCGCCGGCAGCAGTCGAGACATAAGCGCGGTCGTTTCTCGACCGACGAAGCTGATCGTGGAACGCAAGTGCCCTGATCCCCCGGGGGCGGTCCGCTCCCCAAGCGAAGAGATATCGGTTGTTTATGTAAACTGGCGGTTAAGTGTGACCGCGCGGACCGGCCGCGCGGCAGGCGCTTGCGCGACGCCCGCAGACCGTCTCGGCGCCGGGGCGACCAAGAGGCGACCAAGGTGAGGCCGAGCCGCCGCTGCCTTGTTTGCCCATAAAGTGAAGTCTGTACTTGACTGTTTTTCAGCGGACGGGTTAGTGAAGCACAAACTTCACTAACCCGCGAGGACGTCATGGTCATTAAGTTCGACAGTTTCGAGATGGAGGAGGCATTCGCCTGTCCGCTGGAGAAGCTTTTCTCGGCGTTCACCGACCCCGTCACGAAGCGAGCCTGGTACGCCGACGGCGCCCACACCCCGACGCACGACACCTTGGAGTACACGCTCGATCCGGAGGTCGGCGGTAAAGAGGTCTTTCGCGTCGTCCTGAACGACAAGACTCCCGTTCCAGGCCTGGAGATCGAAATGATGGGAGAATGCGTGGCGCGTGTCGACAATGCGCTGCTGGTCTATTCCTCGCGGATGATCGCGCGCGGCGACGTGGTTTCCATCACCAATGAGACCTTCGAGTTCATGAGCGACGGCGCGGGGGCGCGCCTGCGCCTGACCCAGCAGGGCACCTATCTGGACGGCTCGGATGGTCCCGAGCTGCGCCGGCGCGGCCACGAGCAGTTGCTGGCCGAACTGCGACGCCATCTGGCCGGCTGACCATGGCGCTCGACGTCCAAACCCTTTCACCCAGCGCTGTCGAAGGGATTTTCGTCGCCTTGGGAGACAGCACCCGGCGCAGCATCTTCTTTTCGCTGATGGAGCGCGAGCAGTCGATCAAGGAGCTCGCCGCCCCCTTGGGCATCACCCTGACTGGCCTTGGCCAGCACATCAGGGTGCTCGAGGCCGCCCAGCTCGTCAGTAGCCGGAAGGTGGGGCGGGAGCGGCGATGCGCGATTGATCCCGCTGGGCTTGAACGTCTGGAAGCCTTCGCGCAGCTACAGCGTTCGCTGTGGCGATCGCGCTTCGACGCCCTTCGGCGCATCGTGGAAGCCCCGTAATCGCCCAACGAAAAAGGCCGCCGTTCTTGCGAACGGCGGCCTCAATCATGAACCTCGGAAGACTAGTCTTCCTTGACGCGCTTCTTGCGGAACGAGGGGTTCAGGGTCTGCTTGCGCAGGCGGATGTTCTTCGGGGTCACCTCGACCAGCTCGTCTTCCTCGATATAGGCGATGGCCTGTTCAAGGGTCATCTTGCGCGGCGGGGTCAGGCGGATCGACTCGTCCTTGCCCGAGGCGCGGACGTTGGTCAGTTGCTTGGCCTTCATCGGGTTGACGTCCATGTCATCCTGGCGGCTGTTTTCGCCGATGATCATGCCTTGGTACGTCTTCTCGCCGGCGCCGACGAACATGACGCCGCGCTCTTCCAGGTTCCACAGCGCGTAGGCCGCAGTTTCACCGTCCGAGTTCGAGATCAGCACGCCCTTGCGCTGTTGGTCGATGGCGCCCTTGTAAGGCTCGTAGTGGCTGAACACGCGGTTCAGCACGCCCGAACCGCGGGTGTCGGTCAGGAACTCGCCCTGGTAGCCGATCAGCGAGCGCGACGGAGCGGTCAGCTGGATGCGGGTCTTGCCCGCGCCCGACGGACCCATGTCCTTCAGCTCGGCCTTACGCAGCGACAGCTTCTCGATGACGATGCCCGAGAACTCGTCGTCCACGTCGATCATGACGTCTTCCATCGGCTCCAGGCGCTTGCCGGTTTCCGGGTCCTGCTGGAACACGACGCGCGGACGCGAGATCGAGACCTCGAAGCCTTCGCGGCGCATGTTCTCGATCAGCACGCCCAGCTGCAGTTCGCCGCGGCCCGAGACTTCGTAGGCGTCGCCTTCCTTGCTCTCGGTCACCTTGATGGCGACGTTGCTCTCGGCTTCCTTCAGCAGGCGATCGCGGATGACGCGCGACTGGACCTTGTCGCCTTCGCGGCCGGCCAGCGGGCTGTCGTTGACCGAGACCGTCATCGAGATGGTCGGCGGGTCGATCGGCTGGGCCGGCAGGGCGTCGGTGACGTCCATGGCGCACAGGGTGTCGGCCACGGTCGCCTTGGACATGCCCGCGATGGCGACGATGTCACCGGCTTCGGCGCCCTCGTCGATCGGCTGGCGCTTCAGGCCGCGGAAGGCCAGCACCTTGGTGATGCGGCCGCGCTCGATTTCCTTGCCGTCGCGGTCCAGGGCGTGGATGGCCATGCCCGGGACGGCCTTGCCGCTCTCGATGCGGCCGGTCAGCAGGCGACCCAGGAACGGATCGCTTTCGATCAGCACGTTCAGCATCTGGAACGGTGCGTCCGTCTTGGCGATCTGCTTGGGTTCCGGCACGTGGCGGACGATCAGGTCGAACAACGGGCCGAGGTTGTCGCTGGGCACGTTCATGTCCAGCGTGGCCCAGCCCGAGCGGCCCGAAGCGTAGATGTGCGGGAAGTCCAGCTGCTCGTCCGTGGCGCCGATGGCGGCGAACAGGTCGAAGGCGGCGTTGTGGACGCGATCCGGATCGGCGTGGGCGCGGTCGACCTTGTTGATGCAGAGGATCGGGCGCAGGCCCATCTTCAGCGCCTTGGTCAGCACGAACTTGGTCTGCGGCATGACGCCTTCTTCGGCGTCGATCAGCAGGACGCAGCCGTCCACCATGCCCAGGATCCGCTCGACCTCGCCGCCGAAGTCGGCGTGGCCGGGGGTGTCGATGATGTTGATGCGGGTTTCGCCCGCTTCACCGTTCCACAGGACGCTGGTGCACTTGGCCAGGATGGTGATGCCGCGCTCGCGCTCCTGGTCGTTGGAGTCCATGGCGCGCTCGGTCGTGGCTTCATTGGCGCGGAACACGCCGGACTGAGCCAGCAGCTGGTCGACGAGGGTGGTCTTGCCATGATCGACGTGCGCGATGATGGCGATATTTCGCATGGACATGGGAACGGACGGACTTTCGGGAGAAATAGGGATGACGAGTCAAGCGTCAGGCGCGCGGCTTTTACGCGACTGCGCTGCATTTATCCACCCCCACCCCTAGGAAAGCATTGTCGCGGGTAACCGGTGTCATCGCCAAACCCTTACCGGACTTGGCTTTGCGAGGTGTTCTCGATAGAGACGGTTTCAGTCGCAACAAATTGTGCAGCGCAACATGACTAAAAATCACGCACCATCTTGAAGCGACCTTGTATAACCCTTGCCACGTAAAGGGTTTCTCTAATCCCCTGTAAAAAAATAGGGATTGGTCTGCATTTTTCTACTTGCCCAATTTTGCGTCGCACCCTATAAACATCCTCGTGAGGCGGCGCTGCCGCTTCTGCCCTTCCTGGGCGTTTCCTCCCTAATGAACTAGCCCGGCGGTTTCGCCGGGCTTTTTTTTGGCCTGAGCGGCGGCGAGCGTCGTTGATCCATGACAACACGGCGTGGGCGGAGGGGTTCTGGGGGGATTTCCCTCTCCCCCTTGCGGGAGAGGGTGGCGCGCAGCGCCGGGTGAGGGGGTGCGCCGCCCTTGCCGGAGAGATCTTTCGACCCCTCATCCGTCGCCTACGGCGACACCTTCTCCCGCAAGGGGAGAAGGTATTACTTCAACTCATCCACATCCAGCGCCGCCAGCGCCCGCGTCAGGGTCTCGGCGTCGGCCGTCAGCTTCACGAGGCCCTCGGTGGGCTCGCGCGTTTCCTCGTCCATATAGAGCGCGCGGTTGATCTCGATCTGCAGGGCGTGGGTGCGCTTGGCCGGGCGGCCGTAGTGCTCGGTGGTGTAGCCGCCGGCATAGGGCGCGTTGCGGACGACGCGGTAGCCCAGGGCCTCCAGCTCGCGTTCGACCAGGCCGGTAAGCTTGGGCGAGCAGGCCGCGCCGAAGCGGTCGCCCAGCACGATGTCGCACGAGCCGCTGCGGCCGCGCAGGCCGCGCGCGGCGGCGGCCGGCATCGAGTGCCAGTCGATCAGGATCGCCGACCCGTGCGCCGCCCGCGCCGCCGCCAGCTGGCGGTCGAGCGCGTCGTGATAGGGGCGGTGGGCCAGCTCGATGCGGTCACGGGCCTCGGCGAAGGTCAGTTTGCGGGCGTAGATCGGGCGTCCTTCGCCGGCGACGCGGGGAATCGCCCCCAGCCCCGCCGCGACCCGCGCCGTGCGGCCCTGGGCGTAGTCGGGCAGGTCCTCGTCGAACATGGCCGGGTCCAGTTCCCACGGCTCGCGGTTCAGGTCGACATAGGCGCGGGCCAGGCGCGCGAGAATCACCCCCGCGCCCAGGGCGGGGGCGCCGGCGATGATCCGGTCGACAAAAGCGTCCTCCGAAGCGCGCAATGTTTCGACCGGCAGGCGGGCGGCCTCGACCATGTCCGGTGGATAGACCCCGCCCGAATGCGGCGAAGCAAACACCAGGGGCGTGGGCGGCGGCGCGCCGGCCGCCGCCGCGCGCAGCACCTCAAAAGCTGGCCCGGTAAGGGTTTCCAGCGTCTCGGAAGAGATCGGCCGCGCAGCGCTCATGGCCCATCATCGAAGCGCGCGCCCCCGGGGTCAAACGGCGATTTGTCGGGGATCAAGCCGCGCGCCGATCCGTCCACAGCCGCGACGTTTAGGTTCATCCCCGATTTACGCTGAACTTGCTAAGGTGCCGAAAGCTACGACTTCTTAATCTTCAGGACACGTGACCTCATGGCCCGCATCCTTCTCGCCGAAGACGACGACTCCCTCCGCGGCTTCCTGGCCCGCGCGCTGGAACGCGCCGGATTCGAAGTCCAGGCCTGCGCGGACGGCGAGGAAGCCGTCCAGCATCTCGACACCAACTGGGACCTGCTACTGACCGACATCGTCATGCCCGGCATGGACGGTATCGAGGTCGCTCGCCAGGCGGCCGCTCGCGACCCTGGTCTGCGCATCATGTTCATCACCGGTTTCGCCGCCGTGGCCCTGTCGGCGCAAGACCGCGCGCCGGCCGGTTCCAAGGTGCTGTCCAAGCCCGTCCACCTGCGCGACCTGGTCGCCGAGGTGGAGAAGATGATGGCGGCCTAAAAAACCGCTCGAAAAAGTTTTCGGGCGGCTTGCGCGCCGGCCAAGCCGCCGCTATACCCCCACACCTTCCCGGCCGGGACGTCTTCACGAAGGCGCTTCGGATCGCTTCGGCGGACGCGTAGCTCAGCGGGAGAGCACTACGTTGACATCGTAGGGGTCACAGGTTCAATCCCTGTCGCGTCCACCATTCCCCCTTCCTTTTTTAGTCTGACCGTGCGTGGGCCTTTGGCTCGCTCGGCTCTGGCGTGCGTCGTGTGGATCGCGGACGTGGCGCCCCCTCCGATGGGAGGGGTGAGGTGAAAGGGGGTAAGGCGTCGGACGGAGCGCCGACTGTGGCTATCCTCATCTGGGCTACGGGCGTTTGCCGATCAGAGTATACCGCCTACGGGGGCGGGCTGAGAAAGACGTCGTTGCAGACGATCAGTCTACGAGGCCCGTTCGTCCTTTCTCGAAATAATCAACGAGCGTATATGCGACATCAAGAAAGTCGTTGCGTGAAAGGTCGGCACCAGAGGTTCGTCTGAGAACGTAATCGAGAGTGGGGCCAAAGGCGAAGGTGCTCACAGGCACATAATGGCCACTTGTCCATTGACCAGCACCCACGGCGCGCAGTTGATTGATTAGCTTGTTCAAGCGTCCTCGATCTGCTCCATGTGCAAGGAGAATGCGCCCGAGATCAGGATCGCCCTCAACCATATCCCATAGCTTTGACAATCCCTCCTGCTCCGCCTGACGGCCTCGCAGGAGGTCAAGAGGGCTTTGAGGAGGCGGGCCGCCAATCTGTTTGCTGATCCGGCGGAGTTCGGATGATTTCTTGAACGAACGCCGCAGTGCCGCCAGCCAACCAGCCATCCCAGGGTTCCTCTATCCCACTGCCACGTCGCTGCGCCAATGGACTACATGAAGCGACCCCTGTGAACCCAGGCCCGTCCGTTCAGCGCCGGAGCTGTGTCGCGTCATCGCCAGCCGCACCGGATGTATCTGGGCCCCGGCGTTCGCCGGGGAGGTCGGTCTAGTGAGATGTCCGAACCGGTCGAAACGCTCCCCCTCAGAACGGCCGCGCCGTCAGCGTCACGCCGACCGTGCGCGGGTCGCCCAGGATCGCGGTGTAGGGCGTGACGGCGGTCGCCGTGGTGAAGGCGATGGCGTAGCGCTTGTCGAAGAGGTTCTTGGCCCACAGCGTCACCGACCACCGGTCGTCCTGGCCGCGCAGGCCGATCCCGGCGTTGGTCAGGGCGTAGCCCTCCTGGCGGCCATAGGCTGACAGCGGATTCAGGTAGGTGCGGCTGCGCCAGGTCTCGTTGGCGTAGGCGAACAGCGAAAGGCCGCTGGCGATCGGCTGCTCCCAGCGGGCGCTGATATTGCCGGTCCAGTTGGGCGCGAACGGCATCTGCTTGCCCGACAGGTCCGCCGTGACCGGGGCGCCGGCATAGGTCAGCTCTGTCGGCGGCGGGGCGTTCTTGTACGAGACGTAGATCGACTCGCCCCAGGCGGTGGCGAACGACAGGTTCAGATGCCGAGTGACCTGGGCCGCGCCCTCGGCCTCGATCCCTTGCAGCCGCACCTTGCCGACATTGGCGAGGTAGGAGCGGGTCGTGGCGCCGTTCGGGTCGATATAGGGCGCCTGATAGCCGTCGATCGTGTTGCGATAGAGGTTGACGTTCAGCGTCGCACGGCCGCCGGCCAGGGTGGTCTTGAGGCCCAGCTCGTAGTCGGTCGATTTCTCGGGGTCGATGATGATCCGGTCGCCGGGCCGGGCGCCCAGATTGGCCGCGCCGGACTTCTCGCCATAGCTGACGCTGGCATAGGCCAGGACCGCGTCGCTGATCCGATAGGACGGATTGATCAGCCAGGACAGCGAGCCGTCCTTGCGCCGGCCGCCTACGGTGAAGTCGGGGCCGGTGACGGCCGCGCGATAGACGGCCAAGGGCGCCAGGCGTCCGGTCAGGGCGACGCCGCCGAACGAGACGGCGGTGTTGGACGCCTCGCGATCCTCGTGGGTGTAGCGCAGGCCGGCGGCCAGGGCGGCGCGGTCGCTGACATGCCAGGTCCCGTGGCCGAAGATCGCCGCGCTGGTGGTGTCGGCCCGGCCGATCTGGTCGGCCTCGACCCCGTCCAGAACCGCGTCGGGCAGCAGCGGCGAGACGAAGAAGGCCGTGGCTTTCGACAGCAGGCGGACGCGGTAGTTGCTGCGCACCTCCTGTTTCAGCAGATAGATCCCGGTCTGCCAGTCCACCGCGCCGCCGGTTGGCGAGGCCAGGCGCAGCTCCTGAGAGTACTGATCGACATCGACGTCGTAGCCGCTGCGGAAGATCGGAAAGGGCGTGGAGTCGCTGTCGTTATTGGGGCGGAAATAGAACCGCCGCCAGGCGCTGATCGCGGTCAGGCCGTAGTCGCCCAGCTTGAACGTGGCGATGTTGGAGACGCCGTCAGTGCGCGAGACGGCGCGCGCCTGGGTGTCGAAATTGGCGTCTTCGACGTCATAGGACGAGGTGTAGCCAAAGCCGGCCGCCAGCTTGCGCGCCCAGCCGTTGCGGGGCGCTCCATTGGCGAAGGTCAGCGGGTCGGCCACTGCGGGCGTGTAGTTGTTGTACTCCTTGGTGTTGTAGTGCTCGACGATCAGGCGGTCGCTGAAGCTGGGGTTGGGATCGAACAAGAGCTGGCCGCGCACGGCCCAGCGACGGTTGTCCAGATACGACTTGCCGTCGGCCTTGTTGCGGATCCAGCCGCCGCCGGTGTCGCCGTAGAGGGTCAGGCGGCCGGCGACCTTGTCGGCCACGAGGGGCCCCGAGAGGTTGGCGCGCAGCTGATAGCGGTCGTGGTTGGCGGCCGTGCCGCTGACGAAGGCTTCGGGCGCGTAGGACGGCGCCTTGGTCGTGACCACCAGCGCGCCGACCGTGGTGTTCTTGCCCAGCAGCGTGCCCTGCGGGCCGCGCGCCAGCTCGACATGGTCCAGGTCGACGAAATCCAGCCACGAGAAGCCAGGATGGGTGAAGAAGACGCCGTCGACCATCAGGCCGACGCCGGCCTCCGAGCCATCGCTGTTGGCGTTGCCGCCCACGCCCCGCACGGTCAGGGTCGAGACCCGCGCGTTCTGTTGCAGGGCCCCGAAGTTGGCGATCTTGGCGGCGTAGTCGGCCACCCGGTCCAGGCGCTCGGTCTCGATGACCCGGCCCGACACGGCCGACACCGTGATCGGCGTGTCCTGCAGCTTCTCCTCGCGGCGGCGGGCGCTGATGATGATCTGGTCGACGGCGGTGTCCGTGACCTCGGTGGCGGGGGCGGAGGGCTCGGCCGCCTGGGCGGGGGCCGCCAGCAGCAGCAGGCCGCCCAGCGTGCTGGCGCCGGCCACCAGGACCCGTTTCCTAGACTCGCGCTTGGATGTCATCGACGCCCCCGGGAAGATGCTGGTGAACCGCGCCTCTTCCGATGATTAATCTATCATTGCGATAGGATTTGGGGCGCGGACGCGCAATCCAGTTCAGCTGAAACAGGGACGGATTTTCCTGATCGTGCGTGTTGGGCAACTCTGGACTTTGCCGATATTGGCTCTTGAGGGCGCTTCCCTTGGGTGTCGCCGCCAAAGACCGATGGCAAATCGTCTGGGACCAGAAAAAGGTTCAAGGTTCCTGGCCGCCCTGCGCTCGCCTCGTGAGCGGACAATGGGCGCGGCAGATTTCCGCTGCAATCTCAGGCTCTTGCGGCACGGGCGCGCACGTCTTCGGCCATGCTAAGCGCGGCCGCATCGTGGCGCGGCGCCGCATGGGTTTCGGAGTTAGCCCCATTTTGTGGCTTCAGAGCAACACCTGAATCCGGTGCGAGCGCGTTTGTCGTCGTGGGTCCCGCTGAGCATGTCGGGACGACGACATTCGAAAAGTAGAGGGTACACCAATGAAAATGCGGTTGCTGGTCGGCGTGGCGACGGTGGCGCTGGGCGCCGCGTCGGGCGCCCTGGCCCAAAGCGCTACGAGCGGTTGGTACGTCGGCGCAGACGTCGGCTATCACGAGCCGAAGGACGTCAAGGCCACGTCCTCCAACAATTATCAATGGAACTTCGGCGGCGATCATGACTGGGCCGGCTTTGGCCGCCTGGGCTACAAGTTCACGCCGAACTGGCGCGTGGAAGCCGAGTACGGCTACCGCCCCAGCGACATCAAGAGCGTCCGCGGGGCGGGCTTGGCCGGCTCGACGACGGGCCAGCCGGTCGGCCTCTGCACCGCCGGCGTGGGCCGCAGCCCGAGCGCGCCAGATTGCGGTGAGCCGGACGGCAAGTTCAAGGCCTCGACCCTGATGGCCAATGTCATCTTCGACATGGCGCCCAATTCGGGCCTGAACCCGTTCGTCGGCGTCGGCGCGGGTACGGCCTGGGTCCACAACAAGGTCTATGGCCAGCTGTCGGGCGTTCCGGCCGGCGGCGCTCGCTTCCAGAACACCAGCTTCGATGACGTCGATCAGGCTTTCGCCCTGCAGGGCATTGTCGGTCTGGGCTGGAACTTCGCACAGAACTGGTCGATGGACCTGACCGGTCGCTACCTGCGCACCAGCAAGCTGGACTGGGGTTCGGTAACGCAGAACGCCAGCACGAACGTTGGCGCTATCACTGACGTCGGCACGTTTACGGGCCGCTACAAGGACACCTCGGTGACCCTGGGCCTGCGCTACACCTTCGGCGCTCCGCCGCCGCCGCCCCCGCCGCCCCCGCCTCCGCCTCCGCCGCCTCCGCCGCCTCCGGAAGCGCCCCCGCCGCCTCCGCCCCCGCCGCCGGTCGCCCCGGCCTACGAGTCGCGTGAGTTCGTGGTCTACTTCCCGTTCGATCAGTACGTGCTGACCCCGGAAGCCCAGGCGGTGGTCCAACAGGCCGCCGACTACGCCAAGGGCGGCGGCGCGACCAAGATCGTCGTGACGGGTCACACCGACACCTCGGGCTCGGACACCTATAACCGCAGGCTGTCGGAGCGCCGCGCCAAGGCCGTTGCCGATGGTCTGGTGGGCATGGGCGTCAACGCCACGGCCCTGGCCGTCGACTGGAAGGGCGAAAGCGCTCCGGCCGTCGCCACCGGCGATGGCGTCAAGGAGCCGCTGAACCGCCGCTCTTCGGTGTCGATCAACTTCTAAGAGGTTTTCCGCCTGGAGAACCGGGAGGGCTGGCCGCAAGGTCAGCCCTCTTCTTTTGTGCAAAAGGCGCGGAGCGCAAGCGCTCAACACTCATCCATAGCCCGATCTCCCCGGCGAATGCCGGGGCCCAGGTTCAGCCTGAGCGATTTGGGATGATCCGAGATGCGCCCTCTCAAGCCGTCGTGCGCTAGCGGGTTCGATCTGGGCCCCGGCATTCGCCGGGGATGTCGGAATGGAGGAAACGAAAGGACGCTCCCGATGGGGGTCGGGAGCGTCCTGCACGGCGGACCTATAGAGGGCGGAGGCCGCCGCGACGTGGCCGGTATGGAGAACGCCGGCCTCGTATCTCGTTTCGAACTATACGTGGGCGGCTTTCGCGGGCGAGTCGAAACGGGCCGGATTCACCAGGTGCGACAATTGGCGCGGCAGGGGCGAGGGAACGCCCAGCAGGCCGGCGATGACGTGCTCGGCCAGCAGTGGCGCCAGGCACAGCCCGCGCGAGCCCAGACCCGTCAGTAGCCCAAGACCGTCCGCCCGCGCGCCGGCGATAGGCAAGTGATCGGGCACGGTGGCGCGCAGGGCCGCGCGGCCCTCGAACGCCAGGCCCTCCAGCCGCTGGGCCAGGCGCGGCAGGCCCTTGGCCAGGGTGGCGAGGTTGCGGGCGTGGTCCTCTTCGCGCACGTCGGTCGCCGTCTCGTCGCGGTCGTGGGTGGCGCCAAACAGCACGCCGTCTCGGGTCGGGATCGCATAGCCGCCGAAGGCCGCCGGCGAGGGCGTCGTGACGCCGCTGGCCCAGCTGGCCTGGCCGCGCACCGGTCGCAGAGGCAGGGCCGGATCGAGGGCTACGCTCGCCGCGCCGCCGGCCAGGATCACCGCGTCGGCCCGCACGATCAGGCCCCCGCCCGCGTCCAGCAGCCGCCAGCCGTCGCCGTCGCGCTCCAGGCGGGCGACGCGGACGGACAGGGTCTGGCCGATCCAGGCGGCGCGGATCGTCGGCGGCTCCACGACCTGGGCCGAGGCCATGGAGAGGGCCGGAGCCGCCTCGCCAAGCTGGGTTTCCGTCTCTTCGGGATCTAGCGGCCTCATGGTCGCGGGCTCGAAGATGTCCTGAACGGCGACGGCGGCGAAGCGGGCCGGATCGCGCTCGGCGCTGGCCAGTTGCAGCACCCCGCTGGCGACGACGCCGCCGGGCGTCTGGGCGTAGAGTCGCGTGGCCCGCGCCAGGGCCTGGGCGTACAGCGCCGCGCGGGGCCCGCCGCCGGCGTCGAGGGCCGGCGTGACCAGGCCCGTGGGATTGCCCGAGGCAGCGACGCCGTCGGGGTCGTCGATCACGGTGGCGGACAGGCCCTCGACCCGGGCCGCGCGGGCCAGGGCCGCGCCGGCGATCCCCCCGCCGATGATCGCCAGGCTTTGGGGACGCGGAGGGACAGCGCGCTCGCCGGAAAGCCAGGCCTCCAGCCGCTCGCGCTTGCGGCCAAAGCCGGGGCGCTTGGCGATCTCGAAGCCCGCCGCCTGCAGGCCGCGCCGCACCGCGCCGGCCACGGTGAAGGTCGCCGCGCGGGCGCCTGGGGCCGAGCGGGCGGCGACGGCGGCCAAGACCTCCTCGCGCCACATGGCCGGGTTCAGGGCGGGCGAGAAGCCGTCCAGGAACCAGGCGTTGGCGGCGCCGTCCCAGGCCTCCAGCGCCTCGACCACGTCCATGACGGCCAGATCCAGCACCGCGTCGAAGCCGGGCAGGTCGACCCGGTGGAAGCCGCGCGCCCGGCCCGGCCACGCGTCCAGCAGGACCTGCGCCGCCTCGCCCAGTTCCGGCCAGTGGGCGAGGATGCGGGCGGCCTCGTCGCGGTCCAGCGGATGGGCCTCGATCGAGAAGATCCGCAATCGAGCGCCAGGCGGCCTCTCGCGCCGCCACAGGTCCAGCAGCGCGGCGATGTTCAGCCCCGAGCCGAAGCCCAGCTCTCCGACCACGAAATCCTGGCGGCCCGAAAACCGCTCTGGCAGGCCGCAGCCTTGCAGGAACACCGCCCGCGTCTCGGCCAGGCCATCGACGCTGGAGAAATAGACGTCGCCGTACAGGCTGGACTGCGGCAGGCCGTCCTCGCGCCAGACGAGCGGACTGGAAGGGGCGGTGGGATCCATGCGGTTGCTAGAGCGCCGAGGCGGGGCGGGCGTCAAGGCTGCTCATAAATCTCCCCCAACAACCCGACCTCCCCGGCGAATGCCGGGGTCCAGATTCATCCCGAGCATCAGACGTGAAAGCGCCCTCCGCCGTGGATCGACGAAGGGCGCTCGTGGGTTCGATCTGGGCCCCGGCATTCGCCGGGGAGATCGGAGATTAGTTCTAGTGCGCGGCCTTCTTCTCGGCCGGCTTGGCGTCGGCGGCGGCCGTGGCCGAGGCTTCGGCCGGAGCGGTGGTCGAGGTAGCGCCGGTGGCGGCGGCGTCGGCCGGATCGACCGGGGCGTTGGCGGCGGCGGCGGCTTCTTTGTTGGCGTCGGCGGCGGCCTGGTCCTGGGCCGAGGCGGCCTCGGTCACGGTGCTGGCGTCGGCGGCGGCGGCCTCGGCGGCGGCGCTCTCGTCCCCGCCTTCTTCCTTGTTGCCGCAAGCGGCCAGCGACAGGGCCGACACGGCCACGCCGGCGATGATGAGCTTACGGAGCATGGTGGTGCGCATGAGGTTTCCCTTCCGAGTGAGCGCGTCTCTTCGACGTCTTCCTGGAAGGCATAACGCGTTCAGGGCTCTGCGCAAACGCGCGAGCCCGAACGTGTCGCATTATTCATTCGGGATCTGCTGCAGCGCCTCTTCCAGCTCGGCGAAGCTGGGCTGCGAGGCGCTGGGGACGTTGCCGCGGCCGATCTCGACCGAGATCTGGGCGGCGTTGCCGTGCAGGTGGGCGACCAGGACGGCCTGGATGATCTTGTAGAAGGCGTGGTCCTCGTCCAGCACCGCGGCCAGGCGCGTGGCCATCGGGCCGACCAGGCCATAGGCCATGAACACGCCCATGAACGTACCGACCAGAGCGCCGCCGATCATCGTGCCCAGCACGGCCGGCGGCTCGGTGATCGAGCCCATGGTCTTGATGACGCCCAGCACGGCGGCGACGATGCCCAGGGCGGGCAGGCCGTCCGAGAGCTGCGTCAGGGCGTGGGCGGCGGCGTGCGCCTCGTGGTGGTGCTTCTCGAGCTGCTTCTCCATCGCGTCCTCGACCTGGTGGGGATCCTCCAGGTTCATGGTCATCATCCGCAGGGTGTCGCAGATGAAGTCGACGGCGAAGTGGTCGTGGGTGATCTTCGGGTAGCGCTCGAAGATCTTGCTCTCGTGCGGCTTTTCGATGTGGGCTTCCAGGGCGATGACGCCCTTGGACTTCATCGTCTTGGTCAGCAGGAACAGCAGGGACAGCAGGTCGCGATAGTCCTGCGCCTTCCATTTGGGACCGGCGAAGATCTTGCCGAACCCGCTGAGGGTAGCCTTGATCACGGTCATCGAGTTGGAAATCAGGAACGCGGCGACGCCGGCCCCGCCGATGGCCATCAGTTCGTGTGGCGCGGCGTGAATGATCACGTCCATCTTGCCGCCCGAGATGATGTACGAGCCAAACACCAGGGCGAAGAGCAATACGATGCCGATGATCTGGAACATGGTGCGCAGCCGACCCCGAGTTTGAGCGCGCATCATCGGAGTTAATGCTTAATCCAAGGTTCTCGCCGCGACGATTAAGGGCGGCGCGGCCCCGCGACACGTTGCGCGGGCGCACAGGCGGGTCTAACGATCGTTTTGATGACTGGGGAGACATCAGAAGTCCGGACCAACCGTGGCGCGTTCGCCATCCTCTTCGGCGTGTCGGTGGCGACCGCCCTGGGGAACACCGGCATGCTGTCGGTGCTGCCCGCCATCGGCCGGCAGATCGGCATCCCCGACGCCATGGTCGCGGCCATCTTCTCCCTGTCGGCGGTGCTGTGGGCCGTGACGTCGCCGTTCTGGGCGCGCCAGTCCGACCTGCGCGGCCGCAAGCCGCTGATCATGCTGGGCTTGGCCGGCTTCTGCGTCTCGATGACGCTGTGCGCGATCGTGGTGTCAGCGGGCTTGCATCACCTGGCCCCGCCGATGGTGATCTTCGTGCTGTTCCTGCTGTGCCGAGCGCTGTTCGGCGGCGTGGGCTCGGCCGCCAATCCGGCCACCCAGGCCTATATGGCCGATCGCACCAGCCGCGAGGAGCGCACCCAGTCCATGGCGACGCTGGCGGGCGCCTTTGGCCTGGGCACGGTGGTCGGGCCGCTGCTGGCGCCGCTGTTCGTGCTGCCGGGCGTGGGCCTGGCCGGGCCGATGTTCGCCTTCGCCCTGATCGCCGCGATCATGCTGGTGGTCGTGCATCGCGGCCTGCCTGAGACCTTTAAGCCAGGGCGGGGCGACACCCCGCCGCGCCGCCGCGCCGCCCTGCCCTGGCGGGGCGAGGGGGCGGCGCTATGGCGCGATCCGCGCCTGAAGCCCTTCCTGATCTACGGCTTCCTGGTGGCCGCCTGCCAGACGGCCCAGACCCAGACCCTGGGCTTTCTGATTATCGACAAGCTGGGCCTGCCGCCGGTCAAGGCGCAGAGCTTCATCACCCTGGCCATGGCGGCCGGGGCGGTGGCGGGGCTCCTGGCCCAGTGGGGCCTTATCCGCATGTTCCGCATGGGCCCGCGCGAGCTGCTGCGCTGGGGCGCGGCGGCGGCGGTGCTTGGCAATGTGGTGGTGGCGCTGGCGCCCGACTATGCGGGAGTGGCCATCGGCTATGCGATCGCCTGCCTGGGCTACGGTTTCGCCCGGCCGGGGTTCACGGCGGGCGCCTCTTTGTCGGTGTCCGCCAAGGAGCAGGCCGGGGCCGCCGGCGCCATCGCGGCGATCAACGGCCTGAACGTCGTCGTCGCGCCGCTGTTCGTGCTGCTCTACGAGCAGATCGGCTGGGCGCCCTTCGCGTTGAACGCCCTGATCCTGGCCGCCATGCTGGCCTACGCCGTGCGCCAGACGGTGCTGCGTTCGGTCAGCCAGGCGTCTCCGGAACGGGAGGCGACGATCGCGGGGCTGGAGCGGTCGGACGAGGGCGGGGTTTGAGGCGGAGCCGAGCAACACCCGTCATTCCCGCCCCACGGGACCGGCTTCGCCGGCCCGAGGGCAAGCCAAGTGGCGGGAACCTCTGGTTCAGCTGATACGTGAGACGCAAGCGGACTGCATAGCAGTCCGCCCCACCCGCACCTGCGGCGTATAGAGGGGTTCCCGCCACAAGGGCGGGAATGACGGTGGGTTATGGGGAGAGGCTTTGAGCCCAGGCCTAAGCCGTCATCCGCTCCAGCGCGCGGCGGTCCTGCAGCACCACGTGGCGGACGCTGGGCAGGGCGATCAGGCCCTCGTCCTGCAGGCTGGTCAGGGTGCGCGAGACGGTCTCGATGGTCAGGCCCAGATAGTCGGCCATGTCCTGGCGGCTCATCGGCACGTCCAGCTCGGCCTTGGCGTGGGTGCGCTCGGCGATGTCGAGCAGCAGGCCGGCGACGCGTTCGCAGGCCGAGCGGCGGCCCAGCATCAGCACATGGTCCTGGCTGCGTTGCAGGCCCTCGGCGGTCAGGCGCAGGATGGCGCGGGCCGCGTCGCCGCGCCGGGCGGCCAGGTCGCTGAGGGCGCCGCGGCGGATCATGCGGATGGTCGTGTCGGTCATGGCCTCGGCCGTGACCCGGTGGGCCTCGCCCAGTTCCAGGCCGAAATAGTCGCCGGCGAAGTGGAACTCGTCGATCTGGCGGCGGCCGTCGCGCAGGATGCGATAGGTCCGGACCGCGCCGGAAACGACCTGGTAGACGTAGTCGGCGGCTTCGCCTTCGCCGAAGATCTCCTCGTCGCGGGCGAAGCGCGGGCAGGCGCAGGGGGTGGCGAGGACCGCGTCGAGATTGGCGTCCAAGTGGACGGGCGGTTCGAAGCTCTGAGCGCGGATCGGAGACAGCATTGGAAACCCCTGGTTGCCCGAGGGTTATTGCGCCAAAGCAAAAGTCGCGAAATTCGGGGCAGCCGCCTAAGGGACCCTCGCTAAGGGAAACCCCTTAGGCGGCGGCCCTTTACAAACGCGGTTTGACCAGGATCAAAGCCAACGGCTTGGACGGCTGCGAAGATTTACGCCATGTGCGACCGGTCCGACCTGTCGGATGGCGACGTCCGACCCCTGATCCTGCTGCTCGTCGCGGACGAGCCCCTGCGTGATGCGCTGAGGTTTTCGCTGGAAACCGAGGGCTACAGCGTGACGGCCCCGTCGTGCGCCGACGGTTGCGCGTCTTGCCTGGATTGTCGCGCGGCGGCCTGCGTGATCATCGACGACGGCTCGGCGCCGCTGCCCACGCCCGTCCCCGGCCGCTCGACCATTGTCCTGACCGGCGACGCCCAACGCTTCCAGCGCCAGGGCTTCAAGGACGTCACCGTGGTGGAAAAGCCGCTGCTGGACGACTCGCTGGGGCGTGAACTGGCGGCGCTGCTGGCGAGGCACTAGGGGCAGCGCCCCCTCCGTCTCGTCGCTTCGCGCCGATCCTCCTCCCCCGTTTCACGGGTGAGGAGGGCGTTCCGCATCCTCCTCCCACGCAAGGCGGGGGAGGTGGCGCGATGCGGATACGCGTCGCGACGGAGGGGGCGCTCCTGTCCCGTCTATCCCCCGCGCACCGACAGCGTCATGCGCACCAGGGCCGCCAGGTTGTCGGCCTGCATCTTGGTCATCAGCTTGGCGCGATAGATCTCGACGGTGCGCGGGCTGATGCCCAGCTCGCGGGCGATGACCTTGTTGGCGTGACCGGCGACCACCCCGTCCAGCACCTGGCGCTCGCGTTCGGATAGGCTCTCGATACGCTTGAGGACGGCGGCCTGGTCGGTGGACACAGGCGCGGCCTCGACCGACTTGAACGCCCGCTGCAGGGCGTCGAGCATCCGCGACTCCGAGAACGGCTTTTCCAGGAAGTCGACGACGCCCGAGCGCATGGCCTCGACCGCCATCGGGATGTCGCCGTGGCCGGTGATCATCACGATCGGCATCTTGATCTTCAGCGCCGCCAGGCGGGCGACCAGGTCCTGACCGCTCATCTCGGGCATGCGCACGTCGGTGATGATCACGCCGGGCGTCGCGGTCTCCAGAGCCTCCAGGAAGGCCGGGGCGCTGGCGTAGGTGACGACCTCGAAGTCGGCGGACTCCAGCAAGAAGGCCAGGGACTCGCGGGCGCTTTCGTCGTCGTCGACCACATGCACGACGGGGGCGTCACTCATTAACGGTCTCCTTGGCAGCGTCCGGCTGCTCTACGGGCGGTAGGGTGAAACAGAAGCGGGCGCCGCCGGCCGGATTGGCCTCGGCCCAGATGCGGCCCCCGTGCGCCTCGATGATCGAGCGCGAGATCGACAGGCCCACCCCCATGCCCTGCGGCTTGGTGGTCATGAACGGCTGGAATAGGCGCTCAAGCACCTCGGGGGCGATGCCTGGGCCGGTGTCGTCGACAATGACGCGCGACCAGCCGTCCTCGGTCAGATCGCTGCTGATCAGCAGGGCGCGCTTCTTGGGGTCCTGCACCTGCATGGCGTCGATGCCGTTGCGGATCAGGTTCAGCAGCACCTGCTGCACCTGAACCCGGTCAGCGAACACCGCGTCGGCCTTGGGGTCGAGGTTCAGGCGCACGTCGACCTGGCGCTCCTTCTCGCCGATCAGAGCAAGAGCGCTGGCCTCCTCGATCAGCTTGGACAGGCTCTCGGCCTCGCGCTGGCTGGCGCCGCGGCGGACGAAGTCGCGCATGCGGTGGATCACCTCGCCGGCCCGCAGGGCCTGGGCGGCGGCGCGGTCGATGGCGTCGCGGATCTTGGCCTGGTCGGCCTCGCGGCCCCGGTCCATCAGGCGGCGCGAGCCGGTCAAGAGGTTGGCGATGGCCGACAGCGGCTGGTTCAGCTCGTGGGCCAGGGTCGAGGCCATCTCGCCCATGGCCGTCAGGCGCGAGACGTGGACCAGTTCGTTCTGCAGCTCCTGCAGGCGGGTCTCGGTCTCCTGGCTTTCCGTCAAATCACGGATGAAGCCGGTGAACGAGGGCGTCGGACCCTTGGTCTCGCCGACCGCCAGCTCCATCGGAAAGGTCGAGCCGTCCTTGCGGCTGCCCACCACGACGCGGCCAGAGCCGATGATCCGCCGCTCGCCGGTGCGGCCGTAGCGCTCCAGATAGCCGTCGTGCTGGGCCTTGTAGGGCTCGGGCATCAAGAGGCTGACGTTCTTGCCCAGAACTTCGGCCTCCTTCCAGCCGAACATCCGCTCGGCGGCGGGGCTGAACGAGGTCATCAGGCCCTGTCGGTCGATGACGACCACGGCGTCGGGCACGGTGTCGAGGATCGAGCGCAGGTGGTCGTTGACGGCGGCGGCGCGGCGGCGCGTGGCGTGGAACCAGCCGCCCCCGACCGCCATGCCAAAGCCCGTCGACAGGAAGACGCCCGCGCAGATGCCGCTGACCAGGTTGAACGGGATGTCGCGCGTCATCCACCAGACTGCGGCCCAGGCCAGGGTGGTGGCGAAGACGCCCGGACCCACCCCGCCCAGGGCGGCGCTGATCAGCACCGCCGGCACGAACAGCAGAAAGGATGACGGCGCGGTGAAGGCCTCGGGCAGGTACAGGCGCAGGACCGCCGTCGCCATCACGGACACCAGGGCCGTGACATAGGCGGTGGGGCGGGGGTCGCTGAACAGGGGCGAGGGCAGGCCTCGGGCGGGCTTCATCCGCGCAAGCACTCCGACGGAAACGCGGCCCTTATAGGCGACGCGGTTTGAGGCAGGTCAAGGCGGGGGAGCCTGGCCAAGCCCAACCTCTTGTCTTCGATCAAGGGAGACACTCCATGTCCGACGGACAAACGGCATATATCGGTCTGGTGATCGCGGCGTTCGCGGCCTTCGCCGTGGCGCTTTTCGCGACTCATATCCGGGTGAACCTGAAATAGACGTCGCGTTCAGGGCGTGACGACAAGGCCTGGCGGCGCGACCGCCGGGCCTTTTTCCTGCGCGGTCTCGTCCAGCCGCAGAATGCGGTCGCAAAGGCGGACGGGCGCGGGACGATGACTGATCAGCAAAAGGCCCTGGCCGGTGCGGGTCAGCCGCTGCTCAAGGCCCTCGATCACGCGGGCCTCTGTCGTCGGATCAAGGCCTTCGGTCGGCTCATCCAGAAGCAGCCAGGGCGCGGTGCGCAGATAGGCGCGAGCCAAGGCCAGGCGACGCCGCTCGCCGCCCGATAGCCGCTCGCCGTCGTCGCCGAGATAGGCCGACAAACCGCCCGGCGCGGCGCGCACGCGGTCGGCCAGGGCGGCGTCCTCCAGGACTTCCCACAGCGCCGCATCGCTGGCTTGCGGCGCGGCCAGACGCAGGTTCTCGCGCACCGTCCCGGCGATCAGGCCCGCGTCTTGAGGCAGCCAGGCGAAGGCGCCGCGAGGCGGCTGAGCGGCCTCGCCGCGCAGGCCCAGAAGCGTCTCGATCAGGGTGGTCTTGCCACAGCCGGACGGGCCGACGATCGCCAGGCGTTCTCCGGGCTGGAGGGTCTGGTCCAGCAGGGTCAGGGCGGGCGCTTCCACTAAGGGCGCGGAGGCTGGACGCGGCTGATGACGCAGCAGGGCGTTCAGGCGATCGCGCGCCTCGCGGGCGGCGCCGTCCTGGTCGAAGGCGTGGGCCAGGCCCGACAGCGCCTCGACGCTCATGGCGGCGGCCAGGGCCGAGAGCGCGGCCAGCGGCGCGCCGGTCGGGGCGGCGGCGGCCATGGCGGCGGCGACGGCCGCGCCAAGGATCGCCGCCTGGCTCGCCAGGACCAGGCCTTGAGCCCGCGCGGCGGCCAGGCGCGCGGCCTCCAGGTCGGCGGCGCGCTGGTTCAGGGTCTGGCCGGCCCAGTCTTCCAGGCCATAGGCGCGGAGTTCGGCGGCGGCCGAGACCAGGGCGGCGGCGCTGTCCTTCAGGGCGCCCACCTTGGTCTGGACGGCGATGCGGGCTGGGGCCGAGTAGCGGCGGGCCAGGGCGCGGGCTGACAGGATCGCCGCGCCGGCGGCGGTCAGGATCACCAGGCTGGGCGCCCAGCCGGCGAAGGCGGCCAGGAATAGGCCAGCGCCCAGGCCGGCGGCCGCGCTCCAGGGGGCCGACAGGCGCACGAAGCGGGTCTCGACGGCGTCGACGTCCTGCACCAGGCGGGCCGAGGCCTCGCCGCGCGACAGAGCCAGCGACTCCGCCGGCGGGGCGGCGGCGAGGCTGGCGAAGACGGCCGGGCGGATCGCCGCTAGCGCCCGCAGAGCGGCGGCATGGCCGGCCAGCCGCTCGCCATAGCGCGATGCGGTGCGCAGAATGGCCAGCAGGCGGATCGCGGCGCCCGGCAGCAGCACGTTGAACGCGTGGGCGGCGGCCAGTCCCGCGGCGCCGGCCGCGGCGCTGGCGACAATGAACCAGCCCGACAGGCCCAGAAGCAGGGTCGAGGCCGCGCCGACCACGACGGCGCTCAAGATGGCCAGGCGCAGATTGCCCGCGTGGACGCGCTTCTGGTCGCGGATCAGGGCGTCGACGGGGGAGGGCTGGGAGCTCATTGCGCTTGACCCCCAACCCATGCCGTCATTCCCGCCCTTGTGGCGGGAACCCCTGGTTCAGCCCGCATTTGCGGCGCAAGCGGACCGCCAGCGGTCCGCCCCATCTTCACTTGCGGCGGATAGAGGGGTTCCCGCCACAAGGGCGGGAATGACGGGTGCTTTTTAGGTGCGAGCCGAGCCAACCTCACAACCGCACCACCTTGTCCGCCAGGGCCGCAACGGCCTCGGAGTGGGTGGCGATCAGGGTCGTGCGGCTCTGGGCGGCGCGGCGCAGGGCCGTCAGCATCTGGGTCTCGGCCACGGCGTCGAGATTGGCGGTCGGCTCGTCCAGCAGCAGGATCGGCGCGGGCTTCAGGAGGGCGCGGGCCAGGGACAGGCGTCGACGCTCGCCGCCGGAGAGGCCGCTGCCGCGCTCGTCGAGCACGAAGTCCAGGCCGCCGGGGCGATGGGCGAGGGCCGCTTCGAGACCCGCGTCGCGGGCGGCCGCCTCGATCTCGGCGCGGGGAGCGTCACGGCGCGACAGGGCGATGTTGTCGGCGATCGAGGCCGGCAGGATCAGCGGTGACTGGCCCGCCCAGGCGATATCGGCCGCCGTGACCGGACGCTCGGCGCCGTCGATCAGGATTCGTCCCTCGGTAAGCGGAGAAAGGCCCAGCAAGAGGTTCAGGATCGAGCTCTTGCCCGCGCCGCTGGCCCCGACCAGGGCCACCATCGCGCCAGCCGGGATGTCGAGATCAAAGCCCGCCACGGCTGGAGTGTCGGCCTCGGGATAGCGCACCGTGACGCCCTCGAAGCGGATCGCCGGGGCGGCGGGCAGCGGCGCGACGGTCGGCGCGGGGGCGGGCTCCTCGAAGGTGCAAAGGCGCGCGGCGGCGGCCTCGGCGGCCTGGCGGTCGTGATAGGCGGCGGCCAGGCGGCGCATGGGCGCGTAAACCTCGGGCGCCAGGGCCAGGACGAAGAAGGCGCGCTTCAGGTCCAGCTGTTCGGGGACCGGGAAGGGCAGCAGGCGCAGCAGGTTGAAGCCGCAATAGACCGCCACCAGCGCCACCGAGAGAGCGGCGAAGAACTCCAGCGCCGCCGATGACACGAACGCCACCCGCAGCACCTTAAGGGTTCGTTCGGCGAGCGCCGAGGCCGAGCGGCCGAGCGCGGCCGTGGTCGTCCCCTCGGCCTCGAAGGCCAGCACCACGGGCAGGGCGCGGACGCGGTCGAGGAACAGACCCGAAAGTCGTTCAAGGGCTTGGAACTGGGCGCGGGATTCGGCCGCCGCGGCGGTCCCGGCCAGGATCATCGCGGCGATGAACGGGATCAGGGTGGCCAGCATGATCGCCGCGCAGATCGGGCTGGCGATCGCCGCGGCGGCGATCATCAACAGCGGCAGAACAGCCGCCGACAGGCGCGTGGGCAGGAAGCGGGCGAAATAGCCGTCCATGGCCTCGACGCCCTCGACCAGGGCGGTGGTCGCCTCGCCGGCCGGGCGCCGGGGACCGCCGAACACGGCCCGCGCCAGCTCGGCGCGCAGGTTCACCTTGGCGCCGGCGGCCGCCTCGGCGCCCATCCGGGCGCTGGCGTAGGCGAGCAGCGCGCGCAGCAGCATGGCGGCCAGGACGCCGGCCAGGCAGAGCGAAAAGATCCAAGGTTCCCGTCGGTTGGCGATGGCGTCGGCCCCAAAGGCCAGCCCGGCCGCGAAGCCGATCGCGGCCAGGCCGTCCAGCAGCCCGACGGCTTGAGCGCGCCGCACGACGGGTCCCGCGACGCGGTCGCGCCGTTTCAACCAGGCCTTGGAATCGAGGGGGTGGACAATCTGCGCTATGCGGGAACCCATCGCTTGAGTGTAGGCTGACACCGGTCGCTATCCTTGACCGTGATCAAGGACTGCGGCCACAGGCCGATCTAGGGGAGGGCTCTCGGTCGGTATGCACATTGGCCGTCTGTCTGGGAGTAGTCCATGGACCCCGCGGTTATAGACCTATCGCGATTGCAGTTCGCGCTTACGGCTCTTTACCACTTTTTGTTCGTGCCCCTGACGCTGGGGCTCTCCTTCATGCTGGTCATCATGGAGAGCATCTACGTCATGACCAAGCGCCCGATCTGGCGCACCATCACGCGGTTCTGGGGGACCCTGTTTGGCATCAATTTCGTGCTGGGCGTGGCGACCGGGATCACGATGGAATTCCAGTTCGGCATGAACTGGTCCTACTACTCGCACTATGTCGGCGACATCTTCGGCGCGCCCCTGGCGATCGAGGGCCTGATGGCCTTCTTCCTTGAAGCCACGTTCGTCGGTCTGATGTTCTTCGGCTGGGACAAGCTGTCTCGCGTGGGGCACCTGTTCGTCACCTTCATGGTGGCGCTGGGCACCAACCTGTCGGCCCTGTGGATTCTGGTCGCCAACGGCTGGATGCAGAACCCGATCGGCGCGGTCTTCAATCCCGACACCATGCGGATGGAGGTCTCCAACTTCCGGGACGTGATCTTCAACCCAGTGGCCCAGGCCAAGTTCGTCCACACCGTCAGCGCCGGCTATGTGATCGCCGCCGTGTTCGTGCTGGGGGTCTCGGCCTGGTACCTGCTGAAGGGCAAGCATGTGGGCGTGGCCAAGCGGTCGATGACCGTCGCGGCCGCCTTTGGTCTGGCCTCGTCGCTGTCGGTGGTCGTGCTTGGCGACGAGAGCGGCTACGCCCTGACCGACAACCAAAAAATGAAACTCGCGGCGCTGGAGGCCATGTGGGAGACGGAAGCCGCGCCGGCCGGCCTGACGGCCTTCGGCATTCCCAGCATGGCCGACCGCACGACCCACCACGAGGTCAAGATTCCCTACGTGCTGGGCCTGATCGCCACCCGCAGCTTCGACAAGCCGGTCGAGGGCATCTTCCAGCTGGTCGCCAAGGCTCAGGATCGCATCGAGTCCGGCGTTGTCGCCTATGGCGCGGTCGAGACGCTGAAGGTCAATCCCAACGACCTGGCCGCCCGCGCGACCTTCGAGCAGCACCGCCGCGACCTGGGCTACGCCCTGCTGCTCAAGCGCTATGTCGCCGATCCGCGTCAGGCCTCGCCCGAGCTGATCCAGAAGGCGGCGTGGGACACCGTGCCGCCGGTGCCGGTGATGTTCTGGGCGTTCCGGATCATGGCCGGGATCGGCTTCCTGATGATCGCCCTGTTCGCCACGGCCTTCATCCTGGTCACCCTGCGCAAGCATGACACCAAGTGGTTCCTGGTCCTGGCCATAGCGGCCATCCCGCTGCCCTGGCTGTCGGCGGAGCTGGGCTGGGTTCTGGCCGAGGTCGGCCGCCAGCCCTGGGCCGTGGAGGGCGTACTGCCCACCTTCCTGGGCGCGTCCAGCCTGACTGTCCCGCAGCTGCTGATCAGCATCGCGGCCTTCACCCTGTTGTATGGCGCCCTGGCGGTGGTCGAGGTCGGCCTGATCCTCAAGACCATCAAGAAGGGGCCTTTCGCCCAGCACGAACCGGCGCTCGACGATTCCGTCGAAGCCGAACCGGCCGTGGCCTAAGAGGAGCGAACCTTATGGAAATCCCCGTCGATTTCGCCACGCTTCGCGTGATCTGGTGGGCCTTGGTCGGGATCCTCCTGATCGGCTTTGCCCTGACTGATGGCTTTGACATGGGCGTCGGGGCGCTGCTGCCCTTCGTCGCCAAGACCGACAAGGAGCGCCGGATGGTGATCAACACCATCGGCGCGACCTGGGAGGGCAACCAGGTGTGGTTCATCCTGGGGGGCGGCGCGATCTTCGCCGCCTGGCCCTTCGTCTACGCCATCAGCTTCTCGGGCTTCTATCTGGCCATGTTCGTGGTTCTGGCGGCCATGATCCTGCGGCCGGTGGGCTTCAAGTACCGCTCCAAGCGGGCCGATCCGCGCTGGCGGTCGTTCTGGGACTGGGCGCTGTTCGTCGGGGGCTTCGTGCCGGTGCTGTGCTTTGGCGTGGCCCTGGGCAACGTCCTGCAAGGCGCGCCCTTCCGTCTGGATAGCGACCTGCGGGCCTTCTATGAGGGCTCGTTCCTGGGTCTGTTCTCGCCGTTCGCCCTGCTGTGCGGCCTTCTGTCGGTCGCCATGTTGGTGCTGCACGGCGCGGCCTGGATCACGGTCAAGGGCGAGGAAGGTCCCGTCGCCGAGCGGGCCCGCCGCATCGGCGAGATCGCCGGCCTGGCCAGCATCGTGCTGTTCGCGGCCGGGGGCTTCTGGGTCGCCTTCGGCGGCATGGGCTTCCGCATCGAGGGCCTGGCCGACGCGGCCGGTCCGTCCAACCCGCTGCGCGGCGCGGCCGCCGTCCACGCTCCGGGGGCCTGGCTCGACAACTACAGCCGCCACGGCTGGATGATCGTTGCGCCGGTCCTGGGCTTCGTCGGCGCCGCCCTGGCGATCGCCGGCCTCTACTGGAAGAAAGCCTGGCTGGCCTTTACCGGTTCCTCGGCCTCGGCCACCGGGATCATCGGGACCGTCGGCCTGTCGATGTTCCCGTTCATCCTGCCCAGCAGCTTCGATCCCCGGTCGAGCCTGACGGTGTGGAACGCCTCGTCCAGCCACATGACCTTGTTCATCATGCTGATCGTCACGGTGATCTTTCTGCCGCTGGTGCTGCTCTACACCGCCTGGGTCTACAAGGTCCTGTGGGGCAAAAGCACCACGGCCGCCCTGGCCGTCAATCCCGACCTCTACTGATCCGAAGGAAACGAACCGATGTGGTATTTCACCTGGATCCTGGGCCTGGGCCTGGCCGTCGCCTTCGGCGTGCTGAATGGCGTCTGGTACGAATTCAACCTGGCCGACGACGGCGACGAGGGGCTGTCGGAGCCTTAGACGCTGTCATCCCGGCCAAGCGCGCAGCGCGCCGAGCCGGGACCGCCTGAAGCTCCGAGCTCGCCGCGGTCCCGGCTCTTCGCTACGCTTCGGCCGGGATGACAGTTTTCAGGCCGCCGCGACATTTGGGCGCGCTTGGGGCGGCGTTGGCTTAACGCTTGCTAAAGGCGGCGTAGGGTTAACTGGCAAGGTGTTCCGGAGCGCGTCGATCGCCGCTCCGGCCGAGCTCTTTGTTCCCGGGGACCGCTTATGACCGACAACACCGCGCCTGCTCTGGAGCTGATCTCGTTCTGCATCGGCGAGCAGGAGTTCTGCATCGACGTGAAGACCGTCCGCGAAATCCGCGGCTGGACCCCGGCCACCCCGATTCCTCATGCCCCGACCTATCTGCGCGGCGTCATCAACCTGCGCGGCGCGATCATGCCGGTCATCGACCTGCGCAACCGCCTGGGCCTGGGCGTCACCATCCCCGAGACTCGCCACGTGATCGTCGTCGTCGAGTGCCAGGACCGCCTGGCTGGCATCCTGGTGGACGCCGTGTCGGAGACCTTCACCGTGCCGCGCGACAGCCTGCAGCCGGCCCCGGACGTCGGCGTCGATGAGCTGCGCTACATCCAGGCCATCATCTCGATGGAAAACCGCCTGATCACCTACCTGCGCATGGACGACGTGTTCCCGGCCGTGGTTCACGAAGCGGCTTGATCTCAAGATGCTCCCCCGTGACACGGGGGAGCTGTCACGGAGTGACTGAGGGGCGAACGCGGCGAGCGTCCAGCTAGCCCCCTCCGGCCCTCTGGGCCACCTCCCCCGCATCGCGGGGGAGGATCTAAAGAGCCATCACCCCTTGCGAACGATCCGCGCCGCGGCGGCGTGGAAGCCGGCTTCGGCGTCGGCGGCGTCGGCGACGGCCGCGTGGCGGTCGCGGGCCACGCCCATATTGCTCTTGGCGTAGCTGTCCGAGACCTTGCGGGCTTCCTGAGCGCGCAGGGCGGCCTGCGAGGCGGCGGCCTCGTGCCAGTCGCCCAGGGCCTCAGGCGTCAGATCGTCGGCCGCGTCCGGATGCGGGGCCACATCGCCAAAGCCGATGGCCACGAAGCCGTGGATGACGCCGCCATAGTCCTCTTCCGACAGCAGGAAGGTGATCTGCCGCTCTTCGAACTGGCCGGTGAAGGTATCGGTGGCCGGATCGAACTCGCGCAGCACCAGTATGTCGCCGACCTTGAATTCGCGGTCGTTGCGGCGAATCTCGAAGCGCTTCTGGCCGGAGCGGACGGCGGCGAAGTACTTGGGCCAAGTCTTCAGTTCGTGGCGGTGCATGGCGGGGAGACTTTTCTGGAAAACGGGGAGGCGGGGTTCTGGCGGTTGAACCCTAGCGCAAGGTTAACGGGAAGCGGTAGGGCTGTGGAAGGCTATCAATGTCGTGTCATCCCGGCCGTAGCGTAGCGGAGAGCCGGGACCGCCGGAAACGGCGACGCTTGCCGTGGTCCCGGCTCGTCGCGCTTCGCGCTAGGCCGGGATGACAGGCTTAATAGCTCACTCGTCGATGCAGACCCGGACGATCTCGGCGCGAAGCTCTGGCAGCCCCAGGCCCTTCTCGGACGAGGTGGCCAGCACGCGCGGGAAAGCCGCGGGACGCTTGGCGATGGCCTTCAAGGTGTCAGCCACGACCTTGTCGACCTCGGCCGGCTTGATCTTGTCGGCCTTGGTCAGGACGATCTGGTAGGAGACCGCGGCCTCGTCCAGGGCGTCCAGCGCCTCGAGGTCGACCGTCTTGAGCCCATGGCGGGCGTCGATCAGCACGTAGACGCGTTTCAGGTTCGCCCGGCCGCGCAGATAGGCGCGGCCCAGGTCCTGGAACTTGTCGGCGATCGAGCGCGAGACGCGGGCGAAGCCGTAGCCGGGCAGGTCGACCAGCCGTACCTGTTCGGCCAGCAGGAAGAAGTTGATCTCCCGCGTGCGGCCCGGCTCGTTCGAGGCGCGGGCCAGGTACTTCTGGTTCACCAGGCCGTTGATCAGGCTGGACTTGCCGACGTTGGAGCGGCCGGCGAAGGCCACTTCGGGCAGGTCGGGCGCGGGCATGGCGTCCATGCGCACCGCGCCCATGATGAACGAGACGGGCTGGGCGAAGAAAACCCGCGCCGTCTCGATCTCTTCATCCGTGAACAGGACCTCGTCGCTCATCAGGTCGCGCTAACCGGCTTGCCTTGCAGGCGCGCGATGATGCGGTCGATCGGGTTCTCGACCTTGTAGCGGCGCATCATCACGTACTGCTGGACGATGGTCAGGACGTTGCTCCAGCACCAGTAGATCACCAGGCCCACGGCGAAACCCGACAGGGTGAAGGTGAAGATCACCGGGAACCACTGGAAGATCTTCTGCTGGATGGGGTCGCCGGCCGGCGGGTTCATCGCCGTGGTCAGCCACATGGTGAAGCCGTACAGCAGAGGCCACACGCCCAGGTGGGCGATCAGACCGCCGACCAGAGGCAGCATGCCCGGGTCCCAGGGGATCAGGCCAAACAGGTTGAACATCGTCGTCGGATCCGGCGCCGAGAGGTCTTGGATCCAGCCGAAGAACGGCGCGTGGCGCATTTCGATGGTGACGGTCAGAACCTTGTACAGGGCGTAGAAGACCGGGATCTGCACCAGCATCGGAAGACAGCCCATCATCGGGTTGATCTTCTCCTTTTGATACAGCGCCATCATCTCCTGCTGCTGCTTGGCCGGATCGTCCTTGTGCTTGGTCTTCAGCTTCTCGACCTCGGGGGCGATCTTCTTCATCTTGGCCATGGACTCGTAGCTCTTGTCCGCCATCGGATAGAGGACGAGCTTGAGCACGACGGTCAGCAGCAGGATGGCCAGGCCGAAGTTGCCGACCAGCTTGAAGAAGATCTCCAGCACGTTGAAGATCGGGCGGGTGAACATGGAGAACATGCCCCAGTCCACGGCCCAGTCGAAGCGCGGGATCTCGGCCTTGCGGTTGTCCCAGAACTTCCACCAGTCGGGCGCCTGGCCGGCGTACTGATAGGTGCGCAGCAGCGGCACGGTCTTGGCGCCGGCGAACAGGCGCGTGGTCTGGGTCAGGGTCGCGCCGGGGTTCAGCGCTTGGGTCGGGCCCACGAAATTGACGTCGTAGACGTCGACGCCGGCCACGTTGGTCACGCGGTACTGGGCCTTGATGGTTTCGGTCTGGCCGGGGATCAGGGCCGCCAGCCAGTACTTGTCGGTGATGCCCGCCCAGCCGCCGACCGAGTCGAAGGTCGTGAGCGGCTTGTCCTTCTTCCACTTCTGGTACTTGGACAGCTCCAGCTTCTGGTCCTTGCCCGAGCCCAGCACGCCGATGGCGCCTTCGTGGACGATCTGGTTGGTCCCCAGGTGCTGGCCGATGCCCTGACGCTGCACGGTGGCGTAGGGGGCAAGCTGCAGGCCGTTGGTCCCGTTGTTCTTGACGCTGTCGGTGACCGAGAACATCGCCTGGTCGTCCACCGCGATCACGCGGGTGAAGGTAAGGCCCAGGCCGTTGTCATAGGTCAGGGTCACTGGCGAATTGGGGCGCAGCACCTGGCCCGGCGCGGCGGTCCAGACGGTGCGGCTGTCGGGCAGGCCCGGCAGATTGGCGCCGGCCCAGCCGAAATCAGCGAACCAGGCGTGCTCGGCGCCCTCGGGGCGGAACAGCTCGACCGGCGGCGAGGCCTTGGCCGTCGTCTCGGCGTACTTGCGCAGGAACAGGTCGTCGATGCGGCCGCCCTTAAGCGCGATCGAGCCCTTCAGCGCGGGCGTGTCGACCACGATGCGCGGGCTCTGGCTCAGGGCCGCCTCGCGCGACAGGCGCAGCGGCGCGGGATTGCCGTTGGCGTCCAGCTGAACGCCGGCCTGGGCGGCGACCTGGCTCTGCGCTGCCTTCTTGGCGCGCGCCTCGGCTTCGGCCTGCTTCTGCTGCGGACCCAGGATGAAGAACTGGTACCCGATCAGGATCGCGAACGCGCTGACGATGAACATCAGCGTGTTTTTGTTGTCGTTCTGCATGGAGCGCTTAACCGGAAACTGTGGGATCGGGTTGTTGGGAAGAGACGGCTTTGGACGATGCGCCGGCCGATGACCGCGAGACCCTCGCGCCATCGTGCTCGGCGGCGAGGCTTATCAGCGCGCTTTTGACATCGTCAAGCAAACGTCCCCATTCGCGCGAGCCCGTACCGCCACGCGCGATGAACACATAGTCATGCGAAGGGCGCGCATGAAGGGGCAGGACCAGCCTGGCGGCCTCGCGCAGGCGGCGCTTGGCGCGGTTGCGCTCGACGGCGCCGCCGATCTTCTTGGTGGCGGTGAAGCCGACCCGGACCACCGGATCCTCGTCGGCGCGCTTGCGCATCTGGATGAAGACGGCGCCGCGCGACAGGGCCGGGGCCTTGGCCGCCAGCAGGAAGTCAGGCCGCTTGCGAAGCCGCTCGAAGCGGAGCGGGGCTTCATGCATGGCTTCAGGCATGAAAAAAGCCGCCTTTCCGGCGAGAACCTGAAATCAGGTCTGTGGAAAAGGCGGCTTTGATCATGATCTAGCCTCCCGAGGGAGGAAGAGCAATTAGGCGGTCAGGCGCTTGCGGCCCTTGGCGCGGCGACGCGCGACGACCTTTTGGCCATTCTTGGTGGCCATACGCGCGCGGTAGCCGTGACGGCGGGCACGCACGAGCTTCGACGGCTGGAAGGTGCGCTTCACGACGTGGCTCCGAAATGCAAAACGTTGGACGCGAAGCCTGGGGCCCCGCGAGTGAGGGGCGGTGGATAAAAGAACGGACGCGGGATGTCAACCTGAGTCGGTTCAGGGACTTACCCTACTCGCCCCCTCCGGGCCTTCGGCCCTCCTCCCCCATAGGGGGAAGAAGGATCACCGCCCACCTTCTTCCCCCTCTGGGGGAGGAGCGCGAAGCGCGGAGGGGGCCAGGATCACGGCGTGATCACCGCCTTGCCCACCACCTTGCGCTGGGCCAGCAGGTCGAACGCCTCGCGCCAGCGGTCCAGCGGAACCTGCGCGTGCACATGCGGGCGAATCCGCCCCTCGTCCGCCATCCGCCAGACCGCCTGGCTGTTCTCGCGGCCCTTGTCTGGAAACTGCCGCCCGTATTCGCCGGCCCGCACGCCCATCACCGAGAAGCCCTTGATCAGCGGCATATTGGCCGAGACCGTCGGGATCCGTCCCGAGGTGAAACCGATCACCAGGAGCCGTCCGTCAAAGGCGACGCAGCGGACGCTCTCGTCGAAGACGTCGCCGCCGACGGGGTCATAGATCACGTCCGCGCCGTGGCCGCCGGTGATCTCTTTCACCCGGTCGCGGAAGCCGCCGGTCACATTGACCACGGCGTCGGGGGCGTAGAGCGCCTGAACCGCTTCCAGCTTGTCGTCGGAGGCCGAGGTGGCGATGACCCGCGCGCCCAGGGCCTTGGCCAGGTCCACCGCCGCCAGGCCCACCCCGCCGGCCGCGCCGTGGACCAGCACGCATTCGCCGGGCTCCAGCCGCGCGCGGCGGACGAGGGCGACGTAGGCCGTCAGGTACGCCGCGCCATAGGCCGCCGCTTCGGCGAAGGACAGCCGCGCGGGCTTGGGCTTGAGGGCTTCGGCGGGCAGCACCGCGTACTCCGCGAAACCGCCCAGCCGCGCCCCGCCGACCACGGCGTCGCCGACGGCCAGGCTCGAGACGCCCTCGCCCAGCGCGACGACCTCGCCGGACAGGTCCAGGCCGGGGGTGAAGGGCAGGGGCGGTTTGAACTGGTACTCCCCGCGCGTCATCAACAGGTCGGGGAAGTTCACGCTGGCTGCGCGGACGCGCACCAGGACCTCGCCGGGGCCGGGCGTCGGGGTTGCGACCTCACGGACCGCGCAGCCGCCGAAGTCGGCCGCTAGGGCCTCGACGACCAGGGCGCGCATGGCGGGGGGGATTGAACTCACGCTCTCTCCTTTAGATCCGACCTCCCCGGCGAATGCCGGGGCCCAGATTCAGCCTGAGCGGTTTGAGATGATCCGAGATACGCCTCGTCCCAACATCGGGCGCTTGTGGGTTCGATCTGGGCCCCGGCATTCGCCGGGGAGATCGGGTGTTTGGCCCTAAACCCCCGCCTCGAACGTCTCGCGCACCAGGCTGGCGATCTCGCGGCAGGCCGCGTCCGCCGCCGGGATCGCGCCCGTGAAGGCGGTAAAGGCGTGGGCCAGGCTGTCGTAGCGGCGATAGCGCACCCGCACGCCGGCGGCCTGCAAGCGTTTGGCGTAGGCTTCGCCCTGGTCGGTCAGGGGATCAAAGCCCGCGGTGGCGATCACGGCCGGCGCCAGGCCCGAGAGGTCCTCGGTCCGGTCCGGTGACAGGCGCGGATCGGCCGGGTCGGCGTCGGGGCCCATATAGTGGCCCATGAACCAGTCCATGGTCTGGCGCGTCAGCGGATAGGCGTCGCCGAAGGTGGTCATGGACGGCGTCTCGCTGGCGACGTCCACGGCCGGATAGATCAGGATCTGGACCGCCGGCTGGGGCTCGCCCGTGCGCTTCATCTCCTGGGCGATGATGGCCGAGAAGTTGCCGCCCATGCTGTCGCCGCCGATGGCGGGCGGCGTCGGCGCGGCGCCGAAGCGGGCGGTGTTGTCACGCGCCCAGCGATAGACGGCCAGCACGTCCTCCAGCCCCGCCGGGAACTTGTGGTCGGGCGCCAGGCGGTAGTCGACCGAGATCACCGCCGTACGCACCATCTTGGCCAGGATGGAGCAGAAGGCGTGGCAGGTCTCCAGATCGCCGATCACCCCGCCGCCCATGTGGGCGTAGACGATCAGCGGGGCGTGGATGTCCTGGTTTTCCGGCCGATAGGCGCGGCAGGGGATCGGGCCGCCCGGCCCCTCCACCGACAGGCTCTCGGTGCGCACGCCGGGCTCCAACGGCCCCTGCACGGCCGCCAGGCCCTTGGCGCTGCCGGCCACGGCCTCGGCGGGCGACAGGCTGGACATCGGGGGCAGCTTCTTGGCCGCGTGGGCGAAGAACTGGAAGCGCGGGTCCAGCGTCCGCCCGCCCTTATAGACGACGCCCCCGCCCGACATCGCCCGCAGGATCGGGCTGGGCAGCGACAGGATCAGCTTCAGTATGGCTTTCTGCGTGGCGTCCGAGGCCATCTTTCCCCCTCCTGTTGTTTTTATAGTTTCGGCAGGGCGGGCACGCCGCCCAGGATCAGCCTGACGGCGAAGTCCGCAGCGCCGGCCGTATCGACCGGCCGTCGCTCCAGCATCTTGTCGCCCAGCTCGCGGGCGATCGCGATGCAGGCCGAGGTCAGGTAGTCCAGATCGACGGGCGGGGCGTTGTCGTGGGCCAGCACCCGGGCGAAGGCTTCGCGGACCTCGTCGAACACGGCGGCCAGCTCTGGACTGGACCGAGCGTGCGGGATCGGTTCGCTGGAGGGGCGGTCGATCCGCCAGCTTTCCTGCTCCTTCGCCAGGAAGTCGAAATAGGCCAGCATCGCCCCACGCAGGAACGACGGGAAGTCGACGGCCTTCTCGGACTCGGCGCGCAGCAGCGGGCGGAAGCGGCGGGCGCCGTCGTCGGCCAGGGCCTCGAACACCTCCTCCTTGGACTTGTAGTAGTTGTAGAACGTGCCCGAGGCCAAACCCGTGCGGCGGATGATGTCGCGCACCGTGGCGGCGTCATAGCCCAGCTCCCCGAACACCTCGCGGGCGGCGTCCAGTATGGCCTGGCGATTGGCGGTCTTGGTCCGCTCGCGCTTGCCCGGCCGCTGGTCGATATGGGGCTTGGGAAAGTAGGCGATGTTCGACATGGGCCCCGACTCGGAGATGGAGCGATCGTGACGCTCCGTCAGGAACGTGACCTCATTCCGCTCCGCCCGGCAAGCCCCCGCGCTCATAAGGGTTTGACCGGCTGTTCGATGTCGTAGACCGCCTCGCTGATCGCCTCCAGCTTCTCGCGGTACAGGGCCTGGGCGTCGTGGAGGCCCTGGTTGTACCAGTAGGGGCCCAGCCGCTCGGTCACGAAGTCCAGCAGGAACTCGGCGTCGAAGCCCTTCACCTCCAGATCCAGCTCGTCCTTCAGATAGTGTGACAGGCCGGCGACCAGCTTGGCGCGGGTGTCCTTGTCGAAGGTGATCTTGGGCATGGGGGCTCCTCTTTCGCGGAGAGGCGTAGCTTACTTGCCCCCTCCGCGCCTACGGCGCTCCTCCCCCGGAGGGGGAAGAAGGACGCGGCGTCACCTTCCGCCCCCTCCGGGGGCGGACGACCACGCAAAGCGTGGTCAGGTGGGGGCCAGCAGCGGTTCCGACTTGCCCTCGGCCCGCGCCGCCACCGGCAACGTCCCGCCCTGGCTCCGCGCCCGCGCCTCGCCCTTGGCGATCTCCTTCTTCAGGTCGGCGCAATAGACGTTGAAGTCGACCTGGATCGTGTGGCGGGCGGACTCGTAGAAGTGACCAGTGTGGCGCTGCTCGTCCTTGGCGATGATCTTCTCCATCTCCGCGCGTAGCGGCGGCGCGTAGCGGCCGGCCAGGTAGGCGGCCGCCAGCTTGGCCTGCTGCTCGGCGAAGTTCACCAGGGTCGGCAGGGGCTGGGCCAGGCCCATGAAGAAGAGGTTCGGGACCCCCGGCTTCATCATCCGCTTGAACAGTGGCAGGCGGTGGTCGGCGTCGGGCAGCAGCGCCGGATCGTCAAAGAACGGGAAGCTGATCTTGTAGCCGGTTGCGAAGACGATCGCGTCCACGTCCTCGACGCTGTCGTCGGTAAAGCGGACGCGCTTGCCCTCCAGCGCCTTGATCGCCGGCTTGAACTTGATGTCGCCGCAGCCCGCGCGCGTCAGGAACTCGCCCGAGACCGACGGGTGAGCCTCCAGCGGCTCGTGGTCGGGCTTGGGCAGGCCGTAGTCCTCCATCCGGCCGATGGTCTTCTTCAGCACCGAGCGCGACAGGGCCAGGCCCAGCTTGCGCGGCACCCAGGCGGGCAGGGCGGATTTGTCGGCGGGCTTGCCGTTCAGATACTTCGGGAACACCCACACGCCCCGCCGGGCCGAGACCCAGAGGGTCTTGGCGATCGGGCGCTGGGAGAGCTCGCTGGCGATGTCCATGGCCGAGTTGCCCATGCCGACGACCACGACGTTCTTGCCGCGCATGTCGACCGGATCGAACGGGTCGCAATAGGCGTGGGCGTGGAAGGCGGGGCCATCGAACTCGCCGGGATACTCCGGAACGCGCGGGTCCCAATGGTGGCCGTTGCAGACGAACAGCACATCATAGAGCCGCGTCTCGCCGCTCGACAGCGTCACTGACCACAGACCGTCGCTGGTGCGACGGGCGCTCTGGACCCGGGTGTTAAAGGTGATGGTCGGGCGCAGGCCGAAGTGGTCGACATAGTCCTTGAAGTACTGAAAGAGCTGCGCGTGGTGGGGAAAGTCGGGCCAGTCCCTCGGCACGGGAAAGTCCTCGAACGCCAGCCGCCACTTGCTGGTGTCGATGTGCAGGCTGTCGTAGCAGGCCGACATTCCGTTGGGGTTCTTGTAGTACCAGTTGCCCCCGATCTCGTCGGACATCTCGAAGCAGTCGTGGGGGACGCCGTAGTCCTTCAGCCGCTTGATCGTGGTGAAGCCGCTGCAGCCGGCGCCGATCACGCAGGCCTTGGGCAGCCGCGCTTGGGGGTTCCCGGTCGCCATTCCACCCTCCCGACTTATCGTTGTTCAGGTGAGTGTACCGACGTTATCCGACGCGGCAAGCGGACCTTGCGGAAGGGGCGCGGGCCGCTACCCCCGCAGCATCTCCCGCCCGGCCCAGACGCTGTGGGTGCCGCTGCTCAGCTTGTGCGGCAGGGCCACCCGGCAGACGACTTCGAAGCGCTTGGCGTCGACGATCGCGCACTCCGAGGTTCCCCGGTTCTCGTCGATGATGAAGCTGACCAGGTAGCCGTCGTCCTCGTCCTTGGCGCCGACCTTGGGCGCGAAAGGCGCCTCGCTGGCGTAGCGGCCCTCGGGCAGGGTGATCGACCAGCTCTCGCCGGTCTCAAGGTCGTGCTTGACGAAGCCGTTGAACAGGAACCAGCCCGGCTTGGCGGTGGTCGAATAGGCGTAGCGATAGGGCTTGCCGGCATATTTCTGATTGAACATGCCGAACTCCAGCACCCGGTCGTCCAGGTGGCGTTCGGTCGTCTCGCCGGTCTTCAGGTTGAAGCGCCAGCGGTGAAGCTTCGGCAGGAAGCTGTGCTCGTCCAGATAGGCCATCAGGTGGCCGTGGCCCTCAGGCGCGCCTTCCATCGGACGGGGGATCGGCTTTTCCTGGAAGTAGCCATCCAGGACCACCTCGTCACCGTCCTCGTATGCGTTCAGCCAGTGCAGCACATAGGTCGGCTCGGCCTCGAACCAGCGCGGCTCGCCGCCGTGGCGGGGGACGAGTGCAAAGCGGCTGGGCAGGCCCTTGTGCAGGCGCACGGCGTGGATGTCGCGGGCCATCAGCTCCTGGTCCCAGAACACCGGCAGGTCGTTGAGAATCGCCCAGTTCGCCGAAAAGCACATGTCGTGCGGCAGGCGCGGACCGGGCAGGGGCACGCCCTGATAGAGGCTGCGCTTCCCGTCGGGACCGACCACGCCATAGTGCATGTAGGGCCAGGCCTTGGAGTAGTTGAAGAACAACAGCTCGCCGGTGCTCTCGTCGACCTTGGGGTGGGCCGAGACGCCATCCAGCGGCGCCCAGGCTGCCACGCCGAGCGTCTCCAAGGTCAGGGGATCTAGCCGATAGGCTTCGCCGCACTGGTAGAAGGTGGCGATCGCCTCGCCATTGTGGACGACGATGTCGGTGCTGGCGCTGTCCTTCAAGGACCCATGAGCGCCGAAGCCGGGACGCTTGGAGGTTCCCGGACCGTCCATCAGACCGCCCCACAGGCTCTCATTGACCTCCTGCTCGGCCTCGAAGCAGCGGGTGCGGACGAAGCGGTTGCGATAGGTCGCCTGGCCGTCCTTGAACTCGATCTGGTGGATCATCCCGTCGCCGTCGAACGGGTGATAGCGGCCCAGCGGGTCATGGACGGGGTTCTCGGTATTGCGCAGATAGACGCCGTCCAGGTCGGCCGGGATCGCGCCCTCCAGCACCTCGAGGTCCCAGGCGTTGACCTCCTCGTGCTGCGGCGTCCACGGGCCGGTCATGTACGGGTGGTTGGTCGGCGACAGCGACGTCCGCACCGGCGGCAGGCGTTCAAGCTTCATGGCGGTCCTCCCGTATTTTGCGAGGAGGGTAAGGCTAGTTAGTCTCGTTGTGCAAGTTTCTAGTCGCTTCCCATAACCATCCGTCATTGCCGCCCTTGTGGCGGGAACCCCTCTGTCCGCCGCAGGCGCCGGAGGGGCGGACCGCTGGCGGTCCGCTTGCGTCTCACGTGTCAACTGAACCAGGGGTTCTCGCCACTTGGCTTGCCCTCGGGCCGGCGAAGCCGGTCCCGTGGGGCGAGAAAGACGAAAATAAAGGCGACGGAGGGGGCGTCCTTTACCGCGCCGCGCTCACCCGCCAGACCGCGTCGCCCACATCATCCGCCACCAGCAGCGCGCCGGACCCATCGACCGTGACGCCCACCGGACGCCCCTGGGCCTTGCCCTTGGCGTCGAGGAAGCCCGTCAGGAAGTCCTCCACCGGACCCGCCGGCTTGCCGCCCGTGAACGGGACGAAGATCACCTTGTAGCCGGCCTGGGGCTTGCGGTTCCACGAACCGTGCTGGCCGACGAAGACGCCGTTCTTGTAGCGCGCGGGAAAGCTGGCCCCCTCATAGAAGGTCAGGCCCAGCGAGGCGGTGTGGGCGCCCAGGGCGTAGTCGGGGACGATGGCGCGCTCGACGAGGTCGGGGCGGCGGTCGGAGTCGGGGACGCGCTTGTCGACGTGGCGGCCGAAATAGCTGTAGGGCCAGCCATAGAAACCGCCGTCGCGCACCGAGGTCATGTAGTCGGGGACCAGATCGTTGCCGAGCTCGTCGCGCTCGTTGACCGCGGTCCACAGCTCGCCATTGGCCGGGTTCCAGGACAGACCGACGGGGTTGCGCAGGCCTGAGGCGAAGACGCGCTTGGCCCCCGTGGCCAGGTCGACCTCGAGGATCGCCGCGCGATTGACCTCGTTCTGCATGCCGTTCTCGCCGACATTGCTGTTCGAGCCGACGGTTGCGTAGAGCTTGGAGCCGTCCGCGCTGGCGATGATGGTCTTGGTCCAGTGGTGGTTGATCGGCCCGCCGGGCAGGTCGGCCACCTTGCGTGCGGGCGCGGTGATCTTTGTCTCGCCGGCCTTGTACGGGAAGGCGACGATGGCGTCGGCGTTGGCGACGTAGAGGGTGTCGCCGACCAGGGCCATGCCGAACGGTGAATAGAGGCCCGTCAGGAACGGCGTCTTCAGCTCGGCCACGCCGTCGCCGTTGGCGTCGCGCAGCAGGGTGATGCGGTTGGCGCTGGGGGTGACCGCGCCGGCCTTCTTCATCAGCATCTTCTCGAAGAAGCCGCGCAGGCCGGGCGTGGGCTTCGCCTTGGGCGGGGCGGCGCTCTCGGCGACCAGCACGTCGCCGTTGGGCAGCACCAGCAGCCAGCGCGGATGGTCCAGGCCCGTGGCGAACGGCTGCACGCGGAAGCCCGCCGGCGCGGTCGGCGTCACGCCCGACGGCCAGCCGACCACCTCGGAAACCTTGACGGTCGGGATCAGGGTCTTGCACGGCTTGGGCAGGGCGGGGTTGGGGCCGTAGCCCACGGGACCGGTCTGAGACTGGCTCTGGCCGCAGGCCGACAGCGCCGCCGCCGCCACGCCGGCGATCAAGATTTCGCGAACCCTGCGACGCATAGCCGCCTCTCCCCTTCATCCCGCGTTCAAAGCCAAGCGCGTTTCATGATGACAGGCAACTCATACGGTTCGATCCATGGAGAAGTTCCACAGCCCTCTCGCCGCCCGCCGGGCTTTTCTAGGCGGCCTGCTGGCCCTTGGCGTTCCGGGCGCGGTCCACGCCGCCGCGCGCCACAAGGCGTCCCCGCCGCTAGTCACGGTGCTGGGCGACTCCATCACCGCCGGTCTTGGCCTGACGCAGGACCGCGCGCTGCCCGCCTGGCTGCAGCGCACCCTGGACGGCATGAAGATTCAGGCTCGGGTCTTCGGCTTCGGGGTGATCGGCGCCACCACCCAGGCTGGCCTGTCGCGCGTGGAGCGCATCCCCGCCGAGACCGCTGTCTGCGTGGTCGCCCTGGGGGGCAATGATCTGCTGCAGGGCGCCGAGCCGGCCTGGACCCGCGAGAACCTGCGCGCCATCGTCACGCGGTTGAAGGCGAAAGGCGTCCGCGTGGTGCTGGCCGGGATGCGAGCGCCGGCCCTGCTAGGCGTCGACTACGCCCGCCGCTTCACCGACATCTATCCGGCCCTGGCGCGTGAGCTCGGGGTCTTTTACGCGCCCGACTTCTTCACCGGCGTGATCGGCGTCTCGCGCTACATGCAGAGCGACGGCATCCACCCCAACGCCGAGGGCGCGCGGATCATCGCCGAACGCCTGGCGCCGGTCGTGGCGAAGGCGTTGAAGGGGTAGGCCCAACACACCGACCTTCCCGGCGAATGCCGGGACCCAGATTCATCCCGTGAGCCTGAAATTAAAGCGCCCTCCGCCGTGGTTCGACGAAGGGCGCTCGTGGGTTCGATCTGGGCCCCGGCATTCGCCGGGGAGGTCGGACGATGTTGCTACTCCACCACCTTCGGCGGCCGCGTGGTGCTGGTGGCCGAACATGCGGCGCATCAGGCGCTCGGCGCGGGTCCGCAGCCCGTCCATCAGGATGAACACCACCGGGATGTAGAGCAGGGACAGCAGGGTCGAGGTGATCAGGCCGCCAATGACGGCGATCGCCATCGGGGCCCGGAACTCGACCTCGGCGCCCAGGCCGATGGCGGTGGGCAGCATGCCCGCGCCCATGGCCACGGTGGTCATCAGGATCGGCCGAGCCCGCTTGTGGGCGGCGTCCACGATGGCCGTGCGCTTGTCCATGCCGTGTTCCTTCATGGCCATGATCGCGTACTCGACCAGGAGGATCGAGTTCTTGGCCGCGATGCCCATCAGCATCAGGATCCCGATCAGGGTCGAGATCGAGAAGCTGGACTTGGCCAGCACCAAGAGGCCGAAGGCGCCGCCGATGGCCAGCGGCAGGGCGACCATGATGGTGACCGGGTGGGCGAAGCTGCGGAACAGCAGCACCAGCACGACGTACATCAGAAGGATGCCGGTGATCAGCGCGCCCAGGAAGCCGCTGACCATCTCGGCGATGAACTCCGCGTCGCCGGCGGCCACTTCCTTGACGCCAGGCGGCAGGTTCTTGACCGAGGGCAAGGCGTGGACGCGGGTGGCGGCCTCGCCGACGACGATGCCGTCCAGCTCGGCGGTGATCGTGGCCACCCGCGAGCGGTCGCGGCGGTCGATCTGCGAGGGACCCGCGCCAAAGCGCACGTCGGCCACGGCGTTCAGCGGCACGGCGCCGTTGGCGGAGGGCACCTGCAGGGTCTGCAGCACGGCGATATCCTCGCGCGCGCTCTCGTCCAGGCGCAGCCGGATCGGAACCTGGCGGTCGCCCAGATTGTACTTGGGCAGGTTCTGGTCGACGTCGCCGATCGTGGCCACACGCACGGCCTGCGAGATGGCCCCAGCCGAGACGCCCGCGCGGGCGGCCTGGTCGGGACGCGGCGTCACGACGATCTCGGGACGCGCGATCGCGGCGGTGTTGACCACGTGGGCCAGGCCCGGGACCGTACGCATCTCGGCCTCGACCTTGCGGGCGGCGGCTTCGAGGGCTGGGCCGTTGTCGCTGACCAGGCTCAGCGTGTAGCTGCCGCCGCTCGACGGGCCGCCGCCGTTGTTGCTGCCCGCGCCGATCCGCGCGCCGGGGATGGCGGCGAACTGGTCGACCATCTGGCGGCTGAACTGCTGCTGGCTGATCCGCTGGCCCTTGTCGGTCAGGTCGGCGGTCACCTGGCCCCTGTTGACCGCGTTGTTGCGGCCGACCGAAGCGAAGACGCTGACCACTTCGGGGCGCGCGCGCAGTTCGTGCGTCACGCGCTGCACGATGGCGTCGGTCTCGTCCAGCGTCGCGCCCGGCGGCAGCTCGATCGCGAACTCCGAGCGTCCCCGGTCGACCTGGGGCTGGAACTCGAACGGCAGGCGGGTGGCCAGGAAGATCGAGACCAGAAACAGCGGAACGCCCATCAACAGGACCTTCCAGCGGTTGTTCAGGCTCCAGTTCAGGCTCTTGAGGTACGGGCCCATCCAGGACGGGTCCTTGTCCTCATGCTTGTGGTCGGCCTTCAGCATGTAGGCGCCCATCAGCGGCGTCAGCAGGCGGGCCACGACCAGCGAGAACAGCACCGAGATACAGGCGGCCAGGGCGAAGGCCTTGAAGAACTGGCCGATGATCCCCGGCATGAAGCCCACCGGCGCGAACACCGCCACGATGGTGAAGGTGGTGGCCACGACCGCCAGGCCGATCTCGTCAGCCGCCTCCATGGCCGCCGCATAGGGGCTTTTGCCGCCGCGCATGTGGCGGACGATGTTCTCGATCTCGACGATGGCGTCGTCCACGAGGATGCCGACGGTCAGCGACAGGGCCAGCAGGGTGACGCCGTTCAGCGATTGCCCCATCGGCCCCAGCACCGCGAAGGTCGGGATCAGCGAGGTCGGGATGGCCACGGCCGCCAGCAGGGTGGCGCGCCAGTCGCGCAGGAACAGCAGCACCACCAGAACGGCCAGGATCGCCCCGATGATCAGGGCCTCCATCGAGGCCAGATAGCTCTCCTCGATATACTTCACGGTCGAGGTGATCTCCTCGATCTCGACCTCGGGGTGCTCCTTGTCGAGCGTCTCGACGGCCTTGCGGACCTTCTCGGCGGTCTGCACCTCCGAGGCGCCGCGCGAGCGGATCATCGAGAAGGTCACGACCTCCTGGCCGTTGAAGCGAGCGCGCGAGCGCGGCTCGGCCCAGTGGTCGGTCACGGTCCCCAGGTCGGCCAGGCGCACGAAGCCGCCGCCCGACAGCGGCACGCGGGTCTCGCGAAGCTGCTCGATCGAGCCGGCCGCGCCCAGGGTGCGGATGGCCCGCTCGGCGCCGGAGATGGTCACGCGGCCGCCGGGCAGGTCGGCGTTGGACGACACCAGGGCCTGGCTGACGGCGGCGGCGGTGACGCCGCGCGCGGCCAGCCGATCAGGGGCGAGGGCGACCTCGATCTCGCGATTGACGCCGCCCCGGCGATTGACCTCGCCGACGCCGCGGATGGCCAGCAGGGCGCGGCTGACGTCGTTGTCGACGAACCAGCTGCGTTGCTCGGGCGTCAGGGTCGGGGCCTTGACCACATAGGTGATCAGGTCGTCGCCAGAGATGTCGACCCGAGTGACGGTCGGTTCCTGCATGTCCTGGGGCAGGTCGCTGCGCAGGTTGGACATGGCGTTGCGCACGTCGTTGGTGACCCGCTCGTGGTCCACGCCCAGCTCGAATTCGATCACGGTGGTCGAGGCGCCGTCGACGATGGTGGATCGCGAGTGTCGGACCTGGCCCAGGCCCGCGATCGAGTCCTCGATCAGGCGGGTGACCTGGGTCTCCAGCTCGCTGGGCGCGGCGCCGGGGCGCACGGCCGTGACGACGACGATCGGCAGGTCGACGTCGGGATCGTTGTTGATCCGCATGGATCGGAAGCTCGCGATCCCGGCGATCATCAACAGCAGGAACAGCAGGATGACGGGGATCGGGTTCTTGATCGCCCAGGATGAGATGTTGCGCATCGGACCGGGCCCTAGCGAGCGGCGACGATGGCGCTGACGCGCACCAGGTCGCCTTCGCCCAGGAAGCCGGCGCCTTCGACCACCACCTGCTCGCCGGCCGTGAGGCCGGTGGCGGCGACACGGTCGCCGGTGCTCGTCAGGATCTGGATGCGGCGGAAATGGACCTTCTTGGCGTTGTCGACGACAAACACGCCCGGACGGTTCTCGCGGTACAGCACCGAGGCGCTGGGCACGACGAGCGCGGGCTGGTCGCCGGCGTCGATACGCACGCGCGCGAACATCCCCGGACGGAAGCCGCCCATCGACGACAGGGCGACCCGGGCCACGCCCAGGCGGCTGGTCGCGTTGACCTCGGAGGTGACGATGCGGACGCTGCCGCTGGTCTCACCGACCTTGTCGGAATAGATCGTGGCCGGCATCCCCGCCTTCACCGCGCCAAGCTCGGTCTCGGGGATCTCGGCGTCGACCTCCAGGCGGCTGTCGCGGACGATGCGGAAGAGCTCCGAGCCGGCGCTGACGATCTGTCCCTTGGTGACGCTGCGACGGCTGATCAGGCCGCCGACCGGGGCGCGGATCGAGGTCTGGGCCAGGCGCGCCGTGGTCTCGCCGCGCGCGGCCTCGGCGGCGGCCAGGTTGGCGGCGGCCGTGCCCTGGCGGGCTGTGGCGGTGTCCAGCGAGGCTTGGGACAGATAGCCCTTGGCCTGCAGCTCGCGGGCGCGGCCCAGGGCGGCTTGCGCTTCGGCCAAGGTGGCGCGGGCGCTGGCGACGGCGGCCTCCTGCTGGCGCAGTTGGGCGCTGATCAGGGCGTCGTTCAGCTTGACCAGAACCTGGCCGGCCTGGACCACCTGGCCTTCCTCGGCGTTGACCGATAGGGCCGTCAGGCCGCCGGTTTCGGCGCCGACCGGCACCTCTTCCCAGGGCGAGATCGTGCCGGTGGCGTTGATCAGGCGGGCGATCGGCTGGCTGGCGACCGTGGCCACGCTGACGGTGGCCGCCGGAGCGGGAGCCTTGGCTTTTTGGGGCTTCTTGTCGCCGCATCCCGAAAGGGCGATCGCGCTCACCCCCAGGACCAAGACCAGCGCGCTCAAAGCCGGGCGGCGCCCAGTGATCCGGTAAAGCACGTTCATCCCCAGCGACAGTTACTACCCCGTCGGCCTTCTAGCCGACAAACCCACGGTCGCTCAGTTAATTTGCCGTAAGACGATAAATCCGTTCAAACGCTGGCTGGAGCTGAGCTTTGCGCGGCCTTGGCGCGGGCGAAGGCGGGGCGGTCGCTCATGCGTGTCCAGTAGTCGGCGACCGCTGGTGAGAACTCGCCCTCCAGCTTCAGGGCGCGGGCCAGCAACAGGGCGTAGGCCACCGAGATGTCGGCGCCGGTAAAGCGGCCGGCGGCGACGAAGGCCGAGGTCTCCAGGATCGTCTCCAGCCCCTTCAGCCGGGCCAAGAACCAGCGGGCGTAGTCCTCGGCCACCTGCGGCTGGCGGCGTTCCTCGGGCTCAAGGCGCGCGTAGCGCAGCACCAGGGTCTGGGGGAAGGTCAGGGTCGCCTCGCCATAAACGAGGCCGTTCAGATAGGCGCCGTAGCCCGGCTCTTCAGGCCGCACCGACAGTCGCCCCTCGCCGTGGCGCGTCGACAGGTACTCGATCATCGCCGCGGACTCGGTCATCCGCGTTTCGCCGTCGACCAGCAGCGGGATGGTGCCCAGCGGGTTCTCGTCGAGATAGTCCCGCGCGTGGAAGCGCGGCGGGAAGGGCAGGAGCTTGAGGTCGTACGGGACCTCCAGCTCCTCCAGCGCCCACAGCGGACGGAACGAGCGTGCGTCGCGGCAGTGCCAGAGGGTGATCATGGGGGCTCCTTTTGCGACTTGCCCCCTCCGCGCTGCGCGCTCCTCCCCCATGGGGGGAAGAAGGCTCGCACCCTCTTCTTCCCCCTGTGGGGGAGGAGGGCCGAAGGCCCGGAGGGGGCCAGTGACCCAGCTACAGCCGCTCGACGATCGTGACGTTGGCCAGGCCGCCGCCTTCGCACATGGTCTGCAGACCATAGCGCGCGCCGCGGTCCTTCAAGGCGTGGACCAGCGTGGTCATCAGCTTGGCGCCCGAGCCGCCCAGCGGGTGCCCAAGGGCGATGGCGCCGCCATTGACGTTCAGCCTGGCCGGATCGCCGCCGGTGACCTTCAGCCAAGCGGTCGGCACCGAAGCGAAGGCCTCGTTGACCTCGTAGAGGTCGATGTCGCCGATCTTCATGCCGGCCCGCTCCAGCGCCTTCAGGGTGGCCGGGATGGGGGCTTCCAGCATGATCACCGGGTCGTGGCCGATCACGGTCATGTGGTGGATGCGGGCCAGCGGCTCGACGCCCAGGGCCTTGAGCCCGCGTTCGTTGACGATCATCACCCCGGCCGCGCCGTCGCAGATCTGGCTGGAGGTGGCGGCGGTGATGCGGCCGTCTTCCGCCAGCAGTTTCACCGAGCCGATCGACTCCATCGAGGCGTCCCAACGGATGCCCTCATCGACCTCGTGGCGCTCGGTCTTGCCGTCTTCCAGCTTGATCTCGATCGGCACGATCTCGGCGGCGAACTTGCCGCCCTTGGTGGCGGCCATGGCGCGCTGGTGGCTCTCAAGCGCGAAGGCGTCGAGGTCGGCCCGCGACAGGTCGTACTTCTTGGCCATCATCTCGGCGCCCATGAACTGGCTGAATTGGATGCCGGGATATTTGTCCTCGATGCGCGGGCTCTTGTAGGTGCCAAAGCCGTTCTTGAACGGCAGCTGCGAGGACAGGCCCATCGGCACGCGGCTCATGCTCTCGACGCCAGCGGCGATGACGATGTCCATGGCCCCCGACATCACGGTGGCGGCGGCGAAATGGATGGCCTGCTGCGACGAGCCGCACTGGCGGTCGACCGAGGTCCCCGGCACGCTCTCGGGCAGCTTGGAGGCGAGGATGGCGTTGCGGGCCACGTTCAGGCCCTGCTCGCCGACCTGGCCGACGCAGCCCATGATCACGTCCTCGACCAGGGCCGGATCAGCGCCGGTCCGATCGACCAGGGCGTCGAGGATGACGCCGCCCAGATCGGCCGGGTGCCAGCCCGAGACCTTGCCGCCCTTGCGCCCTCCGGCCGTGCGCGCGGCCGCCACGATATAGGCTTCGCCCATGAGTTCTCTCCCTTTTGCCTTGGCGCGCGTCCGGGCGGCGAACCGCTCACACTTCGCCTGACGCGCTTTCGTTGCGGGGAGTGAAACAGGCGTCCGAGGCTATGTCAGCGGTGACGCGGCGTCAGGGGAAGGCGGGCTTTGGCGACGTATCGCGCCGAGAAACAACGCGGCCATGGTCAGGTAGCTGAACATGCCTCCGCCGGCGACCAGGCTGGCGCGGTTGGGAATTCTGGGATCGGCCAGGGTGGCCAGCATCAGGATCAGGCTGAGGGCGTGAAAGCCGCAAGCCCACATGGGCCACCACCGGTTCGATCGCAGAGCGATGAACAGCAGCACCATCATCAGGGCGGCGTCGACGAAGAATGCGCCGGTCTGAGGGCCGAACCGCTGCTCGCTGTCGTACAGCCACCCGGTGGAGAACCACGCCACGATCATGGCCGAGGCGGCCAGCCGTTCGGGCCAGCCGCCGCGCCATAGCGCGACACCGGTCGAAATCAGCAACGCCGCGAGGCTGGCCCATTGATATAGATAGTTGAGCGCCATCGGATCAGGTTGGCAGATTGCAGAGATCCTCGCCAGCCGAGGCCGACGAGGATCACGCGTTCAGTCGAACCCCAGGGGGTTTTAGGCGGCGACGGTCAGGCGGCGGTGGCTCTTGGCCATGCCCTTCGGCTTTTCGGGGGCCTGGCCGAAACCGTCGGTGTCGTCAAAGGTCAAGGCCGAGAGGCCGATGTCGTGCTGGGCCACCGTCAGGTGCTTGTGGGTCGTGACGATGCCTTCGCGCGCCGTGGCCAGAGCCTGCATCGTGTTGACGGCCGACATCAGGGCGTCCTGTCCGATCAGGGCCGAGAGGTTCGCGGCCTGGCGGCTGGCGGGCATCAGGGCGGCGAGGGTGGCCGTGGAGGCGATGGCGGCGTCGATGGCCTTCTCTGCGGCGAATAGGGCTTCGGCCACGGTCTCGGCGGCTTGGCGGCGTTCCTTGAGCATGAGCGGTCTCCTTCACGCCGGCGAGACCGGCGCGTTGCCAATGTTGATGGTTGGAGTAGGGGCCCGGCTCCTCGGGCGAGGTCTCTTAGGGCAGCAGGCTTTCGAGCGCGTGGAGCCCCGCCAGGATCGAACCGAACGCGAACGCGGTTACGATCATCACGGCCGCGATGAAGGCCAGTCGAAGCGGAATGCTTAGATTGTTAGGTCGTCCGCCTCTGAGTCCGGAGACGAGGAGTCCAATGGGAACGTCTCGTCCATCACCGCGCTGGCGATGCAGAGAATCTCCCGCATCACCAGTTCGCTCGGCTTGAAGGAAGCCTGCTTGCGTGTCGCCGCCACCAGATCGTGGACCATGGCCGCGCCATCCGGCGTCGCCGACAGGCTCATCAGCTGGCGCTCGAGTTCGCTCCAGGTGATGGGCGGCAGGATCTCGGCCGAATTGAGGGCCGGCCAAGTGTTCCGGAAGCTCATGATATCCTGGCGCATATAGGTCGCCCGGCCAATCGCTTCCTTCTGGTAGGGGGTCAGTTCGGTCACAGAAAGCTCCTTCCTCAGCCAGGTCAGGTGACCGGAAAGAAGGATGCTCGCCTAGCCGCGTCGGATCGGACCCCGACGCGATCGGAGGGGGGGTGACAGGGGGCGTGACAGGGGGGGCGGCGGCGTCCGTCGGGCGGCCGCGGTCGAAGACCCGCCGCGCCGCGTCGTAGCGATCGGCCGCGCCGAGACGACGCCGGGCCTTGTCCAGATGCCAGTCGACGGTGTGCTTGGAGAGGCCCAACTCACGGGCGATTTCCTTGGAGCTCATGTGCCGATCAACCAGACGCAAGCACTCACGCTCACGCTCGGTGAGACGATCGAGGCCCTCGACCTGATCCGTCACAGAGGGATCGCCCTTGTCCATGGCAAGAACTTTAAGGGTCCGCCGCCTTTCGGCCAAGCGCTCCCACATTAAACCTTAGCCATAAGACCGGCGAGTCGTTTTCGAGCAGCTCATGCCTCGCGGCGGGCGGCCTCGGATTCCGTGCTGGGCGAGGCCGCGCGGATCAACTCCAGAACATCGACGATGATCGCGCGCATGGCCGAGGAGGCCTTGTCGGCGTCGCGAGCGATGATCGCTTCGGCCACGTCCTCGTGCGATGGGATCGAGGCGGTGCGGCCCTTGATGCGGTTGGTGAACCGGATCGAGATGCGCAGGGCCGTGTTCACCAGCTCATGCAGCTCGCGATAGAACGGGTTCTTGGTCGCGTCCAGGATGGCGATATGGAAGGCGATGTCGGCCGACAGCGGGTCATCCTCGCCCTCGGCGGCGGCCTTCATCCGGCGCAGGCCCTTGCGGATCTCCTCCAGCCCGGCCTCGTCGGCGTTGCGCGCCGCCAGGGCCGCCGCAGCGGGCTCGATGCCCAGCCGCATCTCGGTGAAGTCGGCCAGCAGGCGCAAGCTGAACTTGCGCTCCAGCAGCCAGCGCAGCACGTCGGGGTCGAGCATGTTCCACTCGGCCTCGGGCTCCACGACGGTGCCGTGGCGGGGGCGTGCGCTGAGCAGGCCCTTGGCGGTCAGCATCTTGACCGCCTCGCGCGTGACGGTGCGGCTGGCGCCGAATTGTTTGGAAAGCTCGCCCTCGGTCGGAAAGCCGATCGCGACGTATTCACCGGTGACGATCGCTTGGCCCAGCTGCTCCACCAGGCCGTAGGTCAAGCTCAGGCCAGGCTGGGTGCGCATGGACGGATCTTCTTTCCTGTGGCGGCGACCTTGAGACGGCCGCCGCTCCCTATGGTGTTCGGGTCCGCCGAACGGCGGAATCTCTCGGGGCGAATACAGCCGCGCCGCCCGCTTTCGGCAAGTGTGTTCGCACGGACGGCGCGGTCAAAGTGCGTCAGGATCGGCATTCGCTATCCCTTTGCGCGCTTGGCTTTCCGCTGCGTCACCACCAGGTGGCGTAGAGCGCGATCAGGATCAGGACCACGCCGACGCCGGCGATGTTGAAGCCGGTCGAGGTCTTGTAGCTGACGCCTTCCAGGGTCACGACGCTGACGGGCGTCTTCTGCGGCGCGACCAGCGAGACTAGCACGGCGCCGGCCAGCGACAGCAGGAAGACCACGCCGACGCGGTTCATGAACGGCATGGCGTAGATTCCCTTCTCCTGCAGATACCAGAACAGGCCCGAGAGGACGGCCGAGCCGATCGCGGCGGTCAGGGCGCCGGCGGTGGTGGCCTTCTTCCAGAACATGCCCAGGATGAAGATCACCACGATCCCTGGGGTGAAGAAGCCGGTGAACTCCTGGATGAACTGGAAGGCCTGCTCGGCGCCGCCCAGCAGCGGCTTGGCGGTCAGAATCCCGATGACGACCGCGACGACGGCGGTGATCCGCCCGACGGCCACCAGCCGTCCCTCGCTCTGGTTCGGACGCGCCTTGGCATAGATGTCCAGCGTGAAGATGGTGGCGATCGAGTTGATCTTGGCCGCCAGCGAGGCGACGATCGCCGCCACCAGCGCCGCGAACACCAGGCCCAGCAGGCCGGGCGGCAGCAGCTTCATCATCTCGGGATAGGCCTGGTCGGGCTTGATGCCCTGCGGCGCCAGCACCAGGGCGGCGATGCCCGGCAGCACCACGATCATCGGCATCAGCAGCTTCAGATAGGCGGCCATGGCGATGCCCTTCTGGGCCTCGGCCAGGTCCTTGGCGCCCAGAGCGCGCTGGATGATGTACTGGTTGAAGCCCCAGTAGCTGATGTTCATGATCCACAGGCCGCCGACCAGGACCGCGATCCCGGGCAGGTCCTTGTAGTGCGGGCTGTCCTTCGAGAGGATCATGTCGAACTTCTCGGGGAACTGGGTGGTCAAGTGGTGGAAGCCGGCCAAGACGTCGCCGCCGCCGATCTTGGACAGCGACAGCCAGGCGATGATCAGGCCGCCGGTGACCAGCAGGGCCACCTGGACGATGTCGGTCAGGGCCACGGCCTTCAGTCCGCCCCACAGCTGATAGGCCAGGGCGAAGACGCCGATCGCGGCCAGGGCCCACATCTGGTCCATACCCGTGACGGTGTGAACGGCGATCGAGCCCAGCCACAGGATCGAGGTCAGGTTCACGAAGACATACAGACCCAGCCAGAACACGGCCATCAGGGTCCGCACGCTGGGACCGTACCGCTGCTCCAGGAACTGCGGCATGGTGTAGACGCCGTTCTTCAGGAACACCGGCAGGAAGTACTTGCCGACGATAAGCAAGGTGAGGGCCGCCATCCACTCATAGGAGGCGATGGCCAGGCCGATGGCGTAGCCCGAACCGCTCATGCCGATGATCTGTTCGGCCGAGATGTTGGCGGCGATCAGCGACGCGCCGATCGCCCACCAGGGCAGGGCCTTGCCGGCCAGGAAGTAGTCGGTCGAGTCTTTCTGGTGGCCGCCCTTGTCCCGGCTGACCCATTGGGCCAGGCCGAAGATGGCGACCGCGTAGATCGCCAGAACCGCGATGTCGATCGTGGCCAGGTTCATGATGTCTCCCCCCTCTTGTTATTCTTGTCGGTGTTAGGCGCCCCAGGCCGCGACCAGGGCGGCGGCCCGTTCGCCCACCTCCTGGGCCGTGTAGCCCGGCCGGTAGAGCTCGCCCCCGACCCCGATGCCGGCGACGCCCGCCGCCCGCCAGGGCTCGAGATTGGCCGCGCCCACGCCGCCGACGGCATAGACGAGAATGTCCTTGGGCAGCACGTCCTTGACCGCCTTGATGTGGCTGGGGCCAAACGAGCTGGCCGGATAGAGCTTCAGCGCCTTGGCGCCGGCCTTGACGGCCACGAAAGCCTCCGACGGCGTGGCGAAGCCCGGCATGGCGGTCAGGCCCAGCTCGACGGCGCGCGCGATCACGGCGGCGTCGGTATTGGGCGTGACGATCAGCTTGCCGCCGACGCCGGCGACCTGGTCGACGACCTGCGGCGACAGCACGGTGCCGGCGCCGCACAGGGCCTGGTCGCCGAAGGCGTCGCACAGCTTGCCGATGCTCTCCAGCGGATCGGGCGAGTTCATCGGCACCTCGATCGCCTTGATCCCGGCGGCGACCAGGGCGGCGGCGATGTCGACGATCTCGGTCGGCTTGACGCCGCGCAGGATGGCCACGATGGGGGGCGGAGCGGCGTTGGTCATAAGCTTCACTTCTCTTGAGATCTGGAAATCGCTGAAAGGCCAGCGAGGACGGCCGCGTCGCCATCGACGACGGTCGCGCCGACCTCGACCTTGGCCAGGGCCTGGACATAGAGGTCGCTAAGCGCGCCGGCGCCGATCACGATCACGGCGTCCATCGGTCCGAACCAGTCGCGGGCGGCGGCGACGTCGGCGCCGATCAACAGGCCCGACAGATAGCCCATGGCGTCGGCCGGGCTCATGCCGTCCAGCAGCTGGCGGGCGCGGGTCTCGAACATCAGGTGCGTCAGACGCGCGGCGCCATGCTCGGCGATGCGCGACAGGCCAAGCGCGAAGCCCTCGGCCGAGCCGTCGGCTTGCGATCCGCCGCCGGCGGCCAGGGTCGAGTGCTTCTTCAGAAGCGCGAAGGTCTCGCCGACTGGGGCGGTGACGAAGCCCGTGACCTTGCCGTCCTCGACCACGGTCCACTTGTTGTGGGTGCCGGGCAAAACGAGCAGGTGGCGGCCGGTTTGCAGAGCGGGGTCCAGCGCCAGGGCGCCGAAGACCTGGGTCTCCTCGCCGCGCATCACGTCGGGACCGCCCAGCGGGTTCACGCACGAGAGGCCCGGAACCAGGGTCACGGGCAGGCCGTCGGCCTCGATGCGGATCGTGCGTTGGGCGATCGCCGCCGGATCGGCCGGGCAGGGGGCGTAGGGGGCCAGGGTCCAGCCGATGCTGGAGCCGACCATGCCGCACAGGATCGCGCCAGCGGGCCCCGCCTCGCGCCAGTCGCCGACCAGGTCGAGGAAGGTCTTTTCGGGGGTGTCGGTCAGGGCCGAGACGCCGGGGCCGTCGCGGCGATGGATGACGCTCTTGCCCTGGCGCAGCCACAGCCGCAGGCGTGAGGTGCCCCAGTCGCCGACGATCACGATATCCTGGTCCATCAGGCTCGGCCCTTCGCTGTCGCGTTTCGCCGTGCCGTGCCGCCGTCGCTCATGATCGTCCCTAACGCTGGCGACAGAGCTTGTCTCCATGGCCATTTCGAGCATCATTTATAATACAATATTCCCGCGAGCAATCCGTTACCCAGTCAGCTCGCGGATGATGATCTTCACGCCAATTTCGCCTTTGCCATCGGTGTCATCCGTCTGGGCGTGCCCGAGGGCAACGCTGCCTCGTAAAAATTGATAGCGCTATCAATTTCGGCTTGAAGGTCTAACTTATACGATTAAAGCTCTTCAGACCGAGCGAGCGGCGCCGAACCGCCGCCCGTCACCGACGCCTAGAACGTTTCGGGACGGACAGTTTTTTGGGGGAAGGAAACAGGCCATGCAGCGCCAAGTTCAGTCACGCCGCAACTTCATGCTCGCTGGGGCTTCGGCCCTCGTATTTTGCGCGATCGCGCCCAGCGCCGCCATGGCCCAAGCCAAAGATGAAGCGGTCGTCGACGAGATCGTCGTCACCGGTCAGCGCGCCGCCATCCAGTCGGCGCAGAAGATCAAGCAGAACGCCGAGCAACTGGTCGACTCGATCACCTCGACCGACATCGGCGCCCTGCCAGACCGTTCGGTGACCGAAGCGCTGCAGCGGGTCGCCGGCGTGACCATCGCCCGCACCTCGTATGGACGCGACGTCGACCGCATCTCGGTCGAGGGCTCGGGCGTGCAGGTGCGTGGTCTGTCGTGGGTGCGCGGCGAGCTGAACGGCCGCGATAGCTTCTCGGCCAAGAGCGGCCGCACCCTGAGCTTCGAGGATGTCCCACCCGAGCTGATGGCCGGCGTGGACGTCTACAAAAACCCGTCGGCCGATCTGGTCGAAGGGGGCGTGGGCGGCACCGTCAACCTGCGCACCCGTCTGCCGTTCGACAGCGCCAAGCGCATCATGGCTTTCTCCGCCGACATGAGCATCGGCGACATGTCCAAGACTTGGAAGCCGAGCGGCTCGGTCCTGTACAGCGACCGTTGGGACACCAACATCGGCGAGCTGGGCTTCCTGGTCAGCTTGTCGGACTCGCAGCTGGCCAGCCGCACCGACACCATCTCGGTCGATCCGTATAATGCCCGCACCGATCTGGTGGCCGGCAAGAAGGTCTATGTGCCCGGCGGCTTCGGCTACCGCAGCCTGGACTTCGAACGCGAGCGCAAGGGTATTGCCGCCGCCGTGCAATGGCGCCCGAACGATCAGTGGGAAGCCAGTCTCCAGTTCCTGCGCTCATCCGCGTCGCAAGCCTCGACCGAGCGCGCCATCGGCTTCAATCCGGGGTCGGGCAACGGTCCGGCCGCAGGCACCACCTTCACTTACGACGATACGGGCCACTTCGTGAAAGGCACGCTGGCCCAGACGCCGGGCGGCGCTAGCCTCGGGTCGTCGACCCTGGACACGCGTTTCGCCGACCGCAGCTCGGTGACGTCCGACTACGCCCTGAAGATCAACTATAATCCGAACGACAAGTGGGCGTTCTCGGCGGACATCCAGTACATCTACGCCAAGACCAAGACCGTCGACTTCACGGTGTTCAACGCCCTGGGCTCGGACGCCGCTCCGGCGTCGCTGGACCTGACCGGCGACCTGCCGGTCATCACCATGAACAACAACACGGCCTATACGTCGAACCCGGCCAGCTACTATCTGAGCGCGGCCATGGACCACCATGACCGTAACGACGCCAGCGAGTGGGCCCAGCGTTTCGACGGCTCCTACACCTTTGACGACGGCGGCTGGCTGCGGTCGTTCCGCTTCGGCGTTCGCAACACCTATCGCGAGTCCACCACGCGCGAGACGACGTACAACTGGGGCGCCGTGGCCCCCAGCTGGTCGGCGCCGTCGATCAACAACTTGGCGACCTATCAGGGCTATTACGAGCTCTATCCGTTCAAGAACTACTTCCGCGGCGCGGCCAACCTTCCGGCCACCTTCATCCTGCCGACCGCTTCGCTGGTCCAGAACTACGCCACAGGCGGCGCCCTGGTCGCTCAGCTCGCCGCCGCCAACGGCGGTTGGTGGACGACCTTCAATGGCGATTACGACAATCTGACCGCCGGCGGCAGCAGTGGCGGTGTCAACCGCCAGAAGGAGAAAACCCTGGCAGCCTACGCCTTGCTGCGCTTCGGCAATGACGTGTCGCTGTGGGGCGAGCAGCGCGAGGTCGATGGCAATATCGGCCTGCGCGTGGTCAAGACCGAGACCGAGGCCAAGGGCATCCAGCTCTTCTCGCAGAACAATACGACCACCGTGCCGGCGGCTGATCTCGCCTTCAGCAATGGCGCCAAGAGCGATCTGACGGGTGGTCGCGACTACGTCAGCATCCTGCCCAGCCTGAACGCCCGACTGAAGATCACGTCGGAGATGTTCCTCCGCTTCGCGGCAGCCAAGTCGATCGTCCGTCCGGACCTTGGCCAACTGCAACCGTTCTTCACCATCAGCCCGACGAATGGCTATCTGAGCGGCTCGACCTGCGTGAACTCCATACCGAGCGGCCAGCAGGGCAATTGCGTCTACCAGTATACGGCTACCGGTGGGAATGCGGACCTGAAGCCGATCCGCTCGACCCAGTACGACCTGGCCTATGAATGGTATTTCGCGCCGACCGGCAGCCTGACGGCGACCGTGTTCTACAAGGACGTCTACAACTTCATCACCAACGGTGTGAACACGGTGAAGTTCACCAACAACGGCGTGACCCGCGACGTTCTGGTGACCCAGCCGTACAACGGCGGCCATGGCAAGATCAAAGGCTTCGAAGTCGCCTACCAGCAGTACTTCGAATTCCTGCCGGGCGCGCTGAAGGGCTTCGGCGTCCAGGCCAACTTCACCTATGTCGACAGCAAGGGCGCGCGTAACGCCGCCTCGAACCCCTATGACACCAGCCAAGTCTCGAACCTGGTTGGCGGGGCGCGAGACGACCTGCCGCTCGAAGGCCTGTCGAAGAAGAGCTACAACGTCGCGGCCCTGTACGACCTGGGCAAGGTCTCGGCCCGTCTGGCCTACAACTGGCGTGAGCGCTTCCTGCAGACGACCTCAGCCGCCAATATCAACATCCCGGCGTGGTTTGACGACTACGGCCAGCTGGATGGCTCGGTCTTCTACACCATCGACGACAACCTGAAGGTCGGCTTCCAGGCCGTGAACCTGACCAACACCAAGACCAAGGTGCTGGTCAGCTATCCGGGCGATAGCGCTGCGGGCCTGACGGCTCACAATTGGGTCGTCGCCGATCGTCGCTACTCGATCGTGCTGCGCGGGACGTTCTAAGGCCGTTCGGCCCAGACTGAAGTCGGCCCTCGTCGCCCCGTCCTTCCGGATGGACGCGGCGGGGGCTTTCTTTCTTCCGAGGCCTGGGCCTAGCCTTGCGGCCTCATGAACGCTCGAGGCGGTCCCATGGACACAAAGCCCTATCGCAAGTTCGTCATCGTTGGCGGCGGCACGTCCGGCTGGATCGCCGCCGCCACCCTCATCCAGGCCCTGAAGGGCCGGGTGGGCGAGGTCGAGCTGATCGAGTCCGACGAGATCGGTACGGTCGGCGTCGGCGAGGCGACCATCCCGCCGATCCAGTTCCTGAACGGGCTGCTGGGGATCGACGAGTACGACTTTGTTCGCAAGACCCAGGCGACGTTCAAGCTGGGCATCCAGTTTCGCAACTGGGGCCGCCTGGGGCACGAGTACTTCCACCCGTTCGGCGTCTATGGCGAGCCGATCGACGGCGTCAGCTTTCACCACTACTGGCTGCGCCTGCGGGCCAATGGCGAGGGCGGGAGCCTGGACAGCTACGCGCTGTCGACGGTGGCGGCCAAGGCCGGAAAGTTCGCCGCCCCGCCCAAGGACCTGCCGCCGGGCGTGCCCGGGCTAGGCTACGCCTATCACTTCGACGCCGGGCTCTATGCGCGCTACCTCCGCGACTACGCCGAGACGCGCGGGGTCAAGCGCACCGAGGGCAAGATCGCTAAGGTCGAGCAGCGGCCGGAAGACGGCTTCGTCTCGGGGCTCGTTCTGGCCGATGGTCGCCGGATCGAGGGCGACTTCTTCATCGACTGCTCGGGCTTCCGCGGTCTGCTGATCGAGGAGGCGCTGGAGGCCGGCTTCGAGGACTGGTCGCACTGGCTGCCCTGTGATCGCGCCCTGGCCGTTCCGTGCGAGAACGCCTATCCGCTGACGCCCTACACCCGCTCGACCGCGCGCGAGGCCGGCTGGCAATGGCGCATCCCGCTGCAGCACCGCACCGGCAACGGCTATGTCTATTGCAGCGACTTCATCAGCGATGATGAGGCCGCTGGGACCCTGCTGGCCAATCTGGACGGCAAGGCCCTCGCCGACCCGCGTCCGCTACGCTTCAAGGCCGGGCGGCGCCGCAAGGCCTGGAGCAAGAACGTCGTGGCGCTGGGCCTGGCGGGCGGTTTCATGGAGCCGCTGGAATCGACCAGCATCCACCTGGTGCAGACGGGCGCGATGCGCCTGCTGGCTCTGCTGCCGCTGAGCGGCTACGACCCGGCCGCCGAGCAGGAGTACAATCGCCTGACGCAGATCGAATACGAGCAGATCCGCGACTTCATTATCCTGCACTATTGCGCCACCGAGCGGGATGACACGCCTCTTTGGAACTACTGCCGGACCATGGCGATCCCCGACAGCCTGGCGCACAAGATCGAGCTGTTCCGCAGCCGCGCGCCGAGCCCAGCTGGCTGGCGGTGTTCCTGGGGCAGGGGATCGAGCCGCGCGACTACGACCGGTTGGCCGATGTGCCATCCTATGACGAGGCCGCCGCCAAGGTCTGGAAGGTCGGCCAGGCCAACGCCAATCTGGTCTCGCGCCTGCCGACGCACGACGCCTTCATCGCCGCCGCCTGCAAGGCCGACCCCCTCGCCGCCTGAGGGGCGAAAACGCATGACAACGCTATCAAAGTCGGTTGCCGGTCTGAATTGTACGATTATAGTCGGCTGTGTTCAGCCAAGCCGGGGCCTCCCGGCGCGTCGGCGCGAAGAGGATGCGGTCCGCCGCCTCCATCATCGCGCGGCGTTCTTCCCGCGCACCGCCACCCGCGGCGGCGCGCGCATGTCTTGAGACGCGGGGAATACGAGACCGGGACTCGCCATGGCGCGCTCGCGCGGCGACGATCCCGTCCACAAAGTTGGTAGCGCTAACAAAGGCGCTCGATTGGGAGGAGGCGTATGAGGGCTTCACGGTTCGTGGCGGCAGGGCTGGCGGCGGCGCTTGTCCTCGGCGTTCTGGCGCCCGTGTCGGCGGCCGAACGGGACATGCCCCGGCTGGTCTCCAAGGACGGTCGCCACGCCCTGATGGTGGACGGCGCGCCGTGGCTTATGCTGGGCGCCCAGGTCAACAACTCCAGCGCCTGGCCCTCGCAGATGAACAAGGTCTGGCCGGCGATCGACCGTCTGGGCGCCAACACGGTCCAGGTCCCGATCGCCTGGGAGCAGATCGAGCCGGTCGAGGGTAAGTTCGACTTCTCCTATCTAGACCTGCTGCTGGCCCAGGCCCGCGAGCGTAAGGTGCGCCTGGTCCTGCTGTGGTTTGGAACCTGGAAGAACTCCTCGCCGTCCTATGCGCCCGAATGGGTCAAGCTGGACGACAAGCGCTTTCCGCGCCTGAGGACCGAGACCGGCGGACGGTCCTATTCGATGTCGCCGCTGGCCCAGACGACGCTCGATGCGGACCGCAAGGCGTTCGTGGCCCTGATGCGCCACCTGAAGGCGGCTGATAGCGACCAGAAGACGGTCATCATGGTTCAGGTCGAAAACGAGACCGGGACCTACGGCACGGTCCGGGACTTCGGCCCCGCCGCCCAGAAGGTGTTTGACGGCCCCGCGCCCGCCGCCCTGGTCAAGGCGCTCGGCGCCAAGCCGGGGACCTGGACCCAGGCCTTCGGCAAGGACGCCGACGAGTTCTTCCACGCCTGGCATATCGGCCGCTTCGTCGACCAGGTCGCCGCCGCCGGCAAGGCGGTCTATCCGCTGCCGATGTACGTCAACGCCGCTCTGCGTGACCCGATCGCGCCGGGCGATCCCAAAAGCTACTCGGCGGGCGGGCCCACCGACAATGTCATCGGCGTTTGGCAGGCGGCCGCGCCCTCGATCGACCTGATCGCGCCCGACATCTACATGAAAGAGTCGGTCAAGTACGAGGCGGTCCTCAAACACTACGGGCGCCCCGACAACGCCCTGTTCGTCGCCGAGACCGGCAATGATCCGGCCTATGCCCGCTACGTGTTCTCCACCCTGGGCAAGCAGGGGATCGGCTGGTCGCCGTTCGGCATGGACTATACCGGCTACGCAAACTACCCGCTGGGCGCAGCCAGGGTCGACGAGGCCCTGATCGACGTCTTCGCCGCCAACTACCGCCTGCTGGCGCCGATGGCCCGCGAATGGGCCAAGCTGTCCTTCGAGGGCAAGGTCTGGGGCGGCGCCGAGCCCGATGACCGGGCCGCGCAATCGACGACGATGGGCGACTGGACCGTCAGCCTCCGCTACGGCAAGTGGCAGTTCGGCGCTTGGGACTGGACCTGGCTCAAGGACCGTCCGGCGGGCCCGCAAGGCCCCGATGGCGGCGGTCTGATCGCTCAGCTCTCTCCCAACGAGTTCCTTGTCACGGGCCGCAACGTCCGCGTCGAGTTCGGCCGCGCCAAGACCGACGGCAAGCCGATGATGCTGGCGCGGGTCGAGGAAGGCCATTTCGAAAACGGTCAGTGGATCTTTGATCGCCTGTGGAACGGCGACCAGACGGACTACGGCCTCAACTTCACCAGCGGCTCGCAGGTTCTGCGGGTCAAGCTCGCGACCTACTGACGGAGACTGCCGACATGCGTATCCTTGCCCTCTCCGCCTTCGGCCTGGCCCTGATGGCCTCGTCATCGGCCCTCGCGCTTGACGGCGCCTTTACGACGACAGCCGATGGCGTGGTCGTCACCCCCGCCTCGGGCCCGGCCAAGAAGGTCCGGCTCCAGGTGATGAGTGATCGCGCGATCCGGGTCACCGCCTCGCCCACCGACGAGATCAAGGTCCCGCCCAGTCTGCAGGTGATCGCGGCCCCCAAGACCAGCGGGTTCACCGTCGAGCAGGTCGGCGGCAAGGTCGTGCTGAAGGCCGGCAAGGCCACGGCCGAGGTCGCGCTCTCGACCGGCGCGGTGTCGTTCAAGGACGCGGCCGGCAAGACCGTGTTGACCGAGCAGGCGCGATCGAACTTCAAGCCGCTGACCATCGACGGCAAGGGCTTCTACGCCATCAGCCAGCGATTTAATCCGAATACGGACGAAGGCTTTTACGGCCTGGGCCAGCACCAGAACGGCCAGATGAACTACAACGGCCAGGACGTCGAGCTGGCCCAGTACAATCGCGCCATCGCGATCCCGTTCGTGCTGTCTACGCGCAACTACGGTGTGCTGTGGGACAATAACGGCATCAGCCGGTTCGGCGATCCCACGCCCTACGCCCTGGCCTCGCGCGACCTGAAGGTCTTCGACGCCGACGGCAAGCCGGGCGGCTTCACCGCCAAGTACTACATCAACGGCGAGCTGAAGCTGACGCGCGTCGAGCAGGACATCGACTACCAGTACCTGGATGATCTGCCTAAGTGGCCGGCCGAACTGACCGGTCCCGACAAGAAGCCGCTCAAGGGCGCCAAGGTCGTCTGGGAGGGCTCGGTCGAGGGTCAGGTCGGCGGCCTGCAGAAGTTCAAGCTGTACTCGTCCAGCTACGCCAAGCTGTGGATCGACGGCCAGCTAAAGATCGACCGTTGGCGGCAGAACTGGAACCCGTGGTTCCATAACTTCACCGCCCCGATGAAGGCCGGAAGCCGCCACAAGGTGCGGGTCGAGTGGGAGCCCAACGACGGCTACATCGCCCTCCTGCACAACAACCCGATTCCGGCGGCCGAGCAGAAGTCGCTGACCCTGACCTCGGACGTCGCCCATGCGGTCGACTACTATTTCGTGGCGGGCGAGAACCTGGATCAGGTGGTTAGCGGCTATCGCGACCTGACGGGCAAGGCCCAGGCCCTGCCGCGCTGGGCCTATGGCTTCTGGCAGAGCCGCCAGCGCTACGAGACGCAGGAACAGCTGGTCGGCGTCGTGAAGGAGTACCGCAAGCGCAACGTGCCGCTCGACAACATCGTGCTCGACTGGCGCTACTGGAAAGACGACAGCTGGGGCACCCACAAGTTCGACGAAACCCGCTTCCCCGACCCGAAGAAGATGCTGCAGGACGTTCATGGCATGAACGCCCGCTTCATGATCTCGATCTGGCCGAAGTTCTATCCGACCACCGACAACTACAAGGAGCTGGACGCCAAGGGGTTCATATACCGCCGCAATGTCGAGCAGGGCGCTTTGGACTGGGTTGGGCCGGGTTATCTGAACGCGTTCTACGACCCGTACGCGAAGGAAGCGCGCAGCATCTACTGGCGCCAGGTCAAGGACAACCTGAAGGGGCTTGGCGTCGACGCCTGGTGGATGGACGCCGACGAGCCTGACATGCACTCCAACCTCGATGTCGCCGAGCGCACCCTGCGCATGGGGCCGACCGCGATGGGGCCGGGCGCGGAGTTCTTCAATTCCTACCCCCTGATCCACACGACTGGCGTGTTCGAGGGCGAGCGGGAGCTCGATCCGAACAAGCGCAGCTTCATCCTTTCGCGCTCGGGTTTCGGCGGCATCCAGCGCAATGGCGTGGCGCTATGGAGCGGTGACGTCGTGTCCCGCTGGGACGACTTCCGCGATCAGATCTCGGCCGGCGTGAACCTGTCGATGACCGGCGTGCCCAACTGGACCACCGACATTGGCGGGTTCTCGGTCGAGGATCGCTATATCCGCAAGGAGGCCCAGCACTGGCCCGAGTGGCAGGAGCTGAACCTGCGTTGGTACCAGTTCGGCGCCTTCAGCCCGCTGTTCCGCAGCCATGGCGAGGAGCCGTTCCGCGAGATCTGGAACCTCGCCGACGAGGGGAGCGAGGTCTACGACTCGCTCGTTTGGTACAACAAGCTCCGCTATCGGCTGACGCCCTACACCCTGACCCTGGCGGGCGAGACCTATCACCGCGACGGCAGCATTATGCGCGGCCTGGTCATGGACTTCCCGCAGGACCTGAAGGCGCGGAACATCGACGACCAGTACCTGTATGGCCCGTCGTTCCTGGTGGCGCCCGTCACCCAGTTCAAGGCGCGCTCGCGCTCGGTCTATCTGCCCGCCGGAACCACCTGGTACGACTTCGAGACTGGCAAGGCCCACGTGGGCGGCCAGACGATCCAGGCCGCCGCGCCGCTGAACCGCATGCCGCTGTTCGTTAAGGCCGGCGCCATCGTGCCCACGACCGAGGTCCAGCAGTATATCGGCGAGAAGCCGAACGCGCCGATCACCCTGCTGGTCTATACGGGCCAGGATGGCCGGTTCGAGCTCTACGAGGACGATGGCCTGTCGATGGCCTATCAGCGCGGGGCCTACAGCCGTATCCCGATCAGCTATGACGACGCCAGTGGTCGGCTGACCATCGGCCCGCGATCCGGCCGTTTCGATGGCATGGTCGACAAGCGGGTGTTCAAGGTCCGCTTCGTCCGCCCGGGCGTCAGATCGACGGACTTCGACGCCGCCGACGCCTCGGTCGACTATGCCGGCGGGCCCGTGACGGTGATGCGCCGGAAATAGACTTTGGCCGCCTGAGCGCGGGAGCCTCCTTGCCTTTTCCTCGTTGGAAGGGGGCAGGGAGGCTCCCGCGATGCGTCTTCATTTCCTCTTCGACGCCTGGAAGGCGTTTGTCTTCCTCATGGCCGTCCGCGCGGCGGCCAAGCCCTATCGCTTGCGTCGCGCGCCGCCGGCTAACGAGGCGGCGCAGGCCTCTGTCATGCTGAATCGGTGATTAATATAGAGCTGGATGTCGCTGTTGATGTGTTTCAAAATGAAACATTGATTATGTAAAATACCTATCTGTTCTAGGTAAATTCGATGTTCATGATTAATAAAATAGTGCAATAATTTAATTGAATATCTATCCGTTCTAAACGAAATAGAAATGACACATTCGGATACTGTTCGAGGGTAAAACGCCCACCGGTCGTCAAAAGGACACCGGGACACCTCGAATAGGAGTTGTTTCGTTATGGCGCTGAACAGCATCAATACGAACGCCGGGGCCCTGATCGCCCTGCAAAATCTGAACTCGACCAACGCCGAACTCGGCACCGTCCAGCAGCGTATCAACACCGGTAAGAAGGTGGGCAGCGCCAAGGACAACGGCGCTATCTGGGCCACGGCCAAGACGCAGTCGGCCAACGCTCAATCGCTGAACGCCGTGAAGGACTCGCTGCAACGCGGTCAGTCCACCATCGACGTGGCCCTGGCGGCCGGCGACACCATCACCGACCTGCTTGGCAAGATGAAGGAAAAGGCCCTGGCCGCTTCCGACACTTCGCTGAACTCGGCCGCGTTTAAGGCGCTGAACGCCGACTTCGTGTCGCTGCGCGACCAGATCACCAAGGCCGCCACCAACTCGAAATTCAACGGTGTTAGCCTGGCCGACGGCAAGACCAACACCATGACGTTCTTGGCCAACTCGGATGGCTCGGGCGTCACGGTGAACGCTCAAAACCTGTCTCTGGGGGGCTGGGCATCTCCACTGCGGCTGTCGGCTTCGCGACGGCCTCCGCTGCTAAGACGATGATCGCGACCCTCGACGCCGCCATCGGCACCGCCACCAACAAGCTGGCCGCCCTGGGCACCAGCTCGGTCGGCCTCGACACCCACCTGACCTTCATCGGCAAGCTGCAAGACAGCCTGGACGCCGGTGTCGGCAACCTGGTGGACGCCGACCTGGCCAAGGAAAGCGCCAAGCTGCAGTCGCTGCAAACCAAGCAGCAACTGGGTATCCAAGCGCTGTCGATCGCGAACTCTTCGAGCTCGTCGATCCTGAGCCTGTTCCGCTAAGAGAACGAAGCGTCGGCGTTCGCGCCGGCCGCTTTCTAGGGCGAGCCTTCGGGCTCGCCCTTTTTCTTTGCTCGGATGTCAGGTTCCGAACTGGGTGAACGGCACGCGGTTGAAGAACGCTCGCTCGGCCCCCCGCGGGTCGTCTTCCAAGCGCGAGACGTTGTCGAACACCATCGTCTGGCGGCGGTCCAGCGTGTAGGGCTCCCAGCGGGGCAGGCTTGCGCCATTTGGATCGCCGGTGCGGGCAAACGCGATGAAGGCGTCGCTCATCGTGTTCGACATGGCGACCGACTCCGGCCCCGTCCCGATGATCGAGCCCTTGGCATCCAGCGTGCCGAACACCAGGCCGATGTCGATCGTATGCGGCGCGCCGAAGATCCCGCCCTGGATCGGCGACTTCCAGTTGACCTGATAGACATAGGCCGGCGCGCCGGCGCGGGCCCGCTCCTCGGCCTGGATGATCGCCGCCTTCCACGAGCGCCCGGCGGTCGAGGCGGCGAAATAGACGTCGGCCGGCGAATAGGTCGGATAGGTCTGGCGATAGAAGGCGACCACCGTCTCGGGGGCGATGTCGATGCGGGCGTTGAACTGGCCCGGCAGCCTGGCGATCACCTCGTCCCAGGTCTGGGGGAAGGCCTTGGCGTCCCAGCCGATGAAGCCCTTGGTCTCGTCGTGGGTGTTGCCGACCATCATCGGGATCGACAGGCTCTGGGGCGCGGCGTCGGGGAAGAACGGGTGGCGGGTCAGCGACCGCTGGTCCAGCACAGGACCCACATAGACCCCGCCCGATCCGGCGATCGGATCGACCGCCTTCAGCCCCGCCAGCATCTCGGCGGCGGGCAGGGCGCGCAGGGCGGCCAGGTCCTTGATCCCCAGCTTGTCGAGGAAGGCTTTCGCGCGCTTGGTCGCGTTGAACGGACCGCCCACGGTGACCTGCTGGCCGCTCATGGTGGCGGCGCGGTGGAACAGGCCCTTGGCGGCGGGCATGGCCATCAGGGTGGCGATCTTGGCCCCGCCGCCGGACTGGCCAAACAGCATGACGCAATCGGGATCGCCGCCGAATCTGGCGATATTGTCGCGCACCCACTGCAGGGCCAGCACCAGATCCAACTGGCCGGCATTGCCGCTGTCGGCCACCGAGGGGTCGTTGAACAGGCGCGCCAGGTACAGATAGCCGAAGGCGTTGAGGCGGTGATTGACGGTCACCACCACGACGTCGCCGCGCTTGGCCAGCTTTGTCCCCTCATACCAGGGGCTGCCCCCGAACCGCCGTTATAGGCGCCGCCGTGGATGTAGAACATCACCGGCCGCTTGACCCCATCGGCGAGGCCGTCCTTGCGCGAGGCCTTGGCCGGGGTCCAGACATTGAGGAACAGGCAGTCTTCCGAGAGGGTCTCGCCCTCCTCGCCCTTGCCGGTCTGCATCGAGGCCGGACCATAGGCCAGGGCGTCCTTCACCTCGGTCCAGGGCTCGGGTTTGACCGGCGGCATGAACCGCCGCGCGCCGCCTGTGTCGGCCCCGTAGCGCAGACCCTTGAAGACGCTGACCCCGTCCTGGACGTAGCCGCGCACCTTGCCGTTGGTGGTCGCCACCACCGGCGAGCGCGCCTCTGCAGCGACGCCCGCACGGGGCAGGGCGGCGTAGGCCGTCAGCGCGGCGGCGCCGGTGATCAGGGTGCGGCGGGTGGCGGGCATCGGGTTTCCTCCGGCGCTTTCTGACGAGCGTACCCGTCAGAGGTAGCATGTAGCGTGACACCGGTAGCAACCCTTTCCTGCCTATCCCAGCTTCGAAAGCGGCGTCTGGCGGCGGGCGATGTCGGCGAGGCCGTCGAGCCATGCCTGGTGGGCGTTGAGCATAGGGTTGGGGCTAGTGGCCGCCAGGTCGCGCGCCGGCGCTCCGATCTGAGTTTCCTGGGTCAGTATCCGCACGCGGTCGCCGGATAGATCCTCGATCAGCCAGGCGTGGTGGACGTCCAGGCGCTGATCGCCTTCGCCTTCCACCCAACCGTGCCAGGCGATCCGGGCCGGAGCGCCATCACGCGGCGGCACATGCTCGACAACCTCGCCTTCGACGAGAAAGCCGAAGGTGGTGAACCGAAAGCGGGCGCCGGCCGACAGGTCTGGTCCCGATTGATTATGAAGGATCACATCCGAAGCATTGGCATAGTAGTCGGGCCAGGCGGTCGCCGTGTTCAGGTATGGCCACACCTGAGCCGTTGAAAGTTGGGGGACGATGATCTCGTTGGAGACGAAGTTATCGGTGGTCCCGGGGAGATAGCCCTCGGGCCAGATGATCGCGTTCATGGGCAAGACCTTTTTGGGCTTGGAAACCGTCCGGAGTGGACAGGAGGACCCATGCGCTCTATTCGTTCATAACGATAATCGTAATATTTTATTGGATCCATCACGCTGCGCGATATCAGAACGCTGGACCTGAATTTGCTGAAGACGCTGGACGCTTTGCTGGACGAGTGCAGCGTTACGCGGGCGGCCGAGCGGCTGGCCCTGACACAGCCGGCGGTCAGCGGAATGCTGGCGCGACTACGGGACAGTTTCGATGATCCCTTGTTCGTCCGCGCTCAACGGGGCGTGGCGCCCACGCCGCGCGCATTGGAGTTGGCGGGGCCGATCAAACAGATTCTGAGCCAGGCCGAGGCTTTGCTACGGCCGCCGATCTTTGATCCGGCGAAGGCCTCCTTCACCCTGGGCTTGGCCGCCACCGACTATGCATTGCAGGCCATTGTCGCACCTTTCATCGCGGCGTTGCGCCGACGTGCGCCGGGGATCACGGTGGCCGTGCGGCCGATGGAGGATGACCGCGTCTTGACGCAACTGGAACGCGGCGAGGTCGATATCGCGTTCATGACGCCGGATACCGCGCCGCCCGACTTATACGGCCGCCGGCTGTTTGATGAGCGCTATGTTTGCGCCATGAGGTCCGATCACCCCGATGCGGCGGACCTGTCTCTGGATCGCTTCTGCGCGCTGGACCATGCGCTGGTGTCTTATTCCGGCGGGGCCTTCTTCGGGGTGACCGACGCGGCGCTGGACAAGATCGGCCGGCGGCGGCGTGTCGCCGTGTCGGTCACCAGCTTCCTCGTCTTGCTGGAGGTGCTGCGCACCACCGACCTCATTGCGGTGGCCCCGCGCCGACTACTTTCCGAGGTCGACGGCCTTATCTTCCAGACGCCGCCGATCGAGATTCCAGGCTTTGCCAAGCTGGCTGTCTGGCATGAGCGGACCCACCGCGATCCAGCCCGCGCCTGGGTCCGAGACCTTCTGTTCCAGGTCGGCGCCGATCCGATGACCCCCTAAAGCCCCTTCACCGCAGCGGCATGCTCGGCGATCACCGCCAGGGTCGAGGCGTCGGCGTCGAACACGCCAAACAGGCCCTGCTCTTCCTGCGGAGGATCGCCAACATAGCTCTTGTCGCCCTTCTTGAACCAGGCGTCTGGTTGCTGAGCGCGGCCCTCGCCGTTCCAGGCCCAGAAGTTGACGCCCGCCACCGGCCCACCGGCCTTCATGTCGGCCAGGGCCAGGTCCAGCATCGTCTTGTAGAAGCGGTCGCGATAGGTGGTTGGCGAGCCCGGCGCGAACTGCCGACCATCCCGGATCAGGCCGAATTCCTCGATGGTCAGAGGCTTGTTCAGGCGCTTGGCCAGGGCGATGTGCTGGGCGACATAGTCGCGGCACTTCTGTTCGCCCGCCGCGTAGGTCGAGGGCTGGTCGGTCATGCTGATCCAGCCCCAGTTGTTGGGCCAGATGTGGATGGTCATGTAGTCGATCACCGGCGGGGCGTGGGCGTCGACGACGCAGGACTCAAGGCCCATGCAGCCCATGGTTCCTTCGCTGCCTGTGCTGACCAGGTGCTGGTTGTCCAGGCGCTTGATCAGGCTGGCCGTGTCGCGGATCCAGGCCTGGTAAGCGGGCATGTTGCTTTGGCCAAAAGCGTCCGAGCCGCCGGGCCGCGGCTCGTTGGCCAGCTGCCAGGCCATGATGGTCGGATCGTCGCGATAGGGCTTGCCGGTCACGGTGCTGACCCGGCCGACCAGGCTCGTCACATAGTGGCGGAAGAGCGCGTTGGCCTTCTGGTTAGCGTAGAACCGGGCCGAATAGTCCGCATACTGAGGCCAGGGATAGGCCGGGTCGCCCTGCTGGAACCACGGGCCGTCGCCCACCCAGTTCAGATAGGCCGGCATGCCGCCCGACCAGTCCCAGAAATTGTTGACGTAGATGACCGCCTTCATGTCGCGCTTGGCCATCTCGGCCAGGGCGACGTCCAGGCCTTTCAGCAGGTCGGCGTTATAGTCCTCGCCCGGCCCCCGGAAAGTGGGGTCCATAGCCACCTTAGCGGGAGACTGCTCGCCCGCGCCGAGGATGCGCAGGTTGGTCACCCCCATGGCCTTCAGGCGATCCAGCTCCCGGCGCAGGCGCCCCAGGTCGCCATAGCCGGCCGGCGCGCCCAGCCAGGCGGCGTACCAGACATTGGTCCCGGCGAAGCGATAGGGCTTGCCATCGAGCATCAGCCGGCCGTCCTTGACGGTCACGAACCCTTTGGGCGGCGCCGGCGCCTTGGCCGCTCCGATCGCGGGCAGGGCCGCTGCGGCGGCGATCAGGTGGCGGCGGGAAAGTGTCATGGCGTCCTCCGACGAACCTCTCAGGGCTCTCGGCGCGCACAATGCCGTGAGCTGATAGCGCTATCAACAGCGTGGTGCTCGATCTTTTCCGAGGTGGGGCTATGCCGGTGGAAAGAGGACGCTTGCCTCTACCTCTGCTCTAGGCCGTGCCAAACGCGCGAGACAAAGACGCCCCGTGCGTCCGTTTCGTAACGGACGACATAGCGCGATCCTCCGAACGGCACGATCAGCTCCCTGACCCCGCCGCCGACCAACCGGTCGCGCTCGGAGTATTCAGCCAACCGCTCGAAGTTCGCCTGCAATTGAGCGATCAACCGCCTCGCGGCGTCGGAGTTCTTCTCGAACAGGAAATCGTGGAGCCGCTCAATATCGAGGCGTGCAGCATTGGTGAGATAGACCGCGCGGCGCAGGGGGCTAACGACGATGGCGGGCCAAAAGACTATCGCGGACGTCAGCCCAGGGGGTGAGCGCGCCCTTGCTGTGCGCTGCGTCGAGGATAGCGCGATCAAGAGCGGGATCGGGGTCGACCGCCACACGCGTCGCGTCTTCCGCCTCGCGGTCTATCAGCAGGGCGGCGTAGTCTTCGGGCGACATGCCGAGCCGATCAGCCAAGGCCTTCAGCTTCTCGGCGTGTTGCGCGCCTAGATGAATGTCGAAGCCATCGGCCATGGGCGGAGAATCCCGCCGATGGCCGATGGCGTCAAGGCTTACAGGTTCAGCAGGGCCGGGTCGCCGCCCTGGGCGGTGATGTTGACGCTGAGCGCCCGCTCCACAGCGAAACGCAGTAGGGCGTGGGGGCCGCCGGCCTTGGGGCCGGTGCCCGACAGGCCCTCGCCGCCGAACGGCTGGACGCCGACGACCGCGCCGGTCATCGAGCGGTTGACGTAGGCGTTGCCGGCCGGGACCAGGCGCTGGACGTCGGCCGCGAAGCTCTCGATCCGCGAGTGGATGCCCAGGGTCAGGCCATAGCGGCGTGCCGCCAGGGCGCCGGCGACCTTGTCCAGATCCTCCGGCTTGTAGCGGACCACGTGCAGGATCGGGCCGAAAACCTCGCGCTCCAGGAAGTCGGCGGAGGGAATCTCGGCCAGGACCGGCGGGAAGAAGGTCCCGCCTGCCGGGGCTGACAGGGCGTGCAGCACCTTGGCCTCGCGCTTGAGGCGTTCCAGGTGCGTCTCGAGCGTGGCCTTGGCCTCGGCGTCGATGACCGGGCCGACGTCGGTGACGGCCAGGGCCGGATCGCCCAAAACGAGCGCGTCCATCGCGCCCTTCAGGCCCTCGATGATGTGGTCGGCGGTGTCGTGCGGCAGGAACAGCAGACGCAGGGCCGAGCAGCGCTGACCGGCCGAGCCGAAGGCCGAGACGATCACGTCGTCGATCACCTGCTCGCGCTGCGCCGTCGTGTCGACGAACATGCCGTTGAGGCCGCCGGTCTCGGCGATGAACGGCACGATCGGACCTTGGCGCTGAGCGAGAGTCTGGTTGATCCGCCAGGCGGTGTCGGTGCCGCCGGTGAAGGCGACGCCGTCCAGGCCCTCGTGGGCGACCAGGGCCGCGCCGACGGTCTCGCCGCGACCGGGCAGCAGGGCCAGCAGGCGCGGGTCAAGGCCAGCGGCGTGATAGAGCTTCACGGCCTCATAGGCGATCAGCGGGGTCTGCTCGGCGGGCTTGGCCAGCACGGCGTTGCCGGCCGCCAGGGCGGCGGCGATCTGGCCGGTGAAGATTGCCAGCGGGAAGTTCCACGGGCTGATGCAGACGAAGACCCCGCGCCCGGCCAGGCGCAGGCTGTTGGTCTCGCCGACCGGGCCCTTCAGAATCTCGCCGGCGCCGAACTGGTCCTCGGCGAGCACGGCGTAGTAGCGGCAGAAGTCGACCGCCTCGCGGACCTCGGCGATGCCGTCCGACAGGGTCTTGCCGGCCTCGCGCGAGAGGATGGCGATCAGGCGCTCTATATTGGCTTCCAGCGCATCGGCCATGGCGCGCAGCACCTGGGCGCGGGCGGCGCCGCCGACGCGATCCCAGGAGACTTGCGCGACGCGAGCCAGGCGGAAGGCCTCGTCGATCTGCGCCGGCTGGGCCTCGGAGACGGCGCCGACCACGCGAGCGTCGTCGGCGGGGGCGACCACCGGCAGGGGCGGGGTTCCGACGGCTAGCTTACCGCCGACCAGCGGACCGGCCGATAGGGTCTCGGCGTCGATCGCCGCGACGGCGGCGGCCAGGCGCTCGCGATCGGCTTTCACCGACAGATCGAGGCCAGCGCTGTTGCGGCGGCGCGGGCCGTAGACCTGGATCGGCGTCGGGATCTTGGCGTGGCGGTCGGGGTGGGCCTCGACGGTGTCGATCGGGTCGGTGACGACCTTCTCGACCGGCACGCGCTCGTCCAGCAGAGCATGGACGAACGAGGTGTTGGCGCCGTTCTCCAGCAGGCGGCGGACCAGGTAGGGCAGCAGGTCCTCGTGACCGCCCACGGGGGCGTAGGCCCGTAGCGTGATGCCGTCATAGAGGTCGTCGGCGGCCTTGTAGAGCGCCTCGCCCATGCCGTGCAGGCGCTGGTGCTCGATGCGTACGCCGGCGTTCTTGGCCATGCGGACCACTGCGGCCAGGGTGTGGGCGTTGTGGGTGGCGAACTGGGCGTAGAGGCCCGGCGCGGCGTCGATCAGCGCCTTGGCGTTGACCAGGTAAGACAGGTCCGTGGCCGGCTTGGTCGTATAGACCGGATAGTCGAGGCGGCCGGCGACCTGGGCGCGCTTGACCTCGCTGTCCCAGTAGGCGCCCTTGACCAGGCGCACCATCAGGCGGCGGCCGGTCGCTTCCGACAGGGCGCGCAGGCGGGCGATCACCTCGCCGCAGCGCTTCTGGTAGGCCTGGACGGCCAGGCCCAGGCCCTTCCATTCGCCCAGCTCCGGCTCGCGGCACAGCTTGTCCAGCAGCTTCAGCGACAGGGCCAGACGATCGGCCTCCTCGGCGTCGATCGTGAAGTTGATGTCGTAGCGGGCGGCGATCTTGGCCAGGCGCAGGGTGCGGGGATAGAGCTCCTCCCACACGCGGTCCTCGTGGGTGGCCTCGTAGCGCGGGCACAGGGCCGACAGCTTGACCGAGACGCCGTGGCCCTTCTCGGGACCGGCGCGGTTCGACAGCTTGCCCACCGTTTCGATCGCGTCGGCATAGGCCTTTTCATAGCGGGCGGCGTCGGCGGCGGTGCGGGCGCCCTCGCCCAGCATGTCGAACGAGCACATGGTGTCCTCGTTCGCCGCGCGCTTGATGGCGGCCTCGATCGTGCGGCCCAGGACGAACTGCTCGCCCATGATGCGGATGGCTTGGCCGACGGCGGCGCGGATCACCGGCTCGCCCAGACGCCCGGCCAGCTTCTTGATGAAGCCGGGCATGTTGTTGCGGGCCTCATCGTCGGGCTCGACGATCTTGCCGGTCAGCATCAGGCCCCAGGTCGAGGCGTTGACGAACAGGCTGTCGCTGCCGCCCAGGTGGCTGGCCCAGTCGGCCGAGCCGATCTTCTCGGCGATCAGCTTGTCGCGGGTGTCGTCGTCGGGCGTGCGCAGCAGGGCCTCGGCCAGACACATCAGGGCCAGACCCTCGCGGGTGCCCAGGCTGAACTCCTGCAGGAAGCTTTCGACCACGCCCTGCTTGCGGACGCTGCGGCGAGCGCCGCGCACCAGCGCTTCGGCTTCGGCGCGGACGGCGGCGCGGTCCTCGCTGGAGAGCGGCGCCTTGGCCAGCAGGTCGGCGATCACGGCGGCTTCGTCGCGATACTTGCCGTCGTCGAGGCTATCCCAGTTCATCACGGGCATGGTGTTCCCTGAAGTTAGAATATCATCGGTCTAACGCGACTTTCACCAAAGGTGCTTCGTTTGTTGAGCGCTGATCCCGTCAGGTCTTCGGTGTGGGCGCGAAAAGCGCACGTCCGCTCCAGCGCGTCGAGGCGCTCGGATACGAAGGATGCTGTGAAAATGGGGAGGGAGGAAGGGGCGCTGTCGGGGAGACATGGAGCGCCCCTTCCTCTCTAGAGCCTGTCCGTTTCTGATGGGACATCAGAAACGGATAAACAGGCTCGCTCGCTTTGAGCGAAAGCGTGGCAGGCGCCGAAACCGGTAGCCACTTTCGGCTGCCACGCTTTTGTTGCGACGCCCGGTTAGGGGGGAGAGAGCGAGCGTCGCGACGTTCCGAACGGCAAAGCCGCCCCACCGACGCCCTGAGGAGGAGGGGTTGGCGCGGGTGGGCTGGAACGATCGGAGGTGTAACGCTAAGCTTGTCGAAGGTGCTCTGTTTGTGGGCGCTATTTTTCGAAGCTTCTTCGGCAGAAACGCACGATGGCCAGTTCCGCTCTAGATGACACCGATCGCCGACTACTCAAGGTTCTGCAGGCCGACGGCCGCATCACCAACGCCGAGCTGGCCAAGCGCTGCAACCTGTCGCCGGCGGCCACGTTCGATCGCGTCCGGCGTCTGAAGGAGCGCGGCTTCATCACCGGCTACGCGGCGCTGCTGGACCCGGCCAAGGTCGACCGGGCGCTGTTGATCTTCGTGGAGGTGGTGCTGGAGCGGACCACGGGCGAGACCTTCGAGGACTTCGCCGCCGCCGTGCGCCGCGCGCCCGAGGTGCTGGAGTGCCACATGGTGGCCGGCGGCTTTGACTATCTGATCAAGGCCCGTGTGAAGGATATGGAGGCCTATCGCGGCTTCCTGGGCGACATCCTGGTCAAGATGCCCGGCGTGCGGGAGACCCGCACCTACGCCGTGCTCGAGGAGGTCAAGAGCACAGTCCAGCTGCCGCTTTAGTTAGAAGCGCCGATCACCGGGTTCGACAGGGGGCGACCGGAAAGATCGGTCGGCGCGATGATGGCGGAGGCGATGGCCATCAGGGCCAGCAGGCTGGCGACCACGATGCCGGCCACTTGGGCTGCCTGTTTCGCGGTCTGATCGTTCTTCGCTCTCGTCGTCATGGGTATCCTCTTCCGGCCTTAGCTTCTGCACGCGCGGAAACACCGTTCACATGCAAACGTTTACCTAAAAGGATTACCGAACGGTAAGAATTGACTTACCCCGTCCCCGGATCGGGTTCATGCGGACGAAAGCGGCTCTCCCCAGCGGTTGAGCGTAGGGTCCTGCGGCGAGGGCGCCGGACAGGTCTCGGTAGGCAGCCGCGCCTTCTTGTCGATGGCGCAACTGCAAAGCCCGCAGACGACGCTGGATCCCGCGCCAATCAGATGGTGCATGATGTGTTGGCCCGGGGGGCGGAGTTCAGGGCACGCCGCGCACGCCGCTTTTCGCGCGGCGACGCGCGCCTCGGACACCTCGCGGAAGCCGTGCGCACCCCAGCGGGCGAGAGCTTTGGCGGCCGCGAGGATCAGCGGGAGAGTGGGCGCGGGAGCCCATTTGGGTAATCCCGCGCCCGCCGCCCTTGACGCCACCTCGGAGTCCGCGATGGACGTGGGGCGCTCCGCGACTAGTTCATGCAGGAACATCGGATCGACGGCCGCGCGCTCGGCCAGCTTCGGTGGCAGCGGTTCGCTGAGACCGAGCGCTTGCGCCAGAGCGTCCGAGAGCGATGCGAGCGCTTCGGCTTTCGCATCGACACGAACCCGTCTTTCGAGTTCCAGAGACATTCCCCGCCTCAGGCGAAAGATTTGAGCGATGCGCCCGTGGAGGCGTAGCAGCTCGAGATCGCGCTCTCCAGGACGGCATTGATCGCGAAGCACGGCACTAAGGTCGGGCTATCGGTGCACTGGACCCAGGCGGTCTGGGCGGGGGGATTGTAAGACCAGGCTAAAGTGTAGCCCTGCGCGGAGAAGCTACCGGTATTCGGCAGCGGGTCGGGGCCGCCACGACTACCGGAGAGTTCCGAAAGACACGCCCATACAGCTGGCGTGACGTTGTTGTAGTTGAGCTGGGCGCAAGCAGACATCGTTATCTCCCTAGATGTGCTCTCTATGAGCGATTTATGTTGCGAGACTATCGCTATAAGGGTGCGGCGAGGGAGTCAATCATAGATAATAGCTTTATAATAGATACACCTTAAGTTGTACTCTCCAGCGAACGCCTGCGTCTTACGGGTGATGTGAAACTGGGAAATGCGCCGCGCTTTTCTGGCGGCGTGACGGCTAGGCGAGCAGAAATGCAAAGGGGCCGCCTGACGCATCAGACGACCCCATCAAGTCAGGCGCTCAACATGAGAAGGGCGTCTCTGCCCGAGCGCTATGGCAAGTGGCGCACGGTGCGTCGACGGTTCAGCCGCTGGTGTCTCGGCGGGTCTGGGAGCGGGTGTTCGGGCCTCTCGCCGCTGACCGGGACAACAAATAGCTGCTCGACGGCGCCATTGTCCGCGCCCACCAGCAGGCGGCGGGCGGAAAAAGGGGGGGAAGGGGCGGCTCCCGGGAATGGGGGAGAGGAGCGCGCCCCTTCCGTTCGTGACCATCGGGGGGGATGATGGCCGACGAACTTCCCCGGGGCTGACCGGGGAAGTCTGTAAAGGCTCAGCGGGCGGGGGCGCCGCCGCCGAGCGTCTTGTAGAGCGTCACCAGGTTGGTCGCGCGATCCAGGCGCGCGCTGATCAGGCCCTGCTGGGCCGAATACAGCGTGCGCTGGGAGTCGAGCAGGGTCAGGGCGCTGTCGACGCCCGCGTCGCGACGCTGACGCGACAGCCGCTCGCTGTCGGCGGCCGCCGCGACCAGACGCTCCTGGGCGGCCAGGCGGTCCGAAACCGTCTGACGAACCGATAGGGCGTCCGAGACCTCGCGGAAGGCCGTCTGCACGGTCTTCTCGTAGGTCGCCACGGCGATGTCGCGGCTGGCCTTGGCGCTGTCCAGGCCGGCGACATTGGCCCCGCCCGCGAAGATCGGCAGGCTGATCTGGGGCGTGAAGCTCCAGCTGCCGGTGCCGTTCTTGAACAGATCGCCCAGGTCGCCGCTGGCCGCGCCGGTCGAGCCGGTCAGGCTGATGCGCGGGAAGAAGGCCGCGCGGGCCGCGCCGATATTGGCGTTGGCGCCCTGCAGGCTGTGCTCGGCCGACAGCACGTCGGGACGACGCGCCAAGACGTCGGACGGCAGGCCCGCCGGCAGATCCGCCAGGATCTTGGCCGACGAAACGTCGCCGGAGGGCAGCAGCTCGGCCGGCACGTCGCCGCCCGCCAGCAGCACCAGGGCGTTGCGGTCCTGGGCCACTTGGGCGGTGTAGGTGGCGACGTCCGAGCGGGCGGTCTCGGCCAGGGTCTCGGCGTTGCGCAGATCGAGCAGCGAGCCGACCCCGCCATCGACCTGGCGACGGGTCAGAGCCAGGGACTCCTCGCGGGCGGCCAGGGTGTTCTTGGCCAGGGCCAGGCGGTCCTGGTCAGCCGCCAGCGTCAGCCAAGCGTTGGCTGTCTCGGCAATCAGACTGATCCGGGTCGAGCGCGCGGTCTCTCCGGTGGCGAAGAAGCTTTGCAGCGCCTGCTGGTTCAGGCTGCGCACGCGGCCGAACAGGTCCAGCTCATAGGCCGTGAAGCCGATGGTGGCGCTGTAGGTGTCCACTTCGATGGCCTGGCCCGTTCCGGACGTCGCCGCCGGGGTGCGGCTGCGGGTTTCGCCGAGCGCGCCGTTGATGGCCGGGAACAGGTTGGCGCGCTGGACGCCATAGGTGGCCCGGGCCTTCTCGATGTTCAGCACCGCCACGCGCAGGTCGCGGTTCTGCTTGAGGGCCAGGTCGACCACGCCTTGCAGGCGCGGATCGACCAGCACCTGGCGCCAGTCGAGGTCGGCGGCCGTGACCGAGCTGGTGGGCTCGGCCGTCGGGGTGGACCAGGTCTGGGTTACCGGCAGGGTCGGGCGCTCGTACTTGGGCGCCAGGGTGCAGGCGCTGACCGCCGTGGAGGCGAGCAGGATCAGGGTGAGATTACGGAACATGGTCAGTGGGCCTCCGTCGACGGGGCGTCGCCTTGAGGGGCGGCGGCCGCGTCATGACCGGCGTGCTTGGGTTTGAAGATCTTCTCGACCACCACGAAGAATAGCGGGACGAAGAAGATCGCCAGGAGGGTGGCCGAGATCATGCCGCCGATCACGCCGGTGCCGATCGCGTGCTGGGCGCCGGAGCCGGCCCCGTTGGAGATCGCCAGCGGCAGAACGCCGAACACGAAGGCCAGCGAGGTCATGATGATCGGGCGCAGGCGAAGGCGGACAGCCTCCAGCGTCGCTTCGATCAGGCCCATGCCCTTCTCGTAGAGGTCCTTGGCGAACTCGACGATCAGGATGGCGTTCTTGGCCGCCAGGCCCATGGTCGTCAGCAGGCCCACCTGGAAGTAGATGTCGTTGCTGAGGCCGCGAGCAAAGGTCGCCAGCAGAGCGCCGATGACGCCTAGCGGGATGACCATGATAACGGCCAGCGGGATCGACCAGCTCTCATAGAGAGCGGCCAGCAGCAGGAACACGACCAGGATCGAGATGGCGTACAGGGCGGGAGCCTGGTTGCCAGCCTCCAGTTCCTGGGCCGACAGGCCGGTCCACTCGTAGCCGACGCCCGGGGGCAGCTTGGCCGCGATCTTCTCCATCGCCGCGATCGCGTCGCCCGAGCTCTTGCCCGGAGCGGGCGAGCCCTGGAGGTTCACCGAAGACAGGCCGTTGTAGCGTTCCAGACGCGGCGAGCCGTAGGTCCAGGAGGCGCTGGCGAAGGCCGGGAAGGGGACCATCTGGCCGCTGTCGTTACGCACGTACCAGCGGTTCAGGTCCTCCGGCGTCATGCGGTAGGGCGCGTCGGCCTGGATGTAGACCTTCTTGACCCGGCCGCGGTCGATGAAGTCGTTGACGTACGACCCGCCCCACGCGGCGCTGAGGGCGCTGTTGATGTCGGCGGTGGTCAGGCCCAGCGCGCCGGCCTTGGCCTGGTCGACCTCGATCTTCAGCTGCGGGGTGTCGTCCTGGCCGTTCGGGCGCACGCCCACGAGGTTGGGATCCTGGGCGGCCATGCCCAGCATCATGTTGCGGGCGTTCATCAGCGTCTCGTGGCCGACGCCGCCGGTGTCCTGCAGCTGGAAGTCGAAGCCGGACGAGTTGCCCAGTTCCGACACGGCCGGCGGGACGATCGCGAACACCATGGCGTCGCGGATCTGGCTGAAGGCGCCCATGGCGCGACCCGCCACGGCCTGGGCCTTTAGATTGGCCGATTTGCGGACGTCGAAGTCCTTCAGGCGGATGAAGGCGAGGCCCGCGTTCTGGCCCGCGCCGGCGAAGCTGAAGCCCGAGACGGTGAACACCGACTGGACCGCGTCCTTCTCGCCGACCAGGAAGTGGTCGCGCACCTTGTCGAGCACGGCCAGGGTCTTCTCCTCGGTCGCGCCGGCAGGCAGCTGGACCAGGGTGAACATGGTGCCCTGGTCTTCTTCCGGCAGGAAGGCGCTGGGCAGGCGGACGAACAGCAGGCCCATGGCCACGATGATCGCGGCGTAGACGGCCATCCAGCGGCCGCTCTTGCCGAGGATCTTGCGCACGCTGCCTTGGTAGCGGCCGCTCATGTCGTTGAAGCTGCGGTTGAACCAGCCGAAGAAGCCGGTCTTCTCGTCGTGGTGGCCAGCCTGGACCGGCTTCAGCATCGTGGCGCAGAGGGCCGGGGTCAGGATCAGGGCGACGATCACCGACAGGCCCATGGCCGAGACGATGGTGATCGAGAACTGACGGTAGATCACGCCTTGCGAGCCGCCGAAGAAGGCCATCGGCACGAACACCGCCGCCAGCACGAGAGCGATGCCGATCAGGGCGCCGGTGATCTCGTTCATGGACTTGCGGGTGGCTTCCTTGGGCGACAGGCCCTCCTCGCTCATCACGCGCTCGACGTTCTCGACCACCACGATGGCGTCGTCGACCAGAAGGCCGATGGCCAGCACCAGGCCGAACATGGTGAGCGTGTTGATCGAGTAGCCGAAGGCCGCCAGCACGCCGAAGGTGCCCAAGAGGACGACCGGCACGGCGATGGTCGGGATCAGGGTCGCGCGCCAGTTCTGCAGGAACAGGAACATGACGATGAAGACGAGAATGACGGCCTCGATCAGCGTCTTGACCACCTCGTGGATCGACAGCTCTACGAACGGCGTCGAGTCATAGGGGATGACGTACTTGTAGCTGGCCGGGAAGTTCTTCTGCAGCTGGGCCATCTTGGTCTTCACGGCCGCGGCGGTGTCCAGCGCGTTGGCGCCGGGAGCCAGCCTGATGGCCATGCCGGCGGCGGGTTTGCCGTCGAACTTGGCGGTCGAAAGATAGCTTTCCGAGCCCAGTTCGACGCGGGCGACGTCGCCCAGGCGCACGGTGGCGCCGCCGGTGGAGTTCTTCAGGATGATCTGACGGAACTGATCGGGCGTCTGCAGACGCGACTGGGCGGTGATGGTGGCGTTCAGGCCCGTGCCCGGCAGGTTCGGGGTCCCGCCGATCTGGCCGGCCGAAACCTGGGCGTTCTGGGCCTGGATCGCGGCCGAAACGTCGGCCGGGGTCAGGCTGAAGCTGGCCAGTTTCTGCGGGTCCAGCCAGATGCGCATGGCGTACTGAGAGCCGAACAGTTGGATGTCGCCGACGCCGTCGACGCGGCTCAGCGGGTCCTGGATATTCGAGGCCAGATAGTCGGCCAGATCGGTGCCGGTGGTCTTGGGGTCCTCGGAATAGAGGCCTACGACCATCATGAAGTTCCGCGCCGACTTGGCGACCGTCAGGCCTTGCTGCTGCACTTCCTGCGGCAGCAGGGCGGTGGCGGTCTGCAGCTTGTTCTGGACCTGGACCTGGGCGATGTCGATGTCGGTGCCGGCCTTGAAGGTCAGGGTGATCGTGGCCGAGCCCGAGCTGTCGCTGGTCGACGACATGTAATCCAGGCCGTCCAGGCCCTTCATCTTCTGTTCGATGACCTGGGTGACGCTGTCCTCGACCGTCTTGGCCGAGGCGCCGGGATAGATGGCCGAGATGGACACCTGCGGCAGGGCGATTTCAGGATATTGCGCGATCGGCAGGGTCCGGATGGCGAGCGCCCCGGCCAGCATGATCACGATGGCGATGACCCATGCGAAGATGGGCCTGTCGATGAAGAAACGGGAAAGCATCGGGAGCTGGCCTTAGCGCTGAGCTTGGGCGGCGGGGGCCGCGCCGGCGGGGACGGCCTTGATCGGCGCGCCCGGACGGACCTTCATCAGGCCCTCGACGATGACCTTGTCGCCGGCGTTGAGGCCGCTGGTGACCAGCCACTTGTCGCCGACCGTCCGGCCCAGGGTGATCGGGCGCGGTTCGGGGCCCTTGGCGCCGACCAGCATCACGGTCGCGCCGCCCTTCGGGTCGCGGTTGACGGCGGTCTGCGGGATCAGGATGCCGCCCGAGGCCACGCCCTGGCTGAGGGTCGCGCGAACATACATACCAGGCAGCAGCACGCCGTTCGGGTTGGGGAACACCGCGCGCAGCGTCACCGAACCGGTGCCGGCGTCGACGGTGACGTCCGAGAATTCCAGCGTGCCCGGAGTCGGATAGGTCGAGCCGTCCTCGAGCGTCAGGGTCACCTGGGCCGAGTTGGTCTTACCCAGCTTGCCGCTGGCGAACTGCTGCTTCAGCTTCAGGAGCTCGGCCGAGGTCTGGGTCAGGTCGACATAGATCTTCGACAGGTCCTGCACCGTGGCCAAGGCCGTGGCCTGGCTGGCGGTGACCAGGGCGCCGGGGGTCACGGCGCTCTTGCCGATGCGGCCAGTGATCGGCGAGGCGACCTTGGTGTAGTTGAGGTTGATGCGGGCGGTGTCCAGCGCCGCCTTCTGAACCGCGACGGCGGCGGCGGTCTGGGCGGCGGTCGCCTGGGCGTCGTCATTGTCCTGCTTGGAGACCGCGCCGCTCTCGACCAGGGTCTTGTAGCGGTCGGCCTTCAGCTTGGCGGCCAGGGCCGTGGCCTGGGCCTGGGCCAGCGAGGCGGCGGCGCTGTTGTAGGTGGCCTGATAGGTGGCCGGGTCGATCTGATAGAGCGACTGACCGGCTTGGACGATCGCGCCCTCTTCGAACAGGCGCGACTTGATGACGCCCCCCACCTGCGGGCGCACTTCCGAGACCAGGAAGGCCGAGGTGCGGCCCGAAAGCTCGGTGGTCAGGCCCACCGCTTGCGGTTGGACGGAGATGTAGGCGACCTCGGTCGGACCGCCCATGCCCGCGCCGGCGCCGGCGCCTTTCTGGCCGCAGGCCGAAAGGGTGAGCGCGATGGCGGCGAGTCCCACGGCCGTGACGGCGGCGGTGTGTTTGGCGTGCATATGTGACCCCGGATGCGTTGGGCTAGCGAGCTATTGCACTTGACTAGACCGGCATGATGAACAATCTGAGAATGAACGTTCATTCTCAATTGGGCTGGACATAGGAGTGTGACTATCGCATGTCAACCTCCAAGCCTGGCCACTGAGGCTGACCTAACGGAAATGTAATGTCGCTTAGGATCTTCAATGATTGATGACGCCCAGTCGGGCCGCCCATCGCCGGAATCGCGCCGTCAGCAGATCCTTGACGCGGCCTGCGAGCGCGTGCGCCATTCGGGTTTCCACGGCGCCAGCATGGCCGACATCGCCAAGGCCGCAGGCCTCAGCGTGGGTCAGATCTATCGCTACTTCGAGAACAAGGAAGCGATCATCGCCGCCATTGTCGAGCAGGACCTGGCCGAGATGCGCGACAAGTTCGCCGAACTCGAGAGCCAGCCGGGCACACTGGTCGACGCGATCGACGAGCACTTGCCCGAAAGCATCGATAAGTGTTTCGAGCCTGGCCGGGCCGCTCTGGCGCTGGAAGTCATCGCCGAGGCCGCGCGCAATCCCAAGGTCGCCGCCATCGTCCGTTCGGCGGACGACCAGGAGCGGCAGATGGCCAAGTCCCTGATGGAACGCAGCCGCAAGCCCGAATGGAGCGAGGCCGAGTTCCTGGCGCGCTGCGAGGTCATCGGCCTGATCTTCGACGGCCTGCTGATCCGGGGTGTGAACCATCCCGATCTGGATCGCGAGGCCCTGGGCCAGGCGCTACGCTCGACCGTGCGGCATCTGCTGAGCTGATGGCCTAGGAAGGATCGACCTTCAAGCCAGAGAATATTTCCCGCCTTCCTGGGCACAAGGCCCAGGAAGGCGAGCTATAGTCTTTAGGGCCGCGTCGGATGTCGATCCGGCCTTAGGTCTTGCTCTCAGGCAGCTTCAGCCCGCACGTGACCAATTCGGTCCAGACGGCCTCGGCGTCGTCGGCGAAGTGCAGCAAATCAAGATCGCTCGCCGCGATCATGCCGTGCTCGACGAGCGCCTCGAAGTTGATGATCGAGCGCCAATAGGCCTCGTCGAACAGCACGATGGGGATCGGCGGCGCCTTGTCGGTCTGGCGTAGGGTCAGGATCTCGAACAGCTCGTCGAAGGTGCCAAAGCCGCCGGGGAACACCACCAGCGCGTTGGCCCGCATCGCCAGGTGCATCTTGCGCATGGCGAAGTAGTGGAAGCGGAAGGTCAGGTCCGGGGTGCAGTAGGGATTGGGCGCCTGCTCATGGGGCAGGGTGATATTGAAGCCCACCGTCGGCGCGCCGGCTTCAAAGGCCCCGCGATTGGCCGCCTCCATCACGCCCGGGCCGCCGCCGGTGGCGATGACATTGTCGCGGACGTGCTCGCCATTCTCCAGCTTGGCCCCGCCGCGCTCGGAGACGATGCGGCCGAGGTTGCGGGCCTCCTCGTACCAGCGCGCCTGATCGGGCGGGCCGTCCTGGCGCACCCGGGCGCTGCCGAACACCACCACGGTCGAGCGCACGCCCCAGCGGCGCAGGGCCTCGTCGGCCTTGGCGAACTCCAGCAGGAACCGCACGCCCCGCATGGAGTCGCCCAGCAGGAAATCCTGGTCCAGGGCCGCCAGCCGGTAGGACGGCGAGGTCAGTTGGGCTTGGCTGTCAGGGGCGGCGGTCGGCGGGAGGACTTCGGTCACGGAGGATGGCTCTTTCGGAGGCGGACGCTCGCATATAGGCCCGATCCGCCTGTGAGCCACCTCCGGACGCCCCCTAGTCCAGCGCCCGATACTTGAAGCTCCGGAACCGCGCCGAGCCCTTGCCGGCCGCGTAGAGACCCGGCTTCAGCATCAGGAAGCCGCCGCGGACATTGTGGTGGTAGCCGCTGACTTCCATGCCGCGGTCGAAGCGCTTCCACGTTTTGCCGCCGTCGCCGCTGGTGTGGAAGGCGACGATGTGGCGGTTGTTGCGCAGTCGCATCAGCATCTTGGCGCCGTGCGGATTGGCGGGACGGCCGCGCTCGATGCCGTACTGGTGGGTGACGAAGTTCTTCGCATCGAAGCCCAGGCCGCAATAGAGCTGGCGGTCATAGAACAGGATCAGGCCCGCGCGCGTCTCGGGCTCGATCTCGATCTCGCACTCGATCTCATAGGCCTGGTCGCCGTTGACGAAGATCAGCGGCGAGCCGCTGGACGGCGCCTCGCCCGCGCCCTTCAAGATCAGAGCGCCGGCTTCGCGCTTGATGCGGTCCTGCTCGCCCGGCTTGGGATCGAAGAAGTTCCACTGCACGCCGTACTTGTCGGTGGAGAAGTCGTCCGACAGCGCCATGCCGTGCGGGCCGGGCTTGCCGCCTTTCGGCTTGGGGATGGGCTGAGAGAGGTCTCCGCCGCCCACGTCGAACCAGCCGTCGGCGGTCCAGGTCACCGGCGCCAGCAGGGTCTGGCGGCCCAGGGTGTAATAGCCGTTTTCATAGCCGTGATAGACGGTCCACCAGTCGCCGGGCGTGGGACCCTCAACCAGCGTGGCATGGCCGCGCGACCACCATTTCTCGGCGTTGTCGACGGTGCGGACGAGCGGGTTGCGCGGATGGTCCTCCCACGGGCCGGCCAGGGACTTGGCGCGCGCCACGATGACCATGTGGCCGGTCGGCGGACCGGCCGTGCCGCCGACGGCGGTGATCATGTAGTAGTATTCGCCCCGGCGCATGAGCTTGGGGCCCTCGGGCGAGAAGCCCTCGACCTCCCAGTCGTCCGGATAGCGCCAGGGATCATAGACGTGCTCGGGCTTGCCCACTGTGGACAGGCCGTCGGGCGCCAGCTTGATACGGTCGCCACCCGAGAGGAACAGCCAGCGCTCGCCCTTCTCGTCGACGATGTGGCCGGGGTCGATGTAACGCGGCAGCTTCAGGTCGATCGGCTCGGACCAGGGTCCTTCGATCTTGTCGGCCCAGATCACGTAGCTGGTGTTGTTCCCCGGGAGCTTGGCCGGCAGGTAGATGTAGTAGCGACCCTTGTGCTTGCAGAGCTCGGGCGCCCAGATCGAGCCGACATTGGTTTTCAGCGTCGTGGTGACCGGCGTCCAGTTGACCAGGTCACGGCTGTGCCAGATCAACAGACCCGGATAGGCGTCGAACGAGCTGTGCGTCATGTAGTAGTCGGCGCCGTCCTTGAGGATCGACGGGTCGGGCCGATCGCCGGACAGGATCGGATTGAGGAACGTCCCGTCGCCCAGGTCGGCCTTGCGTTGTCCCTCGATCCCCTTGACCCAGGTCGGGCCTGTCGTGGGCTTGGCGGGCAGCAGGCCCATCTGGGCCGCCTCGCTTGAAGCGGGCAGGGCGGCCAGGCCCGCGCCGGTCAGCAGCGAGCCCAGCGCGCCGCGGCGGTTGATGTCGACCATGGATTTCCTCCCGAACGCAGACTTGTTTGTTGGCCTCAAGCTAGCGGTAACATCGGCTTTGTCCACCGGTGTCATCGTTGTCATGGGCAAAGAAAACGCCCGGAAGCGAGGCTCCCGGGCGTTGTGTGTTCCTAAGTCCTCCCCCAGCGGGGGAGGTGGTCCAAAGGACCGGAGGGGGAAGAGGCAAGGCCAGCAGGACTTCGCCCTCCGTCGTCTCTTCGAGCCGACACCCCCCCGCTAGGGGGAGGATTTGGACTCCTACCCCTCCATCGCTTCCAGTTCGCGACCACGGGTTTCGTGGATCAGTTTCTGGACCAGGAAGAACGAGACCACGGCGCTCACCGCGTAGAAGCCGTAGGTGGCCGCCAGGCTGACCTTGGCCATGGCCGGGAAGCTGAACGAGATGGCGAAGTTGGCCATCCATTGGGCGAAGCCGGCGACGGCCAGGGCCGAGCCGCGCATCTGGTTGGGGAACATCTCGCCCAGCATCACCCACATGACCGGACCCCAGGAGAGGTTGAAGAAGATCACGTAGAGATTGGCGGCGATCAGGGCGATCGGGCCGATGCTGGCGTCCAGGTGCAGGGCGCCGTTGATCGTGGTGGCGGTCGAGAAGCACCAGGTCAGGACGCCCAGGGTCACGGCCATGCCGGCCGAGCCGATCAGCAGCAGCGGCTTGCGGCCGATCTTGTCGATCAGGGCGATGGCCGCCAGGCAGGCCACGATCGACAGCGCGCCCGACAGGATGTTGATCTTCAGGCTGTCGTCCTCGGTGAAGCCCACCGACTGCCACAGCACCGAGCCGTAGTAGAAGACGATGTTGATGCCGACCAGTTGCTGGAAGACGGCCAGGACCAGACCGGCCCACAGGATCGGACGGATCTTCTTGCTGACGGGGTCCAGCAGGTCGGAGAATGCGGGCTTGTGGTCGGCGCTCAGCGAGGCGCGGATCTCGGCCACCTTGGCCGCGCCGGCGCCCGCGCCGAACAGACGCGAGAGGATGGCTTCGGCCTGGGCGTCCTTGCCCTTGGCGACCAGGTAACGGGGGCTCTCCGGAATGCCCAGCAGGCACAGGAAGAACACGCCGGCCGGGATGATCTGCATCCAGAACATCCACCGCCAGGCCGGCAGGCCCAGCCAGAACTCGGCGGTTGAGCTGCCGGCGCTGTGGGCCAAGGCGTAGTTGGCCACGAAGGCGCCCGTCAGGCCCGTGATGATCATGATCTGCTGCACGGACGACAGACGGCCGCGGATGTTGGCGGGCGTGACTTCCGAGATGTAGACCGGGCACAGCACGCTGGCCGCGCCGACCCCAAGGCCGCCGATCAGGCGGAAGATCACGAAGACGGTCGAGGTGTGCGCCGCCCCGGTGCCGATGGCGCTGATGATGAACAGCACGGCCGAGATGAGCATGACGGTGCGGCGGCCCCAGACGTCGGCCAGGCGGCCCGCTGCGAACGCGCCAATGGCGCAGCCGATCAGGATGGCGGCCACGTTCAGGCCGGTGCCGAATTCGGTCAGGTTGAAGGCGCTGTTCAGGCCCTCTTGCGTACCGTTGATGACGCCGCTGTCGTAGCCGAACATGAAGCCGCCGATCGTGGCGACCGCGACGATCGCGGCGACGAAGGCCATGTTCACCTTCGTCCCGTCAGCGCTCATGCCCGCGCTGGGGCCGGCGTTGGATACACTTGCCACAGGTTTCCTCCCATTGAGCCTTCTTCGGCCCGTTGACGCCCCTATGGTCCCTTGCTGGGACCTCTGGTTGGCGCGACCTTAGTGTTACCGGTATCAGCGCGCAAGCGCAGGTTCTGGCGACCCGTCAACTCGCGCGTGGGACTCACCTCCGACGCCATGGATAGCAGTCGCTCGAACATTGCGGAAAAGACATTTGTCTTGGTCGCGGAACGCGGGTCTAAGGGCGGAGTACAAAGTTTTACACATGTACATTTTGTAATCTTCACGCGATCACTGGCTGATCGCGTCGCCTGTCGCCCTGGGGGATCTCTTGCACCTGAAGTACGCTTTGCTTGCCGCCGTCGCCGTGCTGTCGCCGACCCTGGTGGAGGCCCAGACCGCTCCGACGCCGGCCGCGCCGAAGACCCAGGTCCCCAATACTCCAGCAAAGGACGCGCCGACGGCCGTCGAAGGCGTGACGATCACCTCCGACTCCACGGCGATGCGCGCGTCGATCGACCGTCGCAGCTACAGCGTCGCCAACGACCTGTCGGCCAAGACCGGCTCGATCGCGGACGCCCTGCGCAACATCCCCTCGGTCGAGGTCGACGTGCAGGGCAATGTCAGCCTGCGCGGTGACGCCAACGTCACGATCATGATCGACGGCAAGCCCTCGGGCATGTTCTCGGGCGACGGCAAGGCCGACGCGCTGCAGTCGCTGCCGGCGGACCAGATCGACCGGGTCGAGGTGATGACCAACCCCTCGGCCGCCTATCGCCCCGACGGCTCGGCCGGGATCATCAACCTGATCACCAAGAAGACCCAGAAGCCCGGCGTGAACGGCACGGCGCGCCTGAACGTCGGTCCCAACGGCCGCTACAACGGCGGGGTCAGCGCCACGCGCCGCGAGGGCAAGCTGACCCTGTCGGGCGACGCCGGCTATCGCCACGACACCCAGAAGGGCGTCCAGGAGATCGACCGCGCCGCCCTGGACAAGGCCAGCGGCCAGTTCCTGCCCAGCCGCTTCGACGCCGCCCAGGATAACGAAGGCGGCGCCCTGACCCTGCGCGGCGGCGCCGACTACGACCTCGACAAGCAGAACCGCATCAGCGGCGAGGTCCGCCTGCGGCGGTGGGACTTCGACAGCAGCATGCTCGAGACCTATAGCGCACGCGACGCCCAAGGCGCTGTGTCGCGCGCCTACGCCCGGACCAGCGACGCCGACATCACGCGTGACAACAAGTCGGTCAGCGCCGATTGGCGCCGGCAGCTGAAGGGCGTCGACCACACGCTCACCGCTCACTTGGAGCATGAGGTCACCGACTCCTCGCGCGATTCCGCCAACGTCCTGCGTAACGCTCCGGGCGTTACCGTCTACGAGACCCTTAGGTTCGGCCAGGACCAGACGCGCACCAACCTCAAGGTCGACTACAGCAAGCCGCTGCCGGACGATGTGAAGCTGAAGACCGGCGTCGATATCGAGTGGTCCTCGAACGACTACGACAATCGCGGCGCGACGGGCGCGGCGCCGAACGCCCTGACGGTCGATCCGACGCGGACCAACCGCTTCCTCTACGACCAGGACGTCTATGCGGCCTATGTCACCTATGAGCGCCCGTTCGGCGATTTCACGGTTCAGGGCGGGCTGCGGGCCGAGCAGGTCCAGATCGACACCAACCAGCTGACCTCGAACCAGAAGAACCAGAACGACTACTTCCGGCTCTATCCGACCCTGCACATGGGCTACACGGTCAGCCAGAGCCAGACCCTGAACGCCAACTACAGCCGCCGCGTCCAGCGGCCGGGCGCGCAGGACTTGAACCCCTACGAGATCTATCTCGACCCGTTCAACTACCGGGCCGGCAATCCGGACCTGAAGCCGCAGATCACCGACTCCTACGAGCTGGGCTGGCAGTACCGGAAGGGGCAGACCTACTACCTGGCCACCGCCTACTTCCGCGACACGCGCGACAGCGTCACCGACGTGGTGGTCGATCGCGGCGGCGGCGTGCTGCTGACCACGCGCGCCAACCTGGGCAAGAGCCGCGCCGGCGGCCTGGAGCTGGTGGCCAACGGCCGCCTGTCGCCGAAGCTGACCTATAACGTCAGCGGCAACCTGTTCTGGAACGAGATCGACGCGGGCAATCTGGGCTTTGCCGGCAATCGCTCGGGCACGGCGGTGTCGGGCCGCGCGAACATGAACTGGCAGGCCACGCCCAAGGACTTCTTCCAGATCAACGCCTTCACCTCGGGCAAGCGCCTGACGCCCCAGGGCTATCGCGAACCGTTCAAGATGCTGAACCTGGGCTATCGCCGGAAGGTCAACGACAAGCTCTCGCTGGTCGTCACCGCCACCGACGTGCTGGACAACTTCGCGGAAGTGATCGTGGTCGACACCCCGACCCTGCGCGACCGCACGCGTCGCTCGGCCAATGTCCGCTCGGTGTTCTTCGGCTTCAGCTACGCCTTCGGCGGCGGCAAGCCTCGGCCTGAGCAGTTCGACTTCAATGCGGGCGGCGGGCCAGGCTAGAATTACGCTTGTAGAAAACTGAGCCCGCGCGCAGGGTCGCGTTCATGAAGACCTCGATCCTGAAACGACTGATTGTCGTGGCGACCGCGCTCACTGCGGCGCCGGCGATCAGCGCGCCCAAGAATGACGGGGCGGAGGTCTGCACGCTCGGCGCGCGGATCCTGGCCGAGCAGGCGCGCGCGGGCGTCAAGATTTTCGACAGCGAGGGCGCGAGCTCGGCCGAGTTTCTTCAGGACGCGGCGGGCCGATCCAAGCCGCCTCCATCACAGGCCGAATGGAAACTGCTCCAGCGTCCAACCGAAAACCTCTTCACGCGCTGCCCCCAGCTGATGAAGCGGTTGCCTGAAGGCGTGCGGATGGCGACGCCGGAGGAAATGGCCGCAGTGGAGAAGCTCGGCCAATACAATCTGATCTCCGTTGGCTTCATCCACGCGCCCCTGATCACGCCCGATGGACGCACCGCGCTGGTGTTCGAATCCATGAGATGCCCCGGCCTCTGCGGCAACGGCAGCCTTACCGCGTATCATCGCGCCAAGGGGAGCTGGGTTAAGGGGCGCGTCTTCTTCAGGTTCATGTCCTGAGCAACTGCTTCTCGTATCGCCAGACCTTCAGCGGGAATGGGCCCGCCGAGGTTTCGGTCGGCACGACCACCTCGCGCGCGAGGACCCAGCCAGACTTCTCGTAGAAGCGGGCGGCGCGGGCGTTGCCGATGGCGCAGGCCAGCCAGGCCGTCGCGACGCCCGCCTCGACCAGACGCATCTCGGCGTCGGCCATTAGCACGCCGGCCGAGCCCGTGCCCCGGGCGGCGGCGGACAGATAGAACTGGTTTAGCTCATCGCCCTTGATCAGGTGGAAGCCCAGCGGCGCGCCGACCGGGCCCAGCGCGCGCACCTGGGGCAGGGCGGCGGCCATGCGCTCGGCGAAGCTCTCGGGCGTGCGCAGCGCGATCAGAGCCTCGGGGACGATCGCCTGGTGCGCCTCCAGCCAGCCCTGGCGCCAGAGCTGGGCGAGCGGCTTGAGGTCCTCGGGTTCGGCGGCGCGGGTCGCCAGGTTCAGCCGTCTTTGCGCCTCTTCGACGCCGGCCGCGACATCGGCGTCCTGATAGAGCGCGCCGGCCTCGCGCCAGAAGTCGGTGGCGGCTTGCCCCAAGGCTTCGCGCGCCAAAGCGCTGAGACGGAGAGCGTTGGCGAGGTCGAGGTCCGTGGCGTCGGGGCTTGCGCGATATAGGGCGACGGCCTCATCGGCGGCGGCGAGCGCTGGCTCGGCCTGACCGGCTTCCCGGTCCAGATCAGAGATGTGGCGTAGGGCGTGGGCGAGTGGAACGGCCGCGCTGACCGCGCGAGCCTTGTCGGCGGCCTTTGCGTAGAGGTCGCGGGCCTGGTCGGGATGGCCGGCGGCGCTGGCCTGTTGGGCGGCGACGAAAAGCGGCTCGAAGTCTTGCAAGGCGGGGCCCTCCGGCCGGCATCCTGGCTTGGCGGCGGCGGCAAGGCCAGGGGCCAGAAGACCTTAAGAAGAAAGCCCTCGGATCGCTCCGGGGGCTTTGTCTTTAGTGATTGTGCCGGGGCAGCTTGGCGGCCAGGTCCTGGTACTTGACCGCGAACTCCAGCACCCCGCCGGTTTCCAGCTGGCCGGTGTGGGCGCGGTAGATTTCCTGCCAGGGCGTCATGGTGACGGGAACCGAAGGAACGCCGTCCTTCTTGCGCTCGGCGATCGTCGCCTCGTCGACCAGGGCGTCGCAACGACCGGTGTTGAGGTCGATGCGGATCGTGTCGCCGGTGCGCAGCCAGGACAGGCCGCCGCCGATCGCGCTCTCGGGCGAGGCGTTCAGGATCGAGGGGCTGTCGGCGGTGCCCGACTGGCGGCCGTCGCCCAGGGTGGGCAGGCTCATGATGCCCTTCTTCAGCAGGTGATCCGGCGGCTGCATGTTGACGACCTCGGCCGAGCCGGGCCAGCCGATGGGACCGGCGCCACGGATCACCAGGATGCAGCGCTCGTCGATCTCCAGGGCCGGATCGTTGATCCGCTTGTGGTAGTCATCCGAGCCGTCGAACACGATGGCGCGGGCCTCGAAGACGCCTTCTTGGCCCGGCTGCGACAGGTAGCGCTTGCGGAACTCCTCGCCGATCACGCTGGACTTCATGATCGCGAAGTCGAACAGGTTGCCCTTCAAAACGAGGAACCCGGCCTTCTCGGCCAGCGGCTGGTCGTAGGGGAAGATCACCTCGCGGTCGCTCGTCTCGCGGCCTTGCAGGTTCTCGCCCATGGTCTTGCCGGTGACGGTCAGGACGTCGCCATGCAGGCGACCTTGCTGCAACAGCTCCCACAGCACCGCCGGCGCGCCGCCGGCCCGGTGGAAGCGTTCGCCCAGATACTTGCCGGCCGGCTGCATGTTGACGATCAGCGGGATGTCATAGGCCGCGCGCCAGTCGTCAGCGGTGATCTCGACGCCGGCGTGACGGGCCATGGCCACGATGTGCGGCTGGGCGTTGGTCGAGCCGCCGGCCGCCGCCACCAGGGCGATGGCGTTTTCAAAAGCTTGCTTGGTGAGAATGTCGAGCGGTTTGACGTCCTCATAGGCCAGGTCGACGATCCGCTGGCCGGTCTTGTAGGCCATCTGGCCGCGCTCGCGGTACGGGGCGGGGATCGCCGCGCAGCCGGTCAGCGACAGGCCGAGCGCCTCGGCCACGGCGTTCATGGTCGAGGCCGTGCCCATGGTGTTGCAGTGGCCCGCCGACGGCGCCGAGCTGGCGGCGCGGTCGATGAACTCTTCCTCGGTGATCTCGCCGGCCGCCAGCTTGCGGCGCGAGCGCCAGATCACCGTGCCCGAGCCGACCAGCTCGCCCTCGTGCCAGCCGTCCAGCATCGGACCGCCCGACAGCACGATGGCCGGGATGTTGACCGTCGTGGCGGCCATGATGCCGGCCGGGGTGGTCTTGTCGCAGCCGGTGGTCAGCACCACGGCGTCAATCGGATAGCCGTGCAAGGTCTCGACGAGACCCAGGTACGAGAGGTTCCGATCCAGCGCCGCCGTCGGGCGACGACAGTTCTCGAAGATTGGATGGACCGGAAACTCCATGGGGATGCCCCCGGCGTCGCGAATCCCGTCCCGAATCCGCGTCACCAGGTCTAGGTGGATGCGGTTGCAGGGCGAGATGTCGCTGCCGGTCTGGGCGATGCCGATGATCGGCTTGCCGCTGCGCAGCTCCTCCGGCGTGATCCCGTAGTTCATGAAGCGCTCCAGATAGAGCGCGGTCATGTCGATGTGGTCGGGGTTATCGAACCAATCGCGGGACCGGAACCGGCGGGGCGTGCGTTCAGCCAAGGCGAACCTCGTGTTGCGGCTGGCCCGCGACATCGGCCTGGACCGCGAAGACGCCGCCGGCCAGCGGATACTGGGCCAGGGTCTCGTCGCTCAGGCCCTTGCGGGCGGTGGTGAAGTAGAGGGTCTTCAGGTCGGGCCCGCCGAAGCAGACCTTGGTGACGTTGGGCGCGGGCAGCTTCACGCGGGCCACGGCCTGGCCGGTGGGCGAGAAGCGGATGGCGCCAAAGCCGCCCCACAGCGAGGTCCAGACATGGCCCTCGGCGTCGACGACGGAGCCGTCCGGATAGGCGTTGTCCTCGGTGATCTGGACGAAGACGCGCTTGTTCGACAGCGTCCCGTCCTCGGTCAGGTCATAGGCGAAGATCGTCTTGGCCAGGGTGTCGGTGTGGTAGAAGGTCTTGCCGTCGGGCGAGACGCACGGGCCGTTGGTGATGCAGATGTCCTGGTCCATCCGCGCCACGCCCTGGGCGTCCATTCGGTAGAGCGCGCCGCTCTTGTTTTCCTCGCCATCGTGCATGGTGCCGAACCACAGGCGGCCTTGAGCGTCGACGGTGGCATCGTTGGGACGGTTGTCGAGGGCGGGGTCCTCGACCTCGACCAGCGACGTAAAGCCCGTTTCAGGATGGAAGCGGTGGAGGCTGCTCTTGAGGCCGACCACGAAGCCGCCGCCGGCCAGGGGGGCCAGGAACGTCACCTGGTCGGGGGCGTCGAAGCTGGCGCGTTCGCCGCTGGCGGGATCAAGACGGTGTATCTTGTGGCCCTTGATGTCGACGAACCACAAGGCCGCGCCATGCCAGATGGGGCCTTCGCCCAGCGTGGCTTTCAGATCCCAGACGCAGGTCACTTCAGCGGTCATTCAATCATTCCTCTGTCATCCCGGCCGTAGCACAGCGGAGAGCCGGGATCTCCGGACGCGTGGCGCTCGCCGTGGTCCCGGCTCGGCGCGCTTCGCGCTGGGCCGGGATGACAGTTTTCTTAGGTCAACGCCAGCCGGCGTCGATCCAGTACTCGTGACCGGTGCACAGCGAGGCGTCGTCCGAGGCCAGGAACAGCACCAGGGAGGCGACGTGGTCGGGCAGGATGCGGCCCTTCAGACACTGGGCCTTGACGATCTCGGCCTCGCCTTCGGGCGTGTACCACTTCTCCTGGCGCTTGGTCTTGACGTTGCCCGGCACCACGCAGGTGACGCGGATGTCGTCGGGGCCAAGCTCGCGGGCGAGCGCCCGGGTCATGCCCTCGATACCGGCTTTGGCGGTTTCGTAGAGGACCAGGTCCTCCAGCCCTAAGTGCCAGCTGATCGAGCCGAAGTTGATAATGGCGCCGCCGCCGCGCTTCTTCATGCCGCCGGCCACGGCTTGGGCCGCGAACACCATGTGGCGCAGGTTCACGCCGATGCGGTTGTCCCAATAGGCGGGCGTCAGGTCGGCCAGGCTGTGGCGGTCGTCGTTGCCGGCGTTGTTGACCAGCACGTCGACGTCGCCGATCTGCGCGAACACCGCCTTCAGCGCGTCGATGTCCATCAGGTCGCAGCGCTTGTAGACGGGCGCGATCGCGGCGTCCTTCGACAGCTCGGCGACCAGGGCTTGCGAGTCCTCGTCGACGATGTCGAGGAAGATCACCTCGGCGCCCTGGCGCACGAAGCCGGCGGTCAGGCCTGCCCCGATGCCGCTGCCGCCGCCGGTGATGACGACGCGCTTGCCCTTCAGGCTGGGATAGATGGCTGAGGACATGCTGCTTACGACCACGAGTAGGAGGTTTTTGTCTGGGTGAAGAACTCGACGGCGGCGAAGCCCTGTTCGCGCGCGCCGTACGAGCTGCTCTTCGTGCCGCCGAACGGCACGTGATAGTCGACGCCGGCCGTGGCCAGGTTGACCATGGTCATGCCGGCCTTGGCGTGGCGCTGGAAGTGACGAGCGTACTTCAGCGAGGTCGTGGCGATGCCGGCCGACAGGCCGAACTCGACGCCGTTGGCGATCTCCAGGGCCTCTTCGTACGACTTGACCCGGATGGTCGAGGCGACGGGGCCGAAGACCTCCTCGTTGTTGATCCGCATGCCAGCTTCGGTGTCGGCGATCAGGGTCGGCTGCACGTACCAGCCCGGATTGTCGAGCTTCAGGCGATCGCCGCCGGTGACCAGGCGACCGCCTTCGCCCTTGGCGATGTCGATGTACTTGTAGCTCGTCTCCATCTGGTCCTGCGAGACGGCCGGACCGATCTGGGTGTTGGGGTCGAGAGCATCGCCAACCCGAAGCGCGGCGACCTTCTCGGCCAGCAGGGCCACGAACTTGTCGTGGATGCCGTCCTGCACGATCAGGCGCGAGCTGGCGGTGCAGCGCTGGCCGGTGGCGAAGAACGAGCCGTCCAGGGCGATGGCGACGGCGCGTTCCAGGTCTGCGTCGTCCAGGATGATCAGCGGGTTCTTGCCGCCCATCTCCAGCTGCACGCGGGCCTGGCGGGCCACGGCGGCGGCGGCGACCTGCGCGCCCACGCCTTGCGAGCCGGTGAACGAGATGCCGTCCACGTCCTTGTGCTTGATCAAAGCATCGCCCATCGAGCCACGACCGAACAGCATGTTGAAGACGCCGGCCGGAGCGCCGCACTCGGCCATGATGTCGGCCAGCACGTTGGCGGTGGCGGGCGTCGGGCCGGCGGGCTTGATCACCACGGTGTTGCCGAAGGCGAGCGCCGGGGCGGCCTTCCACGCGGGAATGGCGATCGGGAAGTTCCAGGGCGTGATCAGGCCATAGACGCCGACCGCCTGGCGGTAGGTCTGGATCTCGACGCCGGGGCGGGTGCTTTCCAGGTTCTGGCCGTGGCGGCGCAGGGCCTCACCCGCAAAGTACTTGAAGATGCGGCCGGCGCGGACGGTCTCGCCGATCCCCTCGGCCAGGGTCTTGCCCTCTTCGCGGGCCAGCAGGCGGCCGATGTCGGCGCTGCGGGCGATGATGGTCGAGCCGACCTTGTCCAGGAGGTCCGAGCGCACTTCCGGCGAGGCGTCGGCCCAGGCCGGGAAGGCTTTCTTGGCCGCGTCGACGGCGGCGTCGACCTCGGCCTGGCCGCCCATCGGGACCTTGGCGACGACGTCGTTGGTGTTGGACGGGTTCAGGCTTTCGGCCGGGGCGTCGGCGGCGACGCGTTCGCCGCCGATATAGTGGCGCAGGGTGTCGGTCATGGCCGAGCTCCTTCGATCTGGATTAGAGCAGGCCGCGGCCGGCCAGGTTGCGGATCAGGGCCGAGATGCCGAACGTCCACGGCTTGGCCTTGTCGCAGGTGGTGACCTCGTTCTCGAGCACGCCCAGCTTCGGCGTCGAGACGCGCACGCGGTCGCCGACCTTGTGGGTGAAGCCCTGGCCGGGGGTGTCGCGGTCCTGGATCGGGGCGAACATGGTGCCCAGGAACAGCGCGAAGCCGTCCGGATATTGGTGCTGCGCGCCGTAGGCTTGGCCGGCCAGCACGGCCGGATCGCGGCTGATCAGGCTCATGTTCGACTTGCCGTCGAGCACGAAGTTGTCGCGGCCGGTGATCTTCAGCTCGACCTCGGCCGAGCGCACGTCGTCCAGGGCGAAGGTCTCGTCAAACAGGCGGAAGAACGGACCGATGGCGCACGAGGCGTTGTTGTCCTTGGCCTTGCTGAGCAGCAGGGCCGAGCGGCCTTCGAAGTCGCGCAGGTTGACATCATTGCCCAGCGAGGCGCCGCGGATCTGGCCAGAACCGTCGCACAGCAGCACGACTTCCGGCTCGGGGTTGTTCCAGTGGCTGTCGTAGCGGACGCCAACATGGTCGCCCCAGCCCATCGAGGACAGGGTCGGGCCCTTGGTGAAGATCTCGGCGTCGGGACCGATGGCCACTTCCAGGTACTGCGACCACAGGCCGTCCTTGATCAGGGTCTGCTTCAGGCGCTCGGCGCCCTCCGAGCCCGGATTCACGCTGCGCAGGTCGCCGCCCATGCTCTCGGACAGCTGCTCGCGGATCTTCAGGGCGGCGGCGGCGTCGCCGCGCGCGCGCTCCTCGATCACCCGCTCCAGCGTCGAGACGGCGAAGGTCACGCCGGCGGCCTTCAGGCATTGCAGGTCGACTGGAGCCAGGAGTTTAACCGGCGCGGCGCCGTCGGGGTCTTCCCAGACCGGGCGGATGTCGAGGGCTTCCAGCGGGCCCTTGTCCTCGCCGCGCGGGATCGCCGCGCCGGGCTGGAAGGCGTTCATCAGGTCGGCGACGGTCGGCGCGACCTTGGACATGTCCTCGACGCGGCCGCCGCGCACCAGCACGGGCGTCGGGCCGTCGCCGAAGTCGATGCGGCCCAGCAGGGTCGCGTTTTTCCAATCTTCCGGAAGGAATTCACTTACGCCCACGGCGTCGTCTCCCCTTTGTCGAGCGTCTGCAGGCGCCGAAACCGTCGGCGGCGCTCGTTGGTCAAAGCTTGGTAGCGCTAACATGTAGCGGCTGCAAGCGTGTTGTCAGACCAATAATAGAATCCCTCTCCCCGATGGGAGAGGGTGACTACTCGCTGACCGGCCCGGTGGAGTCCCGCACGATCAGCGTATGCGGATGCATCAGCTGGCGGGGCTCGCCACCGCCGTCGCGGTGGCGGCGGATTTCCTCCAGCACCAGGTCCACGGCCGCGCGGGCCATGGCGGCGATCGGCTGGTGGACGGTGGTCAGGGGCGGCCAGATGTTGTCGGCGATCGAGGTGTCGTCGAAGCCGACGATCGACAGATCTCCCGGCACGTCCAGGCCCAGGCGATGGGCCACACCCGCCGTGGCGGCGGCCATATCGTCGTTTGCCGCGAAGATGGCGGTCGGGCGCGGCTCGACGGCCAGCAGCCGCTCGGCGGCGTCGAGGCCCGAGCGGTAGGTGAAGTAGCCTTGTTCGACGCGGATATTCTCCTGCGGAATCCCGGCCGCCTTCAGAGCCGCCGTAAAGCCGTCGAGGCGCTGCTGGCTCACGGTCTGGTTCGGGTGGCCCTTGATGAAGCCGAAACGCTTGTGGCCCAGGCCCAGCAGGTGCTGGGTCAGTTCGTAGGCGGCGGCCTCGTTGTCGATCCGGATGGTGGCCATGTCGACGCTGGTCATGCCGGGCGCGACGGCCACGGCGGCCGCGCCGGCGGCTTTGATCTCGGCGAGAACCTGGGGAGACTCGCACAACGGCGGCGGCAGGATCAGGCCGTCGACGCCGGTCTTCAGCAGTCGGGCCAGGGTGGCGCCGGCCAGCTCGGGCTGGGCGCACTTCTCGATGACGATCTGCGAGCCGGTGCGGCTGCTTTCGTCCAGGGCGCCGACCAGGAACTCTGACAGATAGCCGGTCGAGGGGTTGTCGTAGAGCAGGCCGATCCGGAACGGCGCGCTGCCGGCCAGGCTGCGGGCGGCGGGATTGGGCGCGTAGTTGAGCTCGACGATGGCCTTCTCGACCAGGACGCGCGTCTCTTCCTTGACGGTGCTCTCACGGTTGATGACCCGCGAAACGGTCATCGGCGAGACGCCGGCCCGGGCGGCCACGTCACGGATCGTGGCGCTCTGGGTCGTGCGGCGACGCTGGCGCTCGGTCGGTTGGCTCATTCTCGGTAATATCCCTATGCGGGCGCGAGACTAGACCGGTTTGGGCGCGGGGTGGAAGACGGTGAAGGTCGAAGCCCTTCTCCCCTTGCGGGAGAAGGGATAGGCAAGCCCCATGACCTCTCTCGGCGCGATCATCCTGTGCGGCGGCGGCTCCCGGCGGATGGGGCGCGACAAGGCCGAACTCGCCTGGGACGGCCGGCGCGCCGTCGATCGCGTGGCTGACCTGGCGCGGGCGGCGGGCGCGCGGGCGCTGGTCACGGCCGGGGCCGATCTGGGCCTGCCCTGGGTTCCCGACGACGAGGCCGGCGCGGGTCCGGTCGGCGGGGTTCTGGCCGGGGCGCGGGCGCTGGGGACGGCGCGGTTGCTGGTCCTGGCGGTCGACGCGCCGACCGTGATGCTCGAAGACCTGGCGCCGTTGCTGGAGAGCGGCGGCTTCTACGAGGGACTGCCCGTGCCGATGGTGGTCGACGTGGCCGCCTTGCCGGCCGACGCCGAGGCGGGGTGGCCGCTGCGGCGGCTGGTCGAGCGGGCGGGGCTGAAGGCGCTGCCGGTTCCCGAAGGGGCGCTGGCGCGGCTACGCGGGGCCAATACGCCCGACGAGTTCCGGGCGCTCTCGTCTGGCGGTCAGTAGACGTCGCGCCGATACCGGCCTTCGTCGACGAGGCGCTCCAGCATCTCCGCGCCCAGAATGTCCAGCAAGGCCAGATGGACGTCGCGGGACATGCCCTCCAGCGAGCCGCAGACATAGATCGCCGCGCCGTCGTCGACCCATTGGCGCAGCGTGTCCGCCGCCGCGCGCAGGCGGTGCTGGACGTAGAGCCGCTCGGTCTGGTCGCGCGAGAAGGCCAGATCCAGGCGCTCCAGCGCGCCGGACGTCGCCCAGCCCTCGATCTCGTCGCGCAGGAAGTAGTCGTGGGCGGCGGTGCGCTCACCGAACACCAGCCAGTTGCGGGTCGCGCCGGCGGTGATGCGGGCCTTGAGGTGGGCGCGCAGGCCGGCGAGACCTGTGCCCGCGCCGACCAGGACTAGCGGCTTGGCGGGATCGGGCGCGTGGAAGCTGCGGTTAGTCCGCACGCGGGCGTCGATCGGACCGCCGATCTGCGCATGGCGGCACAGCCAGCCCGAGCCGAGGCCGGGGCGCCCCTCGGCGTCGGTCATCAGCCGCACGATCAGCTCGACGCCGCCGTCGGCGGGCAGGGAGGCGATCGAATATTCCCGGTGCGGCAGGGGCGTCAGGCGTTCGGCTAGGGCGGCCGGCGACAGGCCGCTTAGCGCCGCGACCGCGGCGGGCTCGTGGGGCAGGCGCAGGCCGGAGAGGGCCTCGGCCGCCTCGGCGGGCAGACCCAGGGCGGCCACGTCGGCCGGGGCGTTGCGAGGGCCGATCTCCAGGATGTCGCCGGCCTGCCAGGCCGCGCCGGAGGGCGGCGTCAGGCGCACGCGCCAGGCCTCACCGCCGGGGCTGCCGGGGTTGAGAAGCTCGCGCTCGGCCAGGGTCCAACGGCCATAGGTGGGCCGGCTCCAGTCGGGCGCGTCGGTGACGCCGGTCAGGACTGAGAGCTTACCCTGCCAGTGGCGCAGGGCGGCTGGATCGCCGTCGTCGACCTCGACGCGATCGAACAGGGGCTGGGCTCCGGCGTGGGCCAGCCAAGCGTCCAGAGTCCGTCCAAAGGCGCAGTATTGGGCGTAGGACGAGTCCCCCAGCGCGAGGACCCCGTAGCGCAGGGCGGAAAGGTCATGACCGTCCTTCATCACGTCCCGGATGAAAGCCCGCGCGGTGTCGGGCGCGTCGCCTTCGCCGGTGGTGCTGACGATGAAGAGGGCGCGGCCGGAGAGGTCTGCGGCGGTGACGGCCGACAGCTCGCGCAGGGTCACGGGCGCGCCGGCGTCCGACAGGGCCTTGGCGGTGGCGCCGGCCAGTTCCTCGGCAAAGCCTGTCTGGCTGGCATAGGCGACCAGCACGGGCTCGCCCGCGCCTTGCGACAAGGCCTCGACGGCTTGGCGGGCGGCGCGGCGGCGCAGGGCCTCGCGCAGGGCGATCCCGCTGCAGAACAGGGCGTAGGCCCCGGCGACGGCGCCGGCGGCCAGCAGGTGGCGGACCTCGGGCGAAAAGGCGGAGAGGTCGGGCATCAGTCCAGCATGGCCCGCAGGGCGGGCGACAGGCGCTCTTCCAGCCCGCCCGAGGCGGCGCGGCTGACGATCAGGGCGGCCAGATCGTGCTTGGCCGCGAAGGTCAGGGCCGCGTCGGGCGCCATCACGGTCAAGGCCGTGGCCCAGGCGTCGGCGCTCATGCAGTCCGCCGCCAACACCGTGACGCTGACGGTCGGGTGGGTGACCGGCGCGCCGGTGGCCGGGTCAAGCGTGTGGGCGTAGCGTTGGCCGTCATGGTCGAAGAACCGACGGTAGTCGCCAGACGTGGCGACCGACAGGCCGTGCAGGGCGACGACGGTCTTCTCGGCGTCGTTCGCACTCGGCGGCCGCTCCAGCTCGACCCACCAGGGCTGGCCGTCGGGCTTGGCGCCGGTTCCGCGCAACTCGCCGCCGACCTCGATGAGGTAGCTCTTCACCCCGGCGCGATCCAGCGCGGCGGCGGCCTGGTCGACGCCGAAGCCCTTGGCGATGCCGTTGAGGTCCAGCTTCAGGCCGCCCGGCTGGAACAGGGCCTCGCCGTCCAGCGTCAGGCGCTTCCAGCCGCCGGCCTCGCGCAGGGCGGCGACGGCGTCGCGTTCGGGCGGCGCGCCGGAGAAGGGGCGGGGGCCAAAGCCCCAGAGATCGGTCAGGGCGCCCAGGGTCGGGTCGAAGGCGCCGCTGGTGGCCTGTGCGACCTCGATCGCGCGGCGCAGGACGGTCAGGGTCGCCTCGGGCAGTCGGACCCAGCTCCCAGCCTGCGCGCGGTTGTAGCGGCAGAGGTCCGACAGCGGCGCCCACGGGCTCATCTGGGCCACGACGGCATCCAGCGCCCGTTGGACCATGGCCTCGAGGGCGGCAAGGTCGACGGTTGCCGGCAGCACCGCCTTGGCCGACCAGGTCGTGCCCATGGTCGCCCCGCCGAACGCGCGCACGGCGCCGCCCACCGGGCGGGCGGGGGGCGTGGTCAGGGCGGGGACGAGGACGCGGGGCATTGGGAAATCTCATCCTCCCCCGTGGAACGGGGGAGGGGGACCGCGAAGCGGTGGAGGGGGCGTCGACGGCGGGGTGCGCCCCCTCCGTCACGGCGCGTATCCGCGCCGCGCCACCTCCCCCGCTGCGCGAGGGAGGAGAGCGGACCTTAAGGCCGCTGGGCTTCGATGACGGCGGTGTAGCTGGCGCTGACGCCGTTGCCGGCCAGCGGCGTGGCTGGGCCTTGCGGGGCGCCGCCGGGCGCGCCCGGAGCACCGCCCGGACCACCCATGCCGGGGCCGCCCGGACCACGGCCGGTCTCGCCGGAGCGAACCGTGGCGTTGACCCAGTACATGCCCGCTTCCGGCAGGGTGAACTTCACCGCGCCGTCAGCGCCGGTCTTGACCTTGATCTCGCCGGGGCTGGCGCGCCAGCGGGCGCCGCCGGGGATGAAGGTGACCTCCAGATTCGCGGCGGGTTTGCCGTCCAGAACGAACTTGAAGGTCGCCGCTTCGGTGGCCACGACGTCGGTCGGGTTGGTCACCGGGACCAGCTCCAGGCCCTTGCCGGTGGGGGCCAGGGCGCCGGTCGAGGGCTTGTCGCGGGTGACGAAAGTTTCGTTGCGGCTGGCCGTCTTGATGGTCTTCAGGTCGGCGGCGCCGGCCGGGACCTGCTTGGCGAAGTCCTCGGTCGAACCCCGGAAGCGCTTGACCTCGCCGTTCTCGGTCCAGCTGGCCATGACCGAGTTGCTGGCCGTGAAGATCTTGTAGGTGCCGGGCTTGGTCAGCTGCACATCGAAGGTCGAGCGGTACTGGCCGGTCGAGGCGTTCTGGATCTTGTCGGCCGCGCCGTCCGGACCCAGCACCTGGACGCCGTCGGGGCGCATCGGGCGGTGGTCGGGATAGAACAGCTCGTTGGAGATGGCCGCGTCGACCGTCACCCAGGCGTTGTCGCCCGACAGGGTGGTGAAGGCCGGCAGCAGCCAGCCCCGGTGGGCCGAGGCCGACATCGGCAGGGCGAGAGCCACGCCAACAGCGGCGACGGCGAGGAGGCGCTTCTTGAAGGTCATGGCTTTTCTCACTTCACGGAAACGGTGACGGCGCCCAGCTCGGACGCGCCCTTGGCGGTGGCGGGCTTGCCGGGTTTGCCCCAGGTGAAGGGCACGCGGACGGCCTCGTGGCCGCCGACCTCGCGGGCGGCCTCGACCACCAGGTTGTACTGGCCAGGCTTCAGCGCCTTCAGGGCGCCCTTGGAGCCGGCGAAGACCAGCTTCTGGGGACCCGGCGCGCGGGTGGCGCCGCTGACACCATCGGCCGGGAAGCTCATCTCGCGGCCGGCCTTGCGCCACCACTGGCGCATGTCCTTCAGCCACTTGGCGCCGTGGTCTTCGCGATTGTCGGCGTCGTACCAGACCGCCAGGGTGCCGGCGGCGGTGGCGTCGGCCGGGTTCTCGATCCAGATCGAGACATAGGGCTTGTGGTACTCGGCGACCGTCAGGCGCGGGATCTCGACGGTAACGTTGAGGTCGGCGGCCAGGGCCGGAGCGCTTGCAACGGCGGCGCCGGCAAAGGTGAGCAGCGAAAGCTTGGACTTCACGGTGTCTGCCTCAAAGGTGGACGAACAGAATGACAAGGATGACCGGCGCGGCCAGGCCCAGGCCCACGAGAGGCCAGGTCAGCGGACGCGCGCGGGCGTGGAACTGCAGCAGGATCAGGCCGGTGACCGTGAAGATCACGCAGGCCACGGCGAAGATGTCGATGAACCAGCTCCAGGCCTTGCCGGAGTTGCGGCCCTTGTGCAGGTCGTTGAGCAGAGAGATGACGCCGCGCGTCGTTTTCTCGTGCTCGATCGCGCCGGTCTCGCGGTCGATCGACAGCCAGGCGTCGCCGCCGGGGCGGGCCAGGGCGACATAGACCTCTTCGGGCGACCACTCGCCCTCGCGGCCGGCGACGTCGGCGCCGACGGTCTTGTCGAGGAAGGGTTCCAACTGGACGGGTAGGGGGCGCTTGCCCTCTTCCGGGCCCTTGGCCAGCACGGCCATCAGCTCGGGCGGCAAGGTCGCCTTGCGGCTGACGACCTTGGGCTCGGCCTCGATCTGGCCGGCGTGGTTCAGGGTGATGCCGGTGATCGCGAACAGCAGCATGCCCACTAGCGACACGGCCGCACTGATCCAGTGCCACTGGTGCAGCTGCTTTAGCCAGAACGAGCGGCGATGCTGGTCGGCGGCGGACTTCACGGGCGTTCGAGGAACCTTGGCGATAGGAGGCTCGTCCTTACTTGAGAACGAATTGCAATATCAAGCGTGAAGGCGTCAATCCCGCGCCCGATATGCGTTTTCCATCGCTGGCGAACATGTCCGGTGCATTTCGCACCGTCGCGACACGGTTACAGTGAGGCTTGGCGGTCTCGCTCGTCGGGGCGTCGGAACGTTACGACCAACACATCGCGGACGGCGGGCATGGCCGGGTCCAGAGGCCGGATCGCCGTGACGCCGTGCAGCACCCGGTGGTCGTCAACACAGACGGCGTCGCCCGGCGCGACCAGGGTGAAGGAGCCGAGGCTCGTCCCATCCGGCGCGTAGATGTCGGTGACGCCGCTGTCGACATTGCGGCGGTCGATCAGCAGGACGATCACCCAATCAACGCCGTCGCGGTGCGCGCCCTCCGGGGTCGGCAGGCCGGCCATGCCCGTGCGCGCCTCGATGCGGAACTGGTGCAGCTCCACGTGCCAGGCTAGCGGCGGATCGACTGTCAGCGGCTGGAAGAGGTCAAGGCCCGCGGCGATCACGCCGCGCGTCACGGGATGGTCGGCGATCGTCTCGGTCACCGGCTCGAACCAGCGCTGCACGCCGCCGTTCAGGGGATTGTAGTCGCGGCTTTGCCAGTGCGGCTGATGCGGCTTGCGCTCGACGTGGTTCGGAGACGCGGCGAAGGCGGCGAACCGACGACGGCGATAGCGACCGCCGTCGGCCATGAAGCCGTCCAGCGGCAGGTCGTTCCAGCTGTCGGCGAAGACGCTCCAGCTCGCCGCCGCCTCGGGCCCCAGCAAGGCCATCGTCTCGGAGCCTTCGAAGCGGACGAAGCCGTCGGCGGCCAGCGCCTGACGCGGGCTCACGCCTGGGCGTCCGGCTTGAAGAACAGACCTAGCTTCAGGCTGGCGGCGATCCGCTCGGCCTTCTGGCCGACGATGGCGGCGCGCGGCGCATCGAACAGCTCGACGCAGGTCTGGTGGAACAGGTTCAGCCAGGGGGTGAACAGACCTTCGGTGATCCCTTCCACGCCTTGGTGCGCGACCATCGGCTGACCCTTATAGCGGCCCGAGGTGTTCAGGACCGACGACCAGAAGTCCTTCAGCGTCGCCAGGTGCGCGGGCCAGCCGTCCTCGCCGATCGCCGCCTCGAAGATCGGGCCCAGCCGGTGATGGCGGCGCACACGCGCATAGAAGGTCTCGACCAGCCGGTCGATCTCGTCTTCGGTGAAGGGCGCGGCGTCGGCGCGGCTCTGGGCGCGGGCGGAAACGGACATGGCCGCGATATGGGCCCTTACGCCCCGGGACTGAACCCCGGGGCGATCAAACTTGGCTTTCGATTGTTACTTAAGGGCCTTGCAGAAGACGCCTTCACTGCCGTCAGATGCTGGACATGGAGCCGAAGATGGGCGAACGCTCAGGGTTGTATGAGGATCGTTGGGGACCTGTAGGCGCGGCGATCTATAGGTGCATCATGCCCGCCGGCCTTACGGGATGTATTGTCCTCATTCTGCCGGTGATCTGGGCCACGAGCTTTTTCCTGTTTGGGCTCTATCCCTTGCTGGTCGGCGCCATCGCTTACTGTTCGTGGCGAAATGTCGTGCTCTCTCAAGGGGGCGCGCGCGTTCTCGCGCTGACTGCGGGCCTAGTGATGACGGGCCTAGCCGTCTTTCTCGCGCTTGGCCTTTTCTTTGGGAGCGGCGGCGTTTGAGGATTGCTCACCTGGGGGGCGGTTCTCCCAGGTGAGCACCGGTTCTTTACGGCGTCACCGCGATCTCGAACGGGCCGGCGGGCAGGCCGGCGGCGTCGAACAGGTTGAAGACGGGGCTGTCGGCCCAGGCGAAGCGGACCTTGGCGCCGGTTCCGGTCAAGACCACGGTCTGGCCGTCGATCCGGGCGTCGGCCCAGCGGCAGGCGTCGCTCGCGTCGCAGAGTTCGAAACCGATCACCCGGTCCGATCCGCGCGCCGCCAGGCGACCGCCGCCGACCTGGGTGAAGCGCAGGACGACCGTGTCGCCGACCTTCGTGGCCGAGGCGATCTCCGGTCCCGTGGTCACCGCCTCGCCGGCCACGCGCCGCGCGGCCAGGGCCAGACGCCGGCCGACCTCCTGCTTGTTGGTCGGGTGGATGTCGTAGGGATCGCCGATGTCGTGGGTCACGGCCAGGCCCGCGTGGCCGTCGGCGGCGACGGCGCGGCGCTGGGCGTCACGCAGGGCGGCTGTGGCCGAGTTCTGAGGCGTTTCGGCGAAGGCGCCGTAGTCGGCCAACTGCACCACCAGGGCCGGCATGTCCGCCGGTTGTCCCTGGCGACGTTCCGCGATGAACGTCTGCAGCAAAGGCGCGTAGGTCTTGGCGCGGCCGACATTGGTCTCGCCCTGGTACCAGGCCAGGCCCGAGAAGGCGTAGGGACCCATCGGCGCGATCATGCCATTGTAGAGCATGGAGACGCCCGCCAGGGTGTCCCAGGGCGCGCGGGGCGGGTCGCCGCCGGCGCGCGGCTCGATCTGGTAGGACCAGCCTGTCAGCGGCAACCGGGTTCCATCGGCCAGGGCCAGGGCGCGCCGAGCTGGATCTCCATACATGCCGCCGTTCGCATAGTTGTCGTAGGCGGACACCACGATGGTGTTCTTGCCTGGCTTCAGCGCCCCAGTCGGCAGGGCGTAGCTGCGGTCCAGCCAGGCGCCCGAGGTGGCGCCGATCCCCGCGCCGTTGACAAAGGTGGTGTCTATGTCGTCGACCGGGCCGATCGCGAGGGTCGCGGTCTGGGCGGCTTGCGCGGCGGTCAGTTCGACCTCGGTCTTGAGCCAGACGACCCCGTTGAAATCAGCCAAGGCCGGGACGCCCCAGCGTTCCCAGGTCCCCAGGTCGCGTGGCGCGGCGGTCCAGGTTCCAGCGCCGATCCACGGCGCCCGGGCCTCCTGACCGGGGTTCTTGGCGTTCCACCAGGCCTTGATCACCTCGCCCCAACGGCGGCTGGCGCCCCCCGGGTCTTTGATCGACAGGTTGAGGATCTCGATAGACTCGTCATAGCCGCCGACCTTGCGCAGGGCCGATGGCGACATCCAGGCCTCGATGCCTGATCCGCCCCACGAGGCATGGACCAGGCCCAGCGGAACCTTGCGCGTCTTCTGCAGCTCGCGGGCGAAATAGTAGCAGCTGGCCGAGAAGGCGCCGATCGTGTCCTTGTTGGTCGGATTCCAGGCGGGCGGTTTCTTGAAGTCCTTGGCGGGCGAGCGGGAGTCCGCCTTCTCGATGGTCGCCATGCGGATGGTGTCGTTGGGCGCGACGTTGTTGATCTGGCTCCAGGCGTCGCTGGCGTACGCGACCTGCATCTCCATGTTCGACTGGCCCGAGCACAGCCACACATCCCCGACCAGGATGTCCGAGGCGTTGGCGCGAGCCGAGGCGGTGGTCGCGGTGATGGCGTAGGGACCGCCGGCGGGCGTGGCCGGGAAGTCGACGCGCCAGGCGCCGTCGGGGCCGGCCTTGGCGGTCAGCGTCTGTCCAGCGAACGAGGCGGTGACGGTCTCACCCGGCTTGGCGGTTCCGAAGACGGGCAGCGGACGATCGCGCTGGACCACAGCGTGGTCGCTGAACAGACCGTTCAGCAGCGACTGAGCGCTGGCTGGAGAGACCGCGAGGGCGGCGAGCAGGATCGGGGTCAGGCGGCGCATGGTGTGCTCCCTAGTTCCTCCCCCGCGATGCGGGGGAGGTGGCCCATAGGGCCGGAGGGGGCAAGCTCGGCCTTTACGCGCCTGCCCCCTCAGTCGCTCCGCGACAGCTCCCCCGCATCGCGGGGGAGCATCTTGCGCGGCGCTTTAAGCGACGGTCAGCGTCGCCTTCTTCAGGTTCACCGAGTTCGGGCCGACCAGGATCGAGAAGTCGCCCGGCTCCACCACGCGCTTCATGTCGAGGTTCCAGAACCACAGGTCCGACGGCTTGATCTCGAAGGTCACCGTGGTCTTGGCGCCGGGCGCGAGGGTGACGCGCTTGAAGTGCTTCAGCTCCAGCACCGGACGGGTGACCGAGGCGGCCTCGTCGTGGATGTAGAGCTGGACCACTTCGTCGCCGGCCACCTTGCCGGTGTTGGTCACATCGACCTCGACCTTGACGTGCTCGCCCTGGCCGATCCTGGCCTTGGCCAGGCGCGGGGCCGAGATGTCGAAGGTTGTGTACGACAGGCCAAAGCCGAACGGGTAGAGCGGTGTGGTCTCGCCATCCAGATAGCCGCGGCGAGCTGTGGGCTTGCGGTTGTAGTAGATCGGCAGCTGGCCGACGTCGCGGGCGATGCTGACCGGCAGCTTGCCGCCCGGATTGGCGCGGCCGAACAGCACGTCGGCGGCGGCGCCGCCCGTCTCCTGGCCCAGGTACCAGCCTTCGATGATCGCGTCGGCGCGCTGGGCCAACAGGTTGATCGACAGGGGGCGGCCGTTGAGCAGGAACACCACGGTCGGCTTGCCCAGGTCGAAAATCGCCTTGGCCAGGTCGTTCTGCTGGCCCATCAGGTCCAGGCTGTCGCGGTCGCCCAGGTGATGGTCGGCCCAGGCCTCGCGGCTGGTCTGCTCGTTGTCGCCGAGCACCAGCACCACGACGTCGGCCTTCTTGGCGACCTCGACGGCTTCCGCGATGAGTTTCGCGTTGACGGCCGGGTCGGTGAAGTTGACCTGATCCTGGGCCCAGATACGCTGCTCGGTGATCCGCACGGCCTCGGCGTAGTCGAGCTGGAAGCCTTGGGCCTTGGCCTCGGCGGTCAGGCCCTCGTGGATCGAGACCACGTGGCGCGGGATGTCCGAGTAGCCGCCGATCGGCGTGTCCTTGGCGTGGGTCCCCAGCAGGGCCAGGCGTTTGATCTTCTTGCCGTCCAGCGGCAGCACGCCCTTATCGTTCTTGAGCAGCACGACGGCCTTGCGGGCGGCCTCGCGGGCCAGGGCGACGGCGTCCGGCGTCGCGGTCTTGGCGTCGGCGGTCTTCTCGTCGCAGTAGGGGGTCTCGAATAGGCCCGCCTCGAACTTCATCTCCAGCACGCGGGCGACGGCCGCGTCGACCTCGAACTGCGGAATGCGGCCGGCCTTCACCAGCTCGGGGATCAGAGCGTAGGCCTCGCCGTCGGGCAGCTCGACGTCGACGCCGGCGCGCATGGCCATCACCGCCGTCTCGCCCAGGTCGCTCGTCAGCTTGTGGCGGCTGATCAACTCCTTGATGGCGAAGTAGTCGCTCTGGACCGAGCCCTTGTAGCCCCACTCCTCGCGCAGGATCTTGGTCAGCAGCCAGCGACTGGCGTGTGAGGGCACGCCGTCGATTTCGTTGTAGCTGGGCATGACCGCCCGAACCGGCAGCTCGGTCACCGCGCGCTCGAACGGCGGGAAGAAGTTCTCACGCAGGGTGCGTTCGGCGATCTGGGCCGGGCCGACATTGGTGCCGTTCTCGGGCTGACCGTGGCCGGTCATGTGCTTGAGGGTGACGAACACCTTGTCCTTGGCCAGCGGCAGGGTGGTCCCCTGGAAGCCGCGGATGGCGGCCAGGCCGATCTCAGCGCAGACGTGCGGGTCTTCGCCGTAGGTCTCCTCGATGCGGCCCCAGCGCGGGTCGCGGGCCACGTCGACCACGGGGGCCAGCGCCAGGTTCGAGCCGCGCGCGCGCATCTCGCGGGCGGCGACGGCGAAGATCTTTTCGGTCAGTTCGGGGTCGAAGGTCGAGGCCAGGGCGATGGACTGCGGGAAGCTGGTCGCGTCGCGCGCGACATAGCCGTGCAGGGCCTCGTCGTGCATCAGCAGCGGAATGCCCAGGCGCGTCTTCTCCATCGCCCACTTCTGGGCGGCGTTGGTGTAGCGCGCGGTCTCGGCGGCGTTGCGGTTGATCGCCCCGTCATCGGCGCCGGCCGCCGCGCCGATCACCGTCACCGGCTTGGCGCCCTTGCGATCGGACGGACGCGAGATCTGGCCCAGGCCATTGGGGAAGTTCTTGCTGGCCTGCTCGGGCGAGAACTCGCCCTCCGGCGTCTGGATCTTGTTCTTGGTCAGCCAGATGCCGATCAGCTGGGCGGCCTTTTCCTCCAGCGTCATGCGCGAGAGCAGGTCCTGCACGCGCGCGTCGATCGGCTGGGCCGGGTCCTTGTAGAGCGGCTTGCCGCCCGAGGTCTTGGGCGCCTGCTGGGCGGCGTTGACGACGGCCGGCAGAGCGGCGGCGGAAAGGGCGGCGAGGCTCGCGCCGAACAGACGGCGGGTGATGGCGGTGGTCATCTGGACGTTTCCCCGGGCTACGCGAATGGCGCGGCGGCTCTGGGGCCGCCTTCGGACAGCACTATGGGGGCAGTTGTCAGACCACTCAAGCCGGAAATGGTACCGGTCTCATTGCCCCCGCGTGACGCCAGGGTCCAGACGCGAAAAAGGGCCCGCTTTGGGAGAGGGGGGAGCGGGCCCTTCGTACGCGTTCAGAGGGAATGAACAGGCGGGAAAATGGCATATCCGCCGGCGTCCCGCCCTTCCCCATTTCGTCGCAGGCTGCGAGGCGTTCGCAGCCTATTTGCGGGGCGCCAGAATGTCGTCCAGACGGCTGGGAGCGCCGGCGATCTTCTCCAGGCGCGGGTAGCGCAGGCCGCCGCGGTAGTCGAGCTTGACCATCTTGTAGCGCGAGCCGTCCTTGATCAGCAGCTCGACCAGCGGGTTCTCGGGCTTCATGGCGGCGGTGACGGCGGCCTTCAGCTTGTCGCCGTCGAAGGCTTCGCCGTTGACCGCCACGATGGTCAGGCCCTGGGTCAGGCCGGCCTTGAACGCCGGACCACTCCACTGGACGTCGCTGATCACGCCGTCGGCGCCGACCGTCAGGCCCAGCGAATAGCTGAGGCTGGTGTTCCTGGCGCGGCTTTCGGCGGCCTTCATGAACTCGGTCGGGGTCGCGGTGTAGACCAGCTTGTAGCCGCCGCGCTGCAGGCCATCCAGCGGGGCCTTCTCCTGCACCTCCTGGATGCGGGTCTTCAGGAAGGTCGACCAGTCATGGGCCACGACGCCGTTCAGAGCGGCGACCACATCCTCGAACACATAGGTGCGCGGCACGTAGGAGCCGTTGTCGACGCCGAAGAAGGCCTTGGCGAAGTCGTCCAGCGACTTCTTGCCGCCGGTCTTCTCGCGGATCAGGGTGTCGGCGTCGAGCCAGACCAGCTGGCCTTCGGAATAGTAGTCCTCGCTGCGCTGCCAGGACAGCCAGGACAACGGCCGGCGATTGGCGATGATCGGGTCGTTGGTGGTGTCCTGCACCGGACGCCAGTCGCGGCCCCGGCGGTTTTCGTAGAGGGCGGCGGTGGCGGCCAGCGAGTCCAGGGCCTGCTGCTTGGTCAGGAAGCCCGCGCGCGCGGCCAGGACGTTGCCCCAGTACTGGGTCTGGCCCTCATAGACCCACATCAGGCTGTCGCGCATCGGCACGTTCAGGTTCGGCGTCCACAGGTCGGCGGCGCGGCGGAACTTGCCGTTCCACGAGTGGGTGAATTCGTGAGGCAGCAGGTCGCGACCCACGAAGCTCTTGTCCCATTCGGTGAAATACTTGGGCGTGACGCGGTTTTCGGAGCTGCGATGGTGCTCCAGGCCGATGCCGCCCAGCTTGTCCGACAGGGCGACCAGGAAGTCATAGTGATCGTAGTGGTATGAGCCGAACAGCTTGTAGGCCTGCTGCACGAGGTCCTTGTGGACCTGGATATGCTCGGGCTTGGCCTCCAGCAGCTCGGGGCTGTCGGCCACCAGGTTCAGGCGAACGGGGGCGGGGCCGGTCGGATCCAGGTCGATCGACTTGAAGTATTTGCCGGCGAAGATCGGGCTATCGACCAGGGTCTCGACCGTGGTCGGCTTGAAGGTGGTGACCTGACCCTCGACCTTGGCGGTTTCCAGCGCCGTAGCCAGCTTCCAGCCTTCCGGCAGCTTGACGCTGGCCTCGATCGGAATGCGGCGGGTGTAGTAGCCGGCGGGATACATCGTCACCTGCATCCACTGCAGGTTCAGCATTTCCGGCGTGACCTCGATGCGGCCCACGCGGCCCTCGACGGCGGTCAGGAACTGGTAGCTGACCTCGATTTCGCTGACGCCGTCCGGCACATTGACGTGGAAGGCGTGGACGCTGACGACGTCGCGCGTCCAGGGGATGCGCTTGCCATTGGCCGTGACCACCAGGCCGGCCAGCTTGTCCAGATCGTTGCGCGGCGAGTGGCCGCCCGGGACCCACTGCGGATACAGGAACGTGAAGTCGCCGGCCTTGCTGACCGGGATGGTGGTGGTGACCGTCCAGATCTTGCGGTCCAGGTCGGTGGCGTCGACAGCCAGCTTCAGCGCGCCGGCGTAGGGGATGTCCTGGGGCGCGGGGATCGGCGCGGTCGGCGCGGCCGACTCCGGCCAAGATTGCGAGGGGGCGAGCGTCGGAACTTGAGCCAGAGCGGCCGTCGCGGCCAGGGAAAGGACGGAGACGGAGAACAGCAGCGCTTTCACGAAACACCCCAATGCGGCGCGCGGGCATGCCTCCCGCGATGAGAAGCCGGGATGTTTGTGGCGGAAACCATCCCTTGTCGAGGGTAAGTTGGCCCACTTTTCCCCGTTTGATTTTTTGGGGCGGTGTCGTCGCCCCTCGCATCCTGTGCTAGGCAAGGGAAGCCGGTCTTTCACCGGATTTCGCCCCTGGGATCATGCGTTTCGACGACCGCTTCCTTGAAGAACTGAAGTCCCGCCTTCGCCCCTCCGACGTCGTCGGCAAGACGGTGAAGCTGCGGCGGCAGGGGCGCGAGTACGCGGGACTGTCACCGTTCACGAAGGAAAAGAGCCCGTCGTTCTTCGTCAACGACGAGAAGGGCTTCTATCACTGCTTCTCCAGCGGCAAGCACGGCGACATCATCAGCTTCCTGCAGGAAACCGAGCGGCTTACCTTCGCCGAGGCCGTCGAGCGGCTGGCGGCCGAGGCGGGCATGAGCCTGCCCGAGGTCGATCCCCGCGCCGCCCGCGAGGAGCAGAAGCGCTCGTC
>NZ_PEGH01000009.1 GCF_002737755.1 Caulobacter sp. BP25
TGGCCTGTGCGTGCGAGTCCGCCCTGACCTTCGAAGCCATCATGGTGTGGCGCGAGGAGCTGGGCTCGGGCCGCATCCTGCTGCGCGAGGTCATCGACCTGGAAGGCACCTATGCCGCGATCAACGGCGTGGCCGCTCAGCCCGCCGCCGAGGACGACGACGGCGAACCGGCCGAGCCCGTCGACCAGGAAGCCGGCGGCGAGCCCAAGCCCGAGGGCGAGGGCGACGACGACGACGATTTCGACGACGGCGCGGGTCCGACCGTCAGCGCCATGGAAGGCGAGCTGCGCGAAGGCGTGATGGCCATCCTGGACGCCATCGCCAGCGAGTTCGAAAGCTTCCGCAAGCTGCAGGACAAGCTGGTCGGCAGCCGCCTGAAGGGCGAGGATCTGTCGGAAGCCGACCGCAAGGCCTATGAAGGCCTGTCGGCGACCATCATCCAGCACCTCAAGACGCTGAAGCTGAACAACAACCGCATCGAGGCGCTGGTCGAGCAGCTCTATGCGATCAACAAGCGCCTGATCGGCCTGGAAGGCCGCCTGCTGCGCTTGGCCGACAGCTACGGCATCAGCCGCGCCGAGTTCCTGAAGGCCTATTTCGGGTCCGAGCTGAACCCGACCTGGGGCGAGCAGGTCAAGGCGATGGGCGTGCGCTGGACCAAGTTCGTCGAGAACGACAGCCAGTCGGTGACCGACATCCGTGGCGAGATCGCCGCCCTGGCCACCGAGACCGGCGTGCCGATCGACGACTACCGTCGCATCGTCCAGACCGTGCAGAAGGGCGAGCGCGAAGCCCGTCAGGCCAAAAAGGAGATGGTCGAGGCCAACCTGCGTCTCGTGATCTCGATCGCCAAGAAGTACACCAACCGCGGCCTGCAGTTCCTGGACCTGATCCAGGAAGGCAATATCGGCCTGATGAAGGCTGTGGATAAGTTCGAGTACCGCCGCGGCTACAAGTTCTCGACCTACGCCACCTGGTGGATCCGTCAGGCGATCACCCGCTCGATCGCCGACCAGGCCCGCACCATCCGTATCCCGGTGCACATGATCGAGACGATCAACAAGATCGTCCGCACCAGCCGCCAGATGCTGCACGAGATCGGCCGCGAGCCGACCCCCGAAGAGCTGGCCGAAAAGCTGGCCATGCCGCTGGAAAAGGTCCGCAAGGTCCTGAAGATCGCCAAGGAGCCGATCAGCCTCGAAACGCCGATCGGCGACGAGGAAGACAGCCACCTGGGCGACTTCATCGAGGACAAGAACGCGGTCCTGCCGATCGACGCGGCCATTCAGTCAAACCTGCGCGAAACCACCACCCGCGTGCTGGCCTCGCTGACCCCGCGTGAAGAGCGCGTGCTGCGTATGCGCTTCGGCATCGGCATGAACACCGACCACACGCTGGAAGAAGTCGGCCAGCAGTTCTCGGTGACCCGCGAACGGATCCGTCAGATCGAGGCGAAAGCCCTGCGCAAGCTCAAGCACCCCTCGCGGTCGCGCAAGCTGCGGAGCTTCCTGGACTCGTAAGCATGTCCTAGGGCCTGTCCCGAGGAGCTAGCTCAAACGAAGACGCCCCGGTCCTGCGACCGGGGCGTTTTTGTTTTGGGCCTTTGAAGCCCTCTCCCCTTGCGGGAGAGGGTGGCCCGCAAGGGCCGGGTGAGGGGTTGCGCTGCGCTATCCGGAAAGGCCTTCCAACCCCTCATCCGTCAGCTTCGCTGACACCTTCTCCCGCAAGGGGAGAAGGATCACTCACGAAACTTCCCGCGCCCGCTTCTCCAACCGATCCGCCTGGCGCTCCATTTCATCCGCCTGGGCGGGCAGCCGGCGGGCCACGGCCTTCAGCTCCTCGTCCGTCACGGTCTGGCCGCGCGCGCGGTTCTCGGCGATCTGCTGGGCGCGGTAGGCCGGGTCGCGCAGGCGATGAGCTTCCTCGCGCATCTGGCGCGCGCCGGCGCGCATCTGCTCGGCGCCCCGGGCCATGTCGGCGCGAGACTGTTTCATCGCCACGGCCTGCGCGCGCTCGGCGGCCTTGCGGGCCTCCTCGCCGATGCGGCGGGCTTCCGCGGCCGAGAGGCGAACCTGCTGGGCGTAGACGCGCGCCTGGGCGCGAGCCTGAGCGCCGGCCTCCCGCGCGGCGGCCTCGATCTCATCGCGATGAGCCTCGACCTGGCGGCGGATCTCGTCGGCGTTGACGCGGGCGGCCTCGGCCTGGGCTCTGGCCCATTCGGCTTGCTCCCGCGCCTGGGCGCGGTCCAAAGCGGCCTGCTCCCGCGCCTGGGCCATGTCGTAGGCGTCAGCTGCCTCGGCCGCCGGAGCCGGAGGCGCGGGCGGGGCCGGCGGAGCGGCCAGCGCGGCCTCGGCGGCGGGCGCGGGCGGGACGGGCTCTGTTGGCGGGGCGGGTGGGGCGGGCGCGCTGGCGACCTCAGCGGGCGGAGCGGGCGGGATTGGCGGCGCGAGCTGCCGGGTCACGGCGAAGGCGGCCAGCGGCGCGGCGACCAGCGCCAGGGCGCCGATGCAGAGAGCGACGGTCAGCGGGCGGCGGCGGTTTGGCGTATCGATCATGATCTGGGCGATCCTCGACTTCAGCGTCCGGCTGTCGGCGGCCATCGGCAGCGAGGCGACGGGCGCGAGCAGCGGCGTGGGGTGGGCGGCCAGGCGGACCAGGGTGCGGGCGTAGAGCGCCCGGTCCACCGTGCCGAGCGCGGCGGCGTCGGCGGCTTCTTCCGAGCGCTGGCGCAGCACGGCGTGCAGCCGCCAGACCAGCGGGTTGAACCAGAAGATCGCCAGTACGACCCGCGAGATCACCAGGAAGATCCAGTCGTGGCGGCGCAGGTGGGCCAGCTCGTGGGCCATGATCGCCGGGGCGGTGTGGCGTTCGGCCAGGGTCGTGGGGTCGATCAGGATGGCGCCCGGCGCGACGCCCCAGCTTAAGGGACCGGCGACGCGGTCGGAGCAGACGAGGTTGGGGCGGTCGGCCGGCGGCAGGTCCTCGATCGGCGCCAGCCAGGCGGGGCAGGTCACGGGATCGGCCTTCTGGGTCCAGCGCGTCAGGGTGCGCAGGCCTAGCGCCAGCCGCGCGCCGATCAAGGCCGCGCCGAGCAGCCAAAGACCGCCCAGGATCGCGCCTGGTGTCATCCACTGCGGGGGGAGGGCGGTCGGAAGGTCCGTCGTGAGGTCCGACGCGGCCAGCACGGGCGCGTCCAACAACGGCGGCAGCAGGGCCAGCTCGATCGGCGGCAGGGCGTTCATGATCACCGGCAGGGCCAGCAGCAGGCACACCGTCCCGCGCAGGATGTCGACCCGCTCGACGGGGCGCTGGGTCAGATGACGCGACAGCGCCAGACCCGCGCCCGCGATCAGGCTGGACTTGACCAGCAGCGAAATCAGCAGCGTCCAGGTCATCGCATATCCCCCCCGTCCTTCGTCACCACGGCCTTGTCGATCATCGCTTCGAGCGCGGCGGCTTCCTGCGGCGTCAGCTTTTGGCCAAGGCCCAAGAGGGCGCTGGCGGCGCTGGCGGCCGAGCCAGCGAAAAAGGTGTCGATCAGCCGCCGAAGCGCCCCGACCGCGACGGTCTCGGTGGCCTGGGCGGGGCGATAGGCGACGCCGTGTGCTCCGGGCGTGCGCTCGACCAAGCTCTTGCTCTCGAGACGGGCCAGCAGGGTGCGGACGGCGGAGTCGCTCAAGGGGTCAGCGAGGGCGGCGCGGACCTCGGCGGTCGTACCGGTCTCGAGCCGGCAGAGCGTCTCGAAGACCTCGCGCTCGCGTCGGGGCAGGGCGTCGATCAAGGGCGGGCCTCCGCAGTCTGGGTTCGCTACATTCGTAGCGCTACATTTGTAGCGATGAAAGTGAACTCGCTGTAATGCGCAGGTTTCGGCAAGAGGGGCAGCGTTGTGGGGGAGCGCCGCCCCTCTCTCCCTTAGGCGTGTTCCAGCGTACGCGCCTGGGGCTGGTGGGCGTCGAGCGCCGCGTTCGGATTGGCCATCTCGGTCACCGCGTTGGCGAAGCCCAGATATTCGGCGGCGAAGTCCTGGGGCAGGATCTCGACCAGCCAGGCGTTCTCGACCCAGACCTCGATCACGTGGAAGCAGCCGCCGCGGTCACAGATATAGGCGTGCCAGCCCAGGGCGGCGGCGCGGTCCAGCACCTCTTGCCGCGCCATCGAGACGCTGAGCGCGAAGTGGGTCGGCGAGCGACGATCGGCGGCCTCGGCCTGGCGTTCGAAGACCGCGCCGGGCTCGCCGTTCGGGACCATGACGCTACCGGCCGGATAGATCTCGATGGCGGTGCCCAGGACGTCGCCCTTGAACACCATGTAGCTCCCTGGATTGGGTGGGAAGTCGACGACGGTCCCGCCCATGATGTCGGCGAAGAACTCGGCCACGCCTTTCGGATCGGCGGCGCTGACGGACAGATGATGGATCACGATATACCTCTTATGACTGGGCGCAGCGGGGCTCATGACGCGCGACGACCGCCGCGCGCCTTGGATAGGCTCGCCAATTGCTGTTCAAAAAACGGCGTTACGCGCCGAGGCGGCGGGGTTTACTGAGCCTGATATCGGGCCTCAACTTAAAAGACCTTCATGACCTCGAATTAACCTTGAGCGTGATCGCCATGCCGGTTGCGACGCGGCGCACGGGTTGATCCAGGACAATGCCAGCGCGGGGCGCTGCTGGCCTACCGAGGGCCGGAGGCGTCCATGTACTTAGAAGCGTTGGGTGGATGGCCAGGCGTCCTGGCTTTCGTGCTTGTTGTCAGCTGTATCGCGTCGATTTTCGGATTTCGGGCGCCGTGGTCCAGAGCGTCCGGAACGGCGGCGGAGCCGTCAATGCGCGTGACCAAGCGCGTCGGCGAGGCGCCTGAACGACGAGCCGCCGTCGTTCATCCGAGGTTCGCTGAGGCGGCCCAGGAAAGGCTGGAGCCGCTGCTCCGCGACCTGGTTCATCGCGCCAGCGCACACGGTTTCGAGGCGCGCCTTGAGGTCGCGGGCGAGGGGCAGGCGTCGACGTATCGCCTGGAGATCAAGCGTCCCGACCACTCCGCCGGCCAGCCATTGCCCTACATCGCCTTTTCAGCCGGCGGCGCCGGTCTGGTGGAGGTGATCTATGGCGGCGTGTATCCAGGCCCTGCTGATCACAACAGGCACGATACCGAGATCGGCTGGCGCACGGTGCGCTGGGACCAGGTCGACAACGTGCTGGCCAGCTTCGCGCACAAGGTGTTCGCCCGCTTCGACTAGCCTAGCCTCGGGTCGCGACCGTCGGCGAGGGCTTAACTAGAACCCCACAGCCTTCCGGCGCAGGCCCAGCTCGTCCAGTTGGGCGGCTTCGAAGGCACCCTGCTTCTTGGTGGCCAGGACCTTAGCCTGTTCGGCGACGTGTTCGTACTTCTTGAGGTTCTCGAAGGCTTCGGCGAGCGCGTCGCGGGCCCCGACCTCCTCTTGGTGGCACTGGTCGATCTGGACCAGCATCTCGGCGCGGCGGCGCTTATAGCCCTCGCGATAGCCGATCATGTACCAGCCGGCCGAGGCGTCGCCCTCGGCGCGCTTGCCTTCGGCCTCGGCCTCTGCGTCCAGCATGGCCACGCGCAGTTCGGACGCCGTGCGGCGCTCAACGATCTCGGCGAGGCGTTTCTGCAGGGTCTCGACTTCGTGGGTCGAGATGCGGATCAGCGAGGCGGCCCACTTGGTCATCAGTACTCACTCTGCAGGATCTGGCCCAGCAAGCCGAAAGAGTCGTCGAGACTAGTTGCCTCTTCCTTATCCTGGCTAAGGAAAGCCTCGATGGCGGGGTTCAAGCGGATCGCGCGGTCGACCACCGCGTCGGCCCCGGCGCGATAGGCGCCGATGCGGATCAGCTCTTCCATGTTCGAATAGGCGGCCATCACCTGGCGCGCGCCCTTGACGATGTCGCGCTCGTGCGGGAGCTGGCAGCCGGGCATGGTCCGGCTGATCGACTTCAGCACATTGATGGCCGGGAAGCGGCCGCGCTCGGCGATGGCCCGCTCCATGACGATGTGGCCGTCCAGGATACCGCGCGTGGCGTCGGCGATCGGCTCGTTATGGTCGTCGCCGTCCACCAGCACCGTGAAGAGGGCGGTAATCGGGGCGGCGGTGGTGCCGTCGGCGCGGATGGGCCCGGGGCCGGCGCGCTCCAGCAGCTTGGGCAATTCGGTGAAGACGGTGGGCGTATAGCCCTTGGTGGTCGGCGGCTCGCCGGCGGCCAGGCCGATCTCGCGCTGGGCCATGGCGAAGCGGGTCACCGAGTCCATCAGGCACAGAACTTCTTGGTCCTGGTCGCGCATGTACTCACTGATCGCCAGGGTCATGTAGGCGGCCTGGCGGCGGGTCAGGGCCGGCTCGTCCGAGGTGGCGACCACGACGACGGCGCGGCGCAGGCCCTCCTCGCCCAGGGTCTCCTCGACGAACTCGCGGACCTCTCGGCCCCGCTCGCCGATCAGGCCGACGACGACGGCGTCGCAGGTGGCCTCTTTCGCGAGCATCGACAGCAGCACCGACTTGCCGACGCCCGAACCGGCGAAGATGCCCAGACGCTGGCCTCGGCAGGTGGTGGTGAAGACGTTCATCGAGCGCACGCCCAGATCCAGGCGCTCGCCCACCCGGCCGCGCGCGTGGGCCGGCGGCGGAGGCGTCTTCAGCGGATAGGGAACCTCGCCCTGGGGCAGCGGCCCCAGTCCGTCGATGGGCTCGCCGAAGGCGTTGATGATGCGGCCCAGCCACGCCTTGGTCGGGCGGACCACGGCGCCTTCGGGGACGATGCGGATCTCCGCGCCCGGCGCGACGCCCTCGACGGGGCCGAACGGCATCAAGAGGGCGCGGGTCTCACGGAAGCCGACGACTTCGGCGGGCAGGGCGGTCTGGCCCAGACGCTCGATCTCGACGCGGGCGCCGACCGCCAGGCGGGTCAGGCCGCCGCGCGCCTCGATCAGCAGGCCGTTCACGGCGGCCACGCGACCATAGACGGTCAGCGGGTCGATGCGTTCAACGGCGGCGATGAGACTACGCAAGCTGGACCCCGAAAACCCCACGGCGGCGCCAACCTTGGCCATTCGCCCCCGTGTCGCCACAGTCGGGCAACGTGGTTAACCAGGTGTGAAATCAGCGGCCGACCGCGCTGTCTTTGGGTGCGACCAATTGGTCGGTGAAGAACCGGACCACGGCGGCGTTGAAGTCGCGATGGAAGGCCTGACGGTCGAAGCCGGGCCCGCTGGCGCACAGATAGGTCAGGTCGGCGGGCGGCGTCGTGGCGCAGGGCGCGAGGAAGTCGAAGTGTCCGGCCCCTGGGACCACGCGATAGTCGTGAGGACGCTTGAGGTTTTGGTGCACGGCCTCGGCGTAGTCGTCGCCCGGCAGGATCTGGTCATCGCCAGCCTTCCACAGCTGGACGGGCGCGGTGATCCCCTTGAGGCCGTTCTCGCCGAAGGTGAAGCCGAGCGCCGGCGCGGCGGCGACCACGGCCTTGATGCGCGGGTCGTGGACCCAGCGCGTGGTCAGGACCTCCGCTGATGCCGGACGCCTGGCGGTCAGCTTGCAGTCGAAGTTGCTGGGATGCTTCAGGCAGTGACCAACCATCCGCGACAGGTCCGGCTCGCCGCCCGCCGCCGCCAGCACCGTGAAGCCGCCGGACGAGAAGCCGAACGCGCCGACGCGCTCGGGATCCAGCTCCGCCTTTAGCGGCGAGGCCTCCAGCATCCAGCCGATCAGGGCCGAGAGGGCGGCCGGGCGGTCGGTCATGGCGGTCGCTCGGCTCTGGTCGCGATAATTGTCGCCGGGATGGGTGAGCGCCGCGACCACGAAGCCCGCTTCGGCCAGCGCCTGGGCGGTGTCGGCGTGGCCCGCGAAGGAGCCGCCGTTGCCGTGCGACATGACGATCAGCGGCAGGCGGTCGCCGACCACGGGCGCGCCGGTGGCGACCGTGTGGGCGTTGAGACCCAGCCTCATGGGCGAGGGCGCCGCGTCGGTCGGATACCAGACCCCGACCTCGACGGGCGAGGCGTCGGGGCGAGGCTGCTTAAGCACCATGAAGCCGGCGTTGGCGGCCAGGGCGGGGGTAGCGGCCGCAGTCAGCAGGGCGGCGGCGAGGAGGGCGCGGAGCGACATGTGGGTCCTTCAAGCAGATGGCGATGGCCCCGCTTTCGCCGGTGGGCCGGGGCCTCGCCAGCGCTTCTGCGCGAATGGGCGAACGGGTTCGCGAGCGGGCGAGCGGGCCCGGGCTGGCGACTCCGCCGATCCTCGATCTATAGGAGGAGCGATGATCGCCGCCCGCACGCCGCCGCTGCTGGGGACCGCCCGAGAATGGACGGTCGACCTGGTCGTGGCCGTGGGGATCGGCCTGCTGCTGGGGCTGATGGGGCCGTTCGGCAGCTTCTATAACGGCGGGGCCCTGGTCCGGATCGCCTACTGGGTCGGCAGCGTCGTCACCGGCATGATCGTGATCAGCGGCCTGGCGCGGCTAGGCCTGGCGCTGGCCTGGCGCCAGCGGTGGCCGGTCTGGCGGGTCCTGCCGGCGGTGGTGCTGATCGGCGCCCTATTGCAAGGCGCGCCGCTGCGCCTCGTCGCGGTGGCCCTGTGGCCCGAGATCGGTCGGCTGGTCTCGCCGCTGGCCTGGTACGGCCAGTGCGTGGCGATCACGACGCCGATCGTCCTGGCCTACTACTTCATCCGCATCCGCCCGCTCGTGCGCGCCCACGCGCGCGAGGCGCTGGTTCCCGAGGCGGCGCCCGCCGCGACCGTCGATCCCGCCGCCGTCCTCTATCTGAGGATGGAGGACCACTATGTCCGCGTTCGCACCGAGCGCGGTTCCAGACTCGAAATGGGGCCGCTGGCGCGGGTGACCGCGGGGCTTTCTGGCGTCGAAGGGCTACAGACCCATCGCTCTTGGTGGGTGGCGCGGCGGGCCATCGTGGGCGTCGAGCGCGACGGCCGGAACCTGCGTTTGCGCCTCGTCGACGGCCAGACCGCGCCGGTCAGCCGCGCGTCGGTGGCCAAGCTTCGCGCCGCCGGATGGTTGGCCGACGAAAACTCGACCTGAAACACCGCGTCGCGGCGTCGCAGGCTTTGGATCGGCTGCGGCGAGAAGAGCGCTGATGGCCTCAAAGCAACGGCCAGAATTCTCGCGACAGAACGCCGCAATAGTCGCTCCGCCGCCCTGTGGTACGACCTTCGATTAACGGTTGCGGACGCCCGGTGACGCTTGGCGCTTACCGGTTTCCGCCCCTGGCGAGCCTGTTTTGGAAGGCCCGGAAACGCTGGGTGCGACGCCTGCGACCAAAGTGCCAAAGCGTCAGCGGACGGCTTGCACCCGATTCGCAAATCAGATTAACCATTCAACCAAGACGAACATTCACCATTAACCAGTCTTAAATTAACTCTCCGGCAGGATGGCCGCAGGGTTTAACCGGCGGTATTCCGCCAAGACGTCGAATTACGCCAAAATTGGCGTGGAGGGGCTCATGCGCGTACTGTTGATCGAGGATGACAGCGCGACCGCGCAGACGATCGAATTGATGCTGAAGTCTGAAGGCTTCAACGTCTATACGACCGATCTGGGTGAAGAAGGCGTGGATCTGGGCAAGATCTATGACTACGACCTGATCCTGCTGGACCTGAACCTTCCCGACATGAGCGGCATCGACGTCCTGCGCACCCTGCGCGTGGCCAAGATCAACACGCCGATCATGATCCTGTCGGGTTCGTCCGAGATCGACACCAAGGTCAAGACCTTCGCCGGCGGCGCTGACGACTACATGACCAAGCCCTTCCACAAGGACGAGATGATCGCCCGCATCCACGCGGTGGTCCGTCGTTCGAAGGGTCACGCCCAGTCGGTCATCAAGACCGGCGACATCGTCGTCAACCTCGACGCCAAGACCGTCGAAGTGAACGGCAACCGCGTGCATCTGACCGGCAAGGAATATCAGATGCTCGAGCTGCTCTCCCTGCGTAAGGGCACGACCCTGACCAAGGAAATGTTCCTGAACCACCTGTACGGCGGCATGGACGAGCCCGAGCTGAAGATCATCGACGTCTTCATCTGCAAGCTGCGCAAGAAGCTGGCCGCTTCGGCCCACGGCAAGCACCACATCGAAACCGTCTGGGGCCGCGGCTACGTGCTGCGCGACCCGAACGAGCAGGTCAACGCCGCCTAAGGCGACTGATTTCAGTATGCGTACCCAAGACGCCCGCCGGAAACGGCGGGCGTTTTCTTTTTGGGTCAATGGCTTAGCTTGTATCTCCATCCGCCCCGTGACAAATCGACCGAACCGCCGAATAGTCCTTGTTGCGGGCTGCGGGGGCGACCATGGTCCGGCGCGAGAACGTCTGTAGGTTTTCCAGGCGCGTGACTACGACTTGCGCGGCGTCGACATCGACGGGGGCACGATGCAGGAATTTGATCCGCGACGCAGCGCCACGCGCTGGGCGCCGAGGCTCTTTACCGCCGTCGCTGGCTTGGCCGCGCTGGGCCTGGGCCTGAAGCTGACCGTGGACGACGTCAAGTCGTCCGCTGACAAGGCCCCGCTGGATCCCGCCGCCCTGGCCGCCCTGCAACACGCCGCCTTCGCCGGCGCCGAGGCTCAGCCCGGCTTCGAGCGTCCCGAGAACGTCGAGGTCAAGGTTCGCCCGGGCGAGACCCTCCAGGGCGCCGTGCAGCGCGCTGGCGTCGCGCCGGAAGAGGCCCGCCAGGTCGTCTCGGTGCTGCAAGGGGCGATCGACACCGTCAACATCAAGGCCGGCATGGCCTTCGAGACCGCCATCGCCCAGCGCCGCGACCAGCGCGGCCCGGCGCGGCTGATCGGCCTTTCGATGCGCGCCAGCCCGTCCTCGACCCTGACGGTCTCGCGCACCTTCGACGGCGCCCTGCGCCTGCGCGAGCTGGAGGAAGAGGTCCGCGACGAGAAGAAGGTCGCGTGCGGCGAGATGAACGGCTCGTTCTACGAGAGCGTGGCCAGCGTCGGCGGCACCCCCCAGGTGATCAGCCAGGCGGCCAAGCTGTTCTCGCACAAGATCGACTTCTCGCGCGACATCCAGGAGGGCGACCGCTTCTGCCTGGTGTTCGAGCGTAAGGTCACCGAGAGCGGCCGCACAATCGAGGCCGGCGACCTGGAATACGCTGAGGTCAAGGGCCAGAGGTTCTACGCCTTCGATCGCAGGGACAGCGATGGCAAGCCGCAGTTCTTCGACGAGATGGGCAAGAACATCAAAGGCTTCCTGCTGCGCACGCCGGTCGACGGGGCGCGGATCACCTCGGTGTTTGGCGTCCGTCGTCACCCGGTGCTGGGCTACACCCGCGCCCACCAGGGCGTCGACTTCGGCGCGGGCACGGGCACGCCGATCCTGGCCGCCGGCGACGGCGTTGTGGTGGAGGCCCGCCGCTGGGGCGGTTATGGAAACTGGCTGCGCATCCGCCATTCGGGCAACTGGGACACCGGCTACGGCCACATCTCGCGCTATGCTCCCGGCATCCGTCCGGGCATGAAGGTCCGCCAGGGCCAGGTGGTGGCCTATGTCGGTTCCACGGGCCTCGCGTCGGGCCCGCACCTGCATTACGAGATCTGGCAGCGCGGCCAGCGGGTCAATCCGATCGGCGCCAAGGTCCCGCAAGGCACGGTGCTGGCCGGCTCGGAACTGGCGGCGTTCAGGTCCCAGAAGGCCCACATCGACCGCCTTCTGGCCGACGGCGGAACGGTGCTGGACACGCCGAAGCTCGCCGCCGCCGACCTGGGCCAGGCCAAGACCGCGCTGCGGTAAGGTCTACTCCACCCCCGCCACGGCCAGCAGCGCCGCGAGGCCCACGCTCATGCCCTTGACGGTCGGGGCCTTCTCGATGTCGATCCATTCGTCGAGGGCGTGGGCGCGGCCACCCAGGAAGCCCGCCCCGATGGTCAGGGCCGGCACGCCCAGGCTCATCGGGATGTTGGAGTCCGTCGAGCCGGCATGGCGCGCGGGCTTGTAGCCGAGGGTCGTGATCGCCGCTTCGGTCAGGACCACGATGTCGGCCGTTTCGGGCGTGGCGCCGGCGGGGCGTTCGCCGATCACCTTGGCCGCGTAGCTGACCGCGCCGGCCTTGGTCGAGCGGGCCGCGTTCTCGCCGGCCACGGCCTTGTCCAGGATCCCGATCAGCGTCTGGTCCAGCTTGGCCAGTTCGGCGGCGCTTTCCGAGCGCATGTCGAACTCCATGAACACGTCGTGCGGGATCGAGTTCACCGAGGTGCCGCCGCCGGTGACGCTGGCCGAATAGGTGGTCTTCGGGGTCGTGGGCGGCTGGATGGCGTAGAGGTCGGTCACGGCCTTGGACATGGCGACCATCGGGTTGACGATGCCGAACGCGCCGTAGCTATGGCCGCCGGGACCCGAGAAGGTCACCCGATAGCGCTTGGAGCCCGTGCCCCGGTCGACGATCTGCTCGGGCTCGGCCCCGTCCATCGAGAAGAAGGCGCTGATCCGGCCCTTGTAGGGCCCCTTGTTGAACAGGTAGCGGACGCCGCGCAGGTCGCCGGGGCCTTCCTCGCCGACATTGCCGACGAACAGGATGTCCTTCTTGGTCTTGATCCCCGCCGCGTCCATGGCCCGCACATAGGCCAGCAGGGTTGAGAGCGCGCGGGTGTCGTCGCCGATCCCCGGGGCCATCAGGCGCGTGCCCTGGCGCTTGACCGTCACGTCCGTGCCTTCGGGGAAGACGGTGTCCAGGTGGGCGGCGATGACCACGAACGGGCCCGCGCCCTTGGTCGCGGTTCCGGGCCGCACGCCCATGACGTTGCCCTCGGCGTCCATCTCGACATGGGTCAGGCCGTGAGCCTTCAGCATCTCGAGATAGGCCTTGGCTCGCTTCTCCTCCTTGAAGGGCGGGGCGGGGATCTCGGTCAGGGTGATGATGTCGGCGACCGTGCGGTCGTAGTCGGCGTCGAGTTTGGCGACCGCCGTCTTGAAGGCCGGCGAGGCGACGATCTTGCCGACGGCCTTGGCTGGATCGGCTTTCGGCGCGGCCATCGCGGGCGCGGCCGTCAGGGCCAGGGCGAGGGCGGCGAGGGAGGCGGCGTGGCGAAGGGTCATGGCGGCGAATCCTTGGATGCGCCGCCAGACTAGACTGTCATCCCGGGCGGCGCGAAGGTCTGCGCACCCGATATCCAACCATACCCTCCCGTCATTCCCGCCCTCGTGGCGGGAACCCCTGTTTCAGCTCGCAAGGGCGGCGCCAGCGGACCGCCAGCGGACCGCCAGCGGTCCGCCCCATCCTCACTTGCGGCGGATAGAGAGGTTCCCGCCACGAGGGCGGGAATGACGGGGAATTTGGTGAGCGCTTGGATGTCTATCCGCCCTAGACCTTCAACACCGCCGGACCGCCCATCCACGGATCGCTGATCGAGTCCTTGCCGGTCTCGACCCGGCCCGAGACGCGCCGCAGCCAGGCCGGGGCGCCGTCGAGGCGGGCGGTGACGTCGTACCAGCCCTGGCGGGTCGGGAAGGCCTTGGTGCGGGTCTCGCCGGGGGCCAGGGTCACGCTCAGGCGCTCGCCGTCCAGGACCTCGACTGACAGGGCGCGCGGCGTCGGGCTGCTGTTGACGGCGCTGACCAGCAGGGCGTCGCCCTGGGCGCGGGCGTTGATCTCGACGCCTTCGCTGTCGCCCGCGAAGCGGCGGTGGAAGCCGTTCGGGCCCAGCACCCACAGGTCATAGGCGCCGGCCGGCCAGGTGTCCTCCAGGCTCGTGCCGGGCGCTAGGGTGTAGCGGCGCGGAGCCGCGTCCAGCCGCAGGCGGTCATAGACATGCAGCACGGCCGCCGCCGCGCCGGTGTTGGTCAGGATCAGCCGCGCCGCGCCATCCTGGACCTTGGCGTCCGCGACGAGCGCGTAGGGCAAGGCGCGCGAGGGCCGCGTTCCCTTGGCCTGAACGGGTGCGACCACCGTCGTCGGCGTCGGCGGCTTGGTGCGACCCAGGGCGTTGGCGCGCTTGGCCGCCTCGGCCGTCGGGGGCAGGGGCGCGAAGGGCTTGGCGTTCGGCGTCTTGAAGTCGAAGCAGGTGGTCAGGTCGCCGCAGACCGCGCGACGCCAGGGGGCAATGTTGGGCTCCATCACGCCAAAACGTGCTTCCAGGAACCGCACGACCGAGGTGTGGTCGAAGACCTGACTGTTGACCCAGCCGCCCCGGCTCCAGGGCGAGATCACATACAGCGGCACGCGCGGGCCCAGGCCATACGGGCGGCCCATCAGGTCGTCGCGCTCGGCCTTGGCCTCGGTCGGGTTGCGCACGTGGTGATGCATGCCGGTCTCGTCCACCGTCGAGCCGCCCAGCGGCTTGCCGTCGGCGCCGCGGCAGGCCGGCGAGGGTGGCGGCATGTGGTCGAAGAAGCCGTCGTTCTCGTCGAACATCACCAGGAACACGGTCCGCGCCCAGACCTTGGGATCGGCCGTCAGGGCGTCGATCACCCGCGCGGTGTAGTCCGCGCCCTGGGCCGGGCTGGAGGGATTGGGATGCTCGCTGTCGGCGGCCGGTGAGATGACCCACGAGACTTGCGGCAGACGGCCGGCCAGCACGTCCTCGCGCAGCTTGTCCAGATGATGGGTCGACAGGGCCAGTTGCTTCAGGCGCGGGTCCGAGCCCGGCAGGCCCTTGTGAGCGTCGCGATAGGCCTTGAACCCCGCCAGCGGGTTGTCGGTGAAGTTGTCGGCCATGTCCTGGTAGATGCGCCAGGAGACGCCGGCCTTCAGCAGGCGCTCGGGATAGGTGGTCCAGGTATAGGACTCCTTGGCCCCGCCCTTTTCGGCGAACTCATCGTGCGAGTTTGAGATCGACGGACCGCCGGCCTTGCCCAGCGGGTCATTGGTCCCGGTCCACAGGAACAGGCGGTTGGTGTTGGTCCCGGTCTGGGTGGCGCAGTGATAGGCGTCGCAGAGGGTGAAGGCGTCGGCCAGGGCGAACTGGAACGGGATGTCCGCGCGCTGGAAGTAGCCCATCGACCAGGGTTTCTTGGCGTCGGGCCAGCGGTCCATGCGGCCTTCGTCCCAGGCGTCCTGGGCGTCGGTCCAGCTGTGCGGCGTGCCCTCGACCCGCATGTGGGCGAAGGTCTCCGCGCTATTCAGCGCGAACGGGGCCAGCAGCTTGGTCTTGTCGTAGCTCTGCACGAAGACCGAGGCGTCCTGGCGGCCGGCCGCATCGCGCACGGGCGCTGGGAACCGGTCGCCAAAGCCCCGCACGCCGTTCAGCGTGCCGAAGTAGTGATCGAAGCTGCGGTTCTCCTGCATCAGGATGACCACGTGCTCGACGTCCTGGATCGTGCCGGTTCGCACATCGGCGTCGATCGCCGCCGCCCGCGCCAGCGCTGGCGGCAGGGTCAGGGCGCCGATGGCGGCGAGCAGGGCGCGGCGGTCGATCTGAGGCATGGCGGAACTCCGGTGAACTGCCGCGCACCTAGCATGGGTTCATCGTCAGTCCTGTGACAACTGGACTGGACCAGATGCAGCGGCGGCGCCCGCCCAATGTTCAATCAAACACGATCACCGACCGCGCTAGCTCGCCGCGTTTCAGCTCGTCGAAGGCCGAGTTGACGTCCTCCAGCTTGATCCGGCGTGAGATCAGCTCGTCCAGCTTCAGCTTGCCCGACATGTAGAAGTCGACCAGGCGCGGCATGTCGACCGGGAAGCGGTTGGAGCCCATGTAGCTGCCCTGGATGCGGCGCTCGCCCAGGAAGTCAGGGCCGTGCAGCTCGATCTTGGTGCCGATCGGGATCATGCCGATGATATTGGCCGTGCCGCCACGCCGGAGCATCTTGAACGAGGCCTCGGCGGTGGCCTTCAGGCCGATGGCCTCGAAGCTGTGCTGCACGCCGCCGCCGGTCAGTTCGATGACCGCCTTGGCGATGTCGTCGACCTGGGAGCCGTCGATCACGTCGGTCGCGCCGAAGGTCTTGGCCAGCTCCAGCTTGGCCGGCACGCGGTCGATGGCGATGATCCGGCCCGCGCCGGCGATCGCCGCGCCGTTGATGGTGGCCAAGCCCACGCCGCCGCAGCCGATCACGGCCACGGTCTCGCCCGCCCGGACGTTCGAGGTCTGGATCACCGCGCCCACGCCGGTGGTCACCGCGCAGCCGATCAGGGCGGCGCGGTCGAACGGCATGTCCTTGCGCACCGCCACGCAGGCGTGCTCGTGGACCAGCATCATCTCGGCGAAGGATGACAGGTTCAGGAACTGGGCCATCGGGCCTGTTCCGCCATTCAGGTCTTCCTTGAACAGGCGCGGCGCCTCGCTCTTACCCCGGCGCGTCTCGGGGCTGATGCACAGGTTCATGTGCCCGGTCAGGCAGACCTCGCAGTGGCCGCAATAGGGGTTGAGGCAGGTGATGACGTGGTCGCCGACCTTGACCGTCCGCACCTCCGAGCCGACCGCCTCGACGATCCCGGCGCTCTCGTGGCCCAGCACGGCGGGCAGGGGATGGGGATAGGAGCCCTCGATGAAATGGAGGTCGGAGTGGCAGACGCCGGCGGCCTTGGTGCGGATCAGCACCTCGCGCGGGCCCGGCTTGCCGATGGCCACGGTCTCGATCTCGAGGGGCTTGCCCACCTCGCGCAGAACAGCGGCCTTCATGCTCGTCTCCCTCTTGTTTGAGGGGAGACTAGCGTCCCGCTCTGGGCGAGCGGAAGGGGAATTCGAACGAATGTTTGGCTTGCGCCTTGGGGTCTTAAGCCGCCAGGGCGATCGGGCGCTCGGGCAGGATGCGGCTGACGGCCAGCAGGACCGTCATGTCGCCTTCGCCGCTGGTGATCACGGCCGCGACCAGCGGCGACTCCTCGACATCGCCCAGCGACGGCGGCGGATTGATCGCGTCGGCCTCGACGGTGAAGCTGTCGCAGACGGCGTCGACCAGCAGGCCAGCGACGTCGGACTGGTTCTCGACGACGATGATCACCTGGCGGGGGCCATCTTGCGCCGCGCCCTTGCCCAGGCGTTGCGACAGGTCAATGACCGGCATGACCTGGCCGCGCAGGTTGATGACGCCGCGCACGAAGGGCGGGGCGTCGGGCAGCGGGGTCGGCGGGGTGACGCCACGGATTTCACGGACGGCGCTGACGGGCACGCAATAGGTCTGGGCGCCGACTTCGAACGACAGGACCTGCAGGGCCTGGCCTTGGGCGTAAGACACGTTGGTGGTCATGGCGGTCTCCGGGGAGCACGAATTTCGTCGCCTCAGGCTCTCGGAAAAAGATGAACAAACCGGTTCCAGGAACCCGAGAATTTCGTTCAGGCGCCGTTCAGGCGGCAAGGCCGATCGTCCTCGTGACGCTTCGACGGCGCGCCGCGCTGGGAGCCAAAGAGGTCAGGAGGCCACCATGGTCCGCAAGTTCGTCACCACTCTGGGCCGGGTCGGAGCCGGCGTCGCGGCTCTGTCGCTGGCCGCCGCCGCCACCACGGCCTCGGCCGATCCGCGCTACTATCATCGCTATCACAAGAGCAAGGGCGACGACGTCGCCGTGGCCGCCATCGCGGCTGGCGTGCTGGGCCTGGCGGTCGGCGCGGCCTTGTCAGACAACGATCGGCGCGATCGCTACGACGACCGCTACTATGGTCGCCGCGCCTATGCGCCGCCCCCGCCGCCGCCCCCGCGCTACTACGGTTATGGCTATGGCTACGCGCCCCGTCCGTACTACGGCGACCGGGAATGCTGGACGACCCACGAGTACGATCGCTGGAGCGGCAGCTACTACGAACGCACCGTGTGCCGCTGAGACACGCGGACGATCGGGTCGTCGGCGTAAGCCGCCGATCCGCCTTCAAGCCCCAGGTTCCCCGGGACCTGGGGCTTTTTGTCGCGCTCAAGCGTGGCGGGACTCGACTCCGCTGAGAAATGAGAACAAAAAAGGAACATTACTCCCCAGCAGCAGGAGAGCCCTGATGTCGCCGCTCGCTCCGTCGCCCCTCTCGCCAACCCCGTTCAGCGCTGGCCTACGCCTGACCGAGGATCGCCTGGACATCGCCGAGGCCGTGCTGGCCGGCGCCTGGCGCACCCTGCGCGCGGCCGGCTTCGGAGAGGCCGAGGTCCAGGCCCTGTTCGATCAGATCGCCGACCGTCCGGAAGACCTGGCGCGGCGGCTGCGGCGGATGGCGAACGCGGCGGCTTAGGGGGGCTAAGCTCAGCCTTCTTTGAAGGGTCTCATTTATGTGTCCGTCATTCCCGCCCTCGTGACGGGAACCCCTGGTTCAATGCGCACGTGCGGCGCAAGCGGACCGCCAGCGGTCCGCCCCATCCTCACTTGCGGCGGATAGAGAGGTTCCTGCCACAAGGGCGGGAATGACGGGGGGAATTGGAAATTCTAAGCGGCGCTCAACGCCTACTCAGCATCCCGCACCTGCGTCGCCGGCCGGTCGTCGCCGGACGACAGCTCTTGATGCCAGACCGCCTGCTTGTCCTCGTAGGTGATGCCCTCGGTCTCGCCCGGCAGGCGTTGCTCGCCGGCCGCGCGCTGGGCGGCCTTCAGCGCCGCGTCGTGGCTGGGAAACGTCTCCGAGAAGGTCTCGCCCACCTTATAGGCCCAGCCGCCGTCATGCTCGACGATGATGTAGGTGACTTGGGTCATGGCGCGTCTCCGTGAAGCTCGAACGTCGAACGATCCGCGACGCGGGGTGGTTCCGATGACGCGGTCTTGTCGGAAGAGGGCGCTCAAGGTTTCGAGCCCGGCGCGGATTTGATCCGCATAACGGTACGCGTTATGAGGAGGGGAGATGATCCGGAGCTTCGCTGACCGCGAGACTGAGCGTGTCTGGGGTGGCGGCCGTTCGCGTCGGTCGCCCGGCGATATCCAGGCGCAAGCCTTGCGAAAGCTGCGTGTGCTCAACCGGGTGGCGCGTCTGGAGCAATTGCGGGCGCCGCCGGGTAACCGATTGGAGGCGCTGCGCGGCGATCGGGTCGGTCAGCACTCCATCCGGATCAACGATCAATGGCGGATCTGTTTTCGCTGGCGGGATGGAGGAGCCGAGGATGTCGAGATCTGCGACTACCATTGAGACCGATCCGTCGGAGTGGCTGCCCAATCCGACGCCGGGGGACATCCTGCTGGAGGATTTTCTCAAGCCGATCGGTATGAGCCAGACGGCCTTGGCCAAGGCCATTGGCGTTCCGCCGCGTCGCATCAACGAGATCGTGCTGGGCAAGCGCGCGGTGACGGCCGACACCGACCTGCGGCTAGCGCGCTACTGGGGGCTGTCGGCGGGCTTCTGGCTGAGCCTGCAGATGGACTACGACCTGATGGAGCAGCGCCGGAAGATGGGCGCGGAGCTGGACAAGATCACGCCGCGGGCGGCGTAGGTGGATGGAGGCGGAGCCTAGGTCAGCTCTGGATCTTCTGCGCGCCTACAGCGCCGCGATCCAAGCCCTGCATGAGCGCGGGATTGTTCGCACGAAGAACATCGTCGGCTGCTATGCCGAGACATTATTTGCGCGTGCATTTGGATGGGAACTTCCGGCCAGTTCAAACAAGGCCTTCGATGCGACGGACGGCATGAGGACCTATCAGATCAAGAGCCGCCGAGTTTCAGCGTCAAACCCATCGTGCCAACTCGGGGACATGCCCAAGGACAACGAGATCACCTTCGATTGCCTGGCTGCGGTGATCTTCGAAGAAGACTTTTCGGTCCGGTATGCGGCTGTCGTCCCGGCTCCGGTCTTGATTGGCCTGCGTACCCGCCGAGATGGCCGCCCCAGATTCATCTTCCGCCCGGCCGTACTGAGCGTACCAGGCGTTGAAGACGTGACTGAGCGGCTGCGCGCGGCTCAAGCTACCTTTTAAGCCACCTTCACCCGCGCCGCGCTTTCCGGGAGGTCCGTGCCGAACGCGCGCTGGAAGAACTCGGCGACCGTGGGGCGTTCGAGTTCGTCGCACTTGTTCAGGAAGGTCAGCCTAAAGGCCAGAGCCACGTCGTGGTCGAAGATCTCGGCGTTCTGGGCCCAGGTGATCACGGTGCGGGGGCTCATGACCGTCGAGATGTCGCCGTTCATGAAGGCGTTGCGGGTCATGTCGGCGACGCGGACCATGGCCGAGATCGTGCGCCGGCCTTCGGTCGTGTCGTAGTACGGGTTCTTGGCCAGCACGATGGCGGCCTCGACGTCGTGCTCGAGGTAGTTCAGCGTCGTGACGATCGACCAGCGGTCCATCTGGCCTTGGTTGATCTGCTGGGTGCCGTGATAGAGGCCCGTGGTGTCGCCCAGACCGATGGTGTTGGTCGTGGCGAACAGGCGGAAGTACGGATTGGCGCGGATGACGCGGTTCTGATCCAGCAGGGTCAGCTTGCCGCCGGCTTCCAGCACGCGCTGGATCACGAACATCACGTCGGGGCGACCGGCGTCATATTCGTCGAACACCAGGGCGATCGGGCGCTGCAGCGACCACGGCAGAATGCCCTCGCGGAATTCGGTGATCTGCTTGCCGTCCTTCAGGACGATGGCGTCCTTGCCCACGAGGTCGATCCGCGAGACGTGGCTGTCCAGGTTCACGCGAACCAGCGGCCAGTTCAGGCGCGCGGCGATCTGCTCGATGTGGGTCGACTTGCCGGTGCCGTGATAGCCTTGGACCATCACGCGACGGTCCTTGGCGAAGCCCGCGCAGATGGCCTTGGTCGTCTGGGGATCGAAGCGATAGGCGGCGTCGATCTCGGGCACGTGGGGATCGCGGTGGCTGAAGGCTGGAACCTTCATGTCGCTGTCGACGCCGAATGCATCGCGCAGCGTCACCCACTTGTCGGGGACTAGGGTGATCAGCGGATCTTGGGCGGAGCTGGTTTCGGCGAACTCGGGCATGTTTCCGGATTAGCGCCTTGACCCGGGGGGAGGGAAGGGGGCGCCGCGCTCGCGCGCCCCTTTCCAGGGTGTTTTTTAGCGGTTGGCGTTGATCGGCGCGGCGATCGGTCTGGTCCCGACGAGACTTGCGCGGCCCAAGTTCATGTTTAAGTCGAAAACTATGGCCTCTGCCGTTCAAGGAGCGCGACGGGTGTTTCGTCTGGATGTTCGGAGACTTTTCGCCGCTGCGGGGCGAGAGATCGGGGTGGCGTCCGCCCTGCTGATCGCGGCCCTAGGCGGTTTGGGCTTCCTGGCCATCGCCGACGAGGTGGTGGAGGGCGAGGCCCACGCTCTGGACCTGGCGGTGTTGCGGGCCTTGCGGGTCGGCGGCCAGCCCCAGGCGCTGGTCGGGCCAGAGTGGCTGCACGTGGCGGCGGTCGACATCACCGCCCTGGGCTCGGTGGCGGTGCTGGGCCTGCTGATCCTGTCGGCCTTCGCGCTGCTGGCTTCGCTGAAACGCTGGACCGAGGGCTGGCTGCTGGTGCTGGGCGCGCTGAGCGGCGTTACGGTCAGCCAAAGCCTCAAGGCGGTGTTCGGCCGCGAGCGTCCCGACGAGGCCTACCGCGTGGTCGAGGCGGTCAACGCCAGCTTCCCGTCCGGTCACGCCATGCTGTCGGCGGTGGTGTTCCTGACCCTGGGCGTGCTGGCGGCGCGCTTTTCCGACCGGCGACGGGTCAAGATTCTGGCGGTCAGCGCTGCGGTGCTGGTCAGCCTGCTGGTCGGCGCCAGCCGGGTCTATCTGGGCGTCCACTGGGTCAGCGACGTTTTGGCCGGCTGGAGCGTCGGCGCGGCCTGGGCGATGATCTGCTGGCTGGCCGCCTATCTGGTCGAGCGGTGGTTCAGGCCGTCTTCGGCTTCGGACGCCACCTGAGCTCCAGCGTCGTCCAGACTGCGCCGGCGAAGTCGGCCAGGCCGACGGCCAGCCAGGCCTTGGGCAACCAGTCCAACAGGACAAAGGCGCCGATCACCACCAGCGACAGCACCCGCAGCACGACCGAGGCGCGCATGTAGGTCCGCTGCCCGGTCCAGCCCGCCACATGGTAGCCCATGGCGTAGGCCAGCAGCAGCAGGCCGCAGAACCGCACCCACGGCAGGCTGGTCGGCTCCACGGGCGATTTCAGCAGGTGGAGCGCCGCGTCAGGCGAGATCGCCAGGGCCAGGCCGGCGGTCGAGAGCAGGGCGCCCCACGCCCAGATGCTCCAAGGCTTGCCGAAAGGCACCGGTGTCACCGGTGTCGGCGCTTCGACGGGCGCGCGCCACTCCGGATCGCTATCGGTCATCTAAACAAGCCCCCGTCCGCCCCTGTCGGCGCGCGACAATGGCCTATTCGCCCCTTGCGCCGCAAGGGATCGCAGCGGACTCCGGGTGTGTCTGGCGCTGTCGGCGACTTTCGCGCTTCCCGCCTCGCGCTCTAAGGCTGGCTTTCTTCGTCGCTCCGGGGTAGCAGCCCCGCCATGATCCGCCTCGACAATATCTCCAAGCAGAACGGCCACCAGATCCTGTTCATCGAAGCCTCGATGGGCATCCAGAAGGGTGAGAAGGTCGGGCTAGTCGGCCCCAACGGCGCCGGCAAGACGACGCTGTTCCGCATGATCACGGGCCAGGAGCAGCCCGACGACGGGATCGTTTCGATCGATCCCGGCACGCGGATCGGCTATTTCAGCCAGGACGTCGGCGAGATGTCGGGCCAGAGCGCCGTGGCCGCCGTGATGGACGGCGTTGGTCCCGTCAGCGCCCTGGCCGCCGAGATGGCGACGCTGGAGGCGGCGATGGTCGATCCGGACCAGGCCGACCAGCTGGACGCGGTCATGGAGCGCTATGGCGAGGTGCTGGAACGCTTCCAGGAGCTGGACGGCTATGCGCTGGAAGCCCGCGCCCGCGAGGTGCTGGCGGGCCTGAGCTTCAGCCAGGAGCGCATGGACGGGGACGTGGGCCTGCTGTCTGGCGGCTGGAAGATGCGCGTGGCCCTGGCCCGCATCCTCCTGATGCGCCCCGACGCCATGCTGCTGGACGAACCCAGCAACCACCTCGACTTGGAAAGCCTGATCTGGCTGGAGGCGTTCCTCAAGAACTACGAGGGCGCGCTGCTGATGACCTCGCACGACCGCGCCTTCATGAACCGCATCATCGGCAAGGTGATCGAGATCGACGCGGGAACATTGATTAGCTATTCCGGCGACCTTGATTTTTACGACCAGCAGCGGGCGCTCAGCGAGGCCCAGCGCCAGGCGCAGTACGAGCGCCAGCAGGCGATGCTGGCCAAGGAAATCAAGTTCATCGAGAAGTTCAAGGCGCGCGCCTCGCACGCCGCCCAGGTGCAGAGCCGGGTCAAGAAGCTGGACAAGATCGAGCGCGTCGAGGCGCCGCGCCGTCGCCAGTCGGTGCAGTTCGAGTTCCAGAGCCCCCCGCGCTCGGGCGAGGACGTGATCAGCCTGAAGGGCGTCCACAAGGGCTATGGCGAGCGGCCGATCTACCAGGATCTCGACTTCCTGGTGCGCCGCAAGGAGCGCTGGGCCGTGCTGGGCGCCAACGGCGCCGGCAAGTCGACCCTGTTGAAGCTGGTGGCTGGTGCGACCGAGCCCGACCAGGGCAAGGTCGCCATCGGGGCCAGCGTCAAGATGGGCTATTTCGCCCAGCACTCCATGGACTTGCTGGAGGGCGAGGAAACGATCTTCGAATCCCTGGAGCGCTCGTTCCCGCAGGCGGGTCAGGGCGCCTTGCGCACCCTGGCCGGTTGCTTCGGCTTCTCGGGCGACGATGTCGAAAAGCCCTGCCGCGTGCTGTCGGGCGGCGAGAAGGCGCGTCTGGTCATGGCCAAGATGCTATTCGATCCGCCCAACCTCCTGGTGCTGGACGAGCCGACAAACCACCTGGACATGGCGACCAAGGAGATGCTGGTGGCGTCTCTGGCCGACTTCGAGGGCACCATGCTGTTCGTCTCGCACGATCGCCACTTCCTGGCGGCCCTGTCGAACCGCGTGCTGGAGCTGACGCCCGAGGGCGTGCACCAGTACGGCGGCGGCTACACCGAATATGTCGCCCGCACGGGCCAGGAAGCGCCGGGCCTGCATCCCGGGGGCTAACGGATCGCATTCGAAATAGGCTCAAAACCCGCCTTCCTGGGCACAAGGCCCAGGAAGGCCAGTTCTGGGCTTCGGAGTCGTGTTGGATCTCGATCCCATCTAGAACATCCGCATGTTCACCGCCCTGCTTGGCCTCGCGCCCATTGTCATCGCCCTGCTGACCCTCTCGGCGCTGTTCTCGGCGGCGGAGACGTCGATGACGGGCGCCAGCCGCTCGCGCATGCACCAGCTGGAGCGCGAGGGCGACGCCTCGGCGCGGCGGAGCTCTTGTCCGACCAGGAGACGATGATCGGGGCGGTCCTGTTGGGCAACAACCTGATCAACATCCTGGCCTCGGCCCTAGCGACCCAGGTGCTGACCACCCTGATCCCCGGCCCTGGGGCGTGGCCCTAGCCACCGCCGTGATGACGGTGCTGGTCCTGGTCTTCGCCGAGGTGCTGCCCAAGACCGTGGCCATTGTCCGCTCCGACGACGTCGCCCGCGCCCTGTCGGCGCCGACGCTGTTCCTCGTGGGGCTGTTCGGCCCGGTCATCTACGCGGTGCAGTGGATCGTGCGCCGCACCTTGCGGATCTTCGGCGTCCGGCTGGACATGGCCGTCGACGTGCTGGCCGCCCACGAGGAGATCCGGGGTGCGGTCGACTATCACCACTCCGAAGGCCTGGTGGAGACCGACGACCGGCGGATGCTGGGCGGGGTGCTGGATCTTTCGGACATGGACGTTTCGGAGATCATGGTCCACCGCAAGTCGATGGTCCTGTTGGACGCCGACCTGCCCGCGCGCGAACTGGTCGACCAGGTGCTGGAGGCCCAGCACACCCGCGTGCCGCTGTATCGCGACGAGCCTGACAACATCATCGGCGTGCTGCACGCCCGCGACCTGCTCAAGGCCCTGGCGCAGTCGCCGACTGGGGTGGAGGGGCTGGACATCGCCGCGATCCTGCGCGAGCCGTGGTTCATCCCCGACACCACCAATCTCAAGGACCAGCTGAACGCCTTCCTCAAGCGCAAGAGCCACTTTGCTTTGGTCGTCGATGAGTACGGCGCGCTGCAGGGCCTGGTGACGCTGGAGGACATCCTCGAGGAGATCGTCGGCGAGATCGACGATGAGCACGACACGGCCCTGGATGGCGTGCGCAAGCAGCAGGACGGCTCGGTCAATGTCGACGGCCATGTCACCGTGCGGGACCTTAACCGCGCCATGGACTGGCGGTTGCCCGAGGGCGAGGCGGTGACGATCGCCGGCCTCGTCATCCACGAGGCCCAGATGATCCCCGAGCCGGGCCAGACCTTCATCTTCCACGGGCACCGGTTCCAGGTGCTGCGCCGCCAGCGTAACCAGATCACCGCCTTGCGCATCAGCGCGCCGCTGGACGAGGGCGAAGAGTCGTAGGCCGATGATGTGACCGCCTGGGAACCCGATCTCTCCGCGCGCGTTTAGGGCCATTGCTGGTCTGGGAACCACTGCGGGTCAGGGGGCGGCCAGGTGCGCCGGCCTTGGCGCGCGGCTTCTTGAACGCGGTCTCGCGGCCGAGCTATCCGGCGGGGTCGAGCTGACCTATGATCACTTCGGACTCGCCTGCCACATGGTGATGCCCCTGCGCACGCTGGAGCCCTGATCTATGAAGACTCTCTCGTCCCTGAAGGTGCTGGTCGTCGAAGACGAGGCCCTCGTTTCCATGCTGGTCGAGGACATGCTGACCGACCTCGGCTGCACGGTCGTCGGCCCCGCGGCCGAGATCGAGGAGGCCCTGAAGCTGGCCGGCTCTGCGGATATCGACGCGGCCTTGCTGGACGTGAACCTGGGCGGTCGGCCGATCTTCCCGGTCGCCGACGCGCTGCGCGCGCGCGGCGTGCCCTACGCCTTCGCCAGCGGCTATGGCGAGGCCGGCATCAGCGAGGATCACAAGGGCTCGGCCGTGCTGCAGAAGCCCTTCCGCGAGGCCGACCTGCGCCGCGTGCTGGAAGGCCTGGTCGCCCAGACGGCCTGATCGGGCCACCAGGACGAAAACAAAACACGACGGAAACAAAAAAGGCGGCCCCAAGGGACCGCCTTTTTCTTTACCGCATTGGACGAGAGCGGCCGGGAAGGAAATCCTTCCCGGCCGTCCTTGTTCTAGAAGCGGGCCGTCAGGCCGACTTGATAATAGCGGCCCATGACGTCGTAGACGCCCAGACCGGTCGTGCCGTACGGCGCTTCCTTGTCGAACAGGTTCCGAACGTTCAGGCGAGCCTTCACGCGGTCCATGCCCAGACGGCCACCGAGCAGATCGGTCAGGTCATAGGACATGGCCAGGTTGTTCACGTAGTAGTCGTCGACCCACAGCGGGTCGCGGGTTTCCGGCGTGAAGTCCTTGTTGAAGTACGACTTGCCAATGAAGGTGGTGGTCAGCGTGGCCGACAGCGGGCCGCGCTTGTAGGTCGTGTCCAGGCTCCAGGAGACGTCGGGGTTGCCGATTTCGCCCTTGTCGTCGTTCAGGTCGAAGCCAAGGCCGGTGACCGAGGTCTCTTGCTTGTTGACGTGGTAGAGGTCGAATTCGAACTCCAGGGTGCCCAGGTCACCGCCCTTGCTTCCGACGTAGGGAACGTCAGCCAGCGCGAACTTGTAGTCGACGCCCAGGGTGGCGCCTTGGAAGTTCGTGTAGCCAGCGTTGACGTAGCCGGCGGCCGGACCGGTGTAGCCGGTGGCGCTGTCGGCGCCGCGAACCTGACCGTTCGCGTCGCGCGAGAAGCGCGAGCAGACGTCGGCCGGCTTGCTCGGCGAGTCGTAGCAGACCTGCATGATCGAGCTGAGGTTGAAGTTTACGATCGCATCGGTGATGTCGATGTTCACCCAGTCAAAGCTGATCGCCAGACCCTTCACGAAACGCGGCTGATAAACGAAGCCGACGGACCATTGGTCAGCCAGTTCGTTGTTCAGGCTGCGGTTACCCGAGGTCGTGCCCTGGACCGTGGCGGCCTGGACGTTCGAGGTCAGGTTGAAGTTCGCCGGCAGGCCCAGAGCCGTGAAGTCCGAGCGGCAGTTGGCCTGGCGGGCGGCCGGGTTCGGGCCCGAGTTGATGTTCCGCGCGTCGCAGGGGTCGGTGGCGGTCATGAAGCTGACCGCGTCCGGCAGGAACAGTTCGGTGATCGCCGGGGCGCGGAACGAAGCGCTCTTGGTGCCGCGGAGCAGCAGGTCATCGAACGGCTTCCATTGCAGGCCGTAGCTCCACACGTCGTTCTTGCCGGCCAGCGAGTTGTTCACCTTCCGGCGAGCGCCGTCGATTTCCAGGCTGCGCATGCCGGGGAACGAGAAGTCGCCGCCGAAGATCGGGATCCGGCCTTCGATATAGGCTTCCTTGGTGTCGAACGAGCCGCTGATCGCCGAGATCGCGGCCGAACGGCCCACGCCCAGACGTTGCGGATCGTTCGGCGAGAAGCGCGACTTTTCCTTACGGTACTCGTAGCCGGCGTTGAAGCTGGCCCAGCCGGCCGGCAGCTTGATCAGATCGCCACCGAAGTTGGCTTCGTAACCGGTCTGGATCAGAGCGTACTTGCTCTCGAACTGGACGTTCACATAGTTCAGGGACGCCTGGCTGGGCGAGCCGACGCCGAACAGGTTCAGCGGGGCGCAGCCAGCCGCGCGCGCCGTGGCGCTGCGGCAGACGATGTTGCCGGAAGAGTCACGAACGGCGTCGATCGCTTCCAGGAAGCGGGTCTGGTTGATGTTCGGCGACGAGAAGGTGCCCCACGACTTGCCCAGGTTCGCCGCGACGTTCCAGTAGAAGCTGCGGTCGGCGTAGTCGAAATCGCCTTCAAGATTGAAGACGTTGCGGATCAGGTCGCCCTTGGTGCTGGTCTTGTTGTTGCCGATGTCCGACGAAGCGCGGCTCAGGAAGAAGATGCCTTCGCCCGGGTTCGCCGCGTCGGCCGTCAGAGCGGTCGTCTGGCCCAGCAGGGCCGCGCGGGTCGCGGCCGGCAGGAACGGATTGGCCGTCGACATGCGCAGCGCAGACGAGTTACCGCCGAACAGAGGCGCGTTGTAGATCGGCTGGTTATACGGCTCGACCGAGCTCTGGTGGTTGTAGAACGTCTCGGTGTTGAAGCGGACGTGGTCGTTGATCTCGTAGCGGCTGAACAGCGTGGCGACGTGGCGCTTGACCGGCGAGACCAGCGACGACAGGTCGGCCAGGTTCAGGCCGTTGCCGCCCGAGGCGACGCTCGAGCTGTAGAAGGTGCCGGTGGCGTAGGGCACCAGCACGCCGCCGGGACCAAACTGGGCGGCGATGCGCTGACCCGGGTTGTTCGGATCCGCCATGGTCAGGATGCCCGACAGGGCCGCAGAGCCAGCGCGCGTCGGCAGGCCGCCGGCGGTGACTTCCGGAATGCGACGGTTCAGGATGATGATCGAACCGGGGATGCCGTCGGTCGTCGTACGGTTTGCCGGGTTCACCGCGAAGGTCAACTGACGCGCGGTGATGTCGCGATCGTTGAAGCTCAGCGCCGTGGTCTGGGCGTACTCGTAGCTGCCCGAAACGTTCAGGCGGCCGTCCATGAAGCTGCGGCCGGCCGTGATACGGCCCCGGTAGGTCTCGGCGTCACTCTTGTCGGAGATGCCGAACTGGCCGTCGACCTCGACGCCTTCGAAGCGGTTCTTGGTGATGATGTTGATGACGCCGGCCACGGCGTCCGAGCCGTAGACGGCCGCGCCGCCGGCCTGAACGTTCTCGACGCGGTCGATCATGCCGGTCGGGATGCCGTTGAAGTCGACTTGACCGCCGGCGCCGGCGCCCGAGAACAGCGAGGCGACGTTGCTGCCGACGAAGCGGCGGCCGTTCACCAGCGTCAGGGTGCGGTTGGTGCCCAGGTTGAACAGGTTGATGAAGTTACGGCCCGTGCCGAACGAGCCCTGGTCGCCGATCGGATTGACCGGGATGCCGGACGCCGGCAGGTCGTTCAGGGCGTCGGCGATGTTGGTGTAGCCCTTGGAGTCGATCGTCTCGGAGCTGATGACTTGCATCGGCTGGGTCGAGACCAGGTCGGGGCGGCGGATACGCGAACCGGTGACGACGACGGCTTCGACTTCAGCGACGCCTTCCTTCGGCGCGGCTTGGCTGGCCTGGGCGTAGGCGCCCGTGGCGCCGGCCATCGCGATCAGCATGCTGGAGCTGAGCAGAAGAGAACGAGTGATCATGGACAAGAACAAACCCCCAGAACTTTTGGTGATCGGCGCACCGGCGTCACACGTCGCATCAAACGGATGCATCGCGTCAGCGTGAACCTTGCCGGAAATTAATGCGGGCTCGGAGCCCGCGACACCTCAATGCTGCGGTGAATTCTACTTCGCGGGCAGACCGTTACCTAGGTGACACACAAGCGCCACAGTCGCGATTTTCCGGCAAGCAATCGACGACCGCTTGCGGCGAAACGCTCGTTTCGCGTTTAGCTCCTATGCGGATTTATTTGCCCCAAGGTCGGACCTTATCGTTGGTAATGGGCATAAATTTCCGCAAGGCGAGGAGGCTTGATGGCGTGCGGCTGCGCGACCGGAAACAATTCTTTTCGGTCGATAAGGTACGCTTATTTTACTAGTTTGCCCCGATTTCGCCTTCAATCCAGGTCGCTTGGCCCGAACGACTGTGGCAGCAGGTCCCAGAAGCCGACGCGCCGCGTGGGTTGTCCGCCTTGCACCGACACGACCTCGCAAGACCTGCCGGCGAACTCTGCGATGCGCTGGCGGCAGGCGCCGCAGGGCTGGACGACGGCGTCGGAGCCGGCCGCGATCAGCACCTTGGCGATGCGGCGCACGCCGCCGGCCGTGATCATCGCCCCGATCGCCGTCTGCTCGGCGCAGGTGCCGGACGGATAGGCCGCGTTCTCGACATTGACGCCATAGTGCGCGCGCCCCGCCTCGTCGATCACCGCGGCGGCCACCGTGAAGTTGGAGTATCGGGCGTACGACCGCTCCAGCAGCGCGGGCAAGGCCCGGGCGGCGGTCTGTTCCAAGGTGTCGGAAGAAGAGATCTCGTCGGCGCTCATGCTTGTCCTGCCTGTCCGGCCAAGGTCGCGCCGGGGAGAGAGGCAATCAGTCGCGGCGCCGGCGCGCAAGCTCAAAATCGCGGACGCTCAGGCCTCGCCTGGCGCCGTCGCGACGATCGACAGGGCGTGGACCGGCCCCGCCAGCTCGTCGGCCAGGGTCTTCATCACCATGCGCTGGCGCATCACCCGGGCCTTGCCCGCGAAGGCTTCCGACTCGATACGCAGGGTGAAGTGGCTTTCGCCCGCACCGCTATGGCCGGCGTGGCCTTGGTGGCGGTCGCTGTCGTCGACCAGCTCCAGCCGCGACGGCGCGAAGGCGGCCTCCAACTTGGTCCGAATAGCTTCCGCAACGGCGCCCATGACGCAACTCCCGCATGTCAATCCTTGAACGGAAATAGCGCGGGCTTACTCTAAGCGCCATGAGCCGGCCGTTCGAGTACCGCCCCAAATTCTATGACATCCGGGTCAAGCCCCCCAAGGAGGGCGACGACGACCGAGTCGAGGACGTCCTGCGCCTGAAGCCGGGCGAGAAACGCTGCGACCATCCCGACTGCCACCTGCCCGGCTCGGCCAAGGCGCCGAAGTCGCGCGACATACCCAACCAGCACTACTGGTTCTGTCAGCGGCACGCGGCCGAGTACAACAAGAACTGGAACTTCTACGCCGGCATGAGCGAGGCCCAGATTCGGGCCGAGCAGGAATCTGAACGGATGACTGGCGGCCGTCCGACCTGGAGCTTCAAGGCCGACGCCCGCTCGCGCGAGGCCGCCGCCCAGGCCGCCCGCGACGCCCGCGCCTTCGCCGACCCGTTCGGCGTCTTCCGCGCTCAGCAGCGGCGGGCCGAATCACAGCGGACCGCCGCCGAGCGCGGCCTGGGCAAGCTGGAGCGCCAGGCCCTGGCGGACCTGGACCTGGAGGCCGGCGCCGACAGCGCGGCGATCAAGGCCAAGTACAAGGAGCTGCTCAAGCGCTGCCACCCCGACGCCAATGGCGGCGACCGCAGCGCCGAGCACAAGCTGCAGCGCGTGATCAAGGCCTACAAGCAGCTGCAGAAGTCGGGGGTGGTGTAGGCGCGATCGCCGGCCTGAGGGCGGCGGGCCAGAAGCCAGCCGTCGCCTAAACCGCGCCCTCGGCGATCAGGAACGTCCGTAACGCCTCGCGGTCCACATCCTTGGCCACGAACGCGTCACCGATCCCCCGCACCAGCACGAAGGTCAGCTTGCCGCCTTCGGCTTTCTTGTCCTGGCCGCAGTGGGCGATCAGGGCGTCGGCGTTGAAGGGCTCTTTCCGCACGTCCGCCAGCGTTGTCGGCAGACCGGCGGCCTTGATGGCGGCTTGCGCGCGGACGGCGTCTTGGGCCGAGCACAGGCCCTGGGCGGCCGAGAAGCGGAAGGCCTGGGCCATGCCGACGCCGACGGCTTCGCCGTGCTTCAACGCATCGCCAAAGCCCATCTCGGCCTCGATCGCGTGGCCGAAGGTGTGGCCGAGGTTCAAGAGCGCGCGGCGGCCGGCTTCCTTCTCGTCCTCGGCGACGATCTCGGCCTTCATCTCGACGCTGCGGCCGACGGCGCGGACCAGGGCGTCGACATCGCGCTCCAGGACCCTGGCGACGTTCGCCTCCAGCCACTCGAAGAAGGCGAAGTCACCCAGCAGGCCGTACTTGACGATCTCGGCGTAACCACAAGCCAGCTCGCGGGCGGGCAGGGTGGCCAGGACGTCGAGGTCGGCCAGCACCAGGCGCGGCTGGTGGAAGGCGCCGATCAGGTTCTTGCCGCGCGGGGTGTCGATGGCGGTCTTGCCGCCGACCGAGCTGTCGACCTGGGCCAAGAGCGTGGTCGGGACCTGCACGAAGTCGATGCCGCGCTTGTAGATCGCCGCCGCGAAGCCGGCCAGATCGCCCACCACGCCGCCGCCGAACGCCACGATCTGGTCGCCGCGCTCCAGGTTCAAGGCCAGCAGGCGATCGGACAGGTCGGCCAGCCCCTCGAAGCTCTTGCTCTCCTCGCCGGGGGGATGGTGATGACGTCGACGGCGATCCCGGCCTTTTCCAAGGACGCCGCCAGGCGCTCGCCGTGGTGCTCGCCGACATGGGCGTCGGTGACGATCGCCACGCGCTTGCGCTTGCCCAAGACGGGCGCAATCTGCTCGCCCGCCCGGTCGATCAGGCCCGGGCCGATGACGACGTCATAGGCCCGGTCGCCCAGGCCCACGGGAACGGTGCGGATCATGGGGTGGGAACTCCTGGCGTGAGACGCTCGCGCAGCGCGGCCAGGATGGCGTCGACGGCCACCCCGTGCGGCGTGTCGCCGGTCTGGACGTGGACTTGCGCCTCGGCATAGGCAGGGTTGCGAACGCGGGCCAGCTCGGTGAGCACCGCCACCGGATCCTTGCCCTTCAGCAGCGGCCGGGTGTCCTTGCGCGAGACGCGGCGCGCCAAGAGCTCGACATCCGCCTTCAGCCAGACCGACAGCGCCTTGTCGTTGATCATGGCGCGGGTCTCGGCGTTGACGAAGGCGCCGCCGCCGGTGGCCAGCACGTGCGGCGGCTCGTCCAGCAGGCGGGCGATCACCCGGCGCTCGCCGTCGCGGAAGGCCGGCTCGCCCAGCTCGGCGAAGATCTCGGAGATCGAACGGCCGGCGGCGGCCTCGACCTCGTTGTCAGCGTCGCGGAAGGGCAGGTTGAGGACGGTGGCCAGGCGCCGTCCGACGCTGGACTTGCCCACGCCCATCAGCCCGACCAGCACGATGGTCTTCTGGCGCAGCGGCGCCAGGTCTTCGAACGCATGGCGCGAAGGCGCCTTGTCTTCGGGGGGATGAGCGGACTCGGTCATGATGCGGTCGCGGGTTTACACGAGGCTTGGCCAAAGCCCAAGTTTGCGAGAACCCCGTCATGCGTCATAACCGCTCCATGATCTCACCCCAGACGATCTCGCCCCTGCGTTCTTCGCGTCTGCTGCTGCTGTCCAGCGCGCTCATCCTATCGCTTTGCGGCGCGGCTCGCGCTCAGGAGGAGGTCAGGGTCAAGACTCTGGCCGCGCCCGACTACTTTTCCGGAGCCGCCGCCGATACTGGAATTCCGGGGGATCTTTGGAAGGACGCCGCGCCGGGCCTGATGCGCGACATCCTGCCCAAGCTCGCGGGGACCAAGCCTCTGTCGCCGGCCTTCGCCAACCTGGCGCGGCGGGTGCTCCTGACGGGCGCGAACGCCCCGGACGAGGTGGGTGACGAGGTCGAGATGGGCGCGGCGCGCGGTCTGGCCCTGATCGCCCTGGGCGAGGCCAAGGCGGCGAACACCATCCTCGACCGCGCGACTGGCGGTCCCGGCAGCTCGGGGCTGTCGATGGCGACGGCCGAAGCCGCCTTGATCGCCGGAGACGACGACAAGGCCTGCCGCACCGAGGAGGACCTGATCGTTGATCGCAGCGCGACCTACTGGCTGCGGCTGCGCGCCTTCTGCCAGCTGAAGGCCGGCCAGACCGACGCCGCCCAGCTGACCTTCCAACTGGTCCAGCAGCAGACGAAAGACGCCGACTATGCTCGCCTGATGGGGGCGGCCCTGGCGGGGACGCCGCCCGGCGCGGCCAATCTAAAGAACGGGGTCAACTACGCCCTCTCGCGCCGGCTGAGCTTGGATGTCCAGTCCGCCGCCGCCGTGGCCACGGCCTCGCCGGCCTTGAAGCCCGTAGTCACGCCGCCTCAAGCCCCGACGACCGACATCGGCCACGACCTGACCGCCGTCGAGGCCTCGGATCTGGCCTTCCTGCGCCAGGCCAAGAGCGCGCCGGCCTTTGTCGAGGCGGCGCGCGCCTCGGCGGCCTCGATCGCGGCCCTGGCCAGGGCCGGAGGACCGCTGCAGGACCCGGTTCTGATGGCCCGCGCGGCCGTGGCGGCTGGCGATGTCGAGAGCGCCCAGGCGATCCGCAGTCGCCTGACGCAGGACGCCATCCCCGGCGCGACCGCCACGGACCTGGCCATTCTGGACGCCCTGATCGGCGCGGCTTCAGGCAAGGTCGACAACCAGGTGCTGAGCGCTCTGATCGACCGAGGCGCGACCGCCGCCAAGTCGCCGGCCCAGGCCGCCGCCGTGCTGCTGGCCAGCCTGGGCGGGACGATGGACGCCGACACGCGGACCCAGTTCGCGGCCTTCGACCTGGGGCGTCCGGCCGCCTCGGCGGCGCGGGTCCAGCTTCTGGAGGACGCCGGGAGCGCCAAGCGCAAGGGCGAGGCGGCGCTGCTGGCCCTGTCGATCGCGCTGGACGCCGGCGCCAACGGGCCCGCGCCCGCCGACCGCGCTCGCATCGCCCGCGCCCTGAACCGCGCCGGCCTGCCCGTCGATGCGCGGGCGGTGGTGGTCGAAGGGCTGCTTAGCCTCGCCTACGCCAAATGAGCGCATCCGCGTCCGGCTGGGTCGACGCGTTCCTGGAGATGATGGCGGTCGAGCGCGCCGCCGCCCGCAACACGCTCACCGCCTATGGCAAGGATTTGGAGGACGCGCGGGGTTTCCTGGCCCGTTCGAAGCGCGACCTCGATGACGCCGACGCCGAAGCCGTCGAGGCCTATTTCCAGGATCTGGGCGCGCGAGGCCTGTCGCCCGCCACCGCCGCCCGCCGCCGCTCGGCGGTTCGGCAGTTCTATCGCTTCGTGCTGGGCGAGGGCTGGCGCACCGACGATCCCTCCCGCCGCGTCGCCGCGCCCAAGGCCGGCCGGCCCCTGCCCAAGGTGCTGGAGCGCGACGAGATCGAGCGCCTGCTGGCCGCCGCCAGCGCCAAGGACAGCGCCCAGGGCCTGCGTCTGGCCTGCATCATCGAGCTGATCTACGCCTCGGGCCTGCGGATCTCCGAGCTCTTGGCCCTGCCGCTGGCGGCTCTAGCCCGAGACCCGGCCTATCTGATCGTCAAGGGCAAGGGCGGCAAGGAGCGGCTGGCCCCGCTGAACCACGCGGCCCGCGCGGCGGTGAAGGCGTATCTGGCTGGCCGGTCTTCATTCCTGGCGAAGGGGCAGAAGGAGAGCCCGTGGCTGTTCCCCTCGCGTGGCGGCTCGGGCCGGCTGACGGCGCGGCGGGTGGGACAGCTCTTGGACGACGCGGCCATCGCCGCCGGCATCGACCGCGACAAGGTCAGTCCCCACGTCTTGCGCCACGCCTTCGCCACCCACCTGCTGGAAGGCGGCGCGGATCTGCGCGTGATCCAGACCCTGCTGGGCCACGCCGACATCGCCACCACCCAGATCTACACCCATGTCGCCGGCGAGCACCTGGCGCACGTGGTGCAAACCAAGCACCCACTGGGCCGCAAGAAGACCCCGCATTGACGCGCGGCGGGCCCACCGCTTAGGAAAGTCCACACCAAATCTACGGGTTTGCCTTCATCGGCCGCCCTATCCTGAAAGGCCCGCCATGTCGGACGAAACCCGCGACTCCAATGGAACCGTCCTGGCCGACGGCGACACCGTCACCCTGATCAAGGACCTGAAGGTCAAGGGCTCGGGCGGCGTGACCCTGAAGCGCGGCACGGTGGTCAAGAAGATCCGCCTGACCGGCGACCCCGACGAAATCGAAGCCAATGTCGACAAGGTCCGGGGCCTGGTCCTGCGGACGGAGTTCGTCAAGAAGGCGTAGGGGCGCAAATCCTCTGTGGCTAGACATTTAGATCCGCAGTGACCGGGATGGGCCGGGACCAAACGGGACGACATGGGACAAAGCCTTGTGCTGCGGGGCTTTCGGCGGGGTGAGCCCGGAAAAAATCGGCGCCATGGCTTGTCTCGGGGAAACGGCCGATTTGGCCGCCTGGGGCGGAATTAGACAGTCAGTTTCGCAGTTCCCAATATACGTTCCAAGGGCCTTCGAGAGTACTTCCCCGCGACTTCCCAAAACCCCTTGTGGCACGGGGCTGGAACGCTCCTAGAAGGCGCTTCGGCGAAGGGTGATGGTCGTGGGGATTTACTGGCGATCGGCGGCCGAAAAGTTGGAAGCGAACCTGGAAGTGGGCTTCCAAGTTCATGCGCCGGTTCCAAGTTCGGCTAAAGCCTTATCTAGAAAGAAAAAAGTGCCGGATTTACCGGCCCCGCTATGATCATGAACTTGGAACGGCCTATGAGGCTCGGCCCGCTTGATCAATCGATCTGGTAGGTCTTCTGGGACATCAGCTCGCCGTTGGTGCGAACAGTGATTTTCACGGACGGACCGTTGAGGGCGTAACGAATATCGTCCTCGGTCCGCCAGCGGCCCTGCACGCCATTCGATATCGTGGTCCAGCTCACCCGGTCGCCGTTGATGGCGCAGTGATTGCTCCAGCCGCGCCCGTCGTTTGGCGAGACATACGACACGTCGACGCCCTCTTCATTGCTGCTGGCAACGCGAATAAGGGTCGGATCTCGCCCCATCAGGCTTGCTACAGCGGCGCGGCACACTCGGCCCGCGTCCTTAGGGTTGATCTTCGCGTCGCTGAAGCCGTTGTCGAGCCTCACATTCAGTGCGGCCATCTTCTCGGCGTTCTGGCGAGCCCAGTCTCGCTCGCTGCGGGTCTGGGCTTCATGTTCGGCGGACTTATCGCAGCCGGCCAGAACCAACGCGAGTGTCATCACCAACAAGCCCACCTTCACAGTCACGGTCTAAACTCCCTAGAGCGCCTGGCTCACCCAAAGCACCTGTCCGATGATTTGAAGCGCGCTCAACTGCGGCGTGTCAATCTCCTCGGCGGGGTAGGCCGGGTTGTCGGAGATGATCGTCAGGCCGGTAATTGTACGCCGGAACCGCTTCAAGCGGGCGTCACCGTCCAGGACGAAGGCGAAGATACCGTCCGCTATTCTATGCTGCCCCTCGTCGACCAACACCATCGCCCCGTCGTGGATTGTGGGAAACATGCTGTCTCCCCTTGCCTCCAGGACGGAGAGGCCGGTTGCGCTAGTCCGATTCAGGACCTTGCGAAAGAATTCGGGCGTGAACGGCACATCTTCGACCCATTGCCGCGCCTCATTCCAACGACCATGGCCTGCCGCCAGTTCTACGGAGAAGCGCGGGACCTTGATGAAGTCGTTGCCCTTGGGGCCGTCGCCATCGCCCCAAACAAGCCATTCTAGCGTCACGCCTGCCGCGCGCGACAAGTGGGCGGCGATGTCTAGGCGCGGCGATGTCCCCTGACCTTTTAGATACTTGTGAAGGGTCGCATGCGGCACGCCGGTGCGTTGCGCGAACGTGAATGGCTTTTCCGGAAAGATGGCCTCCGAGAGCCGCTGCCCGAAGCCTTGATAATCGAAATCGACGAGTTCGTGAGCGTCCATGCGCAAATGACGCCGAAAGGCGCTTGACCGCGTTCACGTATGTGATGTCTATTGTCACGCACGTGATATACGTTGGTGACAGCAGATGGCCGCTAAGAAGACCCGTAAACCCGCTGGATGGCACCCCGCCGACATCAGGGCGGAGGTATCAAAACGCGGCAAAACACTTGCGGGGCTAGCTCGGGACGCTGGTCTGGACGAGAGCGCCTGTCGCGTTGCTCTCATTCGCCCCCTGCCAAAAGCTGAACTTGCGATCTCGCGTTTCCTAGGCGTCTCCCTTCATGAGCTGTGGCCGTTGCGGTGGTCGCCGGATGGCCTCCGATACCGCAACGTTCGTGCTGAAAATTATCACGATCGTGACGCGTCGCACCGTCAAAACTCTCGGGCGGCTTAAACATGACGTCGGGGGAAGCCAAAAAGTCACGGTCGCCCGCAACCGTAAGAGACGGGGAGCCCGCTGCCACTCGCCAGGCTAGCGAAGCGCTACCGCCCGCTCGGCGCCGCATCAGGCTAGATCGAATCATCGTCGCCAACCGTCTGAGACCCGTCGTCCCCGCCGCCGTCGATGGGATGGCGGTGTCCATGGGCGAGGGCGGCATGCACCAACCAATTCTGGTTCGTCCCCTCCAGATGGACGGCGATGACATGGTGTTCGGACTGGTCACAGGTGCCCACCGTCACGCAGCAGCTACGAAGCTCGGCTGGATCGACGTTGAATGCACGATCAGGAACCTCACCGACGACCAGGCCCGCATGGTCGAGATCGACGAGAACCTCGTTCGGCGGGGCCTAACCGCGCTAGAGCGCGCGGTGTTCGTCAGCGAGCGCTTGGATGTTTGGGCAAAGCTCCATCCTGAACGTGTCGCCGAGGACGGCGCTGCGCCGAAACGCGGTCGCCCGGCCAATTCCGACAAGTTGTCGCAATTTCTCGGCGACGTGCCGCCGTCGATGGGCTTCAGCGCCGAAACGGCCGCAGACCTTGGCGTCGACAAGCGCACCGTAGAGCGCGCCCTGGTCATCGCGCGCGGCCTGTCGGCTGAAACCCATGTCCGGGTCGCCGGGACCAAGATCGCCAAGAACGAAGGCCTTCTGCGCCAGCTTGCGGCGGTTCCAGACAAGGCCGAGCAGCTCCGCGCCGCCGAGGCCCTGGTCACTGAAAAGGCCAAGTCCTTCCCCGACGCCTTGGTCATCGCTAGCGGCCGGGAACCCGCGCCACCTGCGCCACCGCGTCCGGTCGATGAAACCGTCGCCGCCTTCATGGCGATCTGGAAGAAGGCGCCGCCGACCCACCGCGCCGCGATCTTGCACGCGCTGCAGGGCGAGAAGCTGCCTGGGGCCTGGGCCGTGATGGAGCGGGCCAATGTCTAAGGCCCGCGCCCACGACACCGACACCCTGGACCTCTTCTCGCACTCGCGGCTGTTCCCGGTGGAAACGCCCCGCGAGATGGGCTCTGCGCTCGACTTCAACGGCCGCATCTCCCAGGCGATGGCCCGCGCGATCGACGAGGCGCGGGATCACGGTATCGACCGATACGAAATCGCCCGCCGCATGTCGGAGACCCTGCAGATCGATATCAGCAAGGGCATGATCGACGCCTACACCAGCCAGGCGCGCGAGAACCACACGATCAGCCTGGTGAGGTTCGTGGCCTTTGCTCGCGCGACCGGCTGCCCGTGGCTTTGGAACGTCGTTCTGAAGGACGAGGGCCTGACGATCCTGCAGGGCGAGGAAGCCCTGCTGGCTCAGGCCGCTCACGCCCGCAAGCAAGCCGAATTCTACGCCGCCGAGGCCAAGCGCCTTTCGAACCAGGCCCCGCTGCAGGTCGGCCGTGGAGCCCGCCGATGAGCCCGCGCGCCAGCATCACCGCCCAGGAGTGGTTCACGACTGCTGAGCTTGCCGCTCTGAAATTGCCCGGCCTGCCGACGAGCACGCGGGGTGTCCAGATGGTCGCCGACCGCGAGGGCTGGGCGACCTATCGGGACGCCAGTGGCGCCGCGGCTAGCCGCAAGCGGGCCGGCCGTGGCGGTGGCCTGGAATACCACGTCAGCCTGCTACCCGAGGCCGCGCGCAAGCACCTGGCCAACGTGCGCCCCGCGAAGGCCGAACTGGCCGATCGCGAAAGCACCCTGTTGCGCTATGAGCGCCTCCCCCAGGGCCTGAAGGACGAGGCGGTGCGCCGCCTCGGGTTCATCCAGCGCGTCGAGCAACTGCAGCGCGCGGGAATGACCAAGACCGGCGCGATCAAGGAGACGGTCGGCGAGGCTGTGCGTCTAGCCAGCGCCACGGGCGCCAAGCCCGAGGTTTCCGAGCGGACGCTCCACGATTGGTTCGGCCTGATCGCGGGCGTTGAGCCCCAAGACCGAGCCATGTATCTGGCCCCGCGCTACGCGGGCCGGGTCTCGCGCGCCGAGTGCCCCCAGGCCGCCTGGGAGGCCTACAAGACGGCGTATCTGCGCCAGGAGAAGCCGACCCACGCGCGCTGCTACCGCGACATCCAGAAGCTGGCCGGCGTCAACGGCTGGACCCTGCCCAGCGCCAAGTACTTCGAGCGCCGGATTGTCGCCGAGGTTCCCGAGCCGGTGATCATATACCAGCGTGAAGGGCCCAAGGCCGCGCGCCATACCTTCGCCTACGCTACACGGTCGAAGGAAGGCCTCTACCCTCACGCCGTGGCCAACCTCGACGGCCACCTTTGGGACGTCCAGGTCGAGTGGGAAGACGGCACGCGCGGCCGCCCCTACAGCCTCGCGGTCCAAGACATCGCGTCGAGCATGCCGCTAGGCCTGCGCTTCGACCGCACCCTCAACAGCGACATCGTTCGCCTGGCGCTTGGCGACACCTTCCGCGAGTTCGGCCTGATTGAGCGGCTGATCATGGACAACGGCTCGGAGAACCAGGCCAAGCAGATCCAGGGCGGCATCCACCGGATGCGCGGTCCCAAGTCGGTTCACGAAGAGCCAGCCGGCTTGCTGAAGATCCTCGGCGTCGAGGCCATCTCGGCGACGCCTTACTGGGGCCAGGCCAAGCCCGTCGAGCGCATGTTCCGCGACTGGGCGCACGAGCTGGCGAAGGACCCGCGCTTCGCCGGCGCCTACACTGGCCACAACGCCATTGCCAAACCCGAGAACCATCGCTCGCGGGCGGTCCCGATCGCCGAGTTCGAGCGCATCGTGCGCCAGGAGCTGGAGTTCTATCGCGACCAGTTGGGTCGCTCGGGCACGGGCATGAACGGCCGGTCCTTCCGCCAGGTCTATCTGGAAGGCATCGCCGTCCAGCCGCCGCGCCGTCTGACGGCCGAGCAGCTCCGCTACTGCATGCTGGCCTCGGAGCCGCGCCCCATGGACCCGGCCTCGGGCGCCGTGTCGATCGTCGGAAACCGCTACTGGAGCCCGGAGCTGGCGGACCTGAAGCGCCAGAAGGTCATCGCCCGGTTCGACCCCGACGATCTGTCGAAGGACGTCTTCCTCTACTCGCTGGACGGCCGCTTCCTGCTGCAGGTCCCGCGCCACATCGAGGGCGATTTCAACAGCGTCGTCACCGCCAAGAAGATCACAAGCGAGCGCCGCAAGCACATGCGCCGGATCCGCGACGCCAAGGATGCCTTGGTTCGCATGGGCATCGACGACCTGGCCGCCCAGCTAGACGCCGTTGCTCCGCCCGCGCCGGTGCAGATCCCGGCAGACGCCACCAACGTGGTGGTCCCGGCTTTCGGCGTCCCGCGCCGGGCGAACACCACCCAATCCGATTTCACGGACGCTGCTGACCGGGCGCTCATCGCCCGGTTCCAGGGCGGCTCATGAAAACGGCCCGTCGGGGCTGCAACCCCGACGAGCCGACGACTCCGCAGACCTAGCAACCCACGAAGGAATTCAAGGCTAGCACAATGATCCACCCCTCCAAAACGACCTTCACGGACGAGGAACACGAGGAGATCCGCGCCGAGGTTCGGCAGGCTCTGGAAGGGCCGCCGCGCCTCACCCAGGCCGACCTGGCCCGCGAAACCAGCCTCGCCCCCAGCGTCATCAGCTCGTATCTGAGCGCCTCCTACGCGGGCGACAGCAACAAGCCTGCTCTGACCCTCAAGAAGTGGCTGGATGCTCGTCAGCGAGCGGACGAGGCCCGCCTGCGCGAGCCGATCGAGCCCGACTTCCAAGCACTCGGCATCAGCCAGTTGCTGCTGGCCCTGATGGACAGCGCCAGGGTGTCCGGTGACATCGTCTCGGTGATCAGCCCGCCGGGGATCAGCAAGACCACCACGGCGCTGCGCTACGCCAACTCCACGCCCCGCGCCTGGTACGTCTACATCGACGAAGCCACCCATGGCGTGCAGCCGATGCTGCTGGAGATCCTGGCGGCCATGGGCCGCAAGGACGTCACTGGCTCGCCGGCCATGCTACGGAAGATGGTGGTGGACGAGGCCCTGGAGGCCCCCGGCGTCATCATCATCGACGAGGCCAACATCCTCTCGGAGAAGGCCCTCAACCAGGTCCGCGCGATCAACGACGCCACGGACCGTCGGGGCAAGCCCGTGGGCATCGTCCTGCTGAGCAACCCGACCATGAACGAGAAGGTCGGCACCGGCTCGACCAAGCCACAGTTCGCCCAGATGTCGAGCCGGATCGGCGAGCGCCGGGTGTTCGCGGCGCCCGACCAGCAGGATGTCGCCGATCTGGCCTGGGCCTGGGCCAACGCCAACCGCGTCCACCTGACCAAGGCCGAGCTGGAGATATGTCAGGCGATCGCAGCCAAGCCGGGCGGTCTGCGCAACGTCACCAAGGTCTTCAAGAAGGCTCTGCGCGTGACGATCGCCACTGGCGAGGTCTTCGGCGCCCAGCACCTGCGCGGCGCCTTCCACCAGCTCTACGGCATCTGGCTCTGAGGAGAAGCGTCATGCTGTTCAAGCACACCTCGACGATGGACCTGGACAAGGCCCGCGATGGCCGCAACGCCCTGCGGGAGCTGAAGGTCAGCGTCCGTCACAACACCCTGACGCCGGAAGCCTTCGCGCGCCTGACGGCCCGCATCCAGGCCGCCTTCGATGAGTTCGGGCCGATCATCGACGAGAGCCCGGACCCCAAAAAGGGCCAGTTCTACGCCGTCGCGGGAGGCGCCCGTGTCTGAGACCCTCGTCTTTCAAGTCGCGAGCGCCGAGATTTGCGAGCGCGTGGTCTGGCTAGCCGACGAGACCGTGGCCGCCGGCATCGAGATCGCGCGCCAGATGGACCCTCCTGGGACGCCGCAACAGGTCATCGACTTCGGCGGAACCTCACACGCCCTGCAGGCCGTGCTGAAGCAAGCGCGGCGTCGGGGCTTCGGGGACGACGCGATCTTCGCCGCCCTCGCTTCTGCGATCGGCGCGTTCGCCAAGCACCAGATGCTCGGGCCGATCGACTGCGTTTGCGCCCAGCTCGCCCACAACGGCGCGCGCGCGGCGCGGGCGGTCTCTGAGACCGAAGCGGCCGACCTCCCGACCAGGGGGAACGCATGAACCGGGATTGGACCATCGCCGGCCTCGCGGCCGTCTACGCCTTGTCGTCCGCCAGCATCGGCCTGGGCGAGATCGCCGAGGCGGTCGGCCGAAGCCGTGGCGAGGTGGACCTGGCGCTCTGGTGCCTGGTCGGCCGCACGCCCGAGCAGGCCCTGGCGGTTCTCGCCACGACTGGCGCGCCCGCCGTCCATAGCCGGCTGGGCCGCTTCATCCAGGAGACGCTGCCGTGATCGCCCTGCTGTCGCGCTTCGCGGCTTGGCTCTGGGCGGCGCAGCCGGTGCTCCACCGGTTCGACCCGGCCGAGTGCCGCGAGCGCCAGCGCCAGGCCGCGATCGTCGCCGCCTTCAACCCTCAGTCACCGCCGGCCTCCCGCCGGCTCTTCACCCAGGACGGTTTCCAATGAATGCCTTCACCGAAGCTCACCCCCTCGCCGAGGCCGAAGAGGTCGCCACCACCGCTGAAGCCCATCCGCTGTATCGCGCCGTGGGCACCGGCATCATCGACGTCGCCGGCGTCGACTACATGCGAGCGGGCGACGGCAGCCTGATGCCGGTCGCCAACATGCGCGCCCAGGACAGGCTGCAGGACGAATTGGTCCGAAAGGTGCTGGGCTTTGCCCTGCCGCTCTCGGAAACGATCGCCCGCTTCGTCCAGCACACCTTCGACGACGCCGACGACCTGGTCGAGCTGCTCGACCAGCAGTACGGGGTGAAGCGAGGCGGCAAGGCGGGCAACCTGACCTTCACCACCTTCGACCAGCTCATGAAGGTCGAGGTGACCCGCGCCAAGATCATCGACTTCGGCCCGGAACTGACCCAGGCCAAGGCTCTCGTCGACCAGGTCGTCGCCGACTTGGCCGTCAACGCCGATGACCTGCTGAAAGGCTTGGTCACCCGCGCCTTCAACATCGAGAACGGCGGGCTGACCAATCGGGCCGCGCTCCTGCAACTGCTGCGCTGGGAAATGCCGGACGCCCGCTGGCGGAGGGCGATGGACGCGATCCGCGACGCGATCCAGGTCAAGGGCACGAAGCGCTATGTCCGCATCTACCACCGGCCGTCGATCGACGATCAGTGGATCGCGGTCAGCCTCGACGCGGCGAGGGCGTGATGTACATCCGTCTCACCCCAGAGCGCGAGTTCACCGTTCGCTTGGCCACGCGCCTGCTGCCCTTCCACGGCGACGCGCTTTCCGCCTTCGAGCGCCAGTTGGTCGCCGAGATCGTCGATCGCTATCTGTCGCCCGACCATGACGTCCCGCCGATCACGGACGCGGAATGGCCCGTCCTCGAAGAGGCGGCCCAGGTGATGGCCACCGCCAGCGCTCTCCAACGGAGGGCGGCATGAAGGACGTCGTCACCGTAGAGCCCTGTCATGGCGTCGGCCGCACCGGCCGCGCCGAGGGCTATGTGATCATCTGCGTTCCGGCAGTGGGCGCGGCGCTCTCGATCGAGGCGTCGCGACAACTGCGCGGCGAGCTAGAGCGGGCGGAGAACGCCCTGCTCCAGGCCGTACCGGCGAACGGAAGCGCCTGATGCGCCTTAGCCTCTCAACGATCCTGGCGATGTCGCCGATCGCCCAGGCCAAGTTCTGGGCGCAGGTCGAAGACGAGCTGTTGCTCGATATCGACCTGGGGATCGGGAGTGGCGTCACCGAGAGCGACCCGGTCCGCGTCGAGGCCGCCCGCCGCCTGGAGCGGGCCGGGGTCGTTATCACCAAAGTCGCCCAGCCGGGTCGGGTCAGCGTTCACCGCGTGTTTCCGACCAGCGCCGCCGAGCGGCGCGGCCCATCCTCCACAGCGCCGGAGAGAACGTCGTGAGCGTTCAAAACGATTTTCAGGGGCGTCCAGTTGACCTTCAGAAGGTCCGCGCCCGCGCCGTGGTCACCGACCACGCCTTGCTGCGGCACATCGAGCGCGTGCTGCTGATCCCGGTCGAGGAGATCCGCGCGGATATGCTGACGGACAACGTGCTCCTGGCCATGGCGCTGAAGGCTCCATCCGTGCGCGCCCACGACCACCAGATTGTGTTCGCCCAGGACAACCCCTTCGTCATCGTGACCGTCCTGACCCCGTCGATGCACGTCCGCCGCTCTCGGCGGCGCAAGGCGCGCTGGCAAAAGTTCCAGGGGCAAGGCTGATGGTCGCCCGCCGCAAGAAGCCCGCGCCTACGCAAGCGACGGTCGAACTCGCCATTGCGCTGCTGAAGGCGCGTTTCGTCCTGGAGAAGGCAACGAACCTGTCGCTCACGCCGAGCCTGGCCAAGTTCCTTGCCGCCGCCGCCGAGGACGCCACGGAAGCGCTCGGAAGGCACGCGCCCGATCTACTCGCCGAGTTCGATCGACATCAAACCGAGAGGGCGGCGAAATGACCGCCCTCGTCGCCGAGAACAGCCGCCGCGTCGGCGAAACCTTCGCCGATCGCATCGCGCGCGCCGTCCGGATCCTGGAAGGCGAGACCCATGGCATGGGCCAGCACCTCTTGCTCGCCTACGCCACCGCTCGGATCCTGGGCCAAGATCCGCGTGAGGCAATCCTTCGGGCGCACTGGGGCAAGAACGTCCGTGAGCCCGCCGCTGGCTGGAACCTGCCGGTGCTGGAGCGCGCAGCCGGTGAATGGGTCAACCGCCTGGACGTCGCCGTCGCGCGGATCCGCGAGAAGGCGACGCGCCCATGACCGCCGCCCGCGCCCTCGCCAGCGACAACGGCCGCCGCGCTCTCCTGGCCAAGGTCCACCTGGCCAAGAAGGATCTGGGCCTGGACGACGACACCTATCGCGCCGTCCTGGAACGCGAGACCGGGCGCCGCAGCTCGGCCGACTGCACCGTGCGCGAGCTGGAGCACCTGGTCGCCCACTTCCGCGCCCAGGGCTTCGTGCCGAAGGCCGTCGCCGGCGGCCGCGCTGGCGCCGCGGTTCAACGCGGTCCGCGCCGCGCCGACAATCCGGTGGCCAAGAAGGCCCGCGCGATGTGGATCTCGCTCCACCAGCTGGGCGTGGTCGAGAACGCCTCGGAACAGGCGCTGGAAGCGTTCGCGAAGCGCCAGCTGGGCGTCGAGCGCATGCAGTGGATGGACCAAGGCCTGGGCTTCAAGTTGGTCGAGGCCTTGAAGGCCATGGCCGAGCGCGAAGGCTGGAGCCAGGATCTGGCCGGCATCGAGAGGAAGCAGCACGTGCGGATCCTGAAGGTCCGCCTGGCCTGGGCTCAAGCCAAGCGGCTGGGCGAGCGCTTTAGCGCCGCCAGCCTTTCCGACCGCGATCTGGACGCGGCCATCGTGGCCTACGCGGCCCGCCTCAGGGAGGCGCGCCATGGCTGACGACCTCTTCGCCCATGCTGACCTGGTCGAGGCCCAGAAGGCCATCGACGCGGCTCGGCATGCGCGCGAGGAGGCCGTCGCGGCCGTGATCAAGCGCCGGCGCGCCAAGACCCTGGCGCACGAAGCCGCGCTGGTCCGGGCCACCCATGACGAGCTGGCGGCCTATGTCGCCGCCCGCAAGCGGCTGGGAGTGCAGCATTGAGCCGCCTTCCTGGTATCCTGGGCGAGATCGCCGACGTCGCGGGCGTGGACGCGGCGGTGAAGCTGGCTCGCGCTCGTGGCGGCACGGCCATGAAGATATCGGGCAAGCCCGGCGGAGCCCTGGCCCAGATCGTCGGCGACGACGCGGCTCTCAAGATCGCCGAGCTGCTGGGCTCGATCGAATACACCATCCCGATGGCGAACCTGCGGGGCCAGAAGGCGCGCAGAGCGCGGGCTAGGCAACTGCTCGCCCAGAACGTCCCATCGTCTAAGGTGGCCCTGATCGTTGATGTCCATCTTCGGACGGTCGAGCGCCTCAAGCGCCGAGAGCGCGAGGATCCGGAGCCCCAGCTTCCCCTCTTCGACACCCCGGAAACGCAATAGCCCCCGACATCTGTCGGGGGCTATTTGCTGCGTGGCTCCAGCGACATTGGCCCGAACAGAGGCCGGTCCGCAAGACCGGCATTTTTCCGGGGCCTCGCTAGACCATGAACGCCGCTGATCCTGCCTTCGTTGCTCGCCCGACCGGGTGGACTGCGGACCATGAGCTGCGCTGGCGTCTGCTATATGGCCGTCTGCTTAAGACCGAGGGCCCGTTCGTCAACGACCCCAAGGACCCTGGCGGCGCCACCAAGTACGGCGTGAGCCTTCGCTTCCTGGTCATCAATGGTCTGATCGACGCCGACCGCGACGGCTTCGCGGACTTCGACCTCGATCGCGACGGCGACATCGACGCCCTGGACGTCAAGCTGCTCACGCCGGCGAACGCGGAAGCGCTCTATCTGCCGAAGTTCTTCATCGAGACAAAGTTCTGGCGATTGCCCGCGCCGATCGACGCGGCGATTTTCGACCTCGGCGTGAACGTGGGCACGCGAACCGCCGTCAGGCTGCTGCAGCGCGCCGTCAACAGGTTCGGGCCTCCTCCGCTCGCGACGGATGGCGTGCTGGGCGAGAAGACGTTTGGCGGCGTCGCCGAGGCACAGCGCACCGGCCCGTTGCTGACGGAAATCCGGAACGAGGCCGCCGCCCACTATCGCTGGCTTGTCAGCCGGAACGGCGAGCTGGAGCGCTTCCTGGGCGGCTGGTTGAACCGCGCCAAGGAGCTTGGCCGTGTCGCCTAACCCGCTCATCCTTCCCGAGGTGCGGTGGACCTGGCGGCGCGTCTTCGCGTTTGGCCGCACGCTGATCTACGCCGCTCTGATCGGTGTCGTGATCTGGCGGCTCCCGACCGCCGCCGCCTCCGCCGGCAAGCCTCTCCAATGGCTCGGTCTCGCCCTGGTCGCGACCAGCACGATCGACGCGCTGCTCTACATGGCCGGCGCCACCGTGACCGACATCACCCGCCTGACCGCCGCCGCTCGGAGTGGCCAGGCGCCGCCTGGAGATCTGTCGTGACCTATTGGAAGATCCTCGCCGGCCTAGTCGGTGTCCTCGCTATCGTCGCCGGCATCCATACCGTCGCGGGTTGGCGAGAGGATGCGGCCATCCTGAAGGCCTGCGCCGCCGCCGTCGCGATCGACGCGCCACCCGCCGCCGATCCGGGGCGGGCCTGCCCGTCGTCGATCGCCGTGGCCGCTTTGGCCGCGAACCGTGCGCGGGCCTGTGACGCCGCGTTCCGAGCCCGTCCGGAGAACACCTACGGCGTCGCCGCCGCCTGCACCGAGCCGGTCAAGACCGTCCAGGCCGAACGCGACGTCGCGCGGCGCGAGGCCGGCCGTCTGACCCAAGCCCTTTCCAATGAACGCCTGGGCCAGGACGCGGCCATCGCCCGCGCCACCGCCTCGGCATCCACTCAAGCCGAAAGGAAAGCCCGTGCGGCCGCTGCTCTCCAAGCCGCGCCTCGCGATGGCGATGGCCTTGTCGTCTGCGCTGCTGACTGCATGCGCGCACGGTGGGCCAGCGCCAGCGAGCGCCCATGATCCGATCATCGAGCGCGAGGAAGTCACGCGCCTCGTCTGCCCGCCGGACCTGCGTCGCCAGCTTCCCACGGTCCCGGTGCTGGGAGCCGACGCAGTGATCCGCCACAACGCCGCCGGCGGCGCCTACCTGGACGCCAAGATCGCGCGCGGCGAGGCGGCGGAGGCGATCGTCCAGGACGCCCGAAAGGCTTGCGACCAAGCGGTGGCGAAGTGACCGACTTCGCCGACGACGCCCAGGAGATCGAGATCGCCGAGCGCGAGAGCGCCGTGGCCGAAATCCGCCGCAAAGCCGCGCCGCCGGTCCGCGTCTTCTCGGAGTGCCTGGCCTGCGGCGATCCGATCGAGACGGACCGCCTGAAGGCCAACCCCGGCGCCCGCCGCTGTCTCATGTGTCAGGAGGCCTACGAGCGCCTCCAGCTTCTCCGTTCGAAAGGCTGACCCGCGTGTCGTCGCTCATGAAGTACTGGCCGATCGCGGCCCTGGCCATTCAGGCGCTGACCGCGTGGATCTGCTGGTCTCTGCGCCAGCTCGCGACCACCGAGGTCAAGAAGCTTGTTGACGCGGCGGTCGCTTCGCTCACGACAGCCGACCAGGAAGCGGAAGCCGCAGTCGATGATCATGAGACGCGGATCACCGTCCTGGAAAAGGACGTCGAGGCCATCCGCCACGACATCGCCAAGCTGCCGACGAAGGCGGATCTGGCCCAGGTATCGGGCAAGGTCGACACCGTGGCCTCCAAGGTCGATGGCGCGCGCGCCGGTATCGAACGGATCGAGAGCTACTTCCTGGCCAAAGGCGTGGAGCGCGGATGATGGCCTACCCCGAACATTTCGCCGCTCACCTGCGGCTGACCATCCTCCGGGTGCTCGCGGAGGCCCCAGCCTACAAAGCCAACGACAGCCTGCTTACCAGCGCCTGCGACCACGTCGGCGTCCCGGCGACCCGCGACCAGGTCCGTACCCAGTTGGCGTGGCTGGAGGAGAACGGCCTCGTGAGGCTGGAGAAGCCGATGGCGAGCCTGACGATCGCCACGGCCACCGAGCGCGGCCTGGACGTCGCCGCTGGTCGGGCAAACGCGCCTGGGGTGCAGCGCCCGTCTCCGAGGGGCTGAGCCATGCGCCCCTCGTCCATCGACCGCTTGCCCAAGGAAGTCCGGGAACTGATCGGCAGCCTGCGTTCGGAAGGCGCCACGATCGACGAGATCATGGCGAAGCTCTCCGAGCTGAAGGCCGGGGTCTCGCGCTCGGCGCTCGGCAGGCACGTCAAGACCCTAGCCGAGGTCGGCGAGCGGATGCGCCGCTCCCGCATCATGGCCGAGGCCCTTACCGCGCGCTTTGGCGATCAGCCCGACAACCAGGTCGCCCGCATGAACATGGAACTCATGCACGGCATGGTCTTCGAGGTTCTCACGGCGGCCGCCGGGGCCGAGGATGAAGAGGGTGATCCGGTCACACTCGACCCGAAGGCCGTGAAGTTCCTGTCCGGCGCGCTGAAGGATCTTGCCTCGGCCCAGAAGGTCGATGCCGATCGCGTCCTGAAACTCCGGGAAGAGTTTGCGAAGGAAGCCGCCGCCAAGGCCGAGACCGTGGCCAAGCAGCGCGGCATGTCCGCCGACACGATCGAGGCGATCAAGCACGCCGTCCTAGGTGTGGGCTGATGAAGGCCCTGCCGGCGAAGCCGCATCTGCTGCCCGACGAGGTGATCAATAGAGCGCCTCGGGCCACCTTCGCGTGGCTACCGACCCCGGTCGGCGACGGCCGCTGGTGCTGGCTTGTTCCCATCTGGGCTTGGAGCGTCACCCAGAGGTGGTTCCTGGCCCACCCTGTGACTTTCACGCTCTACACGGGCGGCCTTGAAGGCGGTGCGTCATGAGGCGCTCCCCGAACGATCCGAGCGGTCAACCCGACTGGGACAGGCTGAATGGCGAGGCGGCGTTGAGCCGCCTCGGTCGCGGCGACTTGCTCCTCGGCTACCAGGCAAGCACGCTCGAAGACCTGTACACCGGCACCGCGCTGCTGGTGATCGAGAAGAGCCGCCGTATCGGCCTGACGTGGGGTCTCGCAGCCTACGCCGTGATGAAGGCCGCCGCCCAGCCCTCGGCCGGCGGCATGAACGCCTGGTACATGGGCTACGATCAGGAGATGGCGCGGGAGTTCATCGACACCTGCGGCATGTGGGCCAGAGCCTTCGGCATGGCGGCCGAGGCGGCTGACGAAGAGATCCTGGAAGGCGACGGCGAGAAGGTGCAGGCCTTCCGGATCCGCTTCGCCTCGGGCTTCAAGATCGTGGCCCTGCCCAGCGTGCCGCGCGCCCTGCGCGGTAAGCAGGGCCTGGTGATCATCGACGAGGCGGCGTTCCACAAGGATCTGGTCGAGGTCATTAAGGCCGCCCTGGCGCTGCTCATGTGGGGCGGCCAGGTTGTCGTCGTTTCGACCCACGACGGCGCGTCCAACCCGTTCAACCTGCTTCTGGACGATGTCCGCTGCGGCCGTCGCAAGGGCATGGTCAAGAAGATCACATTCGACGACGCCATCGCCCAGGGGCTCTATGAGCGGATCGCCCTCGCCGCGTCGATCAAGGGCCGCCAGATCCTGCCCAAGGATCTCTGGATCAAGGACATCCGCGACACCTATGGCGACGACGCTGAGGAAGAGCTGGATTGCGTGCCCAAGGAAGGCGCGGGCTCGTTTATCAATCCCCAGGATCTGCAGGCGTGCGAGCACCCGGACGCGGGCAAGCCGGAGCTGTATGCCGGCGGCCTCTGGTACCTGGGCCGAGACGTGGCCCGCCGCCGCGACCTGGCCGTCCTGCACGGCTACGAGCTGGTGGGCGACGTGCTCTGGCTGCGCGACCGCCAGCTCTTCCAGAACACCAAGTTCAAGGTCCAGGACGACGCGGCCGCCGCGCTGATCGCCCAGCGCCGGATGACCGCCTACTGGATCGACCAGAGCGGCATGGGTGAAAAGGTGGTCGAGGATGAACAGGCCAAGTACGGCTTAACCCGTTGCGTTGGTGTCCTCTTCACCGGACCGTCGCGCCTGGACCTCGCCATCGCCCTGAAGGACCGGGTTGAGCAGTGCAAGATCCGGATCCCGCCGCTGCCGGCGATCCGCGCAGACTTCCGAGCCATCAAGAAGAAGGGCACCGCCGGCGGCGGTGTCAGCCTGGTCAACGCCACCGACGAGGTCCACGCAGACGAGTTCTGGGCGGCGGGCCTTGCCTGCCGGGCCGCGAGCATGGGCGGCGTGGTGACCCCCGAAGCGCTGACCGCCGGTTTCACCGGCGCGCCGCCAGGCTTCCACGGCGGCGATCTGAGCGACCCCTACGACCAACCCCTGGACTTCTCGGGCTTCATCTAATGGCCACCACCGATCCCAAGGCCCAAGAGGCCGCCGCCAAGCCGCCGGCTCCCGAGCTGGGCGAGGTCGCGATCAGCGCCGCCGGCGTTGACATCACCATCCCGTTCATGGGCGCCCTGCGCGAGATCCAGGACACGGTGTTGGCGCGCCTCGGCAACAACTACGCCGCCTACCGCGAGCTGCGTCGCGACGACCAGGTCCACGCCTGCTTCCAGCAACGCCGCCTGGCGCTGACGTCGCGCCAGGTGCTGATCAAGCCGGGCGCTGACGACCCGGCCTCGGTGGCCGCCGCGGATTTCCTCCGGGAGAACCTGGCGCAGATCCCGTTCGACCGGACCTGCGGAATGGCGCTCTGGGGCGCGTTCTACGGGCACGCCGTCACCGAGTGCATGTGGGAGCCCCGCGACGGCAAGATCTGGCTCGGAAAGCCGAAGGTGCGCGTGCCGTGGCGCTTCCGCTACGCCACGGACAACAGCCTTCGCATGCTGACCAGGGCGAACCGCATCCAGGGCGAACCGGTCCCAGATCGGAAGTTCTGGACCACCAGCTGGGGCGCGGACAACGACGACGATCCCTACGGCCTTGGCCTGGCGCACCAGCTCTATTGGCCGGTGTTCTTCAAAAAGCAGGGCCTGTCGTTCTGGCTGCGCGCCCTTGAAAAGTACGGCGCGCCCTCGACCTACGCCACTTATCCCACGACGGCCGACCCCGAGACGAAGAAGCAGGCTTTGGCCGTGGCCCAGCGGCTGCGCGCCGATGGGGCGGCCGCCATCCCGGAGGGTATGACGGTCGCGCTCCTCGAGGCGGCTCGCGGCACGGTCGACCAGGCCACGTTCCTGCGCCAGATGAACGCGGCGATCGCCAAGATCATCCTCGGCCAGACCATGACGACCGACGACGGCGCCAGCCTGTCGCAGAGCCAGGTCCACATGGAAGTCCGCGAGGAGCTGACCGACGCGGACGCCGAGCTGCAGTGCGAGAGCTTCCAGAACGGCCCGGCCGCCTGGCTGACCGCCTGGAACTTCCCCGGTGCGCGCACGCCGCTGATCTCGCGGCCCAGCCCCGAGGACGAGGCGGCCGCCGCCGAGCTGCTGGAGAAGAAGGGCAAGGCCGTGAAGGCGCTGCGCGACGCGGGCCTAGAACCCGAGAGCGACGAGGTGATCGCCGCGATCGTCGGCCCTGGCTGGCGCATGGCGCCCAAGCCGGCCGCGCCGGCGGCAAGCTCGCCGGCCTTCGCCGAACCCAGCACGCGGGACGCCGTCGACGACTACATCGACGCCTTGGACTGGGAACAGGTCGTCGGCCCGCTGCGCGACCAGGTCGTCGCGTTCGTCGAGGGCCAGCCGGATCTCCAGACCGCCGCCGACCAGCTGGGCGCCTTGCTGGCGGATCCGGCCGGCGCCCAGCTCGTTGAGCGACTGGGGCGCGTTCTCTTCGAGGCGCGCGTCGGCGGCCGCGCCGGCGCGGCGATCTCGACGCGCATGGCCCAGGCCGACGCCGACCGCTCATGAGCGGGGTGATCGAGTTTCAGGCCAGGCCGCCGGCCCAGGCCGTTGACTACCTGGAGAACAAGGTGGTCGGCGGTCGCTTCTCGTTCGACTGGAGGGACGTCCAGCGCGAGGAGCACCTGGTCTCGTTCGTCGTCGCCAAGGCGATGACGCGCGACATCCTGGTCGATATCCACGCGGGCTTGGTCGAGGCGATCAAGACGGGGAAGAGCCGCGAGCAGTTCATCCAGGAGCTGACGCCGCTCCTGCAGGCGAAGGGGTGGTGGGGCAAGGCGCTGGCCACGGATCCCGCGACGGGCGAGACCCGCCCCGTCCAGCTCGGGTCGCCGCGCCGGCTGCGGACGATCTTCGAGACCAACATGCGGATGGCCCATGCGGTCGGCCGTTGGGATCGGTTCATGGCCTCGGCCAGCACCCGGCCGTTCCTCACCTATCACCACACCCCACGGGAGCATCCACGCCTGGAGCATCTGGCTTGGGATGGGATTACGCTGCCGATCGGCCATCAATTCTGGAAGACGCACTTCACGCCAAACGGCTTCGGCTGCATGTGCTTCATCACCTCGGAACGCGCCGGTGCGGCGGTCACGTCGGAAGAGGAGCTGGGCAGGGTCGGGGCCTATGACACCCGGACCTGGACCAATAAGCGCACCGGCGAGACGCGAGAGGTCCCGGAAGGCGTGGACCCTGGCTTCGACTACAACGTCGGCGAGGCGCGTCTGGCCAGCTTCGTGCCGCCGGCCTCGCCAGAGCGCCAGCGTCCCTACGTCCAGGGCGAGCGCATGCCGCGCGCGCTGCCGAACGTTCGCCAGGCGCGGAGCCTTCCCACGGGCGTGCGGCTGCGTCCGGATCTCGGCGGAGCCGAACCTCAAGCGGTCTTCGAAGCCTTTTCAAAAGCGCTTGGAAAGGGCGAGGGCGAGGTGTTCACGGACGCGGCCCAAGTCCCCGTGGTGGTCGGCCGTCGCATGTTCGAACGCCACACGGCCGCCGGGGCCAGCGTCGCGGCCAAGGAGCACCTCGCCGGCCGCGCCGCCTATGCCGAGATCCTGGCGGCGACACTGAAAGACCCCGACGAGATCTGGCACTCGATCCAGAGCCGCAGCGACGGGACCTCGGTCTTCGTCCGGAATTACGTCTCCTGGATCAAGTCGCCAGATGGTCGGGAGGCCTTCGTGGTCAGCTTTCACGAACGGGAGGGCGTGTGGTGGGGAGCGACGGCCTATCCGCCGGGCAACCGGGGCAAGGCCAAGGACCAACGCACCCAGACCGATGTCGGCTTCCGGGTTGGCGCTCTGGTCTATGCCCGGAAATGAAAGACCCCCGCGCGGGGCGCCGCCGGGGGTCATGTCGGTCTGTTTGGACCCCGCATCCGCCGGGATTGGACCGCTCTTGGAATTTAGGGCCGTGGAGGCGGCTTGTCGAGAGGGGCGTCCGGATGGCCGTCTCGGACCGTTCTACGCCTTCCACGGCCTTCTATGGCGTTCCAGGAGCGTTGGTTGCTCCCAACCTAGAACAGCTTCTCCAGGGCAGACTTCAGCGCATCCTCCGCCGCCCGGAGGACCGATCGCCATGCAACGTTGTTCCGCTCTTCGAGTCTCAAGAAGGGTGCGAAGAGTTCCACCGCTCTGCTTCTCTTCCCGCGCAGCTCCCGCCACAGCCCTTCGGCCTCGTCCTCGTCGGGGGGAACAGAATACTGATCCTCCTCGTCCCAGTAGCCGGTTTCGGCCATGTAGGCCGTCATGCCGTTCCGATAGATCTCGCGCATGAAGCCGGCGACCTCGTCGTTGAACAGGAACGCCGCCTCTTCGCCCGCCGATCTCAACTTATCCAGGCTCTCGCGGCTTACCCCGCCCACCCAGCAGCCATCGAGAAACATTCTGACGATCTGGAAGGTGGGCAGCCGCAGGCCGTAAAGCTCAAGCTGGAGTTTGGTCGCGGCTGTCCGCCACTGACGATATGCGATCGTGGCCGCGATCAGGCCGACCAAGACGACCGCGCTAGCGACGGGCGCCCACAGCACTGGCGGCGGAACCGGCGCCGCAGTCGAGCAGATTACGGTGTGCGGCCCAGGCGACGCGGGCGACGCCACAGAGGTAGGGCAGTAGTTCAGGGGCATGGAATCGGCCGGCTGATCAGGGAAGCCTGACAGTACCCCCGACATCTGTCGGGTGCGAAGGCCTCGCCGACACTCTCGATATTGGGGGCTCAACGGACGCGCTGTCCACCCCGTTCCTGAGCCCCGATCGAGATCATGTCGAGCAGCACCGAAGTCGCCAGCCCCGAGCGTAACCCGATCTTCCGTGCTGGCCGCCATCGGGCGATGGACGGTCGCTACTATACCTTCAGCGAAGCCGACGTGGCCGCCATCGCCGCGAGCTACGACCCCGCGGTTCACCAGGCCGCCTACGTTCTGGGTCATCCCAAGACCGACGCCCCGGCATGGGGCTGGGTCGACAAGCTGGAAGTCCAGGACGGCCAGCTGGTCGCCGTCGCCGGCAACATCGATCCGGCCTTCGCCGAGGGCGTGGCGGCCGGCCGCTATCGCTTCCGCTCGGCGGACTTCTACGGCCCGAACGACCCGGCCAATCCGAAGCCGGGTCAATACTATCTGCGCAGCGTCGGCTGGCTGGGCGCCGAGCCGCCGGCCATCAAGGGGCTGGGCGCGGCCTTCAGCGAGACCGCCGAAGCCGAACCGATCTCCTTCGCCGAGATGGACCTGGTCAGCTGGCTGGCATCCACCACGGGCAACGGCTTCCGAGGCATCCGGGACTGGATCCTCGGCAAGTTCGGCCAAGAAGACGCCGATCGCGCGCTCGGCGCCTGGACTGATCAGGCCGCGACCAGCATCGCGAGTGAAGCGCGCGCGGAGGCGGCCGCCGAGGCCGCGCCGGCCTTCTCCGAAGCCGCCGCCGCAACTCCCGAGGCGGCCGCCGCGCTGAAAGCTCGGGCCGCCGAGCTGGACGCCCGCGAGGCTGTCCTGACCGAGCGGGAGAACCGCATCAAGTCCGACCAGGTCGCCTTCTCCGAGGCGGCCCGCACCGCCGCCCGCGATGATGACCGCGCCTTCGTGGATGGCCTGGTGAGCGCCGGCCGCCTGCCGCCGGCCTACGCCAACCAGGTGCGCACGCTCTTGGGCGTCCTCGACGGCGACCAGGCGATCTCGTTCGCCGAGGGTGAAGCCGCTCCGCGCGACCAGCTTCGCCAACTGCTCGGCGGCCTGGGTCAGGCGATCGTCTTCTCCGAAGTCGCGCCCGCCGGCGCCGCGCCTGGCGAGCTGGGCATCGCCGAAATCGCCGCTCAGACCCGCGCGATCGTCGAGGAAGCCGCCGCGCGCGGCGAGCAGATCTCGTTCGCCGAGGCCGGCGCGCGCGTCCGCCAGTCCCTGAACGCTTAAGCCTCACCCCAAAAAAGGTTCTGCCATGCATCCCGGTCTCACCAAGAACTACACCGCTGGCGCCGCTGTCGCGCGTCGGCGGATCGTGAAATTCGACGCCGTTGACGGCCAGGTGCTGCAGGGCGCCGCCGCGACGGACGCCATCTTCGGCGTCAGCGACATGTCGGCCGACTGCGTCGCCGGCGATCGGGTGGATGTGCGCCTCACCGGCGTCGCCGAGATCGACGTGGGCGGCGCCATCACGCGCGGCGCTCCGGTCACCAGCGACGCGAACGGCAAGGCCGTCGCCGCCGCCCCGGCCGCCGGCTCGAACGTCCGCATCATCGGCTTCGCCAACGCCACCTACGCCAACGGCGACATCGGCGACTTCCTCCTCTCGCAAGGCCTGATGCAGGGCTAGCGCCCCGCCTTAGCCCCCGCCCTCACCGACGAAGGCCCAACCGCAATGTCGAATTCCGCACCCTTCACCATCGACCCGCAGCTGACCGGTATCGCGATCGCGTATCGCAACCGCCAGCTCATCGCCGACGAGGTGCTGCCGCGCGTCCAGCCGGTCGGCACCAAGCAGTTCAGCTACACCAGCTTCCCACAGGGCGAGATCCTGACGATCCCGGACACCAAGGTCGGCCGTCGCGGTCGCCCTAACGTGGTCGAGTTCTCGGGCACGAAGCTGACCTCCGAGGCGATGGACTACGGCCTGGAGGACGAGATCCCCCAGGACGACATCGATCAGGCCAACTCGGCCATCAACCAGGCGCTCGCCCGTCCCCAGGAGCGCGCCACCGAATGGCTGGCGAACCTGATCGCGCTGGACCGCGAAGTCCGTACCGCCGGCGTGGTGTTCAATCCGGCGACCTACGCCGCCGCCAACAAGACGCAGCTGGTGGGCGGCACCCAGTGGTCGGTCTCGACGGTTGATCCGGTGGCCGCGATCGCGCCCGCCCTGGAAGGCGTCCTGATGCGTCCGAACGTGGCCGTGTTCGGCGCCATGACCTGGGCCGCTCTCCGCCGCAATCCGTTCATCGTCAAGGCGGTGAACAAGAGCAGCGGCGACGCCGGCATGGTCAGCCGTCAGGACTTCGCCGAAGTCTTCGAGCTGGAAGAAGTGCTGGTCGGCGGGGCGTTCTACAACACCGCCAAGCGCGGCCAGGCCCAGACGCTCTCGCGAGCCTGGGGCAAGCACGCCGCCTTCATCTACCGCGACAAGCTGGCCGACCGCGAACGCGGGGTCACCTTCGGCATGACCGTGCCCTATGGCGAACGGGTGGCCATGCAGAAGCCCGACAGCGACATCGGCCTTCGCGGCGGCGTGCGCGTGCGCGTCGGCGAGACGGTCAAGGAGCTGATCACGGCTCCGGACGCCGCCTACTTCTTCCAGGACGCGGTGGCCTAGGACCATGCGCATCCTGCTCACCACCATCTCCCTGGCGATGCCCGGCGTCGAAGGCCTTCGGATCATTCCGGAAGGCGCCGTCGTCGAAGGCGTCGATCTGCCCGAAGGCGCGACCTATGGCGAAGACCAGATCCCACTGGACGTCGCCACGGCGCGCCTGGCCGCCGGCACCGCCGAACCTGTCGTCGATGGCGTCACCTCGATCTCATCGACGGCGACGGCGGCGATCGCCCAGCTCGCCAGCGCCGCCCAGGCCATGCTGGCCGCGAACCTGGCCTTCCTGGACGCGGCTGAAAGCGGCACGGACAGCGACAAGCTGGCCCTGGCCGAGGCCCTCAAAGGCCTGGTCATCGGCAGCGACGATCTGGCCAGCCGCATGAAGGCCTTCGGCGACCAGGTCGAGGTCATCCGCGCCGAGCTGGCCAAGGCCGCCAAGGCCGCCGCCGCCAAGGCCAAGAAGGACGCCTGATGTCCTACGCCGTCGTTTCCCAGTTCGTGGCGCTTGTCGGGGAGGCCGAAGCGCGCGCGCTCGCCACCCCGACGCCGCCGGCGACGGGGTACGACGCGACAAAGATCCAGGGTGCGCTCGACCGAGCGTCGGCCACCCTGGACAGCTATTTCGCGACCAGGTTCACGGTGCCGTTGGCGCCGGTACCCGACATTGTCGCCACCAACGCCTGCATCCTGGCCCGCGAGGAGCTGGACCGGCAGGGCCGTGATTTCGTGCTCAAGGCCGCTGACCGGGTTCGCGCCTGGGCCAAGGACGTGGCCGCCGGCCGCGCCACGCTGGGCGTCACCGCCGGCAGCGCCCAGGATCCCGAGACCACGTCGGGCGGCGCGGCGGTGCTGATCGACGCCCCGGATCGCGTCTTCGACGACGCCGGTCTGGCGCCGTTCCTGGGAGGCTGCTGATGAGCCTCGCCTACACCCTGACGATCGACCACGCGGATGTGCTGGCGGGCCTGCGGCGTATGCGCCAGGTCGGCGAGGATCTGCGCCCGGTCTTGTCCGACATCGGCTCCGAGCTGGAAGGCTCGACGGTCAAGCGGTTCGTCACCAACGTCGCGCCCGATGGCACGCCTTGGAAGGCGTCGCTTCGCGCCGAGAAGACCGGCACCCCGACCCTCGTCTTGAGCGCCCATCTGCGCGACAGCATCCACCACCTGGTCGAGGCCAACGCGGTCGAAGTCGGGTCGAACCTCATCTACGCCAAGGTCCACCAGACCGGCGCGGTCATCAGCGCCCATGGCGAGGCCCTGGCCTTCACGCTCTACGGCGGCCAGTTCGTCACGGTCCGCAGCGTCACGCTGCCCAAGCGCGAGTACCTGGGCATGTCGGTCAACGACAACCAGGCCGTCGTGGAGATCGTCGGCGATCACTGGGCGCGAGCCGCGGTGGGTGGCGCATGATCGGCTTCTACGCCGCCGCCGCCGCGCGCCTGGCTGATCCGGTCCGTTGTCCGGCCGTCCTACAGGTCGCCCCGGCCATGGACGCCGAGGCGACGGTCGAGACCCTCGCCCTCGCGGCCGACGTCACCGCGATCGTCTCCCCGCTGTCGGACGAGGCCTATCCGGTCAGCCAGGCCGCCCTGATGGTGACCCAGGTCGAGGATTGGACCTTCGGCGTGACCATGGCGATGGTCTTTCCCGGCGGCTTCGCCCAGTTCGAACCCGCCCGCGACCAGATCAAGGCCGCCCTTCGCGGCTGGATCCCGGACGGCGCGGCCGGGCCGGTCCAGTACGCCGGCGGAACCCTTCTCGAATACGCCGCGAAGGACGGCGGCCGGTGGCTTCACCTGCTGCGCTTCCGCGTGCGCGTCCACGAAACCTACGGAGCCCAGTCGTGAGCGAAGTCGATCCCCGGGCCGTGCCCGGCACCTTTGAACGTGAAGCCGATGGCGAGGCCTTCGTCCGCACGGATGAGGCCACCAAGCCGGCGGACGCCAGCCATGGCGCGCCCGAGCTTGAGCTGGCCGAGCTGGAGGCCATCGCCAAGGCCAGCGAGGCGGCCGGCTTTCCGCCGCCGCCTCAGGTCGTCGCCGCCATCGAGGCCGCCAAGGCGCGCTCCAGCGAAGCCGCTGCCGACGCCCGCCGCCAAGCCCGCGCCGCCGCCTCCGCGCCCAAGCCGACGTCCTCGGCTTCCGAGCCCAAGCCGGCCGCCGCGCCGGTCGAACCCAAGGAGTAAGCCGACATGGCTGACCGCCAGCTTCTGCTGATCAAGCAAGAGACCGTCGAAGGCACCGACGCCGCCCCGACCGCGACCGACGTCGTCTGGGCCGAAGGCGTCCAGTTCACGCCCAAAGGCGACCGCAGCAAGACGACCGTCGACAAGCCGGGCGTCGGTCCGGTGGCCGGCAAGCTCACCGGCCAGTACGGCGAGCTGACCTTCAACGTGCCGCTGACCGCGTCGGGCACCAAGGGCACCGCTCCGAAGTGGGGCTTCCTGGCCAAGTTCTGCGGCTTCGCCGAAACCATCGTCGCGACCACGTCGGTCACCTATGCGCCGGCGGCCGATCCCAGCGCGTCGCCGTCCGGCACCATCTCCTGGCGCGAAGGCCGCCGGACGCACAAGCTGACCATGGCGCGTGGCCGCTTGGGCCTGAAGCTCGACGAGAACCAGCGTCCGATGCTGACCTTCAGCTTCAAGGGTCTGAAGACGGCCGTCGCGGACGGCGCCGTCATCGCCCAGGCCGACGCCACCTGGACCGGCTGGGTCGACGCCATGCCGATCACCCAAGGCCGCACCACCTTCACCGTGGCCGGTGCGGCGGCCCCGTTCCGCAGCCTGTCGATCGACCAGGGCGACAACGTCGTCTTCAGCGACCGGCCGAACCAACGGCGCGTGGACTTGGTCGGCGAGCGGATCTTCAGCGGCAAGCTGAAGTGCGGGACGCTGCTGCCCAGCGTTCTCAACTTCGAGACCCTGGCCGAGAACGACACGGTCTCGACCCTCGCGCTCGTGCACGGCGCCACGGCCGGCAACATCATCACGGTCAACGCCCGCTTCCAGAACAGCGAGCCCAGTTATTCGGACGACAAGGGCCTGGACGTCACCGACGTCGATCTCAGCCTCGTCCCCTCGGCTCTCAACACCGACGACGACCTGTCGATCGCCCTGACCTAGCGCGCGCCCGCGCCACCTATTCGAGCGGGCGCGGAGACCTCTCCGCGCCCGACTTGTGACCGCAGTTCAACCCCTGAAGGACCATGTTCCATGTCCGTGAAATTCGACTTCAAGAGCCTCGACGAGGCTTTCGAGTGCGCTTGGCCGGTGAGCATCCCGGTGCCGCAGCCGGGCGGCACGGTGCAGATCCAGGAGATCACCGCCGTCTTCAAGATCCTGCCGGAGGACGAAGCCAAGGCCGCCAGCGAGGCGATCACCGGCGAGAACCCTTGGGCCTGGATCAACGCCTGGTGGGTCGGCCTGGAAGGCGAGGAACTGACCGAAGAGCTTCGTCTGAAGATGCTGCGGCGGGTCTACGTCCGCACCGCGCTGATCAACGCCTATCAGAACTTCGTGCAGGGCATCCCGGCAAAAAACTGAAAGAGGCGGCCCGTCTGATCGCCACGGGCCGCCGCGAACAGTCCGAGCTGGTCACGGCGGAGATCGAGAGCATGCTCGAAGATCTCCGCGCCTTCGGCTACCCGCCCGCCGAGATCCAGAAGGCGTCCGATGACCTGATGGCCCAGCGCCGCGCGCCGGACACCTTCCAGGTTCATCCGCACAACGCCTTCGCGGTCCGGCTCTTCCTGGCCATGCAGACTCAGTGGTCGACGCTCGCGCTCTCGACCATGTCGGCCGCCAGGCTCGTCCGCCTTGGCTTGAAGTACGAGGTTTTGGAGATCGCCGCGCGCCTGGCTGGCCTGGGCGAGATCTCCGCCGACGACTTCATCCGCATCCGTCTCATGGAAAACGACGCCCTAGAAGCCTGGGCGGAGGCCGCCGCTTGACCGATCTCGTCGCCCGTCTTCGCCTTGAGGCCAGCGCCGGCAACACCAGCCAGGTGCTGGGCGCGGCCGCGCGCGACACCGCCCAGGTCGGCGTCGCGGGGACCAAGGCCGCCGCCGGCATGCGCGAGGCCCAGACGGCGACGGCTGGCTTCGAGCGCTCCGCTGGCGGCGCGCGAGCGGCCGGCGCGGCCCTGGGCGCCGCTCTTGGTCTGATCGGCGGGCGCGAGCTGGTCGGCCAGCTCAAGGAAGCCGCCTTCGCGGTCTCGGGTCTGAACACCGGTCTGTCGGCGGTCACGGGCGGCGCCTATGGCGCGGCCGACGCCCAAGACTTCGTGCGCGAGCAATCCGAGCGACTGGGCCTGGTCATCCGCGAGACCACGGCGGGCTACCTGCAGCTGGCGGCCGCGACCAACGGCACCGCCTTGGCCGGTCAGAAGACCAAGGACATCTGGCTGGGCCTGAACGAAGCCGGCACGGTTCTGAACCTCTCCCAGGAGAAGCAGAAGCTGGCCATGGAGGCGATCAGCCAAATCGCCAACAAGGGCGTGGTCAGCCAGGAAGAGCTGCGCCAGCAGCTCGCCGAAAGCCTGCCCGGCGCCTACCAGGTCGCCGCTCGCTCAATGGGGATGACCACCCAGGAGTTCGGCAAGCTGGTCGATAGCGGCAAGCTCCTCTCCGAGGACTTCCTGCCCCAGTTCGCGGCCCAGCTCTCCAAGGAGTTCGGCCCCAAGGTCGATGCGGCGCTGACTAAGCCGATCGGCCAAGCGCGCCTGGCCTTCGCCGACTTCAAGAACACCACCGATGGCTTGACCGCCACCGCTGGCGCAGCCTTCCTGGAAGGCCTCACCAGCGGCCTTCAGTCGCTCAATGCCGAGCTGGGTTCGTCCGACACCAAGGAAGCCGCCCAGGCCCTGGGCAAGTCGCTGGGCGAAGGCCTCGGCAACGCCGCCGAGGCCGCCACCTTCCTGGTCGACCATCTCGACCAAGTCGAGGCCGCCGCCGGCGCCGTGGTGGCGATCGGCCTGGCCAAGTGGCTGGTTTCGACGGCCACTGAAGCGCGCGGCGCGGCGGCCGCCTATCTGGCCAAGGCCGAGGCGGCCAAGGCGTCGGGCGCTATCACCGTCACCACGGCCCAGGGCGAGGTCGTAGCGGTTAGCTCGCTGCGCGGCGCGATCGTCGCGGCCGCGCAAGCCGAAGTCACGGCGGCGGCCGCCGCCCGCGACCTTGCCCTGGCCAACGAACAAGGCGCGGCCGCCGCGCTGGCCCAGGCCCGCGCCCAGGCGGCCAACCTCACCTCGACCCTTTCACTGGCCGAGAAGAAGGCGCTGGTCGCCGTCGCCGAGCGCGACCTGGCCGCCGCCCAGACGGCCACCACGGCCGCCTCGGCCCGCGCGCAGGTCGCCGCCGGCGCGCTGGCCACCGCGACGACCGCCGGCGGCGCGGCCGCCCAGGGCGCCAAGGCGCTCTTCGGCGGCTTGATGGGGATGCTGGGCGGGCCCTGGGGCATCGCGCTCCTGGCCGCCGGCGCCGCTGTCGCCTATGTCGGCAACGAGATCGCCGAAGCCGACGCGCGGGCTCGCGAGGCCTACGTCACCCAGCATCAGTACGCGACCGCCATGGCCCAGGCGGCCGAGGCGCTGGGCGACGCGGCGACCAATACGCGGGTGTTCGGCGCCGACACCGCCAACGCCGTGGACCCTACCGACAAGCTGACCGGCTCCACCCGTCAGCTGACCGACCAAACCCTCAAGCTGGCCGACGCCCGCCGCCAGGCCGCGCTGGGGGCCCTCCAAGAGACCGACCAGAAGCTCCGCGGGGAGCTGAAGGATCTCGACAAGGCTGGACGCGGGGTCGTTAAGGTCCAGACCGGCGTGAGCCCTGACGGCTCGCCGGTCTACAGCAAGATCCTGGCGTCGGCCCGTCGCGACCAGATCAACGACGAGCTGGCCGCGAATATGTCGGCGAGGATCCAGCTCGCCATCGCCAAGCCGGCCCCCGAGGCGAAGCCGCCAGCGACTACGACCGTCACGACGACGGACAAGGACACCCTGCGCGCCCAGAACCGCGCCGGGGATCTGGAAGCCGCGCGCCTCGCCCAGGAGGCCTACACCCAAGCCCTCGTCGCCGGCGGCGTCGCCCTGGACGACTGGAAGGTCAAGGAGGCTGGCCGCCAGGCCGTCGAGCGCCTGGCCCTGGCCGATCGGCCCAAGCTGACGGCCGCCGAGCAAGCCCTGGTCGGCCAGATCCGCGCCCGCGCCGAGGAGACCGAGCGCCTCAAGATCGCGAATGAGCGGATCGAGAAGGCGATCGGCCTGCGCAAGACCGCAGAAGCCGACACGGCCGCTCTCCAGCGCCGCTCCGCCGCCGCCATCCAGGGCGAAGCCGCCCTTGAAGCCCTACAGGTCAAAGAGGCCGGCCTAGAGGCGCTCCAGCAGCTGGGCGTCGATACGCTCGACCAGCTAACCGGGGCGACCCTCGATCACGCCAAGGCCGCCGTCGCCGCCGCCGAGGCCAAGGAGAAGCAGTTGATCGCGACGGCTAAGGCCGAGCGCGTCGCCGACCAGATCCGCGACTTGGACCAGCGGACCGCCTCGGAAATCGGTTACGCCAGGGCGGTCGCCGGCGGCACCGAAGCCCTGGTCGCCTATCAGCGCGAAGAATTCGTTCGTCAGGAACTGGACCGCGCGGGTAAGACCCTGACCGACGATCAGGTCGCGGCGATACGCGCGAAGGCGGAGGCTCTGTTTGCCGCCGGCGCGGCCGCCGATAGCGCCGACCTGACCAAGCGCCAAGCCGAGGAGCTGCGCCTGGCGCGGATGACCAATGCCGAGCGCGCCGTCGAGGAGCGCTACCTGCAGCGCAAGTCGTTGCTGCTGGCAGAGCATTCGACCTGGACAAAGGATGAAGTCGAGGCTCGCGCCCGCGCGCTGGCGTTGGCCGACGAGGCGGCCGCCCAGGACGCCAAGGCCATCGGCGACCTGAAGGACGGGCTAAAGCAGGCCTTCATCGAAAGCGGACACCTCGGTTTCGAGGACGTCGGGGACTTCGTCGAACGTCGCCTTCGCGAGGCTGTCTATAACGCCTTGCTGGCCAAGCCGATCGACATCCTGATCAACGCCGTTGTCGGATCGGTCAGCGGTATGAACGCCCTGCAGAGCGGCAGTGGCCTTGGCCAGCTGGGCGGCACCCAAGGCCTCGGATCCTTGTTCACCTCTGCCGGCGCGCTCAAGGGGCTCTCGTCCGTGGTCGGTCAGACCTCGCTCGATGTGCTGGGCAAGCTGGGCTACTCGGGCCTTGGCGCCGCGAAGCTCGCCGGCGGCCTTGGCGCTGCCGCCGGCGGAGCCGGGACGGGCATGCTGGTCTCGTCCGTCGCCGGCATGCTGGGGATCAAGCAGACCTCGGGGAGCCAGATCGGTTCGACGATCGGCGGCGCGATCGGCAGCTTCATCCCGATCCCCGGCGGCGCGATCATCGGCTCGATCGCCGGCAACCTGATCGGCGGCCTGGTCGGCGGGAAGGCAAGCAACCACGCCGCCGTCGCCACGCTAGACGCCAAGGGCAACGTGGTCTCCATGGACGGCGCCAAGCGCACCGACCAGACGACGGCCGCCGCCCAGCAGGTCGCCCAGTCCGTCGCCCAGATCCAGGCGGCGCTCGAAGCGGGCGGCGCGACCCTGTCGGCCACGGTCAGCAAGATCGACATCGGCACCCGCGACAGCACCCACCTCAACTTCTCGAACGGTACGTCGATCGACACGGCCGTGGGTGATGTCTCGGCGGCGATCGACGCGGCGACCAAGACCATCCTGGCAGGCGCCAAGTGGGGGTCCGAAGCCCAGACCGCCTATGCGCAGAAGTTGCTGGCCGCCGGCGCGACGATCGACCAGGTCATCGCCTCGATGCAGGTCGCCGCGGATTTCAGCGGGTCGATCGACGACGCCATCGCCCAGCTCACCGACCCCGCCGTCTACGCCAAGAAGCAGGCCCTGGCGGCGATCGACGAGAACTACCAGGCCCTCAAGAAGCAGGCCCAGGAGCTGATCGCTGCCGGCATCGCCACGGGCGACGTGCTGGGCAAGCTCGACCAGCTGAAGGACCTCCAAGTCGTCGAGGCTCTCAAGAACCTCGGTCAGGCCGCCGATGAGGCGTCCGCCAAGCTGGCCGGCCAGGCGGGCGCGGGCGACTTCTCGGGGTCGATCAACGACGCGATCCTCCAGATCGTCAACCCGACCGCCGCCAAGCTCAAGTCGGCCCTCGACCAGGTCGAGAAGGACTACAAGTCCAGGATCGTCACGGCGCAGAGCTACATCGCGGCGGGTCTTCTGACGTCTGACGTCCTGGGCCAGATCGAGACGCTTCGCCAGCTGGAGATCGACCAGACGCTGACGGACCTTTCCGATAGCGTTTCGACGACCACTGACGCCTTCAAGGAGGCCGCGCCGAAGCTCAAGTCCTGGCTCGACGGCCTGGTCGGCTCGTCGAGCAACGAGCTGTCGCCGCAGGAGGAGCTGGCCGCCGCCCGCAGCCAGTACGACCGTCAGCTGGCGCTCGCCAGGAGCGGCGACTCCGACGCGCTGTCCTCGATCACCAGCTACGCCGACCGTCTGCTGGCGGCCGACCGCGAGGTGAATGGCGACGCCGCCTCGCGCCGCGCTCTTTACGACCAGGTCACCGGCCAGGTGGCCGCGCTTGAGCAGATGCGCGCTTCGACCGTCGCCGCGTCGAACGACGTCGCCTCGACCCTGAAGGCGATCTTCGGCGGCAGCGGCGGCGACAACGCCTTCGGCGTGAGCCTCAAGCAATCACTCGCTACCCAGCCCATCACGCTCAACAAGTCGATCGACTTCGTGAACGCCCAGGTCACGGCCCAGGCGCCGCTCGTGGACAAGGTGCTGGCCGCGATCGTCGACCTGAAGACCACGCTGGCCTCGTCCCTGCGCGACGTCGTCACCGCCAGCTCGGCCGCCAATGCCGCCATCCAGGAGCGGCTTGAAGGCGCGTTGAACACGGTTTCGAGCAGCGTTGACGCGTTGGCTTCGACGACCGCCCAGCAAGCCGAGGCCTTGGATAGCATCGGCCGCGAGACGAACCTGTCCTCCATCTGGCTGCGCCAGAAGATCGCGAGCGCGGTCTGATGGCACAGACCGTCACTCTCGTCGAAGTCGATGTGACCTCGCCGGCCGGCGTCACCTCGACCTTGCGTTTCAGCGACCGCGCGATCAGGCCGCTTCCGCCGAGCGAACCGATCTATTCGAACGTGCCCTGGGACGATCGCCTGATCGATCCGCCGACTCTGCGGCGGTCGCTGTTCGATGACATGGCCACGCTGACCCCCGCCTTGGGCGTTGGCTCGATGAGCCTCTCCAATGGCGACGGCGGCCTGGACGCCTATCGCGGTCACCTGTGGCGCACGATCCGCATTTGGCGCTGGACGGAAGGTCAGCCCTTCTCGACCGCGTCGCGGCTGCTCTCTGGGCTCGCCACACCGCCGGAATATGACGACAGCACGTCGTCGTCCGCTTCGGTCAGCGTCAGCCTCTACGACTACAGCGTCGAGTTGGACCGAGACATCCAGCCCACGGTCTACTCGGGCGGAAACGGCACCGGCGGGGTTCTGTATGAGGGGGCCGCCGATGGCCTGAAGGGAAGGCCAAAGCCGCTGGGCTTCGGCCGCCTCACCGACGCTCACATCCCGGCGCCTCAGGTAAACGCGGCCGTGCTGGCTTATCAGCTCCACGATGCGGCGATCAGCGGCGGCGTCCAGATCTTCGACCGTGGATCCCCGGCGGGCTATGCGGCCCAGCCGGACCGCGCCGGTTCGGTCTTCGACGCCTATACGCCGCCGGCGGCGGGCAGCGTCACGGACCTCGGCCGGGGTCTTCTCAAGATCAACGGCGACCCGGTCGGCAAGCTCACCTTCGGGTTCCAAGGCGAGAGCGCTGGCGGCTATGTTGAAACGGTCGGACCTATCCTGGCCCGCATCCTTGCCCGCGCTGGCGTGCCCGCCGATCGCATCGGCGCCAGCATCGGCGCCCTAAGCGCGCCGGCGCCGGTCGGTCTCTGGGTGGGCGATACCACGTCGGCGGCCGCCATCGTGGCCAAGCTGGCCCGGTCGGCGGGCGCGGCGGTCCTTCCCGATCGTCAGGGCGTGTGGCAGGCGTTCAAGTTCGCCGCGCCCGCCGCCAGCCCGGCCTTTGAGATCGGCGCCGACCAGGTTGTTCGCCTCTCGGCCGACAACGCGGGGGTGGCCCCCGCTGGCGTGGTCCGGATCGGCTGGGGGCAAGTCTATACGACCTTCACGACGTCCGAGCTTCTGCCGGCCTTGGTCAAGACGACCACCGCCGAGCGTTTGGCCACCGAGTACCGCTACGCCGTCGCCGAGGACGCCACCGTCAAGTCGCGCTTGCCGACCACCTGGCGGACCATCGAGATCGACACCGCCCTTCGCCTTGAGGCTGACGCCCAGGCGCTCGCCAACGACCTCCGCGCCCTGTTTGGCCTAAGGGCCGATGGCGCTCCGCGTCGGCAGTGGAAGGTGGTTCTCGAAATGACCCCCGAGGCGCTGGCCATGTCGCTCGGGGCCACCGTGCGCCTGGTCTATCCGCCGCGCGGCATCGACGGCCTCTACCTTCTCGTCGGCGAGGAGCCGATGCGGCCGAGCCGCGATCTCATGACCTGGACCTTGTGGGGCTGACCATGGCGCTTGGAAAGCTCGCCACTCGTAACCTTCTCCCGCTGCTGACCTTGGGCGGGACCGCCGGGTCAGCCGCGCTGCCCTTGGCCAACATCATGGCCAACGCGACGGCGGTCAGCCCTCGGCACCTGACCAAGCCGATGCGGCAGACCAATATCGCGACGCTGTCCGCGAACGTCATCCTGATCACGTTCGACCGCCCGCGTGGCATCGACCTGATCGGCATCCTGTTCCACACCCTGAGCCTGAAGGCGAAGATCCGGGTGACGATCGCTGGCGCGGGTGGGTCGCTTTCAACCCCGGTCTATCAGTCGGGCTGGATCCGCGTTCATCCCCGCCGCTATCGGTCACTTTCGTTGCCCTGGAACGCGGCCAACTTATGGTGCGGCCAGGCCCTGCTGGCCGACGTCGATGTCTTCCGCCGGCATCGCTTCCTCTCGCTCGACGCGCCGCTGTCGGCGAGCGCGGTGCAAATCGAGATCGACGACCGCGACAACGCCGCCGGCTTCTATGACATCGGCAACCTCTATCTTTCGCGGACGTGGAAGCCGGTTCTCAACTTCGATCGCGGCCGCCGGCTGGGTCAGGTCAGGCGCTCGAAGATCGAAGAGGCGCCATCGGGCCGTCGCTTCGCCGAGGAGCGCATGTCGCGCCGCCGGACCACGGCGACCTGGTCGGGCCTGACCTCAGACGAAGCGCTGCGTCTCTACGACGACTGCGCCCGCGTCAACGACACCGACATGGTGGCCTTCATTCCCGACAGCGACGACGTCGCCGGCTCGGCGCGCGAGGCCTACCCCGCAACGCTCGTCCAGCTCGGCGAGATCCAGTTCACCTATGAGCGCCAGCACTCGGTGACCATGACTTTCGAGGAGATCATCGCGTGACCACGCCCCTGGAGCGCCTGCAAAGCGGCTACTACAACTCCGACCCGGTTTCGGCGACGAACCCCGGCGGCTTTGACGACGACGGCCACGAAATCAACTTCCCGGCGGCTTTGGCCGACATTGCCGCCGTGACGGCGGTTGTCGCGGGTCTCGCCGACGCCGCCGCCGCTCAGGTGGTCCTCGCTAACGCCGCCGCCGCCTCGGCCGCCAATGCGCCGGGGACCAAGTCCACGTCCATCTCCAGCATCAACCTGGGGACCCTGGTTCTGGGGACGGCGGTGAACCTGGCCATCAACGAGGCCGGCAAGGCCTACGCCGTTGGTCAAAGCGTCGTCTGGGCGGTCACCGCCGACCCGGCCAAGCAGTTCTCGGGCGTCATCACGGCTTTCGACGCCACCGCCAAGACCATGACGGTGGTGCCTCAGTACAAGTCGGGAACCGGCACGTTCGCGGCTTGGACGGTCGCTATCACCGCGCCGATCGACACCACCCTGACCGGCCGCGTCACCGCGCTGGAAACCGAAATCGCGCGGCTCAAGAGCCGGCTTCGCCTCACCAAGCAGGAGCTTCTGTAATGCCCGCTGTCTTCTATCCCCTCACGCAGCGCGCCTGCACCACCACCCTGCAGGATATCGGCCCGCAGGGGCAGGCCGTGGCGACCCCCGCCGGCAAGGTTCGGACCGCCAGCGTCCGGGTTGCCTACGTCGGCGCCGGCCCGGCCGACCGATACTTCGACCTCTACGTGGTCGACACCAGCGTCTCGGCCAACGCCAACGACGGCTACCGGGTCCGCAACTACCCGATCGAATACCTGTCCAAGAGCGGCGCTCCGGACATGGAATGGCGGGTGCCTTTGACCGCTGGCCAGAAGCTCCAGCATCGCGGCTCCACGGCCGGTGATCTGGCCATTTCGGTGGCCTGGGTCGAGGACGACGCCTGATGCGCCGCGCCAGCTACGTCGGTCAGATCCCCGGCCTGGGCGGCGACGTGCCGGTCGGCGCGATCGTCATGGCGGCCGCCAACCCCAACGCCCTGAAATACCAGCTGGCGGACGGCGGCCCCGTTGCCAGCCCTTCCCAGGCGCTCGCCCCGCACCTCTCGGACACGACGGTGTTTGGCGGCTTCAACAACGTCAACTGGTCGATCACCACCGACACCAGCGACATCACCGGCAACGGCAACGTGGGCGGCAATCTCGCGGCCTATATGGCGGTCAACGGCCGACACTTCGCGGTCGTCTACAACGCCGGCAGCGGGTACGCCGATCTCTACAGCAAGCCTAACGCGGCCTCGACCACATGGTCGCTCCAGGTCAGCAGCATCGCGCCCTGGGTCAGCGCCGAGTGGGTTCAGGTCGTCTATTTCGGCGGGCTTTACTACGTCGGGAACATCACCAGCAATTATCTGATGAGTTCCTCGACCGGCGCTGGGTCTTGGACCAACGTCACTGCGGCGGGGGCCTACAGCTACGTGTCGCCGTTCGTTTGCGACGGTCGTCTCTACACCGGCGGCTTCAATGGTAAATCGACGCCAGACGGCACGAACTGGACCGCGATGACCTCGTCTCCGGACGGGACGATGGCCATGAATGAGATGATCAAGGTCGGATCGACCTATTATCTGCGCGGCTTCAACCGGGGTGAGATTTACTACACGACGGGCAATCCGGTCACCGGCGCGTGGACCCTCCTTCTTTCGTCCCCATGGACCGATCCGCGGATGGAGCTGCTTGGAACGACGGTGGCGATCTTCCGGCCAGGTGGCGCCTCAGACGTCATCTACTTCTACAACGGCGCCACGCAGCTCGGCACCCGCACGTTCACCCAGGCCTTCGGCGGCGGCCTTGCCACCCCGGTTGCCCTGACGACGACCTCGGGGTTGCTCTTCATCTCATCAGACTGGAAATGGGCTCACCTGACGGCCTGGAACGGTACGGCTGTTCCCGTCTCGGTGCGCACCTACGGCAACAGCATCAAGGCGGTCGCCCAGGACACCGTGAACGCGAGCCTCCACCTGGTCACCCAGAACGGCCCATCGGACCAGGGCTCGACCCGCGTCGGCGCGCTGACGCCCAGGGTCATCTCGCCAAACTCCCGCAACGCTTACATGCGCATCGCCGCTTAAGGATCTCCCATGCACGCGACCCAACTCTATTCCAAGAACGGCGGCGTTCCTCAGAAGCTGCCCGAGAGCGACAGCGATCCCACCGGCTCGATGTGGAGCGACCTTCCCAATAACCCGGAAGGCCGCGCGGCCTGCGGCTGGGTCGAGGCGTCTTGCCCGGCTTCGGTCTCGCGGATGCAGCTTCGCCTGGCCCTGCTGGAGGCCGAGCTGTTGGATGACGTGGAGGCGGCGATCGCGGCTTCCAACGATCGCGCCGCCCAGATCTATTGGGCCGACGCCAGCGACTTCTGGCGCACCCACCCGATGACCCTTCAGTTCATCGAAGTCCTGGGGAAGACCGAGGCCGAGGCCGACGCTCTGTTCATCCGCGCGAAAGCGATCATCTAGCCCAGGCTGGGATGTCGCCTTTTGGCGGGGGTTAGGGCGCTGGAACGCCCGAGCCGTGGTCTGGAGAACCACACATCCGGGGGCGCGCGCCCCCTTCTGTCCCGCCGCCGATGCACCGGCGGGGCTTTCGTAGTCAGGTTTTCAATGGAGTCGAGTCCAACCTTCACCGCCGTCGCGCCCGTAAAGCCGGCGGCTCCCTACCTCGGTGGGAAGCGCAACCTGGCCAAGCGCCTGGTCGATCGCATCGAGGCCATCCCCCATGCGCTCTACGCCGAGCCCTTCGTGGGCATGGGCGGTGTGTTCTTCCGCCGCCGGTTGCGGCCCAAGGCGGAGGTCATCAACGACTGGAGCCGCGACGTCTGGACGTTCTTCCGGGTGCTCCAGGATCACTACGTCGCCTTCATGGATCTGATCCGGTTTCACATCAGCTCGCGGGCTGAGTTCGATCGGCTCAAGAGCCTCGACCCGAAGAGCATGACCGACCTGCAGCGCGCCGCTCGCTTCCTCTATCTCCAGAAGCTGGCCTTCGGCGGCAAGATCACCGGCCGGAACTATGGCGTCTCGCTGGACCGCCCGGCCCGGTTCGACGTCACCAGGCTGGCTGGCGACCTGGCGGAGATCCGCGACCGCCTCGCCGGCGTCGAGATCGAGTGCCAGCCCTGGGCGGAGTTCCTCGCCCGTCGCGACAGCCCCGGAACGCTCTTCTATCTGGACCCGCCTTACTGGGCCTGCGAGACCGACTACGGCGAGGGCATGTTCAGCCGCTCGGATTTCGAGGCGTTGGCGGTCGCTTTGAAGGGGCTTAAAGGCCGCTTCGTAATGTCTTTGAACGACGTTCCGGGCGTCCGCGAAACCTTCAAGGACTTCCAGATCGAGGCGGTCGGCACCCACTACGGCGTCGCCGGCGGCGGCGCGGCTCCAGCCCGCGAAGTGATCATCACCCCGGCCTAGCTTGCCGCCGGCCTGGGCGGAGGAGTAGAGCCTCCGCCCATGGTCCACCACCGACGAGAGACGGGCTTCACCGGCTGGGACCAGGTTCCCGGCTTCATGCGGGAGATCAACACCGCGCGTGGCTACTGGGTCCGAGGTGACACGCTCTTCCTGTCCTGCCAGGCCCATGGGTGCAGCCACAGCTGGCTGGCGGACTTCCAGGCCTATATTGAGCGCGGGTGGGGCGACATCGACCTGCGAGAGATCCGACCGCGCTGGCGTTGCCCTAAATGCGGCAGGCGGGAGATCGGCACGTCGAGGGGGGCCAAGGGCGAGTATGGCCCGCCGAGGCGTGGTCTAGGGTTCGGGGCGAGGGGGTGATCAGGTCTTGCCGATTTTCGAAAGCACTGCGAAACCAAGTGTCTCGCGCTGCGAAACCAAATGTCGCGCTACATCCTCCCCCCAGCGGGGGAGGTGTCGGCGCGGAGCGACGACGGAGGGGGAAGAGGCAAGGTCTGCAGGACTTTCCCCTTCGACGCTTCGCGCCACCTCCCCCGCTGGGGGGATTTTCAAGATGAGGTTATTCGATCACCGCATAGCGCCCGCCCGGCGCGTCCAGCAGCAGGACGCGGTCGAAGAACAGGCGGTTGCCGGTCATGCCGCCCATGCCGGTGGCGCGCATCATCAGCCCCTGCATGGCGCTGGTCCCTTCGATATAGGTCGCGTCGCCCAGCGGCGTGTCGAGGCCGCCGATCACCACCCGGGCCTCGGTCGGGGCGGTGTGGGCCATCAGCTTTTTGCCCCACGAATTGACCGGGAAGCTCTCGGCGTCCTGGCCCGTCGTCATCTGGCTCCAGCGGGTCTTGTCGATCAGCAGGGCGAAGGCGCTGGAGCCGGTGTCGAGCAAGAGCTTGGTCGGCTGGCCTTCCAGTTGGGCGTCCAGAAGCACCCAGCGGCTCTTCAGCGTCATCGGCGACCAGTTGGCCTTGGCGGCGAGGTCGGGCGGGGCGGCGTCGCCAACAGTCAGGCGCATCCCCTTGAAGTCGACCGCCAGCACGCGGCCTTCCAGCAGATCGACGCCGATCGTGCCGATCAGGTCCACCGCCTTGGGATCGTCCCAGGCGATGTCCGGATCGCCGATCCCTTCACGGACATTGGGCTTGGCGATGCTGGCGCGGACGTCGCCGATCGCGAAGCTCAGCGGCCCGCCCTTGAGCGCGGGGATCCTGGCCGAAGCCGCCGCCACGGTCTTGCCGTAGAAGACGGTCGACTTCGCCCCGAGATCGAACTGGGCGTAGAAGGTCTTGTCGACCCTGTCGAAACGGATTGGCAGCAGCACCGCCGCGCGTGGCTCGATCCGGTCGCCGAACTTGGACGAGGCCCAGCGCATCGGCGCGCCGCCGCCGGGCGCGGCGACGCTCAAGCTCTGGGCCTGCGCCGCGCAAGCGCCTAGGGCCACTACCGCGCCGGCCATCATCAGCGCCGCCAGCCGCCGCGTCACCGCCATCGCATCGCCTCGAAATCCGATTCCCCAGCCTAAGCTGCGCAATCACAGAACGGTGTTCAATTTAAATGGCGGTAATGTCCGGCGTGATCGGGCGGAGCGGCTGCGAAGGCGATTGACTGCCACGCCAAGAGGATTGCCTGATCCTCCAAATCGAAGGGGCGGGCGCTAGGCCGTCATCGCTCGGCCCCCCATCTGCGGGGCGTCGGCGACGCCGGCCCATCCAGACGAAGGAGCATCCCATGAAGACGCGTAAACTCGGCGACGGCCTTGAGGTCTCGGCCATCGGTCTCGGCTGCATGGGCATGGGCCAGGTGTACGGCACGGCGCTGGAAGCGGCCGACGCCCACAGGCTGCTGGCCCGGGCCGTCGAGCTGGGCGTGACCTTCTTCGACACCGCCGAGGTCTATGGCCCCTACACCAACGAGGTGCTGGTCGGCGAAGGCCTGAAGCCCTTCCGCGACAAGGTCGTGATCGCCACCAAGTTCGGCTTCGACATCGCGCCGGAGGGGACGGGCGAGGGCTTTTCGCGCATGCGCGGCACCGACAGCCGCCCCGAGCACATCCGCGCCGTGGCCGAGGCCTCGCTGAAGCGCCTGGGCGTCGAAGTGATCGACCTCTTCTACCAGCACCGCGTCGATCCCAACGTGCCGATCGAGGACGTGGCCGGGACGGTCAAGGACCTGATCGCCGAGGGCAAGGTCAAGCACTTTGGCCTCTCCGAAGCCGGCCCGGCCACGATCCGCAAGGCCCACGCCATCCAGCCGGTCGCGGCGCTGCAGAGCGAATATTCGCTGTGGTTCCGCGAACTGGAGGCCGATGTCCTGCCGACCCTGCGTGAGCTGGGTATCGGTCTCGTGCCTTACAGCCCCCTGGGTCGCGGTTTCCTGACCGGTGCGATGAAGACCGAGATCGGCGAGAACGACTTCCGCCGCAACCTGCCGCGCTTCCAGGGCGAGGCCCTGGCCAAGAACCTGTCCCTGGTCGAGGCGCTGACCCAGATCGCCGCCGAGAAGGGCGCGACCCCGGCCCAGCTGGCGCTCGCCTGGATTCTGCATCAGGGCGAGTCCATCGCCCCGATCCCCGGGACGACGAAGATCGCCCGGCTGGAGGAGAACCTCGGCGCGGTCGACCTCGCGCTCTCCGCCGAAGACCTGGCCCGCATCGCCGCCGCCGTTCCGGAAACGGCCGTCGAGGGCGAGCGCTATACGAAGGCGGGTCTGGCGATGGTGGGGCGGTAGTTTTCAAGTTCCTCCCCCGCCATGCGGGGGAGGTGGCCCAGAGGGCCGGAGGGGGCAAGCTCTGCTCTCACGGCGCTCGCCCCCTCAGTCACTCCGTGACAGCTCCCCCGCATCGCGGAGGAGCAACTTCGCGACACCGCGCTTGCCCCTCGTCGCGACCTGAGCCCACACTCCCCGCCATGGCCGACAACCCGCTTCGCACGCTCGACTCCTTCGAACTCCTGAAGCTGGGCAAGGCGTCGGTGACGGTCGGCGGCCTTGTCACTGGCGTGCTGATCGTCGGCGCGGCCCTGGTCGCCGCGCGCCTGACCTCGGCGGGCTTTAGGCGGTTGCGCGAGCGGGCGGCGGGGGACGCGGCGTCGCTGTACGCTGTCGAGAAGGTCGCGACCTACGGCCTGATCGTGATCGGGGTTGTGGCCGGCTTGTCGACCATGGGCCTGGATCTCACCTCGCTGACCGTGTTCGCCGGCGCCCTGGGCGTCGGGGTGGGTCTTGGCCTGCAGGGCGTCATCAAGGACTTCGCCTCGGGCGTTTCCCTGGTGTTCGAGCGGCTGGTGGCGGTAGGCGACTTCGTCGAGCTGCCCAATGGCGGCCGGGGCGTGGTCCACGCGATCGGGGCGCGCGCCACCCGCATCCGCACCAACGATAGCACCGACATTATCGTGCCCAACTCGGTGCTGGTGAACGACCAAGTGATCAACTGGACCCTGCGCGGCACCAACCGCCGCATTCGCGTGCCGTTCGTCACGGCCTTCGGCGCGGACAAGGACAAGGTGCGCGAGGCGGTGCTGAAGGCCGCCAAGTCCGCCCCGTTCACCTCGCCCGACGACGCCACGCGCCGGGCTCAGGTCTGGCTGGTCGGCTATGGCGACCACGCCCTGAAGTTCGAGCTGATCGTCTGGCCGACCGTCGAGGCGGTGCGCCGCCCGGCGGCGATCTTCGCGGCCTATACCTGGCTGATCGACGATGCTTTGCGCGGCGCCGGGATCGAGATCCCCTATCCGCAGCGCGACATCCGGCTGCGCGGCCTGTTCGGCGAGGAGGGCGACGACGCCCTCACCAGCCTGCGCCTGGAGCCCGCCGCCCGCCGCCGCAAGGCCAAGGCCGCGCGCCAGGCCTCCAGCAACGACGCCGCCGCCGATCTCGAGCGCGAGGATCCCGAAGAAGCCCCCAAGCCGCCGCCCGCGAAGGCCTGACCCACGCGTCAGCCTTGACCTCCATGCCGCGCCGCCGCAGTCTTCTCGCAATTGCGAAATGACCGCTCCAGAGGGCGGCGTGACAAGAACGGGGAGTAGACCGGCATGAAGACGCCGCGCGGCTTTTTCAAACCCTTGGCGATCGGCGCGCCGACGCCTTACCGCGAACTGCCCGCCCGCGTGGAGCGGATGATCCACTTCGTGCCGCCGCACCTGGACAAGGTCCGCGCCAAGGTCCCCGAGATCGCCCCGACCGTCGACGTGATCCTGGCCAACCTCGAAGACGCCATTCCGGCCGACGCCAAGGGCGCGGCCCTGGCCGGTCTGGTCGCCCTGTCGCGCGAGGTGGACTTCAAGGCCCTGGGCGTCGGCTTCTGGACGCGGATCAACTGCCTCAATTCGCCCTGGCACCTGGATGAGGTCGCCACGATCGTCGAGAAGGCCGGCGACAAGATCGACGTGATCATGGTCCCCAAGGTCGAGGGGCCGTGGGACATCTTCTACATGGACCAGCTCCTGGCCTCGCTGGAGGCCAAGCACGGCGTCACGCGGCCGATCCTGCTGCACGCGATCCTGGAGACGGCCGAGGGCGTGATGAACGTCGAGGCGATCGCCGCCGCCAGCCCGCGTATGCAGGGCATCAGCCTGGGCCCGGCGGACCTCGCCGCCAGCCGGGCGATGAAGACGACCCGCGTGGGCGGTGGTCATCCGGGCTACCGTGTGATCGAAGATCCGCATACGGACGGATCATCCCGCGCCTCGGTGCAGCAGGACCTGTGGCACTACACCTTCGCCAAGATGGTCGACGCTTGCGCGGCCCATGGGATCAAGCCGTTCTACGGTCCGTTCGGGGCGATCGACGACCCGGTCGCCTGCGAGCAGCAGTTCCGCAACGCCTTCCTGATGGGCTGCGCCGGCGCCTGGAGCTTGCACCCCAGCCAGATCCAGATCGCCAAGCAGGTCTTCAGCCCCGACCCGGCCGAGGTCGCATTCGCCCGGAAGATCCTGGACGCCATGCCCGACGGCACGGGCGTGGCCATGATCGACGGCAAGATGCAGGACGACGCCACCTGGAAACAGGCCAAGGTGATGGTCGACTGCGCCCGGCAGATCGCGGCGAAGGATGCGGAGTACGCGGGGCTGTATGGGTTTTAGGGCGATAAGTTAGATGCTCCCCCGCGATGCGGGGGAGCTGTCGCCCCCGGGTCGCGCGAAGCGCGCGCCCGAGGATAAACTCCGTGACTGAGCAACCATGTTGTTCAGAGCGTGGTGGGGTTCCAGGGGATCTGTCTTGCGAGAACGAGGTTGGCGGCCTCTATAAGCTTTCGCATGACGGCGACGATGGCGACCTTAGGAGGTTTGCCGGCCTCTCGCAGGCGCTGGGCGAAGGCCTTGAAGCCTGGGTCGAAGCGCTTGCGACGATGGCGGCCACGATCGCCCCTACGCCAGGAAGCGACATCAGCAAGCGGTGGCGCGCCAGAAGTTCGGGGCAGGCCGCGATCCGCTCCAGGATCTCGGCGGCGAGCCGGGCCTTCAGGCGCGACAGGCTCTGGATTTGCTCGCCCAGGGTCTGGACCAGGTCGGGTAGATCGACGTGCTCCATGAAGGTCTTCAGCGCGGCGGCCTGATCGCTGATCTGCTCGTAGGCCGTCAGGCGCTGGGCCAGTTCGACCAGTCGCGGATCCTGGGCCGCGCGCACCGCATCCGCCTGCGCCGTCGCCGCCGCGATCAGAGCCGCGTCCAGCTGGTCGGTCTTGGCCTTCCAGCGCTTGAGCCGGGCGAACAGCCGAACCTCCATCGGCTGGTGTACCACCACCTCAAGATCCGCCGCCTCCATTGCGGAGCGAACCTGACGCTCGTAGCCACCTGTCGCCTCAAGCCCAACCCGACCAACACCTCGCTCGACCAGCCAGGTGGACAGCTCCGATCGCCCCGCCGCGTCGTTGCCGAACCGACGCGTCCCGTCCTGGCCATGCATCGCCACATCCAGCCAGCGCTTGCCCACGTCGATCTCAGCGACTTTCGTGTTACGCTCCACCCGTTCCATCGACCCATCCTTGTGGTTTCGGACCCATTCGTCTCTGCAACCATCCGGGTCATGAAACGTCGGCGGCGGCCCTGCTCAGTCCCAGCCTTCAAGGCTCAGGGGGAAACGGCCAATCCGCCAACAGCCCGCCTGGCGTTGCCACCGTCAGACGGGCGTCCCGGAAGACGCCTCCACAATGACATGCAATCAACAGACAAGGGGGCTAGTACGGTGTGGGCCGAGTTCGCCCCTCCGCCCCTCCTGGCCACCTCCCCCGCATGGCGGGGGAGGATCTACATTTTAAAGACCGCCCCATGTCCCTGCTCGTTCCGCGTAAGATCAACTGGCCCGGCCTGCTGGTCTTCACCGCCGCCGTGGCGTTCACCCTCTACGCGGCCCTGGCGCCCGGGGACGACACGAAGGGCCTGATCCCGTGGGACAAGGCCAAGCACTTCATCGTCTTCTACGGCCTGACTTTCCTGGCGACGATGGCCCTGCCCAAGAGCCGCTATTGGAAGATCGGCGTGGTGCTGCTGGGCTTTGGGATCGCCATCGAGATCCTACAGGGCTTGCCCATCGTCGGCCGCGACGCCGACATCTTCGACGTTGTCGCCGACACTCTGGGCGTCGGCTTCTTCTTCGGGCCGATCATCGCGACCCGATGGCTGAACGCCGACGCATAGGCTTGGCTCGCCGGACCGTCCGGCTCAGGGACGGTTGAGGAACTGGGCGTACATGCCGATGACGGCTTCCCGGTTCGGACCCAGATAGTCGCCGTTCATCGGGCTGAAGGCGATAGCCCCGCGCCAATGCATCTGGAACTCGAACCGGTCCGGCTGGTTGGCCCACTCAGCCTCGGCTTCCAGCGTCAGAAACTCCACAAGAGGGATCTTCGGCGCCAGGATCAGGTCCTGGCCAACATTGTCCAGGATCCAGCGGTGATGGATGAAGCCGCGATAGGGACTCTCGGGCCGCAGGTTCTCCAGATAGCGCGAGGGCACGCAGACATAGCCGGCGTCGGCGATGCGCGGCAGCATCTCCAGCGCCATGGCCGGATAGGCCAAGTCTTCCAGAGTGTGCGAGCAGATAGCGTAGGAGAAGCGGCCGTGCTTGGCCACGTGGCGCAGCACCTCGTCCCAGCTGCGGCTGTCGTTGAAATTGCCCCGGAAGTGCAGGGGCGCGACGGCGCAGTCGCCCATATCGAACGTGGCGTCCAGCACCTCGCCCGACCAGGGATTGGCGGCCGCCCCGACGTCGATGACGCTGAAGTCAGGGCACTGGGCCTTCTGGGCGCGCAGATAGTCCATCAGCGGCCCGTGGCCGTGGAGGGGCCCGTAGCGATAGTTCTGGGTGGGGCGACGGACCGCGCGCTCGAACAGAAAGTCCATCTGCAGCAGTCCGCCGTCGTGAACGCCCTTCAGCCGGTGGAAGTCGGTGACCTGCGCGCTGCGGAAGCCCATGGCGGCCAGTTGGGCGAACACTTGCTCGGCCCGCGCCGCGCCGATGTTGTAATCCACCACCGAGATTTCGATCAGGATGTAGTCGGCTTGGCGCAGCACGGTCTGGCCGCCCATCAGCACGTCCAGCTCGGAGCCTTGCGTGTCGATCTTGACGAAGTCGAAGCGGCGGCCCGCGAAGACGTCATCCAGGCGCACCTTGTCGACCACCTGCTTGGTGATCACATCGTCGCGGAAAAACTCGGTGTTCTCCCGGTATAGCGAGCTGCCCGTCGACTGCAGCCATTCCTGGGTTAGGAACATCTCAGCCTGACCCGGCTCGGACGACGCGGCGACGGCGAGACGCTCGTAGGGCAGCTGGCCCAGCGCGTCCTGGCAAAAGGGATTGGGCTCGATCAGGGTCGGCACGCAGTCCGGAAAGGTCTGCAGGAAGCCTTGGGTGAAGGCGCCCAGGTGGGCCCCGACATCCAGCAGGGTGCGGGGCGAATAACCTTGGAAGCGCAGGTTTTCTAGAACGTCGGGTGTCATGGCTTCCTCGGCTTCAAGCTTTGTCGAGTGTTGGGAGCGCACTCAGAGCGTCGAGGCGCAGCGTCCCGGTCTGGGCGGGGGGCGGGTCACGCCGGATGGGCGGAGGATCGCGGGCTTCATGGAGGCTCGGGGAATCAAGACGCTCAGCCACTCTCGCATGAATGGTCACGCTCGCCATAGCGCTGTGTGGTCTTGGACAAAGGGTCGCGGTCGGGCTCCGCGCCGATGGTCCGCCTTGACTCTCCGTGCGCGAAAGATCAGAACAAAAAGAGAACTTGGAGTGTGAGATGGCCGGATCGCGCGAGGCGCGTCTTGCGGCCCTGAGAGGCCGGATCGCCGCGATCGAAGCGGGGACTCGGACTCCGACTCCGGTCCTGCCGTTCGGCGACCCGACCATCGACGGCTGCTTTCCAGGCGGCGGCCTGCCGCTGGGCGCCTGGCACGAGGTGGTCGGCGCCGGGCTGGAGGGCGAGACGGGCGCGGCCCCGGCGGCCTTCATCGGCCTGCTGCTGCGGCCCCTGGCGGCGACCGGCGTGGTGGTCTGGGTGGCGCGGCGGACCGACCTGTTCGTCCCCGGCCTGTTCGGCCTGGGTTTCCCCGCCCAGCGGCTGATCCAGGTCCGCGCCCGCGACGAGGCCGAGGTGCTGTCGGTGCTGGAGGACGCCCTCTCCACGGCAGGCGTGAGCGCGGCGGTCGGCGAGGCGCAGGCCCCCGACCTGACGGCCGGCCGTCGGCTGCAACTGGCCTGCGAGAAGCGGGGCGGCCTTGGGCTGCTGCTGCATCGCCGGCCTTACGGTGGGCGCGCGGGGGAGGGGCCTCGGACGGTGTCCGGCTCGGCCTCGTTCAGCCGCTGGCGCGTGGGCCCCCAGCCCAGCGGGGCGCCGCCCGACGACATCGGCCTGGGCCCTCCACGCTGGCGGGTCGAACTCGAGCGCTGCCGGGGCGGACGTTCCGGCGGCTGGATCTTAGAAGCCCAGGAGGCCGGCCATGGCCCGCATCCTTTCCGTCTGGTGTCCCAACTGGCCGATCACGACGTGGCGTCGGCGGAACCCGGATGGCGCAAAGCCGGGTGACACAGGCCCCCTCCGCGCCTGCGGCGCTCCTCCCCCGGAGGGGAAGAAGGCTGCCGCTCCCCTTCTTCCCCCTCCGGGGGAGGAGGATGCGCAGCATCCGGAGGGGGCAAGTCAGAGCCCCCCTCGCTCTGCTTGTCTCCGAACGCGGGACCCGCCGCCTCGCCGCCGTCGATGACCGGGCCCGCACCCTCGGCCTCTTCCCCGGCCAGAAGGCCGCCGACGCCCTGGCCCTGGTTCCGGACCTTCTGACCTTCGATCACGACCCCGCCGCCGACCGCGCGGCGCTGGAGGCCTTGAGCGACTGGTGCGTGCGGTTCTCGCCGGCCGTGGCGATCGACGGCGACGATGGCCTCTTGCTCGACATCACCGGGACCGACCACCTGTGGGGCGGCGAGGGCGCCATGCTGGTCGACCTCGTGGCGCGGCTGGCCCGTTGGGGCGTGCCGGCGCGAGCGGCGATCGCCGACACCGCCGGGGCGGCCTGGGGGCTGGCCAGGTTCGGCGAGGACCTCGCCGTCGTCCCGCCCGGCGGCCAGCGCCAGGCTCTGTCCGACCTGCCCGTCGCGGCCCTGCGGCTGGACGAGGCGGCCGAGGCCCAGTTGCCGCGCCTGGGCCTGCACCGCGTGGGCCAGCTCTACGGCCTGCCGCGCGCCCAGCTGGCCAAGCGCTTTGGCCTAGCCTTCACCACCCGTCTCGATCAGGCCCTGGGAGCGGCCGCCGAGGCCCTGACCTTCCGCCGGCCGGCCAATCCCTGGTTCGATCGCCTGGCCTTCTTCGAGCCGATCAGCGCGCCCGAGGACATGGCCCGCGTCGCCGCCGACGCGCTGGCTTTGATCTGCGCCCGGCTGGAGGCCGAGGGGCGCGGGGCCAAGCGCTTCGAGGTCGTGTTCCACCGCCTGGACGGCCAGGCCTTCCCCGTGCGCGCGGGTTTGGCGCGGATCGGCCGCGACGCCCAGCGGCTAGCCAAGCTGGTGGTTCCCAAGCTCGATAAGGTCGATCCGGGCTTCGGCATCGAGGTCGTCACCGTCCACGCCGCCGGGGTCGAGCCCCTGGCCGCCGTCCAGGCGGGGCTGGACAAGGCGTCGGGCGCGGGCCTCGACGAGACCCTGGCGCCGCTGATCGACCGGCTGGTCAACCGCCTGGGCGAGGCGCGCGTCTGGCGGGCCGATCCCTATGAGAGCCACGTGCCTGAACGGTCTGTGGTCCGCGCCGCCCCGCTGGACCCGCCGCCCGCCGCAGCCTGGGACCCCGACCGCCCGCGCCCGGTGCGCCTGTTCAAGCGGCCCGAGGCGATCACGGCCCTGGCCAAGGTGCCCGACGATCCGCCGGTGTCCTTTACCTGGCGGGGCAGATCTCACCGCGTCCGCCGCGCCGAGGGGCCCGAGCGCATCGCCCAGGAATGGTGGCGGGTCGAGCTCGACGAGACCGGGCCAGGAAAAGTCCGCGACTACTACCGCGTCGAAGACGATGCCGGCGGGCGATACTGGATCTTCCGGCAGGGGCTGTTTGGCAGCGGCGAGGCGCCGAAGTGGTGGATCCATGGCCTGTTTGGATAGCGCCGCGGGCCCCCACGGGACCTGCTTCGCAGGTCGTCCGCCCCCAAAGGGGGCAGAAGGATCACCTTCCTCCCCCTCTGGGGGAGGGGGACCGGCGAACGCCGGTGGAGGGGGCTCGCCATGAAGAGACCCGCCTACGCCGAACTCCAAACCACCAGCAACTTCTCCTTCCTGCGCGGCGCCTCGCACGCCGAAGAGCTGGCCATTGCCGCCGAGGCGCTGGGGCTGAGCGCCGTTGGGATCGCCGACCGCAACAGCCTGGCCGGGGTCGTGCGCGCCTGGACGGCGGCCAAGTCGCGGAAGGTCCGGGTGCTGACCGGCTGCCGGCTGGACTTCATGGACGGCACGCCCAGCCTGATCTGCTACCCGACTGATCGCGAGGCCTTCGCGCGCCTGACGCGCCTGCTGACCCTGGGCCAGCGGCGGGCCGAGAAGGGCCAGTGTCACCTTACCTGGGCCGATTTCCTAGGCCATGCCGACGGGCAGATCGGCTTGATCGTCCCGCCCCGCAACCTGGACGAGGCGTTCGAGCGGGACCTGACCCGCATGGCCGGCGACCTTTCCGGACGGTCCTGGCTGGCGGCCAGCCGCGCCTACGCCGCCCAGGACCTGAAGCGCCTCGCGCGTCTCGACGCCCTGGGGCGCGCGGCCGGCGCGCCGATCGTGGCGACCAACGACGTGCTCTATCACGGCCCCGAGCGGCGGCCGCTGCAGGACATCATCACCTGCGTGCGCGAGCACTGCGCGATCCACGAGGCGGGCTTCCGGCTGGAGGCCAACGCCGAGCGGCACATCAAGACCCCCGCCGAGATGGCGCGCCTGTTCGAGCGGTGGCCGCGCGCGGTCGAGCGCACAGTCGAGATCGTCGAGCGCATCGGCTTCGACCTTGGCCAGATCCGTGAGCAATACCCCGACGAGCCCGTGCCGCCGGGCAAGACGGCGATGCAGCACCTGACCGACCTGACCTGGCAGGGCGCGGCCTGGCGCTATCCCAGCGGCGTGCCGGACAAGGTGAAGGCCCAGCTTGAGGAAGAGCTGCGGCTGATCGCCAAGATGGACTACCCCAACTTCTTCATCACCGTGCACGACATCGTGCGCGAGGCGCGGAAGATGGGCATCCTGTGCCAGGGGCGCGGCTCGGCGGCCAATTCCTCGGTCTGCTTCTGCCTGGGCGTGACGGCGATCGACCCGACCGAGCATCGCCTCTTGTTCACCCGCTTCATCTCCGAGAACCGCGGCGAGCCGCCCGACATCGACGTCGACTTCGAGCACGAGCGGCGCGAGGAGGTGATGCAGTACGTCTATGACCGCTACGGCCGTGACTACGCCGCCATTTGCGGGACGGTGATCCACTACCGCCCGCGCAGCGCCATCCGCGACGTCGGCAAGGCCCTGGGCCTGACCGAGGACGTCACCTCACTGCTGGCCGGCACGGTCTGGGGCAGCTGGGGCGATGGATTGCCCGAGGCGCATCTGCGCGATGCGGGTCTCGATCCCAACGCGCCCGAGATCGCCCGCGCCGTGGCCCTGGCGACCGAACTGCTGAAGTTCCCGCGCCACCTGTCCCAGCACGTCGGCGGCTTCGTCCTGACCAAGCGGCGGCTGGACGAGACCGTGCCGATCGGCAACGCGGCGATGAAGGACCGGACCTTCATCGAGTGGGACAAGGACGACATCGACAGCCTGTCCCTGATGAAGGTCGATATCCTGGCGCTGGGCATGCTGAGCGCCATCCAGCGGGCAATGGGGATGCTGCGCGACGACCACGGCCAGGCCTGGCTGAAGGACCTGGCCGACATCCCCAAAGAGGTCCCGGGCGTCTACGACATGCTGTGCAAGGCCGACAGCGTCGGGGTGTTCCAGGTCGAGAGCAGGGCCCAGATGTCGATGCTGCCGCGCCTGAAGCCGCGCGAGTTCTACGACCTGGTGATTGAGGTGGCGATCGTGCGTCCGGGGCCGATCCAGGGCGACATGGTCCATCCGTATCTGAAGCGGCGTAGCGGGATCGAAGAGGCGGAGTGGCCCAAGCCTTCGCCCGAGCATGGCCCGCCGGACGAACTGAGAGGCATCCTGGGCAAGACCTTTGGCGTGCCGTTGTTCCAGGAGCAGGCCATGAGTCTCGCCATCGAGGCGGCCAAGTTCACGCCCGACGAGGCCGACGGCCTGCGCAAGGCCATGGCCACCTTCCGCAACCTGGGCACGCCCGCCGAGTACCGCGACAAGTTCGTTGAGGGCATGGTCCGGCGCGGCTATCAGCGCGACTTCGCCGAGAGGTGCTTCAAGCAGATTGAGGGCTTTGGCCACTACGGCTTTCCGGAAAGCCACGCGGCCAGCTTCGCCAAGCTGGTCTACGTCTCAGCCTGGATCAAATGGGCCTGGCCGGACGTGTTCTGCGCGGCCCTGATCAACTCCCAGCCGATGGGCTTCTACCAGCCGGCCCAGCTGGTCCGCGACGCGCGCGAGCACGGCGTCGAGGTGCTGCCGCCCGACATCCTGGCCAGCGACTGGGACTGCGCTCTGGAGAAGGGCGCCGCCTATGAGGGCTTCCGGCCCCGCGCCGACAAGATCGCCGACTACGCGCACCGCCATCTCTGGAAGGCCGTCCGTCTGGGCTTTCGCCAGATCAAGGGCCTGAAGAAGGCCGACGTCGCCGTGCTGGTCCACGCCCGCGCGGAGGGTGCGCGCACGCCGGGCGAGTTCGCCCAGGGCGGTGTTCCGCAGCGGGCGCTGGAGCTCCTGGCCGAAGCCGACGCCTTCGCCGGCGTGGGCCTGACACGCCGCGAGGCGCTGTGGGCGGTCAAGGGGCTGAAGGGCGAGCACAGGGCGCCGGTCCAGGCTCCGCTGCTGGCCGGCCTGCCCTTGTTCGAGACCTCCGTCGCCCTGCCGGCCATGGCCGCGCCTCAGGACGTGGCCGAGGACTATCGCACCACCAGCCTGTCCCTGAAGGCCCACCCGATCGGCTTCTACCGGCCGATGCTGCAACGGCGCGGGGTGATCACGGCCGAGCGGCTGTCGACCCTGAAGGACGGCGCGGGGGTGTCGGTGGCGGGTCTGGTCCTCATTCGCCAGCGACCGGGCACGGCCAAGGGCGTGGTGTTCGTAACCCTGGAGGACGAGACCGGCGTCGCCAACGCCGTCGTCTGGAGGGACCGCTTCGAGGCCGACCGCAACCTGGTGATGACCGCCTCATTCCTGGTGGTCCACGGCCGGGTGCAGCGCGCCGACGGTGTGATCCACGTAGTGGCCGAAGGCTTCACCGACCTGTCGGCGCATCTGTCATCGCTGAGGGATGAACCCGGCGCGCCGGCCCCGCGCGTGCGGCAGAAGGTGTCGGGGCGGCTGCTGCGGAGCCGGGATTTCCACTGAGGGGGAGGAGAAAACCCTCTCCCAGAGGGAGAGGGCGGGGCCCGCCGCGAAGCGGTGGGAGGGTGAGGGATTCTAGAGCGCTTCAGGCGGGAGCCGCAAAACCTCCGACCTCCCCGGCGAATGCCGGGGCCCAGATCGAACCCGCTAACGTGGAGGCGCTCGCAAGGGCGTGTGGCGCGCCCACCCCCACCGCTCCAGATGAATCTGGGCCCCGGCATTCGCCGGGTAGGTCGGGTGTTTGTTGGTTTCGCGCTCCGCCCTCCTTCTCCCCAGAGAAGGAGCCCTCCCTACATTTCACGGCGAGGCGATCGCAGGGGTGGTCGGGTTGCGACCCAAGTGGGACGGTTGGAAAATCCTCCCCCCCAGGGGGGAGGAGGCCGAAGGCCGGAGGGGGAAGTCCCGCCGAGCCGGCTTCTTCCCCCACCGTCGGCTTCGCCGACATCTCCCCCGCTAGGGGGAGGATTTGGTCCGCAACCCAACCATAGCCGTCGTTCATGATCTCGCCCGAGCGTTGGCGTGCTGTGGGCCTCGCTCCCTAACCCGGCAGCTCATACCCCTCCTCCGCCAATCGCTTGCGGATAAGCTTCTTGTCGATCTTGCCCGTCGCGCCCAGCGGGATGTCCTCGACGAACAGCACGTCGTCGGGGGTCCACCACTTGGCGATCTTGCCTTGCAGGAAGTCGAGGAACTCGAGCCGCGTCGCCGTCTCATCGGGCTTCAGCTTGACCAGCAGCACGGGCCGTTCGTCCCACTTGGGATGGGGCACGCCGACCACGGCGGCGATGGCGGCCTTGGGGTGGCCGACGGCGATGTTCTCGATCTCGATCGTGCTGATCCACTCACCGCCCGACTTGACCACATCCTTGGCCCGGTCGGTTATCTGCATGAAGCCCTGCGCGTCGATCGTGGCGACGTCGCCGGTGTCAAAATAGCCCTCGGCGTCCAGGATGTTCCCGCCGGCGCCCTTGAAGTACTCGGCCGCGATGATGGGGCCCCGGATCTTCAGGTGGCCGAAGGCCTTGCCGTCGTGGGGCAGCGGCTTGCCCGCGTCGTCCTTCAGGCAGATGTCGACGCCCAGCGGCGGGCGGCCCTGCTTCAGGCGCCAGGGCATCTGCTCGTCATAGGAGAGCTTCTCCAGCTGGTCGGTCATCACCGACAGGGTGCCCAGCGGCGAGGTCTCGGTCATGCCCCAGGCGTGGACCACCTCGACGCCGTAGTTGTCGTGGAAGGCGCGGATGATGCTCTCGGGACAGGCCGCCCCGCCGATCACCACCTTCTTCAGGGTGGTGATCTTGCCGTTGGTGCTTTCCAGGTGCTGCAGCAGCATCTGCCAGACGGTGGGCACGGCGGCCGAGAAGGTCACGCCCTCGGTCTCGAGCAGTTCGTGAACCGAGGCCCCGTCCATCTTGGCGCCGGGCATGACCATCTTGGCCCCGGTTCCGGGCGCCGAGAAGGCCACGCCCCAGGCGTTGGCGTGGAACATCGGCACCACGGGCAGGATGACGTCCTTCTGGGACAGGCCCATGACGTCTGGCTGCAGGGTGATCATGGTGTGCAGGAAGTTCGAGCGGTGCGAGTAGAGCACGCCCTTGGGATCGCCCGTCGTGCCCGAGGTGTAGCAGAGGCCCGCGGCCGTATCCTCCGGGAAGCCGCCCCAGGCGACGTCGGCCGAGTGCTGCTCGACCAGGTCCTCGAACGCCAGCAGGCCCTTGAAGCCCGGCGCGTCGCCGGCCAGGGCGAAGTCGGCGGGCATGTGGTCGCGGTCGGTGAACACCACCACGTACTCGACGCTGGGAATGCGCGGGACGATCTGTTTGAGGATCGGCAGAAAGGTCAGGTCGGTGAAGATCACGCGGTCGCCGGCGTGGTCGGCGATCCAGGCGATCTGCTCGGGGAACAGGCGCGGGTTCAGGGTGTGGCAGACCATGCCCACGCCCATGATGCCGTACCAGGCCTCCATGTGCCGGGCGGTGTTCCAGGCCAGGGTCCCGACGCGGTCGCCGGCTTTCATCCCCAGGGCCTGCAAGGCGTTGGACACCCGCTTGGCCCGGTCGTGCATCTGGCCATAGGTGGTGCGCACGATCGGGCCTTCTACGGACCGGCTGACGACCTCGCGATCCGTGTGCCAGCGCGCGGCGTGGTCGATGATCTTGTCGAGGGTCAGCGCCCCATGCTGCATCAGCCCATACATCGGCCGTTTCTCTCCCGATTAATTATCGTTGTTCAGAAGAAACTAGTGGGCCGGGGGCCATTGTGCAATGCAGCGCCACTGTAAGACGAGACGCCGCCGTTCCAAGGATCGCCCCGGCGTCGGCCGCGATCATCGGTCGCATCGCATCTTCAGGGGCTTCTGATGTTTTAACGGTTTAGTCGAGCCTGGAGCCCTTCTTGAGAAGGGCTCCAAATGTTTGATTCAGAGCCTGTTTATCTCGTTTAGAGGGTCCATCTAAACGAGACAGGCTCTGGAAGAACGGGGTTCGTCGTTCGGAGACCAGGCTTGGGCTGGCTTAGCGAGACATGGTCCGACGAGCGGTTGGACGAGGTCGCGGCCGACACGTATCGGCTGACGGCGCCGCGCTTGGTCTCGGCGACCCTGGCGGCGGTCATCGTCGGCTATGGCCTGGGCGCGCTGGTCTCTATCGGCTGGCTGGCCAGCCTGCTGGCGGGCGAAGGTCTGGCCTATCTGATCACCCGCCGCTTCAAAGGCGGACGTCCGGGCACCGCGCTGCTGCGCGCCTTGTTCGCCTGGACCTCGCTGCCGATCAATGTCAGCTGGGCCTGGCTGGGCGCGCTGCTGTGGCTGGAGGGCTCGGGCGAGACGCGCCTGGGCGCCGTCGCCATCTGGTGCGGCCAGGTGATCTACACCCAGAACTTCCGCCACCAGTCGGGTCCGCTGCTGGTGCTGAACGGGCTGGCCCCGATCGCCTGCCTGATCGTCTTTCCCTGCTTCTTCCTGCCGGGCTCGGGCCCCGAGGTTGTCGCCGCGCGATGGGGGCTGCTGCTGTTGGTGGCGACCACGATCAACGTCATGCTGCTGAACCGAGCGGCGGCCCGCCGGATGGACGACCTGACCCGCGATCTGCGTCAGGAGCGGGAAAAGGCCCTGGAGGCGGCTCGCGCCAAGTCGACCTTCATCGCCGTGGCCAGCCACGAGCTGCGCACGCCGATGAACGGCCTCTTGGGCATGGCCCACGCCCTGGAGCGTTCGGACCTGTCGCTGGCCCAGCGCGAGCAGGTCGAGCTGATGATCCGTTCGGGCGACAGCCTGATGCACCTGCTCAACGACGTGCTGGATCTTTCGCGGATCGAGACCGGCCGGATCGAGCTGGCGCCGGCCAATATCAACCCGCGAACCGTCCTCAACGAGGTCGCCAACGCCTGGCGCGACGCCGCCGCGTTCAAGGGGCTGCGCCTTAAGGTCACCATCGCGCCGGACCTGCCGGAGACGATCCACGCCGACGACCTGCGCATCCGCCAGGTGCTGACCAATCTGGTGTCGAACGCCATCAAGTTCACGGCCGTCGGCGGGGTGTCGCTGGACGCCAGGCCGGTCCTTGGTCCCGATGGTCGCCGCATGGTCTCGATTGCGGTTGCCGACAGCGGTCCCGGCGTGCCCGACCACGCCCGCGAGCGGGTGTTCGACAGCTTCACCCAGGCCGACGAGACGGTTTCCCGCGACTATGGCGGCGCGGGCCTTGGTCTTAGCATCGCCCGGGCTCTGGCGCGGCGCATGGGCGGGGACCTCACGCTGGGCCACAGCGAGAAGGGCGCGCGCTTCGTGTTCCGCTTCGAGGCCGCCGAGGCGGTCGCGCTCGATGCCGAACCGCGAGAACTCCCGCAGGATGCCCCACCCCTGGACCAGTTGCGGGTGCTGATGGCTGAGGACAACGCGGTCAACCAGCTGGTGGTTCGGGCCATGCTGGAACCGATCGGCGTCGCCCTGACCGTGGTCGACAACGGCCAGGACGCGCTCGAGGCCATGGCCGAGGCCCGCTACGACTGCGTGCTGATGGACATCAACATGCCGGTGATGGACGGCGTCACCGCGCTGGAGGCGATCCGCGCCGGCCGCGTGGGCGCCTCGCCGCCGCCGATCATCGCCCTGACCGCCTCGGCCATGGCCGGGGACCGCGAGCACTTCCTGGAACTCGGCTTCGACGACCACCTGGGCAAACCGATCCGCCCGGCCGAACTGATCACAACCATCGCCTCGGCGGTCAGCGGGGCGGCGGATGGCCGGTTGCGGGGCGCGGCCTAAGCCCCTTACCCCATCGCCTCCGCCAGCGCCCGGGCCTCGTCCTCGAAGGCGCTGACGGTGTCGACCTTGCGCCAGGCGATGTCGCCGGGATCGCGGGCCAGCTGGCTTTCTAGCACCGCCACGTCGGCGTCCGAGGCGTCGTTGATTCGGGCGGCGACGCGGGCGCGCAGCACCTGCGGCGGGGCCTCTAGCCAGACGCCCTGGAAGGCGACATCGGCGGACTTGGCCAGGGCCTCGGCGCGGGCCCGCTCCTCGGGCTTGAGGAACACCGCGTCCACCACCACCGAGCGGCCGGCCTTCAGGCACAGCGCCGCGTCGTGGAACAGCTGGTCGTAGGTCTTGGCGCTCATCTCGGGCGTATAGGCCTCGCGCGGCAGGCGCTGGAGGGACGGCACGCCCCACAGGCGCTTGCGGATCTCGTCGGTGCGCAGCACCACCGCGCCGGGGGCCGATCCCAAGCCGGGCGCGCAGACCCGCGAGAAGGTCGACTTGCCCGAGCCCGACAGGCCGCCGGCGGCGATCAGGCTGACCGGGCGCGGGGCCAGATGCTCCAGCGCCGTCTGCAGATAGGCCCGCGCGGCCTCGTCGTCGCCGGTATAGGCCCAGACGTGGGTGCGGACGGCGGCGCGGACGCTCAGCATCAGGGGCAGGGCGGCGAGACCCGTCCACAGGCCTTCGCCGAACGACCGGGCGGCCTCGTCGAGATAGGCGTTCAGCACCCGCCCGGCCGCGTCGCGGCGGCGGCGGAAATCCAGGTCCATCAACAGGAAGGCCAGGTCGTACTGGATGTCGATGTCTGACAGGGTGTCGTTGAACTCGATGCAGTCGAACAGGATCGGCTGGCCGTTCTCGATCAGGATGTTCCCAAGGTGCAGGTCGCCGTGGCAGTGGCGGGCGAAGCCGTCCTGGGCGCGGGCGTCGAGAAGCGGTCCCAGGCGCTCCAGGGCGATGTCGGTCTCGTGGACCAGGCGCTCGACGGCCTGCTTGCCCAGGCGCGGCGCCAGACCCCGCAGCAGGTTGGCGTTGGAGCGGATGGTATAGCCCAGGGCCGAGACCCCGCCGCCTTGCGGGCGCAGGGACGCGCCGGCGTGGAACCGGGCCACGGTGCGGCCCAGCGAATCCTCCAGCGCGTCGTCGATCGCCCAGGGCTGGGTGGCCAGGACGCCGTTCTGGTCGAAGCGGCGCATCTCGAGCAGGTACTCGACGATCTCGCCATCGCCATCCAGCTCGACGCCGCCTTCGGCCGTGCGGGTCAGGCGGCGCACCTCGCGATAGATGTCCGGGGCGGCGGCGCGGTTGAAGGTCAGCTCACGCTCCAGCGCCCAGCGGCGCAGCTCCAGCGTCGAGTAGTCCAGAAAGCCGAAATCGACCGGCCGCTTCACCTTGAAGGCCGAGCCGCCGATCAGGAACACCCGGGCGCACGAGGTCTCGATCGTGCTCTCCGCCCGCTCACCGAACCAGGCGGCCACTTCCTGTTCGCGCGCGGCTTCCGCGTCCTTGATCACGCCGTCGATCCCATTTCTTCCGCGCACACGCTGAGCGCCGGGGCTGCATAACCGAAACGAAACACGAAGTCCTCTCGCGCGACCCTTGCTTAACCCTGATTTTCGCGGCTAGATTGCATCACCAAACGAAACAGCGGGTTCTCCCATGCTCGTCGGCGCAGGTCTGAAGCGGTCGGGTCACAAGCGCGAGGAAATCCTCGCCTCCGCCAGGGCTCTGTTCCTGCGCGAAGGCTACGCCGACGCCGGCATGGAGGTGGTGGCCAGGGCGGCGGGGGTCTCGACGGCCACGCTCTACGCTTACTTCCCCGGCAAGGCGGATTTGTTCCGCGCCATCGTTCTGGAGACTGTGGCGTCCCTGACCGCGCCGGTCCGCGAGGCTGTCAGGGTCAAGGGCGACGCCCGCACCCGGCTCACCGCCTTCGCCTGCGCCTACGCCAACTTCCTTTCGCTCGCGGACACCCGCGCCTTGTTCCGCGTGGTGACCTCCGAGCGGCGACGCTTCGAGGACGTGGCGGAATATCTGCTGCAGAGCGCCCGCGACGAACTGGGTGGCGCGGCCATCGCCGTGATCAACGACCTGGTCAGGACCGGCGAGTTGAAGGTCGAGAAGGCGTCCTGGGCGGCCAGCCAGCTGATGGGCATGCTGGACCACGTGACCCTGGTGCTGGGCCTGTCGGCCGGCGATGACGTCCAGCCTCGGCGCGCGCTCCGCCTGATCGCCGAAGACGCGGTGGAGACCTTCCTGGCCCGGTACGGGGTGCGGGGGTAGGGGGCTTCTCTAAAGGCCGCCTTATTGTTTCATCCCGGCCGCAGCGTAGCGGAGAGCCGGGACCGCCGCGAACTCGGTGCTTTCGACGGTCCCGGCTCGGCGCGCTTCGCGCTTGGCCGGGATGACACGGTTATGGGTGTCGCCTACCGCCGCTCCACCTGGCTGACATCGCGCACCGCGCCTTTGGCGGCGTTGGTGGTCATGGCGGCGTAGGCGCGCAAGGCTGGGCTGACATCGCGCTTGCGGTCGACCGGCTTCCAGGCGTCGGCGCCCCGGGCCAGCTGGGCGGCGCGGCGTTCGGCCAGCACGTCCTCGGCCACCTCCAGGGTGATTCCCCGGGTCGGGATGTCGATCAGGATCGAGTCGCCGGTCTCCACCAGGGCGATCAGGCCGCCTTCGCCGGCTTCGGGCGAGACGTGGCCGATCGACAGGCCCGAGGTGCCGCCCGAGAAGCGGCCGTCGGTGATCAGGGCGCAGGCCGCGCCCAGGCCCTTCGATTTCAGATAGGTGGTCGGGTACAGCATCTCCTGCATGCCGGGGCCGCCCTTGGGGCCTTCGTAGCGGATGACCACGACCTCGCCGGCCACGACCTGACCGCCCAGGATGCCGCTGACCGCCGCTTCCTGGCTCTCATAGACGCGGGCGGTCCCGCGGAAGGTCAGGATCGACTCGTCGACCCCGGCCGTCTTCACGATGCAGCCCTCGGGGGCGAGGTTCCCGAACAGGACGGCCAGGCCGCCGTCCTTGGAGAACGGATGCTCGACCGAGCGGATGACGCCCTTTTCGCGGTCCAGGTCGAGCTCTTCCCAGCGGGCGGCCTGGCTGAAGGCCACCTGGGTCGGCTTGCCGCCCGGCGCGGCGCGGAACAGCTCGTGAGCGACGGCGCTGTTGGTGCGGCCGATGTCCCAGCGGGCCAGGGCCTCGCCCATCGTCGTGGAGTGGACGGTGGGCTGGCTGGCGTCGATCAGGCCGCCGCGCTCCAGCTCGCCCAGGATGGCCATGACGCCGCCGGCGCGGTGGACGTCCTCCATGTGCACGTCGGCCTTAGCCGGGGCCACCTTGGACAGGCACGGCACGCGGCGCGACAGGCGGTCGATATCGGCCATGCTGAAGTCGATGCCGCCCTCGTGGGCGGCGGCCAGCAGGTGCAGCACGGTGTTGGTCGAGCCGCCCATGGCGATGTCCAGGCTCATGGCGTTCTCGAACGCGGCCCGGGTGGCGATCCCGCGCGGCAGGGCGGTGGCGTCATCCTGCTCGTACCAGCGCTGGCAGAGATCCACGACCAGGCGGCCGGCTTCCTTGAACAGGGCCTCGCGGTCGGCATGGGTGGCCAGGACCGAGCCGTTGCCGGGCAGCGAAAGACCGAGCGCCTCGGTCAGGCAGTTCATCGAGTTGGCGGTGAACATGCCCGAGCACGAGCCGCAGGTCGGGCAGGCGGCCTTCTCGATCGCCGAGACCTCTTCGTCGGAATAGCTGTCGTCGGCGGCCACGACCATGGCGTCGACCAGGTCCAGGGCGCGGATCTTGCCCTTCACCGTCACCTTGCCGGCCTCCATCGGACCGCCCGAGACGAAGACGACCGGGATGTTCAGGCGCATGGCGGCCATCAACATGCCCGGGGTGATCTTGTCGCAATTGGAGATGCAGACGATCGCGTCGGCGCAGTGGGCGTTGACCATGTACTCGACGCTGTCGGCGATCAGGTCGCGGCTGGGCAGCGAGTACAGCATCCCGCCGTGGCCCATGGCGATGCCGTCGTCGACGGCGATGGTGTTGAACTCCTTGGCCACGCCGCCGGCTGCCTCGATCTCGCGGGCGACCAGCTGGCCCAGGTCTTTCAGGTGCACGTGGCCGGGCACGAACTGGGTGAAGCTGTTGGCGATGGCGATGATGGGCTTGCCGAAGTCGCTGTCCTTCATGCCGGTGGCGCGCCAGAGGCCGCGGGCGCCGGCCATGTTGCGGCCGTGGGTCGAGGTGCGCGAGCGATAGGGAGGCATGATCAAATTCCAGTGTCGGTCGTGGGGTCTTTTACGCCAGAGCTGTTCGATCAAAAAATATATTAGTCGGCGTCGATTAGGTCGCTAAATATATCTCTATGGACATCCGCCAGTTCCGTCACTTCGCTGCCGTCGCCGAGACCCTGCACTTCGGGCGGGCGGCCGAGCGCTTAGGCATGACCCAGCCGCCGCTCAGCCAGTCGATCCTGGCTTTGGAGAAGGAACTGGGCGCGCCGCTATTCGCGCGGACCAAGCGCAGCGTCGAGCTCACCCCTCTGGGCCATCAGTGGCTGCCGCCCGTGCTGGAAGCCCTGGCCGCCGTCGAAGCTCTGCCCGAGACCGCCCGCCGGCTGCGCGACGGTCAGACGGGCTATCTGACCCTGTCGTTTGTCAGCACCGCGGACTACAGCGTCCTACCGGGCCTCGTGCGGCGTTACGCCGAGGCCTATCCGGACGTCGAGATTCGACTGGTGGAGGCCACCAGCGATGTGCAGATCCCGGCGGTGATCGCGGGCGAGCGACACGCGGGCATCATCATCCCGCCGGCCGAGCGGGCCCTGCCCGAGGCCCTGGCCTATCACCGCCTCGTCTCCGAGCCCCTGGTCGCCGCCGCGCCGGCGGCGTGGGTCGAGGCCGGGCGGCTGCCGATCGTGGACGGGATCCTTTCGCCCGAGGCCCTGCTGGACGCGCCGCTGGTGCTGTTTCCCCGCACGGTCGCCCCGGCCTTTCACGATCTGGTCACCGGCTATTTCAGCGCTCGGGGGCGGCCGGCGCGGATCGTTCAGGAGGCGATCCAGATGCAGACGATCATCAGCTTGGTCTCGGCGGGTCTGGGTCTGGCGCTGGTCCCGGCTTCGCTGCGGAATCTGGCGCGAGCCGGGGTGGCCTATGTCGAGCTTTCGGCGCCGCCGGTGCTGGAGACGGGGCTTGTCTGGCGACGGGACGATGACGCGCCGACGCTGCGGGGTTTGCTGGGGCTGGTGGGGATTTGAGCGTGGAAGGGGGCTACGACGCCCGAATCTTCACGACCTTCGACGGCCTGGTTTGGCGCAGAGTCTCGACCAGGTCGAACAGCTCGGCGCGGATGCCAACCTCGTCGCCGGCCTCGGCCAGGGCGTCGAGCGCGTCCAGGCGCGTGTCGTCGATCAGCGGGGCGGGGGTCATGCGCACGGCCTCCATGATGCCGGGAGCCTTGGCGCGGGCGACCTCGTTCACGTCCACAAGGGTCTCGGTCAGCTTCTCGCCGGGACGCAGGCCGGTGATCTTGATCTCGATATCGCGGCCGGGGACCAGGCCCTGCAGCTCGATCATCCGCTTGGCCAGGTCGATGATCTTGACCGGCTCGCCCATCTCCAGGGTCAGCACGCCGTCCTCGTCGCCGTCCGATGCGATCATCGACAGGGCCACGGCCCGCAGCACCAGCTGCACGGCCTCGGGGATGGTCATGAAGTAACGTTCGACCTCGGCGTCGGTCAGGGTGATTGGGCCGCCGCGGGCGATCTGGCTCTGGAAGATCGGCACGACCGAGCCGGCCGAGCCCAGGACGTTGCCAAAGCGCACGATGCTGACGCGCATGTCGCCGCCGCCGCCGTACTGGCGGGCCACGGTCTCGGCCACGCGCTTGGCCGCGCCCATGATGCTGGTCGGAGCCACGGCCTTGTCGGTCGAGATCAAGGCCAGGTGCGCCGCGCCGCAGGCCTTGGCGGCCAAGGCGACATTGCGGGTGCCCAGCACGTTGGTCCGCACGCCCTCGCACGGATGGTTCTCGACCAGGGTCACGTGCTTCAACGCTGCGGCGTGGAAGACGATGTCTGGCCTCTGCTGGGCGAAGGCGCGCGCGACGCGGGCGGCGTCACGGACATCGCACAGGATCTCGCAGCGCTGCAGGTTCGGGTGGCGCTCGGCGATCTCGCGGTCGATGTGGAAGAGGTTGTATTCCGAGGCGTCGACCATGGTCAGGTGGGCGCAGCCGCTGGCGGCGATCTGGCGGCACAGCTCCGAGCCGATGCTGCCGCCAGCGCCGGTGACCACAACGCGGCGGCCCCAGACCAGAGCCCGGATCGGCTCGGGATCCAGGCGCACGGGCTGGCGGCTGAGCAGCTCCTCAAGGCTGATTTCGCGCAGCACCGGGCCGCTATCGGTCGAGGCGCCCATCTCCACCACGCCATGGCGGCGCAGCAGGCGCACGCCCTCGGCCTTCAGCCGGCCCAGGCGCTCGGCGCCGAAGGTGCTCATGGCGCTGTCGGTCAGGAACAGGATCGCCGAAGGCGGCAGGCCGCTGTCGCGCAGGCGCGCCAGCACGCGGTCGAAGTCGGCTATGGCGCCCAGCACGCAGACGCCACGCAGCTCGTCGCCGGTCTCGCGGTCTTGCGGCGAGACGACGCCGATCGGGGTGTAGCGCTCGCCCAGGCCGGCCGGCGCGCGCAGGAAGGCCTCAGCCTCGGCGGCCGAACCGACGATCAGTAGGCGCGGCAGGGCCGGGTGCATCGCGGCGGGGCCCATGCGCAGGACCGAGTCCAGCAGCTGGCGCTCATGCAGGCTGCGGCGGATGACGCGCAGAGCTGACAGGAAGGTGCCCTGGATCAGCGCCGCGCCAGCCACGGTGCGCAGGCCGCCGTCGATGCCCGGGTGAACCAGGCGGGTGATGACCATGAAGGCCGCCGCCGTCAGCACGGCCGAGCGGAACAGGCGCAGGTGGTCGCTGGCCGAGACGAAGCGCCAGGGCGCACGTTCGACCCGGAACACCAGCTCAACGATCAGGGCGCCAAGGGCGTAGTAGCTCGCCTGCAGCAGGGTGTCGGCCGTGAAGGGCATCTCGATGACGAGGTAGCGACCGACCAGCAGGGCCAAGAAGGCCAGGAGGACATTGGTCGCGATCTTGCCGACATGTCCCATGAACGAACCTCTTAACAGCCAAAACCGGGCCCCCGCCCGGGAAGATTCGTGTTCAAGTAGCACGGCATTTCCGCCGCGTCGCCTTTTCAACCTCTTTGAAGTGGCAGGATTTCGACGATGTCGCCGGCCTGGGCGGCGGGGGCGCCAGGCCTGCGGCGCAGCAGGGCGTCGGCCCGGGAGAATACGCCGATCAGCGACGAGTCCTGGTCCGGAAAGGGGTTGGCGGTCAAACGGCCCTCGGCGTCTATGGCCAGGTTGGCGCGCATCCAGTGCTCGCGCGGGCCGGTGGCGGGCAGGGGGGCGATGAGGCGCGCGGCGTTCAGCCGAACTTGCGGATCGGCGCCGGTCAGGGCCGCCAGAAGGGGGCGCAGGAAGAGCTCGGCGCAGACTAGGGCCGAGGCCGGGTTGCCCGGCAGGCCCAGCACGCGGCGGCCGTCGTCCAGAGCGCCCGACCAGGTCGGCTTGCCGGGGCGTACGGCCACGGTCTCGACGGCGAGGGTCAGGCCCAGGGTCTTCAGGGCCGGCTTGACCAGGTCGTGGTCGCCGACCGAGGCGCCACCGATCGTGACGACTAGGTCGGCCTCGACGGGCGCCACCGCGCCTGCGATGGCGTTGGCGTCATCGCCCTGGGCGCTGAGCCGGAAAGCCTCGCCGCCCCAGGCGTTGATCAGGGCCGCCAGGCTGAACGAGCCGCTCTCGAAGATCTGGTCGGGGCGGGGCGCTTGGCCCGGCGGGACCAGCTCGTCGCCCGTGGCCAGGATCGCCACGCGCGGCCGGCGGGCGACGGGGACGTCGGCGAGACCCGCCGAGGCGATCAGGGACAGCCGCCAGGGGTCGATGACCGCGCCGGCCTCCAGCAGGACGGTCCCAGCCTGGAAGTCGCCGCCGGCGGGCCGGATGTTGACCTTGGGATCCTCGCCGGCCTCGAAGCGGACGCTGTCGCCGTCGCGGACGGCTTCTTCCTGGATGATGACGAGGTCGGCGCCGGCCGGAACCGGGGCGCCGGTGAAGATGCGGACGGCCTGGCCGGCCTGGACGGCGCGGGGATAGGCTTTCCCGGCGGCGCTCTCGCCGGCGACCGCGAAGGCCTTGCCGGGCGCGTAGTCCACCCACCGGATCGCCCAGCCGTCCATGGCCGAGGCGTCGAACGGCGGCTGGGCGCGGGGTGCGGTGACGGGCGCGGCGAGGACGCGGCCGAGGCTTTGCTCCAGCGCGACCGCTTCGACGCCAAGGCGCGCGGCGCCGGCGAGGATCCGGGCGCGGGCGTCTTCGACGGTGAGGTTTCGGAGGGAGGGGGAGTCGGTCACGCAGCCATCCTCACGAGGTCCTTCTCCCCTTGCGGGAGAAGGTGGCGCGAAGCGCCGGATGAGGGTTGAAAGGCCTGTCCGGACGACGGAGCGCGACCCCTCACCCGGCCGCCTTATGCGGCCACCCTCTCCCGCAAGGGGAGAGGGATGCAACCCTACTACCCCACGAACGCCCGCTCGATCACGAAGTCGCCGGGTTCTGCGTTGGAGCCTTCCTTCAGGCCGTGGGCTTCGAGCAGGGCGGCGGTGTCCTTGATCATGGCCATCGAGCCGCACAGCATGGCGCGGTCGTGCTCTGGGTCGAACTTGTCGCCTTCCAGGCCAAGGTCGCTGAACAGCTTACCGCTCTGGATCAGGTCGGTGAAGCGGCCCTGGCGCTCGAACGCCTCGCGGGTCACGGTCGGATAATAGGTCAGCTGGGCGCGGGCCTCGTCGCCGACCAGCGGGTCGTCGAAGATGTCGGCGGTGAACAGGTCGAGATAGGCCAGCTCCTGCACCTCGCGCACGCCGTGGGCGACGATCACGCGCTCGAAGCGGCTGTAGGCGTCCGGATCACGGGCCACCGACAGCCAGGGCGCGAGACCTGTGCCGGTGCCGAACAGGAAGAGGCGCTTGCCCGGACGCACGGCGTCCAGAACCAGCGTCCCGGTCGGCTTCTTGCCCAAGAGGATCTCGTCGCCTTCCTTGATTTGCTGCAGGCGCGAGGTCAGCGGGCCGTCGGGAACCTTGATCGAGAAGAACTCCAGCTCCTCGGCGAAGGACGGCGACCCGATCGAATAGGCGCGCAGGATCGGCTTCTTCTCGCCCAGCTCTTCGCGCGGCGGCAGGCCGATCATCACGAACTCGCCCGAGCGGAAGCGGAAGCTGGCCGGGCGGGTGATGGCGAAGCTGAACAGCCGATCGGTCCAGTGCTTCACCCAAAGCACCTTCTCGACGAAGTAGGGGGCGTCCTTCACGGGCGCTGCTGGCGCGGGAGCGGCGGGAGAGGCAGCCGTCATCTGAACTCTTCGGGATTCTAAGGCGCGGGGAGGCGCGAAAAAAAGAGCGAAGCCGCCACGGCCCTGAGGCGGCGGCTGTCTCATGCGAGCAAGGCCGACATCCTGTCAATGACGGTTGTCTAATGCCGGCGCCCGAAAATCTCCGCTCCGGAGCGGGCAGGCGGCGCCCTTAGGCAAGGTCGGGAATGTCTGGTTGTCTGCAGTCGTCGAGCCGGGATTCAAGATGTGAATGAGATTGCTTCGCATCCTGCTGCGTTGCGAAAGAAAGACCAGCAAGTCGGATAACTGAAAGCGAGGTTTTCTCGACTTTGTCGACAGCGACAAACCGTCCTTGCGAATACGGCAAAAATTTGATTGCCGGGGGTTCAAACCGGGCGCAGACTTGCTTTTGCTTCGTTCGCGAAGCCAACGATACGGAGGAACGTATGCGGGTTTGGTTCGTAGGGGCCGCCGCGGCGGCCGGTTTAGTAGCGTTTGGTTTGGCCGGTTGCAGCGAAGGCGGCGCGAAGACGAAGGTCGCTCAAGCCAATCAGGTGGTCGTCGAGGCCACGCCAGTCACGGCCTCGGGCTGTGTCCGCCCCGTCGAGAACACCAACTGCCTGGTCGTGAAGGGCCGCGGTGGCGGCTATTACGACATCAGCACGGCCAGCCCAGCGCCGGATCTGTCCAAGGGCGTGGCGATCTCGCTGCGCGGCAAGGACCGGGGCAAGAACACCCAGTGCGGCCGGCAACTGACCGACGTGAAGTGGTCCTATCTGGGCATCCAGTGCGGCGCGACCCTGCCGTCGACGGCCTCGACCGCCACCGACAAGGACGCCAAGGGCAAGACCGAGAAGGCGGGGTAGCTCCCCGTCGCTAGCTCTCGCCGGAGCCCGGATCGGTCCGGGTCTTCGGCGATCGGCTGCTGTCGGCCGCGCCTGGCGGCTCGGTCGCCGGACGGGGCGGCTGGCCTTCGGGCGAGTCGGCCCGCTGGTTCTCCTGCTCGACCTCCCGATTCGACGGGCGGCCGGATGGGGAGGGGCTGGGCGAGGGCGGTTGGCTGTTGATCGTGGGCATGACGGAAGAACGCCCGGCGGGAGCGTTCGATCCGAACCTGCTCGAAGGCTCGCAAGTCCCGCCTTCCTGGGCCTTGTGCCCGGGACTCATGTGTCGGCCGCGCCGCATTTCCTTTGTTTCTTGGCTTTTCGGCCGCGCCATACGGGCGTCGCCGCGCTGGCCGCCGACATGGGTCCTCGCCACGAGGGCGAGGAAGGCCACTTCTAGATCGCGGCGACTTTCCCCACCCCAAACCCCCTTCCATCGCGCAATCTCCCGCGCGCCGCTTGCCCGCCGCATTCGACCCTGCTAAATGGCGCGGCTCTGGCGACAGAACATGGCGCGCCGAGGCTTCAAGCCTTCCGGCGCGCTGTCTGTCTCTGGATGTCCGTCGGCCCGAAAGGGCGGTCGGTCTGCAGGAGTGTAGCTCAGCTGGTAGAGCGTCGGTCTCCAAAACCGAAAGTCGTGGGTTCGAGTCCCCCCACTCCTGCCACTATATGTTTCCGACGGGTCGCTCGAAGGCCCGCGCGTCTAAGAAAGTCGTGAGCTTCAAGAGCATGGCCAGGAAACCGGGATCCAGCCCGTCCGCGATGAAGAACCGCGCCGCCAAGACGGCCGCGGCGATGTCGCCCGCCGGCGCCGCGACGGCGGGCGCAGCGCCCGCTGCCCCCAAGAAGCGCACCAGCCCGGTCCAGTTCTTCCGCGAAGTCCGCGCCGAGGCCCGCAAGATCACCTGGACCACCCGCAAGGAGACCTGGATCACCTCGGTGATGGTCTTCATCATGGTGGTGATGGCGTCGCTGTTTTTCCTGGCGGTCGATGGCGCCCTGGGCTTTGGCGTGAACCAGCTTCTGAAGCTGGCCACCGCGAGATAAGATAGAGACGATGAGCACCGAAACCGCCTCGAACCCGAACCACAAGTGGTACATCGTCCACGCCTACTCGAACTTCGAGAAGAAGGTGGCCGAGAGCATCCGCGAGCAGGCCAAGAACCAGGGCCTGGAGGAGAACTTCTCCGAGATCCTGGTCCCGACCGAGGATGTCGTCGAGATCCGCCGCGGCCGTAAGGTCAACGCCGAGCGCAAGTTCTTCCCGGGCTACGTCCTGGTGAAGATGAACCTCTCGGACGAAGCCTACCACCTGATCAAGAACACCCCGAAGGTCACGGGCTTCCTGGGCAGCGGCTCCAAGCCGATGCCGGTCTCCGAAAAGGAAGTCCAGCGCATCATCGGCACGATCGAGGAGGGCGTCGCCGCTCCGAAGTCCGTGGTGCTGTACGAGGTGGGCGAGAACGTTCGCGTCACCGACGGCCCGTTCGCCAGCTTCAACGGCGCTGTCGAATATGTGGACGAGGAAAAGGCCCGCCTGCGTGTCACCGTCTCGATCTTCGGCCGCGCGACCCCGGTCGAGCTGGAATACAACCAAGTTGAGAAGATCGCTTAAGCGCTTTATCCGACCCGAAGCTTCGAAAGCCCCGCGCCCGCAAGGCGCGGGGCTTTTGCTTTGCGCTAAAGCTGCTCCGAGATCTCGATCAGGTTACCGTCGGGATCGCGCAGGTAGATGGAGCGGATCGGGCCGGTCGCGCCAGTGCGCTGGACGGGCCCCTCGACGATCGCGACGCCCTTGGCCGCCAGGATCGCGATCACAGCGTCCAGCGGTTGGTCGGCGATGAAACACAGGTCCAGCGAGCCCGGCGTCGGCAGCGCCGCCTACGGGCTAGAGCCCTTTCCGATCTGATTGGATCAATCAGATCGGAAAGGGCTCTCATTCAAAATTTTAGAGCATTTTCCGATAACCGTTTCACACTTATCGGAAAATGCTCTGGCGCTCGCGGACTCTTCAAAAGAGGCGTTCGTACCTTCCTTTGGAGGGAGCGCTAAAACCGACCGCGTACGCCAAACTTGATCGTGCGGCCATTGTACTTGGCGTAGTCCATGCGGGTCTTGCGACCGTCGCCGTATCGACCGCTGACGTCGTCGAAATAGTCATAGGTCAGCGCATTGGTCAGGTTCAGAGCATCGAGGCGCACCTCGATGCTGTCGTTGATCTTGTAGGTCGCATTGCCGTCCAGGAAGCCCACGCCGGAATGCCAGCGTTGAAGATCCGAGCCATTGTTGGTGGTCTCGATGATGTTCTTGGCCTTGTAGTTGTAGGACAGGCGCAGTCCGAACGGCCCCTTCTCGTAATAGCCCGTCAGGCTGTAGGAGTACTTCGGCACCGTGTTGACGTTCAGGATCTTCCCGCCTGTGGTCTTGTAGTCGTAGCCGGACGTGTTGACGTGGGTGAAGCTGGCTAGGGCGCCCAGGCCGCTCCAGATCCCCGGCAGGAAGTCGAACGACTGCTGGTAGGCCAGCTCGTAGCCGTCCAGCTTGATCGAGCCTTGATTATAGTAGGTGGCCAGGGTGATCGGCAGGCTGGGATCAACCTTGCCCGTCGCGGGGTTTTGGAAGATCGGCGCCAGGGCCGTGTCGGGCAGACCCAGCGACGAGAACGGCACGGTGGTCGTGGTCGAGACCGTGGTGTCCTTGAGCTCCTTCCAGAAGAAGCCGGCGCTCAGGATCCCGCCGCGACCGAAGTACCACTCGACGCCGGTGTCGTAGTTCGTCGAGGTCTGCGGCAGCAGGTCCGGATTCCCTGATGTGGCGCGCGTGTCGTAGATGTTCGGGATCACCGTATTGGCCGCGATGATCGACAGCGACGCACGGGTGATCGTCTTGCCCCACGACCCGCGCCAGATCAGCTTATCGGTCACGTCGTAGGCGAAGCTGGCAGACGGCAGAGTGTTCTTGTACGAGCCGTCCGCCTGGTTGGGCACATATGTTGTCACCGCGCCGTTGGTCTGCCGCAGATAGTTGTCGATGTGGGTGTTGGTCTCGGAATACCGCACGCCGACATTGACCCGCAGCTCGCGATCGAGAATCTCGCGCTTGAGGTCGCTCTGCACGAAGGCGGTCTTGATCTCCTCCTCGGCCCCAAAGCTGGCGTTGAAGTCGATCGGCGTGGCCTTGGCCGTGCCGATCGGATCAAAGGTGCTCATCACGTAGTCGCGACTGAACGTCGCCCACGCCTGCGGATAGCCCGAGCCGATCACCAGGTTGTCCAGCGGCACCTCGCGTAGCATCGCCGCGCGCAGGGCGGTCGCGCCCAGCGTGTTGATCTTGGCCGTCCCCGCCGCCGTGGCGTTGCGCTTGGTGGTGTTCTTGCGGGTCGAGACATATGAGAAGCCGCCCTTCAGGTGGCCTTCGACGCCAAACAGGCCGTAGTCCCAGTCGGCGAACAGCTTGGCGGTCTTTTCCTTGTCGATCTCGCGGCGCCAGTCGAAGCCGACGCCAAAGTCCTGGTAGTTGTTGGGGTTGGTGAAATCGACGCCTGGCGCCGACAGGCCCGGATAGACGTGGTCGTCGGTGTAGCCGATCGTGGTCGTTACGCCGTACAGGTTCGCGATCAGGCGGTTGCCGGTGAAGTAGGCGTCGCTTTTGCTCAGGCTGCCTTGGGCCGTGACCTTCAGCTTGTCCGTCAGTTGATAGCTGGCGTCGAACGAAGCCAATTTGAACTCGGTTTGCGAGTTGTAGAAATAGCTTTCACCCAGATAGGACGTGTTGCCGAACGCGCCCTCCAGCAGGTTCGTGGCGGTGTCGAGGGTGACATTGATCGGCACCAGGCCGTTGTGCCCGGGCCCGCCCGCCTGAGCGGCCGTGTTGGTGGTCTTGGAGTTCCGGATCGGCAGGCCGAAGGTGTATTCGTCCAGCGAGTCTTGGAGCTTGGAATACAGGCCATCGACGCTGATGTTCAGCTTGTCGTTCTGATATTGCAGCGACCCGACCGCGCCCGTTCGCTCACGCGTGTTCTCGCCGCCATAGTAGCGGTAGAAGCGCGGCAGGTAGCCGTTCTCGATCTGCGCTTGGGTTAGGGAGCCGCGGTTATAGCGCGGATCGGCGAAGTCCAGAGTGACCGCGAATGGCCCCTTGTTGGGCGACTGGCTGCCCAGGGCGTGGCTGTTGTAGCCGCCGGTCGCCTCGAAGCCTGAACGGTTGTTGACGCTCTTGGAGTGGGCGAGCGCGAACAGTGCGCCGAAATTGCCCCAGGTGTTGGAGATCAGCGCGAAGCCGGCCGGATCCAGGTGCTTGGACTTGTCGTTGTACGAGCCCACCACCTGATAGCGGATGTGGCGACCGGGGCTATCGAAGGGGCGCGGCGTCTGCAGATCGACGACGCCGCCGATCCCGCCTTCCTCCAGTTCGGCCAGCGGCGTCTTGTAGAAGTCCACCCGTCCGAACAGTTCCGAGGCGAAGACGTCATAGTTGAAGTCGCGCGACGAGCCGCCGACGTTGCTGGACGAGGTCGCGCGGACCGGCGCGCCGTTGATGGTGGTGACGTTGTAGTCCGAGCCGAGGCCGCGAATGGAGATACGCTGGCCTTCGTTCGAGGCGCCGTCACGACTCAGGTACACGCCCGGGATGCGCTGCAGGGCCTCGGCGACGTTGGCTTCTGGGAACTTGCCGATGTCTTCGGCCACAATGGAGTCCCGGACCACGATCGCGTCCCGCTTCAGGTTCAGCGACTTTTGCAGCGACGACCGGAAGCCGGTGACCACCACCTCGTCGACGGTGTCCTGCCCCGCAGGCGCAACCGTCTGGGCCCAGGCTGTCGTCACGACGCCGCCTAAGCCTAACGCCAGCATCGTCGTCAACATCAGTTGCTTCTTCATTTTTCCCTCCCCTGGCGGCGTGCTTCGCCGCGCAACTTCCCCAAGCCCTCTCCAAACAAGCGTTTTGAGGGGGCGGCTCCGCCAATCGGCGGCGCGTTTCGAAAATCGAGAACAGGCGCCTTCAAGGCGCCGAGGCGGCTAAGGCCGCCTTGCGGGTCCAGGCATGTTTCCTCACGTCCGAGCTTTTCGCTTCTGACGTCAGGCGTAACACATAGAGAAGCGATGCAACATATATAGGAACATCATTTGTATGATTTTTAGCGCCGCCCCGCGCTTCAGCGAACGTTGTTGCGCGTTGGCAACATAAAATCGCCTCTCGGACATGAGCAGGCAGGACGCGCGGTCGGCCGCTGCGCCCTGAAAGACAGACTCAAAGGCTGTTTCAGCGGTAGCCGAACTCAGCGCTGATTTTCTGAGTGGTTTCCTTGACGTAGGCCGCGACGGTCTCGATCCGTGCGTCGTCCATGTACTGAGCGACCGAGGACACCGAGACGGCGGCGACAATCTTGCCGCCTATGTCACGAATGGGCGCGGCGACGCACCGGATATGATCCTCGTTCTCGTCGAGATCCAGCGCGTAGCCGAGGGCGCGATAGCGCGCCATCACCTCCAGCCACTGGCGCAGGTCGTAACGATAGCGCGGGAATGCGGCCGCCTCGCGCAGAAAGACTTCGCGCAGGACATCTTCGCTCTCGTCCATCAGCAGCGCCTTGCCCAGGCCCGTGTGGCGCAAAGGCTGGCGCTCGCCGACAACGCAGCGCACCTCGATGCGGCGCGTGCCGGGGATCTTGTCGATATAGTGGACCTGGTTGCGCTCGAGCACGCCCAGATTGACCGTATCGCCGGTGTCGATTGACAGCTGGCGCAGGTGATCGTGGCTGACGCGGGTCAAGGTGATCTGCTGCGAAGCCGCGTATCCCAGCTCCAGCAGCTTGGTCCCCAGCGCATAGCCCTCGCGCGGCGAGAATGACAGGAAGCCAGCCTCAACCAGGGTCGAGGCCAAGCGGTGGACTGTCGTTTTGTTCAAGTCCAGCGACTTGGCCATCTTGCCGAGCGAGTTGTCGCCCTTGGCCACCCGACTGAGCACCTCCAGCCCCTTGAACAGGGTTTGGGCGCCCACGTTCGTCCGCGCCGAAGAGGCCTCATCCGCTTCCGTCGGGGCGTAGTCGTTCATCATAGCCATTCACGCAGGACCCGCCGCGACATTGCCGCAGGCCGTACCGAATAGTGATACGATACGAGCTGAAAAATGCAACGGCCCGTGGTGGACGGCCATTCCGTTTCAGTAGTCGACGGGGTAGTCTTTCTGGAACGGCCGCCCCGCGAAGGCCAGCTTCTGCGTCCAGGGCTGAGCAGGCGCGGTCCAGTAGCTGTCGGTCGCGGGCAACCCCAGGGCCAGGAAGCCCTCGGTCGTGATGTACATGCTTCCGTTGTTCGAATACCAGTCGCCGAGCGCGGGGTTGTGGCCGGCGAAGCCGATCGTCAGGAAGCCGCCCTTGAAGTTGCTCTCATGGCGGAAGATGGCCTTGTGCACGGCCGTCAGGGCGGATCGAACCTGCCCCTCCGACAACTTGGTCGGCAGCTGCTTTCGCAAGGACAGCAGCGCTAGCGGCTGGAACGCCGCGGTGCGATAGGTCAGCGACCGACCGAACGGCGGGAAGGTCCCTTCCGGCGAGACAAACCGCTCCAGGTGCTCGGCGTAACGCTGAGCGCGCTTGACGGCCAGCTCGCGCCATTTCGTCAGATTGTCCTTCCAGAACGGCGCCTTGTTGGCCTCCATGATCTCCAGCACCTGGATCATCATCGGATGCATGACGAAGGCGTTGTAGTAGTCGAAGTGGAAGCTCGCCCCGTCCTTGATCCAGCCGTCGCCCACGTACCAGTCGTTGATCGCCCGCACGGCGGCGTTGAGGCGCAGCGGATCGGCTTCCTCGCCGATCTGCAACAGAAAGGCCTCGTTCATCGCCGCGAAGAGCAGCCAGTTACTGATCGGCGGATTGAACCGCCGCGCCCCTTTGATCTCCTCGACGATGCGCTTCTTGGTCGTCGCGTCCAGGGGCTCCCACAGAGCCTTGGGCGCGCGCAACAGGGCCTGGGTGAAGTAGGCGGAGTCGACCAGCGCTTGGCCGTGAATCCGCCAGGTCAGGTAGTCGGGGCTCTTGGGATCGACCGAATGAGCGTAGGCCTGTAGCGCCTGTTCGGCGAGCCGCTTGCGAACCTTGCCCTCGGCGGTGTCGTCCTCGGGCAGGGCCAGCCAGGGCGACAGCCCAGAGATCATCCGTCCGAAGCACTCCAGATAGGCCACGCTAGGATCGCGCCCATCCCAGGTGGGGCTGAGCTCCAGCAGGAAGGTCTTCTTCAGCTCGCCCTTCGACATGGCTGACAGGACCGGGCTGGCGATCTTCTCCAGCAGGCCGGCCATGTAGGCGCGGTCGTCGATCTGAGCGGGAGTCGGCTTGGCGGCCTCGGCCGCGCCGCCGGCGCCCAGGGACGCTGCGCCGACTAGGGCCGCCTTCATAAAGTCGCGCTTATGCATATTTCACCCTCCCCAATTTCGCCGCCCCGCCCTCACTGTAGCTGGCAGATGTCGAGCGCATTCATGTCGTGATAGTCGAGGTTCTCGCCGCCCATCGCCCAGATAAAAGCGTAGCTGCCGGCGCCAACGCCGCAATGGACTGACCAGGGCGGGCAGATCACGGCCTGCTCGTTGTCGACCACGAGGCTTCGGGTCGCGTCAGGCTCGCCCATGAAATGGACCACTCGCCCCTTCTCGGCGAAGCGGAAATAGAAATAGGCCTCCGACCGGCGGTCGTGCAGATGCGGTGGCATGGTGTTCCACACGCTGCCGGGCTGCAGGACGGTCAAGCCCAACAGCAGCTGCGCCGAGGCGCAGACGCCCGGCACGACCAGCTGATGAATGATCCGGTGATTGGCGGTCTCGCGCGCCCCCCGTTCCAGCGGGATGGCGGTCGTCGTGGACACCAACTTGGTCTCGAAGGTGGCGTGGGCAGGCGTCGAGGCCAGGTAGAAGCGCGCCGGCCGCGCCGGGTCGACATTTTCGAACCGGATGTCGACGGCGCCCCGCGCGATATAGAGAGCGTCCAGGGGCTCAAGAACGAAGCTCCGCCCGTCCACCCTGACGCATCCGGCGCCGTCCGCGATATTGACGACGCCCATCTCCCGGCTCGCGAGAAACGGCTGCCCCTCTTGGGAGGGCGGTTCGGCGATAGCGGAAAGCGCCAGGGCCTCGCCCAGCGGCGCGGCGCCGCCGATCACGAGGCGCTCCTGATGCAGGTAGTTGAGCCTGATCGCGCCGGGGAGGAACAGATCTTCGATCAGGTACCGATCACGTAGGTCCTGATTGCTGGCGCCAACCATCGCGCTGGGATGCGTGGCGTAGAAGACCTTGTTGTAATCCAAGCGCAAAATCCGAAGGCCAGGGGGCGGGCCCGGAGCCCGCGCCGATTTCGACGGAGCGCCGAAGCGGGCGGCAGGTCTGCATGATAGTCATCTATTGAAATAGAAGTCCACAAATCGGAACGGATCAAATTGGACTGGAAGGCTGGGGCGCATTCAATTCGCCATGATTTCTGCCCATGCAACGTTTCTGCGCGTCAGAAGCAAGTGGAGATCGTTACTGGAATGATTGGCGATGGAGATCAGATCGGAACGGTCTGGGTCAACACAACGCCTGCCAGGCAAGAGCCCGGCCTCGACGATCTGCAACCGGGGCGGTCAACAGGCGGGGCGGCTTTGTCGCTCGCCGTCCTCAAGCCCCGCACGCCAAGCGGTGGGAGGGTTGAGTGGTCACACCGTCGCCGAACGAAGCGCCGCCAGAATGTCATCGGCCGTCCCGCCAGGGTCGGCCAGGGCCCGGGCGTTAGGGAACCGCACGACCCTGTAGCCCAACCGCTTTAGCGTTTCCGTTCGCTGGTTGTCGTAATCCTAGCGTCCCTCATGCGCCGCGCCGTCCAGCTCGACGATCAGCTTGCCGGCTTCGCAGACGAAGTCCGCGAAGTAGCGACTGATCGGGCGCTGTCGCGTGAATTTGAAGCCGCCCAGTCTGCGGTCGCGGACCAGTTTCCAAAGGATCTTCTCGGTTAAGGTCTGGGTCTGATGGCGAGGGTCACCGACGGAGCTTCAACCAAAAGAAGCGGGGTTTCTGGCCGACGGCGTTCCACTCACCCTCCCATCCCGACTTGCGTCGTGATGGGCCCCTCCCTCTCTCCAGAGAGAGGGGTTTCGCGTGGCGCCCCTTCTCCCCGAAGAAGGAGCCATCCTTACATCTCACGGCGAGACGATCGCGGGGCTGAGCGGGTTGCTCAAGGACGGCGCGCAGCGCCGCCGCGCGGAGGCCGGTCCTTGACCAACCCGCCCGGCCCCGCAGGCTCCAGCCTCCAAGAGATGTAAGGTTTGGTCCGGCCTCGCGGAGGTCGGTGTCATGACCCCTCTCCCAGCGGGAGAGGGCGGGGCCCGCCGCGAAGCGGTGGGAGCAACCATGTCATTGTGCGGGTCGAGTGCGCCAGGGGCGTTGCTGACGGAGGATTAGGTTCGCCGCCTCTATGAGCTTTCGCATGATGGCGACAAGGACGAGCTTAGGAGGCTTGCCCCTTGAGCGCAGTCGTTCGGCGAAGGCCCTGAAGCCTGTATCGACGCGCTTTGCGGCCAGTGCGGCGATGTAGACAAGACGCCTGGGGCGAGAGCGCCCGCCCTGGATGAAGCGCTGGCCTTTGTGTTGGCCGCTTTCGCTGTCGAACGGCGCAACGCCGAGCAGGGCGGCGGCCTTTCCTGGCTCCAGGGCGCCAAGCTCGGGCATGCGGATCAGGACGGCGACGGCCACGACCGGCCCAAAGCCCGGCAGGCTTCGCAGCAGCGCCAGACGTTGGGCCAAGTCGGGATGAACCGCCACCAGGGCCAGGATGTCCTTAAGCAGCCGAGCCTTCAGGTTTTCCAGAGAACGGATCCGAGCCTGATAGCTGCGGATGATGTCCTTCAGCGTCACGTGCTCCAGATAGGTCTTCATCTGGGCGGCCTGATCGCTCATCTGCTCGTAGGCCGTCAGGCGCTCGGCTAGCTGGCTCAAGCGAGGATCGCTGGCGGCCCTGACCGCGTCGACCTGCGCCGTCGCCGCAGCGATCAGCGCCGCATCGAGACGGTCGTTCTTAGCCTTCATGCGCTTGAGACGCGCGAACAGCCGAACCTCCAGAGGCTGATGCATCACCACCTCTAGACCCGCAAAGCCCATGGCCTCACGCACCGCCCGTTCGTAGCCTCCGGTCGCTTCCAGCCCAACGCGCGTGACGCCGTGCGACTTCAGCCAATCCAGCAAGCTTCCGATCCCGGCCGGGCTATTGTTGATCACCAACGTCTCGCTCCGGCCATAAAGCGCCACGTCGAGGCGACCCTTCCCCACATCAATCCCGGCGATGATCGTGTTAAGCTTACACCGTTCCATGTCCCGTCCTTGTGCTTGCGGACCCTGTCGTCCCTGCAACCATCCGGGTCTTGAAACGTCGACGAGGGCCCAGCTCCCACGCAGCCCCTAACGGCTCAGGGTGAAACGGCCTCTCTCCGACCGTCCGCCTGGCGCGCCAACGCCGGGCGGACCTTCCGGACACCCACGCCTAACATCCCATCGGCAAACAAGGGTGAGGGGTTACGAGGTCCGACAGCGTGCCGTTCGAAGTGGGGCGATTCTATTCGGCTCGATTATCGAGGTTCTGCACGATGAACCGCGCTCTAAAGAGTAGCTCGTCGAACGTCAGTATTTCTGGCGAACGCACGTTCCGTCGATAAAGCTCGAAGCAAGCGATCTTATCGTCATGACCTGAAAGCTCCGCCGAATTTCCAACCACAAGGAAGCTGCGTGGCTCAATTGCGTAGGCTAACTCGGCTGTGTCGTTGCCAGCGGCATCTTTCAGAACGTCACGGAACCTGCGCCGGGCAAAATCGAAGGTGGTTTTCTGAACCTGGGTGACCGCGTTAGAAACCTCGCTACTCACGCCAAAGCAACCGGGCCGATACGGCTCTGCTGTTTGACGTAGCAGCGGCGTGCTGTCCTTCTTGATCTCGACGAATACATACTGGCTGACTTGAGCGCGGGTTCGCATAAGCGCATCTGCGGTTTTTCCGGGCCGGTCAAATTCGTGTCCGGTGGTCTTTGCCATCAGCGTTTCTGACACCTTGTCCAAACCCACGTAGTGAAGACCGTGTCCGAAAATCCAGGGATTAGTCTCAAAGAACTCTTGCCAGTCGAGCTCGCTAAGTCCCTGGCCCATTCGGCGTTCAAAATTTTCCAAAACTTTCCGTTTCGATGCCACTGCGTAGATGTCTTGGTGCAGGTCGGGAGACTCGGCCAACTGAGTTATCACCTCGGCCGCCGCATTCGAGTTGAGAAGGCTTGTAAGTGCTGAGAGGCTCACATTCCGCAGAGATATCTTCGTCTTCTGCGCTTCGCTCAGGTCAAGGCTGGAGATAATACTAAGAAAGTCGCGAATTTGAGCTAACTGGAACTTTGTAATCTGAACGCGGCTCTCTTCGCGCCAGCCATACCTCTTGTGCAGGGTGAGCTTGATAAGGGCGAAAGTGTCGAAATCGGACTTCTCATTCACCCAGAAGGCTTTGACCGCGAGCTTGCAGCGGTAGGTGACGTCGAGGACCCCAATAGTTTCCTCGCTCTCGCCACAGATCGTAGCGTAGGAGCCCTTTGATCCCGGATTCACGTAAAGCTTGTCGGGAAGGTGGTTCGCCAAGTATTCCGCGTCTTCGCTCATGCCGTGAGCTTAACGCCGTTCTCACAAACTTGGCTACTAAGCCCAAGCCTCCCCCATCCCCCTAGACTCCGCACCCCCCGCCTGCTAAACGCCCCGCCTCGCTCCCGGACCCCGCGTCCTGGGGCGTGCTTGTCGTTTGGGCTCTGGCTCCGGCGACACGCTCAAATCCGTGGAAGGGTCGCCAAGCCCGCACCACGGCTCACCAGCGAGGGCTTCTGGCCCTCACGAGAGGACACTATGGCTAAAAAGATCCTGGGCTATATCAAGCTCCAGGTGAAGGCTGGCTCGGCCACGCCTTCGCCCCCCATCGGCCCGGCTCTGGGTCAGCGCGGCGTCAACATCATGGGCTTCTGTAAGGAGTTCAACGCGCGCACCGAGAACGTCGAAAAGGGCACCCCCCTGCCGACCGTCATCACGGTCTATCAGGACAAGTCGTTCACCTTCGTCACCAAGACGCCCCCGGCGACGCACTTCCTGAAGCAAATCACCGGTCTGAAGTCCGGCGCCAAGCTGACGGGTCGTGAGACCGTCGGTGAAGTCACGCGCACGCAACTGCGCGAGATCGCCGAAAAGAAGATGAAGGACCTGAACGCCAACGATCTCGAGGCTGCCGCCAAGATCATCGAAGGCTCCGCCAAGGCCATGGGCCTGAAGATCGTGGAGGCCTAAGATCATGGCTAAGCAACCCAAGCGCATCAAGGCCTGGACCGGCGACCGCGACGCGGCTCACTCGCTGGAAGCCGCCATCAAGCTGGTCAAGGAAAACGCCAAGGCCAAGTTCGACGAGTCGATCGAGATCTCGGTCAACCTGGGCGTCGACCCGCGCCACGCCGACCAACAGGTCCGCGGCGTCGTGAACCTGCCCTCGGGCACCGGCCGTGACGTCCGCGTCGCCGTCTTCGCCAAGGACGCCAAGGCGGCCGAAGCGACCGCGGCGGGCGCCGAGCACGTCGGCGCCGACGACCTGTACGAAAAGATCGCCGGCGGCTTCATGGACTTCGATCGCGTCATCGCGACCCCGGACATGATGGCCCTGGTCGGTCGCCTCGGTAAGGTGCTGGGCCCGCGCGGCCTGATGCCGAACCCGAAGGTCGGCACCGTGACCCCGAACGTCGGCCAAGCCGTGAAGGACGCCAAGGGCGGCGCCGTCGAGTTCCGCGTCGAAAAGGCCGGTATCGTTCACGCCGGCATCGGCAAGGCCTCGTTCACCGAGGACGCCCTGCTGGTCAACGTCAAGGCTCTGATCGAAGCCCTGAACCGCTCCAAGCCCTCGGGCGCCAAGGGCGTGTTCATCAAGCGCGTTGGTCTGTCCTCGACCATGGGCCCGGGCTTCAAGGTCGACGTCGCGTCGATCGGCGCCTAAGCCACTTCGTTTTAGTAAGCGTACCCGAGTAAGCGTAACCGAGCGGGCGCTGGAGCAATCCAGCGCCCGTTTTGGCGTTTTGGGGGGTAAGCGCTCATGTTTGTTCTGGGTGGCCCGACCTTCAGCGCCGCGCTCTTTTTTGCTCTAAAGGGGCGGGGACTTTTCCCTGACGGACATCGAGGCCGCCTGACGTGACCGACGAGCTGATCCTCGACGTCGCCGTGATCGGCGGCGGACCGGCCGGGCTGATGGCCGCCGAGACGGTGGCGAAAGCCGGCAAGTCGGTGGCCGTGTTCGAGAAGATGCCGACCTTCGGGCGCAAGTTCCTGATGGCCGGGCGCGGTGGGCTGAACCTGACGCATTCCGAGGATTTCGAGCGCTTCGTCCGCCGCTACGCCGAGCGGTCGGGCGCCCTCTCGCCGATGCTGGAGGCCTTCACGCCAAAGGACCTCGTCGCCTGGGCCGAGGGGCTGGGCGAGGCGACCTATGTCGGGGCCAGCGGCCGGGTGTTCCCCAAGGCGATGAAGGCCTCGCCGCTGCTGCGGGCCTGGCTGGCGCGGCTGGAGGGGCTGGGTGTGGCCCTGAAGCCCCGCTCGACCTGGAAGGGCTGGGACGGGGCGGGCGGCCTGCTGATCGAGGACCCGGACGGCCGCCGCGTGGTGCGGGCTCGCACGACCGTCCTGGCCCTGGGCGGCGCCAGTTGGCCCAAGCTGGGCTCGGACGGCGCCTGGGTTCCGCTGCTGCGCGTCGGCGGTTGCGAGATCGCGCCGTTCCGCCCGGCTAACTGCGGCTTCGACATCGCCTGGAGCGATGTGTTCCGCGACCGCTTTGCCGGCGAGCCCCTGAAGAACGTGGCCTTGCGCCTGGGGGCGGCCAAGGCGCGGGGCGATGCGATGGTCGCTCGCTATGGCCTCGAAGGCGGGGCGGTCTATGCGCTTGGCGGGGCGGCGCGCGACGCGGCCCTGGCGGGCGGGGCGACCCTGACGCTCGACCTGCGCCCCGACATCCCGGTCGAAACCCTGGAGCGGCGTCTGCACGCCCCGCGTGGCGGCCAGAGCCTGGCCAACTTCCTGCGCAAGGCGGTCAAGCTCTCGCCCGTCGAGATCAACCTGCTGCGCGAGGCTTTTGGCCTGGGCTTGCCGTCCGAGCCGGCCGCCCTGGCGGCGGCAATCAAGGCCGCGCCCTTGGCTGTGACTGGCGTCCAGCCCCTGGACCGCGCCATCTCGGCGGCCGGCGGCGCGCGGTTCGAAAGCCTGGACGGCCTGTCCCTGAAGGGCCGCCCGAACGTGATCCTGGCCGGCGAGATGCTGGACTGGGAGGCGCCGACCGGCGGCTATCTGCTGCAGGCCTGCTTCGCCACCGGCGTGGCGGCTGGGCGGGCGGCGCTGGGGCGGCTGGGGTAGCGCCCCCTCCGTCTCGTCGCGTATCCGCGCCGATCCACCTCCCCCGCGAGCGGGGCAGGATGAGGGCGGCTTCCACCTCCCCCGCAAAGCGGGGGAGGTGGCGCGAGGCGAAGCCTCGTGACGGAGGGGGCGCTGTTCCCCTACTTCATCGCCGCCCTAATCCGCGCCGCCATCGCCTCCAGGTCCTTCGGATCCGCCGGTGCGTTCTCGGCCAGATAGGCGGGCTTGCCGGCGAGGCGGGGGATCACGTGGACGTGCAGGTGCGGCACGCTTTGGCCCACGCCGTTGTTCTGGATGACTATGAAGCCCTCCAGGCCCAGCGCCTCGACCTCGGCGCGGCCCACGCGCTGGACGACCGCTATCACCTTGGCCAGGTCGGCGGGGTCCATCTCCAGGATCGTGCGGGCCTTGGAGGTCTTGGAGATCACCAGCACGTGGCCGGGCTCCATCGGCGCGCGGTCCATGAAGGCCAGGACGTCGGCGTCTTCATAAACCTTGTAGGCCGGCAGCTCGCCCCGGATGATCTTGGCGAAGGGGTTGTTCTCATCATAGGCGGCCGTCAGCGGAATGCGGGCGCCGGCGGGGGTGATGGTCGGATCAAAGCGCGCCAGCCAGCGCAGGACCTCGCCGGTCAGGGCGATGCGCGAGTCCGAGAAGCTGTGGTCGGTCGGATATTGGGCCTCGAGCACCGTGTCGGGGTGCGCCTCCCGCGCGGCCTTGGCGAGCGTGGCGGTGACCGCGCCGATGCCGCGCTCGGCGCCGATCATCAGCACAGGCCGCGCGGCGATGGTCCGCGATAGGGAAACGAGATCCAGCTTGCTCCGGTCGCGGGCGATCTCGGCGATCAGGGCCTGCGCGCTGGTCCCGGCCAGCGGGACGGTGTCGGGGGCGATCTCCTTGGCCAGGACCTTGGGATCGGTCTTGGCGAAGTAGTCGTCGCCGCCGATGTCCCAGGCGTCGATCAGCAGGGTTCCGGCCACCGCCGAGGGCCGCGCGGCCGAGACGCTGGCGGCCATGAACCCGCCCATGCTGTGGCCGGCGAGGACGATGCGCTTGGGGTCGATCCGGTACTTGGCGACGTTGGCAGGGGTAGTCAGAAAGTCGACGGCGGCTTCCGCGTCGGTTCGCGCATGGGCGAAGCTGAAGCTCCCCTGGCTGCCCCACGATCCGCGATAGTTGATCCGCAGCACGTTCCAGCCGGCCCGGCGCACGGCCTGCATCAGGTCGACATTGGTTTCGTTGCCGGGAAAGCCGTGCAGGAACAGCATGGTCGGATGCGGCCGGTCGCCCGAGGCCACGTACATCACCGCGTTGACCTTGGCGCCCTGGACGTCGAGCTGGAAGGCGGCGAGGTCGGCCGGATGGGCCTTGTCAGCGGGCGGATCGGCGACCACGGCGCGGGGCGTCGGCGGGGCCTTCAGCTCGGCGAAGGCGGGCGAGGCGAAGGCCAGGACCAGCGCGGTCAGGGCGGCGAGGGGGCGGTGCATGGATGGGGTCCGGCTGCTTTTGGGCGAACTTAAGCTGTAAGCGGGGACGATGACACGCCCTGTCAGCAGCGCCCCCTCCGTCACGCGGCTTCGCCGCGCGCCACCTCCCCCGTTTGGCTTCGCCGCCCTGCGGGTCACGGGTGAGGAGGATGCGGCTCTCCTCCTGCCCCGCTTGCGGGGGAGGTGGATCGGCGCGAAGCGACGAGACGGAGGGGGCGTTTTCCCGCCCCCTGTTGAAATCCCCCGCCGTTTCGTCTATACGGCCCGCCTCTCCGACGGACTCGTCCGCTGGAGAACCTGTTTGAGAACTACGGGGCGTGGGGTCACCAACGCCGTAACCGAGGAAGAGCCCTTCCTCACCGTCGGGAGACAGGGATAGAGACGCCAAGGTCTCCTGCTCGTGACGCCTTCTCCGGAAGGCCTGTCCGAGACCGGAGCGCGGCCGACTTTCCTTGGAACAGGCATATGCGACTCGCACGCGGGAGCAATTCCGCATGGGACCGCATCTGGCTGCCGGAATGGTCCGGCCGCTGCTAACTGAGTAGGAGACCGCAATGGACCGCGCTCAAAAGCAGGAGTCGATCGAATCGCTGAAAAGCGTGTTCGCCGACGCCGGCGCTGTCGTCGTGACCCACTACATGGGTCTGACCGTTGCGGAAATGACCGACCTTCGTCTTCGCCTCCGCAAGGAAGGCGCCGCGATCAAGGTTGTGAAGAACACCCTGGCCCTCAAGGCTCTGGACGGCAAGCTTGGTGACAAGGGCGAAAAGCTCTTCACCGGCCCGGTCGCCATCGCCTATGGCCCGGACGCTGTTTCGGCCGCCAAGGTCGCCGTGCAGTTCGCCAAGGAAAACGACAAGCTCAAGGTTGTCGGTGGCGTCCTGGACCAGACCAATGTGCTGGACGAGAACGCGGTGCGCGCTCTGGCGACCCTGCCGTCGCTGGACGAACTGCGTGGCAAGCTTATCGGCCTCATCCAGGCTCCGGCGACCAAGATCGCTGGCGTCCTGCAGGCTCCGGCCGGCCAGCTGGCTCGCGTCTTCAACGCCTACGCGACCAAAGACGCCGCGTAACGGTCATCCCCGCATCTATCCCAATCTCTCTAAGGAACTGACACATGTCGAAGCTCGAAAAGCTGGTTGAAGAACTGTCCACCCTGTCGGTGCTGGAAGCCGCTGAACTGTCGAAGCTGCTGGAAGAAAAGTGGGGCGTCTCGGCCGCCGCTCCGGTCGCCGTCGCCGCTGCTGGCGGCGCCGCTGCTGCTCCGGCTGAAGCTGCTGAAGAGCAAACCGAGTTCACCGTTGTCCTGGTCGACGGCGGCGACAAGAAGATCAACGTGATCAAGGAAGTCCGCGGCGTCCGTCCGGACCTCGGCCTGAAGGAAGCCAAGGACCTGGTCGAAGGCGCTCCGCAGAACGTCGTCGAGAACGTCTCGAAGCAACAAGCCGAAGAGATCTCGAAGAAGCTCACGGAAGCCGGCGCCAAGATCCAAATCAAGTAATCTGGCTCCAGCGTTTCGCTGGAACCGGGTTCCTTTTGGACCTGCCGAAGCGGCCTCGGAGGGAAACCTCCGGGGCCGTTTTCTTTTGGGGTTTGCGTGCCCCAAAGAACCCTCTCTCTAAGAGAGAGGGATTCCGCCCCCCCCCCCCCCTACACCGCCCCCAGCGGCGCGACGGGTTCGACGTCCGGGTCAGGCGCCGGGTGGATCAGCGCGATCCGCGTCCCCGGGTTCGTGTCCGTCACCTCCACGCGCGCCTTCAGCTGGCGGGCCAGGGCCTGGATGATGCTGGAGCCCAGGCCCGCGGTCGGCGGGGCGTCTTTGGCCATGCCGACCCCGGTGTCGGCCACCGACAGCGTCCAGGCGGCGCCGTCGCTGCGGTAGTCGACGATGATCCGGCCGGGCAGCTTGTCGGGGAAGGCGTGCTTGAGCGCGTTGATCACCAGTTCGGTGACCACCAGCCCGATGCTGATCGAGGCGCCGGCGTCGATGTTGGCCTCCTCGGCCAGGACGACGAGGGCCAGGCGGGAGGGGTCGGGGATCATCGAGGCGGCGATGGTGGCGCACAGCTTGGTCAGGTAGGCGCGAAGCTCCACCACGCCCGTGGTCGCCCCGGCCAGTTGCTGCTGCAGGTCGGCGATCGACATCACGCGCGCATGGGCGTCGCGCAGCTTCTCGCGCGCCTCTTCCGACTGGGCCGCGCGAGCGTTCTGCATCAGGACGGCGGCGATGATCTGCAGGCTGTTGGCCACCCGATGACGGATCTCCAGCAGCAGGGCCTGGTTCTCGACCGCCAGCTCGTCGCTGCGCGCGACGTTGGCCCGCAAGAGGTCCTGGCTGGTCTTGGTGGCGAGCCTGGTGTCGGTGACGTCGGCGACGGCCGCCAGCAGCCGCACCTGGTCGAGGTCGCTGTAGGCCAGCTTGCGGACGTTGATGACCAGGCGTCGGTCGGTCTGACCCGGGCGCTTGAGGTCCATCTCATAGGCGTCGATATCGACGCCGTCGGCGGTGCTTTCCAGCAGCATCCTCAGCTGGGGCGCGCGCCATTCGCCGGCCCCGATCTCCATCATCTCGCGGCCGATGGTCTGGCTGGCGTCGACGTCGAAGGTTCGTTCGAACGAATCGCTGGCGGCGATCACCTTCAGGTCGCCGTCGATCAGCAGCAGCGGCGTCGCCGAGGCCGTGACCATGGCCAGGGCCAGGCTCAGGCCCGGGGCGTCCGGGTGGGATAGGATGCGGTCGGGCACAGGCGGCCCCTTCAGCGAACCGGAGGCTCGCGAAGCGAAAGCCGTACCCGGGGCGGTCGATGGGCCGCGCGAAGGGGCCTATCGCCGCAACCCTAGCACATCGGAAGCCTCGGCCTTAAGCTCCCGCTTACTTACGCGCCCCCAGCGCCAGGCGGATGACCGGCGGCGGGAGATGCGGCTTGCGCTCGGGGCGATTTCGCCCGAAGCCAAGGCGTCGAACTCGGGCAGGCTTTCATGAATCGCAGAGACGTCATCCTGGCCGGCGCGGCCGCCCTGACCTCGGTCGCCGCTTCGCCCGCCTTCGCCGCCAAGGGCGTGGGCGGGATCCGCATCCCCGCCTCGGCGACCGACAGCGAGCTGCGCGGTCTGTCGCCTACGGGCGGCAAGACCTACTGGGCCTCGGGCTCCAAGGGCTGGATCCTCCGGGGCAAGGACGAGCGGCAGGACGCGATGCGGATCGTCGGGGCCGAGGGGCTGGACTTTCGGGGGCTGCACGCCTTTTCCGACGACCACGTGCTGGCCATGAGCGCGGGGCCCGGCCAGGCTTCGCAGCTGTGGCGCACGACCGACGGCGGCAAGACCTGGAAGCAGGTCACGGTCAACCAGGACCCGAACGGTTTCTGGGACTCGATCGCCTTCGTCGACGATCGGCGCGGCTTTATTCTGGGCGACCCGACGCAGGGGCGCTTCACCGTGCTCTACACCGCCGACGCCGGGAAGAGCTGGGCGCGGCTGCCGCCCGAGGGCGTGCCGCCGGCCGCCGACGGGGAGGGGGCCTTCGCCGCCTCCAACGGCTGCGTCGCCATCGGCCGCCGGGGGCAGGTGGCGTTCTGCACGGGCGGAGCGGGCAAGGCGCGGGTCTATCTGTCGCGCGGCGGCGGCGGGGTGTTCGTGGCGCTGGACACGCCGATCCTGGCCGACGCCCCGTCCAAGGGCGCCTTCGCCGTGGCCTTCGGCAAGCGCGGCGAGCTGTGGGTCTGCGGCGGCGACTACAAGGCTCCCAAGGCGGCGGGCGTGAACCTGGCCTGGCTGGCGCCGGGGAGTATCGCGTTCCAACCGGTGGCCGCCCCGGCGGGCTATCTGTCCGGGATCTCGGTCAAGGGAAACACGGTGATGGCGACGGGCCTGGCCGGCACGATCGTCGCCCGCGACGGGCGGACGTTCGAGCGGGTGTCCGAGGCGCCGATGAACACCGTGCGCCTGACCTCGAACAAGACCGCCGTGCTGTGCGGGCCCAAGGGGACCGTGGGGCTTTGGCGGGGCTAGGCCTTGCTTAGCGCTTGGCCCACGCGCGCCATGCGACGGCTCCAGTCCGCCTCGCCATCGGGCGTGAAGGCGCGGGCGGACGGATACCAGGGGTGGCGGCCCGTCCCCAGGGTCGGCCAGGCGGGATGGGCGTAGATCATCCAGGTCGGGGCGCCGACGGCGGCTGACAGGTTGGTCGTGGCGGTGGGCGGGCCAATCACCCCGTCCAGGGCGGCGCAGAGGGCGGCGACCCCCTCCAGGTCGTGGGTCAGGTCCAGCCCCGGTGGTTCGACCAGCGCCACCCCCCAGCGCTCGGCGGCGAAAGCGAGTTCCTCGTGCGCCTCGCCGTACTGCAGCGAGACAAAGGTCTTTCCCGGCGTGGCCAGGACCGGCCGCCAGGCCTCGAACGGCGCGAAGCGGCGGGTTCGCGGGCCGGTCATCTTCAGGCTTTTCCATAGCACGCCGACCTTGTCGCCAGCCGGCAACCCCTCCAGCCAGACGCGCCAATGCGCCGCGCGCGCGGGGGCGGGGCGCAGGAACGGGCCCGCCGTGAAGGCGTCCAGCGCGGGGCGCAGGCGCGGCGGCAGGTCGGCCATCGGCGCCCAGGCCTGGATTTCCGGATCGAAGAGGTCAGGGATTGTCCGCGTCAGACGCCCCGCCAGCACGGCGCTGACGTGGCCGAAGACCCGGACGCCTGGCCAGGATCGCGCGAACAGCGAAACAAGGCGCGGCTCGACCGCCAGGGTCAGGCGGCCCCCGGGGCCGAGCGCGGCGATCAGATCGCCAATCAGGCCGCCGAACATAACCTCGTCGCCCAGGCCCTGCTCGCCGATCAGCAGCAGGTTCAGTCCCTCCAGCGGCTCGTCTGGCTCTAGGCGGGGCCAGGGCAGGTCGAAGGCCAGGGACTCGGGTCGCTCGGGCGCCAGGCGGGCGGCGTAGTCGTCCCAGCCGCCGGGCAGGTCGCCGGCCAGCAACCGGGCCTGGGCGCGGGTCATGCGGATCACCGCGGCCTGGGCCGGGGTTGGGGCGTGGGCGAGGGCCGTGTCGCAGGCCTCGATCGCGCCAAGGGCGTCGCCGACGTCCAGCCGCGCTATGGCGGCGTTGGCCAGGATCGCGGGCGAGATTGGGTCCAGCAGCATGGCCTGGTCGTGGAAGGCGCGAGCCTCCTGGTCGTCGCCCTGATGGCTGGCGATCGAGCCCAACAGGCTCCAGACCGCTGCGGCCTCGGGCGCGCGCCGCAGGGCCTCGCGGACCACGGCCAGGGCCTCGTCGTAACGATCTTGATCGCGAAGCAGGGCGCCCAGCTCCAGCGCGTCAGCGAGGTCGTCGGGCACGACCTGCCGGACGCGGATCAGCAGCTCGATGGCCAGGGACGGGTGGCCGAGCCGATTCGCCATCCGCGCCAGGTCACGGGCGGTGTCGGGATCGGTCGGGGCCAGGCTGTGCGCCTCGCGATAGGCCTCGAAGGCTCGCGGCGACTCGCCGGCCTTCTCACGCGCCAGGCCGATCAATCGGTGAGCCAGGGGAGCGGCTTGACCAAGGGCCATGCGCGCCTGGGCCTCGGCCCGCATGAAATCGCCGGCCTGCAAGGCCAGGGCCCCGGCGGTGAGGGCCACGCGGGCGAGGGGAGGCGCGCCCTCCAGCCGAGCCAGGATTCGCCCCAGCGGCGATATCGCGGTCGTGGCCCGATCGGACGCATTCGCGAGGCGGCGGCGCTGGTGCGCGATGGACATGGGAGCCGACCTTGGATGACGAGGCGTAGGCGCCTCCAAGGCTTGAACGGCGCAGGCCGCAGCCATGGGGCGTCGATCCGGCGCGTTTTCGCCCCTGCCTGGGAACTGGATCGCGGAGCCCCACGTTCCACCCCCATGCTCAAGCTCGCCGCCGTCTTGCTCGCCCTGATGATCCTGTTCGGGATCCTCGGTTTCGTCGTGAACGTGGCGGGCGCTCTGACCAAGGCGGCGTTCTTCGTCTGCCTGATCGCCCTGGCGGTCTCGCTGGTCATGAAGGTGATGAAGAAGGGCTAAAGATCTGTCATCCCAGCCCAGCGCGTAGCGCGCCGAGCCGGGAACGCGGCAAGCGCCGAACCTCCGGCGGTCCCGGGTCTTCGCCCGGGATGGCAAGTCGGGAGACGATCCCTTCGAATCCCCCTTTCCTTCCGCGTCTCCATCCCCTATATCCCCGCGTTCACGATTACATCGGCGGAGCGCTTTGTCGCGTCCGTATTACGCCCCGAGGCGCGGTCAGCCGCCCTCCGACCCGCGCGAAGGGGCGCCCTTAAGGCTTCCGGTCCCGGTCGCCCAGCAGGGGAATTCCAGCGTCCGCGGCTCTCCGAGCAGGAGAGAAGCGAGGGTGGACGCTAAGGCAATTCGAACTCACGCGCGGACTCCATCCGCGCCCAGGGAAAACACATGGCGCAATCCTTCACCGGCAAAAAGCGGATCCGGAAGTCGTTCGGCCGCATTCCCGAGGCTGTGCAGATGCCGAACCTCATCGAGGTTCAGCGCTCCTCCTACGAGCAGTTCCTTCAGCGCGAGGTCCGTCCGGGCCAACGCCGCGACGAAGGCGTCGAGGCGGTCTTCAAGTCGGTGTTCCCGATCAAGGACTTCAACGAGCGCGCCGTCCTGGAATACGTTTCGTACGAGTTCGAAGAGCCCAAGTACGACGTCGAGGAATGCATCCAGCGCGACATGACCTTCGCCGCGCCGCTGAAGGTCAAGCTGCGCCTGATCGTGTTTGAGACGGAAGAAGAAACCGGCGCTCGCTCGGTCAAGGACATCAAGGAGCAGGACGTCTACATGGGCGATATCCCGCTCATGACGGACAAGGGCACCTTCATCGTCAACGGCACCGAGCGCGTCATCGTCTCGCAGATGCACCGCTCGCCGGGCGTGTTCTTCGACCACGACAAGGGCAAGACCCACGCCTCGGGCAAGCTGCTCTTCGCCGCTCGCGTGATCCCGTACCGCGGCTCGTGGCTGGACTTCGAGTTCGACGCCAAGGACATCGTCTACGTCCGCATCGACCGCCGCCGCAAACTGCCGGCCACCACCTTCCTCTATGCCCTGGGCATGGACGGCGAAGAGATCCTGACCACGTTCTACGACGTCGTCCCGTTCGAGAAGCGCGCGGGCGGCTGGGCCACCCCGTATAAGCCCGAGCGCTGGCGCGGCGTGAAGCCGGAGTTCCCGCTGGTCGACGCCGACACGGGCGAGGAAGTCGCTCCGGCCGGCACCAAGATCACCGCTCGCCAGGCCAAGAAGTTCGCCGACGGCGGTCTGAAGACCCTGCTGCTGGCGCCCGAAGCCCTGACGGGCCGCTACCTGGCCCGCGACGCGGTCAATGTCGGCACCGGTGAAATCTACGCCGAAGCCGGCGACGAGCTGGACGTCCCGACGATCCAGTCGCTGGCCGACCAAGGCTTCAGCACCATCGACGTGCTGGACATCGACCACGTCACGGTCGGCGCCTACATGCGCAACACCCTGCGCGTGGACAAGAACGCCATCCGCGAAGACGCGCTGTTCGACATCTACCGCGTCATGCGTCCGGGCGAGCCGCCGACGGTGGAAGCCGCCGAGGCGATGTTCCGGTCGCTGTTCTTCGACTCCGAGCGCTACGACCTGTCGTCGGTGGGCCGCGTGAAGATGAACATGCGTCTCGAGCAAGAGGTGTCGGACGAGGTCCGCATCCTGCGCAAGGAAGACGTCCTGGCCGTGCTGAAGGTCCTGGTGGGCCTGCGCGATGGTCGCGGCGAAATCGACGACATCGACAACCTGGGCAACCGCCGCGTCCGCTCGGTGGGCGAGCTGCTGGAAAACCAGTACCGCGTCGGCCTGCTGCGCATGGAACGCGCGATCAAGGAACGCATGAGCTCGGTCGATATCGACACGGTCATGCCGCACGACCTGATCAACGCCAAGCCGGCCGCAGCCGCGGTGCGTGAATTCTTCGGCTCCTCGCAGCTGTCGCAGTTCATGGACCAGACGAACCCGCTGTCGGAAATCACCCACAAGCGTCGTCTCTCGGCCCTCGGCCCGGGCGGTCTGACCCGTGAGCGCGCCGGCTTCGAAGTCCGCGACGTTCACCCGACCCACTACGGCCGGATCTGCCCGATTGAAACGCCGGAAGGCCCGAACATCGGTCTGATCAACAGCCTCGCGACCCACGCCCGCGTGAACAAGTACGGCTTCATCGAGAGCCCGTACCGTCGCGTGAAGGACGGCAAGCCGCAGGACGAAGTCGTCTACATGTCGGCGATGGAGGAATCCAAGCACGTCATCGCCCAGTCGAACATCTCGGTGCTTGAAGGCGAGATCGTCGACGATCTGGTCCCGGGCCGCATCAACGGCGAACCGACCCTCCTGCAAAAGGAGACGGTCGACCTGATGGACGTGTCGCCGCGCCAAGTCGTGTCGGTGGCCGCCGCCCTGATCCCGTTCCTTGAAAACGATGACGCCAACCGCGCCCTCATGGGCTCGAACATGCAACGTCAGGCCGTGCCGCTGGTGCAGTCTGACGCCCCGCTGGTCGGCACCGGCATGGAAGCCGTCGTCGCCCGTGACTCGGGCGCCGTCGTCATCGCCAAGCGCACCGGCGTCGTGGAGCAGATCGACGGTACGCGTATCGTTATCCGCGCCACCGAAGAGACCGACGCGGCCCGCTCGGGCGTCGACATCTACCGGATGTCGAAGTTCCAGCGCTCGAACCAGTCGACCTGCATCAACCAGCGTCCGCTGGTGAAGGTGGGCGACCGGATCAACACCGGCGACATCATCGCCGACGGTCCGTCGACGGAGCTCGGCGAACTGGCCCTGGGCCGCAACGCGCTCGTCGCGTTCATGCCCTGGAACGGCTACAACTTCGAAGACTCGATCCTGATCTCCGAACGCATCGTCCGTGACGACGTCTTCACCTCGATCCACATCGAGGAATTCGAAGTCATGGCCCGCGACACCAAGCTGGGTCCGGAAGAAATCACCCGCGACATCCCGAACGTCGGCGAGGAAGCCCTGCGCAACCTCGACGAAGCTGGCATCGTGGCGATCGGCGCCGAAGTCCAGCCGGGCGACATCCTGGTCGGCAAGGTGACGCCGAAGGGCGAGAGCCCGATGACGCCGGAAGAAAAGCTGCTGCGCGCCATCTTCGGTGAAAAGGCTTCGGACGTGCGCGACACGTCCTTGCGTCTGCCCCCGGGCGTCGCCGGCACGATCGTCGACGTGCGCGTCTTCAACCGTCACGGCGTCGACAAGGACGAGCGCGCGCTCGCCATCGAACGCGCCGAGATCGACCGCCTGGGCAAGGACCGTGACGATGAGTTCGCGATCCTGAACCGCAACATCTCGGGCCGTCTGCGTGAACTGCTGATCGGTAATGTCGCTCTGTCGGGCCCCAAGGGCCTGTCGCGCGGCGAGATCACCGCTGACGCTCTGTCGCAGATCCAGCCGGGCCTGTGGTGGCAGATCGCTCTCGAAGACGAAAAGGCGATGGGCGAACTGGAAAGCCTGCGCCGCCTGTTCGACGAGAACCGCAAGCGCCTCGACCGTCGTTTCGAAGACAAGGTCGACAAGCTGCAGCGCGGCGACGAACTGCCTCCGGGCGTGATGAAGATGGTCAAGGTCTTCGTGGCCGTGAAGCGCAAGCTTCAGCCGGGCGACAAGATGGCCGGCCGTCACGGCAACAAGGGCGTCATCTCGCGCATCCTGCCGATCGAGGACATGCCGTTCCTCGCCGACGGCACGCACGTCGACGTCGTTCTGAACCCGCTGGGCGTGCCCTCGCGCATGAACGTCGGTCAGATCTTCGAAACCCACCTGGGCTGGGCCTGCGCCAATCTCGGCAAGCAGATCACCAACCTGCTGGAAGACTGGCAGCAAGGCGGTCAGAAGCAGGCTTTGATTGAGCGCCTGCGCGACATCTACGGTCCGGACGAAGAGCTGCCGGAAACCGAAGAAGAGCTGATCGAGCTGGCCAAGAACCTGGGCAAGGGCGTTCCGATCGCCACCCCGGTGTTCGACGGCGCGCGCATGAGCGATATCGAGGACCACCTCGAAATGGCCGGCGTCAACAAGTCGGGCCAGTCGATCCTGTACGACGGTCTGACCGGCGAGCAGTTCAAGCGTCCGGTCACGGTCGGCTACATCTACATGTTGAAGCTGCACCACCTGGTCGACGACAAGATCCACGCCCGTTCGATCGGTCCGTACTCGCTCGTCACGCAACAGCCGCTGGGTGGTAAGGCCCAGTTCGGCGGTCAGCGCTTCGGGGAAATGGAAGTGTGGGCTCTGGAAGCCTACGGCGCGGCCTACACCCTGCAGGAAATGCTGACGGTGAAGTCCGATGACGTGGCCGGCCGGACCAAGGTCTACGAGTCGATCGTCCGCGGCGACGACACGTTCGAAGCCGGTATCCCGGAAAGCTTCAACGTGCTGGTCAAGGAAATGCGCTCGCTCGGCCTGAACGTCGAGCTGGAGAACAGCTGATCCGGATCTCCCTCTCCCGCCTGACGGCGGGGGAGGGGCCTCCTTTCAGCCCTCTCCGACTTACGAATTTTCGCGGGAAACCCCGCAGAAGGAACCAAGATGAACCAGGAAGTCCTGAACATCTTCAATCCGGTCCAGGCCGCTCCGACCTTTGACCAGATCCGCATCTCGCTGGCCTCGCCCGAAAAGATCCGCTCGTGGTCATTCGGCGAGATCAAGAAGCCCGAGACCATCAACTACCGCACGTTCAAGCCCGAGCGTGACGGCCTGTTCTGCGCCCGTATCTTTGGCCCGACCAAGGACTACGAATGCCTGTGCGGCAAGTACAAGCGCATGAAGTACAAGGGCATCATCTGCGAAAAGTGCGGTGTTGAAGTCACCCTGGCCCGCGTCCGTCGCGAGCGCATGGGCCACATCGAACTGGCCTCGCCGGTCGCCCACATCTGGTTCCTGAAGTCGCTGCCCTCGCGCATCGCCATGATGCTGGACATGCCGCTGAAGGACATCGAGCGCGTCCTCTACTTCGAATACTACATCGTCACCGAGCCGGGCTTGACGCCGCTGAAGCAGCACCAGCTGCTCAGCGAAGACGACTACATGCGCGCCCAGGAAGAATACGGCGACGACAGCTTCACCGCCGAGATCGGTGCGGAAGCCATCCAGAACCTGCTGAAGGCGATCGACCTCGAAAAAGAGGCTGACCGTCTGCGCGAGGAACTGGCCGGCACCGTGTCGGACATGAAGCAGAAGAAGTTCTCCAAGCGCCTGAAGATCCTGGAAGCCTTCCAGGAGAGCGGCAATCGTCCGGAATGGATGATCATGACCGTGGTGCCGGTGATCCCGCCGGAACTGCGTCCGCTGGTGCCGCTGGACGGCGGCCGCTTCGCGACCTCGGACCTGAACGACCTGTATCGCCGGGTCATCAACCGTAACAACCGCCTCAAGCGCCTGATCGAGCTGCGCGCGCCCGACATCATCATCCGTAACGAAAAGCGGATGCTGCAAGAGTCGGTCGACGCCCTGTTCGACAACGGCCGCCGCGGCCGCGTGATCACGGGCGCCAACAAGCGTCCGCTGAAGTCGCTGGCCGACATGCTGAAGGGCAAGCAAGGCCGCTTCCGTCAGAACCTGCTGGGCAAGCGCGTCGACTATTCGGGCCGTTCGGTCATCGTGGTCGGTCCCGAGCTGAAGCTGCACGAGTGCGGCCTGCCCAAGAAGATGGCGCTGGAGCTGTTCAAGCCGTTCATCTACGCGCGTCTGGACGCCAAGGGCCTGTCGGGCACCGTCAAGCAGTCCAAGCGCATGGTCGAGCGCGAGCAGCCGCAGGTGTGGGACATCCTCGAAGAGGTGATCCGCGAGCACCCGGTCATGCTGAACCGCGCGCCGACGCTTCACCGTCTGGGCATCCAGGCGTTCGAGCCCAAGCTGATCGAGGGCAAGGCCATCCAGCTGCACCCGCTGGTCTGCGCCGCGTTCAACGCCGACTTCGACGGCGACCAGATGGCCGTGCACGTCCCGCTGAGCCTGGAAGCTCAGCTGGAAGCGCGCGTCCTGATGATGTCGACCAACAACATCCTGTCGCCCGCCAACGGTCGCCCGATCATCGTGCCGTCGCAGGACATCGTCCTGGGCCTGTACTACCTGTCGGTCGCTCGCGAGGGTGAGCCGGGTGAAGGCAAGATCTTCGCCGACCTGGGCGAAATCGAAGCCGCCCTGGACGCCGGCGTCGTGTCGCTGCACGCCAAGATCAAGTCGCGCTTCACCGAAGTGGAAGCCGATGGCGTGGCCCGTCGCCGCGTGATCGACACCACGCCGGGCCGCATGAAGATCGCCGCCCTGCTGCCGCGTCACCCGCAGATCGGCCACCGCCTGATCGAAAAGGCGCTGACCAAGAAGGAAATCGGCAATCTGATCGACATCGTCTACCGCCACTGCGGTCAGAAGGCGACGGTCATCTTCGCCGACCAGATCATGGGTCTGGGCTTCAAGGAAGCCGCCAAGGCGGGCATCTCGTTCGGCAAGGACGACATCATCATCCCGGTCCGCAAGACGCAGATCGTGGAAGAGACCCGCAAGCTGGCCGAGGAGTACGAGCAACAGTACGCCGACGGCCTGATCACCAAGGGCGAGAAGTACAACAAGGTCGTTGACGCCTGGGCCAAGGCCACCGACCGTGTCGCCGACGAGATGATGGCCGAGCTTCAGATGAAGCATAAGGACGAGAACGGCCGCGAGAAGGAAATCAACGCCATCTACATGATGGCCCACTCCGGCGCTCGTGGTTCGCAAGCCCAGATGAAGCAGCTGGGCGGCATGCGCGGTCTGATGGCCAAGCCCTCGGGCGAGATCATCGAGACCCCGATCGTCTCGAACTTCAAGGAAGGCCTGACCGTTCAGGAGTACTTCAACTCCACCCACGGCGCCCGTAAGGGTCTGGCCGACACCGCGCTGAAGACCGCCAACTCGGGTTACCTGACCCGTCGTCTGGTCGACGTCGCGCAGGACTGCATCATCGTCGAGGAAGACTGCGGCACCACGCGGGGCATCACCCTGCGCGCCGTCGTCGAAGGCGGCGACGTGCTGGTCTCGCTGGGCACCCGCGTCCTGGGTCGTTTCACCGCTGAAGACGTCAAGGATCCGGCGACCGGCGAGCTGGTGGTTCCGGCCGACACCTATATCGACGAGAACATCGCCGACGCCATCGAGGCGGCGGTCGTTCAGTCGGTCAAGGTCCGCTCGGTCCTGACCTGCGAGGCCAAGGTCGGCGTCTGCGGCGCCTGCTACGGCCGCGACCTGGCGCGCGGCACCCCGGTGAACATCGGCGAAGCGGTCGGCGTCATCGCCGCCCAGTCGATCGGTGAGCCCGGCACGCAGCTGACGATGCGGACCTTCCACATCGGCGGCACCGCCCAGGTGGCCGAGCAGTCGTTCTTCGAAGCCTCCAACGAGGGCACGGTCCGCGTGATCGGCCCGACGGTCGTGGGCGCCGACGGCGCGCTGGTCATCATGAGCCGCAACACCTCGGTCAGCGTGCTGGTCGACGGCAAGGAGCGCGAAACCTATAAGCCGCCGTACGGCGCCCGCCTGCGGGTCAAGGACGGCGACCTGGTCAAGCGCGGCCAACGCCTCGGCGACTGGGACCCCTACACCACCCCGATCATCACCGAAGTGGCCGGCAAGATCCGCGCCGAGGACCTGGTGGATGGCCTGTCCATCCGCGAGGAAGTCGACGAAGCCACCGGCATCGCCCAGCGCGTGGTCGCCGACTGGCGCACCTCGGCCCGCGGTTCGGACCTGCGTCCGGCCATGGGCGTGCTGTCGGAAGACGGCAGCTACAAGCGCCTGAGCAATGGCGGCGAGGCTCGCTATCTGCTTTCGGCCGGCGCCATTCTCTCCGTCGCCGACGGCGACGACGTGAAGCCGGGTGAAGTGATCGCGCGTATCCCGACCGAAGGCGCCAAGACCCGGGACATCACCGGTGGTCTGCCGCGCGTCGCCGAACTCTTCGAAGCCCGCCGTCCCAAGGACTGCGCGGTCATCGCGGAAATGGACGGCCGTGTCGAATTCGGCAAGGATTACAAGAACAAGCGCCGGATCAAGATCACGCCGGACGTCGACGCCGATGGCAACCAAGCCGAGGCGGTCGAGTTCCTGATCCCGAAGGGCAAGCACATCGCCGTCCACGACGGGGACTACATCTCTAAGGGTGAGTACATCATCGACGGCAACCCGGATCCGCACGACATCCTGCGCATCCTGGGCGTCGAAGCCCTGGCCAACTTCCTCGTCGACGAGATCCAAGAGGTCTATCGTCTGCAGGGCGTGCCGATCAACGACAAGCACATCGAGACGATCGTTCGTCAGATGCTGCAAAAGGTCGAGATCCTCGAGCCCGGCGACACCGGCCTGATCAAGGGCGACCACCTTGATAAGCCGGAGTTCGACAAGGAACAGGAAAAGGCGGTGGCTCGCGGCGGTCGTCCGGCTGTGACCCAGCCGGTGCTGCTGGGCATCACCAAGGCCTCGCTGCAAACCAAGAGCTTCATCTCGGCCGCCTCGTTCCAAGAAACGACGCGCGTCCTGACCGAAGCCTCGGTGCACGGCAAGACCGACACCCTGGAAGGCCTGAAGGAAAACGTGATCGTGGGTCGTCTGATCCCCGCTGGTACGGGTTCCTACCTGCGCAGCCTGCAACGCGTCGCCGCCAAGCGCGACGAACAGCTGGCCCAGCAGCGCGAAGACGCGATGGAGCCGCTGCCGGCCGAAATCGCGCTTTCGGACGCCGAATAGGCGTCCGAAATACTCTAGGACTCGGGCGCTCACAGAGCGCCCGGGGCGGACGCCGAATAGGCGTCCGAAACACTCCAAGACTCGGGCGCTCGCAGAGCGCCCGGGCGGACGCGGAATAAGGCTTCTCGCCTCAGTGACTACGGAAAGGCCCGGGAGCGATCCCGGGCCTTTTTCGTTGCGCGCTGAAGTCCCTCTCCCAGAGGGAGAGGGCGGGGCCCGCCGCGCAGCGGTGGGAGAGAGAGCCGGATTGCAAAAAGGCCCGAGCTCGCGCCCGGGCCTTCCGCGCTTTTCCGGCGCTACGCCCTAATCGCGCGGGCGCACGTAGATGGTCTTGGTCGAGGGGCCGCGCAGCAGCAGGCCCAGGATCAGGCCGACGCCGGCGGCGACGCCGAGGGCGCGGACGGGCTTGAGGCTGGCCCAGGTCTCCAGATCGGCATAGCGGCGCTGGATCTTGTCGCCGGCTCGCGTGGTCAGGTCCCTGACCCGCGCGCGGGTCTCGCCCACAGCCTCGGTGGCGACGTCCTTGAGGCTGTCGTAGGCCTCGTGGGCGGCGCCGGTGACGGCCTTGAACTTGGGCTCGACCTCGTTCGAAAAATCCTTGGCGGCGTTGTTGGCGGAGGTCAGGCTGCCTGAGTAGTCGGTCATGATGGAACCTCGGGGCGAGAGAGGGGGATGGCGCGGCGAGCGCCGGCGAGACGCTCTCACAACCCCGCGCGCCGAAGACCGTTCCGTCGCGCCAGTCCGAAGCGATGGCGCTGGGCGACCCCGACCGCCCCCGCGGGCATATGAACTTTGCAATCTTAGGGATCGTATTCCCGAAGTTCGTATCCCTAAGGTTTATTTAACCATTCCAGGCCGAGGGTCCATCTTAAGTTGAGTCGAGGGGCCTCCGATGCGTGCGGTGTTTATCAAAGGGGTGTCTCAATACGACGCCACCCGCCTGTTCATTGATGAAATGGCCGCCGCGTTCCGCCGGCGGGGCTACGATACCACGGTCATTGATGGCCTGACCTCGAAAGACCTGTGCGAGACATTCAACGCCTCGGCTGCGCAGGGCGAGACCGAGCTGGTCTATTCGGTCAATATCCTGGGCGAATTTCGGGGCCGGCGAGAGCGAACGATCGGCCAGATCTTCGATGCGCCGCATGTGGTGCAATTCGTCGACTATCCCCTGACTCATCTGGAGCGGTTGAAGGACGTGGCGCCCGATGCGGCGATCCTGACGGTGGACCCTTCCCATGTGGACGCCGTGCGGTCGACGTTCGGAGGCGATCACGCCGCGTTTTTCGGCTTCTGTCCGCATGCGGGCGTCGGCGAGCCCGTCGAACCCGACGCCGATCCCGACGCCTTCGCGGCCGAGCGCCCGATCCCAATTCTGTTCTCGGGGTCGTTCTACCAGCTCACCCCGCCGGCCTGGGCGAATGAGGGGGAAGGCATCTGCCGGCTTTTCGACGCCGTGCTTGAGACCGCTCTCGGCGCCGAGTTCGTTCCGGCTCTCGATGCGCTCGACCAGGTCCTGCGCGGCATGGGCGAGGATCCAGCCGACCCGCGCTATGTGCTGGCGCGACGCTATTCGTGCATGGTGCATGAGCAGGTCCGCAAAGTCCGGCGCATGCAGCTCCTGGAGGGCGCCAGCAAGGCCGGCCTGCCGATGTTCTGCGTGGGCTCGGGTTACGAGGGGTGGATCGAGTCCCATCCCAGCTTGCGGCTGGCGTCGCCGATGAAGCTGACCGACACCGCCGACCTAATGCGGCGCGCGCGGGTGGTTGTGAACGCCAACGCCAACTTTGGCCGCGGCTCGCATGAGCGGCCGCTGACGGCGATGCTGGCGGGAGCGGCCGTCGCCTCGGACCACAGCGCCTGGTGGGCCAGTCAGTTCGTCGAGGACGAGGACATGCTGCTCTATCGCTGGCGCGACCTGGACGCGGGCTTGGCGCGGATCGCCGCCCTGGCCGAGGATTCGGAGGCCGCCTGGCGCATGAGCCGAAACGCCCAGGTCAAGGCGGCGGCCAGACACCGCTTCGACAACCGTGTCGACACGGTGATCGCGGCGGCGGCGGCCGCGCGGTCCAAGACCTGCGACCGAATGCCGCAGCACCCTCGAATACCAGCGTTCTCGCATTGATCTTAATCAGTTTTCAGCGCGTTTCGCGCACTCTCGTCCCGAATTTGGGACCAGTATCATGCGCGCCAGCATCTCCACGAAAGTCAGCCTGACCATCGCCTCGGCCTTCCTGGTCCTGACCCTGGCGGTCCTGGGCATCGTGGCCAAGAGCTCTCTGGATTTCGCGCGCCGTCAGGCGACGCAGAACCAGGAAGCCAGCATGCGCGTGGCCTGGGACGTGATCGGCGAGCGCGGCAAGGCGTTCCGGCGCGAGGGCGACACGCTGTTCGTCGGCGACCGCGCCCTGAACGGCGACTTCGACGGCGTCGATCGGGTGAAGGCCCTGGTCGGCGGCACCGCCACCGTGTTCATGGGCGACAAGCGCGTCACCACCAATGTCACCAAGCCGGACGGCTCGCGCGCGGTCGGCACGGCCCTGGCCAAGGGGCCCGTCTATGACGCGGTGCTGGGCAAGGGCGAGCCCTATCGCGGCGAGGCCAAGATCCTGGGCCGGCCGTTCTTCGTGGCCTACGACCCGATCAAGGACGCCTCGGGCCAGGTGATCGGCGTGCTCTATGTGGGCGTGCCCCAGGCCGACTACTTCCAGCCGGTCTATCGCCAGCTGGGCGTGCTGGCCCTGGCCTGCGTGCTGCTGGGCGCGGCGGGCGCCGCCGCCTCGGTCGTCATGGCCCGTCGCCAGCTCGCGCCGCTGGCCGTCCTGCGCGACGCCATGGGCAAGTTGATGGGCGGCGACCTGCGGGTCGAGCTGCCGTTCGCCGGCCGTCCCGACGACATCGGCCTGATGGCCGACGCCGTGCACCGCTTCCGTGACGAGGCTCTGGAGAAGACCCGCCTGGCCGATGAAGCCGCGTCCGCCCGCGCTTCGGCCGAGGCCGAGCGAGAGGCCGCCGGGGCCGAGGGCGCGCGTCGCGCCGCTGACCAGGCCCAGGTCGTCCGCCGTCTGGCTGACAGCCTGCAGCGCCTGTCAGACGGCGATCTGACCGTGCGCCTGACCGAGCCTTTCGCCCATGACTACGAAGGCCTGCGCGCCGACTTCAACCGAGCCGTCGAAGGCCTGGAAGGCGCCATGTCCGCCGTCGTCTCGGCCGTGGCCGGGCTGAACGCCGGGGCCGGCGGCATCGCCGAGGCTGCCCACGACCTGTCGCGCCGCAGCGAGCAGCAGGCCGCCAGCCTGGAAGAGACCGCCGCCGCCCTCGACGAGATCACCGCCACGGTCCGCAAGACCGCCACCGGCGCCCAGGAAGCCTACCAGGCCGTCAGCCAGGCCCAGACCGAAGCGGGCCGCTCGCGCGACGTCGTCGCCTCGGCCGTCGAGGCCATCGGCGGCATCGAGGCCTCGTCCCGCCAGGTCGCCCAGATCATCACCGTGATCGACGAGATCGCCTTCCAGACCAACCTGCTGGCCCTGAACGCTGGGGTCGAGGCGGCTCGCGCCGGCGAGGCGGGGCGTGGCTTCGCCGTCGTCGCCCAGGAAGTGCGGGCCCTGGCCCAACGCTCGGCCGAGGCCGCCAAGGAGATCAAGACCCACATCGCCGACTCCGAGCGCCAGGTGGAGTCGGGCGTGTCGCTGGTCGGGGCGGCGGGCGAGACCCTGCAGCGCATCGCCAGCCAGGTCGGCGCGATCAGCACCGTGATCACCGAGATCGCCGCCAGCGCCCAGGAGCAGGCCGCCGGCCTCAGCCAGGTCAACACCGCCGTCAACAGCATGGATCAGGGCACCCAGCACACCACGGCCATGGCCAGCCGCTCGGCGTCCTCCAGCCAGGCCCTGCTGGCCGAGGTGCGGGGCCTGGCGGAGTTGGTCCAACGGTTCAAGGTGGGCGGCGGCGCGGCGGTTCAGACGCGGCGGGCGGCTTAGACACCCTTCAAATTCCACCGTCATTCTCGCCCTTGTGGCGAGAACCCGTGGTTCAGCTGACACTTGAGACGCTAGCGGACCGCCAGCGGTCCGCCCCTACCCACCTGCGGCGGATAGAGAGGTTCCCGTCACAAGGGCGGGAATGACGGTTGGTGGTGGGATAGCGCCTAGCCGCCTCCGACCCGTCCCAGCCCCTCGGCCAACGCGTCGAACACCGCGCGGCAGCGGGCGACGCCGCGCAGGTCCTCGTGCATCACCACCCAGAGCGGCAGGTCGAAGCTGAAAAGGTCCGGCGTCACCCGGACGAGGTTCGGGTCGCGCCGGGCGATCTCGACCTGGCAGACGCCGATCCCGTAGCCGGCCTTGATCGCGGCCAGCTGGGCCAGGTCGCTGTCGGTGCGCAGGGCGAAGGCCTCGCGGGTCAGGCCCGGCATCCGGCTCATCACGGCGCGGACCGCTGGGGTCTCGGTGTCCACGCCGATCAGGTCTTGGGTCAGCAGGTCGTTCGCCGTGGTCGGGACGCCGCGCGCGGCCAGATAGTCGCGATGGGCGTGGAAGCCCAAGGTCACTGCCCCGACCTTGCGGGCGACCAGCGCCTGCTGGGCCGGCTCGACCATCCGCACGGCGATGTCGGCCTGGCGTTGCAAGAGGTCGCTGACGGCGTTGGACAGGACGAGCTCGATCGCCAGGGCGGGATGGGCGCGGCGCAGGTCAGCCAGGATCGGGGGCAGGTGCTCGGCGCCGACCACCTCGCTGGCGGTGACCCGTACGGTTCCGGACACGTCCTCCGCGCCCGACGCCGCGCGCAGCAGCGCCGCCGAGGTCGCGACCAGGCTCTCGGCGTGGGTCCTCAGCGCCAGGCCGCGATCGGTCGGCGAGAGGCCGCGTTGCGAGCGGACGAACAGCTTGCCGCCAACCGCCGCTTCCAGGGCGTCGATGTGGCGGGTGACGCTGGGCTGGGTCATGCCCAGCACCCGCGCCGCGCCCGACAGCGAGCCCTCGCGCAGCACGATGGCGAAGGTGCGGAAGAGGTCCCAGCTCGGCTCGGTGTTCATCTATTTACGTATAGATGGCCGACGAAGTTATGCAATTTATGAAGGGGTGGTCCGCTGCCATCTTGGCCTCACGCGAATGGAGGCGAACATGAACGGCAAGACGGCTTTGGTGCTGGGCGCGACGGGCGGGATCGGCGGGACGGTGGCGCGGCGGCTGCTGGCGGGCGGCTGGCGGGTGCGGGCCCTGACGCGGACCGTGGAGGCCGCCGGGCGGCTCCCGGGGATCGACTGCCGGGTTGGCGACGCCATGGTCCGCGAGGACGTAGTCGAGGCCGCCAAGGGCGCTTCCGTGATCCTCCATGCGGTCAATCCGCCCGGCTATCGCAACTGGGGTGAACTGGTGCTGCCGATGATCGACAACACCCTGGCCGCCGCCCGGACCCACGGCGCCCGCGTGGTGCTGCCGGGCACGGTCTACAACTATGGCCCCAACGCCTTCCCGCTGATCGCCGAGGACGCGCCGCAGAACCCCGCGACCCGAAAGGGCGCGATCCGGGTTGTGCTGGAACGCCGACTGGAAGACGCCGCCCGGGCGGGGCAGGCCAGAGCCCTGATCGTGCGCGCCGGCGACTATTTCGGCCCTAACGCCGCCAACAACTGGTTCAGTCAGGGGATCGTCGCGCCGGGCGGGCGTCCCAAGGCGATCCAGGACCCGAACGCTCCTGGCGTCGGCCACCAGTGGGCCTATCTGCCCGACGTCGCCGAGACCATGGTCCAGCTGATCGAGCAGGACGGCTTGGAGGACTTCGCCCGCTTCCACATGGCCGGTCACTGGGACCCGGACGGGACGGCGATGATCGCGGCGGTCGTCCGCGCTCTCGGCGCCCCTGGCGTGCGGGTTAAGCCGCTGCCGTGGGGCCTGCTGAGCCTCGTGGCGCTCTTGGCCGAGACGCCTCGCGAGATGATGGAGATGCGCTATCTGTGGAAGCAGCCTGTGCGCCTGGACGGCGCAAAGCTGGCGGCGAGGCTGGGACGCGAGCCCCATACGCCGCTGGACGCGGCGGTGCGCGAGACGTTGCGGGCGATGGGGTGTCTCTGACGGGCGCTGCTCCCCCGCGTGATCTTGCGGGGGAGCGTCCTGGCGTTAGTCTCAAGCCTGCGTGGCGTCTTTCGAGGCCTCGCCGGGCGCTTCGCGCGGCGTGACGAACCGGGCCAGCTTGGGTTTCAGCCAGGCCTCGAAGTCGTCGATGATCTCGTAGACCACCGGCACCAGCACCAGCGACAGCACGGTCGAGGTGATCAGGCCGCCGATCACGGCCACGGCCATCGGCTGACGGAACTCCGCGCCCTTGCCCAGACCCAGGGCGGTCGGCAGCATGCCGGCCATCATCGCCAGGGTGGTCATGATGATCGGCCGGGCCCGCTCGCGGCAGGCGTCGATGATGGCCTCGCGCTGGGGCACGCCCCGGCGCTCTTCCTCGATCGCGTACTCGACCAGCAGGATCGAGTTCTTGGCCGCCAGACCCATCAGCATCAAAAAGCCGATCATCGACGGGACCGACAGGCTCATGCCGAAGGCCAGCAGGCCGATGAACGCGCCGCCGATCGCCAGCGGCAGGGCCGACATGATGGTGATCGGCTTGAAGAAGCTGCCAAACAGCAGGGCCATGACGCCGAACACCAGAAACACCGCCGAGCCTAGCGCGATGGCGAAGCCGCCGAACAGCTCGCCCATGGCCTCCTCGGTGCCGCCGGTCGCCTTGGTCACGCCCTTGGGCGGGTTCTTCATCACCGGCAGGGCGTCGATGTCCTGGTTGGCGGTGCCCAGCACCACGCCGGGGGCCAGGTCGGCCTCGACGGTCAGCTGGCGCTTGCGGGCGTAGCGCTCGATCTTGGCCGGGCCGGCCTGGAAGGCGACCTCGGCCACGGTGTCGAGCCGGGTGAAGCCGCCCGAGGCGGTCGGCACGCGCAGGGCCTTGATCTGCTCCAGGTCGGCGCGGGCGTCGTCGGGCAGGCGGACGCGGATCGGCAGGCGGCGCTCGCCGTCCGTCAGCTTGGCGACATTGGCGTCGATGTCGCCGACCGTGGCCACGCGGGCCACCGCGGCGATGTCGGCCGTCGATACGCCCAGGCGCGCGGCCTCGGCGGGCAGGGGGCGGATGACGATCTCAGGGCCGCTGGGCGGGGTGGCCGGACGCGGGTCGGCGATGCTGGGCACGCCCCGCATCTGGCGTTCCAGCGCCAGGGCCGCGCGCTCCAGGGCCTGGCCGTCGTCGCTGGTCAGGATGGTCTGGACCTCGGCCGCGCCGTCGTCGCTGAGCAGGGTCAGGCGCACGTCGGGCAGGTCCAGCAGCTTGTCGCGCATCAGGGCCTTGATCTCGGAGACCCGCAGCGCGCGGTCGTCGTGCAGGACGATCGTTACCGTGCCGTCGCGTAGGTCCGAGCCCTCGCCACCGCCGCCAGGACCCATGCCCGAGATCTGCGAGCCGATCTGGGCGAAGACGTGGGCCGTCTCCGGCCGCGCGGCGAACATCCGGGTGATCGACCCGACCGCGCGGTCCATGTCGGCGGCCGTGGCCCCGGGCGGGCCCTGCACCTTCATGTAGTAGTAGTTGTAGTTGGCCGGCGGCTGGAAGCCGGCGGGCAGGCCGCCGGCCAGCATCAGCGAGCCGATGAAGATCGCCACGCCGATGATGCAGCTGACGATCCGGTGGTCCAGCGCCCAGTCCAGCGCCCGACGATAGGCGCCGGTGAACGGCTTGCGGGGGCGGGCGTGGGCGACGGGCTTGAGGAAATAGGCGGCCAGCAGCGGCGTCAGAAGGCGCGCCACCACCAGCGAGAACAGCACGGCCACGGCGACCGTCAGGCCGAACTCGCGGAAGAACTGGCCGGGGATGCCGGGCATGAAGGCCACAGGCGCGAACACCGCCACGATGGTGAAGGTGGTGGCCACGACGGCCAGGCCGATCGAGTCCGCCCCTTCGATCGACGCTTCATAGGGTCTCTGACCGGCCGCGACGCGCTTTTCGATATTCTCGATCTCGACGATGGCGTCGTCCACGAGAATGCCGATCACCAGCGTCAGGCCCAGCAGGGTCACGACGTTCAGTGAGAAGCCCATGATCACCATGAAGATGAAGGTGGGCACCAGCGACATCGGCATGGCGATGGCGGTGATCACGGTCGCGCGCCATTCGCGCAGGAACAGCAGCACCACCAGGGCCGCCAGGATCATGCCCTCGACCAGGGTGCTGACCGTGGCGTTGAAGCTGGCGCGGGTGTCGTCGACGACCGAATAGATCGGGGTGAAGGTCACGCCCGGATGGGCCGCCTCCAGCCGCTTGATCGCCGCCTTTACGCGGTCCTCGACCTGGACGTCGCTGGACTCCTTGGTCTTGCTGACCTGGAAGGCCACCACCGGGCGGCCGTCCAGGCGGGCGAACGAGCGGGGCTCGCCCGCGCCGTCGCCAACCTGGGCCACGTCGGTCAGCTTCACATAGCGGCCGCCGCCGACCGGGATGGTCAGGGCGCGCAGGTCCTCGGCCGTGCGGGCCGCGGCCAGCACGCGCACGGTCTGCTCGCGCTGGCCCACGATGGCCCGGCCGCCGGGCGCGTCCAGGCTGAACTGGGCGATGGCGTTGTTCAGCTGAGGCGCCGTGACGCCCGCCGCGGCCATCCGGTCGGGGTCGATGACGATGTTGATCTCGCGGTCGACGCCGCCGACCCGCGACACCTGGGCCACGCCCTTCTCGCCCTGCAGGGCGCGGCTGACCGTGTCGTCGACGAACCAGGACAGGTCGATCATCGACAAGGACGGCGCCGAGACGGCGTAGGTCGTGATCGGCAGGGCGTCCAGCTCGACCCGCTGCACGATCGGCTCGTCGATCTCGCGCGGCAGCTCGGTGCGGGTCTGGTCGACCTTGGAGCGGACCTCGTCGAGGGCCTTCTGCAGATCCACGCCCATCTCGAACTCGATCGAGGTGGTCGAGGCGCCCTGGACCACCGTCGAGCGGATGCTCTCGACATTGGACAGGCTGGCCACCGCGTCCTCGACGGGACGGGTGATCTGGGTCTCCATCTCGCCAGCGGCCGCGCCGCTCTGGGTGACGGTGACCACCACCATCGGGAACGAGACGTTGGGGAACTGCTTGATCGGCAGCATGAAGTAGCTGGCGATCCCGCCCAGCATCAGGGCGATGAACAGCACGGCGATCGGGATCGGGTTTCGGATCGCCCAGGCGGAGACGCGGAGTTGCGACGACATTAGCGGGCCGCCTTGTCGAGCGGCTTGACCTTGTCGCCGTCCAAGGTGAAGGCCGAGCCGCCCAGCAGCACGCGCGTGCCGACGGCCGGGCCGTCGATCAGCTGCACCCAGCCGCCGGCGCGCAGGCCGGTCTTGACCGGGATCTGGCGGGCGCGGTTCTGGTCGTCGACCGCCATCAGCGAGGCCCCTTCGGCGTCGAGGCGCAGAGCGGCCTCGGGCACGGCGGTGACCTGGACGCCCGAGGCGCCGAACTCGGCCGTGGCCATGCCGCCGGCCCGCAGGGCCTCGTTCAGCGGCAGACGCACGCGCACGCGACCAAGACGCGTCGTGGTGTCGATCAGGGGGCTGACGATGCGGACCTCGCCCGAGACGGTCGCGCCGCCAGGGACGCTGACCCGCACCGGTTGGCCCACGCGGACGTTGGACAGGTCGGCCTCGCTGACCTCGGCGTTCAGCTCGACCAGGCCATCGCGGGCGATGCGGAACCAGGGCGTGCTGCCGCCGGCCACGTCGCCGGGACGCACCGTGCGCTCCAGCACCCGGCCGGAGACCGGGGCGGTGATGGTCATGCGGCGGTCGCGGGTGCGCAGCTCTTCCAGGGCGGCCGCCTGGGCTTTCGCCGTGTAGCGGCGGCTCTCGATCTGCTCCTGGGAGAGAATCCCCTGTCCGTCGAGGCCGCTGACGCGCTTGGCTTCGGCTTCGGCCTGGGCGGCGACGGCGGCCTGTTGGGCGATCTGAGCGCGCAGCAGGGTGTTGTCCAACTGGGCCAGCGGCTGGCCGGCCCGGACCCAGGCGCCTTCCTCGACGAAGACCTGGGCGACGCGGTAGCCCGAGAGCTCCGAGCCCACGGCCGCCTCCTCGCGCGGGATCAGTTGGCCCGAGGCCTTGAAGCCGCCGCCGAGAGCCCGGGTCTCGACGCGGGTGACCGAGACGGCGCGGGCCTGCTCGGCGCCGGCGGGCTTGGCGGTGTCGGCTTCTGGCTTCTTACCGCAGGCGGCGAGGCCCCCGCCGACGCCGACGAGGGCGGCGCTGACCAGGGCGGTGGCGATCAGAGAACGGGTCGTCATCGGGGCGGGTCTCATTGCGCGGAAGGCTTCTGGGGAAAGCTCTGCGGCGACCATCCGCCGCCGAGCGCCTTGTAGGTCTGGACGGCGCGTTGCAGCGCCTGGGTCTGGGCCCCGGTCAGGGCGGTGCGAGCGCCGCGCCAGGACTGCTCGGTCTGTAGAGCCGTGGTCAGGTCGGTCAGGCCCGCAGCGTAGCCCTTGCGGCTGGCCTCGTAGGCGACGGCGGCGCGACGCTCGCCGGAGGCCAGCAGGGCCACGCGGCGCTGGTCGGCGTCGAGTTGCACCAGCGCGTTCTCGGCCTCGCCGAAGGCGGTCTGGACGGTCTGCTCGTAGGTGATCGCCGCCTGCTCGACGCGCGCGCCTTGGGCCTTGATGTCGGACAGCAGCTTGGGGATGTTCAGCACCGGGACCGACAGGTTCGCGCCCAGGGTCCAAGCCGAGCTGGTGGTCGAGGTGGTCTGGCTTGGCTGCAGGAAGCTGGGGCTGATCGCCTTGGAGAGGCCAACCCCCGGCTCCAGGTTCAGGGTCGGAAACAGCGCCAGCTCGTTGACGTTCAGGGTGGACGAGGCCGACAGCAGCCGCGCGGCGGCTTCGCGCACGTCAGGGCGGCGAGCCAGCAGCGCGCCAGGGGCGGTGGCGGGGATCGGCGGGGCCTTGGCCAGAACCGGCTCGACCGGCAGGCTGGCCAGCGGATCGACGCCCTTGCCGACCAGGATCAGCAGGCTACGGCGCGAGGCCTGCAGCTGGGCTTCCAGTTGGGCGACCTGGGCCTGGGCCTGGGCGAGGTCGGCGGCGGCGCGATCGCTCTCGGCGGTGGCCGCCAGGCCTCGGCGGCCCCTCTCAGTGGCGACGTCGTACAGGCTCTGGGCGATGCGGGCGCTCTGGCGGGCGTCGTCCAGCTGAACCGCATAGCCGCGCGCCTCGAAATAGGACTGAGCGACATTGGCGGCCAGGGCCGCGCGGGCGCCTTCGTAAGCGAAGCGGGCGGCGGCCAGGTCGTTGTCGACCACCTTGCGCGCGGCGCGGCGGCGGCCGATCAGGTCCAGCTCCCACGAGACGTCGAAGCTGGCCGAATAGGTCTTGCTGACCCCGCCCTGGGTGAAGCCGCCGGGGCCGTTCTGGTCGATGATGTCGGTGTCGACGCGCTGGGCCGAGCCGGTCAGGGGCGTGGAGGGGATATAGAGCTGGCGGACCTGGCCGGAGCGGACGGCGCGGGCTTCCTCCAGCCGCGCGGCGGCCAGGCGCGCGTCGGGCGCTTGGGCCAGAGCCGTCGTGACCAGATCGTTCAGGACCGGATCGTTGAAGCGGGTCCACCACTGGTCCAGCGCCTGGGCGGGCAGGGGCGTTCCGGCCGGCGCCTGATAGGCGGCGGGCAGGCGCGCGTCGACCTTGGGCGCGGGGCTCACGCAGCCGCTCAGCGCCGCCGCCGTCGCGGCCAGCGCCGCGCCGCGCGCGCCGAGGGAGGAGCCAGAACGCCCGGCCGAGCCGGTCTTGGCGAAACGCATGAAGATCAGTTCCGATATTGGCTATGCGCGGGCGCGGTACGGCGACCGATGTTGTCCCAATAGGCGTCCCCCGACGGATGCGAAACCCCTCGTCGAACGCCCTGGCTAAGCTTCCGTTGCGACGATCCCAATCGTGTCATCAACACCCTCTATACGCGGTCAGGACGTCGCTGGATGAAACCCTTTTTCCGCCCCGAACCGTCAAGCTTGACCTTAAGCGGGATGTGATAGACCCAAGGACGCATGAGCGAGTTCCCAGCCGACATTTTCTCCGAACCGGAAGACGTTGATCCCGACACTCTGGCCAATCTGGGTCCGCTGACGCGGCTGGCCGGGGTCTGGGAAGGCCGCAAGGGCGTTGACCTGAACCCCAAGGCTGATGGACCCGAGCGCCGCGAGTTCTTGGAACGCATCGAACTGCATCCGATCGACCCGCAGGCCAACGGCCCGCAACTGCTGTACGGCCTGCGCTACCACGTCCACATCGTCGCCTCGGACGAGGACACCACGTTCCACGACCAGATCGGCTATTGGCTGTGGGAGCCGGCCACGGGCCTGATCATGCAGACCCTGACCATCCCGCGCGGCCAGGTGGCGCTGGCCAAGGGTCAGGCCAACGCCGACGGCTCGGGCCTGTCGGTGCGCGCCGAGCGCGGCGGTGCGGGCTATGGGATCTGCTCGACGGACTTCCTGGAGTGGGCGTTCCGCACGGACTCCTACCAGCTGGATATCCGCTTCGAGGACGACGGGGGCTGGTCATACGTCTCGACGACCATGCTGCAGGTGCGCGGCCGCGATGAGCCGTTCAAGCACATCGACCGCAATACCCTGGTCAAGGTTGGCGAACCGCGCCCCAATCCCTCGGCCCGCATCGCGGCCGGCGAGAGCCTGGCCCAGGCGCACGGGTTCCTGACGCTGGGGTGAGGGTTGCGGTCTAAAACCCGGATAGTTCTCTCGTCATCCCGGCCGTAGCGCGAAGCGCGGAGAGCCGGGACCCAGGGGCAACTGCGGTGCGCCGGCCTCTAGGTCCCGGATAGCCTCTTCGAGGCTTCCGGGATGACGAGGTTTTGGATTTCTACAGATAATCCAACAAGCTTGGCGGCCCGGCCATCGAGCCGTTGGCGTTGAACATCTGGCTGAGCTTCTCGCGCGAGGCCTGGAGTTCGACCATCTTGGCGTAGGCGGCCGGGGTCCAGCCGGAGGCCTGGCGCTCCTCGGTCGTCATGCCGGCGTAGCGGGTGATCATCGCCTTGCCGAAGCCGCCGGGGTCGTCGCTGGTCGACTGAAAGCTGGCCTTGATTGCGGCGCTGTCGCGCGAGCGGACCTCGATCTCGGCCATATGAATCTCGTGGGCTGAGAACTGCTCATCCTGGTTCAGGGCCACAGCCGCCAGCGAGCGATCGTCGAAACGGCGGAAGTCGATATAGCCGCTGTCGGGGCTCTTGGCCGCGTCGGGATGCACGGCCAGCGAATATTGCTTGTCCAGCGCGACGCGGACGTCGGTGGCGACCTTGCCAAAGTCGCGGGTCTTGGCACCGGCGACCATGCTGCCGGTCTCGTTGACATAGGCGGCGACCCTGTCGTTTTTCACGCCGACGGGCGCCAGGCCCGGCCGGGCTATGGCCTGGCCGCGCGCCTCGACCAGGGCGGCGCGGTCGCGGCTCCAGGCGGCCGAAGCCTTCTCCTCGGGGCCAGCGGCGTCCATCTGGTCTATGGCGGTCTGATAGAGGGTCGCGTAGTCGCCGGTCAGCCGCGCCTGGGCGGCGGGGCCGGCCAGGGCCTGATCGTGCTGGGCCTTCAGCGCCAGGGACGCCACGACCTGCTGCTCGATCGGAAAGTCGCCGCCCTGGTTGCTGGCCACGGCGTATAGCGAGCGGCGGTCCAGGCCCGAGACGTCGATCGTCGGATTGCCGTCCTTCAAGGCGTTGGTGGTCCCCGCCGCCTTCAGGCGCGCGGCGATCTGGGCCTTGGACTCGGCGACCACGCCCTCGACCGTGCGGGAGTCGGTCTGGGCCTTCAGCGCCGCCTGGGCGGCGGGCGAGAGCGTGACGTTGACCGCCGGGGTGTTGATCGTCGGGCTCTGGTCGCGGGTCTGGCCATAGCCGGTCGCCTGGTTGGCGCGCTGCGTCGCCGTTTGGCCGGCGGTTAGGCCGGGCGCGTAGGTCGACGAATACGGATTGATCGTCGTCATGCGGCGAGACTCGAAGCGAATCAGTGGCTTGAGCGTATCAGGCGCCGGCGACGCAACCTAGGTTATGGTTAATGTGTCGCAACACTTTGCAATATGTCATCCCGGCCAAACACGAAGCGCGCCGAGCTGGGACCGCGGCAATCGCCGGCGTTTCTCGCGGTCCCGGGTCTCCGCCTGGGATGACAGCCGTCCCTACCCCAACACGCCCGTCAGCAGAGGCCGGGCGAAGAGGTCGGCGGCTTCTTCGCGCTCGAGGCCCTGGACCCAGATCGGCAGAGAGGCGGCGGCGTTCAGCATCGAGTTGATCATGTGGGCGGCGATGCTGGGGTCGATCGGGCGGATCGAGCCGTCGGCGATCCCATCCGAGATGATCGAGGCGAAGCGCTGCCAGCCGCGCGCATAGCCGTCGGCCATCTCGTGGCGCAGTTCAGCGGGCAGGGCGCCCATCGACGAGGCGCGCAGCAGCGGCCCGTGCTCGGACAGCTGGTAGGCGCATAGCCCCGCCGCCGTCGAGGCCAGCTGGGTCCAGCTGTCGGTGTCTAGATCACGGGCGTCCAGCTGCGAGCGGCGGGTGACGGTGAAGGTCCGCTCGAAGCACTCGGCGACCAGGGCGTCCTTGTCGTCATGGTGATGGTAGAACGAGCCCTTGGTCACGTTCAGCGCCGCCGAGATCTCCTCGACCGAGGCGCCGCGATAGCCGCGCTGGTTGATCAGCCGCGTGGCGGCGACCAGGAAGGTCTCGCGCCATTCCAGGCCGTCGGGAGCCAATTCGTCTTGGGATAGGGGCGTCGGGTCGGGCAAGGCGCGCGGCGTCCAAGTCCGACCGGCGGCCGGCAGACCATTGAGCAGCAGGTCGCCCATCCGGTCGCGCACCCGGCCATAGTCCTCGACGTCGTAGCGGCGCAGCCAGGTCCCCGCCCAGAACACCTGCTCCATCAGGAGATGGGCGCGGGCGTTGCGCTGGCGCTTATCCAGATGCGCCAGGGACGGATCGTCGAAGAAGCTGCGCACGCGCCGGAACAGATTGTTGAACGCCTCGACCACCGAGCCGCGCAGGGGCTCCTTCAGCGCCTTGACCTCGGCGAAGCTGGTCAGCGGCGTGGCCTGGCCCAGGCGCACGCCCCGGTGCAGGTCGAGATAGAGATCCAGGAACTTGACGATCCGGTCGGCAGGCGAGCCTTGCGCGGCGGCCTCCTCGACCATGGCCTCGAAGCGCTCCAGCCCGCGCATGAAGCAGGCGGCGGCCAGGTCGTCCTTCTTGCGGTAGTAGTAGGTGACGCTGGTGGTGTTCAGTCCGACCTGGGCGGCGACGTCGGACAGGGTCATGCCGCGCACGCCCTGACGGTTCAGGATCACCGTGGCCGCGGCCAGGATGGCCTCCTTCTTGCGGGCGTAGCGCTCTGTCGACGCCCCGCCGATCCGACCATCGTCCATCGAAACTCACCCCAAGAACACGCGGGCCCCGTCGGGCGGCGCGATCGGACGTCCCGCCTATCTAGGCGTCCAAGGGCCGCCCCGAAAGGCCATCCCCTCCGTGAAGGGATAATCTGGCTTCCCGTAGCGTCAGGGTTTGTCAGGAATGTTTCAGGAGGGGGCGAACGCGCGGTCGGAAATGCGCCACCCAACCACGACCGTCATTCCCGCCCTTGTTGTTCAGACCGGGTAGATAGCGGACACCTGTTCGGAGACATGGCGGACACTTTTGGGAAGGGTCAAGTCGATGGTTGCGATCTGGTGTGAGGCGAAGAAGACGCCGTAGAGGCCGTCGCGTTCCAGGGGGCGCAGAGCGAGGGTTTCGCCTTGGAAGGCCTTAGGGACCCGCCAGAAGCGGCCCTTGAACTGGACGTAGGCCTTGGTGGTGGAGACGGTGCGGAGGATATCGGCGCTGTCGTACTGGGGCTGGGGGGCTTGGCGGGGCATGGATCTTGGGCTGGTCCGATAGCGACTGGCGGGACAAGCCTGGTCGAGCGCTTCGTGGGGACGCTCGTGATTGTAGAGTTCGCGCCAGCGATCCAGGGCGCGCTGGACCTGAGCGAAACTGTCGAAGGGCTGCAGGTCGAAGACCTCGGCGGCCAGGGAGCGGTGGAAGCGCTCGATCTTGCCCCGGCTCTGAGGATGGTAGGGGCGGCTGTAGAGCACCTGGACGCCCAGCTTGAGCAGCCAGACAGCCAGTCGCGTCCAACGCTCGCCACTGGCCTCGCCCCAGGGCGGTCCATTGTCGACGAAGAAGGCCTGAGGCAGGCCGTGATGGCGGAAAGCCCGCTCCAGGTGAGCCTTGACGGTGGCGCCGCGCTGGTCGGCGCAAGCCTGCAGGCCAAGCGAAAAGCGCGAATGGTCGTCCAGGATCGTCAGCGGATGGCAGCGCTCGCCGTTGGTCAGCTTGATCCAGCCCTTGAAGTCCATCTGCCAAAGCTCGTTGGGATGGCTCTTCTCGAACCGGTTCCAGGCCTTGCCCGGTGAGGGCGGGAAAGCCTCGATCAACCCATGCCGGCGCAGGATCGCGTGCACCGTCGACACCGCGGGCGCGGCCGTTCCGCGCGCCTCCAGCCAGGCCTTCAGCTTGCGCGCCCCCCAGGCCGGATGCGCCTCCCGCGCCGTCAGCACCGCAGCCTCGATCTCCGATGAGCTGCGTCCTGGGCTCTCACGCGGTCGACGCGAGCGGTCCGCCAGCCCCTCATCCCCCGCCGCCGCCCGCGCCAGCCACTTGTAGCCCACGTCCGGACTTATCCCGAACCGACGGCATAGCTCCCGCCGGTTGGCTCCCTCCAGCAGCGCAAGCCTGACAAACGCCCGCCGCTCTTCCATCGCCGACACCTCGCGCCAAGGCATGGACCGCACTCCTCAAGAGCCTCATCCAGCCGATGATGTGTCAGCTATCTCCCCGAACAACCGTCAGGCATGTCCCCGGTCTGAACACTTGTGGCGGGAACCCCTCTATCGGCCGCAAGTGAGGAGGGGGCGGACCGCAGGCGGTCCGCTTGCATCTCACGTGTCAGCTGAACCAGGGGTTCTCGCCACAAGGGCGGGAATGACGGAGAATGATGGGCGTTGAAGGGCGCGCCCCTACGACGCCTTCAGCGTCCCCGTTCTGTCGCTGGTCAGCACCTGGACGATGGCGCGGGCCAGGGCGGCGGGGGAGAGGGGCTTGGCCACCGCGCCGTCCATGCCGGCGGAGACATAGCCTGCCTGCTGGTGGGCCATGGCGTTGGCGGTCATGGCCAGGATCGGCGCGGTCCCGATCGGGGCGGGCAGGGCGCGGATGCGCTGGGTGGCCTCGACGCCGTCCATGCCGGGCATCTGGATGTCCATCAGGATCAGGTCGAAGCCCTCGCGGGCCATGGCCACGCCCTGGACGCCGTCCTCGGCCAGGCTGACCTGGGCGCCCAGCGCCTCCAGCATGCGGCCGGCGATCAGGCGGTTGGTAGCGTTGTCCTCGACCAGCAGCACCCGCAGCCCGGCGAACAGCTGGGCGTCGTCGTCATCGTCATGGGTCTCGTTCGGCGCTGCGCCGGCCTCCGCCTCGATCTCCAGCCAGAAGGTCGAGCCCTTGCCCGGCGTGCTGTCGAAGCCCACGCTGCCGCCCATCAGCTCGGCCAGGCGCCGGCAGATGGCCAGGCCCAGGCCCGAGCCCCCAAAGCGACGCGTCGTCGAGCCGTCCCCCTGCCGGAAGCGCTCGAACAGCTTGGCCGCCGCCTCGGGCTCGATGCCCACGCCGGTGTCCTCGATCTCGTAGCGCAGGCGAAGCTGATCGCCCTCGCGCCGGCCCGAAAGGCGCGCGACGACGCCGCCCTCCAGCGTGAACTTCACGGCGTTGCCTAGCAGGTTGAACAGGGCCTGGCGCAGGCGCAGCGGATCGGTATTGACCCAGCCAAGATCGCCCCCCTGGTCTTTCTTGGGGGTCTCGACGCGCAGGTATAGGCCCTTGGCCTCGGCCTGCGGGCGCAGCATCTCGGCCACGCCGCGCAAGAGCTCCGCCGGCTCGGTCGGCTCGTCCGCCAGATCCAGCTTGCCCGCCTCGATGCGCGAGACGTCGATAATGTCGTTGAGCAGCTGGGACAGCATCTCGCCGCAGTCCAGCGCCTCGTTCAGCAGGCGGCGGCCGTCGGGCGACAAGCGCTCCTTCTTCAAGAGGTGCAGCACGCCCAGCACGCCGTTCATGGGCGTGCGGATCTCGTGGCTCATATTGGCCAGGAACTGGCTCTTGGCGTCGGCGGCGGCCAGGGCCGCGTCGCGCGCCTCGACCAGCTCGGTGACGTCCTGGCTGATGCCGATCACGTCCCAGGCGTCGGGACTTGCGCCGCGCACCCCGCGCCAGGTCGAGTGGATGTGCGCCCATCGTCCGGTCGGCGGGTCGAGATAGCGATAGTCGATCTCGACATGCTCGCCTGTCCGCAAGGTGCGCGACAGGGCCTCCCAGGCGCGGTCGCGGTCGTCGGGGTGGATCGAGAGGGTCATGTCCGTGACCGTCATCGTCCGGGCCCCGCCCTCGGGTTGGCTGGGCGTGGCGATGTCCTGCTCGAAGACGTACATCCCCTTACGCGGATTGAACCGCCAGACGAAGACGCCGGTCGCGGTGCGCAGCAGCTCGTTGGAGCGCTCGGCCTGCTGGCGGGCGATGTTGCGGGCGCGCTCCTCGGTGCGGTCCTGGAAGACGATCAGCAGGTCGCCGCCCTCAAGGGTCTTGGACTGTGAGCGCACCCACAGCCAGCCGCCGCCCTTGCGGGCCAGGCGGTGTTCGCCGGTGGCCTGGCCGCGCACCTGGAGGATGCGGCCGATGTCCTCGATGATCGGTGTGTCGTGCAGGTGGAAGAAGTCGTGCATGTGCCGGCCCAGCGAGTCCTCGGGACCCCAGCCGGTCGCCTCCGTCCAGGCGGGATTGACGCGGGCGATGGTTCGCCCGTGCAGCACCACGAACATGTCCAGGCTGTTCTGGAAGAACCAGTCGGCGGCCGCCGCTTCGATCCTGGAGGCAGCTCCCGCTTCCAAGTGCTTGCCCATCCTGATTCCCTCGTCTTCAATCAGGATGCGCCCATCCGGGTAAAGTTTGGGTTGCGACGGAATGTCGCGCTCGCTTTTCCGGGCGGCGCCAAAAAGACAATGGAGCAGGGGAGGAAATCTTGAGCACGCCGGAAGCCGTGGGAATGTCGTCCGAGCGCTTGAAGCGCATCGACGGCTTCATTCAGTCCAAATATATCGACAGTGGAAAACTGCCCTGCGCCCTGACCCAAGTCTGGAGACGGGGCCAGCTAGCCTACACATCGGTGCTGGGGCAGGCGGACGTCGAGCGCGGCACGCCTTTGAAGGCCGACAGTCTGTTCCGCATCTATTCGATGACCAAGCCGATCACCAGCGTGGCCTTCATGATATTGGTCGAGGACGGGCTGGTGGCGCTGGACGACCCGGTGCACCGCTTCATCCCCGCCTGGCGGAACCTGGGCGTGTTCAACGGCGGCGTGCCGGGGGCTTTCCTGGCCAAGCCGACCACCGAGCCGATGCGGATGATCGACCTTTTGCGGCACACTGCGGGTCTCACCTATGGTTTCCAGCAGCGGACCAATGTCGACGCAGCCTATCGCAAGCTGAAGCTGGACGGGGTGGACAGCGAGGGCGGCCTGCAGGCCTTTGTCGACACGCTGGGGACGGTGCCGCTGGAGTTCTCGCCCGGCGAGTCCTGGAACTATTCGGTGGCGACCGACGTGCTGGGCTATCTGGTCGAGGTGATCTCAGGCCAGCCGTTCGACGTCTTCCTGAAGACAAAGATCTTCGACCCGCTGAAGATGGTCGACACCGGCTTTTTCGTTCCGGAAAGTCAGCGGTCGCGCTTCACCGCCTGCTACGCCCTGACGCCGTCGGGCAAGGTCGTGTTGCAGGACGATCCGGAGAAGAGCCGCTACCTGACCGATCCGTCGATGAAGTCAGGCGGCGGCGGTCTGGTCTCGACGGCCGACGACTACATGCGCTTCTGCCGGATGCTGCTGAACGGCGGCGAGCTGGACGGGGCAAGGCTGCTTAGCCCCAAGACCATCGCGCTGATGACCATCAACCACCTGCCCGGGGCCAAGGAGCTGACCGAGCTCTCCAAGTCCCTGTTCAGCGAGGCGGTGTTCGAGGGGCTGGGCTTTGGCCTCGGCTTCGCCATGACCGTCGACCTGGCCCGCACCAAGAACCTGGGCTCGCCGGGCGAGTACTTCTGGGGCGGCATGGCCTCGACCGCCTTCTGGATCGACCCGGTCGAGGATCTGGCGGTGGTGTTCATGACCCAGCTGATGCCGTCGAGTTCGTACCCGATCCGGCGCGAGCTGCGGACGCTGGTGTATTCCAGTCTGACGGAGGCGGTGGGGTGAGGTCGAGGAGCGCCCCCTCCGTCACGCGGCTTCGCCGCGCGCCACCTCCCCCGCGTTGCGGGTGAGGAGGGGTGTCATCCTCCCCCGTGTAAACGGGGGAGGTGGATCGACGCGAAGCGGCGAGACGGAGGGGGCGCTATTCCCCCTCAAAAATCCGGCGCGGGAGCGGGCTCCCGCGCCGAGTGGGGCTTACCGAAGTCGGGCGCGCCGGGGGGACGCGCACCGCGCTCGCGGATCGCAAGCTTCGAAGTATCGGGACGCGTGCAAGGCGCATCCAAAGCTCGTGCCTCACCGCGAACGCTCTGAACAGTCGCGATCATTTGCCAGTAAATACAGGTGCTATGGCGCAGGCTGCCGGCGCTTCGGTCGCCCGCGTGATCACGACTGAAACTATTGTTCGAATTTGTAGTATGGAAATGCTGTCCGTCAACGGCGGGCGCCTCCGAAATGGGCGCCGTTACGGCGGTCTGGACATCTTCGCGAGAGCGTGCAGGCTCTGTCTCAAACGGTTGTTCAAGCCGACAAAACAACTAGAGCAAGGGTGGAAGCCGCATGGCCGCGATCAACGCCGTCACTGATTTCTCCGTGGAAGGCGACGTCGGCGTCGTCACGCTGAACTCGCCGCCGGTCAACGCGCTGTCGGCCGTGGTCCGCGAGGGGCTGAAGGGCGCCTTCGACGCCGCCATCGCCGATCCGGCGGTCAAGGCGATCGTGCTGATCTGCGACGGCAAGACCTTTATCGCCGGCGCCGACATCACCGAGTTCGGCAAGGCCATGACCGGCCCCAGCCTGCAGGACGTCCAGGCCACGATCGAGAACGCGCCTAAGCCGGTGGTCGCGGCGATCCACGGCACCGCCCTGGGCGGCGGCCTCGAGGTCGCGCTGGTGGCCCACTACCGCGTCGCCGTCCCCTCGGCCAAGGCCGGCTTGCCGGAAGTGAACATCGGCCTCCTGCCCGGCGCCGGCGGCACCCAGCGCCTGCCGCGCATCGTCGGCGTCGAGAAGGCCCTGGAGATGGTGACCAGCGGCCAGCACGTCCCGGCCAAGGCCGCCCACGCCATGGGCCTGTTCGACGAATTGGTTGAGGAAGGGAACTTCCGCGCCGGCGCCATCGCCTTCGCCCGCAAGGTCGTGGCCGAGAACCGTCCGCTGAAGAAGGTCCGCGACCTTTCCGACAAGGTCGAGGCCGCGCGCGGCAAGCCCGAGATCTTCGAGAGCTTCCGCGCCGCCAACGCCAAGAAGTTCCGCGGCTTCATGGCCCCCGAGAACAACATCAAGTGCATTGAGGCGGCGGTGAACCTGCCCTTCGACGAGGGGCTGAAGGAAGAGCGCCGCCTGTTCATGGAGCTGATGACCGGCACGCAGTCGGCCGCCCAGCGCTATGTGTTCTTCGCCGAGCGCCAGGCCGCCAAGATTCCGGACGTGCCGGACGATACCCCGACGATCTCGGTCAAGAAGGTTGGCGTCATCGGCGCCGGCACCATGGGCGGCGGCATCGCCATGAACTTCCTGAACGCCGGCATTCCGGTGACCATCATCGAGGCCAAGTCGGAGAACCTGGAGCGCGGCGTCTCGATCATCCGCAAGAACTACGAGAACACCGCCAAGAAGGGGCGCCTGACCCAGGACGACGTCGAAAAGCGCATGGCGCTGCTGACGCCGTCGATGGAGATGGAGGCGCTGGCCGACTGCGACATGGTCATCGAGGCCGTGTTCGAGCTGATGGAGATCAAGAAGGAGGTCTTCGCCAAGCTGGACAAGATCGCCAAGCCCGGGGCGATCCTGGCGACCAACACCTCGTACCTCGACGTCAACGAGATCGCGGCGGTGACCAGCCGTCCGGAAAGCGTGATCGGCACCCACTTCTTCTCGCCGGCCAACGTCATGCGCCTGTTGGAACTGGTGCGCGGCGACAAGACGTCGAAAGAGGTGATCGCCACCTGCATGAAGCTCAGCAAGGCCATCGGCAAGGTCCCGGTGCTGGTGGGCGTCTGCTACGGCTTCGTCGGCAACCGCATGCTGGCCCAGCGCCAGCGCGAGGCCCAGAAGCTGATCCTGGAAGGCGCCATGCCCTGGGACGTCGACCGGGTGCTGTACGACTTCGGCCTGCCGATGGGGCCGTTCGCGATGAGCGATCTGGCCGGTCTCGACATCGGCTGGGACGCGTCCAAGACCAGCGCCTCGACCGTCCGCGAGGTGCTGTGCGAGATGGACCGCCGCGGCCAGAAGAACGGCAAGGGCTTCTACGACTACGACGAAAACCGCAACGCCAGCCCGTCGCCGGTCGTCGAGCAGGTGATCCGCGACTTCGCCGAGAAGCGCCAGATCCAGCGCCGGACGATCACCGACCAGGAGATCCTGGAGCGGTGCCTGTATCCGATGGTCAACGAGGGCGCGAAGATCCTGGAAGAAGGCAAGGCCATCCGCGCGTCCGACATAGATATCGTCTGGATCAACGGCTACGGCTGGCCGGTGTATCGCGGCGGCCCGATGTTCTGGGGCGAGCTTGTCGGCCTGGACAAGATCCTGGCCAAGATGAAGCAGTTCCACGCCGAGCTCGGCGACGACTTCAAGCCGTCGGCCCTGCTGGAGCGGCTGGTCGCCGAGGGCAAGGGGTTCAAGGACGCTTGATCCATCTCCCTCCCCCTTGATGGGGGAGGGGAGGGTGGGGGTGACGCGGCGGCTGAAGCCGCGCCCTCACGTCCGACGGTGTCACCCCCCCCCATCCCCAACCCTTCCCCCATCCAAGGGGGAAGGGGATTTTGTAGAGGCGTTTCGCATGTCCACCCTCGCCGCCATGATCGCCGCCGACTACGGGACCATCGGCGACATCCTGCGTGAGCGGACGCGGGAGAATCCAGACCGCCTCGCCGTGGTCATGGAGACCGGCGAGACCGTCACCTACGCCCAGTTCGACGCCCTGGCCGACCGCGTCGCCGCCGCCCTCCAGCGCGATGGGATCCAGCCCGGCGAGGCCGTCGCCGTCTGCGCCCTGTCCTCGATCCCCTATGCCGCCCTGTTCCTCGGCGCTCTGCGGGCCGGCGTCGCGGTCGCGCCAATCGCGCCCTCTTCGACGCCCGAAGCCATCGCCGGCATGGTCGCCGACTGTGGGGCTAGGCTGTTCTTCCTCGACGCGGGCGTCGCCGAAGCCCAGAGGCCCGCGCCCGTTCCGGTCCGCCAGATCGCGCTGGATGGCTCTTCAGTTGGGGAAGCCTTCGACGCCTGGCTGGCGCCCGAGGGCGCGACGCCGGCGCCGGTCGAGATCGGGCCCCAGCATCCGTTCAACATCATCTATTCCAGCGGCACGACCGGCACGCCCAAGGGCATCGTCCAGTCGCACGGCATGCGCTGGAAGCACATCTTCGTCGGCGACACGATCGGCTATAGCCACGCCCCGGTCAGCCTGCTGTCGACGCCGCTCTATTCGAACACCACGCTGGTCTGCTTCTTCCCGACCCTGGCTGGTGGCGGGACCGTGGTGCTTATGAAGAAATTCGACGTCGTCCGCTATCTGGAGCTGGCGGAGAAGCATCGCGTCACCCACACCATGCTGGTGCCGGTCCAGTACCGCCGGCTGATGGAGCACCCGGACTTCGACCGCTACGACCTGTCCTCGACGCGGATGAAGTTCTGCACCAGCGCGCCGTTCTCGGCCGAGTTGAAGGCGCAGGTGCTGCGCCGCTGGCGGGGCGGGCTCGTGGAGTATTTCGGCATGACCGAGGGCGGCGGAACCTGCATCCTGATGGCCCACGAGCATCCGGACAAGCTGCACACGGTCGGCCGCCCGGCGCCGGGCCACGACATCCGCTTGATCGACGAGGACGGCCAGCAGGTCGGTCCCGGCGTCGTCGGTGAGATCGTCGGCCGCTCGGCCTCGATGATGAACGGCTACCATGGCCGGGCCGACAAGACCGCCGAGGCGACCTGGATTTCGCCGGAAGGCTGGACCTTCATCCGCACCGGCGACGTCGGCCGCTTCGATGAGGACGGTTTCCTGACCCTGATGGATCGCAAGAAGGACATGATCATCAGCGGCGGCTTCAACATCTATCCGTCCGACCTCGAGGCGGTGCTGGCGACGCATCCGGCGGTGGTCGAGGCGGCGGTGGTCGGCGTGCCGTCCGACGCCTGGGGCGAGACGCCGGTGGCCTTCGTGGCGGCGCGCGGGCAGGCCGATCCGGAAGCCATCCGCGCCTTCGTCAACGACAAGGTCGGCAAAACCCAAAGGCTGGCGGAGGTTCGTTTCGTCGACGCCCTGCCGCGTAGCCATATCGGCAAGGTCCTGAAGCGCGAACTGCGCGAAACCTGGCAGAAATCGCCTAGCTGCTAGACAAATTTGCCGCGACGGCGCGCCGCATTAGGGGCGGCGGAATCGCTGGATACGTTTGCTTAACCATAAGGCGCGGCCCACTGGGTCGCCTGGTTCTTAGCGGATCCAAGTTCACGCCATGTTGCCCCAGCCCTTTACCGCCTCGACCCTGTCCACGCCCGTCCTCGAGCACGCCTCGGTGGGGCTCGAGCCGGTGGATTTCGACGCGGTGGCCAAGGCCCTGGGCGCGCGCGGCTACGCTTCGGATCTGGAGCAGCGCCTGGCCGGCCGCTTCGCGCGTCCCGTCCGCGCCCGCGCGTTCACCGATCGGACGACGACCGTGGCCGCGACGCTGAAGGGCCTGGGCGTTCGGCCCGGCGGGGTCTGCGTCGTCTCGGCCCTGGCCGACCTCGAGACCCTGGCGGGGATCACCGCCCTGGGCCTGAAGCCCTGGTTGGTCGACGTCGATCCGTTCAGCGCCATGTTCGACCCGCGTCACCTGCGCGAGCGCCTGCCCCACGCGCCGGGTCCGCTGGCGGCCATCGTCCCCGCCGCCGCCCACGGCCGCGCGCCGGACATGCGCGCCTGGGCCGCCTTCCGCGACGAGACCGGCCTGCCGATCCTGGTCGACGCCTTCGGCGCCTTCGACGTGATGATCGAGGCGCCCGTGCCGGTGCTGATCGGCCTGCCCAGCGGCGAAGGCGTGTTCGTCGCCTGCGAAGACGCCAGCCCCGTCAACGCCATCGAGGCTCGCCCCTTCGTCGGCGATGATGGCGTGGTTGCCTGGGCCCGTCTGCGTCACCGCCTGTGCGCGACGGCTCAGCAGCTGCGCGTGCTGCTTCTCGACAGCGGCGTCAGCTTCCAGCCGGGCTGGGGCATGAGCTGGATTTCGCCGACCTGCGCCCTGACCCTGCCCAGCGACGACGCTGGGACCGTGGCCTGGAAGCTGCGCCAAGCCGGCGTGCCGGCCAGTTGCGCCGTCCGCGATCTGACCATCAAGGCCGACGACACCCCGACCGCCGACCACATCGCCGCCTCGACCGTGGTGATCGACCTGGACCCCGGCCTCGACATCGAGGGCCTGGATCGCCTGTGCGACGCGCTGCGCGAGGCGTTGGCCTAGAGTCCGCAGGCGACTTGGCCTAATCCTCGGCGCGTCTTTCACGTTCGAAGGTTCCGATGGCCAAAGCGTTCGATTGCCCGACCTGCGGCCGCCGCCACGAGGAGCTCTCGCGGGACCATGGCTTCACTCTGCCCGACGAGGTCTGGGCCCTCCCGGAAGACGAGCGCGAAAGCCAGGCGCGCTACAGCGACGACCTCTGCCAGTGGGGCGATCGGTTCTTCATCCTTTGCATCCTGCCGGTGCCGCTGATCGGCGAGGACGACTATTTCGGCTGGGGCGTCTGGGCCGAGGTCGAGCCCGAGGTGTTCGAGCGCTATCTCGACCTCTACGAAGAAGACGGCCGGGACGAGCCGCCGCACCCCTGCAAGCTGGCCAACCGGCTGGAGCCCTATCCGGGCACGTCGCTCGGCACCCGGATGCTTGTCCAGTTCCAGGCCCCCGACGAGCGCCCGACCCTGATCCTGCCCGAAGGCGACAAGAGCCGCCTGGCCCAGGAGCAGCGCGACGGCATCGACGCCGCGCGGCATCACGAGCTGCTGGGGCTTACAGCCAGCCCGTCCGCTTGAAGCGTCGGTACAGCAGGCCGCAGATGACGGCGATGCCCACGAGGACGGCGGGATAGCCGTAGGTCCACTTCAGCTCGGGCATGTGCTCGAAGTTCATGCCGTAGACGCCTGCGACGGCCGTCGGTACGGCCAGGATGGCGGCCCAGGCGGCCAGCTGGCGGGTGATCGCGCCCTGGCGCTGCTGCTCCAGCAGGCTGCTGATTTCGAAGACCGAGGTCAGCACTTCGCGCAGGCCGTCGACCAGGCTCTCGGTGCGCTGGATGTGATCACGCACGTCGCGGAAATAGGCCCGGACCTCGGTGTCGATGCACGGCAGGTCGTGATGCTCCAGCGCGCTGACCACCTGGGACATGGGGCCGAGCAGCTTCTTGAACTTCATCAGCGCCCGGCGAAGATTGAAAATCCGGGCGATCTCGGCGCGGCTGAGGAAGGCGTCCAGGGCGCGCCGCTCGAAGTCGTGCAAGTCCTCCTCGATGGTGTCGACGATCGGCATGTAGCCATCGACGATGAAGTCCAGCACCGCGTGCAGCACATAGTCGACGCCGTGCGCCAGCAGGACCGGGGCCGCCTCCAGCTGGGCGCGCAGCTCGGTATGGGCCCGGGCTGAGCCGTGGCGGACGGTGATCAGGAAGCGCCGGCCAACGAAGAAGTCGGTTTCGCCATAGACGATGTGGTCGTTGTCGAGATGGGCGGTCTTGGCGACGACGAACAGCTGATCGCCATAGACGTCGACCTTGGGCGTCTGGCGGGCGTTCAGGGCGTCCTCGACCGCCAGCGGGTGCAGGTCGAAGGCTTGCCTCAGCACGCGCAGCTCGGCTTCGTCGGGCTCCACCAGGCCGATCCAGACGAACTCGCCCTCGCGCGGCGTCAGGCCATCCGGATCGTCCAGGCTCAGCGCGCGGACGAGCTGGCCCTGGACATAGGCGCTGGCGGCGACGACGGTCATCGGCGCGCGCTCAATTCGCCGCCGCGTAGGCCTCGACCTTGGCCACGCGTTCGGCCTTCTCGGCCTCCGACAGGAACGAGCCGGTGAAGCTGTTCTTGGCCAGGGTGACGATCTCGGCGCGGGTCAGGCCGACGGCGTCGGCGGTGGCGAGGTAGTTTTCCAGGAGGTAGCCGCCGAAATAGGCCGGGTCGTCGGAATTGACCGTGGCCTTCAGGCCAAGGCTCAGCATCCGCTTCAGCGGGTGGACGTCCAGGCTGGGCACGCCGCACAGCTTCAGGTTCGACAGCGGGCAGACGGTCAGCGTCGTGCCGTCCTTGACCAGGCGAGCCGTCAGGGCCTCATCCTCAAGCGCGCGGTTGCCGTGGTCGATGCGGTCGACCTTCACCAGGTCGATGGCTTCCCAGACATAGGCGGGCGGGCCTTCCTCGCCGGCGTGGGCCACGACCTTGAGGCCCAGGTCCCGGGCGGCCTGCATCACGCGGGCGAACTTGGCCGGCGGGTGGCCGACCTCGGAGCTATCCAGGCCCACGCCCGCCAGGGACGAGAGCCAAGGCTTGGCCTGCTCCAGGGTCTCGAAGGCGGCCTCTTCGGACAGGTGCCGCAGGAAGCATAGGATCAGCTTGGAGGTGACGCCCAGCGTCTTCTCGGCTTCTTCCATGCCAGCCATCAGGCCCTTGATCACCGTATCGAACGCGATCCCGCGATCGGTGTGGGTCTGGGGGTCGAAGAAGATCTCGGCGTGCGTGCCGCCGTCGGCCGCCAGGCGCTGGAAGTAGGCCAGGGCCAGGTCCTTGAAGTCGGCCTCGGTGATCAGCACGCCCGCGCCCTGGTAGTAGATGTCCAGGAAGTCCTGCAGGTTCGAGAACTCGTACGCCGCCCGAATCTCCTCGACCGATTTGTAGGGCAGGGTGATGCCGTTGCGTTGCGCCAGGGCGAACATCAGCTCGGGCTCGAGGCTGCCCTCGATGTGCATGTGCAGCTCGGCCTTGGGCAGGCCCCTGACAAACTCAGGGGAGGCGAAGTCGGAGAGGGAAGTGTCGGTCATGGGAGAGTTATGAGCGCGAGCGCCCATCGCGATCAACTAGGCGTGCGGAAATACGCTGGAAATGCCGTATGCCGCTCTTTATCCAAACGGCTCAGCTTGCGATGAGTATCATATGACCGTTTCTCAAAAGCTTCTCCCGGGCGTGCCGCTGGTGGAGTCGATGCTGTTCAAGGCGTCGCTCGACGACATGGGGCTGACCAACAGCGAGCGCGATATCGCGATCCAGCTGAATGAGAAGGGCTTCGCCGTTCTCGACTTTCCCGACGAGGATCTCGACGCCCGGATCGAGCGGATCAAGGCCGAGCTGACGCCGCTTTACGATTTCGCGTTCTGGCGCGAGCACGGCTGGGAAGCCAATACCGGGATGCGGGTTCAGGACGCCTGGCGGACCAGCGAGGACGTGCGGGCCATCGCCACGAACCAGGCCATGCTGGATCTGTTGTCCAAGCTTTACGGGCGTCGCGCCTTTCCCTTCCAGACGCTGAATTTCCCTGTCGGGACACAGCAGGAGGTCCACTCCGACTCAATCCACTTCTCCAGCGCGCCCGAGCGTTTCATGTGTGGTGTCTGGCTGGCGCTTGAGGACATCCACGAGGACGCTGGCCCGCTCGTCTACTATCCGGGCTCGCACAAGTGGCCGATCATCTACAACGACATGATCGGCAGGGTCGTGGGAACCTCGACCGAGGCGTTCGCCCAGCCGCCCTTCGAAGCCTCCTGGCAGGCGCTGATCGAAGCGACGGGGACACAGCCCGAATACTTCCGTCCCAAGAAGGGGCAGGCCTTGATCTGGGCGGCCAATCTGCTGCACGGCGGCAGCCGCCAGAAGGATCGCGGCCGGACCCGGTGGTCTCAGGTCACCCACTACTATTTCGACGACTGCGCTTACTACACGCCGGCGTTCTCGGACCCGCTTGCCGGAAATCTGGACCTGCGCGACATCCTGGACATATCGACCGGCAAACCGGCGCCGAACATCTATGTGGATCGTCCGATCGCCGAGGTTCCACGACGCAGCGCGGTCGAAGTGGAGTCGCCGGCCCCTCCAGCGCCTCGGCCGAGCCCCTGGGCGTCCTTGTTGCCCGCCAAGACACCGAAGGATTTCGACCCCGCGCGCTATCTCGAACTGAACCCCGACGTCGCGGCCTCGGGCATCAACCCGCGCAAGCACTATGCTCGCCACGGCGCCAGCGAAGGGCGGCCCTACAAGTAGGGCGGCTTTTCGCCGGGCGCTGCTTTGGCCGACAACGGGATGAATTCGTGGTGGTCGGCGGCGTCCTTCTCCCACAGCGCCTTTCAGCCGTCTCCTTCTCTCCTTGCGGGAGAAAGCGCCGCCCCGGACTTGATCCGGGGTGAGGGATGAGGGGGCTCAGCGCTGCTGGCGCGAAGCTTCACCCGCCCCTGCGGGCCCTCTCCCGCAAGGGAGAGGGGGAAGGTCTCACGAGGGGGTCTGCGGCGCGGCGCCTAGCTGGCTTGAGGGCTGAGGAAGGGAGCGGTGACGTCGCTGAACGGCCCCGGCCATTGGCCGAATTTGATCGCGCCGCTGTAGGCATAGATCGGAGAGGCCGGGAAGCTCATGGTCATGTTGAACGGCAGGAGGCCGTCGGCTGTCGCCAGCAGGGTCAGCGGAAAGCCGATGATCGGCGCCTGATCGTACACGAACACTACGCCCCGAAACGGAGAGATCACCGGAGCGGCAGGGTTGGGGAGGGCCAGGGTCCCGGTCACCGGGATCACCTCGCAGCGGGCGCTGGCGGCCGAGGCCGCCTCGCCCTTGGCGTCGAGGGAGAAGCTGTCGGGGACCTCGATCGTCAGGTCGTATTCGAAGCCTACCTGTTCGCTGGGGCCGGCGATGATGGCGGGCTGGTACACGGTGAGCTTCAACGCGAGCGAATTGGCCATTGGAGCGTCCTCGGTCCGTCCCGGCGGGGATCGCCGGGAAACACCTAAAGGTGTCGTATTTGCACAACTCTCTCAAAAGAAGAATTCGCGACGCCGTCCCGCGCGGCGGAGAAGCCGCCCGCTTGGGCTCTGGTCGTCACGACTCGCCCAGGAACGCGACAATCGCGGCCAGGAACGCAGCGCTCGACACCGCGCCGCGCGCGCCAACCCTCGCCTACATCGGCTGCGCCGCCGGCGGCGGTCCCTCCGGCAGCGGGATGAACTCGTCGTGGTCGAGGTCGGGCAGCTTCATGCGGCCGGCCTTCCAGTCGGCCTTGGCTTGCTCGATGCGGTCCTTGGACGAGGAGACGAAGTTCCACTCGATGAAGCGCGGCCCGACGGGCTCGCCGCCTAGCAGCATGACGGTCGAGCGCTCTATGGCCTTGAAGACCACGGTCTCGCCCGGCGCGAAGACAGCCATCTGGGCGGTGGTCAGCTCGCGGCCGTCGACCTCGACCCGGCCGGCGGCGACATAGGCGGCGCGCTCGGAATATTCGGCCGGCAGGGCCGCGACCGCGCCCGGCTCCAGCTCCCAGTGGACATAGAACAGCGGCGAATAGACCGGCACATTGGCCTTCGCGCCGAACGCCTCGCCGGCGATCAGCCGCGCCTTCAGCCCGGCCTCCTCGTAGTATGGAAGGTCGGCTGGACCTTCGTGGTGCGTAAAGCTGGGGTCGGTCTCTTCGAACTCGGTCGGCAGGGCGATCCAGGCCTGCATGCCGTCCATGCGCCCGCCGTGCTCGCGCAGGCCCTCAAAGCGTTCGGAGTGGGTGATGCCGCTACCGGCGGTCATCCAGTTGACCTCGCTGGGCTTGATCACAGCCAACGAGCCAACGCTGTCGCGGTGGGTGATCTCGCCCTGGAACAGATAGGTCAGGGTGGACAGGCCGATATGCGGGTGCGGGCGCACGTCGGCGGTCTTGGGAAAGCCCGGCTGGAATGTCGCTGGGCCCATGTGGTCTAGGAAAGTGAACGGCCCGACCATCCGGTGGGCGTGGAACGGCAGGACGCGGCCGACCTCGAAGTTTCCGAGGTCCTTACGGCGGGCTTCGATGACGAGGTCGATCATGGGGACTCCGGCGGTGGATCGGCCGGAGCTTAGCGAAGATTGGGGGAAGGCGTCTTGCGCAAATGGGGTGTCCCCCAACCGCCTTTCCGTGCTGCGCCTAAAGCGTGTCCGGCGTCTTCTTCAGCGGCCACAGCGCCAAGAGGCTGATCGCGCCGGCGGCCGCCAGGTACAGGCCCACCAGCTTCAATCCGCCATGGGTGGCCAGGGCCTGGGCGATGGCGGGTGTCATGCCGCCGCCGATCACGCCGCCGACATTGAAGGCGATCGAGGCGCCGGTGTAGCGCACCCGCGCCGGGAACAGGCTGGGCAGCCAGGCGCCCAGCGGGCCATAGACCAGGCCCATGACCACCAAGCCCAGCGACAGAAAGACTCCGATCAGCCAGAGCGAGCCCGAGCCCATCATCGGCGCCAGGGCCGCGCCGGCGACGATGGTCAGCAGCGAGCCGGCCATCAGCACCCGTCGGGGATTGGTGGCGTCGGCCCAGTACCCGGCCCAGATGATGCCGGCGGCCATGAACAGGATGGCCACCAGCAGCACGCTCAGGAACAGCTGTCGGCCATAGCCCAGGGTCGTGACGCCATAGCCCAGCGAGAAGGCGGTGGTCAGATAGAACAGCGCGAAACAGGCCACGACCGCGAAGGTGCCGCCGATCGTCTCGCGCGCGTGGGTCTTCAAGAGTTCGGCGACCGGCACGTGCGGCGGCGGAGCCTCGTGGGCGGCGGCCTGGAAGGCGGGGGTCTCGGTCAGCTTCAGGCGGATCCACAGGCCGACCCCGACCAGCAGGATGCTGCCCAGGAACGGCACGCGCCAACCCCAGCTCTGGAACTGTTCGGGCGTCAGCACCGCGCCCAGAATGAGGAAGAAGCCGTTGGCGGCGATGAAGCCCACCGGCGCGCCCAGCTGCGGGAACATGCCAAAGCGCGCGCGGAAGCCCGGCGGGGCGTTCTCGACCGCCAGCAGGGCCGCGCCGCCCCACTCGCCGCCCAGGCCAAAGCCTTGGCCAAAGCGCAGAAGGCACAGCATGAACGGCGCGATCCAGCCGGCCTGCTGATAGGTCGGCAGGAAGGCGACCAGCAAGGTCGAGCCGCCCATGATCAGCAGCGACGCCACCAGGGTCGACTTCCTGCCAATGCGATCGCCGAAGTGGCCGAACACGATCGAGCCCAGCGGCCGGGCGATGAAGGCCACGCTCAGACTGGCGTAGGAGGCCAAGAGCTGCATCGCCGGAGAGCTGGCGGGGAAGAACAGCGGCCCGAACACCAGCGAGGCGGCGGTCGCGTAGATATAGAAGTCGTAGAACTCGACCGCCGTGCCGATCAGGCTGGCGGCCAGCACGCGCCGCGCCGACGCCCCGGCCTGGCCGGTGCTCGATGGGGCCATCGTGGCCTCCTCTGACTGTATTGTTTTCGCCAAACCCTATTCCGTCATTCCCGCCCTTGTGGCGGGAACCTCTCTGTCGGTCGCAGGGCCAGGAGGGGCGAACCGCTGGCGGTTCGCTTGCATCTCACGGGTCAGCTGAACCAGGGGTTCCCGCCACAAGGGCGGGAATGACGGAGGGATAGGGAAGCGCCGAGTCCCCGCTTTCGCGGGGATGTGCGGGGCGCTAGCTCAGCGGGCTCACATACGGGCTGATCAGGCCCAGCGGCACGGCGGTCGAGTTCTTGACGCCGCGGATCACGATGCGGCTCTCGATGTTCGACACCAGGCCCAGCGACAGCAGCTTGTCGCGCAGGAATTCGTCGAAGGCGCGCATGTCGCGGGTGACGATGCGCATCTCGTAGTCGGCCGCGCCGGTGACGGTGGCGCACTGGACGACCTCGGCCCACTTGCCGACGGCCTGTTCGAACGTGTCCAGATTATCCTTGGTCGGCAGCGACAGCTTGACGGTGCAATAGACCTCGAAGCCCAGGCCCAGTTTCTCGCGGTCCAGGATGGTCACGCGGCGCTGGATGACGCCGGCGTCCTCCAGGCGCTTGATCCGGCGCCAGCACGGGCTGGATGACAGACCGACGCGCTCGGCGATCTCCGCGACGGATAGTCCGGCGTCGTGTTGGATGAGATCCAGGATCTTGGCATCCACGGCGTCGAGTTGTTCGGACAAGAAATTCCTCCCCCCAGCGGGCGTTGACGCTCACTTCGTGCGCAAAACGGCCCCGACTCGGGCACGCCTTGGGCAAACAATTTCCGCGCTTCTATAAGATATTGCGTTACGGGCGTGAAGACCCGGGAGGAAAAATTTTGCCATGCGGCACCCAGAAGTCACGCTAGACGACAAATATGTGCTCGAAGATGGCCGCGCCTTCATCACGGGCGTGCAGGCGCTGTTGCGGGTGCTGCTGGATCGCAAGCGCCTCGATCGCAAGGCGGGGTTGAATACGGCGGGCTTTTTGTCCGGCTATCGCGGCTCCCCCCTCGGCGGTCTCGACCAGCAGGCCGCCCGCATCAACAAATTGCTGACCGCCCACGATGTCGTCTTCAAGGAAGGCGTCAACGAGGACCTGGCCGCCACCGCCGTGTGGGGAAGCCAGCAGGCGAACCTGTTTCCGGGCGCGCTCTACGACGGCGTGTTTGGCATGTGGTACGGCAAGGCGCCGGGCGTCGACCGCACCGGCGATGTCTTCAAGCACGCCAACTTTGCCGGCGTCTTCCCGACCGGCGGGGTGCTGGCGGTGGCCGGCGACGACCACGGCTGCAAGAGCTCGACCCTGCCGTCGCAGTCCGAATTCGCCTTCCAGGACTTCGAGATGCCGGTGCTGTCGCCGGCCGACGTGCAGGAGGTGCTTGACTACGGGATCCTGGGCCTGTCGCTGTCGCGCTTCTCAGGGCTGTGGACGGGCATGATCGCCCTGGCCGACACCATGGATTCGGGCGTCACGATCGACGTCTCGCTGGACCGCCACACGCTGGTCACCCCCGACTTCCCGTTTCCGCCCGGCGGTCTTGGCATCCGGCTGAAGGACCAGCCGATGGAGAAGGAGCGGCGGATGCGGCTCCACAAGATCCCCGCCGCCCTGGCCTTCGCCCGCGCCAACGGGATCGACCGCGTGGTGCTGGGGGCTTCCCACGTGCGCGTCGGCAAGGCGCGGCTGGGCATTGTCTGCCAAGGCCAGGCCTATAAGGACGTGCTGGAGGCCTTTACGGCCATGGGCATGACCCTGCAGGAAGCCGCCGACCTGGGGGTCTCGATCTACAAGGTCGGCATGCCCTGGCCGTTGGAGCCCCTGGGCCTGCGCGCCTTCGCCGCCGGCCTCGAAACGCTGATGGTCATCGAGCACAAGCGCGCCCTGATCGAACCCCAGGCGCGCGCCGCCCTCTATGATCTGCCCGCCCAAGCGCGCCCGCGCGTGATCGGCAAGACCGACGAGAAGGGCGGGCCGCTGCTCTCCGAACTCGGCTCGCTGTCGGTGGCCGAAATCGCGCTCGCCATCTACGACCGTCTGCCCGACGGCCCGCACATGGAGCGGGCGCGGGCCTATCTGAACCGCGTCTCGGCCGCCGGCGTCGCCGCCGTCAGCCTCGCCGCCGACCAGGCCCGCAAGCCGTTCTTCTGCTCGGGCTGTCCGCACAACACCTCGACCAAGCTGCCCGAGGGGTCGCGGGCCTTGGCCGGCATCGGCTGCCACTACATGGCCGGGTTCAACGACCCGATGACCGACCTCAACACCCATATGGGCGGCGAGGGCCTGACCTGGGTCGGCGCCGCGCCGTTCACCAGCGAGAAGCACGTCTTCCAGAACCTGGGCGATGGCACTTACAACCACTCGGGCTCGCTGGCGATCCGAGGCGCGATCGCCGCCGGGACCAACATCACCTACAAGCTGCTCTATAATGACGCCGTCGCCATGACCGGCGGCCAGCGCGCCGAGAGCGGCTTCACCCCCGCCCAGATCACCCGCCAGCTGGCGGCCGAGGGCGTCCAGAAGACCGTCATCGTCGTCGATGACCTGGGGCGCTACGAGGGCGTTACGGGCCTGGCGCCTGGGGTCGAGGTCTTCCCGCGCTCGGACCTGATCGCCGTACAGGAGATGCTGCGCGACACGCCCGGGACCACGGTCCTGCTCTACGACCAGACCTGCGCCACCGAAAAGCGCCGTCGCCGCAAGCGGGGCGCGATGCCCAAGGCCACCCAGCGCGTCTTCATCAACCCGCTGGTCTGCGAGGGCTGCGGCGACTGTTCGGTGAAGTCCAACTGCGTCTCGGTTGAGCCGCTGGCCACCGAGTTTGGCCGCAAGCGCAAGATCAACCAGTCCAGCTGCAATCAGGACTACAGCTGCGTGCAGGGCTTCTGCCCGTCGTTCATCACCCTAGAAGGGGCCGAAAGCGCCCAGTCCAAGACGACCCCGGCGGCCTTGACCGCCGAGTCGACGCCGCTGCCGGACTTCGAGCCGCTGACCGGCGTGCGCAAGATCCTGTTCACGGGCGTCGGTGGCACGGGCGTGACGACCGTGGCCTCGATCCTGGCCATGGCCGCCCACATCGACGGTCGCGCCGGCAGCGTGGTGGACATGACGGGTCTGGCGCAAAAGGGCGGCTCGGTGTTCAGCCACGTCAAGATCGGCGAGACCGAAGAGACCGTGGTCGGCGGCCGCGTGCCGGCGGCCAGCACCGACGTGCTGATCGCTTGTGATCTGCTCGTGGCGGCATCGCCGGAAGGCTTGTCGCTGTACGCCAAGGACCGCACGCGCGCCTTCGGCAACAGCGATTTTGCCCCCACCGCCGACTTCGTCACCAGCCGCGACATCCGCTTCGACAGCGGGGCCATGGCCCGGCGGGTCAAGGGCGCGACCCAGACCTTCGACGCCTGTCCGGCCCAGCACCTGGCCGAAAGCCAGTTCGGCGACGCCATCTACGCCAACATGATCATGGTGGGCTTCGCCTGGCAGCGCGGGGTGATCCCGGTCTCCAGCCGCGCTCTCTATCGCGCCATCAAGCTGAACGGCGTCGACGCCGACGCCAACCTGCAGGCCTTCGAGCTGGGCCGCCGGGTGGCCCACGATCCGTCTTCGATCGACGTGAAGGAAGACAAGGTCGCCACGCCCGAGGCGATGCCGCTGGACGCGCTGATCGCCCACCGGATGCGGGAGCTGACCGCCTACCAGAACGCGGCCTACGCCCAGCGCTATGCGGACAAGGTCGCCAAGGTCCGCGCGGCCGAGACGGCGGTGTCCGGCGAGGCCTCGACCCTGTCGCTGACCCGCGCGGCGGCGGTGAACCTCTATAAGCTGATGGCCTATAAGGACGAGTACGAGGTCGCGCGCCTCTACACCGACGGTCGCTTCGCGGCCGAGCTGGCCGGGACGTTCAAGGGCGGCAAGGCCAAGGTCTGGCTGGCCCCGCCGCTGCTGGCCCCCAAGGGCGCCGACGGCAAGCCCCGGAAGATCGCCTTCGGCGGCTGGATGCTGGATCTGGCCTTCCCGATGATGGCCAAGCTGAAGGGCCTGCGCGGCGGCGCGCTCGACATCTTCAGCAAGACCGAGGAGCGCAGGATGGAGCGCGGCCTGATCACGTCCTACGAGGTGGCGCTGGATCGCCTGGCGGCGGGGCTATGCGTCGAGAGCCTGCCGCTGGCCCTGAAGATCGCCGAGATACCCCAGCAGATCCGCGGCTTCGGCCACGTCAAGGAGGCCTCGGTGAAGACGGCCAAGGCGGCGGAGGAGAAGCTGTGGGGGCAGTGGGAAGGGTAGGCGGGAAAGCGATCGCGCCCCCTGGCGGGGCGCCCAAAAGAAACCCTCTCCTTTAGGGAGAGGGCGGGGCCCGCCGCGTAGCGGTGGGAGGGAGAGGGGTTTCGAGGATTGACGGCGTGCCGGCGCTCCGTCGAACGCCGTAATTCTTCTCCCCGGCCCTCTCCCGCCGGGAGAGGGAGCCCTCGTCCGCCCCTCACCTAACGAACGGCACCTTGACCGTCCGATACGTCCCCGCCCGCCAGACCCACTCCAGCGGGCCGTAGTGGAAGCGCTTGAACCACAGCGTCGCCGCCACGCCCTGTACGACCAGGAAGCCAACGCCCAGCCAAAGCGCCGTCGATTGTGGCAGCCACTTCCAGGCGCCCAGGCCAAAACCGTAGAACACCGGCACCCAGATCAGCGACTGCAGCACGTAGAAGGTCAGGGTCATGCGGCCCATCGGCGCGAGACGGTCCAAGAGCTTCCGCCCAACCCCCTGATAGGCCTCGACGATCAGCAGCACATAGACGCCCATCAGCGAGACGTCGAACCAGCCGCCCAGCAGCGTGCCGATCAGCTTGCGGGCCATCGGTGCGGTCGCGGCGTCCGGGGCCAGGGCCTGTAGCGGGGCCGCGCCCAGGTGGCAGGCGATGGCGAAGGCGGCGAGCGCGGTCAGGGCCGCGCGGCGCTCGGCCTTGAAGCGGTCGGGATTGTCGAAGAAGCCGGCGCGGCCCAGGCGCAGGCCGACCAGGAACAGGGCCAGGATCTGGAACAGCCGGCCGGTCTCGATGAAGAACCACCACTTGAAGCTCTGGCCCTGCCAGACGTTCCAGACCAGCAGCTGATCGAGCGGCGCTGTGCGGTAGAAGGCGGGGCCTGTGTCGCCATAGTGGTGCGGCGGCTGGTTGGCCCAGACCTCGCCGGCGAGCGCGCCGCCGATCTGGTACAGCAGGCCCGGCTGGGCCAGCAGCACGGCGGCCACGCCCAGGATCATCTGGTTGCTGGCGCGGTGATAGGGGATCAGGACGAGACCCAGCGGCGCCAGCACCATCAGGATGTCGCCGCGATAGACCAGGCTGTGAACCAGGCCGATCAGGGCCAGCACCGCCATGCGCCAGGCGAAGCGGTTGCCGAAATCGACCCCGCGCCGGTCGGCCTTGTCCATCAGCAGGAAGAAGCTCAGCCCAAAGCACAGGGTCAGCAGGCTGAACGCCTTGCCCATGAAGAAGGCGGTGAAGATCACATGGGTCAGGTTCTGTTGCGGCGCCGCCCAGTAGATCTCGTACTGCTCGAACATGTGGACCATGTAGACGCCGATCAGGGCGAAGGCGCGCAACGTGTCGATCAAGAGATTGCGCGCGGGCGCGGCCGTCATGGCGCTGGTCATGGTTTCCCCACCTTGTCCCCCTGCGGACGGTCCTGAGCGTCTTGGCGCCCTTGGCGAAGGCGCGACCTTGTCCGATCCGACGGCGCTGTCAATCGTTTGCGGTTTCGCCCCGCTGGCGCGGGCGGAGGTTCGTGTTAGGCTTTGGGCATGAACAGGCCGGTCGATCAAAGCCAGGTGACGGTGCGGATCAGCGCCGAGGACGCTGCGGACCTTCAGGCGCGGGTCGATCGCGGCGAGTTCGCGTCGCTGGACGAGGGGGTCGCGGCCGAACTGGCCGAACTCAACTATCGCCGGGCGGCCGATATCGTCGGCGGATCGGAGAAACTCGAGGCGTTGCTTGATGAACTGGAGGTCGAGGCCATCGACCCAGGCGAGTGCGTCGATGGGCGGGCGTTCCTGTCCGAGATGCTGGCGGATCTGAAAGCCCAGGCCAGGGCCGCTGGAGAGTGAGTTCCGGTTATGTCCTGACGAAGCGGGCTCAGCGCGATCTGAACCGCATTCGGGCCTATATCGCCAAGGATAGCCCAAGGGCCGCGGTGCATTTCATCGAAGGCCTCATCGAGGAGTTCGACCAGATCGCGGCCTTTCCCTTCATGGCTCAGGCCGTCGCGAGAAATCCCAGCTTCCGTCGGCTTCCCTACGGTGCCTACGTCATCTTGTATCAAGTGAGCGAACAGGAGGTCGTCATTCGCTCCATCGAGCATTCGGCGACCCTGAAATGACCGAGTACGATTTCGACGCCGTCGTGGTGGGAGCCGGGGCCGTGGGCCTGGCCTGCGGTTATGCGCTGGCCCGGCGCGGCCTGGTCGTGGCCGTGCTGGAGGCTGAAGGCCACATCGGCCAGGGCGTCTCGTCGCGCAATTCCGAGGTGATCCACGGCGGGCTCTACTATCCGACCGGCTCGCTGAAGGCGCGGCTGTGCGTGCAGGGGCGACGGCTGCTGTACGCGTTTCTCGACACGCACGGGGTCGCCTACAAGCGCTGCGGAAAGCTGGTGGTGGCGACCAGCCAGGACGAGATTTCGCGCCTCGACGCCATCTGGGACCAGGCCCTGGCCAATGATGTTGAGGGTATGGAACGGCTGACGGGCGAGCAGGCGCAGGCGCTGGAGCCGGGCCTGAACGCTCACGCGGCCCTGCTGTCGCCGGAGAGCGGCGTCTTCGCCAGCCACGACTACATGTTGGCCCTGCAGGGCGAGATCGAGGCGGCTGGCGGGGCGGTGGTGCTGTCGACGCCGTTCGAGGGCGCCGAGCCGATCATTGGCGGCTTTGGGGGCTGCGGCTTCAAGGTGCGGGCGGGTGGGGCGGACCCGACCAGCCTGACCTGCCGGTATCTGGTCACGGCGCCGGGTCTGTCCTCGCAGGATGTCGCCGGCCGGATCGAGGGCTATCCGGCGGACCACATCCCCAAGGCCCACTACGGCAAGGGCGTCTATTTCCGCCTGACCGGCAAGGCGCCGTTTCAGCGGCTGATCTATCCGCCGCCGATCCACGGGGCGCTGGGCACGCACTACCGCAACGACCTGGGTGGCCAGGCGGTGTTTGGACCAGACCTGGAATACGTTCCCGCGCCAGACTATTCGGTCGATCCCGCCCGCGCCGAAGCCTTCGCGGCCTATATCCGCAAGTTCTGGCCAGGCCTGCCCGACGGCGCCCTGCAGCCCGACTACGCTGGCGTGCGGCCTAAGCTGCATGGGCCAGGCGAGCCTCAGCCCGACTTCCAACTGCGCGGCGCCGACGATCATGGGCTGGAGGGCCTGATCGCCCTGTTCGGCATCGAAAGCCCTGGACTGACCAGCTCGCTGGCGATCGGGGAAGCGGTGGCTGCGCGTCTAGCTGGCTAATGCGTTCGGCGTCTTGGGGCGCATGAACAGCCACGGCGTCGGCTGGCCGCGCCACTCCCAAAGCGACAGCAGCATTTCGATGTGGCTGGCTTCGCGAAGCTCCTGGGGCAGCGTCACCCGGGGCGCGTCCTGGTCGATGCGCTGGATGTCGTGGGTGGGCTGGAAGCGCTGGATCAGCCGATCTGTGACGCCGGGACGGGCGCCGGGATGGGTCTCGACGATCAGCGAGAAGCCTTGGAGGGCGGGGTAGCGGTCGGGGTGGAGCAGTTCATCCTCGAACCCCTCGGCGTCCATGAAGACCAGGGCGTTTCGACCTTCGAACGGCGCGAAATCCTCGCCGGTGAACTCGCCGCCGACCTCAAGCCGGTCTTCGACCCCGTTGGCCTTGGCCAGCAATGCGCACCGTCGGCGCGCGACATCGTCGATATCGTGGGCATGAACGCGCGCCTTGGGGAAGATCCGCGCGAAGCCGACCGCGTAGTAGCCCTCGGCGCAGCCGATATCGATCACGTGGTCGGGCGGGTTCTGGCGCAGCGCCGCGATCGCGGGCGCCAGCTCAGCCTCATAGGTTCCCAGGAGCCGTGGCAGATAGGCGCCCTCGGCCGCGTTGACGCAATAGTCCATGCCCTCGAACGGGCCGCTGCGGATGCGCGTGCTGACCTGGACCAGTCGCCGCGACCAGCTTTCCGTCACCCACTTGGCGCCCGCGACCAGGATGCGCGCCATCTTCTTCTCCGTCGACGAGGTGTCGTCGTCGAGGAGCTTGCGGACGTGCTCGGCGTAGTCGTCATCTCGGCTCAGGATCGACCTCGCGATCAGGAGAAAGGGACGGGTCTTGCGGTGCAATCAGCAGCTAACCGCAAACTAACCCTCAACGTAAAGTGTTGAAGTCGCCGAGTGGTTCCTTCGGAAACGCCGGGCTGAACCCTTGGTAGGGCTCCGCGCGTTGACACCAGGCGCGGGCGCCACGATGGTCCCGGCCCGCAACGCCGCCCCGGAGCCCGTCTTGAGCAACATCCTGCACGCCATGCTGGGCAAGGGGCTGGGCGGTCTGGAGCAGGTCTTCCTCGACTATCAGCCGATTCTGGAAGCCTGGGCCGCGCGCCACGGCGGGCGCTGCATCGGCGTGGTGCGCCAGGGCGGCAAGGTCGCGGCCGCGCAAGGCTCGCGCACGCCGCCACTCGCGACCATGCCGGCCTACACCGACTGGGATCCGCTGACGGTCGGCGCGGCCAGGGCCTTGGTCCGCGCGGCGCGGCCCGACCTGATCCTCAGCCACGGCCAGCGTCCGGCCCGGGTCTTCGCCAAGGTCGCGCCGGTCGGCGCCGTCCAGGCGGTCTGCGTGCACAAGCCGGTGTTCGATGTCCGCCCGGGCGTCCACTATCTATGTGTCGGCCAGCATCTGGCGCGGCTAGCGGTCGAGCGTGGCGCGCCCGCCGACCACGTCCATTTCATTCCCAACGCCGTGACGCCGCCCACGGCGCGCGCCGAACCCTTCACGCGGTCCGAGGGGGCGATCCGCATCGTCGCCGCCGGTCGCCTGCATCCCAAGAAGGGCTTCGACGTCCTGATCCGCGCGGTCGGCAAGCTGCGCGCGTGGGACCTGGATGTGGTCTGCGAGATCGCCGGCGAGGGCGATGAGCGCGGGGCGCTGGAGAGCTTGATCCGCGAGCTGGACCTCGACCCTTGCGTCAAGCTGGTCGGCTGGACCGACGACGTCGCCGGCTTCCTGGCCACGGGCGACCTCTTCGCCTTTCCCTCGCACCAGGAGGGCTTTCCACTGACCCTGCTGGAGGCGATGGCGGTCGGCCTGCCCGTGGTCGCCTCCGAGATCGAGGGACCGGTCGAGATGATCAAGGAGGGCGTCAACGGCCGCCTGGTCCCGGAAGACGACGCCGATCGCCTGGCCGAGGCGCTGGGTGAGCTGATCGGCGACCGCGACGGCGCGCGACGATTGGGCCAGGCGGCCCGAACCTTGGTGCTGGAACAGTACGGTCCCGACCAGCTGGCGCGGCGCTTGGAAGCGGCGCTGGACCGAATGCTTTCGTAGAGCGCGGGACGTAGGCGCTGGGCGAAAGTGTGTGCGGTTTCGCCGCCCGAAGCGCGCAGACTCTAAGACTTGATGCGAAGCGCGCTTGGGCGTATGACCCCCGTCCGTCCTGGCGATGGCTGGGTAGCTCAGATGGTTAGAGCGGTGGATTCATAACCCACAGGTCGGCGGTTCGATCCCGCCCCCAGCCACCAATCGGAACCCACTTTCGTTCCGATTTTCTTCCCAGGACGGTCTCATGAAATCCGCGAGGCGGCCGACGAGCGTGATCTCGATCGGCGCGCCGCGCGCCTGGTCGAGCGGCTTGATCTCGATGCGGTCGATCAGGCCGCGAACCAGTTCAATGACCCTTCGGTCGTCGGCGGTCGGCCGCCCGTCCTTCAGCTCGGCCAGGCGCTCCTGCAGGGCGCGGACCTGCTCTGCGTAGAACTCGGCCGCGCGGGGATGGAGCGTAGTCGGCGCCTTGTCGTCGGCGGCGCTCAGCTGCGCCTCGAGCTCGGCCTTCTCGGCCTCGGCCGACACCAGGCGCGCGCGCATCGCCGGCGTTTCCGTGCCCTCGCAGATGGCGTCGACCAGGCGCGCGATCGAGCGGTTCAGTTCGGCCAGGCGCTTCTCGAGCGGCGCGCGGCGCGCGCGATCGGCGGCCGCCGCGGCTTCGTACTCGGCGTGATAGGCGCGGACGTAGGCGGCGACGGCCGCCGGCGACAGCATCTTGGCCCGCAGGCCTTCCAGGACGCGATCCTCGACCTCGGCGCGTTTGATGCTGCGGCGGTTGTGGCACGACCCGACGCCCTTGCCGACATAGACGGAACAGACCAAGCGCCCCGGCCCCTTGATCGTGTAGTTGCCGCCGCATTCGGCGCACTTGAGCAGGCCGGAGAAGAGGCCCGGCTTATGGCGGTTGGCCAGCTGGGGCGCGCGGCTGGGCCCGGTAATTGCGAAGCGCGCCTGGACGGCGTCCCAGTCGGCCTGGTCGACGATGCGCAGGCGCGGGACGTCAACGCGCTTCCATTCGCTCTCGGGCCGGATGCGCTGGACGCGCTTGCCCGTGGCGGGGTCCTTCTTGAGGTCGAAGCGGTTCCAGACCTTGACGCCGACATAGAGTTCGCAGCGCAGGATCCCGTTTGCCCGCTGGCGGGAGCCGATCACCGACGTCGCGCCCCAGGTCCCGCCGCTGGGGGACGGGATCTTGTCGTCGTTGAGCACGCCGGCGATCTCGACGGCGGTCAGGCCCTGGGCATAGCCCTGGAAGATCCGGCGCACGACGGCGGCCTCGTCCTCGACGATCGACATCTCCCCGCCCGGCGCCGAGCGATAGCCGTAGATCCGCGCGCCGGTGGCTAGGCCCTTCTCGGCGTTGGCGTGCATACCGCGCTTGGTCTTGGCGGACAGGTTGTCGAGATAGAGCTGAGACATCAGCCCCTCGATCGCGACATCCATCAGCTGGACGCGATCGGTGCGCAGGGTGGCGATTCCGATCCCGAGGTAGGACAGACGCTCGAACGCGCGGGCGTTGTCGGCGAGGTTGCGGAACAGGCGGTCCTGGTGCTCGACCAGGACCAGGTCGAAGGCGCGCTGTTCGGCGGCCGCCATCAGCATGTTGACGCCCGGCCGGTTGGCCATGTGCGCGCCAGAGATGGCCGCGTCGGTAAAGGTGGCCGCGATCGTCCAGCCCCGCGCCTCCGCATGACGCGTGCAGATGGCCAGCTGGTCGGCGATCGACGCTGGGTTCTGCTTGTCGTCGGAATAGCGGGCGTAGAGCGCGACGCGCATGGCTAGAGAGCTTTGGACTCGGTCCGCCCAGCCGCGCGCTGGGCGGCGGCATAGTCGCGGCGAGCGTTGGCGCGCGCAAGGGCCTGGATGATGGCCAGGATCTCGGGCTCGAGTTCCTCCCCCGGCGCGGTCGGCCGGTCATATCCTCGCGCGCGCTGGGTCATTCGCAAAGCGGCTCGTCGACCAAATCGACAAGGCCGCGATCCATGCCGCAGTACAAGCAGTACACGACGCCTTGGACGTCGCGGGGGACAGCGACGTCCTTGTGGCAGTCCGCGCAGATACCTCCCTTGGGGTGGTGGTCCAGCTGGGCGAGATTCCGCAGATGCCACGGCCAGCAGACGTTGGCGGCCCGGGTCATCGGCTTGCGACCTCCAGCTCGAGGCCGGTCCAGGGGCGCGCCCGACGGATGGCGGCGACGTAAGAAGCTGGCCACCGAACCTGCGCAAAGGCGCATCGCCGGCAGAGCGGATCGCAGTCGGCGAACATGTCGAACGACGGCTTCCACCAGATCTGGTCGCCGGCGGGAATGACGCCGTCGCCCGGGCAAGCCGAGCATGTGTCGTTGATCCCGTCGGCGACCTGGTCGTCGAGGTCGAAGTGGGCGCCGAAGAGTGTTGCGCTGCCGCGCCGCGTGGAGCGGGCCGGAGCATCGGTGTTTGATTCATCCGCAACAGCGCAGGCCGAGCAGAGGTCAAGGCCGATCCAGTGGCACGGAACGCCGCCGACGACGCAAGCGCGGTCATCGGTGCACCCGCAGATCCTGCAGGCGCGGATCATCGCCCAGCCTCCGTCCTGGCTTGATGCCTGGCCAGGGTCATCAGGCGCCCCGTTATCGAATTGTGCCGTCGGTCTAGGGCCTTCGCGATCGCGCTCACGCTCGCGCCCTGCGCCTCCATTTCCAGGAGCTTGGCGTCATCCTCAGCCGTGAAGCGCCGTACTGTGTGATCGCCCCGGCTGACCGATTGCGGGCCATCCGCGAGCGGTTTAAGGGCCCGAGGCTTGGGTGGTTCGGCCCCCAGCCGCAGACAGTGCCAGCTCACGGTGCCTATCGAACACCCAAGCTTCCTGGCGATCACCGCATATGACCGGCCTCGTTCTCGCATCTGCACCATTTGGTCGAAATCGCTGGGGCTAAGGCGTCGGACCATGGCCTAGTCCCTCCCCGGCATGCCGTTGTGCTCGACGCCGTCCAGCAGCCGGCCGGCGGCCTTCTTGCCGACCTCGAACATGAGCATGGAGCCCTCGCCCGCCAGATCCTCGCGCGGGTCGCCTGGGCGCGGCTGGTGGCCGTCTCTGCTCAAGACCAGGTTCGCCACCTTGCAGCGGCGACGCCCTTCCGGATTGCTCTTCGGCGCCGGGTGATAGAGATCGTCCGACATACCGTCGGCCATCTGGCTGACCGGAAGCCAGTTGCCCCATTGCTTGAACAGGAACGGGACGCCGGCGTTCGCGCAGTCGTCGCGGATCCGCGTCGCCCAGTCGGGGTGCATGGGGCGCGATCCTGGCCCGCTTTCGCCGCCGACGACGACCCAGTCGAGGCCTTCATGCCAGGGACCGTCGCCGCTGTCCCAGTAGCCGTCGCCGGCGTCGTATTCGTAGATATCGCCGGCGTTCAACGCGTCGAACCGCCAATCCATATCGGCGTCCTCGGGCACATGGATTGGCGCCTTGAGACGGGTCAGGTTCAGCGGCCCTAGCAGTGGCTCGGCCGAGATCCAGCGTTTGGCCGCCGGCGTCGCCAGCAAGATCGGGATGCGTTCGTCAGCTCTCGGTTTGTCCTCGACACTGACGCCCAGGTGAACGTTTGGCAAAGGCCAGGGGGCGTTGTCCAAGGCTGAATGGCCGGTGCCGAGCCGGCGCGCCGGCAGCGCGTCGATATATCGCTTGGCCTCGTCGGGTCGCTTCGTCAGCACCTGGTAGGTGTGATGGGCCGCCTGGGCCATGATGGCGAACACCTTGTCGATCCAGGACCAAGGCACCTGTTCGGCAAAGAGATCGGCGTGCGCGCAGACGAAGATGTTGCGCGGCCGCGTCCAGCGAAGTGGCGCCCGCAGCTCATCCTCGCGGAGACGCACTTCGCCGTTCCAGACCGGTCCAGCCTTGGTCTCGATCGTCAGGCCTTCGCGCGTGGGATGGTTCTTGAGGCGCGTCCCGGCGAGCCGCATGGCGTAGCAGTTGGTGCAGCCCGGGCTGATGACGCTGCATCCGATGATCGGGTTCCAGGTCGCGTCGGTCCATTCGATCGCGGTGCGGTCGCTCATAGTTTCTCCCCATCGAGTGAAGGGGCGGCATCGAGCATCGCGTGCCATGCCGAAACGCATGCGCTTTCGTTCGGCCCTCGCTGGCTCAAACTCGAAGCGAACCAGGCCGCGATTTCGGCTTTCGAAAGGCGGAGGCATTTCCAGTGCGCGCGCCACATGGCCTCGGAAGGATCGCGTGGAACCGCGACCCAGCCCTCCGGAAGCCCCACAACGGAAGATGCGGCGGTTACCGCCGCGCGGACCGGAAGCCCCACAACGGAAGATGCGGCGGTTACCGCCGCGCGGAACTCATCAACGGTGAATTCAAGCGGCTCGTCGTGGCGGATCTCACGGCCGAACTTGGCTGTGATGAATGCTGTTATCGAGTCGGATGCATCCACCTTTCGGTCTTGACCCGCGACAGGCGCGCCCTGCTGAGCGGCGTTGACGGCGGCGCCTGTCATTGCGCTTCGCCCTGCTCGAGGTGGCGCAGGATCAGGTCCTCGGCCAGCGCCTGAGCACCCTCCTGGCCCCAGTCGTGGCCCTTGCATCCGACCTCGATCCCTTCCGACTTCAGGTATTCGTCGAGCTCGATCTCTGCCTGCGCCTCGGCATAGGGTCGGTCAGCGCCGCCAGCGACGGCGGCATCGATCAGCAGCTGGACGAAGCGCTTCTTGGCCCGGATACGGCGGGTGATCTCGGCCGCGATCAGGGCGCCGGCCCGCGTCAGGTCCTCAATCGAGCCCTTGGGCTTCCAGTGCTTCGCCGCCCAAGGCCAGTACTCGGGCGGATCCTTGGCGATCACCGCCGGCGTTTCGCCCATGTCATAACTGCCTATCGTCGACAGGTAGCCGTGGGCTGCATTCCAGAGTTGGCCCTCTTCGTATTTGTCGTCGTCCTCGGGGCGATAGCGAAGCGGGTCCAACTGGTGATCGCGTTCACGCGCGATCAGTCGAAGTCCGGGGTCCTCGAGCGTTTGGATGATCCAGGGCTCAGGCCTGACCAGCGGCGCGCCGACCACTGCCCCGGCCTCTGTCGTGATCTTCATAGGGGTCTCCCGTTCGCATCCGAGCGATGCGGAGGAGCCACCGGCGGACCGATGGCTCGACCGAGGCGCTCAGGGTTGGCAGCTTCTGAGGGCGCAGACGGCGATCGCCACGACGATCCAGACCGCGACCGCCATGGCCGCGCGGATCGCCTGCAGTCGCCAGAGCCTCGCGCGGTCGGTCATGGATCAGACCTCCGACCGCCAGGAGGCGATCAGCACGGATCCGCAGGCGCGCAGGCAGCGGATTGCGCAGACCAGGCCGGCGACGCTCCAGGTCGCCAGCAGGAAGACGTTGATAGCGTCGGCGCCGCGCCCGGCCAGGATCGGCAACAGGGTGCTGAGGCCGAGAAGCGCGGAATAGAAGGCCAGGAAGGCGGCGAGGACCAGCTGGCCGATGAGGTGGGCCCGCTTGAAGCCAAGGCCGGCGCTCGTGGGCGCGGGCGCGGCCGGTGGGGTGGGATAGGCAGAGGTGTCGTCGTAGGCCACGGGCGTCTCCTTGGGTTTAGGCGGGGCGGTGTGCGAGCGGCGCTCGCAGCACGAGGTCCTGGGCGAAGGGCGGCAGGCGGCGGCGATCGCCGACCTGGCGCAGGCGATCGAGCGCGGCGGCCTGGTCGGTCGGCGACAGGTCGCGCAGCAGGCGGCTAAGCGCCTCGAGGCGGCGCGACAGGCTTGCCGCCTCCCGAGCGCAGGCGGCGAAGCGTTCGGCGCGCACGGCGTTGAGGGTGGACAGGGCCACCACGCGGTGACCATCGGCGATCAGGCGATAGCGCGCCGCCGCCTGGGCCGCGCGCGCCGCCGGCGTGGCGTCAAGCAGCCGCATCGGCGGGCTCCTCGGCCTCGGCGTCGGTCACGGCTTGCAGCCCCATGACCGCGTTCATGGTCGTGCAGAGCAGCTGCAGGAGCTCCGCTTCGCGCGGCTGGTACTGAAAGCCGATGTTGGCCACCAACACGCGGCCCTGGGCGTCAGCGACGCCTCGACCCTTCGGCTGCAGCGGAAACTCGACGGCCTTTTCGCGGAACGCCTTGCGCAGAGTGGCGACGCTCTCGGTCGTCAGGCCTTCGCTAGCGACGCGCTCATCCAGGGCAACGACCGCTTGTAGCCGAGCCGCGTCACGCTCCCGGATCCTCTTGGCCTCGGCTCGATCCGAGGCTTTGCCCGCCTTCGCCGCGGCCATCTTGGCCTGCTGCTCTTCTGTGTAGGCAAATGGGCTATTCAGCCACGTGGAGACGTACTGACCGCTTTGGGTCGCGGCGTTCGCCTTTTCCTCGCCCACGGCCGCCACGCGTAAGGCGTGAAGCGCGGCGATAGCGTCCGCGGCGTCGCTTTCGGGGTAGTAGATCGGCCGAAACTCCTCGGACATGAGGATCTCGTGCAGCTGATCGCTGCTGCCCATGTCTACTGAGGACCTGGGGTCGTTGAAGTTCATTGCCGTGAACTTGAGGACGCCCTGGCTGGTCAGGGCCTTGAACACCGCGTCCTTAGGCGCGTCGTGGGCGCACTCGGTTTGGAGGCCGTAGCTGAAGTGCGTGAAGGGAGCCCTGCGGCCCTTGTGCACGACCTCCGCAATCGTCATCAGGTCGATCGGCCGAAGTTGGGACGAAACCTCGTCAATGCGCTTGCGGACTTGCCGCTTGAGCCAGTCAAACTCCTCCACGCCCTTCTCGACCTGGGCGATCGCCTTTTCCGAGGCGCGATCCATCGTCGCGATCTTCTCCTGGACGTCACGGACGCCCTTCTCGGAGCCCTCGCGCGCCCGACCGAGCTTGAAGGCGATCTGGCGCGCCGACAGGCCGGTCTCGTCGCGATAGGCCTTGAGCGCCTTGGCGTCTTCGAACGGCGACAGGTCCTCACGCTGGCTGTTCTCGACCAGGCCGATGAACAGCGCCTCGGCCTTGCTGGCCTCGCGCTCGATGAAGGGTAGGCCTTCCTGTAGCGACGCCGGCAGTCGGCCCTCCGCCTGCAGCAGGCGGCAAGCGCGGACGCGGCGTTCGCCAGCGTGAAGCATCCGGTTCAGCTGGCCGGGCCTGGATGCGTAGAGAACAATCGGCTGAAGCAGTCCGCCGGCCTCGGCGATGCTGTCGGCCAGGCCTTCAAGCGCTTCCTGCGCCACCGACTTGCGCGGGTTGTCCGGGTTGTAGTCGATGCGGTCGAGCGGGAACTTGGCGATCGCGCCCGCGGGCACGAACCCGTTGGCGCGGTCGATGGCGTCCAGCGCCGCCGATCCCGCCTCGGAGCGCACCCAGCCTAGATCCGCGTCGCCCTTGATCAGGCCCTGGTCGACCAGCTTGGCGAGGTCGCGACGCAGGTTCGACCGATCTCGGCCGGTGCGCTTGGCGATCTGGTCGAACGTGTTTCCGGTGCCGGTCCAAGGCCCGCCAAGGGCCCGCAGCACATCTTCGAACGTCAAGGCGGCTGGCGTCAGCGACGTCATTCGTCGTCTCCCATGTCGGGTTGAGCGGTGATCTGGCCGGCGCCGAACGCCAGGCCGTCGGGATCGAACAGCGGCACGGCGCGGCCGCTGGTGTGGCTGTGCTCGAGGCGGACCACGGGTCGGCCGAGCGCGATGTTGAGCTGGGTGTGGGTGACGCCCCGGATCCGCGCCAGGCGATCGCCAGCGTTGGGCTGGCCCGGCGCGATCTCGATCCAGGCCAGGTCCCAAGGCTGGGGATTGCCGGCGGGCTTGGCGATGATCTGGTCGCCGGTGCGGCCGAGCTCGCGGCACAGGCCCCAGGCCACACGCCGCAGCGTCGGGCCATAGAGGACCGAGCGGATCTCGGGCCGGCCCTCGTAGGCGCGATAGACGATCGAGACGTCGTCGCCTTCGGCGAACTTGAGCTCGGGCGGCGGCGCGGCCGTGAAGTCCGCGCCGGCTTCGCCGCGCACCTCGACCACTTCCCCGCCCAGCGGCGCCAGCTGCGCCGCGCGCTCCGCGAAGGAGACGACGTCGGCGCTCATGTCAGGCGTTTCCCGTCGGCGAGCGCAGGGTCCTCATTCGCGCCGCCAGGGCGACCAGGTCGGTGACGGCGACGGCGTGGCGCAGGCCCGCCGCCATGGCCTTGGCGCCGGGCAGCGTCGCGTCGTGCTCGAGCGCGACGGCGGTTAGGATCGCCTCGTCCGTGTCGAGCCGAACGGTGCGTCCGCCGGCGTGCAGGCCGATGATCTGACGCGGTGGCGCGTCGGCGGACAGAACGACCAGGGGGGCGGTGAAGATCGTCACCGCCGGCGCGGTTTCGAAAGCGGCCAGGGCGCTGGCGACGCGCGCCTCGGTGGCGGCAAGGGCGGCGGGGCGGGCCATCAGCCTTCCTCCCCGTCGATCGCTTCGCCCTGGCCCGCGCTGTCGCGCGCCATCAGCTCGACCAAGCCCAAGACCGCGCCGCGCTCGCGCGAGCCGATCGCTTGCAGTGCTCGGGCCAGGGCCAGGCCATGCGGCAGGCTGGCCAGGATGAGGACGGGATCCTCGGCGGTGGGCGCGGCGTCGGGATCGAGGGGGTCGCCCAGGCCTTCGAAGAAGTAGGCGATCGGGACCTGCAGCGCCTTGGCGGTGTCGTAGAGCTTGCTGGCGCTGACGCGGTTGTCGCCGCGCTCGTACTTTTGCACTTGCTGGAAGGTCAGGCCCAGCGCGTCGCCCAAGTGGGTCTGGCTGAGACCCAGCAGCTTGCGGCGAAGGCGGATGCGCGCGCCGACGTGTTTGTCGACCGGCTCGGGCTGGGTGCGAGCGTCGCTCGTATCATCGAAGGCCATCGGTTGTTCTCCCTCAGGCCTCGCGCCGCCTCCCAGACATCCCCGGGCGGCGGCCGGGGACCTGGTCGGCCTCTCCGAAACGACGAGGGGGCGTCGTGAGTCGGCGCGAGGTTGTGGATGATATGGATGGAGTTATTTTCCATTGTCAACGTCCACGTCGCATTTCCACATCTTCCACGGACAGCCGTGCATTGATCGCGCACCATCCTGTCGGCTGGGCCTGGAACTGGAGGGTGGGCGATGATGGGATTGGCTATCGGTGCGGCGCTATTGGCCGCGCCAAGCGAGGTCACTAAGCGCGTAGAGTTCGATCCAGCGACGGTCGCGTGGTCAAAGACGCAGGGCGTGTCGCGGATTGAAGGTCAGGCCTTCCTGAAGACGCGCGGCGGCAGCGTCAAAACCTGTGCCGGCAACGAGGTCCATCTCGTTCCGGACTCGCCGTATGGGCGCTACCGGATGCAGCTGCTCTACGGCAATCTTGAGGGAGGATTTGTCGGCCCAAACCTAACCTTAGCGCAGCGCGCAGCGGTCGAGCCGGAATTTCAGAAGTACGTCCGCACCGCCGTCTGTGATGCCGAAGGTCGTTTCAGTTTCAGTCGCCTGCCCGAAGGCCGGTACTATATCATCGCGACGGTTGCCTGGGAGGCTGCGACCGGATGGGGCGGCAGACTCGAGGTGCAAGGCGGTGGGGTCATGAAGAGCGTCTCGCTGGCGAACGACGACCAGCAATCCGTCATCGTCACTTGGTGACTAGCGGTGTAGGCGGGTCGGCAGCTCAACGGCGTGGATCGCCTTCACGCTGCTTGCGGAGTACCGCAGCTCCCCCTCTTCGCCCGGAGGGGGGTTGTACTGGAAGGCAAACACCTGGCCATCGCGTTGGCCTCGGTAATTCTTGATCAGTGCGGATCCGTCATGAAACTCGATGAGGCAGTCCTGGCCGCGACCGGGTGGCAATCCGAGCCGAGCAATCACGGATTCGCCTGCGAAGTAACGCGGCTCCATGCTGTCGCCAATCACCCGAACGACTATTAGATCGCCTATCCCATTCCAAAGTGGCGGCGCATCGACCCAGTCGATGACCTGACCAGCATTGATCGCAATGCGTTCGTTGCCGCCGGCGGCTGCGTATCCATAGACGGGAATGCGACGAGGAGCGCCCACGCGTCTCGTTGATAGGCTCTCAACCGTCGCATCGCGATCCAGCTTCTCGCCGAAAAACTCCTCGATCTTGATCAGCTCATCAGCTTTCAGCCGGCGATCGCCCTTGAGCGTCTTCGTCAGGCTCGACGGGTCGAGCCCTAGGTGACGCGCGAGGGCGGCCTGCGAGCGCTTCATGGCTCTCAGACGCTGCGGGATCTCGGTGATTTCCATAGCCGCTAGCATGGAAGATTTTTCCGCAACGCGTCCCTTGAGGTTTTTTCCAAATCAGTTCAGCCGTGGATGTGGAAATAACATCTAGACGGATTTTCCATAATGGCAACGCCCGAGACGCCTGCCGCCCTCGCTGTTCGCCTGCTGGGCCTGATTGATGTCGCCCATGCCTGTGGCCTGACGACGGACGCAGTCCGGAAATGGCTCAAGAGCAAGGGTGGCTTCATCCCAGCCCAGCACCAGGCCAATGTGCTGACGCTAGCCAGGCAAAAGGGCGTTCAGCTTCGTCCGGCCGACGTTGTTGCGGGTTGGGTCGATGCGTCTGACGCTGCGCTGCCCCTGCATTCCGCGGTGCAGGCCTAATGTCTCAGGCTCAGCCCAACAGGTCCTCTGTGAGCTCGACCTGCTCGAGGGCTTGCGCGGCTGTTGATGTCGCGAACTCGCAGAGCGCTCGCGCTCTAGCTAGAGCTGATCGCGCCTCCAAGACTTCCTCTTGCATCAGCGTGTATCGCTCGGCGCGCCCGCAGACGCATTCGCTCTTTACCCGCCCGGTCAGCAACAATCGCAAGTCGTTGAGCACGCGCTCAACGGCCTTCTCCCTTTCGCTCAACATTCGCTTTACTCCACGTGCGACAACTCGTCACACGTGCATTTCAAGGCGCGGCTTAAATTCTTCGCAACCAGAAATCACCTTTTCAGGTTGCGACAATGCGACTCAGTTGACCTTCGGTTGCATTTGCGGTTTACGGCCGATTTTCGCCGATCAGGCGAAGCTTGCACGCCAAGGGGGGAAAAACTCCCGCCCCGCGCGTCTCGGTCCCGCCGCCGCTCTGGCCGTTCCTCGTTTCGGGGAGGCGGCGGCGTGAAGGGGCCGATCTCCGAACCAATGTTGGACGACGATCGGCTGGTGGTTCAGCTTGCCGGCCGCGCGCTAGGGGTCCTGCGACGCTTCAGAGATCGTCAGCGCTCTATCCGCGATCGCGCGAAGGATCGACGCAACCTCGGCACGCCGGAAGCGCCGCTCGGGAGCGAGCCCGTCTTCGTTGCCTTCAAAGGCGAACGGGAGTGCGTCGGCCAGCACCTTAGCGGCTTCCGGGCCATGGTCCCCCATTCTGTCCGCGATCAGGAAGGTCACGGCAAATCGGAGCGCTTCGATCTCTGCCTCCGGCGATGGCCGACCTTTTTCCATTTCAGCTGCTCCGTGGTGGGTGACGGCTCCATGGAAAGCCGAGTCGGCGGGAGCGGCCAAACCGCCTCCGCCGGCGAGGGCCTCGCCGTGCGAAACCTGACGGTTGCCCTTGCGCGCGATCTAGTTTCGGGGAGGTCCGGTCGTGACGTTCGGCGATAAGGTTCTGACCGGCTTCAGGCCTGGTGACACGGTTTGGCTAGGCGTCGGCCGCGCCCTTGACATTGACATTGCCCGTTTGCGCGCTGAGCTTCTTCGAGGCTTCACCCAGCTTGTCGAGGACCAGGTTCCGCCCTCGCGTGAACTGGTCGCGCCGAATTGGCCGGCGATCTCGGCTGCTAATGCCGTTGACCGTGGCGGCCGCGATCCTTGGGCCCATGCTGGCGGCGTACATGTAGTTGCGCACTGCGGGCTCAAGCCTGTCGATGTTCTTGAAGGCGTCAGCGCCCGCGCTGAGGATCGCGGCGTCAAGCTGAACATGGGTGTCCACGACACCAGTCAGAAAATCCAAGATGCGCTGCTGGCGCGCGACGGTGGCTTCCAGGCGCTTCACCTGCGCCTTGAGTTCACTGACTTCACTCATCGGTTCGGTTCCTTTCAGTTGAGCATCGGAAGGAAACCGCGAGTCGGCGGGGGCGGTGAACCCGCCTCCGCCGAGGGCGGTGACGCATGAAGCGCCGTCTGCCCGAGCCCAGCGCAGAGGATCTGGCCAAGTGGTCGAGGTTGACCAAGGCCGCCCGCGCCCAGGCGAATACGCCCCTGGCCTGGGCCGGAGACCTGGGCAAGCGCGCCAAGTCCGCTGGCCGCGCCCAGGTGCCGCCGGCCTTCTGTTTCAAGGGCTCTCCGTTTCAGCGCCTTGTCGAGCTCGGCAAGGTCTTCGCAGGCCTTCATCCCGATCAGCGCGCGACGCGCGCGGCTGACCTGCAAACCCTGGCCGACCAGGTCGACTCGGCTCTGGCCTCCCGGCCGACCCTGCGCCGGCGCGCGGATCTGGACGACTGACATGCGTCCACGCCGCGCCTTCACCGTTGAACAGGCTCGCCGAAAGGAAGCGATGACGCCGCATGTCCGGTGTCGTCGGCTGGCCCTGCAGGCGCTGCGCCTGGGCGGCGAGGCGCTGGGCGAGTTGAACGGCGCGCGGCCCGATCCGACAGGCGCGGCTCGCTGGAGCCTGATCGGCTTCAGCGACGAGCTGGCCAATGCGCCGCCAATGCTGCCGGCGGCCTTGAACACGCCCGACGGGCTGCGGGCCTGGGCGGTGTTGATCGCCTGCGGCCGCGCCTTCGTCGCTGCGACGCCCCGCGGTCGCAGGGGCTTCGCGCCCGCGCTGATCGCGGCCGCCCAGTTGGTCGAGGATATGTTCCAGGAGCCGCGCTCGTGACCCAGCTCACCAAGAAGGACGTCGAGATCCTCAACCTGAAGGCCGCCCGCATGTCGACGGCCTCGATCGCCATGATGACCGGCTGGTCGGAGGCCAAGGTCTATAACCGGCTGACCGATCTGCGCGTGTTCTCGGCGGCCGACGCCCTGGAGCGCCTGGCTGGCGGCTCGGCGTTCAGCCTGGCCGGGCTCAGCGCCTTCGCGGCGCCTGAGTTTGGCCTGCTCCTGTCGGCCATGGCCGCGGCTGTCGCCGAGGCCGTCCACCGCGCCCCCTTGCCCCCGGCCCGCGAGGTTCCCCTCGTTGCGCCCGCGCGACCGGCGCCCACTCCGGCCCGCGTCCCGCGCGCGCCGCCGAAGCCGCGCGCCGAGGCGCGATCTGCCGTTCAGCCTTCCACGGACCGCGCGGCGATGGCCGCGCATCGTCCCAGGTCCGTGGCGCCCATGCCGACGTCGAAGCCGCTTTCCTCCCCTCGAGGCGCGCTGAGGCTCAGGCCCGTCAGCCAACGGGTCGCGGTATGGGCAGGCCACTTCCGCCGGGCGTCGTGGCCCTTGGCGGAAGTGGCCGACCTTTTCGATGTGGCCGAGGACGACCTGGCGCTGGCGTTGGGCGAGGCCGCATGAGCTCAAAGCCCTCCCGCGCCGTGATGGAAGGCCGCGCGCCTGCGCTCGTAGAGCTGGACGACGCCAAGACCGCCCTCTATCGCGCCCTGGACTTCTTCCCGACCCCGCCATGGGCCGGTCGCGCCGGCGGCGAGGTCGTGCTGCGCGCCGATCCCTTGGCCCAGTCGATCGACGAACCGGCCTGCGGCGAGGGCCACATGGCCTTGCCGCTTGGCGAGCGCTTCCGCGTGCGCCCCACCGATATCCATCCGCACGGCTTCGGTGGGGTCGAGGACTTCCTGGATCCCCGCGCCAGGGCCAGCCAGATCCGGCCCGACTGGGTCGTCACCAATCCGCCGTTCAAACACCTCGACGCCTTCGTTGAGCGCGGCCTGCAGGTCGCGACGCGCGGGGTGGCCTTGCTGCTGCGCACGACGGCGCTGGAGAGCGAAGGCCGGTACGACCTCATGCGTCGGCTCTCAGTGCAGGAGACGTTCTCCGAGCGCGTTTCCATGCGCCTCGGCTACTGGGATCCGGACGGCAGTTTCGCGACCGCCTACTCCTGGTTCGTCTGGATGCGTCCCGAGGCCGAGGCGGCCTCGCCGATGGCCGAGGCGATCGGCGCCTGCCGCCGCGCGGGGGGCTGGCTGAGCGCGCTGATCCCGCCAGGCACCAAGTCGCGCCTGTCTCGCCGCGAGGATATCGCCCGCTTCGCGCCGCCGGCGCCCATGCCGCTGTTCGACGGCCTCGATCCTACGAGCGGCGCTCGCATGGGGGCCCCATGAGCGACCAGGACCTTTTCGATCGCGCCAAGGCCCGGATCTCGATCGAGGATCTGGCGGGCAAGGTCACCAAGCTGCGGGGTAACGCCAACCAGCAGCGGGGCGCGTGCCCGATCCAAGGCTGCGGGTCGAAGTCCAAGACGGTCCCATTCGCGGTGTGGCCGAAGACGGGACGTTTCCGCTGCTACAGCTGCGGCGCCTGGGGCGATGTGGTCGATCTCGAGCACCAGCTGGGCGGCGGATCCTCGGCCGACGCGGCCCGCCGGCTGCTGGGCGAGGGTTTCCAGCCCTCCAAGCCGCGCCGGGCTTACACGCCGGAAGATCGCCAGGCGGATGACCGCAAGCGCCAGAGCTTGGCGCAGCGCATGTGGCGGGAGGCGCGTCCTATCCTGGGCACGCTCGCCGAGAAGTACCTGCTAGGCAGGGCGATTCACCCCGCCGTCGTGGCGCGCGCGGCGGCGCGGCTGCGGTTTCATCCCGCCGCTCTCCACAGCTTCGACGAGGGCGCCCAGGACTGGGTTCGGGCGCCAGCGCTGATCGCGAGCGCCGAGACCGAGCGCGGCCCGACCGGGGGCGTCCATTGCACCTACCTGCTGCGGGACGGCTCGGGTCGCGACAAGGCCCTGGGCAAGAAGATGTGGGGCGTCCACGTCGGGCGAGACGGACGGCCTGCCGGGGCCTGGCTGATCGGCCCGGAGCTCGAGGGTTTCGCCTGGACGCCGCTTGTCCTCGGCGAAGGGATCGAGACGACGCTTTCCCTGGCTTCGTTGGCTTGGATGCAGGGCCGTCGCGTTCGGGCGGTGGCGGCGCTTTCGCTGTCTCGCCTGCAGGGCGGTGTCGAGCGCGATGATCAGGGCTGCCTCGATCTCGATCATCCCAAGGCCGACTTGAGCGTCCGGCCTTTCATCTGGCCTCCGCCGGGGGCTCAGCCGTGGCCTGAGGTGTTGGTCGGGATCGATCACGACATGAAGCCCCTCAAAGTCATGGGGCGAACCGGCCGGGGTCGATCCGTGCCGATGATCTTGGACGCGGAGGCGCGAGCGGCCCTCTGCGCATCCCTCGTGAAGCAGCACTGGCGGGCGGCCGGCGAGCCGAACGTCCGCACTCTGCTGCCGCCGCTCAACAGCGACTGGAACAACGAATTGCAACGCCGTGTCGAGCGTGAGCTCGCGCGGTCGGGGGCGTGCGCGTGACGGAAGAGACTGCCAACGATTTCGACGATTTCGGCGGGGAGGCGCCGGCCCAGGACGCCGGCGAGCCCGCGGGTTATGAGCGGCTGAACCTGGTCGAGCCCGAGGACGGCGGGGACGCCGATGACGACACCGGAAAGGGCTTGAAGGGCTTCCCCAATCCGGAGGTCGAGGAGTGTCCAGTGGTCCCGCTGGGCCACTACGGCGGCAAGGTCGTGTTCGCCATGCCCGAGGGCGAGATCCGGCATGAGGCGGCCGCCAAGATCGGGCAGATGCTGCGCGGCGATATCTTCGCCAGCGAGGCCGGATCCTCGTTCCTGACGTACTGGCGCGACAAGGCCGACAAGTTCCATCGCGAGCTCGCGGCGATCTGGTTTGTCCGGAAGTGCCGCGAGGCCGGCTATTGGGACGCCAACCGAGAGGTTCGCTTGCTGGGTGTGTGGCCAGGCGCGGAAGGCGCGCCCGTCCTTCACCTGGGCGACGAGGTCTGGCTGTTCGGCGGCAAGAAGGTCGAGAAGCGGTCGGTCGCCGACATGATGCGGGCCAAGAGCGGTCCGCTCTATCGCGTCAAGCCGCCGGCGCCGAGGCCGGCAACGCGCGCCACGGCCGCCGACGGCGCCTGGGTTCGTGAGCAGCTGGACCTCTGGGCGTTCGAGGATCTCGATGGCGAGGGGCTCACGGGCGCGGACATTCTGGCCGGCTGGCTCTTGCCGGCTCTGCTCGGCGCCGTCGCCCCGTTCCGTGGGCACTTGATCCTGTTCGGGCCTCCGGAGGCCGGCAAGACGACCCTGATCAAGTTCATGCGCGAGCTGGCTTCCGCGCTGGCGGCCGAGGTGCTGGACAGCTTCTCCGAGGCCGGCTTCCGCGCCGACATCTCGGGCATGGCCCGCCCTGCCTTCCTGGATGAGGCCGAGGCCGCGTCCGATGGCAACGGGCCAGGCCCCGTCGAGCAGGCCCTCGGCGTCCTGCGCAGCATGGCGACCGATCGCGGCATGGTGCGCAAGCAGGGCGGCATGGACGGGGGCACCCTGACCCAGACCGCCGTCGGCGCGGTGATGTTGGGCGCGGTGACGCCGCCAAAGCTCGAGTCGGCCGACGCCACGCGGATGGTCGAGATCCGCCTGCGGCCCATCCCCCGCACCCCCGAGGGCGGCAAGGATTCGTCGTCGGACGTGAAGACCGCTCGGGAAAGGGCGCGCAAGTTGGCCCCGGCCCTGCTGGGCAGGGCGCTGCTGGGCGCGGGCCGCTACCTCGAGGACGTAGCGACCATCAAGGCAGCGCTGCGGCGGGCGGGCGAGAGCCCGCGAACGGGCGATCTGGTGTCGATGCTGGCGGCGGGCCGAAGGCTACTGCTCTTCGACAAGGCACTGACGCCGGAAGAGGCCGACGAGGAAGTGGTGTTCTGGTCGCCGCTGATCCGCCAGCGCCTCGCCCAGGACGGGGTCAAGAACGTGGGCGCCGAGGCCTTCGCCCATCTGATGGCGGCGGAAAGTTCGCTCTACAGGTCGGATCGCCGGCTCTCGATCGGCGCGATGGTCGAGCGCCTGGTCAAAGGCGATCGCGACTATGTCGACGTGCTCAAGGGCTATGGGTTGCAGCTGTGGGAGGATAGCGACCCACAGGCCTGGGAGGCCGCCCGTGGCGGGCCACAGGGGCGGCCTGGGCCTTTCCTGATCGTCTCGAACAGCCATCCGGCCTTGGAGAAGATTTTCGCCGGCACGCGATGGCGTGACTGGCGACGCTCGCTCTCGATCCTGGATGACCTTGGCGACGCCTTCCGCACCTGGCCGACCAAGCCCCTGCGCTATGGCGCGGGCGTGAAGCAGCGCGGCCTCGCCATCCCCCTCACCCCCTTGTTGGACGGCGTGCCCGGTGGCGGGCGTACCAGGGTCGTTCCTACCAGCGTTCCGGAGGAAGACATTGTCTGGTAAGCGAAATCCGCCGCCCGGAACGGGTGGAACGCATGGAACGGTATCCTCTCTCCTGCATGAGCAGGCGGGCGCGGGAACATGCATGTCCGTTCCATGCGTTCCATCCGTTCCACCTTCTATTTCTTTTAAGACTATCAAAGAGATAGATAGGAACGGTCCCCGGAACGCCCCGGAACGCCGCTCGTGGTATGTCGCTCAGGTGGCCGCGAAGATGGAGATGCAGGCCGTCGAGCTGCTCGATGGCCAAGGCGTTCCGGCCTATTGCCCCGTCGAGACCCACCTGAGCCGTCACTCCCAGGCTCGCCGCCGGAAGCGCTACATGATCCCGCTGCTACCGCGCTATCTGTTCGTCCGCTTGCCGGTCGAGGGCGATGGCGCTGTCGGTGGCATGGACGCGGTCCGCAAGGCCCTGGGCTCGGCGTTCCTCGGCCTGGTGGCGGTGGCGGGCAATCCGCGCCCGGTGGCCGATCGTTGGATCGAGGCCCTGTCGCTGGCCGAACGGGCTGGCGCGTTCGACTATCAGCCCCGTGGCCGGCCGAACTACGCCAAGGGTGAGCAGGTCCGGATCATGACCGGGGCCATGGCCGGCCGCATCGCTGAGATCGTGGCCAACAAGAACGGCCGCCTCAAGTTGGTGCTCGAACCGCTCGATGCCCGAGGCCAGGTGATCGACAACGCCCGTCCCTTGCGGGTGAAGGTCGAGCCCGACGCGGTCGAGCCCGCCAACCCGACACCGGCCGCGCCGCCCGAGACGGGCCTGTGGCCGCCCGCGCCTGATATCACTCCATAACCCCACCTATTGCGTTCGGCCTCGAATAGCGGCACAAGATGGGCCAATGGCCCCGCTATCCGGGGTCGCGGACGATGGCCCAGGGCTTCAGCCCGATAAGACCGACCGCCCTCGAGCGGCAGGCCACCCGGTTCGGAGGCAAGGCAAGCGCCCAAGCCCTCCCGAGCGCGCTAGCGCAGCATTGCCGGAAGCCAACCCACTGAACCACAAGGGCTTTTTTGCCCTCCGACACTCCGCCCCATAGGGTTCGACGGGTCCTTCCCTGGCCGCCCGGCGTATACGGTACAACGGAGCGCGACCTCGAAATGATCGCTCCATCGGCGAAAACATTATGAGTGCCAACCACTTATAGCCCCGGAGGTCTGCCTTATGACCGCCGAAACCCCCGAAAATACGGCTGGCTGGGTCTCTCAAACGGAGGCCGTCCGCCTCCTGGCCGAGCGTGGCGACGAAATCAGCCAGCCGGCGCTCAGCCAGTACCTGAAAAAGCACCCCGAGGTCGCCCGCCAGGACCAAGGACCGGGCAAGCCTACGCGAATCGATTTTCCCAGCCTGGTGCGTTCGCGGGCGACGCGGCGCGGACGCGGTCCGTCGTCGACGCCGACGCCGGTCCAGGACCTTCCGCTCGGCGATGCTCCGCCCCTGGTGCTCGTCGCGTCGCAACCCGACGCCGCGACGGCCGCTGACGCTCCGGCCTCCGATCCGCCGCCCCGGGATTCGACGTTCAGCAACGAGCTGGCCAAGCGCAAGGCAATTGCCGAGACCGAGACTGCGGAGTTCAACGCGCGATCGGCGCGGATCCGCGCGCAGGAACTTGAGGGTCGCCTGATCGACAAGGACGTCGCCCAGTTGGCCTTCCAGGCCGCCGGCGTGGCGCTGATGCGGGCCATGGAGGACAACCGCCGCCGGACGCTGGATGACATCCGAGTCGCGCGCGACGGTCGCGAAGCCGACCAGGCGATGCGGAAGTACGAGACCACGGTGCGAGCGGCGTTCGCATCCGCCCTAAGCGACCTGGCCCTGGCGGCCGATCCGGTGGCCCTGGCCGCTCAATGAGCTTTTCCTGGACGGGCGGCGAGGCCAAGGCCGCCGCCGCGCTCTTCCTGGCGCTCGCTCAGGTCGTCGCGCCCATGCCCGATGAGCCGATCTACGTCTGGGCCGAGAACCGGGTCTACATTCCGGCCGAGGCGAACACCTCTCGGCCGGGTCTGCTGTCGTGGGACGGCGTCGAGTACTGCCTCGAGCCGCTGGAGCGCCTGAAGTTCGACGATCCCGCGCCGCGCGTGCCCGTGATGGCCGCCGGCCAGACCGGCAAGTCGAACATCGGCGTGGTCTGGGTGTCCTGGATCATCTGCCGTTCGCCCCGGCCCATCGGCCTGGGCCTACCCAACCGCGCCAAGGCCCAGGCCTTCAACAGCAAGAAGCTTCAGCCGGTCATCGACAAGACGGAGGACCTGCGTGACCGGGTCGTTCCGGAGGGCACCCGCAAGGCCCGCGCCTCGACGACGATCCAGAAGAACTATCCCGGCGGTTCGCTGACGATGTTCTCGGCCTCGTCGGTGAACGATCTGCAGTCGGAAAGCTTCGGCGCCTTGTGGCTGACCGAAACCCCGAACTTCAAGGCCGAGGTCGGCTCGCGCGGTTCGCCGATGACCCAGGCCCGGGTTCGCATGGACGCCTGGGAAGCCGCCGGAACCAAGGAGCTGCACGAAAGCACGCCCGGCGAGGAAGGCGAGTGCCCGATCTCAGCTGACTACCTGGCCGGCGACCAGCGCGAGATCTACCTGGCGTGCCCACACTGCGACCACAGCTTCCGGATCGACTGGGAAGACTTCGTGGTCCCGTCGGATCCGTCGGAAGAGCCCTATGTCGTGCCGCCCTGCTGCGGCCCCACGGACGGGACAATCATCCTCGAGCGCGACATGCCCGCGCTCAAGCGCGTCATCCGCCGACGCCTCGAGGCCGAAGCGATCCTGACGCCAGAGACGTTCGCGCAGATCACCGACGACCTGGCCGCCGGCTACCTGCCGACCTTCGTTTCGCAGGATCCCGCCAACCCACCTCCGCCTCGGGCGGTCCCCAAGGCGGAGTTCACCCGCTGGCGTGACCGCCCCGTCGAAGGTCGCCTCAACAGCTACCATTTCTGGCAAGTCCTCTCGCCCTTCAAGACCTGGCGCGGGATCGCCCAGGACTATCGGGACGCCGAGGGAAATCCGTCCGAAGAGGCGGCCTTCCGCCAGCAGAAGCTGGGCCTGCCGACTGTCTCGGGCGTCAAACCGCCGGACCACCAGGTCCTGGTCGAGACCGCTAAGGCGATCGGCGTCATTCCAGGCCGGATCCCGCCCGGCACATGCTGGCTTTCGGGCCAGGCCGACATCCAGGGCGACCGGATCGAATGGGCCGCCTATGCCCATGGCCCGACCTTCATGGCGCGGATCGACCGCGGCGTAATCGAGAAGGATCCTCTGACCGTCGATGCCTGGGCTGACCTCGCCGAGATCGTCAAGCGCCGGTACGAGGGCGATCACGTGCGCCCGCTAGGCTTCGACGCCTTCGGTGTGGACTCGGGCGGCGTGGAAGGCGTCACCCCTCGGGTTTACGAGTTCACCCGCGGCCGGGCGAACGTCTATGCCATCAAGGGCGCGACCAGGCCGATCCCGTCGGGCCTGCCGACCGAGCTGAAGAAGCACAAGGGCAAGGACACCAAGCAGCGGACGATCACCGTCGATCTGCTGCTAGTCGATGGCTACGTGATCAAGCGCTACATCGCGCTCGGCCTGCAGCAGTTCGTGGCCAGCGCCGAACTGACCGCGCCCTTGCCGGGCGCGATCCTGTTCGAGGACGACGCCACCGAGGAAGACTTCAAGCAGCTCACCGCCGAAGTGTTCAAACGCGCCGTCGACGCCAAGCCCGGCCAGCGAGGCGAGTGGCACCAGACGGGGCCGAACGAGCAGCTCGACCTGGCCGTCTACGGCTGGGCCTTGGCCTACCAGAAGCGCGTCCACACCTGGGACGCCGCCCGCTGGGAGATGATGTTCAAACAGCGCGCGCGCGTCGACGAGACCGCGCCCGCGCCGCTCGAGGCCCTGTGGTCCGCCGACGCCCAGCCCGTGCCGAAGGCCGAAACCGCCCCCAACCCCGGGACCGAGCGCCGGTCCCTGTTCAGCCGCCGGAGTGAGACCTGATGGCCCTTACCGCCGAGGAACAGTCGCGTCTCGAGCGGCTGAAGTCCGACTACGACAAGCTGGTCTCAGGCAATCGCGTGTCGGTCACCCAATCCTCCGGCCGCCGCGTCGAGTTCGGCCAGGCCGATCCCGGCCGCCTGAAGGCGGAGATCGACGCTCTCGAAGCCAAGGCCGCCCCCGGCGGCCGTCAACGCGGCGCCCTGCGGTTCCGCCTCTAGCCTAGGAGACTTCCATGGACGATCAAAACCCCGCCGCCGCCAATCCGGCCGACAAGATCCTGGACAACCTGGACGCCTTCGCCGGCGTCGTCGTCCAGATCCTGACCGGCGGCGCCTATCCGCTGAGCTCGGCCCAGGCGCGCCAGCTGCTGCAAGCCGAGGGCGCGCTGAAGGGCTCGACCGCGAAGGTTCGCGAACTTCTGGACGGTAGTTCCGACGAGGACTTCTCGGCCGCCGGCTTCATGGAGGGGTTCGATGGCCGTTCCGGCGTTTCCGAGGCGGTTGAGGAGCGATTGATCGCTCACAGCCAGGAGCTCTCCAAGTACCTGACCGCATTCGACGCGACCCTGCGCGAAAGCGTTCAGACCTCGCTCAACCTCGTCGGCGAGGCGCAGGGCGCTCAGCTCAAGGCGGCTGATGAGCGTTTCCATCTGCTCGAGGAACGCTTCGCCGCTGTCGAGAAGGCTCTGGCCGCCTCGAGCACCAAGACCAAGGGCGGCAAGATCGTCGAACCGACGCTGCTCGACCCGCCGGCGGCCGCCCCGGCCGCCGACGCCGCGCCGGAGGCCTAAGCCGCCATGGCCCTGCTGCACCCTTCCGGCCGGGAAATCACCCGGCAAGAGATCGCCCGCGCGCGGGCCTCGGCCAATGCCGGTGAGGGTCGGCGGGGCCATGCCTATCAGGGCGCCGACGACAACGGCGTCTGGACCGCCAATTGGCCAGCGCGCCTGCAGTCGGCCGACCGTGATTGGCTGCCCGCCCGGAACATGTCCGTGGCGCGCGCCCGCGACTTGGTCAACAACGAGCTCGGCGGCCGCTCGATCATCTCGCGCCGGCGCAACGCCGCGGTCGGCCGGGGCTGGCGCCGCTCCTCCCGGCCCTCGGCCCGCGCGCTGGGAATCACCAAGGAGCAGGCCCGCGAGCTAGGCCAGGCGATCGAAGTCGAGTGGGATCTCTACGCCTACGGCCACAATTTCAGCTGTGACGCCGAGCGCCGGTTCACGTTCGGCCAGCTGCTGCGCGTCGCCGCGACCCACCTGATGCAGGACGGCGAGTTCCTGGCCATTGTCGAGTGGGCCGAGGAAGAGCCGACCAAGTACAAGACCCGCCTGCGCATGGTCGATCCCGACCGTCTGTGCAACCCGCGCGGCTTGGCCGACAACGCGCAGATCGGGGAGGGCCATACGATCCGCGGCGGCGTCGAGTACGACGCCAACAACATCCCCGTCGCCTACTGGATCCGCGAGCGCCATCCGAACGACGTCGGCCTGGCCGTCGCCATGTCGGAGCCTACGCGGTGGGAGCGCTTCGCCCATCCCCTGGGCCGCGCCCAGGTCCTGCACGGCTTCGATCCGGAGCGCGCCGGCCAATCGCGCGGCGTCAGCGCCTTCGCCTCGGCGCTGAAGGGCTTCCGGGCGCTGTCGCGCTTCTCGGACGCCACGCTGCAGAGCGCCGTCATCAACGCCCTGGTCGTCGGCTTCATGCAGTCGAGCTCGGGTCCCGAGGCCGTGAGCGAGAGTTTCACCGCCGAGGACCTGGCCGCGTTCGAGGGCGACCGCGAGGAGTTCTACAAGAAAAGCCCGGTCAAGATCGGCGAGGCCATTCTGCCCGTGCTGCCGCTGGGCGACGAGCTGAAGCTGGCCACCGCCAGCAAGGACGTCGGCCAGTTCGACGCCTTCTTCCGCTCCATCTATCGCCTGATCTGCGCCACGCTGGGCGTCACCTACGAGGAAGGGTCGATGGACTACTCCTCGACCAACTATTCGTCGGCCCGCGCCGCCATGATCCCGGCCTGGAAGGAAACCGAGGCCTTCATGGGCACGATCGACGCCATGCTGGCCACGCCCTTCCATGCCGCGTGGCTGGAAGAGGCGTTCGAGGTCGGCCATATCGCCCCGGCCAATGACAACGCCCCCAGCTGGTACGAAGCGCAGGAAGCCTACGCCAAGGGCCGCTGGATCGGCCCCGGCCGCGGCTACATCGACCAGACCAAGGAAGTCACCGCCGCTGCCGGCCGCCTCGAGGCGATGATCTCGACGCTCGAGGACGAATGCGCCGAGCAGGGCAAGGATTTCGTCGAGGTCCTGGATCAGCGCGAGTACGAGATGTCGCTGATCGCCGATCGGCCGCACCTAGCCGCCGCGATGGCGGCTGGCATGAACCCGCTGACGGGCCAGGCCGCTGCGCCAGCCCCGCCCGAGGGCCAGGTCGCGCCGGAGGACGCCCGTCCCGCCGCGCGTTCGGCGCTCGCCCAAATGCGCGCGACGGCGGACTCGCCGGCGCACGAAGCCTTCCTGGACGCCCGTCCCGCCGCCTGAGGCCCCCGATGACCGTGAACGCCGCCCTCCTGGCGACGCGCTATGCGCGCCGCCCGCTGCTGCTCGAGCCCGCCGCCGCTTTGCGCCTGGCCGAGCAGATCCGAACCCTCGATGGCCGCGCCTTTGCGCGCCCTGGTCGCCTGCAGGCATTTCTGCGCCGCGTCGGCCTGGCTGGCAGTCTCGATCGCGACGCTGCGAGCGCCGCTCGCATCCAGGCGATGGAGGATGATGACTACGCCCCGCCGCCGCCCATGGACGAGCGCTTGGCCTATACGCCGTTGTGGGCGGGGGATCCCGAGGACCTTGGTTATTGCTGGGCTCTGAAGGACGGGATCGCGCTGATGCAGTGCGACACGCCGCTGGTCGAGCGCGGCGAGGAGTTCTGCGGCGTCGTCTACCACGGCTATGACACGCTGAAGGCGGCGATCGCCGAGGCGTCCGCTGATCAGCGGGTGCGCGGGATCTTCATTCGCATGAACTCGCCAGGCGGGGTCGTCGCCGGCGGCCTGGCCTCCCTCGCCAAGTTCATGCGCGAGGTTCGCGCCACGGGAAATGCGACCGGTAAGCCGATCCATGTGCACGCCGACATGGCCTGCAGCGCCGCCTATTGGATCTCGGCCCAAGCTGACCGCATCACGGCGCCCAAGGTCGGCCTGGTCGGCTCGATCGGCGCGGTCCTGATCCACGAAAGCTACGAAGAAGCCCTGAAGGAATACGGCCTCGAGGTCACCGCGATCCAATTTGGCTCGCAGAAGACCGCCGGTAACTGGTGGTCGAAGCTGTCGCCGGAGGCCCGCGCCGACCTGCAGGCTGAAATCGACCAGGTGGGCCGCGATTTCGTCGCTGACGTGAGCCAGGGCCGGCCGGCCCTTACCCAAGAGGCCCTGATCGCCACCCAGGCCCGCGTTTTCCTTGGCGATCACGACGAGGCCGCCCGATCGGGCCTGCAACTCGCGTTCGTCGACGCCATCCGCAGCGAGGAAGAGGCCTTCGAGGACCTCTACGCGGAGGTGTCGCCCCCCGAACCGGCGCTTGTCGCCGCGACCGCCGTCTCGGGCTCCGCCCGGGACGCCTCAACCTCCCGAAAGGAGACGCCCATGGCCGTTTCGGCCCCTAACCAAGCGGCCCAAGCGGCCCAAGCGCGCAAGGCGGCGAAGCTGAAAGAGCTAAACGCCCAACAGGCGCGGATTTCGGCGCAAATCGCCGCCCTCAAGGCTGAAGCCGCGCCGGCGGAAGAGACGTCCGATGAAACGCCGCCGGAAGAGGCTCCGGACGAGGACGAAACGGATCCCGAAGGCGACGGAACGCCCGACGAGGACGTCGATCCGGAGCTGCCCGAGGTCGAGGACGAACAGCAGGGTGCGGACGCCGCCGCGATCGCCAAGAGCGCCGAGGCCAAGGCTAACCCCGCCGGCGCGATCGCCGCCATCGAGGCCGGTCTCACCCTGCAGCAGTTCAAGGCCCTCTCGGGCTCGGGCGCCATGGCGTCGGCCGCCAAGCGCTCGCCCCTGGCCGAAGCCATGGCCGGCGCTCGCCGCCTGGGTCCGGACGCCAAGGCCGGCGGCGCTCAATCGCCGCTGGTCGAGTCCGCCAAGCGGATGCGCGCCGACGCCACCTCCAAGACCGGCTGATCCGCCAGCGCCTGGCCGGCGGGCGGTTTCGCGCCGGCGCTCCCCTTAATCTTCTGAAGGACCCAGTCCCATGGACGTTGTGAAGTTCACCAAGCCCCGCACCGAGGGCGACCTGATCGCGATGGAGCTCGAACCGAACTACTGCCGCGATGAAGTGACCTATCTCGCCGGCTCGGGTTCGATCCGCGCCATCGCCCAATTCGCCGTGCTCGGCGCGATCCTGACCGGCACGCCCACGGTTTCCGCCGCTGCCGCGGTTTCGCCGAACGGCGGCACGCCCGGCAACGGCGCCGTCGGTTCGCTGACCGCCGACGCCGGCGCGATGGAAGGCGTCTACCAAGTGCTGATCATCGAGCCCGCCGCCAATGGCGGCACGTTCGAGGTCCAGCGCCCCGACGGCACCGTCGACGGCGCCGGCGTTATCGGCACGGCCTACAACGGCATGATCAATTTCACCCTCGCCGACGGGGCGAATGACTTCGTCTCGGGCGATCGGATCGCGATCACCGTCGACTACCCGCTGACCGGCGCGCGCAAGTTCGCCGCGATCGACTTCTCGGCTGCCAACGGGCTGCAGAACGCCGCCGGCATCGCGCCGAAGGCCTACAGCGTGCCGGACGGCTCCGACCTGACCGGCGTGGCGCTGCGCCGGGGTCCGATGCTTGTGCGCGCCGAGGAGCTGGCCTGGCCGGCCGGCGCCACCGCCGACCAGAAGGCCGGCGCCACCGCGCAGCTGGCCAGCCTGGGCATCGTCGTCCGCACCAGCGGCTAAGCGCCCCCGCCTTCCTCGCCCGCCCTTTCAATCATCCAAGGATCCGAGACAATGCCCACCGCTGTGATCACGCCCGATACGGGCCCGATCTCCATGCCGTTCACCGACATCGAGCTGACCAACTCGATCAACCTCCTGCCGGCACCGTTCGGCCAGTTGGAAGCCGACGGCTACTTCCCCGCCGAACCTCTGGCGACCCAGTTCTTCGAAATCGACATCGACAACGGCGTGGTCAGCGCTCTGCCGGTGACCGACGGCGGCCCGGCCACCCTGGCCAAGCACGGCTCCGCCGAGGCGCGGATCTTCAAGGTTCCGCAGATCGAGCACCTGGACAACGTCCGCGCCAACGACATCCGCGGCTGGCAGTCGCTGGCCGGGCGGTCGCGCAACCCCGCGACCCTCGCCGACCTGGTCAACCGTCGCCTGCTGACGTTCAAGCGCAAGTTCAACCTGACGCTCGAGCTGATGCGGACCTCGGCCATCAAGGGCGTGGTCGTCGACGGCAAGGGCAACGAGGTGATCAACCTCTTCACCGCCTTCGACGTGACGAAGAAGATCGTCTACTTCGACCTGGACAACGCCAGCGCCGACATCCAAGGCGCCTGCGATCGGGTCTGGCAGCTGATCACCCAGGACCTCAGCGACGAAACCATGACGGTCGTCATGGCGAAGGTGTCGCGCCAGTTCTTCAACAAGTTCATCCAGCACCCGAAGGTCGAGAAGTTTTGGCTGCAGGCCGAGCAGGCCCTGCAGCTGGCCAACGTCGCCCGCGGCACGGACGGGGGGTTCCGCCCCCGTCAGTTCACCTTCGGCAACATCGTGTTCCAGGAGTACTCGGCCATCATCCCGATGTGGGGCGGCACGAACCAGCAGATCATCGCCACGGGCAAGGGCCATGCCTACCCGGGCGGAACGCAGGACTCGCACGTCACCTACATCGCGCCGCCCGAGGACCTCTCGGTCCTGGATGGCTCGGCCGCCGACGTGACCGACTGGATCCACATCACGACCGAGCGGATGAAGCACAACAAGGGCGTCGAGATGCTGGGCCAGGCCAACTGCGTCCCGATCTGGCGTCGCGTGAAGCTGCTGGTCGAGCTGGACGCTGGCTCGGGCGTCTCGACCGACCCGATCGGCTAAGTCGCCGTCGGTCTGACAGTGAGCATACGGCGGCGGCCCCTGTGGTCGCCGCCGTTTCGTCGTTTCGGAACGGAGCGCGAGCATGGCCTGGTCAGAGAACCTGGCGGCGATGAACGCCGCGATCTTTCCGCGGGTCGGAGACGGCCTGGCCGCCTGGACCGGCGTCACCGATCCCGTCTGGGTCATCGTGCGACGCCCCGACGTGACCCTCGAGCGCGGCCTCGCCGAGGCCTTGGCGCAAGGCACCTTCATCGACGTCCAAGTGGCGGAAGTGCCGGACCCGCGAAAGGGCCACGTGGTCCAGCTGGGCGGCGTGAGTTTCAAGATCATCGCCGACCCTCAGAAGGGCGACGACGGATCCGTATGGTCCTGCGAGGCGGTCGAAATCTGATGCGGGGCGTCCGCGCGGCCGTCGACGATTTCGACGCGGTCATGACCGATCTTGAGCGGGATATGGCCACCTCCGTCACCGACGCGATGGTGGAAGGCACCGAGCTGCTCAAGCGCGACCTTCGTGCCGACACCGCCGATCACCTCAGCGTGCGCCTGGCCAAGAGCTGGCGCTCGAGGATCTATCCCGAGGCGCGAAACAGCCTCGATCCCGCTGGCTGGGTCTGGAGCAAGGTTCCCAAGTTGGTCGACGCGTTCGATCGTGGCGTGACCATCCGCTCCGCGCACGGCTTCTGGCTGGCCATCCCGACGCCGGCGGCCGGCGCGAAGGGCTACGCACGCGGTTCGGAGGGGCGAGCCTACGGGTCGCGCGCCAAGCTGGAGCGCGTCACGCCTGGCGGCTTCGAACGTCGCACCGGCATGAAGCTGCGCTTTGTCTTCAAGTCCAGCCGCGTAGCGCTGCTGGTGGTCGACGCGGCCCGATACGACAGCCGCGGCCGCGCGGCCCAGCTCAAGGCCCGCGGCCGACATAGCCGCCTCTATCGTGACGGCGGCCAGACCATCGTGGTCTTCATCCTCGTCCCCCAGGCCAAGCTGAAAAAGCGGCTCGATATCGCCGGCGCCGCCGCCCGGGCCGAGGCCCGCATGCCGGCCCTTCTGACCAAGTACTGGAGATAGAATGGCCCGGCGCGCTGAAGAGGTCCTGGTCGAGCTCGAGACAAGGTTCAAGGCGGCGTTGCCAAACGCCGAGGTCGCTCGCAATGAGCCGAAAGCCCAGCGGATCTCGCCTGGCGGCGACGTCACGCTGTTCGACGGCGACCCTGGCGAGCCTGAGGTTCTCCTGTCTCCGCTGTCCTACACCTATGAACATCGGATCCCCGTCGAGATCGCCGCCGGCGGTGACGATCCAGCCGGCCTCCTCGAAACGCTGTTGCGAGAGATCGGCCTGGTGATCGAGGCCGATCGCACCTTGGGCGGCCTCTGCAGCTGGCTGGACGCCGAGGCGCCATCGCCAGAACCCCTCGACGCGCCGGGCGCGGCCGTCGGCCGGCGCGCCGACCTGGTCGTGATCGCGACCTACACCACCCGTTCCCCGCTCGCCTGACCCTCGCGGTCACTACCTGTTGGAGATCCCCATGAGCTTGCAGATCCCCCGCGCGCGCGGGGCTAACGCCCGTTTCCTGTTCGCCCTCGAGTCCGCCTACGGCGTTCCGCCCGAGGCCGGCGCCTATCACCTGATCTCGCTGGTCTCCGAGGACCTCGGCGAAGATCAGCAGCGCATCGCCAGCGACCTGCTCGGCCGTGGGCGCCTTCCCCAGAAGCCGGCCGACGGCCCGATCGACAATCGCGGCTCGATCACCGCGCCGGTCGACGCGCGCCTGTTCGGCCTTTGGCTGACGCTGCTCCTGGGCCCGCCGACGACGACCCAGGGCGTCGCAGCGAGCGGGAAGATCACCTTCGCCGCCAATCCGTCGACCAACGACACCATCACCGTGGGTGGCCAAGCCTTCACCTTCAAGTCGGCCAACCCGGGCGCCAACCAGATCCTGATCGGCGCGACCTTGGCCGAGACCCTGCGCAACGCGGTCTGGGCGCTGAACAAGAGCACCGTCGGCGCGGTGGCGGCCGCCGACTATGGCGTGAACGACGCCTTCACGGCCATCACCGTGACGCACGGCGCGGTCGGCACGGACGGTAACGCCTTCGCCCTGGCCGCCTCGGCCGCCACGCCGTCAGGCGCGACCCTGTCGGGCGGTTCGAGCGCCGGCCCCTACAACCACGTGTTCAAGGCCGGCGCGCAAACCCTGCCGTCGGCCTCGATCGAAGTGGGCGCCACCGACGTGGCGGACTACCGCGTCAACTACGGCGTTCTGATCGACACCATGACGATCGCGATGTCGCGTTCGGGCCTGCTGAACGCGACGCTGGGCTACATCGCCCAAGGCGAGAAACCCAAGACCGGCGCCTCGATCGACGCCGACCCAGAAGTGCTCGAGGTTGATCGCTTCTCGCAGTTCTCCGGTTCGGTCGAGCTCTGGGGCGTCCCCATGGGCAGCGTCGTCTCGGCCCAGGTGTCGATCAATAACGGTCTCGATGTGGATGAAGGTATTCGTCGCGACGGCCGGATCGGCGGCGCGGATCCCGGCGCCATGGTGATCAACCCGCAGCTCGTCACGCGTTTCGGCGACCAGGCCGTCATGGACCTGTCGACGTCCGGCGAGTCGGTGGCGATGAGCTACGGCTGGAGCTTGGGCGCGAACAAGCGCCTGACCTTCAAGCACCGCGCTGTCGTCCTTCCGCGTCCGAAAGCCCCGATTACCGCGCCGGGCTTCATCCAGGCGACCTTCGATACCATCGGCCACCAGGACGCCAGTGGCCAAGCCCTGGACGTCGTCCTTGTCAACGATGTCGCCAGCTACGCCTAACCCTTCCGCCCTCCCTTCCGCCCCCGGGGTGCGAGCGCCGCTCGCACCCCGTTCGCATGAGCGCCGCATGAAAATCCGCAAACCCGGGGCCGAGGCCCCCATCACCATCGACCTTCCCGAGGGGGCCAGCATCACCCTGCGGCCCTGGCGCAGCGCCGCCCTGGCGGCGGGTCAGGCGGCCTTCAACGTCGCCTTGCAGGCCGGCCTGTCGCGCGCCGACGCGACGGTCGCGTTCAGCGCCGGCGCGGTGGCCTGGGCGGCCATTGACTGGTCGGGCATGGAGGACTTCGACACCGGCGAGCCGCTGCCGATCTCGCCGGAGATGGTCGAGCAGCTGGTGATCCAGGATGCGGGCGCCTTCTCCGAGCTCGACGAGAAGTACGTCCTGCCCGGCCTGAGGCGAGAACAGGAAAAAAACGGATCCGCGCCCTCGCCCGTTGGCGGTACGCCGGCGGGGGCGACGACGGACGCCTAAGCGCCCCGTGGGGCGGTCGCGACGTCTGCGCGCACTGCCCAACCGTCTGTCCCGAATGCCCGAACAAGGTCCACGCCTGCGAAACCCCCGAGGGGCAAGAGGCGTGGGAGCACTTCATCCGCTGCGAGCGCCAGATGCGGGTCGGCTTTGGGGGCGCCTACGCCCTCGACCTGGCCGCCGTGCTCGCCACCGCCCAAGCCCTGGATCTGGATCTGTCGCTGGTCGCCGAGCTTGCCGGCGACCTCGAGCCGCTGATCGTCTACGCATGGAGGCCGCCCGATGACGGTTCGTAATGTCGGCATCCGCCTGAAGTCCGAAGGCAAGGCCGAGATCAAGCGCGACCTGCAGGAAGTCGGCCAGGCCGGCAAGGCGGCCGGTCAGGACGTGGTCACCGCCTTCGACCAGAGCGCGGTCGCCGCCGATCGCCAGAGCAAGGCGCTCGACCGCCAGATGGAGCGCTGGAAATCGCTGGCCAAGGCCGCGCGCGAGGCCCAGACCGCCGAGGAGCAACAAGCCAAGTACAACGCCATCCTCGGCGTCGGCGGATCCTCGGGCAAGTCGGCGGCCACGTCGGCCGAGGCGTTCATGGGCGGGTCACTGACCAGGGCCGAGCGCGCCGGCCGGCTGAACCTGGCCCGGCAGGGCGCCGACGTGTTCACGACGGCCGCCATGGGCATGAACCCGGGCATGATCGCGATCCAGCAGGGGCCGCAGATCCTGGACGCGCTGGTGACGTCGGGAATTCGCCTGACGCCGGTCATGGTTGGCCTGGGCGGCGCCTTCACGGTGACCGCCGCGGCCGTAATTGCGGCCGGCGTGGCGCAGGATCAGTACGAGAAGAGCGTTCTCGGCGTCGAAGTCGCTACGCGCGGCCTGGGCGCCTCAGCGGGCATGACGGGCGATGCGGTTCTGCGCCAGGCGGACGCCGCCGCCGAAGCCGGCAGGATCTCGGCCGCGTCCGCACGCGAGTACGCGGCCGAGTACGTGGCGACCGGCAAGATCGGCCAGGGCGTGCTGCAGGATCTGGTCGCGATCACCCGCGACTATGCTGCCACAACCCGGCAAGACGCCGCTGGCGCTACCAAGGACCTCGGCCGGGCGTTCGCTGATCCCGCCAAGGGCGCGGCCGACCTCAATGACAAGCTGCACTTCCTGCGCCAGAGCGAGCTCGAGCACATCGAGAACCTGGCCCGGGCGGGTCGCGAGGCCGAAGCCCAGGCCATCCTTGTCGACAAGCTCAAGGGCGCGTTGATCGACGCAGCGGACGCGACGACCGGCTGGGGGCGCGTCGCCGACGACCTCAAGCTGAAGTGGCTGGGCGTCTGGGACGCTGTCGGCAAGGCCGTCGATCGCATGGTGACGGGCGGCAACAGCGAAGCTCGCGTCGCCACCGCGCGCCAAACCATCAGAGACGCCGATGAGGCGCTGCGCAATGAACCCGCCTGGGCGCGCAATATTCCCGGATCCGCGGCGGCGGATTGGGCGCGCCGTCGTGCCGAAGCCCAGGCCCTGATCGATGCGGAATACAAGAAGTACGTGGCCGAGCAAGACCGTCTGCGGCAGGCGGCCCTGAGCGAGCGGGATCAGGACCGGCAAACGCTCATCGATCGTTACAATCCTAACGTCGGCAAGCTTCGCCAGCTTCGCGCCGACCGCGACAAGCTAACCAGGCTGGGCGTCAACGACGACGCAAGCAGGAAGGCGCTGAGCGACCTCAACGCCGAGATCAGCGCGCTGGAGAAGGGCTACAAGAGCGCCGCCGAGGCCGCAGCCGCTCTGGCCCGGGCAAACCGGACAGCCACGCGCGACGCCGCCAAGGAAGCGCGCGAAGCCGCCGAGGCCAAGCGCAAGGCCGACGACCTGGATCTGCGGCGCCTTCGCGGCCAGGTTACGATCGCCAAGGCGTCGGAAGACGAGTCGGCGATCGCATGGGCGGAAATCCAGCTTCGCCTTAAGGAAGAGATCGTCCAGCGCGAACGGGACGGCCTTTCCACCGCCGAAGCCCGCATCGAGGCCGAGCGTCAGGTCGGGGATGAGCTGAAAGCGCAGTACGCCGCCATTTTGCGGCAGAACTCCGACGCCGAGCTGGTCAAGGATAACTTCAAGACTGCAGAAGAGCGGATGGCGGAGGCCCTCAAGGGGGCTAACATCGAGCCGTTTACGGCGAAGACCGCGCTCTTCGAAAGTCTGACCACCTCGACGCGAGACGCCTTCCATGACGGCCTGATGGCCGGCAGCATGAACAGTAATTTCTTGGACGTTTTCACCCAGCGCTTAAAATACGCGGCGGCGAGCGCATTCGCCGACATCGCGACGACTGGGCTGTTTGGTAAGAAGGATGGGTCCGGAAAGGCTGGCCTGTTGTCGGCCGCCTTCAGCCTATTCCCCAAGCACGCGAAGGGCACGGACAATGCGCCTGGTGGCTGGTCGATCGTTGGCGAAGAGGGCCCCGAGCTGATGAACCTTCGCGCCGGCGCTCGGGTCATCAGCGCGACGGACACGCGCCAGCTGCTGGATCGCGCGGGCCAGGCCGTCACCGCGCAGAGCAACTCCACGGTGCAGGTCAATTTCACCCACGCGCCGACGATCGACGCGCGCGGCGCCGGTCCGAACGAGGTCTCCCGCCTCGAGGCCCTGATGCAGCGTCAGCAGCGCGACCTGCCCGAACAGATCGTGGTGACGGTGCAGGACGCGCTGAACCGCCGGATGATCAAGGTCTAGACCGCCATGGCGATCACCTTTCCCCGCGCCATGCCGGCGGCGTCGCCGGCGCGGCAGGCGTTCGAGATCAAGCGCGCCGACTTCCTGTCGCCTGAAGCCGGCGGCCGGCTGGGCGCGATCTCGAACGGCTTTCCGCTGTGGTACGCCAAATGGACGCTCGGCGCCGGCGGCCGGGCCAGCTCGGACGAATGGCGCGCTTTCGTCGACAGCCTGCAGGGGCCCAAGCGCCTGCTGATCGGTCGCGACTACAGCCGGCCCTATCCGCTGGCCTATCAGGTCGGCGAGTTCGCCGGCCTCAGCCGCGCCGGTGGCGGCGCCTTCGACGGCGCGGCGACGTCCTGGGCGGCCAGCGTTTCGATCAATGGTCCCAACCTTGTGCAGCTGACCGGCCTTCCGGCCGGTTTCGTGCTGAGCATCGCGGACTATGTCGGCTTCCGCTGGACGACCGGCGGCGAGGCACGGCGCGCCATGGTCCGAACCATCGAGGGCGCCATGGCGAATGGCGCGGGCGTGTTGCAGGTCGCGATCGAGCCGGGCGTGCCCGAGGCCGTGCCCTCGAACGCCATCGCGCATCTGGACGAACCCGGTTGCCTGATGCGTCTGATCCCCAGCGAGACGCAGCTGGGTGACATGGACCGCACCCAGTCGATCAGTGGCGCGGTCGCCGCTCTGCAGGACATCCTCCCGTGAAGGTGTTCGGTCCCGAGGCCGACGCCGAGATCGCGGCCGGCCGCGCCATGAGCGTGGGCGCGGCCCTGATCGCCGGCGCGCCCAATCCCACGCGGATCTGGGGCGGCTATCATCCGATCACCGTCGCCGGCCAGATCTTCCAGCCGATCGGCGATCGCGGCCTGGTGCGCGCCTCGGGCGGCCAGCTGGGCGGCGCCGCCCAGGCCGTGACGCTCGAGCTGTCAGGCGTCGAGCCGGAGGTCCTGGCCATGCTGGACGCCGAGGCGCTGAAGAACGTCCCGGTGATCGTCTGGCGCTGGATCTTCGACGCCAGCGGCCGAAACCTCCTGGCGACGCCGGTGTTCACGCGCGGCCGCCTGGACCAGATCATCATCGACGACGTCCCGGGCGGAACCTCCAAGATCAGCGCCAGCGTCGAGGGCGCGGCCAAGGGCCTGGGCCGCAGCCGCGGCCGCACGCGCAGCGACGCCGACCAGCGCCTCGACGATCCGGCCGACGCGGGCTTCTCGGCCGTCAGCTATGCCGGCGAGAAGATCATGTACTGGGGCGGCAAGCTGCCCAGCACCGTGGCGGCCGCCTCGGGCGGCGTTTCCCTGCTTTCGAACAAGTACGAGTGAGGTCGCTTCCGATGGTCCGCGACTACAACGCCCTCGTGGCGTACATCGCCGCGCGTATGCGAGCGCCGTTCGCATGGGGCGAAAACGACTGCGTCACCTTCGCCGCCGGCGCGGTCAAGGCGCAGACGGGGCGCGATCCGCTGGGCGCGATCGCGGCGCGCTGGACGACGGCGCGCGGGGCGGCCCTGGTGCTGCGCCGGCTGGGCGGGATGGAGGCGGCGGTCTCGTCGGTCCTCGCGCCCATCGCGCCGGCCATGGCCGCCCGAGGCGACGTGGCCGGCTGGATGGATCCACAGGGCCGCCTGCAGCTGGCGATCGTGGAAGGGTCCACGTTGGTGGGTCCGGGTGAGGCCGGCCTGGTTCGCTTGCCTCGCGCATCCATGGTCAAGGCCTGGAGCGCCGCCTGATGGCGAAACGTTCGACCGTGCGTCGCTGGCTGGCCGGCCTCTTGGCCAGCACCGCGTTGGTGTTTGCGCCGGCGGTCGCGCACGCAGACCCGGTATCGGCTGCGGTTGTCAGCTTCGTTGGCTTCGTAACGGGAAGCGCCGCCGCGGCAGCTGCGGTCAGCACCTTCCTGACGACCTTCGGCAGCATCATCTATTCGACCGCCGGCAGCTGGGCGCTGTCGAAACTCAGCAAGCCGAAGGGGGCGACGGCCTCTCAGGAGCGCCAAGCCCAGGTCACGACCCTCTCGATCGGCGAAGTGCCGCGCGAGATGATCGTCGGCCAGGCCGCGACCGGCGGGTCGCTGGTCGATGGCTACTACTACGGCGGCGAGCACGGCACCGACTGGAACCTGTTCGTCATCGCCCTGGCGGACCATCCCTGTCACGACCTGGTGGGCTTCTACGTCGGCGACACCTTCGTGGAGTTCGGCGCCGACGGCGACGTGCCTGGCTACAGCGGCCAGCTGAAGGTCTGGTGGCGTCCCGGAGAGGCCGACGACGCCGATTTCCCCGGCGAGATCTCCGGCCTGGGCCCCGCGACCGCGCCGGGCTCGCTGCGCGGCGTCGCCAAGGTGGCGGTCGCCTACAAGATCGACCCCGCCGACGCCAAGAACCCGGTGTGGACGTCGGGCCGGCCGACCTTCCTGTGGGTCGTCAAGGGCGCGCGCTGCTACGACCCGCGCAAGGACACGACCGTCCCTGGCGGCGCGGGCCTGCATCGCTGGAACGATCCGGCGAGCTGGGAATGGACCGCCAACGCCGAAATCTGCCGCTACGCGTTCCAGCGCGGCGCCTATGCCTTCAACCAGGTGGGCGATCCCACGAAGCTGCGCGTCGGGCGGGGCCTGTCGGAGTACGAGGCCCCGCCCGAGTGGGTGTTCGCCCCGGCGAACCTTTGCGATGAGCCCGTCGATATCGGCGATGGCAACGTCGAGCCGCGCTACCGCGTCGGCGGCGTCATCCGCGCCAACGAGAGCTTCGACAACGTCGAGCAGATGTTCGCCGACGCGATGGGCGGCTACATCATCCAGCCCGAGGGCGGCGTCGCGGTCGATCCTGGCCAGGCCAAGACGCCGGTCGCCGAGATCACCGACGACGACCTGGTGCTGGGCCAGCCGCTGCGCTTCACCCGGTTCCGGTCGGCCTCGGACCGCGTCAACACCGTCGTCGCGCGCTACATCGAACCGAGCCAGAAGTACAACGAGACCGTCGCCGGCGTCGCCCGCGACCAGGCCGACATCGAGGCCGACGGCGGCCCTCTGGAAGAGACGCTCTCGCTTCCCCTGGTCAACTCCCGGACCCAGGCGCTACGCCTGGCCGAGATGCGCCGGCGCCAGCATCGCCTCGAGCGAACCGCCAGCATCACGCTAGGCCCGCGGTTCGCCCATCTCGAGGAGGGCGACTGGATCCAGTGGACGTCCCAGCGACACACCGGTGGCCAGCCTGTCGTCTTCCGCGTGACGGCCTACTCCCTCCCAGAGAGCTGGCAGAACACCCTGGCGCTGGAAGAGACCAGCTTCGACGTGTTCGGCTTTGGCGGCCTGCCGCTCACGATAGAGCCCCAAGAGCCGCAAATCCCGCCCGGCGCCCTGACCTTGTCGGGCGTGACCGCCTACGCCTTCCAGATGGAAGGCCAGGACCAGGAGCTGCTGCCGGCCGTAAACGTCGGCTGGACGACCCCCGTTGATCCGGCCGTGACGTCGATCCGCGCCGAGATCCGGCGCGCGGGCGAAACCGCGATCGCTCAAACGACGACCACGGCCGTGAACGACGGCGAGATGAACGTCACGAACGGCGTCCCGATCAATGCGCTGATCGAGGTCCGACTGGTGCCCCTGGGTGGGCCGGGCCGCGCGATCGTGCCCTCGGCATGGATTGAGCTAGTCTCGGGCAAGCTGCTGGCCAGCGAGTCCTTCTCGGTCCGGACCATCGGCGGCCTGACGCCGCAACAAGTTGTCGACGAGCTGCGCGCCTCGACCCAAGCCGCGTCCTCGCATTCCCAAGCGCTTCTGGAGCTGGCGCTGAACGCGCTCGAGGAGCGCGGCCAGCTGATCAGCGAGACCTATCACAACGGGGTCAAGGTCAAGCGCATCCTGATCGACGAAGATCAGGAGTGGGACGAAGGCGACAAGACCTTCTGGTCGCGCATGAACCTGATGGCCGTGCTGGCGCCTGACGGCAATTCGATGGTGATCAATCAGGACACCCTGATGTGGTCGCCGACCGAGAGCCTAGCCGAGCACGTCGAGGCGGTGCGGACGCAAATCGGCACGGACATCGCGGCGTTCAACACCCAGATCCGGACCTGGGTCAACTCGAACAGCGCCGCCGCGAGTTGGATCACCAGCCTTGAAGTGGCCTATGGGGGCAACTTCCAGGCGGCATTCGCGCAGACCGCGACGCTCGCCTCGAACTTGGGCGGCAAGTACAGCCTCGCCTTCAACGTCAATGGCCACGCCAGCGGGCTCTACCTCGCCAACAACGGAACGATCTCGTCGCTCATCTTTGTGTCATCGCAAATCGGCTTTTCGAACGGCGGTGGCGACATCGTCTATCCGCTGGCGATCGTCGGTGGCGTGGTCAAGGCGACGAACTTCGAGGCCGATCGCGTCCGCGCTCACAGCATCGTTGCCGACAATATCGTCGGTGGCGAGATCACTGACTCGGTCGCGTCCGCGTCGGGCGACTACATCGGGCTTTCGGTCGGTGTGTGGAGCACCCTGCGAACGATCGACTACTATAGTGAGGGTGGCCGACTAGATATCCGCACCCAGTCCACACTGAAAAGCGACAGCACCGACAGCTATTTCAGTGTCCGCGTCCTCATCGACGGCTTCGTGCAAGACGATTGGTCCACGCCTCTCGCCGGCGGCTATTTCGACCGGAAGAACTGGAACACAGACGCTACGCCGTCAGCCGGTTGGCGCACGATTCAGTTCCAAGCCAAGCTGGAGCCGGGCTCGGGCTCGGGCGGGTCGTTCAACCACCTGATGCGCATCACTGAACACAAGACGGAGACCTGACCATGGCTCGCGTCAAAGCCGTCTTCTATCGAGACGACACGCCGGTGGCGTTTTTCTCTGGGCCTTGGCAGGCGTTCGTTCGCAACCGGGACGCCGAGGGTCTGCCGTGGCGCTCGATGTACGGCACGCCCTGGGCCGCGATCGAGACCTATCGCGCTGCGCCAACCCTCGCCGAGTTCGACGCATGGGACGCCGAACACCCGGCCGCCGGCCCGCCTGAACCGCAAGCCTAAGAGAACCCGACATGTCGACGAAGACCGCCGACGCCAGCGCCGAACAGGGCCTGGCGCTCGAAAAGCTGCGCTTGCTGGAAACCTACTTCCAGACCCGCGAGCAGGAAGACGCGCTGCGCGAGTCCCGCTCGCAGATCGCCGGCCGCCTCAACCAGATCAGCGCCGAGCTGCGCGTGATCGACGCCGGGCGCGCCGCGCCCAAGGGTGACGCCTGATGTCCATCACGACGCAGACCCTCGCCGAGCGCTTGGCGACGCGCCTGGTGGATCAGGGCGTCGCGCTGGAAGACGCGACCGTCTTCGCCGAGGCCTTCGCGGGCGACCTGACCGAATGGCTGGGCGGCGAGGGCGCGGTCCCGGCCGCGCTGGCGTCGCGCGTCACCGCGACGGCTGCTGCCTGGAACACCGACGTCATGCAGCGGCTGGACTGGTGGACCGGTCCGGCGGACGGCGGCCCGAACGGCGACGGTCTCTATCCGATGATCAACGCGGCCGGCGTTGAGACCATGTTTCCCTCGTTGGCCAAGATCCTGGACAGCACCGCCAAGGGCAATCCTGGGTGGACCGCGAAGTCGAAGATTGAGCCCGACGGCGCGACGCGTGCAGTCGTCCGCATCCTCGATTGGGTCGGCGGTGAAGGCGCGAAGCCCGCTACGGGCTATATCGCGGAAGACGGCTCGCTCGTCGGATCGGCCGCCGCGGCTTACGACTTCTTCGGGCCGATCTCGACCACGCTGACGGGCCTGAAGGTTGGCGCCGAGGTGGCGAAATCAGGCGCCGAAACCGCGCGTGACTCCGCGCTGGTCGCGCAGACCAATCTAGAGACGTTGCGCGGCGTGGTCATCGGCATGGCCAATGTGCCGTCGGTTTTCGTCGGCGGGCAAGAGGTCCAGCCGACGGCGATGAGCTTCGACCTGTATGTCATCGAGGGCTATTACGTCGCCACTGCAAAGCCCTACCGTCCGATCGACCCGCTGACGGAAGTGGACGCGGCGGGCTCCATTCCCGCCCTGAAGTCCGCGACTTCGGCGCTCGTGAACTGCCCGACGATCATGATCGCGGGGCGAGAGGTTCAACCGACCGAGCTGTCCTTCGACCTCTACGTCGTGCGCGGCAAGTACCTCGACACGGGTCTGACCTATGACCCGCTGAACCCGGTCGTGGTCAACGACGTGGTCGGTAACACGTCGGTGCTGCTGACAAAGACGACCGGCCTGGTGAATTGCCCGCCCGTCACCGTCGGCGGGCGGGAGGTTCAGCCGACGGAGCTGTCCTTCGACCTTTGTGTGGTGCGCGGCACCTATCTGGACACGGGCGAGGCCTATGACCCGTTGGCGCCCGTCGCGCCTCTGGATCCCGCCGCCCAGCGGGTGGTCGCGCTTAACTCGACCACTATCGACTGCCCGCCCGTCACCTTCGGCGGGCGGCTGCTGCAGCCTCTTGAGCTGAGCTTTGATCTCTACGTCCAGCGGGGCGTCTACCTGGACACGGGCGAGTACTACGAGCCCTTCGGCGCCCAGGCGTCCGAGGGCGGCCTGGTTGTCATCCAGACGCCCACGAAGCTCCGCGTATTCCGCAAGGGCTCCAACCCGGCTTCCAACCACTTCATCGAGCATCAGTTCGAGAACGATCCTGATCCGAGCAAGAACTCCGATGTCTGGCGATTGAACGGCGACTGGGACGTGGTGCGCGTCGGCGCCTTCGAGTTCACGCGCGTCCAGCAGATCACGAACCCCGGCGAGCGCGAGCGGGCCATTCAGGAACAGGGCGCGCTCGATTTCATGGGCGGGAACGCGCACGGCAACGAGGAGAAGTTCGCGACCGCCATGGTCGTCGACGACATTCTCCACGACATCAATCAGACCCTGGCTTTCACCTGCGACAAGCTTGAGTTCTTCCAGGCCTCGAAGCTCTACAAGGTCGGCAACCCGGACAAGTACACGCCGAAGGGCCCCGTCGCCGCCAACAGCTATTGCCGATGGATCTTCGAGCCCGCCGGCGTCGACGTATCGACCGAGCTGCAGTGGCAAATGTCGATGACGCTGGCGATCACCTATCTGGCCATGATGCCGGTCTGGCGTGTGTCTGAGACGGGCGCCCAGATCACGACGACTGGCATGAAGTCTCCGACCTGGGCTCTGGAGGACATCTCCACGTCGAGCCATCCAGGTACGCAAACCAAGGCGGCGATCATCAAGGCTTGGGGCTCGACCGGCTACGGCGTCCAAATGGAGATGCTCGACGGGTGGGATAAGCCCAACAGGCAGTCCCGGATCTCGAACTCCGTCTCGCCCGCCTACAACAAGCTCTACTTCGACATCACGGGCTCTGGGTACGTGACCGCCGTCAACGAGGTCATGCGCGCCCGCTTCCGCTTCACCATCAACACCACCAACTAGAAGGTCGCGCTCCATGTCTGGACCCGCCGTCGTTCTTTCGACGATCCTGAACAACCCGGCTTTGCCGCAAATCAGCGCTTCGGCCCTGTCTTACCTCCCCGAGTTCGAGCTGAACGCCTCGGACCACTGGCTGTTCGACAAAGGCGATGCTTCGGGCCTGGTCGGCCGGGTGAACGGGTTGCCCCTCACGCCGAACGCGCCGGAGACCGGCGTGAAGTCGGTCGTGATGAGCAACCGTGGGAGCTACACTGTCCGGCCTTCCGTCTCGTTCACGGGGGCGGTGGCACGGGCGCGGCCGGCGTCGTCGTGCTGGGCGTTGACGGCGGGCTCGATGTCTATGTCACCCAGCCGGGCCAGGGCTATACCAGCCCGCCGACTCCGGTCTTCACGGGTGGTACCGGTTCGGGGGCGGTCGCCACGGCTGTTCTGGACGGCCGGCCGACCTATGCCGGGGCTTACCTTTCGACCCAGCCCGGTGGCGTCAATGGGCTGAAGACCCAGTGGGATGACGCCCAGGTCTCGACTATGTGCGCCGTGGTCCAGCGAAAGGCGATCACCACGGCGGGCCGGATCGTCATGGGCACGGGCAGCGAAACGGCTGACGGCGGCGAGGTCGTCTATTGGGCCGGGACCAATCACCAATTCCGCGTCCGCAACGGCGGGTCGAACACCGGCATCACGGGCACGATCGCCGATGACCAATGGTACTTCGTCGCCAAGGTCAGCAACAACGGCGACCACATCGCCATGGTCGGCGGCCAAACGCCGGTGACTCAGACCCAGGCGAAGGTGCTGGCGGCGCGAAAGTACGCCTTGGGCAATGTCTACTATAAGGGGGACACGACCGCGACGGCCTTCTACCAGGGCCTGAACGCCGCCGAGTTCATCTTCTACAACGGTGTCGCCAAGACGGCCGCCGAGCTGGCGGCGATCTACGCCAGGACCAAGATCCGCATGGCGCGGCGCGGGCTGACGCTGTTTTAGGAAGCCAAACCTGGTGGGCCAGATGCTAGGCTTTGTGCCTGGGCTTGGCATTGGCTGGAGCGTGGCATGACGATTATCCTGGGCGCGGCTAGCCCGAGCAAAGCGGCATTTCTCTCCGATTTGCTTATTTCCAGGACTGGTGGCGTAGTCCCCGTTGAGTTGGAATTTCCTTCAGGTAGGCGCAAACGCTCTGAGCCGGGGCCGAAGCAGCCGGTGCGTCTTCAGCAGAAAATGTATGTCTTGGGTCCTCGCCACGTCGTCATGTGGGCAGGGGATGTGAAAGTCGCCATGTCGATCGCCCGGGAACTGCTGCGGATGGTCGAGCGTGGAGAGGACCTAATACTTGGCGACGCCTTCAAGGCCGTTCGGCTCACCGGAAAAGTTTCAGAAGGCGTCGCAATGCAACTCTGGACGCAGGTCGATGATGGCCGATCGGTCGCGCAATCGTTGAACTGCGAATATGAAGAAGAGGTCGACGCGAGGGTCCTATACGCGGGATCAGGACAATGGCATTTCGTCGATTCAATTGAGTTCAGGGGCGAGCGCGAGGGGGCTTACCGGGGTGCGCTTCACGGCGTGGTCATGCCCCGTTTAGCTGCTGCCCTATGCGATGCTGATTTGGGGGAAATGAAAGCGCTGAACTTTGCATACGGTGGCGGGTTCGAAATTGGGATTATGCACAACGGGCAGGCGCGAAAGCTTGAGTATTCAGTGAGGCACTGGGACTATGACGGCTCAGCGCTTCTCAGCGGTCCAGCCTATCGGACTTGGTACGACAACCATCACTTCTTCGCCATGTCCTACCGGCCAGAAGAGAAGCGCATGTCTGGGGTCATTGTCCCTGACCCGTTGGATAGATCCGCCGCACCGACACGCTTGGTTGCGCCGACCAGGTCTTCAGACCTAACGATCCACATCATCCATCTCGCTGACGGAAGCCGGATGCGGCCCTTCTATCATGTGGGGGCGGGTGGCTATGAGTTCGAAGTTATCCTTGAACCCGATCGCGTCGGCTTCCAGGAACACATCACTGATGATCTGCGCGAGCAGATCAAAACACATGCCACCGCTCAAGTGCCGGTCAAAATGATCCGGCCCCAGGATTGGGTCAACGGGCACCCCTTCCTCGATGACTAGCCACTGAGTTTCGTCTCACGCGCGAAGATCTTGGTGAAAGCGCGTGACGTACTCGAACGGCGTGCCTTTCGATCTTGACTGGCGTAGGCCTGCGGTCTTGTTCAGAGACGACAACGCGGCTACGCCGAGGGCCGATAAAGCAGCGTTGGTGAGCCCCAGGCCTACCGAGCTCGCCGCCGCGAATGCGGCGGAGCCTGCGACCCAGATCTTTTGATCGAGCTTCGCCTGTAAGCTTGAGAACTGGATAGGGAACTTGCTTTCGCGGCTGACCTTTACCGCGTCTGCCAATGCTCGATCGAGGCGATTTAGATGCTGTCGATAAGCGAACGCCGCGTCGGGCGCGGCTAAGACTGTTTGATAGACCTCGCCGAGCGCGGACCGGAGCGTGCGGAGCTCGGCGAACCTTTTGGCCTTGAACTCGAGTACGTCCGCCAGCGGCACTTCCGCTGCTGGCACGGGGATGGCGTTGTGAAGCTCGAAGAGCAGGCCGCGCCCCCAGGCCATATCCTCAGCGGCGAACGAGCCGCCATCGACAGGGCGGGCTAGACTCCATTGGCCGGGCTGTCGTTGCTCGGCCTGAGAGAAGGCCTGCGCCGGCCCCGCTAGCAAATCCGCATCGGCCTCCATGCGCGCCCGCATTGGCGCACTGGCCATGTAGCTAAATTGCGTTCGGACTAAGATGCCCTCCGACTTTAGGAAAGCCATGTCCGGATCGGTAAGTTCCTCGGTCTGATCGTGGCCCGGATAGTCCAGCCTATCCCACAGGAGGCAATGGTGCCGAAGCTCTTGTGCGGTCGGCGGCGACAGGGATGCGGGCTTGCCATCCGCGTCGCGGCCGATTGAGCCGCTAAGGATCAGACCCTGTTCGTCCGGCTTTAGCAGCGCCTCCTTCGTGTGACTCATCAGCGTGAAGGCAAGCTCTACGTCATGGACCGGAGGGCCCATCACGAACGTGCCGTCCGCTTGGGTGATGACTTTGCGCAGGCCTCCCCCTTCGAACCTGAGGCCCTTCGGTAGATCGCTATCTGGCATGCACTGCCCCAGTCCGCTCGGCGAGCCGCCGAACCTGCCCGCCGTGTCCGATCTTGTCCATCGTCACGCACCGCCGACGCAGTCAGAACAGAGTCCATTGCCATCAAAATAGGAGGGGCCACTCATGCCCTGGAGAGACCCCGACTGGATCGGGCGATACGGCATGGCCATGGCGGGGGCGGGGCTGTACGGCCTCTATCTCTTCGCCATCAAGACCCGGTCGGGCGGCCAGCTCACGCGCAAGGATCTGAACTGGCTGCTGCTGAACGTGGTTTGCGCGGTGCTGTCGGGCCTGCTGCTGACCTTCGTGTTCGCGGATCGCCTAGTCGGATTCATCCCGTGGGCGTCGCTGCGTGACGTCGGCCTGGTGGCCTTCGCCTTCGGCGTGTTCGGCTGGGAGCTGCTGCCGCTGATGTTCCCCAAGGCGCTGCGCTGGGCCGAGAACGCCGTAGACAAGGCCGGGGGTGCCCAATGACCACGATGGACATTGTCGCCGCCACGGCCGGCGCGCTGGCCAGCGGATGGCTGGCGATCCGCGCCTACATGCTCAAGCCCGCGTTCCAGAGCTGGTGTAGCGCGCCAGGCCTGGTTTGGGCGTCGCTGCTGCTGTTGTCCGTCATCTGTGGCATCGTCGCCCTCTCGATCGTCAGGACAGGCGTTCCCGCGACCCCGCGCGAGGCCCTGCTTCTGATCGGCCTGGCCTGGGTCGCGCTCGTTATGCTGATCAACCTCCACCGCCAGGCGCCCGGCCGCCACCAGTCGCCCGCCGAATAGGCCGCGGCTGCGAGCGCCGCTCGCATCCCTTCTTCTCCCTCCCTTACAGCACCGGAGACCCTCGCCATGCACATGAGCGAGCACTTCACGCTGGCCGAAATGACGGTCAGCGCCAACGCCGCGCGCCTTGGCCTCGACAACACGCCGCCGCCTGAGATCATCGCGCGGCTCAAGACCGTCGCGCAGCAGCTCGAGCGCATTCGCGAACTGCTCGGCGGCAAGCCGATCCGGATCACCAGCTGCTATCGCTCTCCGGACGTGAACCGCGCCGCCGGCGGCGCCAAGGCCTCGGCTCATCTCGAGGGCTGGGCGGTCGACTTCGTTTGCCCCGACTACGGCACGCCGCTGCAGATCGCCGAGCGCCTGGAACGATCGGCGATCACCTTCGACCAGCTGATCCACGAGCACGGTGTTTGGGTCCACATCAGCTTCGATCCGCGCCGGCGCGGCCAGCTGCTGACCATCGACCGGGGCGGTACGCGCGAAGGCCTGCACGAGGCGCGGTCGTGAACCCGCTCGGCGTCCCGTTGTCGATCGCCGGGCCCGTCGCGGGCGTGGCGGCGATCGTGATCCTGGGCCTTGGCGGTGTGGTCCTGAAGCAGCGCGACGACCTGGTGGTCTGGCGGCTCAAGGACAAAGACCAGCAGGCTCGAGAGTACAACCTGCGCCGCGACATTGACGAGCGTGATCGCAAGGTCATCGCCCGCGCCGGCGACGAGGCCGACGACCGGGGCGAGGCCGACGTCGCCTGCGTCAACGAGATCTCCAGCAGCTTTCAGAAGGGCGTGGCCGTCGGCCGCGCGATCAACCATGCGAAAAGCACGACTTCTTCCCCTCCTCGCTCTCAGCCTGGCGCTGGCGGCGTGCTCGACTACCGGGAGAATTGGGAAGCTTCCGCCTTCAAGCCCGCCGCCTCCGTATCCGCCGCCGGCGGCGATCTGCGCGCCCCTCGAGGCTGAGCCCCTGCCGCCGGCTGGCGTCGACCAGGACCTGCTGTATCAGGCAATCGTCGCCGCCCTGGGCGACCAGCTGGCGGTGGAGTTCCTGCGCTGGCGCGAGACGGAGTGGCCGGCCTGGGCGCGCCGAGGCTGGCGCCGCCTCGAGCAGGGCCAAGCCGGCTGCGGGCCGCCGCCCCAGGATCGAAAGCGACCCTAGCCCGGCGCCGGCCGGGCCGATCCACGACCAGGTGCTCGCCAAAAGGCTTGAGCGCTCCAACAAGCCCCGCCGGTCCGCCGGCGGGGCTTTCGTGTTAGCGCGCCCTAGCTCGCCGCTGGACGATCTGACGGAACAAGTTTTCTGCGACCAAGGCGGCCGGCTTGCGTCCGATGGAGGCGCGCTCGGAGCCGTAAGCGCTCATCACGCATACCGCCTTGCCGTCGCTCTCATAGGCCGCGTTCCAGCGTTGGCCGGCTTCCACGATGCTGATGGTCTTGGGTTCCATGGCCGGTGAACGGGGAGGCGCGCGAGAACGGTCCGACTCGGCTACACCGCCAGCCATGACGACCGACGAAATCGACGCGATGCTGGACAAGATGGCCGAAGAGGCCGCCGCGACCGGCGACGAGAATCTCTTGCCCGGCGCGATCAGCATGGCGTGCGATAGCTATTTCCGCCTACCGCTCGGCGTCGCGCGTTGCACCAATATCATCCACGGCATCCGCTACCGCGGCGTACAGGTCCTGGTCGCCAGAGCGCGCGACGACAAGGTCATGAACCGCTCCGAGGACGAAGGGTTGGGCGCGCCGTACTTTGAACTCGAGCCGAAGGCCTAGATCAGCGCCGCCTCGGCTTCCTTCGGCGGGTCCTGCTTCTGGCCCATGCCTCGGCTGACGATCACCAGGGCGTCGTCGGCCAAGGGCCGCTGCAGGGTCTTGGCTTCCTCCCAGGGAGCCCGCATCCACACGTCGCGTTCCTCGGCCGTGGTCAGGATCACCGGCATGGCCTTGTCGTGCACCGCGCCGACGACGCCGTTGGCCGAAGTGGTGAGGAAGGCGTACAGGTCGCAGGTGATTTCGCCCTCCGAGGCCTTGCGGGTGCACGTCCAGGCCATCTGATGCACGCCCGCGAAGAAGGCGAGCGGGCGGTCCTCGCTGAGCGCGAACCACACGTTCTCGCCAGGGACGCCGCCGACCTGGTTGGGCTCGGCGAAAGAGCTCAGCGGAACAAGGCAACGGTGCTCGGGCGTCAACCAGCGACGCCAGTGCGGGCTGTCGGTCTTGCGGACGTTGGTCACGCCCCGATCCGGCTCGGCCTTGATAAGCTGGGATAGCCGGTCGTCGTCGATGACGTGGCCCTTCTTGCGCAGGCCTTCGGCCCGCTTCTCGGCCGCCTGGCGCTGGACGAAGAACGGCGAGGGCATTCCCCAACGCGCCATGGCCAGATCCAGCCCCGATCCGTCGGCAGCGTGACGGACGATCGGCGCGGCCATGTCGGGAAAGATCCCGGGCAGGGGCGGCATGTTGCCGACGCGGTCCATGGCGCGCGTGGCGGCCAGGATCTCCGCTTGCCCTTTTCGCTGGCTATAGAGGTTGCACACCGCCTCAGCCTTTCAGCCAGATCTCGACCGACCAGCAGTCGCCGGCCGGATCATCGTCGACCATCTGGTGGACCTCGACGTGCTCGACCCACGGATGGGCGGCCCAGAAATCGGGGTCGGTCTTCCACTCGCCGGCAAGTGTCATATCCGCGGGTCGGCTGGGGCGCGTGGTGGGCGGCGCCTCCGGTGCGTCCAGCGACGCCGGGAAGATCCGTACCGTCGCCGCATCGCCATCCGACGCCGGCGTCTCGACCGCCTGGGCGATCAGAGGGTGGCGCTGCCAGAACGCGTGCGGCGCGCGCGTCCCCGTGGCGATCAAGGATGCGCCGTCCTCGTAGAACCGGCGGACCTCGCCTGTCTCTTCGTTCACGGTGCGCCAGGTGAAGGGCTCGGCGGTCATGCGGGTCTCCTTGGGCGTGGCAAGCTATCGGCGGTGGCGGTCGGCGCCTAGGGCAGCGGCGGAAACTTCAAGCGGCGCGCGACTTCGTTGTAAGCGGCCTTGGCTCGCGCCATTTCCTCGCGCTCCTTTTGGCCCTGAATAGCGGCTTGGCGCTCGCGAAGGGCTTTCAGCGGGCGGGCTGGCGATCCGTAGTGAAAGCCGACCGTTCCGCCGCATCCCTCAACGCGGCAACGGGAAGTTCGATCGACGAGGCTATAGTCCGGCCCCTTCGCTCGCTGGATCGCCAGTAAGTCGGCCTGCGCCCACGCTCCGCATTTCCGGCAAGACCAGATCACCCGCTCTTGAGCATCGATCAGCCCAGCCACGGTCCAGACGTGAGCGGGCAGGTAGGCGGGGTTCTTGGCCATCAGCGAGGTCCGCCAATCCGCATCGACGGCTTTTGAGACGGAAAGCATGGACGCGTCTCCCAGGCGGTCGCGCCGCACCGCTCGCAGGGACGGCGGAAGGTTCGCGCCAGGGCGCGTATGCCGGTGCGCTCGTCGCCGAGGCGGCGCGCGATCAAGCCTGCGATCACCGTCTCAAGGTCCAGAAGGGTCATCTGGGCGCAGGCGGTGCAATGAAGTTGGATGCTCGCGTCGTGCTGGCGGTAGTGGTCGAGCGGCACGCCCGGCTCGAATTTCTCAGGCATGGGCGTGCGCTCTCGCGCGCTGACAGGCGCGTCTGGCCAGCATGACGATGTCTCCGAAGTTCCGCGAATGTTCTCATTCCGCCGCGCGCGAGAGTCAAGCGCGCGAGCTCAAGAACACCGTCCTTCCGGGTAGGGCGGGATCGGCGCGCGCCAACGCGCCGACCGGCGAGTAGCTGCCTCGCCACGCGACGCCGTCGATCGCCGACGGCGCGTCCGCCCCAGCCTCCGGAGGCGGCGGACTCCTAATCGCTTAAAGGAGTAGCTCACAATGACGCACAACCATGAAGGGGTGCGATTTCCGCACCTGCCTGTTTCCTCGGCCGAGCCGCCGGCGCCTTGGATCGGGGGAAAGCGCCACCTGGCCAAGCGGATCTGCCAGGTGCTGGCCAGCACGCCACACGACGCTTACTGCGAGGTTTTCCTCGGCATGGGCGGCGTCTTCCTGCGCCGATCGGTACGGCCGGCCGTCGAGGTCATCAACGACGTATCCGGCGACGTCGTCACCTTGTTCCGGGTTCTGCGCTCGCACCCCGAGGCCCTACTGCGCGAGCTGCGCTGGCGGCCGGCGATGCGGGTCGAGTTCGATCACCTCAAGACAGCGCCGTCGCATGATCTGACTGATATCGAACGCGCTGCGCGGGTGCTCTACCTACAGACCCTGGCCTTCGGCGGGAAGGTTCGCGGGCGTGCGTTCGGCGTTGATCCTTACAGCGCTCGCAACTTCGACTTGGCGCGCCTCGAGCCCCGCCTGAAGCGGATCCACGACCGCCTCGCCGGTGTCATCATCGAGAACCTGGACTGGGCGGACTTCATCCCGCGCTATGACCGGCCGGGGACCCTGTTCTATCTCGATCCGCCCTACTACGGATCCGAGGACGACTACGGCCGCGAGGTCTTCGCCCGGGCGGACTTCCTGCGCCTGGCCGACGCCCTGGCCAGCATCCGCGGGCGCTTCCTGCTGTCGATCAACGATGTCCCGGAAATGCGAGCGGCGTTCGCATGGGCGGATCTCGAGGCGGTGCGGACGACGTACTCGATCGCCGGCGGCGAGCACGCCGCGCCGGCGGCCGAGCTGCTGATCGCCAAGGGCGTTCCGCTCGCCCTGGCAGAGCCACAAAGGGCGCTGTTCTAAGACAGAGCCCGCCTCCATAGCCGCCCGACCTCCAAGCCCCGCGCGCCCACGCGGGGCTTTTTTTGTCTGCAGGGCGGGCGAACTACGAGGACGTCGATCGACGCCGCCCGAAATCCCCCGCACCCCCTGGTTTGATTAGAAACGGCATCTGGCGAAAGGGTTCGCCAGATCCTTACAGGCGCACAGCACGCGGCATCAGGCCTCTGAGCTAGCCTTGGTCGGGCGGAGGAAGGGTCAAACGGCCAAGCGGACCAGACCGAGAACGGAAGTGGGTTCCGTTTTGCACACCGCCCCCGCCACCAGGACGGACTGATTTCCCTTTGAAATCAAAAAGCTTTCGCGGCGGTGAAGCCCTCGCGCCCGCGTGGTCGTGAACCGTCGATCGCTCTCTAAGCTCAGGATGACGATTGACCGCCCGCGCTCGCGATGACCGCCGGCGCTCGGCCGCGCAGGCCGCGGCGCTCCAGATAGTCGATCAGCGCGGCGGGGTGGTCGGTCTGGACGATGCTGGCGCCCTGGTCGATCAGCCGTCCCCAGGCGCGGTCAGGATCGCGCAGGGCCTGGCGGTCGCCGGACTGGTCGAGCATGCGCCGCCAGCCCTTGTCCGCCAGGGTGTTGGCCCAGACGCGGATGCGGGCGGCGCGGGCCGCGTCGCGGACGGCCGTGAAGCCCTGGCCCTTCAGCGCCACGGTCTCGACCGCCGGAATCTGACGGGCGCCGGACGCCTGGCGAAGGATAATGCCGGCCAGGTCGCGGGGCGTTCTGGCCGCTTTGGCCGCGACCATCGGCATGAAGGCCAGGCCCTGATACGGTGCCTGGTCGGCGATCGGCGGCGCGCCGAACCGGGCCTTGGCCTTGAACAGCACCCAGTCGGCCGCCTCGGCGCGACGGACGACCTGCGCGGCCTGCGCGGCGTAGGGACCCTTGAGGTCGATATTGACCAGGATGCGGCCACGCGCGGTGCGCAGGAACGCTTCCAGCGTTGGCGGGGCCTCATCCTGGCTGCCCTTCAGGCGCAGGGCCTGGACCTCCGCGAGGGTGAGGTCGGCGATGCGGCCCTTGCCATTGCTGGTCCGGTCGACCTTGGCGTCGTGCATGACCACCAGATGGCCATCGCGCGTGCGGCGCACGTCGATTTCGACGAGATCCACGCCCAGAGCCACACAACGCTCAAGCGCGGCCAGCGAGTTCTCGGGAACAGCGTGCTCGAAGCCATGGCTGGGCGCGGCGCGATGACAGGCGCGGTGGGCCACCACCAGGACGCCGTCGCCGGGATCGTAGAGGCGATCGCGCAAGCCCCCGGCGGCGGCCGGCCAGGCCGCGGCGCATAGTGCCAGCACGAGCGAGATGGACAACAATCGCACAACCAAGGCCCCCCGGCCTTTTGCCAAACCATGACCGAGTCGCGCGACAGGCGTGCGTCGTTCCGGGCTCGGAGATGTGACGGCGCCGCTGCCGCCCTCCCTCAGGTGAGGCGCGTCGCCGTTGTTGTCCAATGAAGCTTTGTTCAGAAGGCCGTGAGAGGCGGCCGACCAAGGTCACGACTCCTCGGTCGGCCAACAGGCCGGCGGGTGGGGACGCCAGCTTGCTCTCGGGGACAAGACGCCACCGGTCGCCGCGCGCCGCCATGCGGGTGATCAAATTCCAGTTGAACGCGCGGCTCAGCCCTGGCCCAGCACGCCGCCCTCGTGAACCTCGGGCAGACAGGCGTTGAGGCGGCACCTGAGACCTTCGGGGCGATAGTCCATCGACGCCTCGCCCTTCAGCTCGCCGCGCAGGCTGCGTTCTATCAGCCGCGAGCCGAAACCCTTGCGGGTCGGCGGCGAGACGGGCGGTCCGCCGGCCTCGTTCCAGATGACATCCAGCGCGCGGCTTTCCGGGTCGTAGGTCCAGGCCAGCCGCACCTGGCCCGTCGCGTTAGACAGAGCGCCATACTTCAGGGCGTTGGTCGCCAGCTCGTGGAAGGTCAGGGCCATGGTCAGGGCGCCGCCCGGCTGCATCCAGACCGAGGGCCCCTCGATGGTGACCCGCGCGCCGGCCTCGTCGAACGGCTGCAGGGCGCGCTCGGCCACCTCGCGCAGCTCAGCGCCGTGCCAGCTTTCGCGCGTCAGGATGTCGTGGACACGCGAGAGGCCCAGCAGGCGCGCTTCGAACTTCTCGAAAGCTACGATCGGATCGGGCTCGTTGCGCAGGGTCTGGGAGGCCATCGACTGGACCGTGGCCAGGGTGTTCTTCACCCGGTGGTTCAGTTCATTGATCAACAGGCGCAGCTGGGCCTGATAGCGGCCTTGCGCATCCTCGGCCTGCTTGCGGGCGCTGATGTCTGAGATGATCGCCAGGATATAGGCGGGCTGTCCGTCGACCCGGACCATCGAGGCGGTGAGGTGTATCCAGAGGTCGCCGCCCGGGACCCGCACCCGCCGTTCGGCCGAGCAGGTCTCGGCCTCGCCCGACAGCAGCTTGGCGGCGCTTTCCAGGGTGGCGGCCAGGGAGTCGGGATGCATCAAATGTTGCAGCGTGGCGCCGAGCAAGCTCTCGCGATCGCGCTTCAGCAGGGCGCAGAAGGCGTCGTTGGCCTCCAGGATCGCGCCGGTGGGGGTCAGGCGGGCCACGCCCATGGCCGCCTGGTCGAACACCGCGCGATAGCGGGCCTCGGCAGCCTCCAACTTCATTCGCGCCTGGATGTTGGCGGTGACGACCTCGGTGTAGAGAACAAGGCCGCCGATCTCGCCGGCGTCGGTGCGCCAGGGCGCCATCGACCAGCGGATCCACTCGGTGCGGCCGTCACGGTCGATGTAAGGGTCGCCTTCGTGGCGCAGCTCGACCCCCTCGGCCAAGACGCGGGCGTGCAGGTCGCGCCACTTCTGGGGCACCTCGGGAAAGGCGTCGTAGTGCAGACGGCCGATCAGCGGCATGTCGGCGGGCAGGTGCTGGTCGGTCAGATACTGCCGCGAGGCGGCCAGATAGCGCATCTGGCTGTCGAAGATGGCGATGCCCAGCGGCGCATGCTTCAGCGCGGTGGTCACGCTGGGAGACGCGGACAGAGGCGGAGCGTCTTCGATCATCCCGGTCATCGTATCGGCGTCAGCGCTCCCTATGACTGACTTTCCCGTGAGGCTTACCGATAACGCGGTTCGCGTCATCCCGTCACCGGAAACACGCGGGTCTGTTTCACCACGCCATAGGCAAAGCTGGTGTCGATCGAGGCGATGCCAGGGATGGCGTGCAGCTTGCGCCGCATGAAGTCCTCATAGGCCTCCAGGCTGTCGACGATGACCCGCAGCAGATAGTCGTCGCCGCCGGCCAGCAGGAAGCAGTCCAGGATCTGGTCGATCCGCGCCACGGCCGCCTCGAAGCCCTGGATCAGGTCCTGGCCGTGGCGGTCCAGACGCACCCGGACAAAGACGGTGATCGGCAGGCCGTAGGCCTTCTGGTCGACGAGGGCGGTGTAGCCCTTGATCACGCCCTCGGCCTCGAGATTGCGCACCCGGCGCAGGCAGGGCGAGGGGGACAGGTTCACACGCTCGGCCAGCTCCTGATTGGTTAGGCGGCCGTCCTTCTGCAACTCGCGGATGATCTGGCGATCCTTGGCGTCCATGCCCGGCCTCCTGAGCAGAATCTGCCAAAATAGAACCTCACCGTGGCAGAGTTCGCAATCCGCCGCGCCGCTTCAAGGATCACAGTAGCCTCAAAAGGGAGCGATCCATGCGCGGCGATCAAGGCGGCTTTTCCACCCGAGCCATCCATGCGGGCTATGACCCCGCCGACGAGCATGGCGCGCTGACGCCGCCCGTTCACCTGACCTCGACCTTCGCCTTCGAGAGCGCCGAGGCTGGCGGCGAGATGTTCGCCGGCATGCGGGAAGGGCACTTCTATTCGCGCATCTCCAATCCCACGACCGATCTCCTGGAGCGCCGTCTGGCCAGCCTTGAGGGCGGCGAGGCGGCGGTGGCGACGGCCTCAGGCATGGGGGCGATCACGGCGGTGCTGTGGAGCTTCCTTAAGGCCGGCGACGAGGTGATCACCGACCAGACCCTGTACGGCTGCACCTTCGCCTTCATGCGTGATGGCCTGACCCGCTTTGGTGTTACCGTGCGCCAGGTGGACATGACCGATCCTGGCGCCCTGGCGGCGGCGATCTCGGACAAGACCCGCATTGTCTATTTCGAGACGCCGGCCAATCCGAACATGCGCCTCGTCGACATCGCCGCGATAAGCGCCATCGCCCGGGCGGCCGGCGCCAAGGTGGTGGTGGACAACACCTACGCCACGCCGGTGCTGACCCGGCCGCTCGGCCTGGGCGCCGACATCGTCGTCCACTCGGCCACCAAGTACCTGGGCGGCCATGGCGACCTCGTGGGCGGGATCGCCGTCGGCGGCGTCGAGGACATGGGCCGCGTGCGCCTGGTGGGGGTCAAGGACATGACCGGCGCGGTGATGTCGCCGTTCACGGCCTTCCTGGTGATGCGAGGCCTGAAGACCCTGTCGCTGCGCATGGCGCGTCACGGCGAGAGCGCTCTGGCCGTGGCGCGCTGGCTGGAGACCCATCCGGCGGTGGCGGGGGTGTTCTATCCGGGCCTCTTCAGCTTTGCGCAGCATGCGCTGGCCGCGCGGCAGATGGCCCACGGCGGCGGCATGATGGCGTTCGAGCTGAAGGGCGGGCACGCGGCGGGCGTGGCGATGATGAACCGCTTGACCCTGATCCGCCGGGCCGTCTCGCTGGGCGACGCCGAGACCCTGATCCAGCATCCGGCCAGCATGACCCACTCGACCTACACCCCCGAAGAGCGCGCCGAGGCGGGGATCGGCGAGGGGATGGTGCGGCTGTCGGTGGGGCTGGAGGACGTTGCCGATATTCTCGGCGATCTGGAGCGGGCGCTGGACTCTCAAATCCCGACCTCCCCGGCGAATGCCGGGGTCCAGACTCACGCGCGGTGATTCCGGTAAGCGCGCCTACCGCCTTGCCAATCGTCGCGGTGTCGCGGGTTTGATCTGGGCCCCGGCATTCGCCGGGGAGGTCGGAGGAAGAAGCTCGGAAACCTTCATTTTGAACAGCCGATTAACTGCGTCGTGCCTTTATCAAAGGCATGGCGAAACCTGGCATTGAAGCTGATCGGCGAAGCAGCGCGCGGTTGCCGACGAACCGCTCGGGCAAGGTCCTGTGCGGTGCCTTCGCCTGGGACTGCGTGATCCGCGATCTGTCGGGCCAGGGCGCCAAGGTGCAGATGCTGGCCAGCGCCGCCCCGCCCAGTCAGGCGCAGCTGGTCGATCTGGTCGCCGGCCAGGCGCACGACGTGATGGTCGCTTGGCAGCGCGAGCGCGAGGTGGGGATGCGCATCGTGCGGACCTATGACCTGCGCGGCCTGGCCCCGGCGGCCGTTGGGACCGCCAAGCGTATCTGGCAGGCCTTCCACGCCGAAGCGCCGACGAGCTGAGCCTTCAGAACGGGTCTCCAGACATGACAAAGGCCTCGGGTGAGCGGTCCGAGGCCTCGTCAAAATCACGGAAACTTGGAGTCGCTTCCCTTAAGCGACTTCGTTCCGTTGGGCTTCGTCGGCCATGGCGCGGACCAGGTCGAGCACCTGGCGGCGCACGCGGCCGCGACCGATGCGCGGGAACACCTCGGCTAGTTCCAGGCCTTCCGGCGTGGTCAGGAACTCTTGCACCACCTTCTCGGCGTGCTGGGCGGTCGCGTCGATCTCGGCGCCGCTCATCGGGTCGGCCAGACCCTCGAAGAAGAACGACACCGGGACCTGCAGGGTCTTGGCGATGTCATACAGCTTGCTGGCGCTGACGCGATTGGCGCCGCGCTCGTACTTCTGGACCTGCTGGAAGGTCAGCCCCAGGGAGTCCGCCAGCTGTTCTTGGCTTACGCCCATCAGCTTGCGGCGCATCCGCACCCGGCCGCCGACGTGCAAGTCGACGGGGTTGGGGCGTCGGCCTTCGGTGTCTTCGCTCATCTGTAAATCCGCCTCCAACGGTTGTTCAGCGAAAATGACACGACCGCCGCGTCGGTGGAAGCGAGCGAACGTCGGGCGCGGCGTTAGGTCGCGATAGCCGAGCTTGTTGCAAACGCCCGCAAAACGCGCGCGCGGCGGGCAGGTTGGAGCTTATCCGAAGGCAGATCAACGGTCAGGTCGCGCTCAGCTTTACCGACAGCGCGACGACTGTTAGCCGTGGGGGCGGAGGGACCCTGAAACTGTAACGGATGCCGCATGAGCGACGCCGCTCCTCCTGTCACGTCTTCCCGCCGCCAAAAAGGCTTTCTCGGCGCTGTCGAGAGACTCGGTAATCTCCTCCCCGAACCGGTCATGATCTTCGTCTGGCTGATCCTGGGCCTGATGGTCCTGTCGGCCCTCGGACAGGCCTTGGGCTGGTCCGCGTCGATCGCCTATGGCGGCGACGAAGCTCCGTCGTTCGGCGAGCTGGAGAATGGGATCCTGACCTATTCGGCCAGCAGCCTGTTCTCCGAGGCGAACATGGCCCGCCTCTTCACCGAGATGCCCAAGACGCTGACCAGCTTCGCCCCGCTGGGCCTGGTGCTGGTGGTGATCCTGGGCGCGGCCGTGGCCGAGCGGTCGGGCCTGTTCAGCGCCCTGATCCGGGCCAGTCTGCGCGAGGCGCCCAAGAAGATCCTGACGCCCCTGGTGGTGGTCATCGGCATGGTCTCGCACCACGCCTCTGACGCGGCCTATGTGGTGTTCATCCCCCTGGCCGCGCTGCTCTACGCCGCCGTCGGGCGACACCCGCTGGCGGGCTTGGCCGCCGCCTTCGCCGCGGTGTCGGGGGGCTTCGCCGGCAATCTGACGCCAGGTCAGTTCGACGTGGTCCTGTTTGGTTTCACGCAAGAGGCGGCGCGGATCATTGATCCGTCGTGGACGATGAACCCGTTGGGCAACTGGTGGTTCATCCTGGCGATCGTGGTGGTCTTCACGCCGATCGCTTGGTTCCTGACGGACCGCGTGGTCGAGCCGCGCCTGGGCCCCTGGGGCGGTCATGCGGACGACGCGCTCAAGGCCGAACTGGCCAAGTCCGCCGTCACGCCCGAGGAAAAGCGCGGTTTGAAGTTCGCGGGCTTGGCCGCGCTGGCTGTGGTGGCCCTGTTCGCCGCCCTCAGCCTCATGCCCGGCTATACGCCGCTGATCGACGAGACCAAGAGCGGTCCGGCCCAGCTCACGCCCTTCTATGGCGCGCTGATCGCCGGCTTCATGCTGCTGTTCCTGGCCAGCGGCGTCGCGTTCGGGGTCGGGACCGGCGCGGTGAAATCGGAAAGCGACGTGGTGGCCATGATGGCCGAGGGCGTGCGCTCGGTGGCGCCGTATGTGGTCTTCGCCTTCTTCGCCGCCCATTTCGTGGCGATGTTCAACTGGTCGCGCCTGGGGCCGATCCTGGCCATCCACGGCGCTGAAACGCTTAAGGCGCTGAACCTGCCCGCGCCGGTGCTGCTGGTCAGCGTGCTGGGCTTTTCGTCGGTGCTGGATCTGTTCATCGGCTCGGCCTCGGCCAAGTGGAGCGCGCTGGCGCCCGTCGTGGTGCCGATGTTCATGCTGCTGGGCATCTCGCCGGAGATGACCACCGCCGCCTATCGCATGGGCGACAGCTTCACGAACCTGATGACCCCGCTGATGAGCTACTTCCCGCTGGTGCTGGCCATGACCCGGCGTTGGGATCCCGGCACGGGCGTGGGTTCGCTGCTGGCGCTGATGCTGCCCTATGCGCTGGCGTTCATGAGCGCGGGCGTGCTGATGACGCTGGCCTGGGTGGCGTTCGACTGGCCGCTGGGCCCTGCAGCCCAGGTCCACTACACCCCGCCCGGGGGGCTGTTGAAGTAGGGTTTAGGCCGCCTCGGTCTCGGCCTCGTCCTCGCCGCCCAGCAGGGCGCTGAGGACGACGGCCAGGCGTTCCGGCTTGATCGGTTTTTCGACGACCTCCTGCATGCCGGCGGCCAGATAGGTCTGGACGTCCAGGGGGTCGGCGTTGGCGGTCAGGGCGACGATGGGCGTATGGCCGACCCGTCCGCCCATCTCGCGAATGGCGCGGGTGGCGGCCACCCCGTCCATGCGCGGCATCTTGATATCCATCAGGATCAGGTCGAAGCGACCGCCGCGCGCCATCTCGATGGCTTCCACGCCATCGACGGCCTGTTCGGAGGTGCAGTCGAACATGTCGCACAGCGCCTCGGCGACCATGCGGTTGGTGGCGTTGTCGTCGACGATCAGGATGTGGGCGGCGCGCGAGGAGACGGTCGGCTCGCTGTCCTGAGCTTCGACCGTGGCGGCCGGACGGGCGATCAACGAGAAGCCGGCGGTGACGCCAGCGCCGCGATTGGCCTCTGCGTGCAGCGGCGCGCCCATGGCCCGCATGATGCGCCGGGCCAGGGCCAGGCCCAGACTCAGGGCGATCTCGCTGCGGTCCTGCAGGGGGTGCTGGCTCATCGGGCCGGCCAGCCGCGCCAGGCGCGCTTCGGCGTCGTGACCGGCGGTATTGTCGCGCACCTGGGCGTCCAGGCGCACCAGGTCGCCCTCGGGGCGTGCGGTCAGGCGGACCTCGATCATGCCGCGGCCCGCAGCCAGGGCGTTCTCGACCAGGATGTCTAGCACCTGCATCAGGCGCTCGCCGTCGATCTCGACCCCGCATTCCGGATCCCCGTCGTAGGAGACCAGCAGGGTCGATCCGCTGTCCTGCGCACGGGCGGCCCAGCGGGCCTCTACGGCGTCGGCCAGGTCGCGCAGCCGAATCGGCGCGGTCTTGAAGACCAGTTGGCCCTGGGCCGAGCGGTGCAGGTCGATCGCTCGGCCGACCGTCTCGCTCATGTCGCGGCTGGTGTCGCCGATCGCGCGGACGAAGGCTGCAGCGTCGGGGGTCAGGCGCTGCTGCTCCAGCCGCGCGGTGATGGCCAGCACCCCGTCCAGGTGGTCGCCGATATCCATGGCCATGCGCTCGATCAGGGCCCGGGCGTCGCGCGCCTCGTTCAGGCGGCGCTGGTGGACGCTGAGCAGCGAGTTGAGGCCGCCGATCCCGACATAGCGGCCGGCCGCGTCGATCGCGACATAGCCGGTGCGGAACACGGGTTGAGCGCTGTCACGCAGCGAGATCACGAAGGCGTTGGCGTCGCTGTCGGCCGGGATGACGCGCGGAGTGGTGTCCATCACGTCGGCGATGGATTTGTCGGCGAGGCTGTCGCCCGCGACCTTCATCATGCCCTGCAGGACGTCGCGATAGACCGCGCCGACCGGGCGCTCGTCCTGGACGACCGCGATGCAGGCCGCTGTCGGATCGGCGTCGAACATCGCCGCGACCTCGGCGCACGGCGCGTCGGGCGCGACGGGCGCGCGCCTTTCGATCAGACGTGAAAGCGTTTCCATTCGGGACTTCGCCAGGACTTACAGGCGGGCAACTTGCCCTTTCCGGCCTTGCAGAGTCGTTAAGTCCGCCCCGCACCCGGTGTCGCGGGCGCCTTAAGGGGGCTTCCTGAAGAGAAAAAGAAGGCGGCGCCCGAGAGCGCCGCCTTGTCAGGTCCGGGGTTACGCTCTCGCTACCAGGACTTGGTGATGGCGATGCCGTAGAGGCGCGGCTCGCCGGTCAGCACGTTGGTGAACAGGCCCGAGCTGTCGTCGGTGGTGTAGGCGTCGACGATAGGCAGCTTGTTGCCGATGTTCTTCACATAGGCGTCGATCGACAGGCCCCACTCGGGCTTCTCGACCTTCAGCGTGAGGTTGCCGTTGTCCCACGCCTTCAGGCGGTCGTACTCGGTGTTGTAAGCCCGTGCGTACTGCTTGCTCTGGCGGTAGTAGTCGCCGCGCAGCGTCGCAGACCAGCCGTCCGACAGCTCGAAGGTGTACTGAGCGCCGATCGAGGTGGTCCAATGCGGCGAGTTGGGCAGCTCGTTGCCCGACAGGTCCGCAGCGACGCCTTCGATCGAATAGCCTGAGCCATAGGTGTAGAGGCCTGTGGCGTTGGCCAGGAACGCGGCCGTGGCCGCTGGCAGGCCGGCGCCGCCGGCTGCGGCCGGCGCCGACAGGAACGCCTGGTAGGCGGCCGCTCCTGAGCAGGCCCAGGGCAGGGTGCCGCCGGCGCCCGCGCCCAGGATCGTCGCGACGCCGGCGGTGGCCAGCACGCAGTTGGCGCCGACCGCCGACGAGTTCGGCCCCACCTTCACGACCGTGTAGGCCGAGTTGGACTGGGTCCGGTTCATTGTGTCGATCGAGGTGACGCCCTTGCCGATCTTGGTGTGCAGATAGCCGATGTTGGCGTTGAGCTTCAGGTTGCGGACCGGCGACCAGATCGATTCCAGCTCGAAGCCGTAGATCTTGGCGTCGACGTTCTCGTTGACCGAGGTCCGGTTGACGATCTTGGAGATCTGGTAGCCCTGGTAGTCGTACGAGAAGCCCGTCGCGTTCAAGAGCAGGCTGCCGCCCATCAGGGTGTTCTTGGTCCCCACCTCGAACGCGTTGACGAACTCCGGGTCGAAGGTCTGGCGGATGCCGACCGAGTCCGCCGGGACGCCCGGATTGATGCCGCCGCCCTTATAGCCCTTGGAGTAGAAGGCGTAGAGCAGGGTGTCGTCGGTGAAGCCTAGGCGGGCCTTGTAGTCGAAGCCGATCCGGCCAGTCGTCTCGGTGAAGCGGGCGCGTTGGTCCGGATTGGTCGGGTTCAGCGTCAGGCCGTAGCCGGCCGCCAGCAGCACGGTCGAGTAGTTCTTGACCGCCTTCTTGTCGCGGGTCTGGCGCAGGCCCAGGGTGAACTTCAGGTCCTCGTTGATCTGGTAGTAGACCTCGCCGAACAGGGCGTCGGAGACCAGGGTGTAGGGCGTGCGGTTCAGATAGTAGTTGTGCCCCTCGCCGGTCGGGTCGGCGGCCGTGTCGATGCCGATGCAGCGGGCAGTGGTCGCCGGATTGCAGTTGGGATTGCCGGTGTTGGAGAAGTTCAGCGCCAGCGACGACAGGGTCAGCGAATTGCCGATCACGTAGTAGTCGGTCAGCGTCCGATAGGTGAAGTGAATGCCTCCGACGTTGAAGTTGATCGGCCCGTCGAAGGCTGACTGCAGGCGCAGTTCCTGGCTGAACTGCTCAGCGGTCGCGGACGATACGTCGATGGTGGTAAACTTGTCGGTGTTGCCCACCTGCGGGTCGTTGAAGAAGCCGCCCGGCGTGAAGGGCGTGCTGTTGAACGGCACCGGCGAGACGTTCCGGTTGTAGTCCTGCTTCGTATAGACCTTGCCCTTGCTGTAGGCGGTCATCGACGTGAAGGTCAGGGTGTCGGAGAGGTCATAGTTCAGGGTGAATTGGTAGACGTTCGATGACGACTGGTAGAGCGGATCCAGCGCGGTCTCGATCTCGCGCAGGTTGGTCGAGGTGGTGTCGCCGGCGTTGGCGTCGCCGCCCGTGAAGCCGAAGATGTTGCCCAAGAGGCCCGTCAGGGTGCCCGAGGTGTTGACCGTGCCGTAGGCAGCCGGCGTGTACAGCGACGCCGAAACGCAGCCCTGCGTCAGGTAGCGGCGGGCCGCGCTGGTGGGTACGCCGCCGACCGTGGCCGGGCCGTTGTCCTTGGTGCAGAGCTGCTTGCCGGTGCGGGCGCGGCTGTCGTCCTCGATGAACCGCTCCCACAGGAAGTTGGTGCGCAGCTTTTCGGTCGGGTTGAACATGACCTGGACACGGGTCGAATAGAGGTCCCGGTCGTCCACCGTGTGGCCGTTGAAGGTGTTGGTGACGAAGCCGTCGCGCTTGAGCGTGGCGCCCGACAGGCGCACGGCCAGCTTGTCGCCGAAGATCGGCACATTGACCATGCCGCGCAGACGGATGGCGTCATAGTTGCCGTATTCGGCGCGGACATTGGCCTCGAAAGCGTCGGTAGGCTTGGCGGTGATCACATTGACCACGCCGCCGGTGGCGTTGCGCCCATAGAGGGTGCCTTGCGGACCGCGCAGCACTTCCACCCGCTCGACGTCGTAGAACTCGGCCTCGAACAGATTGCCCGACTGCATGGGGGCGTTGTTCATGTGAACGCCGACGCCCTGGTCGGCCGAGGCGCCGACGGCCTTGTAGCCGACGCCACGGATCTGGAAGTTGAAGCTGTTGGTGAAGTTGCCCTTGGCGAAGCTGACATTCGGAATGGCCAGCTGCAGGTTGGGACCGCCGTCGATCTTCTGCGCTTCCAGCGAGTCCTGGCTGAAGGCCGAGACCGCGATCGGCACATCCTGGAGCGCCTCCTCCCGCTTCTGGGCGGTGACGACCAGTTCCTCGATGACCGTTCCGCCCTGCTGGGCGAAAGCGGGGGCGGCGAGAGCTGAGAGCACGGCCGCCGAAGCGCCCATGACCAGCAGGCTCCGCGTACGCAGAGTTTGCGACATTGAATTCCCTCCCAGACGCAAGCGGCGCCTTATGGGTGGGCCTGCCGCGTCGATGTTTCCTCGACGCCGTACTGTTTTTCACCACGCGGGCGTACGGCGAACCCATCGCAGCATTGCAAGATTGCATACTTGCGTTCTCTGACTGTCAACTGGCGCAAAGGTAAGTGATCGGTGATAGGTTACGGCTTTTCACTTAAAATGCGACCTCATTGTCGCCAGGCGTACAAGTCAATCCAAAATTAGAAGATTGGGTTTGCCGCTTACGTAGCGGAAGTTTTGCCCATCTTCCGGATTTTGTCTCGCTATTCATGCGTGATTGCGTGACAGCGCTCTCAAGAATTCGACTCACTTCGTGAACTGAGTATCGACGGTTGGGCGCGTCTCCCAGGACGCTGGGCCGGCGCCGGTTCCGGCGAGCGCCTGGCTCGTGTAGAGGAGGGCGCATGTTCCCCTTCCCGAAAAGCGAGCGCCGCGCATGAGCCCGCTAGAGCGCCCCTCCGCCGATCAAGCGGCCCTGGTCCTGTTCTCCGGCGGTCAGGACAGCAGCGTCTGCCTGGCCTGGGCGCTGGAGCGCTACGGCCGCGTCGAGACCGTCGGCTTCGACTACGGTCAGCGCCACGTGGTCGAGATGGAGGCGCGCCAGGCCGTGCGCCGCCAGATCGCCGCGCGCTTCCCCAGTGGGCCGACCGCCTGGGCGAAGACCACGTGCTGGACATCAGGAGCTTTGGCGCCGTCGCCCAGTCGGCCCTGACCGCCGACCGCGCCATCGAGATGACCGGGCGGGGTCTGCCCTCGACCTTCGTGCCGGGCGCAACCTGGTGTTCCTGATCTACGCCGCCGCGCTCGCGGACCGGCGGGGCGTCGACGCCCTGGTTGGCGGCATGTGCGAGACCGACTTCTCGGCTATCCCGACTGTCGCCGCGAGACGCTGGACGCCATGCAGAGCGCCCTGAACCTCGGCATGGATCGCAATTTCCGGGTCGAGACCCCGCTGATGTGGCTGACCAAGGCGCAGACCTGGGCGCTGTCCAAGAGCCTGGGCGGCGAGGATCTGGTCCAACTGATCGTCGAGGAAAGCCACACCTGCTACCAGGGCGAACGCGGGACGCTGCATCCCTGGGGCTATGGCTGCGGCGTCTGCCCGGCCTGCGAGCTGCGCGAAAAGGGCTACGCCGAGTGGGATGGCGGCGGGGCGCGAGAGAGTCTTCCTTCTCCCTTGCGGAGAAGTCTGTGTAGAAGCGCGAAGCTGACGGATGAGGGGTTGATAGACGTGTCCGACCCCGCCGCGCGACCCCTCACCCGACCCACTGCGTGGGCCACCCTCTCCCGCAAGGGGAGAGGGCGCGATGACCTACAGCGTCAAAGAGATCTTCCTGACCCTCCAAGGCGAAGGCGGCCAGGCGGGCAGCAAGGCGGCAGTGCTTCTGCCGTTTTCCTCCGGCTGCAATCTTTGGAAGCGGCCGCGAGCAGGATCGCGCCAAGGGTCTGCACCTGTCTGCGACAGCGACTTTCGTTGGGGATCGGACGGTGAGAACGGCGGTGGCCAAGTCGACGGCCGACGACCTGGCGGCCGCGGTCGAGGCCCAGTGGACCGGCGGTCCCGACGAACCGCCTGGTGGTCTGCACGGGCGGCGAACCCTTCCTGCAGCT
>NZ_PEGH01000010.1 GCF_002737755.1 Caulobacter sp. BP25
TCGAAGTGCTGGTCGGCGCGGGCCTCGATGACCTTGGCGCTAGCGCCTTCCTCGATCACCGGCAGGCGGGCGCTGTCTTCATCGCCCTCGTCGTCGCGGCCTTCTTCATAGACCGCCAAATAGCCGGGGAAGAGCACGACCTGGCCGGTCGCGCGCATTCCGGTTTGGCCATCGGCGCTTTCCAGATCGACCGTGGTGCGCTCGATGCGGGCGCTTTCCATCTGGGAGGCGATCATCCGCTTCCAGATCAGCTCGTACAGGCGACCCAGGTCCGGCTCCAGGCGCAGCGAGCCGGGGTTCCGGTTCAGGCTGGTCGGGCGGATGGCTTCGTGAGCCTCCTGGGCGTTCTTGGCCTTGGCCTTGTAGTAGCGCGGGGTCTCGGGGACGAATTTGTCGCCATAGACATTGCCGATCACGCTGCGCGCCTCGGCGATGCCTTCGGGCTCGACCGACACGCCGTCGGTCCGCATGTAGGTGATCAGACCGACGGTCTCGCCGCCGATGTCGATGCCTTCATACAGCTTCTGGGCGGCCTGCATGGTGCGCTGGGCCGAGAAGCCCAGCTTGCGCGCGGCTTCCTGTTGCAGGGTCGAGGTGGTAAAGGGCGGGGCGGGCGAGCGCTTGCCCGGCTTCTTCTCGACGGCGGCGACCTTGAACACGGCGCTCGCCACGGCGGCCTTGGCGGCCAGGGCCGAGGCCTCGGCGCCCAGGTCGAACTTGGTGAGCTTCTTGCCCTCGTGCTTGACCAGGCGCGCCAGGAACGGATCAGCGCCCGCCGAGACGTCGGCGTCGACGGTCCAGTATTCCTGGGTCTTGAAGCGCTCGATCTCCAGTTCGCGGTCGACGATCAGCCGCAGGCAGACCGACTGCACGCGGCCGGCCGAGCGGCTGCCCGGCAGCTTGCGCCACAGCACCGGCGAGAGCGTGAAGCCGACCAGATAGTCGAGGGCGCGGCGGGCCAGATAGGCCTCGACCAGCTCCATGTCGACGTCGCGCGGATTGGCCATGGCCTCCAGCACGGACGTCTTGGTGATGGCGTTAAAGGTGACGCGCTGGACGGCCTTGTCCTTCAGCGCCTTCTTCTTGTTCAGCACTTCCAGCACGTGCCAGCTGATCGCTTCCCCTTCGCGATCGGGGTCGGTGGCAAGAATCAGGCGGTCGGCCTTCTTGAGGGCGTCGACGATGTCGCTGACGCGCTTGGAGGCCTTGGCGTCGACTTCCCAGCTCATGGCGAAGTCGTTGTCGGGCTCCACCGAGCCGTCCTTCGACGGCAGATCGCGGATGTGACCGTAGGAAGCGAGAACCGTGTAGTCGGACCCGAGGTACTTGTTGATGGTCTTGGCCTTGGCCGGGCTCTCGACGACGACGACGTTCATTCTAACTCTGGGCTGGAAGGCGGATCGCCCGGGAGGCGAGCGCCGGGGAAAGTGGGGCCCGCTTGGGGGTCTGTCAACGCGGGCTCTGACGAACGGCTGTGCTTTGGGGCCCTGGTAGCCGCTTGTTAAGACGCTTGTGCGAGTTTTATCGCCTGGTTTTGTGACTGCTCGCCGATGGACCTGACCGTCAACAGGATCGCCACCGAGGCCTATGTCTCGCCGATCCGCCCGATCAAGCCCGTGACCTCGAACGCCGAACGCGCGGATATCGCCGATCGGCTGCGCGAGGCCGTGCGCGCCGCGCCGGCCGCTGGCACGGGCCTGCTGGTGGATCTGAGCGTCTAGAGCGGCGCGCCAAGCTCGACCATTCGCCCACTTCCTGACGCGGACGCGTGGTCCACAAGCCTTTGGGCCGGCGCTTCGGTCCGTGGCGTGGCGGGCCGATGGCGCACTGGAGACGACGTGGCGGGAAGGGCGTAGCTGTCGTCGTGAGCTTGGCCGCTCACGCCGCCGCCGTGGCGGTGTTGTTCGCCGCCCATGTCACCCCCGCGCCGCCCGAGCCGCCATCGGTGGTGGTCTCGCTGGTCGATCCGCCGCCTCCGCCGCCTCCGATACCCGCGCCGCATGAGGGGCCGAAGTCGCCGGTGAAGGCGCCCAAGAAGCCGCCTTCACCCGAAAAAACCAAGGACCAGGCTAGGGCCGCGCCGCGCTCGCCCCTTCGCGCGACCAAGGCTCCGATCCCGAAGGACGTGACGCCGCTGCCGGCCAGTCCGAAGCCCGCACCCAGCCGCGTCATGGGCCTTGGCGAGTCCGAGCTGATGGGCGCGGCGACCGCCGGTTCGGGCTCGGGAGGGGGTGCCGGCGGGGCGGGCTGCGACATGGTCCGGCTGCTGCAGGAGGGGTTGCGTAAGAACCCCCGCGCCCGGGCCTCGCTGATGCGCGCCCATGCTGGCACGGTTGGCGCCGGCCGCGCGCCGCTGGTCTGGAGCGGGGACTGGGTGCGCACCGACGGCGAGGAGGGCGACGGCCTCTCGGGTCTGCGCGAGATGATCATGCTGGAGGTCGCCTTCGCCCCCGCCGCCTGCCGCGCCGAGCCGATGCGGGGGCTGGTGCTGATCTCGTTGAACGACGGTCCAGGCGCGGCGCGCTTCGCTTTGGGGGGCGGCCACTGGCGGTGGTCGGACCTGCTATTCGCCAAGGGCGCGCGAAGGGGCGGCTAGACCCCCGCCACCAGCCCGCCGTCCAGTAGCTCCGCGCGGCCGGCCAGACTCAGCTCCACCAGCGCGGCCATGACCGTCGAGGCCGGGGCGGCGACAGCGCGGATCAGGTCGTTACGCGGGACCGGCGTCGGTGACAGCAGGGCGGCGACGCGCTCGCGCAGGGCGTCCGGATCGAGATCAGATGGCGGCTCGGCGTCATAGGCCTGGTCGCGCTCGCGCAGCCTGGCCTCGCCCGCCAGCGACCGCAGCACGTCCTCGGCGCCCTCGCAGAGGATCGCGCCCTGGCGGATCAGATCGTTGGTCCCTCTGGAGCGCGGATCCAGCGGCGAGCCGGGCACGGCGAAGACGTCGCGGCCTTGTTCGGCGGCCAGACGCGCGGTGATCAGCGAGCCGGACTTCAGCTCGGCCTCGACCACGACGACGCCCTGGGACAGGCCAGCTATGATCCGGTTGCGGCGCGGGAAGTCCTTGGCTTGGGCGCGGCGGTCTGGGGCGCTCTCGGAGACGATGCAGCCCTCGGCCGCCAACTGCGCGTGCAACTTGTCGTGCTCTGGCGGATAGACATCGTCGATTCCGCCGCCCAGGACGGCCACGGTCCCTGTCGTCAGGGCGCCTTCGTGCGCCGCCCCGTCGATGCCGCGCGCCATGCCCGAGACCACGACATAGCCGGCGGTCCCAAGGTCGGCCGCCAGGTTCCGGGCGAAGCGCTGACCGGCAGCGGAGGCGATGCGCGCCCCGACAATGGCGATCGACGGCTGCGACAACAGCTCGGCGCGGCCTCTGGCCCACAGCACCGGCGGCGGCGGGTCCAGCGCGGCCAGGCGGGGAGGGAAATCGGGCTCGCAACCGCAGATCAGGCGCGCGCCCAGCTTTTCGCCGATTTCCAGTTCGCGCTCGATCGTGTCGCGTGGTGGCGGGGCCAGGGGCGCGGCGCGTCCGCCCCGGCGGGAGAGGTCGGGCAGGGCCGACAGGGCTCGCTCGGGCGTGCCGTAGCGGGTCAGCAGATGGTCAAAGGCGACGGGGCCGACCGTCTCGGTGCGCGCCAGGCGAAGCCAGGCCAGGCGCTGGATGTCCGAGAGGCGGCCCGGGATCACGGCGCCTCGGTCGCGGCCGGATCGGCCGACTTCTTCTTGCCGATCTTGGGCTCCTCGCCCTTGAGCAGGCGCGCGATGTTCTCGCGGTGGCGAATGAAGATCAGGATAGCCATGAAGATCGCCAGGCCCAGCATCGGACGCGGCTGGTCGGTGGCGATGGCGAAGGGGCCGGCCAGGACCGCCGCCGTCAGGGCGGCCAGCGAGCTGATCCGGAAGATCGCGGCCATGGCCAGCCAGGTGACGGCCGCCAGCGCGCCAACCGGCCAGCAGGCGGCGAGCAGCACGCCGTAGAAGGTGGCCACGCCCTTGCCGCCCTTGAACTTCAGCCAGACCGGGAACAGGTGGCCCAGGAACGCCGCGCCGCCGGCCAGGGCGATCACTGTGGGGTTGCCGTGGGTCAGGTAGCGGGCCAGCAGCACCGCGACCACGCCCTTGCCGGCGTCGCCCAGCAGGGTGATCAGCGCCAGATCCTTACGGCCCGAGCGCAGCACGTTGGTCGCGCCGATATTGCCCGAGCCGATCTGGCGGATGTCGCCGGCGCCGCCCAGGCGCGTGGCGATCAGACCAAACGGGATCGAACCCAGCAGGTAACCGCCGACGACGGCGATCGCGAGGGTCAGATAAACGGCTGAGGCGAGGCTTTCCACGATTTCTACCTTAGAGAGTGTTTTGTGCGAGCTCAAGCGCGCCGTGTCGACGAGGGGTGTAAATCGCTTTGATCCGCTGGCAAAGTCGCGCGGAGTATCGTGGGGATAGGTTATGGCGGGGGCTATGGGCGCGACGCATCATGTCGAGGAGCGCACGACAAGTCGCGGCGAGTGGGTCGTCTGGGTCCTGCTGACCGCGCTGGCCGAACTGGTCGGGATTCTGCTGGGCGCCTCCTGGTGGGTCTGGGCCGACGGCCTGATGCCCGATCCGAACGGGCTGTTCTGGCAAATCTGCATGCTTCTGTTGAAAGCGCTCTCTGGCGTTCCTGAGGGCATGGTGCTGGGGCTGGTGCAGGCCAATCTGATGAGCCGACGGCTGCCGGAGCTGTCGATCGTACGCTGGACAACAGCGACCTGCGTCGTGGCTGTGATCGGCTGGGCGGCGGGATCGTCATTCTCGATCTTCGCCACAGGCGACGGCGGCGCCGGCAGCTTCGATCCCAGCGTGGGGCAGACCCTCCTGATGGCGGCCGGCCTTGGCCTGGCCTTGGGCGCTGTTTTCGGCGGGGTCCAGACCCTGGCGCTGGGCGGCCTGGGCGTGAAGCGCTGGCCCTGGATCGTTGGCAACGCCATCGGCTGGGGGCTTGGCCTGCCCGCGATCTACCTGGCCGCGTCCGGCGTGGCGCTCGCGCCGGTCTGGCTTCTGGGCGCGATCGGCGGCCTTGTCGCCGGCGCTCTGGTGGGCGTGGCGACCGCCGTGGCCTTCGCCGCGATGACGCGGGAGGGTTAGCCCTCCGCGCGGTGTACGATGCGGCCGTCGACCACGGTCATCAGCACTTGGCCCTGCAGGCGACGACCGTCGAACGGCGAGTTCTTGGACTTCGACAGCAGGCGGGCGGCGTCGATGATGATCGGCGCGTCGATGTCGCAGAGCACCAGATCCGCCGGTGCGCCCGGCGCGATCCGACCGCCGCGCAGGCCCAGGAGCTCGGCCGGCGCCAGGGTGACGGCGCGTATCAGGTCCACGAGCGCGATGCGCTCTTCGTGGTACAGCGACAGCAGGGCTGGCAGCAGGGTCTCCAGGCCGACCGCGCCCGGCGCGGCCTCGTCGAACGGCAGGCGCTTGTCCTCGGCCGGGGCGGGGCTGTGCGAGGAGACCACGACGTCGATCAGGCCGCTCGCCAGCGCCTCGATCAGCGCCTGGCGGTCGTCCTCGCCGCGCAGAGGCGGGTTCAGCTTGGCGAACGTGCGGTAGTCGCCGATGTCCAGCTCGTTGAACGACAGGTGGTTGATCGACACCGAGGCGCTGATCCGCAGGCCCTTTTTCTTGGCGCGCTGAAGCGTCTCCAACGCTTGGGCCGAGCTGATCTGGTCAACCAGCAGCTTGCCGCCGGTGGCCTCCAGCAGGGCGACGTCGCGCTCCAGCATGATCCGCTCGGCCATCGGCGAGATCGAGGGCAGGCCCATGCGGCCGGCGAACTCGCCGCCGATCGCCGCACCGCCGCGTCCCAGCCACGGGTCCATCGGCCGGTGCGCCAGTAGGGCGTCGAAGCCCTTGGCATAGGTCAGGACGCGCTGCATGACCTTGCTGTCGACGATCGGCTTGCCCGCGTCGGTGACATAGACGCAGCCGGCCTCGCGCATCAGGCCGATCTCGGCCATCTGCTCGCCCTTGAGGCCGCGCGTCGCCGCGCCGGCCACCAGGATACGGGCGCTGTCGATGTCGCGGGCGCGGCGTAGGATGAAGTCGACCACGCTGGGATCGTCGATCGCTGGCGCGGTATCGGGCTGGACCACGAACGAGGTGACGCCGCCGGCCGCTGCGGCCTTGGCGGCCGAGGCGAGGGTTTCCTTGGTCTCGGCGCCGGGCTCGCCGGTGCGCACCCGCAAGTCGATCAGGCCGGGCGCTAGCAGCGCCCCACCGCAATCAATAACCCGGACGGCCTTGGACAGCTTGCCGAACTCACGGCCCTTGGCGACGTCGGTGATGACGCCTTCCGAGACGATGACGCCGCCGGGGCCGTCATAGCCGCTTTCGGGATCGACCAGGCGGGCGTTGACGAAGGCGAGGGGCTGGGACGCGTTCATTGGGCGGCCTCCAGTCTGGCTGCCAAGCTGGTCAGCACCGCCATCCGGGCGGCGACGCCCATCTCGACCTGGTCCTGGATCAGGCTGATGGCCGGATCGTCGGCGACGTCGCTGTCGATCTCTACGCCCCGGTTCATGGGCCCCGGATGCATGACCTTGGCGCCGGGCGCGGCGCGCGAGAGCTTTTCGCGATCCAGGCCGTAGAAGCGGAAGTACTCGCGGGTCGAGGGCACGAAGGCGCCCTGCATCCGCTCCAGCTGCAGGCGCAGCATCATGACGACGTCCGCGCCGGCCAGGCCGGACTTCATGTCGTGGTGGACGGTGACGCCCCAGCGCTCGGCCTGGGACGGCATCAGGGTGGGCGGGCCCACCAGGCGCACGCTGGCGCCCAGGGTGTGCAGCAGGGCGACGTTCGAGCGCGCGACGCGGCTGTGCAGCACGTCGCCGCAGATCGCCACCGTCAGGCCCGAGACACGGCCGAAGGCGCGGCGGATCGACAGCGCGTCCAGCACGGCCTGGGTCGGATGCTCGTGCTGGCCGTCGCCAGCGTTGATCACGTGGCCGCTGACCTTCTGGGACAGCAGGGACGCCGCGCCGGACGAGGCGTGGCGGATGACCAACAGGTCGGGCCGCATGGCGTTCAGCGTGACCGCCGTGTCGATCAGGGTCTCGCCCTTGGCCACCGACGAGGTCTTGGGGTTCATATTGACGACGTCGGCGCCCAGCCGCTTGCCGGCCAGCTCGAACGAGCTCTGGGTGCGGGTGCTGTTCTCGAAGAACAGGTTCATCAGCGTCCGACCCTTGAGGATGTCCAGGGTCTTGGACGGCTGGCGGTTGAGCGCGACGAAGGCGTCGGCCAGATCCAGCAGTTCGACGGCCTGAAGCGCGTTCAGATCGCCGGCCGACAGGAAGTGGCGTTTGGGGAAGGCGAAGACGCGGGCGCGGATCGTCTCGATGGCCGCGTGGGCGGGGTCATGGGCTGAAGCCGTCATGAGCCCGCGTCTTAGGCGGCTTTGGCCGGGAAGGGAAGCGAAGGGACGCGAACGCTCTGTGGAGGATGTCGTGCCGCTGATAATCGGCCAGCGTCGCGGGCCCCCACCTGACCACGCTCCGCGTGGTCGTCCGCCCCCGGGGGGGGGCAGAAGGAAACGCGAGCCTTCTTCCCCCTCCGGGGGAGGAGCGCCGCAGGTGCGGAGGGGGCAAGTAAGAGCGTTCGCGGCGCTCTGTGATCCGCGTATTCAGAATCAAACTGAATGAAATCAACGACTTCTCACTTTTACACGCTGCTGCATCATCCGCGTTGAAACCGCCCTTATCCTTTACGCACCTCGTCGCGAGGAAAGGGCGCATGGCCAGCGACCATTTGCGGCGGCGGGGGGCGATCGAGCGGGGACAGGTTCGAGGGGGATACTCGGACGGTCCGGGGCTGGGCTTGCTGGGCTCACCCGCCCGTCGTCGGCGTGGTTGGAGGCAAAAGGGCGTGTTTGGCTGAAAGCCCGTCCTCTCCGACCGTTGGGACTCTCGGAAACGGGAGGCCCAGCTCCCGGTAAGGCCCAAACAGGGCCACCTGACGGGACGCTGGCGGATAACGGTCGCGCGGAGCGTCGGGCTTCGTCGAAACGGTATCTACAAACTCACACTCCGGACGGTGTCCGGCGCTCCGCGTCCCTTTCCATGCCTTCAGCGGCCCGCCGCGTGAAGTCGACCTTACTTGCCCCCACCTGACCGCTTCGCGGTCGTCCGCCCCCGGAGGGGGCAGAAGGGATCGCGCACCTTCTTCCCCCTCCGGGGGAGGAGCGCCACAGGCGCGGAGGGGGCAAGTAACAGGACTACAATCCCCGCAGCCGCTCCAGCGCGCCCTGCAGGATCCAGCCGGCCGCCATCTTGTCCACGACTTCCGCGCGTCTCTTTCGGTTCACGTCATGCTCGTCGATCAGCACCCGCGTCACCGCCGCCGTCGACAGGCGCTCGTCCCAGAAGGTGATGGGCAGCTCGGGTTTCAGGCGCAGCAGGTTGCGCGCCAGCGCCCGGTTGCTCTGGCAGCGGACGCCCTCTGTCCCGTCCATGTTCATCGGCAGGCCGATAACGATGCCGATCGCGCCGCGGCTGTCCATCAGCTTGAACAGGGCCTCGGCGTCCTTGCTGAACTTGGTCTTCTCGATCAGGGCCAGCGGGCTGGCGACCGTGCGGGTGACGTCCGAGACGGCCACGCCGATCGTCTTTTCGCCAGGGTCCAGGCCCACCACGGGCGCATACTGGGGCAGGGCGGCGGCGAAGGCTTCGATGTCGAGAACGGGCATGGCTCTCTTTATCAGGAGCCGCCCCGTCTGAAACCATCCTTGAAACCTTGTCTCCAGCCTAGTAACCGACGCGTTCGAATTTCAGGAGATCCCCATGGCCATTGACGCCGCCACGGTGCGGAAGGTCGCCCGGCTCGCCCGCATCGCCGAACCCGAAGAGCGCATCGAGGCCTTGGCTCAGGAGCTCAACGGCATCATGACCTGGATCGAGCAGCTGGCCGAGGTCGACACCGACGGCGTCGAGCCGCTGACCAGCGTCGTGGACTCGGGCCTGCCCCTGCGCGACGACGTCGTGACCATGGGCGGCGATCCGGCCCGGGTGACCAGCAACGCGCCCAAGTCGGTGGGCAATTTCTTCGTCGTGCCGAAGGTGGTCGAATAATGAGCGCGCTCACGAAGCTGACCCTGAAGGCCGCCGTCGACGGCCTGGCCAAGGGCGAATTCACCTCGGTCGAGCTGACCCGCGCGCACATCGACGCCGTCGAGGCCGCGCGCGGCCTGAACGCCTACATCCTGGAGACGCCGGAAAAGGCGCTGGACATGGCCGCCAAGTCCGACGCCCGTCGGGCTTTGGGCGACGCTGGTCCGCTGGAAGGCGCACCGCTGGGCGTGAAGGATCTCTTCTGCACCGAGGGCGTGCGCACCACGGCCTGCTCGAAGATTCTGGAAAACTTCGTCCCGACCTACGAGTCGACGGTGACCAAGCAGCTTTGGCGCGACGGCGCGGTGATGCTGGGCAAGCTGAACCTTGACCAGTTCGCCATGGGCTCGTCGAACGAGACCAGCTATTTCGGCCCCGTGACCAACCCCTGGCGGGCCCAGGGCTCGACCAAGGCCCTGACCCCTGGCGGTTCATCGGGCGGTTCAGCGGCGGCTGTTGCGGCCGATCTATGCCTGGGCGCCACCGCCACCGACACCGGCGGCTCGATCCGCCAGCCGGCCGCCTTCACCGGCACCGTCGGCATCAAGCCGACCTATGGCCGCTGCTCGCGCTGGGGCGTCGTGGCCTTCGCCAGCTCGCTGGATCAGGCAGGGCCCATCGCCAAGACTGTCGAGGACGCGGCCCTGCTGCTGACCTCGATGGCGGGCCATGACCCCAAGGACTCGACCAGCCTGGACATCCCGGTTCCGGACTTCACCCAGTTCGTCGGGAAGTCGGTGAAGGGTCTGCGCATCGGCATTCCCAAGGAATACCGCGTCGACAACATGCCGGCCGAGATCGAGAAGCTGTGGGCCGACGGAATCGCCTGGCTGAAGGAGGCCGGCTGCGAGATCGTCGACATCAGCCTGCCGCACACCAAGTACGCCCTGCCGGCCTACTACATCGTGGCCCCGGCCGAGGCGTCTTCGAACCTCGCCCGCTATGACGGCATGCGCTACGGCCTGCGCGAAGAGGGCGCCAACCTCACTGAGATCTACGAAAACACCCGGGCCTCGGGCTTCGGCGACGAGGTCAAGCGCCGCATCCTGATCGGCACCTATGTGCTGTCGGCCGGCTACTACGACGCCTATTACCTGAAGGCCCTGAAGGTGCGTCGTCGCATCGCTGAGGACTTCGACAACGCCTGGGAAAAGGTCGACGCGATCCTCACCCCGACCGCGCCTTCGGCGGCGTTCGGCCTGGGCGAGAATTCGAACGACCCGATCGCCATGTACCTGAACGACGTCTTCACGGTGACGACGAACCTGGCCGGCCTGCCGGGCCTCAGCCTGCCCGCCGGCCTCGACGCCAACGGCTTGCCGCTGGGCTTGCAGATCATCGGCAAGCCTCTGGACGAGGGCACGGTGTTCTCGGTCGCGGGGGCGGTCGAAAGGGCGGCCGGTTTCACGGCCAAGGCCTCGAAGTGGTGGTGATCTGATGTCGAAATGGCGACTTGGAGGAGTCTTTTCTATCCTTGGCGCTGTTACGGCCGGCATTTCCGCTGCCTTGGCTCTTACAATCACCGTCGTTTCGCTGCTATTCAGTGCAAGCGTTCCGCTATCGCTCTTCTCGGAAAAGGCTCTGTGGCTACTCAGCCCCTATTTCGGAGTGCTCGTTGGCTCGCTTTTCTGGAGCTTCGGAGCGAAGCTGGGAGGCTCCTCTAACCATCCGTTTTGGGCCATTCCCGCACTTTGGGCCGGCGCAACGCTCGCCGGTTCTGCAAGTTGTTTTCTTTTGATCTTGCTTGGTGGTCAAGACACGCTGCCGGACGTTGGACTACTACTGGTGGCAGCATCTGCAGTCTTGATCGCAGCGGCAATTGGGCTTGGCGCAGTTCTGTTGGGATTGAAGGGCTTGGGTCGTGGCCCATTGGCGAAGAAGGTCCAATGATCGGGTGTAGAAAAGGGCGGCTCCTGCGGAGCTGCCCTTCTTCGTTGGGGATCGGCCTGTTGCGGGTTGAACGGGGTAACCGGGGCTGGAGCGAAACGGCAAGCCCTGCGGCGAAGGCTTTTCCGCCGTGGGGCGCTGGGTGTAAGAGGAGCGTATGACGCAAGATTCCAAGCAGATCCAAGGCCGCACCGGCCCCTGGGAAATTGTCCTCGGTCTCGAGGTTCACGCCCAGGTCGCCAGCAAGTCCAAGCTCTTCTCCGGCGCCGCCGTCGGCTTCGGCGCGGGCCCGAACGAGCAGGTCAGCCTCGTGGACGCGGCTATGCCGGGCATGCTGCCGGTGCTGAACCGGTTCTGCGTCGAGCAAGCGGTGAAGACCGGCCTTGGCCTGAAGGCCCAGATCAATCTGAAGAGCCGCTTTGACCGGAAGAACTACTTCTATCCGGACCTGCCGCAGGGCTATCAGATCAGCCAGTTCGACCAGCCGATCGTCGGCGAGGGCGTGGTCAGCGTCGAACGCGACGACGGCACGACCTTCGATGTGCGCATCGAGCGCCTGCACCTGGAGCAGGACGCGGGTAAGTCGCTGCACGACCAAGACCCGAACGCGACCTATGTCGACCTGAACCGTGCGGGCACGGCGCTGATGGAGATCGTCTCCAGGCCCGACATGCGCACGTCCGAAGAGGCCGCCGCCTACGTCAAGAAGCTGCGGACGATCCTCGTTTATCTGGGCACCTGCGACGGCGACATGGAGAAGGGCAACCTGCGCGCCGACGTGAACGTCTCGGTCTGCCGTCCGGGCGCCTACGAGAAGTTCCGCGAGACGGGCGACTTCAAGCACCTGGGCACGCGCTGCGAGATCAAGAACGTCAACTCGTATCGCTACATCCAGCAGGCCATTGAGTACGAAGCCCGCCGCCAGATCGAGATTCTGGAAGACGGCGGCAAGATCGACCAGGAGACCCGCCTGTTCGACCCGACCAAGCTCGAGACCCGCTCGATGCGTTCGAAGGAAGAGGCGCACGACTACCGCTACTTCCCCGATCCGGACCTGCTGCCGCTGGTGCTGGACGCCGCCTGGGTGAAGTCGATCGAAGAGACCCTGCCGGAGCTGCCGGACGCCAAGAAGGCGCGCCTGCAGAGCCAGTATGGCCTTTCGGCCTATGACGCGGGCGTGCTGATCATCGACGCCGACCGCGCCGACTACTTCGAGGCGGCCGCGAAGGGCCGCGACGCCAAGCTGGTGGCCAACTGGGTGACCAACGAACTGCTGGCCAAGCTGTCGGCAGCCGGGATCGAGTTCACGGACTCGCCGCTGCCGTCGTCGGACATCGCCCAGCTGGTCGAGCTGATCGAGAACGGCACCATCTCGTCGAAGATCGCCAAGGAGGTCTTCGAGCACATGTGGGCCGGCGAAGGCCGTCCCGCCGAGATCGTCGAGAAGCGCGGCCTGGTGCAGATCAACGACACGGGTGCGATCGAGAAGGCCATCGACGACCTGATCACCGGCAATCCGGACAAGGCCGAGGCGGTGAAGGACAAGCCGCAGGCTCTGGGCTGGTTCGTCGGCCAAGTGATGAAGGCCACCGGCGGCAAGGCCAACCCCGCCACCGTCAATGAGCTGCTCCGCAAAAAGCTCGGCGTCGAATAGGCGCTACGCAAAGCTGACATGACGAGGGCTCGCGGTGAGAACCGCGGGCCCTTCTTCGTTGAGCGGACGACCCGCTCTATCGCAGGCTTGGCGGCGACGCCGAGCAGTCCCATGTTGCGTGCAGGCAAAGACAACGGAAGGGGAGGCCGATGAGTCAACCGATCGCACTCTACTACTGGCCCACGCCGAACGGCTGGAAGGTCTCGATCGCCCTTGAGGAGATGGGCTTGCCCTACGAGATGGTCCCGGTGAACATCGGCACGGGTGAGCAGTTCAAGCCAGACTTTCTGGCGATCAGCCCGAACAACCGAATGCCCGCCATCGTCGATCCCGACGGCCCTGACGGTCAGCCGATCTCGGTCTTCGAATCTGGCGCGATCCTGCAGTATCTGGCGCGCAAGACGGGACGCTTCTATGGCGACAACGAGCGGGACCGGGTCGAGATCGACCAGTGGGTGATGTGGCAGATGGCGGGCCTTGGCCCCATGGCCGGCCAGACCCACCACTTCCGCCAGTACGCGCCGGCCATCATCGCCGACCAGCGCCAGATCGCTTACGGCGTCGTCCGCTACACCAACGAGACGCACCGTCTCTATGGGGTGCTGAACAAGCGACTGGAGGGCCGGGATTTCATTTGCGGGGACCTGTCCATCGCCGACTTCATGGTCTGGCCCTGGGTCGTTCCCTGGAAGAACCAGGGCATTATTCTGGATGAGTTCCCCAATTTGAGGAGCTGGTTCGAGCGGGTGGGCGCGCGCGAAGCCGTTCAGAAGGGGTTCAAGCTTGGCGCCGAATTGCGCTCGCAAGGCCTTCAGGCGTCAGGAAAAGCGGCTGAAGAGGCGCGAAAGGTGCTATTTGGTCAGAGGGCGCGTTAAGGTCGCGTATACTAACATTTACAGCCAGTAATAAGGCTTAGGGCCTAGTATACATTTGGTCGCATTCATCATATCGGCGTGATTAACTATATGTTCAGTCGCGCTGGACTTTCCTCCATTCGAGCTCTGATCCGGCAGAACGCCGTGGTGAGCCTAAGAAAGGAGATGAGCCATGATGTTTATGAACGAACCGCCGGCCGTCGTCGCTACCCTGCCGCTGCCGACCGCCGAATCCACCGGCGACGAGCTGTTCCGCATGGGGCTGCTGTATTCGACCGGTCAGGGCGGCGCGCCGCTCGACTATGTTTCGGCCCACATGCTGTTCAACCTGGCCGCCATGCGCGGTTCGGTCGAGGCCAAGCTCTATCGCAAGGAGCTGGCGCAGGAGATGGCCAGCGAAGATGTCGCCGAGGCCCAGCGCCAAGCGCGCGAATGGCTCGCCCACGGCTGAGCCCGGTTCCCCGGGCTCACATTCTTGATCTGAGATCGCCTGAGTCCCGGCGTCCGCACTCCGGGGCCGCCTGAGGCGTCGGCGCCTTGCGTCGCTTGCGCAGGGCTTCCCTCAAGGCCCGCGCCATCAACCCGGCTTGTGGTCAGGGGCTTCCTGCAGACATCCGCGCAAGCAAGGGTGCGCTCCGACCTGTCCGCTATCGGACCGCTGAGCGGTCGCCTAGCAGGCAGGGCACGGTCATCAGGATGATGTAGAGATCCAGCCAGAACGACTGGCGCTCGATATATTCGACATCCAACGCCACACGACGACGCACGCATTCTTGCGTGTCGACCGGTCCGCGCGAGCCGTTGATCGCCGCCCAGCCGGTCAGGCCTGGCTTCATGCGATGGCGGTGAGCGTACTCCGCCACCAGCTTGGCCGACTCGACGCCTGCGGTCTTCATGCCGACCGCGTGGGGGCGGGGGCCTACGATCGACATCTCCCCTCGCAGGACATTGAACAGCTGGGGCAGCTCATCGAGGCTGGTCGAGCGGATGAAGCGGCCCACGCGCGTGACCCGATCATCGCCGGCGCGAATCTGGCGCGCGGCGTTTGCGTCCGCAGCATCGTTGCGCATGGAGCGGAACTTCCAGACCAGGAATTCCTCATTATTGAAGCCGTGGCGGCGCTGTCGGAAGAACGCCGGACCCGGACTGTCGAGTTTCACGGCGAGCGCGATCGCCAGCATGAGCGGGCCGGCGGCGGCGAGGCCCATCACGGCCAGCGTCAGGTCAAGCGCTCGCTTCGCCAGAAGACGGCGTCGCCGGAAGTCGCGCCAGCCTGAAAGTGGATGCTCCGCGCCGGTGGCGATACGCGCCAGGGTCGCGTCATCCTCGTCCGGCGTTCCGCCGTCGACGAAGAGGTTGAGGGGATGGGGCAAGACGCCCAGCTTATCGGCCAGTTCGCGGACGCGCGTCTCGGCTGTCGCGGTGATGGCGAAGACCACCCGGTCTATATAGGGCGCGAGCCGGTGACGGAGCAGGGCGTCGGTGTCGCCCAGCAACGGCACGCCCAGGATGTTCACGGGAGCGCGGCGTAGGCGGTCGTCGAACAAGCCCAGCACGTTGACCTCGCCGGTGCGCATCGCGGCCTCGATCAGGCGCTGTGCGTTGGCCGTAGCGCCGACGATCACGATGTTGGGCGTCAGTAGGCCCTGGCGCCGGGCGTGGTCGATGAGCTTCCACCATCCGGCGTGCAACGCGACGAGACAGGCGCTGGCGCCTAGCAGTGGCAGAGCGGAACGCGCGTCGATGGGATTGAAAACCAATGAGGCGAGGGTCGCCACGAGCGCGGCGCTCACGAGCGCCTTGCCGACACGGTTCAGATGCCGCTTGAGGCTCTGTTTGCGCGGGAAATCGTAGGCGCCGAAAGCGCGCATCGCGATCGGAATGGCCAGTGTCCAGGCGAAGCCCGTCAGAAGGTCCCGTCCCAGCGTCACCGGGGCCGCCATCATCAACGCGCAGGCGACATCGACCAAAGCAAAGATTCGGGCCAGCCAGCGCGCATCCATCCGCGAGCGCGAGGGCACCAGCTTGCCAGGACGCAGAGGGGCTCTGCGCCGCTTCCGGCCAGGCGGGCCGGTTTCGGGACCCATCCGCGCGGAAGCATCCCCTGAAGCGATGAACGCCAAGGCCGAAACGCGCGTGGAATTGATCTCTGGAATAGGCTGCATGACGACCGATGTTCGGAAAACGCCGTTCAATTTAACGGGGCGTTCTAAGTGCGACGTTAACACGCACATTTTTGGCATTGACGCCGTTGTCATGTCGCAGCGAACAGGCTATCGAACCGCTCCCTCTCAGGAGGAGACGTGGCCGAGAGGCTGAAGGCACCGCTTTGCTAAAGCGGCATACCCCAAAAGGGTATCGAGGGTTCGAATCCCTCCGTCTCCGCCACCTTCCGATACAGTTGTGGCAAAAGTTCTGCGGCGCGCTTGGGTGGCCGTTCGACTCGCCGCGTCACATCATCTGACCCTGATTTCCGCCGGCCTTCAGAGGCGGTAATGCGTCTTTGTTATTGAAAGTAACTCGCAGTAACGATTATACGCCCGAAACGTTGATTTTTGAGCGGGCTTCACAGTGCGGTTCCAAACCAAGGGCGCGAGTCGGCGCGCCATCCTCGCTTCCGGCCTGAGCCTGCTGGCGTTGTCGGCCAGTGGTGGCGCGCAGGCTCGCGCGGAAGAGCCCTCGACCAGCGTGGATCGCGTGGTGATCACCGCCGCGCGGACGATCTTGCCCGCCAGCGCCTTGCCGATGACCGTGGATGTCGTCGACAATGAGAGCCTGACCCAGCAGGTCGCTATCAGCGGCTCGGTCATCGACGCCATCGCAACCTTGTCGCCGTCGTTCTCGCCCACGCGCCAGAAGCTGTCCGGTGCAGGCGAAACCCTACGCGGCCGCTCGCCGCTGTACGCCATCAATGGCATTCCGCAGTCGACGCCGATCCGCGACGGATCACGCGATGGCTATACGATTGATCCCTTCTTCGTGGACCGGGTCGAGCTGATCTATGGCTCGAACGCTCTCCAGGGCATCGGCGCCACCGGCGGCGTGGTGAACCAGGTGACGGTCGGCGCGCCCAAGCAGGACGGGGTCTCGGGGCGCGTTCTGGCCCAGACCACGCTCGGCCACGACCTGGGCGACGCGGTTGGCGGCAAGCTGGCGGGCCTGGTCGGCTGGCGCGAGGGCGCGTTCGACGCGACGGCCGGCGTGGCCTACGAGTCGCGCGGCGCCTTCCATGACGCCCGCGGCCGCCGCATCGGCATGGACAACACCCAGGGCGACGTCCAGGACTCCAAGACGTTGTCGCTGTTTGGCCGTTTGGGTTGGCAGATCGACCCCAGCCTGCGCCTGGACATTGTCGCCAACCGCTTCGAGCTGAAGGGCGATGGCGACTATGTGACGGTCACGGGGACCGCCGCCGCGCCGACCGACGGCTCCCGCCTGACGCGTCTGCCCAGCACCGCCTATCGTGGCGTCGTGCCCGGCAAGCCGGCGCAGGGGCGCGTCGAGACCCTGTCGGCGTCCTTGACCGACGACGACCTCTATGGCGGCGCCCTGACCGCTCAGCTGTTCTTCAACCGTACGCGCGACACGTTCGGCGGAGACAGGAACGCCACCTTCCAGGACGTGAGCATCGCGCCGTCGGGCACACTGTTCGACCAGTCCTCGAACCGATCGCGCAAGCTGGGCGCGCGGATGAGCTACGAGCGCGCCGTGCCAGGCCTTGAGGGCTTGACCGCGACCGTGGGCCTCGACGCGCTGAACGACCGCACCGAGCAGCTGCTGATCGCCACGGACCGCGCCTGGGTGCCGCCGACCAAGTTCCAGAGCCTCGCGCCCTTCGTCCAGGGCAACTACGCCCTGCTGGATGGCAAGCTGCGCCTGGCGGGCGGCGTCCGCTTCGAGAACGTCGAGCTGAAGGTCGACGACTTCACCACCTTGGCCTTTTACGGCGCGCGCAAGGTGGCCGGCGGCAATCCCGACTTCAAGGCGACCCTGGCCAACGGCGGCGTGGTGTTCGAGCCCGCCAAGGGGCTTCGCGTCTATGGCAGCTACGCCGAGGGCTACACCGTCCCAGACGTGGGCCGCATCCTGCGCGCCATCAACGTGGCCAATGTCGATGTCGACACCTATCTGGCGATCGAGCCGATCGTGTCGAACAATCGCGAGATCGGCGCGGAGCTGAAGCGCGGACCGTTCGACGCCAGCGTCGCCTACTTCTGGTCCTCTTCGAAGTTGGGTCAGCTGCTGGTCAGGAACTCAGGCGGAGTCTTCGACGTGCAGCGCCAACGGGTGGCGATCGAGGGGCTGGAGGCCAATGTTCGGGCGCGCACGCCTGTGCCGGGGCTCGATGTCTCGGCCGGCTACGCGCGCCTGCGCGGTCAAACCGACACCAACGCCGACGGCAAGGTCGACACCGATCTGGACGGCGCGAACATCTCTCCCGACCGCCTGAATCTCGCCGCCGATTATCAGACGGGTAAGTGGGCGCTGCGGATGCAAGTCCAGTCCTATCTGTCGCGCGACATGCAGAAGGCGCTCGTGAAGGACGACTTCGAAGGCTACACGGTCGCCGACGCCTTCGTGCGATATCAGTTGCCCGTCGGCGCTGTGTCGCTTGGCGTCCAGAACCTCTTCGACAAGCAGTACCTGACCTACTATTCGGACACGACCTTGCCCACCAAGGACAAGATCTACGCCGGACGGGGACGGACCGCGACGCTGGGCTGGGAAGCCCGTTTCTGATGAAGACCCTGCGCCTGCTGCACCGCTGGACCGGCGGGTGCGTCGGATTGCTGCTGGCGCTTTTGGGTTTGAGCGGCGCGCTCTTGGTGCATGAGGACGCGTTCCTGCGCGCGACCGTGCCGCATGCGGCCGACGCGCAGCGCCAGGACACGAAGACCCTCGCGGCGGCCGTCGCGAAGATCTTCGCCGCCGAAGACCGTCCGCGCTCGATCGTGCTGGCGACCGACCGGCTGGGCCTGCACAAGCTGTCGTATCGGGGCGAGCAGGGCGCCTACGCGGACCAGGACGGGAACATCATCCAGCAATGGACCTCGAATTGGACGCGTCCCGAGGTCTGGTTGTTCGACTTCCACCACCATCTGTTCAACGGCGACACCGGCGAGATTATCGGCGGTGTTGTTGGCCTCGTGGGTCTAGGGTTCGTGGCGACGGGCCTGATCCTATGGTGGCCGACGCGACGGATGTTCAGCTTCCGACTCTGGCCCAAAGCCGCGAGGCGCGCCGCTATCGTGCACCACCATCGCGATCTCGGCGTCTGGATCGCGCCGCTTCTGGTTCTTTCGCTGACCACCGGCGCGGCCATGAATATGAAGTGGTTCTCCCAGGCCCTCCGCGCGCCGTTTTCACCGCCCGCCGTCATGGAGGCGGCGTCTGCGCCGCCGAAGATCGCGGGAGGAGAGCTGACGAGGGACCTTGACTGGTCGAAGGTAATCAACGCGGCCAAGACGCGGTTCCCCGACGCGGAGGTACGGACGATCACCCTGCCCGCCAAGAAGGGAGGGCTGGTCCAGATCCGCCTGAGAAGGCAGGCCGAGTGGCTACCGAACGGTCGCTCCGTCGCCTGGTTCGATCCCGCCGATGGCCGCCTGGTGGCCAGCCGCGACGCCTTGGCGCTGCCGCTCGGCTCAAGGATCGCCAACGCCGACTACCCGCTGCATGCGGCGAAGGTCGGCGGTCTGCCCTATCGTCTGGTGATGACTGTGTCTGGCCTGGCGCTGACGCTGCTGGGAAGTCTGGCGGTTGTGACCTTCTGGGGTAACCCGGGTGGGACACCCCGGCGTGCCCGTCGCGCCGCGAAGGCCTAGGCCAGAGGCGCGCGCCTCCAGTCCGACGAGGCGCCGGTCCCCGGTTTCGGAAGGTCGGCCCAGCAGGCGACCTGACGGGCGGTCAGCTTCGGCTGGCCTGTGACGGCCTACATTGGGCCGACGCCGCCTGGGCTCGTCTGGAAGTCGAAGGCCGGCTCGCGCGGACGGCGCGGATTGGCCGCGCCTTGGCCGCCGAAGCCGTAGGTGAAGCCGATGAAGACGGCCCGCAGATCGAGGTCCATGGCGCGACGTTCCTTCAGGGCGGCGGTGTTGATCACGAGCTTGTCGCCGAACGTCTTCAGCGAATCCTGGACGGTAATGACCCCCGACAGGCGGTCGTTGAACTTGTGACGATAGCCAAGGTTCAGCATGCCCGTGGGCTCGCGATAGCCTTGCGGCGTCAAGCGCTTGCCGATGGCGAAGCCGCTGATCTGCAGGAAGTCCTTGGGCGTGGCCTGGATGTTCAGGGCCGCGTAGCCCGAGACGGTCCAGGTTGATCGGCTGTCGGGAAAGCCAAGGTCCGTCGCGCCGATCTCGTTCCAGGCGGCATTGCCGCTGATCGTGTACGAGACCTTGGGCGTCAGACGGGCGTTGGCCACCAGCTCCAGACCGCCGCTGCGGCTCTTGGCGAGATTGGCCTTGGTCGTCAGCAGGGCGCCGCCGGGCAGCTCGCGCACCACGTCGGTGACGCCGTCCCGCGCCTCGCGCCAGTACAGCGTGCCCAGATAGTAGTTGAAGCCCTTGCGCAGCTGGTAGGCGACCTCGAACGAGTCCGTCACCTGCGGCTTCAGGCGCGGGTCGCCTTGGCGGTAGTTATAGGGGTCCTGATAGATCCGGTACGGGTTCAGGTCCTGGGCGGTTGGGCGCTGGATGCGGCGGCTGTAGCTGGCGTTGACTTGGCGTGTGTCGTCGACCTTGTACTGGACGTGCAGCGATGGGTAGGCGCGCAGGTAGTCGTAGGAGTCCTTCAGGTTCGAGGTGACCTGGTTGGTGTCGATATGGACCTCTTCGAGGCGCAGGCCTGGCATCACCGTCCAGTCGCCCATCGAGCGACTGTAGGTGGCGTAGAGGGCGTTGACCGCCTGACCGTACTTGAACTGGTTTGTCAGGGCCGGATCGGTGGTCAGCGCGCCCCCGATCGGGCCTCGAGCGCCGAGGTTGTCATAGTCGTTGTCGTCGAGTTGCAGTTCGTAGCCCGCGACCAGCTTGGCGCCGCCGGGGAGGGGGCGCTTGTACTCGGCCTTGAGCCGGGTCTGGACCAGCTCGTCGCCGACGCGGACGCGCTCTGCGTAGTTCGAGACGATCGGCAGCTGATTGAAGCCGTCCGACTCGGTGGTCTGACGGTTGCGCGTCCGCTCCAGGCTTGCGCGTACGGTGAGCTCGTGCTCGTCGCCGGACAGCTTGCGACGCAGGTCGCCCGAGAGGCCGGCGACCGAACGCTTCATCTCGCCGTCGCCCTGCCGCTGGAAGCGAACGCTGGGCGCGCCGGTCGAGGTGCGGCCGTCATAGTCCGAGCCGGACTTCGACTTGTAGCTCATGTCGTTGTAGCGGGCCTCGGCGCTGAGGCTGGTCTTCTTGTCCAGGTCGTAGTCGACGCCGGCCCGGGCGTTGTGCGACTGGCCCCGGCTGACGAAGCCGACCTCCTGGTGGCTAGGCGAATACTGGCCGGTGGCGGCGTCCAGGCGCTCGCGGTCGTCGACGATCTGGCCCTTGGCCTTGTCGCGGCGCCAGCCGGCATCGGCCGAGAGGGTCAGGCCCTTGGTGTTGCGGGCCAGGCTGATGCTGGCGTTCTTGCGGCCTTCCGTACCGACGTTGGTGCGCACCGAGCCGGTGGTCCCGACTCCGCGCTGCTGTTTGGTGATCAGGTTGATGATGCCGGCCGAGCCCTCGGGGCTGAAGGCGGCCGAGGGATTGGTCATCACCTCGACGCGCTCGAACTGGCTGGCGGGGATCTGCTGCAGGACCTGGCCGCGATTCTCGCCCTTGAACATGCCCGACGGCTTGCCGTCGATCATGATGGTGACGTTGGCGTCGCCGCGCAGGCTGACATTGCCCTGCACGTCGACCTGCACCGACGGCACGTTGCGCAGCACGTCGGCGACCGAGCCGGTGGTGGCCTGGATATCCTTGCCCAGGCTGTAGCTACGCCGGTCGATCGAGGTCTTGATGTCCTGGTTGGATGGCGCGGTGATCGTCACGCCCTGCACCTGATTGGACGGTTCCTTCTTGGCGGGGGAAGGAGCGGGGGTGGTCGTCTGGGCGAAGGCGTTGGCGCTGAAAGCGACCAGGCCCGTGGCGGCCAGCAGGGCGGCGCGGCGGGTCGTGAAGGTCATGAAAGGTCTCCTCTGTTGCGAGGAACCTGACAGGGCGACTCAAAGCGGTGCAGTGCCTGGGGTCACGCGCTTGAGGTGACGTTTGTCATGTCCCGCTCAGGGCGCGACCGCGTCCAATGTCTGAGGCGCGCCCGCTTCGGACCCGTTGAAGATCAGGGTGCGCGTGACGCCCAGGCGGCGGATGTTCACCTGGTTGACCTGGTCGCCGTAGACATCGGCGAACATGGCGGCCCTCACGGTGATTTCTTCCGAGACGGCGGTCGGCGGAATTTTGCCGACATATTCGAAACGCACCTCGTCCGCGCCGAGGGTCATGTCCTTGAGTGTGAGCGCGATGGGCGCGCCGGCGGCGGCCACCGTGAACCGTGTGGCCATGTAGCCTTTCAGCGCTTCGATCGCGTCCGGATCATCAAGGCTGGCTTGGGCGTCGGGCGCGATCACGGCCAGCGCCGGCTCCGCGTCGTGAGCCGGGATGCGGTGGCTGACCGTGACGGCGCCGGTCTTGCCGTCGATTTCCACGACGCTGAGCGCGCCGTGGCCGCGATGCGCGGCCGCCGGAAGCGGGGCGAACACAAGGCCCGCCACCGCCAGCAGAACGGCCGCGCGCCGGTTCACTTGGAGCCTTCGTCCTTCTTGGGTTCGGCGTTGGGCAGGGTGGCCAGGCTGTCGGGTTCGACCTTCAGATTGGCGTCCTTCATGCGGTTGGCGGCTTCCGGCGGCTTGGCGATCTTGAAGGTCGTCGGGACGATCGCGCCTTCATAGACGTTGTTGCCGCGATCAGCGTCAGCGGTTTCCCACAGCGGATCCAGCTGGGCGCCCTTCAACTGCTTGGTCGACACATACTGCCAGGTGACTTGCTTGGAGCTCTTGCGCCAGATCTCGGCGGGAATGCGAACCGTCTCCGAGGAGCCGTCAGCGAAATCCATCTTCAGGATCACCGGCATCACCAGGCCGCCGATGTTGCGGAAGGTGAAGCGATAGACGTTGTCCTTGAAGTCCTGAGCGGCCAGCTCTTCTGGCGTCAGGTCTTCGCGCGCCGACTTGGCCTTCTTACGAGCGCTGTCGAATACCGCGAACTCGTCGTTGGCGTTGTAGAAGTCGCGCGTCTTGGCGTCGAGCTCGACGACGGTCGGAGCCTTGTTGTTAGCGGCGGTGCGCGATTCCGGCTCCTTGGCGCGCTCGGTCTTGCGGCTGGCGGACTCGACGTCGGGATCGCCGCTGTCGAGGCGACCCTGGACGATCTTTTCCAGCGCGATGTCGACGTGATCGGTCGAGTAAAACCAGCCGCGCCAGAACCAGTCGAGGTCAACGCCCGAAGATTCTTCCATCGTGCGGAAGAAGTCGTAGGGGGTGGGGTGTTTGAACCGCCAACGGTTCGAGTACTCCTTGAAGGCGCGATCGAACAGCTCGCGGCCCATGATCGTCTCGCGCAGGATGACCAGAGCGGTTGCGGGCTTGGAATAGCCGTTCGGACCGAACTGGATCACCGAGTCCGACTGGGTCATCAGCGGCACTTGGTCCTGGCTGACCATGTACTCGACGATGTCCTTGGGCTCGCCGCGACGCGCCGGGAACTTCTTGTCCCACTGCACCTCGGCCTGGAACTCGAGGAAGCTGTTGAGGCCCTCGTCCATCCAGGTCCACTGGCGCTCGTCGGAATTGACGATCATCGGGAAGTAGTTGTGGCCCACCTCGTGGATCACCACGCCGATCAGGCCGTACTTGGCGCGTTCGGTGTAGGTGAGGGCGCCGGTCTTCTTGTCCTTCACCGGCCGGGGGCCGTTGAAGCTGATCATCGGATATTCCATGCCGCCGACCGGGCCGTTGACCGATTGGGCCACCGGATAGGGATAGGCGAAGGTGAAGTCCGAATAGACCTTCAGGGTGTGGGCGATCGACTTCGTCGAATAGGCGTCCCACAGCGGGCGCGCCTCCTTCGGGAAGAACGACATGGCCATCACGACCGGATGTTCGGCCTTGGTGTCTTCCTGCTTCACGCCCAGAGCGTCCCAGACGAACTTGCGCGAGCTGGCCCAGCCGAAGTCGCGCACATTGCTGGCCTGGAAGACCCAAGTCTTCTCGGTCTTGGCCTTGCCCTTCTCGGCGGCCAGGGCCTCTTCGGGCGTGACGACATAGACCGGCTCGCTGGCTGTGCGGGCCTTGGCCAGGCGATCACGCTGGGCGGCGCTGAGCACGGCGGCCGGGTTCTGAAGCACGCCTGTGGCCGACACGACGTGGTCGGACGGCACAGTCAGGGCCACGCGGTAGTCGCCGAACTCCAGCGTGAACTCGCCCGAACCGAGGAAGGCCTTGTTGTGCCAGCCCTCATAGTCCGAATAGACCGCAAGCCTGGGGAACCACTGCGCGCCCTCGTAGATGCAGTTGCCGTCTTCGCCCTTGCCGGTGAAGCACTCGTAGCCGCTGCGGCCGCCAACCACCTTGTTCTCGACCATGGGCAGGGACCATTCGATCGTGAACTTGGTCTCGCCGCCATTGGCGCGCACGGCGGCCGGCAGGTCGACGCGCAGCAGGGTGTCGACGACGGTGAACTTCAGCGAACGGCCCGAAGCGTCCTTCACCGACTTGATGGTGAAGCCGCCTTCCCATTCCTTGAGGCGCTGTATGCGGCGAACCTGGCCCAGGCTCATCGAGTCGCCGGAGACCGTCTCGGTCATCTTGCTGATCGAGTCTCGCTTGTAGTCCTGGTCCAGCAACAGCCACAGATAGGGCAGGTTGTCGGGTGAGTTGTTGCGGTAGGTGATCGTTTCCTTGCCGGTCAGCAGCTTGGCGTCTTCGTCCAGACGAACCGAGACGTCGTAGTCGACCTTCTGCTGCCAGTAGCGATAGCCCGGCGCGCCCGCGGCGTTGCGGTAGTCGGTCGGGGTCGGCCAGTCCTCGCCCTCCAGTTGGCGGAACTTGTCCTCGAACGGCGCCTTGGTCTGCTTGATAGCGTCGGCGTGAGCAACAGACGCGGCCAGTGTGGCCACGATGACGCCGGCGACGGCGTAACGAATAGAACTCTTGGACAAGTTCAGCCCCTCAATTCAGAACCCTGACGAACCCCGACGACACCTTGGCTATGGCGGCGGGGGAAATCATCCCTTTTTTCCGTCCTTCGGCGTCAAAAGCTTATCTTGACGCCCGCGCGCACAGCCCGGGGCTCCACCGGATGGAAATGGATGTCCTCGACCCCGCTCGCCGGCTCTCCGGGCAGCCTTGAGGCATAGAGGTAGGCGATGTCGTCGCGCTTGCTGTTGGTCAGGTTCAGCACCTCGACCAGCAGGCTGGCGCGACCCAAATCCTGAGCAAGCAAGGCGTTGACCAGGCTCGTGGGGCGCGAGCGGACCGAATTGTCCTCGACCAGAGGCGCGCCACCAAGCCTGCGATAGGTCAGAGACAGGGACGAGCCCTTGATCGGCGTCCAGGTGGCGCCCGCGCTGAGCACAGAGCTCACCGCGTTGGGAATGCGGTCGCCTTCGGGCGGATCGCCGGCGAACCGGGCGTGCGTTGCGGCGTAGGAGCCTGTCAGGCTCAGATGAGCGGTCGGTCGCCAGTCCGCTAACAGCTCCACGCCCCGGCGGCGGGTGGCGCCGCTGGCTTCGGTGAAACCCGCGTCGCCGACATAGACGAGCTCGGAGTCTACACGCAGCGCCCAGGCTGCGGCGGTCAGGGCCAGGTCGCCGCGCTTCCACCGCAGGCCCAGCTCCGCGCCGTCGGTGGGGGAAATCAAAGGCGCGCGCTCGGCCGGATCGCCGGTGACCGGATCGACCGTGATCACCACGCCCCGCGCGTCATTGGAGTGGAAGCCGCGCCCCGCGTCGGCATAGAGCTCGAAGGTCTTGGAAATCCGCCAGGCCAGAGCGAGCTTGGGGCTGACCTGAAGATCGCTGACGGTCCCGCTGTTGCGAGGATCGCCCGCGTCGACATCGGCGCCCAGGGCGTCGGCGCGCAGGCCAAAGGTGGCGTCCACCTGGCCAAAGCGCCTGGAGGCTTCACCCCACAGCGCCGTCGACCATTCAGTCAGTGAGTCTTGGCGCACCGTCGCCCGTCGCAAGCGGGCGGTGGTGCGATAGAGGCCTACCTTGCCGATGTCGTCTATGCGGGCCGAGACACCTGTGCGGGCGCTCCAGCCGTCGCCCAGGCTCCATCGCTTGATCAGCGAGCCGCCATAGATCCAACGGCGATCGACCTGCTCGAACTGGTCGCCGTTGATCGGATCGTCCAGGAAGTAGGTGAAGTTTGAATAGAGATCGAGCGTATAGCGCTGGACGTAGACAACCGCGTCGAGACCGCGCAGCAGGTCGCGGCGACGGGCCGACAGCATATAGCGCGCGGTGTTTCCGCCGTCGGTCGCATCGACCGCGTCCAGACGCCCCAGGGCGCCGGACTCGACCGCTCGGCGCGGAATCTGGTCCGTGGCGTTCCACTTGGCGTCATAGGCGAGGGCGGTGATCGACCAGCCGCCCGCCAGAGCGCGGCCTAGAAGATTGATCTTGCGAAGGTCCTCGGGGTTCGTCCAAGCCCCGCGCGCGGTCGAGAGGTCCGCCGCGACCAGGACGTTTTCGGTCAGCGCCTTCGACCCGACGGCGCGATAATAGTCGTTCTCACCGGCCCAGGCCTGGAGCCCGTCGCCGTGCAGGTGGTCGGCGGTCTCGAAGGCGACAGCGCCTGCCGTGGCGAAGTCGCCGTTCTCGGCCGAGTAGGGACCCTTTTTGAAACTGATGTCATGGACGAACTCGGGCGTCAGCAGGTTCAGGTCCAGATAGCCCTGGCCATGGCCGTGCGACGGCAGGTTCAGAGGGACGCCATCCAGCGAGGCTGCCAGGTCCGTGCCGTGGTCCAGGTTGAAGCCGCGCAGGAAATACTGGTTGGCCTTGCCCGCGCCGGAATGCTGGGTCGCCGCCAAGCCCGGCACCGCTTCGATCAGCTCGCCGGGCCTGAGCAGAGGGCGGACGGCGAAGTCCGCATAGGCGATACGGCCCTCGCTGGCCGAGGTCGCGCGCCCAAGGTCGTTGGCGCGTCGCCCCCAGACCGAGATCGCCTCGACCTCCTGGCCTTGAGCGAAGGCGGGAAGGGATGTGGCCAGCACCAGGGCCAGCAGGGAAACGTTACGCGACATGACCGGCTGTTACCGGCGCGCCGCGACGGGAGCAAGGCTGGGTGGCGTCACGCCGCTTTGAGCAGGCCGTCGAAGTATTCGATGGTCTTCGTCAGCCCAACCTTCAATGGCGCCTTGGGCGTCCAATCCAGATGCTGCTTGGCGAGCGTGATGTCGGGCTGGCGCTGGCGCGGGTCATCGGAAGGCAGGGGGCGATGGACCAGCGCCGACTTGCTGCCGGTCAGTTCAAGAACCAGCTCTGCAAGCTGCTTCATCGTGAACTCGACGGGATTGCCAAGATTGATCGGGCCGGTGACGTCGTCGCCCGTGTTCATCAGCCGGATCAGGCCGTCCACCAAGTCATCGACATAGCAGAACGACCGCGTCTGGGTGCCATCGCCATAGAGGGTGATGTCCTCGCCCTTCAGGGCCTGGACGATGAAGTTCGACACCACCCGCCCGTCGTTCGGATGCATGCGCGGGCCATAGGTGTTGAAGATCCGCGCCACCTTGATGCGCAGCTTGTGCTGGCGCCAGTAGTCGAAGAACAGCGTCTCGGCGCAGCGCTTGCCCTCGTCGTAGCAAGAGCGGATGCCGATCGGATTGACGTTGCCCCAGTAGCTCTCGACCTGAGGATGGATGCTCGGGTCGCCGTACACCTCGGAGGTCGAGGCCTGCAGGATCTTGGCTTTCACCCGCTTGGCCAGCCCCAGCATGTTGATGGCGCCGTGAACGCTGGTCTTGGTCGTCTGCACGGGGTCGAACTGATAGTGCACGGGGCTAGCGGGGCAGGCCAGATTGTAGATTTGGTCGACCTCGACATAAAGCGGCATGGTCACGTCGTGACGCAGCAGCTCGAAGCGTGGGTTGGAAAGATGCTGAGCCACGTTCAGGCGCGAGCCGGTATAGTAGTTGTCGACGCAAAGCACCTCGGCGCCGCTCTCAAGCAGACGATCGCACAGGTGCGATCCGACGAAGCCGGCGCCGCCCGTCACGAGAATTCTCTGCATATGCATAGCGCGATCTGACTCCCCCGGACTCACGTAGAATTCGTTTGTAACGCGCCGCTCGCCGCGTCTCCAAGGGCGGGTTTGCGCCGGCGCCGGGGCAAGGTGACGTTTGTCATGTCGGCCCAGTGACGGGTGGCACTGATGAACAGCGTTCCCCCGCCGCATGTTGGTTTCGACATCGAGGGGAGCCAACCATGTCAGAGAGCCCAACCCAAATACCTGTCGGCCTGCTCAGCCAGGTCACCAAGCGGCGGGGCGCGACACAAGCCCTGGACGGTCTGGACCTGATCATCCGTCCGGGCCAGTGCGTAGCCCTGCTGGGCCCCAATGGCGCGGGCAAGAGCACCAGCGTCGCCTTGCTCACCGGCCGTCTGCATCCGGACGCCGGCCAGGTCCGCCTGTTTGGTGGCGATCCGCGTGACATCGACACCCGTGGCCGCATGGGCGTGATGCTGCAAGAGGCCGGCCTTCCGCACACTCTGACCGTAAGCGAGCAGGTGGACCTATTCCGCGCCTACTACCGCCGGCCGCGGCCTTTGGAAGAAGCTCTCCGATTGGCGGGGCTTGATGGTCTGGAGAACCGTCGATGTGGCGCGCTTTCGGGCGGCCAGCAGCGACGGGTCCAGTTCGCTATCGCGATCGCCGGTCGTCCAGACTTTCTCGTTCTGGACGAGCCGACGACGGGCATGGATATCGACGCCCGCCGGGGGCTTTGGACCGCGGTCCGCGCCGAGATCGCTCGCGGGGCGGCGGTCCTGCTGACGACCCACCACCTTGACGAGGCAGAGGCCCTGGCCGACCGCATTGTCGTGATCGACCACGGTCGCGTCATCGCCGACGGCACGCCCGAGGCGATCAAGAGCCAAGTGTCGGCTGTCGCGATCCGCTGCCGCACGCGCTTGGCCGACGCCGACCTAGCCAGCCTTGCGCGGGTGACCAGCCTTAGCCGCGACGGCGGCCGCGTCACCCTGCTGACCACCTCCGCCACCGCCACCCTGCGCGAGCTGCTGGCGCGTGATGAAACCATAGATGACCTAACCGTCACGGGCGCTTCGCTGGAAGACGCCGTCACAGGTCTTGTCCAGGCCGGTTCCCCGGCGCAACGCCAAACCGAGGTCGCCTGAGATGTCCACTCTACACACCTTGGCTATCTACGGCCGTGAATCCCGCGCTCAGATCGTGTCGACGGTGCGCACCCCCCAGTTCGTCATTCCCAGCGTCGCCCTGCCGCTGCTTTTCTACGGCGTCATGGGGCTGGGACTCAGCAAGGGACGCGAGGAGGTCGCGCATTTCATGCTGGCCAACTACGTGATCTTCGCCGCGATCGCGCCGGCCATGTTCGGCTTCGGCGCGGGGGTCGCCGCCGAGCGCGAGGCAAAGCTCATCCAGCTGAAACAGATCGCGCCCCTGCCTGCCGGCGGTTATCTGGTTGGACGGCTGGCTGCGGCCTTGGCGCTGATCGCCGCTTCGGTCGTGCTTCTGGGCGGCCTGGCCTGGTTCGGTGGGGTGCGCATGGACGCCTGGCGCTGGGCGGCGACCCTGGGTCTTGGCCTGGTCTCGACCATCCCCTTCGCCATGATCGGCTTGAACATCGGGCTGCGCATGGGCTCACAGGGCGCGACGGCCTTGGCCAATCTCGTGTTCCTCGCCTTCTCGCTGTTTGGAGGCCTGTGGATCCCGCTGAGCGCGATGCCTGGATGGTTCGGTGATATCGCCAGGCTGACGCCGTCCTACTACCTTGGGCAACTGTCCCAGATGCTGTCGGGAATGCAGCCGATGGCGAATGTGGAGCACCATGTTTCGATCCTCGTCGCCATGACCCTAGCCGCTGTGTTCGGGGCTTGGGCGGCCTGGCGCCGCCAGACGGCTTGACCGTGGGCTCCTGGGCGCGCGACACCGATGGGATGAACAAGGATCAGGCGACTTCGCTTGAGGGCGCGAGCGAGCACTCCCCCAAGAGGCCGGCCTTCTCTGGCCGCACCCTCCAGGCCCGCTGGCATTTTATCTGGCTGATCTACGTTCCGTTCTACTTCATCAGCTGGCTCTACAGGAAACCAGGGCCGGTCGAGGTCGCGGCCTCTCTCGCGGGAGCGGCCGCCTTCCTGGCGCTCTTCGTGATGATCTGGCGGCAGCGGGGGCGGCCGACGCTGTGGCAGGTGATCGCTATCTTCTGCCTGGGCCTGGGGCTCTCGCGGTTCAACGTCGGCTGGAGCGTCTACACGATCTACGCCATGTCCTTCGCCGCGCGCATGACGTCCCGTGGCGTGGCGGTCCGGACGATGATCGCTCTGGAGCTTATCCTGCTCGCGCTGGGCCCCTTGTTGCAGGCCCATGGCTTGTCGGCCTGGGTTTCGGGTCTGATCTTCGGCGCGGTCGTTGGCTTCGCCGGGCTGATGCAGAGCGACATGGAGCGAAAGAACCAGGAGCTCGCCGTCGCTCACGAAGAGGTCCGCGCCCTGGCGACGACCGCCGAGCGCGAGCGGATATCGCGCGACCTGCATGACCTGCTCGGCCACACCCTGACCCTGGTCGCGATCAAGGCCGAGTTGGCCGCGCGTCTGGTCAGCCGAGACGCCGAGGCGGCCGAGCGTGAGATGCAGGAGGTCGCCGCCGCCGCCCGCGAGGCCTTGAGCGAGGTGCGGACAGCGGTCGTCGGCATGCGAGGCGCGTCGCTTGCGCTCGAGCTGGACAAGGCCCGCCAGGCCCTGGCCGCCGCCAATGTCCAGGCCGACATAACCGCCCTGGCCACCGACGGTCATCCGGGCCAGGAGGCGGTGCTGGCCATGGCTTTGCGCGAGGCGGTCACCAATGTGATCCGCCACGCCGGCGCCCGTCGATGCGAGATCCGACTGGAGCCCACCGCGTCCTCGCTCGTGCTCACCGTCGCTGACGATGGGGGGGCGGCAAGATCGCGGAGGGGTCGGGCCTGAAGGGTATGCGCGCGCGGCTGGCGGCTATCGGAGGCGGCCTCGAGATTCAATCCGACAAGCGCGGCTCGCGTCTTGTCGCCACCGCTCCCTTGCAGGCTGCTCTATGATCCGTGTCGTGATCGCCGAGGACCAGAAAATGGTGCTCGGCGCCCTAAGCGCCCTGCTGGAGCTTGAGGGCGATATCCAGGTCGTCGGGCGTGCGGCGGACGGAAACGAGGCCTTGGCGTTGGTTCGCGCCCAAAGGCCCGACGTGCTCATCTCCGACATCGAGATGCCCTACCTGACGGGCATTGACGTGGCCACCCGGCTGAAGAGCGAAGGGGTGGCGACGCGGGTGCTGATCGTCACCACGTTTGGCAGACCTGGCTACCTTCGTCGCGCCCTGGACGCCGGTGTGAAAGGCTATCTCCTGAAGGACGGACCCAGCAGCGTTCTGGCGGCCGCGGTCCGCACCGTCGCCTCGGGAGGGCGCGCCATCGCGCCTGAACTGTCCGAGGCGATCTGGGACGCTGAACCAGACCCGCTCACCGACCGCGAGCGAGAGATCTTGCGCCTCGCGGAGGAGGGGCGTTCGAACAAGGATATCGCCGACGTACTGGAGCTCTCCCCCGGCACGGTCCGCAACTATCTCTCTGAGGCGGCTCAGAAGCTGGGCGCGGCCAACCGCGTGGAGGCGGGCCGGATCGCCCGCTCCAACGGTTGGCTTTAGAGCCCTAGCCTCGACCCCAGAGCCGTTCCCACTTCCAGCCGGTCAGATCTTCGACGATCTGCTTGGACTCGGGCGTCTCCGCTTCGGTCGCGCCGGCGCGCAGGCGCTCGACTTCGTGCACCAGCACCTCGTGGGTGCGCGCGTTGAGGCGGAAGCGCCAGGAGATCACCATGCCGGCGATCATCACCAGCAGCGGCCCGCCGACCATGACCAGCACCAGGGCCTGGATGGCTTCCGGCGTCTGCTGGGCGAGCGGCTGGCCCTTGGGCGCGGAGACGAAACCGCCCATGCCGATCAGGCTGGTAGTCAGCAGGATCGCGCCGGACTGGGCGACCTTGCGGGTCAGTGTCATGACGCCGGCGAAGATGCCTTCGCGACGCTGGCCCGTGACCGCCTCGTCGACGTCAGGCAGGTAGTTGTAGACGCCCCACGGCACGAAGTTCAGCGTGCCACGACCCAGGCCCGCCAGGATGATCGGGACGAACAGCCAGAACAGAACCGTCGGGCTGGCGGCGAGGTTGTAGATGTTGCCGTTCAGGTTCGCGACGCTTTCGGTGAAGCCCGCCGGCGGGATCAGGTAGAAGGCCATGAACAGCAGCAGGGCCAAGCCGACGCTGGTGATGGCCATGCGGTAGGCGACCACCGGGCCTGTCCGGATGATCACGCGGATAGCGATCATCACCGAGATTAGCTGAGCCACGTACATGGTCGTCATCAGCTGCGAGATGATCAGGGTCGAGCCGACCATCACCGTCGCCACGAACAACGGGAAGGCGGTGTTGAAGATGTCCTGGCTGATGTAGCCGCCCAGATACAGCGACAGGTGTTGGCGGAAGGCCTTGATCTTCAGGGTCGAGAACAGGTCGCGGAACATATTGACCGGGATCATCGCCGCCTTGCCCCAGTCCATGGGTTCGGGCTGGATTAGCTTCTCGTCCTCGGTGTAGGGGCGTTCCCATGACAGCAGGATCACCAGGATCACGACCAGGCTGAAAAGCACGCCGAAGATTGTCGCCATGATCAGGAAGGTGTTTGGCGAGTCCTTACCGCCGAAATTGTTGATGATCAGCGTCGGCAGGTACGAGGCCAGGATCGCCGAGCTCTGGGCGACCAGCATCCGCGCGCCGGCGAACTTCGCTTTCTCCTTGTAATCCTTCGTCATTTCGGCCGCGAGAGTTTCCCACGGGATCAGGAACATCGTGTAGACGAGTTCGAAGAAGATGAAGGTCACCAGATAGTAGGTGAAGGTCTGGCCCGTGACGAAGATCAGGGCGAAGGCCGGCAGGAGCGGGATGGTGATGAGCAGGAAGATCTTCCTGCGGCCGATCTTTCGCCCGACCCAGGTGTGTCGCAGGTTGTCGGAGATGTAGCCGATCAGCGGGCAGGTGATCGCCTCCAGAAGGCGCGGCAGGCCCAGGATCAGGCCTGTCTCCACCGGAGACAGCCCGCAGAAGGTGATGAAGAAGTAGGCCAGCCAGCCGGTGATCACCGCCTGGGCGCCGGCCCCGAGCATGTCGCCCGATCCCCAGCCCCAATAGTTGACCCAAGTGGGCTTGCGCGCGTCCGAGGCAGCCATATGCGTTTCGTTCCCAGTTCAGGGGGTCTTGCCGCCCCGTCCGGTCCGCCCCGAAGAGCGGACCGGTAATCAATACAAAGGCTTGTGGGCCTAGATGAAGGCGCGCTGGAACTCACCCAGCGCCAGCATGGCCAGCGATTGGCCATAGGGCATCGAGGTCAGGGGGATGTCCTTGTAGCCCTGGATGGTGTCGAACACCGGCGTGCCGAACGAGACCTGCTGCAGCTCGCCCTTATCGTCGATATTGGCCAGCACGCCCTTGATCGCGCGGATGGCGACAGCCTCGTATTCCTTGCTGATGTAGCGCTTCCGCACGGCCTTCAGGATGCCGTAGGCGAAGCCGGCGGTCGCCGAGGCTTCCAGGTAGGAGGTCTTGTCGTTGATGATCGTGTGCCACAGGCCCGTCTCCTGGTCCTGGAACTGCGTCAGCGCCTTGATCTGGGCCTCCAGCGCGTCGATCAGGAAGGCGCGCAGGCCATCGCCGGGCTTCAGGTCCAAGAGCTCGATGAACTCAGGGATGGCGATCGTGACCCAGCAGTTCCCGCGCGCCCAAAGGGCGTCGGCGAAGTTGTGACGGCCCAGGAACGTCCAGCCGTGGAACCACAGACCGGTCTTGCGGTCGGCCAGGTACTTGATGTGGACCATGAACTGACGCTTGGCCTCCTCGACAAAGTCGGGGCGGTCGAGCAGGAGGCCGATCTTGGCCAGCGGCAGCACGCTCATCATCAGCGTGTCGTCCCACAGCTGCTGCGGGTTCTCGCTGTTGAAGACGATGTGCTGGAAGCCACCTTCCTCGGTGCGCGGACCCTCGTACATGACGTAGTCGGCCCAGGTCTCAAGATAGGGGATGTAGGTGTGGTCGCCGGTGGCCTCATAGAGGTAGGCCAGGGTCAGGAACGGCGAGACGGTGTTGATGTTCTTGGTCGGCGTGCCGGCCTCGAAGCGGTCGGCGAACCACTGGGTCATGATGTCGAAGGCGCGCTCGTCGCCGTGCATCTCGTACTGCTTCCACAGGCCGTAGAGACCAACGCCGTGGGTCCATTCCCAGTCGTTCCAGCCCTTGGTGTCGATGACTCGGCCGTCATCGAGGCGCAGCAGGAATTCACCGGTCTCATCGGTGATGTCGACCAGATTGCTGATCAGAGCGGCGATCTTGGCCTTGATGTCCTTGGCCTCGAGGCCGTGGGCGAGATTGGGCACGGGTAGTCTCCAGTAACAGTCGGCGGGGGAGCGCCGGTCTTAGGGTTTGAAGTCGGGCGCGGCGACGCGAGCGACGGGAAGGCCGCCGCGCACCGTGCGAAGGTTGACGAGTTTGACGGCTTCCAGCGCATCGCCGGCGTCGCCGTCGCTGGTCACCGCCAGGGCGATCGTGTTCTTGCCGTGCGGGTCGATTATCCCGTTCGGCAGAACAAAGGTTCGCTGGGGGCCGACATGGGCGATGAACTGGCCCATGTTCCAGCCGTTGACGAAGATCAGCACTCGGTAGTGCTTGTTAGGCGAACGGGGAACATTCGGGTCACCGATCGTCAGTCCCAGGGTCACGTCATGATCCTTGGGCAGGGACAGGTCGAAACGGGTTCGATACCAGGTCGTGCCGGCATAGGCCTTGGTGGCGGCCATATCGGCCTTCGCCCAGGCTGCGTCCGGGAAGCCGGGCAGGTGCCAGCCTTCGCGTTCGCCATACTGACCGCCATTGTTGAGCGAGCCACGAACGGGATCGGCGATGTCTTCGCCGCCCTTGTTGCCCTGGATTCTCCAGGCGATCGGCACGGCGAAGCTGTAGGTCCCCGGACCCGACAGCGAAGCCGAGACCAGACCGCGCGCCTCTTTGTGGAAGTCGTCGGCGTCGAGATCCCAGTTGTGACCGTTGTTGCGGACCATGACCGAGAGCAGGTGCTCGCCCGCTCCGCGCAGCTCGGCGGGGATCTTGAAGGTCGCGACGCCCGTGGTGATCGGGCGGGGCAGGCCGCCGTCCAGCTCGTGCTGGCCCAGGAACTTGCCATCCAGCCAGACCTGCAGCATGCCCGCGCCGCCGGCGCCGTAGTGCAGGGTCAAGGTGTCGATGTCCGCCCGACCCTGATAGCGGCCCCGGTACCAGACGTCGCCGTTGTGGAAGCCATAGGTGCTCATGTCGAGCGCCGGCTGGCCCGTAGGGCCGCGCACGGTCGAGGCGCTGCGGCGGCCCTCTGTTTTCATCCAGGCGCTGTCGTCGAACTTGGGGTCGGCCTCGGGCGAGCCGAGGGCGGCTTTCCAGTCGAGCTTGGTCAGATCTGGCAGGGTGATCGCCGCCGGTCCGGGGAGGGCCTTGTCGACGAGCAGGCTGCCGGAGGCGGTCGCCCTGGCCGCGACCTTGGCGTCGTTCCAGCGGAGCGAGGTCACCGGCTTGGGCGCGAAGATTTCCAGCGGACTGTCGGTCTCGGTGTCGCCGGTCAGCGAGAGCACGCCGCCCTTGATCTGGACGTTCCGCACCAGGCCGGGACCACGCACCAGCACCTCGTCGCGTCGCCAGAAGGTCTGGCCGGTCTCGGCGTCGGCCAGCAGCAGGGTCAGCGGCGGGCGACCGCCGCCGGTGATCCGCACGCGGGCCAGGCCCTTGTGAGCGTAGGTGAGCTTCAGGTCGCCCTTGGCGGCGTCGAAGGCGGACTTAGCATCGCCCTCCAGCACCTCGACCTTTGGCGCGCTGGCATAGCGCAGCACGGTCTCGCCCGCCTCGCCGGCGCGGCCATAGAGCAGGGCCAGATCGCCGTCGTTCCACTTCAGGTGCGTCTGGATTTCCGACGTCGAATAGACCAGCCGCTGGCCGCCCAGATCGTAGCTGGCCATCAGCATCTTGCTGTCCTGGCCCTTGATCCGGCTGGGGACCAGGTATTCGCCATCGCGCGTCTTCACCTTGAAGGTAAAGGCCTCGTCGCCCGTGGCGCTGCTGGGATTGTGGACCACCACATAGAGGTGGCTGCCCGTCTCGGCGTTGACGTTATGATAGACGCGGACCTTGTCGTTCGAGGCAGCGACCGCCTCGCCCTTGTCCATGCGGGTGAGGTCAGGGACGGCGTTGATGAAGTCGCCCATCTGCTTCATCACCCGCGCCTTGTCGCGCAGGCCGCGGGCCTCGTCGATCGCCGAGCCGTAGTCGTAGGACGTGAACACGACCGGGGCCGGCAGCCAGCCCCAGCTGGTCCCGCCATAGGTCATGTAGAAGCTCTGCAGCGTCAGGCCGTTGGCGATGTTGGTTCCGTAGAACACCCGCTGATAGCCTACGCCGCGATGGATCGCGGTGCAGTCGTAGTCGCCGTTGCTGCCCCAGTAGTCGAACCAACCGCCGCCAAACTCCGCGAGGAAGCCTGGCGTATTGGGGCTGGCCGAGGCGCCGCCCTTGGCGCCGCCTGCCCCGTAGAGACCCCAATCGGGCGCGACGCCCGGACTGGAGGGCGTGGAGTCAACCTTGCAGTTGCCGCCCGGATAGCCGTCGAAGGCGTAGAGGTCGTTCGGACCCTCGACCGTTCCGGGCACGTTCGAGCCCTTCGGCACCCAATAGCCGTTGCGGCCCTTGTCGTTGTGGAAGATCGGGACCGTGATCCCATCCGCCCTGGCCTTGTCGGCCAGCCACGTCATGTAGCGCTGTTGCGGCGCGCCGACGACGTCGAGCTCGTTCTCGATCTGGTGGGCGATGACCGTGCCCTGGCCGGTGGTTAGCTGATGGCGGGCCACGACCGCGTTGATCTGCGTGAGCCACTCGTCGGAGGCTGTGACGTATTCGGGCGCGTCGGTGCGGGCCCGGGCCTGCTGGTTGACGAGCCAGCCAGGGAAGCCGCCCCGGGTCAGCTCAGCGTTCACATAGGGGCCGGCCCGCGTGATGACGTAGAGCCCTTCTTCCTTGGCCATGGTCAGCACGCGATCCATGTCCCGGATGCCGGAGAAGTCGTAGACCCCCTGCTTGGGCGAGTGGTAGCCCCAGTCGAAATAGATCGCGACCGTGTTGTAGCCGCTGGCCTTCATCTTCTGGAGGATGTCGCGCCACAGGTCGGGGCTGGGCACGCGGAAGGGGTGGAACTCGCCGCCCCATGAGAAGACCCGCTGGCCGTCGACCATCAGCGAGTACTTGTCCCACGTGATCTTGTGGACTTGCGCCGGCTTGGCCGCGACGGTCTGATCGCCGCCTTCCTTCAGCACGGTGAAGTGACGAACCGTGCCCGACAGCTCGGGCAGCTCGGCCTTCGGCGTCCAGGTCCGGAAGCCGTTCTTGCTATCGGAGTACCAATAGCGCTTGGCCATGTACTCGTCGAAATAGATCCGCCAGCCGCCGTCAGGCGTGCGGACCATGGCGGGACCTTCCAGGAAGCGGCCCCAGCCGGCCCAGTCGCCGGTCCCCTTGGGCTGCCACGGGCCGTCCAGCGACGGTGCGGTCCAAAGCTCGATGAACTTGCTGGTCTCGTTCTTGGCGAAGGCCTGATAGAGGCTTCCCTCACGCACCACGAAGGTGTCGATGAAGTTCGGGCCCAGACCCGAAAGCGGCTTCGGCGCGCTCCAGTTCGCCAGCGAAGCGTCGCTCGCGGCAAGGCGGTAGGCCTGGAACTGGCCTGCGATGCCGGTGGTTGAGACCGACAGGATCAGGTTTACCGAGCCATCCTCGTCGACGAACCACTCCGGCGCCCAGCTGTTGGTGGCGCCAGGAACCTCGACCTTCAAGTCGCGCAGGAAGGTCCAGTCCGTCAGGTCCTTGCTACGCGCCAGGCCGATCGTGTCGCCCGACCAGCCGGTGGTGTAGGCGACATAGTACCAGCCGTCGGTATGCTTCATCACGCTGGGGTCGCGGATCAGCCCCTTGGGCGGCGTGTAGGCCAGCGGCTTTTTCAGTGAAAAACGCGTCCCGTCCGCCGAGTCGTAGACGCTCATGTTCGACTGGCTAGCGTTGGTGAACGCCGTCATCATGTAGCGCGTGGGCTCAGCCAGCGCCGTGGTCGCCAGAAGAGCAGCCGCCAGGCCTAGAACGGGGAGGGCGCGCATGTGCTCAGCCCTCGAAGTAGAAGACGGGCTTCAGCGGCCACTCGACGGGCTTGTTGTCCGGATGGACGGCCATCAAGTCGGCCATATAGTCCCACCAGCGCTTCATCACCGGCTGCAGCGGCAAAGCGTCCTTGTTGTTGTCTGGACGTAGGCGCAGCACTGCGAAAAGGCTCATGGTCTCTTCGTCCAGGAAGATCGAGTAGTCGTAGATTCCCGCGTCGCGCAGGGCTTTGGCGAGATCGGGCCAAAGTTCGTCATGGCGGCGCTCGTACTCGGCCGCGACGCCCGGCTTCAGCTGCATGCGGAAGGCGAGGGGGCGGCTTTCCTGGATCGTGCTCATGTCGTCCTCCCGGATCGTTCTTGTCGTTGTCGAATAGGGGTCAGGCGGCGAGGCGGTAGATACGGCGAGCCGCGCCGGCGAACAGGGTCTCCCGCTCTTCGTCGCTGAACTGGGCCGTGATCGCGTCATAGGCGGCGTAGAAGGCGCCGAAACCGCCGTGCACCTTCTCCACGGGGAAGTTGCTGGCGAACATGCAGCGTTCCGCCCCGAAGGCCTCGATCACTTGCAGCACGAAGGGCTTCAGGCTCTCGACGGTCCAGGCCCGGTCGATCATCGCCAGACCGGAAATCTTGCAGGCGATGTTGGGACGCTTGGCCAGCGCCGCCAGACCTTCGCGCCACGCCGCGAGTCCGGCCTCGTCCCGGTCGGTGGGCATGCCGGCGTGATTGATGATCAGCGGAATGTCCGGATGAGCGTCGGCCAACTCGGCGGCGACGGCCATCTGAGATGGATAGAGTTGTAGGTCGAACGACAGGTCGTACTTGGCCAGTAGCGCGAAGCCCTCGCGCCAGCGGGCGTCTAGCAGCTTGTCCGTGGGGCCATAGGTCTTGGCCGGGTCCTTGTGCCAGTTCACGATCTGGCGGATGCCCCGGACGCTTCGGCGTTCGGCATGCGCGGCCAGCATGGTCTCGACGCCGGGATCATCCAGGTTCGCCCCGGCGACGATGCCGCCGATCACGCCGCGCTGGTCGGCGATAGATTGCAGCCAGTCGGTTTCCGACAGCTGGTCCTTGGGCGGCAGGCCGCATTCGACATGGACCACCTGGACGACGTTCCAGCCCTTGGCGTCGGCCAGATAGTCGTCCAGCCCATAGGACTTATAGGCGATCGGCGTCATGTCGCCGGCCGGGTTGTTCGGCAGCGGGGTGTCCTGGAGCCAGGCGTAGTAGTGCCGATCGAGGTCCCACAGGTGCATGTGGGGATCGACGATGGGGCCCGTGTACGCCATGGCTCCGCTCCCCTTTTAGAACGTGGTCCGGCCGCCGGAGGTGTCGAAGGTCGCGGCCGTGGTGAAGCTGCACTCCTCCGACGCCATGAAGCAGACCATGGCGGCGCTCTCGTGGATTTCGCCGAGACGACCCATCGGGATCTTGCCCTTCATGTACTCAACCTGGCTCGGCGGCAGCTGCGCCAGGATCGGGCTCTCGAAGGTGGCCGGGGTGAGGCTGTTGGCGATCACGCCCTTGGTGGCCAGTTCCTTGCCCAGCGACTTGGTTAGGCCGATCACCGCCGCCTTCGACGCCGAGTAGGCGCCGGCGTTGGGGTTGCCTTCCTTGCCCGCCACCGAGGCGACGTTGATAATGCGGCCGTAGCCGTTGGCCAGCATGAACGGCACGACGGCCTTGCAGCTGTAGAAGACGCCGTTGACGTTGATGTCGAACACGCGCTTCCAGCTGTCGGTCGGATACTCATACACGGTGGCCGTGGCGCCGGTGATCCCGGCCGAGGCGACCAGGATGTCGATGCGGCCCAGGGCGGCGTTAGCGGCCTCGGCGGCCGCCAGCACAGCGGCCTCGTCGGAAACGTCGAGCGCGGCGGTGTGGTCCGCGCCGACTTCCTCGGCGGCGGCCTTAAGGGCGTCGGCGTGAAGGTCCCATAGCGAGACCTTGCCGCCTTCGGCCACGATCCGGGCGGCGACAGCCTTGCCCAGGCCCGAGGCCCCGCCGGTGATAACGGCCGTGCGGCCGGCGAAACGGTTGGCGTAAATGGCGGTCACGCGACGCCTTCCTTGGTCCAGGAGACGACGATCTGGCGTTGTTCGCCCAGCTTTTCGATGCCGAGGCGAATCTCGTCGCCGGCTTTCAGATAGACCGCCTCGGGCTTCTGGCCCATGCCGACGCCGGGCGGGGTGCCGGTGGTGATCAGGTCGCCGGGCTCCAGCGTCATGAACTCGCTGATGTACGAGACCAGCTTGCTGATCGGGAAGATCATGGTCTTGGACGAACCGTCCTGCTTGCGCTGGCCGTTGACCTCCAGCCACATGCCCAGGTTCTGCGGGTCGCCGACTTCATCCGAGGTCACGAGCCAGGGGCCCACCGGACCGAAGGTGTCGCAGCCCTTGCCCTTGTCCCAGGTGCCGCCGCGCTCGATCTGGAAGGCGCGCTCGGAGACGTCGTTGATCAGCACGTAGCCGGCCACGTAGCCCAGGGCCTCGGCTTCCGAGACATAGCGCGCGCGCGAACCGATCACGACGCCCAGCTCGACTTCCCAATCGGTCTTCAGCGAGCCCTTGGGCAGCATGACCGGATCGTTCGGGCCCTGCAGGCAGCTGACGGCCTTGGTGAAGATCACCGGCTCTTCCGGGATCGGCAGGTTCGACTCGGCGGCATGGTCGGCGAAGTTCAGGCCCACGGCGATGAACTTGCTGACGCCCGCGACCGGGCAGCCATAGCGGGGCGCGCCCTCGACGAGGGGCAGGGTGTTGGGGGCGATCGCCGACAGGGCGTTCAGGCTGGCGGGCGACAGCTGGGCGCCGGTGATGTCGGGCACGTGGCCGGACAGGTCGCGGATTTTGCCTTCGGCGTCGAGCAGGCCGGGCTTCTCGGCGCCCTTGGGGCCGTAACGGAGCAGTTTCATAGGTCGTATGCCTTGCGGGAAAGTCTATCGGGCGTAAGGGCGGTGCAGACCGACCTCGCGATTGAGTTCGACGCCGAAGCCCGGCGCGTCGGAAAGCTTGAGCTTGCCGTTCACCGGCACAGGCTCGCCGATCAGCTGCGGGTGGAACATCGGAACCACCTCATCGGCCTTGGGGGCCATCATCAGGAACTCCGCGAACGGGCTGTTATGGCGCGTAATGACGAAGTGGTAGCTGTAGACGCTGGACCCGTGCGGGATCATCATCACGCCCTTGCTGTCGGCCAGGTTGGCGATCTTGATCAGCTCGGTGACGCCGCCGCACCAGCCCACGTCCGGCTGGATGATGTCGCAGCACTCCATCTCCAGGAGCATGCGGAAGCCCCAGCGCGTGGCTTCGTGCTCGCCGGTGGTGACCAGCATGCCCTTGGGCGCGTTCTTCTTGAGGTCGCGATAGCCCCAATAGTCGTCGGGGCTGAGGGCCTCCTCGATCCACTTGAGGCCGTACTCGTGGGCCTTGTGGGCCAGCTTGGTGGCGTAGTTCAGGTCCAGCGACATCCAGCAGTCGAACATCAGCCAGAAGTCCTCGCCCACGCGCTCGCGCATGGTGGCCAGTTCCTCGATGTTCTTGCGCAGGCCTTCCTCACCCTCGGCGGGGCCGTGGTGCAGGGGCATCTTGCCGCCGATGAAGCCCATCTGCTTGGCCAGATCCGGGCGCGCGCCCGTGGCGTAGAAGGTCAGCTCGTCGCGGACCTTGCCGCCCAGCAGGGCGTAGACCGGTTCCTGGCGCAGCTTGCCGAGCAGGTCATAGAGGGCCAGATCGACGCCCGAGATGGCGTTCACCACCAGGCCCTTGCGGCCATAGTACTGGGTCGAGAAGTACATCTGATCCCAGATCTTTTCGACCTCGCTGGGATCGCGGCCTTCCAGGAAGCGCGAAAGGTGCTTTTCGACGATGTAGGCGGCCGGCTCGCCGCCGGTGGTCACCGCGAAGCCGATCGTGCCGTCAGCCGCCTCGATCTCGACGACCAGCGTGCCCAGCACATTGATGCCGAAGCTTTGGCGGCTCTGCCGGTACTCGGGGTAGCGCGACATCGGCGTCGCGATATGATCGTCGATCCAGTGGCCTTCGCCCTGATCATGATAGTCTGCGCCGCCCCCGCGGACGACAAAGGCGCGGACGTGTTTAATGACGGGGAACGCCATGGACGACGAGGCTCCAACCTATTGGGCGGTCGCCCTCGACGACGCCCGAGACAAGGAAGGCCTGTCCGCCGAACATTTTCGGCAAGACTGGGCGCGGTTTGGCCGCGCCTACCTCCCCAACACAACCTATGACACGCTATCGGTCCGCGTCGTTCGGCTACTTCTAGGAGTCTCCGAGCGCCCGCTTGCCTTGCGTTCCACAATATGAGAGGTAGTGCTATAAAATGAAACGAGCGTCAAGGGGAGCGGAGACGATGGCGGGGGAGGACAAAACGACGCCCAAGTCTCCCAGCGGCAGTCAGACGCTGTTTCGGGGCCTGGACCTGCTGGACGTGGTCGCCGAGTCCGGAACCATCGCCCTGCCAGCTCTGGCCAAGCAACTGGGCCTGACCCGCAGCACGACCCACCGTCTCGCCACAGCCCTGGTCGAGCGCCGTCTGCTGTCTCAGGCGCCGCGCGAAGGCTACAGCCTCGGTTCGAAGCTTCTGGAGCTGGGCTATCTGGCCAGCCAACAGATGGATCTGCCGCGCATCGCCAGGCCGCATCTCGAAAAGCTCTGGGAAGACACGGAGGACACTGTCCACCTGGGCGTGCTCGACGATGACCGGGCGCTCTATCTGGACAAGCTGACGGGGCGCCGTCGGATCAATATCAGCTCCCGCGTCGGCGATCGCCAGCCGATCCGCTCGACGGGCCTGGGCAAGGCCCTGGTGTTGGATGAGCTCGAGGGGCGTTGGCGCGCGCTCTACCGATCGGAAGGCCCGCCCGCGCCGGGCGCGCCCGACGAGACGCAGTGGATCGACTGGATGCGCGACTACGCCAAGCGCGGCGTGGCCTTCGACTTGGAAGAGAACGAAGATCGCATCCGTTGCGTCGCTGCCCCGATCCGCGGCGCCGCCGGCCAGATCGTTGGGGCGATCGTTGGGGGCGATCAGCGTCTCGGGTGCGGCGCAATACATGGACGACGACCGCCTGAAAGCGCTGGTCGATGACGTCCGCGACACCGCCAACGCCATCGGCCGTGATCTCGGCTGGAACGGCAAAAGGACAACCGTCCGCAAGGGCTAGACGGATAGTAACGGAGTGGAGAGACGATGCTTCTGAAGGACAAGGTGGTGCTGGTGACCGGCGCCTCGCAGGGGATCGGCAAGGCCGCGGCGATCGGCTGCGCCCAGCACGGCGCCGACGTGGCGATCAACTACCACTCCGACGAAGCGGGCGCGGCCGACGCTGTCGCCCAGATCGAGGCTCTGGGCCGCCGCGCCATCGCGGTGAAGGGCGATGTCGCCAAGGTCGAAACGGCCGGTGCGTTCGTCCAGGCCGCCGTGGATGCGTTCGGCAAGGTCGACGTCTTCGTCAATAACGCCGGCATCTGCCCCTTCCACGCCTTCCTCGACATGCCGCCCGAGGTCATGGAGCGGACGATGAAGGTGAACCTTTTCGGCGCCTACTACATGGTGCAGGCGGCGGCCAACCAGATGGTCAAGCAAGGTCATGGCGGCGCGATCATCGCCGTCAGCTCGATCAGCGCCCTGGTGGGCGGTGGCATGCAGACCCACTACACGCCGACCAAGGCGGGTGTGCACAGCCTGATGCAGTCGACCGCGATCGCGCTGGGCAAGTACGGCATCCGCTGTAACTCGGTGCTGCCGGGCACCATCGAGACCGCGATCAACAAGGACGACCTCGCCGACGTCGCCAAGCGCGAATACATGAGCAGCCGCATCCCGCTGGGCCGTCTGGGCGAACCCGACGACCTGGCCGGGCCGATCGTGTTCCTGGCCTCGGATCTCGCCAAGTACGTCACCGGCGCGGCGCTGCTGGTCGATGGCGGCGCCTTCGTGAACCTGCAGTAGCCCAATGATCGTCTCGTCCACGACGGACTTCCGCGAGGCGGCGCGGCGGAAGCTGCCGCGCTTCCTGTTCGACTATATCGACGGCGGCGCCTATGCCGAACGGACCCTGGGCCGCAACGTCTCGGATCTGGCCGACATCGCCCTGCGTCAGCGGGTGCTGAAGGATGTCTCGGCCGGCGATCCGTCGACGACCCTGTTCGGCGTCAAGCAGGCCCTACCGGTCGCGCTGGCTCCGGTGGGTCTTACGGGGATGTACGCGCGACGTGGCGAATGCCAGGCGGCGCGGGCCGCGGCCAAGAAGGGCGTGCCGTTCTGCCTGTCGACCGTCTCGGTCTGCGACGTCGACGAAGTCAGCAAGGCTTCGTCGGCGCCGATCTGGTTCCAGCTCTATGTGCTGCGCGACCGGGCGTTCATGCGCGACCTGCTGACCCGGGCTCGCGAGGCCGGCGCCACGGCTCTGGTCTTCACGGTCGACATGCCCGTGCCCGGCGCCCGCTATCGCGACGCCCATTCGGGCATGAGCGGTCCGAACGCGGCCGCGCGGCGCATAGCCCAGGCGGTGTTCAAGCCGTCGTGGGCCTGGGACGTCGGCGTCATGGGACGCCCGCATACCCTTGGCAATGTCGCGCCGGTGCTGGGCGAGAACTCGGGGCTTGAGGACTTCATGGGCTGGCTGGGGGCGAATTTCGACCCGTCCATCCAGTGGAAGGACCTGGAGTGGATCCGCGACCTCTGGAAGGGCCCGCTGATCATCAAGGGCGTGCTGGATCCCGAGGACGCCAAGGCCGCCGCCGACATCGGCGCGGACGGGGTCGTGGTCTCCAACCATGGCGGTCGCCAGTTGGACGGCGTGCTGTCCAGCGCCCGGGCCCTGCCAGCGATCGCCGATGCGGTTGGCGACCGGCTGACGGTGCTGGCCGATAGCGGCGTGCGCTCGGGCCTCGACGTGGTTCGGATGCTGGCGCTGGGCGCCAAGGGCGTTCTGCTGGGACGCGCCGCGGTCTATGCGCTCGCCGCGCGCGGCGAGGCCGGCGTCACCCAGCTGCTGGACCTGATCGAGAAGGAGATGCGCGTGGCTATGGCCCTGACCGGCGTGCGTGACGTGGCCAGCATCGACCGGTCCATCCTCGCTGAGCTGAAATCGTGATCGCCGCGCTCGCCTTGGCGGTCGCTATCAGCGGGGCTCCCACGCCGGAGCCGCGTATCGTGATCGCCAGCGACTCCACCGCCGCCAACTACGGCGCCGACCGCTACCCGCAGATGGGTTGGGGCATGGTGCTGAAGTGCTCGCTCGATCCTTCGGTCCAGGTCGTCAACCTGGCGCGCGGCGGTCGCTCGACCAAGACCTTCATCGAAGAGGGGCTGTGGGACCAACTGGTCGCCCAGCTCAAGCCCGGCGACACGGTGCTGATCCAGTTCGGTCACAACGACGCCGACACCAAGAAGATGGAGCGCCACACCGATCCGAACGGCGCCTACGACGTGAACCTGCGGCGTTTCGTGGCCGACGTGCGCAAGGCCAAGGCGACGCCGGTGCTGGTCACTCCGATCGCCCGCTGGATGTGGGAGAATGACGAGCCCAAGGACGCCCACGGTCCCTACGCGGCGACCTTCCATCGGGTGGCCCAGGACCTGAGGGTTCCGCTGGTCGATCTGGACGGTGACATGATGGCGGCGCTGAAGGCGAGGGGACCTCTGGCGTCGCGCGGTCTCTATCTCTTCTATCAGCCGTACGACCATGTCGCGCGCTATCCCGACGGGATCAGCGACGACACCCACATCAATGAGCAGGGCGCTCGCCTTGGCGCGGCCTTGGTCGCTACGCGGCTGGCCAGCCTGAATCTGCCGATCTCCCGTCACGTGCGTCCGGCTTCCGTCGCCGGCCAGCCGCGACTGGGCGGACCAAACTGTCCCTGACGACATAAACGGGGGAGGAAGACCATGAAGAATTTTCGCGCCGCGCTGCCGCTGGCGGTGATCGCCGCTGTCCTGACCGCGGGGCCCGTCCTCGCGGCGCCTAAGCCAAAGCCGGCGGTCGCGGCGACGCCGCTTTCGACCTGGTCAGCCGCCTGGGGAACCGCGCCGCTGCAGTCGGTTGCTGTGGCTCGGCCCAACGAGGTCCGATCGTTCTCGGACGTCACCGCGCGACAGATCGTGCGCCTCAATCTCGGCGGCGACGCTATTCGCCTGCGCCTGACCAACGAGCTCAGCGAACGCTCGCTGAAGGTCGGTGCGATGACGGTGGCGCTGGCGAGCGCGGACGGAAAAATCCTCGGGACGCCGATAGCCATCACCTTTGGCGGCAAGCCCGAGGCTTCCATACCGCCCGGCGCGCCGCTGCTGAGTGATCCGATCGCCTTGCCCGTCAAGGCCATGGACCGTCTGTCGGTCTCCACCTTCTATGTCGAGCCCACGGCGCCCGCCGGCCATCGCGTGCGCCTGTTCGTTTCGCCACAGGGCAACCACACGGGCAAGAGCGAGATCGCGGGCGAGCAGGCGTTGCGCGGTCCCGGCCTGATCTCGGGCGTCGAGGTACGCGGGGGCAGTCAGCGGCCGGTCATCGTCGCTATCGGCGACTCCATCACCGAGGGCGCGCGGTCAACGCCGGACGCCGACCTGGGCTGGCCCGAGCAGTTGGCGGCCCGGCTCGCGGCGCGCGGCGTTGACATGAGTGTGGTCAATGTCGGGATCAGCGGCGGTCGTCTGCTGCGCGAAGTGTCTGGCCCCAGCGCCCTGACGCGCTTCGATCGCGATGTGCTTTCGACTTCCGGCGTTTCGAGCGTCGTGCTGCTAGAAGGAATCAACGACATCGGCCGCGCCGCCCAACCTGGCTACGCTAGCGAGGCGGTCTCGGCCGACGATCTGATCGCGGGCTATCGCCAGTTGATCGCGCGGGCGCATGCGCGGGGCGTGAAAATCTACGCAGGAACGCTACTGCCCTTCGAGGGCGCGATGTACTTCCACGCCGCTGGCGAGGCGACGCGCCAGGCCGTCAACGCTTGGATCCGGACCAGCGGCGAGGTCGACGGCGTCATCGACTTCGAGGCGGCCATGAAGGACCCGGCCAAGCCGACGCGGATGCTGGAGGGCCTGCACAGCGGCGACTTCTTGCACCCCGGCGACGCCGGCTATGCCCGCATGGCCGAGACGGCCGATAAGGCCCTGTTTGGCGGGCGATAGAGATCGCGAGCGCCAAGGTTGCGGCCTTCAGGGCTGCGCCTTGGCGATCTCCACGGCGTAGACTTGGTTGGCGCCGTGCATGTTCGAGCGGAACACCAGCCACTTGGCGTCGGGCGTGAAGTTGACGTTCGGCTCCAGGCGATAGTCGTGGTCGCGCATGTCGACCAGCCGCTCTGAATCCAGCACGCCGGGGCTGATCAGGTGCTCGGCGCCGGGCGCGTGAATACCCGCCACGTCCGGGATGGCGCGCGGCTTCAGCAGCACGATCCATTTGCCGTCCGGCGCGTGGGCGACCATCTCGCTGTCACCGCCGTCGCCCGCAAACAGCTTGCCGTCTAGCGACGAGTTGAAGTGCACCGACCAGTCGTTGCGCTGGACGTGCAGCCAGGTGCGTTTGCCCGTGGCGATCTCGTAGCCGGCGACCCAGAAGTCCTCGCCGCGCGGCGTCTGCAGGTCGTACCAGACCGTTTTGCCGTCGGCGCTGAACCACTCGTGGCCCGCGATCTCCATGTTCATGGTGCGGGTGTGGATCTTGACCGGCGTGTTGCCCGGGTCACTTGGGGCCTTGTCGGTCCGGACCAGCCAAAGGCGGTCGACCTTGTGCCAGGGCCCCTCGTGGCAGAACATCAGGAGGCCCGGGTCCGTCGGCGAGAACTGTAGATGGTTCAGCCAGTCGGTGGCTTGGTGGACGACCTTGCGCTCGCCAGTGACCGTGTTGATCGTGAAGATCTCCATCGGAATACGGCTATCGAGGCGCGCGTTCAGCTGCACCTCGCGGCCCTCGGCGTAGGAGAGCGCCTTGCCGTCGGCGCTTTCGACGTCGTCCGGGTTTTTGGGCAGGGCGTCGGCCAGGTTTGGCGGGATCGGAACGTCCGTGCGGATGGCGACGCCGGCCAGCAGCGTCTCATCGGCGTTGAGCGTCTGCAGGCCGCCGTGCGCCATTCGGGCCACTTCGCGCGTCGCCTTGGTGTAGGGATCGGTCGCCATCACGACCTTCGGCCCCATCGGATCGGCGGTCAGCGCCTTCTCGTAATAGACCGCGCCGGTCTTGCGGCCGACGAACAGCAGCTTGACCTTGCCCTCGACGATCTTGGTCAAGGCCCGAGTCTTCAGGTCCATCGCCGTGACGCCAGTCGGCGTCGAGAAGACCAAGCGATCGCCCTTGGGCGTGTAGGCGTTGTAGTTGAAATAGAGGCTGGAGCTGCCGGCTTCGCGCGACAGGCGCACGATCCGGTGGCCTGTGGCCTTGTCGATCCATTCCAGCGGCGGCTCGGGCGCGCCAGGCTTGGCGGCCGTTTCCATGTCCTGGCTGTGGGCGAAGCCCGCCAGCAACAAGGCGGCGACGCCGCCGATCAGAAACGCCTTCATGGCTGGGCCTTCCGGGTCACGATGTCGGCCGGCTTGGGCGCCTTCATGCCCGCGCCAAGGTGGAAGCTGGTGTGCGGCGGCTGATTGTAGGCGGTATTCTGCCAGGCGATCGCGACGCGATACTGCGGGTCATGCATCAGGGTCGTCAGTCGGCGATCGGTGGAGTAGGGCGTCGCGTAGATTCGCAACGATCTGTTGTCTTCCGCTCGCAGGATCAGCTCCTCCCGCCAGTCGCCCAGGAGGTCGGCTGACAGTGCGGGGTTGGCTTTAGTGCCATTGTTGGAGGTCATTCCCTCCGCCGTTAGCAGCGGGAGCGCTTGGCCGGTTTTCCAGTCCCACTTGCTGATCTGGTTCTTGTCGAGCAGCTCGCGCAGCTCATCCCCGTCCCACCAGATCGCGAAGTTGGTCTGGCGCGGGTGTTTTACACCCTCGATGACCTTTCCCTGAGCCGTGTACAGCGCTTCTGAGTTCGATCCCCACGCCTCGGCCCCCGGGAAACGAGGGTCGATGTCCGCCGCGAGCCCGCGCCCTGTGTCCTTCTCCGTCGGCGTGCTCCACAGGACCTTGCCGGTCTTGGCGTCCAGCATGGCCGAGCCAACGCCGCCATTGGCCTTAGGGCTCTCATGCACTCCGAATTTTTCGAGCCCGGGGTGGGCGGGGTCCAGATCGCTGACGTGCATGGCGTCGCCGTGAAAGAGGCGCGCGCTCCAAAGGCCCTGGCCGTCGTCGTCGAGCGTCATCGAGCCGTAGAGAACCTCGTCTCGGCCATCGTTGTCGACATCGGCGACGCTGAGCTGGTGGTTGCCCTGGCCGCCGTAGGCCTCGGCGCCAGGCGCTGAGCTATCGAACAGCCAGCGCTGGGTTAGCTTGCCGTCCCGATAGTCCCAGGCGGCGACCGTCGAGCGAGCGTAGTAGCCGCGCCCCATGATGATGCTGGGGCGCTGTCCGTCCAGATACGCCGTGCCCGCCAGGAATCGGTCGGAGCGGTTGCCGTAGCCGTCGCCCCACATCTGGGTCATCTGCTCGACGGTGGGCGCGTCCGTGCGCGGGTCGCGCGGGGGCGAGTAGGGAGCGCTGGCCAGCGCCTTGCCGGTCGCGCCCTCGAAGATGGTGAGGAATTCAGGGCCCTTGAGGATTCGTCCCTGGACCTTGGCGACCTTGGTTCCGTCCGGTTGGACAAAGGCACCGGTGCGGTCGGCCTGGGGCCGCTCGCCGCCGGTCTCGCGCCAATCGGCGTTGGGGGCGCCCAGCACCGTGCCGGTTCCGTCGATGGTTCCGTCGCTGGTGCGCACGGCGATCTCGGCCTTGCCGTCGCCGTCATAGTCAAAGACCTGGAACTGGGTGTAGTGCGCCCCCGCGCGGATATTGCGGCCCAGGTTGATGCGCCATAGCCGCTTACCCTCCAGCGAGTAGGCGTCGATATAGACCTCGCCGGCATAGCCGCCGAAAGCGTTGTCTTTCGAATTCGTGGGGTCCCATTTCAGGATGATCTCGTAGCGCCCATCGCCGTCCAGGTCGCCCGCGCTAGCGTCGTTGGCCGTATAGGAGTAGGCTTCGCCCGCAGGCGTGATTCCGCTGGGCGGTGGCTCGATCGGGATCGAAAGATAGCCTTCAGCCCACGCCTTGGCCGGGGCGCTGGCGGGCCCCTCCTTGCCCTTCGCGACAAGCCGAACCGTGTAGGTTCCCGCGCCCGGCGTCTTGTCGACGAAGTTGGTTCCGCCCTTAAGAGGCGCGCCGTTCAGCTTCCTGCCATCGCGATAGAGATTGAAGGCCGCGTTCGCGGGATCGTCTCCCAGCAGACGCCAGCTGACCAGAACGCCTCCGTCGACGGCCGGGACGGCGACTACGCCGCGATCCAGTGATTCCATCCAGCGTGGCGCGGCTTGAGCGACTCCGCCTGCACAAATCAGGGTCAGGGCGCAGGCGCCCGCCGTGAGGCGATTTTTCCTGTGGAAATGCATCTGACTGGCGACCTCCCTCAAGCCTTATGGGCCCGGGACCACCTTGGCAGCCAGCCTACGAAAGGCTTGTTTCGCGCCTAGTTCGGGCGGGGGAGGTTACACCATGAAACCCCCGTTTTGTCTTCCCACAAATTGCATTGACATCTCATTATATGGAAATTAAGAAATTTGACCAAGAATGAGCCATCGTGTGTCGGGTCTGTCCTCAGTTGGGGCGCCTTCGCACGAGGCTTCCGAACGCGGGGCGCGCTCGGAAAAAAGGTCAAGTAAAGGGAGAGGGACAGGATGTATTTCTCGACGGCTCGGCGCCGGAAGGCCGCCGCCACCGCCTCTGTGCTGGCGCTCACCGCCGGCATTGGCATTGCAGATCACGCCGCGGCTCAGACCGCGCCCGCCAGCAACTCGGAAGCAACTGTCGTCGAGGAAATCGTCGTCGGCACCCGCGCCAGCTTGCAGTCGGCGATGAACCGCAAGAAGCGCGCGGGCACAATCTCCGACTCGATCGTCGCTGAAGACATCAGCCAGTTCCCCGACAAGAACGTCGGTGAGGCCCTCGGCCGCATCACCGGCGTTCAGCTGGCGCGCGACTTCGGTGAAGGCAATGCGGTGTCGATCCGCGGCGTCGAACCCGACCTGAACCGGGTCGAGATCAACGGCATGAGCACGCTGTCCACGGCGGGCAACCTGCAGGTCTACGGCGGTGGCGGTCGTTCCAACGACTTCCGCGAACTGGCCTCGGAGCTGGTTCAGTCGATCGACGTGTTCAAGGGCTTCACGGCCGACATGACCGAAGGCGGCGTTGGCGGCACGGTCTCGGTCAAGACGCGCAAGCCACTGGATATCAAGAAGCCGACCCTGTCGCTGACCGCTTCTGCGCAGAACCTCGACACGGCTGACAGCTGGAAGCCGCGTGGCAACCTGTTCGCCGCGACGCGTCTGCTGGACGGCCGCCTCGGCCTGATGGCCAACATCACCTACGACAACGTCGACACGCGCGGCGACTACGTGCGTAACACCTCGTGGGGCCGCTTCGCCGACTTCGACAACTCGGCCAACAAGACCGTCGACTACTATAGCACCGCCTACAACTCTCAGATCAACGCGCTGGCCAGGGGGGTGACCTCGGCGGCGGGCTGCAGCACGCTGGCGACACCTGACGCGACCCAGATCTCGACCACCAACCTGCGCACCGCCTGTCTGTCGCAATGGTATGACTACGCGCCGCGTACGGCTCGCTATGGCGTTTGGACGCGTAACGACGAGCGCGTCTCGGCCGAGTTCACGGCTCAGTACCGCTTCACCGACAAGATCGACGCTTGGGTCAGCTACAATCGCAACGAGCGTAAGCAGCGCCTGAACGACATCAACTACGGCACCGACTTCACCTCGACCACCCGCCTGCGTAACGCGGCCTCGGCCACGGCGTGCTCGACCACCGATACGACGGCGTCGTCGGTCAAGGTCGACGCTAACCACAACGTCACGGCCTACACTCTAGGCAACTGTCTGACGACGTCGGGCGCTGGCGGCTTCGGCGGCTTCGGCATCAGCGCCCGCGACTTCTCGTACGACACGAACAGCAACTACTACAACTTCGGCGCCAACTATCGCGGCGATCGTCTGCAGGTCGAGTTCCAGGGCTCGAAGGCCGACACCAGCAACGTTGCTCAGACGAACAACGTCAGCGTGACGTTCGATACGCCCGGGATGACGGTCACGCTCGATCCGTCCACTGGCAACCCGTCGTTCGCCTTCGCCAGCGGCTACAGCCCCTCGGACGCCTCTGCGATCCGCCAGTGGCAGATCCAGTATCGCCCGTCCAACTCGGGCTCGAAGGAAGAGCAGTACAAGCTCGACTTCGACTATGACACGCGCCTGCGGTTCATTCCGAAGATCGAGTTCGGCGGCCGTGCGACCGACTTCTCGACCAAGGGCTATGGCTACGGCGGCTTCATTCTGGACGCCGGTTCTAACCCCTACGCGACCACCGATGACACCGTCATCTATTCGAACGCCGTCAACTCGACGGCAACGATCCTGTCGTCTCAAACGCTCGATCAGACCAATCCGGCGAACGCCTCCTTGGCTTCGACGACGGGCTATTGGTCGACGACCGAAACCTGGTCGCGGGCGTTCTCGAATTCGGTCTTCGCCCAAGCGATGACGGGCCTGCCCAGCGACTTCTATTTCGGTGGCGGCTCGATCCCGTCGACCTGGAACTACCCGAACTTCTCGTCGGTGGCGCAGTACCTCGACACCTCGCACTTCAACATGAACAACCTTGAGAAGACCACCGGCAGCGACGGCAAGGCCTACAGCCAGTTCCCGTACAACATCGCCGAGAAGACCGACGCTCAGTATCTGAAGATCAACTACGAGTTCCCGCTGGCCAGCTTCGACGTCGAAGGCAACTTCGGCGTTCGCCGGGTCCACACCGAGACCAGCGGCAGCGGCGTCTCCACGCGTCAGCAGACCTACGCGGCCACTAATGGCGGCACGTCGACGACCTATACGATCAGCAACTCGCTCGCGAGCATGAAGAAGAGCTACACGGTGTGGCTCCCCAGCTTCAACGCCGGCCTGTGGATCATCCCGAACCAACTGGCTGCTCGCGCTGGCTTCGCCCAGCTGATGGCCCGTCCGCGGATGGACTTCCTGATGCCGACGGTGACCTGCACCACCGACAACTCGCCCGACGCCAACGGTGAGTTCGACGAGCCGAGCTGCACGGCCGGCAATCCGGAGCTGAAGCCGTACCGCGCCGACCAGTATGACCTGTCGTTCGAGTACTACCCGAACAAGGACACTCAGATTTCGGTGGGCCTGTTCAAGAAGGACATCAAGTCGTTCTACGTCTCGAGCCGCACTCTGATCGGTAGGCGTGACGTCTACGGCGACGGTACGCTGTACAACTACAACACCTATATCAACGGCGATGGCGCCAAGATCTCGGGCGTGGAAATCACGGGTAAGACCGCCTTCACGTTCCTGCCGGGTCTTCTGTCGGGCTTGGGCGTTGACGCCAACTACACCTACCAAAAGGCCAAGAACGTTGAGCTGTACTCGCAGCTGGACGGCTCGCCGCTGCCGTTCCCGGGTCTGTCCTCGGACAGCGCCAACCTGACGGTCTGGTATGACAAGGGTCCGATCAACGCTCGTCTGGCCTACAATTACCGGACCAAGTACCTGGTCTCGGCCGCCGACAACTCGGGCCAGCCGGTCTATCGCGACTCGACCGGCTACCTGGACGGGAAGGTCACTTGGAAGCCGCAGCAACTGTTCGGCGTCCGGAACATCTCGCTCTTCGTCGAAGGCAAGAACCTGACCAAGGAAGAAGAGCGCTCGACCGCTGGCGACATCCGCCTGACCGAGCTCGGCTACTTCGGCCGCCGCTTCTTCGTCGGCATGGGTCTGAAGTTCTAAGGCGCAACTTGGAGGGGGGCGCGGCGAGCGCCTCCCCCCGCTTGTTCCGCGATCTGAAAGAAGTCGGCCGAGGCCCTTTCGCCTCGCGCCGGCTTTTCTTGTCTTTAAGGGCGCTCAGCGCCCGAGGCGCGAGACGGAGAAGTTGCGTACGCGCAGATGGTTCTGCGTCGTCCGCAGGCCGAACCAGCCACGCCGATAGGGGGCCGCGTCGTCCAGGTGAAACAGCCGACGGCCTTCACTCCAGTATTCAATGCGGTTTCCATCCGCCACCAGGCGCACGGACGTCCAGCGGTTGGGCGTCAGCATCTCGTCTGGCGCGGCGTGATCGTGCTGGGGGAGTAGCGGCCGGTCGCCGGGACGGCCGACATAGCGCCGAAAGCGCGTGGTGGTGTTTCCGTTGCCGCCTTGGCCCACATAGTAGGTTTCCAGCGTATCGTAGTCGGCGAAAGCGCCGCTGCGCGGATGGTCCAGCGGCGAGCCGCCGCCGATTTCGCGCGCCATCCAGAAGGCGTTCAGATCGCTGACCCGGTCGTACGCTCCGCCTTCGGAGACGGCCTGGGCCTCATAGGCTATCGCGACCGAGCCGACGAGCTCATGCTTGAACCAAGCCGTCAGGCCTGCTGGCGCTACAATGTCGAGCACACCCTCGCGCGCGAGGACCGTGGCGGGCTTCTCGGCTTCGATCACCCATTGGTCCAGGCCGCGCCGGAAGTCGTCGGCGAAAAGGCGCTGGCTTTTCGCGCTGGCGGGCTCGGCCGCCAAGGGCGTCGCGGCGAGGCCAGCGAGCAGGGCGCGGCGGTCGAGCATCATGGAGCCTCCTTCTCGCGGACATTCTCCAGCAGGCGCTCGGGCCGAGGATCAGGCGCATCCGTCGCGATCGACAACGCCTCGATCTCGAGACCATCCACGTGCCGCGCCCAGAGGCCGTGCGCCGGGGAGGGGCCGAACATGCTGGGTTCGGGATAGGCCTGTGGCAGGTCGCCCGGCCGCCTTTCGGCCCAGGCGGCCTGGCCGCCGCCGCGATAGGACAGGTGGATGTTCGACAGGGTGACGTTCGTGATCGGCGACGCCGGCAGGCCGGCGAGGGTGGCCGCGTAGTCGGGCAGGATATCGCTCGCCACGATGTCGCGCAGGGCGATGTTCCTCATCGTCCCCAGAGGCGTGCCCTCGGGACCTCGGCGACGGTCGCCGACCCGCAGGAAGATCGGGGCGGTCGTGACCTCCTCCAGCGTCAAGCGCTCGGCCAGGACATTCTCCATCGTCCCGCCATCGACCACCTCCAGCGCGAGGCCGCGTGAGCGGACGAAACGGCAGTCGCGGATGGCGATGTCGCGGAAGCCGCCGTTGGACTCCGTGCCCAGCTTGATCCGCCCCGTGACGCGGTCCTGGTCGGGCGCGAGCTGCTGGGTGCGCCCGAAAGTCCCGTCCAGCATGCTCCCGAGATCAAAGCCGCTGACCTCGCAGTGCTCGATCGTCACCCGTTCCGTAGCGATGAGCTCGCCCAGGGCCAGTGAGCTCTTCAGCACGATCGCGTCGTCGTTAGGCGTGTTCACCCGGCAGCCCGAGACCAGAACGTCACGGCAGGCGTCGATATCTAGGCCGTCGCGATTGGTGTCGATGACGAGATCGCGCAGGACGAGGTCCTCGCAGCCGGTGGCGAGCACCGCGAAGTGGCCGCCTCGGAAGATCGTCAGGCCCTCGATCCGCGCTCGCTTCGCACGCTTGAGGGCGATGGCCTTGTTGCCGAGGCCGGCCATGGCCTCGATCGCTGGCGACAGCTCCGCCATGGCTTCGGCCGATAGGCCCGCCATGCTGAGGGGGAATTCGCCGGCCTGGCGCGACCAGCGCGAGCCTGGCCCTTCTCGGGTGAGGCCAGCCCCGTCGATGCGGCCGGGACCCAGGATCGCGACATCCTCCAGGTCCTCGCCCCAGATCAGGCTGTTGCGCCAGTGGCTGTGACCGAAGTCCTGCCAGAGATCGTAGGGATTGGGTTCGGCCGGATCGTAGGCGCCGCCGTGCAGCGCTGGATCGGCCGCCTCAAGCACACAGCCCTCCTCAAGTCGCAGGGTGACGCCGCTCAGCAGACGGATTGAGAAGGACAGATGGCGGCCCGCCGGCAGCACGACCTCGCCGCCGCCTCGCGCGTGGGCGTGGGCGATCGCGGCGTTGATCGCCTCGGTCGCCAGGGCGGGGCGCGCTTCCGTCACGCGTAAAGGCCGTGACGTCTGAAGAAGGCGTCCAGCGCCAGCATCGACGGCGCGACCTGGCCGTCAGGGCCTTTCAGCCCGAAGCCGTGGCCGCCGACCTCCTGCAGGTGCATCTCGACCGGGATCTTCTTGGCGCGCAGGGCCTGCCACATCAGGACGCTGTTTTCGACAGGCACCACCTTGTCGTCCGCCGCAGCGGCTATGAAGGTCGGCGGCGCGTCGGCAGGCACGTGCTGCTCGGCCGAAACGGCCAAGCGTTGGGCGTCTGTCGGGTTCGCGCCCAGCAGCTGCTTTAGCGAACCGCCGTGCGCATAGGGCGGCGTCATGGTCACGACCGGATAGAAAAGGCCGGTGGCGAAGGGGCGGGTCGGCTGCTTGTCGGCTTCGTCGACGGCCGCGTAGGTGTCACGGCCGTACTGCGTGGCAAGCCGCGAGGCCACGTGCCCTCCGGCCGAGAAGCCGATCACGGCGACCTTGGCAGGGTCGACCCCCAGGGAGGGCGCGCGTGCCCGGATCAGGCGGATGGCGCGCTGGGCGTCCTGCAGGGCCACGTCTGGACCGGCGGCCCAGCCGTCGGCTGGCAGGCGATAGTTCATGACAAAGGCGGTGATCCCGAGGCTTGCCAGCCAGGCGTCGATCGGACCGCCATTCTTGCCCACGGCTACGCGCAGATAGCCGCCGCCAGGGATCATCAGCACCGCCGCGCCGTTCGGCTTGGCTGGTCGCCGCATCGTCAGCCACGGCTTGGTCACGTTCAGGAAGGCGGTGTCGTTCGGATCGCCGCCGGGCGTGCGCAGGATGACCTGCTCGGTGACAGTGACCTTCTCGCCGCCGGGCGCGGCCTTGGGCCAAAGATCGACCGTTTCGATCGCCGATGAGACGTCCTGAGCGCGGGCGAGGGCAGGCACAGCCGCAAGGCCAGCGGCGAGGCCGAGTAGGGCGCGGCGGTCGGTGTCAATTGCCACGGGGAGCTTCCTGGCTGGCGGCCGCGCTGGGCGGCAGGGCGAAGGTGTCGGGTGAGGGTGGGCGCGTCGGATCGAACGGCGCCAGATCGGTGGAGAGATGAGCGGCCAGGTCAGGCACGCTGGCGCGGATCCCTTCGACCACGCAGCGCGCCAGTTGATAGGCGCCGTAGTTGTCGTGGTGAGTCATGTCCTTGCCGCCGTCGTTGAAGGCCTTCCAGGCTTCCTTCGGGCCAAGCGCTTCATAGAAGACGGCGCTCATGGCGTGCAGGTCGATCAGCGGAACGCCCAGTTCTCGCGCGGTCTCGCGCATGGCCTTGGGATAGTCGCCGTGAGTGTCGACCACCTTGCCGGTCGCATCAAAGCGGTGGCGGTGCATGGACGTGACGAACACGGGAGACGCGCCCCGCCGCCGGGCTTCGCCAGCATAGACGCGCAGATAGTCCCTGTAGGTCGTGGAGGCCTCGGCGTAGCTCTGGGGCCATTGGGTCTTCTGGTCGTTGTGACCGAACTGAATCAGCAGCCAGTCGCCAGGCTTGATTTGGCTGAGGATCTTGTCGAGACGGCGCTCGATCAGGAAGGACTTCAGGGTTTCGCCGGACTCGGCGTGGTTGGCGACCGAGACTTCGGGCTTGAAGAAGCGCGGCAGCATCTGGCCCCAGCCTGCGGCCGGCTCGAAGCGCTGGTCGGTGACGGTGGAGTCCCCCGCCAGGAACAGGGTCGGGACCGTGAAGGGCTCTACCCTTATACGGCGTACGGCGGCGGTTGGTCCGCAGAACTCCAGGGTGAGCTTGTCGTCCCACGCATAGCTGCCTTCCTCGCGCGGGTTCAGCAGGACGCGTGTTCCTCCCGGGGCGTTGGGCGGCGGGGGAGCCAGATCGGGGCGGCGGACATTGACGACGATGGTTCGCGTTTCGGTTTTGCGCGGGGCGACGCGGACGCCCTCCAGCATCAGCCGACGAGCCTCCGCCTTGACAGTGGTCTCCGAGGCCTTGTCGCCGCCCAGATCGAGGGTGATGCGATAATCGCCCTCAGGCGCGCGCACCGAGAACAGGGCGCCGGGACCGGCCTCCCAGCCGTGGCCGACGGCGGCGTCGTATGGCGTTCGGGGCGATGTCTCGAAATCGAAGACCCACACGGGGGCTACCTCCCTGGCGAGCGCAATGCTAGGCGCGAGGGCGAGGCCCGTCAGCACAGTTCGCCGGTCCAGGATCATGCCGCCTCCCTCGCGCGCAGAGTCCGTGATCTTGGTAGCGGCGCGGCGGTGGGCTTTCAATGTCAAAATACAGGACAATATCCTGAAATGTGGGACTTATGGAGCGGCCGCCGCCGAGGTCTGGCGGGGAACCATCGGCGCCTCCGGACGCGTCGCGCGCCAAAGGACCAAGCCCAGGGCGCCGAGTGTCAGTTCGCGCAGGCGCCTCAGCAGCGAAAGCGCCAGCGCCTGGTCCGGCGAAAGTCCCAGGGCGCCGCCCAGCAGCAGATAGCCGCCCTCCTGCACGCCCAGCGCGCCGGGGATAGCGAAGCCCACGACCTTGGCCGTCTGGGCCAGGCCCTCCACGATCAGGGCCTGGACTAGGGTGGGCTGCAGGCCAAGAGCCCACATCGAGACATAGGTTTCGAACGCCCCCGCCAGCCAGGCGGCCATGTGCCAGGCCCAGGAAGCGCCGATCTCCTTCCGCCGCGCACCGATGTCGCGGAAGGCGTCGCCCAGCGCTCCGACGCGACCGGCGATCGCCGTCCAGCGTTGCGAAACCTTGCCTATGCGGCGGCCAACGCCCGCCCTGTGAGCGACGAACAGGCAAACCGCGATAAGGGTGACGACGCCGACCAGCGCCAGGGCGGCCTGAGCCAGACGCGGATCGCGCAGTGTCGCCATAGCCACCGCCAGGCTTGTCAGCACGAACAGCACCAGGCCGACCGTGCCTGCCAGGACGTCCACCACGCAACTGGCCGTGGTCTCCGCCAGCGAGAGGCCTTTGCGCGCCGCGAGCTTGGCTCGCACCACCTCGCCCCCGACTTGCGCCACGGGTAGCAGGGCGTTCACCGCTTCCTTGATCAGGCGCAGGCGGAACAGAAAGGGCAGGGACGGACGACGGTTCGGCGGCAACAGAACTTGCCAGCCGATGGTGGCGAACAAGGTCACCGGCAGATGGGCCGCCACGACCAGCACCGCCTGCCAACCGACCTCGGCCGCGAGCGCGCGGACCGCGCCGGCTCCGTGCGTGGCCAGCAGGACCGCCATCAAGGCGACGCCAGCCGTCAGCAGCCAGCCTCGCGCCGCTCCGCCGCGCTTAGCGCTCTTGTCCGTCATGCGGCCGAGCGAGCTTGGTGATCGGGAGCCGCTCCAAGTTCACGATAGACCTCAAGGACATCCGCGCAGATCGTCCGCCAGTCATAGGCGGCGCTAGAGGCGCGGGCCGCCCGCCCGATCCTCAAGCGTCGGAGCGGCTCAGCGATCAGGGCGTCAAGCGCAGCAGCGTAGCTCGCCGCGTCGGGACTTGTCGCGAGGACGCCGTCGCGCCCGTCGCTGATCAGAGCGCTGGTGCTGGGCGCGCGTGGGCAAAGCACCGCCAGGCCCGCAGCCATACCCTCGAGGCTGGCGTTGCCGAAGGCTTCGGTCAGGCTGGGATTGAACAGGATGTCGGCGCTGGAGATTGCGCGTCCGAGGGCGTCACCGTCGAGATGGCCGGTAAAGATCGCCTGTGGCGCGCGCGCTTCGAGAAACGCGCGAGCTGGTCCCTCGCCGATGATCAGCGGCCGGATCGGCTGGTCGCGGAGGCGCGCCAGAGTCTCGGTCAGCACGTCGAGACCCTTTTCCATGACCAGACGGCCGAGAAAGGCGACCACGACCTCGTGGTCGGCGATCCCCAGCGATCGGCGCCAGGCCATGTCCCTACGTTCGGGAGAGAAGCGGTTCCGGTCGACGCCGCGCCCCCACACGCGCACGCGCTCGCCCAGTCCCTGGGCGCGCAGCAGATCGGCGATCGGCGCGTTCGGCGCCAGGACCCGGTCGCAGCCACGATAGAAGCGGTCGAGATAGCGTTCGACCGTAGGGCGCAGCCAGTCGAAGCCGTAGTAGGAGAGATAGGTCTCGAACCGCGTGTGCAGGCTGGCGACGACGGGAAGGCCCGCCTGCCGGCCCCAGCGGCTGGCCTGGGCGCCCAGCAGGTCGGGCGCGGAGAGATGGACCAGGGTCGGCTGGAATGCGGCGAGATCGGCCTTCAAGCTTGGGGTCAGGCCGAGCGCCAGCCGGTACTCGCTGCGTCCCGGAATGGCGACGGAGGGCGCCGACACCAGCTCGCCGGCGGGCTCGAACGCTGGGGTGTCGGTCGTCGGCGAATAGACGCGGACCGTCGCGCCAGCGTCGATCAGATAGGCCGCCAGGCGATTGAGCGCCTGGTTCGAGCCATCTCGCGTATAGTTGTAGTTGCCGGAAAACAGGGCGAGGCGAAGGCCGTTGGCGGGCTTTTCCTCAGCAGGCTGACGAATGGTTCTTTCCGCGCGCTGCACGACGCCTCCTGATCTAGAGTCCGAGGCCCCACCCGAATATGACAATGGGCATATGGTGGAATGGTTCAGGTTCCGGAAGGGGAAGGCCGTCGGGTCTCGGCACAATCTTCAGGTCAAGCTGAACCCAAGCTGAACCACAGCGGGAGGTTTCTGACGGGGCCACAGCCAGGCTTGGACCGTCACCCAAGGGCCGCACCGGCAGAAAAAGGCGTTCGGAGACTTGCGCGCGGCGGAGCTGGCGGCTTTGACAGGCGCGCGGACTTGCCCAGAGGCCGGTTCGTGCTCAGTTATGCGCTCGCGACCGTCAGGTTCGCGGTCGAACGATTCCTTGAGGGGCGAAAACAGGCCCCTATCCAGCGAGATTTTTAGAACGTCATGCAGCCGGTCAAGACCCTCATCCTCGCCGCTGGTCAGGGCAAGCGCCTGTCGCCGCTGACCGACGACCGGCCCAAGTGCCTAGTCGAGCTGGCCGGTCGGTCGGTTCTGGAGTGGCAGTTGCGCCATCTGCACAAGGCTGGTGTTCCGGAGGTCGTGGTCGTCACAGGCTTCCGCAGCGACCTTGTCGAGGCCGAGATCGCGCGCCTGTCGCTGCCGGGCATGAGCGTCCGCACGCTCTACAACCCCTTCTACAGCGTGACCGACAACCTCGCGACCTGCTGGCTGGCGCGCGAAGAGATGAAGGGAGGCCCCTTCATGATCCTGAACGGCGACACCCTGTTCGAACCCGCAATCGCCGAGCGCCTGATCAGCGCGCCGGATGCGCCGATCACGGTGACGGTCGATCGCAAGGCCGGCGGCTACGACGCCGATGACATGAAGGTGCTGACCGAGGGGGACGCCCTGCGCGCCATCGGCAAGACGATCACCGAGTACGACGCCGAGTCGATCGGCTTCCTGCGCTTTGACGCCGAGGGCTCCGCCCTGTTTGTGAAGACGCTCGAGGCGATCATGCGCACGCCGGAAGGCCTGAAGCGCTGGTACCTTAGCGTGATCAACGAGATCGCCCAGAACCACGATGTGGTGCGCGTGCGCTCGATCGAAGGGCTGGACTGGGCCGAGATGGACTTCCCGGAAGATCTGGTCCGCAACCGCGAACTCACCGGGCAGTGGGCGGCCAAGGAAGCCGAGGCGGTCTAGGCCTCGCCCACCAGTTCTCGCACCAGATCCATGTCGGAGGGCTTGTCGACATCGACGGCGGCCAGGCCATCGTGCGCGCGGACAGCGGCGGCCTTGACGTCTGCCAGCTTGCCCAGCCGCGCTACCGCCTCGTCCAGCGTCAGTAGGCCCAGAGCGTAGCGGATCAGGAAGCTGGGACCCAGCATGGCGGCGATCTTCCAAGGCTGCTTGCGCAGGGCCTCGACCTTGCGCCAGACGGCTATGACGTTCAGCGCGTTCTCGTTTCGCAGCAGGAAGAGGTTGCAGCCCGAGTATCGGCCGTCGCGGAACTTCAGATAGGTCCGCTTGGTCTGTGGCGCGGCCGCCTGAACACGTTCTTCCGAGGCCAGCAGCACGGCGACGTCTGCGTCGGCCGGCGTGTCCGCTAGGAACTGCGCGATCCACTCCGGCTTGAGCAGGGCGTGGTCCACCGTCGTGACGACCAGCGGAAAGCCCAGCGTTGTCGCGCCATCGGCCACGCTCTGGCTGGGACCTGCGGCCGGCGGCAGAACCTTCACGTCGGCGCCAGCCAGGGCCGAGCGGATTGTCTCGTCATTGGCGGAAACGCCGATCGTCTCCGCGCCGGCGGCCTGGACGGCGCCGAGCACCCGCTCCAGCAAGGTGTGGCCCTGCAGCACGATCAGGCCCTTGTGGGCGACGCCGGCATAGGCGGCGGCCGGATCGACCTCGCCGCCGCGCGAGCCGGCCAGGATCAGCGCCTTGAAGGGGTGATTCACAGAGCCTTCTCGTAGATCCGGTAGGTTTTGTAGTGCGTGCCGCCGACGTTCTCGGCGATGTGGCACATGGCCTTGTTGTCCTCGAGCACCCACGAGATTTCATAGCGATTGTAGCCCAGGCTCATCGCCATATCCCGGCTGGCCTTCATCATCCAGAAGGGCAGCATGCGGCCGCGCTGGGTGGTCGAGAACTTGCGCTTAACGCCCATCAGCGGGATGCGCGCTGACTTCACGCCCTTGACCTTCAGCCGCCACAACAGCTTGGCCCAGCCAAACGGCAGCAGCTTGCCGTTCAGGTCGGCGATCGCCTCGTTGACGTTGGGCAGGAAGACCACAACGCCGGCGGCTTCGCCGTCGATCTCCGCGAACCAGATCAAGCGCTTGTCGATCACCTGCCGCAGGGCCTTGCCCAATTGGGCGGTCTCGGCCTCGGTGGTGGCGGTGAAGCCCCAGTTGTCCTTCCAGGCGTCGTTGAGGATGTTGGTCAGGGTCTGGACCTCCTCGTCGTAGCGCTTCATGTCCAGTTGGCGCAGAACCACGCCCGCCGGTAGGCCGCGCTTGACCCGCTTCTGGGCGATCTCGGGAATGTCGCCGGTTTCGTCGGCGCGATAAGCGAAGACGTCCTTGGCCTTTACGTAGTCCTGCTCCTCGACGCGCTTGCCGGCATAGGCCGGGTCGTGGCCCATTAGGATCATCGGCGGCGTGTCGAAGCCGTGGACCAGCAGGCCGACCTCTTCGTTGATCGACAGGTTGAACGGCCCGACGATGTGGGTGCGGCCCCGGGCGCGCAGCCAGTCCTCAGCCTCGCGGAACAGGACCTGGAAGACCGCCGGATCGTCCTCCGCAGCGATCATGCCGAAGTGGCCGTCTAGCCGGCCCGGGGTCGGTTGCGGCGTCAGGCGGTCGATCTGGGCGCTTATCCGCCCGACGTCGCGTCCGCCGCGCGTAGCCAGGAACAGTTGCACCTCGGCGTGGGCGAAGAACGGGTTGGTCTTCGGCGTCAGCGCCTCGGTCCGCTCCATAAAGAGCGGCGTGATCCAGTTAGGGTCCTTGGCGTTGAGCCGGGCGGGCAGGGCGATGAAGCGCTTTAGCTCTGCCGGCGTCCTGACCGGGATGACGTGCAGGTCGGCGTTCGTCGAGTCGAAAGGCATCACCCCTCCAGGGCCAAGAAGGTGCGCGCCGCCAGAGCGCCGAAGATGGCGGGAGCCGCCCAGACGGCGAGGAAGGGCGACAGGGCGCCAGACTCGCCAAGGGCGGTCAGCATGCCGTTCGCCACAAGGAAGAGCAGCCCAGCGCCAAGACCCGCCGTCAGCAGGACCGCGCCCTGGCCGCTGCGGAAGTTGGCCAAGGCCACGGGCGCGCTCAGCAGCAGCATGACCAGCGAGACAAACGGACTGGCGAAGGCCGCCTGGAAGTGGGTCGCGTAGAAGCTCTCCGGTCGGTCGGAGCCGCCGTTCTCCAGTGCGCGGCGGGCCGAGGCGGCGGTCGGGGCGCTATCGTCGCCGAACAGGCCCTGGACGTCCTGCGGCCGAAGGGCGGTCGGCCAATTAGTCGAGGTGGCGGTCGACGTCTGGGCAATATCGCCGGCGAAGCGGGTGGTCTTGGGGGTCTCCAGAGTCCAGGCGCCATGAGCGTAAAGCGCCTTTGGCGTCTCGACCTTCTCGATAAGGATGCCCTTGTCGTCGCGGCGGAAGATGGTGAGGTCGCTGATCTGACGGCCGTCAGCCGACGCATCGCCGCCGATGACCAGATCCCCGCCCGCCCGGAAGGTGCGGGGCGAAGGCGCCTTGCGCTCGGCGACGGGCGTCGTGTTCTTCCACCAGTCGGCCAGGGTCGGGTCGGCGCGCGGCGCCAGGACCTGGCCGCACAGGGCGTCCAGCAGCATGACCGCGATGACGGCGGGCATGGCCATGGCCACGATGCGATATCCAGAGATGCCGCTGGCGCGCATGGCGACGACCGCGCTCTCTCGCGCCAGCTGCGAGAAAGCGAACAGGCCTCCGGCCAGGACAGCGATCGGCGCGACCTGCTCGAACAGACGCGGCAGACGCAAGGCGGCGTAGTAGGCTACGCCCGCAAGACCTAGGCCCCGATCGAGGATGTCGGTGGTGACGTCCAGCAGGTCCAGCATCTGCAGGATCGACATCAAGATCAGCGCCGCGCCGAGGATGCGGGTGGCGACTGTCCGCAGGACGTAGAGCTGCAGCTTCATGCGGGTTGTCGCTTCGGCAGGGGCAGAGCGTGGACCACGCGCTTGACCAGATTGTTGATGCGGCGCACCAGGCGCGAGACCGGCGTGTCGCCGGGACGCGTGCGGCTGCCCAGGAACAGCCAGACAGCGAATCCCGAGAAAAGCGCGAAGGGAATCCAGATCGCCGGCGCGGCCGCGACTTTCTCGGCCTTGGCCAGGCTCTGGCCCAGCAAGAGAGTGTGCTGGAAAGCTAGCAGCAGCACGCCGGCCATGATCAGGCCCGGTGCGCGGTTGCCCCGTTTTGAGGCCAGCCCCAGGGGGAACGCCAGCAGGGGCAGGAACGGCAGGAACGCGGCTCGCGCCAGGCGGCCATAAAGTTCGCTCAGCAGCGTGGACTTCGGAACGATCGGATGTGGGGACTCAGCCTGCTTGGCCAGTTCGCCCAAGGTGAGTTCGCGCTCATCGCCGCCGCGGTCGCGCAGCAGGACGGCGGCGGTCGCCAGCGGGGTCTGGGTCGTCAGGGTGCTGAAGGCGAGGTTGCGATAGTCGCCAGCCGCGTCTCGAGCGATGCGGCGGCCATCTTTGAGGTCCATGGTCACCGTCTTGCCGCCGGCGTCCATCTTCAGATTGGCCGAGGCGGCGGTGATGATCTCTTCCTGACCCTTGGCGTCGAGGCGGCGGATAAAGACGCGGGTCAGGCTCTGACCGGCGATATCGGCGCTGTCGGCTGTCAGCAGCGAACCCTTGTCGTCGATGAATGCTCCGCCGGCGAGGCGTCCGTTCCAGCCGGCGTTGACCGCGGCGTGCATCACCGCCCGATAGGCGTAGCGGCTGTAGGGCTGCATGTAGCCGAAGACGATCAGGCTGAAGACGCTGAGGAACAGGCCGACGGCGAGGAACGGCGCGGCGATCCGCTCCAGCGACTGGCCACTGGCCAGCAGGGCGTCGACTTCGGAGCCGTCCGACAGTTTCACGATGACGATGAACAGCGCCACGAAGAAGGCCACCGGCAAAGCCAGGCCCAGATAGTGCGGCACCAGGTTGGCCGCCAGCTGCGCGACATAGCCAAACCGCGCGCTGCTTTGTGACAGGGCGTCCAGCAGGCGCAGGATACGCTCCAGCAGCAAGGCGACCACCGTAACGCCCAGGCAGCCCACCAAGGGCCAGAACAGCAGGCGCAACAGGTAGCGGTCGATCAGCCGCAAACCGCTGACGGAAGGGGTCTTGTCGCTCACGCCTGGACCCAGGCCTTGGCGAAGCGCGCGGCGAGCCGCTCCACCGCCTCGGAAGACAGCTCGACGGCCGATCCCAGGGCCGGCGCCGCAGGCCAACCCGCGTCAGGGAAGGTCTGGCCCTCGTGCTCGCGGACGCCAGCGTAGCGTGGCAGCACGTGGAAGTGGACGTCTTTGTCGACCATCATCAGCATGAGGTAATTGATCTTTTCATAGTCGACCTGCGCCTTCAGCAGACGCTCGATGCCGGCCACGGCGACCTGCAGATCGGCGAAGGCTGCGGGACTCACCTCGGAGAACGCCTGGACAGCTTCCTTGCACACCAGCACCAAAGACCCAAATGTCGGCTGCTTGGGTCGGAGAAGAATCAGCCAGTGATCGGTCTCCGCGATCTTCGAACCGGGATAGCCGAACGCCAGGGCGGTGGGATTGGTCATGAGAAAGCCGGGAACTTCAGGCTGCTGTCGCCTGGGCGTAACAATAGGGATGCGGCGTTTTAGATGAAAGCACGATCCGTTCTCATCGGCGCGATCTTCGCGACTTTGGCGGCCGGCTCGGTGCGCGCCGAGGGGCTCGGCGCGCCCCCGGCGGACCGCGATTGCGTTGGGCGCAAAGGCGACGTGCGTCTCGTGGTGCAGGTCGGAGCGTTGCGATCGAACGCCGGGGAGGTGTCGATCACCGTCTACCCCGCAGATCCGGAGCGATTTCTCGCGCCGCGCGGCAAGCTGTTGCGCCACCGGGTCAAGACCTCGGCGCCCATGACCCAGGCCTGTTTCAATCTGCCGGTCGCCGACGCCTACGCGGTGGCGGTCTATCACGACGCCAACGCTGATCGGAAGTTTGACCGCAACACCTTGGGCGTACCAACCGAGGGCTATGGCTTTTCAAACGATGCGCCGACCCGATACGCGACGCCCTCGTATGACGCGGCCCGCTTCATGGTGAAGCCTGGCGACAACACCATCCGGATCAAGATCCGCTATCCGCGCTGAGCGGCGGCGTCGGACAGGCTGAAGCGGCCCAGTTCGGCCAAGCCGTCGCGGCCGGCCTCTATCCCCCGCGCCACGATCCGGACGTCGAAGCCGCCGCCAGCGCGCGGTTCGATCTCGATCGTGTTCCAGCGGGCTGGGCCGTGCCGGTTCGGGCGCGCCGAAGCGGACGGGACGCCCAGAACCGGGATCGTCGCGCCGTTCGGGCCGCGCAGGGCGCCCAGCAGCGCTTCGTGGGCGTGGCCATGCAGGACGAGATTCACGCCGCGCCGCTCCAGCACCTCGCGCAGGCCATGGCGATCTTCCAGGGACTTGCGCTTGGAGACCGCGCCCTCCTGCGGTGGGTGGTGCAGCACGACCAGGCGGAAGAGGCCTTGGTAGACGGGGTCGGCTAGCGCCGCGTCCAGTTTTCGAAGCTGTTCCTCGCCCAGGCGGCCGGTCGCCAGATGGGGCGCGGTTGGCACGGCCGAGCAGAGGTTGAAGATCGCGACGGGGCCGCGCACCCGGACCTGGGGAAAGTGGCTCTCGCCCGTATCGCCCAGCCAAGGCGCCCAGATGGCGAAACGCTCGTGGCCGCCGACGCCGGCCAGGGCGTCGTGATTGCCCGGGCTAACGGTGAAGTCGGCTGGCGCCCCCAGGGATTCCAGCCACTTGCGCGCTGCTGAAATCTCCGTGGGCGAAGCGAAGTTGGTGAGATCGCCGCTGATCACCACATGATCAGGCGCGGCGGCCTTCAGGTCCGCCACCAGCGCCGCCAGCACTTCGGGCCGATGGACCTTGCGCTTCTTGCGCCAGGCGATGCGGCTCAGGAGGCGCTTGGTGAAGACGTCCTTCCAGCCAAAAGCGCCGGGCGGCGGCGGCAGGTGGGGGTCGGACAGGTGGGCGATGCGGTAAATGGACAAGATCTTTCGGGTCGTTCTGGTCGAAGCAGCCGAAGCTGCTTATCAATCGGCGCGGGATTCAAGGGGTATATCGGTTCTTGAGCGCTGAAATTCAAAACACGGCCGCTGAGAGTGGTCCGCGAGCTGTGACCGTCGGCGAGGCTGACGGCCGCATCTGGGGCATGAGCTCCCGCGAGCGCCTGTCGCGCATCTATCGGCGTCTGGGCCTGGTCGAGACGCCGGCTGTCGACCTTTCGCACGCGGTGATCGCGGTCGACGCCGGCTGGGTGTTCGACGAGTCGCTGATCAAGGCCCTGGCCGGCCGCGAGGGGGGGTGCTGGTCGACGAGACCGGACGCGCGGTGGCCGCGCACGCGCCTTCCGACCTGGCCTACGCCGTCTCTGAAGCGCTCGCCGCCGGGCAGGACCCGTCGGGCCTGGACGCCCGCCTGACGCGGCTCACGGCGCTGGAACTGGGCTCGGCCTACAACAGCGCGCTGCGCAAGCGCGAGCCGCCGGTGCTGGAGCGCTTGACGCCGGAGACGGTTCGCGCGGTCGAAAAGCGCCTGTTCCAGGGCTCCTACAAGGGCGTCACCGACTTCGTCACCAAGTACGTCTGGCCAGCGCCCGCGCGCGTCGTGACCCGCTGGTGCGCCCTGGCGAAGATGACGCCGAACCAGGTGACCTTCATCGGCTTTCTGATGGTGATGGCGGCCACCTGGCTGTTCTGGACAGGTCAGTTCGGCTGGGGCCTCGTTTGCGCCTGGATCATGACCTTCCTCGACACGGTCGATGGCAAGTTGGCCCGCGTGACCCTGACCTCGTCGAAGTGGGGCAACGTCTTTGACCACGGCATCGACCTTGTGCACCCGCCGTTCTGGTGGTGGGCCTGGTTCGTCGGCGTCTACGCGGTCGGCCAGTCGGTCCCCTATGCGACGCTCAGCCTGGCGATCGTGATCGGCGGCTATGTCGCCCAGCGGGTGGAGGAGGGGATCTTCCTGGCCCTGTTCAAGCTGGAGATGCATGCTTGGCGGCCGTTCGACAGCTTCTTCCGTCTGATCACGGCGCGTCGAAACCCGAACCTGATCCTGATGACAGCTTGCGCGTTGATAGGTCGCCCGGACGTCGGCTTCACCCTGGTGGCGATCTGGACCGCCGTGTGCCTCCTCGTGCACGCCGTCCAGATTCTGCAAGGCCTGGCCGCCCCCAAGGGCTCGATCCAATCTTGGCTGTCGAAATGAGTCGCATCGCGGTCATCCGCAATCCGAAAAGCCACGGCAATCGGATGAACCCGCCCGGGCCGACGCCCGACGGGGTGCGGCTGGCCGAGCCTTTCGGGCGCGACGCCCTGCGGACGGTTCTCGAGGACTTCGCCCGCGACGGTCTCGACCTGTTGGTCATCGACGGCGGCGACGGCACGGTGCGCGACGTCATCAGCCTGCTGCCACATACGTTCGGCGAGGACCCGCCGCTGCTTGCGGTGCTGCCCTCGGGAAAGACTAACGTGCTGGCGATCGACCTGGGCGCTCAACGCGACTGGCGGCTTGAGGAGGCGCTGAGCGCAGCCCGTCAGGCTGAGCCGCGGATCAAGTCGCGGCCGCCGCTTAGGATTAGTTGGGTCGACGGTCATCGCCCGTGCCTACAAGGCTTCTTCTTCGGGGTCGGCGCGCCCGTGAAGGCGACGAACCTCTCCCAGAAGGTCCACAAGGTCGGCTTCTTCCATAACCTGGCCGTCGCCGTGACCATTGTCACCGCAACCTTCGGCGCGCTGTTCGGCGGCACGCGCGATGAATGGCGCGAGGGCGTGCCGGCTAAGCTGACTCTGGACGGCGAGCGCCAGCCGGGAGATGAGCGGTTCGCCATAGTGGCGACGGCGCTCAAGCGCCTGCCGTTCGGTCTGAAGCCATTCGGCGCGCCGCGCGAGGGCCTCAAGATCCTGGACGTGGACGCGCCCCCTCGCAAGCTGCTCAGGGCTTTGCCCCTTGTCCTCAGCGGCAAGGCCGAGCCGAAGCTGGAGAGCTTGGGCTATCGCCGCCGCGATCCCCAGAGGGTCGGCCTGGCGGGCTGCGCGCCGTTCGTGCTGGACGGCGAGGTGTTCGAGGGCGGCGAGCTGATCATCGCCCTGGGGCCGGCCTTGAGGTTCCTGGTCGGATGAGCCGGTTGCGCGACCTGGTCGCGGCCGAGCTCGCCACGCCAACACCCGACCCGATCACTGCTTTCGCCGAGCATCTGGCGAGCGTCTTCCCCGGCGCGCGCGCGGTTTTGTTCTACGGCTCGATCCTGCGGACAGGCGATCTGTCGGGCGTGCTCGACTACTACGTCCTGACCGAACGGCCGCCGGCTGGCTGGCGGGGCTTCTTCACCCGTATCCTGTGGCCGGACGTCAGCTATCACGAGCTCAAGCACGGTGGAGAGGTGCTGCGCGCCAAGGTCGCCTCGATGACGCTGGCGCAGTTCCAGCGCGCTGTAAGCGGCGCAGGGGCGGACACCACCATATGGGCGCGTTTCGTGCAGCCCTGCGCCCTTGTCTGGGCGGCCGACGGTGTCGGTGGCGCCGTCGTGGACGCGGTTGCCGAGGCGGCCCGCACCGCCGCTCGCTTCGCTCAGGCGCTCGGGGCGGAGGGGGCGGGGCCGCGCGCGCTGTGGACGGCGCTGTTCCAAGAGACCTACAAGGCCGAGCTGCGGGTCGAGAAGGCTGGGCGGGAGGTCTCCATCCTGGCCTATGATCCCGAGCGCTACGACCATGTGATGACCGCCGTCCAGAGCGACCAGGGCGGTCCGCTGGAGCCAGCGGATCGCGCGCGCCTTCGCAAGGCCTGGGGACCCCGCAAGCTGCTCGGCAAGCCTCTGAACGTCGCGCGGCTGATGAAGGCGGCTTTCACCTTTCAGGGCGCTGCGCGTTACGCCGCCTGGAAGATCCAGCGTCACACCGGCGTCGAGATCGAAGTCACGCCCTGGCGCGAACGCCACCCGATCCTTTCCGCGCCTGGCGTGCTGCTGAAGGTCTGGAAAGGGCGGCGTAAGGCGCTCTGAGACCCAAAAACAAAAACGCCCGGGCCTGGACCCGGGCGTTCTCGTATCAACGATGAGAGCGCTATCAGGCTCGGGCGCGCTTAAGCGGCTCGATGACGCCCAGGGCCGCGCCGATTTCGGCGAAGGTCTTGAGGACAGCGTCGATCTGCTCGTCGGTGTGGGCGGCGCTGACGCTGGCGCGCAGCAGCGGACGGCTGTCCGGCGTGGCGGGCGGCAGGGCCAGGTTCAGGTACACGCCGCCTTGCAGCAGGGCGTTCCACATGGCGATGGCGCGTTCCTGGTCCGGCATGGTCGTGGCGACCACGGGGCTGGCCGTCGGGCCGGTATGGAAACCTAGCGTCGTCAGACCGTCGTACAGGCGCTTGGCGTTGTGGTTCAGGCGGTCGCGCAGTTGCGGCTGCTCGATCATGCGGCGCAGGGCCGTGATGGTCGAGGCCACGACGGCCGGCGGCAGGGAAGCGGTGAACATGTAGGGGCGGCAGACGACGCGCATGACGTCGAAGTCGTCCATGTTCGAGACGCAGAAGCCGCCGATGGCGCCCAGGCTCTTGGAGAAGGTGCCGACGATGAAGTCGACGTCCTCTTCCACGCCCGCGGCTTCGGCCAGGCCTCGGCCCGTGGCGCCGAGCACGCCCATCGAGTGCGCTTCGTCGACCAGCAGGTAGCCGCCCAGCTCGCGCTTCACGGCCGCGATTTCCTTCAGCGGCGCGACGTCGCCGATCATCGAATAGACGCCCTCGACCACGATCAGGCGCTCGCCGGGCGCGTCGCCCAGGCGGCGCAGGCGCTTGGCCAGGTCTTCGGGATCGTTGTGGCGGAAGCGGATGACCTCGGCCTGGCCCAGACGCGAGGCGTCGTAGATCGAGGCGTGGCTGTCGGCGTCCAGGATCAGGTGGTCGCCGCGACCGACCAGGGTCGACAGCACGCCCAGATTGGCCTGGTAGCCGGTCGTGAAGACCATGGCGTGCTTACGGCCGTAGAATTTGGCCAGTTCCTGCTCGAGCTCGACGTGAGCTTCGAAGCTTCCGTTGGCGATGCGGGAACCCGTGGTGCCCGTGCCGCGTTCTTGCACAGCTTTCACCGAAGCGGCGATGGCTTGCTCGTCGAACGTCAGGCCCAGGTAGTTGTTGGTGCCGAGCAGAATGGTCGGACGACCGTCAACGACGCCTTCAGTCGGCGAATGCACCGCGTCGAAGCGGACCTTGAACGGGTCAGCCCCGGCGTCTTGGATGGCCTTGTACGCATCGCGATAGGCCAGGTGCTTATCGAATAGCCCCATTAGTTAAGCCCTAGTCCGGAGATCGTTGATCAGTTTGGAAAGGTCGCCGGCGGTCTCGACAGAGGCCAGGCGATCCAGGGGGATGGAGATATCGAAGGTGTCTTCGAGCTCCATGATGATGTTCATGAGGGCCAGGGAGTCCACGGCGAGGTCACGGCCAATATGCGACTCTGCGCGAACCTCGACCGGTCGCCCCAGAACCTTGCTCGCCGCTACCCCGATCTCGCGCAGGCTGAGATCCGTCACAGTTTCCATTCTAGATCAAACCTCCGGGAGCCCCACCCGTGACACTACTGTAACGGCGAGTCTGTCAGATAGCCGCCTCATTTGCGCAAGGCGACGAAATTTTAGGGCAGCCAACCCTGTTTTCGATACCAATCGACGGTGTGAGCAAACCCGTCGAGAAGACCGAATACGCTGGGTACTCTCTCCGCCTTCGGAGCGCTAGATGGGGTCCAATCGGCGTGAAACAACTCCCGCGCCTTGCCTAAACCGAACACGGTGGGTGTTCGAGTCGCGAAAGACCAAGCATCCACAAGGGCTCCGGCGGCGAGGATACCCGCCCGGGGAAGCCTTACCAGGCTTGGGTTTCGACCCATGACGGTCGCGGCCGCGCGCATGATTTCCGCCCAGGTGTAACCGTCGCGCCGCACATCCGACAGCTCAACAAGGCCAGAGAGCGGGTCTTTGCAGTAGTTCGCAAGCTGCGCCGCCGCGTCATGGACATGGATCATGGCCACTCGCGCCGATGGCGACAGCACGGGCAGGATAGGGCTCGAAGCGGCCAGCTTGAAGACTTCCAGGGTCTCGGTGTCGCCGGGGCCATAGATCGCTGGCGGGCGGATGATCAGCGCATGGGGCGAGTCGGCGGACACGGCGTCTTCGCCGGCGCGCTTGCTGGCGGCGTAGTTCGACAGCGCCGGTTCGCGGGCGGCGTAGCTCGAAACGAGGATGAAGCGGGCTCCCGCCGCGCGGGCGGCGCGGGCGGCGGCCAGGGCGCCGTCGCGATTGACCGCGTTGAAGCCCTCCAGAGAGTTTGCCTTAATCAGGCCGGCCACGTGGACGACGACCTCCGCTCCCTGGCTGAGCCGGTCGAGGGCGCCAGGCGTTCTGAGATCACCCGCGATGATCTCGACCTCGAAGTCGCCCCACAACGGATGGATCGGATCGCGCCGGACCAGCACGCGTGGCGTCCAGCCGTCTTTCGCCAGGGCGCGGACCAAGTGTCGGCCCAAGAAGCCCGTGGCCCCGGTGACGGCGACGACGCGTGGCATCAGTCGCCGTAGGTCCCGGCCAGATAGGCGGCGCGGGCCTTGGAGCGGCTTAGCTTGCCCGACGAGGTCTGGGGCAGGGCGTGGGCGCCGACCAGCTTGACCTTGGCGTCGACGCCGTGGCGCGTGCGCAGCAGGGTGGCCACTCGCTCGACAAGGGCGGCGCGGCTGTCTGCGTCGCCGCCGCGAGCCTGCACCAGCACCACGATCTGGTCTTCAGGCTCGGCGGGAACGGCGAAGGCGCAGACGTCGCCGCTGCGCAGGCCGTCGATCTCGTGATCGGCCGTCCATTCCAGGTCCTGCGGCCAGATGTTGCGGCCGTTCAGGATAATCAGGTCCTTGGCGCGGCCGGTGATGACGATCTCGCCTTCGATCTTGAAGCCGATGTCACCGGTGTCGAGCCAGCCTTCGGCCGACAGCACGCGGGTGGTCTCGTCCGGATTGGCGAAGTAGCCGCTCATTACCGAGGGGCCCTTGGCGAAGATGTGGCCGACGCCGCGTTCGGGCAGGACCTGGCCGTCCTCGCCGCGCACTTCCAGGAAGTGATCGGGCAGGGCGGGGCCGCAACGGGCGAAGTCGCGGGCGCGTTCGGAGCCCTCCGGCGCGTCGACGGCCAGGGCGTCGCGCTCTAGGCGCTCGACGTCTAGGGTTTCGGCGCGCAGGCCCTTGCCCAGCGGGGCCATCGACAGGGCCAAGGTGGCCTCCGCCATGCCGTAGCTGGCCACGAACGCCTTGTCGGAGAAGCCGGCGGGACCGAACGCCTCGACGAAGGCCTTCAGCGGCGGCATGCGGATCATGTCGCCGCCCAGGCCGGCGCTGCGCCAGTGCGACAGGTCGTAGGCGTCCAGCGGCTGGCCCTGCACGCGGCGGGCGCACAGTTCGTAGCCGAAGGTCGGGCTGTAGGCGATGGTGGCCTTGTTGCGACCGATCAGGTCGATCCACAGCAGGGGGCGGCGGACGAAGGCGCCCGTGGGCAGCAGATCGACCGACATCTGGCAGCTCAGCGGGCTCAGCAGGAAGCCGATCAGGCCCATGTCGTGATAGAGCGGCAGCCATGAGATGGCGCGGTCCGCCGCTTTAACCTGCAGCCCGTCGCGGGTGATGGCCACGCAGTTGGCCATCAGGGCCTTGTGCAAAACGAGGACGCCGGTCGGGGTTCGAGTGCTGCCCGACGAGAATTGCAGATAGCAGGGATCTTCCGGCGTGATGGTCGGCAGGGCCGCGCCGCCGTCTTCCGGCAGGTCGGCCAGGACGCCGGCGAAATCCAGGTCCGCGCGTTGGCCGATGTCGGTGACGAAGTCCTTCAAGCCCACGGGACCGATCAGGATCTTGGCCTTGGCCGAGCGGGCCAGGTTGCTGATCTGCTCGATATAGGCCTCGCGGCCACCCAGCGGGGTCGGCAGCGCCATGGGCGCGGGCAGCAGGCCGGCGTACTGGCAGGCGAAGAAGGCGCGCACGAAGTCGCCGTCGGTCTCGGCCAGCAAGGCGACGCTGTCGCCGACCTTGGCGCCGGTCGCCAGCAGGCGCCGCGCCAGGACCAAGGCCTCGTCCCGCAGCTTGGCGTAGGGCAGGGCTTCGACCAACTCGCCGCGCAGCGAATAGAGGTTGATCCCCGTCTCGCCGGTCGCGGCGAAATCGAGGGCCTGGGTCAGGGTCGGGAAGTCGGCGAACCGAACGGTGCGGTCAGACGCCGTGGGCGTGATCATACTTGGGGCCTTCATCGTCTTTCGTCGTGCGTGCGGAGTCGTCCTCCGCCGCGAGTCGGGCGAGCCTACGGCGCGCCATCAAATACATGCCGATGGCCATCGCCAAGGCGGATGCGACCAAGGCCGCGCCCGCGCCGGTCAGGCCGAAGCGCTGGATAAGCGGAACAAGGGCGGCGAAATAGCAGATCACGACCACAAGCCGAACCATTAACGCGGCGCCGGCGGCGCGCATCGAAACCAGCATGGGCTCCAGGGGCAGGGTCATGACCCCAATGGCGGCGGCGGCCACCTGCCAGTTCATGACCCCGGCGGCCGGGCCGAAGGCGGGGCCCATGACGGTCTCCAGGATCCAGCGGCCCGCCAGCAAGCTGACCAACAACAGGACGCCAGCAGCCGCGCCGCCGATCAGAGCGATCTGGATCGCCAGCTTGGTCATGGCTTGCTGGCCGCCGGATGCGCGCATCTTGGCCAGTTCCGGATACAGCGCCGGCACCATCAGCCGCGCGGGCTTGGCCATGCCGTCGGCGACCTGCTTGCCGATGCGCCAGAACGCCGCTTGTGCGGGACCCAAGAGAGCGCCGACCGCCATGGTCAGCACATGGGTGAAGCCGACATCCAGGGTGCTCGAGAAGTTCGTAGCCAGGGCGAAGCGCCAGACGCCGGGAAGGTCGCGGCTGGTCGGTCCCAGAAGGGTGAAGCCCTTCAGCAGGCCCCGGCGGTTCAGATCCCAGATGGCGATCGAGGCGACGTAAAAGAACGAGGCGAAGGTTCCGGCCGCCCAGGCCAGCAGAAAGTACTGGATCGGCGCCTGGGTCACCGCGCAGATCGCGCAGCCTACCATCCGCACGAAAGAACTGATCGCCTGCTCGGCGGCCAGGAACCGGAAGCGGTCGAACAGCCGCAGCAGTCCCACGCCCGTGGCCGAGGTCATCACCGCGATCGAGAGCGCGTAGAGCGCGCCGTAGCCGCTCATGCCCTCGGGCCAGCTCAGCTCCTGCCAGAAGAACCAGGCGCCGGCGACGCCCAGGCTTATGCCCAGCACCGCGCTGATGCCGTCCAGCAGCAACGACAGGCGCAGCACTTGCTGGAACTTCACGCGCTCGCCGGCCATCAGCGGACCTGTCCCGTAGGTCAGGACGGTCTGCCAGGACTGAAAGTGCGCCACCTCGCCCAGGAACTGCGCGAAGGCGTTGATCAGCACCAGAACGCCCATCGCTTCCTTGCCGAGGCTGCGAGCAGTCAGGGCGATATAGGCCAGGCCCACGACGGCGTTGACGACCCTGCCGCTAAGCAACTGCCCCGCATTGGCCAGGACGCGCTTGATCGGAGAGACCTCCTGGTCCGGCTCGATGGTCACGCGTGCGGCTCCAGCCGCTCCGCGATCGCCCGGGCGGCGCGCAGCGACGACGGCTCCTCGGTGATATCGAACGTCTCGGCGATGCCCTCGGCCTGGATGGGGCGGAAATCGGCATGGGTTGCGAGCGCGCGATCGACGGCGTCGGGAAGGGCTTCCACGTCGTCCAGAACCGGCCCGAACAGCCAGTGGTGGAAGCTGGGATCACCGCGCCAGGCCGCGCCGCTGGCGTTGAGGAAAAGGCAGGGCTTGGGCGTGCGCAGGAACTCGTAGATCTGGCTGGAGACGTCTCCCAGATAGAGGTCAGCCGCGCGCGTGTAGGTCATGTCCGCCGCCGCCGGGCCGCCGAGATCGACGTGGATGCGAGGGTGCTCGGCGAAGCGCTCGAAGGCGGCGCGTTCGTCGCTGGAGGCGGTTTCGAACAGGCGGATATGGGGCGAGAAGATCAGGTTGTGGCGATCGCCGCGGGCGAAGGCTTCCAGCACTTCCCAGCCCCACTTCGGCCAGGAGCTGAGCTCTGGGTGGAAGTGCGGGTTGTACAGCACCACGGGGCCAGGGCGCTCGAAGCGCGGCTCTGGGCGCCGAGGCAGGGCGTCCACCAGGTCGAACTTCGGATAGCCGACCATGGCGCAGTTCTCGGGCTTGACCCAGCCTTCGCCGATCATCCGGTCGCGCTGTTTGGGTCCCGCCGCCATGACGAGGTTGAACACGCGAAGGCGCGGCTCGAACGGACCTTCGCGGTCGCCGGCGCCATGCTGGGTGTAGACGAGGGCGGGATGGCGAATGCCCAGCTTGCGCAGAAGGGCGGTGGTCCGCTCCGGCGTAATGACAGCATCGTAGCGCCCTAGCCTCAGGGCGTTGGCGATCAGCATCGGCGCCTTGGGTGGCGCGCCGCCGCCGCCGAACCGGCGCATCCAGGCCGGCGGCAGAAGGACAAGTTCAATCGGCGCCCCGCCAAGCTCCGCGAGCAGGCCTGAAACGTAGTCGAGCAGCTCGGGGGTGGTCGCGGCGATCTCGACCTTCAGCTCAGGCCAGCCGCGCGCCATGGCGACGGCCACCGACAGGCTGTGCCAGACCTGATGGTGTTGGGCGATATAGAGGAAGCAGACGCGTTTTTTGGCCACGTCAGGGACGCGGCTCCAGGCGGGTGCGGACTCCGCCCTTCAGAATGACCCGGTCGCCCTTATCGGTGACGCTGTAGGCGTTGGCTCGGGTGCTGGCGTTGGGGCCCTGGCCCGCGACGCCGGCGTCTCCGCTGACTTCGCCGGTCCGCATGTCGATCAGGGCCTGAGGCGCGTCGAACTCATAGCCCTCGCCGCTGGTGATCTTCACGTCTTGTGTCAGTAGCAAGGTGCGTGCGGCCTCGCGGTAGACACCGCTCTTGGCGGTCGCCTGACTGGAGTCCGGCTGGCCGTAACCACGGACGAGCGTGGGGGCGCTGAGGCGGACCAGATCCGCGTCTTCGGAGTCGCGCTCGGCGCGCTCGGCGGTGATCAGAAACGGGCGGCCGTCCTTCAGCACGCCCGTGAAGCGGGGCTTCTCGAGCAGAAGAGGCGTCGAGGCCGCCTGAGTTTGCAGCTTGCTTGAGGCCAGGCTGCGCCAGGAGGCTTGCCCCACGACCGCCGCGCCGATGACGGTCGCGAAAATCGCCAGACCCAGACGCAGGCGACGGACCGGCGCCCGGCGCCGGTTGCGGGCCCGTTCTGCGGCGCTGAGCATTGGGATGGCGGCGGAGCCGTCGGTCTGGGTGAGCATTTCGGCCATGGATAGTCCTACGCCGCCGTTCGCCCAAGACCTTTGTTTCCGGTTCGCCCGGTTGCCTCCGCGCGCGCGATCGCTGAAAGCGATCTATCGACACTTATTGTGTCACTATATAAGCTGGTCGCCGCGAGCGAGGGAAGGCGAGTATGAGGGTCCTAAAGGCGTTTTGCGCGGCGGCGCTGGCTCTGGGCGTGACCGGCGCGGCCCTGTGGTTCTTCCGCTTCGACCTGATCATCCTCTATGCCCGCCTCAATCAGTCGAAGATCGAGGCCTATCGCCCCGTCTCCTGGAGCCAAGGGGCTGAGACGCCGCCATCCGCGACAGGCCGCCCGCCGAACGTGGTGTTCATCCTGGCCGATGACCTTGGCTACAACGACATCACGCTGAACGGTGGCGGCGTGGCGGGCGGGGCGGTCCCGACGCCCGCGATAGATTCCTTGGCCCATGACGGCGTGACCTTCGCCAACGGCTACGCGGGCAACGCCACCTGCGCGCCGTCGCGCGCCGCGATCATGACGGGCCGCTACGCCACCCGGTTCGGCTTCGAATTCACGCCCACGCCCGTAGCCTTCTCACGAGTCGTCGGGGGGCATGCTGGGGATACTCTGCATCCCTCGCGCTTCAACGCCGCCGAGGTCAAGAACGCGCCCAAGGATGACAATACCGAAGTCGTACCGCCGACTGAGGTGACCATCGCCGAGGTGCTGAAGACACGGGGCTATCACACGGTCCACCTGGGCAAGTGGCACCTGGGCGGGATCAAGGGCTCGCGGCCAGAGGATCAGGGCTTTGACGAGAGCTTGGGGTTCATGGCCGGAGCCTCGCTGTTCGCGCCGGTTGGCGATGCGTCTGTCGTCGAGTCACGTCAGGACTTCGACCCGATCGACAAGTTCCTGTGGGGCGCGTTGCCCTATGCGGTGCAGTACAACGGCGGACCGCTGTTCCACCCGAACCGCTACATGACCGACTACTTGACCGATCAGGCGGTCGCGGCGATCGACGCCAACCGTAATCGGCCCTTCTTCCTCTACCTGGCCTATAACGCCGTCCACACGCCGTTGCAGGCGCCCAAGGCGGATTACGACGCCCTCTCGGGGGTCAAGGATCACCGTCTGCGCGTCTACGCCGCCATGGTCCGCAACCTGGACCGCAATGTCGGACGCGTGCTGCAAGCGCTCAAGGATCGAGGACTGGACGACAACACCCTGGTGATCTTTACCTCCGACAACGGCGGGGCGAACTATGTCGGACTGCCGGACCTGAACCGACCCTATCGCGGTTGGAAGGCGACGTTCTTCGAAGGGGGGATCAAGGCGCCTTTCCTGCTGCGCTGGCCCGCCCAGCTGCCGGCCGGCGCGATCTATCGCAGCCCGGTGGGCCACGTGGACATCTTCGCAACCGCCGCCGGCGCGGCCGGCGCCAGCCCACCAGCCGACCGCGTGATCGACGGCGTCGACCTGGTTCCGTTCGTGAAGGGACGGGCCTCGGGCGATCCGCACAAGGCGATGTACTGGCGGTCGGGCCGCTACAAGGTCGTGATGGCGGGCGGGTGGAAGCTGCAGGTCGCCCAGGAGCCGAACCGGGTCTGGCTGTTTGACCTGGCCAACGATCCGACCGAACAGCGCGAGCTTTCCAAGGCGCGTCCTGACAAGGTTCGCGAGCTTCGGGCGATCCTGGCGCAGCTGGACAGCCAGATGGTCAAGCCGGCCTGGCCCTCGCTGCTGTCGGGCGCGATCTATGTCGACCACCCGAGCGGTCAGCCGTCCACGCCTAGCGACGAGTATGTCTATTGGGACAACTGAAGACGTCGCTCTCTTGGTTCGCGGGCGCGGTTATCGCCGTCTCGTTGGCGGCATGTGGTCCGAAGACGCCCAAGGCCTGCCGGGTCGACCTGCCGGTTCCGGACCCGGCCCATCGCACGGCGGGCATGGTTCGGTTGTCTGGCGGGGATTTCCTGATGGGCGGCGCGCCGATCCGCCCGGAGGAGGGCCCCCGGAGACGGTCCGCGTCGCGCCGTTCTGGATCGACCGCACCGAAGTCACCAACGCCGCCTTCGCGCGGTTCGTCGCGGCCACGGGCTACCGCACCGTGGCCGAACGGCCGCTCGATCCCGCGCGCGACGCCTCGTTGTCGGCGGCGCAGCGGCGTCCGGCCTCGCTCGTTTTCGTGGGGGAAAAAGGAGCGAGGTCGGACGATCCTTCGCAATGGTGGCGGGCCATCCCCGGCGCCGACTGGCGGCATCCCGAAGGACCGGCCTCCAGCATCCGGGGCAAGGAGGCCTGGCCTGTCGTCCATATCGCTTGGGAGGACGCCATGGCCTACGCGCGCTGGCTGGGCCGCGACCTGCCGACCGAGGCTGAGTGGGAGTACGCCGCGCGCGGCGGCCTGGTCGCCAAGCGCTACGCCTGGGGAGATCAGCCGCAGGACGCCGGACGTCCCAGGGCCAACACCTGGCAGGGCGTCTTTCCCGCCCAGGACCTCGGCGAGGACGGCTTCAAGGCAAGGCCGGCGCCCGTGGGCTGCTTTCCTCCCAATGGCTATGGCCTCTCCGATATGGCCGGCAACGTCTGGGAATGGACCAAGGACTGGTTCAAGCCCGGCCTGGAGCCCGCTAGCGTGATCGAGACGGGCGGACCGCCCGAGGTTCGGGCGCTGGACCCGGACGAGCCGAACGTCGCCAAGCACGTGATCAAGGGCGGCTCGTTCCTGTGCACGGACGACTACTGTTTCCGCTATCGCCCCGCCGCGCGCACGCCGGGGCCGCCGGATAGCGGGGCCTCGCACGTTGGCTTCCGCACTGTTCTGAGGGAGCGCTAGAAGCCCGGTCCCGGCCGTGTGCGGATGTTCAACTGGCCGGCCAAGCCAGCTTTGCGGTGGTGCTCGATGGCGTGCATCTCCGGCGACATGGCCATGGCCTGGAAGGCGGCGAGCGACGGATACTCGGCCAGGGCGACCGCGTCCCATAGCTCTTCGACCTCGCCCAGCAGCAGACCCGTCACCGCGCCGCTGTAGCGGATGCGTCCGCCCAGACCTTCGACCAACTTGCTGACCAGCTCGCCGTAGCGGGCGTAGGCCTCACGACCGGAAAGATGGCTGTCCGAGCCGTCCGGATACTGAGCCTTCTCATGGAACTTCAGCAGGTTGACCATCACGAACGGCCCGTCCTCTGGCGCACCGAAGAAGGTCGCGATCTGCTCAGGACCGGGAAAGACTGCGTTCTCGACCTTCACGCGACCATCTCCGGCTGGGGCAGGGAGGCTACGAGCTCGTCCAGCAGGGCCGCGATCTCGGCGGGGGCGTCTTCTTGGATGAAGTGCCCGCCCTTCAGCGTCACGTGCTTGGATTTCTGGGTCGCCGGCACGCGCGCCTGGAAGATGGCTTCGCCGCCGCGGGTGATCGGATCGCCGTCCGAGAAGGCGGTCAGGAATGGCTTGTCGAAGCGCTCCAGAACCTTCCAGGCCGCTTCGTTCTCGGCCACGGAGGCGTGTTCGAGCGTGATCGGCACCAGAGCCGGGAACTGCCGGGCGCCCTCCTTGTAGCGCTCGTCCGGGAAAGGCGCGTCGTAGGCGGCGCGTTCGGCGTCGGATAGATCGCGCGCCGTCCCGCCGTTCAGGATGAAGCCGATCGGCATCTCTGGCACGTTCTGGCTGAAGTTCAGCCAGGCCTCGAAGCCCTCGGTCTTGCCATAGCCCACCGGCATGCCGGTGTTGGACACGACCACCGCCGCGAAGCGTTCGGGGAAGGCCGCCACGAGGCGAAGGCCGATCAGGCCGCCCCAGTCCTGGCAAAAGAGGACGATGTCCTTCAGGTCGTTGCGGACGAGCCAGTCGCTCATCCAGGCCACGTGTCGCTCGTAGGTGTAGTCGGTTCGGGACGCCGGCTTATCCGAGCGGCCGAAGCCGACAAGGTCGGGAGCGACCGCTCGGCGGCCCCGGCCGGCCAGGTCGGCGATGATCTTGCGATATAGATAGGCCCAAGAGGGCTCGCCATGCATCAGCAGGATGGGGCGCTGGTCGCGCGGGCCCTCGTCGACATGATGGATCCGCAGGCGCGTCCCGTTCGCATCGGTGATTTCGGTGTAGCCGGGGGCGTAGGTCCAATCCGCCAAGCCCTCGAACCGCTCATCCGGCGTCCGCAGCACATCCATGGCGTCTCTCCCTTCGATCTCTGCATTATTGACATAATGAGTGTCACTATATCGCCTGCTGTCAAGCACGACAGCCGCGAGGCGGGTGGCGGTCGTGGCTGTCGGACGCTAAGCAAGGGGAAGGAGGCTCCGGATTTGGACCGCGCGCGCTATCTTCTTCCCCATCCGCCCCACGATGAGCTGTCCCCCGATGGGCGGCGGCGGCGGGGACAGGACAGCCGGGCCCGCATCGTCCAGGCGATGCTGGACTTGGTTCGCGAAGGCCATGTCTCGCCCTCCGCCGAGCTCGTGGCGTCGCGGGCGAACGTTGGCCTGCGCACCGTGTTCCGGCACTTCAAGGATCTGGAGAGCCTCTATCGCGAGATGTCGGGCGTCATCGAGGCCGAACTGGTCGCCTTGGCTGACACGCCTTTCAAGGCCGTCGGCTGGCGCGAGCGGGTGCTAGAGCTGGTCGAGCGTCGCGGCTGGGCCTACGAACGCATCGCTCCGTTCAAACGGGCCTCGGCGGTCCATCGGCATCAATCCTCGGTTCTGACCTTGGACAACGCCAGGCTGGTCGCCGGCGCTCGCGACATTCTGAGGCGTGAATTGCCGGCCAGCCTGACGGGCGCCCGCAATCTTTTCGAGGCGATTGATCTGTTGCTGAGTTTTGACGCCTGGCGACGGCTGCGTCAGGAGCAGGAGCTTTCCGTCGAGGCGACGACCGAAGTCCTTCAGGCGGCAATCTCGGCGCTACTGGATCGCGCCGACGCTGCTTGAGGCATCGTCCCAGCGCGAAAGGGGCCGGCCGGAGCTGCTCAATTCCCCGGCCGGCGGGCATCCGACCGTAAGGGGCGATCGGAGGCCTTGCCGAAGAAAGACGGCGCCGCGCGAAGCGATCCTCCATGCCTTGCTCCCAGGTCTCGCGCGCTTCCTGACACGCCCTGTCAGCAGCGCGAGCCGATGCGGGTTGCCAGCACAGGTTGGAACGCCGAGGTTTCGCGAGCGTTGTCGTCGCCTGGACGGGCAAGCGCCACCACGCCCGAGGAGCTCCATGACCCCCGACGACCTGCCCGTCATAGATATGGCCGATGTCGAGGCTTCCGCCGCAGCCGAGCGCTATCGCCGGGTCCGCCGGCGCACCGAGGCCCTGGCCGCGCCCTTGTCGCCCGAAGACCAGGCCGCTCAGTCCATGCCGGACGCCAGCCCGACCAAGTGGCATCGGGCCCATACCACCTGGTTCTTCGAGACCTTTCTTCTGGTCCCGTTTCTGCCCGGCTACGCCGTTCATGACCGCGACTACGGCTACCTATTCAACTCCTACTATGAGGCCGTCGGGCCTCGGCAGCCTCGGCCTGAGCGCGGCTTGCTGACACGACCGTCGACACCGGCGATCGGCGCCTATCGCGCTCACGTCGACGCGGCCATGGAGCGCCTGCTGGTCGGGCCCCTGACCGCCGAGATCAGCGAGCGCCTCGAGCTTGGCCTGGCCCATGAGGAGCAACATCAGGAGCTGATCCTGATGGACATCTTGCATTTGTTCGCCCAATCGCCGCTCAGCCCGGCCTACCAATCGGCCGCCGCCGGGCGCGCTGATCCGGGAGCGCAACGTTTCCATCGCTTCGAGGGCGGGGTTGTCGAGATCGGCGCCGAGAAAGCAGGTTTCGCCTTCGACAATGAGCGCCCCCGACATCGCGTTTATGTCGCGCCCTTCCGCCTGTCGGATCGCCTGGTGACCAATGGTGAGTGGATCGCGTTTATCGACGCCGGGGGCTATCAGCGCGTCGACCTCTGGCTTTCCGAAGGGTGGACCAGGGCTCGGGAAGAAGGTTGGACCGCGCCTGCCTATTGGCGACGGGAGGAAGACAGGACCTGGACCGCCATGAGTCTGCAGGGGCGGCGGCCTGTCGATCCTAACGCTCCGGTCGTCCACGTCAGCTATTATGAGGCCGCCGCCTTCGCGGCCTGGGCTGGCCGACGGCTGCCCACCGAGGCCGAATGGGAAGTGGCCGCTACGGCGCCGGGAGGTATGGCGCCGCGGCAGCTTTATGGAGCGGCCTGGCAGTGGACCTCCAGCGCCTATGCTCCCTATCCAGGCTTCAAGCCGGGGCCTGGAGCGCTGGGCGAGTACAATGGCAAGTTCATGGTCAACCAGATGGTGCTGCGCGGCGGGTGCCAGGCCACGCCGCCTGGTCACTCGCGGGCGACTTACCGGAACTTCTTCCATCCTGATCGGCGTTGGATGTTCGCAGGGGTTCGGCTGGCCGACGACGATGGTCTGGACGAGGCGACGCCTGCCAGTTCTTTCCTTGACGAGGTCGTCGCGGGCCTTTCGGCGACGCCCAAGACCCTTCCGGCCAAGTACTTCTACGACGCCGAGGGTTCCCGTCTGTTCGAACAGATCTGCGCGCTGCCGGAGTACTATCTGACCCGGACCGAGACGGCGCTGTTGCGCGAGATCGCGCCGGAGATCGCCGCGTGCATCCCGGGTGATGCGGCTCTCGTCGAGTTCGGCAGCGGCGCCAGCACCAAGACCCGCATCCTGCTAGATGCGGCGCCGCAGGTGTCGGTCTATGCGCCGATCGACATCAGTCCAACCGCGCTGGACGCGGCGGCCGCCAGCCTGCGGGCGGACTATCCCAATCTGACGGTCGCGCCTCTGGTCGGGGATTTCACCAAGGCCTTATCGGCGCCGGAAGGCGCGCGAGGGCGCCCGATTGTGGGTTTCTTTCCCGGGTCGACGATTGGAAACTTCTCACCCGACGAGGCTGAGGTCTTGCTGCGCCAGGCGCGCGAATGGCTGGGTGAGGGCGCCATATTCGTCATCGGCGCGGACGTCGCAAAGGACCCGGGTGTGCTGATCCCGGCCTATGACGACGCGCGGGGTGTTACGGCGGCCTTCAATCGCAACATCCTGGTCCACATCAATCGTGAACTGGGCGGGAGCTTTGATCCGGAGGCCTTCGCGCACCGCGCCGTCTGGAACGCCGAAGAAAGCCGGATCGAGATGCATCTGGAGAGCGTCCGCGACAAGATCGTTATGGTCGGCGATCGTGGCGTGCGCTTCGCTAAGGGCGAGACCATCCACACGGAGAACTCCTACAAGTATCGGCCGGAAGCATTCGAAGCCATCGCCGGTCGCGCGGGCTGGACCGTGGCGCGGCGCTGGGTCAGCCCAGATCCCGCCTTCGCGGTCTACATGCTGGCGGCTTGATCGTCGCCGGCGACGCGCGAACACGAAAAAGCGCCGGTTCCGAGGGGCTCGGAACCGGCGCGTTCGAACCGGAGTTCGACGATCTAAAGCCCGCGCTGGCCGGGACGACCGCTGCGCGAAGACGATCCGCCCTTGCGGCCGGCGTTGGCGGCCAGGTCGCGATCCTTGGCGAAGCTGCGCTTTTCACTCGGTACGCTCGCTCCGCCTTTCCTGGCGATCTCGCGACGGCGTTCCGGGTCCATGGCGGCGAAACCGCGACGACCGCGGGGACGTTCGCTATCGGTGTCCATCTGGGGCTCCTAGTCGGGACTGGTCACAGGCGGTACGGGCGAGGGCGCGACGCCATAGGGACGATCGTCCCTAGGATCGACCGGCGGCGAGGTTGGGGGCTCCTCGACGGGGACGACGCCGGGCTCGTATTCGGGCGGCTTGGGCTCGATCGGGGGCGGGGCGTCGGTGTCGGTCATCTGGCTTCGTTTCCTGCGCGTTCCGGTGAAGTAACCAGCGAAGACGCTTTCGGTTCACCATGAAGCCGCACTAATTACGCCGGAGCGGGAATGTCCGTGCGCCAAGGAGTCGTCCGAGAATGCCGCGCAGCACCAAGCAGACGCTCTCTCGCGCCATGTCTCATTGGCGTCTGGCCGCCGCCTTCGCGACCGGGATCATCGCCTGGGTCACGGCGACATATTTCGACGCGCCGCGTGAAACCCACCTTCTGCTGGCCTGGGACAGCGGTGCGCTCGTCTATCTCTTGACGATGTGGACCCTGTTTATTCGGTCCGACGAGGCTGAGCTGAAATCGCGAGCGGCCCTCTACGACGAGGGCGTCCCAGTGCTGATGTTGATCGTCTTGACGGCCATAGCCGCCAGCCTCGGCGCGGTGGTCGACGCAATGATCGTGGTCAAGGAAGCGCTGAGCGGCGCCAGGGCCGTCATCATCGGCAGCGCCATGGCGACGCTGATCCTGTCCTGGCTGGTGCTGCAGACGGTGTTCGTCCTGCATTACGCGCATCGCCATTTTGGGGCCGGCAAGGACAAGGGCGGCATCCAGTTTCCCGGGGAGCCGCCCACCAGCTATCTCGACTTCGCCTATCTGGCCTTTAGCGTGGGCGCGACCTTCCAGGTGTCGGATAACAGCATCCTGACCTCGAAGCTGCGTCGCCTGGTCACCGCCCACGCGGCGGCAGCGTACTTCTACAACACCGCCGTGCTGGCGCTGGGCATCAACATCATTGCCAGCCTGATCGGCGGATAGGCCTATCGGCGGGGCGGACGCCCGCCCCGCTTGTCTCGATCCTTGCCGCCCTCGGCCATCTTCTGGGCCGGAGTCTTGGGCAACTCTTCCAGCTTCAGCAGGCCGTCCTTGTCGGTATCGAGCAAGGCAAAGCGGGTCTTGGCGGCCTTGGTCGCCTCGTCCTTGGTGATGCGACGATTGAAGTCGGCGTCTGCGCCCATGACCGGTTGAGGCTCGGCGATCAGGCCGTACAGTGAGGCGCCCTGAAGCATGTTTGCCCCCATGCTCCGCCGACGAGCCCCGCTCGGTCCCTCGCCGCCGCCGCTCGGGCCCATGCCGCCTCCGGGCGGGCCGCCGCCGCCGGGACCCTGTCCTGCGGGACCACGTCGCATCGAGGGCGCCGCGCCACCGACGATCTCGGGCGCGATGCGCGTCTCGTAGGCCGAGACCTCGAAACCGTCGATGACTCCGTCACGGTCCGCGTCGACCACAGCAAAGAACCGCAGGGAGTCGGCGACGAACTCCTCCCGGCTCAGGGCGCCGTCATGGTTGGCGTCGGCGCCGGCGAACCAGGTCGTGACGGGGTAGGGCTGGCCGGGCGGTGCGCGGAACGGCTCGCCAGCGGGGCTGATGAATAGTTGCGGACCGCCGCCTGGGCCACCCGGACCGCCCCGACCAGGCGGTCCGAAGTCAGAACCATCCGGGTCAGAGGGGCCGCCGTCGGGCGGGCCGCTGGCGCAGGCGGACAGGGCGGCGGCCAGGATCGCGGACAGGGCGAGAGCGCGTAACATCATCGAGGGGGTCTCCATCGCCAAGCTTTGAAGACCCCCTGGATTGCCGGCCAATGTCAGGGGTGATGGCGGCCTTTACGGCGGCGCAACAATCGGTTGGTTCCCGCAAGTCTCAGGCAGGCAGGCGCACGCTGGCCCGCAAACCGCCCTCCGGCCGGTTGACCAGGGTGACGTCGCCGCCATGGGCGCGCGCCAGAGAGCGGACCACCGCCAGGCCCAGGCCCATGCCGCCGGTTTCGCGATTGCGCGAGGGCTCCCCGCGATAGAAGGGCTCGAACACCCGCTCCACTTCAGCCGGCGGCACGCCGGGGCCATCGTCGTCGATCTCGATGATCGCCATGCCGTCCTCGGCGTAGACGCGTCCGCGCGCGGCGCCGCCGTATTTCAGGGCGTTCTCGACCAGGTTCTGCACCAGGCGTTTCAGCGCCACGGGGTCGCCCTCGATGATCGTTTTCTCGGCGCGCTCGACCGTGGCGTCGCCGCCGGTCTCCGCTGCTTCGTCCATCACGCTTTCCAGAAGCGAGGCCAGCTCCAGCTTGGTGCGCTCGGCCGGACGGTTGGTGTCACGGACGAAGCCCAGCGTGGCGGCGATCATGGCCTCCATCTGGTCGATATCGGCCGCCAGTTTCGGGCGAATGTCGTCGGGCGCGGCTTCGATGCGGAACTTTAAGCGGGTGAGGGGCGTGCGCAGATCGTGGGCGATCGCCCCGACCATGGCCGTACGATCTTCGACGTAACGCCGCAGACGCTCCTGCATCATGTTAAAGGCCGACGCGGCGGCGACCACCTCGGTCGAACCCGAGAGGTTGAGTGGCGGCGTGCGCGGATCTTTCCCCAAACGCTCTGCGGCGTCGGCGAAGGCGGTAATCGGCTGCGACAGGCGACGGGCGAACAGCCAGGCCAGCGGCGTCACGGCGATCACCGACAGCAGCAGGATCAGCAGAATCCGCTGCTGCCAGCTGTCCAGGCGGAAAGTGGGCTTGGGCTCCACGACCAGCCAGTGGCCGTCGCTCTGCCGGACGCCCAGCTTGAAGTCGCCGAAGATCAGTGGCTCGTCACGGCCGCGCGCGCCTGACGGACCGCCAGCGCCGGGCTCCCGGGCGAACGGCTCGCGGGGAGGGCGGCCATCGGGAGGCGGGCGATCGCCATCCGACATCTTGGGCGGGTTGACGGGGCTACGGCGGACGAAGAAGCGCGGACCGTTGTCGATCTGCAGCTCGACGCGATTGGCCGGAACGCCGATCGCGCGCGCTATGCCCGCCTTGAAGTCCGCGCGGCGGATGCTGTCCTGCCCATTGGAGCGAAGGGCGCTACGCTCCTTGACCACCAGCAGTCGGCCGTCGCGAGGTTGGACGGGCTGGCCGGTCTTGAGCGCGCGGACGATCTCGGCGGATCGGTAGAATTCGGGCGGCGGAGGCGGCAGGTTGAAGATGACCGCGATCGCGATCAGCTGGGCCGCCACCAAGGTGACGATGACGAGGCCGAGCGCCTGAACGAACAGCGGCGCGCCGCGCCGAAACATCGTCATGGGGTGCGCACGACCTTGGCGGTGAACATGTAGCCTTCGCTGCGGATCGTGCGGATCAATTCGCCGCCGCCGCCGTCGTCCAGCTTGCGTCGCAGGCGGCTGATCTGGACGTCGATGGCGCGGTCATAGGCGTCGCTGTCGCGGCCTCGGGCGAGGTCCAGCAGCTGGTCGCGGGTCAGCACGCGCTGCGGACGCTCCACGAAGGCGCGAAGCAGCGAGAACTCGCCGCTGGAGAGGTTCACGACGACCGACTGCGGCGAGCGCAGCTCGCGCCGGACAAGATCCAGTCGCCAGCCGGCGAACTCGCACGCAGCGCCCATGGCGTCATCGGCCACGCGGGGCTCCTGGCGTCGGCGCAGCACGGCGCGGACACGGGCTAGCAGTTCGCGCGGGTTGCAGGGCTTGGGCAGGTAATCGTCGGCGCCGAGTTCGAGGCCGACGATCCGGTCGGTTTCCTCGCCCATGGCCGAGAGCATGATGATGGCCGGGCCATCGGTTGCGGACGACAGGCGGCGACAGATCGCCAGGCCGTCCTCGCCGGGCAGCATGACATCCAGCACCACCAGGTCGATCGGGCCTCGCGCCAGGACCTGCTCCATGGTGCGGGCGTCTTGCGCTGTCTCCACCGCGTAGCCGTGGCGGGTGAGGAAGTCGGAGACCACGTCACGGATCCCGGGGTCGTCATCGACGATCAGGATGCGCGGCGCCGCGCCCCGGGGGGCGTCTGGATCGCCTTGGACGGTGTTTTGGGCATTTTCCATTGGGCTTTCCTGTCATGGCCCCGTCACGCTCTGATTTCATCTCTGAAACAGCCGCGCAACCCTCGCAAGACGTCCAGATTTCGCCGACCTTAGCCTGGCGAGTGGTTTTTGGGCGCGTGGTAGCGTTCGCCCTGAGCCTTCATGGCCGCCACGGCGCGGTCGCCGACAAACGGGTTGCTGCGGCGTTCGGCCCCGAAGCTGGACATCGGGCCGTGACCCGGCACGAAGCGCACGTCGTCGCCCAGCGGCCAGAGCTTCTGGGTAATGGCGTCGATCAGGTCCTGGTGGTTGCCCAACGGAAAGTCGGTCCGTCCGATCGAGCCCTGGAACAGTACGTCGCCGACCTGGGCGAACTTGGTCTCGCGATGGAAGAAGACGACGTGGCCCGGCGTGTGGCCCGGGCAGTGAAGCACCTCGAACTCGGTCTCGCCCAGCGTGACCTTGTCGCCGTCCTGAAGCCAGCGATCGGTAACGAAAATGCGAGCCTCGGGCATGCCGTACATCTCGCCGCTCTGCTGGATGCGGTCGATCCAGAACTGGTCGGCCTCGTGCGGGCCCTCGATCGGGACGCCGGTGCGCGCCTTCAGCTCGGCCGCGCCGCCGGCATGGTCCATGTGGCCGTGGGTGATCCAGATCTTCTCCAGCGTCAGCCCCTTTTCGGCCAGCGCCTTCAGCAGGCGATCCACCTCGCCGCCCGGGTCTATGATCGCGGCCTTCATCGTCTTCGCGCACCAGACGATCGTGCAGTTCTGCTGCAGCGGCGTGACCGGGGCGATCACGGCGGCGATGGGCATGGCGGGCGAAGTCATCAGCGGCTCCTCTTTACGCACAGCATAAGGAGTCGCGCGCGGATAAAGAAGAAGGCCCAGGATCGCTCCCGGGCCTTCTGAGACGACGCTGAGCGCGTTGTCTACTTCACGTCGTCGACGCCGCGGCCCATGGCCTCGGCCGGCGAGTTCATCTCGGTGTCTTCGGTGATGTCGATGCCCTTGGCCAGCTTGGAGTGCCAGAAGCCGTAGGCGATGTAGATCACCGCGCCGACCGCCGCGTAACCGCCCAGGATCATCAGCGGCAGCGGGTTGTCGTTCATCGCGTGAACGATCATCGGCTGGAAGTTCTGATAGGCCAGGAACAAGCAGGCCGCGATGCCCGCCGCTGCGGTGAACACGCCGCCCGGCACCTTGAACGGACGCGGCAGGTCGGGGTGCTTGATGCGCAGATAGATCACCGACAAGCAGACGATCGAGAAGGCGACTGCAGTGCCCAGCGACACCAGGTCGCCCAGCAGGCTGATCGGCAGGAACGAAGCGGCGATGGCGATCACCACGCCCAGCAGGATGGTGCCCATCCAGGGGGTGCGGAACTTCGGGTGGATCTCGGCGAACACCTTCGGCAGCAGGCCGTCGCGGGCCATGGTGTAGAAGATGCGGGTCTGGCCGTAGCACAGCACCAGCATAACCGACGAAAGACCCGTGATGGCGCCGATCTTGATGGCGAAGCTGAGCAGGTTCAGCTTGCCGCCTTCGGCCGCCGCGTACGGGATGTCGGCCCATTCCAGGCCCATCCGGTCGATGGCGACGGCGATCGGGGCCGGGCTGGCCAGTTCACGGAAGGGCACCACGCCGGTCATCACGGCCGCGACGGCCATGTAGATCAGCGTACAGATCACCAGGGCGCCCAGGATGCCGATTGGCACGTCGCGCGAGGGGTTCTTGGCTTCGGCGGCGGCGGTCGAAACAGCTTCGAAGCCGACATAGGCGAAGAAGATGATGGCGGCGCCGCGGAAGATGCCGCCGATGCCGAACTCGCCGGGCTGGCCGGTCGGCTCGGGGATGAAGGGGTGCCAGTTGGCCGGGTTGATGTACTGCGCTCCTACCGCGATGAACGTCACCAGCACGATCACCTTGATGACCACGATGGCGTTGTTGACGTTGGCGGATTCGCTGACGCCGACCACCAGCAGGGCCGAAACCATGGCGATGCCGATGGCGGCCACCAGGTTCAGCGTGCCGGTCATGGCGAACATGGTGCCGCCGCCGGGCGCAGCCACGGCTTGGATCAGCGGCGTCGCCCACATCGGCGCGTCAGCACCGGCGACCTGGATCATTGGGAAGTTTATCCCAAGGGCATGCAGGGTGCTGACGACATAGCCCGACCAGCCGACCGCGACGGTCGAGGCGGCCACGCCGTATTCGAGCACGAGCAGCCAGCCCATGATCCAGGCGAAGACTTCGCCCAGCGTGCCGTAGGCATAGGTGTAGGCCGAGCCCGACACCGGCATGGTCGAGGCCAGTTCGGCGTAGCACAGGCCAGCCAGCGCGCAGGCGATGCCCGCGACGATGAACGACAGCATGATGGCGGGGCCGGCGTTCGCCGAAGCGACCTGACCGGTCAGCACAAAGATGCCGGCGCCGATGATGGCGCCGACGCCCAAGCTCATGAGGTTGATGGGACCAAGCGTACGCTTGAGTTGGCTATGGGCGGCTTCCTTTTGGATGCTCGCGATCGATTTTTTCAGGAATAGCCTGTTTCCGGCCATGTCGTTCATTTCCCCATCGACCAGCGAACCCCGCCGGCCAGGCACTGGGCGGCGACGTTAGTCAGCTCGCGGCGGCCGCGCAATGCCTTGCGGTGACGAGCCGCTCATGAGGGACTATGTCTGCGCCTGATGCTGCCTATTGAGAATGTTCTGCCCGCCCTGAGAGCGGCCCTGCTTGGTTCGCAAGCGACGGTTCTTGTCGCCCCGCCGGGCGCGGGCAAGACCACAGCCGTTCCCTTGGCGCTCTTGGAAGAGCCGTGGGTTCAGGGCCGCAAGCTGATCGTCCTGGAACCTCGACGCCTGGCCGCACGGGCGGCGGCCTCACGCATGGCGGCCAATCTGGGCCAGAGCGTCGGCGAAACCGTGGGCTTTCGCGTGCGCCTGCAGTCCAAGGTGTCGGCCCGGACGCGGATCGAGGTCGTCACCGAGGGCGTCTTCACCCGGATGATTCTCGACGACCCGGGCCTGGACGGCGTCGCGGCCGTGCTGTTCGACGAGTTCCACGAGCGCAGCCTCGACGCCGATCTTGGCCTGGCCTTCGCCCGTGATGTGCAGAGCGTGCTGCGCGACGACCTGCGCCTGCTGGTCATGTCCGCGACCTTGGACGGAGCCCGCATTTCGGCCCTGCTGGACGACGCTCCGGTGGTCGAGAGCCAGGGGCGGATGTTCCCGGTCGACACCCGCTATCTTAGCCGCGACGAGCGGCAGCGCTTGGAAGAGCGGGTCGGCCGCGCCGTCGAGCGCGCCCTGGCCGAGGAGGGCGGCTCGGTCCTGGTCTTCCTGCCTGGGCAGGGCGAGATCCGCCGGGCCGAGACCTGGTTGAACGAGCGCCTTCGCCGACCTGATGTCGATATCGCGCCGCTGTATGGGGCGCTAGAGCCGGCCGCCCAGGACCGCGCGATCTCGCCCGCGCCCGCCGGCCGCCGCAAGGTTGTGTTGGCCACCTCGATCGCGGAGACCAGCCTGACCATCGAGGGCGTGCGCGTCGTGATCGACGCGGGCCTCGCGCGCGTGCCGCGCTATGACCCGGCCTCGGGCATCACGCGGCTGGAGACCGTGCGGGTCAGCCGCGCCGCCGCCGACCAGCGCCGAGGCCGCGCCGGCCGGACCGAGCCGGGCGTCTGCTACCGCCTGTGGGACGAGCCCGAGACCCGCGCTCTGCCCGCCTTCGCCCGACCCGAGATCTTGGAGGCCGACCTGTCGCGGCTGGCGCTGGATCTCGCCCGCTGGGGCGCGCGCGACGCGGACGGCCTGACCTTCCTCGACCCGCCGCCGGCCGCCGCCTTCGCCGAGGCGCGGGGCCTCTTGACCCGCATCCAGGCGCTGGACGCCCAGGGCGACCTGACCGCCCACGGCAAGGCGTTGGCTGACATGCCTCTACCGCCGCGTCTGGCGCATATGGTCGTGCGTGGCGCGGCCTCCGGCCAGGCGCGCGAGGCCGCCGAGGTCGCCGCCGTGCTGACCGAGCAGGGGCTGGGCGGCAAGGACGTCGACCTGCGTCGGCGGCTGGAAAACCTACACCGCGACCGCTCGCCGAGGGCCCGCGACGCCATGGCACTGGTCGAGCGCTGGGCCCGCGCGGCCGGGAAGCCCTCGGGCGCCAAGGAACTAGAAGTCGGGCTGATGCTGGCCGAGGCCTATCCCGAGCGCGTCGCCAAGGCGCGCGGCAAGCCGGGCGAGTTCCAACTGGCCGGCGGACGCGGCGTCTATCTGGAACCCACCGATCCCCTGGCGCGCGAGCCCTGGCTAGCCGTCGGCGAGCTGGGCGGTGGCGATAGCCGTGACCGCATCCTGCTGGCCGCCGCCGTCGAGGAAGCCGACCTGCGCGAGACCTTCGCCGATCGCCTCGTGGCCGAGGACCGCCTGGAGACCGCCGGCGGCAAGGTGCGCGCCAAGCGGCTGCTGCGCCTGGGCAAGCTGGTCCTGGAAGAGCGGCTGATCGAGAACCCCGACCCCGCGATGATCGCCGGCGCGCTGCTGGACCAGGTTCGCGCCGAGGGCCTTTCGGCGCTCCGCCTGGGCGAGCGGGGCAGGGCGCTGCTGGACCGCGTGGCCTTCCTGCGCGAGGTCGATGGCGACGACTGGCCCGATCTGTCAGAGGCCGCCCTGGTCGAACGCCTCGACGAGTGGCTGGAGCCGCTGCTGGCCGGTCGCTCGTCGCTATCGAGCCTGGATGAGGGGACGCTGCACGACGCGCTGAAGACTCTGGTCACCTGGGACCTGCAGCGGAAGATGGACGCCCTGCTGCCCGCCCGCTTCGAGGCGCCGACCGGCAACAGCTTCGCCATCGACTATTCCGCTGAAGGAGGACCCCGCGTCGAGGTCCGGGTCGGGGAGCTCTACGGCCTGGCCGAACATCCCAGCGTCGCGGGCGGCAAGGTCCCGCTGACGCTCGCCTTGCTGTCGCCCGCCCACCGCCCGATCCAGATCACCAAGGACCTGCCGGGTTTCTGGAAGGGCTCGTGGCGCGAGGTGAAGGTCGAGATGAAGGGCCGCTATCCCCGGCACGTCTGGCCGGATGATCCGGCCAGCGCCGCGCCAGTGACGCGGGCGAAGCCGAGAGGGACGTGAGGCGTGATCAAGATCCTCCCCGCGTTGCGGGGGAGCTGTCGCGGAGCGACTGAGGGGGCAAGCTGGACGCATGTGGCGTTAGCCCCCTCCGGCCCTCTGGGCCACCTCCCCCGCAAGGCGGGGGAGGAACTTCGACCGCTACCCCGTCACCGTATAGATCATGATCCCCGTCGCCACCGACAGGTTCAGGCTGTCGGCCCGGCCGCGCATCGGGATCTTCACGTTGACATCGCACGCCGCCGCCAGCTCGGGCGGCAGGCCCTGTTGCTCGTTGCCCATCAGGATCAGCGACGGCTTCACATAGTCGGCGGACTTGTGATCGACCGTGGCGGTCAGCAGCGTCCCCACCACGCTGCCGGGCCAGGTTTCGCGCCAGGCCAGGAACTCGGGGATGGTGGCCTTGGCGATCTTGACCGCGAAGATCGAGCCCATGGTCGCGCGCACGCCCTCGACCGAATAGGGATCGACGCAGTCGCCGACCAGGATCACCCCGCCGCAGCCGGCCGCGTCGGCGGTGCGGATGACGGTGCCGAGGTTGCCCGGATCGCGGACGGCCTGCATGGCGACCCAGCAAGGCGCGCTTTCCGGGGCGATGGTCGAAAGCGGCGTGAACACTTGGCGGAAGACGGCGACCACGGCCTGCGGGTTGTCGCGGCGCGAGACCTTCTCGAGGATTTCGCGATTGACCTCAATGACTTCGCCGCCGGCCTTCAGGCAGGCGGCGACGGCCTTCTTCAGCATCGGATGCTCGGCGGCATCGGGGCCGTACATGACGATCTTGGGCGCATGGCCGCAGTCGATCGCCTCGATGACGATCTTCAGGCCCTCGGCCAGGAACAGGCCGCTGTCCTCGCGTTCCTTGCGCATGTGCAGGGCGCGGACGGCCTTGACGGTGGCGTTGGTCAGGGAGGTGACGGTCTTGGTGCTCATCTGACTTATCCCTCCGACGACCAGCGGGCGAAGAAGGAGAGACCGATCTGCCGGTCGCCCCTGTCCTCGACCAGCGAAAGCTCGCCCCAGTCGATGACGCCGCCCCTGCCTTCCAGCTCCTGCGCCAGCAGGCCTGACATCGCGGCGCCCGAGACGCGGGCGGCATAGGCGTTCATCAGCAGGAACGAAGCATCTTCGTTGAGCAGGGCGGCACAGTCCTTGGAGAGGGCCGCCAGGTCCTCGAACAGGCGCCAGACCTCGCCGTCGGCGCCGCGGCCGAACTTGGGTGGATCTAGGATAATGCCGTCATAGACATTGCCGCGCCGGACCTCGCGCGCCACGAACTTGCGGGCGTCCTCGACGATCCAGCGGATCGGCTTCTCCGCAAGGCCCGCGAAGGCGGCGTTCTCGCGCGCGAAGCCGACGGACTTCTTGGAGGCGTCCACGTGCGTGACAGCCGCGCCGGCGGCCGCGCAGACCAGCGAGGCCACGCCCGTGTAACCGAACAGATTCAAAATCTTGGGCTGACGTCCCGAGGTCTTGGCGAAGGCGCGCACGCGCTCGTCCTGCCAGGCCCAGTTGGCCGCCTGCTCGGGGAAGAAGGCCAGGTGGCGGAACGGCGTGAACTGGCCGTGGAACTTGGCGCCGCCCCATCCAAGCGGGAACTTCTCGATCGGTGCGCCCTTAAAGCGCCAGCGGCCGGCCTCGTCCTCGTCGGTGGGGTCGAAGACGGCGTCGGCGTTGTCCCAGGCCTTCTGGTCCAGGCGCGGCGCCCAGAAGCACTGCGGCTCGGGACGCACGACGGTGTAGCGGCCATAGCGCTCCAGCTTCTTGCCGTGACCGCTGTCCAGCAGGGCGTAGTCGGCCCAGCCGGTGGTGCGCATGACGATGGGGGCGGGAGCGATCTTCGGAGCCATCGCCCGCCCATACCTGTTTACAGCCTGACCCGTCCAGAGCGCGGGACGTGCAGCGTCTTGTCCCAGCGGTGCGGGGCGGTCACGAACTGATGTAGCGCCTTGGCCGCCGCCACGCTCTGCAGCAGCCAGTAGAGGGGCATGCCCAAGAGGTGCAGGGCCTTGGGCTTGCCCTGGGCGCGCAGCATGCCGCGCGCGCCGGCGAGGGCCGCCGCGCTCCAGCCCAGGGCGTAGAGCACGAGGTCGGCGGCGGGAATGTCAAAACTGGCGTCGGGCCAGTAGTCGATGGCCGCCGCCACGATCGCCGCCGCCATCACCGGGCCATGCAGGTGCGAGGACGCCACCGACTGGGCCAAGGTCAGGAGCAGGGCCGTGGCGTTCCGCGCCTGACGGACGACGCGGCCGCGCGAGTGGACGGCCAGGGTCTGCATGTGTCCCTTGATCCAGCGCGCCCGCTGGGGAAGCCACTGGCGCCAGGTGGTCGGGGCGGTCTCCCAGGTCGGCTTGGAAATGACGCCCAGCCGATAGCCCGCTGCGGCCAACCGAAAGCCGACGTCCGCGTCCTCGGTGACGTTGTAGGCGTCCCAGGCGCCGATTTCGCGTAAAGGACCGACCTTGAAGTGGTTGCTGGTGCCGCCCAGCGGAAAGGCCAAGCCCCACTTCGCCAGGGCCGGCAGCAGCACTTCGAAGTGGGCCGCGTACTCCAGGCGAAACTGGGAAGGAGAAAGACGGAAAATCCCGGGTCTTCGATCCGCAGCGGCGCCTGCAGGCAGGCCAGGCGCGGGTCAGAAGCGGCGAAGCGGGCGGCCGCCTCGCGAAGTTGGCCAGGATCAGGCATATCCTCGGCGTCGTAGATCACCACGAGGTCGCCCCGGGCCCGCGCCAGGGCGTGATTGCAGGCGCGAGGCTTGGTCTTGGGCGTTCCCGGCGGGACCACCAACACCTGGACAAAGGCCGGCAGGTCCAAGGCGCGCACGGCCGTCAGAGTCTGGGTATCGTCGGCTTCCAGCACGATCAGCGCTTGCAGCCGGTCGCGCGGATAGTCGATCGCGGCGAGGTTCTGGAGCAGCTCGCCTACGACCTCGGCCTCGCGGTAGAGCGGCGCGATGATGGTGTAGGCGGGCAGGTTTCCATCGGCCAGGGGCGGTGAAGAAAGGGGCTCCAGCGGTGTGCAGGCGGCCGCCAAACGTGTCAGGCCGCCCAGCAAGAATACGGCGAAGAACAGGTGATGCACGCCGATCAGGCCGGTGCTCGGCGCCAGCGCCAGGGTGACCGCGATCGCTAAGCCCGTCAGGCCTATGCCCGCAGCCTGGGCTCGCGACAGGGAAAGGTGAGCGCCATCCCGTACAATCCTCGCGCGGGAATCTTCGCTCGAAGGCGCTCGCGTCGCCGTATCGTGCTCAAAGCTTTGAACTCCGGGCGCAAGTCCGCCCGCCGGCGCAAGCGCCGGTTCTAAACGCCGTTCTTCACGCGCCATCGTCGCCCCAAGACGCCAGATCGCCCCAACGGCGTGGATAACGGTATCTCAACCAAAAAGTGTCAAATGGAAAAACACGCGTTTTAGGGCTCTTCCTCGCGCGCGCGAAGTCACAGGGGCGGAAATTCTTCCCGTCACGCACGTTCTTGCGACGGCTGGGTGATTCCCGTTTAGTGTTGGACTGGGGAAATGCAGGGGAAGCGAGTTCCGTGACGGTTGTTCTGAAGAAGCCTCAAAAGTCTGCGCGTAAGCCCAAGGGGGATGGGCATCTTAGGCGCGGAGAAATCCTGGAGGCCGCCGAGAAGATTTTCATCGCCGAAGGCTATTCGGGCGCGACGATCCGCAAGATCGCCGACGCGGTCGGCGTGTCGTCGACGGCGCTCTACATGCACTTTCGCGACAAGGACCAGATTCTGATGGAGATCAGCAACGACGCCATCGAGCGTCTGCTGGCTCTGAACATCCAGATCGCCGCCCAGCCGGTCGACCCGGTAGCGCGCGTGCGCCTGATGCTGGAGGCGTACATGACGTTCGCGCTCGACAACCCCAACACCTACCAACTGGTGTTCTGCAGCACCGGCGAGCACATCTCGCAGGACAAGATCTCCGACCTCCTGTCGCTGGGTGACCGCTGCTTCGAGAAGTTCAGTGAGCCGGTGCACCAGATCGCCGCCCAGGGCCGCCTGCGCTCTGGCTCGGCGGTCGAGGCGGCCGAGGTGCTGTGGGCGGGTTGCCATGGCCTGGTGTCGCTGCTGATCACCAAGCCCTCGCGCGGCTGGTCTTCGTCCGAGGGGCTGATGAAGGTAATGCTGGACGGTCTGCTGCACGGCCTGGTCACGGACTGATTTCATGAGCGCCGCCAAGGCCTTGTGCGCCCTTGTGGCGGCGCTGGCGCTCGCGCCTGGCTTCGCCCTGGCGGCTCCGCGCGTGATGTCGCTGGACTCCTGCGCCGACCAGTATGTGCTGGCCCTGGCCCCGCGCGACAGCATCGTCGGCCTGTCGCACCGCGCCGTTTCGCGGGACAGCTATATGCGGGGCGCGGCGGCCGGCCTGCCTTTGCGGCGGGCGACGTTCGAGAGTCTAGTCGCCGCGCGCCCAGATGTGGTGGTGCGCCTGTGGGGCGGCGACGCCCGGCTGTCCAAGGCGATCGAGAAGAAGGGCGTGGCGACCGTGACGCTGGACGACGCCGCCGACTTCGACGGCGTCCGCGTCAATGTGCGCAAGGTGGCCATCGCTCTGAACCGTCGCGCCGAGGGCGAGGCGGTCATCGCCCGAATGGACGCTCAACTCACCAGCGCGGCGGGAGCGGGGAAGGGGCGGTCGGCGCTCTATCTGACACCGGGCGGCTTTACGGCCGGATCGGGCACGCTGATCGACGCCATGCTGAAATCGGCCGGCTACGCCAACGCTTCCAAGACGCCATACTTCGCGCCCGTCTCGCTGGAGGGGCTGGTGATGACGCCGCCGACGGCCGTGGTGCTGGGGCTGTTCGACATGGCGTGGGCGGGGGCGGACCGTTGGGGGCCGGGACGCCACGCCGCCCTCCAGCGCGTGGTCGCGACCCGTACGGCAGCCTCGCTGCCCGCCTCGGTGGTCGGTTGCCCCGGCTGGTTCGCGGCCGACGGCGCGCGGATGCTGGCGGAGGCGTCGCGATGAGCCTTGTTAGACTTTGCCTGCTGATGCTGCTGGTCCTGGCGCTGGCCGCGATCGCGGCGGTGGCGCTGGGCGAGACGCCTTTGACCTGGAGCCAGTACGTCCAGGCGCTGACCCAGCCGGGCTCGCCGCCTGGAGAGGTGTTGTGGACGATCCGCGCGCCGCGCGTCGCCGTCGCGGCCCTGGTCGGCGCGGCTCTCGGCTTGGCGGGCGCGACCATGCAGGGCCTGCTGCGCAATCCGCTGGCCGACCCCGGCGTGCTGGGCGTCTCGGCGGTGTCGGGCCTGGGGGCCGCGATCGCCATCTCGGCTGGTCTCGCCGCCATTCCCGGCGCGATCGAGCTGTCGGCCCTGGTCGGCGCGTTGGTCGCTGGCGGCTTGGTCGTGACCCTGGCCGCGCGGTTCCGCGAGCCTGAGGTACTGATCCTGTTTGGCGTCGCCCTCTCGGCGTTCGGCGGCGCCCTGACGGCCCTGGTGTTCAACCTGTCGCCCTCGCCGGTTGCGACGGCCGAGATTTTGGCCTGGCTGATGGGCTCGGTGCAGAACCGCGACGCCATGGACGCCCTGCGAGCCCTGATCCCCATGGCCATCGGCGTGGCGCTCTGCCTGCGCGCCGGAGACGGCCTGCGGATGCTGACCCTGGGCGAGGAGGCCGCGCGGATGTCGGCCCTGCCGATGGCGCGGCTGCGGGTCTATGCGGTCGCCGGCGCGGCCCTGCTGACTGGCGCGGCGGTGGCGGCGGCGGGCGTGATCGGCTTCGTCGGTCTGGCCGCCCCGCATCTGGTGCGGGCGCTGGTGCGCGATGATCCCAAGCGCATCCTTTGGCCCTCGGCCCTTGCGGGAGCGCTGCTGCTGGTCGTGGCCGACCTCGCCGCGCGTCTGATCCCGACCGAGCAGGAGCTGAAGCTGGGCGTCGTCACCGCCCTGTTCGGCGCGCCCGCCTTTGGCCTCCTGGCCTGGCGCGCCGCGCGGAGCTGGCGGTCATGAGCGCGATTTGGACGCTCGACGCGGTGACCGCTCGCCAGGGGCGAAAGACGGTTCTGGAGGCGGCGAGCCTGCGCGTCGTCTCTGGCGAGGTTGTCGGCATCGTCGGACCAAACGGCGCGGGCAAGACCAGCCTGCTGCGCGCGGGTCTTGGCCTCCTGCCGCTGGAGGCGGGGCAAGCGCGGCTATCGGGGCAGCCGGTGACTTCGCTGAAGCCCGAAGCGCGCGCGCGCCTGGTCGGCTACCTGCCGCAGGAGCGCCGCGCGGCCTGGAATCTGCCCGCCCGGATGATCGCCGCGCTGGGGGCGAGCGATCTTTCCGACACGGAGGCCGACGCGCTCGCCCGAGCCTGCCTGACGCGCGTCGGCGCTGGCGATCTGGCCGATCGTGGCGTGCTCGACATGTCGGGCGGTGAGCGGGCGAGGGTGCTGTTGGCGCGGCTGCTGGCGACCCGCGCGCCGCTGCTGGTGGCCGACGAGCCGGTGGCGGGCCTTGATCCCGACGCCCAGTTGCTGACGCTGGACCTTCTGCGCGCCGAGGCGGCGGGCGGGGCGGCGGTGGTGGTGACGCTGCACGACCTGGGTCTCGCTGCGCGGGCTTGTGATCGCGTGGTTGTCGTCTCTCAGGGCCGCATCGTCGCGGAGGGGGCGCCGCGCGAGGCGCTGTCGAAGGACGTTCTGGCGCAGGTGTTCGGGCTGGATGGCGGCCTGGTCGAGACGTCGGCCGGCTTGGTGCTGGCGGCTCGGCGGGTTTAGCCATGATATCAAAACTCTCGTCATCCCGGGCGGCGAAGCCGACCCGGGGGGCAGTGCGGCGGCCCCTGGGGCCCGGCTCTCCGCTGCGCTGCGGGCCGGGATGACAAGGTATTGTGAAGCCCTTTGTCCGCCAGCTAACCCTTAAGGCTGCGCCGCCACCGTCTCGGCCGAGGCTACCGCCGCGCTGTAGCTGTAGCCGCCGCGCTTTAAGTCGCTAGAGAGCGTCAGGGGCGTGGCGCCGCCGCTTAGCCGCGCGCGATAGACCATGGTCGTCTCCAACGTCCGCATCACGTAGTTGCGGGTTTCGGAGAACGGGATGCACTCGATGAAGTCGAGCGGGTCGGTCGTCGCGCCGCGCGGGTCGCCGCATTGGTTGACCCATCGCGCCGGACGGCCAGGGCCTGCGTTGTAGGCGGCAGCGGCCATGATGTACGAGCCGCTGAAGGTGTTGACCATCTGGCCCAGGTACACCGAGCCCAGGCGCATGTTGTACGAGGCGTCGGATAGGCGATCGAGCGAGTGGTCTTCGCCCAGCTTGCGCGCCACCAGCGAGGCGGTGGCCGGCATCAGCTGCATCATGCCGCGCGCGCCGACGCCAGAGCGGGCCTCGGGGTCGAAATTGCTTTCCTGGCGCGAGATCGAATAGACGAAGGCCGTCTCGGCGGCGCCGGGAATTGGCGTGAAGTGGTGGTGCAGCAGCGGATAGCCGCGCTCAGGTAGGACAAAACCCCTCTGAGCAGCGGCGCGCACGGCGCGCATGGCCAGGTCCTGGTCGCCATAGCCGCGCGCCATGTCGACCAACAGGGCGATCTCCGGGAGGCTCGGCAGGACGTCGTCGATATAGAGCATCAGGCTGCGGAACTGGTCGCGCGCGCCGATGTCGGCCAGGATCCGCGCGGCGCGCACCTGCTCGCGGCTATAGAACCGCGCCCGATCAGCGGCGGTGATCACCGGATCGCCCTCAAGGCGCAGCTCCTGGAGCCCCGCCTTCTCGGCCGAGAGTTGCCCGTAGAAGGTGGTGATGTAACGCGAGCCTTCGAAGTAGAAGGCCTGGGCCGCGATCGGGTCGCCTTGCGCCTCGGCGGCGCGGCCTTGCCAGTAGAGTGCGCGGCCCTTGGTGATCGGCGAGGCGCCGACGGCGGCGATCTGGGCGAAGTGGGCGGCGGCGGCGTCTGGATTTCTCAACCGCGAGAGCGCGATCCAGCCAGCGAAGAACTCTGACTCGGCGATCTCGGTGGGCGTCAGGGCACGGGTGTTGCTGGCGGCGGCGTAGGCGCCGACGTTGTCGCCAGCCTGCAGGGCCGCGACGACCAGCTGTTTGCGCTCCTTCCAGATCGTGGTCGAGGCCTCTTCCGTCGGCGGGGCCGGGAAGTTCGCCACCATCGGCAGGGCCAGGGTCTCCATGCCCTTGCGGCGCAGATAGGCCGCGCGCTCGAAGACCACGCCAGGCGAGTCCTGCAGGTCTGGGGTCAGGCCGTTGTAGAGATCGTTCGCGTTGGCCGCGCCCTGGCGATAGGCGATGCGCGTGCGGGAGGCCGCTTGCTGCGTCTCCGACAGCATCGCGACGATCTCACGCGCCGCCGGGCCTTGCTGGCCGTAGAGCAGAATGTCGGCGCGGCGGACGTAGTCGTCCGGCGTCAGCATGGCGCCGAACCGCGCGATCATGGCGCGCTGGGCGTCGGCTTCGAACACCTTGTCGCGGAAGGTGCGGCGTATCAGGTCCGTCGCCTCTTGCTGGCGGCCGGTCGCCTGCAGGGCGCTGGCCAGGGTCATGACGCCCTCGGCCGTCGCCGGCTGAGCGCCACCGAACCACGCGACGATGCGGGCCGGATCTAGGCCCGAGGTGCCGAGGGCTCGCTCGACGGCCGCGTCGCGACGGGCGCCGCGCGGCCAGTCGGCCAGTTCTCGACGCGCCGAGTCGAGATCGTAGAAGCTCAGCGCCTCGGCGTTGGCGTCGACCAGCGCCCACAGGGCGATCTTGCGCGCGACCGGATCACCAAGGCTGGCCATGGCTGATCGCGCGCCCGAGACGTCGCCTCGTTTGGCGGCGGACAGGGCTGTGCGCAGGGTGGAGGCGTCGGTGTCGGAGATAAACGCCGCGCCCGCGCTGAACGACGCATTGGCGAGGTCGGGCGTGGTCGTCTGGGCGTCGGCGACGCCGCAAACGGCGACGATGCAAGCCCCTCCGAGCATGATGCGGCGTAGAACTGAAGCCAAAACACACTCCTCAACCCGGCCCTGAGCCAGGGCCTTCGAACCATCCGCCAGCCGGATACGCGCCAGCGTAAGGGTCGTCCTCGAATCGCAAATCCGGATCCGAAATAAGATCAGGCCGGATTATGTTTAAAGGAGGGTTGGCGGGACTTGACCCGAGGGCCTCGTCCGATCAAACCGCTCCAGCCTCGACGCGCCCGGTTGCGGGACGGCGGGGCAGGGACATATTGTCCGCCTCCTTCGTCCTGCCGCAACCGACGCGGCGCCATTCTCACGGCAATTTGCAAGTCATGGTCCATTCCCCGTTCAAGGGCGTCATTCCGGCCCTCGTCACGCCGTTCAAGGACGGGGAGGTCGATGAGAAAGCCTTCGTGGCGCTGGTCGAGCGCCAGATCGCGGGCGGCGTGCACGGCCTTGTGCCCGTCGGCACCACCGGCGAGACCTCGACCCTTTCGCACGAAGAGCACATGCGGGTCGTCGAACTGTGCGTGAAGACCGCCGCCGGCCGCGTGCCGGTGATCGCCGGCGCGGGCAGCAACTCGACCGACGAGGCCATCATGCTGGTCCGTCACGCCAAGACCGTCGGCGCCGACGCCGCGCTGGTGGTGACGCCCTATTACAACCGCCCCAGCCAGGAAGGCCTCTATCGCCATTACGAGGCGATCAATAACGCCGTCCAGCTGCCGGTGTTCGTCTACAACGTGCCGGGCCGCACGGGCGTCGATATCTCCAACGAAACCCTGGCGCGCCTGTCCAAGCTGCCCAACATCGTCGGCATCAAGGACGCCACCGGCGACCTGACCCGCATCAGCTTTCAGCGCCTGATGTGCGGGCCCGACTGGATCCTGCTGACTGGCGACGATCCGACGGCGCTGGGCTACATGGCCCATGGCGGTCACGGGGTGATCTCGGTCACCGCCAATGTCGCGCCAGAGGCCTGCGCCGCCTTCATGAACGCCTGTATGCAAGGCGCCTGGGAGACCGGCCTCTACTGGCAGGATCGCCTGGTGCGCCTTCATAAGGCTCTGTTCCTGGACTCCTCGCCGGCCCCGACCAAGTTCGCCTTGTCGCATCTTGGCCTGTGCGCGGAGGACGTCCGCCTGCCGATCACGCCCTGCGCGCAGGCCGTGCGTCCGACGATCCTGGACGCCATGCGCGAGGCCGGTCTCGAATAATGACCAAGCCGATCGCGGAGAACCGGCGCGCCCGGTACGACTACTTCATCGAGGAGACCTTCGAGGCCGGCATCATGCTGACCGGCACCGAGGTGAAGTCGCTGCGCGTCGGTCGGGCCAACATCGCTGAATCGTACGCCTCGGTCGAAGGGCGTGAGATCAAGCTGATCAACGCCGATATTCCGCCCTACGGCCACGCCAACCGCTTTAACCACGAGCCGCGCCGCCACCGGAAGCTGCTGCTGCATCGCAAGCAGATCGACAAGCTGATCGGCGCGGTCCAGCGTGACGGCCGGACGATGATCCCGCTGAAGCTCTATTGGAACGAGAAAGGTCTGGCCAAGCTTGAGATCGGCCTGGCCAAGGGCAAGAAGCTGCACGACAAGCGCGAGACCGAAGCTAACCGCGACTGGCAGCGCGACAAGGCGCGCCTGATGAAGGGCGACCGCGGCGACTAAGAGAGGTCGTCCGCGATCGTCGTGGCTTTGTCTTGTTCAGCCCAGGCCGAATATCATCAAGAAGCCCAGCGCCATGCCGAGGCAAAATCCGGCGACACTGGCGATGAGATACCGGCGGACGTCCGCGCGGACGTCGGTACGCGTCTGGGCCATCTGTAGTCCCGCTCCCACACGCCTCTTGGGCGTGACGAATCAATCCACGATTCAGTTTTAGCGTGACTTGATCCTGATCAACGGGGGTCAATACGCGGGCGCGACGATTGTTCGCAGCATAAACCCCCGGGGAGGTCGCCAATCGAGTCCGTTTCGGGAGTCTTGTGCTTGGCGGAAGTCCAAGATTGCCAACGCTGTCAAATGATCATCCAGCGTCGATTACTTCGATGATGGATTAGCCATTCTCCAACGCCAAAAGGGCAAAGGTCGCCAACCAGTGTTCGCCCATGTAGTCGCCGGAAACATGCGGGATCGCGGCGGCCAAATGGTTCACCGCAGCGCTGATCGCATGGGGTTTAGCCGGGTCGGCTTCAGACATCGCGCTGGCCAGCGTGCGCCAACACCAGGCTCTGGACAGGTTCAAGCCGTCGAGGTGGGCGATTTTACCGTCAGTGCGGTCGCTGACCCGCGCGGGCGTGAACAGTGTGGCCGGCTGCTTGCGCGCCAGGTCGGGCAGGAAGCGCGGGAACCATAGCTCGAAGCGCTCGGGCGGCAGCAGCCGGCGCATGGCCTCTGCTTCGATCAGGGCCGGGGACAGGAAGTCGTCGCCCGACGGCTCCCAGGCCTGGCAGGCGGCGTCCTCGCCGTACCAAACGAGGGCGCGGTTGCGCATGAGCTCGTAGAGCGCCTGGTCGCCCGTCATCTCGGCGTACTCGTAGGCCAGCACCAGAGCGAAGGCGGTGTTGTAGTGGGTCCCGGCTCGGACCGGATAGTCGGCGATCGGCAGGAAGGCCTCGAAGCGGGCTTTGAACGCTAGGGCGAGGGGGGCGTGGGCGCCGGCCCAGGGGCGGCTGTGGCGCAGCAGCTCGGCCTGCAGCATCAGGCTCCACGCCCAGCCGTAAGGACGTTCGAAGCCCCGGCTTTCGGGGCGCGCCAGATAAGCCACCTCGCCGGCGACCTTCTCCGTGGTGAAAGCGTCGTCAAACAGGGCGACGATGGTGTCGGCCTCGGGCATCTCGGGACGCAGGCGCAGCAAGGTGGCCAGCAGCCAGTAGCCATGCACGCACGAGTGCCAGTCGAAGCTGCCGAAGAAGATCGGATGCAGTTCGCGCGGCGAGCGGACGTCTTCCGGCCCGCCCATGACGTGGTCCAGCTTGTTGGGGTACTCGCGGGTCAGGTGCCCCAGCGCGATCCTGGCGAAGCGCGAGGCCGTGGCGCGGGCCAGACTCATGGGCGGCCGGTCTCAAGCATGGAAGGCGAGGGCGTTCATCAGGATCACATTGACGATCAGCATCAGGACCGCTGTCGGCGCCTGGGCGCGGATCACGGCGTAGCGGTCCTTCAACTGCAACAGGGCGGCCGGCACAAGGTTGAAGTTGGCCGCCAGCGGCGTCAGCAGGGTGCCGCAGAACCCCGACAGCATGCCGATGGCGCAGACCACGGCCGGGTCGCCGCCAAATCTGCCGATGACCAAGGGCAGGGCGATGCCGCCCGTCATCACCGGAAAGGCGGCGAAGGCGTTGCCCATCATGATCGTGAAGACGGCCATTCCTAAGCAGTAGGCGGCGACGGCGGCGAAGCGGCTATCGGCGGGCGTGATCATCACCGCGAGCTCGCCGATCGTCTTGCCCACCCCCGCCAGGGCGAAGACCGCCCCCAGGGCCGCCAGCATCTGCGGCAGCAGGGCGGCCCAGCCGACCAGGTCCATCAGCCGACGCCCCTCCTGCACGGCCGAGGCGGGAGGCTGGCGGAACATGACCTGGGCGAGGACCGCCGCGACCAGGGCGGCCAGGGCCAGCGAGATCAGCGTCGCTTGCTTGGGATCGACCAGCGGGGTCCCGTGAAGGGTCAGGCGCTTGAAGACCAGGGAGCCCGCCAGGACCAAGACGGGAATGACCAGGGCGGGAACGAACAGGCGCGCGCCATACCGAGCGGCCAGGCTTTCGCGCTGGTCGGGCGAGGTGGTCTTCGGAACTCCGACGCCCAACTGACCCGCTCCGGCGATCACGGCCAGGGCCAGCGCCAGGACGCCGTTGCCAAGGTCGCCCAGGTGGTCTCCGGCCAGGAAGCTCAGGGCGAACAGGCCCCAGAAGGCGGCGTTGCCAAGGCGCTTGGGATTCTCGCGGTCCGCCAGGCTGAGGCCCGCGAAGGCGGCGAACATCACGCCGGACAGCAGATAGACGAGCGGCAGGCCGATCACGCGGCGTCCTCCGCCTGGGGCTTCAGCGTGCGGTCGAACAGCAGCAAGCGGGCCCCGTGGATCAGGAAGGCGGCGATGGCGGACGGGATCGCCCAGACCGACAGGGCCAGCGGCTCGACCGTGATCCCGCTCTGGTCCAAGAAACCGACGATCAGCAGGATCGAGCCGATCGCCAGGAAGATGTCCTCGCCGAAGAACAGGCCGATATTGTCGGTCGCCGCGCTAATCGCCCGCACACGCTGACGGTCGTCGTCGGACAGCGGATCGGCCGCCGCCTCAGCCATCGGCGCCAGCAGCGGACGCACGGTCTGGGCTTGGCCGGCCACCTGGGTCAGGCCCAGCGCCGCCGCGATCTGGCGCAAGGCCAGATAGGCCAGGAGGATGCGGCCGGCGGTCGCCGCACGCAGGCCTTGGATCGTCCGCCGCGCCTGCTCGCGCAGTCCGGCTCGCTCCAGAACGCCTATGGCCGGCAGGACCAGCCAGGCGACGCTCACATAGCGATTGGTGTTGAAGGCCTTGCCGAACGCCGCCAGCACCTCGACCGCCGTCAGCCCTGCGGCCAGCCCCGACGTCATCGCGGCGGCAATCACGACCAGCAGCGGATTGAAGCGCAGGGCAAAGCCCAGCACGATTACCGCCACGCCCAGAAGGGTCAGCATCCCCAACGACTCCCCGTGTCCGATGCGACCGTCGGACGCCAAGGCGGTGCTGGCAAGGCCATAGGGCCAAACCGCATTCGGCGAGGTTGGACTTGACGCCTCGGCGCCCTGGCGCGACGCTCAAGTCAACAATGATAACCTACGGGAGGCACCCATGGCCGACGGCTCACTGCCGATTACATCCCTGAAGGGCAAGGTCAGCGACGCCGAGTGGCAGGCGCGCGTGGACCTGGCGGCCCTTTACCGCCTGGTCGCCCTGCACGGCTGGGACGACATGATCTTCACCCACATCTCGGCCCGCATCCCGGGGCCCGAGCATCACTTCCTGATCAATCCCTACGGCATGTTCTTCGGCGAGATGACCGCCTCGTGCCTGGTCAAGGTGGATCTGGACGGCAACATCGTCGACAAGACGCCGTACTTCATCAATCCGGCGGGCTTCACGATCCACTCGGCCGTTCACGGCGCGCGCGACGACGCCCAGTACGTCATGCACCTGCACTCAGACCAGGGCGTGGCGGTCTCGGCCCAGCGCGATGGCCTGCTGCCGTTGACACAACATGCGCTGATCGTCTTGCCTCAACTCGCCTATCACGACTATGAAGGTGTTGCGCTCAACTTGGGAGAGCGAGAGCGGATCGTGTCCGATCTCGGCGACAAGAAGCTGCTGATGCTGCGCAACCACGGCACGCTGTCGGTGGGCGCAACGGCCGCTGAGTGCTGGTTGGGGATGTTCTTTCTGGAGCGGGCGTGCGCGCAGCAGGTCATGGCCTTGTCGACCGGACGAGACAACGTCCTTCTGGCGCCGGAATCGGCTCAGGAGGAGGTGCGTCGCCAGACCGGCATGGGCATGGGGATGATCGGCGGCCTGGCCTGGCCCGGCTGCCTCAGAAGGCTGGACCGCGAGCTGCCCGGTTACGCGGAGTAGGCGCGCCTTCCACGGCTTCGAGAGCCGCCGCGATCCTTTTGGGTGCGGCGGCTCTTTCATGTCTGGGCGGGGGTAGGGCCTTTGCTGGGGCGTGGCCCATGGAGCCGGGGCGCGCCCAGGTGATCGTCAAGTACGAGCGCGCGACCGCCGATCGGGGCTATGATCTTGGCGGCGGGCTGACGCCGATCGCGCCTCGGCGGGATGAGGTTCTGTCGGTGTTCGTCGAGCGGGGCCTGACGCCTCGCCTGACGCTTCAGGCCAAGGCGGGCGCGACTCGCGGCCACGACCCTTGGGTCGACTATTCGGGCCGGGGACCGATCGAGGTCGGGCTTCGATGGACCGCCCAGCGCGGTCCCCGCTCATCGCTTGCCGTTTATCTAGGCGCCGGGGAAGCCGGTGTGGGCCGAAACGCGGGCTACGCGGCGCCTGGAAAGGGCAGTCTGGATCTTGAGGCGCGGGTCCTCTACGGCCGCTCGGCCGTCTGGCGGGGACGCGAGGCGTTTGTCGACCTGGAGGCCGCTCGGCTCAAGCGAGAGGGTCTGGCGGACGAAACCCGGATCGACGCGACGCTCGGTTTCAGACCGGCCAAGTCCTGGCTTTTGCTGGCCCAGACCTATGCGGGCCAGGCCGATCGCGGCGAGCTCGATGCGCGCTGGATCAAGGCTGAGCTGTCTGTGGTGCGGAGCTTTGGCGACTGGAGCCTTCAGGCTGGATGGCGTGATACGGTCTCTGGTCGGGAGACCGCGCGGGATCGTGGCGTCGTCCTTGCCGTCTGGCGTCGCCTCTAGCTTGTTTCAGGGTTGAAATAGTCCGTCATCCGCCTGTCACTGGACGCCGCTTTAGGCTGAGGTCATATCTCGCCGCACCCATAACTTCGCCGCTCGTGGCGCCCGGAGCTGTTCGTTGATCCGCAGGCACTTCTTTCTGATCCTGGCCCTGGTGGCTGTCGTGCTGATGCTGGTTGTCGGCGGCTTCAAGCTGGCCTTCGCCGGCAAGGAGAAAGCCGGGGCCGGCGGTGGCGGCGGGCGCGCCACGCCCGTTTCTCAGCTGGTGGTGGGGCAGCGTCCGTTCACGGATCGCATCGAGGTGCTGGGCGTCGCCAAGGGGCGTCAGTCCGTGACCATCACCTCCAATACGGCCGAGATGATCACGGCCGTGCATTTCAGCGATGGCCAGGCCGTGTCCCGCGGTCAGGTGCTGGTCGAGCTGAAGGCCGACCAGGAGAACGCCGGAATCGCCGAGGCGAGGGCGAGTTTGGCCCAGGCCGAGCGAGATTATCAGCGCTGGAAAGCCCTGGCCGAGAAAGGGATCGCTCCCCGCGCCACGGCCGAGCAGTATCTTTCGGCCTATGAGACGGCCAAGGCCGCCGTCGCCTCCGCCCAGGCCCAGAAGCTGGACCGCGTGATCCGCGCGCCGTTTTCGGGCCGGGTCGGCATCTCCGATATCGCGCCAGGCGCGCTGATCAGCCCCGGAACGGCGATCGTCACGCTGGACGACACCTCGGTCATCCGCGTCGACTTCTCGATTCCCGACCGTTATTTGACGACCCTCCGCGTGGGCCTGCCCATCAACGCCAGGCCGGACGCCTTGCCGGGCGAAACATTCCAGGGGCGAATCGCCCAGATCGATACGCGCATCGACCCGGCGACCCGGGCGATCAAGGCGCGCGCCGAGTTCCCGAATTCCGATGGCCGCCTGCGGCCGGGCATGCTGGTCAAGGTCGGGATCGACCAGGGCGTGCGCCAGTCCGTGGCTGTGCCCGAGGCCGCCGTGCAGTTCGAAGGAACCCAGGCTTCGGTGTTCCTGATCGCCAAGGGTCCCAAGGGCCAGATCGCCCGCCGGACCAATGTCGAGACCGGTCTCGACCAGGGCGGCTATGTCGAAGTTCGCTCGGGCCTCAAGGCGGGCGACAAGATCATCGCGGACGGTCTGAACCGCGTGCAGGACGGGGCGCCTGTCGGCGGCGGCCAGGGCAAGCCGGGTAACGGCGGCGAGCGCAAGGCTCCCTGATGATTTCCGATCTTTCTGTCCGCCGTCCGGTTTTCGCCGCCGTCGCGGCGATCATCCTGTGCGTCATCGGTCTGGCCGCCTTCACCGGCCTGCCGATCCGCGAACTGCCGAACGTTGACCCGCCGGTCGTCTCGGTCTCGACCAGCTATCGCGGCGCCTCGGCCGAGGTTATCGAAGAGCGCATCACCCAGGTGATCGAGCGCCAGGTGGCGGGCATCCAGGGCATTGACCGGGTGAACTCGTCCTCGCGCGACGGCCGCTCGCAGATCAACATCACCTTCACCCTGGACCGCGACCTCGACGATGCGGCCAACGACGTGCGCGACGCGGTCAGCCGGGTCACCTCGAACCTGCCCGATCAAGCCGACCCGCCCCAGATCGCCAAGGCCAACGCCGACAGCTCGCCGATCATCATTCTGAACCTGACCTCGTCGACCCTGTCGCCGCTCGAGCTGGCCGACTATGCCGACCGCTATCTGGTCGAGCGAATGTCGACGGTGCCGGGCGTGGCCCAGGCGGGCCTCAATGGCCAGCTCTACGCCATGCGCATCTGGCTCAATCCGGACGCCATGGCCGCTCGCGGCGTGACGGTGGACGACGTCGAGACGGCATTGAACACCGAGAATGTCGAACTGCCCGCCGGTTCGCTCGAAAGCGCCGCCAAGGACTTCACGATCCGCGTCAGCCGCTCCTATTCGAAGCCCGAGGACTTCGCCCAGCTGCCGGTCCGCGCCGCCGACGCCAACGGCTTCATCGTCCGCCTGGGCGAGGTGGCTCGCGTGGAAGAGGGCTCGGACGAGCGCCGCAAGATCTTCCGCGGGAACGGCCAGAACCAGGTCGGCATCTTCCTGACCCGCCAGTCCCAGGCCAACGACGTGGCCATCTCCAAGGTCGTGGACCAGGAAATCAAGGCGATCAACCAGACGCTGCCGCCCGGCACCCAGCTGATCAAGGCGGTGGACAACTCGATCTTCACCGCCGAGGCGATCCACGAGGTCTGGATCACCATGGGGATTTCGGTGGTCCTGGTCGCGCTCGTGAACCTGGTGTTCCTGGGTAGCTGGCGGTCGGCCCTGATCCCGTCGATCGTCGCTCCGATCTGTATTCTTTCGACCTTCATCGTCCTGGCCCCGCTGGGCTTCTCGCTGAACCTGCTGACGCTGCTCGCCCTGGTGCTGGCGGTGGGCCTGGTGGTCGACGACGCCATTGTGGTGGTCGAGAACATCCAGCGCCGCGTGGACGAGGGCGAGCCGGCGCCGGTTGCGTCCCTGCGCGGAACGCGGCAGGTGTTCTTCGCCGTCGTGGCCACGACCATCGTGCTGATCTCGGTGTTCGCGCCCCTGATGTTCCTGCCCGGCTATACCGGCCGTCTGTTCGTCGAGCTGGCCGTGGCGATCGCCGCCGCCGTCGGCTTCTCGGCCCTGCTGGCCTTCACCCTGTCGCCGATGCTGGCGTCCAAGCTGCTGAAGCCCGCCCAGGGCGACGGCTGGCTGGCGCGACGCGTCGACTCCGCCATGGACAAGCTGCGCGATAGCTATCGCCATTCGCTGGAGCTTCTGCTGGGCGCGCGGGCGGCGGGCTGGGCCACGGGTCTGGTCGTCCTGATCCTCGCCGTCGCGGCGACCGGTCTTTTCATCGCTCTGCCCAAGGAGATGGTGCCAGCCGAAGACCGGGGCCGGGTGGATGTCTCGATCAGCGGCCCCGAGGGCGCGGGTTTCGACTACACCACCCAGATCGCCAATCAGGTGGAGAAGGAACTGGCCAAGTACCGGGAGCAAGGGGTCGCCGACCGCACGATCATCGCCGTGCCGCGCTTTGGCCAGAGCCAGTTCAATACGGGCAATGGCGTGCTGGTGCTCAAGGACTGGGGCGAACGCGACAAGACGGCGGATGAGGTCGCCGCCGAACTGAACAAGACTCTTAGCAAGATCACCGGCGCTCGCGCTGTAGCGACCGTGCGCGGCGCTTTTCAGCGTGGCGCGGGCGGCGGCGGCACCAATGTCGACCTGATCGCCGTGGGCAACGACTACGTCCAGCTCGCCAATTGGCTAAAGCCGATCCTGGAGGCCGCCCAGGACAATCCGGGCTTCTCGCGTCCGCGCATCGACTACGAGCCGACCTCGCCGCGTCTGTCGGTGCAGATCGACCGCGACAAGGCCGCCAGCCTGGGCGTGTCGACCCAGTCGATCGGCCGCGCGCTGGAGACCATGTTCGGTTCGCGCCAGGTGACGACCTACATCAAGAACGGCCAGGAGTACGACGTCATCCTGCAGTCCGAACTTGAGCAGCGTCGCAGCATCGACAACCTCAACCAGCTGCAGGTGCGCACCGAGGCCGGAACCCTGGTGCCGCTGTCGACGGTGGTGACCACCGAGCTGCGGGGCGACACGCCCGACCGTCCGCGCGTCGACCGCCTTCGCTCGGTGACGCTGACGGCGCAGCTGGCGCCCGGATTCACGGTCGAGGACGCCGTCAGCTTCCTGCAGGCCCAGGCCGACGCCAATCCGACGCCCGGCGTCAGCGTCAAGTGGGGCGGCCAGGCCAAGGATTATCTGGAGGCTTCCGGCGCGGTCGGCATCGCCTTCGGCTTCGCCCTGCTGCTGGTCTTCCTGGTGCTGGCGGCGCAGTTCGAAAGCTGGATCCACCCGGCCGTCATCATGCTGACCGTGCCGCTGGCGGTGCTGGGCGGCCTGTTCGGCCTCCTGATGATGGGCTCGACCATCAACACCTACAGCCAGATCGGCCTGATTATCCTGGTGGGCATCGCCGCCAAGAACGGCATCCTGATCGTCGAGTTCGCCAACCAGCTGCGCGACGAGGGGTTGAAGGTGCGCGAAGCGGTCATCGAGGCCTCGGCCCTGCGTCTGCGCCCGATCGTAATGACCTCGATCGCCACGGCCATGGGCGCGCTGCCGCTGATGCTGTGGACGGGGGCCGGCGCCGGCAGCCGCCAGACCATCGGCTCGGTGATCTTCATGGGCGCGATCGTGGCCACGGTGCTGACGCTGTTCGTTGTGCCGGTCTTCTACAACCTGCTGGCGCGCTTTACGAAGTCGCCGGAGTGGATGTCGCGTCAGATCGAGGAATACGAGGCCAAGGAGAAAGCTGGCGAGGGCGAAGGGTCTCCGGCCTAGGCGCTCCACATAGGAGCCAGAACGGGCGCAGGGCGCGTCGGCGCAAGCTGACGCGTCCGAATTCCGACGAGACCGGCCTACCGCCGGGGGCGCTCGACGTCCAGGACCTCCATGCGCCAGAAGAGGTCGTCACGCAGCGTGTAGCGGTGGCGCGCCATCAGGTCCGACCACAGCTTGCCCGCCAGGTTCCAGACTACCACGTTGGCCAGGACGACGATGCGATCCTCGTCGTCGATCTCGACCGTGACCGGCGTCATTTCGATCCGCAGCGCCCGATCATTGTAGACCCAGTAGGCGCGGACGGCCGCAGGGGTCTTCAACAAGCCGCCACGCGTCACGTCGGGCCATTCCAGGTGTGGATGCACGAGGGCGCGAAACCCTTCGAAGTCGCGCCGCTGGTTGGCGTCGTAGAGACGCTCGACCCGCGCCTGGATGTCGGGTGAAGCCGGTCTCACGTCACGGCGCCGGCTTGTAGCCCGTCTCGACCTTTAAATAGGCGATCAGGTCAATCCGGTCCTTTGGATCCTTCAGGCCCGCGAAGGTCATTTTTGTGCCGGGCATGAAGCCGCGCGGATCCGCCAGCCACTTGTCCAGATGCTCGGCGTCCCAGACGAAGCCCGCAGCCTTCACCACGTCCGAATAGTTATAATCGGCCTTGGCCCCGGCCTTGCGTCCGAACACGCCGTAGAGGTTTGGCCCGGTCAGGTCGGGGCCACCTTCGGTGATCGTATGGCACGAACGACAGAGGGCGAACTTCCTCTGGCCGTTGGAGAGGTCGCCGGTGTTGTAGGGCGCGGGCAGGGCGGCTAGCGCCGCGGCCTTCTCGGCGTCCGTGGGGGCTGAGGCCGGCGCGTCGGCCGGCGGCGCCGACGAGCTGCCGCCGTCCCTGGAACAGGCGACCGCCGAGATGGCGAGGGCGGCTAGGGCGACCAATTTCAGCGTTCGCATGAGGGTTCCCGACTGACGTTTCGTCGCGGGTTCTGCGACGCCGCGACGCATTCCAAAACCTTATAAAATCTGGGCCCCGACCTTGTCACCTAACAAGGGTCCCTAACAGTCAAGCCTGCGACAATTGGCGATATCTATGTGATTCTCTAAGTGAAAAGTGAAATCGCAAACCGTGGGTTCGCACATAACCATTTGACGCTTGTTAACCATAAATCTTACCCCTTTTTCCACGGAGCGGGCTGGCTCCGGGCAGGGCTGGAAGACAAGATCATGGACTGGAGCGAAGAACGCACAGCGACCCTCAAGAAGCTGTGGCTGGAGGGCCTCAGCGCGAGCCAGGTCGCGCGGCAACTGGGCGGCGTCAGCCGCAGCGCGGTGATCGGCAAGGTGCACCGTCTGGGCATCACCGTCCGCGAAACCCCGGTCCGACAGCGCGCCTCGTCCATCCGCGTGTCCTCGCGCATGGCTTCTCGCCAGCGGCCCGCCCGTGAGGCGACGACCGCGGCCCGTCAGGTTCCGACATTCGAGCGCGTCGAGGAGGATCTGCTGCCGACCTCCGGCATCCTGGGCCTGGGCGCCCACTCCTGCCGCTGGCCGATCGGCCATCCCGACAGCGATGACTTCGGCTTCTGCGGTCGTCCCAAGGTCAGCGCCCGGGGCTCGTATTGCGAGCAGCACAGCCAGGGCGCCTTCCGTCGGGTCGGCTCGAGCCAGGCCCTCGAAGCCTGGGCGCTGAAGGGCGTCAACGAAAAGCGCGTCCAGTCCATCCTGGGCTGAGTTCGATCACTCCCATCCTATCAACCTCACGTACGATCGCCGAGACAATCCCATGAACATGGTCCTGATCGAGAACGCCGCCGGCAGCAGCCAAGTGATCACCATTATCGAGGAGTTCGCCGGCCATTCGGTGTCGCGCGACCTCAATCCCGGTGACCACGCCGAGATCCCGGTCACCCAGTTCAAGTCGATCACCGTGCGCGAGACCTATCCCGACGACTGGCTCACCCGCGGTCGTCAGCGGAACCGGGCCGCGATCGACGCGTGACCGTCTAGCGCCGTGTCGATAGGGCTATTTCCCGCCTAGATTGAAAGGCATGACCCCGCGAAGCCTTTCGCGGGGTTTTTCGTTGCGCCGGGGGGGCGCGCTGATTGCGTGGCCGTTAACCTTATGACAGACAAGTCGCCGCTTTGTGGGGGGCGAAAAAGATTATGCGTGAGGGGGAAGAGCGCGCGGCGATGGTAGAAGACCATGCGCTGCCGCTGCCGAGTTACCTGAGCTATCTGCTCTACCAGACCGAGCAGCATCGGCGGGCCATGGCCGCCGACCTGCTGGCGCGTCATGGCCTGAGTTTCGCCAAGTGGGTGGCGATGATTTCGCTGCGCCGGTTCGGGGATCTGTCGATGACCCGCCTGGCCAAGCTCGCCGCCACCGATCGCACCACCTTGACCCGCTCGATCGACAGCCTGATCGTCGACGGCTTGGTGATGCGCGAGACCTCGACCGCCGATCGGCGCATCGTCGTCATTCGCCTGACCGAGGCCGGACGCGCCCTGCTGGCGACGATCCGCGCCGAGATCCGGCCGCTGAACCACGACATCTGCGCTCATCTCACGCTTGACGAGCAGGCTGTGATGACCCGCGCCTTGCAGAAGATGCTGGGGGGACTGATCGCCGAGCCGGACTGGAAGGACGACGTCCTGGCCTTTTCCGCGCCGGCGCCCGTGGCGCCCGTGGCGGCTTAGTCGTCGAACCTCACCCGTCCGCGCCCTGACTTCACCGTCCCGCGCTTGGCCTTGCCTTCCAGTCGCTTGAGCTTGCTGGAATAGGTCGGCTTGGTCGCCTTGCGAGGCTTGGGTTTCTCGGTGGCGCGGCGGATCAGGTCCACCAGGCGCGCCTGGGCGTCCTGGCGGTTCATTTCCTGCGAGCGCGAGCCCTGGGCGAACAGGATCAGCACGCCGTCCTGGGTCAGGCGGCTGCCTGCCAGCGTCTCCAGCCGCGCCTTGACGTCCTCGGGCAGGGACGGGGAGCCTCGCACGTCGAACCGCAGCTCCAGCGCCGTGGACGTCTTGTTGACGTGCTGGCCGCCAGGGCCCGAGGCGCGCGCGGCCTTCCAGACCAGCTCGTCCTCGTCGATGCGCAGCCAGGAGGTGATGTCGATCGTCATGGGCGCCGAGGGGGCGGTGGGACCACCCGCTTGGCCTTGACCACCAGCTGATCCAACGCCTGCAGGAACCGCGAGCGGTCGGCGTTGGCGAAGGCGGCCGGGCCTTTGGTGACTTCGCCCATCGAGCGCAGGTGCTCGCCGATCGAACGTGAGGCCAGGGCCGAGCCGATCGTATCGAGTGTGAACACCCGTCCGTTCGGCGCCACGGCCGCGCCGCCGGCCTTCAACACGCGGTCGGCCAGGGGAATGTCGTTGGTCACCACCACGTCGCCCGGCCCGCAGCGTTCGGCGATCCAGTCGTCGGCGATGTCGGGGCCCGCGTCGACCACGACCTGCTCGATCGCCGGCGTCAGCGGCACGCGGATCCAGCTATTGGACACTACGAAGGTCTTGAACCCATGCCGCGCGGCGACCTTGTAGGCCTCGTCCTTCACGGGACAGGCGTCGGCGTCGATGAAGAGCGTGGCGGTCATCGCGCGACCCGAGGAAAGAGAATGGTGCCGGCTGAGGGGATCGAACCCCCGACCTTCGGTTTACAAAACCGCTGCACTACCGCTGTGCTAAGCCGGCATGCCCGACGCGAAGCCGAGCGGGCGTCTTCCTTAGCGAGCGATGTGGGTCTGGGCAAGCCGGCCACCGTCGCAGGCCCCCACCTGACCACGCTTTGCGTGGTCGTCCGCCCCAATCCTCCCCCCAGCGGGGGAGGTGTCCGCGCAGCGGACGGAGGGGGAAGTGTTGCTGGCCCTGCCTCTTCCCCCTCCGTCGTCTCTTCGAGCCGACACCTCCCCCGCTGGGGGGAGGATTTTACGAGCGTTCGCGGCGCTCTATGATCCGCGTATCCGTAATCGAAGTCAGCGATTTCAACGACTTCTCACTTTTACACGCTGCTGTGTGATCCGCGTTGAAACCGCGCGCACAATCATAGCCATCCCCGTCGCGGGGGAGGGCGTATGGATCCGGCCCAATACGGCGGCGGGGCTAGGTTGAGCGGGGCCGCGTTCGGCGCCTGGGAGGCTTTGTCTGGTCGTGCGGCTTACTCTTTAGGAGCGCGCACGAGGGGCCGGGCCGCTCGGGATCACGTCGAACGCGGAGCGACAGGGCGGTGATCGTATAAGCCGCCTATCGTGGATCGTCGGGCTGGAGACGGAGGAGCCGATCCAGTTGGTCCGCGCCCGTCCGGGGGTAGCGAAGTCCCGAGCAGATAATGCTCACGCCCGTCGCCCTCACGGACAAGAACAGCCTGGCGGAGCGGACGATCGAGCCGAAACGCACAACACACTCACGGTCTCCGGGTTCGCCCGGCCGCTCCGTCGCCTCCCCACACCTTCAGCGAGCGATCGCGTGAAGCCGAGACGCCGTGTCCGCTTCAGTCAGTTCCTCCCCCGCGATGCGGGGGAGGTGGCCCAGAGGGCCGGAGGGGGCCAACTCGGCCGACCTCCAGCTCGCCCCCTCCGTCGGCTCCGCCGACACCTCCCCCGTGTCACGGGGGAGGAACTTCAGAGATCGAACCGCACGCCCTGCGCCAGCGGCAGGGCCCCCGAGTAGTTCACGGTCGCGGTCTGGCGGCGCATGTACTGCTTCCAGCTGTCGGAGCCGCTTTCGCGACCGCCGCCGGTCTCCTTCTCGCCGCCGAACGCGCCGCCGATCTCGGCGCCCGAGGGGCCGATATTGACGTTGGCGATGCCGCAGTCGCTGCCGGCGGCCGACAGGAAGGCCTCGGCCTCGCGGACGTCGTTGGTCATCACGCAGGAGGAAAGGCCCTGGGGGACATCGTTCTGGATCGCCACAGCCTCGTTGAAGTCCGCGTAGGGCACGACATGCAGCAGCGGCGCGAAGGTCTCGCGTTGCATGCACGGCGCGGGGGCGGGCAGGCGGGCCAGGGCCGGGCGGACGTAGAAGGCCTCGGGCCACTGATCGGCCAGCAGGCGCTCGCCGCCGCTGACGGTCCCGCCCTCGGCGCGGACGGCGTCCATGGCCGCGACGAAGGCCTCATAGGCGGCGCGGTCGATCAGCGGGCCCAGCAGCGTCTTGCCCTCGCGCGGATCGCCGACCGGCAGGCGCTGGAAGGCGGTCTCGACCGCGTCCGAGACCTTGTCGACCAGGCTTTCGTGGACGATCAGGCGACGCAGGGACGTGCAGCGCTGGCCCGCCGTACCGGCGGCCGAGAAGACGATGGCGCGCAGGGCCAGGGACAGGTCCGCCGAGGGCGTGACGATCATGGCGTTGTTGCCGCCCAGCTCCAGGATCGAGCGGCCGAAACGCTCGGCGACCACGGGGGCCAGCGCCTTGCCCATCCGGGTCGAGCCTGTGGCGCTGACCAACGGGATGCGCGGGTCGCGGGCCAGCCGCTCGCCGGCGTCACGTCCGCCCTGAACCACGCTGGCCAGGCCCTCGGGCGCGTCGCCGAAGCGGGCGATGGCGCGTTCGAGGATGGCGTGCGTGGCCAGCGCCGTCAGCGGCGTCTTCTCGGACGGCTTCCAGATCACCGGATCGCCGCAGACCAAAGCGAGGCACGCGTTCCAGGCCCAGACGGCGACCGGGAAGTTGAAAGCGCTGATCACCGCGACCGGACCCAGCGGATGCCAGGTCTCACGCATGGCGTGGCCGGGACGCTCCGAGGCGATGGTCAGGCCGTGCAGCTGGCGCGACAGGCCGACGGCGAAGTCGCAGATGTCGATCATCTCCTGAACCTCGCCGGCCGCCTCGGAGGCGATCTTGCCGGCTTCCAGGGTGACGAGTTCGGCCAGATCGGTCTTGGCCGCGCGCAGCTCCTCGCCGAACAGTCGCACCAGCTCGCCGCGACGCGGGGCGGGCACGACGCGCCAGGCGTCAAAGGCGCGGCGGGCGGCCGCGACCTTGGCCTCGATCTCGCGGGCGTCGTCGAAGGCGACGTGGGTCAGGACGGAGCCGTCGATCGGGCTGCGCACGGGCTGGCCGGCGTCGGCGGGGCGGGCCGGGACGCCCAGCGCGTCCAAGAGGTCGCGGGCATGGGCGGCGGGAGTCGGGAAGGGCTGGGTCATGGCCTTGGAAAACGCTCCCCGACGGTTCGGGTCAAGCCCTTGGCGGCGGCGTTGCGCGACGCGCGTCGAGCGGCTAGGGACGCGGGAAGCAGGAGAACCGACATGGCGCAGGCTAAACTCATCGACGGCAAGGCTTTCGCGGCCGATCTGCGGGCCAAGATCGCCGGCGAGGTCGCCGAGCTGAAGGCCAAGCATGGCGTCACGCCGGGCCTGGCCGTCGTGCTGGTCGGCGAGGATCCGGCCAGTCAGGTCTATGTCCGCAACAAAGGCGAGCAGACGCAAGCCGCCGGGATGTACTCCGAGACCCACCGCCTGCCGGCCGAAACGACCCAGGACGAACTCCTGGCCGTCGTCGCCAAGCTGAACGCCGATCCCAAGATCCACGGCGTGCTCGTGCAGTTCCCGGTGCCGCCGCATATCAGCCAGATGGACGTCGTGGCGGCCCTTTCGCCGGACAAGGACGTCGATGGCCTGACCGTGACCAACGCCGGGCGCCTGGCCAGCGGCCTGCCGGCCCTGACGCCCTGCACGCCGCTGGGCTGCATGATGCTGCTGACGGACACGCTGGGCGACCTTTCCGGCAAGAGCGCCGTGGTCATCGGCCGCTCGAACCTGATGGGCAAGCCGATGGCCCAGATGCTGCTGGCCGCCGACTGCACCGTCACCATCGCCCACTCGCGCTCCAAGGACCTACCGGGGATCGTGCGCCAAGCCGACATCGTCGTGGCCGCCGTGGGCCGGGCCGAGATGGTCAAGGCCGACTGGGTCAAGCCGGGCGCGACCGTGATCGACGTCGGCATTACCCGCTATCCAGCCCGCGACCCCGCTGCTGCGGCGGCGGGCAAGACCCGTCTTGTCGGCGACGTCGCCTTCGACGAGGTTAGCCAGGTCGCCGGCGCGATCACGCCGGTTCCGGGGGGAGTGGGGCCTATGACCATCGCATGCCTGCTGGCCAATACGCTGACGGCGGCCAAGCGCCTGTCGGGGATCGCCTGATGAAGCGGGTGGCCGTCCTTCTCGCGTCCGCCCTCATCCTCACCGCGTGCGGGGCCAAGCCCCCGCCGCCGCCCACGCCCGAGCAGGCCTTGGCCCTGCGTCCGGCCGACGCGCGGCTGGCGGCGCTCTACGAAACCTCCTGTCGCGCGTGCCACGCCATGCCCGAGACGGGCGCGCCGATGGTGCACGATCGCGCGGCTTGGGACCCGCGCTGGAAGCAGGGCGAGGCCGTATTGCTGGACCACACCATCCAAGGCTTCAACGCCATGCCGGCCACCGGCCAATGCGCGACTTGCACGCCGGACGATTTCAAGGCCCTGATACGGTTCATGGCGGGGCGCGAAGACTCCGCGACGTAACAAACAACAAGCGGGCGGAAACATGATCTCCAGGCGTGGGGCCCTGATCGCGGGCGGAACGGGTGTGGCGGTGGTCGCCGGCGGCGCGGCCGCCTACAAGGTCGCCACCGGAGACAAGCCCGAGCCGCCTTCGCCGCCCTCGGTCAACGCCGACGGCAAGGTCTTGTGGCGCAACTGGTCGGGCATTCAGAACGCCTATCCCGCCGCTCGTCTCGCGCCCAAGGACGAGGGCGAGCTGGCCCTGGCTCTGAAGACCGCGCCCGCGCCGATCCGCCCCGTCGGCTCGGGCCACTCCTTCACCGCCCTGGCGCCGACGAGCGGCGCCCTGGTCTCGCTGGACGCCATGTCCGGGATCGTCGGCTGGGAGGGCGACGAGGCGATCGTGCGAGCCGGCACGCGGCTAGGCGCGCTGGGGCCGATGCTGGCCGAGAAGGGCCGGGCGCTGCCGAACCTGCCGGACATCAACAAGCAGTCCCTGGGCGGCGCCCTGGGTACTGGCACCCACGGCACGGGCGTGAAGATCCCGGCGCTGCACGGGGATGTCACAGGCCTTCGCCTGGTCACGCCCTCAGGCCAGGTCATCGACGCGGACGCCCAGAAGAACCCCGAGATCTTTCAGGCCGCGCGCGTTTCGCTGGGATCGCTGGGCGTGATCAGCCAGGTGCGGATCAAGACCAGCGCCAACCGCCGCTTGCGCCGCCGCGTCTGGCTTGAACCGTTCGAGGAGGCGCTGGCCAACGCCGAGGCGCGCTGGGCTCAGCATCGGAACTTCGAGTTCTACGCCGTGCCGTTCACGGGGCTGGCGGTGAACATCAGCCACGACGAGACCGACGATCCAGCCCTGCCGCGCGGCCCCGATCAGGACACCGAGTTCCTCGAGGCGCTCAAGGGCCTGCGCAACCTGCTGGGCTTTGCGACCCCGGTGCGCAAGGCCGCCGCCAAGGCGCTACTGTCGACCGCCAAGCCCGAGACCGCCATCGACGAGGGCTGGAAGCTGCTGTCGACCGAGCGGCCGGTACGCTTCAACGAAATGGAGTTCCATCTGCCGGCCCAGAACCAGCTGAAGGCGCTGGAGGAGGTGGTTCGGACCATCGAGAAGGAACGTCCGGACGTCTTTTTCCCCATCGAGGTGCGCCGGATCGCGCCCGATGATGCTTGGCTCTCGCCTTTCCAGGATGGGATACGCGGGTCGGTGGCGGTCCACGCCTACTATCGGGACGACTTCACGTTCCTCTACAGCCTGATCGAGCCGATCTTCCGCCGCTACGAGGGACGCCCGCACTGGGGCAAGCTGCACACGCTGAGAGGTCGGCAGCTAGCTGCGCTCTATCCACGCTGGGACGACTTCCTGGCCGTGCGACAGGAGCTGGATCCGGAGGGGCGGATGCTCAATCCGTACCTCAGGGGTCTGTTTGGCCTTGCCTAGCCGAGATAGTCGGCGACGCGGGCTTCCAGCTCGGTGACGAGCGGGCGGCCGACCGGGTGAGTATCGACCCGGATGTCGTCGCGGACGCAGGCCTTGATCGCGTCGATGTGCGCATCGACCAGGAACATGGGCGCCGAAAGACGCGTCGCCGGGTCGTCGATCAGCTTGCAAAGCGAGGCGGCCAGGCGCGTGATCAGGGGGAACTCGTAGGTGGCGCCCAAGCCCTTCAGGTCGTGGGCGCGCAGGTAAAGGGTCTCGACCGTTTCGGCCGTAAGGCCTTCGCTGCGGACGCCTTGGCGCGCCGCCTCCAGCTTGACGATCTCGTCATCCAGCCATTGGGCGAAGTTGCCGGACAGGCTCTTGAGCGCGGCTTCGGCCTTGGCGATGGCGGCCATGTCTATGCCGCCACGCCCGCCCACCTTGAGCTTGAGCATGTTCGGCACCTGGATCACCTCTGCGGTGGTCTTACTCGTCACGGTCGCCTCCCCAGCGGCGGGATATTCGCGAGTCGGTACCATAGCAGGCGTTAACATTGAGTGAGACCACACCTAACGTGCGACCCAACGCCTCAGGCCGAGAATTGCTCGGCCAAAACCCGCTCCTCCAGGCTGCGGCCGGCGTCGAACAGCATCGACAGCGAGGTGCCGCGGTCCTCGGAGATGTGAACCTCCATGACGTCCCGCACCTCGAAATTGTCGGCGACGGCGCTGACAGGACGTTTGTCGGCTTCGAGAATCTCGAAGGTCACGCGGGCCGATTGCGGCAACAGCGCCCCGCGCCAGCGGCGGGGGCGAAAGGCGCTGATCGGGGTCAGGGCCAGTACATGCCCGTGGATGGGAATGATCGGGCCGTGCGCCGAAAGATTGTAGGCGGTTGAGCCGGCCGGCGTGGCCAGCAGGGCGCCGTCGCAGACCAGCTCGCCCATGCGCACCTTGCCGTCGATCGAGATGCGAAGCTTCGCCGTCTGCCGGGTTTGGCGCAGCAGCGAGACCTCGTTGATCGCCAGGGCGCGATGCTGCGTCCGGCGCGAATCGATCGCCACCATCGCCAGCGGATGGATGACTGCTCGTTCCGCCGCGTTGATCCGCTCCAGCAGACCATCCTCGCTGTACTCGTTCATCAAGAAGCCGACCGAGCCCCGGTTCATGCCGTAGATCGGCGTCTGAGACGCGATCGCCTCGTGCAGCGTTTCCAGCATGAAGCCGTCGCCGCCGAGGGCCACGATGACTTGAGCCTTGTCCTCACCGACGTCGCCATAGCGGGCGGTGAGTCGTTCGCGAGCTTCCTGGGCTTCGGGCCGGTCGCTGGACTTGAACGCCAGGCGAGTCACGAAAGGTTGCGGCTGGTACATGCCCGCCAAGAGGCGACAAGCCTATGCGCTTGTCAAACCGCTCCGACGGCCTGGCGGAAGGCCATGCCGGCGATGTCCGGCGTGAAGGGACCGAAGGCGCTGTTGGCGCGGCGCAAGCCCTCGTCGCCGCCGCCCGGACGGCCGCCGTTCAGCTGGCGCACATGCTCAAGAATGGTCGGAAACACGCTGCGGTCGATGCCGACGGCCGAGCAGGCGAGCGCCAGGAGCTCGGGCTTGGCGCTGTCGATCGCGCGGCGGATCTGTGGGGGCTCGAACTCGCCCAGTCGCGCCAGGGCCATGATGAACAGCTGTAGCCGGCCCTCGCGCAGCACCCGCAGCAGGTAGCCCGGTCGGAGCTGTCCCGCCGAGTCGAGCTTCTCGATCAGCGAGCGCTCCATGTCTTCGCGCTCCTCATCCTGTTCGACGGGGGCGATCTCGATTTCGCTTTCGCCGCGATGGGCGGCGCGCAGGACCTCTTCGAGCGCGCTCTGCATGCGGGCGGTGTCGAGATTGAAACGGGTGGCGAGGGCCTCGCGCAGGGCGCGGCCGACCAGAACATAGAGCTGTTCGGCAAGATCGCTGGACATCCGCGGATGTCTGGCCAGTGGCGAGCGCAACGCGACGACGTCGCGAGAGCGGTCGACAAGGCGCTGCATGGCCTGGTCGGAGATGTCCGCCGTCTCGTTCGCCGCCAGAGCGGTTAGGACGGCCGGCTCGTCGCGGTCGATGATCGCGTCCACGACCGGGGGCGAAAGACGCGGGCGGCGGGCGATCTCGATCTGGTGCTCCAGTGTCGCCTGGACCAGCAGGCGGACCAGATCGTGATCATTAAGGACAGGGCTGCGGGCGATGATCGGTCGGGCGATCTCGATCTCGTCCAGGGCCATGATGTTGATCAGGGCGGACGGCGCCCAGTCGGCGTCCGCGAGCCGTTCCGACAGGCGATGGCGGATATCCCGCTCAGCCTCGACAACCAGCGTCATGAAGATCGAGTTGAGCAGGGCCTGGACGTCGGGATGGGTCGGCTCGCCATTGGCGCGGCCGGCCTCGCACAGGTCGATGATCCCGGTGAGCAGGCGTTCGCGGTCACCTGGCTCGCGACTGCGAGCCAGTGTCATAAGCGCGGAGATCTCGACGGCTGAAATGGCCCGACTCCTCGAATCCGAAGGCGCTTCAAGGATGACCTTGCGGAGGCCAAATGAAAACATGCTTAAAGGCGATAGCGGGGTCGGCGTGTAACGGGCCCGGACGCCGCTTGAGAGGGAGGACGCCGGCATGGCGCAAGAGCTTATCCTGGCTCTGGATCAGGGCACGACCAGCACGCGCGCCATTCTGTTCGATCGCGAGGGGCGGGCGGTGGCCGAGGCGTCCAGGCCGCTGCGTCAGGCCTATCCAGACGACGGTTGGGTCGAGCATGACGCCGAGGAGATCTACGCAGCCTGCGTCGCTGTCATGCGAGAGGTCGCCGAGGCCTCGGGGCGGACGGCGGACATCGCCGCCCTCGGCGTCACCAACCAGCGCGAGACCGTTGTCGTCTGGGATCAGCGCACGGGGCGGCCAATCCACCCTGCGATCGTCTGGCAAGATCGGCGCACGGCGAATGTCTGCGCCAAGCTCAAGGCCGAGGGGCGCGAGCCGCAGGTGGCCGAGGTCACCGGCCTGCTGCTCGACCCCTATTTCTCGGCCACCAAGATCGCCTGGCTTCTCGACCATGTCCCTGGCGCTCGCGCCCGGGCTGAGGCCGGCGAGTTGCTCTGCGGCACCATGGACTGTTGGGTGATCTGGCGGCTGACCGGCGGCGCGGTCCACGCCACCGACGCGACCAACGCCTCGCGCACCTTGCTGTTCGACATCGGCGCGCAGGCTTGGTCCGACGAGATGCTTGACCTGTTCGACGTACCCCGGGCGCTGCTACCCAAGGTTCTCGACTGCGTGGACGACTACGGCGAGGTTGGAGCCGAGATCCTAGGCCGGCCGGTTCCCATCTGCGGCGTCGCCGGCGACCAGCAGGCGGCGTTGATGGGGCAGGGGTGCGTGGCGTCCGGACAGATGAAGGCGACCTACGGCACCGGCTGTTTCATGCTGATCAACACGGGCGAGGAAAAGTGCGTCTCGCGGTCGCGTCTTCTGACGACCGTGGCGGCGCGGGTGAACGGCAAGACGACCTACGCGCTGGAAGGCTCGATCTTCGTCGCCGGGGCGGCCATCCAGTGGCTGGGCGAGGGGCTGGGCGTCACCGGCGGACCGCGCGCCGCCGAGGCCTTGGCGCAGGCCGCCAAGGCCGATCATGGCGTCGTGATCGTGCCGGCCTTCACCGGTCTTGGCGCGCCCTGGTGGGACGCCGGCGCGCGCGGCGCGATCTTCGGTCTGACTCGTGACGCCGGCCTGCCGGAGATCGCGGCGGCGACTTTCGACGCCTGCGCCCTGCAGAGCCGAGACCTTATTGAGGCGATGCGCGCCGATGCGCCGGGCGCTTTCGGCGAGGCCGCGCAGCTACGCATCGACGGCGGCATGTCCAACAGCGCCTGGTTCTCGCAGCGCCTGGCTGACCTGACGGGCGTCTCCGTGCGACGGTCCAGCTACCAGGAGACGACGGCGTTGGGCGCGGCCCTTTTCGCCGGCGTCGGGGCGGGTCTCTATGCCGACGTCGAGGTCGCGGCCCAGGTCAGTCCTGCCGCCGAGACCCTCAAGCCATCGCTGAACGAACACGAACGCGAGGCCGCCTATGCGCGTTGGCTAGATGCGGTGCCGCGTGTCAGGTCCTGACGTTTCGGCGTTGTCGCGACACCGCTGTCATGGTCTCTAGGCGGCGGAACGAGAAGCGGAGACCGCCAACATGACGACCCGACGCGCCATGCTCGCCGCCGGAGCCGCTCTGATCGCCGGAGGACGATCAATGAATGCAGAAGCCGCGACATCGGCGTTCCCCAGGATCGGCCGTATTCGTCGCCTGTCTCCGGACCTGGACGCGGTGATCGCACCCGACGCGGTGATCGAGCAACTGGCCGACGGCATGATCTGGTCCGAGGGGCCGGTCTGGATTCCGGACGGCTATTTGCTGTTCTCCGACGTGCCGGGCAATGTCATGTACCGGTGGAGCGAGAAGGATGGGAAGACGATCTTCCTTCAGCCGTCCGGCTACGCGGGTCCGCCGACCAAGGTCTTCCGTGAGCCCGGAACCAACGGCATGACCTTGTCCCTGGCGGGCGAGCTTCTCGTCTGCGACCACGGCAATCGAGCGGTCTCCAAGGTCGACCTTAGGACCAAGGGCAAGACCGTGCTGGCCTACCGCTTCCAGGGCAAGCGGTTCAATAGCCCCAACGACCTGATCGTCGCGCGGCTGGGTGACCTGAGGGGCTCGATCTACTTCACCGATCCGCCTTATGGGCTGGAAGGTCTCGACGCCTCGCCGGTCAAGGAGCTGCCCTTCAACGGGGTCTATCTGCGCCGTCCGAACGGCGATGTGGCGCTGGTCGACGACAAGCTGACCTTTCCGAACGGCGTCGCTCTGTCCCCTGACGAGAAGCGCCTCTACGTGGCGGTGTCCGATCCCAAAGGCCCGATCATCATGGCCTACGACCTTGGTCGCGATGGACTGCCCGTTGCGCGCAAGGTTTTCTTCGATGCCAGCGAGTTGCTGAAGGCGGGCGGTCCTGGGTTGCCGGACGGGATGCGAGTGGATGCTCAAGGGCGCCTTTTCGCGACCGGGCCGGGCGGGGTCTTGATCCTGACACCGGAAGCCAAGCTTCTGGGCGTGATCGAAACCGGCTTCCCGACCGCCAACTGCACGTTCGGCGAGGACGGCCACACGCTGTTCCTGACGTCCAATCACGTCTTGGCGCGGGTCCGCACGCTGACGTCGGGCCTTAGCGGAGCGAAGTGATGAGCGGGATCAGCAAGCGGACCTTCATCGCCTCCAGCTTGGCGCTTGCCGCAGCCGCCAGACCGCTGGACGGGCTGGCCCGGCAATCGGATCGCAAGCTGGGCTATGCGATCCTGGGCCTTGGCTACTACGCTACTCAGATCATCATGCCGCGCTTCGCCGAGTGCGAGCACTCACGTCTAGCCGCTCTGGTCAGCGGCACGCCCGAGAAGCTGAAAAAGTATGGCGAGCAGTATGGCGTGCCCGAAAGCGCTCGTTACAGCTATGAGGCCTTCGACAAGATCGCCGAGAACCCGGACGTCGACATCGTCTACGTGATCACGCCCAACAGCCTGCACCGCACCTTCACCGAGCGTGCGGCCAGGGCTGGCAAGCACGTCGTGTGCGAAAAGCCGATGGCGACGTCATCGGCTGACTGCGAGGCGATGATCGCCGCCTGTAAAAAGGCCGGCCGCAAGCTGATGATCGGCTACCGCAGCCGCTTCCAGGCGCACAACATCGAAGCCATCAAGCTGATCCGCGACGGCGCGATCGGGCCGGTTCGGACAGTCGTCACCGATCACGGTTTCACAATCGGCGATCCCAAGCAGTGGCGTCTGAACAGGGCGCTGGCGGGCGGCGGCAGCCTTATGGACATTGGCATCTACAGCCTAAACGCGGCCCGCTACCTGACCGGCGAGGAGCCGGTGGCGGTCAACGCCATGGAGTCCACCGACCGTAGCGATCCGCGCTTCAAGGAGGTGGAGGACATCATCAACTTCCAGCTCCTGTTCCCGTCTGGCGCGACCGCCAACTGTGTCTCGGCCTACAGCGCCAACTGCAACCGCTATCGGGTCACGGGGCCAAAGGGCTGGATCGAGATCGACCCGGCCACGAGCTATCAAGGTCAGGCGATGCGAACGCAGCTGAACCGCCAAACCGGCCCGCGCGAGCCGGCTCCGCAGCCGAAGAACCAGTTCTCGGCCCAGTTGGACCATCTGTCGGAATGCATTCTGACCAACCGCGAGCCAATCGTGGGAGGGGAGGAGGGGCTGAAAGACCTGCGCCTGATCGAGGCGATCTATCGCGCCGCCCGCGAGGGGCGCACGGTGAGGGTGTGACGGAGGGGGCTGGTTGAACCCCGCGCTAGGCGGCCTCGTCCAGGTACGTTTTTACCCGCGCGAACAGCTCCTCGAACATGGGCGTCGTCAGACGTCCGGTGTTCGTGTTGAGCCGCGAGCAGTGATAGCTGTTGAAGATCCGGTAGGGCCCCGCCTGGAACTCCGAGCCGTGGCCCGGAACGCCGGCGGAGGCCTTCAGGCCCAGCGCCTTCAGCACATTGCGGCGCGAGACGTCCCCCAGAGTGACGATGGCCTTAAGGTTCGGGAACATCTCCAGTCGCGTCGTCAGGAACGGGCGGCAGGCGTTCTCCTCTGAGGTCTCGGGTTTGTTGCCGGGCGGCGCGCAGCGGACGGCGTTTGTCACCGCGCTGCCGACTAGCTGGAGGCTGTCATCGGGCCGCGCCTCGAACTTGCCGGTGGCGAAGCCGAACTTGATCAAGGTCTCGTAGAGCAGGGTCCCGGCATAGTCGCCGGTGAACGGACGACCGGTCCGGTTCGCGCCCTTGCGGCCCGGGGCCAGGCCCACGACCAGCAGCCGCGCATCCTTGTCGCCGAACGACGGGGCGGGGCCGTTGAACCAGTCGGGATAGAGGTCCTGGTTCTCGCGCCGATAAGCGACGAGCCGGGGGCACAGCGGGCAGTCGCGCGGCGGCTCGGCCGGGTTGGGAACGACCTCGCCGAGGATGTTCGAGACCTGCGCCACGCTTAATACTCGTCCTCGGCTTCGCGTTCGGCCAGGGTGCGGTTGTCCAGCGGTTGGCGAGGCTGGGCGCGCTGGGGACGGCCAATGATGCCGCCCAGGTCAGAGAGATCCACGAAGTTGTCGGCCTGGCGGCGCAGGTCGTCGCTGGTCATCGGCGGCTGGCTCTTCATGGTCGAGACCACGGTGACGCGGCGCCCCTTGCGCTGGACGGCCTCGACCAGGGCGCGGAAGTCGCCGTCGCCCGAGAACAGCACCAGGTGGTCAGCGGTCTCGGCCATCTGCAGCATGTCGACGGCGATCTCGATGTCCATGTCGCCACGCCAGCGCTTGCGGCCCTGGGAGTCGGTGAACTCCCGCGCGGGCTTCGTCACGAGCGTAAAGCCGTTGTAGTCCAGCCAGTCGACCAACGGCCGGATCGGGGAATAGTCGTCGTTCTCGGCGATGGCGGTGTAGTAGTAAGCCCGGATCAGGACGCCGCGCTTTTTGAACTCATCGAGCAGCTTGCGGTAGTCGATGTCGAAGCCCAACGCCTTGGCGGCGGAATAGAGATTGGCCCCGTCGATAAACAGGGCGATGCGGTCGGTCGGATAGAAGGTCACGGGAAATCCTTGAAAAATCAGGTCGCTGAAAATGACTTGGACGAGGCCGTGATCGTGGCGCTCGGCTGCAATCTGCCGGGAGCCTATACGAGTCGCGAGGCTTTGTTGGAAGCCGCCCTGATCGCTTTGCCGCGAGAGGGTTTGGAGGTGGCCGCGCGGTCCAGTTGGTGGCGTTCGGCCGCGTGGCCGGACCCGCAAGGGCCCGAGTACTTGAACGGCGTGACGCTCGTGCGAACAGCATTGTCGCCCGCCGAGGTGCTGGCGGCGCTACACCGGATCGAGGCGCGCTTTGGCCGAGCGCGGGGAGAGACCAACGCCGCGCGCACCCTGGACTTAGACCTCGTCGCGCATGGTCGGAACGTCCTGGACGGCGCGATCGTCGTGCCTCACCCTAGGGCCCATGAGCGGCTGTTCGTCATGGGGCCATTGGCGGAGGTGGCTCCCGCTTGGACCCATCCTCTCAGCGGCGAACTGGCTTCCAGCTTGGCGGCGATGGCGGTGGTCGGACGCGATGCGCGGCCCAGCGAAGGGATAGACTAAGTCTGGACATTGAACCTCGAAGCGGGCATAAGCGCTCGCTCGCGAAAGCTGATGATCGTGCGCGGCGTTGCGTGTCGCCGCACGGAAGCCTATTTTGCGTTAGATAACCGCAGCCCGAGGAACTCATGGCCCGCGTCACCGTAGAAGATTGCGTCGAGAAGGTTCCGAACCGCTTCGCGCTCGTCCTGCTGTCGGCCCATCGCGCCCGCGGCATCTCGGCCGGCGCGGCCCTGATGGTCGACCGCGACAACGACAAGAACCCCGTCGTGGCCCTGCGTGAAATCGCCGACGACGTGATTGATCACGAAGGTCTCAAGGAGCACCTGATCACGACGCTGCAGCGCGTTGACGAGCACACCGAAGCGGAAGAAGAGGCTGAGACCCTGGCCCTGCTGGCCGATCCCAGCCACATGCAGATGAGCGAACTGGAACTGGTCCGCGCCCTGCAAAGCGACCGCGATGGCGGCCAGGAGGAGCGGTACTGAGCCCCGAAGGCACAGACCCTCTGACCCTGCAAGCGGTCTCCAACACCGCTTTGTCCCAACGCGCGCCAGATTCCGCTCCAATTGGGGCCGAATCGGGCGCGTCGTCGTCTGTGGCTTCTAGTGAGGTCGCGGCGACCCCCGCGCCGCAACCAAAGCCGCGCCCGAAGTTTCTTCGCCAGTATGAGCTGATCGAGCGGGTCCACGCTTACGACCCGACAGCCAATGAGGCGTTGCTGAACCGCGCCTATGTCTACGCCATGCGCATGCACGGCTCGCAGACCCGGGCCAGCGGTGATCCCTACTACGCCCACCCGATCGAGGTGGCGGGCATCCTCACCGAATACCGGCTCGATACCGCGACCATCGTCACAGCGCTCCTGCATGATGTGATCGAGGACACCCCGGTCACCAAGGAGGAGATCGCCCAGCTGTTCGGCGAAGAGATCGCCGAGCTGGTCGAGGGCGTCACCAAGCTTTCAAAGCTTGAGCTTCAGGCCGAGCACACGCGCCAGGCCGAGAACCTGCGTAAGTTCATCCTGGCCATTTCCAAGGACGTCCGTGTCCTGCTGGTCAAGCTGGCCGACCGTCTGCACAACATGCGGACGCTGCACTTCATCAAGAACCAAGCCAAGCGCGAGCGCATTGCCCGTGAGACGCGCGACATCTACGCGCCGCTGGCTCGCAACATCGGTTGCCACCGCATCTGCGTGGAGCTGGAGGAGCTATCCTTCCAGCACACCAACCCCGTTGCGCGCGACGCGATCATCCGGCGTCTAGACGCCTTGCGCGAAGAGCAGGGCGGGGCAGTGGCCCTGGTCAGCCAAGAAATCTCGGCCAGACTGGCGTTGGCCGCTTTGCCGTCGCGGGTCTTCGGCCGCGAGAAGTCGCCCTATTCGATCTGGCGCAAGCTGCAGCGCAAGTCGATCGGCTTCTCGCAGATGTCGGACATCTACGCCTTCCGCGTGATCGTCGACAGCGAGGAGGACTGCTACCGCGCCCTCGGCGTCGTTCACCGCGCCTGGTCCAGCGTGCCCGATCGCTTCAAGGACTACATCTCGACGCCGAAGCGGAACAACTACCGCTCGCTGCACACGACCGTCGTCGGGCCGCGCGGCATGCGCATCGAGATGCAGATCCGCACGGAGTCGATGGATCGCGTCAACGAAGAGGGCGTCGCCGCCCACTTCCGCTACAAGGACGCCTCGTACGGCCTCGACCTGGAAGGCATGGAGGCCGCCGGCGGCCGCGACCCGCTGGCCAACCTGCGCCAACTGGTTCAGGTGCTGGAGCACGGCGGCGACAGCGAAGAGCTGGTCGAGCACGCCAAGCTCGAGATGTTCCTCGACCAAGTGTTCGTCTTCACGCCCAAGGGCAAGCTGGTCAGCCTGCCGCGTGGCGCGATGCCGCTGGACTTCGCCTATGCCGTGCACACCAGCGTCGGCGATACCTGTATTGGAGTGAAGATCAATGGCGAGCTGAAACCGCTGCGCACGCCGCTGGTCAATGGCGACGTGGTCGAGGTGGTGCGCGGCTCCAAGCCCGTGGTGCCACCAGACTGGCGCTCGCTGACGGTCACGGGCCGCGCCCGTTCGGCTATCCGTCGCCATATCCGCCAGACCGAGAAGGAAGAGTTCCTGCGCCTGGGCAGGGCCTCGCTGGAGCAGGTCTTCGAGCGCGCGGGCAAGAAGCTGAAGGACGTCTCGCTGCGGCCGATCCTGGAGCGCTTCGCGCTGGACGGTGATGAGGCTCTGTTCGACTCCGTCGGTCGTGGTCGTGTCTCGCCCAGCCAGGTGCTGGAGACCGCCTATCCTGGCATGAAGGATTCCGAGCGTGAGGCGGCTACGGCCCGTCGCAAGATCGAGGGCGGCAAGGACGCCACGCTCTACGTCGGCGGCGGCGGCCTGACGCCTGGCGTCTGCCTGCACTTCGCGCACTGTTGCAGCCCGGTGCCCGGCGATCGCATTGTCGGCATTCTGCGCGAGGACGGTGAAGGGCTCGACGTCCACACGATCGACTGCCCGCGCCTCGCCGAATTCGAGGATCGCGAGGAGCTTTGGCGTGACCTGATCTGGACGCCGGAGGCCGAGCGCTCGACCATCTCGCTGACCCGTCTGCACGCGACGATCCAGAACGCGCCCGGCGTCCTGGGTCAGGTCTGCACAATCATCGGCGAGGCGGGCGGCAACATCGTCAACCTGCGCATGCACCACCGGCAGAGCGACTTCTTCGACACCGATATCGACGTCGAGGTTCGCGACGCCAAGCACCTGACCAACATCCAGGCCGCGCTACGCGCCTGCCCGTCGGTCGAGACGGTCGATCGGACGCGCGGCTAGGCCTTCCTCAGCGCCGCCACCGCCTCGAGGCTGCCCGCTGTCATCGGCGAGGGCAGGGCGTCTAGCGCGAACCAGCCCCATTCGTGGATGGCGTGGGCCTCCTGGATTACTGGCTGGCCTTCCCAGCTTGCGACCGCGTAGGTGATCGCCACCCAGTGGTAGTCCGGCGCGACCATGTCGGTGACCGCCAGGACGCGACCGGTCTTGACGACGATGCCAAGTTCCTCGTTGGTCTCGCGCTCGGCGCAGACGTGAGCGGCTTCGCCCCAGTCAAGCTTGCCGCCAGGAACGCCCCAGTGATCAGCCTCGGGGTTCTTGACCCGTTTGACCAGCAAGAGGCGGCCCTGGGCATCGAGGATGGCGGCGCCGCAGCCCACCCGGGGGCGTTGGATGTCTTCAGTCATGCGCGCGGTAGAGCCCTAAACGACGCCCAGGCGCAAGCCGGCGTTTGTAGACTCGGCGGGCTGGGCTATATCCACGGCCCATGACCAACGACGACGTTCTCGACGAATTCCGCGCCGCCGGCGCGCTCCGCGAAGGCCACTTCGTGTTGTCCAGCGGCCTGCACAGCCCCGTCTTTCTGCAGAAGAACCTGGTGTTCATGCGGCCCGAGCGCTGCGAGCGCCTCTGCAAGGCCTTGGCCCAGAAGATCATCGCCACGGTGGGGCAGGTCGACGTCGCCGTCTCGCCGGCCGTTGGCGGTATCATCCCTGGTTACGAAACCGCCCGTCACCTGAACGTGCCGTCGATCTACGTCGAGCGCGAGGGCGGGGGCTTCAAATTCCGGCGCGGCTTCCACCTGGAGCCCGGCCAGAAAGTTGTGATGGTCGAGGATATCGTCACCACGGGTCTCTCGTCGCGTGAATGCATCCAGGCGATCAAGGACGCTGGCGGCGACGTCGTGGCTGCCGCCTGCATCGTTGATCGTTCGGGCGGCAAGGCCGATGTCGGAGTGCCGCTGATCGCGCTGGCCAGTCTGGAAGTGCCGGCCTATCCGGCCGATGCTCTGCCGCCAGAACTGGCCGCGATCCCGATCGAGGATCCTGGCAGCCGCCGGCTGAAGGGCTGACCATCATGCTACGTCTGGGCGTCAATATCGACCACGTGGCGACGATCCGGAACGCCCGCGGCTCCTACTATCCCGAACCGGTCCGCGCGGCCGAGCTGGCGCTCGCCGCCGGCGCGGACGGCATCACCGCCCACCTGCGCGAAGACCGTCGCCACATCAGCGACGCAGATATCGCCGTGCTGACCGACCTCTGCCACAAGCGTGGTAAGCCGCTGAACTTCGAGATGGCCGTGACAGACGAGATGGTCTGCATCGCGATCGGCGCAAAGCCGCACGCCGCCTGTCTCGTGCCCGAACGCCGCGAGGAGGTCACCACCGAAGGGGGGCTAGACGTCGTCAAGGGCCAGAAGCGTATCGCCGACGCCACGACTCGTCTGCGCACGGTCGGCGCGCGCGTGTCGCTCTTTATCGAGCCGGATCCCCAGCAGATCCGCGCCTCGGTCGCGGCCGGCGCCCAGGTCATCGAGCTTCATACCGGAGCCTATTGTGACGCCGCCCGCGCTGGCGAGGTCGAACGCGCGGAAGCTATCCTGGAACGTCTCAAGAAAGGCGCGGCGCTGGCTGCGGAACTCGGCCTGGAAGTTCACGCTGGCCACGGTATCGACTACGCCACGGTCAAGCCTATCGCCGCCATCCCGCAGATCGCCGAGCTGAACGTTGGCCACTTCCTGATCGGCGAGGCCATCTTCGTGGGCCTGCCGCAGGCGATCCAGCGGATGCGGGCCTTGATGGATGCCGCGCGCGTGGAGATGGCCGCATGATCATCGGGATCGGCTCGGACCTGTGCGACATCCGCCGGATCGAGAAGTCCCTGGAGCGCTTCGGCGATCGCTTCACGAACAAGGTGTTCACCGAGATCGAGCGCAAGCGGTCCGAGCGGAAGCCCGACCGCGCCTCCAGCTACGCCAAGCGTTTCGCGGCCAAGGAGGCTTGCTCCAAGGCGCTCGGCACGGGCCTGAAGCGCGGCGTGCACCTGGCGGGCATGGGCGTGGTCAACCTCCCGTCAGGCAAGCCGACTATGGCCCTGACCGGAGGAGCGCTGGAGCGCTTGAAGGAAATGACGCCGCCTGGCATGGAGGCGGTCATCCACCTCTCCCTGACCGACGATCATCCCTACGCCCAGGCTTTCGTGATCATCGAGGCGGCGCCCAAACCTTAGGAAGGCGAACATGGCCGACTATCTCTTGCTGATGCACGACGATGCGATTGGCGAGCGTGCCGCAGATTGGCCTTTGTACCTGGAACAGTTGTCGATCAAGGGGCGTCTGCGTGGAGGAAGCGCGATTGGAACCGGCGCGTGCTTCCGCAAAGAGGGCGCGCCAGGCCCGGAGAGCGGGCGTCTGACGGGCTTCATCCGCATTGTGGCGGATGATCTGCAGGACGCAGAGACCTGTCTTATGGGGAATCCGGTCTATGAGGCCGGCGGCACGGTTGAGATCCGTTTGCTGCCGGAGAGTGAGTAGGCCCGCGCCGCATCCTCGCCGTAAAGCCAAGCTAACGCGCCGCTCTTGCTCCTGGCTGCAACCCCGTCTAGCAAAGCCCCATCCGGTTTCCCGGACCGTCCTTTTCGAAGAGCTCAGCGCCCGCATGACCGACGTCGCCGACACGCCACCGCCCGGAGAGAAGGGCGCCGTCGCCGAGCTCATCGAGATCATCAAGACCGTCGCCTACGCCTTGGGTATCGCGCTGGTGCTGCGGGTCCTGCTGTTCCAGCCCTTCACGATCCCGTCGGCCTCGATGGAGCCTAACCTCTATCAGGGCGACTACATCATCGTGTCGAAGTTCAGCTACGGCTGGAGCCGCCACTCGATTCCGTTCAGCCCGCCGATCATCAAGGGCCGGATTTTCAATCGCGCGCCTACGCGCGGCGACATCGTCGTCTTCAAGCTGCCGCGCGACAACCGCACCGATTACATCAAGCGCCTGATCGGCATGCCGGGTGACAAGGTCCAGATCCGCGGCGGCGTAGTTTACATCAATGGCAAGGAGCTGCCGCGAAAGCCCTTAGCGCCGGCCCTGGTCGACACTGGCTACGGCTTTACTCAGCAGGTACAGCGCTTTGAGGAAACCAATCCCGAAGGTCGCCAGTACAAGACCCAGGACTTCGGTCCCGACAGCCGTGGCGACAGCACCGGCGTTTATACCGTTCCTGCCGGCTGCTATTTCTTCATGGGCGACAACCGCGACAACTCGGCCGACAGCCGCTTTGATCCGGGCGTCTCGCCGTTCAAGGAGAGCGCCTGCAAGTGGGATTACGAGCTCGACCAGTACATTGGCGACGAGGTCGGCGTCGGTTTCGTGCCGGAAGAAAACCTGGTTGGCCGCGCCCAGATCATCCTGCTGTCGTGGAACGCCGAGGCCAGCCTGTTCAAGCCCTGGACCTGGTTCCTGGACGCGCGTCCCAGCCGCTTCTTCCACGTGCTGAAGTGATCTTGCGCCATGGATAGGCGCGCCGCCGCAGTAGGCGACCTGGAGCGCCGGATCGGTCACCAGTTCGAGGATCGCGAACTGCTTGAACGCGCCCTGACTCACGCCAGTGTCGGCGATGGGGCCAAGAAGGTCCGCGACAACGAGGTGCTGGAGTTCATCGGCGACCGCGTGCTTGGCCTCCTGGCCGCCGAGGCCCTGGCCCAGCGGTTTCCGAAGGCTAAGGAAGGCGAGCTGGCGCCGCGCCTGAACGCTCTGGTTAGTCGCGAGACCTGCGCCCGCGTGGCGCGGGTGGCCGAGCTGGGGCCGGCGCTGCGGCTCTCGGCCTCGTCGAGCAAGATCGGTGGGCGCGAGACCGAGTCGATCCTGGCCGGCGCGACCGAAGCCCTGATGGCGGCCCTTTATCAGGACGGCGGGTTAGACACCGCGCGACGTGTATTCCTGAACCTCTGGGCCGACGAGTTCGACCGTGCGGGCGAGGGGCGTCCGCGCGATCCCAAGACCGCTTTGCAGGAATGGGCCCAGGGCAAGGGACGGCCGCTGCCGACCTATCGCGTGCTAGACCGCACCGGTCCCGACCATGCGCCGGTCTTCACCGTCGAAGTCGTGGTGAGCGGCGTCGATCCAGCGATCGCCAAGGGCAAATCCCGGCAAGAGGCCGAGAAGGCCGCCGCCAAGTCTCTGCTTGAGCGCGAGCGGGCGGGCTGAGGCGTTAGAACGCGATAAACATGCCCAGGACGGCGGCGGCCATCACGGCGGTCGCCAGCCAGCCGAAGACCTTCTGAAGCGGCGTGGCCACGAAGTCGCCCATCTGAGCCTTGCGGCTGGCCACGACCATCATCGCCGCCATGATCGGCACCGAAATGACGCCGTTGATCACCGCGCTCCAGAACAGCGCCTGGATCGGGTCGAAGCCAGAATAGTCGACCACGAGGCCAAGGACTATGGCGGTCGCGATGACGCCGTAAAAGGCCTTGGCCTCGGTGGGCTTGTGCTCCAGCCCGCACTTCCAGTCGCGCAACTCGCCTATCGCGTAGCCGACCGATCCCGCTAGGACCGGCACCGCCAGCAGGCCCGTGCCGACGACGCCCATCGCGAACAGGAAGAAGGCCAAATCTCCGGCGACGGGACGTAACGCTTCCGCCGCCTCGGCCGAGGTCTGGATGTTGGTGATCCCCTGCGTATGCAGGGTCACGGCGGTCGTTAGAATGATGAAGAAGGCGATCAGGTTCGACACGCCCATACCGACCAGGGTGTCCCAGCGGATGCGCCTCAGTTCCTCGGGCGCGTCGGTCGGGTCTTCAATCAGCGGCGCCTCGCCTTTGGCCTCTTCGTCCTCGACCTCCTCGGAGCTCTGCCAGAAGAAGAGGTAGGGGCTGATGGTGGTGCCGAACACGGCGACGACCACGACGATCCAGCTGCTCTTGGGCAGTTGCGGCAGGATCGTGTGCTCCACGACCTGGCCCCAGTCGATCTTCACGGTGAAGACCACGGCCACGTATGCGAACAGAGCCATGGTCAGCCACTTCAGTAGCTTGACGTAGCGGTGGTAGGGCACCAGGACTTGAAGCAGCAGGCTGGCGACCGCGAAGCCGACCGTCATGACGTGCTGGTTCCAGCCCGTGACCAGCTTGGCCGCGGCGCCCATGGCGGCAAGATCGGCCCCGATATTTATGGCGTTGCCGATGAAGAGCAGCGCGACAAGGCTCGTCACCGCCCAGCTCGGGAAGACCTTAGCCAGATTGGTCGAGAGGCCATGACCGGTCACCCGGCCAATGCGAGCGCTGATCGACTGGATGGCGACCATCAGCGGATAGGTCAGCACGACCGTCCACAGCATGTTGAGGCCGAACTGCGCGCCAGCCTGGGAGTAGGTCGCGATGCCACTGGGATCGTCGTCCGCCGCGCCGGTGATCAGGCCGGGGCCTAGGGTGCGCAGGAGCTTGGGCCTGGGCGAGACCGATTCTGGCGAGCTCATGCGTTTCCCGAATCCGTTACGCCGGGGCGATGGGAAGACCAATGCCCAGCTTAGCGGCGATCACAAGGCAGGCGGGGCGGGATTTTCCGATCCATTGGTGCTACACGCACGCGCAATGACTGAAACCACCTCCCAAACTCGCGCTGGCTTCGCCGCCATCATCGGCGCGCCGAACGCCGGCAAGTCCACTCTGGTCAACCGCATGGTCGGGGCCAAGGTCTCGATCGTGACCCAGAAGGTCCAGACCACGCGCTTCCCCGTACGCGGCGTCGCCATCGCTGGCGACACCCAGATCGTCCTCGTCGACACCCCCGGCATCTTCAGCCCGCGCCGCCGCCTGGACCGCGCCATGGTCCGCGCCGCTTGGGCCGGCTCCGAAGAAGCCGAGGCCACCGTCCACCTCGTCGATGTTCAGGCCGAACTGGCCAGCCGCGCCGACAAGGCTACGCCGGGCGAATACCGCTCGGCCCAGGACGTCCAGACTATCATAGAGGGTCTCAAGGCCGCCAACCGCAAGGTGATCCTGGCGCTGAACAAGATCGACGGGATCAAGCGCGACACCCTGCTGGCCGTCGCTAAGGAGTTCTTTGACACCGGCGTCTACACCGACGTTTTCATGATCAGCGCCTCGACCGGCGCGGGTGTCGAGGACCTGACCGCCAAGCTGGTCTCGATGATGCCCGAGGGCCCCTGGCTCTATCCGGAAGACCAGACCGCCGACCTGCCGGCTCGTCTGCTGGCCGCCGAGATCACCCGTGAGAAGGTCTATCTGCGCGTCCACGAGGAGCTGCCCTATGCGGCCACGGTCGAGACGACCGCCTTCGAGGAGCGCAAGGACGGCTCGGTCCGGATCGAGCAGACCATCCTGGTCGAGCGCGAAGGCCAGCGGGTCATCGTCATCGGCAAGGGCGGTCAGACCTTGAAGTGGATCGGCCAGGCCTCGCGCGAGGAGCTGTGCGACATCCTCGACCGCAAGGTTCATCTGTTCCTGCACGTGAAGGTCAAAGAGAACTGGGCCGAGGAGCGCGGCCTGTTCAGCGACATTGGCCTCGACTTCGATGTTTGACGCGCCGGCCCCAGCTGTCGACCTGGACGCCTATTTCCGGCGTATCGGCTATGACGGCCCGCGCGAGCCGACCCTGGATACGCTGCGGGCCATCGCCTTCCGCCACCCGGACGCCATCCCGTTCGAGAACCTCGACGTCCTCTTGGGGCGTGGGATCAGCATTGTCCCCAGCGATGTCGACGCCAAGCTGATCGGCGCCGGGCGAGGCGGCTACTGCTACGAGCAGAACGGGCTGTTGAAGCGCGTGTTGCAGGCGCTGGGTTTCCAGGTCGAGGGCCTGATGGCCCGCGTACTGTGGATGGCCCCGGAAGGCGCGCCGCCGCGTCCGCGCTCGCACCAGGTGCTGGGCGTGACGATTGACGGCGAAACCTGGCTGGCCGACGCTGGCTTTGGCGGCTGCGTCCTGACCGCGCCGCTGCGCCTGTTCTCGGATGAGGTCCAGGACAGTCCGCACGGTCCGTTCCGGATTGTCGATACGCAGACCAACGGCGTCGCCGAGCGTCAGGTCCTGGCCGATCTCTCGGGCCGCTGGGCTCCGCTCTATCAGGTGTCGCAAGGCGCGTGGGCCGAGGTCGACTACGAGCAGGCCAATTTCTTCACCTACACCCATCCCAGCTCCCACTTTACCTGGAGCATGACCGTTGGGCGCACGACGCCGATCGCGCGCTACGCCTTGAAGAACAACCGCTTCACCCATCGCGACGTCACCGGCGCCGTGGTCGAGCAGCGCGACCTTTCGGTCGACGAGCTGGAGGCGACCCTGCGAGACGTGATCGGCCTGCCGGTCGCGCCCGACTGGCGTCCTGTTCTGGGGAAGGTCGTGGCCTGGGGGACGCCGTCTTAGATGGAGTGGGAGGACGAAGCCTATGTCCTCTCGGCGCGCTCGCACGGCGAGACCGGTGCGATCGTCGAACTGCTGACCCAGGACCGCGGCAAGTTCGCCGCCCACGTGGCTGGCGCCGCCTCGCGCCGAATGAAGCCCTTCTTGCAGCCAGGCGCGCGAGTGATCGCGCGCTATCGCGCTCGCGTGTCCGACCAACTGGGCTCTGCCAGCCTGGAGCCGATGGGCGAGGGGCCCTCATCGCTGTTCGATGACCGCCTGGCGCTTGCGGGGCTTTCGGCCGCCGCCGCCGTCGCCGCTGCGGCCCTGCCGGAACGGGAAGCCCATCCAGGCGCCTTCTACGCCTTGGAGGCCCTGATCCGCGTATTGGAGATTCCCGAGATCTGGCCGGCGGTCTATGTCCGCTACGAGGCGGGGCTGCTGCAGGAACTGGGCTTTGGCCTGGATCTCTCCAGGTGCGCCGCCACAGGCGCCTTTGATGACCTCGTCTATGTCAGCCCGCGCACTGGTCGCGCGGTAAGCCGCGAAGCCGGACGGCCCTATCAAGACAAACTGCTGCCGCTGCCGCCGTTCATGCTGTCGTCACAGGGAGGGCTGACGGAAGGCGATGTAAAGGCGGGTCTGGATATCACGGGCCACTTCCTTGAGCAGTTCGTGTTCGGACCGCTGAACAGGCCGCTGCCCCCGGCGCGGCTTTGGCTGCTTGACCGCCTTGTCGAGGCGAGACGGCTTTAAGAAGCGTCACAAATGCGGTTTATCCCGAAACGGAAGTTTCGGAGCCGCTTGATGTCTGTTCTTGATCGCTACGCCCTCAGCCGTCGGCGCCTGCTGTCCGTCTTCGGCGGCGCGGCGGTCACCGCGCTGGCCATTCCGATGGAGAGTGGCAAGGCCCTGGCCCAGGCGGTTTTCGCCACCTATCCGTTCCAGCTGGGCGTAGCGTCGGGTGATCCGTCGCCGGACGGCTTCGTGATCTGGACGCGGCTCGCGCCCGAACCGCTGGAGATCGGTTACGGCATGCCCAGCGCGCCTGTCGCCGTCGAATGGGAAGTCGGCGATGCGCCCAGCATGCGCAACATCGTCGCCAAGGGGCGCGCGGTCGCGCCGCCGGAGTTGGGCCATGCGGTGCATGTCGAGGTCAGCGGTCTTCAGCCCGGTCGGGACTACTGGTATCGCTTCATCGCGGGCCGCGAACGCAGCCTGACCGGCCGGGCGCGCACCACGCCAGCCTGGGGCGCGGCCGTGGACAGGGTTCGGTTCGGCGTCGTCGGCTGCCAGAACTACGAGCAGGGCTATTATACCGCTCACCGGCGCCTGGCCGACGAGAATCCCGACTTCGTGTTCTGCTACGGCGACTATATCTATGAGGGCCGCGGCAACCGGATCTGGAACAGCGCCGATGGGCCGGTGGAGAACGTTCGGCAGCACTTTGGCGGAGAGGTCTACAGCCTCGACGACTACCGCCGCCGCTACGCCCAGTACAAGATGGACGCCGACCTGCAGGACGCCCACGCGGCCGCGCCTTGGTTCGCGGTCTGGGATGACCATGAGGTCGAGAACAACTGGGTCGGCGACCATGATCCCAATGGTGTCGATCCTAAAGTGTTCCTCCTGCGTCGCCAGGCGGCTGCTCAGGCCTACTATGAAAACATGCCGTTGCGCGCGGCGAGCTTCCCCTCGGGGCCCTCTATCCGCATTCACCGCCGCGCGGCGTTCGGCGGACTGATGGATCTGAATCTGCTCGACACCCGCCAGTTCCGCAGCGACCAGCCGTGCGGTGATCGTTATGGCGTAACCTGTCCCGGCGTTGATGATGCGGCGGCTCAAGTGCTGGGGGCGGAGCAGGAAAAATGGCTGTATAACAGCCTTGGCGCCTCCAAAGCGACATGGAACGTGCTCGCCCAGCAGGTCATGCTGATGGACCTGGATCGCGTCTCAGGGCCGGAGGTCGGCTACAACCTCGACAGCTGGGGCGGCTATCGCACGCCGCGCGCGCGACTGCTGAACGAGATCCGCAACCGCAAGGTCCGCAACGTCGTGGTCCTGACTGGCGACGAGCATCAGAACTACGCGGGCGAAGTCTATCTCGATGGCGCCAAGCCGGAAGGTCCACCGATCGCCGCCGAGTTCGTCGTCACCTCGATCAGTTCGGGCGGCGATGGGATCGACCAGCGCGCCGACATGGCCGCGATCCAGAAGGCCAGCCCGATGCTGAAGTTCAATAACGCTCAGCGAGGCTACGCCATCTGTGATGTGACCCCCAAGGCCTTCGTGACCGAGTTCAAGGTGCTGGATGCCATCACGCGACGTGATGGCAAGCTGTCGACGCGGGCCAAATGGGCGGCGGAAGCCGGAAAGCCGGGGATTACCCAGGCCTGATGGGTCGAATCATCGGGCCAGTTTCTGCTAGACTCCGGCCTCGGAGTAACGAATCCCCTCGATGAACAAACCTGTCCTTCCTCCCCCCGGCGGCCCTGACGACGGCGACCGCATTCTCGATGAGCCGCTGACCGAGGCTCTGTCGCGCCGTTATCTGGCCTATGCGCTCTCGACCATCGGCTCCCGGGCGCTACCCGACGTGCGCGACGGCCTCAAGCCCGTGCACCGTCGCGTGCTGTACGCGATGAGCAACATGCGCCTGAACCCGGACGCCGCCGCGCGCAAGTGCGCCAAGGTGGTCGGCGAGGTGATGGGTAACTTCCACCCGCACGGCGACCAGTCGATCTATGACGCCCTGGTCCGTCTGGCCCAGGACTTCGCCCAGCGCATCCCGCTGGTCGAGGGGCAGGGGAACTTCGGCAACATCGACGGCGATAACGCCGCAGCCATGCGCTACACCGAGTGCAAGATGACGGAAGCGGCGACGCTTCTGCTGGACGGCATCGACGAGGACGCGGTCGACTTCAAGCCGACCTATGACGGCCAGGACGAGGAGCCGCTGGTTCTGCCGTCGGGCTTTCCGAACCTGCTGGCCAACGGCTCGTCGGGCATCGCGGTGGGCATGGCCACCTCGATCCCGCCGCACAACGCCGCCGAGCTGATCGACGCCTGCCAACTGCTGCTGGCCAATCCCGACGCGACGACCGAAGACCTGTTGGAGAAGGTCCCAGGGCCGGACTTCCCGACCGGCGGCGTCATCGTCGAGCCGCGCGCGAGCTTGCTGGAAACCTACGAGACCGGCCGCGGCGGCGTGCGCATCCGCGCCAAGTGGGAGAAGGAAGACACCGGTCGCGGCACCTACCAGATCGTCGTCACCGAGATTCCGTACCAGGTGAAGAAGTCGGATCTGGTCGAGCAGCTGGCCGACCTGATCGACAGCAAGAAGGCCGCGCTGCTGGGCGACGTCCGCGACGAGAGCGCCGAGGACATCCGTCTGGTCCTCGAACCCAAGTCCAAGAACGTCGAGCCTGAAGTGCTGATGGAGAGCCTCTTCAAGCTCTCGGCGCTGGAGAGCCGTTTCCCGGTCAACATCAACGTGCTCGACGCGCGGGGCACGCCGGGCGTCATGGGCCTCAAGCAGGCCCTGATGGCCTTCCTGGCCCACCGCCGCGAGGTGCTGACCCGCCGGGCCCGCCACCGCCTGGCCAAGATCGAAGCCCGTCTGCACATCCTGGACGGCCTGCTGATCGCCTATCTGAACCTCGACGAGGTCATTCGGATCGTCCGCTATGAGGAAAAGCCGAAGGAGAAACTGATCGAGACCTTCGGTCTCACGGACATCCAGGCCGACGCCATTCTCAACACCCGTCTGCGCCAGCTGGCCAAGCTGGAGGAGATGGAGATCCGCCGCGAGCACGCCGAGCTGGTCGAGGAGCGCGACGGCATCCTGGCCATGCTGGCCAGCGACGAGAAGCAGTGGAAGCTGGTCGGCGTGGGCCTGGGTCAGGTCCGCGAGACCCTGCTGAAGATCAACCATCCGCTGGACAAGCCTCGTCCGACGGGCGCCAAGGGGCGCTCGATCTTCGCCGACGCGCCTGTTGTGGACGCCGACGCGGCCATCGAGGCGATGATCGTCCGCGAGCCGATCACGATCATTCTGTCCGAGCGCGGCTGGATTCGAGCCGCCAAGGGCAAGGTCGACGATCCGTCCGAACTGAAGTTCAAGGAAGGCGACAAGCTGGGCTTTCTGGTCCCGGCCGAGACGACCGACAAACTGCTGATCTTCTCCAGCGATGGCCGGTTTTTCACCATCGGCTGCGATAAGCTTCCCAGCGCGCGGGGCCATGGTGAGCCGGTGCGCATGATGATCGAGCTGGACGACAAGGTGAAGATCATCGACGTCTTCCCATTCAAGGCGGGCCGCAAGCGCATTCTGGCCTCGAAGCTGGGTTACGGCTTCCTGATGCCCGAGGAAGAAGCGCTGGCGAACCGCAAGGCCGGCAAGCAGGTGCTGACCGTCGACGCGGCCGGTGCGGCCTTCTGCATGGAAGCCGTGGGCGACCAACTGGCGGTCATCGGCGACAACGGCAAGATCCTGATCTTCCCGATCGAGGAGCTGCCGGAAATGCCGCGCGGCAAGGGCGTCAAGCTGCAGGCCTACCGCGAGGGCGGCCTGCGTGACGGTCTGTCCTTTAACGCCGAGACCGGCGCCTACTGGATCGACACCGCCGGCCGCCGCCGCGATTGGGCCGAGTGGAAGGAATGGGTGGGCCGCCGAGCGGGCGCGGGCAAGCTGGCGCCCAGGGGCTTCGCCACCAACAAGCGGTTCAAGCCGAAATGAAGGCTGGACGGCTGCGTCGCCGCGCGCTGAGCTTCCTGGCTGGCGTCTTTGGCTGCGCGGCCGTCGCCGCGTCTTCAGCCCTGGCCCTGCCGCAAGCCAAGCCAGAGGAGGCGGGTTTCAGCGCCGAGCGCCTGAAACGGTTGGACGAGCACATGCAGACGATGGTCGATCACGGCCAGATCGCCGGCGGCGTCGCTGTGCTGGCTCGTCACGGCCGCGTCATCCATGCCAAGGCCTTCGGCACGCGCGAGCTGGGCGGACAGCCCATGCCCATGGACGCCATCTTCCGCATCCGCTCCGAGACCAAGCCGGTCACGGGCGTAGCCATGATGATCCTGTACGAACGGGGCCTCTGGAAGCTGGACGATCCGATCAGCAAGTACGTGCCGGAGTTCGCCAATCTCCGTGTCGCGAGCGGTGTCGACGCGATGGGCCAGCCGATCCTGACGTCGATCTCGCGGCCGCCGACCATGCGCGAGCTGATGACCCATACGGCTGGCTTCGCCTATGGTATAGCCGACGATCCCAGCAGCCCGCCGGATCAGGCCTACTATCGCGCCGGCGTCCTGCAATCTGGGTCGCTGGAGGAGCTGGTGCGAAAGGTCTCGGACCTGCCCATGTTCTCCGAGCCTGGCCAGCTATGGCGCTATAGCGTCGCCGCCGACATCCAAGGCTATATCGTCGAGAAGCTTTCGGGCCAGAGCCTGCCGGTTTTCATGGAAGAGAACATCTTCGCGCCTCTGGGCATGAAGGATACCGCCTTCTACGTACCCGCCGAGAAAATGGGGCGACTCGCCGCGCTCTATGACGGCGATCCGGCGACGGGGAGGCTTGTTCCCGCCGTGGAGGGCGCATGGCGGGACGTCAGTCGCCCGCCGGCCGCGCCTTTGGGCGGCGGGGGTCTTCTGTCGACCGCCGGCGATTTCGCCCGTTTCGCTCAGATGATCTTGAACAAGGGCGAGCTCGAGGGGGGCGGATTCTCAGGCCCGAGTCCGTGGCCCTGATGACGCAGAACCATCTGCCGCCGGGCTTCGTTGTCACCTCCAACGGCACAACGGGCGTCTTGAAACCAGGGCCGCGTCCTTTCCCCTTCGCGGCCGGCATGGGCTATGGCCTGGACGTGGCGGTGGCTGTCGATCCCGCCGCGTCGGGCGCGCCGGTTGGGCCGGGGACGATCAGCTGGGGTGGCAGCGCGGGCACTTGGTTCTGGATCGACCCCACGAACGATCTGTTCTTCATCGGGATGATCCAGCGTTTGGGGGGCGTGGGGCCTGGTCTGGACGCCCAGTCACGCACCTTGGTCTACCAAGCGATTGAGCGTCCGCCCGAAATCGCGATGGGGACGCCGCAGACGCCAAGGCCATCCAAGGCCGCGAACAAACCAGCCCTGGCGCGCTAAAGAAGCTGCCTCCCTCCGCAAGGCCAGGGGGCGTTGGCATAGCTGGACGCCAAAGGCCGTGGTTCAGATCACTCGGCTCCGCCTTGAACAATCGTCATGGTTCAGTGCGACGGGAGGAGCTGGTCGCGTCGTGAAAAAGCGGTTTCAACCGGCGAACACGCGCTCTAAGGTCGTGTCAAACATGTGTTCGGGAGGGTGGTTTGGCGTTTCGTAAACTGATCGGGACCGTTCTGGCGGTGGCCCTGGTCGCGGGCGGTCCCGCGTTGGCGGCGGCGCCAAAGTCTGAGGCGTTCGTCGCGGCGGCTCCTGAAAGCGTAGGCTTCACCCGCGAGGGTCTCGCCAAGCTGGACGCGCACATGAAGGGCCTAGTCGATACTGGCCATCTGCCCGGCGTGACCACCATGCTGGTTCGTCACGGTAAGGTCGTGAACTACGCGGTTCACGGCAAGAAGGGCTTCGATGGCCCGCCGATGACCAAAGACACGATCTTCCGCATCTATTCTCAGACCAAGCCGGTCACCGGCGTCGCCATGATGATCCTCTATGAGGAGGGCAAGTGGAAGCTGGACGACCCGGTCAGCAGGTATATCCCCGAGTTCGCGTCCTTGCGCGTCTTCAAGGGCGTCAATCCGGACGGCTCGTTCGACACCGTCCCAGCCGACCGTCCGCCGACCATGCGCGAGGTCATGAATCACTCGGGCGGCTTCGCCTATGGCCTGGTTCCAGATAACGCCATCGACAAGGCCTATGCTCGGAACGTGCTGGCGGCTCGGACGCAGAAGGAGTTCGTCGACAAGATCGCCGAACTGCCACTGGTCGCCCAGCCGGGCACGCGCTGGAAGTACAGCATCTCGGTCGATATCCAGGGGCTGATCGTCGAGAAGCTGTCGGGTATGTCGCTCGGCGACTTCATGCGGACTCGGATCTTCGAGCCCCTGAAGATGACCGACACCGGCTTCTGGCTGCCGGGCGAGAAGATGGACCGCCTGGCCTCGCTCTACCTCTGGAGCCCCAAGGAGCAGAAATTGGTCCCCGCCAGCGGCTTCATGGTGCTGGACATCACCAAGCCGCCGGCCATGGCCTCGGGCGGTGGTGGTCTCGTCTCGACCAACGCCGACTACGCCCGCTTCGCCCAGATGCTGCTGAACGGAGGGACGCTGGACGGCAAGCGCATCCTGAAGCCCGAGACCGTCAAGCTGATGCGCACCAATGCGCTGAGCGACACGATCATGAATTCTGACGTCCCGCCGTTCAACACGGCCAGGGGGCGGGGCTTTGGGCTCGATTTCGCGGTCGTGCTGGACAGCGCCAAGGCGGGGCCGCAGGGCGATGGGACGTTCAGCTGGGGCGGCGCGGCCGGCACCTGGTTCTGGATCGACCCCAAGAACGACCTCTTCTTCCTGGGCATGATCCACATCCTTAACAAGGACGGCGATCCGGCCATCAAGGACATCGACGATGACAGCGCCAAGCTTGTCTACGACGCGTTGAAAGACCCCGGCAAATAGGCTCGTCGGCCATAAGAACGTTAGGGAGCAACGCCACATGAAGGCCGCCGTCTATTACGAGACCGGGGCGCCGGACGTCTTTCGCTACGAGGACGTTCCGGACCCCGTTTGCCATTCACAAGGCGTGGTCATCCGCGTCGAAGCCGTGAGCATCGAGGGCGGCGACACGCTCAATCGCGGCGGCGGCCAGATGGCGGGCAGTCCCCACGTCGTCGGCTATCAGGCCGCCGGCGAGATCGTCGAGGTCGGCGCCGAGGTGAGTCACCTGAAGGTCGGCCAGAGGGTGGTCACGGTGAACGCCTTCGGATCGCACGCCGAGCTGCGAGCCGTGCCTTCGCGGAACGCCTGGCCGATCCCCGAAGGCTTCGACATCCACAAGGCCTCGGCGATCCCCGTGCCCTTCGGGACCGCCCATGAGTGCCTTTTTGGCGCCGGACGTCTCAAGGCGGGCGAAACGGTGCTGGTTCAGGCCGGCGCGGGAGCGGTCGGCATCGCCGCGATCCAACTCGCCAAAAAGGCCGGAGCCACGGTGCTGGCTTCGGCTTCGAGCGATGACCGGCTGGAACGCCTCAAGGTGTTCGGCCTCGACCACGGGATCAACTACAGCCGTGACGACCTCGTCGAGCAGGTCATGAGTCTGACCGGCGGCAAGGGCGTCGACCTTGTCGTCGATCCTGTGGGCGGCGCGACGCTGGCGAGCAGCCTCGGTGCCTTAGGCTACCGCGGCCGCGTCTCGCTGGTCGGCAACGCCGGCCGGGAGCCGATGAAGGTCGACGTCTCGTCGCTGATGGCTGGAAACCGCTCGCTGACGGGGGTGTTCCTGGGGGCGGAGATCATGACCGATCGCGTCCATGACATGATCCAGGAGCTGATCGAACAGGCTGCGCGAGGCGAGCTGGAGGTCGTGATCGACAAGACCTTCCCGCTGTCCGAGGCCGCTGCCGCCCACGCCTATATCGAGAGCCGCCAGGCCGTTGGCCGGGTGTTGTTGATCCCATGAGCAACCGCGTCCTGGCCCATACGGGCGCCAAGTATCCGATCATCCAGGCTCCGATGGGATGGATAGCCCGCTATCCCCTGGCGAGCGCCGTCTCCCGCGCGGGCGGCCTCGGGATCATCGAGACCTCGTCCGGCGAAACGGAGAACTGCAAGGCCGAGATCACCAAGATGGCGGCCAGCGGCCTGCCGTTCGGTGTGAACCTGCCGATCCTGTTCCTGCGCGACGACGCCATGCTGCGGTTCGTCTGCGAGAGCGGGGTTAAGTTCGTGACGACCTCGGCCGGCAGTCCGGCCAAGTTCATCGGACCTCTGAAGGACGCCGGTATCGTCGTCTACCACGCCGTGCCGACCGTCGATGCGGCGGTGAAGTGCGTCGAGGCGGGCGTCGACGGCCTCGTGGTCGAAGGCGCCGAGGGGGGCGGCTTTAAGAACCCCGAGGAGGTCTCGACCCTCGTCTTGTTGCAGGCGATCCGCGCCAAGGTCGACGTGCCGCTGGTCGCCGCCGGCGGGATCTGCGACGGGCGCGGCATGGCGGCGGCCTTCGCCCTGGGGGCGGAAGCGATCCAGATGGGCACCCGTTTCGTCAGCTCGGCCGAGAGCCCGGTGCACGCCAACTACAAGGCGGCCATCACCGGCGCCAAGGAGACGGGCACCTGGGTGCTGAACAAGAAGGCCAGCCCCTGCATCCGCGCCATCAAGTCGGAGCTGACCAAGGAGATCCACGACGCCGGCGTCATGCCGCCCGACGTGCTGAAAAACATCCTCAAGGTCTATTTCGGCGGCGACATGGAGGCCGCACCGGCCCTTGCGGGGCAGACCGTCGGCCTGATCGACGCGGTGAAACCCATTCAGGAGATCATCGACGAGACGGTCTCCCAGTTCCACGACATTTGCGGGCGCCTGGGCGCCCTGGCCGCCGCGCGCGGCTTCTAGAGGATTTTCGACATGCAGAACCTGTTCTCGCTCGAAGGCCGCGTGGCCCTGGTGACCGGCGGCTCGCGCGGCATCGGCGCGATGATCGTCAAGGGCTTCCTGACCTACGGCGCCAAGCGCGTCTACATCACCGCCCGCAAGGCCTCGGCCTGCGACGCGGCGGCCGAGGCGCTCAGCGAGTTTGGCGATTGCGTATCGCTGCCGGGCGATATCTCGACGATGGAAGGCATCCAGGGGCTGGCCGATCGCATCAAGGAGCGCGAGGGCAAGCTCGACGTCCTGGTCAACAACGCCGGGGCGGCCTGGGGCGCGGCGTTCGACGAGTTTCCGGAGGCCGGCTGGGACAAGACCGTCGATCTGAACATGAAGACCCCGTTCTTCCTGACCCAGGCGCTGATCGAACCGCTGCGCGCGGCAGCCAAAGACCGGGTGGCGAAGGTGATCAACATCGCCTCCATCGACGGACAATCGGTGACCAAGGACGAGACCTATCCCTATGGGGCTTCCAAGGCCGGCCTGTTGCACATGACCAAGCGGATGGCCCTGCGTCTGGCTTCCGACAACATCGCCGTCAGCTGCATCGCCCCGGGCGCCTTCGCGTCGGACATGAACAAGGTCGCGCGCGATCATGCCGACGCCGTCGCCAAGATGATCCCTGCCGGCCGTATCGGCGAGGAGGAAGACATGGCGGGTGCGGCCATCTATCTGGCCTCGCGAGCTGGCGACTATGTGATGGGAGGCGCTGTCACTGTCGACGGAGGTGTCAGCTTCGCGCGTTGAGCTCTAGCCCAGCTCTTCGATGTCCGCGGGCTGGGCGTCGCTTAGGGGCAGGTCGCAAGCGTCCTTGGCGTCGCTGCGCAAGGCGGGCGGGCGGGCGCCCCGTTCGCGGGCCGACATCAGCGACCAGCCACCGGGCTTGAGGATCTCCAGCGGCGAGAAGCGCGCCTTGTAGGCCATCTTCTCGCTACCCGGCACCCAGTAGCCTAGATAGACGTACGGGAGGTTGCTTTCTTGAGCCTGGACGATGTGGTCTAGGATGATGAAGGAGCCCAAGCTGCGACGGGTCTCATCGGGATCGTAAAAGCTGTAGACCAGCGAAAGACCGTCGGCGAGAACGTCAACCAACACGCAGGCTATTAGGTCGCCGGGGCCGCGGTCTTGAGACTTGCGGCGGTATTCGATCAAGTGCGTACGAACAGCCGTGTCCTCGACCATGGCGACGTAGTCTGGCCAAGTCATCTCGGCCATACCGCCGTCGGCGTGACGGGCCAGCAGGTAGCGACGCAGCAGCTCGAATTGCTCGAGGGTCGCCTCGGCCTCGACGAGGTGACGTTCGAGGTCGTCGTTCCGTTTCAGAACCTTCCGCTCGGATCGTGACAGAACGTACTCGCCCGTGGGGGCGCGCGCGGATTGGCAAGCCCGGCAGGTCTCGCAAGCGGGGCGATAGGCGATGTTCTGCGAGCGGCGGAAGCCGACCTGGGTCAGGCTGTCATTTACCGTAGGACCGTCTGACAATGGTAGATGCGCGAACACCTTCCGCTCCTCACGGCCTGGGAGATACGGGCACGGCGTGGGCGCGGTCAGGAAGAACCGAAGCTGTCGCGTCGGAAAGTGCTGCGTCACGGAAGCCCGGTCCCCTCTAGCTTGAATGCGCCCCTTAGTGGATTAGGGGGCATTGCGTCCGGTTGCGCAAGCTTCGCCGCGCGCCAACGCGGCTAACGGTCACAGACCGTCAGGCAGAACTGGCTTTTCGCGGAGCAGGACGATCGAAATGCGCCGATTGCCGGCCAAGGTCGGATCGTCGGCGTAGAGCGGCTCGGAATTGGCCTTGCCTGAAACCTGATAAATGCGGTCGTCATCGACGCCAGCAGCGCGCAGGATTTGGCGCGAGGCGTCGGCGCGCGAAGCCGACAGCGACCAGTCGCCGTCCTGCTTCTTGCCGTAGGCGCTGGCGCTGGTGTGGCCGGAGACGGTCACGCGGTTGGGTAGCTGGGTGATGACCTTGGCGACCGCGCGCAGCAGGATGCGGGCGCGGTCATTTGGAACCTTCGAGTTCTCCTGGAACATCGAGCGGCCTTCCTGGTCGACCAGCTGGATGCGCAGCCCCTCGGGGTCTGGTCGATCAGGATCTGCTTCGACAATTCGGCCAGCTCGGGCATGTCCTGCAGCGACTGGCGCAGCGACTGGGCGGCCGAGGCGAAGCTGTCCTGCTCCTTCCTGGCCAGGGCGTCGCGCAGCGCTTGCTCGCTGGCCGATGAGAGGTTGGCCGTGTCGGTGGACTGACCGTCCTTTTCAACGTTGTCCGGAACCTCCGGAGCCATCTGCTGGATGGCCGACATCTTGCCGTCCGACTTGGCGCCATCATCACCCAGCGACGTGCCGCCCAGAATGCCGCCGGAGCCACTGGTGGTCGATGAGATCGAGGCGGGCGCGAAATAATCAGCGATGCCCTGTTTTTGCTCGGGGCTGGTCGTGTTGAGCAGCCACATCAGCAGGAAGAAGGCCATCATCGCGGTCACGAAGTCGGCATAGGCAACCTTCCAGGCGCCGCCGTGGTGGCCGCCGCCCGAGACCTTCTTCACCTTCTTGATGAGGATCGGTTGCTCGCCGCTAACCGCCATCGTGCTTAAGCCTGTTTAACCGAGTGACCCGCAACCTGCCGAAAGGTCGTTAAGATGGGGTTGCGATAGCCGGTCTTGGCCGCGTAATCCCAGGCTTCACTCTAGGAGTTTGCGATGAAGACGGCGTTTATCGGCCTGGGCGTCATGGGCTTTCCGATGGCGGGACATCTGAAGGCGGTGGGCCATGACGTCGCCGTCTACAACCGCAGCCCTGAAAAATCGCGCCGCTGGGCCGAGAAGCATGGCGGCTTCGCCTACGCCACGATCGCCGAGGCGGTCTCGGGCGCTGAAGTCGTGCTGCTCTGCGTCGGCAACGATGACGACGCCCGCGACGTCGTGGCGCAGGCCTTGCCAGCGATGGCGGAGGGCGGCGTGATCGTCGACCACACCACCACCTCCGCCAAGGTCGCGCGCGAGATGGCCGCCTTGGCCGCGGCGAGCAAGCGGGCCTTTATCGACGCGCCGGTCTCGGGCGGGCAGGCCGGCGCCGAGAACGGACAACTGACCATCATGGCTGGCGGAGACCAGGCCGCGTACGACCGCGTGCTGCCCGTGATCGAGGTCTACGCCAAGGCCGTCCGCCGGATGGGCGATGTCGGCGCGGGCCAGCTGACCAAGATGTGCAACCAGATCGCCATCGCCGGCGTCGTCCAGGGCGTCGCCGAGGCGCTGCACTTCGCTAAGCGCGCGGGTCTCCCCACCGACGACGTGCTGGCGGCCATCTCCAAGGGGTCGGCCCAGTCATGGCAGATGGAGAACCGCTGGCCTACCATGGCGCGCGGTGAGTTCGAGTTCGGCTTCGCCGTCGACTGGATGCGCAAGGACCTGGGCATCGCGCTGGACGAAGCGCGGTCGAACGGCGCCAAGCTGCCGGGAACTGCCTTGATCGACCAGTTCTACGCCGAGGTCCAGGCGATGGGCGGCCACCGCTGGGATACGTCTAGTCTCGTGGCGCGCCTCGAGAAGTAGGCGCTAGCCGAGCAGGACATCCGCCAGCTCGGCGGCGTCCCAGCCCTTGCGAGGCGCGACGAGGATCGGTGTCTGCCGCTCGAACGCGCGCAGCATCTCGACGGTCTGATCCAGGTTTGGCGCGTCGAGGCTTTCGCTGACCACGATCGCCGACACGGTAAGGCCGCGCGCCCGCAGGACCTCCAGCGCGGTCAGGAGGTGACTTGCAGTGCCGAGATAGCTGCCGGCGACCAGCAGGATCGGCAGGCCAAGGGCCGCCATCAGGTCGAGGTTCGTGGCGTCGTCGGTCATCGGTGACATGACCCCGCCGGCGCCCTCGACGAGCGCGAGGTTGGCGTCGCGATCGGCCAGCCAGGCGTGGCAATCGGCGACAAGGTCCTTCATCCGCAGGGCATCGCCTTCCAGTCGCGCGGCTAGGTTCGGCGCTAGCGGCGCGCGGTAGCGGCGGGGCGAGATCTCAGCCCATGCGTTAGGAAGTCCGAGCGCGACGGCGAGTCGCGCGGGGTCGCTGGTTTCCGGCGCTTCCGGATCGAAGCCGCTAACGACAGGCTTGAAGGCGTCGACGCTCAGGCCGCGCGCCCGAGCAGCCTCTAGCAGCGCGCAACCGACATGGGTTTTGCCAAGATCGGTGCCGGTTCCGGCGACGAAGAAGGCTCTCATGTGAAGACCTCGCGCAGTGCGGCGATAGCGTCGGCAAGGCGGATCACATCGGCGTCCTCGTGGGCGGCGTTGAAGGCCACGCGCAGGCGAGCCGTGCCTTCTGGCACCGTGGGCGGTCTGATGGCGACGACGAGGAAGCCCTGCGCCTCCAGCGCGGCCGAGGCGGACAGCGCGGCTTCGGCGCCCCCGAGCACCACGGGCACGATCGGGCTCTGGGCGTCCGGCAAGTCCAGCCGCCGTGTGAAAAGGCGCGCCTTGCCTATGGGCAGGGCGGTCAGGTCTGGTTGGCTTTCGATGATGTCCAGAGAGGTCAGGGCCGCCGCAGCGGAGGCAGGAGGCAGACCCGTCGCGTAGACTAGGGTTCGAGCACGGGTCTTCAGCAGATCGACGACGACCCGGGAGCCGCAGAGATAGCCGCCATACGACCCCAGCGCCTTCGACAGGGTGCCCATCTGTAAGGGAATTTCGGCATCTGGGAACAGGGCGGCCGAGCCACGACCTTCCGCCAGAACCCCCACGCCGTGCGCGTCGTCGCTCATCAGCCAGGCGTCGTTACGGGCGCAGAGGTCGGACAACTGGTCCAGTGGCGCGATGTCGCCGTCCATCGAGAACACGCCGTCCGTGGCGACCAAGGCGTGGCGAGCGAGGGGGCGTTCAGCCTCCAGCAGTCGGGCCAGGACGGCGACATCGTTGTGGGCGAACTTGACGATCTTGGCGCCTGACAGCTGCGCCCCAGCCCAGATACAGGCGTGGGCCAGGGCGTCTATGAAGATGACATCGCCCGGCCCGACCAGCGTGGGGATGACGCCCGTGTTGGCCAAATAGCCCGAGCCGAAGACGCACGCCGCCTCGGTTCCCTTCAGGCGAGCCAGACGTTTCTCCAGATCGCCCAGCAGTGGGTGGTCGCCGGTCACGAGGCGCGAGGCCGCCGCGCCCGCGCCGTAGTTCAGCGCGGCTTCCGCCGCCGCCGCGCGCACCTCGGGATGCTGTGACAAGCCCAGATAGTCGTTGCAGGAGAACGAGATCAGCCGTCGGCCGTCGCGCTCGACGACAGCGCCGTCGTGGCGGCGGGTGGGTTTGAGCCAGCGTCGAAGGCTCTTGGCTTCCAGGGCCGCCAGCTTGCCGCCGGCGAAGGCGTCGAGGCTTTGCATGTCGTTTCCCGTTTGCCGTGGCTGGTGCGCGGGAATAGGCAAGGCGCCCCGAGTCCGCAAACGGAAACCGTCATGACCCATCCCGACTGGCTGACCGCTGGAGCCTCGCACGTTTGGCGTCCCTACTGCCAGATGAAGACGGCCCGGCCGCCGCTGCCGGTCGTGGCGACGCGGGGCTCGAGGCTGGTACTGGCGGACGGTCGAGAGCTGGTCGATGGCCTAGCCTCGTGGTGGACGGCCTGCCACGGCTACAATCACCCGCATATCGCTGAGGCTCTGCGCACCCAGATCGACCGCATGCCTCATGTGATGTTCGGCGGCCTGGCGCATGAGCCAGCCTATCGTCTGGCCGAGCGTCTGGCGCGTTTGCTGCCGGGGGATCTGAACCACGTCTTCTTCGCCGAGAGCGGCTCGGTCTCGGTCGAGATCGCGATGAAGATGGCGCTGCAGTTCCAGATCAATCGCGGGGTCGCGGGGCGGACCAAGTTCTTGGCCTTCCGGGGCGGCTATCACGGCGACACCCTGGCGACGATGACGGTCTGCGACCCGGAGGAGGGCATGCACAGCCTGTTCGCCGGCGTCATGCCGGCCCAGGTCATCGCCGACCTGCCGCGCGACGCCGAGAGCGAGGCCGCGCTCGACACCCTGCTGGCCGAGCGGGGACACGAGATCGCGGCCATTCTGGTCGAGCCCTTGGTGCAGGGCGCGGGCGGTATGCTGCTGCACTCGCCAAACGTGCTGAGAACCCTGCGCCGGCTCGCCGACAAGCACGGCGTGCTGCTGATCTTCGATGAGATTTTCACCGGCTTTGGCCGTACCGGAACCCTCTTCGCCATGCAGGCAGCGGGTGTGGAGCCGGACATCGTGACCCTGTCCAAGGCCCTGACTGGCGGGACTCTGCCGCTGTCGGCCGCCGTGGCCTCGCGCAAGGTGTTCGAGGCGTTCTGGTCGGACGACGCGGGCGCGGCGCTGATGCATGGGCCGACCTATATGGCCAATCCGCTGGCCTGCGCGGCCGCCAACGCCTCGCTGGACCTCTTCGTGGATGGCGCTTGGGCGGCGAACGTCGAACGGGTCAGCGCGGCGCTGGTCGAAGGGCTTGAGTCGTGCTGGAGCGGCAAAGGCGTGGTCGACGTCCGGATCCTGGGCGCGATCGGCGTCGTAGAGTTCGAAGCGCCGGTGGCGGTGGGCGACCTTTGCGCGCGTTTCGCCGAGCTTGGCGCTTGGATCCGTCCAATGGGCAAGGTGGTCTATCTGACGCCGGCCTTCACGACGCTGGACGAGGACCTCGCCTTGCTGACATCGGCCGTCCGCAAGGTGGTCGGCGCGGCTTGAGCCGCGATTGACCCGGGACGACGCGTCTGGTCCAAGCGGGGCCATGTCCGCCAAGTCCTCTCCCCTGACCGGCCTGGAGTACCTCGCCATCCTGGCGATTATCCTGACCTGGGGGATCAACAACGCCGCCGCCAAGGTGGCGACGCTATACCTGCCGCCGATGCTGATGGGGGGCTTGCGCTTCCTGGTGGCCCTGGCGTTTCTGTTCCCGTTCATCCGCCCGCCGTTCCCCGAACCCAGGAAGCTGCTGGCGATCGTGCTGCTGACCGGACCGATCCACTTCGGCGTGATCTATGTCGCCTTCAGCATGGCCAAGGCGCTGAGTCCGCTGGTGGTCGCCAGCCAGCTGTGGATTCCGTTCACCGCCATCTTCGCCTGGAGGATGCTGGGCGAGACCATGCGGCTTCCGGCGGTGGTGGGCCTTGTGATCGCCTTCCTCGGCGTGGCCTGGATGAGTCTGGATCCCCACGGGGCGGGCGACCTGCCTGCAATCGTGCTGATCGTCATCGCCGGCGCGTGCTGGGCGGTCGCCACCGTGCTGGTGCGCAAGACGCCAGGCATCAAGCCGCTGAAGATGCAGGGCATGACGGCCTTGGTGGCCGCGCCTGTGCTGCTGACCATGTCGTTCGTCTTCGAGACAGGGCAGGTCGAATACATCAAGGCCGCTCCGCCGATCGCCTGGGCGGCGGTGCTGTTCGCTGCGGTGGTCTCCACGGTCGGGGCCAGCGCTCTGCTGTTCTGGCTGGTCCAGCGTCGCGAGGCGGGGCGGGTGACGCCCTATTTCCTGCTGACGCCGCTGGTCTCATGCTCGATTGGCATCCTATTCCTGGGCGACAAGCTGACGCCGCAGCTGCTGATCGGCGGCGGCGCGACGATGGTCGGTGTCGCCCTGGTCGCCTTGACCGAAAAGCGGATCAAGCCGGAAGAGACGCTCGCGGAGGCGGCCTAGCCTTTCGGCGGCGGGCAGCGGTCGACGATTTCGCGGCGGAGCAGAGCGGGCGTGGCCAGGACCTCCGTCTGGTCGCCGCCGTAGGTTCCTGTGGTCATCTCGCCCTCGACCGCGAAGGTCTCGTTCGGGCGGGCGCGGACCAGGAACAGCCCAGCGATGTCCTGCATGTCATCGAGGCTGACGAAAGCCGCGCCGACGGTGGCTTGACCCTTCAGTACCGTGACGCCAGCACCCGCGCCGGTAGCGTTGATCGTCCAGCCGGGCGGCACGTGGCAGACAGCCAGCACGTCGAGGCCGGAGACCTCAAGATCGAAGGCCTGCAGGTTCTGGTCGGAATTGCTGGGCCGCCAGGCAAGAGAGACGAGCTCCGTGGGTTGGAGGGGAGGGGGCGACGGCGGGGCGGGCGCGCCCTGAGGCGCGGCCGGCGTTTCGGTCTTGCGCTCGCCCTTCGAGCCGTCGCAGGCGGCGGTCGCGGCCAAAAGCAGGGCGAGGATCGGCAGTCGCCAGGTACGCATGGTGTCTCCCGCCGAGGCTGGTGTGAGTCTCGGCGGGAGCTAAGCGACTACTTGATCACGCCGCAAGCCGCGCGCGCGCCGGCGCCGCCGATCGGCTGGCTCTTGTGGTCGTCGGGGCTGGCGTGGACGACGATGGACGAGCCGTCGGCGTCCAGCAGGGCTGGGCGGCCACCCGCGCCTTTCAGGGACACTAGGGTCGAATACATCTCGGCCGTGGCCGAGCCGTCAGCGTTGGCGAAGATGTTGGGCAGGTCGCCGTTGTCGTTGGCGTCGGGGTTCAACAGGCCATGGACGACCTGGGCGGTGGTGTGCACATGCGCGCCTGCGGACTTGAAGTCTGGTGTTCCGCAGTCGCCCTTCTCGTGGAAGTGAACCGCGTGCCAACCGGGCGTGAGGCCCTTCAGTTCAAGCTTCAGCAGGGCGCCGCGCGGGGCCTCTGCGACCGTAACGACGCCCATGTCCTTGCCGTCCCCGCCCTTGACCTGGGCGATCGCGGAGGTCTGGGCCAGGGCTGGCGCGGCGCTAATCAGGGCGGCGAGGCCCAGGGTCGTTGCGAGGGTGAGGCTGCGCATGGCGGGTTTCCTTCTGAACAAGCGTAGGACTGGGGACGAAACGGCCGTAAAGGTGGCGTCTGTCTCATTGGAATGCTAACAGTTTCCGGCAGTTCCGTGTCCGATTCTGACGGCGAAAAATCCCCTTGAGCGACGAACACACCACGATCCCCGCCGACGGTTCCCGCGGGGATATCGCCCCGATCAACATCGAGGACGAACTCCGCCGCTCATACCTCGACTACGCCATGAGCGTGATCGTCAGTCGCGCCCTGCCGGACGCGCGCGACGGTCTCAAGCCTGTGCACCGCCGGGTTCTGTTCTCGATGCACGAGCAGGGCCAGACGCCCGAGCGGTCATACGTCAAATCGGCCCGTGTGGTCGGTGACGTCATGGGTAAGTATCACCCGCACGGCGACGCCTCGATCTACTTCACCCTGGTCCGTATGACCCAGTCGTTCTCGATGGGGCTGGTGCTGATCGACGGCCAGGGCAACTTCGGCTCGGTCGACGGCGATATGCCTGCGGCCATGCGCTACACTGAGTGCCGCATGGCGCCGCCCGCCATGGCGCTGCTGGCCGATCTCGATAAGGACACGGTCGACTTTGTCGACAACTATGACGGCAAGGAACAGGAACCGACCGTCCTGCCGTCGCGGATTCCGAACCTGTTGGTCAATGGCGCTGGCGGGATCGCCGTCGGCATGGCGACCAACATCCCGCCGCATAATCTGGGCGAGATCATCGACTCTTGTCTGCTGCTGATCGACGATCCGGAGGTCACCACCGACCAGCTGCTGGATCTGGTGCCCGGACCCGACTTCCCGACCGGCGGCGAGATCATCGGCCGTGCGGGCCCACGCCAGGCTCTGCTGACCGGCCGTGGCTCGGTCATCATGCGCGGCGTGGCCAGTGTCGAGGAGCTGCGCGCCGGCCGCGAAGCCATCATCGTCACCGAGATCCCGTACCAGGTGAACAAGGCCAACCTGGTCGAGCACATCGCCGAGCTGGTCCGTGACAAGAAGCTCGAGGGCATCGCCGATATCCGCGACGAGTCCAACCGCGACGGCATGCGGATCGTCATCGAGCTGAAGCGGGACGCCTCGGGCGAGGTGATCCTGAACCAGCTCTACCGCTTCACGGCGCTGCAAAGCTCGTTCGGCGTTAACATGCTGGCCCTGAACCGTGGCCGGCCCGAGCAGATGGGTCTGCACCAGCTGCTGCAGCTGTTCGTCGAGTTCCGCGAGGAAGTGGTCGTCCGCCGCACCAAGTTCGAACTTGGTAAGGCCCGCGACCGTGGCCACGTGTTGGTCGGCTTGACCATCGCCGTCGCCAATATCGACGAGTTCATCCACATCATCCGCTCGTCGAAGGACCCGACCGAGGCGCGCGAGCGTCTGGTGGCCAAGTCCTGGCCCGCTGGCGACATGCTGCCCCTGGTCGAGCTGATCGCCGACCCGCGCACGATCCAGGAAGAGGGCGGCCTTATCCGCCTTACCGATGAGCAGGCGCGCGCTATCCTGGCGCTGACGCTGTCACGCCTGACGGGCCTGGGCCGCGAGGAAATCGGCAACGAGGCCGAGGCCTTGGCCGACGCTATCCGGGGCTATCTGGAGCTGCTGTCCGACCGCGCCAACATCATGGCCGTGGTCCGGGAGGAGCTGGTCGAGGTCCGCGAGAAGTTCGCCATTCCGCGCCGCTGCCAGATCGTCGACGGCGACGCCGACATGGAAGACGAGGATCTGATCGTCCGCGAGGACATGGTCATCACCGTCACCATGGGCGGCTACGTCAAGCGCACGCCGCTGGCCAACTACCGCACCCAGCACCGGGGCGGTAAGGGCAAGTCGGGCATGGCGACCAAGACCGAAGACGCGGTCACCCGCGTGTTCTCGGCCTCGACCCACGCGCCGCTGCTGTTCTTCACGTCCGGCGGCAAGGTCTACAAGCTGAAGGTCTGGCGCCTGCCACAGGGCGTCGCCAATTCGCGCGGCAAGGCGTTCGTCAACCTGCTGCCGATCGAGCCGGGTGAGACCATCACCTCGATCCTGGCCCTGCCGGAGGACGAAGCCACCTGGGGCGGCCTGGACGTGATGTTCGCCACCCGCTCGGGCAGTGTTCGTCGGAACAAGCTCAGCGACTTCGTGGATGTCCGCCGCAACGGCAAGATCGCCATGAAGCTGGACGCCAATGAGCTCGGGGGGCGCGACGGCATCGTCGGCGTGGCGGTCTGCAACGCTGACCAGGACGTGCTGCTGACCACGGCCGCCGGTCGCTGCATCCGCTTCTCGGTCGACGAGGTGCGCGTGTTCGCCAGCCGCGACTCCACGGGCGTGCGCGGTGTGCGCCTGGCCGAGGGCGACGAGGTCATCTCGATGGCCGTGCTACGCAGCGTTGACGCCACCCCGGCTGAACGCGCCGCCTACCTCAAGCACCAGCGCGCCATGCTGCGCGCGGCCGGCGAAGAGGGCGACGACGCTCCCGTCGCCGCTGACGAGGGCGAAGAGGACGCCGACGAGACGACGCTGTCGCCCGAACGCATCGCCGAGCTTGGCGCGGCCGAGGAAATCCTGCTGACCGTGTCTTCGGAGGGCTTCGGCAAGCGCACTAGCGCCTATGATTTCCGCCGTACGGGTCGTGGCGGTCAGGGTCTAGCGGCTCAGGATCTGAGTAAGCGCGGCGGTCGTCTGGTGGGCTCGTTCCCGATCGACGAGAGCGATCAAATCCTGCTCGTGACCGATCAAGGCCAACTGATCCGCGTGCCTGTTTCGCAAATTCGTGTTGCAGCGCGGAATACTCAGGGCGTAACCATCTTCCGCACCGCGCAGGACGAGCACGTCGTCAGCGTCGAGCGTCTCGCCGATTCCGGCGGCGACGATAACCAGGGCGAGGACAGCGGGGCGGAAGAGACTCCGTAACCCTCGTCCGTAGCGTAGGGGGTTGCATGCGGGTTGGGCTTTATCCTGGGACTTTCGACCCGGTCACCAACGGTCACCTCGATATCATCGGGCGGGCCGTGAAGCTGGTCGACAAGCTTGTGATCGGCGTCGCCGTGAACATCGGCAAGGGGCCGCTTTTCTCGCTAGATGAGCGGGTCGCCATCCTTGAACGCGAAACGGCGCACCTGAAGAAGATCGCTCAGATCGAGGTGCGGCCTTTCGAGAGCCTTCTGATGCACTTCGCCCGGGATGTGAACGCCCAGATGATTGTGCGTGGCCTGCGGGCCGTCGCCGACTTCGAGTACGAGTTCCAGATGACGGCGATGAACCAGCAGCTGGATCGCGAGATCGAGACCGTCTTCCTGATGGCCGATCCGCGCCACCAGGCCATCGCCTCGCGGCTGGTCAAGGAGATCGCCGCCCTTGGCGGAGACATCTCCAAGTTTGTCCCGGCTGGCGTCGCCGAGCAGTTGCTAACCAAGGTGGGACGGGGCTAGCAGGCGAACGTCGTTAGGCGGACTTCCTCGCGGTGCGGAAGTGGCTAAGCTGGCCGGCATGAATCGCTGGTTTGCCATCGCGGCCCTTTCCGCCGCTCTCGTCGTTCAACCCATTGCCTCCAAGGCAAGCCCCCAGCAAGACGGAGCGAGCGCTTCAGTCGCCCGCCGCGATGGTCTGGAGGAGGCGCGCGCGATCATTGGCGACATCCAGAAGATCGTCACGCCCAATGGTGTTGATGAGACCCTGACGCTCAACCTCGGCGGCGCGCGTCAGGTGGTCAATATTCGCGGGAACGACCGTGCCAACCCCGTTCTGATCTATATCCATGGCGGGCCTGGATCGGTCGAGATGCCGATGGCTTGGAGCTTTCAGCGTCCCTGGGAAGAGTTCTTCACGGTCGTCCAGTGGGACCAAAGGGGCGCGGGACGTTCCTATCCGCTGAACGATCCGGCCGCGATCGCGCCGACGCTGAGCCTGGAGCGTTATCGTGACGACGCCATTGAGCTGATCGAACAGCTTCGCAGTCGCTTTGGGCAACGCAAGGTCTTCGTTCTTGGGCACAGCTTCGGATCGGCCGTCGGATTGGCTGTGACCCAGAAGCGACCCGATCTGCTCTATGCCTACATCGGCATGGGCCAGTTGATCGATTTCCGGGAGAACGAGCGGGTGGGTATCGAAAGCACCCTTAAGATCGCCCGCGAGCGGGGCGATAAGGACGCCGTGGAGGCGATCTCTGCTTTGAGCCCCTACCCTGATGGGGGCGCGTTCACGATCGAAAAGGCCGATGCCTGGCGCAAGTACGCCAACCGCTATGGCTCCCTTGCGGGACTGAGGCCTGACGCCAACTTCTACTTCAACTCCACCAGGCTCTCACCGCTCTATACGCCCGATGATCGCAAAGCCTGGGGCGAGGGGAGCGGTTTCACGGTAGCGACCCTATGGCCGCGCCTAGCCGACGTCTCCTTCTCCCGCTTTGGAAAGGCCGAGGCCCCCGTGATCTTCCTTTTGGGCCGCCGCGACAGCACGACGCCCTCGACGATCGCCGCTGCTTGGCTGGATCGTCTATCGGCTCCGACCAAGACGGTTTGCTGGTTCGAGAGTTCCGGGCACCTCCCAATGGTCGAGGAGCCTGGCCGAACCTTCATGGCGCTGCTGGGCGTGCGCCGACTGGCCGACGGGGCTCCAGCCAGGACGGCTTTTGCCGATGCTCGCTCGGGCTGCAAGGTTCTTGATCCTGTAAAACCTTAGCTAGAGCGCTTGAAGCGCGGCGCCTGTTCGAGCTTGGCCTTCGCCCCGAAGCGGCCGGATTCCTGCGGTTCAAGGTCCGTCGCACTTGTCGGGGAGGCCGTGTCGTTCTACGCCGGCCATGACCTATTCTGTTCGGGGTATTCGATGAAGTTCGCCATGACCGCCGCCGCCTTGGCGCTCGCCGCAGTGACGGCTTCTCCTCAGGCGGCCTCGGCCCAGACCGCTGCGGATTGGCGCACGCCGGATCCCAACAATGTCATCGTGGTGGAGACCAACAAGGGTCGGATCATCGCCGAGCTCTATCCGCAGGCCGCACCCAATCACATCGAACGGTTACGCGGACTGGTGAAGAGCGGCTTTTATGACGGTCTCACATTCTTCCGTGTGATCAACGACTTCATGGCCCAGACCGGTGATCCGCAGAACACCGGCATGGGCGGCTCGGACCTGCCGAACTTGACGGCTGAGTTCACCTTCCGCCGAGGCGCAGACCTGCCGCTGGGCGCGGGGTTCAAGGTGGGCAGCAACGAATCTGGCTGGATCGACGCCCTTCCGGTGACGAGTCAGAACTCCGCCCTGGCCGTGATGACCGCCGATCGTAAGGTGGCGACCTGGGGCAACTTCTGTCCTGGGGTTCTGGGGATGGCCCGCGCCGGCGACCCCAACAGCGCCAACAGCCAGTTCTTCTTCATGCGTCAAGCTAACGCTTCGCTGGACAAGACCTACACCGCCTTCGGACGTGTGCTGCAGGGCCTCGACGTCGTGCGCAATATCAAGACCGGCGAGCCGGCCCCCGACCCGCAGGACAAGATGCTCAGCGTCAAGCTGCTGGCGGACCTGCCGGCGGACAAGCGTCCGACGGTGCAGGTGATGGATACCCGATCCGCAGCCTTCAAGGCGCTGGTGGCCAAGCGCCAGGCCGAGCAAGGCGGCAGCTTCACCAATTGCGATCTCGACGTTCCCGTTCAGGTGAAATGACATGACGCTGTCTCGCGCGCTGCTACCGGGTCTGGTTCTCGCGATCACCTCGAGCGCCGCTTTCGCAGCGGGGCCGAGCCAGTTGTCTGAACAGGACTGGCGCACGCCGGCGCCCGAGACGATCCTGGTGATCGACACCAACAAGGGGCGCGTGCTGGTGGAGCTGGTCCCCGACGTCGCACCTAACCATGCCGCGCGACTTCAGGAACTGGCCCGCGCCGGGATCTATGACGGTCGCACCTTCTTCAGAGTCATTGATCGGTTCATGGCCCAGACAGGCGATCCGACCAATAAGGGCGATGGGGCAAGCGACAAGCCGAACCTCAAGGCCGAGTTCACCTTCCGGCGCGCCGCCGAAACGCCGTTCGTCGTCATGGCGGCGCCGGCGGGGCTGGAGGTCGGCTATCTGAAATCCCTGCCGGTGGTCAGCCAGGCCTGGAGCTGGAGCGAAATGACCAGCGACCACATGGTCGCCGCCTGGGGGACCTATTGCCCCGGCGTCGTCGGCATGGCGCGCGACGAGGACAACAACTCGGCCAACAGCCAGTTTTTCCTGATGCGCCAGCCGTATCCTTCGCTGGATAAGCGCTACACCGCCTTTGGACGCGTCGTCAGTGGGCTGAGCGTGGTGCGGGCCATAAAGACGGGGGAGCCCGTGCCCGCGCCACAGGATCAAATGCAAAAGGTCAGGCTGCTCTCGGACATTCCCGAGCCAGAACGGCCCAGGGTGCGGCTTATCGACCCAAAGGGACCTTGGTTCGCTGCGGAAACAAAACGCCTGAGGGCCTTGAAAGGCGCGGACTTTTCTATCTGCGACGTCGATCTGCCAGCGGACATCCGCTGAGTTCCTGCAGTTTTCCGGCGAAGACTTGGTTCACAGGACGCCCTGAACCGCGCTAGAAGCGCGGTCGCATCACTCGCCACATAAGGGAAGACCATGTCGGCCGACCTCGAAAACACCCTGATCCTGACGCTGGAGACCGGTCCGGTCACTATCAAGCTGCGCCCTGATCTGGCGCCTGGCCACGTCGAGCGGATCAAGGAACTGGTGCGCGAGGGCTTCTACGACGGCGTTGTCTTCCACCGCGTGATCCCGGGCTTCATGGCCCAGGGCGGCGATCCGTCGGGCACGGGGCGCGGCGGTTCGGACAAGCCGGACCTGAAGGCTGAGTTCAACAAGGAGTCGCACGTCCGCGGCGTCTGCTCGATGGCCCGCACGCCCGATCCGAACTCGGCCAACAGCCAGTTCTTCATCGTGTTCGACGACGCCACCTTCCTCGATGGCCAGTACACCGTCTGGGGGCAGGTGATCGAAGGCATGGAAAATGTTGACGCCCTGCCCAAGGGCGAGCCGCCGAAGGAGCCGGGCAAGATCGTCAGCGCCAAGATCGCTGCCGACGCCTGATCCCTCGCATAAGCGCGTTCAAGCGGCTCCGGACCTTGGGTCCGGAGCCGTTTTTCATTTGGCCTCTCGTCGCAGGGTCACGATGATGGGCCGGTGGTCTGAGCCGATGGCCGGACCGCGTTCGACCTTCACCGCGCGCCACGCCGAGCCTGCGTATACGTGGTCGATCGGCAGGAAAGGCGCTGGAGCGGCCGCGACGCGTGAGAACTGGCCGGAAGGCCATGAGGGCAGGGCGCGGGTCAATCGCTGCAGCCCCAGAGCCTTGTCCTGACGCTTCAGGGTGAATGACCAAGGCGTGGAATTGAAATCGCCGGTGATAATCAGGTCGCGGCGGTCGAACTTCGAGGCTGCCTTGACCAGCATCGCCGACTGCTTCTGTTGGCGTCCAGCCGGAACAGGCCAGACGTAGTGCGCGCCCATGACCGCGAAAGGTCCCGCCGGATCTTCCAGCACGGCCCAGGCCCCTGGCAGACCCTTCGGAACCGCGCCAGACTCGATGATCTTTCTACGCGAGAATATCGTCGGTTCGCAGGCCCTGGCCTTGCAAGACGTAAAAGGATAGGCGGCTCGCAAACGCTTGGCGATCGGCCAGGCCGTCCCGCCTCCCTCCACCAGCACTATGACGTCGGCGTTCTGCGCCAATAGCCATTCGAGGCTTTCCTCGGGCGCGTAGTTCTCATGCCATACATTGAACTGGATGACCTTGAGGTCGCCCGGCGCCGTGGCCTCGGGCTTGAACCGCCAGGCCATGCGCAGCTCTGGCAGCATCATGACGCCGCAAGCGCTGATCGCGACGACGCCTAGCGCGACAATTACCCATCGCTCGGCGTCTCGCGCGAAGAGCGCGCCGAGCGCTACCGCGCCAACGCCCATGCCCAGCCAAAACGGGGCGGCGTGCGTGAGGGCGTCGAGTCGGGGGCTGAGCGCCCCGCCCAGGCTCGCCAGCGCGAGTATCGAGCCCGCTAGACCCAGCATCAGAGCTGTGCCGCGGACCAGGAGACTCAAGAGTTGGACGATGAGGCGCATGAACCGCTGTTAGCATGAGGAAAAGGCCGTTGGCGCGCCCGAGTTCGAGCCGTTTGGCGGCTTCGTCTCGCGCCCGCGCCGATCGCCCGACTCTTGACCTTCGCGGCCCATCGTGCGCTTGAAGCGCGCCCATGCGCCTATCCGATTTCGACTTCGACCTTCCCGAGGATCGCATCGCTCTGCGGCCCGCCGAGCCGCGCGACGCCGCGCGCCTGCTGGTCGTGCTGCCGGGCCAGCCGCTGGCCGACCACGTCGTCCGCGAACTGCCTGATTTCCTGCGTCCCGGTGACGCCATGGTGTTCAACGACACCCGCGTCATCCCGGCTCGTCTCTCGGGCCTGCGTGAGGGCCGCACAACGGGTGGCGCCGACGGCACACCCGTCGCGGTCGAAGCCACGTTGCATCGTCGCATAGCGCCGGATCGTTGGAGCGCCTTTATGCGTCCCGGCAAGCGCCTCAAGGTCGGTGACCGTGTCGCGTTCGGCGCGGGCGATGATCGCGCGTGCGAGGTCGATCGCCTGGACGCCACCATCGCCGAGAAGCACGAGGGCGGCGAGGTGGTGCTGGCCTTCGATCTTTCTGGACCGGACCTTGATATCGGCATCGCTCGCCACGGCGACATGCCGCTGCCGCCCTATATCGCCGCCAAGCGAGGTGAGGACGAGCGTGACCGCGCTGACTACCAGACCGTCTACGCCCGCGAAGATGGCTCGGTCGCCGCGCCGACCGCCGGCCTCCACTTTACGCCGGAGCTGCTTGAGGCCCTGAAGGCTAAGGGCGTCTCGACCCACTTTGTCACCCTGCATGTCGGGGCGGGGACGTTCCTCCCGGTCAAGACCGACGACGTTTCCGAACACAAGATGCACGCCGAGTATGGCCAGGTGACCCAGGAGGTCGCGGACGCCCTGAACGCCGCCCGTGCCGCCGGCGGCCGGATCATCTGTGTCGGCACCACCTCGCTGCGTTTGCTCGAAAGCGCGACCGGCGAGGACAGCATCGTGCGGCCTTTCGCCGATGAGACGGCGATTTTCATCACGCCTGGCTATCGCTTCCGCGCGGCCGACGTGCTGATGACCAACTTCCACCTGCCCAAGTCGACCCTGTTCATGCTGGTCAGCGCTTTTGCCGGACGCGAGAAGATGCGCGCAGCCTATGAGCACGCCATATCGACGGGCTACCGCTTCTATTCCTATGGCGACGGCAGTCTGCTGTTCCGCGCCGAGCCTGAGAGCCGCTGATGGTCGCGTTTCCCTTCGAGATCAAAGCCACCGACGGCAAGGCGCGCACGGGTGTGCTCAAGACCCCGCGCGGCGAAATCCGTACGCCGGCCTTCATGCCGGTGGGCACGGCGGCGACGGTCAAGGCCATGACCGTCGACCAGGTCAAGGACACCGGCGCGGACATCATCTTGGGCAACACCTACCACCTGATGTTGCGGCCCTCGGCCGAGCGGGTGGCGCGTCTGGGCGGGCTGCACAAGTTCATGCGTTGGGACAAGCCGATCCTGACCGATAGCGGCGGCTTCCAGGTCATGAGCCTGTCGGGCATCAGCAAGCTGACCGAGGAGGCGGTGACCTTCTCCAGCCACGTCGACGGCTCCAAGCACGTGTTGACGCCTGAGCGCTCGATCGAGATTCAGGCTGACCTTCTGGGCAGCGACATCGTCATGCAGCTCGACGAGTGCGTCGCCTGGCCGGCCGAGGAGGCCAGGGCCTGCAAGGGGATGGAGCTGTCCGCCCGGTGGGCCAAGCGCTGCAAGGACGCCTTCGGGACGCGCGATACGCAGGCGCTATTTGGCATCCAGCAAGGATCGACCTTCGAGAACCTGCGCCGAGAGTCCTCGGAGAAGCTGCGAGAGATCGGCTTCGACGGCTACGCCATCGGCGGGTTGGCTGTCGGCGAGGGCCACCAGGCGATGTGCGAGGTTCTGGACTACGCGCCCGACCTTCTGCCGCACGATCGCCCGCGCTATCTGATGGGTGTTGGCAAGCCGATCGACCTGGTCGAGGCGGTGGCGCGAGGCGTCGACATGTTCGATTGCGTGCTGCCGACCCGGTCGGGTCGCCATGGTCAGGCCTGGACCTGGGACGGGCCGATCAATCTGAAGAACGCCAGGTATGCCGAGGACGATACGCCGCTGGACCCGACCAGCGATTGCCCGGCAAGCCACGACTACTCCAAGGCCTATTTGCGCCACCTGTTCAAGGCCGAGGAGATCCTGGGCCAGGTGCTGCTGTCCTGGCACAACATCGCCTTCTTTCAGGCTCTCACGGCCGCCATGCGCGAGGCGATCGCCGAGGGGCGATTCGAACAGTTTCGCCGCGACTTCGCCGCGCGGCACTTGGCGGCGTAGCTGCGCTCTCAAGGGCGGGGTTGGCGGGCCACTGCGACAGGGCTGGCGCGCCTGCGCCGCTGCGTCACGACCAAGGCGGCGATGATTCCGTCCCCGTTGGCTTTCGTCGTCTGCTTGATACGCTAGTCAGGCGGCCCGGACGATCGTGGAAGAGCGCTCGCCACGCCGTCTCGCCGGTGTGCGATCGGGCGTGATCATGATCGGAAAGGCCTATGAAAGCAGAGCTATACGCCTGACAGGCCTCAACCTGCTCACAGCTTTGCCACATCGGCCGGAGAAAACGGAGAAACCGAGCTTGCGGGTAGGGCGACCCCCGACTATGGTCCGCGCCGCTTCCACCGGTCCCCGCCGGATCGTGAGCGGGCCGGTAGCTCAGTGGTAGAGCATTCGACTTTTAATCGAATGGTCCTGGGTTCGAGTCCCAGCCGGCCTACCAAACTTCAAGTCCACGACCGGATAAGCGTCTGCGGCGCCGCCGTCCGGCGGTGCGCGCCTCTCCGTGTCTGGCGAAGAGCTCCAATCCCGCCCCCGCCAGTTTTTCTCCACCCACCACCTGCCTTTTCTCGTTTGCCCCATGAACGTGGTAGAGATTTAAGCGGCTCAGTTTCACGACGCCGCCGGGACCGGCTACGGGCCCTGCGCGTTCAGCCGTAACCCAGAGCCATGTGGCGAGCCCGGACCCAGGACGACGATCAGACGATGACCGCCGAAACCGCCGAGCGCCGGCCGCAGGCCAAGCGACCGCTGTTCCGCCGCCGTTCAGCCATTCCGGGTTTTGGCCTGACGATGGGCGTGACGCTGACGGTGCTGTCCCTGATCGTCCTGATTCCGCTCAGCGCGGTTGTGCTCAAGGCGGCGCAGCAGTCGCCGGCTGAGTTTTGGAGTGTCGCGACGTCCGAGCGCGCTCTGGCGGCTTATCGGTTGACGTTTGGTGCGGCCTTTATCGCCGCCCTTGTGAATGGCGTCTTCGGCGTCCTTACCGCCTGGGCGTTGGTCCGCTACGACTTTCCCGGCAAGACAGTGGTCAACGCCCTGGTCGATTTGCCGTTCGCCCTGCCCACAGCGGTGGCCGGCATCGCCCTGGCCACGCTTTACGCGCCGACAGGCTGGATCGGGCAGTTCTTGGCGCCGCTGGGCATTCAAGCCGCCTACAACCCGGTGGGCGTGACCATAGCTCTCATCTTCATCGGCCTGCCGTTCGTTGTCCGTACGATCGAGCCGGTGCTTCGAGACGCCGCCGAGGATGTTGAGGAAGCCGCCGCCAGCCTGGGCGCAAGCCGGTTCGACACCATCGTCCGCGTTGTCCTTCCGGCCTTGGCGCCGGCGTGGTTGACGGGTTTTGCCCTGGCGTTCGCGCGCGGGGTGGGCGAATACGGCTCGGTGATCTTCATCGCGGGCAACATGCCCTACAAGTCCGAGATCGCGCCGCTTCTGATCATCATCCAACTTGAGCAGTTCGAATACGCGCGGGCCGCCACGATCGCGGTCGTCATGCTGGCCGTGTCGTTCACGATGCTGCTGATCATAAACGCCATTCAAGCCTGGTCTCGGAGGTTCGCCTGATGAGCCGCGTCATCGCCGCGCGCCACCGCCGCGCCACCGACGATCCGAGGTGGGCGAAGGTCCTGGTGATCGGGAGTGTCATGGCTTTCCTGGCGCTCGTTCTGATCTTGCCGCTGGTCGCGGTGTTCGCCGAGGCCTTTCGCAAGGGAATAGGCGCTGCGTTGGAGGCCGTCGGCAATCCCGATGCCTTGGCGGCCGTGAAACTCACCCTGATCACTGCGGCGATCGCCGTGCCGTTCAACGCGGTGTTTGGCCTTTGCGCTTCATGGGCGATCGCCAAGCATGACTTCTGGGGCAAGTCCTTCCTGATCACTCTGATCGACTTGCCGTTCTCGGTCTCTCCGGTTGTGGCGGGCCTGATCTATGTGCTGGTTTTCGGTCTACAGGGGTGGATGGGCGAGTGGCTGCTCGACAATGACCTTAAGATCATCTTCGCCGTGCCCGGTATTGTGCTGGCGACCATCTTCGTGACCTTCCCGTTCGTCGCTCGCGAGCTGATCCCGCTGATGCAGGAGCAGGGGACCAGCGAGGAGGAGGCGGCCGTTTCTATGGGCGCCAGCGGGCTCTATACCTTCTGGCGCGTGACGGCTCCGAACGTTCGATGGGGCCTGCTGTATGGCGTCCTGCTGTGCAATGCCCGCGCCATGGGCGAGTTTGGCGCGGTGTCGGTGGTCAGCGGCCACATCCGGGGACTGACCAACACCATGCCCCTGCATGTCGAGATCCTCTACAACGAGTACGAATTCGTGGGCGCCTTCGCGGTGGCGGCTCTGCTTTGCCTTCTGGCGGTGGTGACCCTTGTCCTGAAGACGGCCCTCGAAGTCGCCCAGCCCGACGTTCGCGCTGGGCGTGGCGGACATTGAACGGACTGAACGGCCCATGACCATCTCCATCCGCTCCGTCGAGAAGAAGTTTGGCCGGTATCCGGCGTTGAACAAGGTCGATCTGGAGATCGCCGACGGCGAGCTGCTCGCGCTGCTGGGGCCGTCGGGCTCGGGCAAGACGACGCTTTTGCGCACGATCGCGGGCCTGGAGTTCCCCGACGAGGGCCAGGTGCTGTTTCACGGTGAAGATGTGACCTACGCCTCGGCCGCCGACCGGCGCGTTGGTTTCGTGTTCCAGCAATATGCGCTGTTCAAGCACATGACCGTGGCCAAAAATATCGCGTTCGGTCTTGATGTCCGAAAGGGGAAGGACAAGCCGCCCAAGGCCGAGATCGCTAAGCGGGTCGAAGACCTCTTGAAGCTGGTCGAGCTGGAAGGTCTGGGGCAGCGCTATCCCTCGCAATTGTCCGGCGGTCAGCGTCAGCGCGTGGCCCTGTCTAGGGCGCTCGCTGTTCAGCCTAGTGTTCTGCTGTTGGACGAACCCTTTGGGGCCCTGGACGCGACGGTTCGCAAGTCGCTTCGGCGTGAGCTGCGACGCGTCCATGACGCCACCGGCGTGACCACCATCTTCGTCACCCACGACCAGGAAGAGGCTCTCGAGCTGGCCGACCGGGTGGCGGTCCTGAATCAGGGACGGATCGAGCAGATCGGCACGCCCGACCAGGTGCATGACCAGCCGGCCTCAGCCTTCGTCTGCGGCTTTGTTGGCGAGGCCAACAGCTTCCAGGGCGAGGTCAAAGGCGGTCGATTCAGCGCCGGCGTTCTTACGTTGCCGGCGTCTGGCGTTCCAGATGGCGCGGCGACGGCCTATGTCCGGCCCCACGATTTTGGACTCGACGATGCTGGCTTCGAGGTGCGTGTGGAACGTGTGCACGTCCAAGGCGCCCTGACCAGCGTGAACGCCACGACGGTTGATGGTCGGCGGATCGAAATCAGCGCTTCACGGGCTGAAGCGCCCCGTTTCGAAGGCGCGGTCCGTGTCGCGGCTCGTAAGGCTCACGTTTACGCCGCCTGAGAAGCGCTTGCTACGTACCCGGTTTGGTGAATGCGGCGCGAGTAGCAGACGAATTATCAAGGCTTACGGTACAATCTCTCGCCGACTCGGCAGGAGTTTTGAAGGTCGTATGTCTATGGTCGAGCCCTCGGGCGCGGAGCGTCGCGCGCATCCTCGGATGCCGGCGACGCGCAAAATCTACATTGTCGACGATCCCCGCTCGTGGAAGTGCTCGCTGCTGGACATCGCCGAGCGCGGCGCGCGGCTGTCGACCGCCGGCATTACGCCGCCGCCTGACCGTTTCATCTTCGTCGACGCAGGCGGACGCCGCGTGCACCTGGCCGAGGTGGTCTGGCGCTCGTCGGTCGAGGCGGGTGTGCAGTTTCTGGAAACCAGCCGGATCGGACCGCGCGCCGGCGGCGCCGCTGGCGCTCTGGACATCGCCCGCCGGTTCGCCGCGACCCTGCCGGGTTGAGGCCCGCAGGCCGTTGAGCGGCCGACCGCCTACTGCTGCTGCTGTTGTTGTTGGTGCGTATCCTCGCGGACGGCGGTCGGTCGGCGCCGGCCGCCAGCGAAGTTCGGCCGCGCCATGCGCAGGAATTCCGGTTCGGCCATGGCCGCGCGCGCTCGCCGAACACTGACCCCGACCGCGAGCTGGCTCTCCGCGTCGCCCTTGTAGACCCCGCGAGAGGGGGTCACGTCGGCGTAGTCACGCCCGACAGCGACGGCCACATGACGTTCGCCGGCCATCATGTTGTTGGTGGGGTCGAACCCGACCCAGCGCAGGCTGGGAAGGAACACCTCGACCCAAGCATGGGTGGCGTCGGGATCGGAGCGGTCGCCGGCTTCGCGATCGGTGAACAGATAGCCTGAGACATAGCGCGCCGGCACGCCCCAGTTCCGGCAGACCGCCAGCATGATGTGGGCGAAGTCCTGGCAGACGCCTCGGCCAGCGCTGAGCGCCAGGTCGATTGGGCTGTCGGCGTCGGTAACGCCCGGCTGATATTCGAATGCGCTGTAGATAGTTTCCGACAGCGTGCGCACCGCCGTCAGGGGATCTTTGCGCCTAAGGGCTTCCAGATCATGTTCGTTCACGAAGGTCTGGAGTGCTTCGGTTGTCTGAACAAAGCCGTGCGGACGCAGGAAGTCAAAACATTCGCCGCGCACGAACTCGCTGCGCATACGGTCCCACTCGCCCATGTCGAGACGATCTGGGCGCTCTGCGGGTGGTTCGGTCTCCACAGCCGAGCGCGCGACGATGGTCAGCTTGTCGTGCGGCTGTGGCACATCGAAGTGGTAGACCGCGTTGCCGAAGCTGTCGGCGTAAGAGAACACCTGGGCGGCGGGCTCCAGGTCCAGCTCGAAGCTGACCAGCCTTTGACGCGCGGTCTTCTGGGGCTGCATCCACAGCTCCATCAGACTTTCCCGCACGGGGCGCTCGTAGTGGTACTGAGTGACGTGGCGGATTTCGAGCAGCAAGGTGGTGACCCCTAGGCCGGCAGGCGCATTTCGAGCGGATAGGCCACGAACGTCTCGTAGATCGCTTCGTGGATGCGGGCGCACTCGTTGACGACGGTGGTCAGCAGCGGTCCGGCGCCGACGGCCTTGAGCTCATCAACATCGGCGTACTGCAGGCGCGCCTTCAGTCGTCCGGCCAGACGTTCGGGGCCAGCCCGCTCGCCGGCCGACACGCTGCGGGTGAGGGCGGTTAGATGCTGCTCGATCTGCGCGGTGGCGAAGCGGATCGAACGCGGGAAGTCTTCGTCGAAGACGAGAAACTCTAGGATGTGCCGAGGCTCGATCTCCGCAGTGTAGACCCGCAGATAGGGCTCAAGCGCGCACGCCATACGCAGCACGCTGACAAGGGCCACGTGATCGTCAAGGCGACCATGGCGCGGGGAGTCGGCGAAGCATACTTCAAGCAGGCGCGAGACCAGTTGGGCGCGCTCCATGTAGATGCCCAGCATCATGAACCGCCAGCTCTCGCCGTGGCTCATGGTGGTGTCGGCCGCGCCCTTGAACAGGTGCAGGTCGGCGATCACGTCGTGCAGGAAGGTGGACGAACTGTCCGAGAACTCCTTGGCCGCCCTTGTGTCGGTGACCTTCAGATAAAGCAGGTTGAGCCGTTCCCAGGTCTCCGTCGTGATTTGGTCGCGTACCTGGCGTGCGTTTTCCCGAGCGCGAGCCAGCGAGGACACGACCGAGTTGGGATCCTGCCGGTTTAGAACCAGCGTCCGGGCGGCCTCGAACGAGGCGACGCCGGCGCCGTCGCCCGGCTCGCCGACCGCGGCCATGGCGATCCAGACAGCGTGGGCGCCGGCGTCGGTTTGATCCAGCGTGGCGTTCAGCATCACGCTTGACAGGCGCGAGAGGTGCTCGGCGCGTTCGATGTACCGGCCCAGCCAGTAGAGGCTGTCAGCCACTCGAGCCAGCATCATGGGCGGGCGCTCCCGCTGTTGGGGCCTTGGTCATCAGCCAGCACCCAGGTGTCCTTGGAGCCGCCGCCCTGGCTGGAATTGACGACCAGCGAGCCGCGCTTCAGCGCCACGCGAGTGAGGGCACCGGGCGTGACGATCGTCTTCTCGCCGGACAGGATGAAGGGGCGCAGGTCGACGTGGCGGGGTTCGATCCGCCCGTCGACCAGACAGGGCGCGGTCGACAGCTGGATGGTCGGCTGGGCGATATAGTTCTCCGGATCGGCCTTGATCGCCTCGGCGAAGGCCTCGCGCTCGGTCTGGCTGGCGTGCGGCCCGACCAGCATGCCGTAGCCGCCCGATGCGCCGACCGCCTTCACTACCAGCTTGTCGAGATTGGCCAGCACGTGCTGCAGCTGGCGCGGCTCGCGGCAGAGGAAGGTCTCGATGTTAGGCAGGATGGCGTCCTCGCCCAAATAGTAGCGGATGATGTCGGGGACATAGGCGTAGACGGCCTTGTCATCCGCGACGCCGGTGCCTGGCGCGTTGCAGATCACCACGTTGCCGGCGCGATAGGCGTTGAACAGGCCCGCCGCGCCCAACGAGGAGTCGCGCCGGAAGGTCAGAGGGTCGATGAAGTCGTCGTCCACGCGCCGGTAGATGACGTCCACGCGGCGCAGGCCGGTCGTGGTGCGCATGTAGACCATGTTCTCGTGAACCACGAGGTCGCGCCCCTCGACCAGCGGTACGCCCATCAGACGAGCGAGATAGGCGTGCTCGTAGTAGGCGCTGTTGTAGACGCCGGGTGTCAGCACGACGACCTGTGGGTTAGAGCGCCAATCAGCGGTCATGCTCTTCAGCGTGGCCAGCAGCAGGTCGGGATAACGCTCGACCGGCCGCACACCAGCGGCGCGATAGGTGCCGGGGAAGGTCCGCTTGGCCGCGTCTCGGTTAGCCAGCATGTACGAGACGCCCGATGGGACGCGCAGATTGTCCTCAAGAACCGCGAACTGCCCGTCCTGGCAGCGGATCAGGTCGCTGCCGCAGACATTGGCGTAGGCCTTATGCGGCACATAGAGGTGCTGCATCTCGCGGCGGTATGAGGGCGCGCCGAGCACGAGTTCGCGCGGCACCACGCCGTCCATCAGAATCTGCTGGTCGCCATAGATGTCGTCGAGGAACAGGTTCAGAGCGCGTAGGCGTTGGGTCAGTCCCGCCTCGATCCGGGCCCACTCCGCAGCCGGGATGATCCGAGGGAAGAGGTCTGTCGGGATGATCCGCTCGGTCGTGTTCTCCGCCCCATAGACGGTGAAGGTGATGCCCTGCAGGAGGAAGGACCGTTCTAGCGTACGCTGCCTGCCAGCCAGCTCCTCGGCGCCCAGGGTCGACATCCGGGCGTGCAGTGGGTCGTAGTGCGGCCTCACCCCGCCATCGGCGGTGAACATCTCGTCATAGGCGACGCCGGGAAGATACGCGGCCTCAGTCATTGGCAGGGGCGGCGCTTCCGCGAAGGTTTGTGTCATCCCCGCCATGCTCTTTTCCAGGCCCATTTTTCGCCTTGAGACCATCTTTTGATTTGGACGCGACACCGAGGCGTCCGCTGATCGACTCTAGAGCGTGGCGGCGACGAAGGTCGAGGGATTCCACCTGCGCCGCGCCTTTGCGCACGACTGCCTAGCATTTGGGCGCCTCGTGGCTGCTTTGGGAAGCGCCGTTCACCGACAATCCGGTGCATTTCCGGTCGTGACACGGGCGCTACCCGAGACTACAGCAGGGGCGGGGGCGCATCGCGCGGGGAACAAGAACTGGTGCTTGGGCGAACTTCCCTGGCTTTGACCGCAGTAGCCTGGCTCATGGCCTCGGCGGCCTGGGCCGACGAACCGATGGCCCAGATCCAGGGCGTGGATGACAAGGCCCTCCGCGAAGCGATCCAGCGCGCGTTGACCCAATCCAAAAAACCTGCCCAGAGCCGCGCCGAAGCCCGGCGTCGGGCGCGCCAGGCGGGCGAGGACGTCATCGCCGTCCTGCGCGCTGAAGGCTACTATGCCTATACCGTCGAGCCAGATGTTCTGGATGGCGAGCCGCCGCGCGCGGTGGTCAAGGTCACCCCGGGACCGGTTTTCTTGGTCGCCGATCCCAAGATCGACTGGGCGGGAAATCCGCCCGACGAGGGCACGCGGCAGCGGGCGGCCACGGCCATGCGCCTGACCATCGGTGAGCCAGGACGGGCCGCCGACGTCGTCGGCGCGGAAGGACGCGTTGTCGCTCAGGTCGCCAAGTTGGGCTACGCCGATGCCGAGGCCCAGCCGCGCGAGGTCGTCGTCGATCACGCTGATCATACGGTTCGTCCATCGTTCAAGATCGTCGCGGGCGAGCTTGTTCATCTGGATGGCGTGGAGGTCGTCACCCAAGGGCGCACCAATCCCGCCTGGGTTGGTAGGCTCGCGCCGTGGGTGTCGGGCGATGTCTATGACCCTGAGGATGTCGCCGAGCTGGAGCGCCGGCTGCGCGACACGAGCGTTTACGACTCCATCTCGGTGGCGCTGGCCGGACCGGACAAGGCCACCGCTGAAGGTTTCCGGCCTGTGGTCGTTACGCTTGCCGATCGACGCGCGCGGACGCTGGAGTTCAGCGCTGGCTATTCCACAAGCGAAGGCGCGGGCGTCGACGCCAAATGGATCCGCTACAACCGGCTTAAGCGTGCTGACACGACAACCTATTCGCTCGGCTTCGCTAAGCTGGAGCAGAGCGTGGGCGCTGAGGTCTCGCTGCCGCATTGGCGTCGTCCGCAGCAGACCTTGAAGCTGAGCAGCTCGCTCTTCCGGAACGACACTGACGCCTACAACGAAACGGGCGCCACGATCGGCGTCGATCTCACTAAGCGCCGGCAGACGACCGCCTATCGGACCTATGGCGTGTCCCTCGACCTTTCCCAGACCAAGGAACAGGTCAACCAAAACGGCTCGGTGGCTGGCCGCAAGCTGAATCTAGCCACCGTGGCGGGGCTCGTCGCCTATGCATGGGACTTCTCCGACAACATCCTCGATCCCAAGCGCGGGTGGCGGCTGGAGACGCGCGGGAACCGACCTACGTCCTGGGTGACACCTCCCTGCCGTACCTGAAGCTGACGACGCAGGGCTCGGCCTATGTCCCGTTCGGCAAGGGGGCGAGCACGGTGTTGGCGGGGCGTCTGAAGCTCGGGGCCATCCTTGGCGGGGGGATTCCCGAGGTGCCGGCGGCTCGGCGCTTCTATGCGGGCGGTGGCGGTTCGGTTCGGGGATACGCTTATCAGGCCATCGGACCGCGCTTATCCGACAACACCCCGCAGGGTGGCGTCTCCTTGGTCGAGACCTCGTTCGAGCTTCGTCAAAAGATCACGCAGCGCTGGAGTGGTGTGGCCTTCATCGACGCCGGCGCGATCGGCACCCATGAAACGCCTCAGCGCGAGGACTTCCGGGCTGGCGCGGGCTTTGGCGTTAGATATGACCTGGGGTTTGGACCGATACGAGCTGACTTCGCCGTGCCGCTGGGGCGGCGATCTGGCGACCCCGCGTTCCAGATCTATCTCAGCATCGGGCAAAGCTTTTGAGCGGCGAGCAGAACAAGCCTGACCTGGCGGAGACGGTCGCTCCGGCGGCGGAGGCCGCGAGCGAGACCGCCGTCAAGGCCGCCAAGAAGCTCGGCTGGGGCGGAGGCATATTGATCGCCGCAGCGATCCTGGCGGCTCTCCTGGTCATCATGGCCGGAGGCCTGCGCCTGGCGCCGATCACGCCACAGGGGCGGATGTTCCTAGAGGCCCGCGCCTCCGGGCTGAAGCTCGGCCGTATAGGCAAGCTGCAGATCGAGGGCTTGTCGGGTGATATCTGGAAGGATTTTGGCGTCCGCCGCCTGACGATCTCGGACGAGAAGGGCGTCTGGCTCGAAGCGCACGACCTTCGCGTGGCTTGGCGCGCAACAGAGCTGTTCGGCCGCCGCTTCCATGCCGAGCGGATCGACGCGCGTGATGTGATCGTGCTGCGTCGCCCGACCCTTGGTCCCAAGGGCAAGTCCGGCTCGGCCCCTGTCTCGGTGGACCTTGACGCCTTTGCCTTCCGTTTGGTGACCCGGCCCGCGTTCAGCGGTCGCGATGGCGATTTCGACGTCGCCGGCGCCTATGAAATGGCGCGCCAGGGCGGTCAGAAGGGCAAGCTTTCCGTTGCTTCGCGGCTGCACGCCGGCGATCACCTGACTCTCGACTTCGATCTTGGTCGTTCCAAAAGTCTACATCTGGCCGCCGACGCGATCGAGGCCAATGGCGGTGCTATCGCCGGCGCCTTGGGATTGCCCGCCGACCGTCCCTTCGATTTGAAGGCCAGGGCCGATGGCACGACGAGCCAGGCCGCCTTCGCCGTCCTAGCCAAGTCTGGGAGCGATACGCCTCTGGAGGCCAAAGGCGCCTGGACGCCCGAGGGCGGTTCCGCGGGCGGGCGCCTCGATCTTGGCGCCTCGCGCCTCACGCAGCGGCTTGAGCGGATGTTCGGGCCTCAGGCCAGTTTCACGATCGACGGGAAGAGGGCGACCGATGACGGCCTTTCGACGCTGCTACTGGAAGTGCGTGCTGAAAACCTGACCCTCCGGGCGCAGGGGCTGGCCGATCTCGCCAAACGACGTACCGGCCCAGATGGCCTCGCCTTCACCGCTCGTATCGGCTCGCTCAAGCGTGTGGTCTCGATCCCGCAGATGGGACAGGGACTGGCCGATGGGGTGTTCCGCCTGGAGAAGGGCGGCTTCTCCGTCGAGGGGACCGCCGACGTCGCCGACTTGGAGCTGCTGGGCTACCGCTTGAAGCGCGCCAAGGGACCGGCCTTGGTCCGCTGGGCCAAGGGCGAGCTGGAGATCAAGGCTCAGGCAACCACCTCGGGCGGCGGCGGTACGGGTCTCCTGGCTGTCCTGGGGGCGAGCCCGAAAGCGACGTTCGAGGGCGCGCGTGTCAAAGGGGGCCGCTTCCTCATCCGCTCGGCCCGCATTGACGCCCCAAACCTGATCGTAACTGGCAAAGGCGAGCGTCGCGTGCTCGGCGGACTGTCGTTCGATGGCGAGATGAAGGTCGCCAGCTTGGGTCCGGTGCGTCCCGGCGCCAGGGGCTCTGTCAGCGCCAACTGGTCCGCCTCCAGCTTCGCCGGTCGACCTTGGGCCTTTACTCTGGATAGCCGGGCATCGAACTTCGCCACCGGCTATGCCGAGCTTGATCGCCTGCTGGGCGCCGCGCCACAACTGAACGGCAAGGCCAGCTGGAACGAGGGGGTGCTGACGATCGCCGACGCGCGGCTGGAGGGGGCCTCGGCCAGCGCCAAGACTTCGGGCAAGCTTGGTCGCGGCCTGACCCTTGATTTTGGTTTGGACTGGACCGCGGCAGGGCCCTTCCGGGCTGGCCCGGTCGAGGTGGCCGGCAAGGCGAGTGGCGACGGAAGGATCAGCGGGACGCTGTCGGCTCCGCAGGCCGAGCTGAATGCTGACCTCGACGCGATCGACCTGCCCAGGCTGCCTTTGACCAAGGCGCGGCTCAATCTCGTCTTCGCCCGTGGCGCCAATGCGACTGACGGAACGATTTCCCTTCAGGCCCAGAGCGCCTACGGGCCGGCGCGCGGACGGACGGCGTTCCAGTTCTCACCGGGGGGAATCGAGCTCACCGATCTCGACATCGACGCCGGCGGCGCCAAGGCGAAGGGGGCAATGTCCCTACGTGATGGCCTGCCGGCGACAGCGGATTTAAACGTGGCCATAGGGCCGGGCGCCTTCATCCCGCAAGGACAGGTCAAGGGCTCGGCGCGCATCGTCGATGCGCCCGGCGGCGGAGCGGCCAGCGCGATCCTGAACCTCACGGCGCAAGACGTAGGCTTTGGTGGTTGGAAGGTCCGCACGGCGGCGATCAAGGCCGACGGACCGCTTTCGCGCCTCCCGCTCTCCATTGACGCGCGCGGCGATGCCCCCAACGGTCGCTGGCGTTTGGGTGGCTCGGGTGAACTGACGCAGATCGGGCGTAACTATGACCTGACGCTGAACGCGGCGGGGCGGCTGGGGCGCACCGAAATCAAGACGAATGAGGCGGCCAAGCTGCGGTTCGGCGACGGCCCAATCCAGGCCCGGCTGCGGCTAGCGGTCGACAAGGGACGGGCGGATATCGACGCTGATCTTGGGGGCGCCACCGCCATGCTTAAGGCCGAGCTGGCGGAGGTCACTTTGACCGCCTTCAACCCTGATCTCGACGGCGATATCGACGGTTCATTCAATTTGCGCGGCCAAGGCGAGACGCTGGGCGGCGACTTCACCATGCGCCTCTCCAACGCACGTGAGCGCGGCGCCAAGGTGGAGCAGTCGCTAGACGCCAAGATCCATGGCGACCTGACCGACAGCCAGCTGACCATCGTCGCCGATGGCGATAACCGCCAGGGGCTCAAGGCGGAAGCCAATCTTGTCCTACCCGTCGAAGCCTCGGCCGAGCCGCTACGACTGGTGATCAACAAGAGGCGCGGTGTGCAAGGTCGGTTCTCCGCCCAGGGCGAGATCAAGCCGCTGTGGAATCTCCTAATGGGCGCTGACCGCTCGCTGTCTGGACGGATCAACCTGCAGGCCAGCCTGGGCGGCACGCTCGCCGATCCGCGCTTGCTGGGCACGGCCACTCTCGATGACGGCGGCTTCGAGGACGGCCAGACTGGGCTTCGACTGCGCAACGTGACCCTACGCTCGGCCATGGCCGACAACGCGATCGACGTACTACAGGCCGTCGGCCAAGACGGGCAGGGCGGGTCGATCTCAGGCATCGGGCGGATCAGCCTGGCGCGCGATGGGATCGGCAACTTCAAGCTGGACATGAAGAGCTTCCGGCTGATCGACAACGACCTAGCCTCGGCTGTGGCGACGGGCTCGGCGACGGTCAACCGCTCTGCGGACGGCAAGATCAAGCTCTCTGGCGCGGTGACTCTCGACCGCGCCGATGTCTCGGCCCAGACCAAGACGCCCGCAGGCGTCGTGGCGATGGATGTCGTCGAGCGCAATAGGCCGCAGGACCTTGACCAGGGGCTGCAGCGCCGTCCGACCACCGGCGGGATGATCCTGGACCTGGATCTGAAGGCGTCGCGTCGGGTCTTCGTCCGGGGGCGCGGTCTGGACGTCGAGCTCTCTCTGGACGCCCACGTCGGCGGCACCTCGCTGGCGCCGTCGCTTGGTGGTGTCGCCCGCGTGGTGCGGGGCGAATATGACTTTGCCGGCAAGCGTTTCGAGTTCGATGACGATGGCACGGTGTATCTGGCGAGCCAGCTGGATCGTATCCGGCTGGATCTCTCGGCGACGCGCCAAGACACCTCGCTGACGGCCGTCGTCCAGATAAAAGGAACGGCCGCAAAGCCGGAGATCACCCTGACCTCGAAACCCGAACTGCCAAGCGACGAGGTGCTGAGCCAGGTGCTGTTTGGCTCGTCGGCCGCGCAGTTGTCACCGATCGAGGCGGCGCAGTTGGCGTCGGCTCTGGCGGCTCTGGCCGGCGGCGGCGGCTTCGACGTAATCGGCAACCTGCGCAGTTTCGCCAGGCTTGATCGGCTGGCCTTCGCCGAGGGCGCCACCGGCATGACCGTGGCCGGCGGCAAGTACCTGACCGACGACGTCTATCTCGAGATCATTGGCGGTGGTCGCGAAGGTCCGGCGGCCCAGGTCGAGTGGCGTGTCCGGCGAACACTCTCGCTGGTTTCGCGGATCGGTGGCCAGAACGACGCTAAGCTCTCGGTACGTTGGCGCAAGGACTACTAAACAGGCGGGGGGCTTGCGCTACGTTTCGAACTCGGTTCGAAATAGGCGGGCTCCAGCAAGGCTGTTGCGCGGGCCATCGGTTACCTCGCTCAAGGTAAGCACGATTTGCCCGCGGCCCTTGGTTATTGTGACTAAGGGAGGACAAGCTTTTGATGCGTCTTGATAAAGAAGACCGCGCTGTTCTGGACCACATCGCGCAGGACGGCGGTCAGATCGTCGACCGCGCCGTCGGCTGGTGTGCGATCAACTCCGGCAGCCGGCATCTCATGGGCCTGGAGCGCCAGCGACAGGTTCTTATGGACGCCGCAGCCGGCTTGCCGGCCGCTCCTGTGGAAATCCCCCTGACGCCGTCGCGCGAGATCGCCGCTGATGGTCGGGAGACCGAACTGGCTCACCCGCCTTCGCTGGCGGTGATCGTGCGACCAGAGGCGCCGGTCCAGGTCGTGCTGACCGGGCACTATGACACGGTCTATTCCGAGACTAGCGCCTTCCAGCAAGTCCGCACGCGTCCCGACGGCGCGCTTCACGGTCCCGGGATTGCCGACATGAAGGGTGGCATATCAGTGATGCTGGCGGCGCTGGCGGCGTTCGAGCGCCACCCCGCCGCCGGTAATCTTGGCTATCGCGTGCTGCTCTCGCCCGATGAGGAGATTGGCTCTATCGCCTCAGCGCCCGTGCTCGCCGATTGCGCCCGGCGCGGCCATGTGGGCCTGACCTACGAACCGGCCCTGGCCGACGGGGCGCTGGCCTCGGCGCGCAAGGGGTCCGGTAACTTCCATATCGTCGTCCATGGCCGCGCCGCTCATGCCGGCCGCGACTTCGCCGCCGGACGCAACGCGGTGATCGGCGCGGCGCGGATCGCCGAGCGGCTGCACGCCCTGAACGGCGAGCGGGATGGGGTCACCGTCAATGTCGCCAGGATCGACGGCGGCGCGCCGCTCAATATGGTGCCTGACGTCGCGGTGGTCCGTTTCAACGTCCGTTTTCCGGAACCGGACGCTGCGGCTTGGTTCGAGGCCCAAGTCGCCCGCATCGTCGCCGAACCTGGAGACGATCTGCACGTTCACCTGCACGGCGGGATTACGCGCGGCGCCAAGCCTTTCAACGCCGCTCAGCAGCGCCTCTTCGGCGCGGTGAAGGAGGTTGGCGCATTGCTGGGCCAGGAGATCGTGTGGAAGCGGTCCGGCGGCGTATGCGAGGGCAACAACCTGTTCGCTTCGGGCTTGCCGAACGTCGACACCCTGGGGGTGCGCGGCGGCGACATCCACAGCGAGGCCGAGCACGCCTGGCCTGAGAGTTTCGTCGAGCGTGCTCAGCTCTCGGCTCTGATCCTGACGAAGCTGGCGACCGGCATGATCGACGCCCGCGCGATTCACGCCGCCATGGACACTCTGGGGGAGACCCACTGAATGCTCGTCGTTCGCCCTGCCGGCCCCGCCGACTTCGACGCTCTGATGGAGCTGGCCGTGCTTTCAGGGCGTGGTTTCACCAGCTTGCCGGAGGACGAGCCGACCCTCCGTACGCGCCTGGCGCTGTCCGAGGCCAGCTTCAAGGCTGGCGTCGCCCCGCCCGAGGCCTGGTACACCCTGATGCTGGAGGACCTCGACGCCGGGTCGGTTGAGGGCGTTGCGGGGGTCAAGGCCGGTGTAGGCGTCAAACGGCCGTTCTTTTCGTTCCGGGTTGTGACCCTGGCTCAGTCGTCCCCGACCTTGGAGATGCGCTTCGACCACAAGGCCCTCGTGCTGGTGAACGAATGCGCGGGTTGGTCCGAGGTCGGCTCGCTGTTCCTGCGGCCCGAGAAACGCAAGGGCGGAGCGGGCCGCCTGCTGGCGCAGTCACGCTACATGCTGATCGGCATCGAGCCGCAGCGTTTCGCCGAGATGGTGCTGGCCGAGCTGCGTGGCTGGTTCGACGAAGACGGCCGCTGTCCCTTCTGGGAGCATGTCGCGCACAAGTTCTTCCGCCTTGGCTTCGACCAGGCAGATTTGATGAGCGCCTCGACGGACGGCCAATTCATCCTGGATCTCGCCCCACGCCACCCGATCTATACCGAACTCCTTCCCGAGGAAGCCCGTGACGTCATCGGCCGGGTCCACCGCGACGGCGAGGCGGCGCGGGCCATGCTGGAGCGCGAGGGGTTCCGCTACCAGGGCCTCGTCGATCTGTTCGACGCCGGCCCGACCGTTGCCTGTCCCCGCGACGACATCCGCACGGTGCGCGACGCCAAGCGGTTGCGGGTCAAGGCGGGCGAGGATGCGTTCGGCGAAGAGGCGCTGATCTCGACAGGCGACGTGGCCCGGTTTCGGGCGATCCGAGCGCCTGTGTTGATCGACGGTGATGCGGCTATTCTCGGACGCGAGGCGTTGGAGGCGCTCGGCGTCTGCGAAGGCGAAGTGGTGCGGGTGAAGGCATGAGCGTGTTCATCGACGGAAAGTGGCGCTCGGGCGAAGGTCCGGAGCTGATCTCGACTGACCCGGCGACGGGGGGGCGGTTTGGCGCGGGGCGACCGCACGCGAGACGGATGTCGGGCTGGCCGTCCAGGCTGCCCGGCGCGCTTTCCCAGACTGGACCGATCGTCCGCGCGAGGCGCGGATCGCGATCCTCCGTCGTTATAGGGACATCCTCGTCGAGCGCGCCGCCGCTTTCGCCGAAGCCTTGAGTCGAGAGACCGGCAAGGCGCTTTGGGAGACCAAGGCCGAGCTGGGCTCGATGGCCGGCAAGGTCGACCTGTCCATCAAGGCCTACGACGAGCGGACCGGCTCCACCGAGAACGCCATGCCGTTTGGCCGCGCGGTGTTGCGTCACCGCGCGCATGGCGTCATGGCCGTGCTGGGGCCGTTCAATTTTCCGGGTCATCTGCCGAACGGCCACATCGTGCCGGCGCTGCTGGCCGGCGATACAGTGGTGTTCAAGCCGTCCGAGGAAACCCCGCTGGCTGGCCAGCTGATGGTCGAGGCGCTGGAGGCGGCCGGCGTTCCCGCTGGCGTCGTCAATCTCGTGCAAGGAGGCCGTGAGACCGGCCAGGCCCTGATCGAGCAGGAGATCGACGGCCTGCTCTTCACCGGCTCGGCGGCGGCCGGGGCGTTCTTCCGACGCCACTTCGCTGATCGACCGGACGTGATCCTGGCGTTGGAGCTGGGCGGCAACAATCCGCTGGTCGTTTGGGACGCCGATGACGCAGAGGCGGTCGCCGCCCTGGTCGTGCAATCGGCCTACATCACCACCGGGCAGCGCTGCTCTTGCGCGCGGCGGCTGATCGTGCCGGACGACGCCTTTGGCAAAGCCGTGATCGAAGCGACTGCGGCGCTGGCTGATCGTCTTGCGATCGGCCCCTGGAACACCGAGGGTGAGCCCTTCATGGGCCCGCTCATCTCTGCCCGTGCGGCCAGGACGGCGAGCGCGGTGGCCGACGCATCGGGCGGCGACCGTATCCGGGCTCTCGGCCCCGTGGAAGGTCTTGGCGAGGCTTTCGTCACCCCAGGCTTGGTCGATGTGACGGGAGTCGACACACCTGATGAGGAACTCTTCGCGCCCTGGCTGCAGGTGCGCCGCGTGACCAGCTTCGACGACGCGGTGAGAGCGGCCAACGCCACGCGCTATGGTCTGTCGGCCGGACTTATCTCAAATGAGTCAAGGCGCTGGGAGGTGTTCCTCAATCGTATCAGGGCCGGGGTCGTGAACTGGAACAGGCCGACGACCGGCGCCGCTGGCTCCATGCCGTTCGGCGGTCTCGGCGCGTCCGGTAACCACCGATCTAGCGCCTACTATGCCGCTGACTATTGCGCCTATCCCGTCGCCAGTTTCGAGGCGGAAGGCGTCGTCGATACACTCAAGGACATCAAGGGCTTACGGCCATGATTTCCGCAGTGGAGGCAAATTGCGACGGGCTGGTCGGGCCAACGCATTCGTATGTCGGTCTATCGCCCGGCAATCTGGCCAGCACCCGCAACGCTGGCGAGGTCTCGAACCCTCGTGCTGCGGCGCAGGAAGGGCTCTCCAAGATGCGGCGGCTCTATGACCTAGGGGCGCCACAGTTCGTTCTCGCGCCGCATGAGCGACCGGCGATAAGCCTCTTGAAGTCCATCGGGTTCTCCGGCGCGGACGAAGCGGTGCTTGAAGAGGCCTGGAAGGTTGCGCCAGCTTTGGCTGCGGCCGCCTGTTCCGCCTCGTCGATGTGGGCCGCCAACGCTGCCACGGTGACGCCCAGCGCCGACGCCGCCGATCGCCGCGTTCACTTTACGCCGGCGAACCTGCTCACCAACCTGCATCGTAGCCTGGAGGGCGAACAGACGACCCGCGCTCTGCGTCGCCTGTTTCCCGATGAGCGCTGCTTCGCGGTCCATGATCCCTTGCCGGCTCAGCCGCATTTCGCTGACGAGGGCGCGGCTAATCATGTGCGGCTCTGCGCTGATCACGGCGCGCCTGGCGTCAACCTGTTCGTCTGGGGGCGCGAGGCCTGGGAGCACTGGGACGGCAAGTTTCCGGCGCGCCAGACTCGCGAAGCCTTCGAGGCGATCCAACGTCGTCACGGCGTGGCGCGTGCGGTCTTTCCGCGCCAAGCCAAGGTGGCGATCGGCGGCGGCGCCTTCCACAACGACGTCGTCTGTGTTGGCACGCGCGAGTGTCTGTTTTTCCACGAGCGCGCCTTCGAGGATCGCGCGGCAATGGAGCGCGACGTCCGCGCCGCCGCCGAAGGGCTGTTCGAGCCGGCTTTTATCGAAGTCTCGGAAGCAGACCTGCCGATGGTCGACCTGGTGGCCAGCTATCTGTTCAATTCGCAGCTGCTGGCCGTCCCTGGCCAGGATCGCCTAGTGCTGCTTGCCCCGGCCGAGACGCGCGACAATCCGCGCGCTTACGCGGTCGCCGAAGGCTTGGCCGCCTCGAATGGCCCGGTCGGGCGCGTCGAATATGTCGATGTCCGCCAGAGCATGCGCAATGGCGGCGGGCCGGCCTGTCTGCGGCTGCGGGTCGTTTTGACCGACGAGGAGCTGGAGGCCGCCAACTCGGCGCAGCGCTTCACGCCGGGCTTGCACACGACCCTCGCCGACTGGGTCGAGCGGCGCTACCGAGACCGCTTGGCCCCCGAGGACCTGGCCGACCCCTTGCTGCTGACCGAAAGCCGGGAAGCGCTTGACGAACTGACCCAAATCCTGGACCTGGGCGGGGACTTCTATCCGTTCCAGAGGGGCTCTTGAGCGTCACAATCCGCGCCGCGACGCTGGCTGACAGCGAGGCCATCGTCGCCCTGCACAGGGCCGCAGCCGTGACCCCTGGCGCTCTGGCGCGCGCGCCCGAGGAGGTGACGCTGGCTTATGCCGAGGCGGCCATCAATAGCGATATCTGCTTCGTCGCCGTCGAGCCCGAAGGTTTTGTGTGCGGCGAAATCCACGCCAAGCGCGAGACCGTCGCGTTGTTCGCGCACGTGCTAGGTAGCCTGACGGTGGCGGTGCATCCCGAGCGCCAGGGGCGGGGGATAGGCTCGAAGCTGTTCGAGGCGCTGATCGCTTGGGCTAAGGCCCAGGAACCGCCGGTCCTGCGCATCGAGCTGGCGGCGGGCGCGGGCAACCCTGGCGCGGTACGTCTGTACGAGCGTCTAGGCTTCAAGCATGAAGGCCGTCAGGTCGCGCGCGGACGGCTGCCCGATGGGCGCTTTGAAGACGACATCCTGCTGGGGATGCTGCTCTAGCCCCGCAAGATTGCCAGGGCTTCGGGGAAGCGGCGGGAGAGGGGCGCTTCCAGATTACCCAACTCGACCGTGTAGTCGCCCGACCCCTCGGGCGTTAGCCCCGTGACGCGCGCCTTGTTTACGAGCCAGGACTTATGGGTCCGCACGAAGCCATGGCGCGCCAGGCTTTCCAGCGCCGCGCCCAGCGATGAGCGCGTCAGCGGCCGGCGGCCGTCCCCGAGGATGAATTCGACGTAGTTGCCGGCGGAGCGGACGGCGATGATCTCGGCCACCGGAACGCGGATCAGCCGTGCGCCGTCCCGGATGTCGAAGACGGCCGGCTGTGCGGGCTCGACCGTAGGGGGGCTGTAGCCGCCGCGCTGCAAGGCCAGCCAATAGATGATGGAGGCCAGGCCGTAGGCCATCATGTCCTTGCGGAACTCGTAGGGGAACTCTGTCGCCAGCGGACCGAACTTGTAGTGGCTATCTAGGATCACGACGTAGCTCAGTTCGCGCAGCGCGATGAAACCCGCGACGTGTAGAACCGAGTATACGAACACCGCCGCCAGATGCGCGGGCAGGACGAGCCACCAACGGGGGCGGGTCCGGACCACCCAGAACGCCATGGCCGCTGGGATCGAGAAGATGAATAGGGTGACGAGGGCGCTGCTTCCTTCCCAGATCACGGGTCGGATGACGCCCAGGTGTGGCGCGTCGTGCTGGATCGTCAGGACGTTGACGACGCATATGAAACTGATCAGGCAAGCGCCCAGCAGCCACGCGCGGCCAAGCCAAAGACGTTCTTCACCGCTCATCCCGAAAAAGCCGCCGGTCTTCCCGAATGGTGTTCCGGTCGTCCCTGTCATCGGCCGCTGATCCCCTGACGCTTGGCCCGCCGGGGCGGCGCGAGGCAGGTGTTTGGCGTCGCTCTTCACGCCGGATCTTCCCTGATGACCACGACCGCCCCCTCGATCGACCGACGCTACGACCTGGACTGGATTCGCGTCGGCGCGTTCTTCCTGTTGATCCTCTACCACGTCGGCATGTTCTACGTGCCGTGGGAATGGCATGTGAAGACGCCGCGCCCGGTCGAGGCGCTCGAACCGCTGATGCAGCTGACCAATCCCTGGCGGCTAACCCTTTTGTTCCTGGTTTCGGGCGCGGCGACGCGGTTCATGGCGGACAAGACCTCGGTTGGGAAGCTGACCACGGCGAGGGTCGCTCGGCTGCTGCCGCCGCTGCTTTTCGCCATGTTCGTGATCGTGCCGCCCCAGAGCTATTACGAGATCGTCGAGCACGTCGCCGCTAACCCCGGCGCGCCGGTCGCGGTCGATAGCTATGGCGTGTTCTGGCGGAAATACGCGACCGCATCGGGCAACTGGTGCGATCAGGGCGAGTGCCTGATCACCCCGACCTGGAACCACATGTGGTTCGTAGCCTATCTTCTGGTCTATTCCCTGATCCTGGCCCTGATGCTGCTCCTGGCGCCCCGTTTTGGCTCCAACCTGCAAGGCGGCCTGGAGCGTTGTCTCAAAGGGGCGGGGCTGCTTGTCTGGCCCATTGCCTTCCTGGCCGTGACGCGGATCCTCCTGATGCCGCGCTTCGAGATCACGCACGACCTGGTCGAGGACTGGTACAATCACGCCGTATCGTTTCCAGCGTTCCTGCTAGGGTTTGGCCTGGCCAAGTCTGAGGCGCTGAGGTCGCGGTTTATCGGCGTTCGTTGGACAGCGCTGGGCCTTGCACTGGTCTGCTGGGCCGCGTGGGCGAGCTATGTCTGGATCTATCGCGCTGATGACGCCAATCCACCCGAGGCGCTTCGGCTTGTCATGCGGTGCGTCTATTCAATCGACCAGTGGTGCGCGATCGTCGCCATCCTCGGCTTTGGCGCCAAACATCTGACAGCGGGCGGCCCGGTGCTGCGATACCTGACCCTGGGTGTGTTCCCATTCTATCTGGTCCACCAGACCCTGATCGTGGTCATGGCGCACCACCTGGCCAAGCTGGGGCTGCCGCAGGGGCTTGAGGGCGCGATCCTGGTGGCGGCGACCTTCGCCGGCTGCTTCGCGACCTACGAGATCGTGCGGCGCATTCCGGGTGTGCGGATTCTGTTCGGCCTTAAGAGTCAGTCCGCCGAGGTCGCCACCAGCCGGCCGCCAGCCTTGGCGTAGGCCTGAGTCCCGCGGTTGATCAGGGCGTCCCCGGGAACGATCTCGGCGACGCCGATGTCGCTCGCGCCCGCCAGGCGTGCGTAGAGCGCACCGAAATCCCGGAGCGTCACCTCCTGCAGGGTCTGGATCGAGTCGATGACGAAATAGACCTGCTGGAAGTCGTCGATCCGGTAGAGGGTGCGCATCACCCGTTCTAGTTCGAAGCCGATGCGGTTGGGGGAGGGATCGTCCAGGGCGAAGATCGACTCCGCCCGGGAGGAGACTATGCCCGCGCCATAGATTCGCAGGCCGGCCGACGTGTTCATGAGGCCAAACTCGACCGTGTACCAGTAAAGCCTGGCGAGGTTGGCCAGACGGCCCAGGCCCAGGGCGCGCCGTCCGCCCTCGCCATAGGCCTGCATGTAGTCGGCGAAGGTCGGGTCGGTCAGCATCGGCACATGACCGAAGACGTCGTGGAAGATGTCCGGCTCTTGCAGATAGTCCAGCTCGTGCGGCGTGCGGATGAACTGGCCAGCCGGGAAGCGACGGTTGGCGAGGTGGTCGAAAAAGACCTCGTCGGGCACAAGACCCGGCACGGCCACCACGCTCCAGCCGGTCAGGCGCTGGAGCTCTTCGTTGATGCGCCTGAAGTCGGGGATGCCCGCGCGATGCAGGTCCAGGGCGTCTAGCCCACGGAGGAACTCATCGCAGGCCCGCCCATGCAGCATCTGTGCCTGGCGTTCGTAAAGGGTGATCCAGACGTCGTGCTCGGCTTGGGAGTAGGCGTCCCAACCCTGGTCGATTGTCCAATCCTGGTTCGCTCCCGGCGGGGGCGCGCTGTTGAAGCCTTCTCCGCTCATGCGGTGACGCTACGCCCCGATTTCCGCAAAAGCTGTTCGGAGTTTGCGTCGATCGCGCGTTTGCGCGGATAGCTTTACCGCCTAGTGCGAGATTCGAGGCCGAAGCTTGTACTGGCCGTCGTCGAAAGACTCGAAGATCACCGCCGTTTGGGGGTGACCAACGGGCTCGCCGCTGTCGTCGGGCAGCAAGTTCTGCTCGGACACATAGGCGACGTAGCTGTTGTCCTCGTTCTCGGCGAGCAGGTGGTAGAACGGCTGGTCCTTGATAGGGCGGATCTCTTCAGGGATCGACTCCCACCACTCCTCCGTATTCGCGAACACGGGGTCGACGTCGAACACCACACCCCGGAACGGGAAGATGCGGTGCCGAACGACCTGACCGATCGCGAACTTGGCGAGTCTTGAATTCATGGTTTGAAGAATAGCACGGCTACCTGACTGAAAACTGAACGTAGAGACTTCCGAACCCGGAAGACAAGTCGGCGCCCTTTCGGCGAGCGAGCCACGTGCTATGGTCGAGTCGAAGTGAGGCGTCGCACCTGTTCGCGGCGTCTGCGAGACAGGTGGTTTGAACCATGTCGGAGGCGCCGCGCGCGCCCGGCGCCCCGCAAGGGCGGCGCCGGCGGTCGCCGGAGGAGACGTCGTGCTATGCGGCGCTCGATCTCGGGACCAACAATTGCCGCCTCCTAGTGGCGACGCCTTCACCGCGCGGCTTCCGCGTCGTCGAGGCCTATTCTCGCATTGTCAGGCTAGGCGAGGGGCTGTCGCAGAGCGGCATGCTGTCCGAGGCCGCCATGGACCGTTCGCTGGCGGCCTTGAAGGTCTGCGCCGAGAAGATTCGCCGGCGCAAGGCGGTTCGGGTCAAGGCGGTAGCCACCCAGGCCTGCCGAGGCGCCGCCAATGGTCCCGACTTCGTGCGCCGTGTCCACGAAGAGACTGGGCTGAAGCTGCAGATCATCAGTCCACGTGAGGAAGCCCAGCTCTCGGTCGCTGGCTGTATGAGCCTCTTCGACCGTCAGCAGGACGCGGCGCTGGTTGTGGACGTCGGTGGCGGCTCCACCGAGCTGTCCTGGGTGGACCTGAAGGGCGGCGGTCTCGACGCGCAGCCGCGCCAGTTCGCCGCCTGGAAGCTGCCGATCAAGGCTTGGCTGTCGATCCCTGTCGGCGTCGTCACTCTGGCGGAACGCTTTCCCGAGGGCGAAGTCGCCACGCAGGCCTGGTTCCGGGCCATGGTCGACGACGTCAAAGCGCGTATCGAAGGTTTTCCACACGCCGAGCCCATGCGTCAGATCTTCGCGGAGGGGCGAGCGCATCTGGTCGGCACTTCGGGCGCAATCACCAGTCTGGCGGGTCTGCACCTGGGCTTACCTCGCTACGACCGCAATGTCGTCGATGGGCTGTGGATGCGACGCGACGACTGCGACACGGCGGCCGCGCGCCTTCTGTCCCTGACCTCCGTCGAGCGAGCACAAGAGCCGTGCATCGGCGCCGACCGAGCCGATCTGGTGCTCGCGGGCGCCGCGATCCTGCAGGCGGTGCAAGAGCTATGGCCATGTTCGCGCGTGCGTGTCGCCGATCGAGGGCTTAGAGAGGGGCTCCTGATGTCCCTGATGTCCGACCAGCAGAAGCGCCCGCGCCGGCGCCGTCGCGGTGGGGCGTCCAAGAAGCCGGTGTCCGCATGAGCGAAGATCCTCCCCGCCGCCGCATGGTAAAGCCGCCCACGGGCGGCTCCGAAGGCGGGCGCGGCAAGCCAGCGCGGCTGAAGACCGCCTATGGGCGCACGCCCAGCCAGCAAGCTTGGCTGGAGCGCCAGATCAACGATCCGTTCTCGGCCAAAGCTCGGGCGCTGGGCTATCGCAGCGCCGCGCGGCGTTCAAGATCAGCGAAATCGACGACAAGTTCCATTTCTTCCGCAAGGGCGCGAAGGTCATAGACCTGGGCTGCGCGCCCGGTGGCTGGCTGCAGATGGCCGTCGAGCGGGGGGTCACCGACTTGGCCGGCATCGACCTCCTGCCGGTTGATCCTGTAGCGCCGGCGCATATTCTGGAGATGGACTTCACAGCCGACGGCGCGCCCGAGAAACTGATGGAGCTTGTGGGCGGCGAGCCGGACCTTGTCATGTCGGACATGGCGCCCAATACCGTCGGCCATCGCGAGACTGACCACCTGCGGATTGTTGGTCTGATCGAGATCGCCGCCGAGTTCGCCGTGGATGTACTGAAGCCGGCGGCGCCTTCGTCGCCAAGGCGTTCCAGGGGGGGGAGACGGCCGAGGTCATCGGCAAGCTCAAGCGCCACTTTACGAAAGTGCAGCACTTCAAGCCGAAGGCTAGCCGTCAGGATAGTTCGGAGGTCTTCCTCGTCGCGACGGGGTTCAAGGGGCGGTGAGCGACCGGGGGGGCGCCATCGGCGGGCTGGTCGCCAGGCCGTTCCGGAACCTGGCGATTTCGATCGCCTTCGTGCTGCTGGTCGCCGCCTGCGCGATCGTCGCCTACATGACTGATGGCTGGTCGTTTTGGTGACGCGCTCTACATGGTCACCCTGAC
>NZ_PEGH01000011.1 GCF_002737755.1 Caulobacter sp. BP25
CGGCGACTACGGCCTGGATATCCTGCGCTCTGGTCTTGGCATCCCCGTCGTGGGCTGCGGTGACGCTGCTCTGGAAGAAGCCGCGCGCCTGGGACGAACGTTCGCCCTGGTGACGACATGGCCGCGCCGTTTCGATGGACTTCATCGTCAAGCGGGTGCTGCGCGCGCAAGGGCTCGAGCCGGCTGCCGCGGTATCCTGTCGATCGGCGGTGAGGAGGATCTGACGGGCGTTTCACAGCCGGGCGGATACCTCTCGCGCATCGCCGCTGGAGAGGCCGGGATCCTCGACCGCTTGAGAGATGCCTGTCGCCACGCCGTCGAGCGAAATGGCGCCGAGGTCATTGTCCTGGGCTGCACCTGCTTGTCGTCGGTCGCCGAGACCTTGGCGCGCGACTGTTCGGTTCCCGTGGTGAACCCGCGTTTGGCGGGCGTCAGAAGCGCTTTGCGCCAAGTGGCTCAGGACAGCGCGCGCGCCAATGCTGGCTTCCGCGCCGAAAGCTTGGACGTCCTGAAAAGCATGCTCGACGCAGTCGCGGACACGCCGCCTGAAGCCTGTCCGACCTGTGTTGGCGACCACCTCGATCCCCAAGCTCACCCTTCCAGAGGCGCATGAAGCCATGATGAAGCATCGCACGATCCGCGGTCGGATCCTCTACACGTCTAATAAGCCGGGGCGCGAAGGGCAGGAGCGCGGGCGCGAGAGCTTCGTCATGCGCCAGCATAAGGATGGCAAGGTCACGATCAGCGCCCAATGCGAGATCGACGAGCCCGATCCGACCGTGCTGCGCGACGTCATCTATTCGATGGATGAATCTGGCCGGCCCATGGATTGCCATGTGCGCCTGACCGTCGGCGATCGCTTCATGGGCTCGGGCTGGTTTCGGTTCGGTGACGGCTTTATAGAATGCGAGAGCTACGGCCCCTCGATCGGGCGTGTGTCCCAGCGCATGCCGGTGTCCGGGCCCTATGACGGCTTCGGGACCCATCCCATCATCGGCGACGCCTACATGACGCGGGTGATGGACCTGTCGCGCGGCCCGCACAAGCGAGCCTTGCGCGCCTTCCTGCCGTCCGTCGACCATCGCGGCGCCACGCCGCCGCTGATCGCCGAGAGCAACCTCTACATGGAGTATGTCGGCGAGGACGAAGCGACGACGCCGGCCGGGACCTTCGCCTGCCGCCATTTTCGCTTTTCGGACGAGGCGGGCGGCATGGTCAGCAAGGACGGGGCCCATCCGGTCTATGACCTGTGGGTCACGGCCGACGACGACCACCTTTTCGTGAAGGGCGGCGTCGGTGGCTACATGCAGACCTGGTACGAACTGGTCGAACTGGAACGCTGAGATCGGCGCCGGCGGTCCCCCGCCGGCGTTCTTCTAGGCCGTAAAGCCCGCGGGCGTTGATCGTGGCGCCGCCGCCGCGAGGGTCTTTGCCAAGGCCAGGGCCACGGCGGGGTCATGGGAGATGATCTGTCCCGACAACGGCAGCCCATCGGGCGAGAGACCCGTGGGAAAGGCGACGGCCGGCGCGCCCATGAATGCCCCTAGGGCGGTGAAGTCCGCCTGGTTCGCCGGCGCGACCTGATCGAAAGGGAACGCCGTCTGGGGCGCGGTGGGCGTCAGCAAGGCGGAGAAGGGCGCAAGCCTCGCTTCGACCTCGGCGACGGCCTTGGCCAGATCGCGATAGGCGCGCGCCAGCTTGACCGCCGGCTGTTTAGCGCCCCAGTCCAGCAGGCGTCGGAATTCCGCTGAGAAGCCTTCCGGATCCTCGCCCAGGGCCGTGGCATGCACGACAGCGCCTTCGGCCTCGCAGACCAGAAGGCCCGCGCGACGCAGGCGGCTAAAGTCGTAGTCAGGCAGACGCAAGGCGGTGACCAGAAGGCCCGCCGTCCGCGCGGCCTCGACGGTGGCCGCAAAGGCGTTCGCGACGGCGGGCTCGACCTTCACCTGGCCTTCGAAGTCGAGTACGGCGATCGGACCTTCGGGCGCCTTGAGGGCCAAGACCTGTCCGCTGGCCGCTTCGGCCAAGAGGCGCGCATCTTCGATCGAACGCGCGTGGACGCCGACATGGTCGTAGGTCCACGACAGGGCCTCGACGCCGACGGTGGAGATGAAGCCGCGCGCCGGCTTGAAGCCAAACACGCCACAATAGGCCGAGGGAATACGCACGCTGCCCATGGTGTCGGTGCCCAGGGCTGCGGCGCAGAGGCCTGCGGCGGTCGCAGCGCCTGAGCCACCCGACGAGCCCCCGGGGGTCCACCCATGGCGATAGGGGTTGTGACACCGGCCGTAAGCCAGGTTGTCGGTCGTCGCGCCCAGCGCCCCTTCGTGCATGTTCAGCGCGCCAAGGATCACCGCGCCGGCCGCGCGCAGTCGCTCGACCGTTTCGGCGTCGCGCGCGGGCAGGCGGCCACGATAGGCGCCGATCCCCGAGGTCCAGGGCAGGCCGGCGATGGCGATATTGGCCTTCACGGCGATCGGGACACCGTCGAGCGTGGAGAGGGGCTGACCCTCGCGCCAGCGGGCGGCGCTGGCTGCGGCGGCCGCGCGTGCGCCCTCGACGTCGAGCGCGGTGACCGCGCCCAGCGACGGGTTCAACCGCTCGATCCGCGCCAGATAGACCTCGGTCGCTTCGGAGGGCGTGACGGCGCGCGCTCGAAACAGTTCGGCCAGACCAGCGACGCCGGCTTCGACGATGGGGTTGTGGAAGCTCATTTGCGTTCGTCGATCAGGCGGATGGGCTTCTGGCGGACGTCAATCTGAGTGCGCGCCGCCGTAGCGCCCTTCGGGGTCAGCTCGATCTCGACCTCGATGCCGATCTTGCGCTTGAGGGCCTCGCCAAACACGCGGGAGACGTCGGCGTAGGATGCTTCGGGCGCGGTGGTCTCGGCGACCACGACGAAGCTGTCGCGCCCGCCTTGGTCGCGACGCGCCAGGCAGATGAACTCGCCGGCGAAGGCGTCGAACTCCTCCAGCATGGCGCCAACGCCGTGCGGGAAGATGTTGATGCCCCGGATCTTGACCATGTTGTCCGAGCGCCCGAGGAAGCCGGCGATGCGGTCGTACTGGATGCCGATCGACGACTTGCCGGTCAGGCGGCGCGAGACGTCGTGGGTGTTGAAGCGGATGATCGGATAGAGGTCGTCCTTGAACAGGCAAGTGACGACCATGTCGCCCAGCTCGCCATCGGCCACCGGCGCGCCGGTGTCGATGTCGCAGAGTTCGACATAGTGGGCGTCCTCGTGAATGTAGAGGCCGTCCTGGTCGGGGCCTTCGCCGGCGATCAGGCCGGTATCGCCCACGCCGTACCAGTCGAAGCACTGATCGACGCCCCAGACCTCCTTCATCACCGCCTTGTCCTCGCGCCCAAGCTGGCCGGAGATCATCCGCAGCGGGATGTCGCGCCCGGGCTCGATGCCGTTCTCCCGCGCGACGTCGGCCAGCTTCTTCACATAGTCGGCGAAGCCGGCGATGACCGTGGCCTTGAAGCGCTTCATCAGCTCGACCTGCTGCAGCGAGCGTGTCTCCACGCCCGTGCCGGCCGACATGAAGGTGGCGCTGGTCCAGTGGGTCAGGGCCTCGCGGACATAGTGGCCGCCGTTGATCATGCCGTGGCCGTAGACCGAGTGGATCACGTCGTCGGGCCGCAGGCCCTGGAAGCGGAAGCTGCGGGCCAGCAGCAGGTTCTGCACCTCGCGGCTCTTGGGGCCAAACAGCAGCACCTGCGGATCGCCCGTGGTGCCCGAGGTGGTGTGCATGATCGCGGGGGGCTTCTGGTCCGCCGGATAGCTCTCGAAGCCGGCGAAGTCGCCAAAGGGCGGGGCCAGCTTCAGCGACTCCATGATGTCGGACTTGCTGAACATCGGCAGGCGGGGCAGGTCGTCGATCGAGCGGATGTCGCCCGGCTCGATCCCAGCCGCGCCCCACAGGCGCTGGTAGAATGGAATCCGCCAGGCGCGAGCGACGCAGCGCAGGAACAGCTTGTTCTGATGCGCGCGCAAGGCCTCGCGGCTGACCGACGTGGCGAAGGCGACGAAGTCATCCCCGATCGGATGCTCAGCCAGCATCTGGTCGAAGTCGATCGAGCGCCAATAGGACTGATGGGTGTCTTTCATCGTCTTCCGTCAGATCGCGCCGTGGGCGAGGCGGAACGCCTCCGCGCCGTCGGTCAGGGTGTCGAAGCGGTCCATCAGGGCCGCCAGCGGTTCGTGCAGGGCCGCGAGGCCAGCGAAGTCGAGGCAGGCATAGCCTTTGGCCAATTGCTGCTCGCGGCTCAGCGGATAGGCGGGAGAGCCCAGCTGGGCGGTTACTGGTTCGCGGACCGTGCGGCCGTCCGCCAGCGTGAGGCTCAGCTCGGCGGGGATGAAGGCGGCCGGGTCCGGGTTGTCGTCCACCGTCACGACGATGCGCGAGGCCAGGTCCAATACCGAGGCGTCCGAAAGTGCGGCGGGGGTGAAGTCCGATAGGCTGACCGCGCCCCGCGTCAGAGCCACGGCGATCAGATAGGGCAGGCACAGGCGAGCGTGCGAGACGGCCATGCCCGGGTGGCTTTCGCGGCCGACCAGGTGCCGGATCAAGGCCGGGGCGCGGTAGGTCGCCGCGACGACCTGCTCGCCGCTCAAGGCGTGCGCCTGGCGCAGGTTCAGGGCGGCCACAACGCCGCCGTGGGTAGCGCGCCCGCTGGGATAGGGCTTCACGCAGACTTCGCTGATCCGAAAGTCGCGGCCGAGACGGTCCAGCGCGTCGGTCAGATCATGGTTCTTCTCGAACAGGGTCAGATAGCCGAACGGGCCGGTGACCGAGTCGATAGGGCCGGACAGGCCGGCGACGGCGATGTCCACAGCCTGTATGGCGTTGCGGGCGGCGTTGGCGACCTGGACGGGCAGGGCGGGCTTGCCCTCGGTGTGGGCCTGCATGGTGCCGGACGAGAAGGCCAAGGCGTAGCCCAGCGCGTTCAGCGTGGTCTCCCGGTCTAGCCGGCGCAGGCGGCACAGCGCCGCGACGCTGCCGAAGATGCCGGCGGTGGCAGGGCGGAAGAATTGGATCGGGCTGGTCGCTGCGACGCCCAGCGTGACCGACACGTCCGTCCCCGCGACCATGGCGGCGAGTATTTCCGATCCCGGATAGGGGCCCGAGCGCTCGGCCTCGGCCATCAGCACCGGCATGATCGTAGGCAGGGGATGCAGGACGGCGCCTTCGTGCACCGAATCGAATTCCTGCCCGTGGGTCTGGAAGGCGTTGATGAAGGCCGCCGAGGGGGCGGGCAGGCGTACGCCCGGCCGCCCCAGCACGCCGCAATTTTGATCGGCGGCCGCGCCCCACCCCTGGACGACATGCAGGAGTTCGTCGCCATGGGTTGCGCGCGCGCCGCCGATCCCGACCACGACGGCGTCATACAGCAGGCGCAGCGCATCGGCGCGGACAGAAGCGGGCAAGGCGCTCCAGTCCACCGACAGCGCGTGATCCACGAGCCGCTCCGATGTCATTCGAGATCGGGTGGTCTCAATCATGCCGCTTGATGCTCCGTAAATGTCCGGACATATATCTGTCGCCCGCTCCGGACGTCGGGTCAAGCGACGGGGCTTGCCTTATCGTAGAGCGAGGTTTTGATGCTTCTCGCCTGCTCAGAAAGTCCGCGCTCGCATGTCGACTCCTCGTTACCGCCAATTGACCGACGTCCTGCGCAAGGAAATCGAATCTGGTCGCTATCCGATCGGCTCGTTGCTGCCGCCCGAGGTCGAGCTGTGCGAGGCCTATGGCGTGTCGCGTCACACGATCCGCGACGCCATCCGCCTTCTGCGCGAGGCGGGTCTCGTCGAGCGCCGCCGTGGCCTTGGCACCACCGTTCTCGCCGCCGCGCCGCCGGTCTCCTTCGTGCAGCCGCTGGGCAGCGTCTCGGCGCTGTTGCAGTACGCGCGCGATGCGCGTCTCGAACTGGGCGATGTTCAAACCCGGCCTCTGACGCCCGAAGAGGCCGAGGCGTTCCGGGTCCCGACGGGAGAAGCGCACGGCGCGTGGTTGCTGATGGAGGGCGTGCGGGATCGCGACGCAAAGCCTCTGTCGCTCACCCGCGTTCTCATTCCTCCGCGCTTCGCCGACCTGCAAGGCGAGGTCCAGGCTTGGAGCGGCGCATTCCAAGAGCTGATCGCTGAGCGATATGGCGTGGTCGTTGATCGGATCGAGCAGGAGATCAGCGCCGAACTGCTGGATCCGGAAGCCGCGCGGCTGTTGAAAGCGCGGCGCGGCGAGGCGGCCCTTCGGACCTTGCGGCGATACTTCAGCGCCGACGACAGCCTGATCCTGGCGTCGGACAGCCTGCATCCGGCGGGTCGCTTCGTCTATGCGATGACCTATCACCGGGATAGCTGATCAGCGCCAGCCGAGGGTGTCGTCGTTCACGGGCGGCACGGTCGGGTCGGGGCGACCAGGCTCGTCGCGGAAGATGAGCGGCGTGCCGACGATCTCCGAGCCCTCGGCGTCGTGGGCCAGCATGCCACGCGCGACGAGGTGGGGGTCTTCGAAGGCTTCCTTGAGGTTTCGGACGGGCGCGAAGCAGACGTCGCGACCTTCGAACCAGGTCTCCCATTCCGTCCGTGTTTTCTGCTTGAAGGCCTCGCGCAGGAAGGCCCGCAAAGGCTCCTGCTGTGGGCCGGGCGGATAGGTCGCATAGACCGTGAGATCCTCGCGTCCCAAACCCGACAGCAGCGCCTTGGCGAACTTCGGCTCGGCCCCGCCCAGGCTCACCCACTGGTGGTCAGCGGTTTCATAGAGATTGTACATGGCGTTGCCGCCGAACGAGCGCTCGTCCTTGACGACATGCGGCTCGCCCGTCGCGAAGATGCGACCTGTGACGTTCGGGGTCCAGGCGATCAGGCTGTCGAACATGGCGACGTCGAGGAAGTCGCCCTTGCCGGTGTCGCGCCGACGTAGCAGCGCCATCAGCACGCCCGACAATGCGGTCAGGGAGGCCAGGGCGTCGGCCACCGGCATGTGCGGCATGGCCGGCTTGCCGTCCTGGCCTTCGTTCAGGGCGACCACCCCGGCGAGGGCCTCAACCGCCAGGTCATGCGCTGGACGATCGCGGTTGGGACCGGTCTGGCCAAAGGCTGAGATCGAGACATAGACCACGCCTGGATTGATCGCCGCGATGGCGTTGTAGCCGACGCCGAGTCGGTCGGCGACGCCAGGACGGAAGGCTTCGACCACTACGTCAGCCTCGGCGGCTAGCGCCATGAAGCGGGCCTTGTCGGCGTCGGCCTTGAGGTTCAAGCGTAGTGAACGCTTGCCACGGTTGGCGTTACGGAACCACACGGTGTGGCCGTTCTTGCGGTAGCCGATATGCCGCGCCGGATCGCCTTCCTCCCAGGGCTCGACCTTGATCACGTCCGCGCCATGGTCGGCCATCATCAGGGTCAACATCGGGCCGGGCAGGAACAGGGAAAGGTCGAGGACCTTGACGCCTTCCAGCTTCATCGGCGGATCTCGCTCAACAGGGCTTGGGTGTGTTCGCCGAGCTTGGGCGCGCGGACGCCAAGCATGCGCTCGCCGTTGATCTTGACCGGGCAGGCCAGCATCCGCAGGCCATCGGGCTTGTCGGGATGCTCGACCACGTCGCGCATCCCGATCTCGTGGACGAAGGCGTTGTCCAGCGCCTCGCCCAGCGAGGTCACCGGCGCGAACGGCACGTGGCCGCCCAGGATCTTGGACCACTCGGCGGTGGTGCGCGTCGACAGCACCGCGTCGACCGCCTCGGTCAGCTCCGCCAGGTGCTTGCGGCGGCTCGGGATGTCGAGAAAGCGAGGGTCGGTCTTCAGCTCTGGATGGCCGGTCAGGTCGCAGAAGCTCTCCCAGAACTTTGGCGTCTGGCACATCAGCATGCCCCAGCCGTCGGCGGTGCGGACGGCCTGCGAGGGCGCGATCGAGGGGTGGGCCCCGCGCGGCAGCCGACCGACCTCATGGCCCTCGTTCAAGCGCCAGACGGCTGGATAGCTCAACTGGTGCAGGGCCACGTCGAACAGCGAGACGTCGACGTCACAGCCCCGGCCGCTGGTCCGCGCCTTCAGGATGGCGGCTAGGATGCCCATGGCAAAGGTCGAGCCGGTCATGAAGTCGACCATCGACACGCCCAGGCGCGTCGGCGGGCCGTCGGGCTCGCCGCTCATGCCCATGAAGCCGCATTCGGCCTGCATCAGGTAGTCGTAGCCGGGCCAGCTCTCTCGGCTATTGTCGCGACCATAGGCCGACAGGTGGGCGCAGACGATCGACGGCTTGATCGCCGAAAGGTCGGCATAGGTGACCTTCATCTTGGCCGGCTGGTCGCCGCGTAGGTTGTTGACCACCGCGTCGGCGGTGGCGACCAGGGCTTCGAAATCGGCGCGGCCCTCGGGCGTCTTGATCTCGAGCGCAAGCGACTTCTTCGAACGCGAGAAGGTCTGGAAGAACTCACTGTCCCTATCGCCCAGAAAGAAGGGGCCGGTGGCGCGGCTGACGTCGCCGCCCATCGACGGCGCCTCGATCTTGACGACCTCGGCACCCAGTTCGGCGAGCAGTTGGGTGCCGTAGGGACCGGCGCCGTACTGCTCGATGGCGAGAATTCGCAGACCTTCCAGCGGGCGCATTAGACGGGGTTCCTCGCCACCAGTTGCTTGGCGATGATGATGCGCTGCATCTCGTTGGTGCCTTCGCCGATGCACATCAGCGGGGCGTCGCGATACAGGCGCTCGATCGGATACTCCTTGGAATAGCCGTAGCCGCCGTGGATGCGCATGGCCTCGGTGGCGCAATAGACCGCCGTTTCCGAAGCGAAGTACTTGGCCATGCCCGCTTCCATGTCGACGCGCAGGCCTTTGTCGTAGGCCGCCGCGGCGTCCTGGACGAGCAGCTCGGCCGCGCGGGTCTTGGAGGCCATCTCGCCCAGCTTCAGCTGAATCGCCTGGTGCTCGGCGATCGGCTTGCCCATGGTCTTGCGCAGCTGGGCGTACTTGACGCTTTCGCTGAGAGCGCGCTTGGCGATGCCCACGGCGCGCGCGGCGACGTTGATGCGGCCGATTTCCAGGCCGCCCGTGGCCATCAGGAAACCCTTGCCCTCTTCGCCGCTGACGAGGCCCAGCTCGGCGGAGATGGCGTAGTCTTCGTACATCAGTTCGCCGGAATCGATGCCTTTGTAGCCTAGCTTCTCAAGCTTGCGGCCGTTCTTGACGCCGGGGATCGGCTCGCCGGTCTCGGGGTTGGCCTTGGGCGTGATCAGCATGCTCATGCCCTTGTAGCGGGGCTTGGCGTCCGGATCGGTCTTGACCAGCAGGGCTACGACATGGCCCTCGATGGCGTTCGAGATCCAGGTCTTGTTGCCGTTGACGATGTAGGTGTCGCCCTCGCGGCGGGCGACCGTGCGGATCGCCTGCAGGTCGGTGCCCGCGTCGGGCTCGGTCAGACCCAGGCAGCCACGCAGCTCGCCCGAGGCGAAGCGGGGAAGCCAGAAGTCCTTCTGCGTTTGGGTGCCGAACTTCTGCACCACCAGCGCCATCATCAGGTGCGAGTTGAAGATGCCCGTCAGGCTCATCCACTCTTCGGAGATGCGGGTGACGATCTTGGAATAGGTGGTCGCCGAGAGGCCCAGGCCGCCGTACTCCGGATCGATCAGGGCCCCGAACAGGCCCAGTTCCTTCATGTCCTCGACCAGTTCGGTCGGATAGATGTCGTCGTGCTCGAGCTTCATCGCGACGGGCGCGACCTTTTTCTCGATCCACTTCTCGATCGCGTCGAGGATCGCGCGTTCCTCGGCTTCGGCCTCGGCGGAAGCGACTTGGGCGTTCATGGCGATGTCCTCAGGAAATCAATAGGTTTCGACGCGATCCTCGACCGCGTTGCCGCGGGCCGGGATCAGCATGTTGCGCTTGAAGCTGCAGACGACTTCGCCGCGCTGGTTCTTGCCGATCGTGCGGATGGTCACGATGCCCTGGCCGGGCCGCGAGGCGCTCTCGCGCTTGGCCAGCACTTCGCTCTCGCCGTACAGCGTGTCGCCGTGGAACACCGGCGCGGTGAACTTCACCTCGTCCATGCCGAGGTTGGCGATGGCCTTCTGCGAGACGTCGGTGACGCTCATGCCGATCAGAAGGGCCAGGGTATAGGGGCTGACGACGAGGTTCTGCTTGAACTCCGAGGCCTTGGCGAACTCGGCGTCGAAGTGCATCGGGTGGGTGTTCAGCGTCAGCAGAGTGAATAGGTGGTTGTCATACTCGGTGACGGTCTTGCCAGGGCGATGCTCGTAGACGTCGCCGACGTGGAAGTCCTCGTAGTAGCGGCCGAAGGTCTCGCGATAGCGATTGGGGCCGACTTCTTTCCAGTTCTGGACCAAGTTCGTATTCCTCAGGCGAATGGAGCGCGCGCGAGCACGCGTTGGGCCGACCGGATCACCGGGGCCTCGATGAGCTTTCCGTCGAGCAGGGCCGCCGCGCCGCCAGCGGCCGCGAAGGCCTCCAGCACGCGCTCGGCTTGAGCGATCTCGGCGGCGGTGGGCGAGAAGACCAGATTCACCGTCGCGACCTGCGAGGGGTGGATGCAGGCGCGTCCGCTAAAGCCCAGCGCCTTGACCCGGCGGGTGCCGGCTTCAAGGCCGGCTTCGTCCTTCACGTCGATATGAGGCACGTCCAGCAGCTCGACGCCGGCGTTGGCGCAGGCGGCCGCTAAGGTGGAGCGGGCCAGAAACAGCGGTTCCCAGTCCATCGTCACGCCGAGGTCGGCGGAGTAGTCCGCGCCGCCGAACAATACGCCCTTCACGCCGGGGGCGGCTGCTATCTCCCAGGCGGCCTTCAGCGCGCCGGCGCTTTCTACGATGGGCCAGAGGGGCGGGGTCTGGTCGCCGAGGACCGCGCGAACGATCCGGATCTCCTCTGCGTGGCTCGCTTTCGGCAGCATCAGCAGCACCGGACGGGCATGGCTTTCCGCCAGGGCCACGAGGTCTCGCAGGCCTTCGATCGTTCCGAGGCCGTTGATCCGCAGGCCCACTGGCGCGCCTGCCGGCTGCGCGGCCAGCCAGGCCAGGGTCGCGGCGCGCGCCGAGGCCTTCTGATCGGGCGGAACGGCGTCCTCCAGATCAACGCAGACCAAGTCCGCGCCGGCGGCCATGGCCTTGTCAAAGCGCTCGGGCCGAGCGCCGGGAACGAAGAGGAGAGAGCGGATCGACATAGGAGACTCTTAAATGTCCGGACATTTATGGCGAGGCCTGGACCGCGATGTCAACTGGCGGACCGCAAGTGAGGGGCGGCGCGGCCTGTCCGGGCCCAAGAAATCTCGCGTTCGATCGCAGGGCGGGCGCCGCGCGAGAGGCGGCGCGCGCGATGCCCGCCAAAGTCTCAATCTGACGGATGCGGCGTGTCTGGCTCGCAAGCCCTCTCGACGAGCGGCGTATCGCGACTAAAATGTCCGTACATTTAATATTCGGTGGAGAAGACCATGGCGGCCCGGATCATCGTCCTTTTCAATCTCAAGCCCGGCCAGTCGGTGGCTGATTACGAAGCCTGGGCCAAGGCCAAGGATCTGCCCACGGTCAACGGCCTGGGCTCCGTCGCCGGCTTCGAGGTCTTCCGCAGCGCGGGCCTGCTGATGGGCGAGGGCAAGCCGCCTTACGAGTATGTCGAGATCATCGACGTCGCCGACATGGACAAGTTCGGCGCCGACGTCTCCACGCCGACCATGGAGGCGATCGCCGCCGAGTTTGGCGCCTTTGCCGACGCAGTCTTCATCATGACCGAAAAGCTCGATTGGAAGGCCTGAGCATGGGGCGTTTCACGGGTAAGACCGCTGTCATCACGGGCTCTGGCCGCCGCAAGGGTCTCGGCGAGGCCATCGCGCGGCGTCTAGCGGAGGAGGGCGCTTCGATCGTCATCTCCGACATAGGTCGCTCGACCGATCACGCCACCCCGGCGCCATGATTGGCGCGACCGAGGAGATGGAAGCCGTCGCCGAGGACCTGCGCGGCCTAGGCGTGGAGGTCAGCACTAAGCCGTGTGACGTAAGACGCTGGGACGAGGTTAAGGCTCTGGCCAACCATGCCGTCAGCCAGCACGGCTCCCTGGACATCTGGGTCAACAACGCCGGCATCGGCTACATTATGAAGCCGCTGCTGGAGGTCTCTCCCGACGATTGGGAGGCCGTCATTGGTGTGAACCTGACGGGCGCCTTCTTCGGCCTTAAGGCCGCCGCCGAGGCGATGATCGCTCTGGGCAAGGGTGGGCGGATCATCAATATCGCCAGCCAGGCCGCCAAGTCGGGCTTTCCCCACGCTCAGGCCTACACTTCGTCCAAGCACGGCCTAGTGGGGCTGGTCCGCTCCGCCGCGATTGAATTGGGTCCATGCGGGATTACGGTGAATAATGTCTGTCCCAATCATGTCACGACAGGGCTTGGTTCTTGGCAGAACGAGTACTTCTCCAAGGTGCTCGGGGTGACGCTTGAGCAATATCTTGGCCAAATGGCGGCCCGTATTCCGATGGGACGACCTGGGCTTGCGTCCGACACCGCTGGCGCGGTCGCGTTCCTGTGCTCTGATGACGCGGGCTATATCACGGCCGAAAGTCTCAATGTTTCGGGCGGAGAGGAGCCGCACTGATGGCGGCTTTTACAGGCGCAAGGGCTCCCCGTAGTCTATACTGGGTGGCGATGCGGCGGAGGTCCTTCAAGCGACGCAACAGTCGTTCGACGGTGTTGCGGCGACGATAGGCGATCAGGTCATCAGCGATTGAAGCGGTTTTGGATGGTCGTGTACGAGTCCGTACTCGGCCGAGCAGCATCGCTTGGGCGTGCCTGAGCGCAGCATTTGGACGATGCCGTTGGCGACCCTTCGATCATCACCCCGTCGGGCCCTGCTACGACCTCGCGGCAAGTGAGGCTTGATCGCCGACCACTCCGCATCCGAGAGCCAATAGATCTGCTTGCGCTTCGACATCCGGGCGCCCTCCCGGAAGCCACGCCCTTCGTCCTCGATGCTGATCACCACGTTAAAGCGGTCCTCGTGGGCGGCCATCTCGACGCGCGACGCAGGCGGGCTATAGGCGATGGCGTTCTCCAATACGTGGGCGAGCACCTACTCCAGAAGGCTTGCGTCGACCTGGATCAAGGATAGCCCGCGAGGAAAGCCTTGCGTGAGCGCGCGGCCGCCCAGGCGTCGGGCGCATCCACATGGGGGAGGCTATGTTCCTATAAACGGAACGGCTTATAAAAATATCGTGACTAATGATCCGTCACAATGCGGCTGTCTCGATCGGTATCTGCCGCTTTAGTATTGTTTTATCTGGACTTTCCTTTCCGCTGCTTCAATCCGGCGTCGACGGCGGGATACCGGTTTCAGTCGGATACGCGGATGACTTGTATGACAAGTCATTTCGGATGGTGTAGCCCTGGTATCAATCAATGACACAAGGTCCCACATAACGGGACTGGGGTGGAAACGGAGAGGGGTACCGGGCGATGTCTCAGGGGAAGATGAATCGCGTCTGCGTCGTGGCGCTGGCGACGGCGAGTTCGATCGCGTTGATGACCGGAATGGCCAGCGCGCAAACGGCGGGCTCGGCGCAGACCGAGTCCGACGCCGTCGAAGAGGTAGTCGTCACCGGCTTCAAGCAGATGTACGCCAATGCGGCGCAGATGAAGCGAGACGCGATCCAGATCAGCGATAGCATTTCATCAGACGGCCTTGGCCGCTTCCCCGACTTGAACGTCGGCGAGGCGATGCAGCGCATTCCCGGCGTACAGATCAACCGCGAGGCCGACTCGCGTGATGCGACCATCAACCTGCGCGGCTTGCCGGGCACTTTCGCTCGCGTGACCTTGAATGGGGGCACCTTCGCTGATCCGATTCTCGATGGTTCTACGCCGCTTGGCGCCTTCAACTCGGACATCTTCTCGGCGATCACCGTGATCAAATCGCCTACGGCCGCCGATCAGGCGGGGGGCTTGAGCGGCAATATCGACCTGCGCATCCAAGGCGCGCTGGATCGGCCTGAAGGCGGCGCGGCGAAGGTGGCCGTGGAGTACAACGAACTGGGCAAGAGCTGGGCGCCGCGCGGCACCCTCAGTTACGCGAAGCGGTTCCTGGACGACCGCGTCGGCGTGTTTGGCGTGGTGGCCTATTCCAAGGAGAAGTTCCGCCGGGACTCGATCTTCTTCAATCAGTACACGGCGCTGAGCCCGACTACGACGCCGAACTACGCCACGCGCTATGCGTCAGCCAATCCAGCTGGCGTGCTCTTCCCGTCCGATATTCGCCAGGGCGCTCGCAACAACGAGGGCCATATGGTGACCGCCGCTGGCGGTGTGGCCTACAAGCCCAACGACCATGTGACCTTTGACCTGACAGGATTCCTCACGCGGAGGGAGCTGGACGGCAACACGCTCGACATACTCGATATCGACATGCGCAACAGCCTCACGGTCATAGATCCGACCGGGCCAGTGTTTTCGCTGGATGACGGGCGAGCCTACGTCAATCGCTACAGCTACAGCAACGCCAGCGTGTTCGCCTCGATGCGCAAGGAGCCGTTGCTGCAGCAGGCTTGGGGCGTCAATCCGCGGCTTGAGTGGAAGAACGACCAATGGAAGGCCTCAGCCGTTGGCACGCTGTCCAAGGCCAAGAACCACGTCCTGCAGACCCAGTTCGATGTCCGGCGGCTACCCAAGGTGGGCGGCAATGGCACGTCTGGGACTTTCTTCTCGGGCGCGGGCGACATCGGCGACTATCTGTTCACGCTGTCGCCTGATCCCGCAGTTGTGGTCGGCGCGGGGCCCTACACCTATTCCGGCTCGGGGCCGACCTTGGTCGGGTCGCAAGGCGATCAGCTGATCGTGGCCGGGAGCGAGGGCGAGGCCCGTACGGAAGTGAAGGCGATCCAGGGCGATGCCGAACGCTTCCTCGACATGGGCTGGCTAAGCTCCATCAAGTTCGGCGCGCGCTATGAGTCCAACGCTTTCGCCTCCGACCAATACCGGACCTCGGCCGCCGGCGTGCAGCTGCAAAACGTCTCGTCGACCTTCGTGACCCAGAGCGCCTATGCCCAGGATTTCTTCGGCGGCGCCGCAGGCAGCTATCTGTCGAACTGGCAGACGGTGAACTTCGAGGCGATGTACAACGCCCTGCGGCCGGTCACGGTCGGGCCGGGTCAGACCCTGACGCGTACGGGCTGGATCAACGACACCACGAACGGCGGTGTGATCCAGCAGAATTTCACGAACACCGACGACATCTCCTCGGCCTACGCGGTGGCGAACCTGAAGGGCGATGTCGCTGGCCGGACGGTCCGGGCCTCGGCGGGTTTGCGCTACGAAGACACCAAGAACACGATCGAGGCGCTGGAATTCAACGCCGCCAAGCAGCGCGTGACCAACGAATACGTCAGCAAGTACCACAAGCTGCTGCCGTCCTTTATCTTGGCGGCCGACCTTTCCGACGACCTGGTACTGCGCGCCGCCGGCTACAAGACCTATGTGCGACCACAGCGCCGCCAGGTCGTGCCCTCGACCAGCATCTCGAACACCACCAACGGCTACAACGTTAGCTTCGGCAGCCGCGACCTGAAGCCCTACGAGGCGACGTCGTACGACACCTCGCTGGAGTGGTATAACCGTCCGGGCGGCATGATCGCGATCGCCGCCTTCCAGAAGAAAGTGCGTGGGCTGATCGGCGCGGCCACCGATAAGGCGACTCTTTGCCCGGCCGATGCGACGGACTTGGGGCTGGGGCGTCTGACCCTGAATGGCGACACCTGCGTCAGCGACATCCTGATCAACGGTCAGCCGGCCGTGATCACGGCCTCGATGAGCGTCAACCAGAACAATCCGATCAAGGTGTCTGGCGTCGAGTTCAACATCCAGCAGAACCTCGATTTCCTGCCGGGCTTCTGGAGGAACTTCGGCGGCGCCTTCAACTATTCTTACACGACCGTCAGCGGCACGAACGCTAATGGCACCAAGGCCGTGTTGCCAGGCGTCTCGAAGAACGCGGTCAATGTGATCGGGTACTACGAGACATCGAAGTTTGGCGTGCGGGCTGTGTTCAACTATCGCGACGTCTATGACCTCGCGGCCGGCGGCACCTTCTCGGGCGCGGCGCGGCGGGTGAAGGCGCGCGGGCAGCTGGACCTCTCGGCCTCGTACAACATCAACGAAAAGACGACGGTCAGCCTCGACGCCTTCAACCTGACCGACGCCATGCGGACGGAGTTCGAAGGCCAGGAGCTGAAGCCGCGTCGTGTCGACTACGACGGCCGGACCTTCCAGTTCGCCATCCGCACCTCGTTCTAGGATCCCCCTGCGGGCCGTCGCCGAGAGGCGGCGGCCGCCTTTTTTCTTCGTTTGAGGCGCTCATGCGTTCTGGTCTTTCGAGGATCATCGTTTCTCTCGCGTTGTCGACGGCGTGCCTTCTGAGCGTGTCAGCCGCCGGCGCCCAGGCGCCCGAGGCCGATCATCCGACCAAGTCTCTGCCGATCGCCTCGGTCGAGGCCATCGACCAGGTCTGGGCCGGACACAAGGTGGGCTTCGCGCTGGCAGTCAGCGCGACGCGACTCTATGTCGGCTACTACGACGCCAACCGTCAGCTGACGATCGCCCAGCGCGACCGCAACGGCAGCTACTGGACCTACGCCAAGCTCGACACCTGGCTGGGTTGGGACAGCCACAACTACGTCGCGATGGCTGTGGACCCGTCTGGCCGACTGCACGTCATGGCTAATATGCACTCCGAGCCGCTGATCTATTTCCGCTCGGAGGAGACTGGCGACGCTCGAACCTTACGCCGCGAGGCTGGAATGGTGGCTGCCGTGGACGAGGCGCGGGTGACCTATCCGATCTTCCTGCGCGACCCCGAGGGACGGCTAATCGTGAAGTACCGTTCGGGCCGCAGCGGCGCGGGCGACGAAATCTACAATGTCCTCGACGCCAAGACAGGCCGCTGGAGCCGTCTGCTCTCGAACCCGCTGGTCAGCGGCGAGGGTAAGCGCAACGCCTATTTTGTCGGTCCGGTGTTGGGACCCGACAAACTGTTCCATATCGTCTGGGTCTGGCGGGACTCGCCCGACGCTTCCACTAATCATGACCTCAGCTATGCGCGCAGCAGAGACTTGATTCACTGGGAGCGATCCGACGGACAGCCACTGTCGCTGCCGATCACCCTGGGAAAGGCCGAGATCGTCGATCCGGTCCCAGTCCGAGGCGGCATGATCAACAACAACACTGTGTTGGGGTTTGACTCCCAAGGGCGGCCGACGATCACCTATCACAAGTTCGACGCAGCCGGTGACACCCAAGTCTATCTGGCGCGTCGCGAGGCGTCTGGCTGGCGCGCAGCGCCGATCAGTCAGTGGAAGGGCTTCCGCTGGGACTTCGGTGGCTCCGGTAGTTTGGCCGGCAGGCTCTCGGTCGGCGGCGCGAAGGTCGAGGCGTATGGGCGGATGATGGCGCCGGTCGTTCGGGATGGACGGGCCTTGGAGTTGGTCTTTGATGAGAAGACCCTGGCCCCGGTCGAAGAGCGTCCGGCGCAGGATCTCGTCGCGCGCCTTGGTGACAAGTTGCGCGTCCCGTCCGACATGCGCGCCAACGTCCTGCAAGTCGCCGGCGGGCCGGAGGGAGACTACGCCCTGGTTTGGCCCACCCGTCCGCCGAACCGCGACCGGCCCACGGAAGACATCCCGTCGCCCACGACGCTGCTGCTGCTGCGCCTAGCGCCCGGCGCGCCTTGACTGTTGGATTTTCGTTGAACTGATTTTGTCTTTCCCGGGTCCCTCGGACCCACCGCACCGGAGCGTAAAAGTGCCCGCCAATCCTCTTTTCGGCGTCTTTCTCCACTGGCTGGGCGGCTTTGCTTCGGCAAGCTTCTACGTGCCCTACAAAGGGGTGCGCCGCTGGTCATGGGAGATTTACTGGCTGGCGGGCGGGATCTTCTCGTGGCTGCTGGCGCCCTGGTTTTTCGCCGCGCTGGGGACCCATGATTTAGTAGGCGTCCTGGCGCAGACGCCGCCGAAGGTTCTGGGAGCGTGTGTCCTTTTCGGTGCGCTCTGGGGCTTTGGCGGACTCGGCTACGGCCTGACCATGCGGTATCTGGGGCTGTCGCTTGGCATGGCGGTGGTGCTGGGACTGTGCACGGCGTTCGGTACGCTGATTCCGCCGCTGGTCTCGGGTGAGTTCCATGAAAAACTCCTGGCCCATACGCCGGGACGGATCGTGCTGGGGGGCATCGTGCTGACCCTTGTCGGCATCGTGGTCGTCGCCTGGGCTGGCTCTCTGAAGGAGCGCGACATGTCGGCCGAGGACGCCAAGGCCGCCATCGCCGAGTTCGACTATCGCAAGGGGCTGATCGTGGCGATCCTGTCGGGGATCATGTCGGCCTGCTTCGCCTACGGCCTGGCGGCCGGTGAGCCAATCCGGCAGCTGTCTGCCAAGGCCGGCACGGGGCCGCTCTGGACCGGCCTGCCCGTTCTTTGCGTGGTGCTACTGGGCGGCCTCGTCACCAACCTCGTCTGGTGCGGCTTCCTAGTCGTCAAGAACCGTTCGGCCGGACAATGGCTGGGTCGTGGCGAAGCGGGAGAAGCCAAGACGCCGATCGCTCGCAACTACGCGCTATGCGCCTTGGCCGGCGTGGCCTGGTACTTCCAGTTCTTCTTCTACACGATGGGTGAGAGCCAGATGGGGCGCTACGGCTTCTCCAGCTGGACCCTGCACATGGCCAGCATCATCATTTTCGGGACCCTATGGGGTTTCGCGCTCGCCGAGTGGCGCAAAGCCAAGGCCGCCACCCGCGCTGTGGTGTGGCTCGGGGTGACCTTGCTGGTGCTGGCGACCGTCGTGATCGGGTATGGCAACAGCCTCGGCGCTTAGGTCGCGGAGGAATTAGGAAAAAGGGGAGGGCGATGAGCCTTTCGAAACAGCCCTCTCGCGGCCGACGCGCCGCCTTGGTCAGGGCGACGCTCGCGTCGATGATCCTGGTGTCGCCGTTGGGCGTGGCTCCAGCTCTGGCCGCCACTCCCGTCGCGAGCGCTCCAGCGGAGGTCATACCACACCGCCCCGCCGAGGTTCTGCGCCTGGCCGAAAAGGTCGCCGACTACCAGCTGGCGACCATGGCGGCGGGCTACATCCCGCCAAACACATCGCGCGATACGCCCGATCCGAAGGGGTGGGTGCAGGGCGCGTTGTTCGTGGGGTTACGGGACCTCGCCGACCACTCGTCAAATCCCGCCTATCGCCAGGCGATCCTGGCTCGGGGAATGGCCAACCAGTGGCAGCTAGGCCACCGGTTCTATCACGCCGACGACCATGTCATCGGCCAGGCCTATCTGTGGGCCGTCCAGAATGGCGCGGGGCTGGAAGCGATCGCGCCGCTGAAGACCCGCTTCGATGCGATCCTCACATACCCGCCAAAGGTGGGGCTGGAGCACGCCGAGTACACCGACCCCCGCGGCGTCGACTGCGACAAGCGCTGGTGCTGGAGCGACGCGCTCTTCATGGCGCCGGCCACCTGGTTCGAGCTGAGCAAGGTGACGGGCGACCCGCGCTATGCGGCGTACGCCAAGTCGGAGTTCAACGCGGTGACCGACTTCCTCTATGACCGCGATGAGCACCTCTATTACCGTGACTCACGGTTCTTTCCTCGGCGGGGTCCAAACGGCGAGAAGATCTTCTGGAGTCGGGGGGATGGCTGGGTCTTGGCTGGCCTGGCGCGGATGATCCCGCTGCTGCCGGCGAACGATCCGACCCGTGCGCGGATGGAGACGGTCTTCAAGGAAATGTCGGCCAAGCTAGCGGCGATCCAGAAGCCGGACGGCTACTGGTCACCCTCGCTGCTGTCAGACCCCACGAAGTCTCCGCCGGAGTCCAGCGGCACGGCCTTCTTCACCTATGGCCTGGCCTGGGGGATCAAGGCGGGACTGCTTGACCGTCAAACCTTCGAGCCGACCGTGCGCAAGGGATGGACCGCCCTGACCCGCGCGGTCCATCCGGACGGCAAGTTCGGCTATGTGCAGCCGGTGTCTGATCGCCCCGAGAGCGTCAGCTATGATGACACCCAATTCTACGGTGTCGGCGCCTTCCTGCTGGCGGCGATCGCCGTCGCCGATCTCGATCTCAAGCCGGGCAAGGACCTGACGATCCAGGCCCCGCGCGCGCCGGCCCAGGCGGTGCTGAACGTCCAGGACGGCGGCGTGCTGAAGGACAAGGTGTTGCAGGGCGGCATATTCCACCAGCGCAAGAGCTTCAGCGTGCCGGCGGACCACTTCATCCACGATGGCCTTCTGGCGTTCGAGGGGGTGGGCTGGGAGTCGGACCTAGTCGCCTATCGGCTCTATCTCGACGAGCGGATGGCGGTTGACATCTTCGGCAAGAAGACGCCGGGTCCGGTGCTCGACAAGATCGGTCAGGGTGTCGACAACTATCACGATATGGCCCCCTGGGGCATGGACATCTTCAAGGTCGGCGACACCGTTGGCATCGGTGGGATTGGTCGGCTTAGAGACGGCAAGGCAGGACAACTGGGCGCCTCGACCATCCATGCCGAGGTTCTGGAGAGCGGTCGGGACGCCGCAACCGTCGAGGTGGTCAATACGGGGCTTTCGGGCGGAAAGTCGAACCTGCGGGCTCGCTACGCGATCCGCCGCGGCTCGGCTTTGACGCGCGTGACGGCGGCCGGCGACGGCCAGGGCGGTCCGTTGCTGACAGGCCTGGTCAAGCATGAGGGGGTAGAGATGATCTACTCTCCCCCGGGGGCGGCTGGTTGGGCCTATCTCGCCACGTATGGCAAGCAAAGCCTGGCTGGCGACGGGCTGGGGATTGCGGTGTTCTATCGACCCTCGGCGATTGACGGCGGTCCTCGCGACGATGGAAGCTCGCTTTTCGTGACGTTTAAGGACCCGACGCGGATCGACTATGCGTTTGGCGCTGCCTGGGCCCAGGACCAGCAGGGGGTGAAGGACCTCGCCACGTTCAAGACTTGGCTCGGCGCCCGCAAGGCCGAGCTTGATGCGGGACGTTAACGCCATGCAGGATCCCAAGGAGATCGGCGCATTGAGCGAGGACGCGGCCTCGGCGCGCGCCGGGGCGGCCGCTCTGACCCTCTTCAAGGGCCTTGAGGTGCTGAGCCGTGTCGCCAAGGGCGACACGACCTTGGCTCAAATGGCCGCCGCTTTGAGTCTCAACAAGACGACGGTGCATCGCTTGGCGACCACCCTGGTGGACGCGGGCTTCCTCTCGTTCAATCCGCGTGATGGCTACACGCTGGGGACCAAGCTTCTGGAACTGGGTTATGCCGCTTCGCAGCAGATCACCCTGACCCGCGTCAGTCGCGAGCACCTGCGGCAGCTGTCGATCGACACCGGCGATACGGTGAACCTTGGCGTGCTTGATCGCGACCAGGTGCATTACATTGACAAGATCCCGGGCTCGCGGCGTATCGAGGTCCGCTGCGTTGTTGGGGAGCGCCAACCGCTTCGCCACACAGGACTGGGCAAGGCGCTGCTGTTCGACGAGAGCGAGGACGTGTGGCGCGAGGTCTTCCAGCGCGAGGCGGCGCTGTTTCCCCGGTATCGCTACGACTTGCGGCAGTGGCTGGAGGTCATGCGCGGCTATCGGGCTCGCGGCGTCGCTCTGGATATGGACGAGAACGAGGATCACATCCGCTGCGTCGCCGCTCCTATTCGCGACATGAGCGGCAAAATCATCGCGGCCGTATCGGTCTCGTCGGTGGCCCAATACATGGACGACGCACGGATCGAGACCGTTGGCGCCTACGTGCGCGAGGCGACGGCGAAGATCAGCGCAGAGTTTGGTTACCGCTAGCGGTGAGGGATCATGCTGTCTTTGGTTTTCGCGCTTGCCGCTTCAACGGCGGGACCTTCGCTCGATGAGGCTATCGCTCTCGCGAGGGCGGCGATCCGCGCCTGCGAGGTGAAGGGGCAGGCGGTAAGCGTCTCCGTGGTTGACGGTACGGGAATTCCGATCGTCGTGCTGCGTGCTGACGGTGCGCCCAAGTCGCCGGTCGCCGCGCCGCGCAAGGCGGCCACGGCTGTCGCTTTCCAGGCGCCGGGCTCGGTGCTGGAAGCGCGCGAAAAGAGCGATCCTCAGTTCTGGGCCATGATCGCCGCACACCCGGAGCTCTACAACGCCCACGGCGGCTCTTTGCCGCTCTATCGGCAGGGACGGCTGGCTGGCGGATTGGCTGTTGCCGACACCGGTCATGACATCGCCGACGCCTGCGCCAGGGCGGCGGTAGGGACGCAGTCGGCTTACACGATCACACCATGACGTCCACGCGCGGCGACCGATCCAGCCAAACCCTGCGCCGCGCGCTCGACATTATCGACCGCGTCGCATCAGGCGCCCAAGCGATCAGTGAAATTCAGGCCAGCCTTGGCCTGACGCGAAGTACGACCCATCGTCTGGCGCACGCGCTGGAGGGCAGGGGACTTCTGTCCATCGAGGGGCGACGTGTCCGTCTTGGACCGCGCCTGCTCTATCTCGGCGCCCAGGCGCGCGACGCGAATGGCTTGATCGAGGTGGCAAGGCCAAGGCTCGAGACGCTGACGGCCGAGACAAGTGAATCGACCAATCTCGGCGTGCTGGTCGGCGATGAGGTCGTCTATGTCGCCCAGGTCGAGGGGCAACGTCGGCTGACCGTTCGCCACCGGGTTGGAGACCGCAATCTCGCTAGGGACACCGCATTGGGTCGTGCGCTATTGCTCGACGCGCCGCCGGAGCAATGGCGAAGGCTCTTCCCGCCCGAGGCCTCGGCGGAAGCCGAAGCTTTCCTAGCCGAGATGGGCCGCGCCCTGGCGCGGGGGTATGCAGCTCATATCCAGGAGGACGGCGACCGCATCTGTTGCATCTCCGCGCCTATCCGTGACGCCAGTGGCGAAGTTGTCGCCGCCATTAGCGTCTCAAGCATACCGCAGTACATGGACGCTAGGCGCATGGAGCTCGTGGCGTCGCGGCTGCTGGAGACCGCAAAAGACGCTAGCGCCGCGCTCGGCCACGCGCCGGCATGTCGGGCGCCGCGCTGAGAAACATCGCCCTCACGCGCTAGGCGAGCCGTCGCTTCAGGGGCTGTAACCCCCCGTTCATCTTCCCGACAGGGCCGGTTCACCCGCCCCGTCTAGTCCTTGTCTTGCGGGCTTAGGGCCCGTCCTGAAGGGCAGTAGATGATGAGAGACCAAAAGCTATTCGCCGCGATCGCAACGTCCATGCTGGCCTTGGCCGGTACTGCAGGAAGCGCTCACGCCGCCGAGAACGGCAAGTTCCAGATCAAGGTAATGGCGACCAATGTGGCTGTTGATGGGGCCATCACCAAGGTCAATCGCGACCAGCTCGGTTTGCCGACGGGTTCCGATACGCGGGCCAAGGACGCTTGGGTTCCGACCATCGCGGCGGAATACTTTGTCTCGCCCCGCTTCTCGATCGAGACGATCTGCTGCGTCACGCAACACGACGTGCGCGGATCTGGCGCGCTGAACGGCGCGGCCCTGGTGGATAACGCTGAGGTCATTCCGGCGACCGTGACGCTGAAGTACCACTTCCCGCTCGAAGGGGGCGTTAAGCCTTATATCGGCGCCGGCCCGGCTTACTTCATGGTGTTCGGCGAAAGCGTTGGCTCCAGCGCGAGGGCTCTGGGCGCCACCAAGGTCGGCCTCTCCAGCGAGTTTGGCGCCGCGCTGCAAGCGGGCGTGGATATTCCTCTGCGCGACAAAGCCATGGGGCTCAGCGTTGATGTGAAGCGCTACTTCGTCGACACCACGGCTCGATTCCACGCGGGCAGCCAGCTGGTTCTTGAGACCGAGCACAAGCTGAATCCGTGGGTGGCGAGCGCGGGTGTGACATGGCGCTTCTAACCCCTCGTCGAGGCGGTCGCGCCTTGATGAGCTTTGTGCTGGCGAGCCTTGCGCTCGCCAGTGCTGGAGCGGCCAGCGCGGCGGACGAGGACGCGCAGGCCTGGGCGGTGGTCAACGCCACGGGGGCGCTGAACGACAAGGTTGTTGTGGCCTTCGACAGTCAGGCTCGGTTCAGCGACGACGCCAGTCGCCTCGGTCAGCTGATCGTTCGCCCGTCGGTTGGCTGGCGACTGGACAGCACGACGACCGCCTCGCTGGGTTACGCCTATATCCGCTCCACGCCGGAGGGGCGTCCGACGACCCATGAGCACCGCGGCTGGCAGCAGATGTCCTACCGCATAGCGGGGGATGGCAAGGGTGTGACGCTTACGGGCCGCACGCGCCTGGAGCAGCGTTGGCTCGAAGGGCGTGATGGAACCGGATGGAGGGTCCGACAGCAGGTGCGTTTGACCGCGCCAGTGCAGAACGGCGTCCGCGCCGTTGCGTGGACCGAGCCGTTCGTCGGTTTCAACCAGACCTCTTGGGGGCAGAGCGACGGGCTGCATTTGCTGCGCAGCTTCGCTGGAGTGTCGGTTCCCATCTCCAAAACCGTGACGCTGGAGCCGGGATACCTGCACCAGCGCGCCTATCGCTCCGGACCTGACGCGGTGACCCACGCTGCGGCCGTCTGGATCAACTTACAATTCTGAGCAAAGGAGCAATATCATGAAAAGGTTGGCTATCCCCATGGGCGCGGCCTCGCTCGCCGTGCTCTTCGCCGCCGGCGCGACGCAGGCCTCAGTCGGTCACAAGCCGCTCCCGTCGTCCCTGGTCAAGATGACCCCCGACAAGATCGCCGAGCGCATCGAGGTGCGTGACGATCCGCTGGAGGATCACGTGCTCTTCAGCACCAAGCCCGTGTTCCGCAAGGGCGGTTTTACGGACGGGGTTGCGGTTCACGACGGCTTCATCAAGGCCAGCAAATCGCGTGACGGCGCCGGCGTTTCCTGGCGTATCACCTACGACCTGACCTATTTCGGCGCTCGCCGTGACGTGACCCATATCAATGTGGGTTCCGCCGATGGCCTGCTGAAGATCGCGCCCACCGCAGTTCGCCGCTGGAGCGATGAGTGCGGCGACGCGACGGTCACTTGCGGTCAGCATATGACGGTCGAGTTCGAGGCTCCCGAGAAGGTCATTCGCGACATCGCCGCCGCCTATCGTCCGGGCGATCCCACGCCCTGGCGCGTCCGCTTCAAGGACGACCATGGCGAGGGGCTGACCGTGGGCCTCGCGCCGGCCGAAGTGGCCGCGCTGGTCAACACGGTCGACAGCTGGAAGCGGTAGTCTCAGTTCCCGTCTCGAGGGGACTATCGCTGACGGAGAGCCGCGTCCCAATGGGGCGCGGCTTTTTCGCGTGCGGCCTTCAGTAGAGCGCGGTCCGCTCTGTAATCCAGCGTTCATCTTCACGACAGTTGAGGTTCACTCGCGCTCTTTAGACCTGTTTTTGCGGCGCTCGACGCCCGACAGATCAGGAGAACACGATGACCCCTCGCTCACTAATCGCCGCTGGCGCCCTGTTCGCGGCCGTCGCGACCGCGCCGGCCGCCTGGGCGAGCTCGATCTATTCCGGAGCTCTGACCGAGACCGAGGTCCTGGCGGCCCAGAAGGCCTGGGGTGAAGCCCTGGTGGCCATCGCGCGTGAACACGAAACGGGCGGTCACGCAAAGGCCAAGGTCCTGGCCAGCACGGTTCTCGACAAGGCCTACGGCTACAACCTGGGTCCGGTGCTCTTCAAGCCGACCCTGACCACCGCGCCGCAGACCTTCCGCACCACCAAGGACGGCGCCCTGGCCTACTTCGTCGGCGGCGATCCGAACTATCCCAACGACAAGGGTTTTGCGCTGCAAGGCTGGCGCTCGGTCGAGATCAAGAACGCGGCGGTCCAAATCCACGGCGACACGGCCAGCACCACGGGCAACGTGATCATGACCGACAAGAACGGCAAGGTGACGACGGTCGACAAGACCTGGACCTTCAAGAAGACGGACGACGGCGCGATCCGCATCGTCGCCCACCACTCGTCGCTGCCTTACAGCGCGGCCAAGTAAAGCGTACCCGACTCCGCATTTATTTACCCCTTGAACTTGCGCCCGCCGGGTCCCCCTCGCCCTGCGGGCGCTTTTTCTTGGGCGCTCGCAGAGTGCATCGCGACAGGCGTCTCAGGCCTCGATCGGGGCCTTCTGGGGCGTGGGTTCTAGGCGATAGCCAAGCCCTCGCACGGTTGTGATGAAGGATACCGCCCCTAGCGGGTCGAGCTTGGCGCGCAGCCGCCGCACATAGACATCGACGACATTGGTTAGGGGGTCTTCATCGACGCCCCAGACATTGGACAGGATGCGTTCGCGGCTTAGCACGCGGCCTGGCGCGGAGAGAAACAGCTCCAGCAAGGCCAGCTCCCGCGCCGTCAGAATAATCTCTTCACCGTCTCGCGTAACGCGCATCGTCGTACGGTCGAGCTCGATCACACCGACCTTGAGTCGTCGGTTCGTTGGCGCTCTTTGATCTCGAGGTCGGCGCAGCAGGGCTTCGATCCGGGCCAGCAGTTCTTCGAAGGAAAACGGTTTGACCAGGTAGTCGTCGGCTCCAGTTCGCAGCCCGGTGACGCGGTCCTCCACGGCGCCGAGCGCGGTCAGCATCAGGATCGGAGTCATGATCCCGGACGCGCGCAGAGTCTGGCAGACTTCCACGCCAGTCATCTTGGGCAACATCAGGTCTAGGAGGATCACGCCGCTCTGATCAAGCTCCTTGAGCATGTCATCCAGTTCCCGCGCGGCCTCCAGGCCGCTGATCCCGTCGCGCACCACTCGAACCTTGTAGCCCTCGGCCTTGAGGCCCCGCTCGAGGAAGTCGGCGACGCGCGTGTCGTCTTCCACCACCAGGATGTGCATCTAGGCGTCTCCTTCCGCGTGTGTCGCGGTCACTATGGGCAACGTAAGGACCGCCCTGACGCCTTGGCCGGCATGGCTTTCGAGCGTCAGGGCGCCGCCTTGTCTTTCGGTCAGTGTTTTGGCGATGGGGAGGCCTAAGCCGGTTCCATCCGCGCGGTGGGCGCGGGCGGCCGAGGAGCGGAAGCCGCGCTCGAAGACGCGCGCCATGTCCGTGTCGGTGATGCCAATGCCCTTATCTGTGATCTCAAGGCGCCAGACGTCGGGCGCTTCTGGATCGGGGCCGGCGGACACATCGACAGGGCCGCCTGGATGCGAATAGCGGATGGCGTTGTCCAGCAGCAGGGCCATCACCTGCTGCAGTCGTTGTCCATCCGCCTCGACGCGCACCGGGGCGGCGTCTGCGTCGACCTTCAGTTCCAGGCCGCGGACGTGCGCCACTGGGGAAAGGGTCGCGACAGCCTCTTCCAGGACGTGTCGCGGATCCACCTCCGTCAGGTTCAATTGCAGCATTTCGGCGTCGCTGCGCGCCATCATCAGCAAATCCTCGATCAGTGCGCCCATCTGCCGAGAGGCTTGCGTGATCCGCTGGAGGGCCTCGCGATAGTCGTCGATCGACTTGCTGCCGCGCAGGGCCACCTCGGCTTCCCCGCGTATGGCGGTCATCGGCGTGCGAAGCTCATGGCTGATATCGCCCAGAAGCTGGCGTCGGCGCGCCTCGACCTGACGGAGCTCGCCCAGCGCCGCCTCCAGTTCCTGCGTGCGCAGAGCGACCTGAACTTCCAGGTCGGCGCGCAGCTCGGCTTCCTGCTCGCGGCGCGCCGACAGTTCCTCGGCCATGTGGTTGATGCTTGAGCCCAAGCGGGAGAATTCGCCAAAGCCGTCCTCGGGCATCCGGTGATCTAACCAGCCTTGCTCAAAGGCCTTGGCTCCATTGGACATCGCCGCCAGCGGCTTTCTCAGCGCGCGAATGAAGTAGATCGCGAGGATGACGCCTGTCAGGCTCAGCGTCCCCGCCGCCGACCAGCACAGCAGCTTCACCCGTTCCAGATAGACGTCAGCGGTCTCGCGCGTGCGTTTGAGGATTTCCGCCTCGGTTCTGATCCGCCCGTTCAGCATCTCCCGCAAGTCGCGGCCCGCGCCCTTGTCGAAGACTGACTCGATGGCCGCCCAAGCCGTTAGCGCGTCTTGGGCCGGACCTCGGCGATTGATCTCGGCGATTGGCTCCCGCAGGGCCACGACGCTTTGAGACAGAAGCTTGAGTGCGTCGTCCCGCTGAGCGCTCTCATCGGATCGGATGCCCATGGCGCGATCCATCTGTTCGGCGCGCGCGCTGAGATCCTGTAGTCGCACGATGGTGTCGGCCATGCGAAGGCGCAGCATCTCGCCATCGCCCGGCGCGTGCGGGGCGCCCATCAAGGCGCGAAGGGACCACGCTCGAAGCCGCTGCTTCGTCGCCGAGAGCTCCCAGAAGCCGCTCTGTAGATCGCCCGCCACTCGCCCGCGAATGACTTGATGTTCCGCGCGCGTCGCAATCCAGGCGGCAAGACCGCCCTGAGCGAGCGCAAGGGAAGCCATCAGCGCGAAGGCCACAGTGAGACGGGTCGAGAATAGGGGCTTCACACGGGTCTCCGCGAGTCAGAGGCCCTAAGAAAATAGGCGTAAGCTCCGCCTTTGCCAGCATGTGCGCGCCTTGGCGCAGCGCTTTCTCGCTTCCGCGTTCGTTCAAAATTGGGCGGGAGAGTTCGAGGCTTCGGTCGATATCGAACCGCATGCCCGAGATGGGGAGAGACTAACGCGTTGCCGCCTCTGGCTCCAGGCTCATCGCCCTCGCGGCGATCGCCGCCTGGGTGCGGTTGTGAACGTTCAGCTTTCGCATCACTGCGGTCATGTGCGCCTTGACCGTCGCCTCGGCGATGCCGAGGTCGAAGGCGATCTGCTTGTTCAAAAGTCCGGAGTTGACCCCCTCCAGAACCTTGAGTTGGGTCGGTGTCAGATCACACAGCCCCACCCGCGTGGTGGCTTCGGCGTGGTCCTGCTTTTTCCCGGTCATGTTCACCCCTGCTTTCCCTGTCCCGCACCGCGCATCTTCCGATGAGCGGCCTCCGCCTTGGTCTAAGCGCCGGTCTTCGCCAGCGGGCGGTTCGCGCCCGCAAGCGCGAGCCATATTAGTTGGACAGATTCAGATGGATTGGTCAATGTTAACGCAAACAATTTCAGATACCGTTGCCATTGATTGAAATCTGTTGGACAGATTTTGACTATGTCCCGATGTGGAAGGGGAAATGGCGATTAAGCTCTCATCTGGCGCTCGCGGCGCCAGCCGCGTTGCCCGCGCTCTCGCTGACGGCCTCTTCAACGATTGTGGCGTTCTGTCCCAGCCTCGTAGTTCTAGACACTGGACCGCGCTCAGGGCCCGCAAGGGCGGAGGGCCGGGTGGTCGTCAACGCTTCGGTTCCCGTCAGGGGGCTCGAGCGACGCTTCTTGATCTGCGGAGGGCGCGCCCGCGCCATCGCGCCCAGCGGAGAACCTGTGGATGAGCCAGGGCCGGTTAGCCGATCAGGCCTATATGGGCATCGTCGAGATGATCAAGGTTCAGGGCCTGACCGCTGGCGATCGCTTGCCGTCGGAGGCTCGGCTGGCCGAGATTTTCGGCATGTCGCGCACGATCGTCCGCGAGGCGCTCGTCAGGTTAGCAGCGGACAGCATCACCGAAGCGCGCCGTGGAGCGGGGTCGTTCGTCAAGAATAGGCCATCGGACAGGCTAGGCGCCTATATGCCGCTTTCGGAACTGCCCTCCACGCTGGGCAGCTATGAGGTCCGGTTTGTCCTCGAGGCCGAGGCGGCCCGGCTGGCCGCCGCCCGCCGCTCCAGCGAAGAGATGGCCGGGATTGAGGAGGCGCTGTCCAACCTGCGCGAGGCGCTTCTATCGAATGCGCCAGCGCATGCCGAAGACATGGAGCTTCATCGCCGGATCACCCTAGCGACCGCCAATCCGGCCTTTCTGGTGACCTTCGAAGCGCTCCAACCAGACGTGGACAAGATCATGCGGGCCGGCGTCGATATCTCCCGTTCGCGACCGCCCGAAGCGATCCGCGAGATGATGAGCGAGCATGAGATGATTGTGGAGGCGATCAGAGCACAGGACGGGGATGGCGCAGCCTTGGCCATGCGCTGGCATCTCTCACGCGGGCGAAAGCGGCTAATGCCCTGAAGCCCGATCAGTTGTCAGCGAAGGCGCGTCTTCAAGCCAGGCATGAACACGATCGCACAGCTCATCCGGTAAAGCGACGGCGTCAAGCCTGAGAACCTTTTCTTCATCGGCGGGCCGTTCAAGGGTCGCCAGCTGACTGTCGAGCAGGCTGGCGGGCATGTAGTGATCAGTGCGTTGCCTCAGACGGTGTAGTAACTCGTCGCGACTGGCGTCGAGCAGGATGAAACGGACAGATCCGCCGATCACGGCGCGCAGTCGCTCTCGATAGCGAAGTCTGAGCGCCGAGCACGCCGCCACGACCTGTCCGTCTGACGCGAGGGTCTCCTTGATCGCCAGACCCAGCCGATCCAGCCATGGCCAGCGGTCGTCGTCGTTCAGCGGTTGGCCCGAGCGCATCTTCGTGACTGCTTTCTCATCGTGGAACGCATCTCCTTCCAGGAACGCGCAGTCGAGGCGCCGCGCGAGCAGGGCTCCCAGCGTCGACTTCCCGCAGCCGCTGACGCCCATCATCACAATCGCCAAACTCCTGGGGCGCGTGCGGCTGGATGGTGTCGGCAAGCGGGCTCCTTGCGAGCTGGGTGATCGCAGGCGGACTGGCCGACAATCAATCTGAGCTCGGGTTCTACCGGTAGCTCGGTCAGCCGCAATTACGACCATGGTCGCGGATGTCGGCGCGGTTGCGATCTCCTATCGCTAGGCGATAGTGACGGGGAGATTGAAATGAGAGTGGTGGTCTTCGCGGCGATCCTGGCGGCCTCGACGCCAGCCCTGGCCGAAACGCGCTCCGTCCTGACGTTCATTCCCGACGACCCTCATGCGGTCGTGGTCAAGGGCGTGGGCGATGGCCGCGCCGACGATACGGACGTGGTTCAGAAAGCCATCGACTCCGCGCGCGACAAGACCGGCCATGGCCTCGTCTTCCTGCCCTCGGGCCGCTATCGGCTGAGCCGCACGCTGCTCGTGCCGCCGGGTGTGCGGGTGTTCGGCGTGGGAGCGACCCGGCCGGTCTTCGTGCTGGGGGCCAATACGCCGGGTTTCCAGACCGGCGTCGCGACCATGATCGCCTTCATGGGGGGCGACCAGTATCAGGTCGGCGAGATTCCCGTTCCTGTGCCGACCGTACGTCCCGCGACCGCCAAGGTTCGCGACGCCAATTCCGGCACCTTCTATTCGTCGATGAGCAACATCGACATCGAGATTGAAGAGGGCAATCCGGCTGCGGCGGCGGTGCGCTTCCGGATGGCGCAGCATGCCTTCCTGCGGCATATGAATTTCCGCCTGGGATCTGCCTTCGCGGGCGTCTATCAGGCCGGTAACATCATGGAGGACGTCCACTTCCATGGTGGGCGCTACGGCGTTGTCACCGAGAAGACCTCGCCAGCCTGGCAGTTCACCCTGGTCGACTCCACGTTCGATGGCCAGCGCGACGCGGCGATCCGCGAGCACGAAGTAGACCTGACCCTGGTCAATGTCGGCATCAAGAATACGCCGGTCGGGATCGAGATCGACCGTGGTTACAGCGACAGTCTTTGGGGCAAGAACGTCCGCTTCGAGAACGTCTCCAAAGCGGGGGTCATCATTTCCGCCGAGAACAGCGTGTTCACCCAGGTCGGTTTCGACAATGCCACCGCGACCAATACGCCTGTGTTCGCTCACTTCCGCGATAGCGGCAAGACCGTCGCGGGCAAGGGCAGGGACTATCGGGTGGCCTCGTTCACGTATGGCCTGACTCTGCCGGCTCTTGGTCAGATGGGCGAGTATAAGACGGTCGTCGACATCACGCCGATCACCGCCAAGACGGCCGCCGCGCCGACGCTGCGGGCTCTGCCGCCAATGGCCGAATGGGTCAACGTCAAGACGCGAGGCGTCAAGGGCGACGGTTCGACGGATGATACCGCCGCGCTGCAAAAGGCGATCGACACGCACCGCGTGCTCTACCTGCCTGTCGGTTTCTACCGGGTGTCCGACACCTTGAAGCTGCGACCGGAGACCGTACTGATCGGGCTCCATCCGGCGATCACCCAGCTGTTCATACCGGACAATAACCCCGAGCACCTTGGCGTGGGCGCTGTGCGACCAATCCTGGAAACACCACGCGGCGGCGACAATATCCTGTCAGGGATTGGTCTGTTCACCGGCCGCGTGAATCCGCGCGCCTCGGCCCTGCTTTGGCGTTCGGGCGCTAGCTCGATGGTCAATGACGTCAAGATCATGGGCGGTGGGGGAACGCCAACGGCCGATGGAAAGCCGCTTTGGAGCGCCCAGGCGCGCAGCGGCGATCCTGTCGCCGACGGTCGTTGGGACGCCCAGTATCCGAGCATCTGGGTGACCGACGGCGGTGGCGGAACCTTCGCCGACGTCTGGAGCCCCAACACCTTCGCCTCGGCCGGCTTCTATATCAGCGACACCAAGACGCCCGGCTACATTTACCAGGTTTCCGTCGAGCACCATGTCCGCAATGAGTTCGTGCTCGACAATGTGGAGAACTGGGAGTTCCTCGCCCCTCAGACCGAGCAGGAGGTTGGCGACGGCCCCTACGCGGTGTCTCTGGAGGTGCGCAACTCGCGCAATATCCTGTTCGCCAACTATCACGGCTATCGGGTGACGCGCTCATACCATCCGGCGGAAACGGCGGTGAAGTTGTTCAACTCGACCGACATCCGCTTCCGCAACGTTCATATCAACGCCGAGAGCGGCATCGCCCTGTGCGACACGATCGGCTGCGGCACTTACCTGAGAGCCAGCAAGTACCCGTTCGAAAACGCGATTCAGGACAAGACCCGCAAGCTGGAGGTTCGCGAACGTGAGTTCGCCGTGTTGGATGTCACCGGCCCGGCCAAGCCCGGCTCGCCGCCGCAGAGCGATCCGCGCCTACGCAAGCTGGAGACTGGCTTCTGGTCGATCTCGGGCGCGGCGACGGGCCCGGACGGCGCGCTTTATTTCATAGAGAAGCGCTTCCAGAGGATCTACCGCTGGACTCAGGCGCGCGGCCTTGAAGTGGTGCGCGACCATGCGTTGGATCCGACCAACCTCGCCGTAGACGGGTCTGGCAAGCTGCTTGTCTTGTCTTCATACGGCCCGCAGGCCTCGGTCTATTCGGTTGACCCGGAGGGGCCGAAGGATCAGTTGACGATGATCGCGCCGACGGCCGCGACGCCCCGCGCGGGCGCCAAGATGCTGCTCCCCGTGAACTGGTGGGTGAATGGTGAGTTCCGCGACCAGTACGACGCTGCCACGGACCATTTCACCACCTTGGCCGAGATGTTCGCCCGCGACGTCGGAACGCCGAAGGCGCAGGAGTACGTCTCGCCCGACGGCAGCGTAGTGCTCCCGGCGTTCCGGGTGTGGCAGCAAGGTCCGCCCGATCACGTTGGCTGGCGCTGGGCTGACACTCTGCAGGCCCATGGCCTGATCGGCGGGGCGAGTGACAAGCGGGTGTTCGTCACCAACAGCTCGGAAAACAAGACCTACAGCGGTCAAGTCGGCCCCGGCGGGACGCTGACCGACCTGAAGGTCTTCGCCAATCGCGGTGGCGAGAGCGTCGCCGTCGATGGTCAGGGACACGTGTTCGTGGTCAACGGTCAGATCTTTCAGTACGCCCCCGACGGCAAACTGGTCGGACGCATCGACGTACCTGAGCGCCCGCTGCAGCTGATCTTCGGCGGAGAGAGCGGACGGACCTTGTTCGTCCTGACCCATCACTCGCTCTACGCGCTTACGCTCTGAGCAAGCCTGAGTAGAGCGCGCCATCGACGCTGGGCCGCGTCTACGTCGCCAATGGTCAGGTGATCGAGTTGCGAGCTTGGCTGGATCGACGGGACCGAACGACCTTTGCAACGGGCCTTCGGTTGCCCTGACAAGCGGGTGCTTGCCGTGCTGGCGATCCTTGGTCTGCATGCTGTGCGGGGAGGCCGAGCCGCCGGGCGCGCAAGCGTTCGCCGCCACCTACGACCATGGTCTAATAGTTCGCTTTTTGCGGCTCTGACACAGTCCTTCCACGCCATCGACGATGGCCAAAAGAAAAATGGGAGGGTTGTAGAATGAGTGCTGTCGGTAGCACGCGAGGGGGATCGTCGTTGCTGAACGCCTTGCTCGCGACGAGCGCGTTCGCGACGATTGTTGCTGGAGGCGCGGCGCATGCGCAGGCGTCGCAGACGCCGCCGATTGCCGGGCCAGAAGACTCCGTCGTCACCGAGATCGTGGTCACTGGGTCGCGCATCCGGTCCGAGGGTTTCACCGCGCCAACGCCAACCCAGATGCTTGGCGTCGCCGATCTTGAGCGCGCCGCCCAGCCGAACATCTTCACCGCGATCACCCAGCTTCCGTCATTGCAGGGCTCTACGGGCGCGACCACCGGCACCTTCAGCACCTCAAGCGGCCAGCAGGGGCTGTCTTCCTTCTCGCTGCGAGGCCTTGGTACGATCCGCACCCTGACGCTGCTGGACGGCCAGCGGGTCGTTCCGGCCAATGTCACCGGCGTTCCGGATATCAGCCTGTTCCCCCAGCTTCTGGTCGAGCGGGTAGACGTCGTTACTGGCGGCGCCTCGGCCTCGTATGGCTCGGACGCGGTCGGCGGCGTCGTGAACTTCATCACCAACAAGAAGTTCGTGGGCTTCAAGGCCAACGTGATGGCCGGCGTTACGACCTATGGCGACAACGAGCAGTATCTGGGCCAGTTCGCGGCCGGTAAGAACTTCCTGGGCGACCGCCTGCATGTGCAGGTCAGCGGCGAATATGACAGGCAGGAAGGCGTTCCGCCCGGTGGCTTCGGTGAGGAGGCTCCCAACGGCCGCGACTGGTACACCACCGCCACGCTGATCAATCGCGGCGTCACCAACGACGGCTCGCCGCAGTATCTCTATCGCGAGCACGCGCAGGCCTATCAGTACACCAAATATGGCCTGATCAGCGCGGGCCCCTTGCAAGGCACGGCCTTCGACAAGAACGGTAATCCGTTCCCGTTCCAATACGGTGGTGGCACGCCGTCCAAGCAGGCCAACGGCGCGGTCATCGGCTGCTATTCGTCGGGCGGCTTCTGTATCGGCGGCGACCTGTCCGGCAACGTCGGTATCGGCACGTCTCTGCAGTCGAAGATCAAGCGCATGAACAGCTACACGCGCATCGCCTACGATCTCGACGACAACAACGAGATCTACGCGACCTTCAACGCGGCGCGCGTGAAGAGCAGCAACCAGCCCAATCCGGGCGGGGCCACGACCGGCCTGACCATGTCGTGCTCGAATCCGTATCTGCCCGCTTCGGTCGCGGCAGCCTGCGTTGCGAATGGCATCACCACCTTTACCTTTGGCACCAGCAACGCGCTGCTGCCCCGGAACATCTCCGTCCATCCGACCCGGACCCAATATCGCGGCGTCGTCGGCGCTGATGGCAAGTTCGGCGTGATGGGTAAGGAGTGGCGCTACGACGCCTATTACGAGCACGGCGAGAACAAGACGAACATCCACGTTCGCGACATCATGCTGAACCCGCGCTATCGTCAGGCCATCCAGGCCACGCTGGTCAACGGCCAGATCGTCTGCGCCGATCCGGTCGCTCGCGCCAACGGCTGCGTCCCGATCAATGTGTTCGGCGGTCAAACACCGAGCGAGGCGGCGCTTGCCTACATCACGCCCAAGAACGGGCCATACCAGCACTCGGTCCAGAAGCAGGACGTCGCCAGCATCAACTTCAGCGGAGAGCCGCTGGACGGTTGGGCCGGGCCGATCTCGGTGGCCCTCGGCGGCGAGTGGCGTCGTGAGCAGTATCATGTCCAGGGTGACCCCTATGGCGACGGGGCGGCGGACTCTCCAAACACGGCCGACTATCCCGCCGACCCAATCCTAAACGCGGCGGGCGCCAACTGGTACGCCGGAAACTATCACTCGGGTCGCGGCAAGTACTCGGTGAAGGAAGCCTATCTGGAAGTGAACCTGCCGCTGGTGGACTCCGATGCGGCGGGTAAGGCCAACCTGAACGCCGCCGGCCGCTGGACCGACTACAGCACCTCGGGCACCGTCTATACTTGGAAGGTTGGCGGCACCTGGGACACGCCGATCGACGGTGTTCGCCTGCGGGCGGTGACCTCGCGCGACGTCCGGGCTCCAAACCTTTCGGAACTGTTCGCCGCTCCGGTGACCACCACGCTGCCAAACTTCACCAACCCGTTCACGGGTGGGGCGCTATTGGTGCTTCAGAACGTGGTCGGCAATCCGAACCTCAAGCCAGAGATCGCCAAGAACGCCACGCTGGGCGTCGTGCTGTCGAACCCGAAGTGGCTGCCGGGCTTCAGCGTTTCGGTCGACTGGTACAACATCGTCCTCAATGGCGGGATCTCTAGCCTGAGCGCCCAGCAGATCGTCAACTTCTGCTATTCGGGTCTGACCCAGTTCTGCAGCGCGTTCAACTTCACCCCGTCGGCCGGCACGCCCTACGTCAACGCCCAGGTGTTCAACCTGGCGTCCATCAAGACGAGCGGGTTTGACATCGAGACCAGCTATCGGTTCGAAGCGCCCGGCGTGCCCGGACGGTTCACCGTGCGCGGCATGGCCACGAACACGCATAAGTTCGTGACGAACCCCGGCATTCCGGGCGCGATCGCCAACGACTCCGCCGGCCAGAATTCCGGCGCCACGCCAGACTGGAAATTCCTCGCGATCCAGTCCTGGGATAATGACAGCTTCGTCTTCAGCATTCAGGAGCGGTGGTTCAGCGACGGGACGTTTGGCAACCAGTACGTGACCTGCAAGGCTGGCAGCTGCCCGGTCTCGACCAACAACCACCCGACCATCGACTACAATAAGATGAAGGGCGCGACCTATGTCGACATCAGCGGCTCGTACAAGTTCGGCAAGGGGCTGCAGGCCTATTTCAAGGTCGACAACCTGCTGAACCGCGACCCGACTCCGTCGCCGCAGACCAACACCGGTCTCGACGCCAATCCAGCGCTCTACGACCTGCTGGGGCGCTTCTACCATGTGGGCCTGCGCTACAGCTTCTAGCTCTCTTTCGCGGCTGCTGTTTACCTCCCCAACTGGGCGCCGCCGCCCGGGTCTTGCCTAGGCAGGATCCGGGCGTCTTCTTTATGGTCTTTGCCCCCCGCCGACCTTGATGGGAGGCGGGTGGCATCGCTGGCAATGCTGAGGACGATGAGCGCTCTCAGGTCCTCCTGGCGCGCTCGGGCCGCGACATGCGCCAAGCCCGATGAACCGTTCAAGGCGCCGCTTCGTTGTACAGCCGGTCGAGCGGTTCGGCCGGCAAGGGGGCGGTTGCGTGACACTGCAGCAAGGGCTTTCATTTGGGCTGATCGGCGCGACGGTGCTCTGCTTTCTCTGGGGGCGGTGGCGCTACGATCTGATCGCGCTCGGCGCGCTGGCGGTCGGGGTTGTCACCGGCTTGATCCCCGTGAAATCGGCGTTCGACGGCTTCTCTAACGACATCGTGGTGATCATCGCCAGCGCGCTGGTGCTTAGCGCTGCCGTCTCCCGTTCGGGACTTGTGGATCGGCTCATGTCTCCGTTGCTGCCGCGTCTTAGCGGTGAGGGCAGTCAGGTCCCGGTGCTCGTAACGGTGACCACGCTTCTTTCGATGATGACCAAGAACGTCGGCGCCTTGGCCTTGATGATGCCGTCGGCCCTGCAGATCGCCAAGCGCACCGGGGTCTCTCCGGGGCGTCTCTTGATGCCGATGTCGTTCGGCTCGCTCGTCGGCGGCTTGGCGGTTCTGGTGGGCACATCGCCGAACATCATCGTCTCGGAGGTGCGGGGACGGGAACTGGGCGAGCCGTTCCGCATGTTCGATTTCATGCCCGTGGGCGGTGGCCTCGCCGTACTGACGATCATCTATCTGTCCGTCGCCTACCGCTTGTTGCCCAAGCACAGAAAAGCGGCGATTGACGTAGACGCGGCCTTGGCCGCAAACGCCTATGTGACTGAGGTTGAGGCTCCAGAAAACTGGCGTTTTGGCGAGGGGCGGGTGGCCGACCTCCGCGCTGCCGCCGAAGGGGCCGTAGGCGTGGTGGCGATCTTGCGGGGGCGCGAACGGATGGCCTCACCCCGCGCCAACCGTCGCATCCTGCCTGGAGACCAGCTGTTGCTTGAGGGCGAACAGCAAGCGCTCAACGAACTGATCGTCAAGACGGGGCTCAAGCTGACCGACGCCGATCGGCCCGTCGTCATGAATGAGCCGACCGAAGAGGTTAGGGTGGTCGAGGCGGTGATCGGGGCAGAGTCCGATCTGATCGGCCAGACGGCGCGCGGTCTGAAGCTGAACGAGGCCTATGGCGTCAATCTGCTGGGCGTCAGCCGCAGCGGTTATCGGATGGCCGGACGTTTGGCTACGGTGCGCTTACGGGCCGGTGATATGCTGGTGCTTCAGGGGGGCGAGCAGCAACTACCGCTGGCGCTGTCGGCCTTGGGATGTCTGCCGCTTGCCGAGCGTGAGGTCCGCCTGGGTGGCGCGCGGCATATGTTGCTTCCGACCGTGATCCTGATTGGAGCGATGCTGCTGGTGGCCTTTGGGGTGTTGCCTGCTGCGGTCGGTTTTTTCGCCGCAGCGGTGCTCGTTGTCGCGACGGGCGCCTTGCGTATGCGCGAGGCCTATGGGGCCCTGGAGGGGCCGGTGCTGGTTCTCGTCGCGGCGATGATCCCCGTCAGCGAAACCGTCCAATCCAGCGGCGGAGCGGACCTTATCGCTGACTGGCTATCGGGCGCGTTCCATGGGCTTCCGCCGCTGGTAACCCTCACCGCCATGATGGCGGTGGCGATGGCCGCCACACCCTTCCTGAACAACGCCGCCACGGTGCTGATCGTCGCGCCGATCGGTATGGGCCTAGCCGAGCGTCTCGGTTTGAGCCCGGACCCCTTCCTGATGGCGGTCGCGGTCGGAGCGGGCTGCGACTTCCTCACGCCGATAGGGCACCAATGCAACACGCTTGTTCTGGCGCCGGGCGGCTATAGGTTTGGCGACTACGCCCGTCTCGGCGCGCCGCTGACCTTGATGATCCTGGTCGCGGCGCCCGCGCTCATCGCGTTTTTCTGGCCTTTCGCGCGATAGCTCGGCGACCCAAATCACGGCCAAGATTGATCAACCGCAACGTCAGGAATGAACGTCGGCCGTAAAGTCGAGTCCTCACACCTGCGTTCGAGATGGTCCATGTCGATCAAGCCCGTTGACCTAAATCGCGTCCGTGACCTGCCGCTGCTGGCCGCCGCCAGCGAAGAGTCGCTCTCCCTGATCGGGCAGGGCGGCTTCCTGCAATGGACCCCCAAGGGCGCCGAGCTGGTCGCGGAGGGCGAGGTCAACGACTTCCTCTACATCCTGCTCGACGGCGCGGTCGAGCTGGAGGGCACCTGGGGGGATCGCGACACCACCCTGGCTGTCCTGCTGCCGCTCTCGAGCTTTGTGCTGGCTTCGGTGGTGCTTGAGGCGCCGGCGCTGATGACCGCGCGCACGCTGGCTCGCAGTCAGCTGCTGATGATTCCGGGGGAGCTCTTCCGCCGCGTGATCCAGCAGGACCAGGCCGTGTCCCTGGCGGTCATCGAGGAACTATCGGGCTGCTACAGCGGCCTGGTGCGGACCATCAAGAGCCACAAGCTGCGTGCGCCGCTCGTACGGCTGGCCAACTATCTGCTGGTGCAGCAGCAGCGCCAGGGTGGCGGCAGCGTCTTGCGGCTACCGTTGCAGAAGCGGATGCTTGCGTCCTTGCTGGGCATGACGCCCGAGAACCTGTCGCGTTCGTTCGCGGGCCTCGCTGAGTATGGCGTCAAGGTCGATGGGCCCCTCGTCACCATCGCTCGCCCAGCGATCCTGGCGCGTTTGGCCAGGCCGGACCCATTGATTGACAATCCCCTGCCGGTCGCCGGCGTGACAATGGGGCAGGCTAGGCGAGAGCGCGAGGCTCACGTCGAAGGCCGCGCCTGATGGCCTATCGGTCGGTAAAGACCTATGGCTCGGAACGCGGACTGTCCTGCGCCTACCGCCAATGGGCCACAGAGAGCCATTGCCAGCTTCTGCACGGCTACTCCCTGGGTTTCGTCTTCGATTTCGCGGCAGAGCAGCTCGACGCGCGCGGTTGGGTCGTCGATTTCGGCAAGGCTGGTTTTGGCGCGATCCGCGAGTGGTTGCACCACATGTTCGATCACACGCTGCTGGTGGCGGCGGACGATCCGTCGCGGCTGGAATTTGAGCGGCTTCAAAGGCTGGGCTTGGCGCAGGTGCGGATCGTGCCTGGCGTCAGTGCCGAAGCGCTGGCCGCTCAGGTGTTTGAATACGCCCAGGCGCTGGTCGACACGGCCACCAAGGGGCGCTGCTGGGTGGCGTCGGTCGAGTGTCGCGAACACGGCGCGAACGCCGCAGTCTTCGAGAACCCCCATGGCGTCTTGCGGCAGGTGAGCGCCGAGGCGCTGAACATGGCGCTCAAAGGCCTCTAGCCTTTGGGCAAGCCGCGAGCGTGGGCGGTGAGACAAGGGTCTTTGCTCTCAAAATGTGGCTTGACGATCCACAATATGAAACAATAGTCGTTGTATCCTAAGACTGGCCGGTTCGCGCAATCAGCATGGGCGCGGCGGAAAAGGTCTGGGAGGACACCTTGAAGCAAGCCCCCGCCATGGCGTTGTCGCGCCGCGATCTTCTTGCGCTCTCGGCGGCCGCGACCGCTTTGGGCCTTGGCGCCGGCTCGGTCGCCAAAGCCGCGACGACCCCGCCTGACACGGACCTGCGGTGGCTGGACGGCGAGGCCCCGGCTTTCCACGATGGAGCCACGTTCGGTGTTCCGTGGCCGCGCGGGGCGCATAAGGCATCGCAAGCCTTCAAGGTTGTCGGAAAGGCCGGAGAGGAGCTCCCCGCGCAATCGTGGCCGATCGCCTATTGGCCTGATGGTTCGCTGAAATGGTCCGCCCACGCCGTCGTCGGCGGCCAAGGATTCGACGGACTGTCGATCGTCGCTGGCAGGCCCCAGACGCACTCCGCGCCCGTGAGGGTGACCCGGACCGCCGAAGTGGTCACTATATCGTCTGGCGATCTTGTCTGGCGGCTGCCGACATCGGGGCCCCTTCTGGTGTCCGAGGCTTCACGGGCCGGGCGGGTCACGCTGAAGGATCTGCGACTAACCGCCATCGCTCAGGACCAGCCGACACTGGAGCCCGACGGCGTCGTTCGCTCCTCGCGCTATATTTCCAAGTTCACCACGGTCACTGTCGAGCAAACGGGACCCGTTCGCGCGGTGGTTCGTTTCGACGGCGTGCATAGCGGCGGCGGACGCGACTGGCTGCCGGTCACAGTGCGGCTCTATTTCCACGCGGGCTCCGACGCGGTCCGTATCGTCCATAGCTTCATCCAAGACGGTGACCCAGCCAGGGATTTCATTCGGGGGCTGGGCGTCACCGCTCATGTCCCGATGAGCGACGAGACCCATAACCGCCACGTCCGCCTCTCGGGCGAGGAGGTCGGCGTATTTGGTGAAGCCGTGCGCACACTGACGGGGCTTCGCAGCCGAGGCGATCCTGGCGCCGCGGCGCGCGAGACGCAGATCGCCGGACGGGCTGTGCGGACCGAGACCTTGCCGCCCAAGCTAAAGGCCGGGCTGCAGTGGATTCCGGAATGGGGCGATTTTTCTTTGTCGCAGCTGACGCCGGACGGCTTCACCTTGCGCAAGCGCACCAGCGCCGGGCATGCCTGGATCGACTCCAACGCCGGACGGCGCACCAAGGGGCTCGCCTATATCGGCGGGGTTTCGGGCGGGGTCGCTCTGGGGCTAAAGGACTTCTGGCAGCGCGCCCCGACGGGGCTCGACATCCGAAACGCTCATACAGACCTGGCCGAGCTGACCGCCTGGATGTGGTCGCCCGAAGCGCCGGCCATGGATGTGCGCCCCTATCGCAGCGCCAATGGGATGGACACCCACGCCGAGGAGCTTGAGGGCCTCGACATTACCTATGAGGACTACGAGGCTGGCTGGGACGACGCTCGGGGCATCGCGCGGACGTCTGAGCTCACCCTGTGGCTGCTGGGCTCGACCCCTTCGCACGATGCTTTCTCGGCCATGGCCGCCCGGGTCGCCGATCCGCCGAGGCTGACGGTCTCGCCGCAGCGCCTGAAAGCGGCTGGCGTGTTCGGCGACTGGGACACGGTCGACGCCTCGACGCCAGCTCGTAAGCGGATCGAAGATCGCCTGACCTACCTGATCGACTATTATATGAAGGAGGTCGATCAGCGACGCTGGTACGGATTCTGGTCCTACGGCGACGTGATGCACACCTATGACCCCGACCGCCACATGTGGCGCTACGACGTCGGCGGTTACGCTTGGGACAACTCAGAGCTCTCGACCGATCTGTGGATCTGGTACACCTATCTGCGCACCGGACGCGCGGATGTCTTCAAGTTCGCCGAGGCCATGACCCGGCATACGGGCGAGGTCGACGTATACCATCTGGGTCGGTTCAAGGGCTTCGGCACGCGCCATGGCGTGCAGCACTGGTCGGATTCATCCAAACAACCCCGCGTCTCGAATGTCGCCTATCGCCGGATCTACTATTACTTGACCGCCGATGAGCGGGTCGGGGACCTGATGCGCGACCTGGTGACGTCTGACACGGCCCTTGAGGCCGTTGACATCTCGCGCAAGTTGCCGCCGTCGCCAGGGCGGGAGCGACCTAAGGGCGTCGTGGCGTCCGGCTTCGGGACGTCTTGGGGAGCGTTCCTGGGCGCCTGGCTCACGGAATGGGAGCGCACGCGAGACCCGCGCTGGCGCGATCGCATCCTGAACGGCATGAACAGCATCGCCGCAATGAAGCGGCGGTGGTTTGCGGGCGAGGCCCCCTACGATCTCAAGACCGGCAAGTTCCTGGGCGAAGGCGACTACGTCAGCGTCTCGCACCTGAACGCCGTATTCGGCGTGGTCGAGATGACCTCGGAACTGCTCGATCTTCTGGACGCGCCCGCTTACCGCAAGGCCTGGCTGGAATACTGCCGTTATTACAACGCGCCGCCAGCCGAGCTGAAGGCGCTGCTGGGGAAGGTTCCGAGCGGGCGTAATCTGGGTGACGCCCATTCGCGTCTGACCGCTTACGCCGCCAAGCACGAAAACGATCACGCGCTGGCTCTTCGCGCTTGGGCGGAGTTCTTCGGCAAGGCTGGACGGGAAGGGGGCGACCTGATGCTCAGCCAGACCCGCCGCGTTGCGGGTTCGGCGGTGCTGCGCCCGATCGACGAGGATCCGGTCCTGTCGACCAACGCCGTCGCCCAATGGAGCCTGGCGGCCATCCAGAACCTGGCCCTGATCGGCGACAGTCTGGAAGAGGCTGCGACCGCGAACCGGTGAAGCATGAACCGCGCCATTCAGGCGCGGCTGAACGCCACAGACTGACCTAGAGCGCGGCGTCGACCGTCAAGATCACGCGCGAGCCGCCGTGAGGCTGGCGGCTCGCGAGGAACAACGACGCCAGGAAGGCGATCGAGAGCGCGGCCGCCACGTAGCAGGCTGGGCAATGCCCCGCGAGCACAAACATATCTCCGCGTGCGCTGCAGATGGGGCCGGCCAGCATGCGAGGCAGCGACTGCTGTAGGGCGATCGCCCAGGCGATCAGAGCCGCCAGGCCGGTAGCCGTGGGGAAATGACGGGAAAGCGCTTTGAGCATTGCGGACTCCGAATTGGCCCACAGGGTCCAATAGGTTCGCTGATTTGGCTTTGAGACAGATCAAAGCACGAGATCGGTCGGTGTGACACCCCTGGGGCCAGGTTCGACTCATGGAGTCCGCATGTCCGCCCCAACAAACACCAGTGCTGGTCCGCCCGCGGGCTCCAGTGTCCTCTTAATCATCTCGGTCGTAGGCGCCTTCCTTGCGATCTTGGGGGCGGGTCTGACCCATGATCCCCTGTTCCGTCTCCAAGCCGCGACCTTGGCCTTGGCGGGCGTGATCGCCGCCTTTGTCCTGAACGGCGGCCTCGCCGGCGGCACGCTGCGCGACCATCCCGACCAATATTCCGACAACGTCATCAAGGCTGGCGTCATCGCCACCATGTTTTGGGCGGCGGCGGGTTTGCTGGTGGGGGTGATCATCGCCGCCCAGCTCGCCTGGCCGAGGATCTTCTACTTCCCCGACCTCGGCTTCCTGAACTTCGGGCGGCTTCGGCCTCTGCACACCTCGGCGGTGATCTTCGCGTTCGGCGGCAACGCCCTGATCGCGACGTCCTTCTGGGTCGTCCAGCGCACCTGCAAGGCGCGGCTGGCCGGCGGGATCACCCCGTGGTTCGTGTTCTGGGGCTACCAGCTGTTCATCGTGATGGCCGCGACGGGCTATTTGATGGGCGCGACCCAGGGCAAGGAATACGCCGAGCCCGAATGGTACACCGACCTGTGGCTGACGATCGTCTGGGTGGCCTATCTGCTGGTCTTCCTGGGCACGATCTGGAAGCGCAAGGAGCCGCATATCTATGTGGCCAACTGGTTCTACCTGGCGTTCATCGTCACCATCGCCCTGCTGCACCTGGTCAACAACGCCTCCGTTCCGGTCGGCCTGCTGAACCACAAGTCCTACGGCGTGATGGCCGGCGTCCAGGACGCTCTGACCCAGTGGTGGTACGGCCACAACGCGGTCGGCTTCTTCCTGACCGCCGGCTTCCTGGCCATGATGTACTACTTCGTGCCCAAGCGCGTTGAGCGCCCGGTCTACAGCTACCGTCTGTCGATCGTGCACTTCTGGGCCCTGATCTTCATCTACATCTGGGCCGGCCCGCACCACCTGCACTACACGGCCCTGCCGCAGTGGGCGCAGACCCTGGGCATGACCTTCTCGATCATGCTGTGGATGCCCTCCTGGGGCGGCATGATCAACGGCCTGATGACCCTGTCGGGCGCCTGGGACAAGCTCCGCACCGACCCCGTCGTCCGCATGATGGTCGTCTCGATCGCCTTCTACGGCATGTCGACCTTCGAAGGTCCGGTGATGTCGATCCGCGCCGTCAACGCGCTCTCCCACTACACCGACTGGACTATCGGCCACGTGCACTCCGGCGCCCTGGGCTGGGTCGGCTTCATCAGCTTCGGTGCGGTCTACTGCCTGGTGCCATGGCTGTGGAAGAAGCCGGGCCTCTACTCGAACAAGATGGTCGAGTGGCACTTCTGGATCGCGACCACTGGGATCCTGCTCTACATCGCCGCGATGTGGGTGTCGGGCATCATGGAAGGCCTGATGTGGCGGGAATACACCCCGCAGGGCTTCCTGGCCTACAGCTTCATCGAGACCGTCTCGGCCAAGCATATCGAGAACATCATCCGCACCGTGGGCGGCCTGATGTACCTGGCCGGCGCGCTGATCATGATCGTCAACCTCTGGAAGACGATCAGCACGCCCTACGCCGAGCTGGCCGACGCTCCGGCCGCCCCCGCCACCGCGATCGCCTGAGGTTCCGATGTCTCTCTGGAAACACCACTCCAAGCTTGAGCGGCATTCGCTGCTGCTCATCGTCGGCATCCTTCTGGTCGTCTCCATCGGCGGCCTGGTCGAGATCGCCCCGCTGTTCTGGCTGCAGAGCACGATCGAGAAGGTGCAGGGCATGCGTCCCTACACCCCGCTTGAGCTGGCTGGCCGCGACATCTACGTCCGCGAGGGCTGCTATCTCTGCCACTCGCAGATGATCCGCCCGCTGCGTGACGAGGTTGAACGCTACGGTCACTACAGCCTGGCCGCCGAGAGCATGTACGACCACCCGTTCCAGTGGGGGTCCAAGCGGACCGGGCCCGACCTGGCGCGCGTGGGCGGCAAGTACTCGGACACCTGGCACCGTGATCACCTGATCGACCCGCGCTCGGTCGTGCCGGAGTCGGTGATGCCGCCCTACAAGTTCCTGGCCGAAAAGGACCTGGACTACAGCGACATCGTCGATCGCCTGAAGACCCAACGTACGGTCGGCGTTCCCTACACGCCCGATCAGATCGCCAACGCCAAGAAGGACCTTGAGGCCCAGGCCGATCCGTTCTCGACCGACGCTGTGGCTCTGCGCGGTCGCTACGACGCCAAGGTGGTCAACCGCGACTTCGATGGCGATCCCAACAAGATCACCGAGATGGATGCGCTGGTCGCCTACCTGCAGATGCTGGGCACCCTGGTGGACTTCAAGTCCTACAAGGCCCAGGCGCCGGAGAACCAACGATGAGCGGTCTGACCTACGAAGCCGTCGCGCGCTTCGCGCAGCAGGGCGGGCTGATCTACTTCGGCCTGATCTTCCTCGCCGGCGTCGCCTACGCCCTGTGGCCCTCCAAGAAGGCCGAATTCCAACACGCCGCGCATATGCCGCTGGATGACGAGGAGCTCTCCTGATGGCTCACGAACGCGAGACCGACCACGCCACCGGCGTCGAGACGACTGGGCACGAGTGGGACGGCATCAAGGAACTGGACAACCCGCTGCCCCGCTGGTGGCTGTGGGTCTGGTACGCGACGATCGCCTTCTCGATCGCCTACTGGGTGGCGATGCCGGCCTGGCCGGGCCTGCATAGCTACACCAAGGGGTTGCTCAACAAGTCGGACCGGGCGGATGTCGGCAAGCAGCTGAACGCTCTTGACGCCCAGCGGGGGCAAGGCGCGGCGATGCTCCGTACCGCCAGCCTGGAGCAGATCGAAAAGGATCCGACGCTGCAGACCTACGCCCAGCAGGTCGGCCAGTCGGTCTTCGGTGACAACTGCGCCACCTGCCACGGCATCGGCGGTACGGGCTCCAAGGGCTACCCCAACCTTCGCGATGACGTGTGGCTGTGGGGCGGCAAGCTGGAGGACATCCAGTACACCATTACCCACGGCATCCGCAGCGGCGACCAGAACGCCCGTATGTCGCAGATGCCAGCCTATGGTCGCGACGAGCTGCTCAAGCCCGAGCAGATCGACGATCTGACCGAATATGTGGTCAAGCTGTCGAACCGTCCCGCCGACGCCGGCGCCGTGGCGCGCGCCGCTCCGATCTTCGAGACGCAATGCTCGGCCTGCCATGGCCTGGACGGCAGGGGGAACCAGGAGCTCGGCGCGCCGAACTTGACCGACGCCGACTGGCTGTACGGCGCCGACCGCGCTTCGATCCGTGGCCAGATCTACGCTGGCGCCGGCGGCGTCATGCCCACCTGGGCCGGTCGCCTGAGCCCTGAGACCATCAAGGCGCTCTCCGTCTACATTCACGCCAACGCGGGTGGTCAGTAAGGGCTATGCCCACGCTTATCGACAATCGGCCACCTGAACCTGAAACCCGGACGGCGGTCTCGGCCGCCGCCCGGGCGAAGGGCAAGGGCGACGCCAACGGCGGGCTCTACAAGCCTCGCGAGCCGATCTACCCCAAGCTGGTCCATGGCAAGTGGCGGAACGTGAAGTGGGCGCTGCTCATCATCACGCTCGGAATCTACTACATCACGCCTTGGATCCGTTGGCATCGCCCGGACGGCTTCCCGCAACAGGCGGCGCTGGTCGATTTCACCGGCCGGCGCTTCTACTTCTTCGACATCCAGCTGTGGCCTCAGGAAGTCTACATCTTCACGGGGCTGCTGGTGATGTCGGCCTTGGCGCTGTTCCTGGTGACGGCGCTTTTCGGCCGTCTGTGGTGCGGCTACGCTTGTCCTCAGACGGTCTGGACGGACCTCTACATTGTCGTGGAGCGCTTGTTCGAAGGCGACCGCAACGCCCGCATGCGCCTCGATGCCGCGCCGCTGTCGTTCAACAAGATCTGGCGCAAGACGGGCAAGCATTTGACCTGGCTGGCCATCGCCTTTGGCACCGGCGGCGCCTGGATCTTCTACTTTCATGACGCGCCGACGCTGCTCCGCACCTTCTGGACCGGCGACGCCCCGGTCACCGCCTATGTCTCTTGCTTCCTGCTCACCTGCACGACCTACATCTTCGCTGGCTGGATGCGCGAGCAGGTCTGCACCTACATGTGCCCCTGGCCCCGCATCCAGGGCGCCATGCTCGATCATCACTCGCTGCAGGTGACCTATCTGGGCTACCGCGGCGAGCCGCGCGGGCCGCACAAGAAGGGCCAGACCTGGGAAGGCCGCGGCGACTGCGTCGACTGCCGCCAGTGCGTGGTCGTCTGCCCGATGGGCATCGACATCCGCGACGGCGCGCAGCTTGAGTGCATCAACTGCGGCCTCTGCGTCGACGCCTGCGACGACATCATGATCAAGATGGGGCGGCCCATCGGTCTCATCGCCTATGACTCCGAAGCTGCGGTCTCGCATCGCGGTTCGGGTTGCAAGCCGCAGTATAAGCCCGTTCGCAGCCGCACCCTCTACTACGCCTTGGCGCTCACGATCGTGGGCGGCCTGACGCTTTGGTCGCTGCTCGCGCGGCCTGACGCCGACCTCCATGTGATCCGTGACCGCAACCCCGTCTTTGTGCGGATGCACGATGGCGCGGTGCGCGATGGGTACACGCTCAAGATCGGCAACCGCACTTTCGTCGAACAACGCTTCGACGTCTCGTTCGAGGGCGTGCCCGGCGCGCGCCTCAGCCATCCCGGTGGCGAGGGCGACCGCGTCAGCATCGTCGTCCCCGCCGATCAGGTCGTGCCACTGCGCGTCTTCGTGACCGCGCCGCCGAACGCCGAACTCGACGCCAGCGTCCCGGCCCGCTTCGTTGTCCGCTCGGCCGACGTTCAGGCCGAGGCCAAGACCGTCTTCCTCTCAGGAGCCGCGAACCCGCAATGACCAGCGCAACGCACACGATCGCCAAGGCCCCGAGCGAGAAGGGCCGTATCACAGGGTGGCACGTGCTCATCGGCGTGGTGCTTTTCTTCGCGACGGTAATCGCGGTCGACATCATCTTCATGGTGCAGGCCTATCGGACTTTCTCGGGCGAGGTGGCCTCCAATCCGTATGAGGCGGGCCTGACGTTCAACCGCACCCTGGCTCAGCGACAGAAGGAGGCGGCGCTGGGCTGGTCGGCCAGTGTCGAAACACCCGAGGGCAAGGCCGTTTCGGTCAAGGTCGTCGATCGTAGTGGCAAACCGATGGACGGCCTTTCTCTAACCGGCGTGTTGGAGCGCCCGGCCACCGATAACGGTCGCCAGACCTTGAACTTTCGTTCGCTGGGAGGCGGTCGCTATCAAGCCGCCGCGTATCTGGAGGGCGCCTGGGACCTGCGGGCCACGGCCCGTAACGCCAAGGACATGTTCGAGATCGAAACCCGTCTGGTGGAACCCGCCCAATGAGCCAGAGCCTGACCCTGCATCGTGATCTCGAGGCGTTCGTCCGGCGGGACGAGGCGGGAAAGGGCCGTCTTGAGCTGCTGGTCAGCGGCGCACGCTGCGCCGGCTGCATCAACAAGATCGAGAAGGCGGTCCGCGAAATTCCAGGCGTGGACGCGGCGCGTCTGAACCTGACGACCGGCAAGCTGGCCGTTCAGTTGGAAGGCAAGGAAGCCGACCCCGAGCGCGTCGTCGAGACCGTCGAGGCGCTGGGCTATCGCGCCTGCCTGTTCGATCCTGGCGAAGCGGCCGCGGCGCAGGATCGGGAAGGGCGCGAACTGGCTGTCGCGTTGGGCGTGGCGGGCTTCGGCGCCGGCAACGTCATGATGTTCACCGTGCCCGCCTGGGCCGGCCTGTTCGGGCAGGAGCTGAACGGCTCGACCCTGACCCTGATGTACTGGATGGCCGCGATCGTCGCGACGCCGTGCGCCTTGTTCGCGGGGCGTCCGTTCTTCAGGTCCGCCTGGGCCTCGCTCAAGCGAGGCAAGGCCAATATGGACGTGCCGATCTCGATCGGCGTCATCCTGACCCTGATCGTCAGCTTTTCCGAGACGATCCTGCGCGGCCAGCACGCCTATTTCGACGCGGCGGTGACGCTGTTGTTCCTGCTGCTGATCGGCCGCTATCTGGATCACCGCCTGCGCGCCAACGCTCGCTCGGCCGCGCGCGATCTGCTGGCCCTGCAGACCCCGGTCGCCATGCGCCTCGTCGATGGCGTCGAGCAAGGAATCCCTGTCGCCGAGGTTAAGATCGGCGACTGTCTCGTCGTCGCGCCAGGTGATCGCGTACCGGTCGACGGCCTTGTCGAGAGTGGCCAGTCCGAACTCGACAACGCCATGATCACCGGCGAGACCGCCCTGGCGCCCGTCGGCGCGGGCGCGCGCCTTCACGCGGGCGCTCTTAATCTGTCGGGCCGCTTGGTCATGACCGCCACGGCGCGTAGCGAGGACTCCACCGTCGCCGCCATCGCCCGCCTGATGGAGGCCGGCGCGCAGACTCGCTCCGCCTATGTCCGCCTGGCGGATAAGGCCGCCGCGCTCTACGTCCCTGTGGTGCACACCGCTGCGGCCCTGACCTTCATCGGCGGATGGGCGCTGGGCCTTGGTCCGCGCGAGGCGCTGCTGCGCGCCGCCGCAGTGCTGATCGTCACCTGCCCCTGCGCTCTGGGCCTTGCGGTGCCCGCCGTGCAGATCGCCGCCAGCAGCCGCCTTTTCCGCAAGGGTGTGTTGGTGAAATCCGGCGAGGCGCTCGAGCGCCTCGCCGAGGTCGATCATGTAGTGTTCGACAAGACAGGTGTCCTCACCGAAGGCCGTCCGCGCCTGATCGACGCGCCGGCGCATGTGGTCGCCATGGCCGCGCCGCTGGCCCGCGCCTCGCGCCACCCGCTTGCCAAGGCCCTGGCGGCGGAAGCCGGCCTGGGCCCCGTCGCCGCCGATTGTGTGGAGACGGCGGGGCAGGGCGTCGAAGGCCTGATCGACGGCCGCCGCGCGCGCCTCGGCCGCGCCGGCTTCGTCGGCGTCACGGGCGGCGACGCGCGCGAGACGGAGCTGTGGTTCGGCTTCGAGAACGACATCAAGATCCGCTTCGTGTTCGAGGACCAGCCTCGCGCGGACGCGGCCGACACCATCGCGCGCCTCTGCCGTATGGGCCTGTCGGTCGAGATCCTGTCCGGCGATCTGGCCGGGCCCGTGGGCGACATCGCTCGCGAGGTGGGCATCGCCGAGTGGCGCGCCGGCCTGACCCCGTTCGACAAGGCCGCGATCGTCGATGAGGTCAAGGCGCAGGGGCGCAAGGTGCTGATGGTCGGCGACGGCCTCAATGACGCTGCGGCTCTGTCCAAGGCTCACGCTTCGATGGCGCCGGGCGCCGCCGTGGACGCCGCTCAGAACGCCGCCGATCTCGTCTTCACGGGTGAGGGGCTCGGTGCGGTCGTCGAAGCCATAGACACCGCGCGCGAGGCGCGCCGTCGTGCGCTTGAGAACTTCGGATTCTCTGCGCTCTACAACCTCGTAGCCACCCCTGCGGCCATGTTCGGCCTGATAAATCCCTTCATCGCCGCCCTGGCGATGTCGGGCTCCTCGATGGTCGTGCTGCTGAACGCCGCGCGGCCGCGCATCGCCTGGAGGCGTCGATGAATATCGTCCTGTTCCTGGCTCCGTTCTCGATCGGCCTCGGGGCCATGGGTCTGTTCGCCTTCTTCTGGACCATGCGGTCGGGCCAGTACGAAGATCCCAAGGGCGACGCCGCCCGGATCCTCTACGACCATCTCGAGGACAAGCCGCCCCAGGATTGATCGAAGTGGATTGATCCAAATCACGGCGGAGGCCGGTCCGTCGGAGCAGGTTGCCCGCGTCAGGAGAGACGCATGACCGCAGCCGCCGCCACGATTCCCGCCAATGACCATCGCGCGCTTCTGACGCGCTACGACAGCCGAGCGCCTCGCTACACGAGCTATCCGACGGCGCTGCAATTTTCGAAAGAGGTCGACGCAGAGGTTTATGGCGACTGGCTGGCGCGCCTCGATCCTCGCGAGCCTGTCTCGCTCTACGCCCACATCCCGTTCTGCGACCGGCTGTGCTGGTACTGCGGTTGCAACACGCGGGTCGTGAAGAAACAGGCGCTGATCAGCGAGTATGTCGAGCGGCTCGTCGATGAGCTGGCGCTGGTCGAGGCCCGCCTGCCTGGCCGGATCAAGGCTGGCGCGGTCCACCTGGGCGGCGGCACGCCGAATATGCTGTCGCGCGACGACTTGGTTCGCCTGTTCGGCGCCCTGCGCCATGTCTTTCCGTTCGCGCCCGGCGTCGAAATCTCGGCTGAGCTAGACCCGGCGGTCCTGACCGAAAGCTGGGTTAAGGCGGCCGCCTTCCATGGGCTGACCCGCGCTAGCCTAGGAGTCCAAGACCTGGCCCCGCACGTGCAAGAGGCGGTGAACCGCGTCGAGCCGTTCGAGGTCGTCGCGCGTGCGACGCACTGGCTGCGCCAGGCTGGCGTCGCCTCGATCAATCTCGACCTGATGTACGGCCTTCCCAAGCAGACCACCGCCGACGTGGTCGCCACACTGGACAAGGTTCTGACCCTGCGGCCCGAGCGGATCGCTCTGTTCGGCTACGCCCACGTGCCCTGGGCGCGCACGCACCAGAAGCTGATCCGAGAAGACGACCTGGCGGACGCCAACGGCCGCTTCGAACAGAGCCAAGCCGCTGCCGAGCGCCTCGTGAAGGCGGGCTATGTCGCGATCGGCCTCGATCACTTCGCCCTGCCGAATGATGATCTGGCGTTGGGCGTCACGACTGGAACGCTGCGCCGGAACTTCCAAGGCTACACCACTGACCAGCATCCCACCCTTATCGGCCTGGGCGCGTCGTCCATCGGCCGGATGCCGGGCGGCTATGTCCAGAACCTGACCGCCGAGGTCGCCTGGCGTGACGCCATCACCCAAGGGCGGCTGCCGGTCGCGCGCGGCGTTAAGTTGACGGACGACGATCGTCTGCGCGCCGATGTGATCGAACGGCTGATGTGCGACTTCCAGGTGGACCTAGCGCAGGTGGCCGCGCGTCACGGCGTTTCGACGACCGTGTTCGGAGAGGACATCGCAAAGCTGGCGGACTTGCGTGCTGACGGTCTTGTCCATGTGAGCGGCGACGCGGTTCGCGTTACCGAGGCGGGCCGTCCGTTCATGCGTCTGGCCGCCCAGGCCTTCGATCACCGCTCCGACACCCAGGAAGGCTTCTCTCGCGCGATCTAGTTTTTCGGAAACTGATCGAGGTCAAGGTCGAGTGCTTCGAAATCCCTCAAACAAACATCGCGACGAAAATTAGAGAGTCGCCACTTCTGGGGATAGATGATGAAGACGCTTATTCTTTCGGCCATCGCGGCGACGGCTCTGGTCGGCAGCGTGGCGCACGCCGAGGACTTCTCGCCCAACGCCAAGGGCGATTTCATCGTCCATGCGCGGATCACGCAAGTCGCGCCGGACAAGGATGCGGCCATCCTGACCGCTGCGGGCGCCGCCACGGGCCTGAAGGCCCACGTCAAGGATGATATCAAGCCGACCCTGGGCTTCACCTACTTTCTGACCGACAAGGTCGCCGTCGAAGCCATCCTGGGCAGCACTGAGCACGACATCCGCGCTCAAGGCGGCACGACGGACGCTCTGGTCCACAAGACCTGGGTTCTGCCGCCGGTCGTGACCCTGCAGTACCACCCGCTGCCCGCCGCCCGCGTCAGCCCCTATGTCGGCGCTGGCATCAACTACATGCTGTTCTACAGCGGCAAGAACAAGAACGGCTTCACGGTGAAGGTCGACGACGGCTTCGGCTACGCCCTGCAAGCCGGCGTCAACGTCAAGCTGAAGGACAACTGGCTGCTGAACGCGGACATCAAGAAGGTCTATTTCAGCACCGACGCCAAGATCAATGGCGGCGCCCTGAAGGCTGACGTGGACCTGGATCCGCTGGTCTCTTCGATCGGCTTCAGCCGCAAGTTCTAACGGCGACAATCCGCGCCGCCGGCCGCAGCCGGCGGCGCGGGCGTCATTCCGAGGCTTGGTCCTGGAGGCCGGGCCTTGGACGCGTTTGAGCCCCTGTGGTTCGCGTTGAAGCAAGTTTCGTGATCAGTGGGCGGCATGTTCCGGGCGTGCGCGGCTCAACATCCATGCTAGCGCGACATTTTCCGTAAAATGTCACTCCTATCTCCGCTCGGCTGCGGCCAGACCGGGAGATGATCTTCCTGAGGCGTCGCCCTTGGGGATAACCGCCATCGGCGGTGGGCGCGACGGCCTCGAGTGAGGACCGCATGTCGACCCATCGGCTTTTGATGGCGGGATGTTCCGCCCTTGTGCTGTTAGCTTACGGCCCGGCGACGCTCGCCGAGGAGAACACGCCCGCGACCGACACGGTCGACGAGGTCATCGTCAAGGCGCGCGATAAGGCGGGCCTTCTGGAGAAGCAGCCCAACAACACAGTCTTTGGTATCGACAAGCCACTGTTGGAGACGCCGCGCTCGGCCAGTTTCGTCAGTGACGTCACGCTGCAGCGTTATGGCATTGAGACCATCGACGGTCTGACGGCGGTTTCGCCCGGCACCTATACGGCCAGCTTCTATGGTGTGCCTGGCGCGCTGAACATCCGCGGGACACTGGCCGAGAACTACTTCCGAGGCTTCAAGCGGATCGAGAACCGCGGCACCTATTCGACGCCGATCGGCGCGGCCGAGCAGATCCAGATCGTGCGAGGACCGCCGACGCCGATCTATGGCTCTGGCAAGGTCGGCGGCATGCTCAACTTCATTCCGAAGTCGGGCAAAAACGAAGGCGGCTATCTGACTGAGCCCACCGGCGAGGTGACGCTGACCTACGGCTCCTACAACAAGAAGAACGCCACAGCCCAGCTCGGCCTGCCGGCGAACTTCGGGGCCGTCACGGGCGGGGTCTACCTGTATGGCGAGGTCGAGGACTCCCACAGCTTCTACAAGGGAATCTATCCGCGCCGGCAGACCGGGGAGGTCTCGGCCGATTTCGACCTTGGCAATGGCTGGACGACCGCCTTAGGGGGCATGATCTACCACTCGAAAGGCGATGTGCAGACCCCGGGCTGGAACCGACTGACCCAGAGCCTGATTGACGACCAGACGTATATCACCGGCCGCGACACAACGCTCAAGGACACGGACGGCAACGGCCGTCTGACGCCGGGCGAGATCGGCTTCTACCCCTACGGCGTGGCGATGTATCTGCCGTATTACGGCTTTCCGTCGACCAACGATCTGCACACCCTTGATGTTGGCGTCGGCACGACGAAGCTCAGCCCGCGTCAGGTTTATATCAGCGGCGCGGACTTCTCGAAGACCCGCACCAACACCCTCTACTACGACCTGGCCAAGGACATCACGCCAGACAGCGCCATCAAGCTGCAGCTGTTCTATGACGACCAGGAGAACAAGCGCTTCGTCAGCTACGGCTATCCGGCCTGGTTCGACAGTTCGGTCTGGGAAGCCCGACTAACCTACAACTTCGCCTATGATCTCGGGATCATCACCTCAAAGTCGTTCGTCGGCGCCTCTTATCGCAGCTTCGATGGTCGTCGACGTGAGAGCTACAACAGCGGCCTGATCGCGCTCGACCGTCGTGACATCGCCTTCGGCGCGACGGCGACGGACATCATCGGCAGCCCGTTCAACGCCGCCGACGGCGTGAAGTGGGAAAACGATAACAAGAGCGACTGGAAGCAGCGCGGGGTCTTCTTCACCACCGACATCATGGTCGGCGAGCGTCTGAACCTGATGCTGGGCGGTCGCTACGACGACTACGACGTCAAGTCGAACGACACCGGCTTCCTGAGCTACACGATTTCCGGTGAGCAAAAGGCGGGCAAGGGGCAGGGGACCTATACGGCCAGCCTGACCTACAAGACCCCCGTCGGCGTCATGCCCTATATCAGCTACGCCGAGGCCTCGGCGCTCGAGATGAGCCAGGCGGGTGATATCGCGCCGGGTCTGGTCGCCAGCGGCGCTTGGCTGTCGGACAGCGACCTGGCCGAGGCGGGCGTAAAGTTCCAGCTTCTTAAGGGTACGCTGGTGGGCTCGCTGGCGGGCTACCGCCAGAACCGCACGCAACTGGTCAACGGCCCGCCCGTCAGCGTGCAGGGCACGCGGGCCAAGGGCGTCGAGCTGGAGGTTCGCTGGCTGGCGAGCGAGCACCTGAGCTTCACCTTCTCAGGGAACACTCAGCGCACAACGGTCAAGGGACCCGACACCTCGTTCCAGTACATCCCGGCCTACACCGCCGGCGTCTCCGGCGCGCAGGCCTATGGCGGGACCTATGTGGTCTGGGCGTTCAACAGCCTGCCTGGGCGAAGCGGCGACTACGACTACACACTGATCCCCAAGTCGGTGGTCAGCCTGTACGGCGCCTATACCAGCGACGAGTACGACTGGGGCAAGGTCGGCGCCACGCTGGGCGTCACCCACGTGACCAAGACCTCGGGCACGGTCCAGAACGCCGTGACCTATCCCGCCTACGCTGTGGCTAGCGGCAGCGCCTACTACGAGTTCGGACCGTACACGGCCACGCTCAACGTCGATAATCTGTTCGACAAGCTCTACTTCACGCCCGACGCCGACAGCTACGCCAACCTCGGCGCGCTGCCCAGCAAGGGACGCGAGTGGCGCGTGACCTTGGCCCGGAAGTTCTAGTTCCCGCGCGGCGCGTTCCGCGAGGGCGCGCCGCGAGCTTGCATGAGGCTCTATGGCGATGTCGACGATCCAATGGCGTTCCTGGGTTCTTTTGGGCGCGCTTTCCCTGTTGCTGTTCCTGATCACCGCTTCGACCTTCTCGTCGCTGGGCGTGATCCTGCCAGCCATGATCAAGGACCAGCACTGGAGCTTCGCTTCCGCCTTCCTGGGCTTCACCTTGCTGGGCGCCTTCTGCGGTGGCTCCTCTTGGCTGCCGGCCCTGCTGATCCGCAGGATCGGCGTGCGGTCCACCATCGTGACCGGCTCGGTCGTGATGATTGCCGGCTTCTTCTGTCTGGCCTTCTCGAAAGGTCTGCCAATCTACCTGACCGGGACGGCGCTGCTCGGCGTCGGCTACCAGATGATGGCCCTGATCCCAGGCACCCACCTGCTGTCTATGCTGTTCAAGAAGCGCGCTCTGCCGTTCGGGATCTATTTCACGATAGGCTCGCTGGGTGGAGTGGTCGGGCCCTGGATAGCCTTGGGCGGAATGGAAATCGCTGGCGGCGCGTGGCGCCCCTACTGGATCTGGCAGGCTATCGCCTCGGCCGTGGTGGGCGTGCTCGCCGCAGCCCTTGTCGGCGGTAAGACATGGCTGGAAAACGCGGCGGTTGAGACCGACAAGGCGGTCGCCGAGGACTCCGCCGCGCAGCCGGTCAATGCTCGCGTCTATCGCACTTCGGTCGACTGGACCGTGAAGGAAGCGCTGCGCACGCCACAGTTCTACGTCATCGTGGCTGCCTATTTTGCGCACCTGCTTGGCGGGGTGACCGCTGTCAGCCTGGCTCCGAGCCACTTTGCCGAGATGGGCGTGGTCTCGGCCGTCGCCGTCGCGGCGCTGAGCCTGGAGTCGCTGATGCAGGTTGTCGCCCGGATGGGCGGCGGGCTTCTGGGCGACCGGATTGATCCGCGCTGGCTGCTGGCCGGGGCTCAGGGCATGATGGCCGCTGGACTGCTGGTCCTGGCGAACGCCACCACCTGGCCGATGATGGTGATTTTCGCGCTCGGCGTGGGCGTTGGTTTCGGACTGACTGTCCTGGCGGTCAGCATCCTGCTGCTGAACTATTACGGCCGGAAGAACAACTTGGAGCTCTTCTCGATGGTCTGCTTGGTCGGCGCTGTATCAGCCCTCGGCCCCGTGATCGGCGGCTTCATGCGCGACAGCCTCGGCGGTTTCGCGCCGACCTTCCAGGTGTTCGCCGCCGTGATCGGCGTGATCTTCGTTGCCGCGTTGTTCATGCGGCCGCCGCGCAAGACGGTCGAGGAGACCACGATCGCGCCTATACCCGCGCCAACGCCTGTCCTGCTGCGCGACGCGGCTTAGAAAACAGGGGACCAGGAGAGTAACGCCATGTTCCATCGTCCTTCGCAGCACAAGCATTTCGGGGTCTTTCTGCCGGTCGCCAACGGCGGCTGGATCATATCGAAGACCGCGCCGACCCTGGATGGCCTCTACGCGCAAAACCGCGCCGCGGCGGTGAAGGCCGACGAGGTCGGCATGGACTTCGTGATGTCGATGGGCAAGTTCCGCGGCTTCGGCGGCGAGACCGACCACTGGGGCACAGCGCTGGAGTCCGTCACCATGATGGCGGGCATCGCTGAGGCCACCAAGAACGTGAAGATTTGGGCGACCATCCATCCGCTGCTGCAGAACCCAGCCGTGGCGGCGAAGATGATCGCCACCCTCGACCACATCAGCGGTGGTCGCGCGGGGCTCAACATCGTGGCTGGCGCTTACAAAGGTGAGTTCGATCAGATGGGCGCGTGGGACGACGCCCTGACCCATGACGACCGCTACGCCCTGACCGAGGAATGGACGACGATCGTCAAACGCCTGTGGTCCGAGGACAGCGTCGACTTCCAGGGCAAGTACTTCACGATGAAGGATTGCCAGTCCAAGCCCAAGCCGTTGTCGCGTCCTCGTCCGGACCTCGTTTGCGCCGGAATGAGCGATCGCGGCTTCCAGTTCTCGGTGCGAGAGGCTGACGTCTGCTTTATCGGCGGGCGCACCCCGGACGAGCGTCGCGATGCTTCCCTGCGGGCCAAGAAGGCCGCCGAGGGCATGGGCAAGACGATCAAGACCTTCGCCATGTGCACCGTCGTCCATGGGGACACCGACGCGGACGCCGAGGCCAAGGTCGAGCACTACAAGAGCGGCGCCGACATGGGCGCGATCCTGGCCATGCTGGAGAGCTGGGGCGTGCCGGCCGAGAAGTTGTCCAGCGTCGCGGCGGCGCAGGGCGCCTTTATGACCCAGACCGTGGTCGGTTCGCCCAAGACCTGCGCGGCGCAGATCGAAGAGTTCGTGCGCTACTGCGAGCTGGACGGCCTGATGCTGATCTTCCCGGACTATGTCGAAGGCCTGACGATGTTCGGATCAGAGATCCTACCGGGCCTGAGGGCGGTGTTCTCGTGAACGCGATGACGACGGTGGTTTGCGCAGCCGATGATTTGAAGACCTGGATCGCGCCGTCGCGGACGGCGGTGCTGGTCATCGACATCCAGGTCGACTTCGCCTCGCCCGAGGGCGCTCTGGGCGCCTATGTCGACATGAGCGGGGTCCAGCCAGCGGTCGCGGCGGCGGCGAATCTGGTCGAAACGGCGCGGGCTGCGAATGTTCCCGTTGTCTTCGTTGGCCTGTTCACGACGCCCGAGACGGACTCCCTCAGCTGGCGCGAGCGCACGCGCCGTCGAGGGGGGGATCCCGACAATGAGAACGCCCTGTGCCGCCTCGGTGAGGTTGGCTCCGACTTCTATGGTCCCCAGCCCTTACCTGGCGAACTGGTGGTCAGGAAGACGCGCTACAGCGGCTTTGGCGGCACGGACCTGGATGCGCGACTGAAGACCTTGGGTGTCGACACGCTGGTCGTGGCGGGGGTGACAACCGAATGCTGTGTCGACAGCACTGTCCGCGACGCCTTCAGCCTCGACTATCACGTGTTCGTCGCCGCTGACGCCTGTGCGGCCTACGAAGAAGATCTCCATGTCGCCTCGCTGAAGATGATGGAGCTCAACAGCGCCATCCTGACCGACACGGCGCAGGTCGCGACGGCCTGGAGCGCTTGAGATGGCGGACGGATTTCCCAACCTCGGGGCCGTCGCGCCCTACGCGGTCACCGAGGCCGATCGCGCCGCCATCGCCGCCGCCATCGACGAAGATGAGATCGTCCAGCTGGCCCTGACGCTCGGCAACATCCCCGCGCCGTCTGGCAAGGAGCTGGAGGTTGCCAACTACGTCCATGACTGGATGGCGCGTGAGGGCTTCTCGCCGCGCAAGGTCGGGGCGACGCCCGAGCGGCCGAACATCATCGGGACCTATGGCGGCAAGGGCCCAAACACCATTGGGGGGAAGAACCTGCTGTTCACTGCCCACCTGGACACCGAGGCGCCGACCTGGAACCCGGACCTCGACGCCTATAAGTACGCACCCGAAACCCTGGCCAATCCCGAGTGGGAGAAATGCTGGCTGGAGGACGGAAAGCTCTTTGGCTACCCGATCGCCAACGATCGCGGGCCAATGAGCTGCTTCCTGATCGCGGCCAAGGCGCTGAAGAAGGCCGGCTATGAGTTGGCTGGTAAGATGTACCTGACGGCCTGTCCCGGCGAGATCGGTCCAGAGCCGATCGAGGAGCACCGGGGCGTCGCCTATATGGGCAAGGACATTGGCGCTCACTACCTGTTCCACCATGGCGGCGTCGCGCCGGACTACGCCATCGCGGCCGAGGGCTGCGACTTCGGGCTCACCTGGGTCGGCTGCGGCTATGCGGTGTTCCGGTTCCAGGTGTGGGGTGAGGGGGTCTTCACCCCGCTGCTGGAGCAGCCCGCGACCTCGGCCCAGCATCCGAACCCTATCTACAAGCTGGGGCGCCTGACCGACGCCATCCACGCCTGGAGTGGCGAATGGGAGAAGACCAGCCGCTACGAAAGCTCTGGCGGCGTCGCCCAGCCCAAGTCGCAGATCGCCTCGGTGCGCGGCGGTATCCCCTATGCCTTCGGAGCGGGGACGGAACTGGTGAACCTCTATCTGGAGGTGGGGCTCAGCCCCAAGCAGCGGGTGGCCGACGCCCAGCACTCGCTTGAGAAGATGGTGCGGGATGCAGGCCTTGGCCGAGTCGACATCGAGCCGGTCGTTGTGCGCCACGGCTTCGAGGCGAACGCCGCCGAGGTCGCGCCGCTGGTCGGCGCTGTCGATGTCGCTACTCAGCTGGGTCTTGGCCATCCGGTCGCGCTGGCCAATCCTGTCTATTCCAGCATGTGGCGCGACCACAACGTCTTCAACATGCACCGCATTCCGGCGATCACAACCGGCTTTCGCCGCTGGAGGCCGACGCCGAAGGACCTCGTCGACAGCGCCCTGATCTACGCCCTGACGACCCTGGCCGTCTGCGGTCGTGCTAGCCTGGAAGAGAGCGCTGCGCAGCCGGCGTCGGCGGTCTATCCCGACAATCCATTCGGGAGCGAGCCATGAGCATCGCGACCCAGGTTCAGACGCCCGAGCCGGACGACTTCCGCAGGGCCATGGGCAGCTTCGCGTCAGGCGTGACCGTGGTCACCGCCTGTCACGAGGGGCGGCTGGTGGGCACGACGGTCAGCGCGTTCAGCTCCGTGTCGATGGACCCGCCGTTGGTCCTGGTCTGCCTAAAGCGTGACAGCCGCACGCTGGCGGCCTTGCGACTGGCCGAGCGCTTCTGCGTCAACATCCTGGCGCGTGAGCAGGGCGACCTGGCCTACCGCTTCGCCAAGAGCGGCGCTGACGACCGTTTTGCCCTGACGGCCGTCGAGGCGGGGCTCTGCGGGGCGCCAGTGCTGGCTGGCTGCGTCGCTGCGGTCGAATGCGCCCTTCACGCCGCTTACGACGGCGGCGATCACGAGATTTTCGTCGGCCGCGTGCTGCGGGTCGTCACCGACGAGACCAAGACGCCGCTTGTCTATGCGCGCGGCGGCTTTCTGAACATCTAGTGGAGTTTCGCATGGCCTATGACGTGCTCGACGTGAAGCCCATGACGCGCCGGATCGGCGCGGAGATCTTCGGCGTCGATCTGGGCAAGCCGCTCAGCAACCGCCAGTTCGAGGAGGTCCATCAGGCGCTGCTGCAGCATCAGGTGATCTTCTTCCGCGACCAGGACATGTCGCACGAGGCGCATAAGGACCTGGGCCGCAAGTTCGGGGATCTGGCCATCCATTCTGGCGTGCCCGGACTGCCCGACCATCCCGAGATCGTCGCCATCCACGCCGACGCCAATTCCAAGTTCGTGGCTGGCGAGAACTGGCACTCGGACCTGACCTGCGATCCCGAGCCTCCGCTGGGCAGCATCCTCCACATGAAGGTCTTGCCCGAGGACGGCGGCGACACCTGCTTCGCCAGCATGTACTGGGCCTACGAGACTCTGTCGGACAAGATGAAGGCCTATTTGGAAGACCTGTCGGCGGTGCACGACGCCAATCCGGTCTACAAGGCCATCTTCCCTGATATCGACCGCAAGTATAATTGCTCGACCCACCCGATCGTGCGGACCCACCCGGTCACCGGCCGCAAGAGCCTCTTCGTCAATCCGTCCTATACGACCCATATCGAGGGCCTGCCCAAGGCCGAGAGCGCGGCGATCCTGAACTATCTCTACCAGCACGCCAGCAATCCCGACTTCCAGGTTCGCTTCCGCTGGCGGCCCAATTCAGTGGCCTTCTGGGACAACCGCTGCACCTGGCACCAGGCGATCTGGGACTACTTTCCCGATACTCGCACGGGCTATCGGGTGACCGTCGCGGGCGACAAGCCGTTCTGACGGCCACATGCGCAAAGCGCCGCCATGACGCATGGCGGCGCTCGGGCGTTTGGTAGGCCGCCGCGCTCCTGCAGGCGCGGCGTTCTGCTATTCGCGGGTGAAGCCAGCAGGGACCTGCGGATCCGGCCCGGCCTTGCCCCACAGCACGATCTCGTTGCCCCAAGGGTCGCGGAAGGCGTGGTTGTAGCCGTTGAATTCCTTCCAGTAGTGGTTCCGCCACAGGATCGAGGCGCCCAGGCTTTCGGCGGTTCCCAGGATGCGGTCGGCGCTGTCTTCGTCGCCGATCAGGACCCAGATGCGCGGCTTGCGGCCATCGGCGCTCAGCGTGCGCGGCTCGACGCTGGCGGGCTCGGGATGGGGGCGGGCGTTGGCGGCTTTGAAGATCCCAAGGTGCAGGTTGCCGATTTCGCTGTCGCTTCCGTCGGGCTTCTTGAAGAAGCCGCCGGGGACCATGCGGTGGTAGACGCCTTCGGGGCGCGCGTCGTTCTGCCAGCCGAACACCTGAGCGTAGAAATCCCCAGCGGTGGACGGATCTTCTGAGGCGAGGTCGACGAAGATAAGAGTGTTGGTCACTGAATAATCTCGCGTTTCGGGTCAGTCGTGGAAGCCGACGGAAAGGGAAAGGTCGTTCCAGGCGTCGATGTCGGCGGCCAGGGCTTGAGCGGCGTAGCGGGCGTACTTGAGGGCGTCGGCGCCCAGCAGCAGGTGCATCGGCGGGTTCGGTGCGTCGGCGATCGCCAGGATCGCTTGGGCGGCCTTGGCTGGATCGCCCGGCTCCTGGCCGGCGTGTTCGGCCATGATCCGCTCGGCCTCGCGGGCCAGGCCGTCGTACTCGGCGAGCTTCGTACGGACGATCGCTTTGGAGGCGGCCGCGAAGTTGGTTCTTAGGCCGCCCGGCGCGACGTTGACGACCTTGATCCCGAACTCGGCCACTTCCTGGGCCAGGCTCTGGGTCAGGGCCTCGAGCGCCCATTTGCTGGCGCAATAGACGCCCGTGCCCGCCCAGACCGCCAGCCCCGAGACCGATGTAATGTTGATGATCCGGCCGTCGTGTCGCGCCCGCATGGCGGGTAGGGCGGCCTTCAGAACGGCGAGCGGTGCTAAGATGTTCGTTTCGAACTGGGCGCGGACTTCGTCGAGCGAGGCCTCTTCAATCGCGCCGAACAAGCCGTAGCCAGCATTGTTGACGAGGACGTCGATCTTGCCAGTGACCCCTTCGGCCGCAGCGACCGCCGTGCCCACGGCTGTCATATCGGTGACGTCCAGGATCATGGCGTGGCCGCCCTGGGCCTTGAAGGCTGCGGCCGCCTCGGGGCGTCGCACCGTACCGATCACCACATCGCCACGAGCGATCGCCGCGAGACCGATCTCGCGGCCAAGGCCGCTCGACACGCCCGTGATGAACCAGGTCTTGGACATCGCCGGACTCAGTACGGCTTGTCGCCCTTGACCCACAGCCGCTGCATGGTCCGGAAGTACTTGGTGTCGTCGTACAGGGTGCCGGTGTGCAGGGTGCAGCGGTTGTCCCACATCAGGAGATCGCCGACCCGCCACTTGTGGCGATAAACGAACCGCTCCTGCGTCATGAACTCGACCAGTTCATCCAGCAGCGCCAGGCCCGCGGGGCCGGGCATGCCGATGACCTCGGTCACGGTGCCGGTGGAGGGCCAAAGCGCTTTGCGGCCGTCAGCGGGATGGGTGCGGATCAGCGGGTGTGTGACGTCGGGATTGGCCGCCTCCATCTCGGGCGACAGGGTCTGCTGCTCTCCAAAGGCGCGGGTCGCCATGAAGTGCTTGTAGCTGTGATGCAGCTTCAGGCCTTCCAGCAAGGCCTGCCGCTCGGCGGGCAGGGCGTTCCAGGCGGCGCAGCCGTCGGCCAACAGGGTGTCTGAGCCCTCGTCGGGCACTTCCACCGCATAGAGCATGGTCAGCATCACCGGCTCTGGCTTGTAGCTGTAGTCGGTATGCCAGCCGACGCCGTCGTTGTGGGCGCCGATTGGTTTGCCGTCGACGACGCGGTTCGAGAGGATGAAGATCTTCGGGTAACCCGGCAGCGTGAAACGCGTTTGGGTGTGATCCTCGGGCTCGCCGAACCGATTGATGAAGCGCATCAAGTCGTCGGGCGTCATCTTCTGGTCGCGCAGCGCGATCGCGCCGTGGCGGTGAAAGGTATCGACGACCTGATCGAGGGCCGCATCCGAAGCTGAGGCCAGGTTGATTCCGGAGATCTCGGCTCCGAAGTCAGCCTTCAGAGTCGTGATGGCGATGTCGGTGGCGAGCGTCATGGCGTCTCTCAGCTTGCTGTTCGAAATCCAGCCTATGCCCCCAGGCGCCGACGGTCTTGCCTCATCGCGCCTTCTGGCTTTCCGGTGATCGCGTCTGATGACCGTCGCTTGGGCGCCGAAGGGGGCTGTCGGACGCTATTCGCTCGCAAAGGGGGCGTCTGCGGCCTGGAGGGCGGTCGACGACCAACTCGTCGTGCGCGCTGAGGCAAGACCTCATCAGGATGCGGTCCTAGCGTAACGGTCGACATCCGCTACTCTTGAGCGCTTCACGATGAGCCTGAGCCCGACGAACGGTCTCTTCAGCGACGCCTTCTTCGAGGGGCTCTCGCGCTCGATACAGGGCGTCGAGGCCGCCGAGACCCTGCCCCCCGCCTGCTATACGGACGCCGAATTCTACGCGTTTGAGAAGGAGGCGTTGTTCAATCACGAGTGGCTGTGCGTCGGCCGTGTCGATTGGATCAAGGAGCCCGGCGACTACTTCACCACCCGGATCATCGGCGAGCCGATCATCGTCACGCGCAATCGTGACAACCAGATCAAGGCGATGTCGGCGGTCTGCCAGCATCGCGCCATGCTGGTGGCCGAGGGCAGGGGCAATGCGCGCGGCTTCGTCTGCCCCTATCACCATTGGGTCTATTCGCTGAACGGCGACCTGGTGAACGCGCCAGCCATGGAGCGGACCTGCGACTTCGACAAGAAGGCGGTCAAGCTGCCGACCTTCAAGGTCGAGATCTGGCTGGGCTTCATTTTCATCAACTTCGACGCGGAAGCGCCGCCGCTCGCGCCGCGCCTGGCTGCTGTCGAAACCGCGGTCGCCAATTACGATCTCGAGAGCGCCGATGGCTTGACCCCGCCCATGACCGGCCAGTTCGCTTGGAACTGGAAGGTCATGTTCGAGAACAACAACGACGGCTATCACGCCAGCAAGCTGCACCGCGGACCGCTGCACGACTTCATTCCCAGCGAACTGTGCAGCTTTCCGGAAGCTGGCGAAGGCGACGCTGGCTTTCTCCGCTACAACGCCACCCTGCACGCCGACGCCAGCTTCAACCCGACGCAGAAGGCCGTGCTGCCAGTGTTCCCGAAGCTGTCGGTCGAGGACCGCAACCGCGCGACCTTCGCCAACATCCCGCCGACGTTGTCGCTGGTGATGACCAGCGACATGGTCATCTATCTGATCCTGCGACCCACGGGCCCTGAGACGATGGAGCAAGACACCGGCTTGCTGGTCGCTCCGGGGGCGACCGAGACGCCCGGCTTCGAAGAGCGCCTGGAGATGATCATGACCTCTGCGGGCAAGATCATCGCTCAGGACATGCACGTCGACGAACTGGTGCAGCAGGGGCTGCGCTCGCGCTTCGCCATTCGGGGGCGCTACTCTTGGCAGGAGGGAGCCCAGGTCCAGTTCAACCGCTGGCTCACCCCTCGCTATCAGCGGGCCTGGGCGGCGATGAAGGCTGCCCCCGCGTCGCCTTCCGCCAAGACGGAGGCCGCCGCATGAGCCGTCTACCGGTCATCTTTTTTGGTCACGGCAGCCCGATGATCGCGCTGGAGACCAACGACACCACCCGCGCCTGGAGAGGTATGGGCGACGCCGTCGGCAAACCTAAGGCCATCCTTTGCGTATCGGCGCATTGGCTTACGCGCGGGGTCGCCGTCACGGCCATGGCGCGCCCCAGAACCATTCATGACTTCGGAGCTTCTTTTCCGAAAGCCCTGTTTGATCAGCAATATCCGGCGCTCGGCTCGCCTGGGCTGGCGGCGCGCGTGCGGGAGGTTCTGTCGCCGACGCCGGTCGTTCTGGACGAGCAGGGCTGGGGGCTGGATCACGGAACTTGGTCGGTGCTTTGCAAGGCTTTTCCCGACGCCGACGTTCCGGTCATCCAACTCAGCATGGACGCCACCAAGCCGCCGGCCTGGCACTTCGAGATCGGTCAGCGCCTGGCGAGGCTGCGTGACGAGGGCGTGCTGATCATTGGCACGGGCAACATCGTCCACAATCTGCCGGCCATGGACTGGGGCGACCGCGACTGCGCGCCCTACGACTGGTCCAAGCGCTTCAACGACTACATCAAGGCCGCGATCATTGAGGACGCGCCGCAGCGCGCTATCGACTTCGAGAGCCAGGGGCAGGACGCGAGGCGCTCGGTTCCGACGCCCGATCACTACTGGCCGCTGCTCTATGTGCTGGGCGCGCGCCTGCCTGGCGACGTCCCGACTTTCGCCCCCGACCATATCGAGCACGGCTCGCTCAGCATGACGAGCGTGACCCTGTCCGCCGCGTCCTGATCCGGAGACCCCGATGCCCTTCATCTGCGAACCCGGCCAGACTCGTCCTGATGTCGTCCCCGGCGCGCTGCACTATCTGCCAGCGACGCCGAAGACCGTGCACTGGGGCTATTTCGATCCTGGGATCGCGCCTGCGCTGCGGATCAAGAGCGGCGACCTCGTCCAAGCCGAGGCCATCACCCACCACGCCGGCGATGCGCCGGAGTTGATGATGGACGAAGGTGTCACTCGAATCTTCAAGGAGATCCCCGAGGACGATCGCAACCCCGGCGTCCACATCATGACCGGCCCCATCTATGTCGAGGACGCCAAGCCGGGCGACGTGCTGGAGGTGCGCTACCTGCGCATGGTCCCGCGCAACAACTACGGCTCCAACCTCGCGGCGAACTGGGGCTATCTCTACAAGGAGTTCGGCGAGAAGGAGCGCGTGACGATCTACGAGCTCGACGCCAACACCAACACCGCCAGCGCCCTCTACGCCTACGACTTCGAAGGCAAATATCTGATCCCGGGCACGATCACCCACTGCCCGGAATGCGATCGCCAGCCGGCTCTGAAGGGTGTGCGGGTTCCCGCTCGCCCGCACCTGGGCACCGCCGGGGTCGCGCCGGCCGTCGACGGCCGGGTCAGCACCATCCCGCCTGGCGAGCATGGCGGCAACATCGACAACTGGCGCATCGGGGCCGGGGCGACGATGTACTACACCGTTCAGGTCGATGGCGGTCTGTTCTCGATCGGTGATCCCCACGTCAGTCAGGGCGACGGCGAGCTGTCGGGGACGGCGATCGAGTCCTCGCTGAATGTTCTGATGCAGATCGTGCTGCGCAAAGACATCCAGACGCCCGGACCTTTGCTTGAGACGCCAAAGTGGTGGATTGTTCATGGCTTCGACGAAGATCTTAATGTAGCCATGCGCGACGCCTCGCTGAAGATGCTGAGCCTGCTGCACGACCAGGTGGGTCTTTCGAAAAACGACGCCTATTCGCTCATGAGCGTCGCCGCCGATTTCGGCGTCACCCAGGTGGTGGATGGCCGCCAGGGGTGTCACGTACGCATCCCTCGCGACATCTTCCCGAAAATGGAGGGCTAGCGGCGGTGAAGGCTTGGTCGTTCAGCACCGAAAGCCATCCTCGCGCGGAACGCGCCCAGGCCTGGCGCGAGGCGATGAGCAGGCTGGGTTTGCCGATCGAGGGGCTATCCGACGTCGAGCCTGCGGCGGCCTCGGTCGTATGCCTGACCTCGCCGCTTGGCATCGAGTTCGCTCTGGTGGAGGCTGGCGCCCAGACCATTTCCGGACGCCTCAGCGCCCAGCCGGCCGCCGTCTGGTTGGCGGTCCTTCTTTATGGCGAAGCGACGCTGGTGACCGACGATCTCGCCGTCAGCGTGGCCATGGGCGACATCGCCTTTGGACCGACGGGGCAGGCGGCGGCGTTGCGGTTGGACACCCGTTCGCGCCTTCTGTTCGTTCGCGCGCCGCGGGTGGCCTTAGACCATCGTTTGATCAAGCCCTTCAACCTGAGGGTCGGCTGGCTGGACGGATCCAAGGGCGTGCCCCGCATCCTGTCGGATCTGCTGCGGGCCACTGCCGAGGAATTGGAGAACCTGTCGGTCGACCAGTTGCGGCCGGTGGATCTGGCCCTGACCGAGTTCCTCGCCCAATGCCTGCTGGAACGCGGGGCGGCGGACGCCGACGCCTTCGACGCTTCGACGCCCACGGCGCATTTGCAGCGGCTGTGCCAGACGATCGAGACCTTGCTACCAGATCCGGACCTTTCCTTGCGCCGGGTGGCCAACGAGGAAGGCGTTTCGCCGCGATACGTCCAGAAACTGTTCGCCTCCGCCAACGAGACGTTCAGCCACTATCTGCGGTCTCGCCGCCTGGAGCGCTGTCGGATCGACCTCTCCAGCCCCCAGCATGCGCGTCTGTCGATCTCGGAAATCTGCTTTCGCTGGGGCTTTAACGGCTCGGCGCATTTCAGCCGCGCCTTCCGTGAGCAGTACGGGCTGTCCCCGCGCGAGTTCAGGCAGGGGCGGGAGCCCGTCGGCCTCTCGGCTGAGCGAGCGCTGAGCCAGCCCCGCATGTAGATGGGCCGGCGCGCTTGGCGCCGGCCCTTAGTAGGCTATTTGGCGACGCTGACCTTGAAGATCATCACGTTGCGATAGGTCTGGCCGGGATCGAGGCGCACCGGCGCGAACTGCGGCTTGTTCGGGGCGTCCGGGAAGTGCTGCGGCTCCAGCGCGATGCCGTCGCCTTGGCGGTAGAGCTTGCCGCTCTTGCCGATCAAGGAGCCGTCCAGGAAGTTGCCGGCGTAGAATTGTATACCCGGCTGGTCCGACAGGATCTCCAGCACACGGCCGCTCTTGGGGTCGGCCAGGCGCGCGGCTAGCCGCAGATCGCCACCCGACTTTCCATTCAGAACGTAGTTGTGGTCGTAGCCCTTGCCGACGATCAGCTGCGGATCGCTGGCGTCGCGAATGCGCTCGCCGACGGCCGTGGGCTTCCGGAAGTCGAAAGCCGTGCTGGCGACCGGCGTGGTCGCGCCCGTCGGGATCAGCTCGTTGTCGACGGGGGTGTAGCCGTCGGCGGGGATGGTCAGGACGTTGCCCATCGCGCCGTCGGGCGAGCCTTCGCCAGCGACGTTGAACAGGGCGTGGTTGGTCATGTTGACGATCGTCGGCTTATCGGTCGTCGCACCGTAGGTGATCGTCAGCTGGTTCTGTTCGTCGAGCGCATAGGTCGCCGTGGCGTTCACGGTTCCCGGATAGCCCTCGTCGCCGTCCGGGCTGGCATAGCCCAGCGTGACCGAGGCTGTCGGACCAGACTTCGTGTCGAGGACCTTCCAGACGACCTTGTCGAAGCCCTTCACGCCGCCGTGCAGGGCCGTGACGCCGTTGTTGTTCAGCGCCAGCTGATAGGTCTTGCCGTCGATAACGAAGCGACCCTTGCCGATCCGGTTGGCGAAGCGGCCAACGGTCGCGCCGAAATAGCTCGCGCTCTTCACATAGGCCGCCGCGTCATTGAAACCGAGTACGATATCGGCCTTCTTGCCGGCCTTGTCGGGCGCGATTAGCGACTGCAACGTGGCGCCGTAGGTGATGACTGTGACGCTGACGCCCTTGGCGTTGGTCAGGGTGAAGGCCTCGACCGCCTCGCCCGATGGCGTCTGGCCAAAGGCGCTGCGGGACAATTCGGCGGCCGTCGCCGTCGATGTCGCGACTAGGGCGAACGCGCCACACAGGGCGATCGTCTTGAATGTCATGTTTCCTCTCCGTCTTGTTCTGTTGGCGCGGGCGTTATTCGACGAACGGCGGCGCGACAACCCGCTCGCTGAGCAGGAAGGCGTCGGCCACGTGGCGTAGCGGCGCGACATCGACGTCGCTGGCGCCGTCCGCGATCAGGCGGGCGAATTCGTCGTAGAGGCCGGGATACTCGCGATCTGGGCCTTCGTGCATCAGTTGGCCGTCGATCCAGAGCTTGGCGCCGCCGTTTGTCAGCTTCAGCGCGCCTTCATCTGTATCGACTTCGATGTCCCAGCTTTGCGGGCCTGTCTGCAGAAAGTCGAGCTCGGCCCGGATCGGCGCGCCGCCGGCGTCGCGGAAGTCGAGCTCGGCCTGGATCGGCGACTGCCGATTCTCCGGAACATACAGCACGCCGCGCCATAGGAAGAAGGGTTGGGGCAGGATCCGGGTGACGATCGAGAGGGCGTTGATCGCTGGGTCGAAGACGCCGAGGCCGCCGGCCTCCCAGATCCATTCCTGACCGGGATGCCATACGCGCACGTCTTCCTTCCAGAAGATGCGCGCGGCCTTTACGGTCCGCTCCGCCAGCCAGGCGCGCGCGGGCTCAACCCCGGCGGCGTAGCGCGAGTGCCAGGTGGCCTGAAGCGTCAGGCTGCGGGCGGCGGCGGCCTGGCGCAGGTCCTCGACTTCGCTGAGCGTCGCGCCCGGTGGTTTCTCCAGCATCACGTGCTTGCCGGCCGCCAGCGCCATGTGGGCAAGGGCGTGGCGCGGCTGCGGCGGCGTGCACAGCGCCACGGCGTCCACTGCTACGTCGCTGGCGAGCAGGGCGGCCAGGTCAGTGAAGTGGGCCGCCCCGTCCAGCTCAGCGTTGCGGCTAACGACGGCGACCAGCTCGAAGCGCGAATTGGCGGCGATGGCGGGCAGGTGCTGGTCCCGCGCGATCTTGCCCAGGCCCACGAGCGCCAAGCGGATCGGGGTCACAACGCGCGCACCGCGACAGGCCGTTCGGCCGCTTGGCCCAGGGAATTGCGGACCGGATATAGGAAGGGCGCGGCCTCGATCTCGAACACGTCGCCGACCTTTGTCTGGAAGCCTTCCGAGAACGACAGGGTCGCGGTGCCGAAGAAGTGCACGTGCACGTCGCCTGGGCGGCGGAATAGGTCGTACTTGAAGTGGTGATGCTCGAGGTTGGCGATCGTGTGCGACATGTTCGCCTCGCCCGACAGGAAGGGCTTTTCCCAGGCCACCGACCCGTCCCGCAGTATGCGGCTGGCGCCGCGGACGTCCTCGGGCAGCGGGCCAGTCAGAAGTTCCGGGCCCAGCGCCGCCTGACGCAGCTTCGAGTGGGCCAGCCACAGATAGTTGCCGCGCTCGATCACGTGGTCGGAGAACTCGTTAGCAAGGCAGAAGCCCAGGCGATGCGGCGTTCCGTTCGGACCGATCAGATAGACGCCGGCGATCTCGGGCTCCTCGCCGCCGTCCTTGGCGAAGGCCGGTGAGGTGAGGGGCTGTCCAGGGCCGACCAACTGTTGGCCGTCGCCCTTGTAGAACCATTCCGGCTGGACGCCTTCCTGGCCCGGTGAGGGCTTTCCGCCCTCGACGCCCATGAGGAACATCCGCATCGAGTCGGTCAGCTGCTCACCAGCCTGAGCAGCCTTGTGCATCTTGTCGCGCCCCTCGGCCGAGCCGAGGTGGGTCAGGCCGGTGCCGGTCAGCAGCAGGTGGGCGGTGTCTGGGTGGTCGATCGGCGCCAGGACGCGGCCTTCGGTCAGGGCGGAGAGGATGTTGATGTCTTCGCCTAGCTCGCGCGCCTGCGCCGCCTCGGCCAGAGTGGCGTTCGCGCTGATGGCGGCCTGAGCCAGGTCGTAGAGCGTGTCGGCGACCATGACGCGCCGCGCGTGGCCGCCATCGTCCACCGCCGCCAGCCGCCGTTCGCCGTCGCCGGTCTTCAACTGCACGAATCTGAACACCATGGCGAACGCTCCCAGTTTGTAATAGTCTGACAAATATCGTCGACGGCGCGGCTGTCAAACCTCCTTTGAGGCAGACGCGCAAGGACTGTCGGTTTTGGGCCTTGGCTGTCTCACGCGCGCGGTATTCTAAGGCCTGGATTACCTGCGCTTGGCATGCTTCGTCGGCGCATGTCCTGGTCGAACGCTGCTCGCGATGATTGACGCCTTTCGGAAGCAACGATAGTCAGACAAATATTATAATATCAATCCGCCCTCCGGCTGGAACGCTATTCTGCGTCTGGTCGCGCGGCGGCTAGAGTCGTCAAGGAATGTCATGAGCGCCGACCCCGTCTCCCCCGCGCCCTTCGTTCGCGCGCCTGGTTTGACAATCCGGACAACATCGACATGACGGCGCTTTACCTGGAGCGCTATCTGAACTTTGGCCTGACGCTGGAGGAGCTGCAGTCGGGGCGCCCGATCATCGGGATCGCGCAGACGGGGTCGGACCTGTCGCCGTGCAACCGCCATCACCTCGTTTTGGCCGAGCGGGTTCGCGAGGGGATCCGGTCGGCGGGCGGCATCGTGCTGGAGTTCCCGGTCCATCCGATCCAGGAGACGGGCAAGCGGCCGACGGCGGGCCTGGACCGGAACCTGTCGTACCTGGGTCTCGTGGAGTTGCTGTACGGCTATCCGCTGGACGGTGTGGTGCTGACGATCGGCTGCGACAAGACCACGCCCGCCTGCCTGATGGCGGCGGCGACGGTGAACATCCCGGCTATCGCGCTTTCGGTGGGCCCGATGCTGAACGGCTGGCACAAGGGCCAGCGGACGGGGTCGGGCACGATCGTCTGGAAGGCCCGCGAGCTTCTGGCGGCCGGCGAGATCGACAACGCCGGCTTCATCAAGCTGGTGGCCAGTTCGGCCCCCTCGACGGGCTACTGCAACACCATGGGCACGGCCACGACCATGAACTCGCTGACCGAGGCGCTGGGCATGTCGCTGCCCGGCTCGGCGGCGATCCCCGCGCCCTATCGTGATCGACAAGAGAACGCCTACCGCACGGGTCTGCGCATCGTCGAGATGGTCAACGAGGACCTCAAGCCCTCGGACGTCCTGACCCGCGAGGCGTTCCTGAACGCCATCGTCGTCAACTCGGCGATCGGCGGCTCGACCAACGCCCCAATCCACCTGAACGCCCTGGCCCGCCATGTGGGCGTCGAGCTCTCGATCGACGACTGGCAGGAGAAGGGCGAGGAGGTGCCGCTGCTGGTCAACCTGCAGCCGGCCGGGGAGTATCTGGGCGAAGACTACTACCGCGCTGGCGGCGTGCCGGCCGTCTTTGGCCAGCTGATCGAGCAGGGCCTGATCCACGAGGACGTCAAATGCGTCTCGGGCCAGACCATCGGCGAGCAGTATCGCGGCGTCCAGATCGAGGACGAGGACGTGATCCGCCCGTTCTCGCGGCCGCTGGTCGAGCGGGCGGGGTTCGTGGTCATGCGCGGCAACCTCTTCAACTCGGCGATCATGAAGACCAGCGTGATTAGCCAGGAGTTCCGCGAGCGCTATCTCTCCAACCCCGACGATCCGGATGCCTTTGAGGGCGTTGCGGTCGTGTTCGACGGCCCTGAGGACTATCACCACCGGATCGACGATCCGTCGGTGGGTATCACCGCCAACTCGATCCTGTTCATGCGCGGGGCGGGCCCCGTGGGCTATCCCGGCGCGGCCGAGGTTGTGAACATGCGCGCGCCCAACTACCTGATCAAGCAAGGCGTCCATCAGCTGCCCTGCATCGGCGATGGCCGTCAGTCGGGCACCTCGGGCTCGCCCTCGATCCTCAATGCCTCGCCTGAAGCCGCCGTGGGCGGGGGCCTGGCCTTGCTCAAGACCGGCGACAAGGTTCGCTTTGATCTTCGCAAGTCGCGGGTCGACGTGCTGGTCTCGCCCGGCGAGATCGTCGAGCGGCGCAAGGCGCTCGAGGCGGCCGGCGGCTATCCCTATCCGGAAAGCCAAACCCCCTGGCAGGAGATCCAGCGCGCCGTCGTTGGGCAGCTCGAAACCGGCGCGGTCCTCGAGCCCGCCGTGAAATACCAGCGCATCGCCCAGACCAAGGGCCTGCCAAGGGATAACCACTAGCGCATAAGCCGCCGGCTCTCCCAAGAGCCGGCGGTTCTTTTATGTCCGAGAGGCGATGCCTGTTGGAACGTTATTGTACGACAAAATAACCGCTGCTATGCACGCGGTGAGAACAAGGCGGAGCCCTGAAGCATCCGCGCGTAACGGAGAGGGACAAGTAGATGGCGATGGCTAAAACGTTTCTAGGCGCGGCGGTTGCGCTGCTGGCGATGGCGGCGAGCGCCCAGGCCGGAGAGATTTCCGCGACGGCCACCTTGAAGGCCGACAAGCCCGGCGCGCCGATTTCGCGCTATATTTACGGCCAATTCTCGGAGCATTTGGGCGCGGGCATCTACGATGGCGTCTGGGTTGGTACCGACTCCAAGATTCCCAACGTTCGGGGCATCCGAACCGACGTGGTCACGGCGCTGAAGGACATCAAGGTTCCGGTGATCCGTTGGCCGGGCGGCTGTTTCGCGGACGAGTATCGTTGGCGCGATGGCATCGGCCCGCGCGACAAGCGGCCCTCGCGGAAGAACAACTGGTGGGGCGGCTCGCCCGAGAGCAACGCCTTCGGCACCCACGAGTTCATGGACTTCGCCGAACAGGTTGGCGCCGACGCTTACGTCTCCATCAATGTCGGTTCGTCCAATCCGACCGAAATGCGCGAGTGGATCGAGTACATGACCTCGCCGGGTGAAGACACCTTGGCGCAGGAACGCCGCGCCAATGGCCGCGAAAAGCCTTTCAAGGTCCCGTTCATCGGCATTGGCAACGAGAGCTGGGGTTGCGGCGGCGAGATGACGCCGGAGTACTACGCTAATGAATACCGCCGCTTCTCGGCCTTCTTCCACAAGAACGCCGATAATCCCGCCGTGCGCGTCGGCTCGGGCGCCAATTCGTTCGACGTGAACTGGACAGACGTGGTCACCAAGAACGCTGGCCGGTTTATGGACGCCATCTCACTGCACTACTACACGTTGCCGACCGGCAACTGGGACAAGAAGGGCGCGGCAACCGGATTCGACAAGGCTGCCTGGGGGCAGACCTTCTCGCGCACCCTGAAAATGGATGAGCTCCTCCAGAAGCACATCGCGGTCATGGACAAGAACGATCCCAAGAAGCGGATCGGACTCTATGTCGATGAATGGGGCACTTGGTACGATGTCGAGCCGGGCACCAATCCGGGGCACCTCTACCAGCTGAACACCCTGCGCGATGGCGTGCTGGCGGCGGCCAACTTCAACATCTTCCACCGCTATACCGACCGGGTGAAGATGACGAACATCGCTCAGACCATCAACGTCCTGCAGGCGATGATCCTGACCCAGGGCGACAAGATCGTCCTGACCCCGACCTATTACGCCTACAAGATGTATGTGCCGTTCCAGGATTCCACTGCGATTCCTCTGGACGTGACCGCGCCCGAGATCGACGTGGCCGGAACCAAGATCGCGGCCTTCAACGCCTCGGCCGCCAAGGGTAAGGACGGCAAGACCTATGTCGCCGTCGCCAACATGTCGCCGGACGATGGCGTCAAGCTGTCGGTGGCTCTGGGCGGTCTCAAGGCCAAGTCGGTTTCGGGTGAGGTCATGACCGCCGAAAAGATGGACGCGATGAACGCCTTCGGGGCCAAGCCGGCCGTGGCGCCCGTTCCGTTCAAGGGCGGCAAGATCTCGGGCGATACCTTGACGCTGTCTATCCCGGCCAAATCGGTCGTGGTCGTCGCGCTGGACTAAGGGGCGCTACGCCCATCTAAGGAGAGCCGGACGTGATCTGAAAAGGCGCGTCCGGCTCTTTGCATGTTAGGAGGCTCGCGCCTCGACCCTGACTGGAGAGCTTCGCAGAGAGGGTATGCTGCCCGCGGATGAGCCGCATAACGTCCGCATGGATGGCGTGGCGGACGACTTTTGGCTAAGACCCGCGCCATGCTGCGTATTTCGGAACTGAAGCTGCCGCTCGGCCATCCGCCAGAGGCCATGGCGCCCGCCATCGTCGCCCGCCTGGGGATCGAGGCCGACGATCTGGTGAGCTTCGCGGTCGCCCGCCGCGCCCATGACGCGCGCCGCAAGTCTGCGATCTTGATGGTCTATTCGGTCGATGTCGTGCTGCGCGACGAGGCGTCCGTTCTGCGCCGCTTCGAGAGCGACCATCAGGTCCGCGTCACGCCAGACACCGACTATCGCTTCGTGGCCAAAGCGTCAGAGGGTTTCGAGGGGCCGCGGCCGGTGGTCATCGGCGCGGGGCCTTGCGGTCTGTTCGCGGGTCTTATCCTGGCGCAGATGGGCCTGAAGCCCATCATCGTGGATCGCGGCAAGGTGGTGCGCGAGCGCACCAAGGACACCTGGGGGCTGTGGCGGCGGGGCGAGCTTAATCCGGAGTCCAACGTCCAGTTCGGCGAGGGCGGGGCAGGGACCTTTTCGGACGGCAAACTCTACAGCCAGATCAAGGACCCGCGCTTCCTGGGGCGCAAGGTGCTGGAGGAGTTCGTCAAGGCCGGCGCGCCGGAAGAGATTCTGACCGAGGCCCATCCGCACATCGGCACCTTCCGCCTGGTCCACATGGTCGAGAACATGCGGGCGCTGATCGAGAGCCTGGGCGGCGAGTACCGCTGGCAGCACAAGGTCGAGGACTTCGACATCGAGGTCGGCGCTGACGGCTCCCGCCGGCTGAAGGGGCTTCATATCGCCGGCGGCGACTACCTGCAGGCCCGCCATGTCGTGATGGCCTTGGGCCACAGCGCGCGCGACACCTTCCAGGTGCTGTACGATCGTGGCGTCCACATCGAGGCTAAGCCCTTCTCGATCGGCGTCCGGATCGAGCATCCTCAGTCCTGGATGGACAGAGCACGGTTTGGCGACTGCGCCGGCCATCCCGACCTGGGCGCGGCCGACTATAGCCTGTCGCACCACTGCAAGAACGGCCGAACCGTCTACAGCTTCTGCATGTGTCCGGGCGGCACGGTGGTGGCCGCGACGTCGGAGGCCGGCCGCGTCGTCACCAACGGCATGAGCCAGTACTCGCGCAACGAGCGGAACGCCAATTCCGGCTTCGTCGTCGACATCAATCCCGAGCAGGACTATCCGGGCCACCCGTTGGCCGGGGTGGAGTTCCAGCGCAAGTGGGAGAGCCTGGCCTTCGAGGCCGGCGGCGGGACCTACAAGGCGCCAGGCCAGCTGGTTGGCGACTTCTTGGCGGGCAAGCCCTCGACCGAGTTCGGCGCTGTAACCCCGTCCTACAAGCCGGGCGTGCACCTGACGGATCTGGCCAAATGCCTGCCGCCGTTCGCCATCGAGGCCATGCGTGAGGCGTTGCCGATCTTTGGCCGCCAGATTCCGGGTTACGATCATCCGGATGTGGTGCTGACTGGCGTCGAAACCCGCACGTCTTCGCCCGTGCGGATCACGCGGGGCAAGAATCTCCAGAGCTTGAACACCGCCGGGCTGTATCCCGCCGGCGAGGGCGCGGGCTATGCTGGCGGCATCCTTTCGGCCGCTGTAGACGGTATCAAGGTCGCCGAGGCCGTGGCCGCGCAATACGTGGCCGGGGGCCTGATCGAAGCCTGCTGACAGGATCTGGCCGAAAGACTGTTCTAAGGCGGGCATGAACTCCGTCCTTGAGCTCCGCCAGTACAAGATCGTCCCTGGTCGCCGCGACGAGATGATCCGCGTCTTTGAGCGCTGGTTCGTCGAAAGCCAGGAGGCCGAGGACATGCGCCTATTTGGCCAGTTCAGAGACCGCGACGATCCCAATCGCTTCACCTGGATCCGTGGCTTTCCGGACATGGAGGCGCGCGAGCGGTCGCTGAACGCATTCTACTTCGGCCCTGTCTGGATGGCGCATCGCGATGAGGCCAACCGGCTGTTGCTGGATAATGACAACGTCCTGCTGCTGAAGCCGCTGGCGCCGCGTCTGGCCTTCGCCGAGCCGGATACGCCCGCGCCAAACGGCGAACTACCAGCGAGCCTCATTGTCGCGACCGTCCTCTACCTATGGAAGGATCCGGCCGAAGGATTTGGGGGCGTTTTCGCCAATCGAATCGCGCCCAAGCTGGAGGCGGCAGGTCTGCCCGTGCTGGGCGCCTATACGGCCGAGACAAGCGAAAACACCTTCCCGCGCTTGCCGGTCCGGCAGCACGAGAAGGTGCTCGTGTGGTTCACGCGGGTCGGGGACGAGGCGATCTGGCGCGAGGCTTGGGGTGACTTGGCCTCGGATCCAGAGTTCGCCGACGCGCAGGAACGCCAGGGCCAGGTGCTACGTCTCGACCCGACGCCTCGTTCGCGTTTGCGCTAGAGCCTTGCGCGTCAAAACGGAATCGTTTTGGCGCGATAACAAGGCTCTAAATCAAACACTTAGAGCGTGACTCGTGCCGAAACCGGTTCCCACTTTCGGCGTCACGCTCTAGGCTGGCTCGCCCAGTGGCGGCGAGGTCGCTGTCGCCCATCGCGTGGCTGTCGGCGCGCGGCGCGAGGTGAACGCCCACGCGGTCGGCGCCCCAGACCGAGATCGCCGCCTCGGATCGCAACCGGAGCTGCTACTGATCTATCTGAAGGCGACGTGGCGTTTCCCTAAAGCGAGGACACGCCGCGTAGCGTCGTGAAGGCCTGATCGAGATCAGCCTTCAGGTCCTCGACGCCTTCCAGACCCGCATGGAAGCGCAGCAATGGCCCTTCCAGGTTCACCGGGATCGAGCGGAACTTCAGCTGCGGATCGCAATGCAGGGCCAGGCTCTCATAGCCGCCCCACGAGAAGCCCAGGCCGAATAGCTTCAGGCTGTCGAGGAACGCCTTGGCCGCGCTCTGGGCGCACGGCTTCAGCACCACGCCGAACAGGCCGCACGCGCCGGTGAAGTCGCGCTTCCAGATCGCATGGCCGGGATCGTCGGGCAGGGCGGGATACAGCACCCGCGACACCTCGGGCCGCGTCTGCAGCCAGCGGGCGACCGCCAGTCCGTTCTCCTGGTGGCGTGGCAGGCGCGTGGCCAGGGTCCGCAGGCCGCGCAGCATGGTGTAGGCGTCGTCAGGCGACACCGACCAGCCGATGTCCCACATGGCCTCGCCCAGCAGCGCCGCGACGGTCTTGTCCGAGGTCGCCACCGAGCCCATGAAGCAGTCGGAGTGGCCGCCGACATATTTGGTCAGGGCCTGGACGCTGAGGGTGACGCCGTGCGCCAGCGGCTTGAAATAGAAGCCGGCCGCCCAGGTGTTGTCGATCAGGGTCATGATCCCGCGCGTGTTCGCGGCCTTGGCGATGGCGGGGATGTCCTGCATCTCGAAGGTCAGGGAGCCCGGCGCCTCCAGCACGATTAGCCGCGTGCGGGGCGTGGTCAGCGCTATCAGGGCGTCGGCGTCGAGGGCGGGGTCGTAATAGGTCGTGCTGACGCCGAAGCGGGCCAGCAGGCGGTCGCAGAAGCGGCGGGTCGGCTTGTAGGCGCTGTCGACCACCAGGACCTCGTCGCCAGCCTTCAGCACCGCCAGAAGCGCGCCAGTGATCGCGGCCAGGCCGGACGGATAGAGCGTGACGTCCTCGGCGCCTTCCAGCTCGGCCAGGGCGGCCTGCAGGGCGCTGGGGGTCGCAAGGCCCGTGATGCCGTAGGTCAGCTGGTCGTCGTCGTACAGCGAGGCCGCGTCGCGCAACAGCACGGTCGATCCTCGCTGGATCGGCGGATTGACCGTCTTCGCCAGCGTATGATTGGCGGAGCCCTTACGGATCAGGCGCGTTTCTTCGTGCATGTGGGGGCTCTTGCTAGGCTGCGGGACCCGTGACGACGGGGGTGTCGGCGAGGCCGCCCCATTCCGTCCAGGAGCCGTCGTAGACCGCTGAGCGCGGCTTGCCCATGCGAGCCAGAGCTAGGGCGACCACCGAAGCGGTGATGCCCGAGCCGCAGGTCGAGGCAATCGGCTTGTTGATGTCGACGCCGGCCGCCTCGAAGACAGTCTTCAGCTTGTCGGTCGGCAGCATCGTACCGTCCGGCGCCATCATCGCCGCCAGGGGAATGTTACGGGCGCCGGGCATGTGGCCGCCGCGCAGACCGGCGCGCGGCTCGGGATCGCGCGCCTCGAAGCGACCGGCGGGACGGGCGTCGATGATCTGCTCGCGGCCACTGGCGATGATCTCGCGCATCTGCTCCAGCGAGCGATAGATGTCGGCCTGGTAGCGCGGCGTGAAATGGCGCTCCTGCGGGGCGGCGGGGCCGTCCTCGATGGGCCGGCCCTCGGCGATCCACTTGGGCAGACCGCCGTCCAGCACCACGACGTCTTCGTGGCCCATGGCGCGGAAGTGCCACCAGGCGCGGGCGGCGGGCAGGATGCCGGTGGTGTCGTAGACCACGATCCGCGAGCCGTCGCCCAGGCCAAGCTTCTTGACCCGCGAGGCGAACTTCACCGCCGTTGGGATCATGTGCGGCAGGTCGGTGGTCTCGTCAGAGATGTCGTCGATGTCGAAGAACACCGCGCCCGGGATGTGGGCGGCCAGGAATTCCTTGTACGGCTCGCGCTGCGCGGCCGGCATGTGCCATGAGGCGTCGACGACCCGCACGTCCGGCGCGTCAAGGTGCTCGGCCAGCCAGGCGGTGGAGACCAGCGGATCGGACGGAGTGCTCATGTCGACGCCTTTCTGGGGGCTGACTCGCCCCAGTTTCGAGACGCCGGCAACATCGCCGCCGACGCGCTCCGCCGCAAGCTACATCCAGGGCGGCGTCGGCAGGCCCTTTTCCTTAAGGAAGTCGGGGTTGAAGAGCTTGGACTGATAGCGCGAGCCGTGGTCGCAGAGGATGGTCACGATGGTGTGGCCGGGACCGAGTTCCTTCGCGAGTTTGACCGCCCCGGCGATGTTGATCCCCGCCGAGCCGCCCAGGCACAGGCCCTCGTGCATGACGAGGTCATAGAGCACCTCAAGCATCTCTTCGTCCGAGACGCGGAAGGGGTGGTCGATCGTCAGGCCCTCGAGATTACCGGTGACGCGGCCCTGACCGATCCCTTCGCTGATCGAATTTCCCTCGGACTTCAGCTCGCCGTCCCTGTACCAGCTGTAAAGGGCCGCGCCGTGCGGGTCGGCGAGGCCGATCTTCACCTCGGGCTTGCGTTCGCGCAGGGCTGCAGCGACGCCGGCCAGGGTGCCGCCCGAGCCCACGGCGCAGATGAAGCCGTCGACCTTACCCTCGGTTTGCTCGAAGATTTCCGGGCCTGTGGTCAGGTAATGCGCCTGGCGGTTGGCGGTGTTGTCGAACTGGTTGGCCCAGATCACGCCGTTGGATTCCGTTGCGGCAAGTTCCTCGGCTAAGCGCCCGGAATAGCGAACGTAGTTGCCCGGGTTCGAGTACGGGACGGCGTCCACCTCGACCAGTTCAGCGCCCAGCAGACGGATGGCGTCCTTCTTCTCCTGGCTCTGGGTTCGGGGGATGACGATGGTGGTCTTATAGCCGAGCGCCGAAGCGACCATCGCCAGGCCAATACCGGTATTCCCGGCGGTGCCTTCGACGATGCGCCCCCCAGGCTTCAGCAGGCCTTTTGCTTCGGCGTCGCGGATGATGCCCAGGGCCGCGCGGTCCTTGACCGACTGGCCGGGGTTCATGAACTCGGCCTTGCCCAGGATCTCGCAGCCGGTCGCCTCGCTGGCGCGGCGCAGGCGGATCAGCGGCGTGTTTCCGATGGCGTCGAGAACGCTGGGAAGAATGGTCATGATTTCACCTGCGTGGCCGGGCTGGCATGGTAGATCGTGCGCGGGCCGCGCGACGCAAGCCCAGTTTTCCTAAAGGCGAGAGGTTCGGCGTGAGCAATTCGCAAGGCGCTCTGAGGTTGGTGCTCGGCGATCAGCTCTCGGAAAGCCTGTCGGCGTTGGACGACGCCGATCCCGCGCGCGACGTCGTGCTGATGATCGAGAGCATCGCCGAAGCCACGGCTTGGAAGCACCACAAGCAGAAGCTCGTCCTGGTCTGGTCGGCCATGCGCCAATTCGCCGAGCGCCTGGGGGCGAGGGGCCTGCAGGTGCGCTACGTGACGCTGGACGATCCGAATAACAGCCGCACCATCGTCGGCGAGGTGAAGCGCGCCCTGAGCGAAGGCGCCTTCGACCGCGTCGTAAGAACTGCCTGCGGCAAGTGGGGGCTGGAGCAGGCTCTGCTCTCGCTGGAAGTCGGCGTTCCAATCGAGACGCGCGAGGATGACCGCTTCCTCTGTTCGCGGGCCGAGTTCGCCGGCTGGGCCGAAGGGCGACACGAGCTACGGATGGAGTTCTTCTACCGAGAGATGCGCCGCCGGACAGGCCTTCTGATGGACGGCGACAAGCCGGCCGGCGGGCGCTGGAACTTCGATCCAGAGAACCGCAAGAAGCTGCCCAAGGGCGTGCGGCCGCCCAAGCGCCTGAGGACCCCGCCGAACGCGACGACTCGGACGGTGATCGAGGTGGTGTCGACCGGCTTCGAGGATCATTTCGGAACGCTTGAGGCCTTCGGCTGGCCGACCAACGCCGAAGAGGCGGAGGTGGCGCTGCAGCACTTCCTGGACCACATGCTGCCCGAGTTTGGCGACTGGCAGGACGCCATGGCCTGGGAGCAGCCGTTCCTATGGCACGGTCTGATCTCGCCGGCCCTGAACATCGGCCTGCTCGACCCGCTGGACGTCTGCCGGCGCGCCGAAGCCGTTTGGCGCGAGGGCCGTGCGCCATTGAACGCCGTTGAAGGCTTCATCCGCCAGATCATCGGCTGGCGAGAGTTCGTGCGCGGTGTCTATTGGCTGAAGATGCCGGAATACGGCCGCCGCAACGCCCTGGAAGCGGAAGGCAAGCTGCCCTGGTTCTACTGGAGCGGCGATACCGACATGGCCTGCGTCGCCGACGCGGTGCGCTCGGCTCGGGACCACGCCTACGCCCACCATATCCAGCGGCTGATGGTCACCGGCAACCTCGCCATGCTGCTGGGCGTGCATCCGGACGCGGTCGACGACTGGTATATGGTTGTATTCGCCGACGCCTATGAGTGGGTCGAGATGCCCAACACGCGCGGCATGGCCACCTTCGCCGACGGAGGCATCGTCGGCTCCAAGCCCTACGCGGCCAGCGGCGCCTATATCGACCGGATGAGCGACTACTGCAAAGGTTGTCGCTACGACGTCAAACAGCGGCTGGGCGACGACGCCTGTCCGTTCAACGCCCTCTATTGGGACTTTATCGACCGCCACGCCCAGCGCCTGGCCGGCAACGGGCGGATGATGATGCCGCTGAAGACGCTGAAGGGGATGGACGAGGCCGAGCGCCGCGCTTTCCGGGAAAAGGCGGCGGCGCTCCGCAGCGCTATGGGTGTCTAGGTGCGGCTAAGGCCTAGCTGGATGACGTTGGTCCGTTCGGTGCGGAACCCAGCCTCGCAGTAGCTGAGATAGAACCGCCATAGGCGCCGGAACCGCTCATCGAAACCGTCCTTGCGGATCTCGTGCCAGGCCGCCTCGAACTGCCGGCCCCATTCAGCGAGAGTGTCGGCATAATTTTGGCCGAAGCGCTTGAGATCGCTCCATTCTAGCCCGGCGCGCTCAGTCTCTTCCTTAAGACGCGCCTCGCTGGGCAGCATGCCGCCCGGGAAGATGTAGCGCTGGATGAAGTCGGTGCGGCTGCGATAGTCGCTGAATAGCTCGTCGCGGATGGTGATGATCTGCAGGCCCGCGCGACCGCCGGGGACTAGCACCTCGCGAATCTTGCCGAAATAGGCGGGCCAGTATGCCTCGCCCACCGCCTCGAACATCTCGATCGAGGCCACAGCGTCGAAACGGCCCTCGACATCGCGATAGTCGACCAGGCGGATGTCGGCCTTTTCGGAAAGTCCCTGTTCGAACAAGCGCTTGCGGGCGAAATCGTGCTGCGCCTGGGAGATGGTGATGCCGGTGACCTTGGCGCCGACCTCCTTGGCGGCGAACTCGGCGAAGCCGCCCCATCCGCAGCCGATCTCCAGCACGTGTTTGCCGGGCGCCAGGTCGATGGTCTTGGCCAGCGCCGCGTACTTGGCGCGCTGGGCGTCGGGCAGCGGCTGATCGGGGTGCTCGTACAGCGCCGACGAATAGGTCATCGTCGGGTCCAGCCAGCGCGAATAGAAGGTGTTGCCCAGGTCGTAGTGGGCGTGGATGTTCCGTTTGGAGCCAGAGCGGCTGTTGCGGTTGAATAGGTGATAGATCGCGTTCAGCGCCCGCATGATCGGGTTGCCCGAGGCCAGACCCGCCAGGCGGTCGAAGTTCAGCGAGAACGCCTCCAACACCGTCGACAAATCGGGCGTGTCCCATTCGCCGGCCATGAAGCCTTCGGCAAAGCCGATATCGCCCGAGAGCAGGGCGCGGCGCACGAAGTTATAGTCGCGGATACGGATCGTCGCGTCGGGACCATCCTTGCGGCCCTTTACCGTCAGAACCTTGCCGGTTGGCAGGATGAAAGTCAGCGATCCGGCCTCCCAATTCTCGGCCGCGATGCGGACGGCGGAACGGAAGGCGGCCGGAGCGGCCTTCAGGTCGGGATCATTCCAGAGCGCAGTTTCCAAGGCGGTGCCTAGCTTCCGGTGACGCGTTACTTAACGCCGTTGCCCACCGCCTCGTAAAGCCCTCGCTCATCTAGAGGCTGTGGTAGGCCTCAAGGGCGCGCTCGCGCGCCTTAGCGTGGTCAACGATCGGTTTAGCGTAGATACGCCGCGCCGCCGGAGACAGATGGAGCGGGCGCTCCCATGGCTTGTGGATAACATCGTCTGGAACAGCTTTTAGTTCCGGAACCCAGCGCCTAACATAGTCGCCGCGCGGATCAAACTTCTCGCCCTGGCTGATCGGATTGAAGATCCGGAAGTACGGCGCGGCGTCTGCCCCGCTGCCTGCGGTCCACTGCCAATTGCCGACATTGTTGGCCAGATCGGCGTCGACCAGGGTGTCCCAGAACCATGCCTCGCCTTCTCGCCAGTCGATCATCAGGTGCTTGATCAGGAACGAGGCGACGATCATCCGCACGCGATTATGCATAAAGCCGGTGGCCCAAAGCTCGCGCATACCGGCGTCGACGATCGGATAGCCGGTCTCGCCTCGGGTCCAGGCTTCGAAGGCCGGCTGATCCTTGGTCCAGGGGAAGCTGTCGAACTCGGGCTTGAAGTTGCAATCTGGCAGCGTTGGCCAGTGGAAGAGGATCGAGTGGTTGAACTCGCGCCAGCCAAGCTCCGACAAGAACTTGTCGGCCTGGGCCATGGGGATGTCCCCAGCGTCGGCGGCGCCGCGCGCGGCTAGCCAGACCTGCCGCGGGCCGATCTCGCCAAAGTGCAGGTGGGGCGATAGAGCCGACGTCGCGGGCTTGGATGGGATGTCGCGGTTTTCGCCGTAGCTTGCGACTGGTCCGGCCAGGAAGGCTTGCAGCCGCTTGTTCGCGCTGGCTTCGCCCGGGGTCCAGATGTCGAAGCCCTTTGACCAGTCCGGCTGGGTTGGATGTAGCCCCCAAGCGGCGAGGCCGTCGCTGCGAACGCTCTTATCGAGCGCTCTTAGGCTATTGGGCGTACGGGCCACCGTCACGTTGTCCAGATGGGTCCGGGCCGCGCGCCAATAGGGCGTGAACACCTTGTAGGGCTGCCCGGAGCCGTTCTGGACCGTCCAGGGTTCATTCAGCAGGCCGGCGTTGAAGCTCTGGCCATCGACACCGGCGTCCTTCAGGCGCGCTTTGATGTCTTTGTCGCGATCGACGCTGGCCTTGTCGTATAGGCGGTTCCAGACCACGCTGGTCGCGCCGGTCTCCTCGATCAGAGCGGCGAGCGCCTCGGCGGCGACGTCTCGGCGGAACACCAGTCGATTGCCAAGCTTTTCAAGGTCTTGCGCGAGGCTCTTTAGCGACTTGTCCAGCCACCAGAGCGAGGCCGCGCCCATGGGACGGACGCCCGGCGTCTCGTCGAGGATGTAAAGGCAGACCACCGGCCGGCCGCTGTCGGCGGCATGGCGCAGCGCGGGATTGTCGGCTATGCGCAGGTCCTTGCGGAACCAAACGATGACGGCGCCGGGGCTCGCCTCGCTGTCGCCAGAGTCTTTCCGCACTTGCACCGTCCCGCCCGAAGGGTCACCTCTTGGGCGCCCAAAGCCTCTAATACGCTGGAAGTCTCGCCTTGGATCAGCCGCAAGCCGTCGCCCCCAACGCCGTCGTCGAGATCAAGACTCCGACCGGCGCGCCCGTTCGTATCGGCAATCGCGAGCGGCTGTCGATCATCGCCGGGCCGTGCCAGATCGAGAGCCGTCAGCACGCCCTGGAAACCGCCCATGCGCTCAAGGAGATGGCGCAACGTCTTGGCGTGGGGATGATCTACAAGACCTCGTATGACAAGGCCAACCGCACCTCGGCCAACGCCCAGCGCGGCATCGGCCTGAGGGACAGCCTGCCGATCTTCCAGGAAATCCGCGAGGCCACCGGCCTGCCGACCCTGACCGACGTGCATGAGACCAGCCATTGCGAGATCGTGGCCCAGGCCGTCGACGTGATCCAAATCCCGGCGTTCTTGTGCCGCCAGACGGACCTTCTGTTGGCCGCCGCCGCGACCGGTCGGGCGATCAACATCAAGAAGGGTCAGTTCCTGGCGCCCTGGGACATGAAGAACGTCATCGCCAAGGTAACGGGCGCGGGCAATCCCAACGTCATGGCCTGCGAGCGCGGCGTCTCGTTCGGCTACAACACCCTCGTCAGCGACATGCGCTCGCTGCCGATCATGAAGGAGATCGGCTGTCCGGTGGTGTTCGACGCCACCCATAGCGTCCAGCAGCCGGGCGGGCAGGGAACCTCGTCAGGCGGCCAGCGCGAGTTCGTGCCGGTGCTGGCCCGCGCGGCCGTGGCCGTGGGCGTGGCCTGCGTCTTCATGGAAACCCACCCCGATCCTGACAAGGCGCCGTCGGACGGTCCGAACATGGTGCCGATGAGCCAGTTCGAGGCGCTGATCGCCAACCTGCTGGAATACGACTCCCTGACCAAGCGCGCGGCCTAAGCCATGAGCCGGCGTATCGTTCTCGTCACCGGCGGGGCCGGCTTCATCGGCTCCAACATCGTCGCGCGCCTTTGCGAGGATCCGGCGCTGGACGTCGTGGTCTGCGATCGCCTGCGAGATGCGGCCAGCGGCAAGTGGCGCAACATCGCCAAGCACCCGATCGCCGACTTCGTCGCGCCCGAGCAGCTGTTCGACTGGCTGGCCCGGCGCGGGTCCGAAGTCGAACTGATCGTCCACATGGGCGCGGTCTCTTCGACCACCGAGACAGACGCCGACAAGATCGTGCAGTCCAACTTCGTGCTGTCGCGCGACCTGTGGGACTGGTGCGTGGAGCACGGCAAGCGCCTGATCTACGCCTCGTCGGCGGCGACCTACGGCGATGGTGTGCTGGGTTTCGACGGCAAGGACGACCTGGCCTCGCTGAAGGCCCTGCGCCCGCTGAACGCCTACGGCTGGTCCAAGGCCCTGTTCGACATCCACGCGGCTCGCGAGGCGGCTCGTGGTCGTGCGCCGACCCAGTGGGTCGGCCTTAAGTTCTTCAACGTCTATGGCCCCAACGAGGACCACAAGGGCGGCATGAAGTCGGTGGTGGCCCAGATCTGGCCGCGCATCGCCGCGGGCGAGGGGGTGAAGCTCTTCAAGTCTCACAATCCGGACTACGAGGATGGCGGGCAACTGCGCGACTTCGTCTATGTCCGCGACGTGGTCGACGTGGTCGGCTGGCTGGCCAAGAGCCCAGCCGTAAACGGCGTCTTTAACCTGGGCTCAGGCCAGGCGCGCTCATTCCGCGATCTGGCCGTGGCGACGTTCGAGGCGGTCAGCCGCCAGCCGGACATCACCTATATCGACATGCCCGAAGTGCTGCGCGGCAAGTACCAGTACTACACCCAGGCCGACATGAGCCGCCTGCGGGCTGCCGGGTACAATGCGCCGATGACCTCGCTGGAGGACGGCGTCGCCGACTATGTGGCGGGCTATCTGAACACCGACGACCCCTATCGCTGAGACGTGTCCCCGGTGACCCCGGGGAACACTTGTCCTTGCCTGACGCGGGCGTAAGCTGAACGCCGATAAGTCGAGAGTGAACTCGATGGCAGGGAGCAAAGCATGGTCGGCATCGCCGCCTGGGGCGCCTATGCGCCGCGTCTTCGTCTGAGCCGCAAGGCCGTGACCGAGGCTAACGCCTGGGTCGCGCCGAACCTCAAGGCCAAGGGCAAGGGCGAACGGTCCATGGCCAATTGGGACGAGGACGCTCTGACCATGGCGGTCGAGGCGGCGCGCGACGCGCTGGGCCCCGACGATAACCGCTCCCAGATCGACGCCCTCTACTTCGCCTCGACCACGGCGCCGTTTGCCGACCGGCTGAACGCGGGAGTCGTCTCTGCGGCGCTGACGCTGGAGAAGACGATCGCGGCCAGCGACGTCACCGGCTCGCAGCGCTGCGGCCTGACGGCCTTGGCCCAGGCCCTTTCTGCGGTTGCCGGCGGCGGGGCAAAGACTGCGCTGGTCGCCACCGGAGAGCATCGCAAGGCCCGCGCGGCCTCGGCCCAGGAGCTGGACTTCGGCGATGGCGCGGCAGCCTTCGTGATCACTGAAAATCCGGGCGCGGCGGAGTTGCTGGGGCGCGGCAGCGTCACGGACGACTTCGTCGACCACTTCCGCGGCGACGATGGCGGCTTCGATTACTACTGGGAAGAGCGCTGGATCCGCGACGAGGGCATCGTCAAGCTGGTCCCGCCAGCGATCAAGAGGGCGCTTGAGGTTGCTGGTTTAAGTGCTTCTAAAGTAGATCATTTTTGCTTTCCATCGACCTTCTCGGGTATGGCCGCGAGCGTAGCCAAGGCCGTAGGGATCAAGCCGGAGGCCGTCCGAGACAATCTCGCCGCTGTCATGGGCGAGGCGGGCTGTGCGCATGGTCCGATCATGTTGGCGCACGCGCTTGAAAATGCTCGTGAAAACGAGGTGATCCTCGTGGCCCAGTTCGGGCAGGGCGCTGAGGCCCTTGTGTTCCGCGTCACGGGTCAGGGGCAACGCCCCCAGCGCGGTGTTACGGGTTCGCTCGCCGACCGAAAAGAAGAAACCAACTATCTGAAATTCCTAACCTTCAATGGCCTCGTCGAATGGGACAAGGGGATGCGGGCCGAGAAGGACAACAAGACGGCGCTGACGACCCTCTACCGTAACGAGGACATGATCCTGGGTTTGGTCGGCGGCCGCTGCCGCGAGACCGGCGTCGTTCAGTTCCCGCGCACACGCATTTCCGTCGCGCCGAACAATCCCGCCGTCGACACCCAGGAGCCGTACAGGTTCGCCGAAAGGCGCGCGAGCATTCTCAGCTACTCGGCTGATTATCTGACCTTTTCCATGGCGCCGCCGAACCACTACGGCATGGTCGTCTTCGAAGGCGGCGGGCGGATCATGATGGACATCACCGATGTCGCGCCGGGCGATGTCGAGACCGGTCTGCCGGTGCGGATGGTTTTCCGCATCAAGGAGGTCGACGAGAAGCGCGGCTTCGTCCGCTATTTCTGGAAGGCGACGCCCGACCGCGCCGCCGTCGCCGCACACTCCGCTCAAGCCGCCGAATAGGGAGACCGCACATGCCACAGGGTATCCGCGACAAGGTCGCCATCCTCGGGATGGGCTGTAGCAAGTTCGGCGAGCGCTGGGACTGCGGGCCCGACGACCTGATGGTCGAGGCCTATATCGAGGCCATGGCCGACGCCGGCATCGAGCCTAGTCAGCTGGACGCGGCCTGGTTCTCGACCCATGTCGACGAGATGGGCACAGGCAAGGGCGGCACGCCCATGTCGATCGCCTTGCGCCTGCCCAATATCGCGGTCACCCGTGTCGAGAACTTCTGCGCCTCGGGCTCAGAGGCCTTCCGGGGCGCGGTCTACGCCGTCGCTTCGGGCGCGGCCGACATCGCCATCGCCCTGGGCGTCGAGAAGCTGAAGGACACAGGCTATGGCGGTCTGCCGGTCGCCAATCCTGGCACTCTGACGCCCCAGGTCATGCCCAATGGCTCTGCTCCGGGCAACTTCGCCCAACTGGCCAGCGCCTACCGGGCCAAGCATGGGGTCTCGAAGGACGACCTCAAGCGGGCCATCGCCCATGTCTCGGTCAAGAGCCACGCCAACGGAGCCAAGAACGCCAAGGCCCACCTGCGCAAGGCGATCACGGTCGACCAGGTTCTGAACGCGCCGATGATCGCTGAGCCGCTGGGCCTATTCGACTGCTGCGGCGTCTCGGATGGCGCGGCGGCGGCCATTGTCACGACGCCCGAGATCGCCAAGGCGCTGGGCAAGAAGAACCTGACCATGGTCAAGGCCATCCAACTATCGGTCTCGAACGGCTACGAGAGCCAGTACAACGGCTGGGACGGCAGCCACTTCCACACCGCCCGCATCGCCGCCGGCAAGGCCTACAAGGAGGCCGGCATCGAGCGGCCTCGCGAGCAGATCTCGATGATGGAGGTGCACGACTGCTTCTCGATCACCGAACTGGTGACGATGGAGGACCTCTTCATCTCGCCGGAAGGCCAGGGATGGCGCGATGTGCTGGACGGCTTCTACGATGCCGACGGCGGCGTGCCGTGCCAGATCGACGGCGGCCTGAAGTGTTTCGGTCACCCGATCGGCGCCTCGGGCCTGCGCATGCTCTATGAGATGTACCTGCAGCTGCAGGGACGCGCGGGCGAGCGGCAGTTGTCCAATCCCGTCTTCGGCATGACCCACAACCTGGGCGGCGCGCCGGCGAGCAATGTCTGCTCGGTTGCGATCATCGGCCAAGAGGGGGCTTAAATCCTTCCGACGCTTGCTGTACCGAGAGGTCATGGCTCTCAAAGGCTTCAAGCGCTGGATTTTCGCGGGCGTCGTCCTGGTCTTGGCGCTGATACTGTCGGCGGCTTTCTTTTGGCGCTATGACATCCTCAGCAACGCCTTGGATCCCAAGGTTCCGTTCCTGACCTATCATCCGCCGCCCGCGCCGGACTACGGCAAGCGGGCGTCGTGGGCGTTGCTGCCGCGCAATCCCGATAGCGTTCCTCCCGTCGACCAGCCGGTGGATATCTTTTTCGTACATCCGACCACCTTCGACGGCGGGCGCGACTGGAATGGCGGCATCGACCAGCCCAAGGCGATGCGGTTCCTGTCTCGGGTGGTGCTGCCCAACTATGCGGGCCCCTTCGACCGGGTTGGCCGCCTCTTCGCGCCGCGCTATCGCCAGGCCAGCCTCTATACCTACCTGACCCTGCGCGACGATGCCCGCGAGGCGCGGCGCTTCGCCTACGGCGACGTGCTGCAGGCCTTCCGCGCCTATCGGGTCCGCTACGGCCAGGACCGGCCGTTCATCGTCGTCGGGGTGGAGCAGGGTGGCTCTCTCGCCGCGCGCCTGCTGAGCGAAGAGATCGCCGCCAAGCCAGAGCTCAAGCGCCGCCTGGTTGGGGCCTATCTGATCGAGACTCCGGTTCCCGCCGACGAATACGGCCAGAACGCGCCGTTGGCGGCCTGCGAGCGTAAGGGGCAGACTGGCTGCGTCGCCGCCTGGATTTCCGCGCCAGAAGGCGATTTCCAGCGTGTCCAGGAGCTGATCGGCCGCTCGCTAATCTGGGACCCGTCGGATCAGCTGGTGAACCTGGAGGGGCGCACGCCGCTGTGCTTCAACCCTCTGTTCGGCGGAACCTCGCTGGAGCGCGCGCCGGCGAAGCTGAACTTGGGCGCGGCCAACGCCACGGGGCTCGACTGGGGCGCTCGGCCGCCGTTCTTGCAGCGCCAGGTGTCGGCGCGCTGCGAGAACGGGATCCTGCGCACCAGCAAGCCGAAGTCGAGTTCGCTGCGCGACAGCGGTTCTTGGGCCGACCGCCGCAAGGTCGACGCCTTCAATCTGTTTTACGCCGATTTGGAGGCCGATGCGCTGGAGCGCAGCAGGCCGGCCGCCACGAAGGCTCAGTCGGAGGCCAATAGCGCCTCCAGCCCGCCATAGCTCGGTTGGTCGATGCGGATTTGACCGATCGCGGTCGCCCGCAGATGGGCGAGCAGCGCCGGATCGCGCGTGGACATGCCGCCGCTGCGCAGCGCCTCGCACAGGTCCGCATTCAGCTTGGTGAAATCGCCCTCGCATCCGAGCAACGCCTTGAGGCGCTCGATAGCCTCAGTCTCCAGTTGTGCGCCTTGCTCGGCCTCGCGCGCCACTGTGGCGCGGGCGTTGTCGGCGACGCGGGCCAGGAAGGCATGGCGGGCGTCGCCTGGGGCGGGGGCTTCCGCGTCGAAGGCCGCGATCGCCTCGGAAAGCTCGGTTAGGGTCGGATGGCTGATCATGCGGCCTCCATCAGGGCGACGAGGTCGATCTCGGTCTCGCTGGTCCGCCGACCGATCATGGCGCGCTCGATCGAGCGATCCGCGCCGGCGGCGAAGCTCTGGTACATCATCAGGCACATAACACCCCATTTCAGCGAGCCCAGGGCCTGCCAGAACTTCACCCGCTCCAGGGTGATGTCGCCCCCGTGGCCGGCCAGCAGGTCGGCATAGTCCCCGAACCCGCCAACGGGTCTGCGCCACTCGCCGAAGCGCCAGGAATTGACGCACATCCAGCCAAGATCCTCGGCGGGGTCGCCCAGGTGGGCCAACTCCCAATCCAGCACGCCAACCAGGCCGTGGCCCGGATGGATCATCAGGTTGCCATTGCGAAAGTCGCCGTGGACCAGGACGGGGCGTTGGGGCGCCGGCGGCGCGATGCTCCCCAGCCAGCGAAAGGCGGCTTCCAGGATCGGCCTTTGCGCGTCCATCTGCCGATAGAGCCGCTCGTAACGCGCCAGTTCGCCCTTTGCGTCGGAGGTCGCCAGCGGCGGCAAATCGTCGATCGGAACGGCGTGGATTCGCGCCAGCACCTCGCCGCAGCGGCGGGCGAGACCCGGCCGGACGCGTGCGAAGGCTTCATCGCGGACGATCCGACGGCCGAGCGTCTCGCCCTCCAAGCGGTGCATGACATAGGCCTCGCCAAGGTCATCGCCTGGCTCACAGACGTGGACGACGCTGGGTGCGGGCGCGCCGGCCGTGTCAGCGGCGCGGATCAGGGCCGCTTCGCTGCTGAGCGGCAAGGCGGTGTCGCGCGGCAAGGCGCCGTCGGGCCGGCGACGCAGGATCAACGGCGATCCGTCGTCCAGGTCAAAGGCCCAGGTTTCCAGGCTGGCGCCGCCCGACAGACGGCGGGCGTTACGGGCCACGGTCGCCGTCGGCGACAGGCGAGGAGCGAGGCGGTCCAGGGCGGCGGCGACATCCATGGCGGTAAGGTTCCCGCCTTGACCCGGCGTCACGCAAGAGGTCCTCATCTTTACGGCGAGCCCGGCGCGCCTTAGGCACGGGGCAACGTTCGCCTTTCCAGGATTTTCCATGCCCTCCGGTCTCGCCGCGCTGCTCGATGACGTCGCCGGCATCACCAAGCTTGCCGCCGCCTCGCTGGACGATGTGACTGGCGCCGCCGGCAAGGCGGGCTCCAAGGCCGTGGGCGTCGTGGTCGACGACACGGCCGTGACGCCGGGCTACGCCATGGGCTTCACGCCCGACCGCGAGCTGCCGATCGTCTGGAAAATCGCGCTGGGCTCGCTACGCAACAAGCTCCTGTTCCTGCTGCCTGGCGCCATGCTGTTGTCGGCCTTCGCGCCCTGGGCGGTGACGCCGATCCTGATGTGCGGCGGCGCCTATCTGGCCTTCGAGGCGACAGAGAAGATCCTGGAGGCCTTCACCCCTCAGCATGAGGGCGAGGCGATCGAGGAACTGGCGCTCAGCGGGCCCGAACTGGAGAAGCAGAAGGTCGCAGGCGCGATCCGCACCGACTTTATCCTGTCGGCCGAGATCATGGCGATCGCCCTGGCCGACGTTTCCGACCTGCCGCTGGCGACGCAGGCGGCCGCCTTGGCTCTGGTCGGGGTGCTGCTGACCATCGGCGTCTATGGCGTCGTGGCGCTGATCGTGAAGATGGACGACATCGGCCTGCACCTGTCGCGTGGACAGTCGCGCGGTTTGAGAGGACTCGGCCGTGGCCTGGTCAAGGCCATGCCCTGGACGATGGAGGCCCTGACCGTGATCGGCACGGCCGCCATGCTTTGGGTCGGCGGCGGCATCATCGTCCATGGTCTGGAGAAGTTCCATCTGACGCCCGTGCCCCATTGGGTCGAAGGCTTCTCGCACTGGGCGGGGCAGGCGCCGGGCGTTGGGGCGCTGACGGGCTGGCTGGCCTTCGCGCTAGGCTCGGCTGTGGTCGGTCTCGTGATCGGCGGCGCCCTGGCGGGCGTGATGCACCTTTGGCATCACCGCAAGAGCGCGGCGGCCCACTAGCCCGCTTCGTTCAGCGACGAGGCCGGCTTCCAGTCGAACAGTTCCTGCAGCATCCGTAGCGCCTGGCCGCGCGGGGAGATGAGCTCGGGATCGCGCGCCAGGATCAGGCGGGCGTCGTCGGCGGCCACGGCGATCAGGTCGCGGTGCGCCACCGGATCGGCCAGGCGATAGGCGGGGAAACCGCTCTGCTTCAGGCCTAGCGGGTCGCCGCCACCGCGCAGCTCCAGATCCTTCTCGGCGATCTCGAAGCCGTCGTCGCTGCGGCGCAGGATGTCGAGGCGCTTCTGGGCCACCTCCGACAGCGGCGGATCGTAAAGCAGCACGCACGAGCTCTCACGCGTGCCCCGGCCGACGCGGCCGCGCAGCTGGTGCAACTGCGCCAGGCCAAAGCGGTCGGCGTGCTCGATGACCATGATGCTGGCGTTGGGGACGTTGACGCCGACCTCGACCACGGTGGTGGCGACCAGCACGCTGACTTCGCCATCGACGAAGCGCTGCATGACGGCGTCCTTCTCGGCCGGCGGCATCTGGCCGTGGACCAGGCCAACGCCGGGCAGTTGGCGGGCCAGGTCGGCGGCGCGGTCCTCGGCCGCGCGCAGATCGACCTTGTCGGACTCCGAGACCAGCGGGCAGATCCAGAAGGCCTGGGCGCCGCCGGCGATCGCCGCGCGCAGGCGTTCGATGATTTCGGGCACGCGCGGGGTCGGCGCGGCGCGGGTGGCGACCGGCGTGCGCCCCGGCGGCTTCTCGTCGATCCGCGAGACGTCGAGGTCCCCGAACACAGTCAGCTCCAGGGTGCGGGGGATCGGCGTGGCCGACATCGCCAGCAGGTGGACGCCCCAGTCGACGTCGGGCGGGCCCTTGTCCTGCAGCCGACGGCGCTCGTTGACGCCAAAGCGGTGCTGCTCGTCGATGATGGTCAGGGCCAGGGCTTTGAAGGCGACGTCGTCCTGGAAGAGCGCGTGGGTGCCGACCGCGATGTGGTGCGTTCCATCGGCCAGGCCGGCCAGCTTGGTCGCGCGGCCCGCGCCCTTGTCGCGGCCGGTCAGCAGGACCACCGACAGACCCAGGGCCTCCAGCGGCGCAGCGATGGTCTCGAAGTGCTGGCGCGCCAGGATCTCGGTTGGAGCCATCAGGGCTGATTGCAGGCCGGCGCTGGCGGCGTCGGCCATGGCCAGCATGGCGACCACCGTCTTGCCCGAGCCAACATCGCCTTGCAGCAGACGGCTCATTCGCTCGCCGGAGACGAGGTCGCCACGAATCTCCGACAGCGATCGGATTTGGGCGCCGGTCAGCTTGAAGGGCAGGGCCTTTTCGGCGACTTCCGACAGCGGTCCTGAGGGTATCGGCGGACCGGGATGCGAGCGGCGTGCGGCATTGCGCTGGGCCAGCGCGAGTTGGTGGGCCAAAAGCTCGTCATAGGCCAAGCGGCGGCGGGGCCGGGCGAGGGGCGACAGGTCCGCTTCGCCGGCGGGCGCGTGAAGGGCCGCCAAGGCCTCGCGCCACGCCGGCAGGCGCTCACGCTCGCGCCAGGCGGCGTCTTGCCATTCTGGAAGCTCCGGCGCGCGCCCCAGCGCCTCTAGGGCGAACTTGCGGAAGGTGCGCGAGGGCAGGCCGGCTGTGGCCGGATAGACCGTCTCGACCTCAGGGATATCGCCAGCGCGCTCCTCGGCGACGATGTAGTCGGGATGGGCGATCTGCAGTTCGGAGGCGAAAACCTCAGGGCGCTCGACCTTGCCGCTGACCGCCCGTCGCGCGCCCTTGGGATGCTGTCGCTCCAGATGCGGGCCGTGGCCCTTGAACCAGACCAATGTCAGGAAGCCCGTCCCGTCCCAGGCGCGGATTTTCCACGGGTGCCCCAGGCGGCTCGGCGGCTGGTGGGCGTCGATCGTGACGATGAAGGTCTGGACCTGTCCCTCTACCGCCTGGTCCACCATCGTGACGCTTCGCCGGATCAGGCCGGTTGGGGCGGTGAACAGCACGTCGCGCACGATCGGCCCCGCCAGCTTCTCGACCAGCGGCGCGACGCGCGGGCCCACGCCCTTGAGCGTGGACACCGAGGTGAACAGGGGGAAGAGAATCTCCGGGCGCATCTTTCGCGACCTTAGCCGCGTCTGCGCCCGTCCGCAGCTACCGGCCTCAGTCGGCCTTGTTCATCACCGGCTGCAGGGCGATCACGATGTCGGAATATTCGTCCGCGCGCGAGGCGCCCGAGACGTTCAGGCGGGTGTAGAGCCAGGTCGCGCCGTGACGGGCATAGGCCTCCGACCAGCGATTCTTGGCGTCGACGAGGTTGTTGGCCTCGCCCGCGAAGACCACGGTCCCCTTGGAGTCCAGATAGACGTAGTTGCCGGCGATCGTGGTCGCCGGTTCGCCGTTGTCGGCGAGCTTGTAACGGTAGACGGCGCCCGAGGCGCCCTTGAGTTCGATGTAAGGCTTCACGCTGTCCTCGCCATGGAAACACTCGGCGTAGACGCAAACGTCGTGAAGCGTCCCGTGGGCCAAATTATGGCTACCAAAGAACTACTGCAACACGCCCGATCTGGCCAGAAAGCGCCGAGTCCGCTCCTCGCGCGGCGAGGCGAGGAGCTGGCGGGAAGGTCCTTGCTCTACGATGACGCCGCCGTCCATGAAAATCGTACGGTCTGCGACATCGCGCGCGAAATCCATCTGGTGGGTGACGATAACCATCGTCCGGCGCTCGACCGCCAAGTCGCGGATTACCGCCAGCACTTCGCCGACCAGTTCGGGGTCGAGGGCCGAGGTCGGCTCGTCGAACAGGATGACTTCTGGGTCCATGGCGAGCGCCCGGGCGATGGCGCAGCGCTGTTGCTGGCCCCCGGAGAGGGCTGCTGGATAGGCGTCCGTGCGATCGCCAAGTCCGACCTTCTCCAGCAGCGCCAGGCCCTTAGCGCGCGCTTCGGCGGCGGGTGTCTTGCGGACGACGATAGGGCCCTCGATGACGTTTTCCAGCGCGGTGCGGTGCGGGAACAGGTTGAAGCCCTGGAAGACGAAGCCGACCCGGCCGTTCAGGGTCTTGGCCAGCGACGCCTTACCGCCGGCCGTAACGCCCGCGATCGTCAGGTCGCCGCCGTTCAGGGGCTCCAGGCCCGCCAGGCAGCGCAGCAGGGTGCTCTTGCCCGAGCCGCTGGGACCGATGATCGCCACCACCTCGCCTGGGGAGACGGTCAGGTCTACGCCGGCCAGCACGGGCGTGTCGCCGAAGTTCTTTTTCAGGCCCTTGGCGTCGATGGCGCTCATCGACGCCCCTCCGAGGCGCGGCGCTCCAGGCGGTTCTGACCCGCCGCAAGCACGGTCGAGACGACCCAGTAGATGGCGGCCGCGGCCAGGTACATCGTGAAGATCTCGTAGGTGCGCGCGGTGATCAGCTGGGTCTGGCGGAACAGCTCCGGCACCTGGATGGTGGCGGCCAGCGAGGTGTCCTTGACCAGGCTGATAAAGCTGTTCGACAGCGGCGCGACGGCGGTGCGGGCGGCCTGCGGCAGGATCACGCGCCGCAGCGCCTGGCTCCGGCTCATGCCCAGGACCGTTGCGGCTTCCCACTGGCCCTTGTCGACGGCCGCGATCGCGCTGCGAAGGATCTCGCAGGCGTAGGCGGCTACATTGAGCGAGAAGCCGATGCCGGCGGCCACCAGGGCGGGCATCTCGATCCCGAACTGCGGCAGGCCATAGTAGATCAGAAATAGCTGCACCAGGAGCGGCGTGCCCCGGAACGCCGAGACATAGACACCGGCGGGCCAGCGCAGCAGCGGCGTCCGCGACAGCCGCATCAGCGCCAGGCCAAAGCCCAGTACGACGCCCACGCCCATGCCGATCACGCTCAGCAGAACTGTGTAGCCGGCGCCCTTCAGAAGCAGCGGCGCGGACTGGCGCAGAAGATCAAGGCCGGTGTCCATGCCTACTGGGTGACGTCCATGCCGAACCACTGCTGCGACACGGCCGAGAGCTTGCCGCTGGCGCGCAGGGCGTTGATCGCCTGGTCGATGATGACCTTCAGCGCCGCGTCCTTCTTCATGGCCACGCCCGCGCCCTGAGCGGCGAAAGGCGGACCGGAGGCGACGAATTCGGGCGATGTCTTGACGAAGTCGGCGGCGACCAGGCGATCGTTCAGCACCGCGTCGATGCGGCCGGCCTTCAGGTCCTGGTACTTGGTGGGATCATCGTCATAGGTGCGCACGTCGGCCGTTGGCACGTTGGCGCGTAGCCACTGCTCGTAGTTGGTGCCGAGACCCACGCCGACCTTCTTACCGGCCAACTCGTCAGGGGTGCTGGGACCGGGCTTGGCCTTCAGCGTGATGATCTGGATGCCCGAGATCGTATAGGGTTCGGAGAAGTCGTACTTGGCCTTGCGGTCCGGGGTGATGGTGATCTGGTTGATCACCACGTCGACACGGCCGGACTCCAGCGCCCCCAGCAGGCCCGCGAAGGGGGCGGGGCGGAAGTCCGGCTTCAGGCCCAGTTGCGCGGCCAGCGCCTTGGCGAAGTCGACCTCGAAGCCGGTCAGCTGACCGTCGGCGCCCTGGAAGTTGAACGGCGGGTAGGTGCCTTCCAGGCCGATGCGCAGGGTTCCTGAGGCCTTGATGCGCTCCCAACCGCTGGCGCCGCTGTCCGGCTTTTTGGCGCAGGCGGCCAAAAGGGCGAGGCCGAGGCCGGAAACGACGGCGCGGCGGGAGGGGAATCGCATCGAACGGACCCTTGGGCGGAACAACTCTCGCGCAGTTCTATACAGGCGCGCGCTGTTCGCCAGTCCGAACCCACGCCGCGACATCGCGAGCGCTCAAACGGCTAGCGCTTACGCACGAACACCGTGCCGGCCGAGTAGCCCGCGCCGAAGCTGCAGATCAGGCCCGTCTCGCCCGGCTGGAAGTCGTCATTGGCCGTATGGAAGGCGATGATCGAGCCGGCCGAGCTGGTGTTGGCGTATTCGTCCAGGATGATGACGTTCTCGCCCGGCGCCGGGTCACGGCCCAGCACCTTGCGGCCGATCATCTCGTTCATGTTGATGTTGGCCTGGTGCAGCCACAGGCGCTTCAGCGTCGACGGATCAAGGCCCAGGTCCTGGGCGTGTTCGACGATCATCTCGCTGACCATCGGCACCACCTCGCGAAACACCTTGCGGCCCTCCTGGACGAACAACTTGTCCTTGGCGTCGATCCCTTCGGGCGCGGCGCGGTTCAGGAAGCCGAAGTTGTTGCGGATGTTGTTCGAGAACTGGGTCTTCAGGCGAGAGCCCAGTATCTCCCAGCCGTCCTTGGCCTGGTCGGCGTCCTCGATGATCACGGCGGTCGCCACGTCGCCGAAGATGAAGTGGCTGTCGCGATCCTTGAAGTTCAGGTGACCCGAGCAGATCTCGGGATTGACCATCAGCACCGCCTTGGCGCTGCCGGTCGTGACGAAATCGGCGGCGGTCTTGATGCCGAAGGTGGCCGACGAGCAGGCGACGTTCATGTCGAACGCGAAGCCCTCGATGCCAAGCGCCTGCTGGATCTCGATGGCCATGGCCGGGTAGGGGCGCTGCATATTCGAGGCGGCGCAGATCACCGCGCCGATCTCAGAGACGGGCTTGCCCCAGCGCTCGATCGCCTCCTTGGCGGCCTCGACGGCCATCTCGGCCAGGATCGAGAGTTCCTCGTTCGGTCGCTCGGGGAGGATCGGGCGCATGATCTCGGGATCGACGATCCCGGCCTTGTCCATCACGAAGCGCGACTTGATGCCCGAGGCCTTCTCGATGAACTCGGGCGAGGACGGGGCGAGGGCGGCGACCTCGCCGACCGCTATGGCCAGCGCGTTGGTGGCGTTGAAGCGCTCGACATAGGTGTTGAAGGCTTCGACCAGCTCAGTGTTGGAGATGCTGTGGGGCGGGGTGAACAGCCCCGTGGCGGCGATGACGGCTTGCGGCAAGACGGCGGTCCCGATGATGCGCGCGGACCTCATCCTGGCATAAGGGCGGGCCCGCGTTCTGACGTTTGTTTGAACCGTAGATAGCATGGATGACGGCCTCGTCATCCAGCGCCTTTTGCGCTTGGCCACGCAATGGCCCCAAACGCGACCGTGAACCGCCGCATGGCCGCCGCGTTGTCCGCTTAGCCCTAGGCCGGCTGAGGGAGCAAAGACTACGCGTAGAATAGGAGTACAAAAATGAAGACTCTCATCGCCGCCACCCTGGTCGCTGGTTCGGTTCTTGCGGCCCCTATGTTCGTTCAAGCTCAGACTTCGACCGAGGTTTATGGCTCTATCAACTACGGCCAAACTCGGACCAAGGGCGCCGATACCGGCGCTATTCAAGGGCGCGTGGGCGCCAAGTTTACGCCTAATTTCGGCGTCGAGGGTGAGCTGGCCGGCGGCGTCGACGGCGACACCACCTACGCGCCGGGCGCGGCTAAGGTAAAGATGCAGCATCAGGCCGCCGCCTACGCGGTCGGCTATCTGCCCGTGACCCCTAATCTCGACCTTCTGGCCCGCGTCGGTTACGGCACGACGAAGTTCGACACCAAGAACCCAGCGGCGACAGATTTCGACGGCAGCCGTGAAAGCTGGAACTACGGCGTTGGCGCCGAGTACAAGTTCGACGGCAAGAACGGCATTCGCGCCGACTGGACCAAGTCCGAATACACCAAGAGCGACCTCAGCTCGAACACGGTGTCGGTCGGTTACGTCCGCCACTTCTAAGCGCTGATCGCACGATCCTTGGAGAACGGCGCGTCCTTTGGGCGCGCCGTTTTCGTTTTGGAGCGTTGAACCTGGCGCTTGACGCTGGCCGTTCGCACCCTCCAATCTGAACAACAATAAGATAAGGGGAGGCGCGTCGGTCTTGGACAAGGCGCTGTTGATTCAGCTGGGTGGCTCGGTCGTGGCCGTCGCCTTGCTGGTGGCGTTCGCGGCCTGGCTGGGCGTCGCGCGACCCACGCCGCCGCTGGACGCGCAGGCGGCTCGCGATCTCCTGGCCGTGGAGTTCCCCGACCATACGCCCAGCGCCGTCTGGATCGCTGCCGATGGCGTGGGCCTGATCGCGCGCGCGAAGAACCAGGCCCTGGTGATCTGGCGACGCGGTGACAGCTATGTCGCGCGCGAGGCGGCTTGGAGTGAGGTCTCGGGTCTTCAGCCCCGCAGGGGACGCATTTCCATTCGGCTGGGCGATGGCCGCCCCGTCTTCGCCGTCGCCGACGATGTCTGGCCGCCCAAGGAGCTCGTCTGATGCTGACCGCGCCGTTTGATCCCGTTCAGCTGGCGATCCCGTTCTTCGTGCTGGCGATCGTTCTTGAGATCCTGCTGGGGCGCTTTGGCAAGGCCAAGGCCAACTACGAGACCCGCGACACGGCTATGTCCCTGACCATGGGGCTGGGCAGCACCGTGGCCGGAATCCTACTCGGCGGCGTGGTCTTCGCCGCCACGGTCTGGGTCTGGAACCATCGGATCTTCACGATCCCAATGACCGCGGTCTGGGCCTGGGTCGCGCTCTTCCTGCTGGAGGACCTGACCTACTACTGGTTCCACCGCATTGCCCACGAGCGTCGGTTCTGGTGGGCCAGCCACGTCAACCACCACACCTCGACCCACTACAATCTCTCAACCGCGCTGCGGCAGACCTGGACCGGCGGCGTGGCGGGGACCTGGCTCTTATGGCTGCCGCTGTCGTTCATCGGCTTCCCACCAGCCATGGTGGCGATCCAGAAGGGCGTCAGCCTCGTCTACCAGTTCTGGATTCATACCGAAGCGATCAAACGCATGCCGGCCTGGTTCGAGGCGGTGTTCAACACGCCCTCGCACCACCGCGTGCACCACGCTCGCAACGCCCGCTACCTAGACGCCAACTACGCGGGCATCCTGATCATCTGGGACCGGCTGTTCGGCACCTTCATCCCGGAGACCGACGAAGAGCCCTGCCGCTATGGCACGGTCAAGAACCTCGGCAACTTCAACCTGCTGCACAATGTCTTCCACGAGTGGGCCGGGATCGGCCGAGACGTTGCCGCCGCCAAGTCGCCGCGCGAGGTCATCGGCTACGTGTTCGGCCCGCCCGGCTGGAGCCCGGACGGCTCACGCGACACCTCGCAGATGCTCAAGGCCAAGTGGCGGGCGCGGGAGGCGGCGGCTAGTCGCGCAGCAGCGGCAGCGAAAGCCCCGTTGCCTGGCGGGTCGCCAGCATCTCACGCCGGAACCTGAACAGCTCGGCGGGACGGCCGCCGGTCTCGGCGTCGAGGCGTCCCAGGCCCTCGACCAATTCCTCGCGCTCGACCACGCGGCGGAAGTTCTGCTTGTGCAGTGGCACGCCGGCGATCGCCTCGACGGTGCGCTGGAGCGTCGAGAGCGTGAACTCCTCCGGCGTCAGTTCGAAGACGACGGGGCGGTACTTGATCTTGCCGCGCAGGCGCGAGAGTCCCGTCGCCAGAATTCGCCGGTGGTCGGAGATCATCGGCTCACCCAGCGCCGCCGACAGGGCTTCGGGCTCGGCCGGGTCCTGGCCGTCGGCGCGGGCGCGGTCGCGAGCGGCCTCCGGCGCGAGGCCCGCCTCGTAGAGCAGCTCGTAGCGCTCCAGCACGCGTTCTTCGTTCCAGGGCGCGCCGTCGAGGGCGAAGGCCAGGCGGGCGCGTGACCATTTGCCCGTGTCGTCGCCGGCCCAGCGGCGCAGGGCCGGAGCGATGGCCTCGTCCAGAAGGCCAGGGCGGCCGGCGCGCCAGTCTTCCCAGGGGAAGAAACGGCTCCAGGGCGCCCAGGCGGTGTCTGGGGCGTCGGTGTCGACCGCCTTAGGCGTCAGGCCCAGATAGCCGACCGAGACCACGCGCGCCGCGCCAGCCCCGACCTCGGCGCGCGGGGCGTCGCGGCCCTTGTCGCCGAAGGTGTAGAGCTGCTCGACATAGCCAAGTTGGAACCGCGTCTGAGCCGTCACGAAGGCGCGCAGGCCCAGCTCGAAGGTGCGATGCGCCTCGGGATCGAACGGGCCGAAAGGTAGGCCTGAAAGCGGAGAGGGGACGTCTGTGACGGCGTCGTGGGGCCGCACGGTCAGGACGACGGCTTCCCCGTCGCGGATCGCGACGACCACCGCCGAGAGACCGATGACGACCGAGATGCTCATGGGGCGGCGCTCATTCGGTTTCGAACGCCTCCCCGGGCGCGGACTCGTAGCCCGCCGCGCGCGATAGAACATGGAAGCGCTGGACGTAGCGCGCTTGGGCCTCGAAGGGCGGTAGCGGCGTGATCCGTAGGTCGTAGCCAACCGGCGGGGCGCCGAAGATCGCCAGCGACTCTTCTTGATTGAACCCCGCCAACTGGGTGGCTTCGAAAAAGGCGCAGGCGCGGTCGGCCTGCTTGATCAGCTTCTTGATCGGGGCGGGGGTCTTCACGGGCAGGCCGAAGCGGATGTGGATCGCGTCCTCCAGCCTGGCCTCGAAATCCTTGTAGCTGACGCCCAGCGCCGCCTTGAAAGGGCTGATCATGTCGCCGATCACATATTCGGAGGCGTCGTGCAGCAGGGCGGCCAGCCGCCAGCGGGGTTCAAGGCCTGGCTTGATATGCGCGGCGATCTCCTCGACCACGAGGCTGTGCTGGGCGACCGAGAAACCGTGCTCGCCGATCGTCTGGCCGTTCCAGCGCGCGACGCGGGCCAGGCCATGGGCGATATCCTCGATCTCGATGTCCATCGGCGACGGATCGAGTAGGTCGAGCCGTCGTCCCGACAGCATCCGCTGCCATGCGCGGGGCTGTTTGCCGTTATGCAGCCCTTTGGCCACGAGATCGTTCCTTACGGTGAAGGTGGTTGACTGACCCATCGGTTGAGAAAGATCAATGTGTTGGTCGCCGTCATCTGTGGAAATACCCCTAAAGGGAGTTCGATCATGAGCTGGGCGAGAATAATGGTTCCCCTCGCGGGAACTCCGCACGACCAAGGCGTCGTGCAATCGGCCGCCAAGCTGGCCGCCGCTTTTCAGGCCGAACTGGCTTGCATACATGCGCCGGCCGATATGGCCGACCTCATGCCCTGGATGGGCGAGGGCTTCATGGGGGGCGTGCAGGTCACGGCGCTGGAGAGCCTGAAAGAGGCGGCCCAGGAAGGCGCTAAGGCCTGCACGAAGGTCGCCGCCGACGTCGCCTATCCCCACACGCGCGTGGTCAGCCTGGAATCCCCTGTCTGGGCCGGACTGGCCATGGAGGGGCGTCTCTCGGACGTCATCGTCTTCGACGACGCCGCCGCCCGTGGTCGCGGTCCGCTGGCCGAGGCGTTCCAGCAGCTGGTCGCCGATGAGCAGCGGCCGACGCTGGTGGCTCGTCAGGGCTTCAAGGTCGATGGCCTGGCCATGGTCGCCTGGGACGGCGGCAAGGAAGCCAGTCGCGCCCTGCGGACGTCCTTGCCCTTGCTGCAAAAGGCCTCGTCGGTCGTGGTCGTCGGCGCGCCGTCGGCCTCGTCGCGCGCTTTCGAGCTGGAGCGCCTGATCGCCTTCCTGGCGGCTCGGGGCGTCCAGGCGACGGCCAGGGTTCTGGACGGTTCCGGTGACGCCGGCGCGCTGCTTCTCAACGCCGCGCGAGACGTCGGCGCGAGCTTGCTGGTGGCCGGCGCCTTTGGTCACCCACGGCTGCAGGAGTTCATCTTCGGCGGGACGACCCGGACGCTGCTGAACAGCGACGGTCCGTCGCTGTTTCTGTCGCACTGATCTTCGCCCCAACCATAAGACAAAGAAAGGGAGACGAACGCATGTCTCTTTCGCGCATCGTTCTACGCCTCGCGCGCAATCCGGGCACCGAGTTCGCCGGTGGCGACGACCATCGCGGCTACGCCCTGACCGCGCCACTGACCGAGGACGGTCACCTCGACGAGAGCGCCTATTCCAAGGTGAAAGGCGAGTGCAGCGTGCGCCGCTTCGCGCCGGACGAGGACGCCGTGGACGGCCGCCTGAACCGTCGCGGGACGCGCTGGTTCTTCGATTACGACAACACCGACGACGCCGATGATGAGCCGCTGCACCGCCTGGGCGAGCATCGCTTTGCGCTCGGCGAATATGTCACCGTCACCGACGAGGACGGCCGGCCGCTGACCTACAAGGTTATGGAGGTCAGCCCTGTTCAGTAAGGTTGTCAGCCGCCCACGTTGTGGCGGACCAGGGCCTTCATGTCCTTGAACAGGTCATGGTCGTCGGTGTCGCGGGTCTTGGCCTTAACGACGGCGACGGCCAGCGGGCCGCCCTTGGGGCCCCGGGCCTCGTAGCCGGCCAGGCGGAAGCCCTTGGGCGCCTTGTCGTTGGCCAGGATCAGGGTGGAGCGTACGTCGTCGCCACCCTTTTTGGCTCGAACCTCCGCGCCGCTATCAGTGGCTCGGATCGCGACATCGCCTCCGCCATGCTCTTCGTCGGCGGTGATGTTGACGATGCTCTTGCCGCCATCGCTCTTCACGCTGACGTTCTTACTGACCTTCACCTCGGCCGCGCCGCCATCGCTGTTGATGGTCAGGTGGCCGATCCGGATGTCGGCGGTGTCGCCATGCGCGTCGATCGAGACGCCCGGCAGGTGAATGCTGGCGTGGTTCTTGTCACTCTTGGCGTCCTTCGGCGGCGTGGGCGCGGGCGGGAGCGGCATGACGCCCTTCAACTCGGCCTCGATCGGCGACAGCGCCGCTTCGGCGTCGCCGCCGTTCAAGCGCACCAGACGCAGGTCCACCGAGGCCGTGGGAGACTCATAGGCGCAGGATTGGCCGTCCGCCGCCGCTGATACGCGGCGCAGCGCGCCCTGCGTTTCCGGGCAATCCAGGCGGTCGATCACGTGCATCGGATCGCGGTGGCCTAGGCGATGCTCCTGCGGTTCCTCGGTGCGATGGCAGGCCGACAGGGCCGTTGCGCCGACGCCCATGAACAGCGCGGCCGCAAGCCATTTCGAATGACGCATAAGAACCCCCGGGATGCTTCCCTCGTTGCGCGGAAGGTGGTCGCCCGCCCGCCGCGCGTCCAGTGAAATCCGAGTAACGCCGATTTAGGCCCAGGCGACGGGTTTACTGGCCCGGGCGCGCGCCCGAACCCTCGCGACGGGCGAGGAAAGCCAGGCGCTCGAACAGGTGCACGTCCTGCTCGTTCTTCAAAAGAGCGCCGTGCAGCGGCGGGATCAGCTTGGTCGGATCCTTTTCGCGCAGGACCTTCTCGTCGATGTCCTCGACCAGCAGCAGCTTCAGCCAGTCCAGCAGCTCCGACGTCGAGGGCTTTTTCTTCAGGCCCGGCACCTTGCGCATGTCGTAGAAGATCCGCAGCGCCTCGGAGACTAGCTTCTGCTTGATGCCCGGGAAGTGGACGTCGACGATGGCCTGCATCGTCTCTTCCTCTGGGAAGCGGATGTAGTGGAAGAAGCAGCGACGCAGGAAGGCGTCTGGTAGCTCTTTTTCGTTGTTCGAGGTGATGATGATGATCGGTCGGACCTTGGCCTTGATCGTCTCATTGGTCTCGTAGACGTAGAACTCGTTGCGATCGAGCTCCTGCAGGAGGTCGTTCGGGAACTCGATATCGGCCTTGTCGATCTCGTCGATCAGCAGGACGGGGCGGACCTCGCTTTCGAAGGCCTCCCAGAGCTTGCCCTTCTTGATGTAATTCTTGACGTCCTTGACCCGCTCGTCGCCCAGCTGGCTGTCGCGCAGGCGGGTGACGGCGTCGTATTCGTAGAGGCCTTGCTGGGCCTTGGTCGTGGACTTGATGTGCCAGGTGATGAGCGGCGCCCCCATGGCCTTGGCGACCTCGTAGGCCAGCACCGTCTTGCCGGTGCCGGGCTCGCCCTTGATCAGCAGCGGCCGTTCAAGAGCGACTGCAGCGTTGACCGCGACCTTCAGGTCTTCGGTCGCCACATAGTCGGAAGTGCCTTCAAAGCGCTGGCTCATGCCCATCTCCGCCGGAAACGATTCCGGTTCGAACAGTTGTTCAAATCGAGCTGTTCAAACTACCGGCGCCCGCGCGCTTGGCAAGAGGGGGGGAAGCGCTGACGGCGCCATGGAGCTTAGGCCGGGATCTCGTAGCCCTTGCCCCGCAGCCTGGCGGTCATCGCTTCCCGCTTGGCTGGCCAGTCCCGCGCGAGTAGCCCAAGCCCGACCACGTCCACCGACTGACCGTTCTTGATCACATGGTCGCGGAATAGAGCCTCCCTCTGGAATCCGTAGGCCTCGTGCAGTTTCCAGACCGCCTCGTTCGATAGGAGGACCTCGCACCAGAGCTTGTTCAGCCCCAGGCGCTGAAAGACGTACTCGATCGCCCAGAATTCAACATAGGAGCCGACGCCCAATCCGCGGACATTGGGGCTCGCCAGGTAGTAGGCCCAAGCGCAGCGACGATGGGTTTCGTCGATGTCCGCGAGATTGACCAGACCAACAGGCTCGTCATTGACCTCGATGATCCAGTACCGTCGATCGCGTCGGGTCGGGATCGCGTCGAACCATCGGTCGTGTTCGTCGCGAGCGATCGGATGATCGGAATACATGTAGGCCGCGACCTCCGGGCTGTTGCGCCAAGCCAGCAAGCGCTCCCGGTCTTCCTCGGCGACATCGCGCATCCGGACGGTCGCGCTCATTGACGTGGCTCCCGTCATGCGAACTTGGCGGCTTTCTCGCGAAGCGCCGCGGCGATCTCGGCTATCGCGGGATTCCAATCCCCCATGGTGGCGGGAGAGAAGACCCGAGCCTGAGGATACCAAGGATAGTAACCGCTTCCGAGCTGCGTCCAGGCTCCGGGCGAGGTCAGCAGCCAGATCGGCGCGCCGGTCGCCCCAGCCAGGTTCGTCGTCGCGTTCGAGAAGCCCACGATCAGGTCGACTGAGGCGCAAAGGGCGGTCACGTCATCCAGATCCTGCTTGAGGTCGATGCCCGGCAGCTGACAGATCTCGATCCCGAACGCCTCTTTCGCGTGAGCGATCTCTTCGTCGCAATCGCCGTACTGTAAATTGACGAACCTCACGCCGGGGGTCTCCAGCACAGGACGCCATGCCTCGAACGGCGAGAATTGCCGGGCGCGCTCGGCGTTCAGTTTGAGGCTCTTCCAGAGCAGCCCGACCTTGGGCGAGGGCCCCAGTTTATCGAGCTCGGCCTTCCAGTGGGCGACCCGATCCGGATCGGGCTTTAGATAGGAAACGGCTTTCGGGAAGGCTTCCAGCGATCCGCGCAGGCTGCCCAGGAACGCCCCCAGCGGCGCCCAATAGTCGAATCGTTCCCAGTCCTCGATTTCCGGCGCCGCGCGATACACGCGCCCCTCATATTGGAAGGTACGATGTAGCGTGACCTCGATGTTTGGGAATGAACGCTGGAACAGCGGGACTAGACGCCGCTCGACCGACAAGGTGAGGGAGCCGTCCGGGCCCAGCTGATCCAGGATGTCAGGCAGCATGCCCGCTAACATCACCTCGTCGCCCAAGCCCTGCTCGGCGCAGACGAACAACGATTTTCCCTTGAGGTCCTGATCCGACCACAGCGTTCCGGGGATATGGAAATTGGGCGCTTCCGCTAGGTGCGGCGAGAGGCGGCCCTCATAGGCCTTCCAGCCCTCCTCGAGCCGGCCCAGCGACAGGTACATGGTCGAGCGAGCGAAGCGCATGATTGCTTCATCCGCCAGGGAATCTGGCCGCTTCAGTGCGTGGTCGATGTCGGCGATCGCGCCCTCGATGTCGCCCATATCGGTCTTCGCGAAAGCGCGATTGTGCCAAGCCTTGCTGTAGCTCGGTTCAAGGCGCAGGGCTTCGTCGAAGAAGACGATCGAGCCGGTGGGGTCGCCCATGTTGCAGACCGCAGTGCCCAGGGTGTTCCAGAGGGCGGGCGATTCGGGGTGGGCGGCGAGGGCCTCCTTCAGCACCTCGATGGCCTCGGCCTCGCGGTTCAACTCCCGGAGCGCGCAGGCGAGATTGTTCGCTGCTTCGATGTTCTGGGGCTGGGCGACGCGGAAATGGGCGAAGAATCCGACCGCGAATTCCGGCATGTTCATGCGAAAAGCTAGGCGGCCCAGATCGCCGGCGACGGATCCATGGTCGACGAGCAGTTTCAAAGCTGCGTCGTAAGCCCGCAGGGAAGACCCATAGTCACCCAGCTTCTCCCGCGCGATCGCCAGGATATGCCAGGCCAAGCCTAGCATCTGGTCCTTCTTCAGGAGCTTCAGCGCCAGCTTTTGGGCGAGCTCGAACTCGTTGTTGTGGACCGCGTTAATCGCCCGGCTCAGGACCTTGGCGTTCTCAATGTTCTTGATCTGCTGAGTGGCCTGCTTGAGGCGCTCAAGCGACTCCGTTGAACTCGAATCACCGATGGCGCCCGCGATCTGCCCGACATGGAGCGGCGCCGCGCCGACGTCTGGCTGGGCGAGGGCGCTCGCTGACGCTTCTAGAGCGCTTTTTCGGGACATCGGTAAGGACCTCGGACACTGCTGTTAACTATGTTTTGAGGCGTTATGCTTAATCGAGTCCTAAGTACGTGTTTATGGCCTTTAAGGATGCCGGCAAGACCGCGTTAACCGATCCGCGTCTAGCTTTGGCGGGTTACATCGTGATTGATGGTCGGGCGAAGCGGCTTAGACGAAGGAGCGAGTTTAGGTGCCTTTGAAGCTGTCGCTGAAGCCCGGCGAAAAATTCGTGCTGAACGGCGCCGTGGTCCAGAACGGAGACCGGCGCGGCGTTCTGGTGCTCCAGAACAAGGCTTCCGTTCTCCGCGAGAAGGACATCATGCAGCCGGATCAGGTCACGTCGCCCGCGCGACGGATCTATTTCCCGGTCATGATGATGTATCTCGACGAGGGCGGTGCGGAGAAATTCTATGACGAATTCGCCGCTCGTCTGACGGAGTTCATGGGAGTGGTCCGCAATCCTGGTATCCTTCAGGATTGCATAGCTATCTCGAAGCACGTGATGGCTCGGGAATACTACAAGGCTCTAATGTTGAGCCGTAAGTTGATTGAATACGAAGACGAGAGGTTGGGGCATGTCTCTTCGGGCGTATCAGCAGGCGGCGACGCGGGCTGAGAATCCCCGTGAAATGGAGTACCGCCTGTTCGGGCAGGTGACGCGCGCCCTGATGGAAGCGTCACAGGCTCCGGCGGATGACTTCGCGAAGCGGATCGACGCGTTGGATTGGAATCGCAAGGTCTGGTCGGCCTTGGCGACGGATTGCTCTTTGCCTGACAACCAGCTTCCGATGGAGCTGCGCGCCAGCATCATTTCGCTGAGCCTCTGGGTCAGCCGTCACTCCAGCGCGGTCATGCGCAAGGAGGAGGACTTCGAGCCTCTGATCGAGATCAATCGCATCATCATGCAGGGACTCGCGGGCCGCGCCGACGCGGCCTGATTTCGAAATTCCGCAAGGCTGAACGTCTTGCCTACCACCCCTGGAAAAACCTGCCGCCCGGCGAATTCTGCATTCGCCGGGCGGTTTCGTTTCTGGCCTGGTGAGCCAAAATAATCCATACAAAACAATATTCTAGGCATTTTTGCCGGATTGGCCGCGACTGGCCCGCCGTTTGCGATGGTTCGCGCGGGCAAAACGCTCTCCCCGGCAATACGCCGGATGAATCCCGCCAAAATGGTAGGTCGCAATGCTGAACTCGATCAACACCAATCCTGGTGCGCTTCTCGCGCTCCAAAATCTGAACGCAACTAACACGGAGCTCGCCACCACCCAGAGCCGTATCAACACTGGCAAGAAGGTCGCTAACGCCAAGGACAACGGCGCGATCTGGTCGATGGCCAAGATGCAGAGCGCGAGCTCATCGTCGTTGAATGCCGTGAAGGATTCTCTCCAGCGCGGTCAGTCCACGATTGATGTTGGTCTCGCGGCCGGCGACACCATCACCGATCTGCTCATGAAGATGAAGGAAAAGGCTCTGGCCGCTTCCGACACTTCGCTGAACAGCACGTCGCTCAAGGCGCTTAAGACGGACTTCGACTCTCTTCGCGACCAAATCACCAAGGCCGCGCAGAATGCGATGTTCAATGGTGTCAGCCTCGTGGCGGCCACCGTCAAGCCGCTGGTCTTCCTGGCCAATGCGGACGGCGGCAGCTTCACGGTCATGGCCCAAACCATGAGTCTTGAGGGTCTCGGCCTGACGGGGACCTCGACGTTCAATACGGCGACCGAAGCCGCCACGATGATCGCCGATATGACGACTGCGCTGCTGACGGCCACCAACAAGCTGTCTGCGCTCGGCACGGCCTCGGTTGGTCTCGATACGCACCTGACCTTCATTGGGAAGTTGCAGGACAGCCTGGACGCCGGCGTGGGCAACCTGGTCGATGCGGATCTGGCGAAGGAAAGCGCCAAGCTCCAGTCGCTGCAAACCAAGCAGCAACTGGGTGTGCAGGCTCTTTCGATCGCCAATCAGACCCCGCAGACGATCCTGTCGCTGTTCCAGGGGTGATCTCCGATACGCCGGACGGCCGTCAAAAGCCGTCCGGCGCCTCTTTCCTGCTGGGTGCGCAAATAGTGCCCGGCAATAATTGCCTGCACCAAAAGGCCCTCGGCAGAAATTGCCGGGGGCCTTTGTGGTTAATGGACCTATAACTCATATTTTTCAGCAGCTTATCGCGGCATTGCCGGTGGGAATTTTTGGCCCGGCAATTGCTACAGGTCTTCCTGAGCAAAATGCTCCCGGCAGCCAAAATGGCGTCGGATACCTTGAAAAGGAACCATTCGTATGGCGCTGAATAGCATCAACACGAACGCGGGCGCGATGATCGCCCTGCAGAACCTGAACACCACGAACACCGAGCTGGGCGTTACCCAGCAACGCATCAATACCGGCAAGAAGATTGCCAATGCCAAGGACAACGGCGCCATCTGGGCCATGTCCAAGACGCAATCTGCCACAGCCCAATCGCTGAACGCCGTGAAGGACTCGCTGCAACGCGGCCAGTCGACCATCGACGTGGCCCTGGCTGCTGGCGATACCATTACCGACCTGCTGATGAAGATGAAGGAAAAGGCCTTGGCCGCTTCCGACACTTCGCTGAACAGCGCCTCGTTTAAGGCGCTGAATGCCGACTTCGAGTCCCTGCGCTCTCAAATCACCAAGGCCGCAGAAAACTCCAAGTTCAACGGTGTCAGCCTCGTTGGCGAAAGCGCCCAGGCGCTCGTCTTCCTGGCCAACGCTGACGGCACCGGCTTCACGGTGAGCGCTCAGAGGCTGAGCCTGGCTGGTCTGGGTCTCGACAGCGCGACTCCGGGCTTCGCAACGGCCTCTGCGGCTAAGACGATGATCGCCGAGATCGACACCGCCATCGGCACCGCCACCAACAAGCTGGCCGCCCTGGGCACTAGCTCTGTCGGTCTCGACACCCACCTGACCTTCATCGGCAAGCTGCAAGACAGCCTGGACGCAGGTGTCGGCAATCTGGTGGACGCTGACCTGGCCAAGGAAAGCGCCAAGCTGCAGTCGCTGCAAACCAAGCAACAGCTTGGCGTGCAAGCGCTGTCGATCGCGAACCAATCTACGTCGTCGATCCTGAGCCTGTTCCGTTAAGGAGCTGGGAGGAGGCGGGCTCGTCTGAGCCCGCCTCCATCTTTTCTGAGGGTTGAAGACAGGGAGAAAAAGAGAGGAGGGCCGACCAGCAAGTCGGCAGACAGATATGGAACCCAAGGCCGCATTGTCGGCGATCAGAGATTTTATCGCCCCCGTGAACGCCCCGGACCCGTCCGAGGGCGCAAGAGCCGTTCAGGGCCAGCTTAGGGCCGCGCTCGGGCAGGCTCAGCCTGTCGAAGGCGAGCCCACCGCGCCCGCGGCGGAAGCCAAGCCTGAAGCGCCCGTCGACAAGGGACCCCAGCCGGGCGATCTGCGACTGGTGATCGAGCAGTCCGGAGACACCGGTGACTACGTCTACAAGACGGTGGACCGGCGCACCGGCGAGACGCTGAATCAGTTCCCCCGCGAGGAGATCCTGAAGTTGCGTGAAGCCTCGCGCTACCACAGCGGGGATGTCTACGACGGCAAGGCCTGAGCTCCGGCTGACGCCTTAGCGAGGAGGATGTGCGACGGCAGGTCGCAGACCTTAATGGACATGGTTTATAAGCGTTAACCATGTTCTTACTTTCTGACCCCAATCTCGGCGGCGATTAGATCGCACGCCGAATCGCGCGCGATCGCAACCACGGCAAAAACGCCGATCGGAGGCCGCGCATGACGCTGAGCGTCAACACGAACCAGCCCGCGCTGATCGCGCTGCAGAACCTGAACCGCACCAACGACGACATGCAGTCGGTGCAAACCAGGATCAACACGGGCCTGTCGATCTCCACCGCCAAGGACAACGCCGCCGTCTGGTCGATCGCCCAGGAGCAGCGCGCCGACATGAGCGCGCTCGGGGCGGTCAAGATGAGTCTGGATCGCGCGACCTCGATCGCCGACGTGGCTCTCGCCGCGGGCGAGTCGGTTTCGGACCTTCTCAAGCTGATGCGCGAGAAGGTTGTCGCGGCCAAGGACACCTCGCTGACCACGACGTCTCGGCAGTCCATGAACGCGGACTTCCAAGCTCAGCTCAAGAACCTCAGCCAGGTCCTCACGAGCGCGGTGTTCGACGGCGCGAACCTGCTGGACGGCAGCCAGACCGCCGACATGACCTTCCTGGCCGACGCCGACGCGGGCCAGGCGATTACGCTAAGCCTCCAGAACCTGTCGCTGGGCGGGACGATCAACACGCTTACGGCGACCGACGATATTCTGACGCCGACGAACGCGACTGCGGTTCTGGCTCGCCTGGACTCCACGATGGTCGCGGTCAATCAGGCCGTGGGCAATATCGGTAGCCAGGCCAAGCAGATCGACGCTCACAGCACCTTTGTCGCCAGGCTGACGGACGTGCTTGAGACCGGGGTGGGAAATCTGGTCGACGCGGACCTCGCCAAGGAAAGCGCGCGGCTTCAGGCCCTCCAGGTCAAGCAGCAGCTCGGGGCTCAGGCGCTTTCGATCGCCAATAGCGCGCCGCAGATCATCCTCTCGCTGTTCAACGGGCAGTAACCCTAGGTTAAGTGGCGGTGCGGGGCTAAGCTCCAGGCGTGCGAAACGGGGATTCGGCGGCGGGCATGATCGACTTGCGCGACTTGCGGGACGAGGACGAGGCGACCCTCTTTCAGTGGCGCTCGGAGCCCGAGGTCGACCGCTGGATGTCCGACGCCGATCTGCCCAGTCGGGAGGCGCACGCGGTCTGGTTCCAGGCTTTGCGCTCCGATCCGGACATGCGCGGCTGGATGATCACGCGCACCGGCGCGCCCATGGGACTTCTGACGCTGACGGGTCTAACCAGCCATCACCGCCGGGCCAGCTGGAACTGGTTCCTGGGCTCGGCCGAAGCGCGGGGGCGGGGCGTCGGCCGCGCCGCCCAGGTGCTGGGTCTGGATCGGGCCTTCGGCGAGCTGAGCCTCCACAAGGTTTTCGCCGAGGTCATGGCCGACAATGACGCGGCGCTGAAGGCGCAGTCGGCCGCCGGTTTCCGGCGCGAAGGCTATCTTCGCGGCCATGTGCTCAAGGACGGTCGTCCGCGCGACGTCGTGCTACTCGGAATTCTGGCTTCGGAATGGGCCGAGCTGCGCGACGACGCGCGCCGAGCGCTTTCGGAGGCGCATCTAATCGCCGCTTAACGCCGAGCCTTGAGGGCGCGTTAACGGTGCGTGGACGAATGTATCAGCGGGGGACTCCGGGTCCCCGTCAGGACAAGCCGTGATCACGTTCGATACCAGTACGCTGCTCAGCTACTATCAGGCCCGTAGCGGCCTGACGGCCGCGAACGCGTCTGGAACGGCTGGTGTGTCCACGACGAGGTCGACGGCCGTGGTTCCGACCGCGCCGTGGTCCTCCGGAAGCGTGCCGGCCGCCAGCGAGCTTGTCCGCTCGGCGCTCAATGGCCGCAAGTTCGTGGATGAGGGCGCGAACACCTCCTCTTTGAAGGGGGCAAGTCCCGACTACGCCAAGCTTTTCGCCACTTATCAGGCGCTTAGCACCCTGTCGGCCGTCGCTAGTCGCGCGGGCGAGAAAAGGGTCACGAACGACGAAATCACCCGCTTGCAGACCGCCATGACCCGGGGTCTGGTCGAGGTCAGCAGCTACGTGCAGGGGCTCACGCTGGACCAGTTGCGCCTGACGACGGGCACGGTCATGACCAGCGACAAGGCCCAGGTCGGTGTCCCTAAGGCCGACTACAATTACACCACGGATACGATCTACAGCGGTCAGATCGACGACCCGGTGGCGAAGTTTCAGGGTAACGTTTCGTTCGACGTCGCGGTCAAAGCCTTCGGCGTCACAAAGACGGTGACGATGAACCTGAGCGACATGGGCTCCACGCCGCGGACTATGTCGAACGTCGTCGAGTACATGAACGGCAAGATGAAGGCGGCGGGCTACAATACCGCCTTTGCGGTTCAGCGGACGGCGGGGCAGGAGCGCACCGTTCAGGTCAATGGCAAGCCCGTCACGTTGCCGGCGACGGGCGACGATTTCGCGCTGAGGGTCAAGGGCGACTCCGCCGAACAGATCACCTTCACGGCGCCTACCGCAGCGCCGGCCGTCTATGTCACGACCAAGTCTGGGGACCCGGACCCCGACAAGAACAGCCTGACCGACGACGGCGTCTACGAGACCTCCCTGACCAAGTACAGCGCCTCCGGGACCGGTGGCGGGGCGGGCGCTGGCGCGCCGGGCGGCAAGGTGTTCACCGAAACCCTCCAGGGCACGATCTCCAGCGTCCGCAAGTCGGTGACGGGCGCGGACGGTTCGGTCTACATGCTGGCCGACGTGTCCACGCAGGTCGACGGCAAGCTCGACATCGACGGTCAGCCGATCAAGGGCGAAAGCGATGTCGCCCTGCTGAAGTACGACAGCGCCGGCCACTTGTTGTTCGCTCAGAGCCTGGGAGCGACAGACAACGCCAGTGGGCTTTCGCTTGCGGTCGCGGATGACGGCAGCATCGCGGTGGCGGGGTCGGTGAGCGGTCGATTGCAGGGCGCGGTCAATGGGCCGCTCAACAGCAGCGACACCTCGACCACCACCGACAGCTTCGTGACCCGCTACAGCGCCAATGGAGACGAGCAGTGGACGGTGCGTCGCGGTGGCTTGCAGGAGGACGAGGCCACGGCCTTGGCCTTTGGCGCTGACGGCGTTCTCTACGTCGGCGGCCGCAGCAAGTCGGACCTCCCAGGCTCGGTCGGAACGGATCCCAGCGGCGGTTGGGACGCCTATCTTTCGGCTTTCGCCACCGACGGCGCCGGTAAGCCAAACGCGCTGTTCACCCAGAAGTTCGGCACAGCCGCTAACGACTCCGTATCGGATATCGTCGTCAACGGCTCGCAGGTCATCGTCGGGTCCAAGGAAGACGGCAAGGCGATGCTGCGAAGCTTCGACGTGACCGCCAGCGTGGTCACCGAGAATGTTACCCAGCTCAATCAGTATGGCGCCTACGAGACCGTGCCAGTCACCTACACTAAGACGGCGACCCTGTCGGCGGGCGCGACCCGCGATCTCGGATCGCTGAGGGGGGGCGATTTGGTCGGCCTGCGGATCGACGGCGGGCAGCTCTATGTCGGCGGCTCCACCGCCAATAGCAGCATGGCGATCAACGCCGTCACAACGGGCGCGTCCGGCGGCATGGACGCTTTTGTCGGTCGCATGTCCCTGAACATCGCCGACACCAGCGCCGACGCCATGACCTACTACGGCGGCGCGGGCGACGACACGGTGACCGGCTTCGACGTCAAGAACGGAACGGCCTGGTTTGTCGGGTCGGCGGGCGCCAATCTGGATGGCCAGTCGACCATCGGCGCCAAGGACGGTTATGTCGCCCAGGTCAATGTCGGGACGGGTGCGGTGGACTGGAGCCAGCGGCTGACCGGCAAGGATGGTTACGCCACGCCGACCTCGGTGGCGGTCTCGGCCTCTGGCGCTTCGGCCCTGGACCTCTTCGGTCTGCCCTCCGGGACCATGACGTTCAAGCAGTCCGAACGCATCACGACGGGCACCGCGGCGCGGGCCGGCGACACCTTCCAGATCCGCACGCGCGAGCGCGGTCCGCTGACCACGATCACGATCGACGCCAACGACACGCTCGAGACCCTCTCGGACAAGATCAAGCGCGCTTCGGGTTTCCGCGCCAAGGTCGAAACCGTCACCAACGGCGACAACCGGGTCCTGAAGATCAGTCCAGCCTCCAACACCGCGACGCTTGAGATCGTCGCCGGCAAGGGCGGCACCGACGTGCTGACCGCGCTGGGCCTGGCCGGGGGCGTGGTCCGGGCGACCAAGACCGATAACGACAAGACGGTGTCGGCCGACGGCAAAGGCCCCGTCTATGGACTGCAGCTGCCGCCGGAATTGGATCTGACCACCGAGGCTGGGCGTAAAAACGCCAACGCCGTCATCACCCGCGCCATGTCCCAGATCCGGACCGCCTATCGTGAGGCCGCTGACGCCGCGAACGGCGTGACCAGCGACGGTTCGAAGAAGGCGGGTAAGACCGACGGGACAGTGCCCAAATACCTGACCGACCAGCTTTCCAACTATCAGGCCGCGTTGAACCGCCTGACGGGCGGCGGCTAACGCGTCGTCCAACGCGCTCCGAACATGACGGGCGGGGGCGCTTTCCATGGCGGTCGCGCTTGAAAGCGTCATCGACGCGTCGTAGCCAGTGGGCATGGACTTTCTGAAAGATCGACGGATCGTCGTGCTCGGCGGTGGCGCGGCGCTGGCGCTGCTGGCGGGGCTTGGCATTGCCGCAGCCTTGTTGGCCGGCCACGACCAGAAGCAGACCGAGGCTCCGCCGGCTTCGCGCGCGGGCCTGATTGTCGAAACGGGCCGCGAGGACGACACCAAGCTCGATCCCGCCAGGCCGCTGCGCTGCTTTGTCGGTGGGGCCTTCGTCGGCGAGATCACCCTGGCCGAATGCGCCAAGAAGAACGGCGTGGCGACGGGCGCTCTGGATGTGGGCGTCGACGAGACGGGCGCCCTTGCGGCCGCCGATCAGGCCGGCACGGTGTTGACGCCTTTGCCGCCCGCGCCGACCGTCGATGCGCCAGCCGTTGGGCAGGGCGCGACCCCTATGACTCCCGCCACCCCGGCCATGGCGTCGGCCAATGCGCCGCTTGCCGCCTGTTGGCGTTACGCCGCCGGCGAGTGGCGTCGGCTGCCGGGCGACATCACCCTGAACGCCTGCGCTCAGCAGCTGTTCGGCGGCCGCTGCGAGAAGACCAACGCCGTCGCCTACGGCCGCTGGGGCGAGGAAACCCTGCGTCTGTTGCAAGGCCGTATCGAGGCGTCTCCCGACAACCGCAGCTTCCACACCGTGCTCGACCAGGCGCCAAACTGCCCTAGCCCGAACGCCGGATAGGTTTATAAGTGTAATCCATGAGCAAGACCGTCCTCGCCGCCGCCGTCGTTCTCGCCGCCACGGGCTTCGCGCTCGCCGGTTGCCAGGAGCAGATCAAGCCGCCCTTCGAGCGGGGGGTCTGTTTCCACGTGGCGACCAATAAAGACAAGAGCCTGCGCTACAATCCTGTGGCCCGGAACGTGGCGACGATGGAGGAATGCGCCGCGACGCTGGAAGGCATGCGCATCCGCTTTGTCCGCCTGGGGCAGTCCAACAGCCAGAGCATGATCGGCGCCTATCAGGGATCCTTCATCTTCATCGAGAAGGAAGGCATCTATCTGGGCCAGACCTATGACGGCGCGCGCTTCATGTCGCTAGTGCGCACCGGCGACGGACGCCTGGCCGTGCCCGGCGCCATCCGGCACGTTCCGGCCCCGTAGGCGAGGGGGGCGAGTTCGTCCGTCCACAGCCGTCTTTCTCGTCCACAAGAACATATTGAGAACAAAACTTGCGCGACGTTTAGCGCCTCGTTAACGTGCGCTCTCAGATTCCGGCGCATGGGTCGCCGGGCGAGAGCAAGGTCAAACGATGGCGGGCAGCGTCAACAAGGTCATTCTGGTAGGCAATCTCGGCGCCGATCCCGAGATCCGCAGCCTGGGTTCAGGCGACCGCGTCGCCAATCTCCGCATCGCCACGTCCGAGACCTGGCGCGACCGCAACAGCGGCGAGCGCAAGGAAAAGACCGAATGGCACCGCGTGGTCATCTTCAACGATAACCTGGTGAAGGTGGCCGAGCAGTACCTCAAGAAGGGCTCGACTGTTTACATCGAGGGTGCGCTGCAGACCCGCAAGTGGACCGACAACACCGGTCAGGAAAAGTATTCCACCGAGATCGTGCTGCAGAAGTTCCGCGGCGAGCTGACCATGCTGGGCGGTCGTGGCGACAACGCCGGGGCGTCTTCGGGCGGCGGCGACGAGTACGGCGGCGGCTATTCCGGCGGCGGCTCCAGCTTCAGCGGCGGCCAGCGCAGCCAGCCCAGCGGCCCGCGCGAGAGCTTCTCGGCGGACCTGGATGATGAGATCCCGTTCTAGTTTTCCTCTCCGACTTAGTTGTCAACAAGTGGCCGGTTCTCATTGGAATCGGCCACTTTTTTATTGCATCTGCCACTTCGAGACCGGCCGCGATAGAGTGGGTAAAGCCCACTAGGACCGACCGTAAATGGATGGCGCGACGACCATTCGAGTGCTCATACTCAAAGGTGGGGAGCGGCTTCCCGTCCTCCTCGATCGGACGAGCAAGCATCCACCCGTGAACGCGGACCTCCTCAAATTTGGCCGAAGGGTGCGCTTGCTGCGCTCCGCCGCGGGGTAGTTGGCCGACCGGTCTGGCCTTCACCGCAATTATATCGGCGGAGTTGAGCGAGGCGAGAGGAACGCGGGCTTAAACGCGGTTTATGCCCTGGCGCGAGGGCTGGGCGTCGAGCCTGCAGAGCTGTTTCGAACCTAGCGCTCGGAGCAAGACTGCTCCTCTGACTTCGGCTAAAACGTCCTCGGGATCGAGGCAGTCATGGTTCTGCTAACAACAACGCGAGATCAAATGCGCGTGGGCGCCGCCGCCAAAAGGGCGGGCGCGCACCTTACCGCAAAAGGCGGCGTGACCAGTCCCGAGACTTTGGTCGCCATTGGGTGAAAATTTAGGCGCGGATCACCAGGCCTGCAAGGTGATCACCAGTTTCTGCGGTTGCTGCGGAAGGCTGACATAGCTCGAGAATGAGCCCTGGTCGTCATAGGGCATGCCGTAGGAAAAGCCGTTGATGGTGACGCTGAGCTGATGGAGATAAGCGGCGTACCAGTTCGCCGCCTGCCCTGGAGCGTTCATGACAAACGGCGGCGGCGTCGTGGGGGTTGTTTTTCCCTTGTCGGTGTAGGTGATGGCCTCGCCCGACACGGTTTTGATCAGTTGCAGCGCGTCGGACTTCGTTCCCCGATAGATATTGAAGTTGGCGAAGGTGATCGCTCCCGTATTGGGAATGGTCAGAGTCACGGCGTCGCCGGCGGCAACATCTACGGTGACGATATTGCCGGGGATCGTTTCGCCGTCCGGACTGCCCTTCAGACCAGCGCCCGTGATGGCGTAGTAATAGGTGCCGGCTTGCAGAGCCGCGCCCGCCATGCTCGTCGCGGTAGCGGTCAGCGGGAAGATGGCCGCCTGCGCCCAGTAGTCGGGCGCCAGAACGTTGGTCCAGTCTCCTCCGGTCGCCGAGCGCGGGGTCAGGCCGCGATTGAAGGCGGCGTTTATGGGATTGAACACGTCCTTGACGATGCCAAGCGGAGGGGCTTTTTTATTGCCGTCTGACAGGCCGAACACGCCGTCGGCGCCGAACACCATCGCCGCCGGGGACGCATATTGGTTGGTCGGCAGCCATTGGGGCGGCGCTGGGTTATCTGGGCCGCGATTGGTGCTGAAGAAGGGCTGATAGAAATTGACGACTTTGCCTGCATAGTCGCCTGACTGGCCGGTGAGCTGCAGAACGGTATAGGTCTCCGCGTCGACTGTGAGGGTCACCGTTCCTCCGCTCCAGGTGGTATTCACGGAGCCGGTCAGGGTAAGATTGAACGTATTGTTTTCGTAATAGCTGAAGAAATCCGCGATCGCGTCCGTGAAATACTGGTTGAGCGGCTCATAATTGTAATTGTTGAGCGGCGGGGTTGCCACCGTGCCCACTGAGGTTCCGTCATCGGTGAAGTTGGGCAGCAGCGACGCGCTTACTCCGTTCGAGAAATTGACGGTGCCGATAAGGCTTCCGGTGAGGGTCGAGCCATTCCAGGACGCGTATTGGAAATAGCCTGCGGCCCCGTCCTGAGAAAGCAGTAGCGTTCCGGTCTGCGGCGGGCCCTTTGGAGTCGCCTGAAGCTGAACAGGAGAATAAGGGGCGCTGTTCAGCCGAACCGCCTCGGACATCCCCGGTTGTTCGGAACGATAGATATTGTAAGCCGACGCGTTAGGATAAGGGAGCCAGTTCAGGACGGCCACCGTCCCGACATTGATCTGGCCCAGCTGAGGGGCGCCAGCCATGGACTCGACGAAAGAGACCGAGGCCGTGGCCTGGGCGCTCGCACCGCCGCCCGAAAAGGTTACGGACGGCGGTGAGCTGTAACCGCTTCCAGGATTGGTGATATAGACACCCATCACCTTGTCGGCCTCACCCAGATAGGCGACGCCTTCCATTCCAGTGCCTCCGCCGCCCGAGAAGACGACCGTCGGCGGCGAACTGTACTCGGTTCCCGCATCGGTGATGGTCACAGCCGCTCGCAAGGCTGTGATCGCGTAGTAGAATTGCTGGGGGGCAAGCCCGATCGCTGCCGCGGCGCCGCTGCCGCCACCGCCCGAAACCGTGATCGTCGGCGCTGTCGTGTATCCGCTTCCCGCAGTTGTGACGGTGATGTCGGTGAGCTCCCCTTTGGCCACTGTTGCCGTGCCTGCGGCGGTAACGCCCTCCTTGGGCGCCGAGAAGGTCAGGGAAGGGGGCGTGGTGTAGCCGCTGCCGCCACATTGCACGACCACGCTGGTCGGGTTGACACTGTAGGTGAAGCTGTTGGCCTGCTCGGGTGTCTGGATCGGCTCGAAACCGGAAGCGGCGGATGACGCGAAGGCCGGGCCGGCGCCGAGGACTCCTGTCAGAAAATCCTGCGGCGCCGTCAGTCTCTGGGCCCCCAGGCTATAATCGGGCGCCAAGCTGGCGAATGGGAATGCGTTCGAGCTGGCGGGTAAATTCTGCAGATAGGGGATAAAGCCTTCAAACAGCGTCTTGCGGTCTTGAAGGAAGCCGACGCCGTTATTGAAAGGCTGCGGCGGGTTCGGGCCGGCGGGGGCGCTGAGCACAGCGGTCGCCGTGAAAGGGAAGCCCACCTGATCCACGGTGGAGACGTCATAGCCGCAGGATGTCGCCGCTAAGCCGAACTCGTAGAGGGCGAAGGTATCGTTCGGGTTGGAGGTCGGAGTCGGGACGGCCAACTCCTGACTAGCGTTCGGCGTGAGGCCGCTGTTCGGGCCGACGAACATGACCAATTCGCCAGCGGCTATCGAATTGGTGGCTGGGGGCGGCAGCGTGATCGAGGTGGTCTGCTGGCCGGAATAACTGCCTGGGGCGAACAGGGTCAGCAGAGGGACCTGGGGGGTGTCGAGCGAACTAGTGTACTCCCAGCTCCAAATGTTTTGGGATGCGTTCAGGTAGACTTGCGCCCCCCCGTTGAGGTCGCCGAAGATCGCGGCATAAACGCCCTTCCCAGCGACATCAGCAGGCGCGAAAAACTCGATCTGCAGCGGCGTTGTGGAGGAGACTTGATCGGCCGCCGCCGGGGCTGAGGCCGATGCTGTGAGCGTGAGATCGTCCATCTGTCGTTTCCCTCCCGAAATATCGCTGAAAAATGCATCTCAAAGATAAGTGATCCAATATATACAACTTTTACTAGATTGTGGCTCGGTTTTAGATTTGTCAAGCCAGTTGATCACCTAGGCCTTCAGAGGCGCGCGTGGCGCGCGCGAGCGGAAGAGCTCACGCCGCGCAACAAAACCGGTGGAAAACCGATAACTTGTTGCTCTTTTCGACTTGCTGTCCCGCCAGCAAGCACCAAAATCAATGACTTAAGCGGTGTTACATGACACCCAGTCTGCATACCCGTTCTAGAGCCGAACAAGGCTAGAAACGTAAATAGCGGCCGGTTCTCTTGGGAGCCGGCCGTTTTTGTATTGGGTCCCTTTTGGCGCTATGCCAGGGGGCCTTGGCGCTTTCTGCCCGAGATAGCTTCCGGTCGCTGATGCTCAAGGGGGGGGCAGGGGGGACCTTGTCGCCAGAGGGCGCGTCAGGGATTTGGATTTCGATCGCCCTGAGGGTCACGCCATAACTACCTCGGGTGTTGACTTGTTGTGATGCATCTTAAAGTGTTCTCTTCCTGGGGTTGATTTTTCGGGGCGAGAACATTCATGGCGACCATCACCGGCGCGGCGGCGGATGACATTCTGATCGGAACGGCGGCTGCGGACGTTATCTATGGGCTGGCTGGAGACGATACGCTCCTTGGTTATGCCGGGGATGACACCTTGGTCGGTGGCGCGGGCGCGGATGCGCTGTTTGGCGGGGATGGCGTTGATGTGGCCAGCTACGCCAGCGCCAGCGTCGGAGTGACGATCAATCTCGCCACCGGCGCGCATACGGGCGACGCAGCGGGAGATACGTTCGACGGGATCGAGATTATTCAAGGCTCGAACCTGAATGATCTGTTCGTAGCCAATGCCGCCGCCAATCGTCTCGACGGTTCGGGCGGGTGGACCGACACGATCAGCTACGAGGCCTCTTCCTCGGCCGTGAACGTCAATCTCACGACCAATGCGGTGTCCGGAGGAGACGCCCAGGGCGACACGATCAGCAGTTTCGAAAAGGTGATCGGCTCGGCCTACGGTGATGTTTTGGCCTCAAGCTCGCCGGGACACATCCTTCAAGGCGGCGCCGGAGACGATCTTTATCTCGTTTCCGGGCCGGTCATCTCTATCATTGAGGCGGCCGACGAGGGGGAGGACTCGGTCGTCGCTGATGTGAGCAGCTTTAGGCTCGCCGCCAATGTCGAGACTTTGATGTATGTTGGAACCTCGACCTTCACGGGCTACGGCAATGCTTTAGCGAACATCATCATCGGCGGCGTCCTAGGCGACAGTCTCTTTGGTCTTGAGGGCGACGACACCCTGCTCGGCGGTGATGGGAACGACACGCTGAACGGTGGTTCTGGCTCCGACAATCTAGTGGGAGCCGGCGGGGACGATACCCTCTACTTCTACGGAGATGGGCAAGGTCGCGGTGGCGAGGGTGGCGATCTCTACTACATTGCGAGCCTTTACAGCGTTTCCATATGGGAGGCCGACGACGCTGCGACGGATGTCGTGCGCTTCGCGAGCTTCTGGAGCGTCAGCGATATTCGGGTTGCATGGGATGGTGACGACCTTCTGATCGCCAGTATCACGGACACGGATTTCAACTCCGCCGTGCGGCTCGTGGACTATGGCGACGACCGCTACATCGAGACGTTCGAATTTGCAGACGGTACGGCTTTCGACCCCCTTGGACTTGTCTAGCCAGCCCGAAGTTGGCCCTGTTGACCTAAACTGCGATTAGCTCTGGCGGCGCCTTGCCGCCAGCCCGCGCGCCCCCCGCTATTTGCAAGCGGCGGCCGCCTTGGCGGAGTCCTTCCCAAGCGATACGCCCTTTTCCGCGCCGCGAGAGGGGGGGCGGAATGACCCGTCTCGTTCAAGGTTTTGGATTCTTCGTCCGTTTGGCCGAAACTTGGCCACATGCATCGCTCGGACAGCGTTGTCATTGGAAATATTTGCCAAATTCTCAGTATGGGGCGCGGAGCGGTAAGCGCCAGTGGACGTGTTCTTGACCGAAGTGCTACTGAAACCCCGGATATTGCACTGCGGGATCACGACGAAGCAGTGCTGTTCCAAGGTGAGACGTTCCCAACAGAGGGGCGCGGCCTTTTCACTTATCGCAGGGTGAATTTCATATGCCGGTTGAGACGCTGACCAAGGCCCGTTGGGTTTACGCTTTTGGCGGAGGCGGCGCGGACGGCGACGCTTCCATGAAAAATCTTCTCGGAGGCAAGGGCGCCAACCTCGCCGAGATGTCGTCGCTGGGTCTGCCGGTGCCGCCGGGCTTCACGATCACAACTGAGGCGTGTGTCCATTACTACGCCAACGGCAGACAGTACCCGGCCGAACTGGCTGAACAGGTCAAGGTTGGCCTGGCCAAGGTCGAGGAGATTACCGGCAAGCGCTTCGGCGATGTCGCCAACCCGCTGCTGGTTTCGGTGCGTTCAGGCGCCCGGGCTTCGATGCCGGGCATGATGGACACGGTGCTGAACCTGGGTCTGAACGACGAGACCGTCGAGGGCCTGGCCAAGCTGTCGGGCGACCGGCGCTTTGCCTATGACAGCTACCGCCGCTTCATCCAGATGTACTCGAACGTCGTGCTGAACCTTGAGCACCACATGTTCGAAGAGATCCTGGACGACCATAAGGATCGTTTGGACGTCACCGTCGACACCGGCCTGACCGCAGACGACTGGGCCGAGGTCATCAAGGACTACAAGGCCGCCGTCCGCGATAGTCTGGGTAAACCCTTCCCGCAGGACGCTCAGGAGCAGCTGTGGGGCGCCGTGGGCGCCGTGTTCGCCAGCTGGATGAACGACCGGGCCAAGTTCTATCGCCGCATGCACGACATCCCCGAAAGCTGGGGCACGGCCGTGAACATCCAGTCCATGGTGTTCGGCAACATGGGCGACACCTCGGCGACGGGCGTGGCCTTCACCCGCAACCCGTCGAACGGCGACAACCGCCTCTATGGCGAGTTCCTGATCAACGCCCAGGGCGAGGACGTGGTCGCGGGCATCCGCACGCCGCAGTCCCTGACCAAGGCCGCCCGCGAGGAGATGGGTGACACCGCCCCCTCGATGGAAGAGGCGATGCCGACGGTGTTCGGCCAGTTCAAGACCGTGGTCGAGACGCTGGAGCGCCACTACCGCGACATGCAGGACATCGAGTTCACGGTGGAGCAGGGTAAGCTCTACATGCTGCAGACCCGCAACGGAAAGCGCACGGCCAAGGCCGCGCTGAAGATCGCGGTCGATATGGCGGCCGAGGGCGTGATCACGAAGGAAGAGGCCATCGGCCGTGTCGAGCCCGCCTCGCTGGACCAACTGCTGCACCCGACCATCGACCCCACGGCGCATCGCGACGTGATCACCACGGGCCTGCCGGCCTCGCCCGGTGCGGCGACCGGCAAGATCGTCTTCGACAGCGACGCCGCCGAAAAGGCCGCCGCCGCCGGCGAGGCCGTGATCCTGGTCCGCGAAGAGACCTCGCCGGAGGACATCCACGGCATGCACGCCGCGCGCGGCATCATCACGGCGCGGGGCGGCATGACCAGCCACGCCGCCGTCGTGGCGCGCGGCATGGGCCGGGCTTGCGTCTCGGGCGCCGGCGACGTCGCCATCTTCCCGAAGGAAGGCCTGTTCCGCGTCCGTGGCCGCGAGTTCAAGGCCGGCGAGATCATCACGATCGACGGCTCGACCGGGGAAATCCTGGCCGGCTCGCCCAAGATGATCGAGCCCGAGCTGACCGGCGACTTCGCCACCCTGATGGGCTGGGCCGACCAGGTCCGTCGTCTGAAGGTGCGGGCTAACGCCGAGACGCCGCTGGACGCCAAGACCGCCCGCCAGTTCGGCGCGGAAGGCATCGGCCTGTGCCGCACCGAGCACATGTTCTTCGACGACACCCGGATCGCCGCCGTGCGCGAAATGATCCTGGCCGACGACGAGAAGGGCCGCCGCGCGGCGCTGGCCAAGATCGCGCCGTTCCAGAAGGCCGACTTCGTCGAGCTCTTCACGATCATGGAAGGCCTGCCGGTCACGATCCGCCTGCTGGATCCGCCGCTGCACGAGTTCCTGCCGCACACCGAGGAAGACGTCGAAGCCGTGGCCAAGGCCACCGGCCTAGACGCCGCCAAGCTGCTGCGCCGCGCCAAGGAGCTGCATGAGACCAACCCCATGCTGGGCCATCGCGGCTGCCGCCTGGGCGTCTCGTATCCCGAGATCTACGAGATGCAGGTCCGCGCCATCCTGGAAGCCGCCTGCGAGATCGCCAAGTCGGGCAAGGCCGCTCCGGTCCCTGAGATCATGCACCCGCTGGTCGCCAAGGGCGAGGAGATGAAGTACCTGCGCGACCTGACCGACCGCGTCGCCAAGGCGGTGCTGGAAGAGCAGGGCGTCGATGTGAAGTACACCGTCGGCACCATGATCGAGCTGCCCCGCGCGGCCCTTCGCGCCGGGGACCTCGCCGCCAACGCCGAGTTCTTCAGCTTCGGCACCAACGACCTGACCCAGACGACGTTCGGCATCAGCCGCGACGACGCCGGCAAGTTCCTGGGCGCCTATATCGACAAGGGCATCTTCGAAAAGGACCCCTTTGTCAGCCTCGATCAAGAAGGCGTGGGCGACCTGATCCGTATCGCCGCCGAACGCGGCCGCGCGGCCCGGCCGGACGTCAAATTGGGCATCTGCGGCGAGCACGGCGGCGACCCGGCCTCGATCGGCTTCTGCGAGACGGTCGGCCTCGACTACGTGTCGTGCTCGCCCTATCGCGTGCCGATTGCTCGCCTGGCGGCCGCCCAGGCTGCGCTGGCGGCCAAGAGCTGAGGCTCTCGCTTCAAGCCTGAACGCACTTAGAGGGCCTCGGACTGGACAGTCCGGGGCCCTTTCCCTATCCGGGTCTCAGGATTTCGGGGGGAAGTCATGGCCTATCTGCGCTGGCGCCGGTTCACGGAGCTGCTGTCGCTGGACAATCCGGCGCTGGGCGAGCTGTTCATGCGCAAGCGCCACAAGCCGATCGTCGCCGCGCCGGTCGAGAAGTGGGACGCCGAGTACCAGGCTGGGATCTATGACCGCCTGAGCCGCTCCGAGCAGCGCCATCACCATCGTCTGCTGGCGGCCATGATCGCCGACCGCTGGCCCAATCCGCGCGTACTGGAGATCGGGGCGGGCGAGGGCGTGTTCTACGAGGCCCTGCGCGCTTACCGGCCCGCCCGCTATGTCGGCGTCGACTTCTCCAAGCCTGCGATCGAGCGCGGCGCACTGCGCCTGGCGCCCGAGATCGCGATCGGCGAGGTGAAGATGGTGCTGGGCGACGGCCGGACCTTCGAGACCGACGAGACGTTCGACGTCGTGGTGTTCTCCGAATGCATCGAGCACCTGGGCGAGGTCGAGGCCCTGGTCGCCCACTACGCCCCGAACCTGAAGCCCGATGGCGCCGTGGGCTTGACCATGTGGCTGGCGCTGAAGCCGCTGCGCTTGTGGCATCGCCTGAAGGCGATGGGCGAGGTGCTGGACGAGGCGGTGATCAACACCCCCTGGGGCGGCGGTTGGCTGGTGGCCGTGGTGCGGCCGAAGGGTTGATAGGGAATAGGTTGCGCCCCCTCCGTCACGATGCGTATCCGCATCGCGCCACCTCCCCCGCACGCTTCGCTACGGGTGAGGAGGGGTGTTGTCTTCCTCCTCACCCGTGAAACGGGGGAGGTGGCGCGGCGCCGATAGGCGACGTGACGGAGGGGGCGCTCATCCCAAACGCGAAACCGCCGCGAGGCTGGAGGGGGCCTCGGGGCGGTCGCTGGGTCGTCCGCCGGGAGCCCTTTAGCTTTGGATGCGAACATCCAAAGCGTTCAAAAGGGCTCCAAATGTTTGATTCTAGAGCCTGCTCACCCTGGTTAGATGAGCCATCTAACCAGGGCAGGCTCTAGGGGGAGGGATGCGGACGGCCGCTGACGACCGAGCGTTAGCCGTGCAGCTTGATGGCGGTTTCGGCGATCTTGCGGCCCTGGTAGCGGGCGCCGACCAGCTCGTTCTCGCTGGGCTGACGCGAGCCGTCGCCGCCGGCGATCGTGGTGGCGCCGTAGGGGCTGCCGCCGGTGACTTCGTCCAGGGTCATCTGGCCGGCGTGGCCGTAGTCCATGCCCACGATCACCATGCCGAAGTGCAGCAGGTTGGTGATGATCGAGAACAGCGTGGTCTCCTGGCCGCCATGTTGGGTCGCCGTCGAGGTGAAGGCGCCGCCGACCTTGCCGTGCAGGGCGCCGCGGGCCCACAGGCCGCCGGCCTGGTCGAGGAACGCCGCCAACTGCGAGCTCATGCGGCCAAAGCGCGTGCCCGTGCCGACGATGATGGCGTCGTAGTTGGCCAGGTCCTCGACCGTAGCGACCGGGGCCTCTTGGTCGAGCTTGAAGTGGGCGCGTTGGGCGACTTCCAGCGGCGCGGTTTCCGGCACGCGCTTGATGTCGACCTGGGCGCCAGCTTCGCGAGCGCCTTCGGCGACGGCCTTGGCCATCGTCTCGATGTGGCCATACGACGAGTAGTAGAGAACGAGAACCTTGGCCATGACGGCCTCCTTTGAAACGGGTTGGGGGAGGAAGGTCGGGCGCGAGCTTGCGGTTTCCTCGCGCCCGGTTCTTGAAGAAAAACCTAGTCCAGGGCGGCGTCGACGAGCACCAGTTCGGCGTCTTCCAGGGCGGTGACGGTGATGACGTCCTCGTCCTTGATGCCGGCGCCGTCGCGGGCGTTCAGCCTGACGCCGTTGATCTCGACCGAGCCAACGGCCGGGACCAGGTAACCGCTACGATCCTTGCCCAGGGCGTAGGTGGTGCTTTCGCCCGCCTTCAGCGTCGCGCCCAGGACGCGGGCGTCGGTGCGGATCGGCAGGGCGTCGGCGTCTTCGGAAAAACCCGAGGCCAGGGTCACGAACTTGCCCGAGCGGTCGCCCTTGGGGAAAGGCTTGGCGCCCCACGACGGCGCGGCGCCGAAGGTCTTGGGCTCGATCCAGATTTGGAAGATCCGGGTCGTTTCCGGCTCGAGATTGTATTCCGAGTGACGGATGCCCGTGCCTGCGCTCATCACCTGGACGTCACCGGCCACGGTGCGGCCCTTGTTGCCCAGGCTGTCTTGGTGGGTAATCGCGCCGTCGCGGACATAGGTGATGATCTCCATGTCGCTGTGCGGATGCGGCGGGAAACCGGTGTTGGAAGCGATCTCGTCGTCGTTCCAGACCCGCAAGGCGCCCCAGTTCATGTTGCGGGGGTCGTAGTAGCTGGCGAACGAGAAGTGGTGCTTGGCCTTCAGCCAACCGTGGTCGGCGCCGCCAAGTTTGTCGAACGGTCTGCGGTCGATCATGGCTCTAACCTTTCTGTCTCTTTCGGAGCGGCGCCGCGTCGGCGCGTCCTGTTGAGGAGAAGATAGGGGACCTGGCGGGAACCGAAATGGAAACTGTTGAAACACATAGTTTCCAAAACTAAGCTACCGGCATGTCCAAGCTTCCCGATCTCGAAGGCCTTGCCGTGTTCGCCAAGGTGGTGGAGCTGCGCTCGTTCGCCGCCGCCGCCGATGAGCTGGCCATGTCCAAGGCCACCGTCTCCAAGGCCGTGACCCGACTGGAAACGCGTCTGGGCGCGCGCCTGTTCAATCGCACCTCGCGGCGCCTGGCCCTGACCGACGCCGGCCAGTCCCTGGTCGAGCGCGCCACCCGCGTCCTGGCCGAGGCTCAGGCGGCGGAGGACGAGGCGTCCAGCCAATCCTCCGCGCCACGCGGCCTAGTCCGGATGGCCGTGCCGATGTCGCTGGGCATCACGACGCTTGGACCGGTGCTGCCGGCGTTCCTGGAGGCCTATCCTGAGGTCTCGATCGACCTGCACCTGTCGGACGCGACGATCGACCTGGTCGGCATGGGCTTCGATCTAGCCCTTCGCGTCGCGGCTCTGCCCGACAGCTCGCTGGTGGCGCGCCGCCTGCGAACGGTGAAGCGCCACCTGGTCGCCTCGCCGGCCTATTGGGATCAGCACGGCCGGCCTCATCATCCCGCCGATCTGGCCCAACATCGAGGCCTGACCTACGGCCACCAGTCCGTGCCCGAGACCTGGCGCTTCCAGAAGGGAAGCGAGGAGGCGGCGGTGCGACCCCGCTCGGTGATCCGCGCCAACAACGGCGACGCCCTGCTGCCCGCGCTGCTGGCTGGGACGGGCGTTGCGATGCTGCCTGACTTTATCGTGGGGCCGGCCTTGGCCGATGGGCGATTGGAAGAGGTGCTGACCGACTGGCAGGGCGCGCCGATCGCCCTGCATCTGGTCATGCCGCCGGGCGGGCCCAGGCCCGCGCGGGTCGAGGCGTTGGCGACCTATCTGGCCAAGACCCTGAGCGCTTCTGGGCGGTAAGGGCGCGCGCTCCTGTCCGGCGCGGCTTTAAAGGCTCGCGACCTGGGTCGGCGTGAGGGCGGACAACTGCAGCGGCGACATGGCCGCGATATTGGTCGTTGAGAGCGCGGCCAGCTGAGCCAGGGTCAGTCCTGGGATCTGCAAGGGCGTCAGATAGCCGATCTGGGTGGTGGTGAGGCTGGCGATCACGGTCGTGGCCAGAGACCCCAGTTGGGTCCCGGTGAGGCCTTGGACCTGGGTGGCGCTGAACTGGGCGAAAGAGGCCGGCGTCAAGCTGCGCATCTGATAGGGCGACAATCCCCTCAGAGCGGTCGTCGTCAGCGGCGCCACCTGGGTTGGCGTCAGGCTCGCCAGGTTCGTCACCGAAATCCCACCCATTTGCCCAGGCGAAAGCGCCGCCAGCTGGGTATTGGTGAACTCGGCGATGTCGCTGGACGTGAGCGCGCCGAACTGGGTCGCCGTCAGTCCGCCCAGCTGTGTGGTCGACAGGGCCTGAACCGCAGTAGCGTCCAAGCTGACAATGTTGGTGGCCGAGAGGCCGCCCAGCTGAGTGGAAGTCAGGCGCAGGATCTGGGTGCTGGAGAGCTCGGCGAAGTCCGTGGTCGTCAGGCCGCCCATCTGGGTGCTGGTCAGGGCCGCCAACTGGGTCGCGGTCAGAGCCGCGACCTGGGTGGCGTCCAGGGCGCTAAGGTTGGTCGTCGACAGGGCCGCTATCTGGGTGGCGGTAAAGCCGGCCACCTGGGTCGTGGTTAGTTTCGAGAAGTCGGTCGCGGTCAAACCGGCCAGCTGGGTGGGCGTCAAGCTGGCGAGCTGCGTGGATTTCAGCGTGGACACCTGGGTCGCCGACAGGCCGCCGAAGCCTTCCGCGCTCAGTCCCGCAAGCTGGGTCGCGTTCAGCCCCGCGACCTGGGTATCGGAGAAGGTGCTGGTCTGCGTGCGTGACAGGCCGCTCAGCTGGGTCGCCGAAAGAAGGGCCAGGTCGGTATCGAGGTCGGCGATCTGGGTCGTCGACAGGGCGCTCACCTGGGTTTGGGTCAGGCCCTGCAGCTGCGTGGCGGTCAAGCCGGCGAACTGGGTCGCGTCCAGGGCCGGGATAAGCGTTGAGGCCAACGCGCCGATCTGCGAGGCCGAAAGGGCCTGAAGCTGGTTGGCCGACAGCTCGCCGAGATCGCCGGCGCTCATCGCCTGAATCTGCGCGCTGGTCAGGTTCTTCAGCTGGGTCGGGTCCAGGGCGCCGATCTGGGTGGAGTCCAGCGCGATGAAGTGCGTGGTGTCGAGCGCGCCGATCTGGGTGGCGCTCAGAGAGTCCATGCGGTCGGCGTCCAGCTTGGCCAACTGGGTGGAGGTCAGGGCGTTGAGCTGGGCGCCGCTAAAGGCGGCCAGTTGCTCGGCGTCGAAGATCAGGGTGGGCGCGAAGGCCGGGATTTGGGCCGCCGTCAGTCCCTTGACGGCCGTGTTCGACAAGGCCGAGACCTGGGTGGCGGTGAGCCCCGCCAGGGTGGTGTTGGAGAGGACCGCGACCTGGGTGGAGACCAGGCCTTCCAGATTGGTCGTCGTCAGGCCCTGAATTGTCGTCGCCGACAGGGCCGAGATCTGCGACGTGGACAGGTACGAAATCGGCACTGGACTCGCTCTCTCCAAAGGTCGCGACGCGAATCGTTCGCGTCAACCTTAGGGCAAAGCGGCGATAGCGGCCATGCGACCAAACCGTCGGGCGGTCAGCCGACCCGCATGGTCCAGAGGTCCAGGTCAGCTTCACGGCCGATCAGGGCCAGTCCTGAAGCGATCGACTCGAACTCGCCGCCGCTCTCGATCTTGCTAGCCCCAAACCGGCGCAGGAAGATGTCGCGCACCGCCGGCACGAACGAGCTGCCGCCGGTCAGGAACACGCGATCAACGCCGTTTTCCGACAAGCCGGCGCGCTCCAACGCCTCGGCCACGGCGCCTTCTATGGCGGCCAGCTCGGGCGCGATCCAGCCCTCGAACTCGCTCCGCGCGACCTGTTTTTCGATCCGGACAGAGCCCGCCTCGAAATGGAACGTCGCCTCGTCGTGGCTGGACAGCGCCTCCTTCAGCGCAGAAACGGAGCGGTAGAGCGCATAGCCGTGATTGCCGTCCAGCACCTCGATCAGGGCGGCGATCTTGTCCGGCTCGACGGCGGTGCGTTCCAGCGCCCTGATGTCGCGCATATCCTTGGACGCGCGCAGCAGCGCCAGCTGGTCCCAGCGGGCGAAGGCGGCGTAGTAGCGCTGCGGGATCGGCAGTCTGTTCGAGAACGAGCGGTACTCCGACCCCTTGCCCAGCTCGGGCGAGACCAACTGGTCGATGATGCGGTAGTCGAAAGCGTCGCCGGCCAGGCCAACGCCCGAGCGCGACAGCGGCGTCGAACGCAGCGTCCCGTCCGCCGCGCGCTCGAACCGCACCAGCGAGAAGTCCGAGGTGCCGCCGCCGAAATCGGCGACCAGCACCGTGGCGTCCTGCTTGAGCTGACGGGCGAAGAAGAACGCCGCGCCGACCGGCTCATAGGCGTAGCGGATGTCGGTGAAGCCGAGCCGCTCGAACGCCGCCTCATAGCGGGTCAGGGCCAGGTTCTCGTTCGGCGAGCTTCCGGCGAAGGTCACGGGACGGCCGACGATGATCCTGGGCGGCAAGTCGCCCATCTGCGCGCCGGCGTGCTCGCGCAGACGCAGCAGGAACGCCGCCAGCAGGTCCTCGAACTGGTAGCGCTTGTCCAGGATCCGCGTCTCGGTGAAGGCGGCGGAAGCGGCGAAGGTTTTGAACGACTGGATGAAGCGCGTCTCCAGCGGTTCCTCCAGATAGGCCTCGATGGCCCAGGGGCCGGCCTCGACTACGCGCTCGCCCTGAACGCTGTGAAAGCTCAGCGCCGAGCGAAAGGCGAAGAGATCGCGGTTGTCGATTGTGAAACGGACGAGGCGCGCGTGATCGTCGCCATGCGTCATCGAGACGACGGTGTTGGTGGTGCCAAAGTCGACGCCGATGGTCGGCTCTGTCGCGGCCGTCATGGAGGGCTCGATCGGTTTGGGGCGGAAGGGCCGTGCGTCGTAGCGTCTTCCGCTGCCGCGTCAAGATCGGCCGGTTGACTAAAGCTCGGGCGTCGGCTCGAAGAGGCGCGAACAAGCAGCGGGCGAGCCTTGGAAAATTTCGACGTCTTGGTGATCGGCGCGGGCGCGGCCGGCATGATGTGCGCCATCGAAGCGGGCAAGCGCGGGCGCTCGGTGCTCGTTATCGACCACGCCAAGGCGCCGGGCGAGAAGATCCGCATCAGCGGCGGCGGGCGGTGCAACTTCACCAACACTGGCGCGTCGATTCATAACTTCCTGTCGGCGAACCCGAAGTTCGCCTTGTCAGCCCTTCGTCGCTATCGCCCCAAGGACTTCATCGCCTTGGTCGAGCAGTACGGCATCGCCTATCACGAAAAGACCCTGGGCCAGCTCTTCTGCGACGGCTCGGCCAAGCAGATCATCACGATGCTGCTGACCGAGATGAAGGCCGCCGGCGTGGCCTTGCGGCTCGAGACCGGCGTGCAGAGTGTGGCCAAGACCGAGGGCGGCTTCGAGGTCGCGCTGTCGTCCGGTCCGGTTCGCTGCGCCTCGCTGGTCATCGCCAGCGGCGGCAAGTCGATCCCGAAGATGGGCGCCACGGGCCTCGGCTACGACATCGCCAAACAGTTTGGGCTGAACATCGTCGAGACGCGGCCCGCGCTCGTGCCCCTGACCTTCGAGGCCGGCATGCTGGCGCGGCTGACGCCGCTGTCGGGCGTGGCGCTGGACGCCGTGGTCGCCCACGGCAAGACCAAGTTCCGCGAAGGGATGTTGTTCACCCATCGGGGTCTCTCGGGCCCCTCGATCCTGCAGATTTCGTCCTACTGGCGCGAGGGCGACGAGGTCCGGGTCGATATGGCCCCCGGCGTCGACGCCCTGGCCGCGCTGAAGACGGCCCGCACCGCTACGCCGCGCCAGGCGGTGGCGACGGTGCTGGCGACCCTGCTGCCCAAGCGCGTCGCCCAGGCGATCGCCGAAGAAGAGGCCTCCGATAAGGGTAATATCGCCGACTGTTCGGACAAGGTGCTGGGCCGGCTGGCCGGAGCGGTCAACGCCTGGACCTTCAAGCCGGTGGGCTCGGAAGGCTATCGCACGGCGGAAGTGACTCTGGGTGGGGTCGACACCGACGACCTGGATTCCAGGTCGCTCGAGGCCAAGGCCGTTCCGGGGCTCTATTTCATCGGCGAGGTGGTCGATGTCACCGGCTGGCTGGGCGGGTATAACTTCCAGTGGGCCTGGGCGTCGGGCTGGAGCGCCGGGCAGGCGGTTTAGTCACTTGCCCCCTCCGCGCTTCGCGCTCCTCCCCCATAGGGGGAAGAAGGATCGCGCGCACCTTCCGCCCCCTATGGGGGCCGGACGACCTGCGAAGCAGGTCAGGTGGGGGCAAGTGACCGCTCTAACTACTTCTTCTTGAACGGCTTGCCCGCAGGCTTGGCGTCGAAGCTCTTGGCCTTGAAGGGCTTGGGGCCCTTGAACGGCTTGGCCGGGCCATCGCCGTCGCGCTTGCGGGCGTAGGGCTTCGAATAGGGCTTCGGGCCAGCGGCGTTGTCGCTGAAGCTCTTTTTGAACGGCTTCTTGGGGCCGTCGCCGTCCGCGCGCGGAGCGCGGGGCTTGTACTCGCGCGGCGCGTCGGCGCCGGCCTCGTGGCGCGGCTTGAAGGCGCGCTTGGGAGCGCCTTCCGAGTCCTGGGGCGAGTAGGGGCGGGGCGCGTCATTGTCGCGCGGGGCGCGGCGGGGCTTGTAGTCGCCCTTGGGCTCCTCGCCACGGCCATAGGGCTTGGCGTTGCTGAAGCCGTCGGCGCCGAAGTTGGACGGACGCGGCGTGTGATCGCGCGAGCCCGGCGCATTGGCGCGCGGCGGACGCGGGCCATCCTCACGGGGCGCGCGCGGCTTGTACTCGCGCGGACCATCGTTGTCGCCGCGAGGGGCGCGCGGCGCATATTCCCGGCGCGGACCGGCTTCACGCGGCGCGGGCGCCGTGGTCGGGGTGATCGAGACGTCCTCGCGCACGGTGGTCTGCACCGCCGCGCCGAACTTGGTCGCCGCCTCGGCCGAGATCTCGAACTTGGTGTCGTAGTCGAAGATCCGGATCGCGCCGATGTCCTTCTTGGTGATGTGGCCCAGGCGGCAGATCATCGGGATCAGCCACTTGGGATCGGCGTTGCCGCGACGGCCGACGCTGATGCGGAACCACTCCGAACCGTCCATGCTGACGCGCGGCTCGCGCTCGGGGCGCTCGGGGCGCTCGCCCGGCTCGCCGGTGCGCGAGCGCGGACCCGGATCGGCGCCGTGACGCGGATCGTCATAGATGTCTTCCGGCGAGGGCAGCTTGGCGCGGCGCGTGCGGATCAGGGCGGCGGCGATCTCGACCGGCGTGCGCTTGGCTAGCATGGCCTCGGCCAGGGCGATGTCCTCTTCGGTCGAGGTCTCGGCGAAGATCGGGTCCTCGAGCAGGCGCTCCTGGTCCTTCTCACGGATCGAGTCGGCGCTGGGCGCGCCGCCCCATTCGGCCTCGACGCCGGCGGCGTACAGCAGTTGCTCGGCCTTGCGGCGGCGGGTGTAGGGAACGACCAGGGCGCTGACGCCCTTCTTGCCCGCGCGGCCGGTGCGGCCCGAACGGTGCAGGAGCGTGGCCTTGTTGATCGGCAGTTCGGCGTGAATCACCAGGCCCAGGTCGGGAAGGTCCAGACCGCGCGCGGCGACGTCGGTGGCGACGCAGACGCGGGCGTGGCCGTCGCGAAGCGCCTGCAGGGCGTCGGCGCGTTCACGCTGCGACAGCTCGCCCGACAGGCCGACGACGGCGAAGCCGCGCTCGCGCAGCTTAGCGTGCATCGAGCGGACGCTTTCGCGGGTGTTGGCGAACACCAGGGCCCCGGGAGCCTCGAAGAAGCGCAGCAGGTTGACGACGGCGTGCTCGACCTCGTTGGGGGCCACGCGCACGGCGCGATATTCGATGTCGCGGTGCGGCTCATTGCGGCCGATGGTGTCGATGCGAACGGCGTCGTTCTGATAGCGCTTGGCCAGCTCGACGATGTCGCGGGCCAGGGTGGCCGAGAACAGCAGGGTGCGACGCTCGGCCGGGGCGGCGTCGAGGATGAACTCCAGGTCTTCGCGGAAGCCCATGTCCAGCATCTCGTCGGCCTCGTCGAGGACGGCGACTTGCAGCTTGGACAGGTCTAGGTGGCCGCGCTCGATGTGGTCGCGCAGGCGCCCCGGCGTGCCGACGACGATGTGGGCGCCGTAGTTCAGCGCGCGTTGTTCACGACGGGCGTCCATGCCGCCGACGCAATTGACGACGACGGCCTTGGCCTCGGCGTAGAGCCAAGTCAGCTCGCGATTGACCTGCATGGCCAGTTCGCGGGTCGGGGCGATGACCAGGGCCAGGGGCTCGGCGGCCTGGCCGAAGGTCTCGGCCTCGCCTAGCAGGGTCGGAGCGGCCGCGAGGCCGAAGGCGACGGTCTTGCCCGAGCCGGTCTGGGCGCTGACCAGAAGGTCGCGATCGGTGGCGTCGGCGGCCAGCACGGCGGCTTGGACGGGGGTGGGCTCGGCGTAACCCTGAGCAGAGAGGGCCCGCTCAAGAGCGGGGTGGGAGGCGGGGAAGGGCATATGGGTCCAATTCACGTCTGCGGCCGCGCACACACAACACGCGCGGCTCGCGCCATGACCAAATCGGGCCCCTTTGAAGCCTTGAACGCTTCCCTCGGACCGCTGCTTGGTCGAATTCCAACAAAAATAGCCCCCTTCCGCCGCCGAAGCGACACGAAGGGGGCTCGATGAGCGGCCTTATGCGCTTGTTGCGGTGCAAAAAGCAAGGGCGGCGCGATAGAAGGGCGTTTGCCGCCGTTCAGGCGATGCTGGCGTCTTCCCGGCGGCGGGCCGTCAGCTCGCCGGCCAAGCGCGCGACGCCGGCGGTCAGCAGGCCCAGCATCGCCATCATCAGGGCCTCGGCCAGGCCGGGCGCCAGCACCGGCAGGCTGGGCGTTACGCCAAGGTTGGCCACGCCGACGGCGCCGGCCAGCAGGGTGTAGGCCGCCGCCGCGAAGCCCAAAGGAAGGGCGCTGCGGGCGATCGCGTTCAACCACTTCGTGTCGCGTCTGGCGAGAGCGAGGCCGGGTCCTGCGACGAGACCTGCCAACAGGATGATGGCGATCAGCTTCACGGGGACAGCGGCGTTGGAGAAGACGGAGACCAGGGTGAGCGACTTCTCCGTCGCGGCCTGGGCCGGCGTGTCGAGAAATAGCGCGCCGAGCGCGGCGAAGGTGACGTGAGACAGACGCATGGCGATCTCCTTTTGAATGATTACGGATGTAAATCAAGCAAAGGGTTACGCGTGTAAATTTTTGAGTCAATCCTGATTGCGACCCCAATTGGCCAACGCCGCAGGCCCCCACCTGACCCCGCTCCGCGTGGTCGTCCGCCCCGGAGGGGGCAGAAGGGAGCTCCGTCTTCTTCCCCCTCCGGGGGAGGAGCGCCGCAGGCGCGGAGGGGGCAAGTACGGGGATAGAAGCGCTTGTATGCTCGGCGTATCCGGAATCGAACCAAACGATTTCAATCACTTCTCACTTTTACACGCCGCTGTGTGATCCGCGTTGAAACCGCCTCCATACTCATAGCCATCCCCGTCGCGGGGGAGGGCGTATGGATCCGGCCCAATACGGCGGCGGGGCTAGGTTGAGCGGGGCCGCTTTTGGTCCCCGTCTGTCTGGTTAGGCCACGTGGCTTACTCTTTAGGAGCGCACGCGGGTGACGGGACGGTTCGGGATCAGGCCAGAAGCGGAGCGACAGGGCGGTGATCGTATAAGCCGCCTATCGTGGATCGTCGGGCTGGAGACGGAGGAGCCGATCCAGTTGGTCCATGCCCGTCCGGGGGGAACGGAGTCCCGAGCAGATAACGCTCACGCCCGCCGTCCTCATGGAAACAACAGCCTGGCGGAGCGGACGATCGAGCCGAAACGCAAACAAACCTTACGGTCACCGGGTTCGCCCGGCCGCTCCGTCGCCTCCCCACACCTTCAGCGAGTGATCGCGTGAAGTTGAGATGTCGTGTCCCAAATCCTCCCCCCGTGGGGGAGGCGGCCGAAGGCCGGAGGGGGAGGGGCAAGGTCAGCAGGACTTCCCCCTCCGTCGGCTGCGCCGACACCTCCCCCGCTGGGGGAGGATTTCTAATCTTCTACAGCATCAACCCATAGAGCCGCCGGTCGCGGCGCTCGCCGCCCCGATGAACCGAACCCTTCAGATAGCCTTCGGGCTTGAACCCCAGTTTCTCAAGCAGCTTTTCGCCGTGGTCGCCGATGTGGACGCTTGCGACCAGGCTTTTCAGGCCTTCGCTGGCGGCGTGGGCGAGGAGGGCGGTGACGGCCTCGTAGCCGAAGCCGCGACCCCAGTTGTCGCGGGCGATCACGAAGCGAATCTCGGCGCGGCCGTAGCGACGCTCGAAGTCTATGAACTCGCAATAGCCCAGGAACAGGTCGCTATTGGTGTGGCGGATGGACCAATAGGCGGCCTCGCCCGCAGCCATCTGTTCGACCTGGTAGGCAACGCGCCGAGCGACCTCGTCGGGATCTTCGACAGGGTCCTGGTCGAGGTTCGACATCACCTCGGCGTCGCTCAGGAAGGGATAAACCCGCGGGGTGTCTTCGACCGTCAGGGGGGAGAGGGTCAGGCGGGCGGTCTCGAGAATCATGCGGTCCAATATCGGGGGCTGGAAGGCTTATGGAAACGGGACTTTGGGACTTGCGTCGCGGCGCGCGCTTCCCAGCTATGGCGCGGAGCCGTCTCTAGTGGTAGAGGGGCCGCTTCGTTTTTCGCGCGGCTTTTGACCGCGCCCGGATCGAGATTACATTCGTCATGCTTATCGGCGTCCTGCTGGCCATCAACATCGTCGTCTGCCTCGGCCTGATCGGGGTGGTCCTGCTGCAACGCTCCGAAGGCGGCGCGCTGGGCATGGGCGGCGGTTCGTCCAGCTTCATGACCGCCCGCGGCGCCGGCGACCTCTTGACCCGGATCACCTGGATCCTGTTCTCGATCTTCCTGCTGATCAGCCTGGCGCTGACGATCCTGACGGGTCGCCTGAACAGCGGCGGTTCGGTTGTGGATCGCCTGGACATGCAGAACCTCGATTCCAAGACGCTGAACGCCCCGGCGGCTGCGCCGGCTCCCGCCGACGTCACGCCGTCGACCGCCCAGCCGGGCGCCATCCAGGCTCCGACGCCGCAGCTGAACACGCCGGCCCCGACCCCGGCGCCGTCGGCCCCGCCGGCTCAGCAGCCCAAGCCCTAACCGCTTCCTTCGGAAGCTTTCGTCCGACCCCCGAGGGCAACCCCGGGGGTCGAAACTTGTTGATGAACGCAGGTCTTTTCACCGGCGTCGTCGAATCACGAGTAATCTGATCGCCCATGACGCGGTACATATTCATCACCGGCGGCGTGGTTTCCTCGCTTGGCAAAGGTTTGGCCTCGGCGGCGCTTGGCGCGCTGCTGCAAGCGCGCGGCTACACGGTCCGTCTTCGGAAGCTCGACCCCTATCTGAACGTCGATCCGGGCACGATGAGCCCGTATCAGCACGGCGAGGTCTTCGTGACCGACGACGGGGCGGAAACCGACCTGGACCTTGGCCACTACGAGCGCTTCACCGGCGTCTCGGCCAACAAGGCCGACAACATCACGACCGGCCAAATCTATAAGACGATCATCGAGAAGGAGCGCCGCGGCGACTATCTGGGCGCGACCGTCCAGGTCATTCCGCACGTCACCAACGAGATCAAGGACTTCGTGCTGTCGCCCGCCATGGACGAGAGCGGCCAGAAGGCGGTCGACTTCGTGCTGGTCGAGATCGGCGGCACGGTCGGCGACATCGAGGGCCTGCCGTTCTTCGAGGCCATCCGCCAGCTGCGCCAGGACCTGCCGCGCGGCCAGAGCTGCTACGTGCACCTGACCTTGCTGCCGTTCATCAAGACGGCCGGCGAGATGAAGACCAAGCCGACCCAGCACTCGGTCAAGGAACTGCGCTCGATCGGCATCCAGCCGGACATCCTGCTGTGCCGCTGCGAGCAGGAGATCCCGCCCGAGGAAAAGCGCAAGATCGCCCAGTTCTGCAACGTGCGGCCCAGCGCGGTCATCCAGGCGATGGACTCATCGTCCATCTACGCCGTGCCGATCGACTATCACGAGCAGGGCCTGGACGCGGAAGTCCTGGATGTCTTTGGCATCCACGACGCCCCGGCGCCGAACCTGTCGCGTTGGAAGGCGATCGACGACACCGTCCAGCATCCCGATGGCGAGGTCACCATCGCCGTCGTCGGCAAGTACACGGTCCTGAAAGACGCCTACAAGTCGCTGATCGAAGCTCTGCACCACGGCGGCCTGGCCAACAAGGTCAAGGTCAACCTGGATTGGGTCGAGAGCGAGACCTTTGAGGGCGACGAGGGCGCGGCCGCGGCCCGTCTCGAGAACGCTCACGCCATCATGGTGCCCGGCGGCTTCGGCGAGCGGGGCGCGGAGGGCAAGATCCGCGCGGCCCAGTTCGCTCGCGAACGCAAGGTGCCGTACTTCGGCATCTGCTTTGGCATGCAGATGGCCGTGATCGAGACCCTTCGGAACGTCGCGGGCGTCAAGGACGCCAGCTCCAGCGAGTTCGGGCCCACGGAGCGCCCGGTGGTCGGCATCATGACCGAGTGGATCAAGGGCAACGAGACGGTCCAGCGCCGCTCCAACGACGACCTGGGCGGCACCATGCGTCTAGGCGCCTACGAGGCCGTCCTGACGCCGGGATCGAAGGTCGCCGACATCTATGGCGCGACCGAGATCAGCGAGCGCCACCGCCACCGCTACGAGGTCAACATCGGCTATGTCCACCTGATGGAGGACGCGGGCCTGAAACTGACCGGCCGCTCGCCCAATGGCGTGCTGCCCGAGATCGTCGAGCGGGACGACCATCCGTGGTTCATCGGGGTGCAATATCACCCTGAACTGAAGAGCCGTCCGTTCGCGCCGCACCCGCTTTTCGCCAGCTTCATCGCCGCCGCGAAGGAGCATGGACGCCTCGTTTAGAGGCGTTCTACCCAGGTCTTGCATCTGGGGAGAGATTCGGGCATAAGCCCGCCCTCACGCGGCGGCTCGGGCGTTCCCAGGCCGCCGCTCTCGATTTTCACGCTCAGCGAGCAGAGTCACTTCGATGGCCGTTCCTAAAAGAAAAACTTCGCCTTCTCGCCGGAACATGCGCCGGTCGCACCACGCCCTGGGCGCCAACTCGTTCATCGAGGACAAGGACACCGGCGAGCTGCGCCGTCCGCACCATGTCGATCTGAAGACCGGCATGTACAACGGCAAGCAGATCCTGACGCCGAAGGAAGACTAAGGTCTTCTTTCCGTCTTTGACGGCTTGAAAGCGCCGCCCGGCTCAGCTGGGCGGCGTTTTTCGTCATGGGCGCTTAAAAAAGGTGCTAGCCTCCGCCTTGGGAGGAACGCCCATGCTCACGCGCCGGACCATAACGGCGGGACTGGGTCTGTCGATCGCCGCGCCGCCCGCGCTGGCGAGCGCCGTCACGCCGGTTTCGCCGCCGCAGTTGCCGCCCTCCGCTGCGCCGATCCCGCCGGATCAGCCGCTGCTGATGCTCGACGCCAGCCTCGACCAGGACGACCGCCTGACCGTCGAGGTCACGATCAACGGGCAAGGGCCCTTCCATTTCGTGGTCGACACCGGCGCGGATCGCAGCGTGCTGACCCCGGCCGTGGTTCAGCGTCTCACGCTGCCTCCAGGGCCCGAGATCATCGTCCATGGCGTCTCGGGTACAGTGATCGCGTCCACCGCGCGCATCGCCAATCTGCGCGCTGGCGACTCGAAGCTCAACGATGTGGAACTGCCCGTGCTGCCCTACGACCGGGTGGGCGCAGATGGACTTCTGGGCGTCGATATCCTGGAAGGCCGTAACATCGTCATGGACTTCCCGAGGAAGCGGCTAGAGATCAGGCGCACTCGCAGCATGTCACAGATCACGCGCCTCTCGAGCGAGGTTTCGGTCGCTGCGAACGAACGGCTCGGGCGGCTGACCTTGGCGGACTCCCGGATCGGCGGCGTCCGCTCTTTGGCCTTCATCGATTCCGGCGGCGGGATCAGCATCGGCAACATGGCCCTGGCGCGCGCCATCGCCTCTCGGCGCCGCCGTTCGCCCGACTTCGTAAGGCCGGCGCGCTTGCTGACCGCCGCTGGCGAGATGCAGTTGGGCGAGTTCCGGCTCGTGCCGACGATGCAGATGGGCGATCTGCGGATAACCAATGTGCCGATGGCTTTCGCAGACCTGCACATCTTCGACCTCTGGTCGCTGAACGACCGCCCCACCGCCCTGATCGGCGTCGACATTCTGCATCTGTTCGCGCGGGTCGAGCTGGACTTTGGGGCGGGGCGCGTGCTGTTCCGGCTGGGCGACGGTGGCCTGGCGCCCCGGACTTGGAACGCCTGACTACTGCGAGCGACCGCGGTCCATGACTTGGCGGCGTCGGGCCTCAACCTTCTCTGGCGTGACCTCGCGGTTGTGGGCGCTTGAGCGCTCATGCTCCAGGGCCAGAGCCTCGCTGAAAGGACGCGCATAGCCGTCGTCGATAAGGCCTTTGTAAAAAGCCAGGGTCTCGACGGGAATCGACGCCATGTCTTCGGCAAGCTTCAGCGCCGTCGGCAGGAGATCCTCGGGCGCGGTGACGCGATTGACCAGACCCCAATCCGCCGCGGTCCGCGCGTCAAGGAAGTTCCCGGTCAGAGAGAGCTCCTTGGCGCGATAGGGGCCGATCAGGCGCGACAACTTCTGGGACAGGCCCCAGCCAGGCATGATCCCGACCCGAGCGTGCGTATCGGCGAAGCGGGCGGCCTCGGAGGCGATCAGGACGTCGCAAGCCAAGGCCAGTTCGAAACCGCCCGTGATCGCCACGCCATTAATCGCGCCGATCACAGGCTTGCGGCATCGTTCGACGGCCCGGACCGGATTGGAACGCGCGTCCTGATCGTTCGCCGCGCCCATGGCTGAGGTGTCGCCGCCAAGCTCCTTGAGGTCCAACCCCGCTGTGAAAGCGCGCTCGCCTGCTCCGGTCAGGATCACCACGCTGACGTCCGGATCGGCATCCAGCGTCACCATGGCGTCATAGAGCGCCAGCCTGAGCGCCTTGGAGAGCGCGTTCATGGACGCGGGGCGATTAAGGGTGACGATAGCGATAGTTCCGCGTCGTTCGACGTCCAACATGCTGTTTCTCCCATACGGCGCGGATGTTCGGCGACCCTCCCGAAGGGAAGTCAAGTTGCGCGAAAGTCGCTTGGCGGCTAAAGCCTGCCGCGCCTTTTGGCCTTGAGGAGCAGTCATGACCGAGATCGTCGACATCATCGCCCGTGAAATTCTCGACAGCCGGGGCAACCCGACCGTCGAAGTCGACGTGATCCTGGAGGACGGCGCCTTTGGTCGCGCCGCCGTGCCGTCGGGCGCCTCGACTGGCGCTCACGAAGCCAACGAAAAGCGCGACGGCGATAAGACCCGCTACCTGGGCAAAGGCGTCCTGCAGGCCGTCGACGCCGTCAATGGCGAGATCTTCGACGCGCTGTCGGGTGTCGACGCCGAGGACCAGCGCCGCCTCGACAACCTGCTGATCGAGCTGGACGGCACCCCGAACAAGGCCCGCCTGGGCGCCAACGCCATCCTCGGCGTCTCGCTGGCCGTCGCCAAGGCCGCTGCGGAATCGGCTGGCCTGCCGCTCTACAAGTACGTCGGCGGCGTCAACGCCCGCGTCCTGCCGACCCCGATGATGAACATCATCAACGGCGGCGCCCACGCCGACAATCCGATCGACATCCAGGAGTTCATGATCCTGCCGACCGGCGCCAAGGACTTCCGCGAAGGCCTGCGCATGGGCGCCGAGATCTTCCACGCCCTGAAGAAGGCCCTGAAGGACGCCGGCCACAACACCAACGTCGGCGACGAGGGCGGTTTCGCCCCGAACCTGGCGTCGGCGGAAGCTGCGCTCGACTTCATCGTCAAGGCTGGCGAGAAGGCCGGCTACAAGGCTGGCGACGACTTCGTCCTGGGCCTGGACGTGGCCTCGACCGAGTTCTTCAAGAACGGCAAGTATGAGCTGGAAGGCGAGGGCAAGTCGCTCGACCCGGCCCAGATGGTCGACTATCTGGCCGGCCTCGTCTCCAAGTTCCCGATCCTCAGCATCGAGGACGGTATGGCCGAGGATGATTTCGACGGCTGGAAGCTGCTGACTGACACCCTGGGCAAGAAGGTCCAGCTGGTCGGCGACGACCTGTTCGTGACGAACCCCAAGCGCCTGCAGATCGGTCTCGACAAGGGCCTCGCCAATTCGATCCTCGTCAAGGTCAACCAGATCGGCACGCTGTCGGAAACCATCGACGCGGTCGAGCTGGCCCACCGCCACGGCTACACCAGCGTCATGAGCCATCGCTCTGGCGAGACCGAGGACAGCACGATCGCCGATCTGGCCGTCGCCTTGAACTGCGGTCAGATCAAGACCGGCTCGCTGGCCCGTTCGGATCGGACGGCCAAGTACAACCAACTGCTGCGCATCGAGGAGATGCTGGACGACCAGGGCGTCTATGCCGGCCGGGCGGCGTTGAAGGGCCGCTAGGCCTCTCCACAGCGTTGGCTCTTGAGGGCGCGGCTTCGCAGGAGGCCGCGCCCCTTTTTGTTTGGCGCAGTCGGAGTTTCGAAAGCCAAACTCAGGCCGCCGATTCCGTTCAACAATGGCGTTTCGGTCGCTGACGAGGGTAGGTCGGCAATGCTTAACCCACAAATTTTCTAAAAGGGGAGAGTTGGTTTCACGAGAGACCAGTTTCCTTGCCTTCGCTGCCGCGAAATAGCTTCGGCGATGCGGCATCTAGATGCGGCTGAAACTATCTCATCTGAAAGCATCAAGGTGAACGGCCTCGGACCAGTGACCGGCGTTCGCAACGCCCAGATTTAGAAGGCGTTAAGCTGGGTCGGCGATCCTGCGAATCCCTCTTTGGGACGCTCAGATGTTCGCCCGACTGCAACCTTTCCTGCCGACTGCGGCGATCTTCTTCCTGATTTTTTACTTCGCCTTTCACGCTTTGACCGGTGATCGAGGGCTGTTGTCCATTTCGCAGCGCAATGCGGACCTCGCAGCAAAAACGAAGGAACTCAGGAAGATACGCGCGGAGAGGATGGACCTGGAGGCCCGCGCTCGTCTATTACGCAGCGGCAGTCTGTCGGCCGACCTGCTGGAAGAGCGCGCGCGCTCGCTCCTAGGCTATGCCGACCCGAGAGACTATGTGATCCGGGTCAAGCGTTCGAGCTGACCGATCCCATAGTCTTTTGGAATCGATTGCCGACCAGCGCGGCGCCATCTGGCTCCGCACGGCTTGAATGGTGCATTAGGGTGTTTCCTTCGCGGAACCGACGACTTTTTCGGCGGGAAATGCTCTCAGGACGAAGGCCGCGATGAAGATTGGCCAGGGAGATTTGAATGGCGCGTACGCGCAAGGCTGAGGCCTCAGAGGGGAAGGCGGCTGACACCGGTGTCAACGCCTTCGTCGGAAAAGACGAACTCCTGAAATTCTATCAGGACATGCTGCTGATCCGTCGCTTCGAGGAGCGCGCTGGCCAGCTGTATGGCATGGGCCTGATCGGCGGCTTCTGCCACCTGTACATCGGTCAGGAAGCCATCGCGGTCGGCATGCAGTCGATCTCGCAGAAGGGCGACCAGATCATCACGGGTTACCGCGACCACGGCCACATGCTGGCTGCTGGCATGGACCCGCGTGAGGTCATGGCCGAGCTGACCGGCCGCGCCGGCGGTTCGTCCAAGGGCAAGGGTGGGTCGATGCACATGTTCGACATCGCCACCGGCTTCTACGGCGGCCACGGCATCGTAGGCGCCCAGGTGGCGCTCGGCACCGGCCTGGCGCTGGCCAACCACTACAAGGGCAATGGCAACGTCTCCTACGCCTACATGGGCGATGGCGCGGCCAACCAGGGCCAGGTGTACGAGAGCTTCAACATGGCCCAGCTGTGGAAGCTGCCGGTCGTGTACGTGATCGAAAACAACCAGTACGCCATGGGCACCAGCGTCGAGCGCGCCGCCTCGGAAACCGCGTTCCACAAGCGGGGCGTCTCGTTCCGCATCCCGGGCGAGGAAGTCGACGGCATGGACGTCGTCGCCGTCCGTGAGGCTGGCGCCCGCGCCACCGAACACGCCCGCAGCGGCCAAGGCCCCTACATCCTTGAGATGAAGACCTACCGCTATCGCGGTCACTCCATGTCGGACCCGGCCAAGTACCGGACGAAGGAAGAGGTCGACGAGGTCAAGACGACCCGCGATCCGATCGACCACATCAAAGAACGCCTGGCCAAGGCCGGCGTGACTGAAGACGACCTGAAGGGCGTCGACGCGGAGGTTAAGCGCATCGTCGCCGAGGCCGCCGAGTTCGCCCGCACGAGCCCCGAGCCGGATCCCTCGGAACTGTACACTGACGTCTACCTGGAGGCCGCCGAGTGACGGACATCCTGATGCCCGCGCTTTCCCCGACGATGGAGGAAGGCACCCTGGCCAAGTGGCTGGTCAAGGAAGGCGACACCATCAAGGCCGGCGACGTCATCGCCGAGATCGAGACCGACAAGGCGACGATGGAAGTCGAAGCCGTCGACGAAGGCGTGGTGGAAGCCATCCTGGTTCCGGCCGGCAGCGAGAACGTCAAGGTCAACACCTTGATCGCCCGTCTGAAGGGCGAGGGCGAAGCCGCCTCGGCGCCCGCCGCTGCGCCGGCTCCGGCCGCTGAAGTCGCTTCGGCCCCTGTCACCACGGCGCCGGCTGCTGGCCCGATCTCGGCCGCTTCGACCTTCGCCGATCCGGAAATCCCGGCCGGTACGCCGACGAAGAAGATCACGGTCCGCGACGCCCTGCGCGACGCCATGGCCGAAGAGATGCGTCGCGACGACCGCGTGTTCCTGATGGGCGAGGAAGTCGCCCAGTACCAGGGCGCCTACAAGGTCAGCCGTGACCTCCTGCAGGAGTTCGGCGACAAGCGCGTCATCGACACCCCGATCACCGAGCACGGCTTCGCCGGCATGGGCGTCGGCGCGGCGATGGCCGGCCTGAAGCCGATCGTCGAGTTCATGACCTGGAACTTCGCCATGCAGGCGATCGACCACATCATCAACTCCGCCGCCAAGACGCTCTACATGTCGGGCGGTCAGATCAAGTCGTCGATCGTGTTCCGTGGCCCCAACGGCGCGGCCTCGCGCGTCGGCGCTCAGCACAGCCAGGACTACGCAGCCTGGTATGGCAACGTCCCGGGCTTGAAGGTCATCGCGCCCTATGATGCCGCTGACGCCAAGGGCCTGTTGAAGGCCGCGATCCGCGATCCGAACCCGGTCGTCTTCCTCGAACACGAGATGATGTACGGCCACGAGTTCGACATCCCGGACGTCGAGGACTGGGTCGTTCCGATCGGCAAGGCCAAGGTCCGTCGCGAAGGCTCGGACGTGACCCTGGTGGCTTACAGCCGCATGGTCGGCTTCGCGCTGAAGGCGGCCGAGGAACTGGAGAAGGAAGGCATCCAGGCGGAGGTCGTCGACCTGCGCACGATCCGTCCGATGGACCACGCCACCATCCTGGAAAGCGTCAAGAAGACAAACCGACTGGTCACGGTCGAGGAAGGCTGGGGCCCGATGGGCGTCGGCGCCGAGATCGTCGCCCGTATCACCGAGCACGGCTTCGACTACCTGGACGCCCCGCCGCTGCGGGTCTGCCAGGAAGACGTGCCGCTGCCCTACGCGGCGAACCTGGAAGTCCTGTCGCTGCCTTCGGTCGAGAAGATCGTGAAGGCCGCGAAGGCGGTTAGCTACCGCTAAGACCGGCGCGGCCCTCGCCCTAGACGGGCGGGGGCCGCATCGTCTTGGCCAACGAATTCATCCCGCCGCGAGGCGGGGTATCGCGGACGAGGGCCCCCTAGGTCATCCTGGGCCGAAACCGTCCCGAACGCTTGAGGAAGAAGCTCAATGTCGATCGACATCCTGATGCCCGCCCTGTCGCCCACCATGGAGGAGGGGACCCTCGCCAAGTGGCACGTCAAGGTCGGTGACACCGTCAAGGCCGGCGACGTGATCGCCGAGATCGAAACCGACAAGGCCACCATGGAAGTCGAGGCCGTCGACGAGGGCGTGGTCGAGGCCATCCTGGTCGACGCCGGGACCGAAAACGTGAAGGTCAACGCCTTGATCGCCAAGCTGGCGGGCGAGGGCGAAAGCCCCGCGCCGGCGCCTAAGGCCGAAGCGCCCAAGGCCGCTGCCGCTGCGGCTACTGTCGCTGCTGCCCCTGCCGCCGCTCCGACTGCGCCCGCGCCGGCCGCTCCGGTCGCCGCCGACGGCTCGCGCGTCTTCGCCTCGCCGCTGGCCCGCCGTCTGGCGTCCGCCGCAGGCCTGGACCTGAAGAGCATCAAGGGCACCGGCCCGCACGGCCGTGTCATCAAGTCGGACGTCGAAGCCGCCAAGTCGGGCGCGCCCGCCGCCAAGGCCGCTCCGGCCTCGACCAGCGCCGCTCCGGCCGCCGCCGAGCCCCGCAAGGCTCTGTCGCTGGAGCAGATGGGCATCCCGGCCGGCTCGTATGACCTCGTGCCGCTGGACGGCATGCGCAAGACGATCGCGCGCCGCCTGACTGACAGCTTCCGCGACGTGCCGCACTTCCCGCTGCAGATCGATCTGGAGCTTGATGCGCTGCTGGCCGCCCGCGCCAAGATCAACAGCCTGCTCGAAAAGCAAGGCGTGAAAGTCTCGGTCAACGACATCGTCATCAAGGCCGCCGCCGTAGCCCTGAAGCAGGTGCCGGAAGCCAACGCCAGCTACACGCCGGAAGGCATCGCCATGCACCACCACGCCGACATCGCCGTCGCTGTGGCGATAGACGGCGGCCTGATCACCCCGATCATCCGCAAGGCTGAAACGAAGGGCTTGGCCCAGATCTCCGCCGAGATGAAGGACCTGGCCCAGCGCGCCAAGGACAAGAAGCTGAAGCCCGAGGAATTCCAGGGCGGCACCTTCTCGATCTCGAACCTCGGCATGTTCGGCATCAAGTCGTTCTCGTCGATCATCAACGAGCCGCAAGGCGCGATCATGAGTGTCGGCGCTGGTGAGCAGCGTCCAGTCGTCAAGAACGGCGAGCTCAAGGTCGCCACGGTCATGACAGTGACTCTGACCTGCGATCACCGCGTGGTTGACGGCGCGGTCGGCGCCAAGTTCCTGGCGGCCTTCAAACCGCTGATCGAAGAGCCGCTGACTCTGATCGTCTAAGCGGCGGGAGAAGGCCTGATGTCTGTCTATGACTACTCGGCCAAGACGCTGGACGGCCAGGACGCAAGCCTGGCCGACTACCGCGGCCAGGTGTTGCTGATCGTGAACACGGCCAGCAAGTGCGGCTTCACCCCCCAGTACGAGGGACTGGAGCAGCTGTGGCGGACCTACAAGGATCGCGGCTTCGCGATCGTGGCCTTCCCCTGTAACCAGTTCGGCGCTCAGGAGCCGGGCGATGCGTCCGAGATCGCGAACTTCTGCTCGCTGACCTACGACGTCACGTTCCCGGTGATGTCGAAGATCAACGTCAACGGCGCCGACGCCCATCCGCTCTACATGTTCCTCAAGAAGGAACAAAAGGGTCTGCTGGGCACCGAGGCGATCAAGTGGAACTTCACCAAGTTCCTGATCGGCCGCGACGGCGAGGTGGTTGAGCGCTTTGCGCCGACGACCAAGCCTGAAGACCTGAAGGCGGCGATCGAAGCGCTGCTGTGAATTTCCCCGGGCCGGTCTCTTGGATCGGTCGACCGTCGCGCCGCTCTCCCGGCCGGCGTCCAAGCTAGGGTTGAGAAGACTATGTCCACGGAATTCGATGTCGTCGTCATCGGCGCCGGTCCTGGCGGCTACGTGGCCGCGATCCGCGCCAGCCAGCTGGGCCTGAAGACGGCCATCGTCGAGCGTGAGAACCTGGGCGGCATCTGCTTGAACTGGGGCTGTATCCCGACCAAGGCCCTGCTGAAGTCCGGCGAGATCTACGAACAGCTGTCGCATCTCGGCGGCTATGGCCTGTCGGTCGAGAAGGCCTCGTTCGACTTCAACAAGATCATCGAGCGCTCGCGCGGCGTGGCCAAGACCATGTCGGGCGGCATCGCCTTCCTGATGAAGAAGCACAAGGTCGAGGTCATCGAGGGCGAGGCCAAGCTTGAGAAGGGCAATCCCGCGCCCAAGCTCGTCATCGCTCTAAAGGCCGGCGGCAGCCGCACCGTCCAGGCCAAGAACGTGATCCTGGCCAGCGGCGCCCGCGCTCGCGAGATTCCGGCGATCGGCGCGGTCTCGGACGGCGATAAGATCTGGACCTACCGCGACGCCCTGGCGCCGAAGTCGATGCCCAAGTCGCTGGTCGTGATCGGCTCGGGCGCCATCGGCATCGAGTTCGCCAGCTTCTACCGTGCCCTGGGCGCTGAGGTGACCGTCGTCGAAGCCATCGACCGCATCATGCCGGTCGAGGACGAAGAGGTCTCCAAAGCCGCCCAGAAGGCGTTCGAGAAGCGCGGTATCAAGTTCCGCATCGGCGCCAAGGTCGGCAAGATCGAGAAGACCAAGGACGGCGTGGCCGTCACCGTCGAGGCTAGCGGCAAGATCGAGCAGCTGACCGCCGAGAAGTGCATCGTCGCCGTTGGCATCGCGCCAAACAACGATGGCCTGGAGGCGCTGGGCGTCAGCCTGGATCGCGGTCACGTCGTCACAGACAAGCACTGCCGCACCAACGTGCCGGGCCTCTACGCCATCGGCGATATCGCCGGCGGTCCTTGGCTCGCCCACAAGGCCAGCCACGAGGGCATTCACGCTGCGGAGGCGATCGCCAACTACAAGACCCCGAACGTCCACTCGCCGATCCCGGGCTGCACCTACGCCAATCCGCAAGTCGCTTCGGTCGGGTACACCGAGGCTGGCGCCAAGGCCGCTGGCATCGAGGTGAAGGCGGGCCGCTTCCCGTTCCGCGTCAACGGCAAGGCCGTGGCCGCTGGCGAAGTCGAGGGCTTCGTGAAGACCGTGTTCGACGCCAAGACCGGCGCCCTGATCGGCGCCCACATGATCGGCCACGAGGTGACCGAGATGATCCAGGGCTTCGTCACCGCGATCACCCTTGAAGCGACCGAAGAAGACCTGCACGGCATCGTCTATGCTCACCCGACTATGTCGGAAGCGATGCACGAAGCCGCGCTGGACGCCTACGGCCGAGTCCTGCACATCTAGGTCCGCTAGGGAGACTGGATGGCGCGCAAGGCAGCCGCTACGAGTGAAAAGCCGGCCAAGGCCAGGAAAGGGTCCAAGACGACCCTTTCCGAAGCCAATCTTGCCGACCTTGGGTCTGAGCGCCTTGCCGCCATCCTGCTCGACCTCTCCAGCGACAGCCACGTCAAGCGCGTGCTGCGGCTGGAGTTGTTCGCGGAGTCTAGCGCCGAGGGCTTGGCGCTCGAGATTTCCAAGCGCCTGGCGACGATCGGCAAGTCCTCGTCGCGCATCCACTGGCGCAAACGTGCCGCGTTCGCCAAGGATCTAGACCTGCATCGCCGCATGATCGAGCGGCTGGCGGAGGACGACGCGAACGCCGCGCTCGATCTGATGCTCGACCTCCTCGATCTGGCGACGCCCACACTTGATCGTCTCAGCCAGGCGGAAGGGCCGATCGGCGAGGTCTTTCTGGCCGCCCGCGACGGCGTCGGCGCGATCGCCGCCAAGGCCATGCCCGAACCGCTGGCGCTTGCGGACCGGATCGCTAGGCTCCTGCGCCGCGACGACTACGCCCAGTTCGGTCCGCTGGTGAACGCCGTGACGCCGGCGCTCGGCGCCAAGGGGCAGGCGCATCTGCGCGAGACGCTTGAGAAGATGCTCGCCGCGCGCTCGACCCGCTCGGCCCACCTCTTCGACGCCCAAGGCGCGATCTACAAGGACGCGCTGCGTCGCCTGGCGGACGCCAGCGGCGACGTTGACGCCTTCGAGGCGACCTTCTCGCCGGAGCTGCGTCGCACGCCGCTGGTCTCAGCCGAGATTGCGCGGCGGCTGCTGGCGGCGGGCAGGGCGGAAGACGCCTTGGCGACCCTGCAGGCGGGCTCGCCCGGCGAACAGCGCGGACGCCACCAGAGCGCGGTCGAGGAGCGCGCCGCCTGGGAAGACGTGATGCTGGAGGCGCTGGAGGCGACCGGACACCACGATCAAGCTCAGAAACGTCGTTGGGCGGACTTCGAGGCGACTTTGTCGATCAGCCGCCTGCGGGCTTATCTGAAGGGCCTGCCCGACTTCGACGATGTCGAGGCGGAAGATCAGGCCAAGGCGGTCGCTAAGCGCTTCCCGCGCTTCGACACGGCTTTGGCCTTCCTGGTCTCCTGGCCCGACCTGCCGGCGGCGGCGCGGTTGGTGCTGTCGCGCTCGGGCGAGGTCAATGGCGCGGACGACACCCTGATCGGCGAGGCCGCACGTCGGCTGGAAGGAACCCATCCCCTGGCGGCCACGCTGTTGTTGCGGGCGTCGATCCAGTACATCCTTACCTATGGCGTCGCGGCCCGATATGCCGAGGCCGCCCGCCAATTGCTGGAGGCTGAATCGCTGGCGGCGATGATCGGCGACTACGGCGAGTATCCCGACCACGCGGCTTTCGTGGCCGACCTGCGGGCATTGCATAGCCGCAAGCAGGGCTTCCGCGCAGAGCTGGAAGCCCTGGGCGGGACCTTCTAGGCCGCCCGGCTGTCGGTCTCGGCCATGCGCTGGATCGCGACATAGTCCGTCTTGCCGCTGCCCAGCACGGGTACTTCGGTGACCTTCAGGATCTTGCGCGGCACGGCCAGCTCAGGCGCGCCGATCGTTTGGGCGTGGGCGACCAGCGGAGCGACGTCGGCGTCTTGACGGTCGGTCACCAGGATCAGCTTCTCGCCCTTCTTCTTGTCTGGCAGGGAGATAACCGCGTGCCGCCCGTCAGGCCACACCGCCGATGCGAGGTCTTCGGCCGCCGTCAGCGACACCATCTCGCCGCCGATCTTGGCGAAGCGCTTCACCCGGCCCTTGATGGTGATCCACAGGTCGTCGGTCATGGTGACGACGTCGCCGGTATCGTGCCAGCCGCCTTCCGGAGCCTCGACGCCGCCATCCTCGCGCAGATAGCCGGCCATGATGTTGGGGCCGCGAACGAAGAATCGGCCGCCCTCAGCGATGCCTTCGACGGGGTCGATCCGCACCTCTTGCCCGGGCAACAGACCACCAACCGTGCCCGGCCGGTTGTCAGTCGGCTTGTTCACCGCGATGACCGGCGAGGCCTCGGTGGCGCCGTAGCCTTCCAGGACCGGCACACCGCCGAAGCGCTCCTTGATCAGGGCGTGGGTCTCGTCACGCACCTTCTCGGCGCCACAGACGATAAACTCCAGGCCTGCTAGCTCGTCAGCGTCCGAGGCGCGCGCGTACTGGTTCACGAACGTGTCGGTCGCCAGCAGGATCGAGGCCTTCGAGTCTTTGATCAGCGGGGGAATCTGCTTGGTGTGCAGCGGCGAGGGGTACTGGAACGCCTTCATGCCGGTCAGGATCGGCAGGATCACCCCGCCGGTCAGTCCAAAGCAGTGGAACACCGGCAGCGGGTTGAACATCACCCAGTTCGGATTGAGCTCGATGTGCGCGGCCACCTGCATGGCGTTCTGGACGAGATTCTCCTGGGTCAGCACCACGCCGCGCGGCGCGCCGAAGCTGCCCGAGGTGAACAGCACCACGCCCTTATCAGATGGTTTGGCGGGCGCGCGGAACTGGCGCGGGAACAGGCCGGCGGCGGCGGCGAATAGCTTGTCGCTAAGGCCGATCGTGGCGCGGACATCCTCTAGATAGGTGATCTCGGCCTGGACGCTGACCGCATCGACGATGTCGTGCAGCTTGCCCAATTCGATAAACTTGTGCGCGGTAAGGACTCGCTTGATCCCAGCCAACTGGCAGGCGGCCTTGATGTTCCGCAGGCCGGCCGTGAAGTTGAGCATGGTCGGTACGCGGCCGAAGGCGTGCAGCGCAAAGAAGGTCACCACTGATCCGGCGCCCGACGGCAGCAACACGCCGACGTTCTCGCCGGGGCGAGTCATGGCCGCGATCTTGCGTCCCAGCGCGAAGCTGGCGCGGATCAGATCCGTATAGCTCAGCGGATTGCGATCCTGGTCCTCCAGGATCAGCTTCTTGGCGCCATACTTGTCGCGGGCGTCGATAAGGGCGTCGAAGATGGCCTTTTGGCCGTTTCGCGCATCGTAAGCTACCGGCATCCCGCCGAAACCTCCCCGAAAAGCGATGACCGCTCTCGTTCGTTAAGCGCGGAGTCTGCCGGGGAAGGTTTCGCTTTGCAAGAATGAGTCACAAAGCGTGAGCCCCGGCCTTTGCGGCGTAAGGGCTTGAGCAACGCCTTTGCCTCCACCTTCGCCCTCTGTCGGCCCAGGAGTGATTCCGTCACGAATGGGCTGTTAAGCTGGATCAAGCGCTTGATCCGGAAGCCAAGAAGACCGATTTAGGCGCCATGGCAACGGTGATCGACACCCTCAAGGCTCGCAACCCGGAAGACCGGGCTGTGCGCCACCCCGAAAAGCAGAACCGTCCGGACACGCCTGTGCTCCGCAAACCGGAATGGCTGCGCGTGCGCGCTCCGGGTTCGGGTCAGTACAACGAGACCCGCAGCATCGTGCGCGAGCACAAGCTGCACACGGTCTGTGAAGAGGCGGCCTGCCCGAACATCGGCGAGTGCTGGAGCCAGAAGCACGCGACCATGATGATCATGGGCGAGATCTGCACCCGCGCCTGCGCCTTTTGCAATGTCACCACCGGTCTGCCGACCCAGCTTGATCCCGACGAGCCGCGCCGCGTGGCCGAGGCCGTGGCCAAGATGGGCCTAAAGCATGTGGTCATCACCTCGGTCGACCGCGACGACCTGCTCGACGGCGGCGCGCGCCACTTCGCCGAAGTGGTCACGGCCATCCGCGCCGCCGCGCCGGGGACGACTATCGAGATCCTCACCCCCGACTTCCTGCGCAAGGAAGGGGCCGAGAACGTGGTGATCGACTCCAAGCCGGACGTCTTCAACCACAATCTCGAGACCGTTCCGCGGCTCTATCTGAAGATTCGTCCAGGCGCGCGCTACTACAACTCGCTGCGCCTGCTGGACCGCGTGAAGCAGCGCGATCCCTCCCAGTTCACCAAGTCCGGCCTGATGGTCGGTCTCGGCGAGACCAAGGAGGAGGTCATGCAGGTGATGGACGACATGCGTTCGGCCGGCGTCGACTTCATCACCATCGGCCAGTACCTGCAGCCGACTCGCAAGCACGCGGCCGTCGAACGCTTTGTCACGCCCGAGGAGTTCAAGACCTACGAGGCGATCGCCCGGGCCAAGGGCTTCCTGATGGTCTCGTCCAGCCCGCTGACGCGTTCGTCGCACCACGCCGGCGACGACTTCGCCAAGCTGCAGGCCGCGCGCCGCGCGCTCGACGCCCGCAAGGCCTGACGCCTTGCATCGTCACGTGGTCACGCGCGTGC
>NZ_PEGH01000012.1 GCF_002737755.1 Caulobacter sp. BP25
TTGCGAGCCGACTTGGTCGCGGATCTTCTGGACCATCTCCTGGCGGAAGGCCGCCATGGTCCAGTCGCCCTTCAGGCCGGCGATATTGAACAGGAAGTTCCGGTACATCTTGGCCCCGTTGACGGTGTGGTACACCTCGGGGTGGAACTGCAGGGCATAGATCTTCTTGGCGTCATTGGCGATGGCCGCGAACGGCGCGCCGGTCGAGGTGGCGATGACCTCAAAGCCGTCCGGGATGGCGGTGACGCGGTCGCCGTGGCTCATCCAAACAGTCTCGACTCCGCCAACACCGGCCAGACCCTCGAACATCGGGCTATCCTTGCCCACCGTCAGCTCGGCGCGGCCGAACTCGCCGGCGTGGCCGCCCTCGACCTTGCCGCCCAGCACGTCGCACAGCAGCTGCTGGCCATAGCAGATGGCGAGCAGCGGCAGGCCCAGGTCGAACAGCTTGCGGCCGATGCGGGGGCTGTCGGCTTCCAGCACGCTGGCCGGGCCACCCGACAGGATGATGGCGCTTGGCTTATATTCGTCGACGATGGCCTCGGCCTTGTCGAACGGGTGGATCTCGCAATAGACGCCGGCCTCGCGCACGCGGCGGGCGATCAGCTGGGTCACCTGGCTGCCGAAGTCGACGATCAGGACGCGCTGGTGGTTGGGTTCAGTGGTCATCGGCGAGTCTCCAGCGGCAAACATTCAGGTCTAGGCGGTCAAATCAGGGCGTGTAGGTGGATCGCTCCAGCACGGCGGCGAAGAAGCCGTCCGTCCCGGCGCGGTAAGGGGTCAGGCGCAGATAGCCTTCAGGGCTCACGTGCTGCTCGACGCCCGGCAGGGCGATCGGCTTGACGGCGAATTCGGGATGCCGTTCGAGGAAGCCTGCCACGCGGTCCTCGTTCTCGTCGGTCAGTAGCGAGCAGGTGACGTAGATCATCCGGCCGCCCGCCTTCACGAAGGTCGCGGCGTCCTCCAGCACGCTGTCCTGCTCGATCTGGCGCTTGGCCAACTGGTCGGGCGACAGGCGCCACTTGGCGTCCGGGTGGCGACGCCAAGTGCCGGCGCCGGTGCAGGGGGCGTCGACGAAGACGACGTCGATCTTGCCTTCCAGGCCCTTGAGCGGCGTCGCCTCGATCGGCGAGCGGATCTGGAGGTTGCGGACCCCTGCCCTCTGGCCGCGCCGGATCGTGTCGGCCAAGCGGCGAGCGTCACTGTCGTGGGCGAAGATCTGGCCGGTGTTGCCCATAGCGGCGGCGAGCGCGAGGGTCTTGCCGCCCCCACCCGCGCAGAAGTCCAACACCTGCTTGCCCTTGACTTCGCCCGCCACGGCGGCGGCGATCTGCGAGCCCAGGTCCTGGACCTCGAACCAGCCCTTCGAGAAAGCCGGAACGGCCTCGACCGACGGCGTGCGGTCGGCGGCGGCTGGCGCGGGGATGCGGAAGGCGTTGGGCAGGATGCCCGCCGGCGCTGCGTGGATCGGCGCCAGGGCCTTGGCGGCGCGCTCAGCGTCGGTCTTCAGGGTGTTGACCCGCAGGTCGACGGGCGCGCGTTCGGACAGGGCGCGCATCTCGACGGCCTGATCGTCGCCCAACGCGCGGATCAGCCGCTCTTCAAGCCAATCAGGATAGTCGCCGACGACCGGGGCAGCAGCGTTGTCCAACGCGATCGGGCTGGCCAGACGCTCACGCTCGGCGTCGGTCAGGGCGCCGAAGCCGTGTTCCTCGGCCGCCGCTTCGGCGATCCGCTCCGGTGCCCAGGCCCAGGTGAAGGCCAGCACGCCCAGCACGACGCCGCGCGCGCTCGCATCGCCCATCATCCAGCCCAGCGAACGCTTGCGCCGCAGACCGTCCAGCACGAGACCCGAGACGAAGGCGCGATCTTTGGAGCCTGCGTAACGCGCAGCCTCGCCCCAACGCTTCAATGCCATCTTCACCGGAAAATGCCGCGCCTCGATCTCGGTGAGAACCTCGATCGCCGCTGAAACCCGTCCTCCGTCCCGCATCAGACGACCAGAGCCAGCAGGGTCAGGATGATCCCTGTGAAGGATACGCACCAAGCGATGCTGCGCACCCAGGGCACGCCCAGCACGTAGAGCGGCAGGAAGGCTAGGCGGCCGCCGACATAGAGGCCGGCGCCCAGCATCGTCAGCGCCCCGAACCGGCCGCCCAGATAGGCGACCAGCACGGCGACGGCGAAGAACGGGAAGCTCTCGCGGTAGTTGGCGAACGCCCGCTCCAGCCGCGCGGCCAGGCCGCCGACCGGAACGGGTTCGTCGCGCGGACCGGCGCTCCACTTCAGCCCCCGCTGCGAAGCGCCCGCCACGGCCGCCGCCAGCAGGTGGACGAGGCCGATCAGGACCGCCACGCCCAGCATCTGAAGTTCGAACGCCATCTGCATCGGCTAGACCGCGCTCGGATAGTTCGGTGCCTCACGAGTGATCATCACGTCGTGGACGTGGCTCTCACGCAGGCCAGCGCCGGTGATCCGGACGAACTTGGCCGCGGCTCGGCCGACCGGCTACTTCAGAGGAAGTGACAGACAGCTTCAAGCTGGTGCGGCGGAAGGCATCGAGGGCCAGACCCCGTTCAAGGGGCCGATCTCACCAGTGCTGCACCAGCTGGTCGGCGGTCTGCGCGCCGCCATGGGCTATGTCGGTGCGCCGACCATCCCGAGCTGCAGAAGCGCGCCAAGTTCGTCCGGATCACCGGCGCTGGCCTGCGTGAGAGCCACGTCCACGACGTGATGATCACTCGTGAGGCACCGAACTATCCGAGCGCGGTCTAGCCGATGCAGATGGCGTTCGAACTTCAGATGCTGGGCGTGGCGGTCCTGATCGGCCTCGTCCACCTGCTGGCGGCGGCCGTGGCGGGCGCTTCGCAGCGGGGGCTGAAGTGGAGCGCCGGTCCGCGCGACGAACCCGTTCCGGTCGGCGGCCTGGCCGCGCGGCTGGAGCGGGCGTTCGCCAACTACCGCGAGAGCTTCCCGTTCTTCGCCGTCGCCGTGCTGGTCGCCTATCTGGGCGGCCGGTTCGGGGCGCTGACGATGCTGGGCGCCGGCCTCTATGTCGGCGGCCGCCTAGCCTTCCTGCCGCTCTACGTGCTGGGCGTGCCCTGGGTGCGCAGCATCGCTTGGTGCGTATCCTTCACAGGGATCATCCTGACCCTGCTGGCTCTGGTCGTCTGATGCGGGACGGAGGACGGGTTTCAGCGGCGATCGAGGTTCTCACCGAGATCGAGGCGCGGCATTTTCCGGTGAAGATGGCATTGAAGCGTTGGGGCGAGGCTGCGCGTTACGCAGGCTCCAAAGATCGCGCCTTCGTCTCGGGTCTCGTGCTGGACGGTCTGCGGCGCAAGCGTTCGCTGGGCTGGATGATGGGCGATGCGAGCGCGCGCGGCGTCGTGCTGGGCGTGCTGGCCTTCACCTGGGCCTGGGCACCGGAGCGGATCGCCGAAGCGGCGGCCGAGGAACACGGCTTCGGCGCCCTGACCGACGCCGAGCGTGAGCGTCTGGCCAGCCCGATCGCGTTGGACAACGCTGCTGCCCCGGTCGTCGGCGACTATCCTGATTGGCTTGAAGAGCGGCTGATCCGCGCGTTGGGCGACGATCAGGCCGTCGAGATGCGCGCCCTGTCCGAACGCGCGCCCGTCGACCTGCGGGTCAACACCCTGAAGACCGACGCTGAGCGCGCCGCCAAGGCCCTGGCGCCGATCCACGCAGCGCCGGCGGGCATCCTGCCCAACGCCTTCCGCATCCCCGCGCCAGCCGCCGCCGACCGCACGCCGTCGGTCGAGGCCGTTCCGGCTTTCTCGAAGGGCTGGTTCGAGGTCCAGGACCTGGGCTCGCAGATCGCCGCCGCCGTGGCGGGCGAAGTCAAGGGCAAGCAGGTGTTGGACTTCTGCGCGGGTGGGGGCGGCAAGACCCTCGCGCTCGCCGCCGCTATGGGCAACACCGGCCAGATCTTCGCCCACGACAGTGACGCTCGCCGCTTGGCCGACACGATCCGGCGCGGCCAGAGGGCAGGGGTCCGCAACCTCCAGATCCGCTCGCCGATCGAGGCGACGCCGCTCAAGGGCCTGGAAGGCAAGATCGACGTCGTCTTCGTCGACGCCCCCTGCACCGGCGCCGGCACTTGGCGTCGCCACCCGGACGCCAAGTGGCGCCTGTCGCCCGACCAGTTGGCCAAGCGCCAGATCGAGCAGGACAGCGTGCTGGAGGACGCCGCGACCTTCGTGAAGGCGGGCGGCCGGATGATCTACGTCACCTGCTCGCTACTGACCGACGAGAACGAGGACCGCGTGGCAGGCTTCCTCGAACGGCATCCCGAATTCGCCGTCAAGCCGATCGCCCTGCCGGGCGTCGAGCAGCACGTGAGCCCTGAAGGCTATCTGCGCCTGACCCCTTACCGCGCCGGGACGGACGGCTTCTTCGCCGCCGTGCTGGAGCGATCCACCTACACGCCCTGATTTGACCGCCTAGACCTGAATGTTTGCCGCTGGAGACTCGCCGATGACCACTGAACCCAACCACCAGCGCGTCCTGATCGTCGACTTCGGCAGCCAGGTGACCCAGCTGATCGCCCGCCGCGTGCGCGAGGCCGGCGTCTATTGCGAGATCCACCCGTTCGACAAGGCCGAGGCCATCGTCGACGAATATAAGCCAAGCGCCATCATCCTGTCGGGTGGCCCGGCCAGCGTGCTGGAAGCCGACAGCCCCCGCATCGGCCGCAAGCTGTTCGACCTGGGCCTGCCGCTGCTCGCCATCTGCTATGGCCAGCAGCTGCTGTGCGACGTGCTGGGCGGCAAGGTCGAGGGCGGCCACGCCGGCGAGTTCGGCCGCGCCGAGCTGACGGTGGGCAAGGATAGCCCGATGTTCGAGGGTCTGGCCGGTGTTGGCGGAGTCGAGACTGTTTGGATGAGCCACGGCGACCGCGTCACCGCCATCCCGGACGGCTTTGAGGTCATCGCCACCTCGACCGGCGCGCCGTTCGCGGCCATCGCCAATGACGCCAAGAAGATCTATGCCCTGCAGTTCCACCCCGAGGTGTACCACACCGTCAACGGGGCCAAGATGTACCGGAACTTCCTGTTCAATATCGCCGGCCTGAAGGGCGACTGGACCATGGCGGCCTTCCGCCAGGAGATGGTCCAGAAGATCCGCGACCAAGTCGGCTCGGGCAAGGTGATCTGCGGCCTGTCGGGCGGCGTCGACAGCTCGGTAGCCGCCGTGCTGATCCATGAGGCGATCGGTGACCAACTGACCTGCGTGTTCGTCGACACGGGCCTGCTGCGCAAGAACGAGGCCGATCAGGTCGTCACTCTGTTCCGCGACCACTACAACATCCCGCTGGTCCACGTGGACGCCGGCGATCTGTTCCTCGGCGAGCTGGCCGGGGTCAGCGATCCGGAGACCAAGCGCAAGACGATCGGGCGCTTGTTCATTGACGTCTTCGACAAGGAAGCCGCCAAGATCGACGGCGCGCAGTTTCTGGCCCAGGGCACGCTCTATCCGGACGTCGTCGAGAGCGTTTCGGCGCGCGGCGGTCCCTCGGCGGTGATCAAGAGCCACCACAATGTCGGCGGCCTGCCCGACTACATGAAGCTGAAGCTGGTCGAGCCGCTGCGTGAGCTCTTCAAGGACGAGGTCCGCGCCCTGGGCGTCGAGCTGGGCCTCGCGCCCGCCTTCGTCGGGCGTCACCCGTTCCCCGGCCCGGGCCTGGCCATCCGCATCCCGGGCGAGATCACGCCCGAGAAGGTCAAGGTTCTGCAAGAGGCCGACGCCATCTATCTGGAAGAGATCCGCAACGCCGGTCTCTACGACCAGATCTGGCAGGCCTTCGCCGTGTTGCTGCCGGTCAAGACCGTCGGCGTGATGGGCGATGCCCGCACCTACGAGAACGTGCTGGCCCTGCGCGCGGTGACCTCGACCGACGGCATGACCGCCGACTTCTTCGAGTTTCCGTGGCCCGTCCTGGGCAAGACCGCCACCCGGATCATCAACGAGGTCCGAGGCGTCAACCGGGTCGTCTACGACGTCACGTCCAAGCCGCCCGGCACTATCGAGTGGGAGTAGGGGTAATATAGTACCCCGCTCGCCGGATCTGCATCCGTCGTCTCACACTCGGCTTGGCGGCGTCGGCGGATTGCCTTGCGCGCCTTCTCGGAGCCCTATGATCTGTAGGGAACTCCGCTCGCGGTGTCGTGTAAAGCGTCGTCCCGGTGGCGTCGTGCTCTGGCGTAGAACGACAGGCAATAGGCGGGTCCGCGGGCGACGACGACCGCTAGAAGATCGAGAGCGATCTGCCGTGGGACGACCGCACCTGACTCTTCTTCGACCTTGGGAGGGCCGCTTTCGGGCGGGGTTCGTAACGCTGCCGGCGTGGGCCGGGCCTGACTCATCGCTGACGTTGGGAAGGTCTGGTCCTGGGCGCTGCGCTGGAGCCTAAATCCAGAGCGCCCGACGCGCCCGTTCCTGACCCTTCGGAATCACCGATCGCTGATCATCATGGCTTTGCGAGCCCACCCTAGAGCGTCGGCAAGGCTATGGTCGCCATTAGCCCTCCACCCTCGCGGTTGGCCAGAACTAGCCGGCCACCGTGCGCCTGGGCGAGGGCCTGGACAATCGAGAGGCCCAAGCCCGCTCCGCCGGTGCGTCGGTTGCGCGAGGCCTCGCCGCGCTCGAACGGAGCGGTGACGCGGGCCAGCGCCGCGTCGGGCAGGCCAGGACCGCGATCCAGCACCGTGATGCGCGCCTCCCCATCCGCGACCTTGGCTTCCAGCGTCACGCCGCCGCCATACGCGACCGCGTTGTCCACGAGGTTGTCCAGCATCCGCCGCAGGGCGACCGGCGAGACAAGGGCCGTGACGGGCGCGCCCGCCGAAAGGGTCACGATCTGGCCCATATCGGCGCGCAGGGCGACCAGGCTCTCGAGTTCGCGCTGGACCTCGACGGGCCGCGCGCCCTCGCCACGCCCGGCCTCCTGGCGGGCGAATAGCAGGGTGTCGTCCAGCAGCTGGGACATCTCGGCGAGGTCGCGGGTCGCCTTGGTCCGCTGCTCGGGGTCGGCGATGAACTCGGCCCGCAAGGTCAGGCGGGTCAGGTAGGTGCGCAGGTCGTGGGCGATGGCGGCCAGCATGCGCGTGCGTTCGTCGACCAGCCCCCGGATCCGTCCGCGCATGGTGTTGAAGGCGGCCGAAAGCTCGCGGATCTCTCGAGGCCCCGTCGCGGGAAGCGAAGTCGCGTCCAGGTCGTCGCCGAACCGAGCTACCGCGCGCGCTAGACTCTCGACAGGCCGGGTGGTCTGGCGCACGGCAGCCAGGATCATCAGCAGAGTCACCGCCAGCAGGGCGGCGCAAGCCAGGGTGATGCGGCCCAGATAGCGCCGCGCCGCCTCCGGCGCGCGGCGGCGCAGGGTCAGGACCGAGCCGTCTTCCAGCCGCACCGACAGGCGCAGGGCCGCGCGTCCGGGCATGAAGCCGTCACGGAGCCGGCCGCCGCGCAGCACCTCGATCCGCCAGTAGCGCCCCGCCAGCGCCCGATCGTAGGCTCCGTAACCGGGATCGCGCGCGTCGGCGGGACGCGTACGCCGCAGCGAGGCGGGAAAGTCCGCGCCGAGCGTGGCCCGGATCACCCCGGTGTCCAGCGCCTTCATCACGGCGGGCCGGGCCGAGGGCGGCGAGGCGTCCAGGGCCTCGACCATGGCCACCGCCTCGGCCGGCTGGGGCAGTTGGTAGAAGCGCACTCCGCCGCCGTCCTCGGATGGCCAGATCAGCAGCGCCGCGCCCAGGACCAGCAGGATCATCAGGCCCGCCAGCAGGATGGCGGCGATCCGCGAGGAGAGGTTGTCCAGCATCACCATCGGCGGCGCGCCCTCAAAGCCGCTCGACCGGCGCGCTGAACAGGTAGCCGCCGCCGCGCACGGTCTTGATCAGTCCCTCGCCGCCCGCGCCCGAGGCCAGCTTGCGGCGCAGGCGGCCCAGCAGGACGTCGATCGAGCGATCGTATGGCGTGGCGCTGCGGCCGCGCGTCCAGTCCAGCAGCTGGTCGCGGCTGAGCACCCGCTGAGCGTGTCGCAGGAACGCCATCAAGAGGTCGTGCTCGCCGCCCGTCAACACCACAGGCGCGCCGGCGGCGTCGAGGAGATCGCGGCTGGCCGAGTCCAGCCGCCAGCCGGCGAAGCCATAGACCTCGCCCGGCGGCGCGACGGCCACCCGATGGATTTCGCGCGTGCGGCGCAGGATGGCGCGGATCCGGGCCAGAAGCTCGCGCGGCACATAGGGCTTGGGCAGGTAGTCGTCGGCGCCGATCTCTAGCCCGACCACGCGGTCTATGTTGTCGCCCTTGGCCGTGACCATCAGGAGAGTCGCCGTGTCGCCCGTGGCCCGCAGGCGGCGACACAGCGACAGGCCGTCCTCGCCGGGCATCATGATGTCCAGCAGCACCAGGTCGACGCGACGTCGGGCGGCCAGTCGGTCGAAGGCGGCGGCGTCCTCGCAGCCCACGGCATCCCAGCCCTCCCGGCGCAGCAGGCCTAGTGTCAGGTCGCGGATCTCGGCGTCGTCCTCGACGACCGCGATCAGGGTGTTGTCGATCATGACCGAAGCCTTGCCCCAGGTGCGCGGCGCGGAAAAGGCCAAGCGGTCCACGATTACATTTCGACACGTTTCGTCGGCGAGGAAACATCAGGGCGAGCGCGCCGGCGTGTTTTCTGTCCAGCGACGAGGGACGTCACCCAAGAGATGGAAGACACCATGCGTAAGACCGTTTTCGCCGCCGCCGGCATGACCGCCACGGCCCTGTTCATCGCGCTCGCCCCGGCCGCCGAGGCCGGCCAGAACGGCCGCACCGTCCGCGTGCAGGGCGCCTATGGCCGCGGCTACGTCCACGACCGCCATGTCAACCGCCAGCCAGGCGCCGTCTCGGTGTCTCGCGGGACCCAGACCAACGGCGGCTATGGCGTCGCCAGCCAGCGCGCCGCCAGCTGGGGCGACGGCGCCTACGCCGGAAGCGCCTCTCGGACGTTCAACAACGGCGCCTCGGCCAACCGCGCGACCAGCGTCGTCAACAACGGCGACGGCACCTACAGCTATAACGCCACCCGCACCGGCTATGACGGCGACACCCGTTCGGTCAGCGGCGTTGTGAGCCGCCCCTGATCGAGGCCGGAGCGCGTCGGCGGCGAAACCCCGCCCGGCGCGCTCCGGACGCCAGAGTCCGAGCCTGCCCACGGACGGGCCCCGGAGGCCGGCGCGCGGCAGCCCCCCTAGTATCGCGCGTCGGCCATCGCTTTCTCGCTAGAGGACTGACCTTGAAGAAGACTCGCCCGCTGACCCTTGCCCTGGCCGCCGCTCTGACCGTCTCGCTGACCGCTAGTGGCGTCGCCGACGCCCAGATCGGCCCGCGCGGCAAGATGCGCGAACGCATGATGCAGCGCCTGCAGGAGAAGAAGGCCGAGGAGGAGCGCCCGATCGACCTCCAGGCCATCCTGCCCGGCGCCCGCAAGCTGACGGCCGCGTACGGCGCCGATCCGGCTCAGGCTGTCGACATCTACATCCCGCCGAACGTCCCGCGCGACGCACCGGTGATTGTGATGGTGCACGGCGGCGCCTGGAAGATCGGCGACAAGGCCAATACCGGCTCGGTCGAGAACAAGCTTCGCCACTGGCTCCCCAAGGGCTTCGTATTCGCCAGCGTCAACTATCGCATGCTGCCCCAGGCCATGGCCTATACGCAGGCCCAGGACGTGGCCGCCGCCCTGCGCTGGACGCGGAGCCACGCCGCCGACTGGGGCGCCAGCGACCGCAACATCATCCTGATGGGCCATTCGGCCGGCGCGCACCTGGTCGCCCTGCTATCGTCCAAGCCCGCGATGGTCGGCCACCCCTGGGCCGGGACGGTGGTGCTGGACTCGGCGACGATGAAGGTCTCCGAGACCATGGTCGGCCGCCATCCGAAGTTCTACGACGAGGCGTTCGGCGGCGATCCCGCCGGCTGGGCCAAGGCCTCGCCGATGGACCAGTGGACGCCGTCCGCCGTGCAGATGATGCTGATCTGCTCGACCAAGCGCCCGGACAAGCCCTGCGACGACGCGCGCGCCTTCCAGGCCCTGGCCAAGCGCTCGGGCGTGCGGATGCCCGTCTTGCCCCAGCCCCTGACCCACGCCGACGTCAACCGCACCCTGGGCCTGCCCGGCGACTACACCGACGCCGTGGATCGGTTTATCGCTGAACGGCTGCGACGCTGAAGGAAGTCGCAGTCGCTAGCTGACTGGATGTTCGAATGTCGCGTTCCCCGAGCCACGTCAAAGTCTGCTCCTGGCGCTGAGTTGCCCGCTACTCCACGCTTCTTGCGGGGTAAAAACTCGGCCTTGGAGCTAGCTTTCCCCGTGGTGCTCTAGCTCCAAACTGCGTGGTCACAGGAGAGCCACGCTCTCATCGGAACTGCGCCAGCCTAACTAGGCGCCGCAGCGGGTGTGGCGGGAGGTCCACGGAACATCGAGAAGACGAGCGCGCCCAATTTCCACTGGCCACCAACCTTCACAAAGGTTTCGGTCACTGTGAAAGGATTGTTCGCCACGTTCCCACCCACTATCGCCTGAAGTTCAATCCTGCTCCAGACAGTTGCGGTGTCATTTATAAATCTGACCGATATGTCGCTTACAGTAGCTTTTCGATACTCGATGTCGCCGGACTTGATGACGTCAATTTCCTGAGATTTGTTCATCGTCCTGCTCATGTGAACAAAGATCGATTTCTCGTCAAATAGCTTGTCCAGCGCCGCGACATTTTTTTCGGCCATCCACCGCCATTTCTGCTGGGATAGCGCGATCAACTCATTGTCCCGCTCGCTCGACGGTGATGTTTGCTCAGGCCGCGCCTCCGCCGCGGTGGCTGAAGCTGTCGCCGCGCTGCCAGCTAGCAGCAAACGTCTCGAGATCTTGATTTCCGACGGCATCGGTCATCCTCCACGGCAGCATCATCGGTCCCGCCTCTCTGGGATCCATGTCCGATGTGTTTGAGAGGAGGAGTATCCCGGCGTCGTGGCGGCGATTAGTCGGCCCTGGTGACTTGCCCTTTTTAGCAGGCCTAACAAATCCGACGGATAACGTCATGGATCGTTGTGGGGAAGAGCCTAAACGAGCAGCGAGAAAGCCGACGAGGCGCGACTTCGGCTAGGGGCTAGGGGCTAGAGGCCTTGCCGGCGACGCCCCGGCGGTCCGACCCAAGTGAACGACCGCGTCATGGTTGGCGGTGTCACGGCGCGCAAGGTCCGAATCCCGACGTGGTCCTAGTGGCCGCTCAGGGCGCGACTTCTCCTGTGTGAGCGCCATCGCTGCTTTTTAGGATGCCAGCGTGCGCGCGAAGAACTGCGTCAAATGCCCCATCGCCACATCCACATACTCCGGAACCCAGTAGGTCTCGATGTGCGTGGCCCCGTCGATCTTGAAGAACGTCTTGTCCTTCGTACCCGTTGCCTTCGGAAAAGCGTCTTCGGTCATGTAGAGGCTGTCGGCCTTGCTGCCGGCCACCATCAGCAGCGGCACGTCGATCAGATCGATCTGGTCGGTGGCGTCCCAGCGCATCAGGTCCAGCAGGCTGCTGATGGTGTACTTGAACGTCGAGCCCGCGTGGGCGTGGGTCTTCCAGTAGTACTCATAGCCCTGGCGATAGAGGTCGAAGGGCAGGGCCGCGATCTGCGTGTCGGTCAGATTGGCGTCCCCGGAATAGAGGATCTCGCCACCGGCCGCTTCCTGGGCGCGAGCGGCCGAGGCCTGGCGTAGGCGCTCCTGGACCGTCGCAAGCGCCGAGTCCTGGTAGCCGTTGCGGCGCACCCGGCCCGAATTGAACATGCTGAGCGTGGCGAGCGACTTGAAGCGCTTGTCGCTCTTCGCCGCGGCCAGGGAATAGCCGCCGCCCCCGCAGATCCCGAAGAGACCCAGGCGCGCCGCGTCGACGCCAGGGTAGCGGGTGATAAAGTCGGCCATGCCGTGGATGTCTTCAATCCTGAACATCGGCTTGTCGACGCTGCGCGGCAGGCCGCCGCTGCCGCCCTGGTAGGCGGCGTCGGCGGCGATGGTGATGTAGCCCTGCTCGGCAAGCCGCTGGGCGTATAGGCCCGCGACCTGTTCCTTCACCCCGCCATTGGGGTGGGCCACGACTATCGCCGGGTACTTGCGCCCCGGATCGTAGCCCGCCGGGGTGTAGACGTTGGCGACGATGTCCAGGTCGCCCAGCTTGTAGGCGACAGGATGGATGTTGACCTGGCCAGGCTCGTTCTTGGTGATCGCGCCGCCATAGACCAGGGTGAAGGGGTTGCTGCTCTCGGCCGCCGCGGCGGCAGGGGTCGTGCTCATGACCGTAACTCCGAGAATTGAGCCTGAAAGGACGCGTGCGGACGCTCCAAGTAACTGCCGCCTGTTTTTGCCGATGGCGTCGTTGGCCATGGGAACTCCGTCTTGGACCGTGGGCGATGTCGCCGCCCCGCCGGTCGTTGGGAACCGCGTGCTCACCGGGAGGGGGCGCGGTATTCGGCGTCGCTCACCGGGCCCAGCCAGGTCACGCTCTTGCCGTCTAGGGCCTCGGCCACGGCGACATGGGTCACGGCGCTGGTCGGGGCGGCCCCGTGCCAGTGCTTGACGCCGGGGCCCGTCCAGACGACGTCGCCGGCCTTCATTCGGCGGACCGGTCCGCCCTCGGCCTGGACCAGGCCTTCGCCAGCCGTGACGATCAGGAGCTGGCCGAGCGGGTGGCTGTGCCAGTTGGAGCGGGCGCCCGGCTTAAAGGCGACGGTGGCGCCGCCGAGACGGGCTTGGCCGGTTCCCTTGAACGGCGAGGTCACGGTGACCGCGCCCGTGAAGGTCGCTGCGGGGCCCTGGACCGGTTGCCGCCCGGGACCGGTGATCGTGAGGCCCTCGGCCGTCGAAGGCGCCTGCGCGCCGTCCAGGTCCTTGAACACGGTGTCGGCGACGGCGACTGCGGCGGTCGCCTTGGGCCAGCCGGCGTAGAATGCCAAGTGCGTCAGCGCCTCGCCGATCTCTACGCGCGTCAGGCCGTTCCGCAGGCCCAGACCGACATGGAAGGCCAAGCCCGCTTCATCGCCGTTGGCGGCCAATGCGGCCAGGGACACCAGGCTGCGGTCGCGCGGCGCCAGATCGGGCCGCCGCCACAGGTCGCCGAGGACCACATCGTTGGTCAGCGCCGCCAGCTTGGGCGCGACCGGGCCTATGGTCGCCATCACCGTCTGGGCCCGGGCAGCGTCAGAAGCGGGGAGAGGCAGGCTCGCCGTCACCGGGGCGCGCAAGGCGGCCATGTCGACGCCCCGTTCGGTGAACACCTTCTCGATCACCTCCAGCGACGACACCGCATTGGGCCAGCCGGTGTAGAAGGCCAGTTGGGTGACGGCGCCGGCGACCTCGACAGGCTTGACGCCGTTGTCGAGCGCGCGGCCCAGGTGCCCGGTGAGTTGGGCGGTCTTGCCGGTAGCGATTAGCACTGACACGGTCACCAGGCTGCGATCGCCCGGGCTCAGCGCCGGGCTCACCCAGACATCCCCGAACAGGACGTCGTCTGTGTAGCCGGCAAGCCCCGGGGCGACGGCCTGCATGGCCTTGGGCGCGACGGACTTGCGTTCCTGGGCTTCAACCGGGGTCGCCAAGGTCAAGGCCGCCATGGCGGCGACAACGGGCGTCTTCATCGGAAACTCCTTTCCGGGCGAATGGGGATCATGTCCTGGCGGGGGCCTCGACCTCCGAGAAGGCCAGGACGCCTTCGGGCAGCCGCAGGCCCTGGATCTGGATCGCAGAAGCGGCGACCGTCAGTTCCGCCAGTTCGCCGGGCGTAAAGCGGACAGCCGAGGCGCCGGCGTTGTCGACCATGTGCGCCATCTGGGTCGTACCCGGGATCGGCACGATCCAAGGCTTCTGGGCCAGCAGCCACGCCAGGGCGATCTGGCCTGGCGTCGCCGACTTGCGCTGCGCCCAGGCCTTCAGCAGATCTACCAGGGCCAGATTGTGGGCCAGGTTTTCCGAGGCGAACCGGCCCTCGACCTTGCGGATGTCGCCGTCGGCGAAGCGGGTGCCCGCGTCGATGGCCCCGTTGAGGAAGCCCACGCCAAGAGGGCTCCAGCAGACGAAGCCGATGCCGCGTTCCTCACAAGCGGGCAGCACCCACTTTTCTGGCCCTCGCCAGAGCAGCGAGTATTCGTTCTGGACCGCGGTTACGGGCAGGGCGACATGGGCGCGGCGCAAGGTCTGCGGCCCCATTTCGCTGAGGCCCCAGTGTAGGACCTTGCCGGTCTTCATCAGATCCTGGATCGCGCCGGCGACATCCTCGATCGGCACCTGCGGATCGACGCGGTGCTGGTAGAGCAGGTCGATCCGGTCGGTGCGCAGGCGCTTGAGCATACCTTCGACCGCCACCTTGATGTGCTCGGGCCGGCTGTTGAGCTCGGGCCCGCGTCGGCCGGTTTCGGGATCGATGTTCCAGCCGAACTTGCTGGTGATCACCACCTTGTCGCGGAACGGCTGGATCGCTTCGCCTAGGATCTTCTCGTTCTCGAACGGACCGGAGGCCGCCCGAAGGATATTCACCATCTCTGGTCGGTAGGGGACGGTGGTCGGATAGGCGCGGTGCATGTTCTGCACGCCCATGCCGATGCTGGAGACCTCTAGCTTGCCCAGCTTGCGCCTCGCGCTGGCGGCGCCGGGCACCGTGGTCTTGGCCTCCGCCGCGGTGGCGCCGGAAGCGGCGGCCGCTGGCAGCGCTAAGCCGAGCGCCAGGAGATCGCGGCGACCGACGCCGGCTATCTTGGTGATCTTGTCGTCCATGATGATCTGCTTTCGTGGCGGCGTGGGTTAGCGACCGGTCTGGGCCAGGACGGCTTCGGGAAGCCGCGCCCCTTGGATCGGGATCTTCGCGGCGGCCTGTTCGATCGAAGCCAGGTCCTGCGCCGTCAGTTCGACCGCGGCGGCGCCGAGGTTCTCGGCCAAGCGATGCAGCTTGGTGGTTCCGGGGATCGGCACGATCCAGGGCTTCTGAGCCAGCAGCCAGGCCAAGGCGATCTGGGCCGGCGTCGCCTGCTTCCGCTCGGCGATCGTCTTGAGCAGATCGACCAACGCCATGTTGGCGGCCCGGGCGTTGGCGGCGAAACGCGGCGAGATCGACCGGAAGTCGGTCGGGTCGAGCTTGGTGGCCGCGTCGATCTTGCCGGTCAGGAAGCCCGCGCCCAGCGGGCTGAACGGCACGAAACCAATGCCCAGTTCCTCGCAGGTGGCGAGGATGCCGTTGTGCTCCACGTCGCGCGTCCATAGCGAGTATTCGTTCTGCAGCGCGGCGACAGGCTGAACAGCGTGGGCCCGGCGGAGAGACTCCACGCTGGGTTCGGAGAGCCCGAAATGCTTGACCTTGCCAGCCGCGATCAGGTCCTTCACGGCCCCGGCGACATCCTCCATCGGCACGCTCGGATCGACCCGGTGCTGGTAGAGCAGGTCAATGTGGTCGGTGCGGAGGCGCTTTAGCTGAGCCTCGGCCACGGCCTTGATGTGCTCGGGCCGGCTGTTGAGGCCTCCGGTCCGGGCGCCGGTCTCAAGATCGATGTCGAACCCGAACTTGGTGGCGATCACCACTTGGTCGCGGAACGGGGCGACAGCCTCGCCCAACAGGCTTTCATTGGCGAACGGCCCATAGGCCTCGGCGGTGTCGAACAGGGTCACGCCGCGGTCGAAGGCCGCGCGGATGACCGCCGCCGCTTCGCCGTGCGGCGTCGGCGGACCGTAGGCGGCGCTCAAGCCCATGCAGCCGTAGCCCAGGGCGGAGACTTGGAGGCCGGTCTGGCCGAGTTTACGCTTTTGCATCTGTGTTCTCCTGAGACTGCGGTCAGGCGCGGGCGATCTGGCCGAGCCAGTCACGGACCTGGGTCATGGTACGGCGCTCCTGGTCGGCTTCCATCGAGAAGGCCGGCATCAGGTTCGCGTTCGGGGCGTGGCTTTTGAGAACCGCCAGGCTGTCGCCCAGGCCGTAGCCGCCGTGCGTGATGACGGGACGGACCGTCTTGCCCGACAGGTCGTGGGCGGCGAGGAAGCTGCGAACGACCGGCGGGGCGGTCTCGCCCCAGATCGGGAAGCAGAGGAAAACGGTCTCGTAGGCGCCGATATTCGGAACCATCACCTTCAGCGGTGGCCGGGCGCCGACGTCCCGTTCCCGTCGTGCCTGTTCGACCGTCTGCTCATAGTCCTCGGGATAGGACGCGACCGGCAGGATCTCGAAGAGATCGGCCTTGAGCTCCCGATGCAGCTGGGCGGCGATGACCCGGGTGTTTCCCGAGCGAGTGAAATAGGCGACCAGGGTCCGCGAGCCGCGAGCCGCGAGCCGCGAGCCGCGAGCCGCGAGCCGCGAGCCGCGAGCCGCGAGCCGCGAGCCGCGAGCCGCCGGCTGTTGGTCCTGGGCCGCGCAGGCGCTCGCACCTGCGGTCAGGAAAAGGGCCGCCGGCGCGCCGAGGGCGGCGCGGCGCGACATGGCTTTGACCTCGCCCATCGTCAGCGCCCCACCCGGGCCTGCAGGTGCGCCGGGTATCGGTCGCCCTCGATGGAAACCTGAGAGACGGCCGCCTCGATCGTCGCCAGGTCCGCAGCGCTGAGATCAAGGTCGGCGGCGGCCAGGTTTTCGCTCAGGCGGTGCAGCTTGGCGGTGCCGGGGATCGGCACGATCCAAGGCTTCTGGGCCAGCAGCCACGCCAGAGCGATCTGGGCCGGCGTGGCGCCCCTCTGGGCCGCCAGATCCCTCAGGACCGCGACCAGCGCCTGGTTGGCGTCCAGGGCTTGCGCGCCGAAGCGCGGCACGATGCTGCGGAAGTCGTTCTTGCCGAAGGTCGCGTCGGCGGCGATGGCGCCGGTCAGGAAACCCTTCCCGAGCGGGCTGAACGGCACGAAGCCGATGCCCAGTTCCTCCAGCGTCGGGATCACGGCCTGCTCGGGCTCGCGCCACCACAGGGAATACTCGCTCTGCAGCGCCGCGACCGGCTGCACGGCGTTGGCTCGACGAATGGTCTCGGCGCCAGCTTCGGAGAGGCCGAAGTGCTTGACCTTGCCTTCTGCGATCAGGTCCCGAACCGTGCCGGCCACGTCCTCGAAGGGCACATCGGGATCGACCCGATGTTGGTAGTAGAGATCGATGGCCTCGACCCTCAGGCGCTTTCGGATCTTGCCGCCGACTGGACGGCGCGGTCCTGATCAGCCACTCCCAGTCGGGTCCTTTTCCTATGGACGCGGCGCTGATCGAACCAAAAGGGATCGCCGGCATCGTCTCTGTCGAGCCCGGAGCCTGCCGGGCCAGCTACACCGACGAGCAAATCTCCAAGCTGGCGAAGATCCCGACGCTCGTGGTGTTTGGTGATAATCTGTCAGTCCCGACTGGGCTGGGCGCGCTGACTTGGCAAAATCGCCTCGACGGCTGCCGCGCTTATTTGGCCCGTATCAAAGCGGCTGGCGGTCGCGTGGACATTGTCGCGACAGCGGAGCTGGGCATACGGGGCAACAGCCATATGCTCATGCAGGACAAGAACAATCTCCACATCGCCGACCTGATCCTCAAATGGATTGATGCGAAAGCAACCAGTCGCGGACCGGACCTCGCGTCTATTCGATCATCATTCAATTCGCGCGCCCCTAAAGCGGCTTGGGCTAGCCGGGCGAACGTCAGGTTTCTGCGCGTGCTCCAAGGTAAGCTCGTGTTTAGGTTTCTTGGACGCTCGCCAGGCGCGGCGATGGGTTTGCCCTCGCGGGCGGGTGTCTGAGAAAGCTCAAAGTCTGACCCGCGGGATGGAGGTATTGGCCTATGGGGAGTGGACGTGCAGGTCGATCAGGCCCGGCATCACAGTCTTGCCGGTCACGTCGATGACCTCGGCGTCGCTGGCCCAGTTGGTGGAATCTGGCGGCAGGATGGCCTTGATAATCCTGCCCTCGATGACAACGGTCGCCGGATAGGCCTTCTCGCTCAGGGCGTCGAAGACCCGGCCGCCCCTCAGCACCGTCTGGGCCTGGCGTCCGGCTATCGGGCGGCGCGGAATGCGCTGGGGATCGTCTGAGGTCAGGATCGAGGGCGGCAGCACGGCGTCGCGCGTGACGCGGGCCGGAGGCGGGCTCTGGTTCTGCGCCATGGCCGGAGCGCCCAGCGCCGCGAAGGCCGCCATCGCGCATGCCCGGGGCGAGCTTCCAAAGCAGGCGGCGGGGCGCGGCGATTGGCGCGAGCATCAAGGGTCTCCGTGTGGGGCGTGAGGTCTTCACGTCATCGAGCGCCCATCCCAGGGCCGCGTCACATGGACGGCCTCGTCTCGGTCGCTCGAGTTTGCGCATCCCTATCGAACCTGTGGGGTTTTCCCGGGCGCCAGAAAATTTGAAGGCCGCTTTAGTCGCCTCGGCCCGTGGCGAGAGCGGTCGGAGCGCACGACGCGTCGTTGTCTCGTCAGGGGCGTTGGGTGTCATGTCGGCTGGGCTTCGCCTCTCTGTGAGCATCAGTGGAGCTTAAAGCCCACTAAAATGATCTGATTAGTTTGGCCCCCGTGGAGGGGCCAAGGTCGGTCATCAGTCTGGTGAACCCCCATGCCGCCGCCGAAGCGATCAACACGATCCACCCCTGCGTCAGTCCTCTTCGATGAGGCTATGATGCTTGGTGTCGGGCATGCGCAAATAGACGACCAGCGACACGGCGATCATGGCGGTGACGTAAATGTAGAAGCCGCGCTCCAGGTGCTGGCTCTTGAACCACAGGGCCACGTACTCGGCCGTGCCGCCAAACACGGTGTTGGCCAAGGCATAGGGCAGGGCCACGCCCAGGGCGCGGATGTGAGCGGGAAAGAGCTCGGCCTTCACCACGGCGTTGATGGCTGTGTAGCCGGTGACGATCACCAGGGCGGCCAGCACCAGCAGGAACGCGACGAACGAACTCGTCGTCGTCTCCAGCGTCCGGAAGATCAGCCAGGTGAACAGCACCCCGGCCACGCCGAACCCGATCATCAGCGGCTTGCGCCCGATCCGGTCGGACAGCGCCCCGGCCAGGGGTTGCAGCAGCATGTAGATGAAAAGCGCGGCGGCGGTGATCTCTGTGGCGGCCTCGCGGCTAAAGCCCGACGTGTTGACCAGGAACTTCTGCATGTAGGTCGAGTAGGCGTAGAAGGCCAAGGTGCCGCCGGCGGTCAGAAGGATGACGGTCAGCGCTTGGCGCGGATGGTGGCGGAAGAGCGCCCAGCCGCTGGAGACCGCCGTGGCGTCGCGCTTGGCGGCGTCCCGGGCCTTGGCGAAGCTCTCGGTCTCGGCCAGGCCCCGGCGGATGTAGTAGACCGCCACCGCCAGGACGCCGCCGGCCGCGAACGGGATGCGCCAGCCCCAGGCCTCCAGGTCCTTGGGCGCCAGCACCGCCTGCAAGCCCAGCAGCACGCACAGGGCGATCAACTGACCCGAAATCAGGGTCACATACTGGAAGCTGGAGAAGAAGCCGCGGTTCTTCTTGCCGGCCATCTCGGACAAATAGGTGGCCGAGGCCCCGTATTCGCCGCCGACCGACAGGCCCTGCAGCAGGCGGGCGATCAACAGAATGATCGGGGCGGCGATGCCGATGCGGTCATAGCTGGGTGTCACCGCGATCAGCAGCGAGCCGGCGCACATCAGGGTCACCGAGAAGGTCAGTCCCGCCTTGCGGCCCTTGCGATCGGCGTAGATCCCCATGATCCAGGCCCCGACCGGGCGCATGACGAACCCGACCGCGAAGATCGCCGCCGCGCTCAGGAGCTGGGCGGTCGGGTCGTCGGACGGGAAGAAGCTGGGCGCGAAATAGAGGGTGAAGGCCGAGTAGACATACCAGTCGTACCACTCGACCAGATTGCCGGCCGAGCCGCCGATGATCGACTTGATCCGTCGACGACGATCCGAAGCTTCACGCAAGATTTGTCCCTCCCGGCGCCCGTCGCCCTGGGCGCGAGCGCCTCGCGCTTCGGCCGCTATCTGGCTCAAACGAACCGCGCGCGAATTTCCGCCATCACCCCGATCATTCGGCCGTGGCGCGGCGCGTCGGCGCCTAGAAACCTCGCGCCGGACCGGCGAATGCGTCGCGCGCCGGTCATCGGCGTTCTGTCTGCGCCCAACCATGGCTTCGTCGTCGACACCGTCGGTGGACGGAGATTTCCTGACCTGGGCGCGCCTTCGCGTCGCCCGAACGCCGGAGCAGTCCCCGCATGGACGGTCTGACTGAACGCCTGAACTGGTTCAAGGCCGTGATCCTGCCGCATGAGGCGGGGCTGCGGTCACGTCTTCGCCGGCTCTGCCCGCCAGGCTTCGACGTCGACAACCTGGTGGCCGAAAGCCTGGCCCGCGCCTATGCGGCCAAGGACATCGACCGCATTGGCGCGGCCGGGCGCGGCTATCTGCACACCATCGCCCGCAACCTTCTGATCGACGCGATCCGCAAGGACACGATCGTGTCGCTGGATTTCATGGCGGATCTCGACACCCTGCGAGTCGATGATTCCCTAGAGGCCTGCCTGACGGCCCGCGATGAGCTGCGCAAATTGCAGGCGATCATCGAGACCCTGCCGCCGCGATGCCGTCAGGTGTTCATCCTGCGTCGGGTGCACGAAGTTTCTTTCCAGGAGATAGCGGATCGCATGTCGCTATCCGTTTCGACAGTCGAGAAGCATCTTGCTAGAGCAGTGATGCTCGTGGCCAAGGCGATGGCCGAGCGCGAGGAAGGCCGTCTTGAACGCATCATCCGCAGGTCCGGAGCGCCGACAGGCGATCGAGGAGCAGGCGTCGGCGTTCGTCGCTAGGCTGCAGGGCGACGCCTGCGCGCGTGAGCGTCAAGCCATTCGTGAGTGGATTGAGGCCGATCCGCATCATGCGGTGGCCTTCGCGCGCATGGAGGCCGCCTGGGAGGCCGGCGAGCGCCTGCGGGCCTGCCCGCCGGCCGTCGAGCCCGAGCACAAATCCGAAATGGCGCAAGCCACGCGAGGCTTCCCGTCCCGGCGAACGCTTCTGGTCGGCGCGACCGCCGCGACGCTGGTCGCGGCGGTCGGTACGGCGATCTGGCGCTACGCCCAGGATGTCGAACTCTATCGCACCCGCCTGGGCGAGCGGCGACAGGTGCGTCTGGCCGATGGCTCTCGTATCCACCTGAACACCGCCTCCACGGTCGAGGTCTCCCTGCGAGAGGACAGCCGGCGGGTGCGCCTGGTCCAGGGCGAGGCGCTGTTCGAAGTGGCGCATGATCCCAGTCGTCCGTTCCTGGTCGACGCCGGGGCCGCCACTTTGCGCGCGGTCGGCACCGCCTTCAACGTCCGCATCCGCGAGGCGGTGGTCGAGCTGACCGTGACCGAGGGCGTGGTGGCCGTGGCCAAGAACCTCGCGGCCGTCCGGCGCGTCGACGCGCGCCACGTCGCGGCGGGAGACGGGGCGGTTATTCGCGGCGGCGCGGTGGCTCCCACCGTCCTGAATCCGGATCTGCTGCGCCAACGGGTGGCTTGGCAGGACGGGGTGATCGAGCTGGACGGCGAGACGCTCTCCCAGGCCGTGGATGAGTTCAACCGCTACCGCGCTCGACCGATCGTCGTCGGCGATCCACGCTTGGCCAATCTGCGCGTCGGCGGCCGCTTCGAGGTCGACGAAGCGGCCAAGTTCCTAACCGCCGTCGAGGCCAGTTTCACGGTGCAGGCTATGACGGCCGAAGACGGCAGCATCCTGCTGGTGATGCGACCCTAAAAATTTTCATTTCCGGGATGGCGGTTCTCGCCTCGGCCGCCCGTTCGACTGGTTGACACGGTTCAACCGCGCTTGGGGGCGTCGTTATGTCTAAGTCCAATTTCTGGTATCGCGGCGTCCTGATGGCCACTGTCGCCCTAGCCGCGTCGCCAACGGCGGCGGCGGAGAAGGCCACCGACTTCCACATCGCCGCCCAGCCGATGCAGGCCGCGCTGAACGCGCTCTCGCAGCAATCGGGCGTGCGGCTGCTCTATCCTTACGACCAGGTCGCGGGACTGCGCTCGCCAACCGTCAGCGGCAGAATGTCGACGCGCGAGGCGCTGGACAGGATCATCGAGCGCTCGCCGCTGCGCGTGGCCATCTCGAAGGATGACCTGATCGCCCTGACTGCCGAGCCGACGCCGGCCTTGATCAAGACCAGCGCCTCGGGGGGCTTCGCGACGCAGGAGGCCACGACCTCGGCGCCGGCACAGGCCAGCGTTCCCGAAGAGCCCGCCGAGGTCGCCGAGGTGGTGGTCACCGGCACGCGCGGCGTGGCCCGGACGGTCATCAAGAGCCCGACCCCGATCGACGTGCTGAGTTCGGCCGAGCTGGAACGCACCGGCCGGGCCGGCGCCTTCCAGGCCCTGCAGACCCTGGTGCCGTCCTTCAATCTGCCGGCCCGGGCGGGCGGCGGCACGGCGACCGTGATCGCCACCGGCGGCCTGCGCGGCCTCAACCCCGACCAGACCCTGGTGCTGGTCAACGGCAAGCGCCGCCACAAGACCTCGCTGATCAACTCGGTTTCCTCGCTCTACAACGGCTCGGTGCCGGCTGACCTGGATCTGATCCCGACCTCGTCGATCGGCCGCATCGAGGTGCTGCGCGACGGCGCCGCAGCTCAATATGGCTCCGACGCCATCGCCGGGGTGATCAACATCATCCTCAAGGACACCCCCGGCGGCTCGCTGACCGTCACGCGCGGCCAGAACTTCGACCGTGACGACGGCGAATACACCCTGGTCCAAGGCAGCTACGGGACGCGGATCGGCGATCGTGGCTTCCTGAACCTGTCCTTCGCGACCAAGGACCAGGCCCTCTCCAACCGCGCCGAACCGATCGCTTCGAACGTCCGGCTCTATCCGCTGGTCAATGGCGCGCTCGATCCGCGCGAGGCCACGGTCAATCGTCTGGTCACCCGCAACTCCGGGGTCCTGCCGCAGAACGGGGTCAATCTCGGCTACAACGGCCACTACGACGTTGGCGCCGTCGAGCTCTACTCGTTCGGCACCTACAGCCACCGGGTCTCGGACCTGCCCTTCACCTTCCGGGCCCCGACCAATGTCAACGCGCTGCCGCAGGTCTATCCGGACGGCTTCCGGCCCAATCTGGTCATCAAGGAAAACGACTTCGAGCTCGCCTTCGGCGCTCGCGGCGAACTCCGGGGCTGGTCATGGGACCTTTCCTCGACCTACGGCAAGAACCTGGCCAAGGAGCATGTCTCCGAGACCATCAACGCCAGCCTCGGTCCGAACAGCCCGACCGACTTCTATGTCGGCAAGCTGGTGTCGTCCGAGTGGGTCAATTCGCTCGACGTCACCCGGGGGCTGACGGTCGCCGGCGGCGACCTGCAGGTGTCGTTCGGCGCTCAGCATCGCCACGAGACCTACCAGGTTGGGGAGGGCGAGCCGCTCAGCTACGCCGCCGGAACCTATGTTATTCCAGCCGGCCAGCCGTCGGCGGGATCGCGGCCCGCGACCGGCGCGCAGGCCGCCCCGGGTTTCCAGCCCACCGACGCCAGCAAGTCCTCGCGCAACAACTACGCGGCCTATGGCGAGGTCGGCTACACTCAGGGCAAGCTCTTCCTGGGCGGGGCGGTCCGCTACGAGGACTATGACGACGCTTCGGGCGACACGGTGGTGGGCAAGGTCAACGGCCGCTACGAGATCACCTCCTGGCTGGCGGTGCGCGGCGCGGCCAGCACCGGCTTCCGCGCGCCGGGCCTCGCCCAGGAGCACTACGCCGCCAGCTCCAGCCAGTTTCGGCAGGTCAACGGCGTTCTCGACCTCTTGCAGATCAAGACCTTGCCGGTGGGCTCGCGAGAAGCCATCGCTCTGGGCGCCGAGCCGCTCAAGCCGGAAAAGTCGAAGAACTACAGCCTGGGCTTGACGTTGGAGCCGCTGCCTCGGCTCAGCGTCACCCTGGACGCCTATCAGATTTCCGTGGATGGCCGGATCGCCATCACCAGCACCCTGACGGGCGCGGCCGTCAGCAACATCCTGATCGCCAACGGCCTGCCAGGCTCGCTGAGCGCCCAATATTACACCAACGCCATCGACACCCGCACACGGGGCGTCGACCTGGTGACGGCCTATCGCCAGGATCTGGGCGACTATGGGACGGTGCGGCTGACCTTGGGATACAATCACAACAAGACCAAGATCACCGACATCATCGCCAACCCGCCGGAACTAGCGGCGCTGGGCGCGAACTACGTCCTGTTCGACCGTCTGAGCCGGGGCTACCTGACCACGGCGTTTCCGAGGGACAAGGTCAGCCTGGGCGCCAACTGGTCGTGGAACAAGCTCAACGTGAACCTGCGCCAGACGCGCTTCGGCAGCTATCGCATCCAGCAGAACATTCCCGCCAACGACCGCAAGTACGGGGCCAAGTGGATCACCGATCTGGAGGTGGGCTACAAGGTCCTGCCGTCGGTCACCGTCGCGGTCGGGGCCAACAACCTGCTGAACATCTATCCCTCGCGCAGCGGACCTTCGACGGCGGCCAACGCCTCCTACAACATCAATACCGGCACGGGTCAGTATCCTGGCACCTCGCCGTTCGGCTTCACGGGCGGCTCGTACTATGCGCGCCTGCAGTGGGATTTCTGATCAGCGCCCAAGGCCGGGCCGCCACAGCGACCCGGCTTGACGCCTAGCGCGAGCCCGCGGAGCGGCTCGAGGGGGATGGAGTAAGAGCATGATGATGGTTCGCCGCGCCGTCGGGGCGCTGCTGTTGGCGGCGTTGGTCGAACTGGCCGCCAGTCCGACGCTGGCCCAGGCCCCGGCCGCCCGAGCAGCGGCGCCGCTGGCGGTGGTCGCGCCGACAAAGAACGAGATCCTGTGGGACACCTATGGCGTGCCGCACATCTACGGCAAGGACACCGCGGCCGTCTTCTACGGCTATGGCTGGGCCCAGGCCCAGAGCCACGCCAACACGATCTTGCGGCTCTACGGCGAGGCGCGGGGGAAGGGGGCGGAGTATTTCGGCCCAGAGTACGAAGAGACCACGACCTGGCTGCTGACCAATGGCGTGCCGGACCGCGCCAAGCTTTGGTACAGGCAGCAGGCGCCAGCCTTCCGGGCTAATCTCGACGCCTTCGCCAAGGGCATCAACGCCTATGCGGCGGCCCACCCCGAAGCCATCGCCGCCGATGTGAAGCCGGTGTTGCCGGTCACCGGCGTCGATGTGGTGGCCCACGCCCACCGACTGATGAACTTCATCTATGTCGCCTCTCCCGGAAAGACGATCGGCGAGGGTGATCCGCCCGAGATCGCCGATCAGGGCTCCAACTCGTGGGCGGTATCGCCCTCCAAGACGGCCAATGGCAATACGCTGTTGCTGCAAAATCCCCACCTGCCGTGGGGCACCGGCTACTTCATCTACTACGAGGCCCACCTGACCGGGCCGAACTTCGAGGTCTATGGCGCCACGCAGGTTGGCCTGCCGATCGTCCGGTTCGCCTTCAATCAGCAGATGGGCATTACCAACACCGTCAACGGCATGGTGGGAGCCACCAACTACAAGCTGACCCTGAAGGACGGCGGCTATCTGTTCGATGGCAAGGTGCTGCCGTTCAAGACCCAGGCCACGACCTACAAGGTGCGACAGGCGAACGGCGCGCTGGTCGAAAAGCCGCTGAAAATCCGCTCGACCGTCCATGGCCCGGTGTTCGAGCGCAAGGACGGCTCAACGGTCGCCGTGCGCGTCGCGGGCCTCGATCGGCCCAAGATGCTGGAGCAGTACTTCGACATGGTCACGGCGCCGAACTTCAAGGCGTACGAGACGGCGATGAAGCGGCTGCAGGTGCCGACCTTCAACATCACCTACGCCGACCGTGACGGCCACATCGACTACGCCTTCAACGGGATCGCGCCTCGGCGCGGCGAAGGCGACATCAACTTCTGGAGCGGTCTCGTTCCGGGGGACACCTCGCGCTATCTGTGGACCGACGTCCATCCGTTCGAAGAACTGCCGCGGGTCACCGATCCGGTCGGCGGCTTCGTCCAGAACACCAACGATCCGCCCTGGGTCGCCAGCTGGCCGGTGACGCTCAAGCCCGACGACTTCCCCAAGTACCTGGCGCCGCGCACGCCCGAGTCATTCCGAGCTCAGAGTTCGATCCGGATGATGGCCGAGAACGACAAGCTGACCCTTGAACGCTTCAAGGACCTGAAACTGTCGACCCACGCCCTGATGGCCGATCGGGTTCTGCCCGAACTGATCCCCGCCGCGCTCAAGGACAAGGACCCGGAGGTCCAGGCCGCCGCGCGCCTGCTGGCCGATTGGGACCGCGCGTTCACCGCCGACAACCGCGCCGGCCTGCTGTTCGAGGAATGGGCCAAGCTGTTCGCCGGCCCGACCTTCGCGGGGCAGGGAGGCTACGCCATTCCGTGGACGGAACAACGGCCGATCAGCACGCCCTATGGGATCAAGGATCCGGTCGCCGCCGTCGAGCAGCTGCGAACGGCCATCGCCAACACCAAGAAGAAGTACGGCGCGATCGACCGCCGCTTCGGGGACGCCTCGCGCTTCATCCTGGACGGCGTTGACGCGCCCGGGACGGGGGGCTTCGGCAATCTCGGGGCCTTCCGGGTCATCACCTGGTCGGATCCGAACGCCAAGGGCATCCGCACGCCGACCCACGGCGAGACCTGGGTGGCGCTGATCGAGTTCTCGACGCCGGTGAAGGCCTACGGGCTGATGAGCTACGGCAATAGCCGCCAGCCCGGCACGACCCACTACAGCGATCAGTTGGACATGCTGTCGAAGGATCAGTTCCGCGAGCTCTGGCTGCGACGCGAACAGGTCGAGGCGCACGTCGCCGAGCGCACCGCCTTCAATCCGAAATCCAAGCCTTGAAAGGCGATCCGATGCAAAGAACGAGCAGGCAGGCGTGGACCATCGCGCCCCTGGGTTTGCTGTTGGCCGGGCTGATGACCGGCTCGGCCCTCGCGGCGACGGATCCGGCCTTTACCGCTATCCAGCGCGAAACCTTCGAGGTTCCCGGGTCGCTGTCCAACGCCTGGGCCGATTTCGACAAGGACGGCGACCTTGACCTGGCTGTGTCGCTGAAGGGCGGCGACGTCAGGCTGTACCGCAACGACAACGGCGTGCTGATCAATATTGGGCCGGCCCTGGGCCTGCCGACCGCCGGCAAGGAAGTCCGCGGCCTCAGCTGGGGCGACTTCGACGGCGACGGCTATCTGGATCTTCTGGGCGGGTCGAACGTCATGCCGCCGGAGCCCAACCGCTCCTTCATCTGGAAGAACGAGGGCGGCAAGCGCTTCGTCGACGTGGCCGAAAAGATCGGTCTGACCATCCCGGGGCGCATCAGCCGCCAGGCCAACTGGGTCGACTACGACAATGACGGGCAGGTCGATCTCTATGCCTCGAACCGCGCTGGTCCAAACCAGCTGTTCCACAACGAGGGCGGGGTCTTTCGGCAAGTGTTCGCCGACAACGGCGTGACGGATAGCCGACCCACGGTCGGCTCCTGCTGGTTCGACTACAACCACGACGGCAAGCTGGACCTGTTCCTGGCCAACCAGTCCGGCGCCACGGACGCCCTGTGGCGGAACGACGGTGAGAAGGGCTTCACGGACGTCGCGCCCAGCCTTGGCCTGAACGCGCCTGGGCGCGCCAAGGAAGAGGGTGGGGTGGGCTGCGCCGTCGGCGACTACGATAACGACGGCAATCTCGATCTCTTCGTCGCGGTCTATGGGGCCAGTCTTTTGTATCGCAACAAGGGGGATGGCGCGTTCGAGGAAGTCGGCAAGGCAGCTGGCGTCGCCGATCCGGGCCACGCGGTCGGAGCCGCCTGGGGCGACTACGACAACGACGGCTATCTGGATCTCTACGTCACGAGCTACGAGGGCGAGGCCGGCAAGCAAACGCCGCTGGACCGGCTCTACCACAACAACGGCAAGGGCGGCTTCGATCAGGTCCTGACGCGCGAGAGCCTGCTGAACGCTGGCGACCACGGGGTGGAGTGGGTCGACTACAACGGTGACGGGGCGCTCGATCTGTCGGTGATGCGCGGCTATAGTCCGGTGGGTGGCCACTTCCTGTTCCGAAATGACCTGCAAGGTCCGGCGCGTGGCCGCAGTCTTGAGGTTCTCGTCCTGGACTCCAAGGGGCGCTACACGCGGGCGGGCGCCGAGGTCCGGCTCTACGACAAGGCCGGCAAGATCCTGGCCACGCGCCTGGTCTCGACCGGCGGCGGCTACAACGCGCAAAGCGCGGCGCCTGTCCATTTTGGACTCAAGTCCTTTGAGCCCGTGACGGTCGAGGTGTCGTTCATGAGCAATGACGGCGTGAAAAAGAAGACCGTCCGGGGCGTCTCCCCCAAGGCGTTCTCGAAAAAGCCGCTGGTGATCCGCGAGGACGGCTGAACTAAACGATGCGAGCGGCCAGCGCAGGCTGGCCGCTCGCACACATCTTTCCCATCCTACCGCCGCGGCGGAGTTTCGCCGGGCGGCCTCAGTTGACGCCGCCTAGGTCGCTGTCGATGGGCTTGTTCTCAAAAGCGTGCGCGCCGCGTCCTGGCCCGCCGCGAGAATGCGATCGGACATCTCCCTGCTATCGACGGCGCGAGCGATTTGCAGCGTGCCGATACAGGTCGCCAGAAGCGCCACGGCGGTGGCTTCCGGGTCCGTGACTTGCGGCGGCAGGTAGGCTGCGACCTGCTTGGCGAGCGTGGCGACGCGCTCTGTGTAGGCGGCCCGAGTTTCCCGAGGCTCGCGCGCGATCTCGGCGGCAAGCGCGGAAGTGGCGCAGCCGAACTGCGGATTGTCGCGATGCTCCGGCGCGAGATAGGCGGTGATCAACCCCTTGAGACCGTCAGCGGCCAGGATCTGCCGCATCTGCTCGGCCTGGGCGTCGAGCGCCGTAACCAGGCTTTCGCGCACCAACTCCGCCTTGGACTCGAAGTGCGGATAAAACGCGCCGTTCGTCAGGCCGGCGTCCTTCATGACGCGAGACAGACCCGAGGCGGCGATGCCATCGGCCCGGAAGCGTTCCGAGGCCGCCTGCAGGATGCGTTCCCGCGACGCGTCCCGACGACCTTTTTCATAGCGCATGTGCCGCCTCCGAGATTCTCGTTGCATTATGATCATAATTGCACATTATGAACATAATGCAATCTGCAACGCCGCTCTGGCGACGGCTGCCTACGAGAAGGCTCATGACCATTCAACGCAAGAAGATCGCCCTGGTGACAGGGGCGTCCGCCGGCATCGGCCTGGCCAGCGCCCAGACCCTGGCCGCGAGCGGCTACACTGTCTATGGGACCAGTCGCCGGTCGGTCGTCAATGCGCCCAAGAACGTGCGCATGCTGGTTTGCGACGTCACTGACGACGAGTCCGTCGGGGCGCTGGTCGCCAAGGTATTGGCCGAGGCGGGCCAGATCGACGTGCTGGTCAACAACGCCGGCCTTGGTCTGACGGGCGGGGCCGAGGAAAGCTCCATCCGCCAGGCCCAGGCCCTGTTCGACGTCAATCTGTTCGGCGTGATGCGGATGACCAACGCCGTGCTGCCGTCGATGCGCGCCCGCCGCCAAGGGCGCATCCTCAACATCAGTTCGGTCCTCGGGCTGATCCCCGCGCCGTATTCCGCCCACTACGCGGCCACAAAGCATGCGCTGGAGGGCTATTCGGAGTCCCTCGACCATGAGGTCCGCGCCTTCAATGTTCGCATCTCCCTGATCGAGCCGGGCTACATCCGCAGCACCTTCGACCAGAACGCCGTAGAGGCCGACTCCCAGATTGCCGTCTACGATCAGGCGCGGGCGGGTGTCCGGGCGCTGCTCGATGAGGTCATGCCGACCGCCGAACTGCCGGAGGTGGTCGCCGCCGTGGTCCGCGCGGCCGCCGTCGATCCCCAGCCGCGCCTGCGCTACCCGGCCGGCAAGCTGGCCAAGCAGATCTCGCTGCTGCGCCGGTTCGCGCCGGCCAAGGCGTTCGACAAGAGCCTGCGCAAGCAGATGCGGTTGCCCGCCTAGCTCACGCGCGACGCTTGGCGAACCCCACGTCCTCCAGGAACACCGAAGTGACCGATCAAGCCCTCGAAATGCATATCCCCCGCAAGGGGCCGGCGACGGTGCTCACCGCAGTGGAGCGCCGTCTGCCGCCCCCGGCCGCCGGCGAGGTCCGGGTCGCGATCGAGGCCGTCGGAGTGGCCTATGCCGACATCATGATGCGGCAGGGTGTGTATGCGGGGCACAAGCCTCCGATCACGCCGGGCTATGACCTGGTCGGGCGGGTCGAGGCGGTTGGGCCAGACGTCAAGGACCTGGCCATCGGCCAGCGCGTGGCCGGGATCACCGTGTTCGGCTCCTATGCGACGCGCCGCAACGTCCCGGCGCGTTGGTTGGTCCCCGCGCCCGAGGGGGTGGATGCGGGCCGGCTGGTGGCGGCGGTCCTGAACGGCGTGACCGCCTGGCAGATGCTGCATCGGGTCACCAATGCCGCGCCCGGCGAATGGGTGCTCGTGCATGGGGCGGGCGGCGGCGTGGGCGGCCTTCTGCTCGACCTGGCGCGCATCGCCGGCGTTCGCGCCATTGGAACCGCCTCGCGCGGCAAGGCTGACGCAATCATCCAGCGCGGCGGCGAGCCGGTCGACTATGCGCGAGAGGACGTCGTCGGCCGCGCCATCGCCCTGAGCGGCGGCGGCGTGGCGGCTGCCTTCGATCACCTGGGCGGCAAGCACTTCAAGACGGTGTCGATGCCGGCGCTGCGTCCAGGCGGCGTGGGCGTGTTCTATGGCGCTTACGATGTGAGCCGAGGCGGCAAGGTCAATCCGCTGGCGGTGGCCGACCTGCTCTTGAATGCGCGATTCTCCAGCCTGGGCCTATTCGCCAAGGGGCAGGGCATGGTGGCCTATTCCAGCGAGCCGTGGCGGGATGGGCGGCCCGCCGCTTACAGAAGCGATCTCGCCACCGTGTTAAAGCTGGTTGCGGATGGCGTCCTCACGCCTGAGGTCGGCGCGACCTTTCCACTGCGAGCGGCGGCGGAGGCGCATCGCGTGCTTGAGGCTCGATCCGTGACCGGCAAGATCGTGTTGCTGAACACCTGACCGCGCCGAGCTGAACGTCCAGTTTCTGGAGGCGGGGCAATGTCCGTTCATGGCGCTTGTTGGACATAGTCGCCGCTCGGGATCACCGAGCGTTTGAGACGACGCTCCCGAGCGGCATCACTAAGTCTGCGGTTGTCCTTATTGGCCGCCAGGCGCTTTGACAGGACGCGTCCGACGTACGCGGACGTCGGGAGCTGGGGATTTCGCGACCACGTTGGCGAGCGACTCTCGTCGACGTTGTTCAACCCAAGCTTCGACTTCGGCGAGATCCCAGGCGACGCAGCGGTTTGTAAGATTGAAGCGACGAGGGAAGCGGCCCTGCATCTCGAGCCCGTAGATGGTGGTGTCGCTGAGCGGAACGAGCTGGCGAAGTTGCTCGCGACGGATGGGGCGCGTTGGCCGAGCAGGAGGTATGAAGCGCTTTGAGGCGCCATTGACGTCTTGGGTCATAGCGTTGGTCCATATGTTCCGTCCGGGAGTGGACGGTTCTTGGACGCTTTTGGTCATACGTGGCCTTGCCAAGACGGGCGGTATCTGCGCGGAAAGTCGGTCACCCGCAGTGCGCGCCGGATCAGCTTGTAAGGCGGTCGCGCGGCAATGCGCCGGAACTCGCCGAGCGTGCGGTTCTAGCGTAGAGTGGCGTGCAATGGCTGGCGCGTTTCGGTGTATATTTGACTTTTATTTCGTTATGGGGCTGCGGGGTGGCTTTGCACAGGCCAATACGATGAATAGTCAAGTGATTTTATTTTCCAATAAAAACAAAACGGTAGTAAATCGACGCCTGCTGTGACGGCTACCACATTCTTGTGAACGAAAAAGCTCAATAAAAAAGGCCCCTTGGGGGCCTTGTTGATAATTGAGTGGGAGTGACGGTAATATGGCACCGCATTCGCCAGATTCTCATCCGTCGTCTCACACTCGATTTGGCGGCCCCGGCGACGACCATGCGCGCCTTCTTCTCGCCTAGTGATCTGTATAGGAACCCGCTTTCAGCAGAGTGTAAAGCGGCATCCCAGCGGCGTCGTACTGTGGCGTGGAAGGGCAGGCGATCGGCGGGTTTGACGGCTGCGCAGACCGTTGGAAGATCGAGATCGATATGTCGTGGGGCGACCGCATCTGGCTCTTCTCTGACCTTGGGAGGATCCGCTTACGGCAGTGCTCAATCTCTCTGACCGCGGGCGGTCGTCTCGAACGCAAACACGGGAGGTGGTCTTAATACGTTCTAGCGCTTCAGCCGGCGTAGGACGTCGTGGCGTCCTCCTGTTCGATGGTAGGGCTGACGCCGTGTTCGCGCATCAGGGTTTCCCACCCCCGTATCATGCTGGTGGCCGCCTGTGTGTGGCCCAGGCTGCGGAAGCTCACGCCCGCCCCCTCAAGAAGCATCACCAGTCCATCGACCAGCACATTCGGCGCCTCGACCCGCGCCTGTTCGGCGGCTTCAAACAGATGGCTTCGCAGCCGCGTTCTGTAGAGCTTGCAGACCCTGCTGATCACGTGATGGTCTTCGTGAATCTCGACCTCAAGGTTCGACAGCAGCCAGCCTCGATAGGCGGGGTGTTCGATCTTTGCCGCCGCCGCAGTCACGATCGCGCGAAAACGCGCCATGGGCGTGACCGAGAGCCGCGTGGCGATCATCGCGAGGACTTCCAGGTCATCGAGGGCCAACTTGCCCAGACAGGCCGCGGCCAGATCGTCCTTGGACTCGAAATAGCGATAGAACGTAGACTTGGTGAGGCCGCTGCGGGCGACGATGTCGTTGACCGTGACGGCGCGAAAGCCGTGTTCATAGAAGAGGACGGTCGCCGCTTCGATGAGCCGGTCACTCGGCGTGTCAAATGTCGGGATCTTGGCGCTCATGAGCAAAAATCCTTGAACCAGGCGATAAGGCCGCCCCGGCGGCCGGGGCAATGAGGTAAGGCATTAGTGAACCGCCGAGGTGTCGACGACGCGGGTGGGGCGCGGGGCCAGCCAGATGATCAGGGCGGCGGCGATGAACAGGATCGCCATCGCCAGGAAAACCTGGTTCGTCGCCAGCATCACGCTCTGGCCCTGGACCAACTGATCAATGTTCCCCAGGGCTTGCTCGGGTGACATGCCGGCCGCGTCCATCTGGTTCATCACGCCCTGAGGATCGTTCAGCAGGCCCGATAAGCTGTCGTGGTTGCGGCTGGCGTTGTCCGACCAGACGGTGCTGACGATCGACGTGGCGATCGCGCCCGACAGTGTCCGGCAGAAGTTCATCAGGCCGGCGGCGCTGGCGGTTTCGGGCTCGTCGACGCAGGCGAGAGCCAGGCCCGTCAGCGGCACGAAGAACAGAGGCATGCCAAAGCCCTGCAGCAGAAGCCAGTGACCGATATCGAAGAAGCCCATCTGCGAGTTCGCTTGGCTGCGCATCAAGGTGATCAGGCCCATCCAGACCAGGCCGATGAACACCAGCCGTCGCGGATCGACCTTGGTCGACATGCCGGCCGCGAACGGCGCCATCAACACCGCTGTCACGCCAAGTAAGGCCGTGACGTAGCCCGCGTCCGTGGCCGTGTAGCCCATGTTCTGCTGCAGCCACAGCGGGGTTAGAACATTGATGCCGAAGAAGGCGCCGAAGGCGACGCTCAGTGTCACGACACTGGCGCTGTATCCCCGATGGCGGAATACCCGAAGATCGACGATCGGATTGGCGTCGGTCAGCTCCCAGATCAGGAAAGCGATGAAACCCAGCAGGGCGACAAGGCCCAAGCCGACGATCAAGGGCGAGGCGAACCATTCGTGCTCCTTGCCCAGGTCCACCATGATCTGCAGCGCGCCGACCCAGACGACCAACAGGCCAAGGCCAACCAGGTCGACCTTCGCCGAGGTCAGCGGGGTTTCATGGCGGCGCAGCAGCTTCCAGGCGAGCCAGCTGCAGATCGCCGCGACCGGTACGTTGATCCAGAAGATGGACGCCCAGCCCACATTGTCACACAGCGTCCCGCCCAGGATCGGCCCCAGGATCGGCGCGACCAGGGTGGTCATGGCCCAGAGCCCCGTGGCGGCCGCTGCATGCTTCTTCGGAAAGACCCGCAGCAGCAGGGTCTGCGACAGCGGCATCAACGGTCCTCCACAGGCGCCCTGCAGCACACGAAACAGCACCAGAAGGCTAAGCGACGGCGCCAGCCCGCACAGGAACGAGAAGAGTCCGAAGCCGATCATGCCGGCGACGAACACCTTCACCGCGCCGAACCGGGCCGACAGCCAGCCGGTTAGCGGCACGACGACCGCTTCGGCCACGGCGTAGGAGGTGATGACCCACGTCCCCTGGCTGGGGGAGACCCCCAGGGCGCCGGCGATGTTGGACACAGAGACGTTGGCGATGGTGGTGTCCAGCACCACCAGGAAGTTCGCGGCGGCCAGGATCAGGCCGGCGAAGATCAGCGCCGGCCCGGACAGGGTGGGCGCGGCGGTGGGCGAGGCCTGGGCCATGGTGGTGGTCCTTGTGGGCTCAGCGGCGCGTGTCGATGTCAGCCGTCATCGAAAGGCCGACCCGCAGCGGATTGGCCTTCAGTTCGGCGGGATCCAGCGCGATCCGCACGGGCAGGCGCTGAACGACCTTGATCCAGTTGCCGGTCGCGTTCTGGGCCGGGATCAGGGCGAAGGCCGATCCGGTGCCGCCCGACAGGCCCACGACTTTGCCATGATAGGTCACCGAGCCCCCGTAGAGGTCGGCCTTCAGCTCGACGGGCTGCCCGATGGCGACCTTGCGCAGCTGGCCTTCCTTGAAGTTGGCGTCGACATAGGCCTGCGCGATCGGGACGACCTGCATCAGCGTCGCGCCTGGGGCGACGCGCTGGCCGATCTGGACGTTGCGACGCGTGATCAGGCCGTCGATCGGCGCGCGGATGACGGTGCGGTCTAGGTCAAGGCGCGCCTGCTCGACGCGGGCGCGTGCGGCGGCGACCTCGGGGTTGGTCTCGACCGTGGCGCCGGCCGTCATGGCGGCGTTGGCGGCCAAGGAGCCGACGGCCGCTGCGCGGTTGGCCTGCGCCTGTACCTGTGCGGCCTTGGCGGAGGTCCAGGCCGCCTGGGCGTTGGCGAAGGCGTTCTGGGCGCGGGTCAGTTCGTCGCCGGAGACCGCGCCGTTCACGGCCAGGGCTTTGCGGCGCCCCAGGTCGATCCGGGCGCGCTCAAGGTCGGCCTGGGCCGAGGCTAGGCTGGCGGCGGCGCGCGACTGGTCGGCCTCTCGGGCGGCGATCTGGGCGGCCAGGCTGTCGTCTGTGGCCAGATAGCCGCGCACGCGGCGCTCAGCGCGGGCCAGCTCTGCCTCGGCCGAAGCGAGGGCGATCCGCGCGTCGCTGTCGTCGAGAGTCACCAGGATCTGGCCCCGCTTGACGGGCTGGGTGTCGCTGACGGCGACGCTGCGCACGGGAGCCGCGACCAGCGGCGTTACCAGAGCGACGTCGGCGGCGACATAGGCGTTGTCGGTTTCGACGTGGTGCGAGCCCACCAGGGCATACCAGGCGCCCCAGCCGAGACCGGTGACCAGCACCGCGCCCGCGAGGCCGGCGAACAACTGCTTGCGCTTGGCGCCGGAGGCGGCGGACGAGGTGGAAGCGGGCGTCATGGTGCTCGCGGGGCTTTCGCTGGCTTCGTTGTCAAACATGGAAGGGCTCCGAAAGGGATCAGGTGGCGTGGTAGCCGCCGCCGAGGGCGCGAACGAGCGCGATATCCAGGGTGAAGGCGCGGGTCTCGAGGTCGGCGACCGCCCGCTGGTTGGCGATCATCGCGTCCTCAGCCGTCAGCACGTCGAGATAGGTCGACAGGGCGCCGCGATAGCGCTGCACGGCGATCGCGTGGGCGGCGGTCGAGGCTTCCAGCGCGGCGCGGCTTTGGGCCAGGCGCGCGTCCAGGGCGCGGGCGCTGACGGCGGCGTCGGCCACGTCCTGCAGCGCCTTGGCCAGGGTTCCGTTGTAGCTGGCCACGGCCAGGTCGTAGTCTGCCGCCGCGCCGCGATAGTTGGCGCGCAAGGCGCCGCCCTCGAAGATCGGCAGGCTCACCGCCGGGCCGATCGAGCCGACGCGCGAGGTGGCGCTATCAAGGAGATCCAGCCCGAGCGCTTGCTGGCCGAAATAGGCCGAAAGGTTCACGTTCGGATAGAATTGGGCCTTGGCCTGCTTGATGCGCAGGCGGGCGGCCTCGGCGCGCAGGCGGGCCGCGACCACGTCGGGGCGGCGGCCGATCAGGTCCGCGCCGACATCGGCCGGCAGGCCGAACGCCTTTATTGGTCCGCCGGTTGGACGCGCGATCGCCAAGCCTCGGTCCGGACCGGCGCCCAACAGGGCGGCGAGCTTGTTACGAGTCAGGCCGATCTGCTCGTCCGTTGTCGCCAGATCGGCGCGAGCCGTGGCTAGGCGCGACTTGGCTTGTTCGACCGCGCCTTGGTTCTCGAGGCCGTTGGCGGCGCGCTCAGCGGTTAGGGCGACAGACTGCTGGCGGATTCGCGCGGCGTCCTGGCTGGCGTCGCGGTCGGCGAACAGCTGAGCTAGATCGGCATAGGTGGCGGCGATGTTGGTCGAGAGAACCAGGCGCGCCTCGGCGGCGTCGGCCTTGGCGGCTTCGGCGTCCGAGGTCGCCGCCGCGAGGGCCGCGCGGTTCTTGCCGAAGAAGTCCAGTTCCCAGGCGAAGTCCAGCGTGGCGCGGCCGCTGTCGTTGTAGCCCTTGGGCACGAAGGCGGCCGGGATGCCGTTGTTGTAGCTTTGCCTGACCGAGGCGTAGGAGCCATTGGCCGTGACGCTCGGCAGGGTCACCGAACGCGCCTGGGCCGTGGCCGCCTGGGCCTTGGCCAGACGTGCGCTGGCCTTCGCCAGGTCTGGCGCGCCGGCCAGGGCCTCGTCCATCAGGCCGTTCAACTGTGCGTCGCCATAGGCGGTCCACCACTGATCGTCTGGCCAAGCGGTGGTTGGCGAAGCGGCCATGCTGCTTTCCGAGGCGTAGGCGGCGGGGGTGTTCAACGTCTGGGCGGGCGGCGTCTTGGGGAGGGCGGCGCAGGCGCCAAGAGCGCTGGACAGCAGCAGGCCAGCGATCACGGCGCGGCTGGGGGGCGTGAAGGGCATCAGTCGCTCGTTTTCAAACCGTACAGTCCGGTCTATTTATATTTCCGCATGGCGCGGTCAAGTGAAAATCGTACAGGTTGGTCCAGAAAAGAAATTTGGAGATACCGAGCAGATGCGGGTGAAGAGCGAGGAGAAGCGGCTAGCCATTCTGAACGCCGCCAAGGGTCTGTTCCTGGAGCGGGGCTATGTCGCCACCAGCATGGCCGAGGTGTCGGCGCGCGTGGGCGGGTCCAAGCAGACGCTCTACAGCTACTTCGCCTCGAAGGAAGGACCTCTTCGTCGCGGTGATGTTGGAGAAGGGGGCCACGCAGGTCGAACCGCTGTTCGACGCCTTCCACAGCAGTACGGATCTGGCAGGCGCCATCCGTGATTTCACGCTAAAGTTTGTAGCGTTCATCACGACCGACGAGGTCATCGCCTTCCGCCGCATCGTCTATGCCGAAGGGGCCAAGTCGGATCTGGGCAAACTGTTCTACGAGAATGGACCCAAGCGCGGCTGGATTCGCATGGCCAGCGATTTCGCCAGGGCGATGGACGAAGGGCGCATGCGCCGCGCCGACCCTTGGGTCGCGGTGAACCAGTTCCAGGCCCTGTGCGAGGCAGGACCGATCCAGCGGCTGCTGGAAGGGTATGTCATGGTGGTCAGCGAACAGGAACTGGCCGAGGCGGCCGCGGACACTTTCATCCGCGCCTACCAAGTTCCTTGAGGCTGGTTACAAGGTCTTGCGTCACTCAGCGGACTAGCCCGCACCGTCGGCGTCTTGCCGGCAAGCGGACCTCAGAAGCGTCGTGCCGTTCGCCAAAGCCAGCACGGTTGAAGAGGGGCGAGACGATGGCGACAAGAAAGCCAGTGATGGACTAGATCGGCTCAAGCATCTCGGCGAGCGCCAGCACCGCCGTCCACGTCCGCCCCGTGACCCGCGTGCCGAGGGTCTTCTCGACCAGACTGGTCGTCAGTTTCGAGCCGCCAATACCGTCGGGATAGATCGCATAGATCTGGCGGCTTTCGGCTCGAGCCTGCTCGGTTCCGCGAATCGCCGCGCGCAGGGCGCCCATGGCCTTCTTGTCGGGGGTGTCCTTGCAAAACAGAGTCATCAGCCAGCCCGGATCGGCCGCCGCGAAGTCCGGAAACGGGTTGGCCGCGACCAGGGCCCGCCAGGCCTCGGCGGTGCGGACATAGACATCGGTGCGCAGGCCCAGGCGCGCCATCAGCTCGGTTTCGATCTGGGCCTGAAGTTCCGCGCCAGTGCGCTCGCCGCACTCGAACAGCAGGTCGCCGACCTTGGGGCCCATGCGGACTTCGGTGTGACCAAGATCGGTCAGCAGGCGGGTCAGGTCGTCGGCGGTGATCAGACGACCACCGGCGGCGTTGACGCCGCGCAGCAGGGCGATGTGGAGGGACATGGTCGGGCCTTTCGAACGCGGCGGCTGTGTAAGCGCTGGGCCGGCCGCCGTCGCGGGGGATTTGAGGCCGGCGCTTCGTACGCACGGTCCGTCGCCCTTGGCAAAGACCCTAGCTGTGGATGGGGCGGCCGACGGAGTCTCGAGAATATCCAGGCGCGCTGCTCAACGTCCTTATCTTGGATACAAACCAATGTCAGCAATTGGCGCTTGTTGGACATAATCGCCGCTCGGGATCGCCGCGTGTTTGAAACGGCGATCCCGAGCAGCATCACGAAGTCGGGGAGGGGAGGACTTGCTGGCGGCGAGGCGCTTTGACAGGACGCGTGCGACGCAGACGGACGTCGGGAGCTGGGGACTTCGCGACCGCGCTGGCGAGTGACTCTCGTCGACGTTGCTCGACCCAAGCTTCGACCTCGGCGAGATCCCAGGCGACGCAGCGGTTTGTAAGATTGAAGCGACGAGGAAAGCGGCATCCCGGCTGCGCCGACCGCTGGAATATCGAGACTAATGTGCCGTGGCATAGGCGCACTTGCCGCGCCTCGGTCGGCAGTCCGCACATCAAGCGAGGCAGGCAGCAGCGGTGGGCGTCGCTACCAAAGCCGCCAACTCCGGAGCTGATAGTGGACACTACTTCTGCTCACCGCTTCTCGCCAAGGCTGTGAGCGCGCCGCCGCCACCGCACGAATCCGAGAATGAACAGCGCGCCCGGTGCAAGGCCGACGATCACGGCCAGATATCGTCCGGGCAATCCGCCCACCGAGGCGTCGTGCAGGGGATGAATCCAGTTCAACAGAATGTCGTGGGCGCCGGCTAGCCTTGCATCCGTCACGGCTAGGACCTCGCCCGTGGCGGGGGCCACCCAGACAAAGCTATGTGGGAAGCGATGACTAGGATCACCTGGCGTCCGCATGCGCAGGCGATAGACGCCGCTGTCAGTCGACGGCGTTTCGATCCAGGCTATGCCCGCGCCAGGAAGAGCGGACTGGGCGATTGCTACGGCCCGGTCGACCGAGATGCGCGTGGCGGGATCGAACGCGGCGGATTTGTCGAGCGTCGGCGCGATGGCGGGTGGGCCGAGTATGGGTGTAAGGACCGCTTCGGACTCCTTGGGCAGGGCCAGAAGAACGCCAGTTAGGGTCAGAAGCGCCAGAAGACCAAACGACCACAACCCTGTCTGCTTGTGCCAGTCGTAGAGTTTACGAACCAGTGCGGCGCGCCGCTTGATCCGCAGCGCCTTGCGCCATCCGCCTCGGCGCGGCCACCAAGCCGTCAGGCCAGCGACCATCAGAGCCAGCATGGCCAGCCCCGACCAACCCAGGATCGCGCCGCCGGTCGCCTGTAGGAGCAGACGATGATGCAGGTCGTAGACCCACGTCATCGCGTACTCGCCCCAATAGTCGCGGCGCAGCACCCGTCCGCCGTCGGCGGAGAACCAGACCATCATCGGCGCGAAGTCGCGATCGGCGCGTTCCGGAGGCTTGTAGTAGCGCGCCGGGATGTCGCCGCCCGCCTCGGTCGCCTCGAAGCGCCAGGGTCCGGTCTTCTCCGGATAGGTGGCGCGAGCTGTCTGGTAGACCCGCTCCCAGGACGGCGGCGGGGCCGCGCCTTGCAACCGGATTTCCGGATGCAGGGCGTCGTCGATCGCGGTGTAGAGCACCAGGATCGAGCCGGTCAGCCCCACCACGGCGAACAGGACGCCGATCGACAGGCCCAGCCAGAGGTGGACCTGTCGCGCGAACGCCCGAACCGAGGGCTTCGACCGGCTGGACATGGCTAGTAGCGGACCCGAGCCGAGACGAAGGCGGTCCGGCCGTCGGCCGGGCTATGCAGGGTCTGTGCGCCGTCCCACCACACATATTCGCGATCGGCGTCCGTCAGGTTCTTGATTTGCAGCGAAAGCGCCAGGCGCGAATTGACCTTGTAGGTGGCGTCGAGATCGAGCGAGACGTAGTCGCCATAGCGGCCCCGATCGTTGCTGGTCGTTAGCTCATAGGCGCTCTGGCCGGAGGCTGAGGCCGAGAGGGTCAGTTTCTCCGTCGCGGTGAAGTCGACGCCACCAGAGAACATCCGAGCGGGCACGTGGTCGATCCTATTGCCCTTCAGGGCCGGCGTGGCGGGGTCCGGCGTGCGGATCTTGGCGCGCTGCCAGGCCGCCGCGCCCCAGACCTTCAAGCGCGGCGTCAGCTTGGCGTCTACCTGCAGATCGACGCCCTCGCGCTTGGTGGCGCCCAGATTGTCGAAATCACCGCTGGGATCGTTGAGCTTACGCTTGAGTTCGCCCGTTGCGGTCTGGCCCCAAATCGCCAGGCGGGCGGTCAGACGGTCAGTCGCCGCGTAGCGGACACCCGCCTCCCAGCCCTCGTTGATCGACGGAGCAAGATCGGTGACCCGTGGCGCGATCAGATAGGCGCCCGAGCCGACGCCAACCTGGAAGCTCTTGCCCCAGTTGCCATACACCGTGACGTCATGGACCGGACGCACGGCCACGCTGAACTTCGGCTGCTGAATGGCACCGTAGTCGTTGACGGGAGCGGCCACGCCCGTCAGGCGGTTCAGGAAACGGCCATCGACCCAGTCGATGCGCCAGGCTGGCGTCAGGGTCAGCCAGTCGGTCGGCTCGATCACGCTCTGGGCATAGACGCCACCGACCGTCAGCGAGAACTTCTGGTTGCGGGTCTGGCTGGAGACCACGCGCTCGACGGTGTTGAAGCGCAGCGAGATGTTGTCCTGGCGCTGAACGTCGCCGCCGATCTCGAACACCAGGCGTGATAGCGAGGCGATTTGGGGCTCGTAACGCAGGGCGCTCATCGCGCCCCAGTGATCTTCATCGGTGTAGCGGCGCTGCTGGCTGGTGGTCGCCGAGAACTTCACATAGCGATCATCGCGCAGCGTGTTCACGTAGATCGAGTTCGACCACGACAGGGCCGACGTCGGCGTCCAGTCCAGGTGCAGGCTATATTGGCCCATCTTGCGGGTGTCGCCGTCGGTGCGGTTGTAGGCGTTGGTCGATCGCGGCGCGCTCGCGGCCTGTCCGGCGGTCAGATAGCCGGGTTCCTGAGCCGAGCCCTTGTAGTATCGAGCGATCAGACCGGCTCGCAGGCTGTCAGTGGGACGATAGAACCACTTGCCCGCCAGGCTGAGGCGATCAAGCGCGCCATGATCGCGGTAGCCGTCGGCTTCGCGATAGGCCACCAGGTAGTTCTGGCTGATCTTGTCGGTTTCGTAGCCAGCCGAGGCTTGGGCGTCGTAGGTCGCGTAGGAGCCCGTCAGGACCTTGGCGTCCAGGTACGTGCCGCCAACCCGGGTCATGATGTTGGCCGAGCCCGCGATCGCGTGCAGTCCATAGCGTGGGTCGCTGGTGCCGCGCACCACCTCGACGCCGGCGATGTCCAGCGGAAACACCATGTCGAGATACGGCATGTTGCCGTCGTTCCCGTTCGACGGAACGCCGTCGACCAGTAGCTTCACCGCGTTGATTTCGCCTTCGCCGTTGAAGCCTCGAAACGAGAACTTGCCGCTGGTCGTGCCCTGGTTGAAGTCCGTGACCAGAACGCCGGGCATCTTGCCGATCAGCTCCCAGGCGTAGTCGACATTGGCGGCTTGGGCGACATCGCCGCCCAGACGGTCCACCGAGGTCAGTAGGGATTTGGCCGAGCCGGCGGCCCCAGCAGCCGTTATCTGAACCTCGCCGACCGTGAAAGCGACGCCATCCTGCGACGACTTGGCGGCGAGCGGCGCCTCATCGGCGAAGGCCGGGGGCACCAGGGCCAGAGACGCGGACGCCAGCAGCACGATGCGAAGAGACATGGAACAAGACCTTGTATTGTAGGCGAGAGTCTGGAGCTGCTCGAGATCGAGCGGAGGGGTTTGGGGTGTTGCGTCCGAGGCTTAGAGCGGCTTGAGCTTGTCCACCTCGGCTCGGAAGGCGGTGAACATGTCGCTCATCGGACCGCCGATGGCCGGATCGGTATTGGCCAGCGTCCCGCCTGGGAAGGGCGGCGCGGGACTGTACTCCGCCTGCAGCATCAGGGCCTCGGCGTAGGGGCGTCCGCGCAGGATTTCGACGACGGTCAGACCCAGGTCCAGGCCGGCCGAAACCCCGGCGCCGGTGATGACCTTTCCGTCGCGAACGACGCGCTGGTCGACCGGCGTGGCGCCAAACCGGGAAAGCTGCTCGCGCGCCACCCAGTGCGAAGTCGCGCGTCGGCCCTTCAGAAGCCCCGCCGCGCCCAGGATGACCGAGCCTGTGCAGACACTGGTCACGCACTGGGCCCGCGCGGCGCGGTCCGCCATGAAGGTCAGCGTAGCGGGATCGGAGGCCGCGGCGATCGTCCCGTTTGTGCCGCCCGGGCAGAACAACAGGGTGAGGTCGGCGGGACAATCGGCGAGCGTCGTCGTCGGCGCGATGGCCAGCCCCAGATCGCTTGGCACTGGAGCCAGGTTGGACTGGTTGGTGACCAGATGGACTTTCGCGCCCATCATGCAGGCGAAGAAGTAGTGCGGACCAACAAGGTCCAGCGCCGTGAACCCCGGATAGAGCAGCATTGCGACCTGTTCGTCGCCGTGCATGCGCAGGCCCGGAACCTGCATTAGCCGCTCATGGGCGTCAGCCGACAGCGCGACGGGATCCTGCTGTGCCGCCACAGCAGCGGCTGCGGACTCCAGGGTCAGGAAAGGCGCCAGGGCGGCCATCCCGGTCAATCCGCCCAGCAGGGCGCGACGATCTATTTTCATGGTTTTGCTCCGCTCATGGTTTGGCCTCCCCGGCACTGCGGGATCAAAAGCGCGTCCGCAGACTGACGAACGCCGAACGGGGCTGGGTCGGGATGACGTAGGGCCCACCGAAGTACTGGTAAGGCTCAAAGCCCTTGCGACCGGCCAGATTGACCACCGACAGGCCGATCCGGACGACGCCCAGATCGTAGGACGCTTGGGCGTCGATCAGAGCCAGGCCCTTGGCGGCGATTGTGTTGGGCAAGGTCAGTTCGCGGCTGGACATGGCGGTGAGGCCACCGCCCACCCGGAGGCCCTTCAGATCGCCGGCCAGGAAGCGATAGTTGGCCGCCAGACGGCCCGAATGCTTGGGTACGGCGCGCAAGCGATCACCCACGGGCAAGGTGTTGTCCTTGCTGATCTCGGCGTCGGTGTAGGCGTAGTTGAACAGAACCGAGAGGGCCGGGGAGGGCTCGTAGACCAGATCGGTCTCGCCCCCCTTCGACCGCTGCTCGCCCGTCTGCACCGAGGCGAACGGGATCGTCGGGTGGGCCGTAATCACGTTCTGACGGGTGATCTGATAAAATGAAACCGTGCCGGTCAGCCCCTTGATGGGGGCCGCGAACTTCAGGCCGCCTTCATAGGACTGGGACGTTTCCGGCTTGGGGGTGATACCGTAGAAGCCACCCGCGACCACGCCCTTGAAGCCCTCCGCGTAGCCGGCGAAGGCCGAGACGCCCTTGGCGATCCGATAGGTCGCGCCGATGCGCGGCGTCAGGCGCTTGTCGGTGTCGGCCGTCGCAGCGCCGACATTGCTCTGGATCTTCAGTGTCGTCCAACGCAGTCCGGCCGTGATGTCTAGGCGCTCGCCAATGGCGATCTGGTCCTGAACGAAGACCGCCGTCGTGCGCATGCGGTCGTTCTGGTCGAAGAAGAACGGCGGATTGCCGCCGAAGGCGGCATAGGGACGCGCGGCGGCGTAGTCCAAGGTCGCCCAGGCCGGGTTGAAGTACATCGCGCCGAAGTAGCGCGTCTTGTCATAGTCCGCGCCCACTAGGACCTGATGGCGGACGAGGCCCTCGCCCAGACGCGCGGTCAGGCTGCCGGTCACGTAGTTCTCGGTCGTGTCCGAAGGCAGATAGGCCGTGCCGAAGTTGTAGACCGTGCCGCCAATCTCGCCGTAGGGGAAGGACGACCATTCCTTGAACGCGCCCTCGTAACGGCTGGCCGTGACGCTGGCCTCGACCTTGTCGGAGATCTTGTGCGTCAGGTTGGCGGTCAGCTGCTTGTTGGTGATCCGGGTGCGCGGCGCGTCCAGGGCGCCGGCGAACTTGTAGCGGTCGATGATTAGCGACGGCGCGAAGGTCAGCCCCGCCGGCACCCCGGCATATTCGCGCTGCTCAAGATGGTTGTAGCGGCCGCGAACGACTAGGCGCGTCTTGCCGCTCATCTCGACGGCTAGGGTCGGGAAGATCGCGTAGCGGCGGCTGTCGATGTGGTCGATATAGCTGTCGGCCTTCTCGGTCATGCCGGCCAGGCGCAGTCCGACCTTGTCGTTGACCGGCAGGTTGATCGCCGCGTCGGCCCCTAGGGTGTTGAAGCTGCCCGCGCGCAGGGCGACCGTGCCGCCGAAGGTCTCGCCCGGATCCTGGGAGACCACATTGATGATCCCCGAGAGCGGGGCGCCTGAACCGCCGCCATAGAGCGTGCTGGTCGGGCCCTTGGCGACCTCGATGCGCTCGACATTGATCAGGGTGGCCGGGTCGGCGATGCCGGCCGGCAACTGATAGGTCGGGGCGCCGTCGAAATAGTAGCTGACCGGGAAGCCGCGGATCATCGGCGGCTGCAGCACGGTCTGTTCGGTGCTGGTCGGGGTGACGCCTGAGACGTTGACCAGGGCGCCCGACAGGGTCTGCAGCGCCTGGTCCTCGATGAGCCCCCGCGTCAGGATCTGGATCGATTGCGGGATCTCTTCGACCGGCGTAGCGGTGCGCGTGGCGCTTAGCGCGTTTGGCGCGGTGAAGCTGCCGCGTGGGCTGGTGATCACGACCTCGCTGACCCAGCTGCTCGACGAGGCCTGAGCCAGGCCAAGAGACGGCGCGCCGATCAAAGCGACGGCGCTACCGAGGAAGAGTGCGATTTTCATGGTGTTCTAGCGCCCCCCGGCGCGGTTCTGAGAGATTGCTTTTGGCAGGAGGCGTATCGACCCGAAGTCGTTACGGCCCCTGTGAGGTAAAAAGGGCGGTGACGCCGCGAACCTCCGACAAGGCTCGCGGCGCCTGGACGGCGCTCGGCTGGGCGAGGGGGAACCCGCCGCATCGCAACGCCGTCGCCCGACGGGGGCCTAAGAGCCCGTCGTTCCGTTGGCGGGTTGATCTGGCAAGAGGCTGGCGACCAGGGCCTGCATGGCGCCGATGGTCTCGCCGAGCAGGTGCGCCGAGCGCTCGCGATCCTCGGCCGTCACGGCGTCGAACAGCGTCTGATAGCGATCGATCCAGGCGTCGCGGTCGAGCACCGGAAGCTCGCTGGCCAGATAGATGCGATCGACGGCGTTGCGCAGGTTCTGGATCGTCAGCAGCGTCAGGTCGCGCTCGGCCGGGCCATAGAGAGCGGCGTAGTAGCGACGGTCGGCGGCGATCCAGGCGCGTGGGCCTTCGTCGTCCTCCAGTTCGAGCATCACAGCGCGAACAGCCCGCAAGGACCGCTGCGTATGCTGGCCGATGGCGCGGGCCAGCATGTCGCCTTCCAGGAGCCGGCGCAGGTCGAAGATCTCCAGGCAGCGGCGCGCGCTGGGCGTGGAAACGAAGGCCGCGCGGTTGGGCGAGATCTCAATCAGGCCCTCCGATTCCAGCTTGGCCAGGGCGTGGAAGACCGGGATACGGCTGACGCCAAGCTCGGCCGCGACGGCCTCCTGGCGCAGCAGCACGCCTGGGCGGAGCAGGCCTTGCACAATCTGGTCGCGAAGGTGCTCGGCGACCGCGGCGGCGGCGTTGGGGGCTGAGCGGATCATGCGCGCGCCTCAAGACTGGAGAGGGCGACGCGCGGCGACAGGGCCATTTGGCCCCTCGCAGGGAGGATGACATGCGGCATGGGAGGACACCGATCTGAGCTGACGTAGGCGTGCGCAGCCGCAAGCGGCCAGCGCGCGGGCGAGGCGTCAGGCTTGGATCGGCGGTCCGGTCTGGGGCGGTGGCCGTGCGCGCAGCGGCAGTGTCAGCTCGCGGCCGGCGAGGGGGCCAAGGCGCGCGGCGGCGACGAGCGCGGCTGGCGCTAGCGTCAGTTGCGGTTCGCTTGAGGGGGCGGCTTGCGCCAGGCCCGAGAAGCCGCAATCGGACTTGGACTTTTGATGGTGGTCGTTGTGGGACTGGTCGTCGGCGGGTTCCGGATTGGCGGGCTGTCCGCTCTGGACCGTGACCAGTTTGGGACCCGCGCCCGTGCAGATCACCATGGTGGGAACGCCATTGGCGGCGAATACCGGCATGTATCCGCTCGGGATTAGCACGTGCAGGCAGACGGCCACGAGGGCGAACGCCATCGCGAGATCGGTCCACAGAGGCTTTTGCGAGGCCTTGTCCACGCGTGTCTCGTAACGCTCCTCGAGGAGCCGGCCAAGTTCGATTCCGGCGCGCGGCCGATGTATTCGTGCATACAGTCGCCGTGGGCGGATACTGCGCCTAGGGCTGGCGACTACGCTTCAAAAGGCGCGCCGGCGCGACCTGTTCACTCTGTGTGTCGTCCCCGTCCACAGCGCCTGCGCCTGATAGCGGCGCCGATCGCCCCTTCCGTCTCAGCCGCCCCTAGGTCGGCGATGAGTGTGTCACCCGCCGGGTCAAAACACGGATGCGACTCGGCGTCCGGCGCCAAGCGCCGGCGCCGCCGAACAAGGGCCTGCTTTGCTGTCGAGAGATTTGGCTAGAAAATAATATTTATATGAGAAACTATCTTGATCGCTCTATGGGGGGCGATTTGGTGGGCCGGGAAGAGCCGAGAGCCGAGGCATACAGGGCTAGCGACGACGGGCGCGGAGGGGAATCCTTCGTGAGCAGAAGCTTGAGCGCTCAACGGCTTACATGAATTGGGAGGGGGGCTTGAACACGGGAACGCCTGGGCGCCCCTCGACCATTTCGCTGGTCGCCGCCGCTTTGACGCTCAAATGTATAGATTCCGCCTTAGCTGATGGGCTCTTCGGCCGGCTAGCGGCTCGTAGGTCCATAGCCACAACAAGGCCGTACCGCTCCACAGCGAGAAGGACGGCCGCTCCGCTCTCCTAAACGCAATCAGCGCTAAGGACGGAAATTCACCTAGGGAAGAGACGTTTCGATCCGCGCGGGTTTCTGGCCTGACTTGGCGTGCGCAGGAGGTGTTGGTTGAAGTTCGTAAGGAAGAAGATATGAGGCCGCTTTTTGGATTTATGCTTTGCGCGGCGCTTTCGGCGTCGGCGCTGGCGCCGTTGCCCGCAGGCGCGGCGGCTCCGGCGCGGCGTTTCGAGGTCAGTGGCGCCGGTTTCTTGAAGGACGGCAAGCCCTACCAGGTCATCTCGGCTGAGATGCACTATGTCCGCATCCCGCGCGCCTATTGGGGGGATCGCCTGCGCAAGGCGAAGGCCATGGGTCTCAATACCATCACGACCTATGCCTTCTGGAACGTGCACGAACCGCAGCCTGGCGTGTACGACTTCACCGGTCAGAACGATCTGGCCGCATTCATTCGCGCGGCGCAGGCCGAGGGCCTGGACGTGATCCTGCGTCCTGGTCCCTATGTTTGCTCCGAATGGGAGCTCGGCGGCTATCCGGCCTGGCTGCTGAAGGACCGCAGCGTCCTCCTGCGCTCCACCGAGCCCAAGTACACCGCCGCCGTGGAGCGTTGGATGGTGCGGCTGGGGCAAGAGGTGAAACCGCTACTTCTGAAGAACGGCGGCCCAATCGTCGCGACGCAGTTGGAGAACGAATACGGGGCGTTCGGCGACGACAAGGCCTATCTCGAAGGTCTGGAAGCGACCTACCGGCGGGCCGGCTTGGCTGAAGGCATACTGTTCACGTCCAACCAGGCGTCTGACCTGGCCAAGGGCTCGCTGCCGCACTTGCCATCCGTGGTCAATTTCGGATCGGGCGGCGCTGAGAAGTCGCTCGCGAAGCTGGAAACCTACCGCCCTGACGGTCTCCGGATGGTCGGAGAATATTGGGCTGGCTGGTTCGACAAATGGGGCGAGGAGCACCACGAGACCGACGGCCGTAAGGAGGCCGAAGAGCTACGCTTCATGCTGCAGCGCGGCTACTCGGTATCGCTGTATATGTTCCACGGCGGCACGTCGTTCGGCTGGATGAACGGCGCGGACTCGCATACGGGCAAGGACTATCACCCCGACACGACCAGCTATGACTACGACGCGCCACTCGATGAGGCGGGCAACCCCCGTTACAAGTACGGGCTTCTGGCGTCGGTTATCTCCGAGGTCACGGGCAAGCCGCCCGCGCCGACGCCCGCGCCCAACCTCGCCAAGACCTTCCCTGTCTCGTCCGTGAAGCGCAGCGCCTCGCTTTGGCGCAACCTTCCTGAACCCGTTCTCGCCGATCGGCCGCTGACGTTCGAGGAGCTGGATCAGAACTACGGCTATGTCCTCTATCGCGTCCCGCTTCGCCCGGGCAAAGGTGGCATGCTGACGCTGAAGGGCGTCCACAGCTACGCGCAGGTCTATGTCGACCAGAAGCTGGTAGGCGTGATCGACCGGCGCCTTGATCAGGAAGCCGTCACCCTGCCTGAGCGGACGGGAGCGGCGACACTGGATATCCTGGTCGAGAACACCGGGCGCGTGAACTACTCGCGCGCGATCCGGACTGAACAGGCGGGGCTGACCGGCGAGGTCACCCTGGAGGGGCAGCCGCTGAACGACTGGCGCATGTACCGTTTGCCGATGGATGACGTGTCCAAGCTGCCGATGTCGGCCGAGCCCTGCGTTGGTCCCTGCTTCTACGAGGTGGAGATGACGGTCGACCGGCCTGCCGACACCTATCTGGACATGCGCGGCCTTCACAAAGGCCAACTCTGGCTTGGAAATCGCAATCTGGGACGCTTCTGGTCCGTTGGGCCCGTGCACACCCTGTACACCCCGGCGCCGTGGATGCGATCCGGCGCCAACCGGATCGTGTTCTTCGACCTGACAGGCGAGGGCGCCGAACGTCTCACGACGGTCAAAGCGCCGATCTTCGGCAAGGTGACGAACACGCGCGAGGCGCAATAGTCGAAAGGCGACCACCCTTCGCCGGAACGGTCAGGGTGGTCGCCTCATGCGCCGGTTATCACCTCTCGGCGTCGCCTCAGCGGCTAGAGAGCATCACGACCGCGCTCTTTAGGCCTTCGGCGCGCGCCGTCAGGCGGATGTCGCCGGGTGTCTTGCGCGTTTGGACAAGCGCTTGCGCCCAGCCGTTGTAGGTGGTGCGGAAGGAGGCCTTGTCGGGCTCGTGACAATTGAGGTCGCCGTTGCCGATGCCGATCAATCGCCCTGCGCCGGTCAGTTCGAAGTCCACCCGGACGGCGGCCTTGGGCACGATGACCCCCGCCTTGTCGCGCACCGACATGTTGAGCACAGCGACATCCTGGCCGTCAGGGGTTAGGCGTGTCCGATCCTGCTCAACGACGATGCTGGCCGGGGCGCCAGCGGTGCTCTGCTCGGCTTTCAGAACGACTTTTCCGCCCTTGAAGCCATAGGCGACAAGTCGGTCGGATGCATAGGGAACTGACCATTGGAGATGGTTGTCCTTAGGCGAGCAAGGCTTGGATGAGGGGCCGGCGGTGAATAGGCAAAGGGCGTCCCCTAGCTAGTGGTGCTGCAAAGAGACGCCCGCCACGTCAACGGGGGGCGAACGTGGCGGGCAAGGGGGAGGCGGACTTGCGTCGCGCTTGCAGTCGCGACGCATTTTTTCGGCGCTATCGGTCAGATGGCGCCGATCCGGCCGCTCGGCCACGCGCCGGCCTGCAACCAGATTTCGTTGTAGACGCCACCGGTGAGCGACCTCGCTCGATATCGCCCGCCACGGTGGCTTGGAGGGGTAGGGGCCGCTCCGCTAGTGGAGCGGCCCCTCGGCCTTAGTCATCAGAAGGTGGCGCGCGCCGTCACGGTGAAGGTGCGGCCGTCGTAGTCGACCCAACGCGAGACCTTTTGGTCGTTTTCAAACTCGAACCGCGCGGAGTCGGTGAGGTTGTAGGCGTCCACCGAAAGCGTGAAGGTGTCGGTGACGTTGTAGGAGGCCGACATGTCCAGCTGGCCGCGCGCCCTGACCGAGCGTGCGCCGCCGGTGTAAGTGCCGTTGGCGTTCAGCGGGTAGTCCGAACGATAGTTGTAGACCGCCCGGATGCCATACTTTGGCGTCTCGTAGTAGCCGATCAGGTTGACGTTGTGCTTGGAGATGCCCGGGAACGGAGCGATCGCGGGGCTCTTCGACGTCGTGTAGGCGTAGTTGAAGCTGCCGCCGAAGTTCTTCCAGAAGCCGGGCAGGAAGTCGAGGTTCTGCTGGATATTGAACTCGACGCCCTCGACGGTGGTCGGCTTGTCGAGGTTGTAGGCGCCGCTGGCGTTGACGTGCACCTGCCGGGTGGCGGTGGAGAGGCTGGTGGCGTTGCAGTAGGTGCCGTCCCAGGACAGAGCGCCGAAGCCCCAGGTCGAGCCGTCCGCCGGGCAGATGATCGACGTATCCGTCGTCGTCGCGATGCGGCCGGTGATGTTCTTGTGGAAATAGGCCAGCGAAACCAGGCCGTTGGGGCGGTTGTACCACTCCAATGACAGGTCGAAGGATTCGGCCATGTAGGGGCGCAGCTTGTTATTGCCGATCTGGACCGAGACGTCATAGACGCTGACCGAGCCAGAGCTCAGACCATTGTTCAGGATCTGGCCGGGGTTGACCTTGGTCGCTGGCGAGTACTGGCGCGGGTGCGGGCGGACGTAGGTCTTGTAGTAGGCGCCGCGCAGGACGAGGTCCTCCGTGACATCGGCCACGAAGATCGCCGACGGCAGGAAGAAGTCGTACTTGTTCTTGTATTGGGTGGTCACAAAATCGTTCGGCGAACCGATCGAGTTGGCCGGCGGAGTCTTCCGGTCCAGGACCGTGATCGTATTGACGGTGTCCTCATAGCGACCGCCGAAGCTGCCGCGAACGCGATGGCCCAGAACCTCGGTATCGTACTTCGCCTGGATGTAGAACTGATTGATATCGTTCTCGTTGGTGAAGTTCTTGTCGAAGTAGGCGCCGTCCGCGTACTGGATGTTCAGGCCGGTCGGCGAGAGGCTGCCGCCCGGAAAGACCGCAACAGGGGTCACCGCGCCCAGGAAGCGGCGGATGTCCAGGGTCTGCCAGTTCTTGGTGTAGTTGCCGGCGATGCCGCCCATGAAGTCATCCACGAACGGCGCGGTGCTCAGCATGTCCGGCGTGATCTTCGACGTCTGGATGCCGTAGCCGAAGACGCGGTAGCCCGTGGACACGTACTTTTCGCGTTCCAGGCGCAGGCCGCCCTGGATGCTCGTGATCGGGCCCCATTCGACGAAGCGCTCGCCATCTAGGCCCAGGCTGTTCAGCTCGTTCTTGGCATAGCTTTGCGAGCCTTCCATCCCGAGGCGGATCGAGCTGTTGGCCGAGGTGCCGTTGTTATAATACGAGACCGGATCGTTGACCCCGCCCCAGGTCCAGGTCGTGCCGGCCGCGCCCAGCGTATTCTGCGGCGTGGAGCCGGTGACGTAGGAGAAGCCTCCGATATCGTCCAGACCGGTGGAGATCGAACCGTTGATGTTGCTGCCGCCAACGCGAGTGGGGCTGACGACGTCGACCGAGGTTTCGACCGAGGCGTTGGAGCCCGACGACAGGCTCAGGGCCGCGGCCAGGCGCCACTTTTCGTTGCTCCAGTCGATATTCCCGATGACGCCCCTGGATTTCTGGCGTTGCGAGTAGAGGCGGGTCGAGGAAAGCCCGTTCATGTTGGTGAAGCCGTAGCTCTCGTACAGGTAGCGGCCGTCATTGGTCTGGATCGGCGTGCCCGTCGGCGTAATCACCGTACCCGCGCCCGGCGTCGCGGACGGAGCGACGTAGTTGATCAGGAAGTATTGGACCGTGTCGGGCAGGTTGCGGTCGGTCGAGAAGCCGATCAGCCCGACCTTGGTGTTGTCGTTAGGCTTCCACTCGATGCCCGCCGAGCCCGACCAGACCTTCCCCACGTTCATGCGAGTGTATTGGCGGATAGCGCTGTTAGCCCAGACGCCGTTGGTGGAGGTGGAGCCGGTGTTGCTGGTCACGAAGGCCGACGCAGCGGTCGGAGACAGGCCCAGGGCTTGGCCCAGGGAGCGGCAATACGACGTGGAATTGCTGGCGCAGGCGGTCGGCGAGAAGTACTGGCCGTAGGTTGAGTTGAACTGGGTCGGCGTCAGGCCCGTCATGGCCGCCGTTAGATAGTCGTAGTTGTTCAGGCGGACCGTATCGCGGCGGAAGTTTTCTTTCTTGTAGGCGATGGTCCCGAAGACGGCGAGATCGTCGGTCAAGTGCTTGTTGTAGCCAATCGTCGCGGCCGGGGCGTTCAGGTCGCCGAGAGTGTTGTGCTCATAGGACAGTTTGGCGAAGCCGCCATCCTTGCGCGACAGCGCCGGTGCGATCTGCAGATCGACATTGCCCGAGAGGCCGCCCGAGGTTGTGTTGGCCATCGGCGACTTGGCGATCACGAAGGCCGAGAAGATGTCCGAGTTGAACGCGCCCAGCGGCGAACCCTGGTTGTCGCGCAGCAGCGCGGGGCCGGCGAACGATTGGCCGTTCAGCGTGGTGCGCGCGTACTCGCCGGGCATGCCGCGAAGGTTGATTGTGGCGTCGCGCCCTTCTGCCTCGCGGTTGATCTGGACGCCAGGAATGCGTTGCAGGGCTTCGCCGACGTTGAGGTCCGGGAAGCGGCCCAGGCCGTCGGACGAGATACCGTCGGTGATTTCAATGGCGCTCTTTTTCGAGCGGATCGCGTTGGCGTAGCTCTGCTTGAAGCCGGTCACGACGACCGCTTCCAGGGTGTCGCTCTGAGCGGCGGCTGGGGCGTCGGTTTGTTGAGCGACTGCGGCGGCCGGAAGACCGATGATCGTCGCTGACAGCAGCGCCATGCGAAGAGCGCGCGTCCGACCATTGTTGAAACTCATATTATTCCCTCCTTGTCTGGCTCGCCCTTTTTTTGGCGGCTCATATTGGCCTGACCGCTTCTGTTTCCCCGCTGCGGCCAGCTACGCATTATTTCTCATATAAATAGATTTTTTTGAAAGAAACTTTGTAGCGATCGTGTAGTATTTCTTATAATATATTGAAAATAAAGGAAAAAAATTGCATCCACCGGTTCTTTAGCTTGCCTTGGTTTTGACCTATGGTTGTGAACTTCGGGCTAAGTGATCAAATTTGGTCAGGCCAAATGGGCGCGTGAGGGGGCGGTCGTCATCGACTCATGCCCGACGCTGGTCGCGTTTAGGCGAACCCGCAGAGTGTCCAGATCGCGGGTTGCAGGCATTCGAGCGACGGCGTGTTCTCGCGCGAGGCCCGCGCCTAGCTCACGCCCTGTATCTCGCTCGATATCAGGCGAGCGGTCGTTCGCAGCAGCTCGATTGCGGTTTCGACAGGACGCGCGCCCTTGCGCGCCATGTAGGGCATGGTGAGCGCGGCGATCGCAGCGCCGTCGACCGCGACGGGGGCGGATATGTCCACGATGCCGGGCGTAAGATCACTCTCGGCGCGCCAATAGCCTTGCTTCGCAACACCCGCCGCGTTTGCTAGGAAGCGCTCCCGAGCGGCGTTGTCGACATCCGAAAAGATATCGCTCTGCCATCGGACTTGAATGGCTTCGGGCTGGAAGGCGTACAGCACCATGCCGGACGTCGCCTCTACGATCGGGCGGCGATGACCTGTCCGCACGGAGTAGCCGAAATAGCCTGGGTTCTCGATGCGGGCCACCACCACGATTTCATCATACGAGACGATGGCGAGGTGACAGGACTGCTCGGCCTCGGCAGCGAGATTGCGCATCAGGGGGAGGGCGGCTTCGAGCAGGTTCTTCACGGGCGCCCGCGCCATGCCGAGCGTGAACAGCCTGTTGGTCAGCTGGTAGCCGTCGCCGGATGGCGTCGCCTCGATAAAGCCCTTGAATTCCAGCACGTGGATCATGCGGAAGAGCTCGCCGACCGACCGGCCCAGGGCCACGGAGATCTGGGACAGTGTCATGGCCTGACCGTGCTGAGCGAGCAGATCGAGGATGTCGAGGCCCTTCTCCAGGGCCGGGGCCGTGTACTTACGCTCGGTCAAGCCAGGTTCCTATATGTTCGCATCGCGGCTGTCGCGTTGACTTCTATCGTCTCCCAAGCGCTCAGGCGACGCAGATCGCTTGGGCGGCGCGCTTCTACCAAGTTCGGCCGGACAGGCGCCCTCACGGTTGCTGGCTCAGGGCGTAGATGCGTTGCATGGCCACCCACTTCTCCCCAGGCGGGGCATGGGGCAGGGGGCGTTGAAACTCCCACATGAGGCGCTCCCAGGCCTGGACATCCTCGCTGGCCATGTCCGCAGCAGCCTTGGCCTCGGGCGAGAAGCCTGGCCCCGTTTCCATGATCAGGAAAAGCCGGTCGTGGGCGCGCCAGATCTCCATCTCGACGATATCGGCGTCGCGGATGGACCGCGTCACCGCCGCCGGAACGGCGCCGGGCGCATGCCAGGCCTCATAGCGGGCGATGGCGTCGGCGTCGTCCACGAGGTCTAGGGCAAGGCAATGGCGCATCATGTCAGACCCGCGTCTCGACGACGACCGTCTGGCGCTGGGCGCCCAGGCCTTCGATGCCCAGCTCCATCACGTCCCCTGGGACAAGATAGCGCGGCGGCTTCTGTCCCATGCCAACGCCCGGTGGTGTGCCGGTCGAGATGATGTCGCCGGGTTGCAGGCTCATGAAGCGCGAGACGTAGGAGACCAGGAAGGCGGGCTTGAAGACCATGGTCTTGGTCGAACCGTTCTGGAAGAGCTCGCCGTTGACCTTCAGCCACATGCCAAGGTTTTCGACATCGCCGACCTCGTCCTTCGTGACCAGCCACGGGCCGGTCGGGCCGAAGGTGTCGCAGCCCTTGCCCTTGTCCCAGGTGCCTGTGCCGTCGATTTGGAAAGCGCGCTCAGACACATCGTTGATCACGCAATAGCCGGCGACATACTCCAGCGCCCGCTCTTCGGAGACGTAGCGAGCCTCCGTGCCGATAACGACGCCCAGTTCGACTTCCCAGTCCAGTTTGGTCGATCCTATCGGCTGGATGACGTCGTCGTCCGGCCCGCAGATGGCGCTGGTCGCCTTGGTGAAGATCACGGGCTCGGTCGGAACCGGCAGACCGCTTTCGGCGGCGTGGTCGGCGTAATTCAACCCGATGCAGATGAACTTGCCGACGCGGCCGACGCAGGGGGCCAGACGGCCCGGAGTAGCGACCACTGGCAGACTGGACAAATCCAGCCTAGCCAGTTTGGCCAGGCCGTCGGGTGAAAGAGCCGCGCCGTCGATGTCGTTGACGACGCCGGAGAGGGCACGGACCTGGCCCTGGCGGTCCAGGAGACCTGGGCGCTCTTGGCCGTTGGGGCCGTAGCGGAGAAGCTTCATCGGTTATGCCTTCTGGGGGATCAGTTGATCCAGCCGCCGTCGATGATGTGGATTTGGCCGGTGGTGAACGCGGACTCGTCGCTTGCGAGATAGAGCGCCAGCATCGCCAACTCCTCGGGTTTGCCCAGCCGCCCCATGGGCTGACGGGCGGTGAACGCCTGATGTGCGGCTGCATAGTCGCCGGTGTCGGCCAGGCGCTGGTTCAGGGAGGGTGTGTCGACGGTGCCGGGGCAGATGGCGTTGCAGCGGATCCCCTGGCCCACGAAGTCGGCGGCCACGGCCTTGGTCAGGCCGATGACGGCGGCCTTGGTCGCGCCATAGGCGAAGCGATTGGGCACGCCTTTGATCGAGCTGGCCACCGAGGCCATGTTGATGATCGAGCCGCCGCCCGCCGCCAGCATGGCCGGTAGGAAGGCGCGAATGGCGCGGTATTGCGCCGTGACGTTCAGGTCGTTGGAGAGCGTCCACGCCTTCTCGTCGCAGTCCAGAATGGTGCCAGTGTGCACGTAGCCGGCGCAATTAAACAGGACGTCGATCGCGCCGAGTTCTGTCGCCAGCGCGTTGACGGCGTCCGGGTTCAGGACATCCAGCTTGCGCGGCTCGCAGCCCTGGACCTGAGCCAGCAGAGCCTCGTTGATGTCGGTGGCGATCACCCGCGCGCCCTCGCGCGCGAAGAGCTCTGCGCTGGCCTTGCCGATGCCCTGCGCGGCCGCCGTCACCAAGGCGGTCTTGCCGGATAGTCTTCCCATGATGCTGTTCCTTAGCTCGCGCGCCGCAGCGGCAGGCAGGCCGGACCGATCGGGTCGAAGGCCTTGTAGGTTAGAATGAATTCCTGATGCCCAAGGGCCTCGGACACCGTTCGCTGACCGCCAGCGACGGCGAGGACAAGGTCGAAGATCTCATCGCCCACTTCGTCCAGCGTTCCGCGGCCTTCCATGATCCGGCCGGCGTCGATGTCCATGTCGCCCGCGAGCTTGCGATAAGTCTCTGGGTTCGCGCAGACCTTGATCACCGGCGAGATCGCCGAGCCGACAACTGAACCCCGGCCCGTGGTGAATAGGGTGAGGTGGGCGCCGCAGGCGATCAGCTCGACGATTTCAGCGTTGTCCGAGATGTTGGGGAACCCGTACCGAACCTCGCCGTCGGGAACGACGTCCAGCAGATAGAGGCCGCCCGTCGGAGGATGATCGCCTGGCTTGAGGATGCCGACGATCGGGGCCGAGCCTGATTTGGAATAGGCCCCCATCGATTTTTCTTCCTGGGTCGTCAGGCCGCCCTCGGCGTTGCCTGGCGCGAAGCTGCCGTAGCCCATGACGGTGTAATAGGCCTCTGCCTTGCGAACGCTGGCTTCGAGTTCCGCGCCCAGTTCGGGCGTGATCGCGCGGCTGGCCATGATCTTCTCGCAGCCTACCAGCTCGCCCGTCTCCTCGAACACGCAGGCTGCTCCCGCTGCGCCCAGGCGATCAAAGGCGCGGCCCACGGCGGGATTGGCCGTGATGCCGGAGGTGCCGTCCGAGCCACCGCAGATCGTGCCAATGACCAGCTCGGACACAGCCATCGAGACCCGAGGCGTGGCGGCGGCCTGGGCTTTGAGACGGGCGACCGCCTCGACGCCCTTGCGGATGGTCTCGGCCGTGCCGCCGCTCTCCTGGATGATCAGGGTTTCGACAGGGCGGCCGCTGGCGGCGACCGTCGCCGCCAGCGCCTCGCGATTGAAGCTCTCACAGCCCAGCGAGACCAGCAGCACGCCGCCGACGTTCGGGTGCGTACCGATCGCCTGCATGACCTTGAGGGCGTAGGCGTTTGGATAGCAGCCGGGAAAGCCGATCAGGTGGACGTCGGGATCGTCGCTTCGCGTGACGATCGTGCGGGCCACGTGGTGGGCGCACTCGACCAGATAGGCCACGGCCACCACGTTGCGGATTCCCTTACGGCCGTCGGAACGGAGATAGCCTTGAATGCTCATGCCGGATCCTCGCCTGTCGCCTGGCGTGTGTGGCTGGCGATGTAGTCGCTCTTCATATTGTGCATGTGCACGTGCTCGGCGGGCTCAGCAGGGGCGGTCATCGAACCGATGGGCGCGCCGTACTTCAGCACTTTCTCGCCGATCGAAAGCGCGCGACGGGCGATCTTGTGGCCGACCGCAACGTCGCTGGCGGCGACGATGGATTGACCGTTGATCTGCAGCGTCTGGCCAGCCCGGATCGGCGCGGCAAGAACCAGGATGTTGTCGTCCGGATGCAGCAGAACCATGCTCATGCGCGCACCTCGTCCTCGGGGACGGGCGCGTCGGCATGGAGCAGCCCGGCCTGGCGCAGGTCCCGCCAGAACGCCGACGGGATCGGCGCGGCGAGCCAGCCAAGCGCCTGGGTCACCTGAGTGGCGGACGCCAGGCCTGGAATGACGCTGGTCACGGCGGGGTGGGCGAGCGGGAAGCGCAGGGCCGCAGCGGGCAGGGCGACGCCGTGGTCGCGGCACACCGCCCTAAGACGCGCCACGCGCTCGATGATCTCGCGGGGGGCTGGTTCGTAGTTATAGTGCAGCGGCGCCCCAGAGGTCGCATCCTCGACCAGGACGCCCGAATTGAAGGGGCCGCCGACGATCACTGACACGCCCTTGGCAGCGCAGATCGGAAGGAAGCTGTCGAGCGCCGACTGTTCCAGAAGCGTGTAGCGGCCGGCTAGCAGGAAGACGTCGAAATCGGTGTGGGATGAGGCCTCCAGGCAAACCCCCCACTCATTCACGCCCAAACCGATGGCGCCGGCGAGGCCCGCCTCGCGCAATTCGACCATCGCCCGGTAGCCGCCTTCGAGGAAAGTCTTCAGCTGCGCCGAGTGCGCGTCGCCGTGGGTCATGCGACCCAGGTCATGAGCCAGAAGTACGTCGACCCGGTCGCGACCCAGCCGTGCGAGGCTAGCCTCGAACGCCGCCATCACGCCGTCGTAGCTGTAGTCGAACACGGGCTCGAACGGCGCCGCGCCGGCGAACCCATGCCGCACGGCGTCGGCTGGGGCGTCGATGGGTTCGAGCCGCCGGCCCACCTTCGTGGAAATCTTGGCAGAGCGGGGAAGCAGGTCGCCCAGCCGGCTCTCGCTGAGGCCGAAGCCATAATGCGGCGCGGTGTCGAAATAGTCGACGCCGGCGGCGAGCGCGGCGTCGACCGCCGCCCGAGCGGTCCCATCCGAGACCGACGTATAGAGGTTTCCGAGCGCTGCGGCGCCAAAGCCGAGACGGGGCAGATCGGGTCGGCGGGGCTTCATCACAGTCCTGCATCCAGACGATAGAACCGACGCGCGACGTCCGAGAATACCGCTTGAGCGAACGTGGGCGCGCGCAGGGCGGGGACTCTTCTCGCTTGCTCGAGCCATGCGGCGTAGTCCGTCGCGAGGTTCACCACCGGCCAGTCACTGCCCCACATCAAACGATCCGGCCCAAACAGCGCGATCAGCTGATCGACATACGGGGTGATCACCTCCGGCGGCTGATCGGGTCTCGCCTCGGTCAGTAGGCCCGAGAGCTTGCAATGCACTTGGGGCAGGGCGGCGAGCCGGGACATTGCGTCGGCCCATTCGTCGAACGCGTCGCGAGCGATCGGCGGCTTTGCGCCGTGGTCGATAACGATCCGCAGATCGGGCCGCCGCGTCGCCAGGGTCAGCAGGTGCGGCAGGTGACGCGTGAGGACCAGGGCGTCCAGCGACAGATCATAGGTCACCAGGGCGTCGATCGCCGGCGCCAGCTCCGAGCGCGCGATCCAGGCGTCATCGGGCAGGTTCTGCAGCATGGGTCGCACGCCCTTGAACTTCGGGTGAGCGGACAGCGACGCGATCCGCGCGGGCGCCTGCGGCGAGAGAAGATCGACCCAGCCGACCACGCCAAGAACGAGGGGCTCTTCGTAGGCGAGCCGCAGCAACCAGTCGGTGTCGGCGTCGCTCGCCTGGGACTGGACCGTTACCGCCCCGACCAGATCCGGGCCGGCTACATCCCGCAGGTCGCGAGGTTCAAAGTCCCGGTGGATCGCCGCGAGATCGGATGTTGGCCAGACACAATCGTTCTGTCCGATACGCCAAAAGTGTTGATGGGCGTCGATCAGCACGAGACGATCGCCTTGATCACGCCCGCTTCGGGCGTCATCCATTGGGGCAGATCGGTCGCAAGATCGGACAGCCGGCCACTGTGCGTGTTCAAGGCGCGCATGGGCGCCTTGCCAGCACGGATCGTCTCCACCACCATTTCGAAGTCCTCCAGCGTGGCGTTTCGACTGGCCAGCAGCGTCGTCTCGCGCTTGTGGAATTCCGGGTCGGAGAACGTGATGTCGGCGCTGACGACCGAGATCAAAACGTAAGCCCCGCCGTGGCCGACATAGGCGAACCCTGCTTCCATGGCTTTCGGATTGCCGGTCGCGTCGAAAACCACGTCGAAGAAGTCGCCCTCCGTTAGCATGCCCAGTTGATGGGCGGCGTCCGGACCGAGATCGACGGTGTGGTCGACGCCGATGTGTTCGGCGCAGAAGTCCAGGCGATCGCGCCGACCGTCCAGCGCCGTGACGACCCCGCCCGCGAGCTTGGCGAACAGGGCTGCGGCGATACCGATGGGGCCCGCGCCAACGACGAGGACGCTTTGTCCAGGCGTGATCCGGGCGCGGCGCACCGCATGGGCGCCGATGGCCAGGAACTCGACCATGGCCGCCTCATCCAGGGACAGGCCCGAGGCCTTGCCCACGAACTTGGCCGGGACACAGAGATATTCCGCAAGCCCCCCATCGACGTGGACGCCGAGCACTTGGATGTTGCGGCAACAGTTGGGCTTGTCCTTGCGGCAGGCCGAACAGGCGCCGCACGACATGTACGGCATGACGTAGACGGTGTCGCCAGGCGCGAGATCGACGTTGTCCGGCGCCGAGACCACCTCTCCCGCCAGCTCGTGTCCCATGATCCGCGGGTAGGCGAGGTAGGGCTGCGTGCCACGGAAGATGTGCATGTCCGTGCCGCAGACTCCAACGCGGCGAATACGGACCAGAACCTCGCCCTCGGCAGGAACGGGGCGAGGGCGTTGCTCCAAGACTAGCTCGCCCGGCGCTGTGCAAACCAGGGTGTTCATCATGCGAGAGGCGCCTTCGGAGCGGAGTTGGTGTCGGTGGACAAAGCCGCGCGCGCCGCTGACAGGCCGTAGGCCGCGACGACCGCGAAGCAGGCGCTGGGGATGAGGATGGCGTAGTTGATGGCGCTGAGGTCCGAGACCGCGCCCATCAGGGCGGTAAAGACCGCGCCGCCAATGATCGCCATGACGAGGAACGACGATGCGGTCTTGGTCAGTGGACCAAGGCCCTTGATGGCCGTCGCGAAGATGGTCGGGAACATGATCGACATGAAGAAGCTGGTCGCGGCCAGAGCGAGGAGGCCAGACTCGCCGCCGGCAAACGCCGCGAAGAGCGTCAAAGCCGTATTGATCGCAGCGAACGCCGCCATCAGCTTATTCGGGCTGACCTTGACCATCGCCGCGGTCCCCACGAAGCGTCCGACCATGAAGCCGACAAGCGACCAGGTGAGGTAGGTTGCAGCCGTTTTCTCGCCCATGCCGACCTCGTGCTGGGCATAGCGGATCATGTAGCTCCACACGCCGACCTGCGCGCCGACGTAGAAGAACTGCGCCATCACGCCGAACAGGAAGTGTGGGCGACGGAGCAAGGCGGCGATCGCCGTGCTCGCCGACGGGGCGTTGGCGACGTCTTCCTTCTGTGGCCGGGTTGCGGCGGCGGGGAAGCGCGTGAAGGCCACGAGAAGCGCCCAGGCAAAAACGACGGCGGCGATGACCAGATAGGGGACCTGGGTCGATCGGGCTTCCTGCGCCTGGAAAGCGGCCAATTGCGCCGCGCTCATGGCGTCGAACTGCGCCTGGGTCGGCTCGACGCCGGAAAGGATGAACTGGCCGCCCAGGACGACCGCCGTGATCGAGCCCAGCGGATTGAAGGCCTGGGCGAAGTTCAGGCGGCGCTCGGAGGTCGCCGGATCGCCCAGGACGGTGATCAGCGGATTGGCCGAGGTTTCCAGGAACGCCAGTCCCGACGCGATGACGAAGAGGGCGGCCAGAAAGAGAGGGTACTCGAGAACGGCGGCGGCCGGGTAGAACATCAGAGCGCCAAGGCCAAACAGGCTAAGGCCGACCAGAACCGCAGTCTTGTAGCCATATCGCCTCATGACGATCGAGGCTGGCAGGGCGAGGAAAAAGTATCCGAGGTAGAAGGCAGACTGCACGAGGCCCGATTGCAGATCCGAAAGGAAGAACGCCTTCTTCAGGTGCGGGATCAGCACGTCATTCAGATTATTTGCGACGCCCCAGAGAAAGAACAGCGCGATGATGATCGCCTGGGTCAGAAGCGACCCGTCCTGACGTGCCCTAGTCATCTTCTCTCCCAAACTGTCCGGCGCCTTCGCGCTCTCGTGTCCAGCGATTGCAGTCGCTGCATTCCGCTTATCGTTAGTAAAAAGCATTGCATCAATAAAATTCTTTGGTACGCAAGTTCAACAGCGTCGGCGCGAATGACCGATGCGCCCACGGATCGAGGAACGTTATGGGGCCTACAAGACGCGATCTTTTTGGCGGGGTCGCTGCCGCAAGCATGGCCGCCGCGAGCGCGAAGGCCGAGATGTTGGCGCCGCCTGGGTTCGACAGGATCGCCGATGGGCCGTTCAAGCCGACATGGGACTCGCTGAACGCAGGCTACGAGACTCCCGACTGGTTTCGCGACGCCAAGTTCGGCCTATGGGCCCACTGGGGCGCTCAGTGCGTCCCGGAAGCGGGCGACTGGTATGCTCGCGGAATGTATGAGCAAGGCAGCCGAGCCTATGACCATCATCTGAAGACCTACGGCCATCCCGCCGATACCGGTTTCATGGACATCTATCCGCAGTGGCGCGCAGAGAACTGGAACCCTGACGATCTGCTCGATCTCTATGTGAAGGCTGGGGCCAAGTACTTCGTGGCCATGGCCAACCATCACGACAACTTCGACGCTTATGACTCCAAGTTCCACGACTGGAACAGCGTTCGCATCGGGCCCAAGAAGGACATCATCGGAATCTGGGAAAAGGCGGCCCGCAAGCGGGGCCTTCGGTTCGGCGTGTCGAACCACTCGGCGCACACTTGGCATTGGTTCCAGACGGCTTATGGCTATGACCCCGAAGGCCCTCGGCGCGGGGAGCGCTATGACGCCTTCAAGCGGTTCAAGGCCGATGGGCAGGGAACCTGGTGGGAGGGCCTTGATCCGCAGGAACTCTACGGCGGCGCGGTGATGCCTCTGCCGCCTGGCTTCACGAGCATCGCCGAGGCCGACAAGTGGCGCGAGGCCAATGACCGCGTCTGGAATGAGAAGGCGCCGCTGAACAATCCGGCCTTCGTCCGCCAGTGGTACCTGCGCTGCAAGGATCTGATCGACAGCTACAAGCCCGACCTCGTCTATTTCGATAACTACGACTTGCCGCTCGAGCAGGCCGGTCTGGACGTCACGGCGCACTTCTACAACGCCTCCATGCGTTGGCATGGCGGCAAGCTGGAGGCCGTGGTCAACATCAAACCCGGAGATCGCAAGGTTCCTGGTGTCGTCGCCGACGTGGAACGCGGTCTGCGCGCCGAGATCAGCCCTACGCCTTGGCAGACCGACACCTGCATCGGCTCATGGCACTACAGCCGTGAGATCTTCGACAAGAAACACTACCTGCCGGCTGCGGAAGTGATCCACCGCCTCTGCGACATCGTCTCCAAGAACGGTAACCTTTTGCTCAGCGTGCCTGTGCGTGGCGACGGGACGATCGACTCCGAGGAGCGGCGCATCGTCGAGGAGATTGGCGGCTGGATGGGGCGGTTTTCCGACGCGATCTATGGGACCCGCCCCTGGGCGGTCTACGGCGAGGGGCCAACCTCGGTGGCCACGGGCATGTTCAGCGAGGGCAAGCAGAAGCCGTTTACCGCCAAGGACATCCGCTTCACCACCAAGGGAAAGGCGCTTTACGCCATGACCCTCGGGCAGCCCGAGGCAGGGCAGGTGAGTGTCGTCTCGCTGGCTCAGGGCGGTCCCCACGCGCGGCGCGCGGTCAGGCGGGTCACTCTGGCGGGGGACAAGACGCCCTTGTCCTTCCGTCAGGATCGCGCCGGCCTGCACGTCGTCGTGCCTGACGCCGCGTTGCATCCGTTTGGCGTGGCCTTGCGAATCGACGGCGTGCTTTAGTTCATAGCGACTCGCCTCGCCGGTATCGGCGGGGCGCGGATGCTTCAAGAATGACAGGCGGCGTCGGCGAGACGACATGTGGAGTACTGCGTCGGTCTTGCCTACGCCCCCGCCCCCGTCAGCGTCCGCCGCAGCGATGCCAGCGCATACGAGGATTGTGACACATGACCTGGAGAAACATTCTTCGGAGCGGCCTCGCGGTCGCGGCGCTGGCGAGCCTCCCGGCCTACGCGGCCGAGCCGATCACCCCGCGCTTCAGCGCCGATCCGTCGCCGCATGCGTTTGGCGGGCGCTACTATGTGTACGCCACCGACGACGCCTCGAACTCGGGAACCTATTGGGACTCCACGACCTGGCGCCTCTACACGTCCAAGGACCTCAAGCGCTGGGACGACGCGGGCGCCTTCATGGCCGTAACCGCCTTCAAGTGGGCCCGGCCAGACGCCAAGGCCTGGGCGCCGGAAGCCGCGCACCATAATGGTCGGTACTATTTCTACGCGCCCGTAGGCGGCGACAAGATCGGCGTCGCCGTCGCGTCGCGGCCCGAAGGGCCATTCGTCGACGCCATCGGCGCCCCGCTGGTCGACAAGGCGCGCGACGCCAACGCCGGCGCCGAGCCGATCGACCCCCAAGTGCTTATCGACGACGACGGCCAAGCCTATCTCGTCTTCGGCACGCGGGTCCCCAAGATCGTCAGGCTGGGCGCCGACATGATCAGCCTGGCGGGGCCGATCCAGGACCTGGTGATCACCGGCTTTCCAGCCGGCGACCCCAAGAAGAAGTATGGCGAAGCCCCGTTCCTGCATAAGCGGAATGGGCTCTACTACTTCAGCTTCTCGACCGGCTGGCCAGGACAGATCGTCTACGCCGTCTCCACGTCGCCGATGGGCCCCTACGCCTACAAGGGCGTGATCCTCGACTATCGCAAAATCTCGACCAACCATCAGGCGATCATGGAGGCCGAGGGGCGCAGCTGGCTGTTCTATCACGACAACCTGCTGCCCGGCGGCGGCGACCATCGCCGATCCATCACCCTGACGCCTCTGACCTACGCCCCGGACGGCGCGATCAACGAGGTCAAGCCCTGACCATCGGAGCGTCTCCGCAAGTGTGATCCCGCGCCCAGCGGAGCGGGGCGCTTGGGTTGCGAGGCTGAACCACGCTAACGCCTCGCGCTCATACTGGATTGCTGCAAATGGATGAGGTTTTGGTCTGGCCAATCAGTTTTTGCGGGTTGTTGTGATCATCTAATTTTTCGACCTGAAACGCCGGCTTGTGCTTTGAGAAAAGGTCTTCGCTTCGATTGAAGTCGTCGTTGCGGCCTGATACGGGTGAAATAGGTCAGGCCAATTAGGCAGGCGCCGAGCGGCGTGCTCACAGAACGCCGCCGTGCGCCAAGGACCATAGGGCGGATATCGGGAAGAGTTGTCTATGTGGCCACGCGCGCAAACCTTGTTCTGTGTCCTGGCGTTGGCGTTCTCCGCCTCGATCGTCCAGGCCGCCCCCGGATCCGCGCCAAAGAGCGCCTTTTTCCGGCTCCCGGAGCTGTCCGTGGGCCTGGGCAACGACAACCAGGGCGACACGATCCCAGGGCCCACGCGGCCGAACGGCTCCATCCATCCGTCGCCAGACACGCTGAACGCCAGCAACGCGGGCTACAATCCCGCCGAGCCGATTAGCGGCTTCGCCCAACTGCACTCGCAAGGATCGGGCGGCGTGACGACCTATGGGACGTTCCTGCTGTCCCCGCAGGTCGGCGAGGCTGTTTTCGACGAGGCCGCGCACCTGTCGCCCAAGATCGACGAGGTGATGGCCGCCGACGCCTATTCGGTGCGGCTGGTCCGCTATGACACGAAGGTCGAGATCACGCCGGCGCACTATGCTGCTATCTACCGGCTGACCTACCCGAAGACCGATCAGGCCCAGCTGGTTTTCGACGTCACCCGCAAGATCGGCGGTCTCGTGGCTTCCGAGCAGGCCGAGGTGCGCTGGCTACCCGCCGAGCGGCGAATGGTCGGTCACGTCAAAGCCAAGGGTTACTGGAACCCAGCTCTGATCGACATCTGGTTCGTGGCCGAGGTCAGCCAGGCGCCGGACGGCTACGGCGTTTTCGAAAGGGCCGAGCGCAAGGTGGGCGCCAGCGATGGTCGGACCGGTCCGGACGAGCGCTTGGGCGCTTGGCTGACCTTCAGAACGGCTCCCGACAAGCCTGTTCTGGTCAAGATCGCGGTGTCGTTCACCAGCGCCGAGACCGCCAAGGCCCTGCTGGACCGGGACATCCCCGACTGGAGTTTCGAGCGGGTCCGTCGTGAGGCCCAAGCGGCTTGGGACGAGCGCCTTGGGCAAGTGCGCGTCGACGGTATGACGGACGCCCAGGCACGCCGCTTCTACACCGCGCTCTATCACGCCTCGACCCACCCGCGGGACCGCAGCTTGGACCAGCCGGCCAAGGCGCTTGGACGACCAAACTGGGATGAGCACTACACGCTCTGGGACACATACCGGACCCTGTTTCCGCTGATGTCGGTGCTGAGGCCCAGCCTCTACAGCGCCAACGTCAACTCGCTGATTCATACCTTCGACAAGTTCGGCGCGGCCGATACGGCGATCATCGGCGGCCAGAACTATCATGTCGGCCAAGGGGGCGACGAGGTCGACAATGTGATCGGCGAAGCCCTGCTACGCGGCGCGAAAGGCGTGGACTGGAAAGACGCCTGGCGCGTTACCCGCTTCAACGCTTTCGAGCGGCGCCGACCGCGCTATCTGGAGAGCGGCTATTTCGCGGTCGGCGATAGGAGCCCCGAGCCCAACAATCAGCGCGCCAAGTCAGGCTCTTCCACTCTGGGCTTCGCGCTGAATGACTTCTACGCCGCTCAGGTGGCGGCGCGGGCTGGCCACGAGGAGGCGGCCAAGACTCTGATCGCGCGCTCTTCGAACTGGCGGAAGATTTGGAACGCTCAGGCGACCAGCGACGGTTTTTCGGGCTTCCTCATGCCGCGCTACGCCGACGGGCGGTTCCAGGACATCGACCCCAAGCTGGGCTGGGACGGTAAGGTCCACAATAATGTCGGCTACTACGAGGGCACGGCCTGGATCTATTCGTACGGCGTGCTGCACGATCTGCCCAACCTGATCGAGTCGATGGGTGGGCGCGTGCGCTTCAATGAGCGCCTGAACCACGCGCTCGACGCGGATCTGATCGACATCACCAACGAACCGTCCTTCTCCACGCCCTGGCTGTTCCACGATCTGGGGAGGGCGGACCTGTCGTCGCATTGGGCGGGAGAGGTGGCCAAGCACTTCACCGAAACCGCCTATCCGGGCGATGAGGACGCGGGGGCCATGAGCTCCAACTTTGTGTTCAACAGCCTGGGCCTGTTCCCCAAGCTGGGAAGCGACCTCTACTACCTTCACGGGCCGCGCCACGCTCGCAGCGTCATCCGGCTGGAGAATGGCAAGACGCTGGAGATCAAGGCGAACAACGCTGGGGCGGGGCGGCCGTACATCGCGCGCGCCAGCCTCAACGGAAAGCCCCTCTCTGGTCCGTCCGTCTCGCAGGCTCAGCTGCTGGGTGGGGGCGTCCTGTCCCTGAGCATGAGCGATCAGCCCGGCCAGTGGATGTATGACGGTGCGGTGCTGACAGCGCGAGCCGATCAGCCCAGCCTCGTCGATGGAAAGACTTCGACCGTCTGGACCGCCAAGCCCGGTCAGGTCGCGACCTTCATCTTACCGGCCAAGGCCTGCGTGAAGGCTTATACGTTGAGCGTCGGTCAGATCGCCGCCGATCCTACTGGCTGGCGGTTGGAGGGCTATGACGGCAAGGCGTGGTTGGGCCTGGACCATCGCCAAGGGCAGACCTTCGCGCACCGTCACGCCACCCGCGCTTTCGCCCTGACACCCAAGGCCTATGACCGCTTCCGCCTGCGGATCGAGGGCGGCGCTGCGGTTCAGGTCGCCGAGGTCGAGCTGATCGCCGGTGCGACTTGCAGATAGACCTGAATTCAATGGAGTTCGCATGACGTCCTTGAACACCAGCCGCCGGACCCTCCTCGGCGGGGCTGCCCTGCTGGGCGCGGCTCCAGGCGTCGCTCTCTCGAAGCCTAAGGCGCGGAAGACGCCTGCGCTGGCGCCGACGCCACCCATGGGCTGGAACAGCTGGAACAGCTTCGCTACCACCATCACCGAGGCGCAAACGCTGGAGCAGGCCGATATCATGGCGCGCGAGCTGCTGCCCGCCGGCTACGACATCCTGACGGTGGACATCCAGTGGTACGAGCCCACGGCCAGCAGCTATCAATACGCCGCCAAGCCGGTCCCAACGATGGACGCCCATGGCCGTCTGCTGCCGGCGCCCAATCGCTTTCCCTCGGCGGTGGACGGCAAGGGTTTTAAGCCGCTGGCCGACAAAGTGCGCGCCCTTGGGCTGCGGTTTGGCGTCCACCTGATGCGCGGCGCGCCGCGCCTGGCCGTGGAGCAGGGGCTGAAGGTCAAGGGAACCGATATCGCCATCGCCGATATCGTTGATCGGACGAGCATCTGCTCGTGGAACCCCGACATGTACGGCGTCGACATGAGCAAGCCCGGCGCCCAAGCCTATTATGACAGCGTCTTCGCGTTGCTAGCCTCCTGGGGCGTCGATTTCGTCAAGGTCGACGACCTCAGCCGGCCCTATGACGCTCACATGGCCGAGATCGAGGCGATCCACCGCGCGATCGGCCGGACGGGACGGCCGATGATGCTCTCGATGTCGCCCGGCGAGACGCCTGTCGTTCGCGGCGACCACGCCCGCCGCCACGCCCAGATGTGGCGCATCTCGGACGACTTCTGGGACGACTGGAAGATGCTGGACGCGCAGTTCACGCGACTGGAGAACTGGTCGCCCTACATCGGCCAGGGCGGTTGGCCCGATGCGGACATGCTGCCGCTGGGGCGCCTGGCGCTCGGGGAGCGTGACACCAAGTTCACACCGGCCGAACAGCGCACGCTGATGACCCTTTGGTCCATCGCGCGCTCGCCGCTGATCATGGGTGGGGACCTTCGCCATCTCGATGCGCCGACCAAGGCGCTGCTGACCAATCCCGAGGTGATCGCGGTCAATCAGACGTCCAGCGCCAACCGACCGCATTTCGTCGAGGACGGCGTTCGGGTCTGGACCGCCAGGGCCACAAACGGAGATGCTTACGTCGCACTGTTCAACACCGGAGAGAAGGCGCGGGTCGTTGGGGTGGCGCTGGGCCTCCTGGGCCTGCCGGCGAGCGTGCGAGTGCGCGACCTCTGGAGTCGGAGCGATACCGGTCGCGTCCGGGACAGGATCCAGGCGGACCTGCCGTCGCATGGCGCGGCGCTGTATCGCTTGAGCGCGGCTTAGAGGATAAGCGCTCTTATGGCGGCGGCTTGCCTCTTTCGTCCGCTTACACTTGGAGGACGGCTAGTCGCCGCGTAGGACGGGCGCTGGCCGCTGGGACAGCGCTAGACTTGCGGCGATCAGGCCGCCCAGGGTGGTCAGTGACGTCGCGCCCGCGAGCAGCAGTAGCACGCCGCTCCAGTCGACGCTCCAGCTGGCCTCGAACACCTTGACCACGACGGGCCATGCTGCGGCGAAGCCAAGAAGAACCCCGGCCGAACCGGCGATCAGACCGACCGCGCCGTACTCGATGACATAGGCGGCGAGGATTTGCGATCGGGTCGCGCCCAGCACCTTCAGAGTGGCTGCTTCGCGAGCGCGAGCGCGAGCGCCAGCCGCGATCGCGCCGGCGAGCACCAGCAGGCCAGCTAAGCCGGCGACGGCCGCGGCGCCGCGAACCGCCAGGGCCAGCCGGTCGAACAGGGCCGCTGCTGCGTCCAGCTGTTCGCGGACGCTGATCACATTCACGCCCGGAAACGCCTTTCCGAGCGTTCGGGTCAGCGTCGCCTCTTGGTCGCGGCCCATCCGCGCGATCGCGACGCTGCGCAGGTCCGCGCCCTCCAAGGTGGCGGGATTGAAGATCAAGGCGAAGTTCGGCCCGAAGCCACCGAAATCGACCTTTCTGAGCGCTGCGATGCGCGCCTCGATCTCTCGGCCCAGCACGAGAACGGTGATGGTGTCGCCGACCTTCAGGCCGGCGGCCTCGGCGATTTCGACGTTCATCGCGACCTGCGGCGGGCCCGCATGGTCGGCGCGCCACCATTGGCCGGCGACCACGCCGGCGTTGCGGGGCTCCTTGGCAAACAGAGAGAGGCTGATGTCATTGTCGAACGCCCAGCGTTCCGATGGCTTAGTGGCCTTGACGTCGATGGGCTTGCCCTTGACCGCGACGATCCGGCCCGTGGCGAAAGGCATGCGCAGATAGGTTTCGGCATTGAGCGGTCCGGTCACGCTGGCGACGGCGGCGTCGAAAGCTTGGGCGCGGTCGGCGGGAATCTCGGTGAAGACCATGGCGGGCGCGGTGCGCGGGGCGACGTCGCTGACCTGAGCCAGCAAGGCCGATTGGATCAGCACCACGCAGGCCAGAAGGGCGACGCCTAGGCCGATGGCGGGGCTGGCGGTGTGCGCCGCCGAGCCTGGTCCGGCCAGGTTGGCCAGGCCGAGCTTGACAGGTCCGCGCGTGAGGCCGCGCGCGCGTCCCGCCACGAAGGCTGCGGCCCGGCCCAGCGCGGCCAGCAGGGCGAAGGCCACAGCGACACCCGCCATCATGATCGCCGCTGCCATGGGTGTGGGCGCGGTGGCGACGGCCATCGTCGCGAGGCCAACCCCCGCGACGATGGCGCCGGCCGTTTCCACGCCCAGGGGGAGGCGGGCCTTTGGCGCGCGGCGGAACAGCGCCGAAGGCGGCGTGGCCCTCGCCCGGGCCAGGGGAACGAGGGAGAACGCCGCAGCCGCAAGGAGTCCGAACAGGCCGGCTTTTACCAGCGGCCAGGGGTAGATCTTGAATAGCGCGGGGATAGGCAAGCTGGAGCCGGCAAGCTGACCGAGAAGCAACGGCGCGGCGGCCCCAATCGCAAGACCAATCGACACGCCCAGCAGCGCCAGAACGCCAATCTGGATCAGGTGGAGGTCGCGGATCAGGCCGCTGCGCGCGCCTAGCGCCTTAAGAACAGCGATCGCGGGTTCGCGCGTCGACAGATAGGCTGAGACCGCGCCGGCCACGCCGAGTCCCCCGCCACCAGCGAGGCCAGGCCGATGAAGCCCAGGAAGTATTCTAGCTGGTCGATCAGACGGCGCGCGCCCGGCGCGGCGTCGATGCGGTCACGAATCCTGAAGCGCGCGTCCGGGAAAGCCTTCTGGATCGCCTGACCGGTGGCGCGAGGGTCCTGGCCTGGAGGCAGGGCCACGCGGACTGTACGCCCGGACAGACCGCCCGGCGTCAGCAGACCGGAGCGTTCCAGCACATCTTCTCGGATCAGGACGCGGGGCGCGATGGCGAAGCCCCGCGACAAGCCGTCGGGCTCGCTAACCAATCGCGCGCGCACGACAAGGGTCACGGTCCCGGCTTCGAACCGGTCGCCAATCTTGAGATTCAGACGATCCAGCAGCGCCGGTTCGACCGCTGCGCCGGGCAGCCCCTCCTGGTCAGAGAGCGCGGCCGCGAGGCTTGGCGCGCCGTTCAGCTTTACGGCGCCGGCGAGAGGAAAGCGTTCGTCCACGCCGCGCAGGCTGACCAAGCGACGGTCTCCGCTGGGCGCCTGCGCCATGGCTCGGGCGCTGGCGGAATAGGTCGTCGGCCCCAGCCGACCGATCGCGGCGCGTTCCTCTGGTGTGAAGTCGCGGTTCTCGATTGAGAACGACAGGTCGCCGCCCAGGATCTCGCGCGCCTGACTGGCCAGGCCCTGGCGGAAAGCTTCGGCGGTCGAGCCCGCGGCAGCGATCGCGGCGACGCCCAGCGCCAGGCAGGCCAGGAAGATGCGAAAGCCGCGCACGCCCGAGCGCAGCTCGCGCGCGGCCAGACGAAAGGCCAGGGGAAGTTGAAGCGCCATGGTCAGTCTTGGATCCGACCGTCCGCCATCCGCACGATGCGGTCAGCGCGCGTGGCTAGGCCCGGGTCGTGCGTGACCATGATCAGGGCGGCCCCGACCTCGTCCACGAGATTGAACATCAGATCGGCGACCGAGCCGGCGGTCGCACCGTCCAGATTGCCAGTCGGCTCGTCGGCGAACAGCAGGGCGGGACGCGCGGCCAGCGCGCGAGCCAGCGCCACGCGCTGTTGCTCGCCACCCGACAACTGATGCGGATAGTGGGTCAAGCGTCCCGCCAAACCCACGCGCGCCAGCCAGTCCCGGGCGGTGGCGGCGGTGTCGCGCGCCCCAGCGATCTCCAGGGGCGTTGCGACGTTTTCTTCGGCGGTCATGTTGGGCAGCAGGTGGAAAGACTGGAACACCAGGGCCGCGCGACCTCGCCGCAACCGGGCCCGCCCGTCCTCGTCCAGTTTGGCCAGGTCTTCGCCGAACAGCCGTACCGTTCCGGCGGTCGGTTCTTCCAGCCCCGCGCCCACCGCGATCAACGAGGACTTGCCCGAGCCCGAGGGGCCCACGATCGCCACGCGCTCGCCGGCGGCGACGATCAAGTCGACGCCTCTGAGGATGTTCACGGGACCGGCTGCCGAGGGCAGGGTGAGGGTGACGGCGTCGAGGACCAGGGGGGCGTGCGGCTGGACGTCGGTCATAGGGCTTCCTGCAAGGCCGGTCCTTGTTCCGCCGGCGACTGAACTACATAGGAAGACATGAGCTCGACCGCACACCGTTTTCCCAGTCGTCGTCGATTTTTGCTGGGCCTTGGCCTGCTGAGCCAGATCGCCGCCGCACCCAAGCCGCCCGTGGTGACCGTTCTTGGAGACTCCATCACGGCGGGCCTAGGGCTAACGGCGCGCGACGCCATGCCTGCCCAGCTGCAGGCGGCGCTCGCGCGGCGAGGCGTGTCCGTTGTCGTGCGCGCAGCCGGCGTTTCCGGTGACACCAGCGGCGGCGGCTTGGCGCGTGTCGGCTTCAGCGTGGCCAACGACACCCGGGTCTGTGTCGTCGCACTGGGTGGCAATGACCTTTTGCAAGGCGTTGATCCCGCTCAGACCATGGCCAACCTTCGCGGGGTTCTTCAGAAGCTGAAGGCTCGGGGCGTGGGCGCGGTCCTGGTCGGCGTCGCCGCCCCGCCCGCGATTGGCGCCGCATACGCCCGGGAGTTCAACGCGATCTTTCCCAACTTGGCGCGCGAGTTTGGCGTGCCGCTCTACGCCAACATCTTGGCTGGCGTGAGCGGCAATCCCGCGCTTATGCAGAGAGACGGCATCCATCCCAACGCAAGCGGCGCCAAGCGTATCGGTGAAGCCCTGGCCCCGGTTGTCGCCAGGGCCGTGAGAGCGCGCGCGGGCTGAAGGCCAAGGGTATTACAGCTTCAGCTTCGCCGCGATCGCTGACCATGGGACCAGCTTGAAGTTCTGGTGCTCGGGCGGGGCGATGTTGCGGCCATCCTGGGCGACGAAGGCGCCCGCCTCAAGCCCGAAGCCCAGCGGCGTGCTCGTAACCTCCAGACCATCAGTTTCGGAAATGCCGTCGACGCCATTGTCGCCATTGGCGGTGACAGCAAAGCTGCCGACATAGGCGTTGTCGCCCTCCCGGCGGAACACGGCATAGCTGTTGTTGCCCTGGCTGGAGACGACCAGGTAGCCTTTGCCCTTCGGCTGGATGTACAGGCCTACCCCTTCGAGGTCGTCCTTGAGCGCAGGATTTTCGCCGATCCGGGCGATGAGCTTTCGGTTCGAGCCGGCCTTGGCGTCGGCGCCCAGTTTCCAGAGCGCGACGTCCTCCTCGGCGACATAAAGTGCGCCCGTTTCGTCGTCGGCGACGCAGCCTTCGGTCTGGGTGTCGAAGCGGATGTCGCGCACGGGTTGGGCGCGGACCTTGCCGGCTGGTGTGGCGATCAGCTTCCACTGACGGACAAGGCCGTCAGGATCGCTGACGAACACGAAGGTCTCGCCCTTGCGGTCGCGATACATGCAAAGGCCGTAGGGGTCCGAGAGGTTCGTGGCCTGCACGCCGTCCGCCACGCTGGTCAGCAGACGGGTTTCGGGATTGATGATGTAAAGCGCGATCGCCTTGTGCGTCCTGTCGCTGGCCGCCACCAGGGTTACGGCCTTGCCGCCCAGCTTGAATCCGCCGCGCAGGTCGACATTGTTCATCTTGCCGTCGGCCATGTACTGCAGGCGCTTTCCCGACAGGTCGTAGACCAGCATGCCGCCTTTCTTGTCGGTGGCGATGATGGCGCTTTTGGCCGGATCCGTCGGATGGACCCAGATCGCCGGGTCGTCGGCGGCGTCGCCGTCATGATCGACAGGCTCGGTCTCCATGGTGGGGCGGACCAGCGCCAGCGCGCTTGGCGTCGCCTCTACGACGTCTTGGCCGAGCGGCAGCTTCAGCGCGGCGGCGACATCGGCCCACGAGATCAGCTTCGTGTCTCCGCCGCCATTTCGATCATCGGCGATCAGCAGGGCGCCGGCGGAGAAATCCCGGTCGAGGGGCGCGCGAAGGCCAAACAGGCCAGAAGGCTTGGCGATAGCCGCCGTGCCGTTTGCCTCGATCCGGAAGCTCCCGACGAAGCGATCATCGGCGGAGCGATCGTAGACATTATAGTCGCCCTGGTCCGGATTGGCGGCCACCAGGAAATCCGCCGCCTTGCCGCCATTGATGATGGCGAGGCCCTCGACCTCGCCGGCGACTTTGCCGAGTCGATTGATGTCGACGATCGTGGGAACCGGTTCGGCTTCCGGATCTGCGTCGTAGCGCCAAATCCCGACTGCGGCCTGGGCGACGTAGAGCGCTCCGCTAGCGTCGTCGGCGACGCAGAACTTGGCTTCCGACGAAAGACTCAGGCGCCTCACTGGGCGGCCATCCATCTTGCCGTCGGCGGCTTGGAACAGCAGCCACTGATCCAGTTGGCCGTCGCGCCCCATGGCGAAGGCGTAGAGAGCCCCATCGCGGGGGCTGCGATGCAGGCAAACGCCCTCACCGGAGTAGCCCAGCAATAAAGGGCGCGCGTCGATCGCCGCGACTTGGCCGCTCACCTGGTCGCGAGAGAACAGGCGTAGGCGGCCGGCCTGCCGGTCGAGCGCGACGATCAGGCTGCGGGCGCCATCCTCTCGTGCGTCCACGGCGTCGATCTCGCCGCCGGGTACGGCGGCGATGCGGTCACCCCGCAGGCTGTAGAGCTCCAGCCCGCCAAGCTTTCCGCTGGCGACGATGACGCTCTTGGTCGGATCGGTCGAATCGCGCAGCAGCGCCACGCCATTTGCGCCGCCCTGGACGGTGGGTGTCGTGGAGCGGATGACGCCAACTGTCGGCGATGTCTGGGCCAAGACCGGCGCGGCGGCCGCGATAACCAGAAGACCCGCGACCAGATTCAAACGATTCATAGCGTTCCCCCGCCAGGCATGATTTTCCGTCAACGACGGACGACGAACCGCCCTTCTGAAGCAGAATTTCATCAGTATCGTGACGGTGGCGGCTTTCATTCTTCAACAGCGCAGATCCCATCTCGCGTTGAGGCGTTACGCCGGAGCGCTCAATTCGCTGCTGTAAACCGCGAAGGGGCGATATAGGCGTTGTCACATGGGGCTTCAGGCCCGCGTGTACCTGTTACCCGAGCGGCGAAAGGATAGGTCAGTATGAACCGAGCGGTGCTGGGACTTGCGATCTTAGGTATGGCCTTGGCGACCGCGCAGGCGGCCCAGGCGGCCCAGGCGGCCGATCCGACGCCGCCGCGCACGGCGGACCTCTATGGTGTCTGGCGCAATCCCAAGGGCAGCGTTCACATTGAGATCAAGCCTTGTGGCGAGGGCACTTGCGGTAATGTCGTCTGGGCTAACGCCGAAGCCCAGGCGGATGTGCGAAAGGGCAGCAACCGCGAGCTGGTCGGCATGCAGCTGTTGCGTGATTTTTCGCCGACCGGTCCAAGCGACTGGAAGGGCCGGGTGTTCGTGCCCGATTTGAACATGACGTTCTCGGGACAAGTGCGGCTGCTGGATCGCGCGTCGCTGCGCGCCAAGGGCTGCCTGCTGCCAAACTTTCTCTGCAAGTCGCAGGTTTGGACCCGCGTCGACGCCTCCGGTCGCACCTCCTAGGCTTTAAATGATGCAAATGGGTTTGCCGGGGTTCGACCCGCCGACACCGACCGACCGGCTGATGTTTCTACTGTATCCGAATCCGGCCGCCGCCCAGCGGATCGCGGCGGAGGCGCGCCGGCTGCGTGACGTTCTTCAGTTGCGGGGCCAGCCCCTGCAGACCGATCGTTTCCATGTCACCCTGCATCACCTGGGCGACTATGTGGGTCTGCCCGCCGACATCGTGCGCAAGGGCGAGGCCGCCGGCGAGGCGCTGGCGACCGCACCGTTTGAGGTGGTGTTCGACCGCGCCCTGAGCTTCGCGAACCGTCCGGGAAACAATCCATTCACGCTGCAAGGCGGTGAGGGCGTCCAGGCTCTGGTCGGCTTCCAGCAGAAGCTCGCGCTGGAGATGGCCAAGGTTGGCCTGAAGCCGGACAAGGCGTTTGTCCCTCATGTGACGCTTCTCTATGACGCACAGATCGCGCCGGCCCAGACCATTGCCCCAATCGGCTGGACCGTTGACCGCTTCGTCCTCGTCCAAAGCAAGTTGGGTCAGACTCGCCACATCGTGCTGAAGAGCTGGAGCCTCGTCGGCTGAGGTTGGCGGGCCGCCGCCGCTCCTCTAGAGCCTGACGTGACGCGGATTCGCCGAGGAAGACGGCCATGACCCTGACGATGTACGGCATCAAGAATTGCGACACGGTCGCCAAGGCCCGCAAGTGGCTGGAGGACCATGGGCGGGCTTATGCCTTCCACGACTACAAGGCCTCCGGGATAGACCGTTTGCGCCTTGAGGCCTGGGTGGACGAGCTGGGCTGGGAGCCGCTGCTGAACCGCGCTGGAACCACCTTCCGCAAGCTGGATGAGGCCGACAAGCAGAACATCGACCGCGAGAAAGCGATCGGTCTGATGCTGGCGAACCCTTCGATGATCAAGCGTCCAGTCCTCGATCTTGGAGAACGGCGTCTGGTCGGCTTTAAGCCGGATCTCTACGACGCCGCGCTGGGCTAGGCGCGGCGGCTTCGAAGCGCGTCCGATCAAGTTTAGGACGACAAGCTTTCGGGGATCGGTCTATCACTTGGAGGAGCGGCCGCGATCGCGCGGCTTTCAGGAGGACTGTGAGCGGGTGGGGGATAAGGGTGTCTCGCGGTACGAGCTGGTCATCTTCGACTTCGACGGCACGCTGGCCGACAGCGCCGCGTGGATGATGCGCGCGGTCAATCCGATGGCGCGCCGCTACGGGTTCAAGACCGTAACCGAAGATGAGATCGAGATGCTGCGCGGGCGCAGCACGCGGGAAGTCATTCGTTATCTGGGTGTTTCGCCCTGGAAGCTCCCTTTGATCGCGCGAGCCGGCAAGAAGCTGATGGCCGCCGACGCCCATACGATCCCGCTGTTCCCCGAGACGGCCAAGATGCTGCGCGCTTTGCACGCGGCTGGCGTGAAGATCGCGGTGGTCAGTTCCAACAGCGAAGACGTTATCCGTCGGGTGCTGGGGCCGGAGCTCTCCGAACTGATCAGTCTCTATTCCTGCGGCGCGTCTCTGTTCGGCAAGGCCCGCAAGTTCAAGCAGGTGACCGCGCGCGGCGTTTCGCGCGACAAGGTCATCTGCATCGGCGACGAGACCCGCGACATCGAAGCCGCCCGCGCGGTGGGGCTGGATTGCGGCGCTGTTTGCTGGGGCTACGCCAAACCCTCGATCCTGGCCGAGCACCGGCCTACGGTGTCGTTCAGCTCAATGTCGGAAATTATTTCGTACGTGGCTGCATCCAACGCCCGGGCTGGCGGCGACTAACCTTCGACAGCGCGGATGACCGCGCTGTGATCGAAGGAATGACGCCATGGCCTACGACCTGTTTCGCGACTTCTGGTGGCTCCTGTTCCCGCTGAGCTTCATGGTTCTGGGCGCCTTCCGCGCCTGGCTGACCTATCGCGCCCGGCGCGAGGTGATGACTGTTCTGCGCGATTTAGCCGCGAAGGGCCAAGAGCCTCCAGCCGCTCTGCTGGCCCAACTGAACCGCTAAGGAGACGGGGATGTTCGAGGATCTTTTCCGCCAATTCTGGTGGCTGCTCTTCCCGCTGGCCGCGTTCGTCTTCGGCGCCTGGAAGAACTGGCTCGACTACAGGGCCAATCAGGCGATGCTGGATCTGATCAAGACATACGCCGCTTCGGGGCGTGAGCCGCCAGCCCAGCTTTTGGCCCGGCTGGACAGGCGTTGGCGCGACTTCGACGAACAGGACGAGGATCGTCCGCGTCATGGCTTTCGTTGGCGCCGCGAACGCACTTGGTACCGCGTGGTCCTGTTCGGCATGCTGAGCAGCGGGTTCGCTTTCGCGGCCGTCACCAATATCTACGGCGCGGGAGAAGCTTTCACGATCGTAGCCTTTGTTCTGGGCTCGATCTGTGTGGCCACGCTGGTCCAGGTCCTGCTGGATCGGAATGGGCCGACCGTCTGATGGACGCCGCGCTCGTCAGACAGGCGCGCGCGGGTTCCCAGGCCGCTTTCGCCCGTCTCGTGGCGATCCATGAAAAGCCTTTGCGGGGCTTTCTTCGCAAGAGCGGCTGGATCGACGCGGACGATATCGCTCAGGAGGCCTTCGTGGGCGCCTGGTCTGGGCTCCACAAGTTGCGCGACGACGACGGGTTTCGGGCCTGGTTGTACGGCGTGGCCTGGAAGAAGGCTCTCTCCCAGAAGCGCGGCGCTCAGCGCGCGGCGGCTCGGGACGAGGCTTGGCGCGGCGAGCAGGAACTGGAAGCCACCGCCGAGGTCGGCGCGGAGGATCGCTTGGCGCTCGAGGCCGCCCTGGCGACCTTGACCGAGGATCAGCGGGCGTGTGTCACCCTTTGCCTGGGCCAGGCTTGGTCCCACGCCGAGGCGGCCGATGCGCTAGGGCTTCCCCTCGGCACCGTCAAATCGCATGTTACCCGTGGCCGCGAGCGGCTACTTTCGGTTCTAGGAGGCGCTTGATGAGCCCCGACGATCAACTTTCCGCTTTCCTGGGGGAGACACCCAGGCAGAGCCGCGCTGATCTCTTCACGCTCGAAGTGATCAAGCGCGTCGAGCGTCGGGCCTTTTTTTCGCGCCTGGTGGTTGCTGCTGGCTGGGCGGCCGTTCTGGCCGTGGTCCTGTGGGCCTTCGCCCCGGTGCTTGATCTGGCGGTAGCCAAGCTCGCGCCGGCCCTGGCGCCGACGGCGACGTTGCTGGCTTTCGTGGCGGCGATCCTCATGATCTGTGGATCATCGGCTTGGCGTGGGACGGGTCTTTTCCCGCGTTAAGCCCGCCTTACGAAAGTTTCATCCCGGCGGGCGCCTCCAAACAGAGCCGTGAACGCCTCTTACTTGTGAAGGCGGCGCTTGGGGGCGTCGCTCCACGAAATCCAGGAGGATTGAGTCATGGGTCCTGAAATCATTGTCCCGATCGGCGCCTTCGCCATGGTCGTCGCCATCGTCGTGCTGCCGTTCTACTTCAAGAGCAAGGAGCGTCGCGAGATGCAGGCCACGGTCCGCGCCGCCATCGAAAAGGGCCAGCCCCTTCCGCCCGAGGTCATCGAAACCCTGACCAAGAGCGTCAAGCTGCCGCCCAGCCGCCTGCGCGACCTGCGCACCGGCGTCATCTGGCTGGCCGTGGGCATCGGCGTGGCGCTGGCCACTTACTTCGGCGACTTCCTCGATGGGGATGGTGACTTCGACGGCTTCGCCATCGCCAGCATTCCGGCGGTGATCGGCGTCGCCTACATCGTCCTCAGCTTCTTCAATCCGAACAAGGAGCCGCGGGTCTAGCGCCCGGAGCCTTGGGAGGGGCTTGAAACCATGGGCGCTCAAAGCCCGCCAACCGGTCACGATATCGAACTCGCCGCAAAGGCGGCGAGCGGCGATCGTCAGGCCTACGGAGAGCTGGTCCGGCGTCATGGTTCCGCTGTGCGCGGCCTGCTGCGGCGGCTCGGCGCCGACTCAGCGACGGCCGACGACCTGGCCCAGGACGCCTTCATCACCGGCTTCGAGCAGGTGGCGGAGTTCCGGGGCGAGGGGACCTTCGCCGGTTGGATCAAGAAGATCGCCGCGCGGCTCTATCTGAAGAAGGTCAAGCGCGAGGCGCGATTGATCTTTTCGGACACGATCGAGCCAGCGGAGGAGCTCGGGGGGCGGGACGCGTCGGGAGACGCCGCTAGCCGCATTGACCTCGACGACGCGCTCAAGGCGCTCTCTCGCGGCGAACGGCTCTGTGTCTCGCTCTGCTACGGGGCCGACTGGTCCCACGCCGAGGCGGCCGAGGCCTTGAACCTCCCGATCGGCACGGTCAAATCCCATGTCAAACGTGGTCTGGATAAACTCCGGGCGAAGCTCGCCCGACCCGAGGAGGGGGCGAGGAGGGAAGCGCATGGCTGAATCCGATTTCGAAGCCCAGTTGACCCGTCTGTTCGCCGAGCCGCCGTCATTCCCGGACGCGCCGCTGTTCAACGCCGAAGTCGCCGCCAAACTCGACCGAGGCTGGGCGATGAGACGACTATTCATCGGCGGCGCGGGAACCGTGGCGGGCCTTTTCGGCGCGTTCCAGATTCTGTCCACGCGCTTCGCGGACGAGATCGCCCAGCTGTCTCGCAACGGGGGTCACAATCTCGAGGCCGAGTACAGCGTGGGTGTCGCCAAGATCAATTCCGTGCTGACCACGCCCGCCAGCGCCGAGGCGGTTTGGCTTGCGGCGGCCTTGGCGGTGGTTGCGCTGGCCTTTGTCGTAACGCGTCTCGTCGAGGAGCTTTAGGCGGCTTATCGTTGTTCATGTTGCGGCGCGGCGCGATCCGGCCCACAAACGGCGCCCAATCGCGTTGCTTGAGGAGCGTTGGTCCTGTCCGCTCACCGTGAAGAGACGGTTCGCCGTCTGGCTGCCCCTGACATCGCCGCCCGCAAGGGCGGCAAGCCGATCGTATGCCTGACAGCGTACACGGCCCCCGTGGCGGCCGCGCTCGACGACGCCTGCGATGTGCTGCTGGTCGGCGACTCCGTCGGCATGGTCGTCCACGGCCTGCCCAACACCGTCGGCGTGACCCTGGATATGATGATCCTGCACGGCCAGGCGGTCATGAGGGGCTCTCGGAAGGCGATGGTCGTGATCGACATGCCGTTCGGCTCGTACGAGGCCTCGCACGAGGAGGCCTACGCCAACGCCGTGCGGATCATGAAGGAGACCGGCGCCCAAGCTGTGAAGGTCGAGAGCGGGCCGACGGTGCCCCAGACGATCGCCTACCTGACCCAGCGCGGGGTTCCGGTGATGGGTCATGTTGGCCTGCGTCCCCAGGCTGTGCTGCTGGAAGGCGGCTTCAAGGCCAAGGGCAAGGATGAGGCCGGCTGGCTCAAGGTGCTGGAGGAGGCGCGTCTGACGGCCGAGGCGGGCGCCTTCGCGATCGTGGTCGAAGGTGTCGCCGAGGGCCTGGCGCGCGAAGTGACCGAGGCGGTCGGCGTGCCGACCATCGGCATCGGCGCCTCGGCGGCGTGCGACGGTCAGGTGCTGGTAGTCGACGACATGTTGGGCCTGTTCGACTGGACCCCGAAATTCGTGCGCCGCTACGCCGATCTCAAGGGCGAAATCCAGCGTGCGGCGGCCCAGTACGCCCGCGACGTGCAGGACCGGAGCTTCCCGGGCGAGGCCGAGACCTACTACGCCAAGAAGGCCTGACCCCTCATGACCGATCGCAAAGCGGCGGGCGTTGCGGCAGGGCGCGGCACGCTATAGGTTCGCCGCCTCGGCGAGCGGCCCTTCGTCCGCCACAATCTGTCTTAAACCAGCGATGTCGGCCCGGTTCGTGCGCGACGTCCCTTGGCCTCACCGCCTGTTCTGGAGCCTCGTTTCGTGGTCGATGTTTTTGACGAAGTCGAAGAACAGCTCCGAGCGGAGCGCTACAAGTCGCTCGCCGCCAAGTCTTTGCCCTGGGTCATCGCGGCGGTCGCCGCGGCCGTGATCGGCGTTGGCGGCTATTGGGGTTGGAAGTCCTATCAGACCAGCCAGGCCGACAAGGCGTCCGAGGCCTACCAGGCCGCGCTGGAGACCGCCCAAACCGCAGGCCCGCTCAAGGCGTTCGGCCAGTTCAAGGCTGTCGCCGACGGCGACGCGCGCGGCTACAAAGCCCTGGCGCTGCTGCAGATGGGTGACATCCGCATCCAAGAGAACAAGGCTAAGGAAGCCGTCGCCTATTTCGACGAGGCCGCCAAGGCCGCGCCCGATGCAATCCTTGGTGATCTTGCCCGCCTCAAATCCGCCTTCGCGCTGATGGACACCGCGTCCTACAAGGACATTGAGTCGAGGTTGACGCCTTTGGCGGGAGAAAAGAGCCCTTACCGCGTGTACGCCAAGGAAGCCCTGGCCTTCGCCAAGCTTCAGGCTGGCGATGTCGCAGGCGCGAAGGGCGATTTTGTGGTGCTCGCCAATTCGCTGGACAACACGTCTGATGAAGTCCGCCAGCGCGCCCAGGCCGCGATGCAACTGATCGACTCAGGCACGGCCAAGGATTTGGCCGCAGCGGTGAAGGCCGCCGCCAGCTTGCCGGCTATGCCGCCTCTCGGCCAGCTGCCGTCCACCGTGGCCCCTAGCGCCGCCCCCAACGCCGTTCAATGAGCCGCCTTATGATGTCCAAGCGTTCCGTCGCCCTGGTGGCGCTGATGTCGGCCTCCGTGGTCGTCAGCGGCTGCTCGACGGTCTCCAAGCTCAATCCGTTCAACAAGGACGACGAGAACAAGAGCACCGCCAGCCAAGGCCAGCGCATCTCGGTCATCGCCTTCGATCAGAAGGTCGAGGCCAACGAATCGTTGAAGGGCGCTGACTTTTTCCTGCCCGATCCGGTCGCCCAGACCGAATGGCGCCTGCCGGGCGGCAATCCTGAGCAATCCGTCGAACACGTCGACGCGGGCAAGGCCTTCGAGGTCGCCTGGAAGCGCGGCTTTGGCAAGAAGGGCGGTCGCACGTTCCACGTCACGGCCCCGCCGGTGTCCGCCGGAGATCGCATCTACGTCATGGACGGCGCGGCCGAGGTCGCGGCGCTTGACGCCAAGACCGGTTCGACCGTGTGGCGCAAGGACCTGCGTCCCGCTGCGGGCCCGACTCTGAAAGGCGGTTTCCTGGGCTTGCTGCCCAAGAAGAACGACCGCCTGGGATTTGGCGGTGGCCTGGCCCTTGGGCCTGACAACAAGCTGTACGTCGCATCGGGCTACCGTTTCGTGGCCCAGATCGACTCGGCCACCGGCGCTCTAGGCTGGACGCAGCAAAGCTCGACCCCGATCCATGCCGCGCCCACCGTCGTCGACGGCCGGGTGTTCGTGGTCTCGACTGACAACGAACTCCTGACCTTCGACGCCGCCACCGGCGCGCCGGGTTGGACCTATCAGGCGCTCAGCGAGCCGGCGCGCATCCTGGCCGCTTCCACGCCCGCCGTCAGCGGCGACACCGTGGTCGCTGGCTTCGCCTCGGGCGAGTTGGTGGCCCTGCGCGCCGCCAACGGCAACGATCTTTGGAACGAGGCGCTGAGCCGCGCCAGCCGCACGAACGCCCTGTCGGAAATCCGGGACATCCCTGGCCGTCCGGTCATCTACAAGGGTGATGTCTTCGCCGTCAGCCACTCGGGCGTCTTCGCCGCCACCGACCTGCGCACGGGTCAGGCCCGCTGGAGCCTGCCGGTCACCGCCATCACGACTCCTTGGGTCGCAGGCGATGTCGTCTATGTCGTGGACAAGGCTGGCCAGGTCATCTGCGTCTCGCGCGAGAGCGGTTCGGTCTATTGGATCCAGGACCTCAACAACACCGAGTCCCTGACCAAGAAGCAGAAGAAGAAGCGCGCCAAGCGTCCGATCCTGTGGTCGACGCCGATCCTGGCCAATGGCCGCCTGATCACGGTCTCCAGCCAGGGCGAGGCCGTCGCGCTGAACGCCAAGACCGGCGCCAAGGAAAAGACCCTCAAGATCGGCTCGCCCGTTCTGATCAACCCGATCGCGGTCGGCAACATGATCTACGTGGTCACGGACGACGCCGAACTGGTCGCCATCCGCTGATCCTTCGGCCCTTTCGCGGGGGCGGAAAGACAATCAAACGCCTTCGGGCCCGGGACGGTGAGAGCCGGCCCGGGCCTTCGCTTTTGCGAAGAGGGCCAAAATCGACTACTGGACGCCTATGCCTTTGAAACTCGCGATCGTCGGCCGGCCCAATGTGGGCAAGTCCACGCTGTTCAACCGTCTTGCCGGCAAGAAGCTGGCCATCGTCGACGACCAGCCGGGGGTGACCCGCGATCGTCGCTACGCCGACGGCCGCTTGGGCGACCTGGACCTGCAACTGATCGACACCGCCGGCTTCGAGGACGTCGCCGACGAGAGCCTGGAAGCGCGCATGCGCGCCCAGACCGAGCTGGCGATCGAGGAAGCCGACCTCTCGCTGTTCATCTACGACGCCCGCGAAGGCGTCACGCCCTTGGACGAGGTGTTCGCCACCCTGCTGCGCCGTCGCGGCAAGCCCGTGATCATCGCCGCCAACAAGGCCGAGGGTAAAGCGGGCCAGTCGGGCATCGGCGAAGCCTACAAGCTGGGTCTGGGCGAGCCGATCCCGATCTCGGGCGAGCACGGCGAAGGCATGGCCGAGCTCTACGCCGCCATGCTGGCCGCCGTGCCCGAAGACCAGTATTCCGACGACGAGGATGACGAGGACAAGCCGATCCGGCTGGCCATCGTCGGCCGTCCGAACGCCGGCAAGTCCACCCTGATCAACCGCCTGATCGGCGAGCAACGCCTGCTGACCGGTCCCGAGGCCGGCATCACCCGCGACTCGATCTCGGTCGACTGGGTCTGGGGCGACAAGAAGGTCCGCCTGGTCGACACCGCCGGCCTGCGCAAGAAGGCCAAGGTTCAGGAGAAGCTGGAGAAGCTCTCCACTCAGGACACCATCCGCGCCATCACCTTCGCTGAGGTCGTGGTGCTGGTAATGGACGCCACCCATCCGTTCGAGATCCAGGACCTGCAGATCGCCGACCTGACCGAGCGGGAAGGGCGGGCGCTGGTGTTCGTCCTGGCCAAATGGGATCTGATCGAGGATCAGGCCGGCACCCTGGCCGCGTTCCGGGAACATGCCGAGCGGATGCTGCCCCAGGTGCGCGGCGCGCCGGTGGTGGCGCTGTCGGGTGAGACCGGCAGCGGCGTCAACAAGCTGATGCCGGCCGTGCTGAAGATCCACAAGGACTGGTCGACCAAGGTCAAGACGCGAGACCTGAACGACTGGCTGCAGATGGCCATGCAGCGCCACCCGCCGCCCGCCGTCAGCGGCCGCCGGGTAAAGCCGAAATACATGGCCCAGACCAAGGCTCGCCCACCGACCTTCGTGCTGTTTTCCAGCCGCGCCGACCAGATGCCCGATCACTATCGGCGCTATCTGATCAACTCCCTGCGCGAGAGCTTCGACCTGCCGGGGGTGCCGCTGCGCATCACCATCAAGTCGGGCGCGAACCCCTATGCCGACGGCGAGGCCAAGGGCCACAGCGGCCGTGGCAAGCGCGAGTTCGAGCGGCGCGAGCGCGAGGAAGAACGCATCCGCGCTTCCCGCAATACGGTCAAGAAATCCAAGCGCCTGGCCGACGAAGCCGCCGCCAAGGCTGCGGCGGAAGCAGGTCTGCCCGATCCGACGCTGAAGCAGCCCGTCAAGAAGAAGGCTCCCGCCGCTCCGAAGGCCGCCCCAAGGGGCGCCGCCGGGGACGCGCCGCCCGCCGAACCCGGCAAGGCCGCCGTCAAATCGGTGAAGGCCAAGGGGCCCCGCGTTCAGAAAAAGGTCTCGACGACGCCAAGCTACAAGGTTGGCGTCAAGTCGGCCGGCGGAAAGGCCGGAGCGCCGCGCAGGCCAGCAGCGGGCTCGCGAACCGTGCGCGGCAACACGGGTCCAGGACGCCCCAAGGGCCGATAAACCCTAGAACTCTTCCCACTCGGCGGCCGGAGCCGTGGCGGCCGCTGCGCCCGGGCGGGTGAAGGCGCGAAGGCGGGCCTGCTGCTCGGCCACGGGGTTGCGCGCGGGCGCGTGACGCTCCGCCTGGGCGGGCTCAGGACGAGCGCTGCCCACCTGGAAGCGTGACACCTGCCGCGTCAGGTCCAAGGCTTCGGCTCGCAAGGTGGCCGAGGCGGTGTTGGCCTGCTCGACCATGGCGGCGTTCTGCTGGGTCACCTGATCCATCTGGTTCACCGCAGCGTTCACCTCGTTGAGACCGAGCGCTTGCTCCTGGGACGAGACGGCCATATCGCGGATCAAGCTGTTGATCTGCCCGACCTTGGCGACGATGCCTTCAAGCGCCTGACCCGTATCGTCAACGAGGCGCACGCCGCGCTCGACCTGGGCCGTGCTGCCGGCGATAAGGGTCTTGATCTCCTTGGCCGCTTCGGCGGAGCGTTGCGCCAGGGCTCGTACCTCCTGCGCGACAACGGCGAAACCTCGACCGGCTTCACCCGCCCGCGCGGCTTCGACGCCTGCGTTCAGAGCCAAGAGGTTGGTCTGGAAGGCGATCTCGTCGATCACGCCGATGATCTGCGTGATCTGACCCGAAGACTTCTCGATCTCGCCCATGGCGGCGACGGCCTCGCGCACGACCTCGCCAGAGCGGTCTGCTTCGGCGCTGGCGGTCGCTGCGGCGTCAGACGCCTGTTTGGCGCCCTCGGCGCTACGCTTGACTGTGGCGGTGATCTCGTCGAGCGCGGCGGCGGTCTCCTCCAGGCTGGAAGCCTGCTGCTCGGTCCGCTTGGCCAGGTCGTTCGAGGCGCTGGCGATCTCGTTCGAGCCATTCTCCATGCTGCGCGCCGTCTGGGCGATCACGGCCATGGCGTCCTTCAGGCTTTCGATCGCAGCGTTGAAGTCCTGCTTGAGCTGCGCATAGCGACCGTCTAAAGCGGCGTCGATGCAGGCGGTCAAGTCGCCCTGGGCCAGGCGACGCAGGCTTTCAGCCAGAGCAGACACGACCATGTCCTGCTCCTCATGGGTCTGCTTGCGTTCGGCCTCGGCGCGTTGACGCTCCTGCTCGATGGCGGTGATGTCGATGGCGAACTTGATGACCTTCGACGGACGGCCGTTCTTGTCGAAGATCGGATTGTAGGAAGCCTGTATCCAGATCTCCTTGCCGCCCTTGCCCACGCGGCGGAACTTGGCCGACAGATACTCGCCGGCGTTCAAGCGCCGCCAGAACTCGCGATATTCCGTGCTCGACGCGTAGGCAGGGTCGACGAACAGGCTGTGGCGCTGGCCTTGGATGTCGCTCAGGCTATAGCCCATCGTATTCAGGAAATTCTCGTTGGCGCTAAGGACCACGCCGTCGAGATTGAATTCGATAACCGCCTGGGAGCGTTGGATGGCGTCGACGACGCCCTGCAAGTCGGCGAGCTTGTTCGAGGCGTCGCTGTCTTGGCGATTGAAGGAGAACAGCGCCATCGTCGCGCCCCTGCTGCATTGAGATGAATGTTCTCAGGTGTCTGACGGTAGCGTTAATGGAGGAATAATTCTCGACCCAGAGGGCGGAATGTCGCGCCGTGTCGGCCACGGCCGATCACGCCAGGCGGTGGGCTGGCTAGGGGGCAACTCTGGCGGGTTGGCGCCGAGGCGATGGCTGGACCGTCCGCGAATCGCCTCAGGCGTCGATGCTGGGAGACTCCTGGCCACGCTCCTTGAAGCGGACCACGCCCTTTGGAGGTTCCCGACCGGGGCGAACCAGATCGACGATGAACGGAACGATCGTCTCCGGCGCGGGCACGGTCTTTGGGTCTTCGCCCGGGAAGGCGCCGGCGCGCATCTTTGTGCGCATGGCGCCCGGATCGACGCAGAAGGCGCGGACGGCGGTGTTCTCGGTCTCGTCGGCATAGACGTCAACCAGGGCCTCAAGCGCCGCCTTGGTGGTCGCGTAGACGCCCCAGAAGGCCGGGCGGGTGCGCGCGACGCTGCTGGAGAAGAACAGGGCCCGGCCAGCGTCCGACGCGCGCAGCAGTGGGTCCATCGATCTGATCAAGCGCCAGTTGGCCGTCAGGTTGGTGCTCAGCACCATGTCCCAGCCCTTGGGCTCCAGGTGACTGATCGGGGTGAGGGGACCCAACAGGGCGGCCGCGCCGACCAGGATGTCGAGCTTGCCCCAGCGTTCGTGGATCGCCGCGCCCAGGTGATCCAGACCATCGGCCTCGCGCAGGTCCAGCGGGACCAGGGTCGCGCGCTCGCCGGTGGCGGCCAGGATGGCGTCGTCCAGGGCCTCTAGCGCGCCTTGGGTGCGGCCCACGGCGATGACGTGAGCGCCGGCCTTGGCCAAACCCAGGGCGACCGCCTCGCCGATGCCGCGCGTGGCGCCGGTGACGAGAGCGATGCGGCCGGCCAGTGGCTTGGAGGAGTCGAAGGTCATGGGCGCGTTCTAGAGCAGGGATGGAGAAACGGAAACCGCGGGAAACCCTTAAGCCTCGGCTTCCTTGGTCTGCTTGGCGTAGTGCTGGGCGATGATCGAACAGGCCATCAGCTGGATCTGGTGAAAGATCATCAGTGGCAGGACGATGATCCCGGCGGTTGGGCCGGGGAACAGGATGCCCGCCATTGGCACGCCGGTCGCCAGGCTCTTCTTGGAGCCGCAGAAGGTGATCGCCTTCTCGTCCTCGGGCGAGAAGCCTAGAGCGCGCGCGCCGAAGGTCGTCGCCGCCAGCACGATCGCCAGCAGAACGCCACAGACCACCAGAAGGATCAGAAGCTGCAGCGGCGAAATCCTGTGCCAGATGCCGCCGACCACGGCCGCGCTGAAGGCCGAGTAGACGACCAGCAGGATCGAACCGCGATCGACATAGCCGATCAGGCCCTTGTGCTTGGTGATCCAAGCGCTGACCAGCGGCCGCGCCAGCTGGCCGGCGATGAACGGCAGCAGCAACTGGACGACGATATCGCGCACCGACTGCCAGCCGCCCGCCGCGCCGCCTTGGGTGTGCATCAGCAGGCCCACGAGCACCGGCGTGATGAAGATGCCGAACAGGTTCGAGGCGCTGGCCGCCACGACGGCGGCGGCGACATTACCTCGCGCGATCGAGGTGAAGGCGATCGACGACTGAACGGTCGAGGGCAGGCAGCACAGGAACAGGATGCCGGCCGCCAGGGTCGGCGGCAGCACGCCGATCTTGCTGATGACCAGGCCCAGCACCGGGAACATCACGAAGGTGAAGCCCAGGATCAGCAGGTGCAGGCGCCAATGGGTGACGCCGGCGACGACGGACTCCCGCGACAGCTTCGCGCCATGCAGGAAGAACAGCAGGGCGATCGCCAGCTTGACGACGATCGACAGGCCATGCGCCGCCTCGCCCCGAACCGGCAGGATCGAGGCCAGCACGACCATGCCGAACAGGGCGATCACATAAGGCTCGAGCTTCAGCTTCTCGAGCAGACCCTTCAGACCCATGCGGGCGGCGACTTTAGGCGCTGACCAGCAGCGACAGCTGCTTGTCGTTGGCTTCGTTGCGGCCTTCGGCGATCTCGCGGTCCGTCAGGCGGGTCGGATAGTCGCCGGTGAAGTAGTGGTCGGTGAACTGCGGCGCGGCCGGGTCGCGGGTGCCAGCCTCCAGGGCGTCGTACAGGCCCTCGACCGACAGGAAGCCCAGGCTGTCGACTTCCAGGAACTTGGCCATCTCTTCCAGCGACTTGTTGGCCGCCAGCAGTTGTTCACGCTCGGGCATGTCGATGCCGTAGAAGTCGGGCCACTTGATCGGCGGGCTGGCCGAGCGGAGGTGGACCTCCGTGGCGCCGGCCTCGCGGACCATACGCACGATCTTCAGCGAGGTGGTGCCGCGCACGATCGAGTCGTCGATCAGCACCACGCGCTTGCCGGCCAGAACGGCGCGGTTGGGGCTGTGCTTCATGCGCACGCCCAGTTCGCGGACGCCTTGCGTCGGCTGGATGAAGGTGCGGCCCACATAGTGGTTGCGGATGATGCCCATCTCGAAGGGCAGACCGCTTTCCTGGGCGTAGCCCAAAGCAGCGGGCACGCCGCTGTCGGGCACCGGCACCACGACGTCGGCCTCGACGCCGGTCTCCTTGGCCAGGTTGTGGCCCATGCGCTTGCGCACGCCATAGACCGAGCGGCCGTTCACGACGCTGTCGGGACGGGCGAAATAGACATACTCGAACACGCAGGGCCGAGCGGCCTTGGCCTGGAACGGCTTGGTCGAGGTGACGCCGGTCTCCTCGATCACCACCATCTCGCCGTGCTCGACGTCGCGCACGAAGCGGGCGCCGATCATGTCGAGCGCGCAGGTCTCGGAAGCCAGGACCGGCTTGCCATCCAGATCGCCCAGCACCAGCGGGCGAATGCCCAGCGGGTCGCGCATGCCGATCATCTTCTTGTTGGTGATGGCCACCAGGGCGTAACCGCCCTCGATCTGGCTGACCGCGTCGACGAAGCGGTCGACGATCTTGGCCTTCCGCGAGCGGGCGATCAGGTGAAGGATCACCTCGCTGTCCGAGGTCGACTGGAAGATCGCGCCTTCCTGCACCAGGCGCTCGCGCAGGGTCAGGAAATTGGTCAGGTTGCCGTTGTGGGCGATCGCGACGCCGCCGGTCTCAAGATCGGCGAACATCGGCTGGACGTTGCGAATGCCCGCGCCGCCGGCCGTCGAATAGCGCGTGTGGCCGATGGCCATGTTGCCGGGCAGGCGCTGGACGAGGTCCGCGCCGGTGAAGGCGTCGCCGACATGGCCCATATGGCGTTCAGTGTGGAAGCGGTTGCCGTCGAAGGCGGCGATGCCGCAGGCTTCCTGGCCGCGATGCTGTAGGGCGTGCAGGCCCAGGGCCGCGATGGCCGCCGCGTCTCGGACGCCGAAGACGCCGAACACGCCGCACTCCAGGCGCAACGTGTCATCCTCGGGATCGCGCCAAGCGGGGGACGAATAGCGGTCGGTCGACTGGCCCAGGAAGCTCATCGCGATTTCTCCACCAGATCGTCGAGGTCCCGACGCTGGTTCTTGTCATAGCCTTTTCCCGACGATTCCTCGCCGGACGTATTGTCGCCGCCGTCCTTAGCCCCGTCGTGGACAGCGTCCTTGATCGCGGGAGCCAGCTTGCCGGCCAGCGCCTTGCCTTTCGGTGCAAAGACCTTGAGGGCTTTGCCGCTGACTTCGGACAGAGGATAGAAAATTGAGTCCTCGACCCAGCGCGGCATTCGATCCGGCGGCGTCGCCAGGTGCAGCAATAGATTGAAAACGCCCAGCACGACGCAGGCGCGGACCAGGCCAAAGCTCGCGCCGATGGCGTTGTCGAGCGTTCCGGCCGAGGTCTGCTGCAGGCTGGCGGTGAGCCGCGCGCCGATCAGGCGGAAGATCAGGAAGAAGACCACGAACACGACTAGCACCGCCGCGCCGGTGGCGGCCCAGTCCGGGTCCATCAACTCGCGGAACAGAGGGCCGCTGAAGCGCAGACCGAAGAGGGCGATGGCGGCGGCGAGGATGAAGGACAGAAACGAGGTCAGCTCGCGTGAAGCGCCGCGAATCCAGCCCGTGACGCCCGAGATGAGCAGCAGTAGGCCGGCGATGATGTCGAAAGGCGTCACGTCAGGCTCGTCCAGATCTCGTCACCGATGCGGCGCACGGCGTCGGCCAGGCGGGCCACGCCTGCGACCGGCAACGATCCGCCGCCTTCAGGCAGGCCGGCGAGCGGTCCAAGCGCCCGGCCAAATCCCAATTTCGCGGCTTCCTTCAAACGAGTCTCCATCCGGCTGACGGGTCTGACTTCGCCCGACAGACTGACCTCGCCGAACACGACGCAGTCCTGGGGCAGGGCGACGTCCAGGGCGGAAGAGGCCAAGGCCGCCGCCGCCGCGAGATCCGCCGCCGGTTCGGTGATGCGAAGGCCGCCGGCGACGTTCAGATAGACGTCCTTGTCGCCAAAACCAAGGCCGCATCGGGCCTCGAGTACGGCGAGCACCATGGCCAGACGTCCGGAATCCCATCCGACAACCGCTCGGCGCGGTGTTCCGTACGCGGAAGGCGCGACCAAGGCCTGGAATTCCACCAGCACGGGCCGGCTGCCCTCGATGCCGGCGAACACCGCCGCGCCGGCCGCGCGCTCGCCGCCTTCGTTCAGGAACAGGGCCGAGGGGTTCTTGACCTCGCGCAGGCCGACGTCGCCCATCTCGAAGACGCCGATCTCGTCGGTGGCGCCGAAGCGGTTCTTGGCCCCGCGCAGGATGCGGAACGGATAGCCGCGCTCGCCCTCGAAGCTGAGGACGGCGTCGACGAGGTGCTCGACGACTCGCGGGCCGGCGATCTGGCCGTCCTTGGTGACGTGGCCCACCAGCAGGATCGCCACGCCCTTCTTCTTGGCCAGGCGCACCAGCTCGGTGGCGCAGGCGCGGACCTGGGTGACGGTGCCGGGACCGGCCTCGTGGGCGTCGCTCCACATCGTTTGGATGGAGTCGATGACCACGAGATCGAAGTTGTCGCGCTTGAGGCCATCCAGGATGTCGCGCAGCGCCGTTTCGGCTGCCAGGCTGACATTGGATTTGGCGAGACCCATCCGGTCGGCGCGGCCGCGGATCTGCTCCACGGCCTCTTCGCCGGAGATGTAGGCGCAGGACACCCCGCGCGCGGCGGCGCTGGCGCAGACCTGCAGCAGCAGGGTGGACTTGCCGACGCCCGGGTCGCCGCCGATCAGGATGGCCGAGCCCGGCACGACGCCGCCGCCGCAGACGCGGTCGAACTCGTCGACGCCGGTCAGGATGCGCGGGGGCGGAGCGGTCTCGCTTTCCAGGCCGGTGAACTGCAGGCCGCGCACGCGCGTGGCCTTGGTCGTCGACAGGGCGCCGGGTGGCTTGGCGCCCACCTCCTCGACCAGGGTGTTCCAGCTTTGGCAGGCGGGGCACTGTCCGGACCACTTGGTCTGGACCGCACCACAGGACTGGCAGGCGTAGACGGCGCCGTCGCGGGCCATGAGGTCTCCTGATTCTCGGATGACGGGAGACTACAGGGTGTGGGCCGGCTGCGCCAAAGCCGGACGCAGGCTCAGCGGTAAATGCGCCGGGCGCGCGGGGCGATGTTGGTCAGCAGTTCATAGGCCGTGGTACCGGCCGCTGTCGCGGCGTCGTCGATCGGCATGTTCGCCCCCAGCAACTCAACCATGGCCCCGGGACGCGCGGCGTCGCAGTCGGTCACGTCGATCGCCATCAGGTCCATCGAGACGCGACCCAGCATTGGCCGGCGGGCGCCGTCGAACCAGACCTGGCCCCTGGGATGGCTCGCGCGTGGGACGCCGTCGGCATAGCCCGCGCCGACGATGGCGATGCGGGTGGTGTCGGGCGCCGTCCAGGCTGCGCCGTAGCCGACGGTCTCGCCGCGCGGCACGACCCGAACCTGCAGGATGGGCGCTTCCACGGTGGCGACGGCGCGGATCTCGGGATGCGGCCGGCCTTCGGGGCCGCCGCCATAGAGGCTGATCCCCGGCCGAGCCTGATCGAAGCGATAGGCCTCGCCCAGGAACAGGCCCGCCGAATTGGCAAAGCTCTTGCGGGCGTTCGGCAGCAGCGCGACGGCTTCGCTGAAGCGCTCCAACTGCCTGGGGTTCATCGGGTGGTCAGGGACGTCGGCGCAGGCTAGGTGGCTAATCACCAGCTCCAGGTCCAAGCGCTTGAGCCGATCCATGGCCCCCAGCAGCACCTTCAGCTCTTCTGGGCGCAGGCCCAGGCGGTTCATGCCGGTGTCGAGGTGTAGGGCGGCCTTCAGGCGTCCTGATCGGGCCTGGACGTTCCAGGCCTCGATCTGCGGCAGGCTGTTGAGCACGGGGATCAGGCGCGCGCCCTCCAAGGCGTCGCCAGAGCCCGGCGTCGCGCCGTCCAGGACGTAGATCGCCGCCTCGCGATCGCCCAGCGCCGCGCGCAGCGCAACGCCCTCGGCCACACGCGCGACATAGAAGCTCCGAACGCCTTCGTCCCAGAGGCGATCGGCGATGCGCGCCGCGCCCAGGCCATAGGCGTTGGCCTTGACCGCTGGCGCCAACTCAGCGTGGCCCGCGCGCGCCTTCAGGGCCGCATGGTTCGCGGCCAAGGCGTCGAGGTCGATCGTCAGGCGGGCGTCGTTGAGGTTGGTCACGGGGTGGGCGTAGCCGACGCGGGCCAGCGGTTCAACGATTTAGCCGTGGTGGGCGGCCAGGAACTTGGCCACCAGGTTCTCCGCGCCGGAGGCGATGATCTGGACGCCGATGCACAGCAGCAGGAAAGCGACCAGTCGTGAGAGCACGCGGGCGCCGGCCGGACCCAGCATCCGCATCACGCGCTCGGAGGCGCTGTAGAGCAGCCAGACCATCAACGCGACCAAACCCGCGGCCAGACCCGCGCCGATGAAGAACGGCGCCACGGCGTCGCCTTCGGTCGGGCGCTGCGAGGAGAGGGCGATCGCGACCGAGATCGAGCCTGGGCCGGTCGTGAACGGCATGGTCAGCGGGAAGAAGGCGACGTCTTCGTGGCTCTGGGCCGTCTCGGTCTGGCTGGTCTTGCGATCCTCGTTCTCCTGCGGGTCCATCAAAAGGCCCCAGGCGCGGATCGCCACGACGAGGCCGCCCGCCACCCGCAGGGCGCCCAGGCTGACGCCGAAGAAGTTCAGGATGTAGCCGCCCAGCAGCAGCGAGCCCAAGAGCACCAGGAAGGCGTAGAAGCCGATCTGCCGCGCCAGCTTTAGCCGCTCTTCGCGCGCACGGCCCGCCATCGCCTGGTGGAAGATCAGCGAGGCGCCGACCGGATTGACGATCGAGAACAGCGCCGGAAACGCGATCAGGAACGCGCCGACCAAGCTGGAGGTGGGCAGGGGGCTGAAATCCATGCGACTCGTCTGGGTTCAAGGGCGAGGCGGGGACGGTGGCTTAAACGCCAGACCTTGTCATCCCGGGCTGCACGCAGCGAAGACCCTGTGCCCCCGCAGGCGCCTGCGTTTCCAGCGGTCCCGGCTCGGCGCGCTACGCGCTTGGCCGGGATGACAGTTCCAGGCGCTATTCGTCCGACGGAATATTCCGCGCCTGGGCGAAGTAGTGGTCCTTGGCCAGGTTGCCGAAGCGGGTGGTGTCGCTGTTGAACGACAGGCGCACGGTGCCGATCGGGCCGTGACGCTGCTTGGCGATGATGACTTCGGCCAGGCCCTGCAGGCGGTCCATCTCTTCCTGCCAGGTCAGGTGCTCGGGCGTGCCTTCGCGCGGCTCGGCGCGGCCCACATAGTAGGCCTCGCGATACACGAACCAGACCATGTCGGCGTCCTGCTCGATCGAGCCCGATTCCCGAAGGTCGGAGAGCTGGGGCCGCTTGTCGTCGCGGGCTTCCACCTGACGCGACAGCTGCGACAGGGCGATGACGGGGCAGGCCAGTTCCTTGGCCAGGGCCTTCAGGCCCATGGTGATCTGGCTGACTTCCTGCACCCGGTTGGCGTTTGCGCCGAGATCCGAGCCGGTGACCAGCTGCAGGTAGTCGACGACGACCAGGTCCAGGCCGACTTGGCGCTTCAAGCGTCGGGCGCGAGCGGTCAGCTTGGCGATCGAGATGCCACCGGTGGCGTCGATATAGAGCGGCGCTTCTTGCAGCTCCATGGCCGCGTCGCGGACCCGACCAAATTCGGAGGCGTCGATCTCACCCTTGCGGAGCCGGTCGCCCGACACGCCCGAGGCGTCAGCCAGCATACGCAGGGCCAGCTGCTCGGCGCTCATTTCCAGCGAGTAGAAGGCCACGACGCCGCCCTGGACGGTCTTCTTGGTTCCGTCCGGCTGGATTTCGTAGGCGTACTTCTTGGCGATGTTGAAGGCGATGTTGGTCGCCAGCGCCGTCTTACCCATCGAGGGACGGCCGGCCAGCACCACAAGGTCGGAGGGATGTAGGCCGCCGATCTTCTGGTCGAGGTCGATCAGGTCGGTGGCGACGCCCGACATGCCGCCGTCGCGGCTATAGGCCTCGGCGGTCATCTCGACCGCGCCGCGCAAGGCGTCGCCGAACGAGACGAAGCCAGAGGAGGCCGTACCACTTTCGGCTAGGGTGTAGAGGCTCTGTTCAGCCGCCTCGATCTGGTCGCGGGCGGCGCGCTTCTCATCATTGCCGCCTTGAGCGGCCGTGGCGATGTCGCCGCCGATGCGGATCAACTCGCGACGCAGGGACAGGTCGAAGATCACCCGTGCGTAGTCGCCGGCATTGGCCGCTGGCGGGGCGCGGTCGACCAGGTCGGCCAGGTAGCGCAGGCCGCCCAGCTCCTGGAACGCCGGGTCGTTCTTGAACTCGTCGGCGAGCAGGATCGGTTCGGCCAGCTGGCCTTTGCGGACGTGGGTCTCGATGGCCTGGAACAGGCGCTGGTGGAAGGGCTCGTAGAAGCAGCGCGCCTGCAGGCTGTCGGTCAGCCGCTCGTAGGCGGCGTTGTCGTAGAGCAGGACGCCGAGCAGAGCCTGCTCGGCTTCCATGTTGTGCGGCGCCACGTTGATCGTGGGCTCTTCGGTCGGCGGGCGCAGGTCGAGCGCGGGTACCAGGGACATCATCGGAAGTTAACGCGATGCGGGTTTCGACGCGCGGGGGGAGTTGGCCCCGCGAGTCAGATGAACGGGGATATTCTGTGTATGTTCTGACCTATGGATCGTGCAAGAGCACGGGCTTGGGCAGGCGTCCGTTCCTGACGTGAGACCAAAGAGAATGGGCGCGAAGATCGCTCTCCGCGCCTATCCGGTTGTGTCCTGGTCTAGCCCTGGATCACCAGTTGTAGGCGAGGCGCGTATAGAGGAACCGTCCGTTGAACCCGAAGGGCGAGAAGCCGGAGAAGGCCGTCACGCCAGTGGTGTTCACCGCCGCGGGCGCCTTGTTTGGATAGGTGTCGAACAGGTTGTTCACGCCCACCGCCCAGGTGATGTTCTGAGCGAAGGCATAGCGGCCTTCCAGATCCCAGACCGACTTGGCGCCAGTGCGGTAGTCCAGCGCCTGGTTTGAGTTCGGGACCAGCACCGAGCCGTAGTAGGCGCCCTTGAGGGTCGCGCTGAACGGGCCTCTGGACCAATCGCTTGACGCCACGAATTTCTTATCGGGCGTGCCTTCCTCGAAGATCGCGACATTGACGCGCGAGAACAGGGCCGGCGGGACGGGCAGGGACGAGAGCGTGCTGGTGGTTGGCACGCGCTTGACCTTGGTGTCGTTGAAGTTCGCCGCCAGGGTGAAATCGAACCGGCCGGCGGCTTCGCTGTCCAGGCGGTAGCGGCCCACGACGTCCACACCCTTGGTGCGGGTGTCGACGCCGTTGATGAAGAACCGCGCCGTAGTCACGCCGAAGGGCTGCAGCAGCGTGTAGATCGCTCTCTGCGTGGCTGTCCCCGTGGCCGAGCCCTGGATGTTCTCCGAGAGCACGATCCGGTTGTCGATGTCGATCTGGTAGGCGTCCACCGTCAGCTCGAACGGGCCTTTGTGGAAAACCGCGCCGAACGAGTAGTTCTTGGACTTCTCTGGCTCCAGCGCCTTGGCCCCAAGGGCGGCGGCCGTGGCGCTGGTGGCGGGGAAGGTGCCGACATCCACCGCCGCGCCGCCGATGATGTTGATCGAGGTGGTGGTGAAGTACTGCTGTTGCAGCGCCGGGGCGCGGAAGCCTGACGAATAGGCCCCACGGATGGCGAAACTGTCTGTCAGGTCATAGCGCGCGGCGATCTTGCCGGTCGTGGTCGAACCGAAGTCCGAGTAGTCCTCGTAACGGACCGCCAGGGCCACATCCAGCTTGTCGGTGATCTGGTTGTCGAGGTCGGCGTACAGGCTGGTGGCGTTGCGGCTGACGTCCACTTCGTTGGACGGTCGGAAGCCAGGGAAGCCTTGCGCGCCAGCGCCCCTGCCGTTGCCGCCGTTGACCCATGAAGCTGTCTCGCCGGCGCGGATCTTGTAGCTCTCGTCACGATACTCGACGCCGAACGCCAGGGTGCTGGGCTCGGCGAAGTTGAACAGCTCAAGCGGTCGGGTGAAGTCGAGGTTCGCCACCCATTGACCGTACCGCATCGACCCGTCCTTGAACGAGGTCGGCGATGTCGGGCCGAGCGACGCGTTCAGCGAGTTGATGGTGCCGTAGGCGACCTTGTTGGCGCCGTAGTTCACCCCGGCGTCGACCGTGAAGCCGGCCACCTCGCCCTTGGCGCCGAAGGCCAGGTTGTAGTCGTCGATGTCGGTGGTGATTTTCGGGACGTAACCGTTCGGATAGACCGAGATATAGTTGTTGGCGTTGTCGGCCAGGCGCGGGAAGGCGGCGCTTTCACCCTTGCGGTTCTGATAGCCGGCCAGGCCATAGAGCTTCCAGGTCTCGTTCAGCGGCACGCCAAAGTTGGCGTAGACCGTCTTGGTCTCGACCTGAGGGTCGCCGAAGATCCCGGTGACCTTGTTGGGTGTGACGCGCGGGTCGAGGTCGGCGCGGTTGGTCGGGTTGCGGTATGAGTACTCGCCGGTCAGCGTCAGGAAGCCGTCGTTGGGCAGGGAAAAGCCCTGCCAGACCGAGGCGCTGTAGACCGGGCCGTCGTTGGCCTTGCGACCGTCGGGATCGCGAGTGGTCTTCACCTTGGTGTTGTAGACGCCATAGCTGGCGCTCGCCCCGCCGCCGCTGCTGGCCTCGCGCAGGCGCAGGTTGATCACGCCGGCGATGGCGTCCGAGCCGTACTGGGCCGCCGCGCCTTCACGCAGAATTTCTACGCTCGACAGCGCCGCCGTGGGGATGGTGTTCAGGTCGAACGGGGCAGAGCCTCGGCCGATCGAGCCGTTGATGTTCACGAGCGCCGAGGTGTGGGCGCGGCGGCCGTTCAGCAGCACCAGGGTCTGGTCGGGCGCAAGGCCGCGCAGCGTGGCCGGGCGCACCGAGTCGGTGCCGTCGGTCACGGCCGGGCGCGGGAAACCGATCGACGGCGCCAAGTTGGCCAGCGCTTGGGCTAGTTCGGGCGTGCCCTGTCGGGTCAGCGCCTTGCTGTCGACGACGTCGACGGGCGAGATGGTGTCGAGGCGTGAGCGCGCGACGCGCGAACCGGTGACGACGATCTGCTCGATCGTCGTGTCATCGGCCGCCGGTGGGGCGGTCTGGGCTTGGGCGGTGGCGGAGAAGGCCGTCAGCGAGGCGGCGGCCAGCAGCAAGGCTCTGTAACGCATGAGAAATCCCCTCTCGTGGCCGGGGCGCGGACATGCGTCCATACGCCCCGAGGCGGGGGTCTTGATCGCCCCCTCATCGAACATGGGATTTCGATCGGTTGCACACAAGCTGAGCATTTCTACGCGATGGCACAGAAAAAAACGGCGCGGATTGCTCCGCGCCGTTCTCTTGAAACGCTCAGAACCCTGACGGGTCTTAGGCTTCGTAGTGGTCGCCTTCGAACGAGCCGGCGCCGCCTTCCGCCATGTCTTGGGCGGCTTCGGCTTCGGCCGCGCGATCTTCCTCGAACTGCGAGTTGATCACGTTTTCGCCGCGCGCTTGGCGCTCGGCTTCGTCGGCGCTGCGCGCGATGTTGAGGGTGACCGTGATGGTCACTTCAGCGTGCAGCTTCACCTTCACTTCGTGGACGCCGAGCGTCTTGATCGGCTTGTCCAGCACGACCATCGAGCGGTCGACCTTGCCGCCTTCGGCGCGGATGGCGTCAGCCACGTCGCGACCGGCGACCGAACCGTACAGCTGGCCGCTTTCGCCAGCCTGACGGATCAGGACGTATTGCGTGCCGTCCAGCGACTCGCCGTTCTTTTCGGCGGATTCGCGGTTCTTGACGTTGCGGGCCTCGATCTCGGCGCGTTGCGCTTCGAAGGTGGCTTCGTTGGCCTTGGTGGCGCGCAGGGCCTTGTGGCGCGGCAGCAGGAAGTTACGGGCGAAGCCGTCCTTCACGGTGACCACGTCGCCGAGGACGCCGGTGCCTTCAACGCGTTCGAGCAGAATGACTTTCATCGTGGCGTCTCCCTTACTTCACGACGTAGGGGAGCAGAGCCAGGAAGCGGGCGCGCTTGATGGCCTTGGCCAGTTCGCGTTGCTTCTTGGCCGACACCGCGGTGATGCGCGACGGCACGATCTTGCCGCGTTCGGAGACGTAGCGCTGCAGCAGCTTCACGTCCTTGTAGTCGATCTTCGGCGCGTTGGCGCCCGAGAACGGGCACACCTTGCGGCGACGGAAGAACGGACGGCGGGCGCCGCCAGCGGCGGCGGCCGGAGCGCCGGCTTCGGGAGCAGTCGTATCGGTCATGATCTTCAGTCTCCCTTACGCTTGCGCCTGAGCGCCGAAGTCGTCGCGGGGACGCTCCGGACGGTCACCACGGTCGCGACGCGCCAGAACCGGCGAAAGCTCCAGGTCCAGCTCTTCCACGCGGATGGTCATGAAGCGCAGCACATCTTCGTTGATGAGCAGCTGGCGCTCCATTTCCTTCACGGCCGGCGCCGGGGCGTCGATCGCGAGCAGGGAGTAGTGACCCTTGCGGTTCTTCTTGATGCGGTAGGTGAGGTTACGCAGGCCCCAGTACTCGATCTTGGCGATGTGACCGCCATTTTCTTCGATGAGGGCTTTGAGTTGCTCGTTCAGAGCTTCGGCCTGTTGCGGCGAGATGTCCTGCCGCGCGATGACCACGTGTTCGTAGAACGCCATGTTTTCCTTCTTCCGTTGTGGAAGGCGGCGCGGACGACGACGGAAGTCCGTCGACCACGATGGATCCGACACGCCGAGCGGGGAGACCCCGGTCCCGGATGGGTGCGTGCAAGACCGCCTTCCGTGAGAACGCGCGCTACTACAGGAGATAGGGCTGAAAGGCAAGGAAGCTTTGGCTCTTGTCCGTCTAGGTCGAGCCGTTCCAGGCTGAGCGCGGACACGGGGAGTCTTTAAGTCGTGCGGATCGTGAGTCTTGTTGTTCTCTGCGTTGGATTGACGGTCGGCGGGCTGGCCGAGGCGAAGGTTCAGGCCAGCGCCGCCGCGCCCTCCGCCGAGGCGATGGCGCTGACGCGTCGTTACATCGCCGCCATGCGCATGGAGCAGAGCATGAAGCCGATGATGCTCTCGATGGTCGACGCCATGATCGAGCAGCAGGCGCAGCGCTATCCCAACTTGAACGACGATCAGCGCAAGCGATTGGCAGGCGCCGTCATGGCTGCGGTCGAGGACGTCTACAACAACGGTCTGATGGCCCGGATCGCCGACAAGATGGCTCCGGGCATGGCCACGGTCTATTCGGTCGACGAGTTGAAGGCGCTGGTGGCTTTCTATGAAAGTCCGATAGGGCAGGGGATTATCGAAAAGATGCCGGCCTTGGGCCAGATTAGCGGTCGGGCCATCATGGAGCTGCTGCCGGAAATGCAGAATGATCTCCAGTCGCGCATCGTGAAGAATGTCGAAGCCCTGAATCTCGGAAAATAGTCGTTCGCGGTGACTCCGGACTTGTCTCGTCGGGATCCTATGCTACGCAGATCGCATGAAAGGCTTGGCTGTCATTTCATTCGGAGCTGCGGCGCTCGCCTTTGGTGGCCCGGCCTGCGCCGAACTGATTCAAAAGCCCGCCATGTCGGTCTCGGCCCGGGATGGGCGGTTTGCCGGCTATTCGGCCGCCCTGCCGCTGGACCTGTCTACGGACAGCGAAAAGGTTGCTCTGACGGTCAAGTCCTCGGGCATGCTTGAGAACCCGACCTACGATTTCGACCTGAACCTGAGCCAGAAGCCAGATGAACGCCGGATCGGTCAGCGTTCGTTGGCCCTGGGCGCGTCTTGGAACCAGGACGAGGCTCGCCTCCGCTCGTCCATGTCGAAGATGTTCGGTTTCGGCCTGCTGCCGCGCGCCAACTATGTCAGCGTGTCGATGGACATGGACGCCAGCCAGGCGATCGCCGTGCCCAGCAGAATCCCCGTGACGCGCGCCAACATCCGTTCTTCCCTGACCCTTGACGGCAAGCCGATCGGCTCGATCGCCTTTGGCGGCGGCTCGGCCGGGGAAGAGGGCGTGGATTTGTCTCTCACGCGCCCCTTTGATATCCCGGCCGAGTTCACGGTCAGCCTGCGCGGCGTCAACACCGACCGTGAGCAATGGCGGCTGCAGGACGCCCGCGCCATGGTCAAGCTGGTGAAGGCGAACTGGTAGCCTTCCGTTGGCGGTCCTTGCGGGCCGTGGCCTCGGAAAAGCGCTTCAGATAGTCCGGGTGCTCGGTGCCCATAAGCTTGTCCCACCAAGTGAAATAGAGCCCATAGTTCCAGCCGGCCTGGGCGTGATGCAGATCGTGATGCGTCACGGTCGTCAGCCAGGGGATCAGCGGCCGGCCGTCCTTACGGGCGGGGAAAAGCTCGTATCCCGAGTGACCGATCGTGTTGCGGACGATCTGGTGCAGCATGAACAGGCCAATCACCGGCCACTGGGTCGGGACCAGGATCATCCATAGCGGCACGAAGACGCCGTTGATGAAGGCCTCGCCCAGGTCGAAGCTATAGGCCGTGAACGGCGAGGGATTGTTCGACCGGTGATGCTGCCGGTGGAAGCGCCGGAACAGGCGGCGGTCGTGGATCAGCCTGTGGGTCCAGTAGAACCAGGCGTCGTGGGCGATGATCATCAGGACAAGGCTGGTCCAGAACCAGGCGGGGCCCCAGCTCTTGGCGATGTAGGGGCCCGGTAGCAGACCCGCTCGGAACAGTCCGAACGTCAGCAGGCCGAGCGTTGAGAAGATCATTATGGACCGGATCGAGACCGCGAACTCGATCAGCAGCTGGCGCGCCGGCGGGCGGTTGTCGCGGATCTTGCGGTTGGCCAGGGGCGCGGCCAGCATGACCCACAGGACCAGCCAGACGCCGACCGAGAAGATCACGTAGCGGGTCACGTCGACCTGCATGCCGCCCAGCCAGTTGCGGCCGAAGGCGAGAAGGGTGTCGGACATCGAAAGCTCCTTGGCGATGGACCTCGCCAGGGAAGCGCCGCCCGCGCCGCCCGTCGCGCCGTTCGCGAAATCAGGCTTGTTTGTCGGCTTTCGGCGCGGCTTGAGCGGTTTCGACCAGCCGCAGATGGGCGATGGGCGGCGTCGCCTGCTGGCGCCAGGCGGTCGGGGTCACGCCGACGGCGGCCCGGAAGGCGCGATTAAATGGCCCCAGCGAGCCGAAGCCGTGCTCATAGGCGATGGTCGAGACCGACTTCAGCGCTTGTTCCGGATCGGCCAAGGCGGCTTTGGCCGCCTCGATCCTTCGGCCGTTGACGTAGTCGGCGAAGTTGCGGTGACCCAGCGTGCCATTGATCAGCTTGCGCAGCCGATGCTCGGGCGCGCCGACCAGGGCCGCGAGACTGCCGATCGAGAGATCTTCCCCGCGCCAGACCTCGGTCTCGTCCATGGCCTTGTCCAGCCGCGCCAGGATCAGCCGGTCAGCGGGTGTGAGAGCGAGCGGCGTTTGGGCGGCCGTGTCAGTCGCGGGAACGATCTGGACCGCCACCAATTGCGGCTCAGCGCGAAGCAAGACCAGCGTCGTGGCAAGCGCCAGGATAGCCAGAAAAGCAGCCTGGATCAGTTCCATCGCGCCGCCGGGCAGGAAGACCAGCCAACGCATGTCCTTGGCCGCGATGATCAGTACGTAGCCGCAGGCGGCGGCGGCGAGTAGAGGTCGGAGCCGCCGCCTTTGCGGCACCAAGTCGCCGCGCCAGCCTCTCCAGGCGACGACAAGCACGTGTGCGACCATCAGCATCTGCATGGCGATATAGCCGCCCCAGATGGTCTCGCACCACGCCTTGGGCGCGACCTGGGCGGCGAGCCAGAACAGGAAGGCGATCCCGGGGCCCGCCAGTCGCCAGAGCGGCGGCTTGGGCGCGTCTTCCAGCAGATCCAGGGCGAACATCCAGAACAGCCCCGTTCCGACGACCGAGGCGGCCCAAAGGGGATCGAATCTTCGGAGTTCAGGGCCCCAGCCCGAGGTGACGTGCGCGATAACGCCGAGAAAAAAGGCGGCCCCGAGCCAGCGGATGGGCGAGGGGCGTGGCGTTGCCAACAGAACAAGGCCGCTCGCGGCGAAGCCGCCGATGGCCACGCCGCGTATGATGGCTTCTGTCTGCGCGAGATCGGTCATGGCCGATCATGGCCGCCAGCGCGCGCGAGCTTCAACCCGCGCGGATGGCTGGAACCGGAAAAGGCTCGTTATTTCTTGGCCGCCTTGTAGGCCTTCACCGCGCCCATGGTCTGGGTCACGTGGCCCATGAAGTTGCCGTCGGTGTAGGACAGCAGAATCTTGCCGTCCGGGGCGATGACGTAAGAGGTGCGGTTGGACCAGTCCGGCTTCACCGCCAGGGCGACGTCGTAGCTCTTGACCAAAGCCTTGTCGGCGGCGGCCACCGCGAACTTGTCGCGGCAGTGCTCCTTGGAGAAGTCCTTGATGCGGTCGACATTGCCAGCCGTGACGCCGATCACTGTGGCGCCTAGCTTCTCGAACTCGGGCGTCGCCTCGGCGAACTCGTGAGCCTCGGCGGTGCAGCCGGCGGTGTAGGCAGCTGGGAAGAAGTACAGCACCACGGGGCCCTTCTTGAGCGCCTTGGCCAGGTTGAAATCGAAGTCCTTGCCAGCCAATGCGGCCTTGGCGCTGAAGTCGGGGGCCTTGTCGCCGACCTTGAGAGCGGCCAGGGCGGGAGAAGTGGCGGCGAGCGTTAGGGCGGCCGCAGCGATACCAGCGAGCAGGCGAGACATCGGAAGACTCCGGAGGAGAGGGATGTTCATGGTCATGTCTTGGATAACTCCATTCTCTCGACTTCCAAACCTCTACATGCGTGGCTAGGCGCCAGACGCAGGAGCACGACATGCCGGCCGAGGAAATTGAGACGCCGACCCTGGCCGCCTGGGCCGGCGGCCCCGAGCGGTTCGAGACGCTGTTTTCGACCTTCTACGTCAGGGTTCCCGAAGATCCGGTGTTAGCGCCCGTGTTCGCCGGTATGGATCCTCGGCACGCCCAGCACGTGGCGGCCTTCGTCGGCGAGGTGTTTGGCGGGCCCAAGGCCTACACCCAGGCCGGCGGTAGCCACGCCGCTATGATCCGCAAGCACTTGGGCCGCCACCTGACCGAGGCGCAACGGAAGGCGTGGGTGGCGCTGATGCTCGACACCGCCGACCAGGTCGGTCTGCCCACAGATCCGGAATTCCGCGCCGCCTTCGTCGGCTATCTGGAGTGGGGGACACGTCTGGCGGTGATCAACTCGGCCGACGGCGTCGCCGAGCCCGAGGACGATCCGCCCATGCCGGTCTGGGGCTGGGGCCCGCCCGGCGGTCCCTGGTTGGGGTGAGGTCCCTTGTCGGCGCGCGCAACGGCCTGACTTGCCGCCCGGCGACCTTTGGCCTAACCCTCCCGGCCTTGAATCTCATAAGAACGGAGCGGGCTTTCATGAGCATCGCCTTCATTTTCCCCGGTCAGGGCAGCCAGTCTGTCGGCATGGGCGTGGATCTCGCCGAGGCCTTCGCCAGCGCTCGCGAGGTGTTCCAGGAAGTCGACGACGCCCTGGGCCAGAAGCTTTTCGCCCTGATGAAGGAAGGCCCCGAGGGCGACCTGACGCTGACTGAAAACGCTCAGCCGGCCCTGATGGCCGTCAGCCTGGCGGTGACTCGGACGCTGGAGAAGGAATTCGGCGTCGGGATCGACAAGGCCGCCTTCGTCGCCGGCCACTCGCTGGGCGAATACTCGGCCCTGGCGGCCGCCGGCGCCATCAGCCTGTCCGACACCGCGCGCCTCCTGAAGCTGCGCGGCCAGGCCATGCAGCGCGCCGTGCCGGTGGGCGAGGGCGCCATGGCCTCGCTGATCGGCCCCAAGACGGACCTCGCCCTGGCCGAGGAAGCGGCCAAGGCCGGCTCGGAGGTCGGCGTCTGCGTCGTGGCCAATGACAACAACAACGGCAATGTCGTGATCTCGGGCGCCAAGGCGGCCGTCGACAAGGCCATCGAAAAGGCCAAGGAACTGGGCGCGCGGGCCATTCCGCTGAACGTCTCGGCGCCGTTCCACTGCCCGCTGATGCAGCCGGCGGCGGATGAGATGGCGCAAGCGCTCGCCAAGACCACGATCCTGGCGCCGCGCGCGCCGTTGGTCGCCAATGTCACCGCAGCCCCGGTCCATGATCCGGACGTCATCCGCAAGCTGCTGGTCGAGCAGGTCACCGGCCGCGTTCGCTGGCGCGAGAGCATGACCTGGCTGGCCGGCCAAGGCGGCGTCACCCGCTTTGCCGAAGCCGGCGCCGGCAAGGTTCTCTCGGGCATGGCCAAGCGCATCGCCCCGGACGCCGAGTCGACGCCGCTGAACACGCCCGCCGATCTCGAAGCCTTCGCCGCTTCGCTCTAGAAACTTTCATCCCGGGCGAGCGCAAAGCGCGGTTACCCGGGACCGCAACACGCGCCGGCGTTTCCGGCGATCCCGGCTCTGGGGCCGGGATGACACTGGGAGACAACCCAAATGTTCGACCTCACCGGCAAGACCGCTCTCGTCACCGGCGCCACCGGCGGCATCGGCGGCGCTATCGCCCGCGCCCTGCACGCTCAGGGCGCCCATGTCGTGCTCTCCGGCACCCGCGAATCGGCCCTGGCCGAGCTGAAGGCGGAACTGGGCGATCGCACCTCGACCGTCGTCGCTAACCTGTCCGACGCCGAGCAGGTGGATGGCCTAGTCGCCAAGGCTGAGGACGCCGCCGGCGCCCCGCTCGATATCGTGATCGCCAACGCCGGCATCACCCGCGACGGCCTGATCGTCCGCATGAAGGACGAGGACTGGGACACCGTGATCAAGGTGAACCTGGAGGGCTATTTCCGCCTGTCGCGCGCCGCCGCCAAGGGCATGATGAAGCGCCGCGCCGGCCGCATCATCGGCATCACCTCGATCGTGGGCGTCACCGGCAATCCCGGCCAGACCAACTACGCGGCCTCGAAGGCCGGAATGATCGGCTTTTCCAAGGCCTTAGCCCAAGAACTGGCCAGCCGTGGCGTGACCGTCAACTGCGTTGCGCCGGGCTTCATCGCCAGCCCGATGACCGACGCCCTGAACGAGCAGCAGAAGGCAGGCATCCTGTCGACGATTCCCGCCGGCAAGCTGGGCGAGGGTAGCGACATCGCCGCAGCCTGTGTTTACCTGGCCAGCGACGAGGGGGGGTACGTCACCGGCCAGACCTTGCACGTCAACGGCGGCATGGCGATGATCTAAGCCGTCCCCGTTCCTTTGTCGGCGACCCGCTAGTAAGCCGAAAAGGAACGTGATAGGCGGTGCCCGACAATTCCTGCGGAAAGCAGACGCCTCGTCTGTCAGCCCGCAGGTCGATATTTCATAACGAGGGACTGAACAGAATGTCCGACATTCTCGAGCGCGTGCGTAAGATCGTCATCGAGCACCTGGATGCCGATCCCGAGAAGGTCACCGAGAAGGCTTCCTTCATCGACGACCTGGGCGCCGACAGCCTCGACAACGTTGAGCTGGTGATGGCGTTCGAAGAAGAGTTCGACATCGAAATCCCGGACGACGCCGCCGAGCACATCCAGACGGTTGGCGACGCCGTGAAGTTCATCACGGAAAAGACCGCCTAAAAGGCGTCGCGTTCGCATAGCGAACTAGACCATATTCCGCCGCGTCGCACGGGCTCTTGCCATCGTGCGCGCGGCGGTTTTCGTTTGAGGCCAAGATTCGCGGCTAGCGCGTGCTTGGGGTAATCCCCAGATACCGCGCTCCGCGCCGAAGGTTGGGAGTGATCCATGCGTAGAGTCGTTGTCACTGGGCTGGGCCTGCTGACCCCTCTGGGCCAGGGCGTTGATGTCACCTGGAAGAACATTCTGGCCGGCAAGTCCGGCGCGAACCGCATCACGGCCTTTGATCCGACCGAATACGCCTGCCAGGTCGCCTGCGAAGTGCCGCGCGTCGATGGCCGTGGCGGCGGCGGTCCGGACGTCGAGGGCAGCTTCGATCCCGATCAGACCATGAGCCCGCGCGACCAGAAGCGCGTGGACGATTTCATTCTCTACGGCATCGCCGCCGCCGACGAGGCCATCAAGGATTCGGGCTGGGTTCCGGAGACCGACGAGCAGAAGTGGCGCACTGGCGTCATCCTGGGCTCGGGGATCGGCGGCCTGTCGACGATCGCCGACACCGCCATTGAACTTGAGGCCAAGGGCCCCCGCCGGGTCAGCCCGTTCTTCATCTCCTCGGCCCTGATCAACCTGATCTCGGGTCAGGTCTCGATCAAGTACGGCTTCAAGGGCCCCAACCACGCAGTCGTGACGGCCTGCGCCACCGGCGCCCATGCCATTGGCGACGCCATGCGTCTGATCAAGTACGGCGACGCCGACGTGATGGTCGCCGGCGGCGCGGAAGCGGCCGTCTGCAAGGTCGGCATCGCCGGCTTCATCGCCTGCCGCGCCGTCTCGACCGACTGGAACGAAACGCCTGAAAAGGCTTCGCGCCCTTATGACAAGGACCGAGACGGCTTCGTAATGGGCGAGGGCGCGGGCGCCCTGGTCCTGGAGGAGTATGAGCACGCCAAGGCGCGCGGCGCCAAGATCTACGCCGAAGTGGTCGGCTACGGCCTGTCGGGCGACGCCCACCACATCACCGCACCGTCGGAAGACGGCGAAGGTGGCGGTCGCGCCCTGGCGGCGGCGATCAAGGACGCGGGCCTGAAGCCCTCGGACATCGACTACGTCAACGCCCACGGCACCTCGACGATGGCCGACGGCCTGGAGGCGGGCGCCGTCGAACGCTTCCTGGGCGACCACGCCAAGAACGTCGTCATGTCCTCGACCAAGTCGATGACCGGCCACCTCTTGGGCGCGGCCGGCGCGATCGAAGGTATCTTCTCGATCCTGGCGATCCGCGACCAGATCGCCCCGCCGACCATCAACCTCGACAACCCCGACGTCCACGTCGCCATGAACCTGGCGCCGAACAAGGCCGTGCCGCACAAGATCGACGTGGCCGTGTCCAACAGCTTCGGTTTTGGCGGCACCAACGCCTCGGTCGTGTTCAAGAAGGTCTCGTGAGCAAGAAGCCGTCTCCCCGCAAGAAGACCACGCGGGGCAAATCCTCCCGCCGGGAGACCGCGTCGGCCGCCAGCCGGCTGACGCGCGGCCTGCTGGGCGCCGTCGCCACCTTCGTGGCGGTCGGCGTGCTGGTCCTTTTGGTCGCGCTGTGGGCCTATAATGGGCCCGGCCCTGCCGCGTCCTCGGGGGACACCACAACGGTCGTCCTGCGCAAGGGCTCCAGCCTGCCGGAGATCGCTTCCAGCCTGGAGAAGGGCGGGGTTATCGGCTCGTCCTCGATCTTCATGACCGCCGCCAAGCTGACCGGCGCGGCGCGCTCGCTGAAGGCGGGCGAGTACGAGTTCAAGTCGCGCGCCTCGATGGCCTCGATCCTGGACGCCATTCGCCGCGGCCGCATCGTGCGCCACTGGATCACCGTTCCCGAGGGTCTGACCTCGGACATGGTGATGGACATTCTGGGCAAGTCCGACGTGCTGACTGGCGAGGCCGCGACGCCGCCGGAAGGCTCGATCCTGCCCGAGACCTACGAGGTCCAGCGCGGCGAGGACCGCGCTGCGGTCCTGCAGCGGATGATGGACGACCGCGACAAGGTGCTAAACGCCCTGTGGGCTAGCCGCCAGCCGGGCTTGCCATTCTCCTCCAAGGAAGAGGCCGTTACCCTGGCCTCGATCGTCGAGAAAGAGACCGGGCTCGCCGAGGAGCGTCCGCGCGTGGCCGCCGTGTTCGTCAACCGTCTTCGGACCGGCATGCGTTTGGGTTCGGATCCGACCATCATTTACGGCATCTCGCGCGGCCGGCCGCTGGGTCGGGGCATCTTGCTGTCAGAGCTGCGCCGCCCGACGCCCTACAACACCTATCTGATCGCCGGTCTGCCGCCGACGCCCATCGCCAATCCGGGCCGCGCGGCTCTGGCGGCGGTGCTCAATCCTCCGACGAGCGACGAGCTCTACTTCGTCGCCGACGGTACGGGCGGGCACGCCTTCGCCACGAGCCTGGAACAGCACAACGCCAATGTCGCCAAGTGGCGGCAGATCGAGCGCGAGCGCGCCGCCAAGACGGGGGGCTAGAGGTCATGCCACTGTCTGGAATGACCGGCTTTTCCCGGGTCGAGGGCGCGCACGGCGCCTGGTCCTGGTCCGTGGAGGCGCGCAGCGTCAACGGCCGCAATCTCGAGACCCGCTTTCGCGGCCCGCCGGGCTTCGAGGGGCTTGAGCGCGCCGCCCGCGACGGCGCCCAAGCGCGCTTCCAGCGCGGCCAGCTGACCGTCGGCGTCCAGGCCAAGCGCGCCGAGAGCGGTGGCGAGACCAAGGTCAACATCCAGGTTCTGGAGCGCTACCTGACCGCCGGCGGGCCCTATGTCGCCACCGGCATGGTCGCTAAGCCTTCGCTGGACGGCCTGCTGGCGCTGAAGGGCGTCATCGAGGCCCGCGAGGACGAGGACGACGCCGAGACCCGCGCCGCCGTCGAGGCCGCCATGGCCGCCTCGATCGCTCAGGCGCTGGACGGCCTGAAGACGGCGCGCTTGGAGGAGGGCGCGGCTCTCTCGCCGGTGCTGCATGGCCTGGTCGACCGGATCGAGGATCTGAACCGCCAAGCCGAGACCGAGGCCGCCGGTCAGCCTTCGGTGCTGAAGGAGCGCTTTGCTCGCCGGATGGCCGAACTGATCGGCGAAAGCGCCAGCGAGGAGCGCATCGTCCAGGAAGCCGCCGCCCAGGCCGTGAAGGCCGATGTGCGCGAGGAACTGGACCGTCTGGCCAGCCATGTCGCCGCCGCGCGCGGCCTGCTGGCGGGCGAGGGGGCGTCGGGCCGTCGGCTCGACTTTCTCTCCCAGGAATTCATGCGAGAATCCAATACCCTCTGCTCGAAGTCGGCCCTGACCGCTCTGACCGCGATCGGTCTGGAGCTCAAGGCCGTGATCGAGCAGTTCCGCGAGCAGGTCCAGAACGTTGAATAAACCCCATCATCCCACGCGCGGCCTGCTCCTGATGGTCGTCGCGCCCTCGGGCGTCGGCAAGACCTCGCTGACGCGCCGCCTGGTCTCCGACCATAGCGACCTGCACCTGTCGATCAGCGCCACGACCCGTGATCCGCGTCCGGGCGAGCACGATGGCCGCGACTATCATTTCGTCACGCGCGAGCGGTTCAAGGAGATGATCGACCAGGACGCGTTCCTGGAGTGGGCCGAGGTCTACGGGAACTTCTACGGCAGCCCCAAGCCGCCGATCATGCAGGCCTTGGAGCGGGGCGAGAGCGCGCTGTTCGACATCGACTTTCAGGGCGCGATGAAGGTGCACGCCCAGGCGAAGGAGGATAGCGTCCTTGTCTACATCCTGCCGCCGTCCCTGGCCGAGATGAGCCGTCGCCTGCACACGCGCAGCCAGGACAGCGAGGAAGTCATCCACCGTCGCCTGTCGCGGGCCAAGGACGAGGTCGCGGCCTGGGAGCTGTTCGACTACGTGATCCTGAACGACGACTTCGACCGCGCCTATGCGGACCTTGCCCACATTTACCACGCCGAACGTCTGAGGCGGTCGCGTAACCCCTGGATCGGTAACCTGGTGGGCGATCTGCTCAAGGAAGAAGTCTAAATTCCAGTGGCGGGCCGCTTGAGGACCCGCCGCCGGGGCCGCGCGCTACAGGGCGCGGCGGCTGAAGACCAGGTGGTAGATCGCCAGCACGACGATCGCGCCGATCGTGGCGACCAGCAGGCTGTAGAGGTTGAAGCCGGACACGCCGCTGTTGCCGAACTGGTTGAACAGCCAGCCGCCGACGAACGCGCCGACGACGCCGAGCACGATATCCAGCAACAGGCCGTTGCCGGAGCGGTTGACGATCTTGCTGGCGATGAAGCCGGCGATCAGGCCGAGAAGTAGCCAGGCGAGAATGGACATCGGGGGGACTCCTTGGGTGGCCGCCCTGCGCGACCTTGTCCAAAAAAGGCCCAACGGCGCCGTTAGTTCCCGCGCATGCGCTCCTGAACGATCGCGATCAGCTTCTCGGCGGGCGCGCGGCCCAGGGCGATGAACAGGCCCGAGCCCAGGATGGCTCCGATCAGAAATGACAGGCTCACGCGGGACCTCCCCTAGGACGATGGTTCTCTATGCAGGCGCTCCATGGCCGGGCCAAGGCGACAACGCGGCGCTGCGACGATCGGTCTTCCCTGGCTCAGGCCCGCGTCGTGGCGAGGATGGTCAGAACGCAGGTGAGCCCCTCGGGCGCGTAGTCGAAGGTCGCCGACCCGGCCAGTTCTCCTTTGAGACTGGCGGCGACCAGCCGCGAGCCGAAGCCCTTGCGCTGGGGCGGACTGACCGTCGGTCCGCCGTCCTCTTCCCAGCGAATGATGGCCCGGGTTCGGCCCTCGCGCCGCCAGGCAATGGTCACGCGGCCAGCTTCGCGGGAGAGAGCGCCGTACTTCGAGGCGTTGGTGGCCAGTTCATGGAAAATCATCGCCAGGGCCACCGCTCCATTGGGCGATAGCGGCAGCGGCGGTCCCTCCAGCGTCACCTGGGCGGCGTAGGGCTCAAGCGTCTCGGCTAGGATCTCGCCAAGGTCCGCGCCCTCCCAGCTGCGGCGGGTCAGGAGATCGTGGGCGCTGGCCAGGGCGTGGATGCGATCGTTGAACTGGCGCAGGCCATGTGGTCCGCCGTCTCGCAGGCTGTGCCGGGCTAGGGACTGCACGACGACCAGGGTGTTCTTCACCCGATGGTTCAGCTCGTTGATCATCAATTGCTGGCGTTCGGCCGCCTGGTTCGCCTCGGCCTCGCGCTGGCGCAGCACGTGGGCGGCGGCCCGAAGCGAGCGGCGCACCTCGGCGATTTCCACCAGATGAGACGGGGCGGGATCGAGTGGCGCGCCGGCCGCAAGCGCCTCGGCCTCGCCGACCAAGGCGCGGACGTCCCGCGAGATGGGGCGCGCATAGCCGAGGGCGGCGGCCACCGCCAAGGCGATCATCAAGACCGAGCCGACCAGGGCGGGCCCCAGAGACCCGAGGACGGCGCGAGCGATCTCGTCGCGGGGCACTCCGACGATGAAGGTCCAGCCATAGGTCGATGAGCGGCTGAAAGCCGAAACGGTCGGCACGCCATCCAGCGTGTACGCGCGGACGACGCCGTCGTTGGCGCGGGCCATGGCCTGGCGCATCTCCGCGCTCGCGAGCCGGCCCAGCATCCTCTCCTGGTCGCGCGAACGCGCCACCAGCGCGGCGTTGCGGTCGACGATACTGGCTGTCCACGTGCTCGGAAAGCCCTGGGCGGTCATCAGCGCGTGGAACGCGGCGGGGGGCTGCATATAACCCAGCACCATCACCTTTCCATCGACCAGCACCGGCATGTTGACCCCCACGATAGGCGGTTTGCCGGACCTGTGGATGAGGTTGCTGACGTTCGACTTGCCCGTGGTCATTTCCTGCCAAGAGTGGGGCGTGATCGGGGCCACGGGCGTCGGTTGGCCGGGCGGAATCCGAGTGTTGATCAGCTGAAGGTCGGGAGTCATCAGCACGATCCAGCCGTCGCGCCCCTCGGCGGCTTCTCTGGCCTGGCGTTCAAAGGTCTTGAGGTCGCCTTCGGCGAGGGCCGTCGACACGGCCAAACCCTGCAGTACACTCTGGCCCTGGCCGATCTGGCGATCGGTCGCCAGTGACAACGCTCGGGTCATGGCGGTCAGCTGAGTGGCGAACCGGCGTTGGCCTTCCGCGTACTGGGTGGCGACCAGCAGGCCCATGAGCAGGATAGCCGGCGCGGCCAGCGTCAGCGCCATGAGCAAAAGCCTTCGCGCGACCGTCGAAGGCGCCTTCAACGCACGTTTTTTGGCCACGTTCGCCCCACTGATCCCCGGGCGCAAGCTGGAGACCGGCGGCTCCACCGTCAATAGGCTTTGACGACGCCTACCCGTTATACGGGGCGCAGCAGCCTGCGCGCCGTCCTAGAGCCTTGCGCGTCAAAACGGAATCGTTTTGACGCGCAAGGCTCTAAATCAAACACTTAGAGCGTGACGCCGAAACCGGTTCCCACTTTCGGCGTCACGCTCTAGGCGAGGGTAGCCTTCGCCAAGGCCAGGAAGCCGGCCAGGTCGATGACCTCGGCGCGGGCGTCCGGGCTGATCCCGGCCTTCTCGCACAGTTCGCCCCCGCCCAGGGCCTTGAGGCTCGAGCGCAGCATCTTGCGGCGCTGGCCGAAGGCGGCGGCGGTGACGCGCTCCAGAGCGGCCACCAGATCGGCGGACGGCGGGGCGGGACGCGGGACCAGACGAACGACCGCGGAGGCGACCTTCGGCGGTGGGGTGAAGGCCTTGGCGGGCAGGTCCATGACTGTTTTCGCCTCGCACAGGGTCTGGGCGATCACCGCCAGGCGTCCGTAGGCGTCATCGTCCGGCTGGGCGACAATGCGGTCGGCGACCTCCTTCTGGAACATCAGGGTCATCGACAGGGGGCGGAACGGGCCCGTCAGCCAGTTGATCAGCAGCTGGGTGCCGACATTGTAGGGGAGGTTGGAGACCACATGCGCCGGACCGCCGGCGGCCTGAGCCGCGTCGACCTTCAGGGCGTCGCCTTCAACCAGCTCCAGGCGCCCTGCGGCTGCGTCGGCGACCTCGGATAGCAGCGGCAGGAAGCGGCTGTCCTTCTCGATCGCCACGACGCGGGCGCCGGTCTCGAGCAGGGCGCGGGTCAGGCCGCCGGGACCGGGGCCGACCTCGACCACGGTGTCGCCTTCGCCGACCTGGGCTAGGCGCGCGATCTTCCGCGTGACGTTCAGGTCCAGAAGGAAGTGCTGGCCAAAGCTCTTGCGCGCCATCAGGTCGTGGCGCTCCAAAGCCTCGCGCAGGGGCGGCAGATCGGCCAAGCTCATCTTTGGTTCTCCCACCTGTTTATCCGTTGGATAAACAGGCTCCTTTCAGAAAGTTAGAGCATGATGGCCGCCGAAACCGGCAGCCACTTTCGGCTATCATGCTCTAGGCCTCGCGGCGGGCTGCGATCTCGGACGCCAGCTTGATGGCGGCGATCAGGCTATCGGGACGGGCGATCCCGCGTCCAGCGATGTCGAAGCCCGTGCCATGGTCGGGCGAGGTGCGCACGATCGGCAGGCCCAGGGTGACGTTCACCCCGCCCCAGAAGTCCAGCATCTTCACCGGGATCAGGGCCTGGTCGTGATACATGCACAGCACCCCGTCGTAGCGGGCGCGGGCCTCGGCATGGAACAGGGTATCGGCCGGCGAGGGGCCCTGAGCGTCAACGCCCCGGTCGCGCAGCGCCTGAACGGCTGGGCCGATGATCTCGATCTCTTCGCGCCCGATCGCCCCGCCTTCGCCGGCGTGAGGATTGAGGCCCGCGATCGCGAGCCGAGGCGCGGCTATGCCGAAGTCGCGACGCAGGGCGTTGGCGGTGACAAGGCCCGTGTTGACGATCCCTTCCAGGGTCAAGGCGCCAGGAACCTTGGCGATCGGGGTGTGGATCGTGGCGAGCGTCGTGCGCAGGTCGCCTGCCGCCAGCATCATCACCGGGCCCCGGGGCCCCTCGAAGCGCTCCGCAGCGGTCAGCTCGGCCAGGAATTCGGTGTGACCCGGGAACTTGAAACCGGCGTCGTAGAGCGGCGCCTTGGCGATCGGCGCGGTGACCAGGCCGGAAACCTCGCCCGACAACGCCAGGCCCACGCCCGTCTCGATCCAGCGGATCACCTGCGGCGCATAGGCCGGGGAGGGCTGGCCCGCCACGACGGGGGAAAGCAGGGGGATGTCTATGACCGGCAGCGCCTCCGAGAAGACCTCCTGCGCCTCGCGCGGCCGGGTGATGGTGCGGACCTTGACCCCGCCGCCGGCCGAGGCCAGCAGCTGGGCGTCGCCGATCACGACGAAGGGCGGACCGTTGTCACGAAGGGCGCGCCAGGCCTTGGCGATGATCTCGCCGCCGACGCCGGCCGGATCGCCGGCGCTGAGAGCGAGGGGGCGCGTCGTCACCGGTTTTCGATGGTCGCCTGATTACGCAGGTCGCGCAGATAACGCTTGGCGATCAGCGCCAGCTGTTGGCCGCGCAGGCGGTTTTCGATCTGGTCGTGGGTGGGCGCGTTAGCCCCGCCCTGACGCTTGCCACAGACGGCGATCAGGTGAAGACCCGCGTCGGTGCGGATTGGATCGGAGATCTGCCCGACGTCCAGCTTGTTGGCCGCCTCTTGGAAAGCAGGGGCCAGATCGGTGATCTCGGCCTCACCGAGGTCGCCGGCGACCAGGCCGTCGACCTTGCCTGCGGCGGTCTCCAGGGTCTGGCAGCTGGTGATCTTGGGCTTGAGGTCCGTCAGCAGCTTGGTGGCGGCGGCGACCTGGGCGTCGGTGGCGTCGGCGGCCAGGGGCGCGGCGACCTGCTTCAGATCGACGATCGCGGTCTTGGAGCCCGCGCGCTTCTCGCGCAGATAGATGATGTAGACGCCGTCCTTGACCTGGATCGGGCGCGACAGCTGGCCAGGGCGCAATTGTTCCAGCGCCTCGTCGACCTCCGCCGGCATCTCGCCCTGGTTGACCCAGCCCACGTCGCCGCCGTTGGCGGCGGTGGCCGAGCCGGAGAACTGGCGAGCCACGGCGGCGAAGGGCGCGCCTTGCTGCATCTGGGTGATCAGTTGGGCGGCGCCGTTCACGGCGACTTCCATTCCGCCGACACGGCCGGCGTCCAGGAAGACTTCGCTGATTTGGTACTGCGGTTTGGCCGCGGATTCGGCGAGACGGCGCTGATAGGCCTTGATCTGGTCCTCGCCGATCCGCAGGCGCGAGCCATAACGGCCCTGGATCCAGGACTGCCAGCTGGAGTCGGCGCGCAGCTGGGCGCGCCAGGTGTCCAGGCCGATGCCCTGCTGGACCAACGACTGAATCAGCTGGTCGGCGGTCATCTTGTTGGCCTGGGCGATATCGGCCACCTGCTCGTCGACTTCCTTGTCGGTCGAGATGATCGTGATCTTCTGCTGCTTCTCGACGCGGCGTAGCTCCTGCATCTGCAGGCGCTCGTCGATCAGCGAGCGCAGCGCTTCCTGCTGAATTTGCGGCAGGTTCTCCTGCGTCGGCTGCATGCCGGAGGTCGCCATCAGCAGGCGCATGCGCTGCATCAGGTCATAGCTAGAGATGATGTCGTCGTTGACGACGGCGGCGACGCTTTCCGACAGCGGAGCGGGGGCGGCGGCCTGCGGGGCGGCGGCCGGAGCCTCCACCTGCGGCGGCGCGCCGGCTTGGTCCTGGGCCAGGGCCGGCGGGGCGAAGCTCGCCGCCGTCAGGGCCAGAATGGACGCGGCGCCGGCCGCGAAAGTCGTCACGCTACGCGCAGACCGCATGGATAGTGTCGTTCCTCTAGGCCCAGCAGCCCCCTGAGGGAGCGCGGTCGGTTATCATGGTTTCGAAGGCGACGTTCGCCGAAGCTGGCGTTTTATCCTTTCGGCCGTCGCCCCAGAGACGCGCCAGTAGGCATGCGGGCCAGACCCGCACGCCCCCCAAGCGCGGTTACTTAGTTCGAGCTGTACCCTGTATCACCCAATGTGGCGAGCGTTAGGCGGAAGACGATCGTTCGGTCAGGCTGCAGCCGAAGACCGGTCGCGGTCGAGGCGTAACGGTCTTCCTGTTGATAGATCACGTCGACGCGGATGCAGTCGTCCGTATAGGCCACGCCCAGGTCGCGGCGACGCCAGACGTCGGCCACCATGTCCCGTTGCCCGAACGCCGTGACCGACCATTGCTTGGTCAGCTTCAGTTCGCCGCGGGCCTCGAAGTTTTCTTGTTGGTTGCCGTTGGTGTCCAGCTCGTCCTTCAGATAGCGGACCGTAGCCGAGCCGCGCTGGCTGTAGGCGTCGATCCCCGTCTCGATGCGATGGATCTCCCGCGTCTCGGAGTCGAGGCGCGTGCGCGCGAAGGCGGAGATCCCCCGGATGGGCGTGACTGTCGCCGACACGATCCAGTCCGACGACTTGCTTTGCAGACCGGTGCGGGCTGGCATGAGCGGGTCAAACTTGGTGCGGAAGCTGCGGCCCACCAGGATGCTGCCGCCGCGGCCGTTAGGCAGGGCGTAGGTGGCCCGACCGCCAACGTTCAGGCGCTGGCCGCCCTCGTAGAGATCGAAGCCGGGCGACTTGTTGGCCTGGAACAGGTTGGTCTCGTCGAACTCCAGCGTCGCGCTATCTTCATTGTAGAGGTAGCGCGTCGTCCCGTCGCGGGCGACGACCACCGGCACGCGTGAGCTTTCCGAGCCGGCGGCGACTTGAGCCAGGGGCTCCAGCACGATGCTTCCGCCGTTGGATAGGGCCTTGTACAGTGGCAGGCTGAAATCGACACCGGCAACGCCCAGCGAGCGAGTGTAGGTCTGCTTGTCGTCATCGCCCAGCGCGGCGGCCGCAGCGCTGACATAGGTCTTGATGGAATAGGCGTCGGCGCGGGCCTGGGCGAACGGCGAGACCTTGAGGCCGTTGCCGACGATCTTGCTGGTCCGCCAGTCGGCCTTGACGCTGGCGCGGCTGGAGTCGACGCCGTCCTGGCCCTTGTACGCCCCGAGGTAGTAAGGGGCCTCGCCGTATTGCGACTCCGACCGGTTCAGCATCACGCCGGTGCCCTGCAGGCGCAGGCGACCGCCCAGGATCGGCGAGTCAGGCTCCCAGCGGGTCTCGACCAGCGGGCCGATCAGCGGGAAGGCCCCGCTGTTCTCGAAGGCGTTGGCCGTGCCGGTGGCGCTGGTGCCCACGACCCGCAGGCCCTGGACCGAGACCGCCGAGACCGAGAACCAAGAGCGTTGGGCCTGGCGCGTGGCGTAGAGCTGCGACACCAGACGGTGGTCGTCGCTCGTGAACAGGCCGCGCTGTTGATAGACGTCGTTGATCTTGTACCGGTCGAAGATCAGGGCGTCCGAGGCTCGTTCGGCCGAGAAGCCCCACTTCCACTTCTCGTCGATGTCGAACTTGCCGTTTGCCAGGATGTAGCTGAGGGCGGTGGCCTTGCCGAACCGGTCGCCCCGATTGTCAAAGTCTTTATCGTAGGTGAAGCCGCCGCGCGCCTCGAGCATCCCCGAGTAGAAGCGCTTGCGGTAGTGCACGTTCAGAAACGGGTTCACATTGCTATTGATCTGCGGCGTGACCACGACATCCGAAGACGGCGAGATGATGTAGAGATAGGGCTGCTCGTACGAGGCGCCCCGGCTCCTGGAATAGGGCGTGATCTTGGGGGCCAGGAAGCCCGAGCTGCGCTTGGCCTGCGGATCGGGGTGCCAGAACAGCGGCATGTACAGGAGCGGCGCGCCCCAGACCCGGATGACCGCGTGCTTGTAGTAGACGAGCTGCCGCTTCTTGTCCTGGACGATTTGGTCGGCCTGGACCGACCAGGTCGGCGTCGGCTTCTCGGCGCACACCTCGCAGGGGGTGTAGATGGCGCTGTTCAGTTCCTGGATATTGGCGTTGCGTCGCACCGCCGTCGCGGCGGCGACCTTCACGTTCTGGCCCAGGCGGGCCGAGAAGTTCCGGGCGAAGCCGGCCTTCATGTTCTCGTCGACCTCTAAGTGGTCGGCGAATTCGGCGGTGCCGTCGGTGTTGATCAGCTGGACGTTGCCGTTGGCCACGACCGTGCCGGTCTTGGTGTCGTAGATCACTTCATCGGCGCGCAGGGTGCGGCCCTGGTAGCGCGCTTCGACCCCGCCGCGCGCGGTCATCTTCTGCGCCTGGTCGTCGCGGATCAGCAGGTCGGCTTCTAGATAGTAGCCGCCATCGCCAAGGCCGTCCGACGGCGGGGCGGCGACGGTCGGGGCCTTTGGGACGGACGCCAGGCTGGTCTGGGCTTGAGCCGCGCCCGTGCAGGCGAGCGCCAACCAGGCGCCGCCGCTGAGGAGCAGGACGCGGCCGACGGACGGCGTGCTGGGACGCTGTTCAGGCATGAATGACCTTGGAAGCAATGACTCACCCATCCTCGGTATAGCAAAGCAAAGTGAAGCCCGCCAAAAGCGCCACGATCGGCGGCGTCCAGGCGGCTATGGGCGGGGCCAGAACGTCTGCCTCTCCCAAGGTGCTGCATAGCTCATTGAAGAAAAAGAACCCAAAGCCTAGAGCCACGCCAGATCCGGCGAGCGCCGCCAGGCCGCCCAGGCGCATCAGGCGCAGCGAGAACGCCGCCGCCAGCACCGACATCGCCGAGAAAAGGAGGGGCGTGGCCAGGTCCTGCTGCAGGCGCAGCTTGAACGGCGCGGCCGAGAATCCCGCATCCTCGGCGCGCGTGATGGTGGCTGGCAGCCGCCACAGCGCCACGGCCTGGGGCGTGTTGAAGCTCTCGGACGCGGTGCGGTCGTCGAGGTTCGAGGGGATGGACAAGCTGTCTGAGCGGATGGCGCCGGCGCCTGGGGTCGCCTCGCGTACCCCGGTCAGGCGCCAGAACCCTGGTTCGAGCCTGGCCTCATTGGCCTCGATCCGGCGCGTGAAGTCCATCACGCCCTTGTTGTTGAGCGTGTAGACGAACAGCGACACCCCGCGCAGCCGCACCGAGCCGTCGATCAGATCGCGACCGCGCGCCCGGATGACGATCTGGGTCTTGTCGTCGCCCTGGCGCAGCCACGTGCCCTTGGGCGCATCATTCAGATAGCCGTTCATCAGGTGATCGCGCTCGGTCTCGAAACGCGCGGTCATCGCCGTGGTCAGCGGGTTGAGCAGGGTGATGGTCAAAAGGCCGATCACGAATGAGGCGATCGCCGCCGGCATGATGAAGCGCCAGGCCGAGACCCCGGCCGCGCGCATGGCGATCAGCTCGCTGCGCCGATTGAGCTCGACGAAGGCCCACATGGTGCCGAACAGAAAGACGAACGGCGCCAGAACCAGGATGGTCGCCGGCGCTTGCAGCACGGTCAGGTACAGGAGTTGGAAGAAGGTCGCGTCCGCACGCGTGCCGACATTGCGCGCGATATCGACAAACGCGATCAGCATCACCATCGCCCCCAGCACGGCCAGGGCGGCGACAAGGGCGCTCATCGTGCGCTTTAGGACGTAGCGTTCGAGCATGCCCATGGTGATCATCCGGCCGTTCCCGTCCAGGCCGGCGCGGTGCGGGCCCGCTTGGTCGCCCGGCGGCGCGAGACCTTCTGACGGAAAACCTGTGAGAAACCCCAGCCCATCGCTATCAGCGGCACCAGATACTGCAGGACGTTGAGTTCCGGACTGTCGGCGCAGGCCGCCTGCACGCCGAAGCCGATGATCCGCACGATGCCAGCGGCCGCGCCAACGGCGGCGATCCGCTTGCCATAGCCCATGCGGCTGAAGGGCCCGCCGATCACAGCCGCCAGGGCCATGGCCATCAGGGCCAGATTGTAGAGCGGGCCGGCGAAGCGCGAATGTCCCTCGGCCAGCATCTTTTCCCTGTTCTGCTTCTCCCAGTCCTGGGTGAGGTCGGGGAAGAACAGCTCGTGCGGATAGCGGTCGGCGATCTTGTAGTGCAGAAGCTCGTCGCTGCGGAACAGGCTGGACAGGTCGAAGGTGTATTCGTCGAACGAGGTGTACTGCAGCACGCCCTGACGCGAGAATTGCTGGTTTGACCCGTAGCGCATGATCAGAACCGGCTGGCCTTTGCGGGTGGCGATCTCGGCTTCGCGCGACGAATAGGTCGACGCCCCGCCGTTGGGCATTTCCTGGTGGATGAACAGGTTCTGGATCTTGTTGTCGCGGTTGATCGACTGCGCATAGACCGTCAGGCCCGGACCGGGCTCGGTGAACTGACCGGGCTGCACCAGAGTCGAGGCGACATCGGTCTTGATCTCGAAGGCCGTCTCGCGGATTTGCCGCGCGCTCCAGGGCTGCAGCCATAGGCCCGAGATCAGCGAGATCAGGGCGGCTAGGACAGCCAGGCGAATGGCGGGCGAGATCACGGCCCAGCGACTCATGCCGCCGGCGAAACAGACGACGATTTCCTGCTCGGTGTGCAGCCGGTTCAGCGCCACCAGGGCCGCCACGAACAGCGCCAGCGGCATCATGATCGCCAGCAGCTGGGGTAGGGCCAGCAGGATGATCTTCAGGAACACCATCGCGCTCTGGCGCTGCTCCACCAGGACATCGAACTCCGACAGGCTGCGCGCCAGCAAGGCGAGCGCCACCAGGGCCGCGGTCGCCAGAAGCGTCGGACCCAGCAACTGGCGGAAGAGATAGCGTTCGATGAGGCGCATGAAGACGGGTTCGGGGCGGATGGATTCGTGGGACGACCCCCGAAGATGCGCCGTTCTACACGGGGGCTTCGTATCGGCACAACCAGGGACCTGACTTGGCCGTTCCGAGTGGGGCTGAACGGAGCCTTTTCTAAGGCGCGGCATTGGACTATGCCCGCTTGTTGAAGAGGGGGCGCGCGCGGTGATCGCGCCGCCCGCCAAGTCGCCCAAATGCAGGAGCGCGGAATGCGTATCGAGTTCGTTCCCGTCGACACTCAGGCCGGCGCCACGGCCGCTCTGGCGGTCCTAGCCCACGAGGGCGCGGCCTTGTCGCCGGAAGCCAAGGCGGCCAACGAGGCCACGGGCGGCGCCCTAGCGCGTGCGATCGCTGGCGGTCGCTTCACTGGCGCCAAGGGGCAGACACTGGATCTCGTCGCGCCGCACGGCCTGGACGCCGCGCGCATCGTGCTGGTCGGCGTCGACGGATCAGGCGCGGTCGAGCCGGAGGCGGTCGAGACCGCCGCCGCGTCGGCCTATCAGGCTGTGAAGGCCTCGGGCGTCAGCGAGCTCGTCCTGAAGCTGGGAGCCGATGCCGAGACCGCCGCCCGCGCCGCCTTCGGCGCGCGTCTGGCCGCTTACCGCTTCGACAAGTACCGCACGACCGAAAAGGCCGAGAAGAAACCCTCGGTCCAGGTGGTCAAGGTCGCCGCCGCCGATCCGGTTAAGGCCCAGAAGGCTTATGAGCCGCTGTCGGCCCTGGCCGACGCCATCGTGTTCAGCCGCGACCTCGTCTCCGAGCCGGCCAATATCCTGCATCCAGAAGAGTTCGCCGCCCGCGCCAAGAGCCTGGAAAGCCTTGGCCTGGAGGTCGAAATCCTGGGCGAGGCCGAGATGGCCAAGCTCGGCATGGGCAGCCTGCTGGGCGTGGGCCAGGGCAGCGTCCGCGAAAGCCAGCTGGTCATCATGAAGTGGATGGGCGCGGCCGATAAGTCGGCCCAGCCGATCGCTTTCGTCGGCAAGGGTGTCTGCTTCGACACCGGCGGCATCTCCATCAAGCCGGCCGACGGCATGGAGGACATGAAGTGGGACATGGGCGGCGCTGCCGCGGTGACCGGCGTCATGCACGCCCTGGCCGGCCGCAAGGCCAAGGTCAACGCTATCGGCGTGCTGGGCCTTGTGGAGAACATGCCTGACGGCAACGCTCAGCGTCCGGGCGACGTGGTCACCTCGATGTCGGGCCAGACGATCGAGGTCATCAACACCGACGCCGAAGGTCGCCTCGTGCTGGCCGACGCGCTCTGGTACACGCAAGAGCGTTTCAAGCCGCAGTTCATGATCGACCTGGCCACCCTGACCGGCGCGATCATCATCTCGCTGGGCCACGACTACGCCGGTTTGTTCAGCAATAACGATGGTTTGTCGGAAAAGCTTCTCGCTGCGGGCAAGGCCGAGCGTGAGAGCCTGTGGCGCTTGCCGCTGCCAGCGTCTTACGAAAAGCAGATCGAAAGCCCGATCGCCGACATGAAGAATATCGGCGGCCGCCCGGCCGGTTCGATCACGGCGGGCCTGTTCCTGCAGAAGTTCGTCAACGGCGTGCCGTGGGCGCACCTCGACATCGCCTCGGTGGCCTGGAAGAAGCCCTCGACCGATCCGACCGTGCCTGACGGCGCGGCTGGCTTCGGCGTGCGGCTGCTGAACCGCTTGGTCGCCGACGCCTACGAAGGCTGATCCGAAGAGGCTGTCATCCCGGCCCAGCGCAAAGCGCGCCGAGCCGGGACCGCCCCAAGCGCCGCGTTTGTCGCGGTCCCGGGTCTTCGCTACGCTCGCCCGGGATGACAGGGAATTTCGATGACGGCTAACCCCTGTGAGGTCTGGTTCTATCACCTTGAGCGCAGCCCGCTCGAGGCGGTGCTGCCCGAGCTTCTGGAAAAGACGCTGGGCAGGGGCTGGAAGGCGCTAGTGCGCGGCGGCGACCCCAAGCGGATCGAGGCGCTGGACCAGCAACTCTGGACGTATCGCGAGGACAGCTTCCTGCCGCATGGCCTGGCCAGCGAGCCGATGGCCGAGCGCCAGCCGGTGCTGCTGACCAGCGAGGACGGTAACCCCAACCACGGCGACGCGATCTTCCTGATCGATGGAGCGAATCCGGGCGATCTTTCCGGGGTTTCTCGCTGCATCCTGCTGTTCGACGGCCGCGACGACCTGGCCCTGGCGGAAGCGCGCGGGCGTTGGTCGGTGTTCAAGAAGGCGGGCCATCCGGTGTCGTACTGGCGACAGGGCGCTGAGCGTGGTTGGGAGAAACAGGCATGAAGCGGATCGCGGCGGGTCTGGGCGTCGCGCTCACCTTGGCGTTGGCGTCATGCTCTAGCGCGCCGGAACCCGCGCCGCCGCCGCCTCCCAGCACGCCCACCGCGCCGCCGGCCATCGCCCTGCCGCCGCCGCCGGCCGCCGAACCAGAGAACGACCAGTGCGGCCTGAAGGAGGCGCAGGCCTTTGTCGGCAAGCCTCGCACCAGCCTGCCGGCGCCCGTCGACCCTTCGCGCTGGCGCGTGGCCTGCACGACGTGTCCGGTGACCATGGACTACCGCCCCGACCGCTTGAACATCCTCTTCAACGCCGACACAGGCGTCGTCCAGCAGGTGAAGTGCGGGTAGCGGCGGGCCTCTCTTGCCTTAAGCAGACGTCCTGGCTTGGTTCGTCGAAAGCCAAGGTCCAAGGTCTCCTGGGCATGGAGTCTCGACAATGCGACATTTGACGTTGAGAGGCGCGCTGATCTTGCTGCTCGCGACGGCGGGTGGAGCGGCCGCCGCGCAATCGGGTCCGGCCACGCGACATTCCGCCGGTGGCAAGACCATAGCCGGTTCGCCGGCGCGAGGTCTGGTTTTCGCCCGGCGCGAATGCGCCAGCTGTCACACCGTGCAGGGCGACATGGCCAGTCCTAAGTTGGGCGCGCCGACCTTCGAGCAGATTGCTGTTATCTATCAGGGATATCGGCTGGATTGGGAGCTGGAGACCATTTCGCAGGTTGGCCACTACGCCATGCCGACCAAGCCGATGAGCGGAGCCGACATCGCCGATGTGGCGGCCTATGTGGCGTCGCTAAAGCCGTCGCGCTGAGGCCTAGCTTTCGTCAACCGTCCCAAAACGAAAGAGGCCGGCTTCTGCCGGCCTCGTTTCCGTCTGTGCTCTCGGGGGGCGAAGCCTATCGCTTGCCGACGCCCGGGAACATCGCCACGCCGTCGTCGAACACGCCCAGATAGCCCAGCTCACCCAGCAGCGGTGTCAGATCTTCAACCAAGTCGCCCGAGCGCGGCAGGTGGGACGGGCGGCCTTCCTGGTCGTGAAGGCGGTAGACGGTCCACATCTTGCCCTTCGGCGCGGGCGAGCCCGGCGGAATGAACTTGTGCTCCCAGCCCACGAGTGCGGGCGAGCGGCCGATCTCGATGTCGAACGGACGGTCCCGGAAGGCCAGGTCCATCTCGATCCGCATGGCTTCGCCGATCCGGTCGTTGACCCATTGGCCGAACGATTCCAGCACCACCTGGGCCGAAAGACCTTCGGGGTTGGCGACGATGTTGTTGCGGGCGGGGTGCGATGTCATGTCGCACACCATGAACGCGAGATGTCTCTTAACCACTAAACTTCATGGTTTAGGGCCGTTTACCCTCTCGAAAAACGAGAGGCGATTCCAAGGGGGATTTTAAGCCTCCGCCTCGGCCAGTTCCTCGGCCAGGGCCATCCAGGTTTCTTCGGCCTCGTCGAGCTTGGATTTGGCGTTGTCGCGACGCTTGGTCAGTTCGGCCACCTTGCCCGGGTTCTTCACATAGAGGTCCGGATCGGCCAATTGGGCGTCCAGCTCGGCCAGGTTGCGCGTGCAACGTGTCATCACCTGCTCGGCGGCCTCGACCTTGCGGCGCAGGGGTTCGATGGCGGCTTTCTTCGGCGCCGCCGCGGCCGGGGTGGCGGCGTTCTCGGGCTCGCGCGCGACCTGGGTCGGCTTCACGGCCTGCTTGGCGCGCTCCAGCACGAACTTGGCGTAGTCGTCCATGTCGCCCTCGAAGGGCTTGACCGTACCGTCGGCGGCCAGCCAGAGGCGGTCGGCCACCAGTTCCATCAGCGAGCGGTCGTGGGTGATCAGGATCACCGCGCCCATGTAGTCGTTCAGCGCGTCCAACAGGGCCCGGCGGCTGTCGATGTCCAAGTGGTTGGTCGGCTCGTCCAGGATCAGCATGTGCGGGGCGTCCATCGCCACCAGGTTCAGCAGCAGACGCGCGCGCTCGCCGCCCGACAGGCTTTCGACCTTGGTCTCCTGCTTTTCAAAGCCCAGGCCAAACTGAGCCAGTTTCGAGCGGCGCGAGCTTTCCGAGGCTTCCGGCATGGCCCGGCGGATGATCTCCAGCGGGGTGTCGTTGGGATCCATCGCCTCGATCTGGTGCTGGTGGAACCAGCCGACCTTCATCTTCTTGTCGCGGTGGAATTCGCCGGCCTGCACGCCCAGCGCCCCGGCGATCATCTTGGCGAAGGTCGACTTGCCCGCGCCGTTGACGCCCAAGAGGCCGATACGATCGTCCAGGTCCATCCGAAGGTTGAGGTTCTTGAGGATCGCCCGGCCAGCCTCATAGCCGACGCTGGCCTTTTCCAGCCGGATCAGCGGCGGGGGCAGGGGACGCGGCGGCGAGGGCAGGGTGAAGGGCGCGACGCGCTCCTCGATCGTGGTGGCCACCGGCTCCATCTTGGCCAGGCGCTTCATCCGCGACTGGGCCTGGGCGGCCTTGGAGGCCTTGGCCTTGAAGCGGTCCACGAAGGCCTGCAGGTGGGCGCGCTCGGCGTCCTGCTTGGCCTTGGCGGACAGCTGCAGGCGAGCCTTCTCGGCGCGGCGCTTTTCGAAGTCGTCGTAGCCGCCAGTGTAAAGCTCCAGCTTGCCGCCAGCCAGGTGCAGCATGTGGGTGCAGCTGTTGTTGAGCAGCTCGCGGTCGTGGCTGACGATCAGGGCGGTGTGCGGATACTTTTGGAGCCTGGCCTCCAGCCAGAGCGCGCCTTCCAGGTCGAGATAGTTGGTCGGCTCGTCTAGCAGCAGCATGTCCGGTTCGGCGAACAGGGCCGCGGCCAGGGCGACGCGCATGCGCCAGCCGCCGGAGAACTCGCTCATCGGCCGGTGCAGGTCTTCCTGGGTGAAGCCCAGGCCCACCAGGATTTCCGAGGCGCGGGCCGGGGCGGAGTCGGAGTCGATCTCGATCAGGCGGGCCCAAATCTCGCCCATCTCCTCGGGATCGGCGGTCTCCAGGCGCGTCATCAGCGCGTGGCGCTCGATATCGGCCTCCAGCACCGTCTCCAGCAGGGAGACGGGCGTGGCCGGGTGCTCCTGGTCCACCGACCCGATCCGCGCGGCCTTGGGCAGGCTGATCTCGTCATCGCCGGCGTGCAGCTGGCCCAGGATCAGCTTGAACAGCGTGGACTTGCCAACGCCATTGCGGCCGATCAGCCCGACCTTGGCGCCGGGCGGCAGGCTGACGGTGGCCTTGTCGAAAAAGCGCCTGCCCCACGCGTTGAAGGTCAGGTCGTTGATCTGCAGCATTTTTGTGAAGCTTACGCGGTGGGGTTGGCGAGGGCGGGGCGCACGGCTATAAGCCCGCAACCTCCCAATTCACAACTTTTCTGTGAGATCACTGTCGTGACCGAACGCACCTTCTCGATCATCAAGCCGGACGCCACGCGTCGTAACCTGACCGGCGCCATCAACGCGGTGATCGAGGCCGCCGGCCTGCGCATCGTCGCTCAGCGTCGCGTGAAGCTGACCGAAGCCCAAGCCAAGAAGTTCTACGAAGTCCACGCCGAGCGTCCGTTCTACGGCGAACTCGTCGCCCAGATGACCGCCGAGCCGGTCGTCGTCCAAGTCCTGCAAGGCGACAACGCCGTGCTGAAGTACCGTGACGTCATGGGCGCCACGAACCCGGAAAACGCCGCCGAAGGCACGATCCGCAAGCAGTTCGCCCTGTCGATCGGCGAAAACTCGGTCCACGGCTCCGACAGCCTGGAGAACGCGGGCATCGAAATCGCCCAGTTCTTCACCGAAGACGAAATCGTCGGCTGATCTCAGCCTGACGTTTTTGAGTGACTGAGAGCGGCCGGATCGGTGACGATCCGGCCGTTTTCTTTTGCCGCGAGGTCTGGCGATGAAGTCCTACGGGCGAGGCGAGGTGATGCTGGCGGTCACGCTGTCGGGCGTGGCTGGCTATGTCGACGCGATCGGCTTTCTGAAGCTGGGCGGCTTCTTCGTTTCGTTCATGAGCGGCAACTCCACGCGCCTGGGCGTGGGTCTGGCGACGGCGCACTGGGCGGCGGTGGCGACGGTGCTGACCCTGGTCGCCGCGTTCGTGGCCGGTGTGGTGCTGGGCGCGCTGACAGCGAGAGGCTTTGGCGAGAACCGCCGCTCGCCGGTACTGATCCTGGAAGGCGTGCTGCTGGCCACCGGCGCGACCCTGCTGGGGTTGGGCTACGACACGGCGGGGATCACGGCCGTCGCCATGGCCATGGGGGCCGAGAATGCTGTGTTCCAGAAGAATGGCGACGTCGCCGTGGGCCTCACCTACATGACCGGCGCCCTGGTGAAGGCCGGCCAGCGCATCGCCGGCGCCCTGGTCGGCGGCGAGCCGTCGGACTGGCTGCGCTATGTCTTGCTGTGGACCGGGCTGGCGGCCGGCGGAGCGCTCGGCGCCCTTACTTATGTCACGGTCGGCGCGGCGTCTTTGTGGGTGGCGGTGAGCGTGGTGACCGGCGCGGCCCTCTGGGCCGAGCGGCGTTGGCGGTCGGTCTAGCCTAGACCGCTACAGCGCGGTTCATCCGGCGCGCCATCAGCCAGGCGCCAGCGATCAAGGCCGCAAGGGTCAGCGCCAGGGCGACGCCCACGGCGGGGTCGGTGCGCAGCAGCTCCAGATTGCGCGCGGCCAGATAGCCGGGCGCCAGCAGCGAGATCACCCAGATCGGCGCGGACAGCACGTTGGCGATCTGGAAGCTCCAGCCACGCGTGCGCGACATCCCGGCCAGGATCGGAATGAACGGGCGCGCCGGGCCCAGATAGCGGGCGGCGGCGATGGCCAACACCCCGTAGCGACGGGTTAGCAGTTTGGCGCGGGCCAGCATGCGGCGCTTGCCGGCGAACAGAAAACGGGAAGCGCGGCGGCCGCCAAGGCTTCGGCCCATCAGATAGGAGATGGCGTCGCCCACGACTGCACCAGCGCTGCACCACAGGATCGCCTCAAGCGGATGCAGCACGCCCTGGGCCACCAGCGCGCCGGCGGCGATCATGACGCCCAGGATCGGGATCAGCAGGCCCACCAGGAGCAGGGCTTCCAGAAGCGTGAAGGCAAACAGGATCGCGCCGGCGAAAATCGGCGTTGTCGGCGGCGACTCGAAAGAGATCGCGCGATCCAGGCATCCATGGGGAACTATGCCGCAACAAAGTGACGAA
>NZ_PEGH01000013.1 GCF_002737755.1 Caulobacter sp. BP25
TGGCGAGAAGACCGCCCGTCGCCTCGCCGACGATCGCCGGCTCCTGCAGGCCCATCGCCTCGATCGCCCGGGACAGCACCTCGACGGGATCGCCCGCCAGCGGGGCGGAAGCGCCATGACCGGGAAGGTCGAAGACGACCACCGGCCGTCGGTCCGCCAGTCGCGGCAGGATCGCATCGAAACGCGCGTGATCGTCGCCCCAGCCATGGAGCAGTACGAGCGGTCTGCCCGCTCCGCCTTGCTCGCCGCGCCAAGCCAGTCCGCTGGAGAAGCCACGGTCGCTCGCGTCTCGCGGGCGCGCGCCAAGAACATCCCCCGGTCGCCGCTTAAGATAGTCCGCAGCGGCTTCGTGAAGATCGGTGGTCGCGTCGAGGACGAGGACGTCGTCGCGTCCGGCCGGCAGACGCTCCAGGTGCGCGGCGAGCACATCGTCGCGTGTCGCCATCAGCAGGCGCGGGGCGGCTGGCGCAGACAGCCAGTCGTCGGCCCGAAAAGTGAAGGCGGCGCGATAGACGTCACGATAGCGGTCGCCGGACTCGAGCAGGTCCATGGCGTTGGCGTGCAGCCGGTCGAGCGGAGACAGATCATAGGCCAGGCGAGCGCGCGGCGTTGGATCGCTCCAGGGGAAGAACAGCACCTGCTCCTCCATCCGCGCCCAGATCCAGGCCATGTGCGCGCCGTCCCAGCTGGGCGCGAACGGCGGCAGGTAGTTGGCCAGGAAATCGGCGCGCTCCTGCTCGGTCCAGGCCGGCAACCCTTCCAAGGCGGCGGCGGCGACCCGATCCGGCGCGATCGTGGCGAGAGCGCAAGCGGTGCAGGCGCCGGTGTGGAACCCGTAGAGTCCAAACCGTCCCAGGCCGAGCGCGTCGGCGAAGGCTAGCAAGGCGCGGGCGAAATCTCCGGAGTCGGGCTGGGCTTGGAATAGTGGAGTCGACAGGCCCGCGCCGGGGGTGTCAGGCGCGATCACACACAAGCCGCGCCGGGCCATCGTCTCGGCGACGCCGGCGACCGCCCGCGAGGACTGGGGCGATCCGTGCACCGCCAGCACGACGGGCCCCTCGCCCCAGCGCCTGTAGTGGACGACGCGATCGCCCACGTTCAAGAAATGGCGGCTGCTGGTCAGCGACTGTTTCATTGGCGCCCACTGGACTCCCGGGCGTCCCTTAAGGACGCTAGCGGCTTGTCGAGCCGAAGCTAACATGGATAAATGATATACATATAGACCATATTCGACGAGACGAACCGTCGGGCTTCTAGCGGGAGAGCGAAATGGACGGATCTGGCGAGGCGCGGAACGCCGGCCCTGCGCAGGACTACGAGGGACCGCCGGACTATCGCGTGGTTGGGCGACATTCGCTGCTGCCCGACATGACGCACGACGAGATCGAGCGTCTGAACTATCTGGCTCAAATGAACCGCCACCTGTCGACGCGCGTGATGCCGTTCGTGAAGGTGGCCTACGACGCCCGCGTCGAACCTCAGCTAAAGGCCCAGGGCGGCCCCAAGACCCGCCATGATGTCCGCAAGGCCCTGCTGAAGGATCCCGCTTTCCAGACATGGTCCAGCCTGCGCCGCGCCACCATGGAGCAACGGCAGCAGGCGGGCCGCTGGACGGCGCTGCGCCAGGCCGAAGCGCTGGCCGCGAAGGCGGAAGGAATCCTGACCAACTCGAACACGCTGGAGCTTGACCCGAGCATCAAGCAGCCCCGCTATGTCTCGGCCATCGACCACCATTGCATGCCCGGCTCGTACCACACCGAGCGCTTCCCCGGCGATGTGTCCGGCGCGGCCAACTACGACGCGGGCCTGTTCGCCACAACCGGCGGCATGTTGGGCCGCTTCAATGACGGCGGCGGCGTCGCCGTGGCGCGCTGGGTCAAGAAGAACCTCCCCGACTTCAAGCCCAAGCGCATTCTCGATATCGGCGCGACGCTCGGCCACAACACCGTGCCGCTGGCCCTGGCCTTCCCCGACGCCGAGATCGTGGCGGTGGACCTGGGCGCGCCGATGCTGCGCTACGGCGCGGCGCGGGCCAAGGCTCTGGGCGCCCACAACATCACGTTCGTGCAGGCCGACGGCTCGGACCTGTCGCGCTTCGCCGACGGAAGCTTCGACTGGGTGCAGACGACGATGTTCCTGCACGAGCTGTCGTTCGGCTCGATGCGCGCCATCCTCGCCGAGACGCACAGGCTGCTGGCCCCCGGCGGGATCGTCCTGCACGTGGAGCAACCCCAGTACGACAAGGCCATGCCGCTGTTCGAACAGGCCATGCGCGACTGGGACGCTTTCTACAACAACGAGCCGTTCTGGAGCGCCCTGCACGAGATCGACCTGGACGCCTACATGGTCGCCGCCGGTTTCAAGACGGAAGAACTGATCCACGGCGCGGTGACCGCCGTCGTCGACAAGGACGTCTTCCCCGACGCGGCCGATGATGACTCGGAAGACTATGGCCGCAAGGCCGCCTGGCATGTGATCGGAGCGCGGAAACCCCAATGAGCATCAACGACGCCCTCCTCGCCTCTGCCGCCAAGCCGGCCGGCAAGCGCCCCTACTTCCTGAACCCCGAGGTCGAGCGGGTCATGGCGATCACCCTCGCCGTCGCCCAGGAACTCGCGGTCGCCCGGCAGCGGATCGACACGCTCGAACGCCTCCTCGACGCCAAGGGCGTCCTGGACCGCGAGGCGATCGAGACCTTCCGCCCGGACGCGGACGCCGCCGCCGAGCGGGGCCTGTGGACCCAGGAATACCTGACCCGCGTGCTGCGCATCGTGCAGCAGGAGGGCGAGGCGGCCGCCGCCAAGGGCGACATCACGTCCGAAGCCGTGGCCGAGGAACTGAACCTGGAATAGCCGGCCTCTTTGGTCCGTATCACAGAGGGCAAGCGTCTACGGCGCTTGCCTTCGACGCGTCTGGCGCACGCCCAGGCCTTCTCCTCGAACGCTCCGGATTCCGATGAACCTGCTCCGCGCCGCCACCCTGACCACCGCCGATCTGGACGCAACGGTTGATCGCTACGCCAGATGGCTGGACTACGCGCTGGTCGAGCAAGGCGACATCCCGGCTGACATCGCCGTCAGCTGGGGCGCGCCTACCTCCGCGGGCAAGCGCTTCGCGGTCATGCGTCCAGCCTCCGGCGTCGACGCCTACCTCCGCTTCATCGAGGATACGCCGGTCGCCGGCTACGCGCCGCTGCGCACGTTCGGCTGGGCCGCCGTCGAGATCTGCAACCAGGACGTCCTGGCCGTGAACGAACGGATGCTGCGCTCGCCGTTCGAGATCATCGGACCGCCCAAGACGATCGACGGCATCCCAACAATCCACCCGATGCAGGTCAAGGGCCCTGACCAGGAGATCGTCTACCTCACCGAGATCAAGCCGGAAGCCCAGGGCATGGGCTTGCCTCGCCCCCAAAGCTTCATCGACCGCCTGTTCATCCTGGTGATGGCCTGCTCGGATATGGACGCTTCGGCCGAGTGGTTCGCGAGCAAGCTAAAGCTGACGCTCAGCCCCTCGACCTCGATCATCTACACGATGATCAACGGCGCCTTTGGCCTGCCTGCCGACACCAAGCACGCTTTCCGCATGGGCGGCCATGACGGCGACGTCTTCATCGAGTTCGATCAGTACCCTGAGCAGACGGTCGCGCGCCCTCGCCATGATGGGGCCTTGCCCCCAGGAGTCTCGCTCTGCACGCTGAAGCATCCTGACTTCGACACCATCGACGCGCCCTGGATCGTTCCCCCGACCCGCCGTGAAGGGGCCCTCTACGGCGGCGGCCGTGTCGGAACGGTGACGGGGCCCGATGGAACCTTGATCGAGGTCGTGGAAGTCTAGCCTGCGCATCTTGCGCCAAAGTAAAAAAGCCCGGCGAGCGATCGCCGGGCTTTTCCGTTTCGAGACCCGCTCGCGGATCAGAAGTGACGCGTCACCGAGAAGGTCACGCGGCGCGGATCGCCATAGTAGTAGCCGTTGAAGACGGAGTGAATATAGACCTTGTCCGTGCAGTTCTTGCAGGCCAGGGCGGCCGACCAGTCGCCATTGTCGCTGTTGTAGGCCAGCGACATGTTCAACAGGGTGTAGGCGTCCGACTGCGAGTTCAGCGCCGTCGGGGTCCTGGTCGAAGGGGCGGAGTTGGAAGCCGTCGTCCAGAACTTGCCGGTGTAATTGGCCTCGATGTTACCCGTGAACGAACCCGCCAGGGCCGCGACCGGCAGGGTGTAGGTGGCCCCCACCGCCACCGTCTGCTTGGGGAAGCGAGACAGTTCGTCGGACGGATCGATCGCGTTGACATAGACGCCCGTCACCGAATTGGTGAACGACTGCGCCCGGGGGTTCACATAGGTGTACTTGCCTTCCTGCAGACCAGCCGTGGCGTAAAGGTCCAGGCCGCGCACCGGGCGGGCGAACAGTTCCAGCTCAACACCCTTGACCTCGATATCGCCCGCATTGTCCTGGGTCGAAAGGGTCGTGCCAACGACAGACCCCGGCGTGGTGTAGGATAGCTGCAGGCCCTTGGTGGTGGCGTAGAACGCAGTCGCGTTGAAGCGCAGGCGGTTCTCAAGCCATTCGCTCTTCAGACCGCCCTCGTACGACCAAGTGTATTCCGGCTTGAAGTCCTGGAACGCCTGCGGGGTGTAGGCGGTGCGGGTGTTCCAGCCGCCGCTCTTGTAGCCGCGCGTGGCGCTGACATAGAGCATCTTGTCGTCGTCGATCTTGTAGTTCAGGCCAAACTTGGGCGTGACCACGTTGGCTTTCAGCTTCGTGTCGACGCCGGCCGCGACCAGGTCGGCCGTGGTCATGCCGCCGTACGGCGTGGCGCGCAGCTCAACCTTCTTGGTCTCGTTGGTGAAGCGCGCGCCGACGATACCGGTCAGCTTGTCGGTGAACTGATACTCGCCTTGGGCGTAGGCGGCGTAGCTGGTCGTCGTATTGACGATATCCCGAACGCTGGAGAAGCCCCTGGCGGTTCCGCAGGTCATGTTGCCCGCGCCATTCAGCCCAGCGCTGCAAGAGACGCTGGCGCCAAGCACCTGGCCGGCCAGCGTGTCGTTGTCTTCCGTGAATAGATAGACGCCGGTGACGTACTTGGCCTTGTCGCCAATCGTGCCGTTGATCTTAAATTCCTGACTGAAGGACTTATAGGTCCCGTCATTGGTCAGATAGAACGGCGTGGGCGTCGTGGTTGAGCCCTTCACCGGCAGGGAGAAGTCGACGACGAAGGTCTGGGTTGACCAGCGATAACCCGTCAGCGAGGTGAAGGTGATATTGTCGCCGCGCCATTCGACATTGGCGACCGCCGCGTTCGATTCCGCCTTGGTGTGCAGGCCGCGATTGGCCAGAGCGTCGGAAATCAGGTCGCCCGTGCCGCCGTAGGTGACGCCGCGCATCGTGGTGTGATCGCGATCGCCGGCATAGGCGCGCAGGGCGCCGCCCTTGCCCATCATGTGCTCGAGCGACAGGTCAATGGTCATGTCGTCGCTGGGCAGAAGCCGCACCGCGCCGCGAACGCCAGCGTTCTTGCTGCCGTTCAGGGTCTGGCCGGTGGCGTCGTTGTGAAGATAGCCCTCGTCCTTGACGTAGTAGCCGTTCAGGCGCGTCTGGATCTTGTCATTCACAGGCAGGTTGATCGCACCGCGGAACTGCGCGCCGTCAAAAGAGCTGACGCCGCCCTGGACAAAGCCGCCGAAATCAGGACCCGGCTTCTTGGTGACGATGCTGATCGCGCCGCCGGTCGAATTGCGGCCAAACGTCGTGCCTTGCGGACCGCGCAGGACTTCGATCCGCTCGATGTCAAAGAAGCCGTAGTTGTTGACGTTCTGGCGCGGCACGATGATGTCGTCGACATAGGTCTGCACGGGTGGGTCGATCGTCGCGATCTGTTCGGTCGAGCCGAGACCGCGGAGGTAGTAGGTATTGGCCGAGCCGAAGCCCGTGTTGTTGCTGCCGAAGAGGTTGGGCACCATCCGGACCAGATCAAGCGCCTGGCTCACCTGCCGCGCCTCGAGTTGCTTGGCGCTGAAGGCCGAGACCGACACAGGCACGTCCTGCAGGTTTTGCTCGCGCCGCTGCGCGGTGACCACGATCTGGTCGAGTTGGGTTTCGCCCGCGTTTTGGGCGTGAGCGAGGCCGGGCCCCAACAACGCCGCGGCGGCGGACGCGCCGATCAGAACCTGCTTCCGAACCATGACCTTTTCTCCTCCTCATATCCGTGAGCCGGATAATTGATATATTTTTATGTCATTAAATGTCCGGACAACTATATCCCGTCAAGCGCGTTCAATTGCGCCTGGCCGCCTGCGCTTTAGGCGCGTCTGGGGTTCAAACGCTGCCTGGTTGGTCAGCTACCAGACCCAGCGGCTGCAAAGAAAACGGCGCTCGCCTAAAGGACGAGCACCGCTCTGGTTCTGCAGCTCTTCCAGGTCTCAGGCGCGCGCGGCGATCTTCACCAACGCCTTGCCCTGGTTCTGGCCGCGCATCAGCCGCTCGAAGTGCGCCGCCGCCTTGTCCAGACCTTGAACGGCGTCCTCGACCACCTTGAGCTGACCGCTGAGCACCCAGGGCGTCGCCAGCTCGATCCACTCGGCCCAGCGCGGATAGAAGTCGTAGACAACCAGGCCATGGACGTGGGCCCGCTTGCCGATCACCGTCCCGACGGGAAGGGTCGCCGGCGTGCTGTTCTGATAATGCTCAGCCAGACCGCACAGCACGATGCGCCCGCCGACCCGCAGGCGCTGCAGCATCGGCGTCAGCACCGAGGCCCCAACGTTCTCGAAGTGGACGGTCTGCCCCTCGGGCAGCGCCTCGGCCACGCGATCGGTCCAGCCCTCGACGCGGTAGTCAAAGCAATCGTCGAAGCCATACACATCCCGCACCAGGGCGCACTTCTCGGCGCCGCCCGCGATGCCGTAGGCCTTCGCCCCCAGTAGCCGCGCCAGCTGGCCCGCGACGCCGCCGACAGGGCCGGCCGCAGCGTCGACCGTGAAGATATCTCCCGAGCCGACCTTGGCCAGCTGAGTGACGCCCGCCCAAGCCGTGAGGCCCGGCATGCCCAGAACGCTGAGGTGCGCCGAGGGCTCGGCGCGCGGATCGAGCTTGCGCGCCTTGCCGGCGTCGAGAACGCCGTATTCGCTCCAGCCCACCTCGCCGGCCACGATGTCGCCGGGGGCGAAACCCTCGGCCTTGGACTCCAGCACCTGGGCGACGCACTCGCCCGGCAGCCGCCCACCGACCGTCGGCGCGGCTCCACCCAGGTGCCGTCCCCGCAGGCGGGATCCGATATAGGGGTCAAGGGACAGGTCGAGGACGCGAACCAGCAGCTGGCCCTGCGCCACGGCGTCCGTCTCGCGCTCGACGACGTGAAAATCGGCGGCGACAGGCATGTCGGCGACGGGCCGCGCCAGGACCACTTCGAGGCTTTTCATCAGAGCGGCATCCTTCCTAAAGGTCCTCTGCAGCGAGGAAATCAGAGTACTGAGCCGCGCGCGCCTCGGTCGAGGCGGCGCGGGGCGCGAGTGTTCCGCGCGGCGTCCGCGAAGCCAGGATCTCGCCGCCGGCCTGGCGCGGGTCGCCGGGGTCGGAGGGGAACAGCACCCGCGAGCCGACCTTCGGCGCGATATCGTTGAGGTCGACGTCCAACGCCGCGCGCAGGGCCGTCGACCATGTTCCGGGCTGCCTGAGCATGTCCAGGGTCGATTGGCGAAGCCTTTCCGGGCGGATATCCGGCTCGCGGTGACGGATGGCTGCGGCCGAGCCATCCCACCACGGATATTGCGCCTCCCGGTCCCGCAGCAGATGCCAGGCCCGAAGCCAGTGGGCGCCCGACCGTTCTGGCTCCAAGGCGGCGTCGGTCTCCACTAACCAGCGTGCGCGAAGATCGGGAGAGACCAGAGGGGCGCCGTCCGCCACGAGCGCGGCGACGAGGTCCGGCCGTTGCGCCGCGAGCCCCAGCGCAAAGGCGCAGGAGGCGCCGTCCGCGACGATGTCGGCCGGCGCCAGCTGAAGGGCGCCCAGCACGTCCTCCAGCCAGGCGACATGCCCCTCGAAGGCGGCGTGTTCGACGGGATCGCTGCAGCCGCAGCCCGGAAGGTCGATCGCCAGGACCGGCCTCCGCGCGGCGAGGTCCTCCAGCCAGCGCCCCTCCCCGCCCGCGCCGCCGGGGAGGTCATGGAGGTAAAGGATCGGTCGTCCAGCGTCGGCGCCAAAGCTTCGCACGTGAACCTGTCCCGCCGGCGTGTCGACGTAAAAGCGACCGCCCCTCGCAGGCGGCCCCTCCGATCTGGCTTCGCCGGTCGGCTGGGCGAACAGCGTCTTCAGGATCTCGAGCCAGCGGCGCGTATCGGCGGGCGCAGAGCGCGCCACGATGCTGGTCGACCGGTCCGCCGGGATGCGCGCCAGATGGGCGTGCAGCACATCGTCCTCGCGCGCCATCACAACGATCGGCGCCTTCACGCGGCGCAGATTACGGCTGGGATCATGTCGCATCGCCGCCTCGTAGGCCGAGACATAGGTCGGCCCCGCCAGAAAGTAGTCGAGCGCATAGGCGTGCATCTGGGCGATCGAAGGCTGGTCGATCGGCATCCGCGCCGACTGCGCCTGATGAAACCAGGGGAACCAGCGCCAGGTGTCCAGCACCCGCGTCCACTCCCGCGCAAGCCATGCGCCTTCGCCATCCAGCGTGAACGGTCGCATGTAGGACGCGATGAACGCCTCGTCGGGCGCTCTGACAGGAATGGACAGACCATCTAGCACCGCCAGAGCGACCCGATCGGGCGCGCTCACGGCGAGTTCCAGCAGGATCTTCGAGCTGGTGTGAAAGCCGTAGAAGATCGCTCGACCAACGCCCAACGCCTCAAGCGCGTCACCCAGCGCCTCCGCGAAATCCGCTATAGAGGGCTTTCCTGGCAAGGGATCGGACTCGCCGTAGCCGGGCGTATCCAGCGCGATCACCTCGTAGCGATCGCTGAAGGCCTCCAGCAGCGGCGCATGCAGACTCGATGAACGAGGCGAGTCATGCAGCAGAACCAAAACCGGTCCGGCGCCCGCGGTGCGGTAGTGGACGTTTCTGTCCCCCACGCGAACGAACCCCCGCCTTATGGTCACTCAGACGACTCCGTCGGATTCCAGCGCGACACCGCTTGCGCTCGCTTCGATGACAGATGTTATATGGTTATATCATTAGCGCAATCGCTCGGTCGGAGAGATCCCATGGACGCAGCCCTTCCTGAAGGCGACACCCAAAGCCAGGTCCTCGCCGAGCTGAAGCAGATCGTGGGCGTCGACCGGGTCGCCAGCGACGAGGCGCGCCGCAAGCTCTTCAGCCAGGACATCTACAAGGTGTCGGATGACGTGGTGGTCGCTGTGGTCTCGCCCGAAGACACCGACCAACTCGCGCGAGTCGTCAGCGTCGCCGCGCGCCATGATCTGCACATCGCGCCGCGCGGCGCGGGCATGAGCTACACGGCCGGCTACGTGCCGACCTCGCCGCAGACGCTGTCGATCGACACCACCCGCATGAACAAGGTGCTGAACGTCAACGCCGAGGACATGACGGTGAACGTCCAGGCCGGCTGCACCTGGAAGACGCTGCACGACACCCTGACCCCGATGGGTCTGCGCACGCCGTTCTGGGGCCCGCTGTCGGGCCTGACCTCGACGGTCGGAGGCGGCCTGTCGCAACTGAACGCCTTTTTCGGCGCGAGCCTCTACGGCACGACCAGCGAAAGCGTCGTGTCGGTGACGGTCGTGACCGGAACCGGCGAGGTCCTGCGGACGGGCCTGCAGCGGCCGGACGGCGCGCCCGCTCACTGGCGCCACTACGGGCCCGACCTCACCGGCCTGTTCGCTGGCGACTGCGGAGCGCTGGGGGTCAAGGCGGAGATCACCCTGCGTCTGATGCAGGCGCCGGCCCACGAATCCTACGCCTCGTTCGCCTTCGAGACCGGCGCCCAGATGCTGGACGCCATGAACACCATCACCCGCGCGGGCCTCGCCTCGGAGCTCTGCGGGTTCGACCCTGGCCTGACCCGCGTGCGGATGAAGCGCGCTTCCCTCGCCGCCGACGTCTCGGCGCTGAAGAACGTGGTCTCCAAGCAGAAGTCGCTGTTCGCCGGCGTCAAGGAAGCCGCCAAGATCGCCCTGGCCGGCCGCTCGTTCATCGAGGAAGACACCTATCCCCTGCACGTGATCTGCGAGGGCCGTTCGAAGGCCGCCGTCGACGCCGACATGGCCGAGGTGCGCGCGATCATCGCCCGGTTCTCCGGTAGCGAGATCGAGAACACCATCCCCAAAGTCATCCGCGCCATGCCGTTCACGCCGCTGAACAGCATCCTGGGCCCCGAGGGCGAACGCTGGGTGCCGATCCACGGCGTCCTGCCCCTGTCGCGCGCCAAGGACGCCTTCGCCGCCCTGAACCAAGTCTTCGCCGACATGGCGCCGCAGTTCGAGAAGCATGGCGTCTACAACGGCTTCCTGTTCTGCACGCTGTCGACAAACGCCTGCATCATCGAGCCGACCTTCTATTGGCCCGACGCCCGCCAGGCGATCCACGAGGCCACGATCGAGGCCCCGCACCTGGCCAAGCTGCCCACCCTCCCCGCCGACGCCGAGGCGGCCGCGGTCGTGGTCGAGGCGCGCAAGCGGGTGATCGCGGTGTTCCAGGCGCACGGCGCCGGCCACTTCCAGATCGGCCGCACCTATCCCTACAAGGACAGTCGCGATCCGGCCGCCTGGCGTCTTCTGCAGACGATCAAGACCGAGGTCGATCCCGACGGTCGCCTGAACCCCGGCGTGTTGGGCTTGGGCGCATGAGCGAGACCTATCGGGCGCTCCGCCTCGAACGCTTCGCCAAGACCCTGCGTGAGGCCGCCGACATCGTCGAGCTGCCCGTCGTCGCCCCGGGGCCGGGCGAAGTGCTCGTCACCAATCACTGGTGCGGCGTGAACGGCCTGTTCGACGTCCAGATCGCCCGCGATGCGGTGTCCTACGTCAAGTTAAAGCCGCCGATCGTGATGGGCGTCGAAGCCGCCGGGATCGTCGAAGCCATCGGTCCCGGCGTCGAGAGCCTGAAGGTCGGCGACGCCGTGGCCAGCAACCGCTTCGGGGGCGGCTATCGCGAGCGCAACATCGGCCCGGCCGAGTCCTTTGTCCGCCTGCCGGCCTGCACGGCCGAGATGCTGACCTTGGCCTCCACCGGCGTCTCCGCCCATGTCGCCATGCACGTCATCGGCCAGATCCAGCCCGGCGAGACCGTCGCCATCTCGGCCGCCGCCGGCGGCTTGGGCCACATCCTGGTGCAGTTGGCCAAGCTGCGTGGCTGCAAGGTGATCGCCATCTGCGGCGGCGCGCGCAAGGTCGAGTTCGTCAAATCGCTGGGCGCGGACGTGGTCATCGACTACCGCGCCGAGTCGATCGCCGAGGTCCTGAACCGCGACTTCCGCGACGCCTTGAACCTGGCGATCGACACCGTGGGCGGCGAGGTGTTCGACGCCTTCCTCGACAATCTGGCGCCACATGGCCGCCTGGTCGTCGCTGGCGTGGCCCAAGACATGGACGCGGGTCCCGAAATGGTCACGGCCCCGCGCGTGGCCCACAAGCTCTACTACAAGGCCGCCTCGATCCGCGGCTTCATGAACGGCCTGCTGACCGCGCACTGGCCCGCCGCGCGTGAAGAGCTGCTGGAGCTCTACGCCCAGGGCAAGATCATCGTGCGCTTGGACGACAGGACCTTTGACGGCGTCGAAAGCCTCTATGACGCCGTCGACTGGCTGACCTCGGGCCGCTCGATGGGCAAGGTCGTCGCGCGCCTGAAGCCCGCCTAGTCCGCCGATAGGAAGGCTTCGATCACGGTGGCGGGATCGGCTCCCCAGGGGTCCCCGCCGTCGCTGGCCAGCGCCGCATAGGTCACGTTGGGCAGCAGTTCGGCGGCGGCGCGAGTATGCGGCAGCAGAGGATCGTTGGGACGCGCCAGGGCCAGAACGGGGTGGCTAATCTTTGGAAGCCGCTCTGCGCCCGGGTATCGAAACGCCGCGCCATAGGCCAGGTGATAGGTCTCGGCCGCCTTCAACACCTCGACCAGCCAGCTGTGCAGGACGGCCGGCGGCGGCAAGGTCCCGCCATGCAGATGGGCGGCGCTGCGGCCGTACCAGGGCCAATAGACCAGTTGGTCTCGCAGGAACATGAAGGCCGTCTGCAGGTAGGCGCCGCTCAGATCAGGTTTGAGGCTGGGCGTGTAGTTGGCCAAATATTCGTCCCGCTCCTGCGGCGAGAACAGGCCAAAGCCGTCCAGCACGACCTTGCGCACACGCTCGGGCGCCAGCAGCGCCGTTTCAGCCGCGATCGCCGCGCCCGTGTGCGAGCCGTAGAGATCGACCTTGTCCAGGCCCATCGCGTCTAGAAGCTCGATCAGGCCACGGGCGTAGTCGGCGATCTCTGGCTGGGCCACGGACAGAGCCGGACTGTCGCCGTGGCCCGGCGTATCCGGTGCGATCACCCGCCGGCCCTTCGCCAACTGCCGCGCCAGGGGCGCCAGCTGCGCGGAGGCGCCGGGCGAAGCGTGCAGCATCACCAGGGGAGCCCCCTCCCCGCCCTGGCGAAGATGGACCTGCCGGTCCGGCAGATCCACGAAAGCGCGCTTCAGGACATCGGCTTGGCTCATGGCTTGCTCCGCTAAAGCACTCGCATTCGAAACTCGCCGTCCGCCGACCTGCGACGAAGACCGCTGATCGCATTCTCGGCCCAAAGCTCGACGCTGACCGTCGCGCCGACGCCGGGCTCGATATCGAACGCCCTGGCCGTCAGCTCGACAATGTCGCCGCCGTCGATCGGCGCCTGGAAGTTGACCGCCTGGGACGCGGCCATCATGACCGGTGCGCGCAGGGCTCGGGTCGAGGCGACGAACGCCGCCTTGCCCATCATCGCCAGAGCCTCTCCGCCGAACAGCGTGCCGTAGTGATTGGTGCGATCGGGGAAGACCATCTCGATCATCCGCAGCGCGCCGTCTTCCGGCTCGAATGGAGACTCCAGAGGCGGCATTTCACGCAGAGGCGCATCATTGGCCGGCACGGCGACCATGTTGAAGACGCCGCGCGTGCACTCGCGCCGCTCGCCGGTCAGCAGGTTCTCGGCGCTGAGCACCGCCTCGACGCCGATCGAACGTCGGCCAACGCGGACAACGCGGCCCTCGGCCTCGACGATCTCGCCCAGCTTGGCCGGCGCGCCAAAGTCGATCCGCTCGCACGAGGCGGTGACGAAGGCCATGCGGGCGTGGCGCGTCGCGGCCACGAACGCGACCTTGTCCAGGTGCGACAGCCCCGTTCCGCCGAACAGGGTGCCGTGGTGATTGGTGTCGGTCGGAAAGACGATGTCGACCAGACGGCTGGCGGCTCCGCTCATGCGGCGGCTTGGGTCGCGGGCTGGAAACCGAGCGGCAAGCCGGCGTCGGGCGTGAAGCCGTACAGCGGCTCGCCTGGCAAGGCAGCTTGCAGGATCTCACGCACCTTCAACAGGGCCGGCAAGTCGATCCCCGTCGACAGACCCATCGCCTCCAGCATGAACACCAGGTCCTCGGTGACGATGTTGCCGCTGGCGCCGGGCGCGAACGGACAACCGCCCAGCCCGCCGAGCGAGGCGTCCAGGGTCGTCAGCCCGCAGTCCAGGGCCGCCAGGGCGTTGGCGAGGCCAAGCCCGCGGGTGTTGTGCAGGTGGATTCCGGTCAGGACCTCTTCGCCGAATGCGCCATGCACCAGACGAATCAGACGGCGAACCTCGGCGGGGTTGGCGTAGCCGGTGGTGTCGGAGAGACCGACTTCGTGGCAGCCGGCCTTCAGCAGCCCCTCGGCCAGGCGCAGGATCTGGGCGTCGGGGATGACGCCCTCCAGAGTGCAGCCGAACACCGTCGACAGACTGCCCTCGAACTTCGGGCGCGCCCCTTCCGGCTGGTCGGCGATCAGCTCGGCGATGGCCTTGGCCTCTTCCAGGACCTGATCGTGGGTGCGCTTGATGTTGCGCAGGCTGTGGGTCTCGCTGACCGACAGCGGCAAAGTCATCTTGTGCGCGCCGGCCTCGATCGCCGCCTGGGCGCCGCGCAGATTCGGCACCAGCACCGCCACAACGAGTCCCGGCAGGCTGCGCGCGAAGGCGACGACCTCGGCGGTGTCGGCCAGTTGAGGCAGCACCTTGGCCGGGACGAAGGAGCCGACCTCGATCTCGCGGACACCGGCCCGATACTCGGCCTCGATCCAGGCCTTCTTGGCCTCCAGCGGCATGATGGCGCTGATGCTCTGCAGCCCGTCGCGCGGACCGACCTCACTGACCAGAATGGCGGGTTCCAACGGCTTCCCCTGAAAACGCGAAAACGACAATTGATATATTTATAGATCATATTGTAGGTTTCAGCCAACGCCCTCGCGAACAAGGGGCGACTGGAGTTGCGCATGTCGGCGAGCGGTCCCCTCTCGGGCCTGAAAGTGGTCGAATTCACCCACATGGTGATGGGGCCGACCATGGGCCTGATCCTGGCGGATCTCGGCGCGGACGTAACCCGCGTGGAGCCCATCGGCGGCGACCCGACCCGGAGACTCGTCGGCTCGGGATCGGGCTACTTCCCGATGTACAATCGCAACAAGAAAGCGGTATTCCTGAACCTGAAGGCGCCCGAGGACCTGGCCAAGGCCCACGCGATGGCGCTCGACGCCGATATCGTCCTGGAGAACTTCCGTCCGGGCGCGCTGGAGCGTCTTGGGCTCTCCTATGAGGCCCTGTCGAAGGAAAATCCGCGTCTGATCTACTGCTCGGCCAAGGGCTTCCTGGCCGGCCCTTACGAGAACCGCACCGCCCTGGACGAGGTGGCCCAGATGATGGGCGGCCTGGCCTATATGACCGGCCCGCCCGGCCGCCCGCTGCGGGCCGGCGCATCGGTGATCGACGTCACCGGCGGCATGTTCGGCGTGATCGGCGTCCTGGCGGCGCTGGCCGAGCGCGAGAAAACCGGCCGCGGCCAGGCGGTGAAGTGCTCGCTGTTCGAGACCACCGCCTTCCTCGTCGGCCAGCACATGGCCCAGAAGGCCGTGACCGGCAAGGCGGCCAACCCGATGCCGGCCCGCATCTCGGCCTGGGCCATCTACGACGTGTTCGAGACCGGCGACGACCAGCAAATCTTCGTCGGCGTGGTCAGCGACAGCCAATGGAAGACCTTCCGCGAGGCCTTCGACCTCGGCGAGATCGGAGCGGACGAAACCCTGGCCGCCAACAACGCCCGCGTGGCGGCGCGCGATCGGATCCTCCCCGTGGTCCGCGCGACCTTCAAGCAGTTCACTCTGGCCGAGCTGGCGGCGAAGCTAGAGGTGATCGGCCTGCCGTTCGCCCCGATCACCCGGCCCGAGGACCTGTTCGACGACCCTCACCTGCTGGCCGGAGGAGGCCTGGTCGAGGTTGGGCTGCCGAACGGCGATCGCACCCTGCTGCCCGCCCTACCGCTCGAGATGAATGGCCAGCGCATGGGCGTCTATCTGGACCCGGCCAAGGTCGAGCCCGAGGACGTCGCCGGATGACCGGCAAAAGCCTGTTCGACAAGATCTGGGACGCCCACGCCGTCCAGACCCTGCCGGGCGACGCGGCGCTGATCCTGATCGACCGCGTCTTGCTGCACGAACGCACCGGCGGCGTCGCTCTGAAGAGCCTGAAGTCCAGCGGCCGAGCCATCGCCGCGCCGCGCCAGGCCTTCGTGACGATGGACCACGTGGTCGACACCCTGCCCGGCCGCACCGACAAGACCCTGATGCCCACCGGCACGGCGTTCATCGTCGAGACGCGCAACGCCGCGCGCGAGGCAGGGCTGACTCTGTTCGACATCGGCGACGAACGGCAAGGCATCGTCCATGTGATCTCGCCCGAGCAGGGTCTGGTCCTGCCCGGCGCCACCCTGGTCTGCCCCGACAGCCACACCTGTACGCAAGGCGCCATGGGGGCCCTGGCCTGGGGCATCGGCTCGACCGAGGCTGAGCACGCCCTGGCGACCCAGACCCTGCGGATCAAAAAGCCGCGTACGATGCGGATCACGATCGACGGCGCGCTTGCCCCGGGCGTCACCGCCAAGGACCTGGCCCTGCATGTGGTCGCCGAGCTGTCGTCCTCGGGCGCCAAGGGCTGTATCGTCGAATACGCCGGGTCTGCGGTCGAGGCGCTGTCGCTGGAAGAGCGCCTGACCCTTTGCAACATGGCCACAGAACTGGCGGCGTTCAGCGCGATCATCGCGCCCGACGACAAGGTTTTCGACTACCTCGCCGGCCGCCCCTACGCGCCGAAGGGCGAGCAGTGGACGCGGGCTCTGGAGAGCTGGCGCGATCTGCGCAGCGATCCGGATGCCGTCTTCGATGTCGAGGCCCATATCGACGCGAACGAGGTGGCGCTGATGGTCACCTGGGGCTCCAGCCCGCAACAGGGCGCGCCGCTCGACGGCGAGGTTCCAAGCTACGAGACCGTGGCCGGCCGCGACAGCCGCGAGGCCTATGACCGCGCGCTGGACTATATGGACCTGAAGCCTGGCCAACCTTTGTTGGGCCTGCCGATCCAAGGCGCCTTCATCGGCTCCTGCACCAACAGCCGCATCTCCGACCTGCGCCGCGCGGCGGCCGTGCTGAAGGGCCGAAAGGTCGCCGACGGCGTGCGGGCCATCTGTGTGCCGGGATCGAGCCAGGTGAAGAAGCAAGCCGAGATCGAGGGCCTGGACCGCATCTTCCTCGACGCCGGCTTCGAGTGGCGCGATTCCGGGTGCTCCATGTGCTTCTTCGCCGGCGGCGAGAGCTTCGGCGAACGCGAGCGCGTGGTCACCTCGACCAACCGCAACTTCGAGAGCCGCCAGGGTCCGGGTACACGATCGCACCTGGCCTCGCCCGAGACCGTCGCGGCCTCGGCCATCGCCGGCGCGATCGCCGATCCTCGCCCGTTGAGCCGCTGACCATGGAACCGCTGACCAAGCTGACCGGCGTCGCCGCCCCGCTGATCCGGGCCAATATCGACACCGACGCGATCATCCCTTCGCGGGAGATGAAGGGCGTCTCCAAGACCGGACTGGCGGACGGCCTGTTCGCCGGCTGGCGCTACGCCAGCGTCGGCGGCCGCGAGCCCAATCCGGACTTCGTGCTGAACGATCCGGCCTATGCGGGCGTCCGCTTCCTGCTCGGCGGCGAGAACTTCGGCTGCGGCTCCAGTCGCGAGCACGCGGCCTGGGCGCTGGCGGAATATGGCTTCCGCGGCGTGCTGGCCCCCTCGTTCAACCCGATCTTCTTCAACAACTGCATCCGCAACGGGATCGCCCCGGTCACGGTCTCGGCCGCGACCATCGCCGCGCTGGCCGCCGAGGTCTCGGCTGACCCGCAGGGACGCCCCCTCACCCTCGACATGGACGCGCTGACGATCACCGCGCCCTCGGGCCTTACGGCGCCCTTTCCTTTGGCGCCGGAAGCCCAGGAGATGCTCCGACAAGGGCTCGACGAGATCGACCTGACCCTAACCGCTCGCGAGGCGATCAACGCCTTCCGCGAAGCAGACAAGACACGACGTCCCTGGATCTATGCGTAACTCTCGATAAGCGGCGCGGCCCATGCACTCGACCCCGAACCTCTACGACTACTGGCCCTACAGGGACCGCCCCAAGATCGTATGGCCGGAGGGCAAGAAGCTGGCCTTCTGGATCGCGCCGAACATCGAGTTCTACGAGTTCGACCCGCCCAAGAACCCCTCGCGCGGCGGCTGGCCCAAGCCGGCGCCCGACGTCGTCGGCTACTCCCAGCGCGACTGGGGCAACCGCGTCGGCCACTGGCGGCTGATGGAGATGATGGACCGCTACGGCATGCGCGGTTCGATCTCGCTGTCGACGGCTCTGATCGACCACCATCCCGAGATCATCGAGGCCTGCGTCGCGCGGAACTGGGAGTTCTTCTCGCACGGCATCTATAACACCCGCTATTCGTACGGCATGACCGAGGCGCAGGAACGCGCGGTGATCGAGGACTCGATCCGCTCGATCCAGGCCGCGACCGGACAGCGAATCCGGGGCTACCTCGCGCCGGCCCTCACCCACACCGAGCGGACCTTCGAGCTCCTGGGCGAGTACGACTTCTGGTACACTTGCGACCTCTTCCAGGACGACCAGCCCCAGCCGATCAAGACCCGCCAGGGTCAGGTGATCTCGATGCCCTACTCGCTCGAGGTCAATGACGTGATCACCTACGGCCAACAGGGCATGGACCCGTGGCGCTATGCCGACGTGCTCAAGCGTCACTTCGACCAGCTGCTGGCCGAGGGCGAGGAGAGCGGCACGGTGATGTGCATTCCGCTGCACGCCTATCTGGTCAGCCAGCCCCATCGCATGGGCCCGTTCGAAGAGGCGTTGAAACACATCGCCACTCACGCCGACGACGTGTGGATCACCACGGCGGCCGAAATCGCCGGCTACTATCGCCAGACCTATTGGGACCAGACACTGGCCGACATCCAAGGCCGCGGCCTCGCCACGGGCGGCTTCGGCTTCGCGCCCCAGGAGGACAAGGCATGAGCCTCCCCGACGACTATCTTGTCTATCCCAAGCGCCAGTACGGCATGGACCAGGCTCTCTACGCCTGGCGTCCTTCGGACAAGCGCGCGCCCGTCGCCTGGCCCGAAGGCAAGGCCGTGGCCGCCATGATCGTCGTGCCGATCGAGCATCATATGCTCAACCCGACCGGCAAGCCGTTCAAGCATCCGGGCGCGATGGTCACGCCCTATCCGGACCTGCGTCACTTCACGACGCGCGACTACGGCAATCGCGTCGGCGTCTTCCGGATTCTCAAGGCGCTGAAAGCCGCCGGCGCCAGGGCGACCTTCCCGATCAATGCGGTGCTGCTGGACAAGGTCCGACCGCTGGTCGACGCCATTCTGGAGGACGGTCACGAGATCGCCGCCTATGGCGTGGACACCGACCACATCCACTGGGGCGGCCTGGACCGTGAGACCGAGACGGCCTGGATCGACGAGACCAAGGGCCTGTTCGCCAAGGCGGGTCTGTCGCCCCGCGTGTGGCTAAGCCCCGCGCGCCAGCAGTCGTTCTCGACGCTGGAGCTGCTGGCCCAGGCCGGCTTCGAGACCTGCCTGGATTGGGAGCAGGACTCCGTTCCGGTCCGCATGGCCACGCCCGGCGGCGACATCATCGGCGCGCCCCTGTCCAACGAGTTGGATGACCGACTTCTGCTGGCCGACCGCAAGCAGGACGAGGCGGTCTGGAGTCGTCAGATCCTGGAAGCGGTCGCCTGGAGCAAAGCCGAAGCGCCGCGCTTTGGCGGCCAGGTCGTAGGCTTCACCCTGACGCCCTATGTCACGGGCCAGCCCTTCCGCTCGGCCGCCGTGGCGGACTTGCTGAAAGCGCTCACCGCCGACGGCGGCGTCTGGACCGCAACGGCGTCCCAGATCGTCGACGCCTGGGCCGCCGCCCAGCCCTAACCTCAAGTACGCGCTCCGGAGGTCGTCATGACCAAAGACCTGAAGTTCGAACCGACCATGGTTCGCGAGAACAAGACCGCCCGCGAGCTCTATGAGGCGGTGAAGGCCAATCCGGCGCGGGCGCGCTTCGGGTTCGGCGAGAAGCTGGCGATCGTCAACATCGACTTCCAGCAGGCCTACACGCGGCCCGACCTGTTCCCGAAGTCGGCCTATGTGACCCATCCGGATCAGATCGCCTTCACCAACCAGATCTCGCGTCTGGCGCGCGGCGCCGGCATGCCGGTGGTCTGGACCCGGGTGGCCTACAAGGAAGACGGCGGCGACGCCGGCGTCTGGGGCACGCGCACCGACACGCCCGACAGCCTGCAGAACATCAAGTACGACAGCCCGCGCCACCAGTTCGACCCACGCGTCGAGATCGACGAGCACGTGGACCTGGTCTTCACCAAGCGCATGCCCAGCGCCTTCTTCGAGAGCCAGCTGCAGAGCTATCTGGTCTGGCACAAGGTCGACACGGTGGTGATCACCGGCGGCTCGACCTCGGGCTGCGTACGGGCCACTGGCGTGGAGTCACTGTCGCGCGGTTATCGCACGATCGTCCCTGAAGAATGCGTGGCCGACAAGCACGAGAGCTACCACTACGCCAACCTGACCGACCTGCAGCTCAAGTACGCCGACGTGGTTGAGGTGGCCGAGGTCATCGCCTGGCTGGAGGCGCGTCAGTTAGGCGCCTGAAGCCTGAATAACGGGCGTCTTGGCTAAGCGGAGCTTCAGGCTTGCGTCCGCACGTGAGACCTCGCAAAAATGATATAAAATTATGTCTTTTGGACAAGGGAGGGTCGAAGCGTCATGACCCGTCAGGACAACGAATTCGCCAAGGGCTGGCCCTACGTGCTCTGCGCTCTGCTTGGCGTCGGCATAGGCCTTGGTCCGGTGCCCTTCTACACCATCGGGATGGTGGCGCCGCATCTGGCCAAGACGTTCGGCTGGTCGTTCTCGGAGATCATGCTGGGCCTGCCCGTCATGACCTTCGCGGCTCTGCTGGCCGGGCCCGTGATTGGCATTCTGGCGGACAAGTTCGGCGTGCGTCGCGTCGCCCTGATCTCGGTCGTGATCTTCAGCCTCTCGTACATGGCGTTCGGCCTGTCCAATGGCTCTCTCCCCCTCTATCTGCTCACCTGGACGGTGATGGCCATTGGCGGCGCGGGCACCCTGCCCATGACCTGGACGCGGCCAATCAGCGCCCACTTCCGTCGCCAGCGCGGTCTGGCCCTAGGTTTCGCCCTGATGGGCACCGGCCTCTTCGGCTTCCTGATCAAGCCATTCGCCGCCTGGCTGATCGCCGAGCACGGTTGGCGCTCGACCTATTTCGTGATCGGCGCCCTACCCCTGCTGATCACGCTTCCGGTCGCTCTGAAGTTCTTCCACGACATCAAGCCCGATGCGACAAGCCAGCCCGAGGCCAGTAAGGCCGCCGCCGACGGCTTGACGCTGAAGGAGGCCCTCAAGACCTGGCGCTTCTGGGCCATCTGGCTGGCCTTCGTGCCGATCGCCTTCGCCACGTCCGGCCCGATTCCGAATATGGAGAACCTGCTGAAGGCCCAAGGCTTTGACTTGGCGCAGATCGTCAGCCTGGCCCCGCTGATCGGGCTCTCGGTGATCGTCGGCCGCCTGCTGGGCGGCTGGCTGATCGACCACTTCTGGGCGCCGGGCGTGGCCATGGCGCTACTCAGCGTCTCGGCCCTTGGCTGTGTCGCCCTGGCCCAACCGGGCGCTGGCTATGGCCATGCCTTCTTCGCGATCTGCATGATCGGCTTCGCGGCCGGTATGGAATATGACCTACTAGCGTATCTGACGGCCCGTTACTTCGGCCTGCGCGGCTACGCTTCGATCTACGGCGCGCTCTATGGCGCTTACGCCCTAGGCGCCGGTGTGGCGCCGGTCGCCTATGGCGCGGTGTTCGACAAGACCGGCGGCTATGGCGCCGCGCTCTGGCTATCGGCCGTGCTTCTGGTGCTGGGCGCTCTCGTCCTGCTGACTCTGGGCCGCTATCGGCGCGAGGCAGAGCCTGAGACCTCCGTCACCGAGGACGTCGCCCGGAGCGCCAACCATGCGCCAGCGTCGTGAGCACAAAGAAGAAGGGCGGCGTCTCAGGACGCCGCCCTTTCCATTTTCCGCTCCGAAGACCGCTACTTCAGGGTCTTCAAATAGGCGATGACATCGGCGCGGCGCTTCGGATCGGGAACACCCGCGAAAGCCATGGAGGTCCCCGTGGCGAACTTGGTCGGACGGGTCAGCCACAGATCCAGCTTGGCGTCGTCCCACTTGCCCTGCGTACCGCTCAAGGCCTTCGAATAATGCGAATAGCCCGGACGGCTGGCGATCTTGGCCCCGTAGATCCCATGCAGGCTTGGCCCCATGCGAGACGGCCCCTTGGCGTCGACCGAGTGACAGGCTTGGCACTGAATGAAGGCCTTCTTGCCGGCCTGGGCGTCGCCGACCACCTGGGCCATGGCGGAAACGGGAAGAGAAACAGCGCCGCATGCGGCGAGGACTATCAAGACCGATTTCATCGAATTCGCACTCGTTACGGTGACGCCGCCTTAGAGGGGCTCGTGGCTTTTTTCATCATGAGGCGTCGCGACGAGACCGCACACAGCGACGGTCGCGAAGCCGAGGATCAGGAACTCCAAGAACGACTTCAACACAATGAGCCTCATCAACTGGAGCCTATGCTTGCCAAGTATGACCACACAGCGACTCTGCACCATGCTCGGGCGCGTGAAAGTCGCCAGGTGGATAGAGCCGCTCACCACGGACTGGGAAGCTTGTTCGATGGACGCCGCTCGCTCCGCGGCAGTGTAAAAAAGCGTCAGTTTCGCCCCATGAAACCACCGAGTTCAGGACAATGATCGAGACCTTCGCGGACGGCGCACTGACGCTAGAGATCTTTCAGCAACACGCCGTCCTGACCCTGGATCAGCCCGCGCGCAAGAACGCGATGAGCCAGGCGATGTGGCGCGCCCTCCCAGAGGCGCTCGCGACCGTCGACCGCTCGTCGGCCAAGGTTCTGGTCTTGACCGGCGCCGGCGGTGTGTTTTCGGCGGGCGCGGACATCAGTGAATTCGAGCGCGTTTGGGCCAATGCCGAGAGCGCCCAGGCCTATGCCGAGCTGATCACCCAGGCCGTCAACGCCCTTTCCGACTTCTCCAAGCCGACCTTGGCGGCGGTACGCGGCCCTTGCGTGGGCGGCGGCATGGCCCTGGCCCTGGCTTGCGATCTTCGCGTCGCCGATAGCTCCGCCCGCTTCGGCATCACGCCGGCCAAGCTGGGCCTCGTCTATTCGCTCGAGGACACCAAGCGGCTGGTCGACGCGGTAGGCCCCGCCAACGCCAAGGACATCCTGTTCACGGGCCGTATTCTCGACGCCGAGGAAGCCCGAGCCATCGGCCTGCTCAACCTCGTCGTTCCGCCGGAGAGCTTCGACGCGGCGCTTCAGACGAAGGTCGACCAGATCGCCGCCGCCTCGCAATGGAGCACGCGCGGGATAAAGGCGATCATCGGTCTGATCCTGGCAGGACAGAGCCGCGACGACGACCGCACCCGCGCCGCCTTCCTGGAAGCCACGCAAGCCGCCGATTTCCAGGAGGGCCGCGCGGCCTTTCTCGAGAAGCGTAAGCCCAACTTCCCCTTCCGCTAGCCGACACCGACGTTTCCGGAGTTTCCCATGTCCACCGCCCGCAGATGGCCCGAGGGCCAACGCCTCGCCCTATCCATCGTCGTCAATGTCGAGGAAGGGTCCGAACGCTCGATCGCCCGCGGCGACAAGGGCATGGAGGCGGTCGACGAACTGGGCATGTTCGTCAAGGATCCGATCCGCAACTATCCCAACGAGAGCAACTACCAGTTCGGCCTGAAGGTCGGCGCGCGGCGCGTTCTCGATATCCTGGCCAAGCACGGGGCCAAATCCACCTGGACCATCTGCGCTCAGTCTCTGGAGGGCGAACCCGATCTAGCCAAGGCCATCGTCGCCGCGGGCCACGAGCCCTGCAGCCACGGTTATCGCTGGCAGTTCCAGTACAAGATGGACGAGACGGCCGAGCGGGCCTTCATCCGCAAGGCAGCGGACTCGATCGAGGCCACGACGGGCCAGCGCCCGGTCGGCTGGCTGAGCCGCTATCTGACGACCGACAACACCCGCCGGCTGCTGGCCGAGGAGGGCTTCCTCTACAGCATGGACGACTTCTCGGATGAGTATCCGTTCTGGGATGCGCCCGACGGCAAGCCGATCGTGGTGATCCCCTACCAGATCGACACCAACGACATGAAGATGTGGAGCGATCCGGCCTATACGGCGCGAGACTGGCTGGACTACGCCATCGACAGCTTCGACACCCTCTACGCCGAGGGCGGCGAACATCCGGCCATACTGTCGATCGGCCTGCACCTGCGCATCATCGGCCGCCCCGGTCGCTCCTGGGCGCTGGATAAGCTGCTCCAGCACGCCAACGCCAAGCCCGGCGTCTGGATCGCGACCCGGCGTGAGATCGGTGAGCACTTCGCGAGAATGTCGCCCTATCCAGGCTGATCGCCGCGTCTTCCGCGCATAGAAAACGCCCGGTGGGACCTTCCGCCGGGCGTTTTGCCGTTCACGCCGGCGCTTCTAGAAGGGCTTGGTGGCGCCCAGGAAACAGACGCCCGCGATCGTGATCCAGTAGACATAGGCCATCAGGCGGGCCAGCACGATCTCGCGTTCCAGCGCGGCCTCTTCGGCGGGATTGGGACCTTCGGCCAGGCGACGGAAACGAACCGTCCAGGCGCGCATGACGAAGCGCAGGCCAAGGCCGATGATCAGGGTGAAGCCGTACAGCGTCAGCTTGGCCGGGTACCACAGGGTCCCGGGACCGGCCTCCAGCGGACCATGGCCCAGCATCGAAGAGACGCCCACGATGAAGATCAACGGGATCAGGACGTAGCGCAGGCCTTCGTCGATCTTGGTCAGACGGATGCCCAGGTCGGATTCGCGCGCCAGGAACGCGCTCCAGGTCAGACAAAGCCAGGCCGCGAAAGCGATCCACATGCCAACCAGGAAGCCGCCGCCATAGGGCTGAATCCCATAGATGTGGCCCATGTGCAGGCCCAGCGGCAGCAGCAAGATGATCCCCGTGCGCGCCAGGATGTCGATCCGATAGGCCGTCTCCAGGTGGCGACGTCGCTCCTCCAGCGAGAGCTTGCGGTTGACGATGTTGTACGACGTCTGGAAGACGCCCCACTCGCCGCCAAGCCAGTAGACCATCGCCAGGATGTGAACCCAGCGCAGCACATCCAGTTCGTTCAGGTTCATCGCCCCCTCCTGATATAATAATATATCATTATCACTCGAAGGAGGTGCAGCGCTCAAGCGAAAAGCCCCTACCTCTGGCAGGGAAATTCAACCTCACCGCAGAGTGAGTTCGCCGACGGCGTCCTTTCCGATCGCGGCGGTCAGCGCGGCGGCGGCCTTGCGATCCCCCGCGCCATAGGCGGCGAGGAACTGGGCGGAGATCTCCACGCCCCGTTTCAGGCCCTCGCTTTGGGCTGGAACGTCGCGTTCCGGGCGGCAGATCAGGTGACCGAAGTAGTGGTCCACCCCTTCAAGCACCAAGCCGTACTTGTCGCCCGGCGGGGCGTTCTCGAACGCGGCGAGATGGACCCGCCAGTCCGGCGCGCCCGGCGGCACGTCCAGGGTTCCCGTCTGGATCAGGGCGGGCCTGGCCAGGCTCTTGAACCCTTCGGCCGAGATCAGGCCCGGCGTCACGCCCGGCGGCGAGAAGGCCACCACCGCCTTGATCGTCGCATCCGACAGAGACCCTTCGAAGCCTGCCGGACGCTCGGCGGCGGCGCCGCCAAGCGTCAAGGCGACAAGGGCACCGTAGGAGTGACCCGCGGCGATGTAAGGCTTGCCGCCCGCGAAAGCCTTGGCCAAGGCGCGCATGTCCAGCAGCCGCGCCTTCCAGCTGTCGGCCATGCCATACTTGGCGCGATCGGGATGGTCGGTGGAGTCGACATGCAGGGGCGCGGCGATATCGAAACCAGCGGCGCGCCAGGGCTCCAGCAGATTCACGTACTTGCCGGGAGCCGACAGCGCACCATGCGAGAAAAGGATCAAGCCCTTCGGCTTGCCCGACGCCTTCCAGACGCTGACCTGGACCTGGCGACCGTCATCGGTGGTCAGGGTCCGCAGGGACGCAGCCATGGCCGGCGCGGCGGCCAGCGTGGCGACAGCCGCCAGAAGGGATCGACGATCGATCATCACGCCCTCTCCTAGGCCTTGCGCCACAACGGCTCGAGCCGCGCGCCAGGATCGGTGAGCACATCCGGATGCCGTTCCTTCGTCGCTTCGATCCAAGCCGCCGGCAGGTCCTTTATGGCGACGCCCCAGGCGCCGGCGCCGTTGCCCATCAGGTGCCCGGGGGCGTCGCCCATCTTCAGCCACGGGCGCCAGTTGACGACGGAGCTATAGGCGTTGCGGCAGGTCACGCGTGAGGTCTTGTTCGACGCCAGTTCAGCGACGCTGGTCTGTAAGGTGACCAGCTCGCTGTAGTGCAGCGGCTTGGCCATCCCCGGAATCTGCGCTTCGGTCAGGACCTCCTCGGTCCACCAAAGGTCAGGTCCGATGATCAGCGGCGACAAGGTGGCGTGACGGATCTGCAAGCCCGGGATCGCCGGCTCGGGCCGGATCACCAGATCCTCGCCGATCACGACGCGCGCCGGCTTGGTGAAGGTGTGAGCGACGTCGACGGTCTCGCCCGTGTACGGGTTGGCCCAGCGGTCCATGACCTTGCCGGTCTCGAGATCGGTGAAATAGGCGACCTCGTAGGTGAAGCCTTCAAACCGACCGTCAGGCAGCTCGCGATACCGGACGAAGGTGGAAGCGGTCACCCCGTAGAGCGGGCGCACCTCGGCGCCGACCACGCCGTAGTAGCGGCCGCTGATGCAGCCGGCGACCAGCGATTGGTCCAGCGATCCGCGCAGGCGCATGAAGGCCCGCAGGCGCTTCTTGCCGTCGGACAGGTCGAGACTGGGCGCGGCCTGCGCCGACTGCACGGCCAGACCGGCGCCGGCGACAGCCGCGAAGCCCGTGACGACCAGACCACGGCGGGTGCTGTCGATCATTTTGAAACTCCCGAGGAAGAAGCGCCGGCCTCAAGGCCGCGAAGGATGGTGTTGGGCAGGATCGCATTATCCCATTCGGGCGACGCGGGCGGGGTCTCACCCAAACGGAGCACGATCAGGCGACGGGATGGCGCGATGTAGACCACCTGGTTTGAATTGCCGTCGAACAGGACGAGGTCCTTGGCGAGATAGGGTTCGCTGTGCAGCACTCGCGGTCCAGCGACGTCCAGCGCGCCGAAGCCGCGGCGCTGCGCATAGGGCTCGCCCAGATAGAGGCCCATGCCGACATGCGGGTTCTGCGGCGTGGCCGTCCGCATCTCGGTCACGAAGCCCTTGGGCAGCAGACGCTTACCGTTCCAGACGCCGTCGTCCATGATCAGGATGGCCAGCCGCAGCCAGGTCTGGGCGGGCGTCATCATGCAGCAGCCCGCATGCGCCACGCCGCCGGGTCGGTTCAGCCAGACGCTCACGTCAGGCGCGCCGGTAGGCTGGAGCAGCTGCTGCGACAGGAAGGTCGAGAAACGCTGCTTTGCGGCGCGCTCTAGGACGATCGCCACCAGCTCGGCGTTGGCGTTGCTGTAGTCGAATCGCTCGCCGGGCTTGGCCACCAGGGGATATTCGGCGATCAGCACCTCTTCGTGCCGTGGGCTGAGATAAGCGCGGTTGAGGATGTGGTCGGCCGTTGGGGCGGGCCCTTGCGGCATCAGGCCGGTGCGCATGTCCAGCAAGTGCCGGATCAGGATCTTCGACCGATCGTCGCCCTTCCATTCGGGGATGAAGTCGGCGACGGGCTGGTCCAGCGACTTGATGTAGCCCAGCTGGATGGCGCGCCCCACCAGGACCACGCCCAGGGGCTTCGACAGCGATTTCGAGACCAGCGGCGTATCGGTCTTTGTCTCGCCGAAATAGGTCTCGCGCTCGATCGCGCCATCCCTCCAGACGATAAAGGCCGTCGAGCGGTTGGCGCGGGCGTAGGCTTCGGCTGCGTCCAGGGCCGGCGCCGCGATCTTAGGCGCCGTTGCGCGCGACGGAGGCGTCGAGCCGGTCTTGCCTGCGGCGCGTTCAGCCGGCGCATAGGTGGTCATGATACCGCCCTTCAGCTGGGCGAAGCGCGCCTCCAGAACGGCGCGATCTGCCTCGGCCGTCGGAACTTGCTCGCTCCAGGCGTTTCCAGCGCTCAACAGAGCAAAAGCCAGCGCGGCGACGATCCTTGATGCGGCCTGATTTCGCCCAGCGTTCTTCATGTGACTCGCCCTACTGAACCTGTCGGAGTCTAAGCTGAACTCGCGCGCGCCCGTGCCGCTCCGAGCCCCTTTTGTCCGTAGCGCGGATACAAGGCGAGCATGGGTTGCATCGACAACGCTGGCCGTCCGATCGTGACCGTACAGTTTGAGGAGACGATCATGCCCGCCAAAATGACTCGCCGCGAAGGACTTGGACTAGCGGGTCTGGCCGCCGCCGCGCTTTCGGTTTCAGCCACCAGCGCCAACGCCAAGCCGAAGATCGACTTCGTCACCAAGGTCGATTTCAAGGACCCCAAGTGGAACCGCGACACCTACGCCCGGATGGACGCCGACGTCGATCCGACCAAGGAAAAGTGCGGTTGGATCCGCGGCACCGCCTTCGGCGTCCGCCCCAACGAACCAGTCCGCCCGCTGTTCGAGGTCGAGGGGTTCAGCTTCGTTCGCATCAAGCGCCTGGAAGACGGCAGCTGGCGACGGATGCTGCGCGAGATCGTCTTCTATCGCGACAGCAAGACCGGCGAGGTCCTCAAGACCTGGCACAACCCCTATACGAACGAAGACGTCCGGGTCGTGCCGATCGCCAACGACCCGTTCAACTTCACGATCAGCGAGTACCTGCCCGACCCGCCCTCGTACGGCGGCCTGCAGACCGCCAAGGCGCCCAAACGGCCTTACCTGCTGGACTGGACTGCGGGTCCGGAAGACACCCTGATCTGCCGCACCGGCATCGACATGATGTATCCGAACGCGCTGCAGCCCGACAAATGGCCGCGCGAGTCCTCAGGTCCGATGAACCGCGTCTCCGAGCACTTCATCTACACGATCAAGCGCAAGGACGCCGAGAACCCCCACCTGACCCACATTCCGCATGTCGGCGCGTGGTCGCGTATCACGCCGTGGCTGCCCTGGATGCTGATGGGCCAGGCCGAGGGTCACGTCTCATACTTCACGACCTTCGGGACCCTGCCCGGCGGCGTGAAGGACCTTAAGCCGGACCTGGTCGAGGCCGCCCGCGCGGTTGACCCGAAGTTCCTCAGCGCCCCGACCGAGGACTATGGCCCGTCGCTGTCGAGCCTTGAGAACTACGCCCGGCAACAGACGCCGGCGCCGGTTCCGCCGGGCTGGACGCCGCCGCAGCCACCGCCGGTCCCAACCTTTCCCAAGAAACCGGCCTGATCGGGACGCCGATGGATCGCCGCACCCTCATCGCAACGTCCCTGGCCGCCCTAGCGGCCGGGACGGCGTCCGCCGCCGAACTGCCGCAGGAGGGCAAGCTCAGCGTCGCTCAACTGCGCGCCCGCTACATGACGCCGGCCGACAAGCTGGTGACCCTGGGTGGCGTGGAGGTGCGCTATCGTGACGAAGGTCGCGGTCAGCCGATCCTTCTGCTTCACGGCTCGCAGAGCACGCTAGAAACCTGGGACGGGGTCGCCGAGGTCTTGAAGCGCCGCTATCGGGTCATCCGCTTCGACGTGCCGCCCATGGGCCTGTCGGGTTCGGTCAGCGAGGCCTCGAAGGCCACGCTGACGGGCCCGGATGCTCTGATGATCGGCTTCCTGGATCACCTGAAGATCAAGCAGGTCATCGCTGTTGGCGTCTCTAGCGGCGGCACTATGGCCTACTATCTGGCGGCGGGGCATCCAGATCGCGTCAAAGCCATCGTGCTGTCCAACTGCCCGTCGGAGCCGCTTGATCGACTCGGCCTGGTTCCCCCGCCCGAGATCACTGCGGCCAACGCCCGGATCAAGGCCACGGGACTGCAGGACAAGGCCTGGTGGCGAACCTATCTGACTTGGCTTTACGGCGACCCCGCGCGGATCACCGACAAGAAGATCCAAGTCAGCTACGACATGGGTCGACGCGGCGCCGAACCCAACATGGTCCACCTGCTGGCCCTAGCCGGCAATGGCGAGGAGACGGCCAAGCGGCTCAAGGCTGTCAAGACGCCGACCTTGATCATCTGGGGCATGCGCGATCCGGTGCTGCCGCCGAAGGTGGGCACGGATCTGCGCGATCGCCTCACGAGCGTTATCCCCTCGATGGTCGCGCTCGACGACGTCGGTCACTATCCGCCCATCGAGGTTCCGGAACGCTTCGCGTCGATCGTCGAGACCTATCTGACGCAGGTCCTGCCGCGCTAAAACGCGACGAGCTCTGAACGCGCGGCCGCCCTTGGCGTCCGCGCGTTTTCATTTGCAGAAGAGACGGCGCGAGCGCTTCCACCCACGCATCCGGAGCGTGCGGGGCTTCGACCTCAGGGTGCGAAGTGCGTAAGGTTTGATGCGAATTTCGACCCAAATGGCCCATGAATAGACCAATTGAAGTCGGGTCGGGGTGGCGTTTCTCGCACGTCGGATAAAAGCGATCTGCCGCCGCATCCGATACCGTTGGTTTCTGCAGCATACCCCTGTCGCCCACGAATGAGGCGCGCCAAACGATGGTCGGAAAACAGCAATTGGGGGATTTCGCTATGAACACGAAACGGATCACCAGAAGCGCTAAAGCGCTCTTGATCACCAGCGCGGCCCTGGCCGTCGGCGTTCCGTCGCTCGCCCTGGCGCAGAGCGCCGCGCCCAGCGGCGCCGTCGAAATCGGCGAAATCGTCGTCACAGCGCGGAAGCGCGCCGAAGACGTCCAGACGGTGCCGATCTCGATCAGCGCCCTCTCGGCCAAGGATCTGGAAGCCCGCAACATCAGCAACCTGGCGGACCTGTCGAACAGCACGCCCGGCGTGGCGATCACGTCGATCACCGGCGGCACCACCCTGCTGATCTATCTGCGCGGCCTCGCCCCGGCCAATACCGCCAACGACCTCAACGTCGACGGCAACGTCGGTGTGTTCATTGACGGCATCTACCAGACCAGCCGCAACACGCTGGACGTGATCTCCGTCCTTGACCCCGGCCAGATCGAAATCGCCAAGGGCCCGCAGAGCGCGCTCTACGGTCGGTCGACCTTCGCCGGCGCGATGGGCATCACGACCAAAGGCCCCAGCCACGACCTGTCGGGCGCCTTCTCGGCCACCGCCGGCGTCGACAAGGACTTCCGCGTGAAGGGCACTGTGTCGGGCCCGGTCGCCGAGAACCTGTACGGTCGCCTGTCGGCCGGCTATGCGACCTATGACGGCTTCGGCAAGAACGCCGCCACCAGCGACAAGCTGGGCGGCTTCGACAAGAAGGCCATCGCCGGCTCGCTCGAATGGGCGCCGACCGACACCTTCACGGCCAAGCTGTCGGGCTTCTACACCAAGTCGGCGGTCGAGGCCTCGCCTAGCTCCGTGCTAGCGCTCGGCAAGTTCAACTGCGGCACCACGAACGCCTCCACCGGCCTGCCCACGCTGTACTGCGGCGAGGTGACCACGCCCAAGACCAGCGACATGTCGACCGACATCCCCGACACGCGCTCCAAGAACGCCCAAGTCGCCCTGGATATGAAGTGGGACCTGGGTTGGGCCTCGTTCGTCAGCGTCAGCGGCGTGACCGCTTCGCAAAACCAGGCCTATTCGGACTACGACGTCACCAGCGGCGGCGTGCAGTTCGGCGTCTGCACTCTCGGCGCCGGATGCCTGGCGAACGGCGCCTACACGCGTCTGGCCAAGTCCAATCTCTATGTCGCCTCGCGTGAGAAGGTGCGCACGGTCAGCCAGGAGTTCCGCCTGCAATCGCCGGACTCCTCGAAGCTGAAGTGGATGTTCGGCGGCTACTACTTCAACTCAATGATCCCGCTGGCGGCAGGCGGTCTCGGCGCCGACAGCACCGGCCTGGCGGCCAATGAGCGCTACGTGACGGTCACGCAGGTCGGAACGCCCGCCGCGACCGGCGTCGGCGCGTACGACTTCACCGCCAACCTGTTCCTAACGGGGGATGGTTCGGCCAATCAGCTGTTTGGCTCCTACACCAAGTCGGCGACCCGCACGAAGTCGCTGTTCGGTTCGGTCGGCTACGAGTTCGGCAAGCTGCGGGTGAACGCCGAAGCACGCTACAATATCGACCAAAAGCGGGCCCAGACGTTCTCGGTCACCAACGCGACGTTCCAACCGAACATCTACAAGCCGATTGACGACGTGAACGTCCCAGCCGCCGGCGTCTTCCCGGTCGCCAGCACGCCCTATCGCAAGACCTACAAGAACATCACGCCGCGCTTCAGCGTCGACTACCAGTTCACCCCGACGATCTTCGCCTACGCAACGGCGGCGAAGGGTATCCGCTCGGGCGGCTTCAACACGGCCAACGCGGTCAGCGCGACCGGCATCCTGGCCAGCGAGGTCTCGTACGACGAAGAGGAAAACTGGACCTATGAGGCCGGCTTCAAGAGCCGCCTGCTGGACCGTCGTCTGCTGCTGAACGCCTCGGTGTTCCACACCGACTGGAGCAACGCCCAGGTCTCCTCCTATACGGACAATCCCACGGCGGTGAATCCGGTCCGCATCGTCCGCAACGCGGGCGACATCAAGGTCGACGGCTTCGAACTGCAGACCGACTTCCAGGCGACCGACGCGATCCAGATCGGCGGCAGCCTCACCTACTCGGATCCGAAGTTCCAGGATGGCGCCTACGACGCCTCGTCGATCACGCAATGCGTCACCGCGACGGGAACGGCGGCGACCGGCTGTAAGGTCACGACAATCACGCTGGCCAACGGCGCCACCCGCGTCGTGCCGTCGATCGCCGGCAATCGTCCGCAGCGCGCGGTCAAGACGCAGTGGAACCTCCACGCGGTCGGCCGCTACGACGTCTTCGACGGCTGGACCGCCGAAGGCCGCGTGGACGTCAACTACACCGGCTCGATGTACAACAATCTGCTGAACACGGTGAAAGTCGGTTCACGCACCCTGACCAACGTCCGGCTCAGCCTGGCGAAGGACAACTACAACGTGGCGCTGTGGGCCAACAACCTGTTCGACGAGACCTACGTGACCAACTCGATCAACCAGCCCCGCGCCGGTTTCCCGAGCGCCTACAGCATCCCGGAAATCTATCTGGGCGAAGGCCGACGCGTCGGCGTGACGATCTCGGCCACCTACTGATCACTCCCCGACCGCCGTCGCTTCTCCCCGGAGCGAGGTGTCGTCAACTCCACGCCGTTCCGCTCAGCGGACGGCGTGGTTCTCTTTTTGCGCCGCTCTCCGACGAGCGGATAAAGACGATCCATGCCTCGCCTTGCGCGGCGGACTGTAATCTCTTCGGACCAGTATCAATCCCACGAGGCGTCCCATGACCTTCACGCGCCGGCAAGCGATCCTTGGAGCCGCCATCGCCCAGCTGGGGGCCGCCGCCGCGCTGGCGCCGGCAGCGCAAGCCGCGCCCAAGGCAGCCAAACCCAAGGACGCCAAGTCTCCCGCGTCTTCGTCGGAGCCCGACGTCATCATCCTGGGTGCCGGCATCTCTGGCCTGGGCGCGGCGAGCCTGCTCGAGGAGCAAGGCGCAAAGGTTCTGATTCTGGAGGGCCGCCAGCGCGTCGGCGGCCGCATCTTCACCCTGCTGGACCAGCCGGGCACACCGGAAATGGGCTTCAACTCGATGGGCGCGGGCTATGGCCGCGGCATGGACATGGCCCGCCGCGCCGGCGTGGAGCTCTATGACGTCGCCCCGCGCTACATGAAGGATCCGCGCCAACAGTTCGTCCTGGGCGGCGTCACCCTAACCCGCGAGGAGTGGGCCGCTTCGCCCGGCAACCCCTTCCCGGCGGCGCTGAAGAGCATGATGCCCTGGGAAATAGCGCCGGTGCTGGTGTCCAAGAACAATCGCCTCAAGGACTGGGCCGACTGGATCGCGCCGGAAAGCGCGCCGCTGGACATCTCGATGCACCAGTTCCTGAGCCAGCAGGGGCTAAACGACGCCGCCATTCGCCTTGCGTTCGACAAGGCGCCCTACTACGGCCTGAACGGCCACCAGTCCTCGGCTCTTGTCTACGAATTCAACGACGGCTGGGGCAAGGCGCAGAGCGCCGCGGGGCCCGGCAGCTTCGCGGTCAAGGGTGGCAACCTGCTGCTTGCCCAGGGCCTGGCGTCCAAGCAGAAGGGCGACATCCTGTTGGGTAAGGAGATCGTCTCTATCAGCAGCGGCCCCGACACCGCCGTTGTCACCTGCCGCGACGGCTCGACCTATCGCGCCAAGAAGGTGATCTGCTCTCTGCCGTTCTCAGTGCTGCGCAATATCAACTTCGAGCCCGGTTTCACCGGCGCCCAGGCCCAGGCGGTGGCCACCCTGCCCTACCAAGCCATCTCGATCGCTTTCCTGACCGTGTCCGCGCCCTACTGGGAGAAGGACGGCCTGCCGCCGACCATGTGGACAGACGGCCTGCTAGGCCAGGTGCTGGCCCAACGCTACGGCCCGACGCCGGACGAAGTGACGGGCCTCAGCGTCTTCGCCCGGGGCGAACTGGCTCTGACCTGGGACCGCATGGGCAAGGAGAACGCCCTGGCGATGATCGTGTCGGAGCTGGAACGCCTGCGTCCGGCCGCCAAGGGCCTGGTGAAAGGCGCCTACTATCACAGCTGGGGCCTGGAGCCGTTCAACGGCGGCGACTGGGCCTACTTCAATCCGGGCCAGATCACGACCTTCGCGCGGCAGATGAGCACGCCGGTCGGACGCGTCCACTTCTGCGGCGAGCACACCGGCACGTCGAACCGGGGCCTGGAGGCGGCGCTGGAGTCGGCCGAGCGCGTGGCGCTGGAGATCCTCTCGGCCTGAGCCCGACGCCAAGACAAAGCTAAAGGGGCGGCCCGCGAAGGCCGCCCCATTTTTTTGGCCAGGATTCAAGGCTTAGCGCGCGGCCTTGTCCAACAGCGCGATCGCCTCGGCCTCGCTGACAACCTCGGCGTACTTAGCCTGCAGGTCGAACAGATTGGCCTCGTGCGGCCCTGGGTGGCGGTCACCGCAGGCTTCCCGGACGACATAGGGAACAAAGCCGTGCTGCAGGGCGTCCAGCCCCGTGGCGCGCACGCAGCCCGAGGTGGAGAACCCCGTGATCAACAGGCTGTCGATCCCCATGGCGGTCAGGGTCGAGGCCAGCGACGTGCCGAAGAAGGCCGAGGCGTATTGCTTGCTGACGACGACATCGCCCGGCGCGGGCTGGAGCGTGTCCGGGAACGCCCCGTCCGCCGAGCCGGCCTTGAACGCCTTCAGCGCCGGCACCTTGCGGTAGAAGAGCCCGCCGTCGCGGCCCCCTTCCGCATAGACCACATTGGTAAAGACCACGGGGACGTCCTCCGCCCGAGCGGCCGCGACCAGCCGCTCGTTCGACTCCAGGGCGACCTGGAAGGCCGGATCATAGAGTGGCGAGCCGGGCCGCAGATAGGCGACCACGACGTCGACGATCAGCAGGGCCGGCCGCTGGCCGAACGGCAGCCGGCCATCGAACGCGCCAGCGTAGTTGGCCTTGAGGTCCTGCTGGCTCATCAGGCCGCCGCCGTGTGGCGCAGAGCGACCGGCTTCTTCGGCGCCGGCAGACCCGTCTCGGCCAGGCAGTTGGCCCGCAGGGTCTCGATGTCCGGACCGAAGTTGAACGGACCCGACTGGGCGGGACGTTCGGCGCGGATCTTGGTCCGCAGCGCCTCGGTAGCCGAAGCGTCGACCTGACCGTCCTTCAGCACCACGCCATAGCGGCGCGCGCCGCCAGCGGTGACGAGGCCTTGCTCGACCTCCAGCGCGACCAGCGCCGGGTCGCGCTCCAGCGGATCACCCCAGCCGCCGCCCCCCCAGGTGATGAAGTGCAGGCGATCGCCCGCCTCGACCTCGAGGTCCTCGACCTTGTTGCCGACGACCTGGCTGGTCCCGTCGGCCTTCTCCAGGATCTTGCGGGCGCGGGCGCCAGGCTCGCCGCCGTTCACGCCCCAGGGGACAGTGAACCAACGGTCGTCATGAATGGCGATCGTGCCCTTTTCCAGGAACTTGTAGGTCATCTGGATGCCGTTGCCGCCGCGGTGCAGGCCAGGACCGCCGGAGTCCGGCACGGTCTCGTAGCGCTCGATGATCAGCGGGAAGTAGCGCTCAAGGAACTCGTTGGGCACGTTGGTGAAGCCCGGCCACAGCGAGTGGCCGTCCGGCCCGTCGCCCATCGGCTTGCCCGGAATGCCGCCAAAGCCGATCTGGAACAGCTGGAACCATTTTCCCTTGGCGTCGAAGCCCGAATAGAACAGGTGCGGCGACGACGAGAAGCCGGCGGCGCACAGGAACTCGGGCGTCTTCTGGCCGAGCAGACCGCCCAGGATGTCGAAGATCCGGCCCAGCGCGTGGGTGCGGCCCGACAGGGCGGCCGGGAACTTCGGCTTCAGCAGCGAGCCTTCCGGGATGTGCACCTCGATCAAGTCGTAGAATCCGTCGTTGAACAGGATCTGCGGGTCGAAGACCATGATCATGTAGATGCCGAAGAACATGCGCAGCATGTTTTCGTTCAGGAAGAAGTTGATCGAGGCCTGGCTCTGCGGATCGGTACCCGTGAAGTCCAGGTGCACCTTGCCGCCCTCGCGCCACATCGTGCACTTGATCTTGTAGGGGCCATAGCCCAGGCCGTCGTCGCAGACATAGTCCTCGAAGCTGACCGGGGCCTCGCCGATCGAGGTGGCGATCAGGTGCTCCATGGCGCGATGGTTGCGAGCTAGAAGCTCCTCGCAGGCCGAGGTGTAGACGTCGTCCCCGAAGCGGCCGGCCAGCTCGATCACGCGGCGCGCGGCCACGCGGCAAGAGGCGATCAGCGCGTTGAGGTCGGCCGAGCACCAGTCCGGCTTGCGGGTCTGGTGCATGATTAGCTTGATCAGGTCCTCGTTGTACTCGCCCTTCTTCCAGATCTTCACGGGCGGGATGCGCACGCCCTCCTCGAAGATCGAGCGGGCGTCGATCGGCATCGAGCCGACGACCTTACCGCCGATGTCCGACTGGTGGCCGAACATCGAGGTGTAGGCCAAGAGGCGGCCGTCCTTGAACACGGGCAGCAGCACCAGCCAGTCGTTGGAGTGGCTGATCGCGCCGCCGACCGAGTACGGGTCGGACAGGAAGATCATGTCGCCTTCCTCGACCGTGCCCTCGAAGCCCTCGAGGAACGGGCCGATATAGGAGCCGAACTGGCCGACGATCATGCGGCCCTTGTGGTCGGCGATCAGCGGGAAGGCATCGCCCTGCTCGCGAATGCCCGGCGACATGGCGGTGCGCACCAGGGTGGCGTCCATCTCGATGCGGGCGTTGCGCAGGGCGTTCTCGATCACCTCAAGCGTGACGGGATCGACGGTGACCTTGGTGAAGGGCGTTTCGTTGGACTGGATGATCCGTGCGGGCATGGTCGTCCTCCTCAGGCCAGGTTGATCAGGATGTTGCCGACCGCGTCGACCTTGCCGACGCAGCCCAGCTCGATGAGCGTCGTGGAGTCCATCTCGATCACGATCGCCGGACCCGGAATGACATCTCCCTGCTTGAGCTTGGCGCGGTCATAGATCACCGCCGGATGCAGACTGCCGTCCATCCAAAGCTCGTGGTCTCGGATCTTGGCTTCCGACGGATCGCCATTGCCCACCGGCAGCGGGGCGGCCGGCAGGTTAAGCGCCGCGCCCATGGCCACCGCACGCAGGTTTACCAGCTCGTGCGGCGTCTCCATGTTGAACGTAAAGAGGCGCTTGTGCTCGGCGTCGAAGCGGTCGGTGATGCCCTTCAGGCCATCCTTGCGCAGGGTGTCGGCGTCGATCGACAGCGGCACCTCGAAGGCCTGGCCCTCGTAGCGGACGTCGATCTCGAACTGGCTGACGATCTGCGCCTCCGGTACGCCGTCGGCCAGTAGTTCGCCACGCGTCTGCGCCGCCATCTCCTCCAGCAGCGCGATGACCTCCTCCTGCGAGGTGTCTTCGACGCGCTTGGAGAACGATCGCGCCGTCTCGGTGCGCATCCGCGTGGTGGCGTCGCCCAGAGCGCAGAGCACGCCCGGGGAGACCGGCGAGATCGCCGGCCAACTGTTCATCAGCTTGGCCACCGCGTTGACGTGCAGCGGACCGGCGCCGCCGAAGCCCATGACCGCAAAGTCGCGCGGGTCATAACCCTGCTGCACCGAGATCATCCGCAGCGCGCCGAACATGTTCTCGTTGACGATGTCGATGATGCCGCGCGCGGCTTCGAAAAGACCGATGCCGAGAGAGTCGGCGATCGTCTGGACGGCCTTCTTGGCGCCCTCGCGATCCAGCTTGAACGTTCCGCCCAGCAGGGCTTCCGGCAGATAGCCCAGCACGACGTTGGCGTCGGTGACGGTCGGCAGTTCGCCGCCCTTGCCATAGGCCACGGGACCTGGCACGGCGCCGGCCGATTGCGGGCCCACACGCAGCGCCTTTGTCAATTCAGGCACATAGGCGATAGAGCCGCCGCCCGCGCCGACCGTCTTGACGTCCAGGGCCGAGGCGCGGACCGACAGGTGGCCGACCTCGGTGGTGCGCACGCGGCGCGCCTCCAGGTTCTCGATCAGGGCCACGTCGGTCGAGGTGCCGCCGACGTCCAGGGTCAGGATGTTCTTGATCCCTGCGTTCTTGCCGACCCACAGGGCGCCGGTGACGCCGCCGGCCGGGCCCGACATCAGGAGAGCGACAGGATGCTCCTCGGACTTCTCCGACGACATCAGGCCGCCGTCCGAGCGCAGCAGCGACAGCTTGCCCGCCATGCCGGCGGCCCGCAGCTTGCCGCGCAGATTGCTGACATAACGGCTGACGATCGGACGCACGGCCGCGTTGGCGACGGTGGTCAGGGTGCGCTCGTATTCCTGCATCTCGGGCAGGACCTCGTGGCTCAGCGACACCGGCGCGTTGGGCAGGATTTCCGCCGCCAGTTCGCCGACCCGCTTCTCGTGGGCGCCGTTCAGATAGGCGTTCATCAGCGACACGGTGATCGCCTCGACGCCCTGAGCCTTCAGCTTTTCGAGCGCGGCGCGAACCTCGGCCTCGTTCAGCGGCGCCAGCTCGTCGCCCTGCGCGTCCATGCGTCCGCCGACTTCATAGGTGTCCAGCAGAGCCGCCAGCGGCTTGGGCTTGGGCCACACGATCCAGCCGGCCAGACCCCCGGGCACGAAGCTGCGGGCGATCTGCATGATCTGGCGATAGCCTTGGGTCACGATCAGGCCGACGCGCGCGCCCTTGCCTTCCAGGACCGCGTTGGTGGCGACCGTGGTCCCGTGCAGGAACACCTCGATGTCGGCCGGCGTAATTCCGGCCTTCTGGCAGATCGCTTCGACGCCATTGAGGATGCCCACCGAGCTGTCGGCCGGCGTCGACGGCGTCTTGTGTCGCCAGAACGCGCCGGTCTCCTCCTCGAGGAGCAGCAGGTCGGTGAACGTGCCGCCCACGTCGACACCCAATCTGTAGGTCATTCCGGCGCTCCGAAGATCCGCGTACGTGAAAATCGCGCAGGCGTGGCGCCGCGCTTCGGAGCTAGAAAACGCAACCCCGCCTCGGCGCGCCAACGCAGGCCGCCCGACTATCCGCCACGCGGAAGAACGGGCGGCCGACGCTCGCCTGGCGCCCATTCCGCGGGACGCGGCGCGCAAAGAAAAAGGGCCGCGAGCGCTGGCCCGCGACCCTTCAAATTTCCTCCGCGCCGGCGCCCTAGAGGCCCAGCACGCCCGGCGCTAGCAGGCCCTTCGGATCCATCCGCGCTTTCACGGCGCGGACCAGGTCCAAGGCCTCGCCCTGCACCACGCCAGCGTAGGGATAGGCGCGACCCAGTTGGTAGTAGATCGCGCCATGAGCGTCGAATAGCGCGACAAGGTCGGCCTTCAACTTGTGCGCATAGGCGCGGGCTTCGGGATTGTCCGGATGACGCGGCAGCGCGGCCAGATAGTCGGCGGGCACATAGGCCTCGTGATAGGCCGAGATCGCATCCGGCCAATACAAGGCCAGCTCGTAGAGCAGCCCCCCCGCGCCGACGGTGGAGAACATCTCGCCCTTCCACACGCCAAGTCGCTTCATGTCAGCCTGGCGTTCGGCGAAGAAGGCGACCAAGGCGGCGTTGACGGCCTTGCCCTGCGAGTGGGGGAAGACCCCATGCACAGGGACCCAGCGTTCGCCGTTGGGACCCAGCACATTGTAGAACGGCGCAAACGGCATGCCGCGCACGACGGCGGGCACGGTCGCCGGGATTTCGCGGCCGTAGGGCGCCGCGATCTGTCGGATACGATGCAGGCGAGCCTTCACCTCCGCATCGTCGACGCCTTCGACGATGTAGTGGATCATGTAGGCCGAGACGGCGATGTCCCTGCGCGCGCGCAGAGCGCCGCCGAGCAGTTGGCCGACGCCCGCCGCCAGCGAGGGCGAGGACTTCAGGATCGACAGCGCCATGCCCAGCAGGTCGCCAGCGCGATCCTGGCGGGCGATCTGCCCTTGAGACAGGGCTCCATCAAGGATGAAGCTGGTGTCCTCCAGGCGCTCAGCGGCGACGAGGCGCAGAACCTCGTGCATCGCGCCGAAATCCGCGAAGGCGAAGGAGATCGGACGGTGCGCCGGACGGACCTTGAGCAGCGGCAAGGTGATCCGCGCCTTCACGCCCAAGGCGCCGCAGTCGCCGGTGAACAGGCCTGTCAGATCGGGACCGTAGTTGCGCGTGAACGGCGCGCCGCCGTTGATCGCCGAGCCCGTGCGGACCAGCGTCCCGTCCGTCGCGATCATATCCATCGCCAGCGCCGAGCCGGCGGAGATGCCGTAGGCGCCAGAGCCGTGACTGATCGTGTTCTGCGACATCGAGCCGCCGACCGTGGCCACCAGGCCCGAGAACGGCCCCCAGAACGGTGTGCGCAGGCCGCGCGCGTCGAGTTCGCTCTTGAGCTTGGCCCAGGTCACGCCCGCCTCGACCGTGACATAGGCGTCGGTCTCATTGATCTCGACGATGCGGTCGAGGCCGCCAAGGTCGAGCAGGACCTGCCCCGCCGCCGAGGGCGTGTAGCCGTCGGTGTAGGACGCGCCGCCGCCGCGAACATTGATCGGCGTATCGGCTTCGGCCGCCGCGCGCACCACCGCCCGCAGCGCCTCGACGCTGGCGGGACGCACCACCGCGATCGGCTCGGCCTGGGCGCGGAAGACGTCCGTGTAGAACGCGGCCGCCTCGAGCCCGCGCTGCACATTCTCGGCGCCGACGATCGCGACCAGGGCGTCGACCAGCGACGCGGCGGTCTTGGCGCTCATCGGACGGCGATTTCTTCGATCGTCTGGATGAAGCCGTCGGCCGTCTCGTGGGCGGCAGCCTCGGCGGCCTCCTTGCGCATCAGATAGAACAGGCGCGACAGGAACGCTTGGCGGCGCGCCTCGCGCGCTTCCAGCGCCTCTTGATCCAGCTTCAGGCTCTTAACGCCCTCGGCCAAGTCCAGGCCCTTGTCCTTGGCGACGCGCTCCAGCGAGTCGACGTGATCGGCCAGCACCGAGACTTCCTCGGCCAGGACCATGATCATCGACATCATCTGGTCAAGCGGCGGCGTCTCGTAGAAACTCGGACGCTTGCCCTGGGCGTTACGGATCATCGTATCGGTCATGGGGTACTCGGTTGATCAGAGCTTTTGGGCGATCAGGACTTCCCAGCCCCCGCCCGGCGCGAACTCACCGGCGGTGAACTCGCGATCATTGACGGCCTCGGCCGCCTCCTGGCTGTAGCCGTCGGCGGCCTGAGCGAACTCCATCACCGCCATGGGCGCGGTGTCGAAGCGGATGGTCTCGGCCGGAAATCCGGCGTCCTTGGCGAGTTGGACCTGGTCCATCTCGCGCATCGCGCCCCAGAAGGGCTCGTTGTTGTAGTAGGTCTCGTTGTCCAGGATGAACTGGGTGAACGGGTCCATCAGATCGAACGGCGGCAGGTCGGCGTGGATCATGAAGCCGCCCTTGGCCAGCACCCGCTGACACTCCTTGAAGATCTTCGGCATGGCCTTGCCGGAGGTCTCGTGCAGCAGGATGTGGCTGACCACCAGGTCGAAATGGCCGTCCGGGAAGTCGATGGCCTCGGCGTTGCCTTGGACGAAGTTGACCTCATAGCCCATGGCGCCGGCGCGGGCGTGGCCATAGCGGACCTGGGCCTCAGCCACGTCCATCGCCCAGACCTCGGCGTCCGGGAACAGCTCCTTGTACGGCAGGGTCGAGTGGCCGACGGTGCAGCCCAGATCTAGGATTCGCTTGGGCGAGAAGCCGTTCAGGCGGCGCTTGACGTAGTTGCAGACCGAGCGGCCCATGTCGTCGTTGTCGGGGCCGGTATAGCCCATGGCGTAGAGGAACACACCGCGATCATAGAGCACGCCCAGGCCGACCGAGTCGCCGCCCGCGCGGCCGGCGTAACCGCCGGGCATGCAGTGGATGTCCAAGGCGCTGACATAGCGCGGCACCTGGAAGTTCTCTGGGATCATCAGCTTGCCAGGGTTCTTGGCCGAATAGGCCTCGGCCTTGGCCTTCAGGTCCGGTAGCTGGGCGTCGATGCTGTCGATCACCGAATCCCACAGCAGCTCCTGGCTGATGCGATTCACCGCCGCGTAGTGCTGGAAGTAGGGATCCGGGACCATCGCCTTGCGGATGTCGTGGCGATCGGCGGGCGCGCGGCCGGTCTCGGCCTCGAACTTCTTGGCGGCGCGAGCGCGATAGACGGGGCCCAGGCCCGGCAAGATGCTCGACTGGATGAACTGCTTCAGACTCTTGGTGAATTCCTGACGCGAAGCCTCGTCCGGCGTCGCGACCGGCAACATGTCGTGCTGCGCCTGCTGGAATGTGTTGAGCATCTGAATACGCGCTCCCGTCGCCTATATCCTTACCGTTGACACTGGCCCCAGGGGGCGCGCGAACAACGGCTATGTCCGGACTATCCACTAGGCGAGCGCCAAAACAAGGCGCCGCTTGGACAGGCGAGGCATGTCATTCCACGAGCGCACCCGACTCGGGCATATGGCCAAGCTATGGCCGTATTCGCGCTGCGAACATTGACAGTCCTGACCCTTACGTGTCGGCCGGGGTTGTCCAAGGTCTTGCACGCGCGCTGGGCACTACGCGTTTGGGCGCGGCGTGAGTTTTGAAAGGACTGTCCGACGTGACGACGAGCGACACCCTGGAAGCCAAACCCTTCGGCGGCCACAAACCCGCGCCCGCCACGCTGGACTTCCTGGCGACGCGCCACGGCCTGCTGATCGACGGCGTCTGGACCGAGAGCGCCAAGGGTGAGAGGATCGAGACAGTCGATCCGGCGACAGGGCTCGTCATCGCCTCCGTGGCGGCGGGCGACGCCAGCGATATCGACCGCGCGGTCGCCGCCGCGCGACGGGCGTTCGAAGGCGCCTGGGGCCGGACAACGGGCGCAGAGCGCTCGCGCCTTCTGACCAAGCTGGCCCAACTGATCGCGCGCGACGCTGACCTGTTCTTCGAGCTTGAGATCCTGGACAACGGCATGCCCGCCGCCCTGTCGCGGATGATCGTCGACGGCGCTGTCGACTTGATCGACTACTATGCCGGCGCCGCACGCCGGATCGAGGGCACCACCACCGCCTCGCCCGAGCACCTCGTCGCCTTCGGCGGCGAGGCCCTGACCTACACGACGCGTGAAGCCGTTGGCGTGGTTGGCCAGATCATCCCGTGGAACGTGCCGCTGTCGATGGCCTGCCTGAAGCTCGCGCCGGCCCTGGCGGCCGGCTGCGCCGTGGTGCTGAAGCCCGCCGAGGAAACGCCGCTGTCGACCCTGCACCTGGGCAAGCTGATTCAGGAGGCTGGCTTTCCCAACGGCGTGGTCAATGTCGTCAACGGTCGCGGCGAGACTGCGGGCGCGGCCCTCGTCGCCCATCCCGACGTCGACAAGATCGCCTTCACGGGCTCGACCGAGGTCGGCCGCCTGATCGTGCGCGAAGCCGCTACGACGATGAAGAAGGTCTCGCTGGAGCTCGGCGGCAAGTCGCCAGTAGTGGTGTTCCCGGACGCCGACCTTGATCTGGCCGGTCCGGGCGTCGCCATGGCGACCTTCTTCCTGCAGGGCCAGAACTGCATGGCCGGCACCCGCATCTTCGTGCACGAGAAGATCCACGACGCCCTGGTCGAGCGCATCAAGGCCTTCGCTGGCGCGATGAAGGTCGGTCATGGCCTGGACCCGACCAATCAGTTCGGGCCGCTGATCTCGGCCGGCCATCGGGCCCGCGTCCTTCAGCGCATCGAGGAGGCGAAGGCGTCCGGGGCCGAGCTGGTCCTAGGCGGCGCGCCGCTGGACCGTCCTGGCTTCTTCGTGCCGCCGACCATCTTCACGCGCACCCGTCCGGACATGAAGGTCTGGCGCGAGGAAATCTTCGGTCCAGTGATGTCGATCCAGACCTTCGGCGACGAGGACCTCGACGCCTTGGCCCGCCGGGTCAACGACAGCCCATTCGGCCTGTCGGGCAGCGTCTGGACCCGCGACCTCTCCACCGCACACCGCATGGCCGCCCGCATCCGCTCGGGCCACGTCTCGATCAACTGCCACGGCGCCGTGGCCTCGAACATTCCGTTCGGCGGCTACAAGGAGTCCGGCTGGGGCCGCGAGTTCGGCCGCGAGGGCCTGGACCTCTATCTCGAAACCAAGGCCGTCACGGCCCGTCTCTGAACCCCTTTCTCACGCACGGAGATCCTGCGGTGACCGACATCCTCGAAGCCGTCCGCCCCGCCAGCGCCCGCGCCCAGGCGCTGCTGGCGTCGCCCCAGACCTTCGGCCTGCTGATCGACGGTCAGTGGATCCAGGGCAAGGCCGGCTCCACCCTGCCCTCGCTGGATCCGGCCACAGGCCAGGTTCTGGCCAATATCGTCGACGCCGGACCCCAGGACGTGGACGCCGCCGTGGCGGCCGCTCGCCGCGCCTTCAACGGTTGGGCCAGCCTGGTCCCCGGCCAACGCGCCGCGATCCTGTGGCGGATCGCCGACCTGATCGAAGCCAATATCGACGAGCTGGCCGAGCTTGAGACCCTCGACCAAGGCAAGGCGCTGTATGTCGGTCGCTGGGCCGAGATCCCCGGCGCGGTAGCCCAATTCCGTTACTTCGCGGGCCAGGCCATGGCGATCGAGGGGCGCACCATCACGACCTCGGTCATGTATCAGCCCGCCGGCAAGGAAGTCTCGGCGTGGACCCTGCGCGAGCCGGTGGGCGTGGTCGCCGCCATCGTGCCCTGGAACTCGCCGCTGGTGCTGACGGCCATGAAGCTGGCCCCCGCCCTCGCCGCCGGCTGCACAGTAGTGCTGAAGCCCGCCGAGGACACCTCGTTGACGGCCCTGCGCCTGGGCGAGCTGATGCAGGAGGCCGGCCTGCCGCCGGGCGTGCTGAACATCGTCACCGGCCGGGGCGCGACCTGCGGCTCCATGCTCGCGGCCCACAAGGGCGTCGACAAGGTCGCCTTCACCGGGTCCACGGCCACGGGCCGGGCGATCCTCGACGCCTCCAAGGGCAACCTCAAGCGCGTGACGCTGGAGCTGGGCGGCAAGTCGCCGGTGATCGTCCTGGACGACGCCGACCTCGATCTCGCCATCCCCGGCGTAGCCAACGCGATCTTCTTCAACGGCGGCCAGGTCTGCGTCGCCGGCTCGCGCGCCTATGTCCACGCCTCGATCTACGACAAGGTGCTGGAAGGCCTCGCCGCCCAAGCTAACAGCATCCAGCTGGGCCACGGCCTGAACCCTGGCAGCCATATGGGTCCGCTGGTCTCGTTGAAGCAGGCCGAGCGGGTCGAGGGCTTTGTCCAGCGCGCCCGCGCCGGCGGGGCGTCGATCGTCGCCGGCGGCGAGCGCCTGGGCGCCTATGGCACCTTCATGACCCCTACCGTGGTCGCCGAGGTCAAGCCGTCGATGGAGATCGTCCGCGAGGAGGTGTTCGGTCCGGTGCTGGCCGTCCAGCGCTTCGACGACGTCAACGACGTGATCGCCCAGGCCAATGACAGCGACTATGGCCTCGCCGCCAGCCTTTGGACGACCTCGCTCTCGCACGCCCACCGCCTGTCGCGCCGTATCCAGGCCGGCACCGTCTGGATCAACACCCACTCGATGTACGATTGCAGCCTGCCGATCGGCGGGGTGAAGCAATCGGGCTACGGCCGCGACAGCGGCCTGGCGGCACTGGACAACTATCTGGAATGGAAGACGGTCTGCGCGGTCGTCTGACGGCGGCGCGATCATCTGGGAAGAAAGAAGGCCAGGCTCCGCGAGGAGCCTGGCCTTTTCCTTGTCAGCCTAATCCTGTCAGCCTTGGGTCGGCTCAAGGTCCGCCGGCTTCAAGTGGTAGGCTCGGATCACCAGCAAGCTCAGCAACACGAACACCGCCGGAACCAGCGAGTAGTTGACCAGGATGCCCCGCAGCGCCGACGCGCCCTGCGCCACCGCCCCGCCGTGCGAGGCGTGGAAGCCGGCCGCCGAGAGCACGACGCCGCCCAGGAAGGGTCCGATCGCATAGGCCAGCTTCTCCGAAGCCGAGAACACGCCCGTCAGCGCGCCCTCGCTGGAGCGGCCATTGCGGACCCGGTCATAGACCACGGCGTCCGTCAGCATCGACTGGGCCATCAGGAAGAAGCCCGAGTTCAGCACGCCGATCAGGGGCGCGCGGACCAGCGCCAGTATCTGCTCGCTAGTCACATCGCCCAGCATCGGCAGATGCGCCACGACCGGACCGCCCGGCTTGGCCACGAACCAGGTGAAGGTCAGCAGGGCCCAGGCGAAGGCCGACAGGCTGAACACCGCCCGCTTACCGATCTTGCGCGACAACCAGACCCAAAGCGGCTGGCTCGCCACGGTGCCGGCGCACATCAGCAGGATGAACGGTATCAGCAGGGCCACATTGCCCAGCACGAACAGGAACATCAGAGCGACCGCGCCATAGCTCGCGGCCTGGCCGACGCTTTGGATGAAGAAGGCCGCCAGCAGCGTGCGGAAAGGCGGGTTGCTCCAGGCCGTGGTCATCTGAGCAAGGAAGGCTTGAGGCTCGCCGCTGGTGGGCGCGCGGAGCTTGCGCGCGACCAGCGCGGGCGTCAGCATCGAAACTAGGCAGACAACGCCGAAGATGGCGCCCATCGCGGTCCATCCCTTCGCGCCGCCGCCGGCCCAGCCGATCAGAGGCTGGGCGAAGCCGACGCCGGCCAGGACGCCGACCATGGTGAAGACCACGCGCCAGGCCAGGATCTTGGTCCGCTCGTGGGTGTCGGTCGTCATCTCTGACGCCAGCGCCATATAGGGCACCAGGAAGGCGCTATAGGCCGTCGAGGTCAGGGTGTAGATCACCGCGACATAGATCGCGGTCTTGACCTCCGTGGTGAAGGTCACGGGCAGGAACAGCGCGAAGAAGCCGAGTGCGGTCAGCGGAGCGCCGACCAGCAGGAACGGCGCCCGCCCCCACGAGGCCTTCTTGCGATCCGAGAACGAGCCGATCAGCGGGTCGCACAGGATGATCCAGAGCTTGGGAATGAGGATCGCCAGCCCCGCCAGCCAGGGCGAGACGCCCAGCATCGTGGTCATGAACAGCGGCAGCAGCACCGTGGGGCTGTCGCGTACGATCTGGGCCCCCACCTGTCCGACGCCATACAACAACATGCGGCCCGCGCTGACGGCGGTGGTGGGTGGGCTTACGCCGCCCGAATGCGAATAGGTCACGCCAGTCTCCCTAATGGGCGGAAACAGAGTCGCGCCCAAGAGGCCTGAGCCTCCTGAGCGCGCATGAAAAGGCAAGTCCAAAGGCCGCCGCCCCCGCCGCGGCCCCAGGTCCTCGTCAATATTTGTAGCGAACCCGCAGGGTCCACTTGGCCGGATCGACCGCCTGGCACCAGTTGGCGACGCCGGCGATAAAGACCGCGCAAGAGTTGTAGTACTTCTCGTTGGTTACGTTCTTGCCCTCGACGCCCACCGACCAATGTTCGTCCGGCGAGGTCAGGGTGAGCGAGGTGTTGGCTTGGCCGTTGCCGTCGATCAGGCCAATCGCGCCATTCGTCGCTTCGGAGTACCAACGGCTGCGGAAAGCGTAGTCGGCCGCCAGGGTCAGCGCCCAGCCGTCGAACGCTGCGGGCTCGACCTTCCACGCCGCGCCCAGTTGCCCCTGCCACTTGGAGATCAACGGCAGCTCGGTCGCGCCAGCCTGGGCGGCGGAGGTGTTGGCGCCGAGCTCGTTATACTTGGCGTCGGTGTAGGCCAAGTTGGCGAACAGGTTCAGATTCCGCACCGGCGTGACCGCGAACTCGACCTCGACGCCCGAGATCGTCGCCTTTGCGGCGTTTTCGGTGATGTTTGAACCGTTGCGCAGCGCGCTTTGCTGCAGGTCGCTGATCTTCTGAGTGTAGGCGGCCAGGTTTAGCTTGCCGCGCCGATCCCAGAACTCAGCCTTGGCGCCAGCTTCGTAGGACCAGTTGTACTCAGGCTGATAGGGCGCGCCGTAAAGGGTCGGATTGGCGATCATCAAGCCGTTGAAGCTGCCCGAACGATAGCCACGCGAGATGACGCCATACAGCATCACGTCCTCGGCGGCCTGGTACTGAACGCTGACCTTCGGCGTCGCGGCCTTGGCGTCCTGATGGGTGCTAACGCGCGCCGCCGTCAGGGGGAACGAGAAGCCGTTCTGGATGACGCCGTCGAAGTGCTTGTCGTCCTTGCCATAGCGCAGACCGCCGGTAACCGTCAGCTTGTCGGTCAGCTTGTAGTCGGCCTGGCCGTAGAGCGCGTAGCTCTTGCTGTCGATCCACATCGAGGTGGGCAGCAGGGCGAAGGCGGTGGCGCCAAAGATGCCGGGACCGAAGGTGTCTCGTAGCACCTGCTTGGCGTCTTCCTGGAAGTAGAAGGCGCCAACGATCCAGTTCAGGCGATCGCTCTCGCCCAGCGCCTGGAACTCCTGTGTAAACTGCTGGGACGTCGCGTTGGTCGCCCGCAGGAAGCCGGCCACGGGCGCCGTCGGATTGAACAGCAGCGCGCCGCCCGTGAAGTCCAGGGTCCAGTCATCGTCGAGCGTGTTGTAGGCGGTGATCGACTTGACCTTGAATGCGCCGAAGTCATAGCCGACGTGGGCCGAAATCGAGCCGCGCGTGTTGTCGCCATCGCCGTTGACCGGGCTGAAGTACGCGCCGTAGCCGCCGCCGTTCAGGACCTTGCCGCCGTTGTCGACCGGCGTGAAGTGCTGGCCGTCGGATCCGGTCGTCTCATAGGTCGCCGACAGCTTGAAATCCCAGGGGCCGGCGTCGATTAGCCCCAAGGCGCCGTGAACGCCCCAACTGTAGCTGTTGCCGATACGGGCGCCGGTGACGCTGTGCTTCTGCCAACCGCCCTGCGAGCCATACATAGCCGAGAAGGCGCCAGCCCAGTGATCCGAGATCGGCGCGCCGGCCGTTATCTTGACCTGCTCCTTCTCGTAGCTGCCCACCGCGCCCTCGGCGGTGAGCCAGCTCTTCCCGTCCGGCTGTCGCGTGACGAACTTGACCGCGCCGGTCATGGAGTTACGGCCGTACAGCGTCCCTTGCGGCCCGCGCAGTACCTCGATCCGTTCGATGTCGGCCAGGCTGAAGTTCGCGGCCGACAGACGCGACTGGTAGACGTCATCGATGTAGAGGCCGACGGGCGACTCCGAGGTGACGATGCCGCCAGTCAGGTCCTGGGCACCGCGCAAGGCGATGGCCAAGGCCGACGGCGAGGCAGTCACCTGCTTGATGAACAGGCTGGGCACGGCGCGGCCGAGGTTTTCCACCTGGGCGATCTGCTGCTGGGCCAATTGCTCCCCGCCCAACGCGGAAACCGCGACCGGCGTCTTCTGCAGGTTCTGCTCGCGGCGCTGCGCGGTGATCACGAGATCTGGCAGCGCCCAAGACTCCGCGCCGTTGGCCGGTTGACTGGGAGACGCCTGCGCCGGCTCCGCGGCCCATGCCGCCGGCGCCAAGAGGGTTAAGGCTGACGCTAGAGGAAGTGCACGACGCATGAAGATCTCCGCGCGCTCGGTTAATGTCGCGCCACTCTTCGCGAGGCCGTGAAGCTCATGTGGCGGGCAGCCACGCCCTATCCGATAGGCGAGAAGCTAGGCCTCGCCGCGCCCATCGGAGCCGCCTAAACCGCCGCGTCGGCAGGTCTGGGCGACGCCTATGAGGCGAAGACAGCGCCCAAGGGCCGGCGTCTTTCGCCAGCCGGATAGGCGGCGGGAAAGTCTTGACCTTTATCAAGCCCTTGACTGGTCGCGGGACGTTTCGAATGGCCTCGAGACGATCCGATAGTCGTTCATCTCAGCGCCCGCCCAGCGAGAACAGCGAGCACTGTTTATCCACCAAGCGGATAGTCATAAGCTTGCGTTTGAGGCGCCGGCGCCGAGGCCTTGCGCATGTTCGGCTGAGTGATCACGGTGTGGATAAGAAGCGGCCAGAAGGCCGCCACGCGGACATATGCTCGCGGATATCAAGAGGAGGTGACGCATGGAACGTGGAGTTCCCATTCGTTCGATCAGCCGTTGCATGTCGGTGCTTCAGGCGATCAATCGTCACGGCTCTCTGTCGCTGATGGAGATCGCCCAGGCGGCAAAGGTGCCCTACCCCACGGCTTGCCGCATCGTGCAGACCCTGCTGCACGAGGGCTTTATCGAACGGGAGCCGGACCGAAAACGCTATCGGCCGACCGTCCTGGTGCTATCGCTGGCCAACGGCTTCCAGGTTCACGACCGCCTGATCCAGGCCTCGCGTCGCTACATCGTCGACCTGACCTACAAGCACAATTGGCCGCTGTCGGTCGTGACCCGCGTCGGCCAAACGATGGTGGTGCGTGACTCCACCCACGCCCTCACCTCCCGGACATTCTCCAACTACTACCCGGGCTTCACCCTGCCGATCCTGGAGTGCGCTTCGGGTCGGGCCTACATCGCCCATGCGGGCGGCGAGGAGCGGGAGACGATCCTGAACGGCGTGCGCACCCTGCCCGGCGCCACCGATCCTCAGACCCTGACGCTTTTCGAGAGCGAAGTGGTCCTGAACGAAATCCGGCGCGACGGCTACGCCACCAAGGGACGCAACTTCCACAACGCCACGCCGGGACGGACAGCGTCCATCGCCGTGCCGATCTTCGATCAAGACGAGTTGGTCGGCGCCCTGACGATGGTGTTCTTCGCCTCGGCGATGAAAATGTCCGAAGCCGTCGACCGCTACGTCCCCGATATGAAGGCGGCCGCGGAACGGATCGGCCTGGACCTTGCATCCGGCATGCACCGCATCGCGGCCTAAAATTCTATCAAGCCGAAGACAAAGAAGCCCCGGACCGATGGTCCGGGGCTTTTTCGTCGTGGTCGGTTCTTTGTCTTCTGGAAGCGCCCTAGCGAACCTGACCCGGGATATGGCTCTCGTGGTTCTGCAGGTACCAGTCGGCGATCTCCTCCCGGGTCGCCCACCAGACGCCCGGCAGGGATTGGGCGTGGGCGATGAACTCGCGAAGGGCGCGGATGCGATGCGCCCGGCCCGAGACGTGCGGGTGGAGGCCAACGTTCATGATCCGCGCGGTCTTGGCCCCCTCGGCATAGAGGACATCGAGCTCTTCGATCAGGGCGTCGCGGAACTCGTCGGTCGTGTAGTTCTTGCGGGTGATGAAGGTGAAGTCGTTGATCTCGTTCGAGTAGGGCACCGACACGATCGGGCCGTTCTCGGTGCGGATCATGAACGGCTGATCGTCGTTCATGATGTCGCAATAGAACTTGCAGCCCTGCTCGGCCAGGACGCTGGCGGTGTTGAGCGTGCTGCGCAGGCTGGACGACAGCCAGCCGGCCGACTTGCGGCCCGTGTACGTCTCGAACTGGGCCAGGGTGCGCAGAACGAGATCTCGCTCGGCTTGCGGGTCCTTGGCGAAGTTGGTCAGCAGCTCGCCTTGCTCCCAGTTGTGGGCCAGCAGTTCCCAGCCGCGTTCAAGCACGGCGTCGGTCATAGCCTTGCGGCGCTCGAAGGTGACGGCGTTGGTCGTGCACGAGGCCTTGGCGCCCATCTCGTCGAACAGCTCGAACAGACGCCAGATGCCGACGCGCTGGCCGTATTCGCGCCAGGTGAAGTTCGGGAAGTCGGGCGTGTCGCCCGGCAGGACGTCGGGCAGGATCGCCGGACCGCCGGCGTAGTAGGGCTTATCCGTCGGCTTGGTCAGGTCCCAGGTCTCGAGGTTGAACGTCAGGACCAGGGCCACCCGCGCGTCGTTCGGCCAGGTCAGGCGGCCGCGCTGCGGAAGCGGTACGTAATCATATTCCATCTTCAACGTCCCCGATCGGGCCGACACGCCCGGCAATGGCGGAGGACGGGCTTACCGCCCGCCCTCCGGACGAACTCTAGTGATCCAGCAGCAAAGAGCCGAATCCGTCGATCTGGTCCTTGATCCCAGAGCTACGCAGCGCGTGCCAGTAGGTGGCGGTGTTGATGGCGATCACCGGCTTCTCCAGCCAGAATTCCGCCATGGCCGCGACCTTGGCGAAGGCCAGGTTGGTGCCGCATTGGACAACGGCGTCGGCGCCTTGCGAGACCTCCTCGGCGGCGCGCTTCAGGGTCAGCGGCGTCTCGTGCGCGATCTGCATCGGCGACGGCGACTTCAGGCCTTTGACCGCGGTCACCTCGTAGCCCATGTCCTCGAAGAAGGTCTTCACCTGGGCGTCGCCCACCGGCGCATAGGGCGTCACGACGCCGATCTTCTTGATGCCGCCATAGGCCTTGAGCGCCTTATCGACGGCGACCGAGCCCATATAGACCGGGCGTCCGCCAGCGCGTTCCTTGACCTTGGCCATCAGCTTCTCGGCGCCGTCCGCGCCGTCCCAGAAGGTCTCGGCCGACATGCCCAGGATGACCGCGCCGGGGTCCATGCTGATCGAGGCGTCGATCGCGTCCATCGTCCCATTACGGATGTTCTGGATCATCTCCATGAAGGTCGCGTCGTCGGTGACCTTGGTGTCGGGAATGATGATCCGCGAGAAATGGTTGGTCACGCCGCGCGGGCGCATGTCGTCATATTCGGGCTGTACGCTCGTATTGGTCGACGGCGCGACGACCGCGAACTTCATGCGCCATCCCAGAGAGTCAGTCATTTTCCACTCCTTCAGTGGTGACAGTGGCTGCGGTCCAGCACGGGCATAGCTAGCCGCTGACAGCGCAGCCAAAACGCCTCCGCTGGGCCATGACCGCCCTGCGATCAGTCACCAAATCCGCCGCCCGCCCGCCGTCCCGCCCGTTGTTCTTAGGGTGCTGAACATGGCTGGGAGCAGTGTCTTGAGCGCTTACATCGTCGCGACCGTCGACATCACCGACGCCGAACGCTTCGCCCTTTACGCCAAGGGCATAGCGGGTCTCGCCGAGCGGTTCGGAGGCGAGCCGGTGGTCAAAGGCGCGGTGACCGAGGTGCTCGAAGGCGACATCGCCGTGGGCCAGCGCGTGGTCGTCACGCGCTTCCCCAGCGTCGAGGACGCCAAGGCCTACATCGCCAGCCCTGAGTACCGCGCGGCTTGCGAGCACCGGAAGGGCGCGGCCGCCGTCGCCATCCGCCTGCTGACCGCCTGACCGCAACGCCAGACCTTTCGAAAGCGATTATCCTGATGAAGCGGACTAAGATTCTCGTTGTGGGCGCTGGCCCCGTCGGCGCGATCGCAGCCTACCGTCTGGCCCTGGCCGGTCTGGAGGTGGCGCTGGTGGAGGCCGACGCCTTCCCGCGCGAAGACATGCGCGCCTCGACCCTGCACCCGCCGACCCTGTCGATGCTGAACGAGCTGGGCCTGCTGGACACGTTGGACGCTCAGGGCCTGCGGGCTCCGGTCTACAACTACCGCAACCGGCGCACCGGCAATGTCCTGGCCTTCGACATGGCCGAGATCGCCGACATGACGCCGTACCCGTACCGGCTGCAGTGCGAGCAGTTCAAGGTCACGCGCCTGATCACGCCGCTGCTGGAGAAGCTGCCGAACGCGCAGATGCTGTTCCAGCGTCGCCTGATCAACTTCACCCAGGACGACGACGGCGTCACGGCGCACTTCGAGACGCCCTTCGACATCGAGACCTGGCGCGCCGACTACATGATCGGCGCCGACGGGGCCAACTCGATCGTCCGCAAGTGGCTGCAGATCCCGTTCGAGGGCTTCACCTATCCGGAGAAGTTCCTGACGCTGTCCACGGACCATCCGCTTGAGAAGGAGATCCCCAACCTGGCGACGGTCAACTACGTGGCCGACCCTGACGAGTGGTGTGTGATCCTGAAGGTGCCGTCGTTCTGGCGTGTGCTGGTGCCCGTGCCGGACGACAGTAGCGACGAACAGATCCTCAGCGAGGACAACAAGACCGCCATCTTCTCGCGCCTGATCGGCGCCGAAAAAGCCCCCTCTGTTGAGACGGCCCACCGGACGATCTACCGCGTGCACCAGCGCGTGGCCGAGCGCTATCGCCAGGGCCGCGTGATGCTGGCCGGCGACGCCGCGCACCTGAACAATCCGCTGGGCGGTTTTGGCATGAACTCCGGCGTGCATGACGCCTGGAACGTCACGGGCAAGCTGATCGAGATCTACAAGGACGGCGGCGACGCCGACGCCCTGCTCGATCGCTACGAGCGCCAGCGCCGCACGGTGATGCTGGAATTCGTTCAGGCCCAGACGATCAAGAATAAGCAGGCGATGGAGTCGGCCACCGGCGACGTCACGGCGATGGAGCAGGAGCTTTCGGGCCTGCTGGCCGACCCGGAGGGCCGTCGCGCCTATCTGAAAAGGCAGGCCATGCTCTCAAGCATGGAGCGCGAGGCCACCATCCAATGAACCAAGCGTCGACGCCGGGCTCGTCGGTGAACGGGCCGGCGACGCTTTACGACAAGCTCTGGGCCAGCCACGTGGTGGCCCATGGCGAGGATGGCCAAACCCTCCTCTATATCGACCGCCACCTGCTGCACGAGGTCAGCACACCCCAGTCATTCGAGACTCTGCGGCGGACCGGCTCTCCGATCTGGCGGCCCGAGACGCATCTGGCGGTCGCCGACCACGCCGTGCCGACGCGCGCCCGAGGCGGCGCGATCGCCGATCCCCAGGCGCGCGCTCAGGTCGCCCTGCTGGCCACCAACTGCGCCGAGTTCGGACTTGAACACCTCGCCCTCGATGGCGACCGCCAGGGCATCGTCCACGTCATCAGCCCCGAGCAAGGCTTCACCCTGCCCGGCCTGACTCTGGTCTGTGGCGACAGCCACACCGCCACCCACGGCGCGTTCGGGGCGCTGGCCTTCGGGATCGGCGCCAGCGAGTGCGGTGTGGTGATGGCCGTGCAGAGCCTTTGGCAGACCAAGGCCAAGACACTGCGCGTGACGTTCAAGGGCGCCCTGCCGCGTCACGTCACGGCCAAGGATATGGCCCTGGCCCTGATCGCGCGGATCGGCTCGGCCGGTGGTGTCGGCTACGCGATCGAATATGCCGGCGAGGCGGTGCGCGACCTGTCGATGGAGGGCCGCATGACCCTCTGCAACATGACCATCGAGGCCGGCGCCCGGGTGGGGCTGGTCGCGCCGGATGAGAAGACCTTCGCCTACCTCCAGGGTCGCCCGCGCGCGCCGACCGGCGCGGCCTGGGACGCGGCCGTGGCTCACTGGCGCACGCTGCCCACTGATCCGGAGGCCGTCTTCGATCGCGAGATCGAGATCGACGCCGCGACGATTGCGCCGCAGGTCAGTTACGGCGTCAGCCCCGACCAGACTCTGCCCGTGGACGGCAAGGTCCCCTCTCCCGACGATCTGCCCGCCGGTCCCGCACGCGATCAGCTCGCCTCGGCTCTCGCCTATATGGGCCTGAAGCCTGGGGCGAAGCTGACCGATATCGCCATCGACACGGTGTTCATCGGCAGTTGCACCAACGGCCGCCTCGAGGACCTGCGCGCCGCCGCGGCCATCGCCGCCACCGGCAAAGTCGCCGAGGGCGTGACCGCGCTGGTCGTGCCTGGCTCCACGGCGGTGAAACGACAAGCCGAGGCCGAGGGTCTCGATAAGGTGTTCCTGGGCGCCGGCTTCCAGTGGCGTCACGCCGGCTGCTCGCTGTGCGTGGCCATGAACGACGACCGGCTACCGGCCGGCGCGCGCTGCGCCTCGACCTCGAACCGCAATTTCGAGGGCCGCCAAGGCGCGGGCGCCCGCACCCACCTCGTCAGCCCGGCCATGGCCGCCGCCGCCGCCCTGGCCGGTCGCCTGGTCGACGTCCGGAGCCTCTGAAGCCATGGACAAGATCGAAATCGTTGAGGGTCCGATCGCGCGCCTGCCGGCGGCAAATGTCGACACCGACATCATCTATCCGGCCCGGTTCCTGCTGATCACCACGCGTGACGGCCTGGGCAAGCTGGCTTTCCACGACAAGCAGGACGCCCCCGACTACGCACCGATGTTCGCCGCGCTAGCGGGCGGCGCGCCGATCCTGGTGGCGGGCCCCAACTTCGGCTGCGGCTCCAGTCGCGAACAAGCCGTCTGGGCGCTGAAGGAAGCCGGGTTCAAGGTCGTCATCGCCCCCAGCTTCGGCGAGATCTTCCAGTCCAACTGCGCCAAGAACGGCGTCTTGGCCATCCGCATGGACGCGGCCGAGGGCCTTTCCACGCCCTATGGTCTAGAGAACGGCCAGCCCCTCAGCGTCGACCTGCGCGCCCAGACCCTGACCGGTCCAGATGGCGCCGTCGCGCCGTTCGTCGTCAGCCCGGCGTTGCGCGAGGCGCTGCTGAACGGCTGGGACGATATCGCCCGCATCAAGGCCCTGCACCGGGCCGATATCGAAGCCTTCGAAGCCCGCCGGCGCGTCGCCGAGCCGTGGCTGTTTCCTGGAGATCGTCCATGAGCAAGACCGCCGTCCTCAAGCAGAAGCTCGCAGCGGGCAAGTTCTTCGTCGTGCCGGGCGTACACGACATGATCGCGGCGGTCATGGCCGATCGCGTGGGCTTCGACATAGTCTATGGCACCGGCTACTGGCTGACCGCCTCCGCCTATGGCCTGCCAGACGCCGGCATCGCCACCTACACCCAGATGCTCGACCGCATGGCGACCGTGTCGCGGGCCAGCAAAGCCGCTCTGATCGCCGACGCCGACACCGGCTATGGCGGGCTTCTGAACGTCCACCACACGGTCAAGGGCTACGAGGCCGCCGGCGTCAGCGCTATCCAGCTCGAGGACCAGGAGTTCCCCAAGAAGTGCGGCCACACGCCCTTCAAGCGCCTGATCTCGACCCAGGACATGGCCGACAAAATCCGGGTCGCCAAGGACGCGCGCGAGGACATGCTGATCGTGGCCCGCACCGACGCCCGCCAGTCCGAGGGGCTGGATGGGACGCTGCGTCGCCTCGAAGCCTACGCCGAGGCCGGCGCCGACATCCTCTTCCCCGAGGCGCTGACCAGCGAAGAAGAGATGCGCAAGGCCTGCGAGACCTTCGGCAAGCCAGTGATGGCCAACATGGCCAATGGCGGCCTGACCCCCGTGCTGAAGGGCGACGTTCTGGCCGACATCGGCTTCGCCTTCGCGATCTATCCCTCGTTGACCAGCCTGATCGCCGCCTCGGCTATCGAGCAGGCGCTGGTCAAGCTGCGCGACGAGGGGGACGGCGAACCGGCCGATATGCCCATGTTCAACTTCAAGGCCTTCTGCGAGCTGATCGGCTTCAAGGACGTCTGGGCGTTCGAGGAAAAGTGGGGCGGCAAGCAATGACCAAGACGATCCGCGCCCTAGTCCTCGACGCCTGCGGCTGCTGCGCCCGCCCCTATCGCGACTCCGCGCCGCTGCGCGTGGCGGAGCTGACCCTGGATCCGCCAGGCCCGGGCGAGCTGCTGATCCGCATCGACGCGGCTGGCCTTTGCCACAGCGATCTGTCGGTCGTGAACGGCGATCGTCCGCGCCCGATGCCGATGGCCCTGGGCCATGAGGCCACGGGGATCATCGAGGCCTTGGGCTCGTCCGACGATCCGACCTTCAAGGTCGGCGACCGCGTGGTCATGGCCTTCCTCCCGGCCTGCGGCGAGTGCGAGGACTGCGTGGCCGGCGAAAGCTATCTCTGCGGTCCCGGCTCGCGCGCCAATGGCGAGGGCCGGATGCTGCGCGGCGGCTCGCGCTTGCGCGAGGGTGACACGCCGATCAAGCACCACCTGGGCGTCTCGGGCTTCGCCGAATACGCCGTGGTCGATCGGCGCTCGGCGGTGAAGATCGACGACGACGTGCCCGCAGAGATCGCCGCCCTGTTCGGCTGCGCGGTGCTGACCGGCGTCGGCGCGGTGATGAACAGCGCCAAGGTCCAGCCCGGCGAGAGCGTGGTGGTCTATGGCCTGGGCGGTGTTGGTCTCTCAGCCCTGCTGGGCGCGGTGGCCAGCGGCGCCAGCCCGGTAATCGCCATTGACCCCGGGCCGGCCAAGCGCGAGCTCGCCCTGAAGCTCGGCGCGGCGGCGGCCTTCGCGCCGGCCGAGGCTGAAGCGGGGATCAAGTCAGTGACACCCCGCGGCGCGGACGTGGTGATCGAGACCGCCGGCAAGGCCGCGGTACTGTTGGCCGCCTACGCCGCCGGCCGTCGCGGCGCGCGGATCGTCACCGTCGGCCTGCCCAATCCGGCCGACATTCTCAGCCTGCCGGCCGTCTCACTGGTGGCCGAGGGCAAGACTCTGATCGGCAGCTACATGGGTTCGGCCGTGCCGGCGCGGGACATTCCCAAGTACATCCGCCTCTGGAAGGCCGGCCGGCTCCCTGTCCAGCATCTGCTGACTTCCCAGAGCCCGCTTTCGGAGATCAACCGCCTGCTGGATGCGCTGGAGGACGGCTCGGCCATCCGCCAGATCCTGCTGCCGCACGAGGCCTAGGAAGAAGCGCTCATGACCTTCGCCTGCTCGGCCCTGATCAGAGCCACCCTATTCGTCCGCGACCTGGAACGGTCCACGGCCTTCTACGGTGCAATGGGGCTGACGGAGGTCTACTATGAAGGTTTGCTGGAAGACCCGTCGGCCAGCGCGCTGATCGGCTTTGATCTGCACTGGCCCTACCCGGTTCGAATCTTGAAGAGGGTCGGTCCGAACTTCGGGATGGTGGGCCTTTTCCAGCTGGACTCGCGGCACGAAGCTGAGGTCCTGCCACCGGCCGCCGGACCGGCGCGGATCGGCGAGGCGGCGCTGATCTTCTATGTCGCCCAATTGGACGAGGCGGTCTCGCGGTTGACGACCGCCGGCGCAAGCTGGCTCGGCCCCAAGCACATCTTCCGCCTGCCCCACTGCGCCCAGGCCGAGATCAGCCTGCGCGATCCGGACGGCGTTCTGGTCAACCTGATCGAGCGCGATCCGGCCGAGCAGAACCTGACAGCCGAGGCGCTATCCGCTCAGCGGTGAAGCCGCTCGCGCGACCGCTCCCGAAACGCCACGGCCGGTAACGGTTCGCCTCCAACGACGAGGGAGCCGCCGCCATGACCGTGTTCAACCCGCTGAACCTGGCCGACCCTGACCTTCTGCGCCGACAGGCGCTCGTCGGCGGCCAATGGATCGACGCCAGGGACGGTCGGACCCTGGCGGTGACCAACCCCTCGACGGGCGCGGTCATCGGCCATGTCCCCAACCTTGGCGTCGAGGAGACGCGCGCGGCCATCGCCGCGGCCCAGACGGCCTTCGCCAAGTGGCGCAAGACTACGGCCGGCGAGCGCTCGATCATCCTGCGTCGGCTGTTCGACCTGATGCTGGTCAATATCGACGACCTGGCGCGCATCATGACCGCCGAACAGGGCAAACCTCTGGCCGAAAGCCAAGGCGAGATCCGCTACGCCGCAAGCTATATCGAGTGGTTCTCCGAAGAGGCCAAGCGCGCTTACGGCGACATCATCCCCGAGAACCGTCCCGACCGCCGCATCCTGGTTCGCAAGGAGCCGGTCGGCGTGTTCGCGGCGATAACGCCCTGGAATTTCCCGGCGGCGATGATCACCCGCAAGGCGGGCGCCGGATGGGCGGCAGGCTGCGCTGGCGTGATCCGTCCCGCCAGCAAGACTCCGTTCTCGGCTCTGGCCATTGGCGTGCTGGCCGAGCGCGCGGGCCTGCCGCCGGGCGTCTGCAATGTCATTACCGGCTCTGCCGGCCCCATGGGCGGCGAGCTGACCAGCAACCCGACGGTCCGCAAGCTCAGCTTCACCGGCTCGACCGAGGTCGGCGCAGCGCTGCTGGCGCAATGCGCGCCTACCATCAAGAAGACCTCGATGGAGTTGGGGGGCAACGCGCCCTTCATCGTGTTCGACGACTCCGATCCCGAGGCCGCCGCCAAGGGCGCCTTGGCCGCCAAGTTCCGCAACAGCGGCCAGACCTGCGTCTGCGCCAACCGGCTGCTGGTCCAGGCTGGCATCCATGACGCCTTCGTCGAGGCGCTGAACCGCGCGGTCGACGGCCTGAAGATCGGCGATGGCCTGGAGCCCGGCGTCACCATGGGCCCGCTGGTCGACCAGAGCGCCTTCGCCAAGGTCGATGAGTACGTCCAGGACGCCGTCGCCCGGGGCGCCAAGGTCGTGCGCGGCGGCGCACCTGCGTCGAACGGGGGGCTCTTCTACCAGCCGACAGTCCTCATCGACACGCCGGTCGACGCCCTGTGCTTCCGCGAGGAGATCTTTGGTCCCGTCGCGCCGATCTTTCGCTTCGAGACCGAGGAAGAGGCGATCCGCCTGGCTAACGACACCCCGTTCGGCCTGGCCGCCTATCTCTACACGCGCGATCTTTCGCGCGCCTTCCGGGTCAGCGAGGCGCTGGAGTACGGCATGGTCGGCGTCAACGAAGGCCTGATCTCAACCGAGGTCGCGCCCTTTGGCGGCGTAAAGGCCTCGGGCCTGGGCCGCGAGGGCTCCAAGTACGGCATGGACGACTACATGGAGCTCAAATACGTCGGCCTGGGCCTGGAGCTATCCGCTTAGCGACAAGCTTGATGAGGGTCTTTGCCGGATCGCCGAACGCGCTCTACAGGCGAAGGCTCGATACTTTTCGAAGTCCGCCTGGAGGCCGCGCGTGAATCCCAAGCCCAGCATCGTGATCGTCGGCGGCGGCATCGGGGGCCTGTCGGCCGGGATCGGGCTCGCGAAGGCGGGCTACAGCGTCGACATCTTCGAAGCCGCGCCGGCCTGGGCCGATATCGGCGCCGGCGTAACCCTCGCGCCGAATGCGATGAAGGGCTTCCAGTTTCTGGGCGTGGGCGACACCGTGGCCAAGGCGGGCGTGGAGCCCAAGGCCCAGACCATCCGCCATTGGCAGGACAACCGCGTCCTCTTTCATCTCGAACGCGGCGATGAGATGCGCCAGAAGTACGGCGCGCCCTACGTCTATATCCATCGCGCTGACCTACAGGCCATCCTCGTCAAGGCCGCGCAAGACGCGAGCGCTCGCCTGCATATCGGCCGACGAGTAGAGAGCGTCTCGCCCGTCGACGGCGGCGCGGAGCTGGTCCTGGAAGACGGCGAGACATTCCGTGCCGATCTGCTGATCGGCGCCGACGGCGTGAAGTCTATCGTCCGCAAGCTATTTGAGGAAGCCACGCCGCACTTCACCGGACACGTCTGCTACCGGGCTCTGATCCCGGTGACGCCGGCCGTCGAGGACCTAGCCAAGAACCCCGGGATGCACATTGGCCCCGGCCGCCTAGCGGTGCGCTACCCTGTCCGCAACTCCGAAATCCTGAACCTCGTCTTCTTCATCCGCCAAGCGGGCTGGGAGGACGACGGGTGGACGATCCCCGCCACCAAGGCGGAGCTGTCGACGGCTTTCGAGGGCTGGTGCCCGGATATCCACTCAATGATCGCCCAGATCGACGAAAGCCGGCTCTACAAATGGGCGATCAACGCCCGCACGCCGCTGCCGACCTGGCGGCTGGGCCCGCACATCACGCTGCTAGGCGACGCCGCTCACGCCATGACGCCATTTATGGGCCAAGGCGCGGCCGCCGGCATAGAGGACGCCGTGGTGTTGGTGCGCGCGTTGGAGGTTTCTTCCAGCCTCGACCAGGCGCTATCGCGCTACGAGAAGGCCCGGCACGAACGTGCCAGCTTCATCCAGATGGAGTCGAACGCCAACGCCGACCGCATGCAGGGCCAAGAAGCCGACAACTTCGGTCTGGGCGGTCTGAAGAACGAAGAGACACTGGGCCTGTTCGACTACGACCCGGCCACCGTCGAGATCTGATGCTCATGAGCGCCTCGCAGTGATCGAGAAATTCTACGTCTCAACCGCCGCGGGCCAGATTCACGGCCGCCGCGTCTCCGGACCGGGCGCGCCCATCATTCTTCTGCATCGCACGCCCGTCTCTTCCGAGAGCTTCGAGGCGGTGCTGGAGATCCTGGATGGGCGGCGCGCGGCGATCGCTCTGGACACGCCGGGTTTTGGCGGCTCGTTTCGTCCGGAAGGCCAGCCCTCGACCTTGGCCTATGCACGCTGGCTGATGGACGCCATCGACGCCCTGGGCATCGAAACCTTATACCTCGGCGCGCATCACACCGGCGTCCACTTCGCGGTCGAGATGGCCGTGATGGCGCCCGACCGCGTGCTGGGAATGCTGCTCAGCGGGATCATCCATGCGCCGGCCGAGGAACGCGCCAAGATGCGCGCGGATATCGGCAAAGCCCGCCCCATAGACGTGGACGGCGTTTATATGACCGATTGCTGGAGGACGATGAAGGGCCTCTTCCTGGACCCGGTCCCCGCCCTCGTTCACGCCGAAACGATGGGAGCCCTAAACGCGATCGAGGGCCGGGACCAAGCCTTTGACGCTATCCTCGATCAGGACTTTGAGGCCGTGCTGACGAAAGTCGCCTGCCCTGTCCGCGTAGCCCAGGCGACGGACGATCCCCTGACGCTGACGGGGATGCTGGAGCGGGTTCAAGCGCAACGCCCCGACTTTCCGATCGAACGGTTCGGGCCGGCGTTCCTGGCGGCGCCCGAACGCCAAGCCGGCGCATTCGCCCGCGCTCTCATTCGCCTAACCGAGGACACCGACGCCACGATGACCGACCGCCGCTACCAATTAAACCGCGCCAGCGCGGGCTATAATCTTGCGCGCGTCGATCAGACCACGCCCCTCCCCGGCCCCGACGAAGTGCTAGTCCATGTCCGCGCGGTGTCGATCAATCGCCGAGATATCGGCGTGCGCGACCTCTCCTATCCGGTAGGCGGCGCCGATGGCTTCACGCCCTTGTCGGACGCCGCCGGCGAGGTTGTCGCCGTGGGGGCGAATGTCACGGAGTGGAAGCCGGGCGACCGCGTGACCTCGACGTTCTTCCAGGCTTGGCCGGACGGGCGGCTGACCTTGCCCGCCGTCATGTCTTCGCTCGGAGCCGGCGGTCCAGGCGTGTTCGCTGATCATATCGTGCTGTCTCGCCATGGCGTCATCCGCACGCCGGAGCATCTGACGGATGAGGAAGCCGCCTGCCTGCCCTGCGCGGGCGTCACCGCCTGGAACGCGCTGATGACCCTGGGGCGCCTCCAGGCTGGCGACTGGGTGCTGATCATCGGCACCGGCGGCGTCGCGCTGTTCGCGCTGCAGATCGCGGTCGCGGCGGGCGCTCGCGCGATCGTGCTGTCCTCCAGCGACGAGAAGCTGGATCGCGCCAAGGCCATGGGCGCGGAAGTCGGGATCAACTACGCCTCGACTGCGAATTGGACGGAGGCCGTGAAGGTGGCCAGCCGCGGCTTCGGCGTTCAGCACGTAGTCGAGTTGGGCGGCGCAGGCACCCTGCCCAAATCTTTGGCCAGCCTCGGCCTGAACGGTCATCTAGCCCTGATCGGCGCGCTCGACGGGTTTGGCGGGCAGTTGGACGCCCTGCCGATGATCTTCTCCGCCCTCCGCGTCAGCGCCGTGATGGTGGGCTCCCGGGCCGATCACGAGGCCTTGGCCGCGTTCGTGGCCGAACACGCGCTTCATCCGGTCATCGACAGCATCCACGACTTCGAGAACGCCGATGCGGCATACGCTCGGGCCGCTGGCGGCGCCTTCGGCAAGGTTGTGGTGCGCATGGAATCTCAAGCATGACCCAGACCATCCTCGTCACTGGCGCCAACCGCGGCATCGGCCTGGAGCATGTGCGCCAAGCCCTCGCCGCGGGACAGTTCGTGATCGCCGCCTGTCGCTCGCCCGAGAAAGCCGGCGAGCTGGACCAATTGCATCAGCGCTTTCCTGAAAGACTGAGGATCGAACAGTTGGACACCGGCGGAGCCGCTTCCATCGCCGCATTGGCTTCGCGACTGGACGGAACTCCCATCGACATCCTGATCAACAACGCCGGGCTCTATGGCGGCGGCTGGGATGACAGCGCGGCGCGGCAGACCCTGGCAGGGATGGACTATGAGCAGTGGGAAGAGATCCTGCGGGTCAACGTCATCGGCGTTTTCAGGCTTACCGCCGCTTTGCTTCCGAACCTGAAGCTCAGTGAGCGGAAACTGGTGGTCATGATGTCTTCTGACCTCGGCTCGATCGCCAACAATAAGCAGGGCCAATCGCACGCCTATCGCAGCAGCAAGGCGGCGCTGAACATGCTGACCAAGGGCCTCTCGGTCGATCTGCGCGAACAAGGCGTGACGGTGATGTCCATGGCCCCTGGCTGGACGCAGACCGATCTTGGCGGCGCCAATGCGCCCTGGCCCGTCGACGAGAGCGTTCGCCGCCAACGCGCGGTGCTAGCCGAAATGACCTTGGCGCGTGGCGGCGAGTTCTTGAACCTGAAGGGCGAGACGGTCCCCTGGTGAGCCGCCTATTCGGCGGCCAGGAACTCGCTCACCACCTGCGCCCACTCCTCGGGATAGGCGTCGACCGCGTCCACCCCGCCGCCGGGTAGCTCGACGAAGGAGAAGTCGGGGCGCATGTCGCGAGCGCGCAGCGCCGCGTCGTAGATGACGTCGTCGGGATTGGTCAGGATCAGCGTGCGATGCTTGATCCGTGTCATCGCCTCGGCGTGGTCGTATTGGAACGCCGCGTTGTGGCCCCACCACATCTCGCCATAGCCGATGAACTTCTCGGCAACGATGCGGGTCAGCACGGCCGGATCGGGATGATGGCTGGAGCCATGCAACTGCCAGCGCACCTGGAAGGTGTGCGCCAAGTGGCTGCCGTCCTGGTGATGGACCATGTCCTTTTCCTCGGCCGTCACCGTATCGCGCAGTTCCTGCAGCTCAGCCTCGGTGAAGGGCGTCGGACCGTTGATCACCAGATTGATCACGCGATCGGGCCAGCGTAGCGCGACCTCGGTCACGACCTGGGCGCCGGTATGATGGCCGGCGAAATCCGCCCGCGCGATGTGCAGATGATCCAAGACCGCCGGAAACACCGAGGCGTAGTCGGCGATCGTTGGAACGTCAGGCGTGGGATCGGAACTGCCGAACCCCGGGTGATCGACGGCGATCACGCGCAGCCCGCGCGCGACCAGGGCCGGAACGAGCAGATCGAACTGGCGCGCCGATTGCGGCGACTGGTGGCTCAGGACGATCGGCCGCCCCTCACCGCCTGTATAGTGGAAATGGACCTGGCCAAACGGCCCGTCGGCATAGCCGCGACGCGCGATCATAGGGAACTCCCAGGAACTAGGGATGAGCGGTCAACGCCGCCTTGGCGCGCAGCGCGGCGTTAGCGCGCACGTCGGCGTAGAACAGGCCGAAGTCGTGATAGTGCAGGCTGCCGCCTGGCAGCGGCTGCAGTTCCAGCGATGGGTCGGGCGTGACGACCAGGAAGCCTCGGTCGCAGCGGGCGGCGACCTTGCCCTTCTCTAGCGGCCGCATGGGCGAGGCGTCAGGCGTTCCTGGAACCGCGCCTAGGCTTTGGGTCGCGTCGGCGGCCGGCTTGTCGGCGTCGAAGGTCAGCGGATTGACGCACAGCGTGGTCTTGCCGGCGACGTCGCCGTGAAGCGCGACGAACCGGCGCTCGGAAGCCTTGGCGATAACGTCTAGATCCGCAGACGGCAGCACCGAGTTCCACTGGACCAAGCAGTGTAGCTGGTCGGGCTTCCGGCAGATCGGCACGGTCTTGTAGGTCAGCGGGAAGTCACCCTCGGCCAGATTGAAACCGATGGTGTAAGCGGCGACCATCTTGGCCTGCAGGGACTTTCCGTCGATACGGCGCTGGACCAGGCGCGCCACGTGCGAGCCGCCCTGGCTGTGGCCGACCAGGATGAACGGCCGACCGTGGTTCTCATGGGCGATGTACTCGTCGAAGGCGCGCTCGACATCGCCATAGGCCAGGTCGAAGGCCTTCCCGCCCTCCCCGTCCATCTTCATCAGGGCCAGGGTGGAGGCCTGGCGATAGCGCGGCGCGAACAGACGGCAGCAGCCGTCGAAGATGCTGGCCTGGCGCGCCGTGGCGCTGCCATCGGTCCAAGCGTTCAGCGTGGCGTCGGCGGGATAGCCGTTCCACTTGTCGGTGCTGCGCAGGGTCGTCGGATGGACGTAGAAGACGTCCACCTTCTGGTCTTTGCCGGCGACCACCGCGCCGGGCGCGGGGGTCGCGCCGACGCCCTTGCCAGCGAACGCGGCCCAGGAGGCGCGATTGGCGTAGTCCAGGGCGGGCGGCGGCATTTGGCTGGCGAAATCGACGACCTGCCGACCGATCGCCGGCGAGGCCATCATCAGCAGCCCGGTCAGCAGGCCGAGCTTCCAGAAGATCCGCCCAAAATACCCGCGTCCGGCCATGGTGTCCCCGCTTAACTTACAGCCCAGAGGGACACCATCTCGCGCGAATGCGCAAACTCGGCCCACAGGATGACCACTGGTCGGACAGACTACGGCGCCGACCAAACCCAGCCACGGCGTAGCGATCGCGCGCCCCTGTCTGCAGCAGCACCACGGTCTTGGGATTGGCGGCCAAGACAGCCGCGATCAGGGCGTCCTGACCGTTTCGCAAAGCCCTGAAATCAGGACTTCTTCGGACGCACATAGCCGGGGGTCTCCGGAGGCACCTCTTCGGCATAGCGCATGAAGGTGTCCTGCACGCCCTCGTCCGGCCCGTCGGTCGGCTCTTCCAGCAGATCCGGGCGATCTCGCTCAACCCGCTTGAGAACGGCCTTGGGCACATCCTCCGGACCGCCGGTGATCTTGTAGCTGTGCATGCGCCCCATCAGCACGCCCTGTGCGCCACTCTGGCCCATCTTCATCCACGGCCACCAAGGCCCCTGTCGCATGAATCCGGCATGATAGCGCGCCGACACCACCGAGCGGTCGTCGATCTCGGCGGCGGGGGTAAACATCGTGAAGTGTTCGGACGGATTGATCACCGGCCCCGTTGAGGCCTTGGGCCAGCCTGCCGGCGTCACGGGGTTGGTGTACTCGTGGGCGTAGTCCCAGCCGAGCAGATACTGGTCGCCGACGCGGTTCCACGGCAGCCGGAACGGCTGGGCCTTTGGTGCGCCCATGTCGTTGTTCTTCGTCTCTCCGTCGCCGACCTTGAACACCTTCTGCTCAAGGCCGAGCGTTCCTCGGAAGCGGTCGTTCAGGAAGGTGTAGACCTCGACCTTCTCGCCTGTGTAGGGGTTGTCCCAGACGTCCAGGATCTCGCCGGTGGCTAGATCGGTGAAGTAGCTGCACTCCTTGCCCATCACCTTCACCGAGCCGTCGGGCTGGATAACGTTGCGAACATTGCCAAACCCGCAGAAGCCAAACAGTGGCTTTGCGCGATGGCTGCCAACCAGCCCGTACTGCACGCCGTAGTAGCCCGACAGCACCGCCTTGGGTCCGATCGTGCCCCACATCTTGGCAAAGCCGTAGAGGTTCTCGCGCGGGTCTTCGATGTTCAGCGGACGAATGTTCGGGTTCGCTGCCTCGGCGGCGGGCGTGACCATTGTCATCGCGCCGGCGCCCACCAACCCTCCCAGAGCGCCGCGGCGTGAAACGACCCGGCCAAACGTCTCGAACATCATGACGGCGTATCCCAGCGTGACACCCCCTTTGCTGGAGGCGCGGGAAGGATGCCGCGAATGCCTAGGTCAGAGACGCGCGCGCCCCGACTTCTCCGCCCTGCGACCTTGGCAAGGCGGATAGGCCGTGGTCCGCCTAGAACTTAGGTGGCACGGTCACGTCGAAGCTCCCCCAATCCTTGGTGATGAACACCTCGTCGATCAGGGTGCGCTGGAAGCAGACGCCGTCGCGGAACCACTGCCAGGTGCGGGCGCGGTTCTGGCGGTCGTCCGAGTTCTGGATCATCTCATAGAGATAGACATCCGGCTCGCCCTTGCGGGTCCAGTTCAGGCAGGTCGAGCGACCATAGTCATCGGGCGACATTTGCGAGGCCCAGCCCTTGATCAGATCGTTGTCCCACCAGACGCGGCCATTCTCATACCAGGCCGGAAAGTCGCGAGTTTCGCTACGGCCGTCCTCCCAGAAATAATAGTTGGTCTGGTGATAGCGGACCTTCCCGTCGCCCTCGTCGATCAGACGGCACAACAGACGCGAACGGTGCTGGTCGGTTAGCTCGCCGGTCTTAGCGTCGTAGTAGCGATACCAGCCCTCCCAGACGCCTTCGTTGCTGACCAGGATCGGCATGGTTTCGTAGATGGTTCCCATCGGGCGTCTCGGCCTCTCGCATGCTGACGCCGACCCTCGCGAATTTACACAGTTCGGGAACGTCAGCGGTTTCGAACCGCGCCTGGGCGCGACTCCATGGCTTTCCATTGCGTTAGGCTGTCACGCGCCGAGAGTGACAAGCGGAGTGTAATCTATCCGCGGCGCGAACATGGGAGGCTGGACAGAACACCCTCCGACCACGAGGTACAGAAACAACCCAAGGCGGCTCCCCCGCGTCCCGGATCAAAAATGCGAACTTTTCGCCGCCTTTTGCGCGCCCGCCTACGATCTGGCGGCGAGAAAATCGCAATGTCGGCGGCTCTGGCGCACTGTATCGCGCACTGGCGTAGTTTTGGCGCGCCCTGCTGGATTCGAACCAGCGACCGCTCGCTTAGAAGGCGAGTGCTCTATCCAGCTGAGCTAAGGGCGCGCGTCCGCAGCTTCAGCCTCCGGACTCTAGTGGGTCCAGGGCTGCTTGCGGTTGGCCGCGAAGTTATCGGCATAGGCCTTGATGATCCGCTTGGGCGTCTTGGGCTCGAACAGCTGGAACGCAATCTCGTGACGCTGGGCGTAGGCCACGGCCTCGTCGCGGGTATCGAACGTCAGGCGGATCTGGCCGTTCATGTCGCTGGACTGGGTCCAGCCCATCAGCGGATCGGATTTGCGGGCCGAGGCCGGTTCGAACTCCAGCACCCAGTCCTTGGTCTTGGCCTTGCCGGACTGCATGGCGTTCTTGGCGGGGCGATAGATGCGGGCCAGCATGGACCTCTCCCAAAGTGCCTTACCGATGGTCGGAGCGGCAGGATTTGAACCTGCGACCCTCTGCTCCCAAAACAGATGCGCTACCAGGCTGCGCTACGCTCCGAAACATCGGCAGGCGGCTGCTCTACAGGGGTTCGGCGCGCGGATCAACGGACGTGAGCATCATCCCTTCGGGAAGATCCTGTGCAAAACCCGATCGCCCGGCAAAATCCCCAACTGTGCGGCCCTTCCGCCCGCGATCTCAAGCACGCCCAGAACCAAGCCGCCGGACGGTAGCGGCGTTTCGTCGTGGGGGCGCGCGTTGCGCACGATCGACAAAATGCGCCCGTCTGGGCCAGCGGGATCAGCGTGTAGATGGGGCCGCCTGTAATGCCTCGATCAGGCGCCAGAGACTTGCGGAACATCAGTCCCCTCGCCTGCTCGGCTTGAGTGGCGGCGATCTCGACCTGGAAGCGGGCGCGTCCCCGGCTGGTCACGACTTCGACCATCTCCAGCCTGGCCTCGACCGCAGAGGCGGTATCGAGGCCAAGCGCCCATGCCCCGCATGTCATGGCCAGCAGGGCGCGTCTGTCGATCATCCGTTCCGCCACGCGTCACACCTCGTCCGAAAGCTTGTCACGGAGACTAACTTCCGGACCAAGGCGGCGAAAGTCAGGCGTCGCCTGCGGTGATTTCGGCGACCACGAGGCCCTTCGGACCTCGCGCGAACCGGACCAGGACATCATCGCCGGGCTGAAGGTCTTCCAACCCGCCCCGTCGAAGCGTCTCGATATGGACGAAGATATCGCCTGGTTCGGCGTCGCGGACTACGAAGCCATAGCCCTTGGTGCGGTTGAACCATTTCACCTTGGCGCGCTCGGCAGGCCCTTCGGGGACCAGCGCGCTGCGGCCATGGCTGTCGCATCGCTGGCCGTCTCGCCGTGGAGGACCGTCCGCGAAGGTCCGCTTCTGCCGCTCGATCGGCGCGGGCGCGGAACTCTCGTCGAGGTTGACGACCTCGCTGACCTGCCAGCCCTTGGGCCTTCGCACGACGTCGCACACGATCATCGCGCCTTCCAGAGCGGTTTCCCGTCCGCAATTGCGCAACGAAGTCACATGCAAAAGCACGTCCTTAAGCCCGGTCTGGCCTGGATCATCAGGTACTATGAAACCATAGCCCTTGCCGGCGTCGAACCACTTCACCCTGCCACTAATGCGTACGAACTCTTCGTGCGCCGCAGCGTCCTCAAAATTGTAACCAGACATCCCACCCCTCTGGCTCGCTTGATCAGCCCATCGGAGCGAGCACACGAGAACAGTGTTCTCGCGTGAGGAGAGCCGTCAATGACGAAATCGCGTCAAACGGCTCAGCAAGCGGCATCCGCGACATTTCGCCGCAGACACACTCTAGAAACATTCTGAAATACAGCCAGGAATGGCAGTCCCTAGGGGAGTCGAACCCCTCTCTCCAGATTGAAAATCTGGCGTCCTAACCGATAGACGAAGGGACCACGTCGCCGCTGTTGGCGGGAACATCGTCGAGATATGGCCTCGCGGGTGGCAGTCCCTAGGGGAGTCGAACCCCTCTCTCCAGATTGAAAATCTGGCGTCCTAACCGATAGACGAAGGGACCACGGCCCCGCGAGGAAGCGGGTGTATAGCCGCGCCGTTTGGGGCGCGCAACCCGGCAAAAGTCATTTTTTCTGTCCGTCCACATCCTCCGCGACGGCGGATGAAGATCCCCCATGCCAGAACGGTAACGGATGCGCCTAGGCGTAGCGCGCGCGCGGATCGTGGGCGTCTTCGATTTCGAACTGCACCCCGTTGCGGCCCATATAGTCATCGGGCTTGAGACGTCCCGCCACGTCCAACGCGCTGCCGCCGGATAGAAGCCGCTGCCCAAGCGGGGTCTCGGCGCTGCGCCAGCTGACAGCCTTGATTCGATCGCCCGTCGGCCCGACGAGATCGAGCCGCACATGTCCGCCCTTCAAGGCCGTCACGCGGTCGGGTCGCACCTGGGTCATGGCGAACATCGGCTCAGGATTGCCAGGTCCAAAGGGCGCAAGGCGCTGGAAGTCGTCGTGCAGCGCGCGGCTCGCGGCGCGCGGCTGCAGCAGGACGTCGATCTCTACGGCTTCAGCGCCCGCCGCCTCCATCTCCCCGGCAAGACGCTCTTCGAGGAACGCCCGAAACTCTGGAATCAGCTCTGGCCGAATCGAAAGGCCAGCGGCCATGGCGTGACCGCCGCCGGCCATAAGAAGCCCAGCCTCGAATGCGGCCTGGATGGCTCGCCCGAGGTTCACGCCAGGTTGCGAACGCCCGGAGCCCTTGCCGACATTGGCAGCGCGGTCGATGCCGATGACCACAACCGGCTTGCGATAGCGCTCGCGCAGACGCCCGGCGACGATGCCGATCACGCCGGGGTGCCAGTCCTCGCCGGCCACGACGATGACGGGAGCGTCGGGGGCGAAATTGCCACGCTCCAACATAGCCGCGGCCTCTTCGACCACGGCGGCCTCGACCGCCTTACGCTCCGTGTTGAGGCCATCCAGCTCCTCGGCCAAGGCGCGGGCCTCCAGCGGATCGTCCGTCGACAGAAGCCGCGCGCCCAGGTCAGAACGTCCGATGCGGCCGCCAGCGTTGATGCGGGGCCCCAGGATGAAGCCGGCGTGGAACACCGTCGGCGGACCAGAGCCCTTGCCGACCTCGAACAGCGCCTTGAGGCCCGGATTGGCCCATGCGCCCATCGTCCGCAGGCCAAGAGCGGTCAGCGCGCGGTTAAAGCCTACCAGCTGGGTGACGTCGCAGACCTCGCCCAGCGCGACGAGATCCAGCCACTGGCGCGGATCAGGCTGCGGCCGTTCCTCGGTGAACAGCCCCCGCTTACGCGCTTCGCGATTGAGCGCCGCCAGCAGCACGAAGGTCACGCCGGCCGCGGCCAAGACCCCCTGCCCGCTCTGGCAACCAGGACGGTTCGGATTGACGACGGCGGCGGCCGCGGGCGGATCCTCGCGCATCAAGTGATGGTCGATGACCACGACCTCGAGCCCGATCTCCCCCGCGCTAGCGATGGCGTCATAGGCCGCCGCGCCGCAGTCCAAGGTCACGACCAGTTCGGCGCCGCTGTCGCGGATCTTGCGGAAGGCGGCGGGACTGGGCCCATAGCCTTCGGTCAAACGATCGGGAATGTAGATTGGCAGCTCGACGCCCATGTAGCGGAACCATCGCACCAACTGGGCGGCGCTGGTCGCCCCATCGACGTCATAGTCCGCGAAGACCATGGTCGGCCGCCCCTGCTCGAGAGCGTCGATCAGAATCTCCGCCGCCCGGTCCATATCGGTAAAGCTGGATGGATCGGGAAATAGCGCCTTCAGGGTCGGGCGAAGATAGTGTTCGGACTGCTCAAGGGATACGCCTCGCGCGGCGAGGGCCCGCGCCAATGGCTCGATCAGCCCATGGCGCTGCTGGATGTCTCGCACGATCAAGGGATCGGCCGCCCGCTCGCGCCAAGCGCGACCGCTCAGCGAACGTTCAACGCCGAGAAAGGCGCTGGGAGCGAAATTGGAGACACCGTCAGCGGCCATGGCGTCAGAGTATCCGGTCATGCGGATTCGCTCCATGCGGCGCCGCTATGACAGTCACGGACGCAGGTCAGCCGAGAAGCATCTCCGAGCGCACGATCTCAACCTCGTTGGCCGAGCCCAGCACGACCGGCACGCGCTGGTGCAGCTTGGTGGGCTGGATGTCGAGAATACGCTCGGCGCCGTCGGTCGCCTTGCCGCCGGCCCGCTCGACCACCAGCCCCATCGGGTTGGCCTCGTACATCAGACGCAGCTTGCCGGGCTTGCCCGGCTCGCGGGCGTCCCACGGGTACATGAAAATCCCGCCGCGCATCATGATGCGGTGGACGTCCGCCACCATCGAGGCGATCCAGCGCATGTTGAAGTTCTTAGCTCGTGGACCTTCCTTGCCCTGCAGGCAACCGTCGATGTAGCGGCGCACGGGCTGCTCCCAGTGGCGCTGGTTCGACATGTTGATCGCGAACTCGGTGGTGTCGGGCTTGATGGTCAAGGCCGGATGCGTAAGCAACCACTGACCGTCGGCGCTGAGGGTGAATGCGTTGACCCCGCTGGACAGCGTCAAGACCAGCATGGTCTGCGGGCCATAGACGGCATAGCCAGCGGCGACCTGGTTGCGGCCAGGCTGCAGGAAGTCGGCTTCGATCGGCGCGTGGCTGGTCGGCGCCGGAAGCACCGAGAAGATGGTGCCGACCGAGACATTGACGTCGATGTTGCTGGAGCCGTCCAGCGGATCGAAGGTGACGAGATAGCCGCCCACGCGCCCGGTCGATTCGACCTCTTCCAGCTCTTCGGAAGCCAAGCCCGCGACTGGAGCGCAGGCCTTCAGGGCGTCGCTCAGCATGTCGTTGGTGATGACGTCGAGCTTCTTCTGCTCTTCGTCCTGCACATTCGTGCTGCCCGCAGCGCCCAGGCTGCCCGATAGCGCGCCAGACGCAACCACACGGCTAATCTGAGCGCAGGTGGAGGCGATGGTTCGGACGACATCCTTCAGAGCGGCGTCCGCCGGCTCCGCCGCGAGCCAGGCGGCCAAGTCGACAAAGGTGGTCATAGGCAACCTCTAAACCAGAGCAGAGCGGCCGCCTCTAGCGGACGACCGTGACAGGAAGGTTTCAAACCTTCCGCTTCATGCGGACCTCGCGGACGGTGCCCGTCGAGGAGTTCATCACCAGGGTGTGGGTGTGGACGCAGCCGTCGCGGAAGACGACGCCGTCCACGAGCCCGCCGCGCGTCACGCCCGTGGCGGCGAAGATCGCCTCGTCGCGGACGATCTCGTGCAGGTCATACTTCTTGTCGAGGTCAGTGACGCCCCAGCGCGCGGCGCGGGCGCGCTCGTCGGCGCTGCGGAACAGCAGGCGCCCCTGGAACTGGCCGCCGACGCACTTCAGCGCCGCGCAGGCCAGCACACCCTCGGGCGCGCCGCCGGAGCCGAGATAAAGGTCAATGCCCGTCGAGGGGTCGGTGGTGTTGATCACGCCGGCGACGTCGCCATCGGTGATCAGGTGGACGCGGGCGCCGACCGAACGCAAGCCGGCGATGATCTCGGCGTGGCGAGGACGGTCCAGCACGCAGACCGTGATCTCGGTCGGCGCGACACCCTTGGCCTCGGCCAGCGCCTTGACGTTCTCGCCAGGCGACCGGTCCAGGTCGATCACGCCAGCCGGCAGGCCTGGGCCACAGGCGATCTTGTCCATGTAGGTGTCGGGCGCGTTCAGCAGCGTGCCCTTCGGCGCCCAGGCCATCACGGTAAGGGCGTTGGGTTGGGCCTTGGCGGCCAGGGTCGTGCCTTCCAGCGGATCGAGCGCGATGTCGATCCGAGGCCCCTTCCCCGTGCCGACCTTCTCGCCGATATAGAGCATCGGCGCTTCGTCGCGCTCGCCCTCGCCGATGACGATCTCGCCGTCGATATTCAGCTCATTGAGCGCGTTGCGCATGGCGTCGACAGCGGCCTGGTCGGCGGCCATCTCGTCGCCACGTCCCAGCATCGTCCAGGAGGCGATGGCGGCGGCCTCGGTCACGCGAACGGCGTCCAGGACCAGCGAGCGGTCCAGGGTGTTCGAACTCATCCGTTTCTCCTAGCCCCCGCAGCCGGAGGCCTAGTTCCCAATGTCGCCTTCGGCGCCCAGATTCCTGGGTCGTTAGATGCGCGCGACGCGCAGAAGGCGGGGACGCTCTAGCACGGTCTGCAGCTTTTCGATGCGGCTAATCGCGTCCAGCAGCTTCGATTCCGGGGTCGCATGGGTAACGAGCACGATCGGCACCCCGCCCGCGCCTTCGATAGGCTTTTGCAGGAAGCTGTCGATGGAGACGCCGCATTCGGCCAGGGTTTCCGAGATCGCGGCGATCACGCCAGGCTGGTCCTGGACCATGATCCGCAGATAGGCCTTGCCCACGGCGCGGGTCGGGTCGATGGCGATGAACGGCTTCAGCTCGCCGGCCGGCGCCTGGAAAACCGGACGCATGGCGCGAGTCATCACGTCGGCGATATCAGCGGCCACGGCCGCAGCGGTCGGGCCCGCGCCCGCGCCGGGCCCCTGGATGAAGATCCGGCCGATCCGGGTGCCCTCGATGAACAGCGCGTTCAGCGCCCCGCCGGCCTGCGCCAGCGGATGGTCCAGCGGAACCAGCGAGGGATGGACCTTCACCGCGACGCCGTCCTCGGACTTGGCGGCTCCGGCGATGAGCTTGATGCGATAGCCCAGGTCCTTGGCCAGCTTGATGTCGAGCAGGTCGACATCGCTGATGCCCTCGATCTCGGCCGCTTCGAAGTTCGGTGCGCAGCCGAAGGCCAGGGCCGCCAGGATGCTGATCTTGTGGCCGGCGTCGAAGCCACCGACATCCATGGTCGGATCGGCTTCCGCGTAGCCCAGGCCTTGGGCTTCCCGCAACACGTCGGCGAACGAGCGGCCGGTCTTCTCCATCTCAGAGAGAATGAAGTTGCAGGTGCCGTTGAGAATGCCGGCCACCGAGATAACGTCATCGCCGACCATTGCCTCGCGCAGCATCTTCACCGCCGGGGTGCCCCCCATGACGGCCGCTTCGAACAGCAACGGAACGCCCTGGGCTTCCGCCAGGGCGGCCAGCTCCGCGCCGTGCACGGCGATCAGAGCCTTGTTGGCCGTGACCACCGGTTTGCCGGCCTTAAGGGCGGTCTCGACGGCGGCCTTGGCCGGACCGTCGGAGCCGCCAATCAGTTCGACGAAGAGGTCAATGTCCGGCGACCCCGCCAGGGCCACCGGATCATCGAACCAGGCGAGGTTCGAGATGTCGACCGTGCGCGGTCGCGACTTCGACCGGGCTGAGACCGCGGTCACGACCGCCTTGTCGCCGGCCGGCGCAAAGCCGGGACGCTCGGCCAGGAACTGTAGGAGGCCGCCACCCACGGTGCCCAGGCCCGCAACACCCACGCGCCAGGTCTTGTTCGTCATCTTGAAGTCCTCGTTACGCCGTCGGGAAAGGCCAGCCTCAGGCCTGTTCCATCTTGTTGTGGGCCTTGGCCAGGATGGAGTCGGCGTTGGCGATGAATTTCTTCACGTTGCGCGCGGCCTGGCGGATGCGGTGCTCGTTCTCGACCAGGCCGATCCGCACATAGCCCTCCCCGTACTCGCCAAAGCCGATACCGGGCGCTACGGCGACGCCGGCCTCCTCGATCAGCAGCCGCGAGAACAGCATTGAGCCGGCCTCGCGATACTGTTCCGGGATCTTGGCCCAGGCAAACATCGAGGCTGGCGGATTGGGGATGTCCCAACCCGCGCCTTGCATCGACTTGATCAGGGTGTCGCGGCGGCTCTTGTAGATGGCGCGGATTTCATCGACGCAGTCCTGCGGACCATTGAGGGCGGTCGCGGCGGCTACCTGCACCGGCGTGTAGGCGCCATAGTCTAGATACGACTTCACGCGGGCCAGAGCCGAGCAGATGCGGCTGTTGCCGACCACCATGCCCACGCGCCAGCCGGCCATGGCGTAGGTCTTCGACAGCGAGTTGACCTCGACCGCGATGTCCTTGGCGCCATCCACCTGCAGCACCGAAGGTGGCGGATTGTTGTCGAAATAGATCTCGCCATAGGCCACGTCGCTGATCACCAGCAGGTCGTGCTTTTTGGCCAGCGCGATGGCGTCCTTGTAGAAGTCCAGATCCACCCACTGGGCGGTCGGGTTCGACGGATAGGACAGGATCAGCACGCTGGGCGGCGGCACCGAGTGCTTCACCGCGCGGCTGATATTGGAAAGATATTCCTCCGGCGACAGGGCCGGCACGTGGCGGATGATGCCGCCGGCCATGATGAAGCCGAAGGCGTGGATCGGATAGGCCGGGTTCGGGCAGATTATGACATCGCCCGGGCCGGTCAGGGCCTGGGCGAGGTTGGCGAAACCTTCCTTGGAGCCCAGGGTCGCGATGACCTCGGTGTCGGGGTTCAGCTTCACGCCGAAACGGCGGCCATAGTAGTTGGCCATGGCCTTGCGCAGGCCAGGAATGCCCTTGGAGGCCGAGTAGCGGCCCGCCTTGGGATCCTTGGCGGTCTCGATCAGCTTATCGACGATATGCTGCGGCGTCGGCATGTCGGGATTGCCCATGCCAAAGTCGATGATGTCGGTCCCCTCGGCGCGCAGGCGCGCCTTGATCTTGTTGACCTCTTCAAAGACGTAGGGCGGCAGGCGGCGAATACGGTGGAAATCGGTGCTCATGACAGCTCATTGCGCCGCGTCGGCGCTTTGGGAGCGAAAAGTCGGGCATGGATAGACCCCGAGCGGGGCCAAGCCAAGCCAGTTCGAGGAAGATTATGCCTCCGTCGCCCTATTGGGGCTGTGACGGAGGCGCGCTAGCTCGGCCGCGAGCTGCGCGGGCGAAGGCTTCGGTGTTGGCGCGGTCGGTGTCCGTCGGCGCTTCGAACGCCGGCGGCGTGGCCTCGCGGCGCGCCTTGGCGGCGTAGGCCTCAGTTCCCTTCAGTTCCCAAGTCGACGGCGCGGTGGCGCGCGTCAGCGCGTCGCCAGCGACCTGCTGCTGAGCGACGGCCTTGCGGATCTGATCAGCGCTCGGGATATCGCTGGGAATCGCCGGAATTTCGGAGAGCTTGCGACGCGGCCCCTTGGTCTTGGCCGCGCTCGCGACGGCCGCGGCCACGGGCGAGCTGGGATCCACTGGCGCGGTCTTGAACGGGTTCGCGCAAGCGCTCACGCCGGCCGCGAAGCCGACGATAAGACCGAGACGCATGATTTTGCGGGTGTCGCCGTTCATTGGTTCTGGTCTTATGCGATGATCGCGGCGAGCGAAAGGCGTCCAACGTCGCTTTTCGCGAACTGGCTTTGGACAAGCGGAGGAAACCTCATGGCCACGGCGAAGGCCGCACCCAAGCCCAAGAAGAAAGCCACGCCAAAGGCCCAAAAGGGTCAGGCCAAGGCTCAACCCAAAAAGACGCCGCCGCCCGAGACCTCGGCCTCACCGCCGCCGCCAAAGACCGAGTCGCCGCCGAGTTCATCGACGAACGGCGCCCCTCTGCCCGCGTTCGAGACGCTGCTTTCGCCCGAACAGGTAAAGCTGGTCGAGACACTATCGGCCAACTTGGCGCGCGCAGCGGTCACCGCCCAGGGCGCGATCGCCGAGGCAGCCTTGCGCCAGGCCGATCGCCCGACGGCTCTGACGCCCGATCCCTTCCACGTCGCGCCAGCGCTGAACGAAGTGATGAATCGCCTCGCCGCACAGCCCGACCGCCTGATGCGGGCCCAGGCCGACCTCTTCAGCCGCTACATGGACCTCTGGCAGTCGGCGGCCCGCCGCGCGGCAGGCGAAGAGGTCGAGCCCGTGGTCTCGCCGGCGCCGGGCGACAAGCGGTTCAACGATCCCGACTGGGCCTCGAACCCGATGTTCGATCTTATGAAGCAGTCCTACCTGCTGTCGTCGAACTGGCTGAACAGTCTGGTGGCCGAGGTGGATGGCGTCGACCCCGCCACCAAGCGACGGGTCGAGTTCTTCACCAAGATCCTGACCGACGCCTTCTCGCCGTCGAACTTCCTGATGTCCAACCCGGCCGCCTTGCGCGAGGCCGTCCAGACTCAGGGCGAAAGCATCGTCCGAGGCATGGAGAACTTCGCCGCCGACCTCGAGCGCGGGGGCGGCCAGCTGGCGATTAGCCAGACGGACCTGGCCAAGTTCAAGGTTGGCGAGAACGTCGCCACGGCCCCCGGCAAGGTCGTCTACCAGAACGATATCCTGCAGCTCCTGCAGTTCGATCCGACGACCGAGACGGTCTGCGAGATCCCGCTGCTGATCTTCCCGCCGTGGATAAACAAGTTCTATATCCTGGATCTGCGCCCCGAGAACTCGATGATCCGCTGGCTGACCAGCCAGGGCTTCACGGTCTTCGTCGCCTCTTGGGTCAATCCGGACCGCAAGCTGGCCGACAAGACCTTCGAGGACTACATGATCGAAGGCGTCTACGACGCCACCCAGCAGGTCATGACCCAGTGTGGCGTCAATAAGGTCAACACGGTCGGCTACTGCATCGGCGGCACCCTGCTGTCGGTCGCTCTGGCCCACATGGCCGCGCGGGGCGAAAAGCGCATCAACTCGGCGACCTTCTTCGCCGCCCAGCAGGACTTCGCTGAGGCCGGCGACCTTTTGCTGTTCACCAACGAGGAGTGGCTGCGCTCGATCGAACAACAGATGGACCAGGCCGGCGGCTTCCTGCCCAGCCAGTCGATGGCCGACACCTTCAACGCCCTGCGCGGCAACGACCTGATCTGGTCGTTCTTTGTCAGCAACTACCTGATGGGCAAAGAGCCCAGGCCCTTCGACCTGTTGTTCTGGAACGCCGACCAGACACGGATGCCCAAGGCCCTGCACCTGTTCTACCTGCGAAACTTCTACAAGGATAACGCCCTGGCCAAGGGCGAGCTGACGATCGGCGGCGAGCGGCTGGACCTGTCGAAGGTGAAGGTCCCGATCTTTGTGCAATCCTCCAAGGAGGACCACATCGCGCCCTACCGCAGCGTCTTTAGGGGCGCCAAGCTGTTCGGCGGTCCGGTCAACTTCATGATGGCGGGCTCGGGCCACATCGCGGGCGTGATCAACCATCCCGCCGCTAACAAGTATCAGCACTGGATCAACGAACAGACGTGCGATTCGGTCGAGACGTGGCAAGCCGGCGCCAAGGAGTTCCCAGGCTCGTGGTGGCCCTATTGGGGCGACTGGCTGAAGGCGCGCTCCGGCGGCCAGGTTCCAGCTCGCGATCCGGCCAAGGGCAAGCTGAAGCCGCTGGAGAACGCGCCGGGCAGCTTCGTGCTGGTGAAGTCCAATACGGTAGACGCGGGCTAGAGCCCCGCGTCTTCCTTCAAGCCCAGCGCGATGTTCAGGTTCTGAACCGCCGCGCCCGACGCGCCCTTGCCCAGGTTGTCCAGCAAGGCCACCAGGCGGGCCTGACCGCTGGCGTCCGAGCCGAATACGAAGAGCTTCAGGCGGTTGGTGCCGTTCAGGCCTTCGGGGTCCAGGGTCGTCAGGGCCTTGGCTTCATCCAGGGACGCGACCTCGACGAACGCCTCGCCCTTGTAGTGCCCTTCGAGGGCCGCGTGGATGTCGGCCAGCGACGCGCCGTTCAGGCTCGCAAGGTGCAGCGGCAGCTCGACGATCATGCCCTGAGCGTAGCGGCCGACGGCGGGCGTGAAGATCGGACGGGTCAGCAGGCAGCCGTGCTTCTGCATTTCCGGGACGTGCTTGTGACTCAGCGATAGGCCGTAGATGAAGTACGGAGCCCGGGTGTGGTCGGGGGCGCTCTCGTCCTCGAACTGGGCGATCATCGCCTTGCCGCCGCCGGTATAGCCCGAGACGGCGTTGTACGAGACCGGCAGCTCGGCCGGCAGGATGCCCGCGCTGACTAGCGGCCGCGTCAAGGCGATAGCTCCGGTCGGATAGCAGCCCGGATTGGAGATCCGCTTGGACGCGGCGATCTTGCCGCGCTGGGCCGCGTCGAGTTCCGCGAAGCCATAGGCCCAGTCCTCGGCCGTGCGGTAGGCGGTCGAGGCGTCGATGATCACGGTGTCGGGATTGGTCACCAGCGAAACGGCTTCCTTGGCCGCGTCGTCGGGCAGGCACAGGATCACCGCATCGGCGCCGTTCAGCATCTCGGCGCGGGCGACCGGGTCCTTGCGCTTGTCGGGATCGATCGAGACCAGCTGAAGATCCGTGCGGGCCAGCAGGCGCTCGCGGATCTGCAGGCCGGTGGTGCCGGCTTCGCCGTCGATGAAGACCTTAGGGGCGCTCGCCATGGGCGGACTCCGATCCAGACAGAGACAGGGAATAGACCAAGAAAAAGGGCGCTTCGGAGACCCGAAGCGCCCTCTTCCAAACGCGTGGATACGCGCTTAGCGCTTCGAGAACTGGAAGCTGCGGCGGGCCTTGGCCTTGCCGTACTTCTTACGCTCGACGACGCGGCTGTCGCGGGTCAGGAAGCCATGCGGCTTCAGGACCGGGCGCAGGCCGGGCTCGTAATAGGTCAGAGCCTTCGACAGGCCGTGACGGATCGCGCCAGCTTGGCCCGACAGGCCCGAGCCTTCCACGGTCACGACGACGTCGAATTGACCGAGGCGATCGGTCACTTCCAGCGGCTGGGCGATCATCATGCGCAGCACCGGACGGGCGAAATAGACTTCCTGGTCACGACCGTTGATCGTGATCGAGCCCTTGCCCGGCTTGATCCAGACGCGAGCGATCGCGTTCTTGCGCTTGCCGGTCGCGTAGGAGCGGCCTTGGGCGTCGATCTTCGGTTCGGCCGGAGCGACTTCCGGGTTGCTGGACAGGCTGGCCAGCGCGTCAAAGCCTTGTGCGTCGGTCATGACTTAGAGGCTCCGGGTGTTTTTGCTGTTGCGGGCCGCGAAGTCGACGACTTCCGGGCTCTGCGCTTGGTGCGGGTGCTCACCGTTGTTGTAGATGAGCAGGTGGGTCAGCTGCTTGCGAGCCAGCGGGCTCTCCTTGGGCAGCATGCGCTCGACGGCCTTCTCCAGGACGCGTTCCGGGAACTTACCGCCCAGCACCTTGCGGGGGGTGGTTTCCTTGATGCCGCCCGGGTGACCGGTGTGACGGTAGTAGACCTTGTCGTCCAGCTTCTTGCCCGTGAACTTCACCTTGTCGGCGTTGATCACGACGACGAAGTCGCCGCAGTCGACGTGCGGGGTGTAGTCAGGGCGGTGCTTGCCGCGAAGACGCATGGCGATGAACGAAGCCAGACGGCCGACAACGGCGTCCTGGGCGTCGACCACGATCCACTTCTTCTCGACCTCGGCTGGCTTCAAGGAAGCCGTGATCTTCTGCATGGGATTGATCCGTAATTTCTAGGCGTCCGACCCCGAGAAATCCGGTTTCGTCCGTGTGAGGCGCGGCATGTACGGGAGGGTTCGCGAACTGTCAACATTGACGCCGCGAGAAACTTGCAAAACCCAATGAAAACAAGGCGCTGGCAGATACGGTAATATAATACCGCAACCTCGTGCTCAAACTGTCATGAAAGGGGTGCATAGCGCTGGGCGTTACCTTCTAACAGAGGCGTTCCATGACCTTTTCCCGTCGCGGCTTCATCGGCGCCGGCGCCACCAGCCTGGCCTTCGCGGCCTTTTCCGCCCGCGCCCAAGATGAAGCCCTTGAGGCTGAGACCTATCTCAATGAGGTCGAGGGTTACGGCGCGCTGATCCCCGACTCGAAAGGCATGATCGACCTGCCGCCAGGCTTCCGATACCAGGTGATCTCCCAGGCTGGCGAGACGATGAGCGACGGCTTGTTGGTGCCCGGCAAGGCCGACGGCATGGGCTGCTTCGCGCTCGACGCCGAGCGCGTCCTGCTGGTGCGTAACCACGAACTTTCGGTCAGCGACATCCACAACGGCGCCTTTGGCCTCGGCGAGCGGCTGATCGACCGCATCGACCGCTCTAAGGTCTGGGACTTCCAAAACGGCCAGCGCCCCCTGCCCGGCGGCACGACCACGCAACTCTATAATCTCAAGACCGGCCAGACCGAGCGCCAGCACCTGTCCCTGGCCGGCTCGCTGGTCAACTGCGCGGGCGGCGTCACCCCTTGGGGCTCCTGGCTGACGTGCGAGGAGACGACGCTCGAAGCGGGCTTGGAGGTCGGCAAGGATCACGGCTGGGTCTTCGAAGTGCCTTCGGCCCATGTCGGCCTCGTCGAGCCGGTCGCCCTGAAGGGCCTGGGCCGCTTCAAGCACGAGGCCGCCTGTATTGATCCCCGCACGGGCGTCGTCTACCTGACCGAGGACGTGGCCGACGGCCTCTTCTATCGTTTCCTGCCGAACGATCGGCGCAACCTGGCAGCGGGCGGACGCCTTCAAGCCCTGGGCCTGGTCGATGCTCCCCAAGGCGGCGACACCCGCAACCAGGAAGAAAAGACCTTCCCTATTGGCGGCTGGAAGGCCGCGCGCTGGATCGACCTGGACGGGGTCGACAACCCTTACGACGACCTTCGCCGACGCGGCCACGCCAAGGGCGCGGCGATCTTCTGCCGGGGCGAAGGCGTGTTCTTCGGCCAGGGCGAGCTCTATTTCGCCTGCACCGCCGGCGGCGCGACCGGCTCGGGCCAAATCTTCCGCTACGTCCCCTCGGCCACCGAGGGCCAGGCCGGCGAAAAGGACCTGCCCGGCAAGCTGCAGTTGTTCGTCGAGAGCCAGAACGACCGGGTGCTGGACTACGCCGACAACCTGGTCGTCGCGCCCTGGGGCCATGTGATCGTCTGCGAGGACCGCTATTCGGACACCCTGCGCAATCACCTGCGCGGCGTGACGCCCCAAGGCAAGATCTACACCCTGGCCCGCAACGTCTTCACCGGAAACTCCGAGTTCGCCGGCGCGTGCTTCTCGCCGGACGGCGGCACGCTGTTCGTCAACTTGCAGAACCCGGGGGTCACCCTGGCGATCACGGGGCCTTGGGCGACGGTGAAGGCCTAGGTTGGTCACGAGCCATTGTCCTCACGCGGCTTGCCGCTGAAGGGATGGAAAGGACGCGGAGCGCCGGACATCCGTCCGGAGGTGTTTGTAGTGAGTACCGTTTCGACGAAGCCAGACGCTCCGCGTAGCCGTTATCCGGTGAGCCAGCGGGGCGCGGGGTTTTAACCCGCTCCCGACAGTCGGCCCCCGACGGGCGGGCCAGGGCGACGAACCCCGGTCCCGGAACGTCCAGGCGATTTCAGCCCGGACCTGTCGCGTTCGCCTATGTCTCCGCCGCCCCCTAAGGGAAGGATCTGGGGCTTCGTCCCGATGTTTCAGGGAGCCCGCCACTGGATCCGCCGCGAAGACGCCTTCCCGAAAGAAGACCGGCGAGCGCTTCCCGCTCGACCACCCCCGACAGCCGTCACGATCGCCGGCCGGACGTCCCTTCCGCGCTATCGGGTGAGATCAGTATGGAGGGGGATTCAACGCGGATCACACAGCGGCGTGTAAAAGTGAGAAGTGGTTGAAATCGCTGACTTCGATTCCGGATACGCCGAGCATAGAGCGCCGCGAACGCCCGTAAAAGATCCTCCCCCGTGACACGGGGGAGGTGTCGCGGAGCGGCGGAGGGGGCGAACTGGACATCGGCCGAAGCTGGCCCCCTCCGGCCCTCTGGGCCACCTCCCCCGCTAGGGGGAGGAAAAGACGAAGACGCCTAGGGACGCCGCACGCGCCAGGCGAAGGCCGTCGCCGCGGCAAGCAGCACCGCCGCCCCAGCCTGGTGCAACACGCCCAGGCTGATCGGCACGGCCGCCATCAAGGTCCAGACACCCAAGGCAGCCTGCAGCACCACAATGACCGCCATCGTCGTGGCGATCGTTTTGCTTTCGGTAGCCAAGGGCCTGTCACGCCCCGCGATCACGGCCAACGCGATCCCAGCGACGAGCAGGACATAGGCCACAAGACGGTGATGCAGTTGCACCGCGCCCTGGCTATGAGCCAGGGTCCCCCAGAAGCCGTTGCCGACATAGCTGTCCGGGACCAAATTGCCGTTCATCAAGGGCCAGTCATTGTAGACCAAACCCGCGTCATTGCCGGCGACCAAAGCGCCGAGCAGGCTTTGGAAGAACACCGCCCCGAGGAAAGCGAGCGCCCAGCCGCGCCAGGGCGAACGCTCCTCGACGCGCGGCGCGCCGTTCCAGGCGTCTAGGGCCGTCCAAATCAGGATCACGAACAGCGCCAGGGCCAGGCCCAGGTGCGTCATCAGCCGCTCGGGCGCGACCGATACCCGCTCAGAAAGCCCGCTGGAGACCATCCACCAGCCGATCAGTCCCTGCAGCCCGCCCAGGCCCAGCATGACCGCGCAGCGCCAGATCAGGCGACGGGGGATGTCGCCACGGATCAGGAAAACGATGAAAGGGATCGCGAAAACCAGACCGACGGTGCGTCCTAGCAATCGGTGGGCCCATTCCCACCAGAAGATCCCCTTGAACCCTTCCAGGGTCATGTCTGGATTGACCAGCTTGTACTGCGGGATCTGCTTGTAGAGCTCGAAGCTCTCGCGCCAGGCCTGATCCGACATCGGCGGCAAGGCGCCCATGATCGGTTGCCACTGGGTGATCGACAGCCCCGAATCCGTGAGGCGAGTCGCACCGCCGACGACGACCATGCAGAACACCATGGCGGCGACGATGAAGAGCCAGATCGCTACAGGACGCGAACGGTCGGAACGCAGGAAAGACGTCATGGGGTCGGCAAAGCGTCACTTCTGGGCCGAAATGCGGCCGAACCTTCCTACGCCCGCCGCGCACGCGCATCAATGCCGTAAGGCTACGCATGACGACGCTCGCGCGTCATGGCAAAAGCCGTCCTCTAGGAGGAGCGCATGAGCGGTACGGGGGTCTTCGCGGCGACGATCGTCGGCATCATCGCCGGCTGGATCGCCGACGTCGTGCTGGATCGGCGACACTCCCTGTTCATCAAACTCTTGATTGGCGTAATCGGCGCGTTCATCGGAGCCTTCACGGCCACGCGCATAGACCTTCACCTCGACGGACTGCTCGGCGAGTTGGCGGTCTCCAGCGTCGGCGCTGTCCTATTCCTGGCCATGCTCGGCCTTATTCGGAGACCTGCGTGAGCGCTCCCCTTATTCCGGCCCGCCTGCGCAAGCTGATCGGCTCGATCGCGGTGATGATCGTGCTGTTCGCCTGGATCTGGGTCTTCACCAGTCTGTACGACCGCCTGCCCCAGAATCGCTTCGTGCACCTGGCCTACTTCGTGGCTCTGGGCATGGGCTGGATCCTGCCGGTGATTCCGCTGATCTCTTGGATGGGCAAGGCCGACAAGCGCCTTTGAGAGCGAGCATCTCTCACCCAACACGTCGCGGCGTGCCTAGCGAATCAATTTGAGATTGCAATTGCGGAAAGGCAATTTTCGAGAGACCCTCGTTTTGCGTCTTAAACCAATACATTCGCAAAGAGGTCGTCATGCACTTCAGGAAATGGATTAGAAATTTTCTCGTTGTCGCCGCCGTTGTCACGCCGTTGAACATCGCCACGACGAATACGGCAACCGCGCTTCCGGACTACTGCACAGCGGCCGCGTGGACATATTGCAGAGGGGAAACGGATATCAACGGATACCCGCTCGTCTTCGGCAGCCCTGAGTTTCAGGCCTGCGTTGCAGCGATCAAGCCGCACTTGACCGAGTGCACGGAGAAGCCGGTTTGCCTCGTCAACGGGAAGCCGGCTCCCTGCTGAGGCCACCCCATATCCAAAACAAAAAGGCCGCCCGAAGGCGGCCTTTCTTTCTTCCGCAATTCCCGAAGGAAATGGTCGGAGCGACAGGATTCGAACCTGCGACCCCTTGACCCCCAGTCAAGTGCGCTACCAGGCTGCGCCACGCTCCGACGCGGAAGAGGCGCCCTTATAGGCGCCGGTCTTGGCTTGGGCAACAGCCATTTCGGACGAAATCGCAGGACCGTAAAAGACCCTAGCGCGACAACAGTCCGTCCAATCGCGATTTCATCTCGGTGAGGTCGCGCAACATGAAGGCGAGGCGCTCGCGGGCGCCCTCGTCCAGGCGCGATTCGCCACGCTCAGACCGGCCGTAATCCAAATCAACGGCAAGCTTGGTCGAATCGTTCGACCCAAAGCCTGCGGCGATCACCTGCGCCAGACCATGGTCGCGATGCAGCTTCTGCACGCCCTTGATGGTCAGGCCTTCGTTATGGAGCAAGGTGCGGACGCCGTTCAGCACGGCCACGTCCTGGGGACGATAGAAGCGCCGTCCGCCGGCGCGTTTCATGGGACGAATAAAGGAGAACTTGGTCTCCCAGAAGCGCAGGACGTGCTGCGGCACGCCCAGCTCCTCGGCGGCTTCGGAGATCGTGCGGAAGGCGTTCGGCCCCTTCGCCACCGCATGAATCCTAGTCGCCCAAGGCGCGGTCAATTCGCGCCTTCATGACCTGGGAAGCGCGGAAGCCGATCACGCGCCGAGGTTCGATCTCGGCGGGCTCCCCTGTCTTGGGATTGCGTCCCATCCGGGCCCGCTTGGCGCGAACCTGGAAGACGCCGAAACCGGAAAGCTTGACCGTCTCGCCCTTCTCCAGGGCTTCAGCCACCAGATCCAGGGTGCGCTCGACGAGGCCGGCGCAGTCCTGACGGGTCAAACCGACCTCTTCATGGACCGCCTCGCATAGGTCGGCCCGGGTCAAAGTAGAGCCCTTCATGCAACCCCCTCCACGCGTATCCTGGCGGCCCGAAGACCACCTCCGATAAAGCATTCCCGGCGGAAAAGCGCTGATTGCGGCTGCCCTCAACTCGCCGCGCCCTCACCCACCGAAGACCTCATGCCGTGATTATCGCATGAAGTCAAAGGCTCAAGGTCAACAGTTCATGCCATTCGCGAAGCGGGCGCCATCATGCGCATCAAAGCCGCAGAACGCAGGCGCCCCAGGTCAAACCGCCGCCGCCCATGGCTTCGAGCAGCAGCAGATCGCCCTTCTTGATCCGCCCGTCGTTGATCGCATGGGCCAGGGCCAGCGGGATCGAGGCGGCCGAGGTGTTGGCGTGAATCGCGACCGTCGAGACGACCTTGTTCTCGTCGATGCCGCAGCGATGGGCCACGCCCTGCAGGATTCGCTGGTTGGCCTGGTGCGGAATGAACCAGTCGACGTCCGAGACCGGCACGCCCGCCTTCTCGGCGGCCGCGTGGATGGCTTCGGAGATGTTGACCACGGCGTGCTTGAAGACCTGGTTGCCCAGCATCCGCAGCTTGCCGACCGTGCCCGTGGTCGACGGACCGCCGTCGACATAGAGCAGCTCCTGCTTGCTGCCGTCGGCGCGCAGAGCAAAGCCCAGCATACCGCGATCGCTGGTGGTCCCCTCACCTTCGCCGGCCTCCAGCACGACCGCGCCGGCGCCGTCGCCGAACAGCACGCAGGTGCCGCGGTCGCTCCAGTCCATCAGCCGGGTCATGGTCTCGGCGCCAATGACCAGGGCGCACTTGGCGTGGCCGCGCGCCACGAAGCCGTCGGCGACGCTCAGCGCGTAGACAAAGCCCGAGCAGACGGCCTGGACGTCGAAGGCGATCCCAACCGGCGCGCCAAGCTTGCGTTGGACGATCGTGGCGACCGCCGGAAAGGTCAGATCGGCCGTCGTCGTGGCGACGATGATCAAGTCAACATCGGCGGCGGTCTTGCCGGCGGCGGCCAGAGCCTCGCGGGCGGCTTCGGTGGCGAGATCCGAAACAGGCTGGTCATCAGCCGCCTGGTGGCGTTGGCGGATGCCGGTGCGCTCGACGATCCATTCGTCGCTGGTGTCGACGAACTTGGACAGGTCGTCATTGGTCACGACCTTGGGCGGCAGATAGGCGCCGACGCCGGTCACCACGCTACGAACTACGCTCACTCGGCCGCTCCCTGGGCATCAACGCCGGAATTGGGCTCCTCGCCGGAAGCCTCGTCCTTGGCCGCGGCGGCGGTCAGGCGCTTCAGATTTCTGTCGATCTCGGCGCGGAAATCGCTGCGCGCGAGGTTGGTCGCGACCCGGATCGCTGAGGCGAAGCCGCCCGCGTCCGCGCCGCCGTGGCTCTTCACCACGATTCCGTTCAGGCCCAGCAGCGGCCCGCCGTTCACGCGGCCAGGATCCAGGCGCGCGCGCATCTTCTTCAGGGCGCCCGAGGCGATCGCCGCGCCCAGCATGGCCAGCGGCGTCGAGGTCAGGGTGCTCTTGATCTCATTGGAGAAGAACCGCGCCAGGCCTTCGGCGGTCTTCAGGGCGACATTGCCGGTGAAGCCGTCGGTGACGACGACGTCCACCGTGCCGTAGGCGATGTCGTTGCCCTCGACAAAGCCGTGATAGTCGAAGTCCAGCTTGGTCTCACGCAGGATGGCGTGCGCCTCGCGCACCTCCTCATGGCCCTTCTGCTCCTCGGAGCCGACGTTCAGCAGGCCGACGGTCGGACGATGCGAGCCATGCACCGCGTGGTGGAAGGCCGCGCCCATGATCGCAAACTCGACCAGTTGAGCCGCGTCGCTTTCGACATTGGCGCCGACGTCCAGCACCGCCGTCACCCCCTTCATCGTCGGCCAGTTGGCGACAATGGCAGGACGCTCCAGGCCCGCGCCCATGCGCAGGATCAGCTTGGAGATCGCCATCAGCGCGCCGGTGTTGCCCGCCGAGACGCAGGCGTGGGCCTCGTTCTCGCGCAGCGCCTCGACGGCGTTCCACAGGCTTGAGCCCTTGCCCCGGCGCATGGCCTGGGCGGGCTTTTCGTCCATGCCGATCGCCTTGTCGCAATGGCGGACCTCGCTGACGGCCTTGGCGGTCGGATGCTTGGCCAGCTCCGCCTCAATGGCCGGGCCATCGCCGTGCAGCAGGAAGCGCACGCCGGGCAGCGTCTTGGCCGCCTGGGCGACGCCGGGCACGACGATGGAGGGGCCGTGATCGCCGCCCATGGCGTCGACCGAGATGACTACGGATTGAGACACGTGGCGCTGAGAGCTCCGGCAGGCGGTCCGGCCGCCCTCAAGGCGGCGGACGATACATCCGCGTGAATATCACGCAAGCGGTCGAGTCGGAGCTTCTAGCCCTGATCGTCCTTCAGATTCAGCCCCTTCAGGGCCGCGAACGGGGACAATTCCACCGGTTCTGGCGGCTGGACAAAGACTGCGCCGGGTTTGCGGGGGAACGGATCCAGCTCCAGGGCCAGGTGCTCGACCACATAGCCGGAGACATCAACGACCTCGCCCTCGAGCACGTCCGGCGGATCGTCGCCGTCAGGATCGGCGCCCAGGTCGCCGGACTCCTCCTGCGGCGCGTTCTGGCTGTCGGCGGGCAGGACGCGCAGATGGAATCGGGCGTCGATCGGGGTCTCGAAGTCGTCGGCTGTGGCGCTGCAGGTCTGGACGAGCCGCGCGCGCAGGACGCCCGAAATCTCGGCGCCATCCAACCACGAGGTCAGGAACACCTCGGCCGAGAGCGCCTCCAGGCTGACGACGCCCAGCTGCAGAGCGATCGTCTTGCGCTGCTCGGCGCTCGGCTCAAGGCGCAGCTTCACGGCGCCACGATCGACCTGAGCGAGCGGAATCTCGCAGGGCCAGGGCGCGGTCACGGGGTCGGCCAAGTCACATCTCCTTGCAGCAGGGCGTCCAGCGGCTGTTCCGCAAGCGCCGCGCGCGTCTTGATCACATAGGCGGTCAGGGCGGCGACGTCGCCCTCGCCTCTTTCCTCGAGCGCGGTTCGGGCCAAGAAGTCGCGCGTGGCCGCCCCGTCCGGCAAGCTGGCGACGGCTTCATCATAGGCCTTCAGGCGGCCATAGAAGGCGCCAGCCAGCTTCTTCATCTTCTTGCCGACCGAGGTGTCGGCCACGCCGATTTCCCGGAAGGCGTCGTCAAGGCCCTTCACATAGGAATCAAACACGGCCTGAGAGGTCTCCGCTGCGGCCTCGCCTTGCCCCTTCAGTCGCTCGATCAGGAAGATCACGTGCAGACTGAACAGCTCGAACCGGCCCTCCATCGAGTCGCGGACGCCAAAATCACGATAGAAAGCCGGCGAGCGCGCCTGCGCCACGGCGCAAGCGTAGAGCTTGCCCCCCGCCGCCTTGGTGGGCCTGGGCTTTAGCCATCGGTCCAGAAACATTGAAACGCCTCGATTTCGCCGCGACATCCCGCTAGAGGCGGGGTCCGCTTTCACGCGGGCATTGAACTAAGCCCCCGCGGGCGATAGGTCAAAGTCTGCATTTTTCCGGTTCGGAGCCTTGATGTCTCGCCCCGCCGTTTTCGCCGCCGCTGTCCTGGCCCTGGCGCTCGCCACTTCGGCCTGCACGCCGCTGACGAGTTATTCCGGGTTCCAGGCCATCGAGGCCAGGCCCGCCGACATGAAAGTCGGAGAGGACAGCAAGTCCACCTTGATGGAAAAGCTGGGTTCGCCGTCGACGGTTTCGACCTTCGACAACAACACCTGGTACTACATCTCGCAGACCACCGACCGGGTCGCCTTCTACTATCCGCGCGTGATCAAGCGCGACGTCGTGGCGATCAAGTTCAATCCGGCCGACGAGAAGGTCGCCTCGGTGAACACCTACACGCTGAAGGATGGCAAGGTCATCGCCTACAACGGCCGCGAGACGCCGACTCGCGGCCGCGAGATGACGATCCTCGAACAGCTTCTGGGCAACGTCGGCCGCGGCGGCATGCTGCCGCAAGACGACGAGGCCCCCGGCCAGCGTCCGGGCGATCGTCGTTAAGCCCAAACGCCACCGCAAGCTTTACAAAGCCGCTCGCCGTAAGGTGGGCGGCTTTTCTTATACTGCTCAGAGTATTCAAGAATGGACAGACTTGGTCACACCGGCGCATTTACTGTGAATAAAAAATTTACCTTTCTTCTTGAGACACATTGCCGCAGTCTAAGCCCTCCTTAAGACCGACTTGAACGCCCCCTGAATTCTGAAGGCGCGTAAATCGCGCACTCATGAGTTCAGAGACAGGAGGAGGCGCACTGTGGAGACGACGGACCTTCGCGCCCTATCCATCCTGTTGATCGACGACAACGCCAACATGCGCCGGGTGATCACCACCATCCTGAAGTCGGCGGGCGTACGGAACATCCACGAGGCCGACGATGGTCTGGGCGCCTTGCGGATCTTCCAGACCAAAGAGATCGACATCATCTTTACCGACCTGGTGATGCAGCCCGTGGACGGCCTGGCGTTCGTCAAATGGGTCCGCACCTCGACGGCCAGCCCCAATCGCTATGTCCCGATCATCATGATGACCGGCCACGCCACTCAGCGCACCCTGAACGAGGCGCGGATGGCCGGCGTGACCGAGTTCCTGGTCAAGCCGCTGACCGCGCGGACGGTGATGCATCGGATCAACGAAATCATCAACAATCCCCGCCCCTTCGTTCAGGCCAAGGCGTATTTCGGCCCCTGCCGGCGGCGGCGAATAGACCACGACTTTGTCGGCGCAGAGCGGCGGGGCGAGGTGCCGATCGACGTGATTCCGAGGGCCAGGGCCGCTCCCGCCGAGCTCACTCCGGAAGAGATGTACTAAGTCTACAAGGACAAACGCCCCGGAGTTTCCTCCGGGGCGTCGTCGTTTCAGGCGATGGCTTTCTCGATCAACCGCCGTGGGCCAGGACCGCCAGCAGCAGCAGCGCCACGATGTTGGTGATCTTGATCATCGGGTTCACCGCCGGACCCGAGGTGTCCTTGTAGGGATCGCCGACGGTGTCACCGGTGACGGCGGCCTTGTGGGTCTCACCGCCCTTCGTGTGCAGGACGCCGTTCTTGTCGGTGAAACCTTCCTCGATCACCTTCTTGGCGTTGTCCCAGGCGCCGCCGCCGCTGGTCATCGAGATGGCGACGAACAGGCCGGTGACGATGACGCCCATCAGCATGGCGCCGAGCGACGCAAAGGCGTCGACCTTGCCGGCGATGGCGTTGATCACGAAGAACAGCACCACCGGCGAGACGACCGGCAGCAGGCTGGGGACGATCATCTCGCGAATGGCCGCCTTGGTCAGGATATCGACGGCGCGGCCGTACTCCGGCTTCACCTCGCCCGTCATAATGCCCGGGTTCTCGCGGAACTGACGGCGGACCTCGGCGACGACTGACTCGGCCGCGCGCCCGACAGCGGTCATCGACATGCCGCTGAACAGGAACGGCAGCAGACCGCCGAACAGCAGGCCAACCACCACGTACGGATTCGACAGGTCAAACGTCACCGGGCCCATGCCGTCGAAGAAACTGCCCGGCGTCGCATTGGCCGAGAAGAACTTCAGGTCCTCGGTATAGGCGGCGAACAGCACCAGGGCGCCGAGACCAGCCGAACCGATGGCGTAGCCCTTGGTCACGGCCTTGGTGGTGTTGCCAACGGCGTCGAGCGCGTCGGTGGTGACGCGGACTTCCGGCGGCAGGCCGGCCATTTCGGCGATGCCGCCGGCGTTGTCGGTGACGGGTCCAAAGGCGTCCAGCGCGACGATGAAGCCGGCCAGCGACAACATGGTTGTGGTGGCGATCGCAATGCCGAACAGGCCCGCCAGGTTATAGGTGACCACGATGCCAACGATGATGGTCAGGGCTGGCAGCGCCGTGGCTTCCAGCGACATGGCCAGGCCCTGGATCACGTTCGTGCCGTGACCCGAGACCGAGGCCTGGGCCACCGACTTCACCGGGCGGAAGTTCGTGCCGGTGTAGTACTCGGTGATCATCACGATGGCGGCGGTGACGGCCAGGCCGACCAGACCACAGTAGAACAGGCCGTCGGCCGTGTAGGTCCGGGCCTCGGTCACGACCGGAGCCGGGACCAGCTGGTGCAGCACGTACCAGACCGCCGGGATCGACAACAGGCCGGTCACGATCAGGCCCTTGTACAGCGCGCCCATGATGTTCTGGCTCTTGCCCAGGCGGACGAAGAACGCGCCGATGATCGAGGTAACGATACAGACCGCGCAGATGGCCAGCGGCAGCAGCATCATCGCGCCCACGGCCTCGTGGCCGCGGAAGAAGATCGCCGCGAGAACCATGGTCGCGACGGTGGTCACGGCATAGGTCTCGAACAGGTCGGCCGCCATGCCGGCGCAGTCGCCGACATTGTCGCCCACGTTGTCGGCGATGGTCGCGGCGTTGCGAGGATCATCCTCGGGGATGCCGGCCTCGACCTTACCCACCAGATCGCCGCCCACGTCGGCCCCCTTGGTGAAGATGCCGCCGCCGAGCCGGGCGAAGATGGAGATCAGCGACGCGCCGAAGCCCAGGGCCACTAGGGCGTCGACGACGCTACGGCCGGTGGCCTCAAGACCCAGAACCTCCGTCAACACCCAGTAGTAGCCGGCGACGCCCAGCAGAGCGAAGCCCGCCACCAGCATGCCGGTGATCGCGCCGGAGGTGAACGCCAGGGACAGCCCCTTGGCGAGACCTTCAGACGCCGCCTGGGCCGTGCGCACGTTCGCGCGCACCGAGATCAGCATGCCAGCGAAGCCCGCCGCGCCCGACAGCACCGCGCCAACCAGGAAGCCCAGAGCGGCCCACAGGCCGATCAGCAGGTAGACAGCGACGAGGATGACCGCGCCGACGATCGAAATGGTGAGATATTGCCGCCGCAGATAGGCCTGAGCCCCTTCCTGGATCGCTGCGGCGATCTCCTGCATGCGTGCATTGCCGGCCGAGGCCCGCATCAGACTGGCCGTCTGCACGGCGCCGTATAGCACCGCCAGAAGCCCGGCCCCAATGGCCAGATAAAGCCAAAGACTCATTAGGTTCTTCGCCCCTTCGCGCTTCTTTGCAACGAGGGGACGCCGATCCGCCGGCGGCGACCTTGAGCCAACTCAAACAAGCCAACTCAATCGCCGTCGAGGTCGACAGGCGGGCCTTATGGCCTCGTGCCCCCTCGTACTCCCTGAAAATGACGACCGAACGGTGTCATGCGAAGGACACTGTCAGATGCCTTGGGGGCGCGCAACCCGCGTTGGCGCAAGCGATTTTCGCGGCGCGCCGGCTCAAGCTGCTGTGTTTCAGGGATTAGGATTGTCGGGCTTGTTCTGGATCGCTCGCAAGGCCGCCGCGTTCGGCGGCATGACCCGCTGGCGTGGAATCTGCTTGGCGATCTCCACCGAAGCCACCTTCCCCTTGCCGAACAGCGTGGCGCATTGGCTCAGGACAAAGGCTTGAAGCCGAGGACCATCGACCTCCTGCCAGGTGTCGGGACGGACGAAGGGCGTGCGATAGGCCGCGCGCATGATCGCGTCCCGTAACACCGGTTCCTGAACCTTGAAGCTCTCGACCTCGGCGCCGGAGGTTAGCCTGAGCGTCAGAGCCACAAAGACGTAGTTCACGATCCGCCCATTGACGACGATCGGGATCGTCATCGAGCCCAGCTTGTAGGTCGGATCGAGCGCCTGAGCCTCGCCGTCCTTCTTCTTTTCCGAGCTGGCGAGGGCTGGGCCAGCCGCGAAAGCGCCCGAAACAAGTCCCAGGACGAGGCGGCGGGAATAGATGCGGCGGAGGCTCATGAGCCCAACCTTAGCAAGCGGGGCTTGATATTCCCCTACTAGGGCCTTGCGCGTCAAAACGGAATCGTTTTGACGCGATAACAAGGCTCTAAATCAAACACTTAGAGCGTGACTCGTGCCGAAATCGGCTCCCACTTTCGGCGTGACGCTCTAGCCGTGCAGCCAGCCCAGGCGCGAGGGGGTCACATCGCGCCCCTTGTAGTAGGCCGACACGCCCTCGCCTTCGACGAACTCGCCGATCTCGCTGACCTTGACGCCCGCCGCCGCCGCCGCGATGCGGAAGTTCCAGGCCTCGTTGGGATCGACAGCGCAGACGATCTCGTAGTCGTCGCCGCCGGAAGCGAGCGAGATACGTCCCTCGACCTGCTCGGGCTGGAGCTCCAGCCAAGCCTGGCCGCCCGGCGAGAGCGGTAGACGTTCCAGATCGACCCGGACGCGGCACCCGCTGGCCTTGGCGATATGGCTACTGTCGGCCAGCAAGCCGTCGGAGACGTCAGCGGCGGCCTTGGCGTGCTGACGCATGGACTCGCGAAGGCCGATGCGCGGCTCGGGCTGGCGATAGCGGCGAAGCAAACCGCCGTCGGGATCGGCGACCTCGCCCCATTGGGCCAGCAGGCCCAGCCAGCCGTCACCGATCGTACCGGACACCATGAGCTTGTCGCCCGGCTTGGCGCCCCGGCGCAGGATCGCCTCGCCTTCCGGAACCCAACCCAGCAGGGTCGCCGACAGCACCAACGGGCCGGAGGTGGTCACCGTGTCGCCGCCCAGCAGCGAAATGTCGAAGAGCGCGCCGTCTTCTGCCAGACCGCGCGCGAAGGTCTCGCGCGAGGTGACGTCCGAGCCCGAAGGCCAGCCGACGGACAGGAAATAGCCGTAGGGCTCGGCGCCCTTGGCCGCGAGATCGGAGAGATTGGTGCGCAGCAGCTTGCGCGCGACCACATCCAGCGCCTCGTCGACCAGGAAGTGCACCCCGCCGACCATGGCGTCCTTGGTGACCACCAGGTCATAGCCCGGACGCGAGGGCAGCACGGCCGCGTCGTCTAGCAGATCGAGCGCAGCCGGATCGCCCCGCGTCAGCGGACGCAGAAGCCGTTCGATATGGTCGAATTCAGTCGCGGGCGCCACCGCTGTGGATGGCGCCTCGTCTTCAGCGAACCAGTCTTCTTCGTCAGTCTCTTGCATCACGGGCGATCGCGTCGAGGGCGCCATTGATGAAGCCTGACTCGGGACCCTCAAAAAAGGATTTCGCTATCTCGACATACTCATTGATGACGACTTCGGTCGGAACATCCGGCCGATACATCAATTCGTAGGCGCCTGCCCGCAAAACAGCGCGCGCGGTTGCGTCCAATCTTTCGAGGCGCCAACCCGAAGCCAGACGCTTGACGATCCCCTGGTCCACCTTGGCCTGATGGGCCACGACCCCTTTAGCCAGCTCGGCAAAGAAGGTTTCATCGGCCGCCGCCAGACGCTCGCCCTCGACGTCCCGGTCGAAGCGATGCTCCGAAAACTCGCGGATGACGGAGTCGACGCCGGCACCTGAAACTTCCATCTGGTACAGCGCCTGGATGGCCGCTAGGCGAGCGACCGAGCGCGGTTGGGTGCGGGGTGCGCTCATCTGCCGCGCCCCAGAAGCTGACGTTTCAGCGCGATCGTCTCCAGGCAAGCCTTGGCGGCCGCGCCGCCGCGATCGCCTTCGCTGACCTTGGCGCGGGCCCAGGCCTGCTGCTCGTCATCGACGGCCAGCACACCAAAGCCGATCGGCAGACGCCGGCCGATGCCCAGGTCCTGCAGCCCGCGAGCGGTTTCGTTCGACACGAGCTCGAAATGGTAGGTCTCGCCGCGGATCACGCAGCCCAAGGCGACATAGCCGTCGTAGCGCACGCCCACGGGGCCTTGGCCGGCGTCGTCCGCCAAGGCGATCGCCGTTGGGATCTGGAGCGCGCTGGAAACCGTGATCACATCGTATTCCGCGCCATAGGCCTCGATAGCCTGGGCGGCCCCGCGCAGCAGCTCGTCGGAGACGCCCGAATGGCTTCGGCCCTCCACGATCAACAGGCGGATGTTGTCTTCAACCATCTAGCTCGACTCTCCACGGCCGCGTCGCGCGCGACCAGAAACACACATTAGGCTTAACGGACTATAGCTCTTCCTCGACACTGTCGCTCAGTCCCTCTTCGGTGAGGAACTTGGCGAAGTCGCCGGTTTCCTTGAAATCGCGATAAACCGAGGCGTAGCGGACATAGGCCACGTCATCGAGGGATTTCAACGCCTTCATGACCATTTCGCCGACCGTCGACGACGGCAGCTCGGTCTCGCCCATGCTTTCCAGCTGGCGGACGATGCCGTTGATCATCCGCTCTACCCGTTCCGGATCGACGGGGCGCTTCTGCATCGCCAACGTGATCGAACGCACCAGCTTGTCGCGGTCGAACGGCGAACGCCGGCCCGAACGCTTGTGGATGATCAGCTCGCGCAGCTGGACGCGTTCGAAGGTCGTGAAGCGGCCGCCGCACTCGGGGCACATCCGGCGACGGCGGATGGCCGCGCCGTCTTCCGACGGGCGGCTATCCTTGACCTGGCTTTCGGCGTGGCCGCAGAAGGGACAGCGCATGATATGGCCCCTCCCGCGGCGCCGCGAACGCGTAGGCGAAAGTGTTGGCGGTTTCGCCGCCTAACGCGTTCGAAAACTAACAAACCAGCCCCTCTTGTACACAAGAGAGGCTGAGGCGCCATTAGTTGTAGATCGGGAACCGGCCCGTCAAGGCCAGCACTTCCTCGCGGACCTTGGCTTCGACTGCGGCGTTGCCGTCGGGACCGTTGGCGGCCAGACCGTTGACCACTTCGCCGATCAGCTCGCCGACGCGGGTAAACTCGGCTTCCTTGAAGCCGCGCGTCGTGCCGGCCGGCGTGCCCAGGCGGATGCCCGAGGTGACCGTGAACGGCGCGGTGTCGAACGGCACGCCGTTCTTGTTGCAGGTGATGTGGGCGCGCTCAAGGCTGTGCTCGGCGTCGCGGCCCGTCACGCCCTTGGGACGCAGGTCGACCAGCATCAGGTGGCTGTCGGTGCCGCCCGAGACGATGTTCACGCCCGACTTCAGCAGGGCCTCGGACAGCGCGCGCGCATTGGCGATGACCTGGTGGGCGTAGGCCTTGAACGACGGCTGCAGCGCCTCGCCGAAGGCGACGGCCTTGGCGGCGATGACATGCTCCAGCGGGCCGCCTTGCAGGCCGGGGAAGACCGCCGAATTGACCTTCTTGATGATGGCCTCATCGTTGGTCAGCACCATGCCGCCGCGCGGACCGCGCAGGGTCTTGTGGGTCGTCGTCGTGACGATGTGGGCGTGCGGGATCGGGTTCGGATAGGCGCCGCCGGCGATCAGGCCGGCGTAGTGGGCCATGTCGACCATCAGATAAGCGCCAATCGAGTCGGCGATCTGGCGGAACCGGGCGAAGTCGATCTCGCGGCTGTAGGCGCTGCCGCCGGCGATGATCAGCTTGGGCTTCTCGCGCTGAGCGATCTCGGCCACGCTGTCATAGTCGATCAGGTTGTCCTGCTGGCGCACGCTGTAGGAGACCGGCTTGAACCACTTGCCCGACTGGTTGGCGGGCGAGCCGTGGGTCAGGTGACCGCCGGCGGCCAAGTCCATGCCCAGGAAGGTGTCGCCCGGCTGAAGCAGGGCCATGAACACCGCCTGATTGGCCTGCGAGCCCGAGTGCGGCTGAACGTTGGCGAAACCCGCGCCGAACAGCGCCTTGGCGCGTTCAATGGCGATGGTCTCGATCTCGTCGACATACTCGCAGCCACCGTAGTAGCGCTTGCCGGGATAGCCCTCGGCGTACTTGTTGGTCAGAATCGAGCCCTGGGCTTCGAGCACCGCCTTGGAGACGATGTTCTCCGAGGCGATCAGTTCGATCTGGTTCTGCTGCCGATCCAGTTCGCGACCGATGCGATCGAAGATGTCCCGATCGGCGGTGGCGAGGTCGGCCCCGAAAAAGGCGTTGAGGTTGGCTTCAGTCATCACGCTCTCCTGGCGCTGCGGGGAGTCGGCAGAGGCGCCCTCTTTAACGAGATAGGCGCGGCAATCAATCTTGGAACCACATGTGAAGCTGTGCGTTGCAGTCGCTCAGGGCGGCGTCGTCCCCCTGCGACATGACAATGGCAACAACGAGAGTGGGATATCTCATGGCGTCTCAGGGCGGCGGCAATCCGGACACGAGAGGCGCGAACAGCCTCGATATCCTGGGGCTCAGCGCGGACATCGTGGCGGCCTATGTGGCCCAGAACACCGTGTCGCAGGCGGCCATTCCCGAGCTGATCCGGACGGTTCACGGCGCCCTGACGTCGCTTAGCAATGGCGGCGAGCCACCTCCTCCTCCGGAGAAGGTCAAGCCGGCCGTCCCGATCGGCCGCTCGGTGCAGCACGACTATATCGTCTGCCTGGAAGACGGGAAGCAGTTGAAGATGCTCAAGCGCTATCTTCGCTCGCACTACGACATGAGCCCGGAAGAGTATCGTCGCAAGTGGGGCCTGCCGCCTGACTATCCGATGGTGGCGCCAGCCTATGCCGCTCGGCGCTCGGATTTCGCCAAGAAGATCGGCCTGGGGAAGGGCGTGCGCCGCGGCAGCTGACGGCGCTCCGACCAGCAGGCATGCGAACGCCGCCGGGCTCCGGCGGCGTTTCTCGGTTCTACGATGACGACTTTGGTCGAAGCTGAAGTGTGCTCTGTCCTTAAGCCGCGTAGCCGCCCATGCGGGCTACGTTGCAGTGGGCCCACAGCTTTTCCATCGCCGAGACCAGCTTGCGCATCATCTCGTCGCTGTGGAACGGCGTGGGGGTGAAGCGCAGGCGTTCGGTGCCGCGCGGAACGGTCGGATAGTTGATCGGCTGCACATAGACGCCGTGATCGGCCAGCAGCATGTCGCTGATCATCTTGCAGTGGACGGGGTCGCCGACCAGCACCGGCACGATGTGGCTGTCGTTCTCCATCACCGGCAGGCCGGCGGCCTTGAACATGGCCTTTAGAGTCGCGGCGCGCTCCTGGTGGATTTCGCGCACTTCCGGATGGGCCTTTAGCCACCGCACACTGGCCAGCGAGCCGGCCACCAGGGCCGGAGGCAGCGAGGTCGTGAAGATGAAGCCAGCGGCCATCAGGCGGATGGCGTCAATCACCTCGGCGTCGCCGGTGATATAGCCGCCCATGACGCCGAACGCCTTGCCCAACGTGCCTTCGATGATGTCGATGTCGCCCATCAGGCCTTCGCGCTCGGCGACGCCGCCGCCGCGCGGGCCGTACATGCCGACCGCGTGGACTTCGTCCAGGTAGGTCATGGCGCCGTACTTCTTAGCCAGGGCGATCGTGCCGGCGATGTCGGCGATATCGCCGTCCATCGAGTAGACGCTTTCGAAAGCGATCAGCTTGGGCGCGTCGGTCGGCGCTGCGGCCAGCAACTGTTCCAGATGCGCCAGATCGTTATGCTTGAAGATCTTGCGCGGGCCGCCGCCGTTGCGGATGCCGGCGATCATCGAGGCGTGGTTCAGCTCGTCTGAAAAGACGATCAGGCCCGGCAGGATCTTCTGGACGACCGACAGCGTCGCCTCGTTCGAGACATAGCCCGAGGTGAACAGCAGAGCGGCTTCCTTGCCATGCAGGTCAGCCAGTTCCTGCTCCAGCAGGACGTGGTCGTGATTGGTGCCCGAGATGTTGCGGGTGCCGCCCGAGCCCGAGCCATGCGCGTCCACCGCGTTCTTCATGGCTTCCAGCACGACGGGATTCTGGCCTTGGCCGAGATAGTCGTTGCTGCACCAGACAACGACCTCGCGCTCCGAGCCGTCCTGACGGGTCCAGGTCGCCCGAGGGAAAGCGCCGCGCTGGCGCTTCAGGTCGGCGAAGACGCGGTAACGGCCTTCGTCGCGGATCTGATCGACGGCGCTGCGGAACGCGGCTTTGTAGTCCATTGCGATCTCTAAACCGGCGGCCGATCAGGCGACGGTCCCCTTGATTACAGGCTGGGCTTTTCGCACCAAGCGCCCTTAGTGTCCATCTAAGGGCGTTTACCTAGCAAATAGAAATACCCAATCCGCGCCAACGATATTGTCTATGGGGGGACAACTCGTCGCGGCGCGCTGTCAGGCCAATTCGCTCAGCCTACCCCGCAAAAGCTGAATCACCGCCGAGAAGTCCTTGCCGCCAAAGCCGTTGGCCGCGAACAGGGCGTACAGCGCCTCGGCCTGTGCGCCCATCGGGGTCGAAGCCCCTACCTGGGCGGCCGCGCCCTGCGCCAGCTTCAGGTCCTTCAGCATCATCGCCGTAGCGAATCCCCCGTCAAAACCGCGATCGGCCGGTGTCTGAGGGCCGACGCCAGGTACGGGACAATAGGTGCTCAGCGACCAGCATTGCCCCGAGGACTTGCTGGCGATGTCGAAGAAGCTCTCTGCCGCCAGGCCCAGCTTCTCGGCCAGGGCGAAGGCTTCGCAGACGCCCAACATCGACACGCCCAGCAGCATGTTGTTGCAGATCTTGGCCGCCTGCCCCGCCCCGTGCTCTCCGGCGCGGATCGTGGCGCGGGACATGGGCTCCAACGCGGCCTCGACCGCCGGAAAATCGCCCGCGTTGCAGCCGACCATGAAGGCCAGGGTCCCGGCCTCGGCCGCCATCACCCCGCCGGACACCGGCGCATCGGCGAAACGGAAACCCGCCTCCCCCGCTTGCCGCGCCACATCGCGAGCAGTCTCGACGTCGATCGTGGAGCAGTCGATCAACAAGGCTGATTTCGGAGCGTTCTTCAGAACATCCTCGCCATAGACCGAACGCACGTGCGGTCCGGCGGGGAGCATGGTGATCACCACCTCGGCGTCCGCAACCGCCTCGGCGACGGACGCAGCAGCCTGACACCCAGTGGACACCGCGCGCGCCATGGCGTCGGCTGAGACGTCAAAGGCCCGGACCTGATGGCCGGCGCCCGCCTGGTTGGCGGCCATGCCGCCTCCCATGTTTCCCAGCCCGATGAACGCGACGCGGGTCATCCACTGCTCCCTGCAAAGACGAACCGCGCCTCATGGGCGCGGCTCTTATGACTATGTTTGGTTCGTCAGCGCGCCGAAGCAGGCTTGCGGAACTTGTAGACGAACTGGTCGGTCTTGCCGCGGATCGACGGGTCGTAGACGTTGACCTTGCGAGGGTCCGACGCGGAGCGGAGCACCTTGCTCTCGCCTTCGAAGATGAAACCCGCCGCCGTGACCTCGGACTTCACCACCGCCGGGTCGATACGATGTAGATCCTCAGTGTTGCGCAGGCCCGAACCCGGCTCGGCGGCGTGGTCGATGACCAGGTAGACGCCACCCGGCTTCAAGGCCTTGAAGATCTGGCGGTTCACGACCGACAGGTCCGCCGGACCCATGAACTTGTCGTGCATGTCGTGATAGTTCTGGGCCGTGAACACGAGGTCCAGCTTCTCCGGCGTGGCGAAGTTGGGCAGGGTGTTCAGGATCACCTTCACGTTCGAATAGGCCGGATCGCGGGCGATGGCGTTCACCGCCGGCTCGCGCTTGGCCAACTTGGTCAGCTCGTCGGGGACATAGGCGTAGACCTTGCCCTTGGGCCCGACGGCCTTCGAGAAGATCCGCGTGAAGTAACCACCGCCAGGGATCAGGTCAGCCACCTTGGCGCCCGGCTTCACACCCGCAAAGGCCAGCACCTCGCCCGGATGGCGCGCTTCGTCGCGCACCATGTCGACGGCGGGGCGCGAGGGATCGCTCAGCGCGGCGGCGATGTTCGCCGGGATAGAGATGGAAGCCGGACCGGAAGGCGGCGGCGGCGGCGGTCCCAGCATCGGCTGTGTGGCGCAGGCGGCGAGGCCGAGCACGGCGACGAGACTGAGAAGCGGCTTACGCATGGCGATCCTTCCAAACCGGCACTTTATTGTTATGCAACACGTTAGCGCAGCCCGCCGCTCACGTCAGCGGCGTCCATTCCTCGTCCGTCGGTAGGGGCGCGAAAATCTCGTCCAGCATGGCGTCAGAGACGTCTTCCAGCCGCGCCGGGTTCCAGCGGGGCGAATTGTCCTTGTCGATGATCACCGCCCGCACGCCCTCGATGAAGTCGTGTTTGCGGACCACGCGCGAGCCGATCCGGTACTCCATGGCCATGTTGTCGGCGAAGTCGGTCATGGCCGCGCCACGCTTGAGCTGCTCGAAGGCGACCTTCAGCGTCTGGGGCGATTTGGTCTTCATCACCTCCAGCTGAGCCTTGCCCCAGTCGCAGGAGTCGAGAGTCAGGAACTCGACGATCTCCTCAACGCTCTCGCCCACGAACAGCCGGTTCAGGTCCTGCTCGAAGCCCAGCAGCGAGGCCTTGCCGGCGTCGGCGCGGTACTTTCGCAGGGTCTCGTCGATGCGTCGCGGATCGGCGACGATCGCCTTTTTTAGCCCCTCGACCGCGCCGAACTCGACGAAGTGGGTGGCGATGCCCAGACGCATGCAGTCCGCGCCCTTGATCCGCGCGCCGGTCAGGGCCAGCCACAGCCCCGCCTTGCCTGGCAGGCGCGGCAGGTACCAGCCGCCGCCGACGTCCGGAAACAGGCCGATGCCGGTCTCGGGCATGGCGAAGGTCGTGCGCTCGGTGGCGATCCGCACGTGGGCGGGCATCGAGATTCCGACGCCACCGCCCATCACCACGCCGTCCATCACCGCCACGACCGGGGTGTCGTAGGTGAACAGCAGGTGGTTCAGCTGATATTCGGTGTGGAAGAACCGACGTGCCTCGGCTCCGTCCTTGGCGCCGCTGTCCGCCAGCATGCGGATGTCGCCGCCGGCGCAGAAGCCCCGCTCGCCCGCATGGTCAATCAGCACCATGTAAATCTCGGGATCGTCCTGCCAGTCCAACAGGGCGGCGATCATGGTCTCGCACATGCCCAGCGTCAGAGCGTGCAGAGCCTTGGGGCGGTTGAGCGTGATGCGACCGACGTTCTTTTGGACGCGGATCAGAACTTCGGGGTCTTCGGTCATGAGTGGCCTTGAAGGTTCAGGCGTGTTCGGCGGGTTCAGCGACCGGCGCGCAGTCGATCCGCTCGATCCGGCCGCTAGCCAGGCGAAAGACGGCGTCCTGGGGGATGTCCTGGCGCAGGGTCTCTTCCTTGGAGAGACCGGCATAGAGGCCGCGCAGCAGCCGGCCGGCGACGCCATGGCTGACCACGATCAGGCGGCGTTCCGGCTCGGCCGTCTGTTCGGCCAGCCAGGCGCCAAGACGCGCGGTCATGACCTCATAGGTCTCGCCGCCCGGCGCGTAAAACCCCCAGGCGTCGTCGCCGTGCAGATGCGGGTTCTCGCCCCTCACCTCCTCGCGGAGGCGTCCGGACCACTCGCCAACGTCGATCTCGACCAGGCGCTCGTCGAAGTCCACGCCGAGACCCAATCGCTCGCCGATCGCCTCGGCGGTGTGGCGCGCCCGGCGCAGCGGGCTGGCGACCAGTCGCCAGTAAGCCCGTTCGGCGGCGGGCGCGAGATCGTCCAACAAGGCCGCCATGGCGCGGGCCTGAGCCTGGCCTAGCGGGGTGAGATCGGACTCGATCCGCCCCTGCAGGCGCCCCTCGCGGTTGTGGAAGGTCTGGCCGTGGCGGCAGAGATAGATCATCCGACGCTCATTGGCGGAACATCTCGCGGGCGATGATGACGCGCATGATCTCGTTGGTCCCTTCCAGGATCTGGTGCACCCGCAGGTCGCGCACGATGCGTTCCAGCGGATAGTCCTGGAGGTAGCCGTAGCCGCCATGCAGCTGCAAGGCGTCATTAGCGACCCGGAAGCCGGCGTCGGTGGCAAAGCGCTTGGCCATGGCGCACAGCTTCGTCGCCTCGGGATGCTTGCTGTCCAGCGCGTGGGCCGCGCGACGGACCATCAGGCGGGCGGCCTCCAATTCCGTCGCCATGTCGGCCAGCTTGAACTGCAGGGCCTGAAAGTCCTTCAACGGCTTGCCGAACTGGTTGCGCGTCTCAAGATAGGCCTTGGCGGTGTCGAGTGCGAACTGGGCGCCGCCGAGCGAGCAGGAGGCGATGTTCAGCCGTCCGCCGTCCAGACCCATCATGGCGAAGCGGAAGCCCTCGCCTTCCTGGCCGATACGGTTCAGGGCCGGCACGCGGCAGTTGTCGAAATTGACCTGAGCGGTGGGCTGGGCGTTCCAGCCCATCTTGCGCTCATTGGCCCCGAAACTCAGGCCCGGCGCCCCCTTCTCCACCACGAAGGCCGACACGCCCTTGGCGCCCTCGCCGCCCGTGCGCGCCATCACGACATAGACGTCCGAGACGCCGCCGCCCGAGATGAAGGCCTTGCCGCCGTTCAGCACATAGTGGTCGCCATCCAGCTTGGCGCTCGTGCGCATGGCCGCGGCGTCCGAACCCGAGCCCGGCTCGGTCAAGCAGTAGCTGGCGATCAACTCCATCGAGGTTAGCCGCGGCAGGTAGCGCTGGCGCAGGTCGTCCGAGCCGAAGCGGTCGATCATCCATGAGGCCATGTTGTGGATGGTCAGGTAGGCGGCGACCGGCACGTCGCCATAGCTCAGCGCCTCGAAAATGATCGAGGCGTCAAGGCGCGACAGGCCGCTGCCGCCGACGTCCTCGTTCACATAGATGCCGGCGAAGCCCAGCGCGGCGGCCTGGCGCAGGACGTCGACGGGGAAGTGCTTCTTCTCGTCCCATTCGGCCGAATGCGGGGCAAGCTGTCCCTCGGCGAACGCGCGCGCCGCATCCTGGATTGCAACCTGATCCTCATTCAGCGCGAAATCCATGCGCGACTTCCTCCCGATCGGGGCAGAACGGCCCTCGTTTCTTTTCGCCTGACTGCGCCGCCGCCGCGCGGCTGTCAATCGCGCTCGGCGCCGCGCATCGGAAGGTTTCGCAAGCCCGCAGGAGGTGTGGCCTGAAATCCTCCGTTACACGACTTGAATCGGCAGAACGGCCACACCCCTTGATAACGATCCGCATTCAGCCCAAATGGCGATCTTCGAGTCTGACCGTTCTCAACAAAAAATCTGCATCAACGACCATGCGTTTCGTGAAGTTCGTGAAGGCCGCCCTGGTGGCGGCCCTGGGAATGACCCTCATCACCGCTTCGGCCCACGCGGCTGACGGCGGCGACATCGCACGTAGCTATGGCGTCTGGCGCAATCCGAAGAATAGCGTGCATCTTGAGATCAAGGACTGCGGGCCCGCGACCTGCGGCGTCGTGGTCTGGGCCAGCCCCAAGGCCGAGGCCGACGCGCGCAAGTCGGGCACGGACACCCTGATCGGCAAGCAGCTCCTGCGTGACTTCGAAGCCCAGAAAAATGGCTCCCTGAAGGGCCGCGTCTGGGTTCCGACCTTGAAAGTCACCCTGGTCGGCACCGCCGACATCGTCGACGCCAAGACCATGCGCGCCAAGGGCTGCGTGATCGGCAACTTCCTGTGCAAGTCGCAGCTGTGGACCCGCATCGACGGCCCGGCGCTGATGGCCTCGCGCGCCGCGCCCTAACCTCGACTCGCCACTTTCGCTTGATTCAGCGCAAGAGCCGCGCGCACACTCCAAGTGTACAATGATCACTTGAGCGTCCGACAGAGACGCCAAGCGATCCAGGCCGCATCACGGCCGGCACGGGAGGAACGAGCATGGACGAAGCGGCGACGCTTCAGAGGCCCGCGCGCGGCGCGGCCAGCGAGCATTTCGACTGTATCATCGTCGGGGCCGGCATCTCCGGCGTCGGTGGCGCCTACCACCTGACGCATCAGAGGCCCGGAACCCGCTTCGTGGTGCTGGAGGCGCTAGAAAGCTTTGGCGGCACCTGGCTGACCCACACCTATCCCGGCATCCGCTCGGACAGCGACCTCTATACCTTCGGCTATCGCTTCAAGCCCTGGGTCGGCCCTCCCATCGCCACCGCCGGCGAGATCCTCAGCTACATGGGCGAGGTGATCGACGAGAACGATCTGGCCCGTCACATCCGCTATCGCCGCCGGATCACCAATGCATCCTGGTCCAGCCTGGACAAGCTCTGGACCCTGATGGTCAGCGGCCCCGACGGCGTCGAGACCTACACCACCAACTTCCTCTGGATGTGCCAGGGCTATTACCGACACTCGGTGGGCTACACGCCGCAATGGCCGGGCATGGCGGACTACAAGGGCCGGATCGTCCATCCGCAGACCTGGCCCAAGGACCTGGACCTTAAAGGCAAGAGGGTCGTCGTGATCGGCTCCGGCGCCACCGCCGCGACCCTGGTCCCCAACATCGCCGGCGACTGCGCCCACGTCACCCTGCTGCAGCGCTCGCCCACCTATTTCGTGCCTGGCCGCAACGAGAACGAACTCGCCGACATGCTGCGCCAGCTTGAGATCGACGAGCGCTGGATCCACGAGATCGTCCGCCGCAAGGTCCTGTTCGACCAGAACGAGTTCACCCGGCGCGCGATCGAGGAGTCCGACGCGGTGAAGGCCGAGCTGCTAGAAGGCGTGAAGATGTTCCTCGGCGAGGACTTCGATATCGAGAAGCACTTCACCCCGCGCTATCGCCCCTGGCGCCAACGGATCGCCTTCGTGCCGGACGGCGACCTCTTCCAGGGTATCGCCTCGGGCAAGGCCTCGGTCGTCACCGACGAGATCGAGCGTTTCACGGAAAAGGGCCTGCTGCTGAAATCCGGCCAGGAGCTTGAGGCCGACGTCATCGTCACCGCCACCGGCTTCGATCTCAGCGTGCTGGGCGACATCGCCTTCGAGATCGACGGCAAGCCGCTGGATTTCGCCGACACCGTCACCTATCGCGGCATGATGTTCACCGGCGTGCCCAACCTCGTCTGGGTGTTCGGCTATTTCCGCGCCAGCTGGACGCTGCGCGCCGACCTGATCGGCGACTTCGTCTGCCGCCTGCTGGCGCACATGGAGAAAACGGGCAAGACGCAGGTCGAGGTCACCCTGCGTCCTGAGGACAGCGACATGAAGATCGGGAGCTGGATTGATCCCGAGGACTTCAATCCCGGCTACCTGATGCGCAACATGCACCTGCTGCCCAAGGCCGGCGAAAAGCCCGAGTGGCGCCACACCCAGGACTATTGGAGCGAGAAGGAGGTCTTTCCCAAGATCGACCTTACCGACACAGCGTTCCGCTATTCGTGAGAGCGCTTAAGGCGTCTGCAAACTTGCCTCGGCGGGCGGCGCGGTCCAAATCAACGGCATGACCACGCCGCCCCTCGCCCCCTACCCGCACACCCGCCTGCGCCGCGTGCGCCAGAGCGACTGGGTCCGCCGCCTCGTCCGCGAGACCGAGGTGCGGCCGTCCGACCTGATCTGGTCGATGGTGGTGCACGAGGGCGAAGGGACCATTCCGGTGGCCTCGATGCCGGGCGTCGAGCGGTTCTCGGTCAAGGAAGCCGCCAAGGCCGCCGTCCGCGCACGTGACTTAGGGATTCCCGCCATCGCCATCTTCCCGCACATCGACGGGTCGCGAAAGGACGCGACCGGCTCGATCGCCGCCGATCCGGACGGCGTGATCCCGCGCGCGGTCAAGGCCATGAAGGACGCCGCCCCCGAGGTCGGCATCATGTGCGACGTGGCCCTGGACCCTTTCACCGACCACGGCCACGACGGCGTGGTCGAGGGCGGCAAGATTCTCAACGACGCCACCATCGAGCGCCTGATCGAACAGGGCCTGATGCAAGCCGAGGCCGGCGCCGACATCCTGGCGCCTTCCGACATGATGGACGGCCGCATCGGCAAGCTGCGCGCGGCGTTGGAAGCCGCCAGCTATCAGGACGTGATGATCATGTCCTACGCGGCCAAGTACGCTTCGGCCTTCTACGGCCCCTACCGCGACGCCATCGGCTCGGCCAAGCTGTCGGCTGGCCCCAATGGGACGGGATTGGGAGACAAGAAGACCTACCAGATGGACCCGGCCAACACCGAGGAAGCCATCCGCGAGGTCGCGCTCGACATCGCCGAGGGCGCTGACATGGTCATGGTCAAGCCGGGCATGCCCTATCTCGACATCCTGCGCCGCCTGGTCGAGGAGTTCCGCATGCCGACCTACGCCTTCCAGGTGTCGGGTGAGTACGCGATGATCATGGCCGCCGCCCAGAACGGCTGGATCGACAAGGACCGCGCCATCCTGGAAAGCCTGACCGCCTTCAAGCGCGCGGGCGCGGCGGGGATCATTACCTACTTCGCCCCCTGGGCGGCGGAGAAGCTGGGCGGCTAGCTTGCGCCCATGACCCGCGTCCTCGACATCGTCACCGCCGTGATCCGCGACGCGGACGGCCGCATGCTGCTGGTCCGCAAGCGCGGGACCTCGACCTTCATGAAGCCGGGCGGCAAGCGCGACGCCGGCGAGGACGACCTGACCACCCTGGCCCGCGAGCTCGAAGAAGAGCTCGGCTGCCGGCTGATCGCCGCCAAACTGCTTGGCCATTTCAGTGCGCCCGCCGCCAACGAAGCGGGCTTCACGGTCCAGTCGGCGACCTATCTGGCGACGGTCGAGGGCGATATCGCGCCGCGCGCCGAGATCGAAGAGTTGGTCTGGATCGACCCCGCCGCGCCGGGTGGCCTGCGTCTCGCACCGCTGCTGACCGAGCAGGTGCTGCCGGTCCTGCTGGAGATCGCCTAGCCCTTCGAGCCCAGAGCGCTGATGCGCCCTTGCACCATCTCCAACGCCAGCTCCCGCGCGCGTTCGGGAGGACGTCCCAGCAGATCCGACAAGGTCGGGCCAAACAGTCCCGTTCCGACGGCCAGGATGATGTTCAGCAGGATGAAGTCCACGACCTTCTCGCGATCGAGGCCCAGGTCCTGGGCCAGGCGGGTCTGGATGATCTCGTCGACCACGTTGCGGACCACGGTCAGCCGCCGGCTCTCGCCCGTCAGCTCCAGCCAGGCCGCCAGCCGCGCCGCGCCCTTGGCCTCGAAGGCCTCGAACAGGGCCTGAGCCCCAAACCCCGGCGTCGCGCCGCCGGTGTTGAAGCCGGTGATGACCTTGTCGGCGAGGTTGCGGATCATCCGCTCCATCAGCGCCGTCTCGACGCCCGCGATCGAGCCGAAATGGTGGATGACGTTGGCGTGCACCACGCCGGCGGCCTTGGCCACGTCCGCCAGCTTCAGCGCCTGGGGGCCGTGTTCGACCAGGATCGCCTCGGCGGCGGCCAGGATGTTCTCGCGCGCGGCCTCGGGCGAGCGGCGGACGCGAGTTGGACGGGGCGCGGACGCTTCTATTGACATTTTTGTCAGTACAACCAAATCTCAGGTTCAGGTCGATGTCCAAGCCCTAGACCGGCGGAGCCCCGAACGCCATGACCCAACCCACGACCCACACCAAGACCCTGGCCAAGCACACGCCCGACGACCTCGCCGTCGCCCCGCGCGATATCCGTTTTGACCTCGACAAGGCGCGCCAAGGCCATTGGCTGGGCGGCGATCCGGTCGGCACGGCGGTGTTCAACGCCCTGTCGCTGACCTTTCCGGATGGCGAGCGCGTGTTCATGGACGCGGTGAAGGCCTATCGCGATCGCCTGACCGGCAAGCTCGCCGAAGACGCTCGGGGCTTTGTCGCCCAGGAAGCCATTCACTCGCGCGAACACCATCACCTGAACAGCCTGATCGACCGCGAGCGCTATCCCGTCGCCGAGATCGAGGCGATGGTCCGCCAGCGCGTGACCTTCATTCGCGGGCGTGGGCCGATGGCCATGCTGATCGCGACCATCGCTCTGGAGCACTTCACAGCCATGATGGCCGAGATGCACGCCCGCCATCGCGAGCTCTTCGCCACCACCGATCCCGAGATCGAGAAGCTGTGGCGCTGGCACGCCATGGAGGAAACCGAACACAAGGCCGTCGCCTACGACGTCTTTCTGGAGGTGACCAGGGATTGGTCCCCGCTGAAGCGCTATCTTGTCCGCTGCCGGGCCATGGCGCTGGTGACGCTGATGTTCACCCGCAACATCACCCGCTACGCCGCCCGGCTGCTGGCGGCTGACGGCTATGCGCCTGATGCGGCGGTCAAGGCGGTGAAGCGCTTCCTCTGGCGCGAGCCGGGCGTCTTCAGCCGCGGCGCCAAGACCTACTTCGCCTGGTACCGGCCGGGCTTCCACCCCTGGGACCAGGACGACCGGGCGCTGATGGCCGACTGGAAGGCGGAGTTCGACGCGGCGGTGGCTTAGGGCTTAGGGCTTAGGGCTTAGGGCTTAGGGAAAGAAAAAGTCCAGCCCCTCAATATCACCGTCATTCCCGCCCTCGTGGCGGGAACCCCTGGTTCAGCTGACACGTGAGACGCCAGCGGACTGCTGAGCAGTCCGCCCCACACGCACCTGCGACGGACAGAGAGGTTCTCGCCACAAGGGCGAGAATGACGGACATTTGGGATGGCGAAACAAGAACGGCGGCCCGTGAGCCGCCGTTTTCGTTATCCAGGGTGGGAAAGCCCCTACCCCGCAATCAGCCCGAAGTCCGCCACCTGGCCCATCGCATCCCGCACGGCCGCCAGCGTCCGCAGGCGGTTGTCGCGGTGGTCGGGGTCGTTGACGAAGACGCCGTCCAGATAGGCGTCCACCGGACCGCGCAGGCCAGCCAACTGGGCCATGGCGCCGGTGAAGTCTTCCGACTTCAGGGCGTCGGCCAGCGGGCCCTTCAGCACGCGCAGGGCGTCGAACAGCTGGACCTCGGCGGCGCTGTCGGCGGCGGGCGCCTCCGGCTCGCCGCTCGGCAGGGCGCCCTTCTTTTCCTCGGCCTTGAGGATGTTGGAGGCGCGCTTGTAGCCGGCCAGCAGGTTCTTGCCGTCGTCGGTCTTCAGGAAGCCGTCCAGGGCCTCGACCCGCGCGACGATGCGCGCCAGGTCGTCGTCACCCAGGGCGAACACCGCGTCGACGAGGTCGTGGCGCTTACCCTGATCACGGAGGGTGACCTTCAGGCGGTCGGCGAAGAAGGCGATCAGGTCTTCCTTGCCGAACTTGGCTAGCGAAACCCGCAGCCCGTTCTCCAGGATGATCCGGATCACGCCCAGCGCCGCGCGACGCAGCGCATAGGGGTCCTTCGAGCCCGTCGGCTTCTCGTCGATCGCGAAGAAGCCGACCAGAGTGTCGAGCTTGTCGGCCAGGGCCACGGCGATCGCCAGCGGCGAGGTCGGAACGGCGTCCGAGGGGCCTTGCGGCTTGTAGTGGTCCTGGATCGCGGCGGCGATCTCGGGATCGAGGCCGGCCTCGCGGGCGTAGTAGCCGCCCATCAGCCCCTGCAGTTCCGGGAACTCACCGACCATGCCGGAAGCCAGGTCCGCCTTGGCCAGCCGCGCGGCTTCCTTGGCTTTCTCGACATCGGCGCCGACCCGCGGGGCGATCTCGCCGGCTAAGGCGACGATACGCTCGACGCGCTGGGCCATGGTGCCGAGCTTGGCGTGGAAGGTCACGCCGTTCAGCTTTTCAAGCCACGGTTCGAAGCCGGCCTTGCGGTCCTCGTCCCAGAAGAAGCGGGCGTCGGACAGGCGCGCCGACAGCACCTTGGCGTTACCAGCGGCGATCACCTTGCCGCCGTCCGCGGCTTCGATGTTGGCGATGGTGATGAAGTGCGGGGCCAGACCCGGCTCGCCGGGCTTCTTCACCGCGAAGTACTTCTGGTGCGTGCGCATCGAGGTGCGGATCACCTCGGGCGGCAAATCCAGGAACGACGGATCCATGTCGCCCAGCACCGGGGTCGGCCATTCGGCCAGGCCCGCGACTTCGTCGAGCAGGCCCTGGTCCTCGACCAGTTCCAGATGACGGGCGAAGCAAAGGGTCTTGCAGCCTTCCAGGATGCGCGCCTTGCGCTCCTCGACGTCCAGCACGACGAAGTGCTTTTCCAGGACCGCGACATACTCGTCGAAGTCCTTGGCCACGAACGGCTTGGCCTCGCCCATGAAGCGGTGGCCCTCGGTGACGTCGCCGCTTTCGACGCCCTCGATCGAGAACGGCACGACCTCGCGGTCTAGCACGCACAGGATGCGCTTGAGCGGCCGCACCCAGCGCAGCTTCTTGTAGCCCCAGATCATCGACTTGGGCCACGGGAAGCCCCGGACGATGGCCTCGACCATCTCGGCGACGATTTCGGCGGTCGGACGGCCCTTCTTTTCGATGAAGGCCATGTAGACGCCGTCGCGCTCGACCAGCTGGTCTTGCGTCAGGCCCGTCTTGCGCAGGAAGCCTTCCATGGCTTGCGGCGGGGCGCCGACGCGGGGGCCTTTCAGCTCTTCCTTGCGGTCGGCCTGGGCCAGCGGCAGGCCTTCGGCGACCAGGGTCAGGCGACGCGGGCCGGCGAAGGTGGTCAGAGCCTCGGGCAGGAAGCCGGCGGCGGCCAGGTGCTCGCGCGCCATGCGCTCCAGGTCCTTGGCGGCCTGGGCCTGCATGCGGGCGGGGATCTCTTCCGAGAACAGTTCGAGGAGAAGTTGGGGCATCGTGACTTACGCGGCTTCCTGCTGCTCGACCCAGGCGCTGGCGCACATCTTACAAAGGTCGCGGATGCGGCCGATGTAGCTGGCGCGCTCGGCGACGGCGATCGCGCCGCGGGCGTTCATCAGGTTGAAAAGGTGGCTGGCCTTCAGGACCATGTCGTAGGCGGGCAAAACGAGCGACTTGCCCTGATAGGAGCGCTCCAGCATCAGCGGGACCTGCTCTTCCATCTGCTCGAACTGCTGCTTGAGCACGGCGACGTCATAGCCATGGAAGTTGGCTTCCGACTGCTGGCGCTCGTTCTCCAGGAACACCTCGCCATAGGTCGTCGCGCCAAGGGCCGAGTCCGGGTCGTTGAACGGCAGGTCGTAGACGTTGTCGACGCCGAACACGTACATGGCCAAGCGTTCCAGGCCATAGGTCAGCTCGCCCGCCACGGGCGAGACGTCCAGGCCGCCGACCTGCTGGAAGTAGGTGTACTGGCTGACTTCCATGCCGTCGCACCAGACTTCCCAGCCCAGGCCCCAGGCGCCGACGGTCGGGTTCTCCCAGTCGTCCTCGACAAAGCGGATGTCGTGGGTGCGCAAGTCGAGGCCGATCGCTTCCAGCGAGCCGAGATACAGGTCCTGCATGTTCTCGGGGTTCGGCTTCAGGATCACCTGGTACTGGTAGTAGTGCTGCAGGCGGTTGGGGTTCTCGCCATAGCGGCCGTCGCCTGGACGGCGCGAGGGCTGCACATAGGCCGCGTTCCAGGGCTTGGGGCCCAGGGCGCGCAGCACCGTGGCCGGGTGCAGGGTCCCCGCCCCCACCTCGACGTCGTGCGGTTGCAAGATGATGCAACCCTGCCGGCTCCAATAGTCATGGAGCGTCAGGATCAGGCTTTGGAAGGACTTGGGTTTTTCGCGCGACATCAATCGAAGCAGGCCTAGAAAAAAGTCGGCGGACCATAGGGCCCGCCGTCCGGTGCTTCAAGCGATGTCAGGAGCGCGTCAGGCGAAAGTGTGAGCGGTTTCGCCACCCCACGCGCGACCAGCAAGAAATCTTGGAAGGGCTCAGTTGCCCTTGGGCGTCGTGCGCTTGCCCGCGTTGGACATCGGCGCGCCGTACTTGGCCCGATTGGCCGTGGTGTCGGCGATCGGGCCGTTGGAGACAACATTGGGATCGCCCGCCTTCAGCAAGGCCTGCGCCTCGGGCGACTGCGACGAGACAGGGACAACGCCCGAGGCGTTCACGCCCGCCTCTGGCGCGGACATGGCCGATGGCGAGGCGATCGGGTCGGCGGCCATGTCGATCGTGGTCGTCGGCGCGACCCAGGTCAGGGTCGGGTCGGTCGCTACGAGAGAGCCGGCGACCGGCGCCTGCGGGGCGGGCGCCGCGCCAGTCGTGGTCTGGGCGCTAGCCGCCCCGGCCATCAGGGCGATCGCGGCGGCGGCGGTCACAAAGCGCTGGGCAGTCATGGCGGCGTTCCCTTCGGTTCGAACGGTGTACGCTCCAGCCTCGGACTCGGTTCCATGATCACGCCATCTTGATCGGCACACCGGTCAGCGAAAGAAGAACACCATGGCTGCACCGCAGACGATCAAGCCAAATCCGATCAGCGTGGTCAACTTGATCGCCTCACCAAGGTAGAAGTACGAAAACAACGTGAAGACGATCAGCGTGATCGCCTCCTGTCCCGTCTTGAGCTGAGCCGTGGAATACATGTTGCTGCCGAGGCGATTAGCCGGCACCGCCAGCATGTACTCAGGCAAGGCGATCAACCAGCTCGACAGGATCGCCACCGGAAGCGCCAGACTCTTGTGCTTCAAGTGACCATACCAGGCGAAGGTCATGAAGATGTTGGACGCCACGAGCATCAGCCAAGGCGCGATCTTCAGGACGATGGGCGGCATGCGGGCGATCTCCGAGGCGGGTCAATGGGAAGCGCGACGCCCTAGAACAAGTGGCGTCGCCGACGCCAGAGCCGTCCCGTCAGACAAAAACGCCGTTTTATGACGCATATGGAGCGGCTCACGCTCAAAAATGAGGCGCCTCGCCCAATTCCTTTCCGAAACCTTTTCCGCACGCGCCTTCACGGAACCGTCGCCGATAGCTTGGCCCCGCCGGGGAAACGATGTGGCGCTTGAAAGCGCGGCGTCGGCGGTGATGACACCGGGGGCGGTCTCGCTTCCCGCAACCAAGCAAACAAGCCCGCGTCGCGGCGGGCCGGAGCAAGGCGGATGAAACTGATCATAGCGGTCGTCAAACCCTTCAAGCTGGACGAGGTGCGCGAAGCGCTCGTCGCCGCCGGCGTTGAAGGTCTGACGGTGTCGGAAGTGAAGGGCTACGGCCGCCAGAAGGGCCAGACGGAAATCTACCGGGGCGCTGAGTACCAGGTGAATTTCGTGCCGAAGGTGAAGCTCGAAGCGGTCGTGGACGACGCGTCCGCCGCCAAGGCGGTCGAGGCGGTCAAGGCCGCCGCGGCCACTGGCAAGATCGGCGACGGCAAGATCTTCGTCCTCAATGTCGAGGAAGCCGTCCGCATCCGCACCGGCGAAACCGGCTCGGCCGCGCTGTAATCGGGAACAAGGGGATACCGAGATGAAACTCACCTTCAAACCGCTGGCGGGGCTTATGCTCGCCGCGACCATCGCGGGAGCTCCGCTGGGGGCGACCGCCTTCGCCCAGGAGGCCGCGCCCGCGCCGGCCGCCGCCGCCGCGCCCGCCGAGGCCGCACCGGCTCCGGCTGCTGCGGCTCCCGCCGAGGCCCCGGCTCCCGCCGCTGCGCCGACCATCGAAGACAAGATGGACAAGGGCGATAACGCCTGGATGCTCACCTCCGCCCTGCTGGTTCTGCTGATGATCCTGCCGGGCCTCGCTTTGTTCTACGGCGGCCTGGTGCGCTCCAAGAACATGCTGTCGGTCATGATGCAGGTCTCGACCGTGGCGCTGATCGGCTTCGTCGCCTGGATGCTGTGGGGCTACAGCTTCGCCTTCACCGACGGCGGCGGTCTCGACAAGTTCGTCGGCGGCTTTGGTCGGATCTTCCTGAAGGACGTCACTCCGGCCAGCAACGTCGCGACCTTCTCGACCGGCGTCGTGATCCCGGAACTGACCTTCATCGCCTTCCAGTCGACCTTCGCGGCCATCACCGCCGCCCTGGTGGTCGGTTCGCTGGTCGAGCGCATGAAGTTCGCCGCCATCGTCGCCTTCGCCGTCCTGTGGCCGCTGCTGTCGTACTATCCGATCGCGCACATGGTCTGGTGGTGGCCTGGTCCGAACGCCATCGCCCTGGCGCCGGAAGATCCGGTGAAGTCGGGCCTGCTCTGGGGCTTCGGCGCCCTGGACTTCGCCGGCGGCACCGTGGTCCATATCAACGCTGGTATCGCCGCCCTGGTTGGCGCTCTGATCCTGGGCAAGCGTCAAGGCTACGGCAAAGAGCCGATGCCCCCGCACTCGCTGACCCTGACCCTGGTGGGCGCTGGTCTGCTGTGGGTGGGCTGGTTCGGCTTCAACGCCGGTTCGAACCTGGAGTCGAACGGCTACGCTTCGCTGGCCATGGTCAACACCTTCATCGCCACCGCGGCCGCCGGTCTGTCGTGGATCATCGTCGAGTGGGCCACTCGCGGTAAGCCGTCGGCTCTGGGCCTGGCTTCGGGCATCGTCGCCGGCCTCGTCGCCGTCACCCCAGCCGCCGGCTTCGCCGGTCCGATGGGCGCGCTGATCCTGGGCCTGATCGTCTCGCCGATCTGCATCGTCTTCTGCTCGGTCGTGAAGAACGCCCTGAAGTACGACGACAGCCTGGACGCCTTCGGCATCCACGGCATTGGCGGCATCGTTGGCGCCATCGGCACCGGCCTGGTGGTCAACCCCGCCTGGGGCGGCGCTGGCGTCGTCGACTACACCAGCTGCGGCAAGGACGGCGACTTCTCGACCTGCGACACCGCCGTCTACGACATGGGTGTTCAGCTGATGGCTCAACTGAAGGCCGTCGGCGTCACGATCCTCTGGTCGGCCGTGGCTTCGGCCATCGTCTTCTTCCTGATCAAGCTGGTCATCGGCCTGAAGGCTTCGCCGGAAGCCGAAGAAGAAGGCTTGGACATCTCGGAACACGGCGAGCGCGCCTACCACAGCTAAGGCTGGCGTAGGTTCTCACTGAAAGCCGAAGGGCGCGGAGAGCAATCTCCGCGCCCTTTTCCTTTTGCGACTCGCACCCCATTGGCCAAGCTGCGCCGCTCGACCGGAGATCGTCATGGACGTCCAACTCTTCCTGCTGTGCGTCCTGACCTTCGTGATCCACCTGATCGGCGCCCTGGCCTATGCGGTGCGGATCGCCGGCGTGCGCACGCGCCGGATCGCCATGTCGTTCGCCCTGTTCAACGTGCTAGTCCTCGTCTCGCGCGCCTCTAACGCCTTTCAGGGTCCGTTCCTGTCAAAACGCGTCGAAACCGGCCTGGCGGCGGACGCTGGAGGCCGGTTGCTCTCGGACTTTCAATGGTTGATGGCCGGCGCCAGCTTGGCGGCTTTGATCGGCGCCCTGGCTATTCCAACGGCCCAGCGCCTGTTCACCCGCGCGGTGGCTCACTTCCAGGTCCACCGCTCGATCCCCAAGCTCTTGATGCACGCCTTCGCCAAGGGCGGGGTGTCCTACGTGCGCCAATCGGTAGCCCTGCCCTCGCCCACCCACTTGAAGAGCATGAAGCAGAAGGTCGAGGTTCCAGCGCGCGTCATCGTGCTGAATGTCCTGGCTCAAGCTTTGCTGACCGTGGGCGTGTTCGCCCCGCTCTACGCGGGCTATCTCGATCCGCAATTGCGAGTGACGGCCGTCAGCCTGTCGTCCGCGATCAACGGCGTGGCCACGATCCTGCTGTTCGTGCTGATCGACCCGTGCCTGTCGATCATGACCGACGACGTGATGGAAGGCCGCGTGAGCGAGCCGGCGTTCCGCCGCGCCGTCGTCTGGTTCGCGGCGAGCCGAGTGGCCGGCACGGTTCTGGCGCAACTACTTCTAGTCCCGGCGGCGACGGCCGTCGCGCTGCTGGCGCGGATGATCTAGATGCGCCGCGCGCTGGTGATCGGCACGACCGGTTCCAGCATCTGGCCTTCCATGACCGGATTGGTCGCCTTGCCGGGTGTCGGAAGGTTCAGGATCTTGCGGACGATCTCCATGCCCTTGATCACCTGGCCAAACGCGGCGAAGCCCAGGTTGTCGCCCTCGCCCGCCGGATTGGCGTCGAGATACGGCGCCTCGCCCACGCAGATGAAGAAGTCCGAGTCCCCCGTGCCCGGCTCCTTGCGCGCCAGCGACACCGTGCCGTCCACGTGGCGAAGACCGGTCTGGCTGGTGGGCTCGTGCGCGATCGGCGGCAGGAGCTTTATCGGATCGCCCTGCAAGCCGCCCTCGATCAGGCCGTAGTCCACGGGGCTGTTGGCCTTGGCCGAGCGCCAGAAGCTGGCGCCGTCATAGCGCTTCTCGTCGACATAGCGCAGGAAGTTGGCCGTGGTCAGCGGGGCTTGCTTGACCTTCAGGGCGATAACGATCGGCCCAAGGCTCGTTTCCAAGGCGACCAGAACATCGCCAGGCCCCGGCACGATCGGCGCGGGGGCCAGGTTCAGGATCTGAGCCGACGCCAGGCTGGGCGCCGCGCCCAGCCCGCCGAGGGCCGTCAGGACATCACGGCGCTTCATGCGACTTTCCCTAGCTCAAGCGGCAGCGCCGCACCCACCAGTCCGGCCGGACAGCCTCGATCCGTTCGGCCAGGGTCTCGGCCTCGATATCGCCGGCGCAGAGCGCAAAGCAGGTCGCGCCCGAGCCCGACATGCGGACCAGCAGACTTTCGGACTGGTCTCGCAGGACGTCCAGCGCCTCGCCGATCAGCGGCTGCAAGGCGACGGCGGGCGCCTCAAGATCGTTGCGCGTGGCGACCGCCAGCCAGCCGGCGGCCTCCTCGGCGCTCTCCAGCGCGGCCGGCATGAGAGGGCGCTCGGCCCCATCGGGATGCACGGCGGCGTCATAGGCCCGATAGACCGCGCCGGTCGGCGACGGGACGCCTGGATTGACGAGCACCGCGTGCAGGGTCGGCAGCACAGGCGCGTGGGACAACACCTCTCCACGCCCCTCGGCCATCAGGGCCGTCGCGCGAAAGCAGGCCGCGCCATCGGCGCCGAGGCTCGCCACCAACGGCTCCAACTCATCATCGGAGAATTGCGGCGCCAGGGCGTCGCGCAACAGCTTCAAGGCCGCGCCGGCGTCGCTGGAGCCGCCCCCCAGCCCCGCCGCGATCGGCAGGCGCTTGTCCAGGATCAGACGATAGGGCGGAACCGGGCCGCCGAGCTTGGCGTGGAAGGCCCGCGCAGCGCGAAGCACCAAGTTGTCCTCGCCCGCCGGGATGCTGGCCCCGAACGGCCCGGTCGTCTCGAAGCCCGGCGCATCACTGGGCTGGACCATCACCTGATCGCCGACATCGGCGAAGACCATCAGACTGGAGATCGGGTGATAGCCCTCCGCGTCCGGTCCGCCGACATGGAGGAACAGATTGACCTTGGCGGGCGCGAAGGCGGAAAGCCGCATGACTCTTCAAAGCTCGGTTACGGAAGCGGCCGTGCGATAGCTCAGTTGTGCGCCACCGTCGACTTGGCGATCGGCGCGGTCGCTGGACCCAGACCGTTCTTCAGCTTGGCTTCGGCTTCGGCCTTCTGCTTCTCGGTCGGCTCAAGGCTCAGCACGCGCTGCCACTGGAACCGCGCCTCGATCTTGCGCCCGACCTGCCAGTAGGCGTCACCAAGGTGGCCGTTCACATCGGGATCGCCAGGCTCCATCTCGACGGCAGCTTCCAGCTTCTCGACGGCGGTCTTGTAGTCGCCCAGCCGATAATAGGCCCACCCCAGGGAATCGAGCATGGCTCCAGACTGCGGTCGGGCGTCGACCGCCTTCTGCACCATGGCCAGCGCGTCCTGCAGCCGCTCGCCGCGATCTATCCAGGTGTAACCCAGGAAGTTCAGCAGTTCCGGCTCATCAGGATTGATCTTGAGGGCGGCTTGCAGGTCGCGCTCGGCCTCGGGCCAGCGACCGCCCTGCTCCAGCGACACCGCGCGGAGGTACAGCAAACGCCAGTCGGGCGACCCGGCTTCGCGCGCGATGACCGCGTCGAGCACGGCCACCGACTCGTCCCACTGACTGCTGGAGCGGAGAAGATCGGCCAAGGCCACCTGGGCGTCACGGTCGGTCGGCGCGGTCGCCGCCGCAGCGCGCGCCACCTCCAGCGCCTTGGTCTTTTCGCCCAGGTCGTTGAGGGACCAGGCCGTCTTGGTCTGGGCCGTGACATAGTGGGCCGAGGTCGCCGGAACGCGCGCGAAGGCCTCGATCGCGCCCTTGGGGTCCTCGTTCCGATTCATCAGGTCGCCCAGTAACACCCAGGCCTCGTCGCGCCCGGGATCCAGGCGTAGGGCCAGGCGCAAATAGGCCTGAGCGAACTGGACCTGACGCTCGCTCGCGAAGGTGGCTGCGCAGGCGATCAGCCCCTCCGCCGCGCCCTGACGGATGGTCGGCGCAGGCGGCGGCGCGCCCTTGGCCGAGGCGCGAGCGCGAGCCCGAAGCAGGCCCAGATCATTCGGCGCGGCGCCCAACGCCGCGTCGTAGAGCGCCACGGCGTCCGCATGTCGCTTTCGCCGCTCCAGGAACGCGCCGTAGTCCAGCGTGAAAATGCTGGCGGTCGTCGCGTTCGAGGTCAGCGCCTTGTAGTCGGTCTCGGCCTCGTCATAGCGCTTGGCGCGCTCGAACAGGCGAGCCTGGCCCTGCTGGCCGAAGAACTGAACCAGCTTGTCGTTGCGCAAGGTTGGTTGCACCGCCGCGCCCTCCTTGTCGCCCGCCAAGGCTGCGGCCCACGGCGATAGAAGCGCGGCCGCCTGCTGATGCGGGAACCCCGGCGGCGAGGTCTTTAGCAGCGTCTGCGCCGTCTTGCCGTCGCCCACGGCGATCGCCTCGATCACGCGGGTCAGCACGCTGAGGCGTTTGACCGCCTCGGGCGTGTCGGCGGCCGTCGGCGCGACCGCCGCAGCGCGGGAGATGTCGCCCGCCAGCAGCAAAGCCGTAAACGCGCGCTCGCCGATCAGCCCCGGGTCCTCGCCCAAGGACGCCGCCGTGTCGAAATAGGTCGCCGCCTGCTTGGACTGCCCGTCCCGCAGCGCCGCCTGTCCCGCCAGGAACTGACCGTAGGAACTGCGCGTGTCGAACAGCGGCGAACCCAAGGCGATCGGACCGCGCATGGTGATTTCGCTGGGCACGCTGGAACAGGCGGCCAAGGCGGCGACGGAAACGCAGGCGAGAAGGACTTTGATACGCGTCATGCCGGCACCCTCCGAGGTTTCGAGGCGGTCCGCAACAAAAAGCCTCCCGGTGCGAACCGGGAGGCTTTGATCACGCCAATCTTGGCTTTTACATGTTTGGATAGTTCGGTCCGCCGCCGCCTTCCGGCGTGGTCCAGACGATGTTCTGCGACGGATCCTTGATGTCGCAGGTTTTGCAGTGGACGCAGTTCTGAGCGTTGATCTGGAAGCGCGGATCGGTCCCCTGCTCGTTGTAGAGCACCTCGTAGACGCCGGCCGGACAGTAGAGGCGCGCCGGTTCGCCGTACTTGGGCAGGTTCACCGCGATCGGGATCGAGGGGTCCTTCAGCCTCAGGTGCGCCGGCTGGTCTTCCTCGTGATTGGTCGCCGACAGGAAGACGCTGGACAGCTTGTCGAAGCTGATCACGCCATCGGGCTTGGGGTAGACGATCGGCTGGTAGTCCTTGGCCAGGCCCGTGGACGCCGCGTCGGTCTTGTCGTGCTTCAGCGTGCCGAAGAACGAGAAGCCGCCGAACAGGTGCGCGCACCACATGTCGAACATGCCGAACGCGCCGCCCAGGGCCGTGCCGAACTTGCCCAGCAGCGGCTTGGCGTTGCGGACGATCTTCAGTTCCTTGGCCACCCACGACGCTTCATAGGCCACCTGGTAGGCGGTCAGTTCGTCGCTGGCGCGGCCGGCTTGGACGGCCTCGAACGCGGCCTCGGCGGCCAGCATGCCGGTCTTCACCGCATTGTGGCTGCCCTTGATGCGCGGCACGTTGACGAAACCAGCCGAGCAGCCGATCAGCGCGCCACCGGGGAAGGTCAGCTTCGGCACCGACTGATAGCCGCCCTCGGTGATGGCCCGCGCGCCGTAGGCGATGCGCTTGCCGCCTTCTAGATGCGGCCGCACCGTCGGGTGCTGCTTGAAGCGCTGGAACTCGTCGAACGGCGAAAGCCACGGGTTCTTGTAGTTCAGGTGCACGACGTAACCGATGGCCACGTAGTTGTCCCCGAAGTGGTACATGAAGCTGCCGCCGCCGGTCTTGCTGTCCAGCGGCCAGCCGGTGGTGTGCTCGGCCAGGCCAGGCTGGTGCTTTTCGGGAAGGACCTGCCACAGCTCCTTGACACCAATGCCGTACTTTTGAGGCGACTTGCCCTCGTCCAGCTTGAACTTGGCGATCAGCTGCTTGGCCAGCGAGCCGCGCACGCCCTCGGCGATGAAGACATACTTGCCGTGCAGCTCCATGCCCGGCTGGTAGTCCGGCTTTTGGTGGCCGTCCTTGCCAATCCCGACAACGCCGACGACCACGCCCTTGACCGACCCATCATCGTTCCAGACCAAATCAGAGGCCGCAAAGCCCGGATAGATCTCGACGCCCAGCTCCTCGGCCTTGCCCGCCAGCCAACGGGTGACGTTAGCGAGCGAGGCGATGTAGCAGCCATGGTTGTGCATGAAGGGCGGCATGGCCCACATGGGCAAGCTGAGCTCGCCCTGCGGCCCCAGCAGCTTGAAGCGGTCCTTGGTGACCGGCGTCTCGAGCGGAGCGCCCTCTTCCTTCCAGTTCGGGAACAGTTCGGACAGACCCTTAGGGTCGATCACCGCGCCTGACAGGATGTGCGCGCCGACTTCCGAGCCCTTTTCCAACAGGGCGACCGAGATGTCGGTCCCGGCCTTGGCGGCCATCTGCTTGAGCCGGATCGCGGCCGAGAGGCCAGCGGGACCGCCGCCGACGATCACGACGTCGTACTCCATCGACTCGCGTTCGAGGTCTTCGCTCATGACTTCTCCCGGCTGGGCCGACCGGCCCGTCTTATCAGTGTTTGAATCACAGCTTATCCGAACGTGACGCTGAGGCGGTCAAGCGTCCGCCGCAATTTTTCGCTGCGCCGCAGCGTGGATAAGGGTCCGCAAACACTCCTAGGCTCCGAATTCGGTGGGCGACCCGCCAAAACCGCTGACTTTTGGGGCCGTCACGCTTTATGACGGTGACATGAGCCCCGCCGTCGATCAACGCGCCGTCGAGAGCCTGCTGGCCTTCTGGGCCGACGCGGGCGTCGAGGTCTCGTACGCCGACGCGCCGATCGACCGCCTGGCCGAAGGCGTGGCCATGCTGCGGGCCAAGAGCCAGCCGCCGCCTCCCCCGCCGCCAGCGCGTCCAGGCCTCGCCACGGTGCGCAGCCCGGACATTGGCGCGGCGATCGCCGCCGCCAAGGCCGCCGCCGCAGCCTGCCAGAACCTCGACAGCCTGGCCGCCGCCATCGCCGCCTTCGACGGCTGTCCGCTGAAGACCCAGGGCGCGAAGCAGGCCGTGTTCTCACGCGGTGTCGCCGACGCCCCGCTGATGATCATCGGCGAAGGTCCGGGCGCGGACGAGGACGCCCAAGGCGAGCCCTTCGTCGGCAGGGCCGGCAAGCTGCTGGACCGGATGCTGAAGGCCGCGAACCTGGAAGGTCGCGTCTTCATCACCAACACCGTCTTCTGGCGCCCTCCCGGCAACCGGACACCGACCCCGCAGGAGCAGGCCGTCTGCGCGCCGTTCGTCGAGCGCGCTATCGCCTTGGTGAAGCCCAAGATGCTGCTGCTGGCCGGCGGCGCCTCGGCGAAAGCCATGCTCAAGCGCGACGAAGGCATCCTGTCGATGCGCGGCCGCTGGTTCGAGTGGCTGTCCGAGGACAAGACCACGGAACTGCCCGCGATGCCCACTCTGCACCCAGCGTTCCTGCTGCGAACGCCGGCCCAGAAAAAGAAGGTGTGGCAAGACCTTCTGACATTAACCGAACGGCTTGATCGACCCGAACGGCCCCACTAGAAGTTTCACCGACCAGTTGAACGGGGACGCGCGACTTTGGGGGCGCGCGGATGGCTTTGCAGCTTTGGACTCGCGCGCTGGCCGTGGTTTCGGCCTTCCTCCTATGCCTGACCGTGACGACGGCGCGCGCCAGCCCGCTGGAGCCGCTATCTCAAGAAGACGCCCGCGCCTATCGCGCGGCGTTCTCGGCGATCGACCGAGGTGATTTCGACGGCGCCGAAACAATGCTCGCCACGGTGCGCGACCGCAGCCTCGCAGGACGCGCCGCCTTCGCCAAGTTGATGCATCCGACACGCTACGCGGCGCGCTACGGCGAACTGACCGAATGGTTGGAGCGCCATGCCGACGAGGCGGGCGCCGAGAGGATCTACGCTCTGGCGCTTAAGCGAAAGCCGGTTAGCAAGCGTATCGCCGCGCCGCCCGTTCCGACGCTGTTCGTCGCTGACCAGAGCAGGCCCCCTCCCGCCGACCGGGGACGGGCCGCGCGCGAAGCCTACTATTCGGGCGAGGTCCGCAAGGCGCTGTCGCTGGCGATCTCAAGCGGCGAGCACTGGATCGCGGGCCTGTCGGCCTATCGCTTGGGCGATGCCCGTCAGGCGCGGACGTTCTTCGAGCAAGTCGCTGACGACCCGAACCAGGATGAGTGGCAACACGCCGCCGGAGCCTTCTGGGCCGCGCGCAGCGCTCTACATGTTGGGGAAGAGCGCCAGGCCCGCGAGCTGCTGCTGCGCGCCGCCGCCTCGCCCCACACCTTCTATGGCATGATCGCGGCTCGCCAACTGGCCCTGGCCGGGCTGGCCGCCCCTGGCGAGGCTGAAGACCCCATCGCAGCGCTGATCACGCGGACGTCCTCTATTGGGGGTGACACCGCCGCGATCGAGCGGCTGATACGGATGGATCCCCGCGCTCGCCGCGCCGCCGCCCTGGCCCAGATCGGGCGCTGGCGCGAGGTGGGCCTGGAGCTGCGGGCAGGGCTGTCCCTGGCCGAGACCGAGACGCTGCGCGGCGACTGGACGACCCTGGCCCTAGCCTTGAACGCCAACGCTCCCTTGAACGCCGGGCGCCCCATGCGACGCGTGGGCGGCGAGGACTATCCCCTGCCCGCCCTTGAGCCGATCGGCGGCTTCACGATCGACAAGGCCCTCGTCTACGCCCTGGTGCGCCAGGAAAGCCGCTTTGATCCCATGGCGGTCTCGAACGCCGGGGCCGTCGGGCTGATGCAGGTGATGCCGGTCGCCGCCGCGCGCGCCGCTGGCGACGACAAGCTGCTGGCGGACACGACCCCGCTGTTCGACCCGGCCTTCAACCTGCGGGTCGGTCAGGACTATTTCACCTGGCTGATGGATCGCGGCCTGCAAAGTCCCGACATCCTACGCGCCGTCGCCGCCTATAACGGTGGTCCAGGCACACTGAACCGCACGCTCCAGCAACTGGGCGCGGACTGCGATAGCCTGCTGCTGATCGAGAGCCTGCCATTCCAGGAAACCCGCAACTACGTCGAAAAGGTGATGGCCAGCTACTGGACCTATCGACAGCTGATGGGCGCCGAGAACCGCACCTTGGACGCCGTGGCCAGCGGCGCGCGCCTGATCGACTTCCGACTTGATCCGCAAGTTCAGCAGATCACCTCGATCGGAGAGCTGGTCAGCGGCCTGCCGTAGTAGGTCAAGCCTCACAAACTCCGACTTCACCGGCGAATGCCAGGGAGAGCGGCGGATATAGGCCTAGTAGCTCAACCGCCGCGCCTTCAGCGCCTTTGCCAGCGCCCGCTCCTCGCCGCCGCTCGCCGGCCAGTCCAGTCGGCGAACCAGGACGCCGTGCAGGCGTCGCGTCAGCAGACCACCTGGCGCGGCCAGGAGCGCCGGACTACCGCCCCCGCCCGCCAGGTGTTTCTCGACAGGCTCACGCCAGCCGTCTCGCAATGCGGGCGCCGCGCGCAGGGTCAGAATCCAGTCCCCCCGCGCCGCCGCCGCGCCGGCCGCAAAGCAGGCCGCTGCGCCGCCCTCGACCGCCACCAGCCGAGCCCCGCTGTCCTCGACCAGCGCGTCGACGCCTGACGTGGGCACCCCCACCAGGATCACCTCCTTGACCAGCCCATCCACGGCGGCGGGCACCAACATGGCCATCTGGGCGGCGAGGCCAGGCAGGTCCTCGGAAGCGAGCAGTACGACGGAGATCATGTCCCTGCTTCGCCAGACGGCGGCGCGGGGGTCAAGCGGCAAAGCCTTGCTCAGCCGAACAAGTCCATCTGCGCGCCGCCAAGGACGGGCCGCTTGAACTGGCTACAGTCCAGCGGCGTCCAGGGCTGATCCAGGCCGAACTTCTTCACCGCCAGATGGAAGCGCTGGCGCAGCACCTCGGCCACCGGCCCCTCGCCGATCATCCGCTCACCCCAGCCTGCGCGATAGGTCTCGCCCCGCCGCACCTGGCGCACCAGCGACATCACCCGCCGCGCCCGGTCGGGATGGTCGGTCTGCAGCCACTCTTCAAAGAGCTGGGCGATCTCGCGCGGAAGCCTCAAGGCCACATAACCCGCGCCTCGCGCGCCGGCCTTGGCCGAGGCCTCCAGCACCGCCTCGACCTCGTGGTCATTCAGGCCGGGGATCGCGGGCGCGAACATCACCGTCACCGGCACGCCAGCCTCGGTCAGTCGCCGCACCGCCTCGATGCGCTTCCCAGGCGTCGCCGCACGCGGCTCCATGCTACGCGCCAGCTTGCGGTCTAGCGTCGTGATCGAGATCGCCACCCGCGTCAGCCCGCGGTCGGCCATCCGTGCATAGATGTCGAGATCGCGCAGGATCAGCGCCGACTTGGTGATGATCGTGAAGGGATGGCCGCAGCGCTCCAGAACCTCGATCACCTGCCGCGTTACGCGCAGCTGCTTCTCGTCGGGCTGGTAGGGGTCGGTGTCGCCGCCAATGTGGATCGTCGCGGGCGTGTAGCTGGCCTTGGCCAGCTCCTTCTCCAAGAGCTCACCAGCGTGGGGCTTGAAGAAGATCTTGCTCTCGAAATCCAGGCCCGGCGACAAGCCCAGATAGGCGTGATTGGGCCTCGCGTAGCAGTAGATGCAGCCATGGCTGCAGCCTCGATAGGGGTTGATCGAGCGATCGAAACCGACGTCCGGGCTCTGGTTGCGGGCGATGATCGTCCGCGACTTCATCGGCTGAAGTTCGGTCTTCAGTGGCTTGGGCTCTTCCTCCTCGCCCCAGCCGTCGTCGAACGCCTCGCGCTCCAGCGCCTCGAAGCGCCCCGTACGGTTCGACCGAGCGCCGCGCCCGCGCGGAACCGCACCCCTGATGTTCGTCGCCTGGGCCATGACCGGATCATGCCACGCCATTGGAACATTTCAAGAACATTTGAGCGCGACACTTGTCAGCCGGCGGGCCCGTCCTCCTCAGATCGAATCCAGAGAGCGTCCCTCAGCGCGTTGATCGAGCTTGCCTTTCACGCCGTCTTTCAGGCGCTGTGCGAGGCCTTGTCCGCCTCGGCGCTCAGGCGGTCCAGGTAGACACGGATGCTGGCGGCTTCGGCGGCGGTGTTGGCCAAGGCGATCGCGCGATCAAACGCTTGGCGCGCCTCCGCCAGACGCCCCGCTTGCCGTAGAAAGACGCCCCGCGCGCCGTGATAGTGGAAGTAGCCATCCAAGCGCGCGCCCAGCGGCGCGATCATCTCCAGAGCGGCCTCGGGTCCGCGCACCTTCGCCGTCGCCACCGCGCGATTCAGCGTGACGACCGGCGAGGGCTGCATGATCTGGAGCGTGGCGTAGAGCTGGTCGACGCCAGCCCAGTCGGTGTCCTCGGGACACGCGGCCCGCGCATGCAGCGCGGCGATGGCGGCCTGCACCTGATACGGCCCAGGATCGCGCTTGAGCATCGCCTTGTCGATCAGGGCAAGTCCCTCGCCGATCATCTTGAGATTCCAGAGGCTTCGGTCCTGATCCTCGAGCAGGATAGCGGTTCCGTCGGCGGCGAAACGGGCTTCGGCGCGGGCGTGCTGCAGCAGGAGCAGCGCCGTCAGCCCCATCATCTCCGGCTCGGCCGGGAACAGGCGTAGCAGCAGGCGCGCCAGCCGGATCGCCTCGTCGCAGAGGCCGCCCCTGGCCTCAAGCGCTCGACCGCTGGCCGAATAGCCCTCGTTGAAGACGAGGTAGATCATCGCGGCGACGGCCGCTAACCGCTGCGCACGCTCGACCGGCCCCGGCGCCTCGAAAGGGGCGTCGCCCGCGCCGATCCTGGCCTTGGCGCGAGTGATCCGCTGCTCCATGGCCGCCTCGCCGACCAGGAAAGCGCGGGCGATCTCGCGCACCGTGAGGCCCGAGACGATGCGCAGCGCCAGCGCTATCTGTTGAGTGGCGGGCAAATCAGGATGGCAACAGATGAACAGCAGCCGCAGGACGTCGTCGCGGTAGTGCGAGCCATCCAGCCGCTCGGCGGCGTCGGCCTCGGCGTCCTCCAGATCGGAGAGCAGCTCCTCGGGCGGCAGGGGCGCGTTGCGGCTGGTCTTGCGGACGGCGTCGATGGCGGCGTTGCGACCGACCATGATCAGCCAGGCCGTCGGATCGCGCGGCGGGCCGTTCTTGGGCCAGGCCTTCAGGGCGCGCAGGCAGGCGTCCTGGAACGCCTCCTCGGCGGCATCCATGTCGCGGAAGTAGCGCAGCAGCGCCGCCATGGCCTGGGGCCGAGCGGCGACGACCGCGCCCTCGATCCAGGCCAGGTCGGTCATGCGCCGGCCTCGCCGGGGATGAACAGCGCGATCGGCCGGATCTCGTACGAGCCCCCAGGGTTGGCCTTCCCCAGGTCCTTGGCGATATCGAGCGCGCCGTCCAGCGAGTCGCAGTCGACGACATAGAAGCCCAGAAGCTGCTCCTTGGTCTCGGCGAACGGGCCGTCCAAAACGAGCGGCGGATCGCGGTCCTTGCGAAGGGTGGTGGCGGCCGTGGTCGGCATTAGGCGCGCGACGGGCCCCAACCTCCCCTCCCGCGCCAGACGTTCCTGCACGACGCCCAGCTTCTCCATGACGGCGTCCTCTTCGTTCTTGGACCAGGCCCAGACGACGTCTTCTTGGTTGTAGCAAAGTATGGCGTAGAGCATCGCGGTCCTCGTTCCCCTCTAGGACGAAGGACTATGCCTGCTTCCGACACCGGGCCGAGACTTTTCTAGCAACGCCCGCAGTCGCTGCCGCACGGGCTCGTCATAGAGCTTGAGCACCGCCCAGGCGGCGACCAGGATCACCGGGATCGCCACCAAAGCAAAGCCGATCGGATAGCCTTTGCCGCCAAGGGCGCGGAAGCCGCGCAGCATCAGCTCCCAGCCCAGCCAATGCAGCGCGTAAAGCGGATAAGAGATCGCCCCCGACACCCGGCAGAGTAGGCCCAGCCGCCTTTCGGGATCACGCCGTCCCGCCAGCACCATCAGCGGGAAGACCACACTCACGCAGACAAAATCGTAGAGCCAATTCAAGGGCGTCCACGGAAAACTCACCACGACGACCAGTAGCGCCGCTAGAAGCCAGACTGGCGCGCTCCAGGTCGTGAAGGCCTGCATGCGGTAGCAGCCCCAGCCCAGCAGGAAGGCGAAGATCGTCCGTAGGAAGCTGATCACGAAGGTGCCGCGATCCCATCCCGTCAGCACGCCGCCCATCCCGTAGGCGACATAGAGCATGACGGGCGCCAGCAGCACGACCATCAGCACATGGCCCATCACGCCAAGACGCCGGATCGGGAACCAGGCCGCCCCCACCGCCAGCTCGAAGAACAGCGACCAAGCCGGCGGATTCAAAGGGAAAAGCGGCGAGAAGCCATCCTCGCTGGTCCAGACGCGCGGGATCATCAGCAGGCCCAGGCCCAACCATCCGGGCACGCGCTCGCGATGCTCGATGATCACGGTGGCGCCCGCCAGCATGGTCAGGGCGATCAGCGGCCACAGTCGGATCAGCCGCTGGCGCATGAACCCCAGCCAGTCGATCTCGCGCCGGCCATAGGCGTGGGCTAGGACGAAGCCCGACAGGCAAAAGAAGAAGTCGACGGCGAGATACCCGTGCGGGACCAGGCCATGCCGCCCGGTCCAACTGCCGATGTGGTAGAGCATGACGCCAACGGCCGCGACGCCGCGAAGGCCGTCCAGCGCCTCGAATCGTCGCCCTGTATCGCCGCCCCTCAAGCCGCCCCCCTGCCCGCCGTCAGCGCGAGAAGACGCCGACCAGCTCGATGTGGGGCGACCAGACGAACTGATCGACCGGCAGCACCTTCTCAAGCCGGAAGCCGGCATCGACCAGGGCGCGAGCGTCCTTGGCGAACGTGCCGGGATTGCACGAAACGCCAATCACCTTGGCGACCTTGGACTTGGCGATCTCAACCGTCTGCTCGGCCGCGCCGGCGCGGGGTGGGTCGATGACCACGACATCGGTCTTGGCCAGTTCCGTGCTCAGCACCGGACGACGGATGAGATCGCGCGCCTCGGCGTTGATGGGCTTCAGGCCCGGCGTCGAGCCCATGGCCGCCTTCAGCGCCTCGATCGCGGGCGCGCTCATCTCCGCGGCATGCACCGCGCCGACCTCGGCCAGGCGGAAGGTGAAGGTGCCAACGCCGCAATAGAGGTCGGCCAGACGACTGGCGCCTTGCGCCTCGGCGACGGCGAAGTCGACCATAGCCCGCTCGGCCGCCGGCACGGCCTGCAGGAAGGCGCCGGGTGGCAAGGCGACCACCGCCTGCCCCAGCTTCACCAGCGGCTGGCGCGCGCCATAGACGGTCTCGCCAGCTAGGGTGACGCGGGCGAAGTCGCCCTCGCTCGCCGCCATGGCCGCGCGCATGCGGGCGTCAGCCGACAGCCCGCCGCTCTTGCGCTCGACGCCGGTCACGTCGATGTCGAGGCCGGTGCCGGTCAGGGTGACGTGCAGGGTCGGCGCGGACTTCGGGTGTTCCAGGAACGGCTCGGCCAGACGCGCCAGGGCCGGTAAGGCCGCCACGAGGCGCGGATCGGTGACGGGGCACTCCTGGATCGGCACAAGGTTCCACGAGCGGCGCTCCTTGAAGCCCAGCAGCGCGCCGGCGCCCTTGGGTCCCTTGCGGGCGTGCAGGGCGACGCGACGGCGCGAGGCTGGCGGCGCGGCGAAGGTCGGGAGAATCTCGGTCTCGAGGCCTTCCATCGACAGCTGGAGACGGACCTGCTCGGCTTTCCAGGCGAGATAGGGCTCGGCCGCCCAGTGCTGAAGGGCGCAGCCGCCGCAGGTTCCGAAGTGGCGGCACGGCGGCGCCACGCGATCGGGGCTGGAGACAAGGATCTCGGCGACCTCGCCCCGCGCGCCTTCCATCCTGGCCATCACCCGCTCGGCGGGCAGGGTCAGGGGCACAAAAGCCGCGCCCTTGCCCTCCGCGTTGCGGACGAGGCCGTCGCCCTGGGCGCCGACCGCGTCGATCGTCAATTCTCGCATTTCGCATCCGTTTCGGCGCCGAGAACGGATCGTCTGGCGCGCAGAGGCCGTCCATACCGCGTGGGAGGGAAGCTGAACACCTCGGTCAGGCGCCGTTCATGTTGACTACGCCATAGCTTGACCAACAAACGGACCGGGCCTCGCCCCCAAAAAGACAAGCTCTCTTACGACCATGACCGCCACCAAGAGCAGGACCACCACGATGAAGACCGTTCTGGGCGTCACCGTCGCCCTCGTCTGCGGCGTTCTCACGCCGACCATAGCTTCAGCCCAGGCATACGGCTCGGGCGGGGCCTATGATCAGAGGCCCTACTACGATGAGTGCCAGCGCTCGACGACGCAGCGCGGCACGGGCGGCGGCTTGGCCGGCGCTGGCATTGGCGCGGCCATCGGCAGCGGCATCGCCGCCAAGGGCGCGCGCACCGAAGGCGCCGTTCTGGGCGGCCTGCTGGGCGCTGTGATCGGGACCAAGGTCGGCAAGACCTCGGCCGCCTGCACGCCCGGCCGCGCCCCGCCGCCGCCTGCCCCGCCGCCGGTCGCCTACAACGAACCGCCGCCCCCGCCGCCTGCGCCCTCCTACGACGACGCCCGTCGCGAGGCCGAGCGCGACAGCTATTACGAACGCACCTACGAGCGCCATGAAGGCTATCGCGTCGCTGATCGCCCGAAGGCCGACATCAACGGCTGCACCCTGGCCGAAAGCCCGATCTACCTGCCGGACGGCCGGGTGCAGAAGCGCTTCGTGCGCGTCTGCCCAGACGCCAACGGCAAATACCAGGTCGTCGACTAATCGACCTGCTGTCTTGTGGAAGACCATCGGCCGCTCTCTCGGGAGCGGCCGATTTCGTTTCAGCCCTTGGTCGCCCAGACAAGGCGCTCGACCTGGCCCTCGCCGCCGGTGATCGGGCTTTCAGCGAGCCCCTTCACCGACCAACCCGCGCCTTCGAGGAACTCGACGATCTCGCGCTCGACGCGGGCGATCACCTCGGAATCCTTGACCAGACCGCCCTTGCCGACGTGGTCCCTTCCCGCCTCGAACTGCGGCTTGATCAGCGCGATGAGATGCGCGCCCGTTGCGGCAAGATCCAGCGCGGCCGGCAGCGCCTTGGTCAGGGATATAAAGCTAACGTCGCTGACGACCAGGCTCGGCGACATCGAGATGCGCTCCGCGTCCAAGACCCGCGCGTCGACGCCCGACAGGTCAATGACGCGGTCGTCTCCCTTCAGCTTCGCGTGAAGCTGATCACGGCCGACATCAACGGCGAAAACCTTGGCAGCACCGCGCGACAGCAGCACCTCGGTGAAGCCGCCCGTTGACGCGCCGACATCAATCGCGATCAGCCCGTCCACCGCGATAGGCCACAGGTCCAGCGCATGGGCCAGCTTCAGCGCTCCGCGCCCGACCCAGGGATGGGCGGCTTCGGCGACAATCTGAGCGTCCTCGTCGACACTTTCCGAGGGCTTGGCGACCACCCTGCCCGCCACCGTCACCCGCCCCGCCTCGATAGCCGCGCGCGCCTTGGCGCGGCTGTCGAGAACACCCCGCTCGACGAGCAACTGGTCGATGCGCTTGCGGGCCACGACGCCTCCCCGAAAACCGAAAGCGGCCGTTTAGCACAGGCTTGCGGTCGAGGTCTCTTCCGGGCCAACTTAACCGCGATCACCGGCGCGAAAGACGCCGGCTCGTGGGAGATGAGTTCATGTATTTCAGCCGCCGCGGCCTCTTGGCCGCCACCGCCGCGATCGCGGCCGCACCTTCGGCCTTCGCCAAGCCCAAGTCGTCCGCCGCCCCCGCGCCGTGGACGCCCGACGCCACCGAGTTGGCCGGCCGAGTGAGCCGCAAAGAGGTCAGCGCAGCCGAACTGGTCGAGGCGGCCATCCAGCGGATCGAAACGCTACAGCCGCAGGTCCAGGCCCTGGTCGCCTCCGACTTCGAGCGCGCGTTGGACAAGGCGAAAGCCGGCAAGCTTTCCGGCCCGTTCGCGGGCGTGCCGTTCCTGGTCAAGGACCTCGATCCGTACAAGGGACTGCGCACACGCTATGGCACGCGCGTCACCCAGGGCGCCAAGCCCGACAAGGAGCAGACGGCCTATATCGACGCCTTTGACGCGGCGGGCCTGATCACCTTGGGCAAGTCGACGACGCCAGAGTACGGCTTCCTGCCGACGACCGAGCCGATGGGCTTCCTGCCAACCCGCAATCCCTGGAACACCAAGCACTCGTCCGGTGGCTCGTCGGGCGGCGCCGCGGCGGCCGTGGCCTCGGGCATGGTCGCGATCGCCCACGCCAGCGACGGCGGTGGCTCGATCCGGATTCCCGCCGCCAATTGCGGCCTCTTTGGCCTGAAGCCCTCGCGCGGGCGGATGATCCCCAACAGGCCGAGCAGCTGGGGTATCGACCTGTCGGTCTCGCATGTGCTGACCCACAGCGTCCGCGACTCAGCCGCCATGTTCGCGGCGACCGAGCGCACCGACGCCAGCGCCCCCTTCAAGCCGATCGGTATGATCGGCCAGCCGCTGAAGAAGAAGCTGAGAGTCGGCGTTCTTATGAATGGCGGCACGGGTCTGGCGCCGGATCCCGAGGTGCGGACCGCCGTCGAGAACGCCGCCAAGCTGCTGAGGGACCTTGGCCACAGGGTCGAGCCCACCGCCCTGCCGATAGACGGCGCGCAGTTTGGCCAGGACTTCACCGTGCTGTGGGCCAGCGGCGCGGCCGAACTGGTCGCGGGCGTCACCAAGGCCATGGGTCGCAAGCCGGACGCCAGTCTGCTGGAGCCCTTCACCCTGGGCATGGCCGAGCTGGTCGGCAAGCTGCCCAAGGACGCCCTGCCGGCGGCCATGCAGCGTCTCAACGCCTCGATGGGCGTCTATGACGCTTGGCTCACGAGGTACGATGTCATCCTGTCGCCCGTCCTGGGCAAGCCGCCCGTCGAGCTGGGCTACGTCGCCGGTTGGGTTCCGTTCGAAGAGTTGCAGGCGCGACTGATGGCCTATGTCGGCTACACCCCGGTGCAGAACGTCGCCGGCGCGCCAGCCATGAGCGTGCCGCTACACTGGACGGCCAGTGGCCTGCCGGTGGGCGTCCAATTGGCCGGACGCGCTGGCGGCGAGGCCGCGCTGCTGGGCCTGGCCTATCAGCTGGAAGCGGCTCAGCCCTGGGCGCACCGGCAACCGCCAGTGAGCGCCTAATGAAGAAGGGCCCGCATCATGGATGCGGGCCCTTCGTTCTCCAGCAATGGAGGAATCACCCCTCCACGAACACCTTTTTCAGCTCGTTCTTCATGATCTTGCCATTTGCATTTCGTGGCAAGGTCTCAGGCCAGAAGACCACCTTTACCGGCACCTTGAACGCCGCGAGGCGGTCGGCGACGAAGGCGCGCAGCTCGGCCTCGCTCGCCTCGGCGCCGGGTTTCAGGGTGACGACCGCCGCCGGCTCCTCGCCCAGGCTCTTGTGCGGGACGCCCACCAGGGCCGCGTCCATCACCGCCGGATGGTCGTAGAGACAGTTCTCGACCTCGATGCAGTAGATGTTTTCGCCGCCGCGGATCAGCATGTCCTTGGCGCGGTCGATGATGAAGCAGAAGCCTTCGGCGTCGAGGCGGGCCAGGTCCCCGGTTCGCACCCAGCCGTCGATGAAGGTCTGGGCGGTGGCCTCGGGCTTGTTCCAATAGCCGCGCACGACCTGCGGGCCCTTGCACCACAGCTCGCCGACCTCGCCGATTGGCAGCTCGCGATACGGCGCCTCGACCGTCATGATCTTCAGGTCGGTGACCGGCACGGCCGGGCCGCAGCTGTCGGGACGGTTTTCGTAGTCTTCCGCCGAGTTGCTGGTCGCTGTCGCCGAGGTCTCGGTCATGCCCCAGCCGTTGCCGGGCGAGGACTTGGGCCAGATCTCCTTGATCTTGCGCACCAGCTCCGGCGCCGAGGGCGCGCCGCCATAGGCCACCGCCTCGATCGAGGACAGGTCGTACTTGTCGCGGTTCGGGTGCTCAATGATCTGCCAGGCGATGGTCGGCACGCCGCCCATCTGGGTCAGCCGCTCGTCCTGGATCATTTGCATGGCGCGCTCGGGGTCCCACTTGCGCATCATCAACAGCTTGGCGCCGGCGAACAACGACGGGTTCAGCACGGCGAAACAGCCGGTGGCGTGGAAGAACGGCACCGACAGCAAGGCGCCCTTCTGGGGCGCGCTCGGATCAGGCTGCGGCGGCGCCTCGCCCCGACGCAGGAAGGCGCGCGCCCCGGCTGCGGCGGCGGCGAAGATGTTGCTGTTGATATTGCGATGCGTGGCGATCGCGCCCTTGGGCTTCCCCGTGGTGCCCGAGGTGTAGAAGATCGTGGCGTCATCGTCGGCCGCCAACGCGATCGCGGGCAGAGTCTTGGCCTCCAACCCCGCCCAATCGTTGGCCCCGCCGATCACGGACTCCAGGTGGACGACATAGGGGTGGCTGATCTCTTCGGGCGAGCGGCTGACATAGACCCGCTGCAACTCTGGACAGTTGTGCAGGTGCTCGGCCAGGCGCTCGTAGCGCTCGACATCGACGATCGCGACCTTGGCGCCAGAGTCGACCAAGCCATACTCCAGCTCAGGCCCAGTCCACCAGGCGTTCAGCGGCGTAACGCTCGCGCCAAGGGTCATCCCCGCATAGAAGGCCACCGGCCATTCGGGCACGTTGCGCATGACGATCGCGACGCGATCGCCTTTTTGCACGCCAAAGGCCTGCAGCTCGGCGGCCATGTGGGTGACGGCGCGATAGAAGGCCTCGAAGCTGACCCGCTCGTCCTCATGGACCAGGAAGATCTTGTCGCCGTGAGTGCGCCCCATCAGCAGGGTCTCGCGAAGGCTCGGCGGCGCGTTCTTCCAGACCCGGGTCTTCACGCCCCGGATCTCGACCTCCTCCATCTCGCCCGGAGTCCCCGGCTGGGTGATCAGCGCATAGGCTTGCTGGACCGACATGGCGGGCCACGGAATGGGCTTGGAGGCGGCGGCCTGGGTCATGATGCTTACTCTCCCGGTCTGTCGCGCCTTTTTCAGCCAGCGCGTTCAACGCCCAGAGAGCACAGCCGGAAGCCGGATGCAAACGTGCGTTTAAGACTAAGAGATCACTGATAAGTTAGCTCCTCCCCCGCAACGCGGGGGAGGTGGCCCAGAGGGCCGGAGGGGGCCAGCGCCGCCGACTTCCGGTAAGCCCCCTCAGTCACTTCGTGACAGCTCCCCCGCATCGCGAGGGAGCAACTTGGACGCCCCTACCCCACCGACGCCAGCCGGCTGAGCGCGGCTTCCAGCTTGGCCTTGGCGGCTTCGGCTTCGGCGAGACGCTCGCGGTTCTCCTCGACCACCTCTTCCTTAGCCCGGGCCAGGAAGTCGGGGTTGCCGAGCTTCTTGTTGACCTTCTCGATTTCGCCGACGTGGCCGGCGATGTCCTTGGTCAGGCGGGCCTTCTCGGCGGCCAGGTCGATGAAGTCGGCGATACCGAGCGCGCCGGTCGCCTCGCCCATCACGATCGGGATCGAGCCGGCCGGCGCGGCGTCGGCCTCGCGGGCGCTGTCGAGGCGCGCGAGCGTCAGCAGCAGGTCGCGGTGACGAGCCAGACGCGCCTTGGTCTCGGGACCCGCGCCAACCACGGCCAGCGCCGGTTTAGCCGACGGCGGCACATTCATCTCGGCGCGGATCGAGCGGATCTCGCCCACGGTCTCGACCAGCCAGCCGATCTCGGCCTCGGCCTCGGCGTCGATCCAGCTTTCCGGCAGCTCCGGCCACTGGGCCGAGATCAGCATGCTCTCGCGGGCCGGGCCGACGAATTCGGCGGTCTTCTGCCACAGCTCCTCGGTGATGAACGGCATCACCGGGTGCAGCAGCTTCAGGATCACGTCCAGCGCCCAGGCGGCGGTGGCGCGGGTCTCGGCCTTGGCGGCGGCGTCATCGCCGTTCAGGATCGGCTTGGCCAGCTCCAGGTACCAGTCGCAGAAGACGTTCCAGACGAAGCGGTACAGAGCGCCGGCCGCCTCGTCGAACGACGGGGCCTCCAGGGCCTTGGTCACCTCGGCGACGGTCTTGACCGTCTCGCCGCGGATCCACTTGTTGATCGGCTGCTGGACGGTCGCGGGATCGAAGCCTTCGACGCGGACGCACTCGTTCATCTGAGCAAAGCGCGAGGCGTTCCACAGCTTGGTGCCGAAGTTGCGATAGCCCTCGATGCGCTGCTTGCTCAGCTTGATGTCGCGCGCCTGGCCCGACATGGCCGTGAGGGTGAAGCGCACCGCGTCGCAGCCCAGCTCGTCGATCAGGATCAAGGGATCCATCACGTTGCCCTTGGACTTGCTCATCTTGGCCCCCTTCTCGTCACGGACGAGGGCGTTGATGAACACCTGCTTGAACGGGGCTTCGCCCATGAAGTGGATGCCCATCATCATCATCCGGGCGACCCAGAAGAAGATGATGTCGAAGCCCGTGACCAGGGTGCTGGTCGGGTAGAAACGCTCCAGGTCGGCGGTCTTCTCGGGCCAGCCCAGGGTCGAGAACGGCCACAGGGCCGAGCTGAACCAGGTGTCGAGAACGTCTTCGTCCTGTTTCAGCTGGACGTCGGGGCCGAACTGCGCGCGGGCGGCGGCGTAGGCGGCTTCCTCGGTCTCCTCGACGAAGATCGAGCCGTCCGGCCCGAACCACGCCGGGATGCGGTGGCCCCACCAGAGCTGGCGCGAGACGCACCACGGCTCGATGTTGCGCAGCCATTCGAAGTAGGTCTTTTCCCAGTGCTTGGGTTCGAAGACCGTCTCGCCGCTCTCGACCGCCTTCAGCGCCGGCTGGGCCAGGGTCTTGGCGTCGACGTACCACTGGTCTGTCAGGAAGGGCTCGATGACCACGCCCGAACGGTCGCCGTGCGGGACCATGTGCTTGGTCTTCTCGATCTCCTTCAGCCAGCCCTCTTCCTCGGCGCGGGCGACGATGGCCTTGCGCGCGACGAAGCGGTCCAGGCCGACATACTCGGCCGGAACGGCCTCGTTCAGCTTGGCCTCGACGGTCAGGATGTTGATGGCTTCCAGCCCGGCGCGCTTGCCGACCCCGAAGTCGTTGAAGTCGTGGGCCGGGGTGATCTTCACCGCGCCCGAGCCCTTGGTCGGGTCGGCGTAGTCGTCGGCGACGATCGGGATGCGGCGGCCGACGATCGGCAGGGTCACGAACTTGCCGACCAGGCCCTTGTAGCGCTCGTCGTCGGGGTGAACCGCGACGCCGGTGTCGCCCAGCATGGTCTCAGGCCGCGTGGTGGCCACGACGATGTAGTCGCGGGTCTCGAACTCGGTGACCTTGCCGTCCTCGTCGAAGGCGATCGGGTGCTGATAGGTCACGCCGTCGGCCAGCGGATAGGCGAAGTGCCAATAGGCGCCGTCGACCTCCTTCTGCTCGACCTCGAGGTCGGAGATGGCGGTCTGAAACTGCGGGTCCCAGTTGACCAGGCGCTTGTCGCGATAGAGCAGGTTCTGCTTGTAGAGCTGGACGAACACCTTGCGGACGGCGGCCGAAAGGCCCTCGTCCAGGGTGAAGCGCTCGCGCGACCAGTCGCAGCTAGCGCCCAGCCGGCGCAGCTGGTTGGTGATGGCCCCGCCGCTCTCGGCCTTCCATTCCCAGACCTTGTCGACGAAGGCTTCGCGGCCCATGTCGCGGCGACCGACATTGCCGGCGGCGGCCAGCTGGCGCTCGACGACCATCTGGGTGGCGATGCCCGCGTGGTCGGTGCCCGGCAGCCACAAGGCGGCCTTGCCGCGCATGCGGTGGAAGCGCGTCAGCACGTCCTGCAGCGTATTGTTCAGCGCGTGACCGATATGTAGCGAGCCCGTCACGTTCGGCGGCGGGATCACGATCACGAACGACTCGGCGTTCGGGTCCTCGCTGGGCTTGAAGGCCCCCGAGGCCTCCCAGGCGGCGTACAGGCGGGGTTCGACGGATTTGGGATCGAAGGTCTTATCGAGCATGGCGGTGGGGATATGCCATCTGCGGCCCGCGCGGGGAACCGGCGGGACCAGGATTTGTGGGGTAATTCGCAACGAAAAAGGCGGCCGCCATGGCGACCGCCTCGATTTTCGGATTTCGGAAGATGTCTAGGGGCGGCCGCGCGCGATCCGCTGGACTTCTTCCTCGACCTTGGTCTCGACGATGCGCGGCAGGTTCTGGTCCAGCCACTCCTTGAGCAGCGGGCGAAGAAGCTCGCGTACGACATCCTCCAGCGTGCGGCCGTCCTTGGGCATCAGCAGGGCCGAGCTCAGGCTGCCGAACGCAGAGGCGGCGGCGGACGCGGCGGTCTCGCCCACCAGGTTGTCGACGGCCTCTTCGCGGTTGAAGGTTTCGGCGGCCGGCGGTGCTTGCATCGCCGGCTCGGGCTCCGCCGGCGGCGGCGAGTAAACGTCGATGTCACCCACCGTCTCAAGCGGGGCCTCAGCCTCAGGCGCGATCGGATCCGTCAGCTCAAGCACATCCTCGGCGTCGCCGCCAAAGTCCGGCGCCGGCTCGGGCTCAAGCTCCGGAAGCGGCTCAGGCTCAACCTCAGCCTCAGCCGCAGGAGCTTCCTCGGCCGCAGGCTCCGCCGGCGCGTCATCTTCGGAGATGATGCGTCGGATGGAGGCGAGGATCTCCTCCATCGTAGGTTCTTGAGAGCTCTGATCGGACATGTGCGGGGGCCGTCGTAAGAAATACGAATCTCTACACGCCTTAGGGCGCGTTAAACCGCGATGGTGCAGACTTGAGCAAGTTAAGCAAGCTTAAGGATAAGCTATGGGCGGAAACGACGCGGGGTATCCCCGTCTACTTTGCCCCACTTTGAGCTTTCACGGACGGCGCGCCCACCTTGTCGACGGCTTGCACGACCGGCTCCCACGGAACCCAGCCGACGCTGTGCGTGACCCGGCTGTAGGACGCTTTGGGGTCATACGCCGCCACGCCTGTCGCTAGCTTATCAACGCCCAGCTGCCCCATGGCCTGAAGCACCACGGCGCTGGCGACATATTCGTCGCGACGGGCGCCCACCAAGGCGAGTTCGGCGTTGGACAGTTCCAGCTGGGCGTTCAGAACGTCCAGCGTGGTGCGCAGACCGACCTGCTGCTCCTGGCGAACGCCTTCGAAGGCGATCCGCGTGGCGCGAACCTGCTCCTCGTTCGACACCAGGTTGGCGCGCGAGGCCAGGAGGTTGCTCCAGGCGTTGGAGACCTGCTGAATGGCGGTGCGCTTGGCGCCTTCGGTGGCGCTGCGAGCGGCGTTCTCGCGTTCGGTGGCGGCGCGGACCTGCGAGGTCACCAGGCCGCCGGTGAAGATCGGGATCGAGGCGGTGATCGCGCCCGAGACGGTGCGGTCGTAGTCGTCGAACTGGCTGCCGACGCCCGAACGCTTGTCGGCGGCGTAGCCCAGCGACGCGCGGGCCGAGACCGTGGGGCGATAGCCAGCCTTGGCCACGGCGACGCGAGCGGCGGCGGCCTCTTCGGCGTAGCGCGCCGAGGTCACGCCGGGATTGGCGGTCTGGGCGGCCTCGAAGGCCTGGTCGACCGACGCGGGCAGCACGGTAGCCAGGCTCGGCTCCGGCGCCAGTTCGCCCGGCGTCTGCCCCACCACGGCGGCGTAGGCCGCGCGGCTGACTTCCAGTTGGGCCTGGGCCGACGACAGAGCGGCCTTGGCCGCGGCGAGGCGGGCTTGGGACTGGGCGACGTCGGTGCGGGTGATCTCGCCCACTTCGAAGCGAGCATTGGATTCGTCGAGCTGGCGCTGCAAGACCGCGACGTTCTCCTTGGCGATACGCAGGCGCTCCTGGTCGCGGCGGACGTCGACATAGGCCTGGACGACGGTGGCCAGAACGCTTTGCTCGACCGAGCGGAGGTTCTCGCGCGCGGCCAGCACATCGGCCTCGGCGGCGCTCAGATTGGCGCTGGCGCGACCGCCCGTATAGAGTGGCTGGCTGATCGAGAGCGTCGCGCCGCTGCCCGACGCCTTCACGTCGGCGCCGGTGTCGGGGCTCGTCTTCGAGCCGGTGACGTCAAGCTCGCCGCCGATCGTCGGGCGGAAGCTGGTCTTGGCCTGGACAACGCCCTCGTCGGTGATCCGGGTGCTGGCGCGCTGCTGCTGCAGCGTCGGATTGGTCTGGTAGGCCAGGGCGATCGCGTCAGCCAGGGTTTCAGCCCTAGCCGTCGAAAGGGGGGCGACGAAAAACACGCCCGCCATCAGGCCGGCGCTGCAAGCGGCGGCCAGCAATCCGGCCCGTCGACGGTTCGACATCTAGGTTCTATCCCCAATCACGCGAAGCTCGCGTACCACACTATGAGGCGTGTAAGTCGGACCGCCAGCCGTCGCTAGTTAAGCTTTTTTCACGCAGGCGTTGCGACGCCCGTCCGCGTGACCGCGAGCTTCAGAAGCTGAAGCCGGCCTCGACCTCGAAACCGGCCAGTATCGGCGGCGAGGCGTCAAAGGCTTGGCGACGACCCACGCCATCCTCGGCGCGGACATAGATGGCGGCGCGGCCGACCGGACCAGTGCGCTCGATCACGCCCAGGCGGCCGCCGACGGCCAGGGCGTCCTGCCAGGCCTTCGGCGCGACGGCCACGGCGCCTTCGCAGATGATGACGTCGTAGTCGGCACCGGACACGGCCTTCAGATCATCGCCTTCCAGACGCGTGACCGACAGGCCCATGTTTTCCAGCACAGCGGCGGCGTAGGGCGCGGCGATCGCCAGAGCCTTCTCGCCCTCGCGAGGCTTCAGGTTTTGCAGCAGCTTGCCCACTTCACGCGGACGCAGCAGCCAGCGGCCCGGCGCATACTCGACGTCGGCGTCGGCATAGGCCAGGTAGGCCTTCGCGGCGGGGACCACCGCCTCGCGCGGCGTCACCCGTAGGGCGTCCTGCAGCGGCAGGTCGGTGACGTCGGCGGTGCGAATCTGGCTCTCGACCATGTTCAGCCGCGCGGCGGCGAAGTCGGTGCTCATGGAATCCCTCGAAGGACTTGGACTTTCGAGCAGGCTTATAGGTCCGCCGATGATCCGAACGCAATGCGATCGCGTGGCGCGGGCTCGCATAAAGGCTGTTCCAAACGGCCTTAAAAGCGCCAACGAAACCTGAGCGTATCAAGGAAAGACCAAAAATACCGCGTTTGGGGCGCCCCGTTGCGTTTGTCGTGCAACAGCGATTGATCCGCTACGGTTTATGGTAAAGATAGCTCTACCATTGGTGTTCACCTAAAGGGGGGAAGCCCGAACGTTTCGGCTTCGTGAGGTTGCTGCCATGTCTAACGCGAATGTCGTGATCGTGGGCGCGATCGCCGCGCTCGTTGTGATCTATTTCCTGCCGCGCCTCAACACGGCGGCGCGCAAGGCCTATGGCCGCTGGCGGCGGCACAGGCGAGACCTTCGCCTGGAGCGCGAGCGTCGCGATCGGGAGGAGCGCCTGGCGCGTCTCTCGCGTCAAACGTCGGCGCAATAGTCAGCGATAGAGACACATACAATCTAGCTGGAGCGAGGGGCCTTCAACGCCATTGGAGGCCCCGTTTGCATTCGCCTGAGCATCTGATCGCGCCACTTACACGAAGACAGGCTCGGACTTCGCGCGCGCTGTGACGCGCCGATCCGCCTCGCGCGGAAAACTAAAGATCCAAACTGCAAATGACGGGGAAGTGGCTCCGCGGGTAGGATTCGAACCTACGACCAGCCGGTTAACAGCCGGCTGCTCTACCACTGAGCTACCGCGGAACAGGTCGCTCTCAAGAGAGCGCGGGTGATAGCCGCCGCGCGGAGTCGATGCAAGCGGCGAAGATCGCTAGATTTTGAAACAAATGCACGCGGTCTCGGCAACGCGAGCGACGACATCTCTAAGACTGGAAAGCTTCCAAAAAAGCGACCGAAAAGAGTGGCTCCGCGGGTAGGATTCGAACCTACGACCAGCCGGTTAACAGCCGGCTGCTCTACCACTGAGCTACCGCGGAACAGGTCGCTCTCAGAAGAGGCCGCGTGATAGCCGCCTACCCGCGGCGATGCAAGCGCCTTGTTCCAAAAAAACAGCCCGGTACGAGACCGGGCTGTGGAAAGTCAGTGATGGTGGTGCGCCTTCCAAAGAAGACGCGCCCAGGGTCAGGCAATTATGGTTAACGAGATCCTAATTCTTAACGCGCGAGCGAAAAGGTCGCACAAGCGCGAAGGTCAGGCGCGCTTAGGGATGTCGAGGCCGCGCCGCACCGCCGGACGCGCCAAGCCCTGCTCCAGCCAGCGCGGGACATGCTTGAGAGCCGCGTAGTCGACCAGGTCACCCGCCTCATAGAAACCGACCAGGTTGCGGACCCAGCCCAGGGTGGCGATGTCGGCGATCGTGTAGTCGTCGCCCATGACCCAGGAGCGGTTCGCCAGACGCCCTTCGAGCACACCCAACAGGCGCTTTGATTCGGCGACGTAACGGTCGCGCGGGCGCTTGTCCTCGTACTCCTTGCCGGCGAACTTATGAAAGAAGCCGAGTTGGCCGAACATCGGGCCGATGGCGGCCATCTGGAAGAAGACCCACTGCAGCGTCTCGTACCGCGCGGCAGGATCAGTCGGCAGGAACATTCCGGTCTTCTCGGCCAGATAGACGAGGATCGCGCCGGACTCGAAGAGCGCCAGCGGCCGCCCATCCGGGCCGTTTGGATCGAGAATGGCGGGGATTTTGCCGTTCGGGTTCAGCGCCAGGAATTCCGGCCCCCAGGTCTCGTTCTCCATGATGTTGATCAGGTGCGGCTCGTACGGAAGCCCCGTCTCTTCCAGCATGATCGAGACCTTCACGCCATTGGGCGTCGGCAGCGAATAGAGCTGGATCCGGTCGGGATGCTGGGCGGGCCAGCGACGGGTGATGGGAAAGACGGACAAGTCCGGCATACGTTGAACCTCGCGTTCGGCTCCGGGGCAGAGCGATCGGGATTTGGCGTCTTGGCGCCCGCTTTTCCAGGGCCAAAGCCTACCCAAAACGTGGCCTTCTCGCTGTGCGTGCTTTCCTCGCCAAATGAACCCGGCTATCGGGAGCCCCCAGGGGGCTACAAGTAAATGGCGAATGCTGACGATCACTGGCCAGAGACGCTGAACCGCGTCGCCGCGATCTTGGATTTCGAACTCACCAACGAAAAGATCGGCGCGAACACCACGAAGCCGAGCTTCAAGATGCGTGCGTTCGCCCCGTCCGACCTGTCCGCCCTGCCGGTGATGGTCGAAACCGCCGTGCATGCGGGACTGGAGGTCGACCGCCTGATCTCCCTGCCCGGCCCTGGCGCCTTCGACACCCAGGCGCGCAAGGTGCGCGAGGCTCTGGCCGAGGCCCTCAACAAGGAGCCGCCCGGCGCTGCCCGCTCGCCCTTCGTAACGGGCTACAAGACCGCCTATCGCGTAGAATTGGCGCGGGTGATCTGGAAGGCTATCGCCGACGCTCCCATCCGGCGGCTGGAAGACCTGGCCCGCGCCCGACTGATATGACTCCTACCAGGCGCCGGTGTTGGGCATGGACGCCCAAGGCTCGGCGGGTGGAAGGCTGCCGTCCTGCAACAGCTCGACCGAGATGCCATCGGGCGAACGAACGAACGCCATGTGGCCGTCGCGCGGCGGGCGGTTGATCGTCACACCCATGTCCATCAGCCGCTGACAGGTCTCGTAGATGTCGTCGACGCGATAGGCCAGGTGACCGAAGTTGCGGCCGCCCTGATAGTCCTCGTCGTCCCAGTTATAGGTCAGTTCGACCAGCGGCGCCTTGCGCTCCTTGGCCAGCTCGACGTCCTCCGGCGCGGCCAGAAAAACCAGCGTGAAGCGGCCTTTCTCGTTCTCCATCCGGGACACTTCCTGGAGGCCAAGTCCCGCGCAATAGAACCGCAGGGAGGCATCAAGATCGCGAACGCGGACCATGGTGTGCAGATAGCGCAAGGCGGAACTCCTCTCGAAACCCCGGGGATATAGTCGCCCGACGTAGCATCGCGAACCCTAAACCGGCTGGCGGTCTCGCGTCTGGCGGCGCCACAAAGCCGCGTACTCGCCGCCGGCGTCGAGCAGAGCCGCATGGCGGCCGCGCTCGACCACCTTGCCCCGCCGCAGCACCACGATCTCGTCGGCGTCGGCGATGGTCGAGAGGCGGTGGGCCACGACAAGAGTCGTTCGCCCCGCCCTCGCCTTTCGCAGCGTGGTCTGGATGGCGGCCTCAGTACGGCTATCGAGCGCGCTCGTGGCCTCGTCCAGGATCAACACACGCGGATGGGCCAGCAGAGCGCGGGCGATGCCGACGCGTTGACGCTCGCCCCCGGAGAGCTTCAGGCCGCGCTCGCCGACCTTGGTGGCCATGCCGTCGGGCAGGTTGCGGATAAACTCGCCGAGTTCAGCCGCCTCGGCCGCCGCCCAGATCTCGGCCTCGCTCGCTTCTGGCCGGGCGAAGGCGATGTTGGCCGCCAGGGTATCGTTGAACAGCGCCACGTCCTGCGGCACCAGCGCCACCGCCCGGCGCAGCGAGGCCTGGGTCAGCGCGCGCAGGTCGTGGCCGTCCAGGGTGATCCTGCCCGCCTGCGGATCAATCATCCTGAGCGCCAGCCGCACCAGAGTGGTCTTACCCGCGCCCGAGGGACCGACAATCGCCATCGTCGTCCCCGGCGCGATCGTCAGAGACACGTCCGCCAGCCCCTCCGACCGCGCGCCATGCCGGAAGGAGACCTTCTCGAAGGCCACGGCCCCGCCCCGCTGATCAACGCTGGGCGGCAGGTCGATGGCGTCGGGCGCGTCGGCCACGTCGGCGGTCTGACGGCGCAGGTCCATCATCGCCTCCATGTCGATCAGCGACTGACGGATCTCGCGATAGGCGAAGCCCAGGATGTTCAACGGGGCGTAGAGATTGATCAGGATCAGGATAGCCGCGGTGACGTCCCCAGGACCGATCCGGCCGGCGGCGGCCTCGGCGCCCGCCAGCACCGCCATGCCGCCGAGGCCAACACTCATCACGGCCGACTGCACCAGGTTCAGCAGGTTCAGCGAGTTGGCGGCCTTGATCTGGGCCTCGCCATAGCGATCCAGCGCCCCGCCATAGCCGGCGACGGCCCGATCCTCGGCGCCGAACGACTTGACCGTCTCGTAGTTCAGCAGGGCGTCGACGGCCCGACCGGCGGCCTCCGCATCAGCCTCGTTGAGCGCGCGGCGATGGCCGATGCGCCAGTCCGAGATCGCGAAGGTCAGGTAGCCGTAGACCGCCACCGTCCCAAGCGCGATGGCCGCGAACCTCCAGTCATAGGCCTTGGCCAGCACGATGGCGGCCATGATCAACTCGACGCCGGTTGGGGCTAGGTTGAACGCCAGGCTACGCAACAGGAAGTCCATCGACCGCGCGCCCCGGTCGATCACCCGCGACAGCGAGCCGGTCCGCTTGGACTGGTGAAAGTCGATCGACAGCGACAGGGCGTGCGAGAAGGTTTCCACCGCCGCGCGGTTCTGGGCCGCCTGGGCGACGGGCGTGAAGATCGTATCGCGGACTTGCGGCGCGGCGGCCGAGACAAACCGGATGAAGGCCCAGCCCAGCGCCAGCCCCGCGAACGCCCAGGTCACGCCGACGGCCGCACTCTGTCCGGCCGACAGCTGATTGACCGCCTTGCCCAGCATCAGCGGCGCCAGCACGCCCAAGGCCTTGCCGCTCAGCGTCAGGATCAGGGCGACGGCGACCCGCCAGCGGAGTCCAGGAGCGCGCGAACGCAAGACCAGCCGTACGAGGTCGCCCATGGCGCTCCAGAAGCGCACGGGCTGATCGGCCTTGGCGATCGCGCCGGGAACGGCCTCGCGTCCTGGCGAAGGCGGGCCGCCCATGCCTCTCATCGCGCGCCGCCGATCAGCAGGGTGGTCTGGACCCCGCCGCCGGGCGTCATCCAGTCGACGCGCCAGCCTTGCGGCGTACGCTCGGCCCGCACCGGCCCCGTCACCAAGGGCTGCGGCGGCGAGGTCACGATCGACACGGCCGTCTCGCCCCCCTCGCCCGCCACCTGGATGTCGTGGACGCCGGGAGACAGAGAATCGGTGAGGGAGATGAAGAACCGTCCCTCATCGTCGGTCCGGCCGCCGCCGCGCGTGACGCGATCGACCCGGACGTTGAGCCCCGCGCCCGGCGCGGCGACACCGGACACCACCGCGCCGCCCTCGCGATCGACGTCGATCGTCAGGATACGCGGCGACGGAGATCCATCCGCCAAGCGCTTGGCCCCCGCACCCGCGCGCAGCAGCGCCACATCGCCGCCCTCGGCGACCAGGACATAGCCTTCCGCCTGTACCGTGCGCCCCTCGCGGGTCGTCGATAGACCAAACAGCCGCACGCCGGGCGCGTTCGCGACCGTCAAGCTCCAGCGCCCCTCGCGGTCGGTCCGTCCCGACACGATCTCGCCGCCGGGAGAACGCAGCCGAACATCAGCTTCTGCGCTCCCCTGACCGGACAGGGTGACGCCACCTCCGCCACGCCGGATGTTCTGGACCCTGGGCGGAGCCACGTATCCGGCCTCAGCGCTATCAACCCGCTCGCGCGCGTCGGCGGGCTTGGGCGCGCTGGGCCCGCAGGCGGCCAGCAAGGCTGCGGCCAATCCCCCCGCGACGATCGGCGGCTTGCAACCCCAGAAGCGAATCCTGATCATGCGGCCTCAGATAAGAACGGTTCGAAGGCGCGCGAGCCCGCGCGCCTTTCGCCTTATGCGTGGAGTGGACGACGATGCCCAACGAGTCTAGCCGTCTGGGCTCTGTCTGCGTCTATTGCGGATCATCCAACACGGTCGATCCCAGCTACCTGACCGACGCCCACGCCATCGGAAAGAGCTTCGCCGCAGCGGGATTGAAGCTCGTCTATGGTGGTGGCGGCGTGGGGTTGATGGGCGCGGCGGCGCGCGGGGCCCACGAGGCCGGCGGCGCGGTGCTCGGCATCATTCCAAGCTTCCTGCGAGGCCGCGAGCAGCCCTTCGACGACGTCGAGACAGTGATCGTCGAGACGATGCATGAGCGCAAGATGCTGATGTTCGAGCGCTCGGACTGCTTCGTCGTGCTGCCAGGCGGCATCGGCACGCTGGAAGAAATCGTCGAACTGCTATCTTGGCGTCGTTTAGATCTTCACCAGAAGCCGATCGTGTTCCATAACCCCGGCGGGTTCTGGGACCCCTTCTTCACCCTGATCCGGCACACGGTCGATCTGGGCCTTACCCCGCCCAGCCTGTTGGACGCCTGGCGCGCGGTCGAGAAGGCCGAGGACGTCACCCCCGCTCTGCTCGGCTGGAATCGGGAAATCGACGTCGCTGGCGCGCCAGCCACGCTTCGCCAGTTGACTTAGTTTCCAAAAAAGACGCACCATGTCTGCGAGCCGACGGCCATTATGGGCCGCGTGCGCTCGAGCGCCGGAACTCCCATCCGGCGCGGGGATAGGAGACTAAAGGAATGCGTACCGCCACTCGCGCGGGCCTGATGGCCTGCGCTCTTCTCGCTGGCCTGTCGGCCAGCCCCGCCTTCGCCGCCAGCGAAGGGGCCTCGCTGAAGCTGAAGACGCCGACCACGATGGAACAGTTCATCCAGGACGGCTCGGTTTGGCGCTGTAAGGACGACCTCTGCACCACGACCAAGGTTCGGTCCCTGCCCGTGGCGCGCGCCTGCCGCAAGCTGGCCGGCCAGCTTGGCGAGCTGAGCGCCTTCGACTATCGCGGCCAGTCGCTGGACGACGCCGCCATCGCCGAATGCAACACGGCAGCCAAGCCCA